>JBPBPG010000005.1:0-393308 GCA_050954325.1 Janthinobacterium lividum | reverse complement strand
TCGCGCGGCCCGTGCAGGCGGCCCGGGCCGCACCCGAGGTGCCCTACAAGATCGTGACCGCGTCGAAGACCGGCACGTACATCGAGATCGGCCGCGACTTGGCGAAGTGGGTGGCCGAACCGGTCGGCATCTCGCTGGAGGCGCTGGAGTCGAAAGGCTCGGCGGAGAATGTGCAACGCATGCGCTACGAGCCCGGCGTGAAGCTGGCGCTGGTGCAGTCCGACGTCTACCAGGCCTTCCTCGACGAGGCCAAGGCGGGCAACGCCGAAGCCGGAGACATCATCCGGCCGCTGCGCGTCGTGATGCCGCTCTACGACGAGGAGATCTATTTCGTCGTGCGCGCCGATTCGCCGCTGCAGTTCATCCACGAGATGAAGAACCGCAGGATCGGCGTCGGCCCGCTGGGCAGCGGCACCGCGCTCACGGCGCGAACGCTCTATCAGCTGATGTTCGGCGAACCGATGCCGGCGGCCAACCGCCAGCACCTGAGCAACGAGGAAGCGCTCGCGAAGCTCACGGTCGACAAGTCGATCGACGTTGCCGTCATCGTCGCGGGCCAGCCGGCCAGACTCTTCGCGGACATGAAGCCCGAGGCGCGCAACTACATCAAGCTGCTCAAGCTCGACGAGGCGGCACCGGAGACGGCGCGGGCGCGCAAGACGTACTTTCCGGCCACGATCCGCGCGAGCAGCTACACGTCGTGGCTGGCCGCCGACGTGCCCAGCCTCACTGTCAAGGCGTATCTCGTCACCTACGACTACGGCCTGCGCTCGACGGTCGGCGACATGGTCCGCTTTTCCGACAGCCTGTGCGCCAACTTCGACAAGCTGCAGGCGAGCGGCCATCCGAAGTGGAAGCAGGTGCGTCTGGAATTGCCAGCGCTCAACCAGGGTTGGCGCTATTTCGGTCCGATGGAGCAGCGGCTGCGCGCCTGCATCGCGACAAGGGCCGTGCCGGCACCCGGAAAATCGCCGGCACCGGCGCGCGCCTGCTCCGAGCAGGAACTGGTGCTGGGTATCTGCCGACGCTGAGACGGCATCGCGATGCGCGGCGTTTCCTCGCGCCTGCCGTCGAAAGGCATTCCGATCGATCGGACTACCGCTCCCGCGGAACATCGGTCCACGTCCTGTCGGACACGAAAGCTCGTCTCCCTCGCTCCGGTCGCCCACATCCGCACCCCGGATGCGAACATCCACCGGCCTGTCCAGTGACGGCCTGGCGAGCGAAATCGGCGTCGCCTACCACGGCGGCCCGAACATGATCGATGGCGCAACAACCGCCGTCGGCACGCCCGGAGGCGGCGCGTCCGAGCGCGCGAGCAACGGCGTCCACTGCCTGCCGCCCGAAATGTTCGGCGGCATCGACGGGCGGGTGCGTTACGCGTTCGGCGAGCAGGCGGTCCCACCAAACGCCGGTATCGATGCGTCGAGCATCCCGGCGTCGGCAACGGCGACCACATCGATCGACAATGACCGCCCTACGACAATCTTCGCCCACGGGCTTCGCCATGAGACTTCTCCACACCATGCTTCGCGTCGGCGACATGCAGCGCTCGATCGATTTCTACACGCAGGTTCTCGGCATGAAGGTGCTGCGCACCTCCGAGAACCCCGAATACAAGTACAGCCTGGCCTTCGTCGGCTACGAGAACAATCCGGCGCAGGCCGAGATCGAGCTGACCTACAACTGGGGCACCGACAGCTACGAACTCGGCAACGCCTACGGCCACATCGCGCTCGGCATGCCCGACGTCTACGCAGCCTGCGAGAAGATCAGGGCGGCCGGCGGCAACGTGTCGCGCGAGCCTGGGCCGGTCAAGGGCGGCACCACCGTGATCGCCTTCGTGACGGATCCGGACGGCTACAAGATCGAGCTGATCGAAAGAAAATCGGAGACCGGCGCAGACGGCCGCCTGTCGGACGCACTGCGCAGCGCTTGAGCGGAACTGCAATCGACGGTCGGCCCATCGCATCCGGTCAGAGACGTGATAAAGG
Source organism: Janthinobacterium lividum (assembly GCA_050954325.1). Classification (GTDB taxonomy): domain Bacteria; phylum Pseudomonadota; class Gammaproteobacteria; order Burkholderiales; family Burkholderiaceae_C; genus Variovorax. The sequence continues at coordinate 391,314 of JBPBPG010000005.1, read as the reverse complement.
AATTCGGTCCCGCACCGGCTCCTGCATTTCCTCCACCGGCCGGCGAGAATCCGAGGAAGACGTAGCGCGCCCACATCGCGGCAGTGCCTCAGGCGTTTTCGTACCAGCGGTCCTTCGACAGCATCATCCGGTGGTGCCCCTGCCCCGAGGGCATCATCGGAAAGCAGTTCTCCTGCGCGGCGACCTGCACGTCGAGAAAGAACGGCCCGTCGCAGGTCAGGCACTCGGACAGCGCCTCGCCGAGTTCCGCCGGGTCCGACACGCGCCGCGCGCCCCAGCCGAAAGCCTTGGCGAGCGCCACGAAATCCGGCAGCGCCTCGTTCCAGCTGTGGCTCAGCCGGTTGCCGTGGTTCAGTTCCTGCCACTGCCGCACCATGCCCATGTAGCCGTTGTTCGAGAGCACCAGCTTCACCGGCGTGCGGTGCTGCATGGCGGTCGACAGTTCCTGGATGTTCATCAACACCGACGCGTCGCCGCTCACGCAGACGACGAGCGCATCGGGATGCCCGATTTGCGCGCCGATGGCCGCCGGCAGTCCGTAGCCCATCGTGCCCGCTCCGCCGGAGGTCAGCCAGCGGCGCGGCTTTTCGAAGCGCAGGTACTGTGCGGACCACATCTGGTGCTGTCCGACGTCGGTCGAGACGATCGCGTCGCGCCCGTCGAGCTGCTGCTGCAGCGTGGCCATCAGCTGCTGGGGAAGGATCACGTCGGCGCACTGTGGAAAGGCCAGGCAGCGCTGCGCGCGCCAGTGCTCGACGCGCTGCCACCAGGGCGCGAGCCGTCCGGGCGCGAGACCGTCGAGTTCGGGCATCGCGAGCAGCGCATCGAGCACCGCGCCGCAGTCGCCGACCAGGGGCGCGTCGACCTTCACCACCTTGTCGATGCTGCCCGGATCGATGTCGATATGGATCTTGCGGGCGTTCGGGCAGAACTCGTCGAGCTTGCCGGTGACGCGATCGTCGAAGCGCGCCCCGACGCAGACCACCAGATCGGCGTCGTGCATCGCCAGGTTGGCTTCGAGCGTGCCGTGCATCCCCAGCATGCCGAGGAAGCGCGGGTCCGAGGCCGGGAACGCACCCAGGCCCATCAGCGTCAGTGTGCACGGCGCGTCGAGCTGGCGAACGAGCCGCGTGAACGCCGCGCAGGCCGCCGGCCCGGCGTTGACGAGCCCGCCGCCGCCGTAGAGCACCGGCCGGCGCGCGGTCGACAGCAGGTCGGCGGCGCGCTGCAGCGTGTCGGGCGACGGCAACCGGGCTGGCGAAGCGGCGCAATCGGCACGCGCCCTGCCCGCGGGCGGCGCGGTGCGCCCGACCGGTGTGAGCTGCAGGTCCTTGGGCACGTCCAGCAGCACCGGGCCGGGCCGCCCGGAAGCGGCGATGTCGAGCGCGCGCCGCACCAGCGCCGGGATGTCGTCCGCATTGCGCACCTGCTGGTTCCATTTCGTCACCGGTCGCGACATGCCGAGCGCGTCGCTCTCCTGGAACGCCTGGGTGCCGATGACCGCGGCCGCGACCTGACCGCTGATGCAGAGCACCGGGATCGAGTCGCTCATGGCGTCCAGCAGTCCGGTGATGGTGTTGCCGACGCCCGGTCCCGACGTGACCAGCACGACGCCGACGCGGCCGGTACTGCGCGCATAGCCCTCGGCCGCGTGGACGGCAGCCTGCTCGTGCCGCACGAGAATGTGGCGCAGGCGCGGTTCGCCGTGCAGCGCGTCGTAGAGCGGCAAGGCGGCGCCGCCCGGATAGCCGAAGATCGTGTCGATACCGCATTCGACCAATGTGTCGAGGAGCGCTTCCGCGCCGTTGCGCAGCGGGGCGGCACGAAGGACGATGTCGACGGCAGGAAGCGCCGCGGTGGAAAGTGTTTGCATGCGTCGATTGTTGGGACTTTCACCTAGAAAGTGCTTCTTTCTTTGGACCAGAATTCCATCTCTCATGAAAACCAGTCGCCAAAAGCCAAGCACCGACGAAGATTCTTTCGACAAGATCGATATGGCCATCCTGCGGGCCCTGCGTGACGACTCCCGGCGCACGCTGCAGGACATCGGCGGCGAGGTCGGCCTGTCGGCCACCAGCTGCTGGAGCCGCATCAAGAAACTCGAGGCCCACGGCGTCATCAAGCGCTACACGGTCGACCTCGACGCCGATAAGCTCGGCTACCACGACTCGGTCATCGTTCAGGTCACGCTGGAAAGCCACAGCGACGAGACGCTCTACGAGTTCGGCCGCGCGCTGTCGACCATTCCGGAAATCCAGGAGGCCTACCTGGTCTCGGGCGACTACGACTACTACATCCGCATCGCGGTGCGCGACACGCGCGACTACGAGCGGCTGCTGCGCGAGAAGCTCTACAAGATTCCCGGCATCCGCCACAGTCAGTCGCACTTCGTGCTGCGGGTGCTCAAGGAGAGCAGCATCCCGCTGCCTTGAAAAGTCCGAAGAGGCCTAGCAGCCCAGCAGGTCGGCCAGCACGCGGATGTCGCGCGCGTGCAGCGTGTTGCCGGCTTGCGGCGACACGTCCTTGGGCAAGCGCCGGCCGCGTTCGTGGGGCCGCTCGATATAGGCGGTCTGGAGGCCGCACGCGCGCGCGGCAGCGAGATCGTCCTCGTGCGCCGCAGCGAGCATCACCTGCTCGGCCGGCACGTCGAACACCGCTGCAACGCCGAGGTAAGTGCGAGGATCGGGCTTGTAGGCCTTGAAGATCTCGGCCGACAACACGCAGTCCCAGGGCAGCCCGGCGTTCTTCGCCATGTCCGCGAGGAGCCCGATATTGCCGTTCGAGAGCGTGCAGATCGTGTACCTCGACTTCAGGCGCGTCAGCCCCTCGACCGCGTCCGGCCAGGCCGGCAGGCGGTGCCACGCCTTGTTGAGCTCGCGCTTGGCCGGCGCGTCGAGGTGGATAACGCCGAAGTCGCGCAGCACCTGTTCGAGGATGCGCAGGTGCAGTTCGTCGATGAGCACAAAGGCGCCCTCGCCTTTCGGTGCGGTGGCCATCCTCGCCATCACGTCGCGCATCGCGGGCTGGTAGCCGGCGCGCCAGGCCAGCGCGAAGGCGCTTCCGTCGACGCCGGGCAGGTGGCGCTCGACTTCGGCCGCGATGCCCGAATGCCAGTCGACGACCGTGCCGAAGACGTCGAAGGCGATGACTTTCAGGGTGCCGGGATCGAGCGGTCCGGGCATCGGGTCAACGCGCGAGCTGCGTGGCGTCGCGCGCCAGGCGGGTGATGCGGTCCCAGTCGCCGGCCAGGATCGCGTCGGTCGGCACGATCCAGGAGCCGCCGACGCAGGCGACGTTCGACAGCGCCAGGAACTCCGGCGCGTTGGCGAGGTTGATGCCGCCGGTCGGGCAGAAGCGCACGTCGCCGAACGGACCTTGCCAGGCTTTCAGCATCGGCAGTCCGCCGGCCTGCACGGCGGGGAAGAACTTCAGCTCGGTGTAGCCGTCTTCCTGCGCCAGCATGATTTCGCTGCCCGTCGCCACGCCCGGCAGCAACGGCAGGCCGAGGTCGCGGCAGGCCCGGCCGACCGCACTCGTGTAGCCCGGGCTGACGCCGAATTTCGCGCCCGCCCGCACCGACGCCTGCGCATCGGCGACCGTGCGGATCGTGCCCGCGCCGGCGACGGCTTCCGGTACCTCGCGCGCGATCGCCTCCATGCAGGCCAGCGCCTGCGGCGTGCGCAGCGTGACCTCCAGCATGCGGATGCCGCCGGCCACCAGCGCGCGCGCCAGCGGCACGGCATGGGCGACGTCGGTCAGCACGATCACCGGGATCACCGGCGCGTCGCGCATCACGTCCAGGGAAGTCGGGTTCTGTTCGTTCATAGCCATGAGCAGGCTCCTTCTTCGGCGGTGAGCGCGTTTCTGCGCATGCCGGCGAACAGCTCACGGCCCAGGCCGTGGCCGTCGGCCGTGCGTTGGTCATCGGGCATCTTCGCGGTTTCGCGCGCGGCCCATTCGTCGTCGGAGATCAACACGGCGAGCGTGCCGGCGCCGGCGTCGAGGCGGATCACGTCGCCGTCGCGCACCTTGGCCAACGGACCGCCGGCTTCCGCCTCGGGCGAGACGTGGATGGCGGCGGGCACCTTGCCCGACGCGCCGCTCATGCGCCCATCGGTCACCAGCGCGACGCGGAAGCCCTTGCCCTGCAGCACCGACAACGGCGGCGTGAGCTTGTGCAGTTCCGGCATGCCGTTGGCCTGCGGACCTTGCCAGCGCACCACGCAGACCACGTCGCGATCGAGTTCGCCGGCCGTGAAAGCCTTCTGCAGCTCGGCCTGCGAGTCGAAGACGCGCGCCGGCGCCTCGACCACGTGGCGGTCGTCCGGCACCGAGGACACCTTGATCACGCTGCGGCCCAGGTTGCCGTTGAGCAGCTTGAGCCCGCCGCTGGCGCTGAAGGGCGCCGCCACCGGGCGAGCGACCCGATCGTCCTTCGACGGTGCCGCGACATGCCAGCGCAGCACATGCCCGGCCGACGCCTCGCCGTCGAGCTCGGGCACGCTGGCGAATTCGCGGATGCCGCCGGCGCGCACGGTGAGCACGTCCTCGTGCATCAGCCCCGCATCGACCAGCTCGCCGATCACGAAGCCCGGGCCGCCGGCCTGCTGGAACGCGTTGACATCGGCGCTGCCGTTCGGATAGACCCGCGTGAGCAGCGGCACGACGTCGGACAGCTCGGAGAAATCGTTCCAGTCGATCAGGATGCCCGCGGCGCGCGCCACGGCGACCCAGTGGATCAGGTGGTTGGTCGAACCGCCGGTCGCGAGCAACGCCGACATCGCGTTGACGATCGCGCGCTCGTCGATCATCTCGCCGATCGGCGGGCACTTGAAGGCCGCGTCCGACGCCTTGCCCAGCACGGTGCGCACCGCCTCGCGCGTGAGCGCCTCGCGCATCGAATCGCCGGGCTGGATGAACGCCGTGCCGGGCACGTGCAGGCCCATGGCCTCCAGCAGCATCTGGTTGCTGTTGGCGGTGCCGTAGAAGGTGCAGGTGCCGGGCGCGTGGTAGGCGGCCATCTCGGCCTCCATCAGACCCTGGCGGCCGACGAGGCCCTGCGCCGCCTGCTCGCGCACCTTGGACTTGTCGTTGTTCGACAGCCCCGATGGCATCGGACCGGCCGGCACGAAGACGGTCGGCAGGTGCCCGAAGTGCAGCGCACCGATCAGGAGACCCGGCACGATCTTGTCGCAGACGCCGAGCATCAGCGCCGCGTCGAACATGTCGTGCGTCAGCGCGATGGCGGTGCCCATCGCGATCACGTCGCGGCTGAACAGGCTCAGCTCCATGCCGGGCGTGCCCTGGGTCACGCCGTCGCACATCGCCGGCACGCCGCCCGCGACCTGGGCCGTGGCGCCGAGGCGCCGTGCCTCGTGCTTGATGATGTCCGGGTAGCCCTGGAACGGTTGATGGGCCGACAACATGTCGTTGTAGGCGGTGACGATGCCGATGTTGGGCGCACGCTCGGAGACGATGCGGAGCTTGTCGTCGATCGGAATGCCGGCCACGGCATGCGCGACGTTGGCGCAGCCCATCCGGTCGGAACCCCGGTCGCGTCTGGCGACCTCGGCCATGCGTTGCAGGTAGAGGCCGCGGCTCTCGCGGCTGCGCTCGCGGATGCGCTCGGTGACGTCGCGGACTGTGGGATGTGGGGTCATGGGTCCTGTCGCTCTGCCGGTATGCCGCCGCGGCACCGGCCTGAGCGGGATGTTAACAAGCAACCCATGAAAAAAGCCCGGTCGGTGCCGGGCTTTGATTGCGTCGGAAAGCTCGCGACTCAGTCGAGCAGCTTCACTTCCACGCGGCGGGCCTGGGCATTGCTGCCGCCGCCGGTGCTCACCGCCGGCTTCTGCAGATCGACCTTGTCCGCCGCGACGCCGAGACCGATCAGCACGTCGCGCACGGTCTGCGCGCGCAGCTTGGCGAGTTCTTCGTTGATGGCCGGATCGCCCGTGGTGTCGTGGAAGCCGGAGACCTGCGCCCTGCGGCCGCCTTCGACACCCTTGATGACCGTGGCGAGCGCTTCGGCGGCGCCCGGCGCCAGGTCGGCGCTGCCGGTCGCGAAGTAGAAGTTCACGATGCCGTTCGCGACGTTGATGCTCGCGCCTTCGGGAATCACGACGGACACCGTCTCGGTCGTGACGGTGACGGCCGGTACGCCGGGCGTCACCGGTACGCCGCCGACGATCATCACCGGGCCCGACGCGGCGGCCGCCACGGGCTGCTGCACGGGTGCTCGTGCGATGCCGTACTTGTAGACGGCCACGCCGACGACGGTGAAGACCACCAGCGCGATGATGGCGAAAAGGAACCCGAGGGCGAAGCGCTGCTGACTGTCTTCGTCGTTGGTGGTTGACATCCGATGATCTCCGTGAGTATTGGTTTGGGTTGAAAGGGGTCGGGGAATAATGGGTGGGTGAGCCATAACCGCGAAATTGTAGGTGCCGGCGACGGCGCCGCCCCGCCGCCGCCGTTGCGCGACCCGCAATCCATGCTCGAGCGCACCATCGCCGACTGGGGCGGGCACGACGATCTCTGGCTGTTCGGCTATGGATCGCTGATCTGGCGCCAGGAGTTCGACTTCGTGGAGCAGCGCCCGGCGCGCGTCCACGGCTGGCACCGGGCGTTGAAGATGTGGAGCCGCGTCAATCGCGGCACGGTGCAGAACCCCGGGCTGGTTTTCGGGCTGCTGTCGGGCGGCAGTTGCCAGGGCATGGTGTTCCGCGTGCCTGCCGCGGCCGGGCTGGAGACGCTGGGGCGGCTGTGGCTGCGCGAGATGCCCACCGGCGTCTACGACCCGCGCTGGCTCGACTGCGAGACGCCGGGCGGCCGCGTGCGCGCACTGGCGTTCACGCTGTCGCGCCGCAGCCCGAACTTCACCGGGATATTGAGCGACGCCCGTTATCGCGAAATCTTCGACAAGGCGACCGGCCGCTACGGCACGTCGTTCGAGTACGCGCGCCTGACCTTCGAGGAACTGCAGCGGCACGGCATCCACGACCGGGCGCTCGCCAGGCTGGTGCGTCTGGCAGGCTCGCCGGCTGAAATGAAGGCTTCGACCGACGCAACCCTGGCGAGCACGGTGTTAAACGTTCCGGAGCACGGTGATCCTGCCGCGCAGTCACCTTCGGAGAAGAACAAACCATGACTCGAACCACATCCCGCACGTGGCGTCTGGCCGCACCCGCCGTGCTCGCCCTGCTGCTCGGCGCCTGTGCCGGCCAAGGCTCCGGCATGCGCATGAACTCGGGGCCGGGCGGCACTGCCGCCCCCGGCGCGAGGGCCGTGCTCGCGCCGACCGCGGCCATCACGCCCAACCCGACGTCGGGCACGGTCACCTTCGTCGCGCTCGAGCACGGCGTGCGCGTCGCGGGTGAAGTGCGCGGCCTGGTCCCGGGCAGCGAGCACGGCTTCCACATCCATGAAAAGGGTGACTGCGGCAACGACGGCGAAGCGGCCGGTGGCCACTTCAACCCGGCCGGCGGCGTGCACGGCAAGTACGGCGCGCCGGGCAGCCATGCCGGCGAGCTGCCGAGTCTGGTGGCCGACTCGGGCGGCGTCGCGCGCTTTCAGGTCGACGACCATTCCATCTCGCTCACCGAAGGCGCGGCCAACAACGTGATCGGCCGCGCGCTGGTGGTTCACCGCGACCGCGACGACCTTGTGTCGCAACCCTCGGGCAATTCCGGGCCGCGCATCGCCTGCACGGTCATCGCGAAGAGCTGACCCACAGCATCTCGGCGGCGGCGAGATCGTCGAGCGTGTCGATGTCGGTGACGATGCCGACGTCGTCCACCGGCAGGTCGCATGCGCGGCCTTCGGCGCGCAGGCTTTTCAAAACCGACGCAGCGCCCGACGCACCGGCCAATGCGCACAAGGCGTCGCGCCACGATGCCGAGAAGCCGACCGGGTGACCACGCTCCGGCTCGTGTCTTCCCCTGGCGTACACCGGCTGCACCGCCTGCCAGGCACCGCTTTCGAGCACCGAGGCCACGCCACGCAGCGTCTCCGGGCGCACCAGCGGAAGATCGGCCGGCAGGATCAGCCAACCGGCTGCATTCCGCGTTGCCCGCACGGCGGCAGCGATCGAGTCGCCCATCGTCGGATGTCCGACATCCTCGACATGCCATGTCAGGCCGCTCTTCTCCACCGCATCGAGCGTGCGTGCGCGCACTGCCCTGCCGCAGAGCAGCGCATCGAGCTTGTGCACCGTGCCGCCCGATGCGCGAAACCGCTCGCCGCGTCCCGATGCGAGGACGATCACCGTCGGCTTGGTCGGCACTTGCGACATGGAATTTTTCATCGTCCCAGTATCCCGCGCGGCGCGGCCGATCCCCCACAATTCCCGCATGACCGACCCCCGAGACCCTTCGAACAGCCCGCATCCCACCCAACTCGCCGACCTCGCTGCCCGGCGCAAGAGCTACGAGCGAGCCGAACTCGACGAGGTGCGCAGTGCGGAAGATCCGCTGCTGCAGTTCGAACGCTGGCTGGCCGAGGCGATCGATGCGAAGGTGCCCGAACCCAACGCCATGACACTGGCCACGGTCGGCAGCGACCTGCGCCCTTCGACGCGCATCGTGCTGGTCAAGGGCGTCGATGCGCGCGGCATCGCCTGGTACACGAACTACGAGAGTCGCAAGAGCCAGGAGATCGCCGGCAATCCGTACGCGGCGCTGCAGTTCCACTGGGTCGAGCTGGAGCGCGTGGTGCGCATCGAGGGGCGTGTCGAGAAGGTCGAGGCGGCGCAGAGCGACGCCTATTTCGCCAGTCGCCCGCTCGATTCGCGCATCGGCGCCTGGGCCAGCCCGCAGAGCGAGGTGATCTCCGGGCGGGACGTGCTGGTCAAGAACGCGGCACTCGCCGCGGCGCGCTACCTGCTCGCGCCGCCGCGGCCTCCGCACTGGGGCGGCTTTCGGCTGGTGCCGGATCGCTGGGAGTTCTGGCAGGGCCGCAAGAGCCGGTTGCACGATCGCTTGCACTATCGGCGCGAAGGCATCGGCACGGACGCCGCCGATGCGGCATGGATACGGGAACGGCTTGCTCCCTGACACGCTGGCGCGGCCAGTTCCTAGAATGCCCGCTCCCACCGCTCCTGCCATCATCCATCCGTGTCCGATCGTCTTCCCGTCCTGCCCCAATACGTCCTGCCCAAGCAGGCCCTGACTTCCTTCGCCGGCTGGGTGGCCGGCAAGGAGCGCGGTTCTGTCACGACCTGGATCATCCGGCGCTTCGTGGCCAAGTACGGTGTCGACATGGGCGAGGCGCTCGAAAGCGATATTTCCCGCTATGCGAGCTTCAACGATTTCTTCACCCGCGCCCTGAAGCCGGGCGCGCGCCCGATCGCACCGAGCGCGCTGATCTCGCCGGTCGACGGCGCCATCAGCCAGTTCGGGCGCATCGACGGCGACCAGATCTTCCAGGCCAAGGGCCACAGCTACGGCACCACCGCGCTGGTCGGCGGCGATGCGACGCTCGCGGCGCGATTCGCGCACGGCAGCTTCGCCACGATCTACCTGAGCCCGAGGGACTATCACCGCATCCACATGCCATGCGATGGCGTGCTCACGCGCATGCTCTACGTGCCGGGCGACCTGTTCTCGGTGAACCCGACGACGGCGCGCGGCGTGCCGGGCCTGTTCGCGCGCAACGAGCGCGTGGTCTGTGTGTTCGACACGGCGCGCGGTCCGTTCGTGCTGGTGCTCGTGGGCGCCACGATCGTCGGCAGCATGGCGACCGTGTGGCACGGCGTGATCAATCCGCCGCGCGGCGGCGAGGTGCGCGAATGGCGCTACGACGGGCGCGAGATCGCGCTGAAGAAGGGTGACGAGATGGGACGGTTCCTGTTGGGTTCGACCGTCGTGATGCTCTTCCCCGCGCCCGCGCTGACATTCGCAGCCGATTGGGCTCCAGCGAGCCCGGTGCGGCTGGGCGAGCCGATGGCGAACTACGCGGCACCATGAGCGCGAAGGAAAACTTCGCCGTCAACCAGCTGCTCGCATTGCTGGAGGCACGCTATGCATTGCGCGTGCTCTGGGCACTGCGCGACGGCCATGCCCAGACCTTTCGGCTGCTGCAGGACAGCGTCGGCAGCATCACGCCCAATACGCTCAACACGCGCATCAAGGAGCTTCGCGAGGCCGGCATCGTCAGCCATGGCAGCGACGGTTACTGCCTGACGATCAGCGGCCAGGATCTTCTCAAGCGACTGTCCGACCTTCAGGCTTTCGCTGCCAGGTGGCAGGGCAGCCAGGCCCGCAAGGCCGACATCGTTTCCCAGACCCGGAGCGACGTGGCGGGCGCCAGCGACGACCCCTTCGAGAACGTGCGGTCCGCAACGCCGAATTGACCTGTGTCGACGTCGGCCGTCTTCGAGCCTTTTCCGGCGTCGTTAAAATCGCCGCCTCCCATCCATCGACATCAAGGAGCATTCATGCCCACAACCCCATCCGGCCTGCAGTATGAAGACACCGTCGTCGGCGACGGCGCCGAGGCGAAAGCCGGCCAGCACGTGCACGTGCACTACACGGGCTGGCTTTTCAACGATGGCGTACAGGGCGCCAAGTTCGACTCCAGTCGCGATCGCAACGATCCGTTCGCGTTCTCGCTCGGTGCCGGTCAGGTCATCAAGGGCTGGGACGAAGGCGTCGCCGGCATGAAGATCGGCGGGCAGCGCACACTGGTCATCCCGGCATCGCTCGGCTACGGCGCACGCGGCGCGGGCGGCGTGATTCCGCCGAACGCCACGCTGAAATTCGACGTGGAACTGCTCGACGCGCATTGATCCCTGCCGCGTTCGGCCAGAAGGCCTGCGGCCCTGCGAAGGGCTGCAGGCCTTTTTTTCTGGCAGTGTTCCGAGCCGGTGCGCAGTGAAAGCGCTTCTGGTCCCGGTGTCTTTATTGCAGCGGCACCCGGACACCCACGGCCACCCCGATTCCGGCCCGAAGCTGCGCGCTCGATACCGATCGAGACGCTGCGCGACCTGAATTCGCGTTCGCCCGTGCAAAGTCCCTGATCCGTCGAAGGTCTGTGAAAAGGGTTCGCGAACCGCTCACTTTTCGTCTTGAAACGCTCGCTGGCATCCCCAATTGGCTTGCAATCGTCACTTCTTGTCCGATTCATCTCGCCACAGAACATGTCAGCACCCATCTATCCCGATTCCTCCGCCACGAACCTGAACGCCCTGCAGGGCGATCCGAGCCCCGAGGAGCTCGAAGCCGCTCAAGCCGCGAACGAGGCCGACGCCCAGACCGAACTGGTTGCGGCGCAACATGAACTCGTCACGTTGCAGGCTAAGAACGTGGAACTGGCGGACCAGTACGTGCGCGCTCAGGCGGACGTGCAGAACGCCCGTCGCCGTGCAGATGAAGACATCACCAAGGCGCGCAAGTTCGCGGTCGAAGCTTTTGCCGAAAGCCTGCTGCCCGTGACCGACAGCCTGGAAGCTGGCCTTGCCATCAAGGACGCCACGCCCGAGCAGATACGCGAAGGCGCCGAAGCGACCCTTCGCCAACTCAAGAGCGCGCTCGAGCGCAACAAGGTGATCGAGATCGCGCCGATCGCCGGCAGCAAATTCGATCCGCACCAGCACCAGGCCATTTCGGTCGTCCCGACCCCCAGCCAGGAGGCCAACACGGTCGTCTCCGTGCTGCAGAAGGGCTACACCATCGCCGAGCGCGTGTTGCGCCCTGCCCTGGTGACCGTCAGTTCCCCGAACTGACGCACAAGAAACCCACAGGAAATCCACGCTTCATACCTTGAATCGCGCTGAGTTATCCACAAGTTCAAAGCAACATCAATTTCGTATTCAGGAGCTAGAAAATCATGGGCAGAATCATCGGCATCGACCTCGGCACGACCAACTCTTGCGTCTCGATCATGGAGGGCAACACGACCCGTGTGATCGAGAACTCCGAAGGTGCGCGTACCACGCCTTCGATCGTCGCGTATCAGGAAGACGGTGAAGTACTGGTCGGCGCCTCGGCCAAGCGTCAGGCCGTCACGAATCCGAAGAACACGATCTATGCCGTGAAACGCCTGATCGGCCGGAAGTTCGAAGAGAAGGAAGTGCAGAAGGACATCGACCTGATGCCCTATACGATCACCAAGGCCGACAACGGCGATGCCTGGGTCGAGAGTCGCGGCAAGAAGCTCGCGCCCCAGCAGGTCAGCGCCGAGATCCTGCGCAAGATGAAGAAGACCGCCGAAGACTATCTCGGCGAGCCGGTGACCGATGCGGTCATCACCGTGCCGGCCTATTTCAACGACAGCCAGCGCCAGGCCACCAAGGACGCCGGCCGCATCGCCGGTCTCGACGTCAAGCGCATCATCAACGAGCCGACCGCGGCCGCGCTGGCTTTCGGTCTGGACAAGCACGACAAGGCCGACCGCAAGATCGCGGTCTATGACCTGGGCGGCGGCACCTTCGACGTGTCGATCATCGAGATCGCGGATGTCGACGGCGAGAAGCAGTTCGAAGTGCTGTCGACCAACGGCGATACCTTCCTGGGCGGCGAGGACTTCGACCAGCGCATCATCGACTACATCATTTCCGAGTTCAAGAAAGAGCAAGGCGTCGATCTTGGCAAGGACGTGCTCGCGCTGCAACGTCTGAAGGAAGCGGCCGAGAAGGCGAAGATCGAACTGTCCAACGGTGCGCAGACCGATATCAACCTGCCCTACATCACGGCGGACGCGAGCGGCCCGAAGCACCTGAACATCAAGCTGTCGCGCTCCAAGCTCGAAAGCCTGGTCGACGAGCTGATCGAACGCACCATCGCGCCCTGTCGCCTCGCCATCAAGGATGCCGGCGTGAGCGTCACGGACATCAACGACGTGATCCTGGTCGGTGGCATGACCCGCATGCCCAAGGTCCAGGAGAAGGTCAAGGAATTCTTCGGCAAGGAACCGCGCAAGGACGTGAACCCCGACGAAGCCGTCGCCGTCGGTGCCGCGATCCAGGGCCAGGTGCTTTCCGGCGACCGCAAGGACGTGCTGCTGCTCGACGTGACGCCACTGTCGCTCGGCATCGAGACGATGGGCGGCGTGATGACCAAGATGATCGTGAAGAACACGACCATCCCGACCAAGTTCGCACAGACCTTCTCGACCGCCGAGGACAACCAGCCGGCCGTGACGATCAAGGTGTTCCAGGGGGAGCGCGAGATCGCCTCGGGCAACAAGGGCCTGGGCGAATTCAATCTGGAAGGCATTCCGCCGGCATCGCGTGGCACGCCGCAGATCGAGGTGAGCTTCGACATCGACGCCAACGGCATCCTGCACGTCGGCGCCAAGGACAAGGGCACCGGCAAGGAAAACAAGATCACTATCAAGGCGAACTCGGGTCTCTCCGAGGACGAGATCCAGAAGATGGTGAAGGACGCCGAGCTGAATGCGGCCGACGACAAGAAGAAGCTGGAGATCGTGCAGGCCCGCAACCAGGGCGAAGCGATGGTCCACAGCGTGAAGAAGTCGCTGACCGAGCACGGCGACAGCCTGGACGCCGGCGAGAAGGAAAAGATCGAAGCCGCGGTCAAGGACGTCGAGGAAGCGCTCAAGGGCGAGGACAAGTCCGCGATCGAGGAAAAGACCAACACGCTGATGACCGTGAGCCAGAAGCTGGGCGAGAAGATGTATGCCGACTCGCAGGCAGCTGCCGGCGCAGCAGGTGCGGCCGGCGGCCCGGGCGCCGCTGCACCGTCCGGTGCGGGCACCGGTTCATCGGGTGCGCCGGCCGACGACAACGTCGTCGACGCCGAAGTCAAGGAAGTCAAGAAGGGCTGAGCGCCCTCCCCTGACCCGAGGCTGGACCACCTGCAGAGGTGATCCAGCCTTTTCCGTTTAACGCCACGCCCTCTCCGAAGACCACGACGACCGACCATGGCCACCAAACGCGACTATTACGAAACCCTCGGCGTTCCCAAGAATGCGAGCGACGAAGAGATCAAGAAGGCTTATCGCAAGCTCGCGATGAAGCATCATCCCGACCGGAACACCGGAGATTCCGCGAAGGAATCCGAGGCCAAGTTCAAGGAGGTCAAGGAAGCCTACGAAATGCTGTCGGATGCGCAGAAGCGCGGTGCCTACGACCAGTACGGCCATGCGGGCGTAGACCCGAACATGCGCGGTGGCCCGGGTGCGGAAGGCTTCGGCGGCTTCGCGGAAGCGTTCGGCGATATCTTCGGCGACGTGTTCGGCGGTGCGCGCGGAGGCCGGCAGGCGAGCGGCCGGCAGGTGTTCCGCGGCAGCGACCTGAGCTATGCCATGGAAGTCACGCTCGAGGAAGCGGCCGAGGGGAAGGATGCCCAGATCCGTATCCCGAGCTGGGACGAATGCAGCACCTGCACCGGCACCGGTGCCAAGCCCGGCACCAAAGCGATCACTTGTACCACCTGCCACGGTCAGGGTGCCGTACAGATGCGCCAGGGATTTTTCAGCGTGCAGCAGACCTGCCCGCAGTGCCACGGCACCGGCAAGATCATTCCGGAGCCCTGCACGGTCTGCCAGGGGCAGGGAAAGATCAAGAACAACAAGACGCTGGAAGTGAAGATTCCGGCCGGCATCGACGACGGCATGCGCATCCGCAGCACCGGCAACGGCGAGCCCGGCACCAACGGCGGTCCGCCCGGCGACCTCTACATCGAGATCCGCCTGAAGAAGCACGAGTTGTTCGAGCGCGAGGGCGACGACCTGCACTGCGTGGTACCGGTCAGCATGACCACCGCCGCGCTCGGCGGCGAGATCGACGTGCCGACGCTCAAGGGCGCCGCGGCGATCGACATTCCCGAAGGCACGCAGAGCGGCAAGCAGTTCCGTCTGCGCGGCAAGGGCATCAAGGGTGTGCGCGCGAGCTACCCCGGCGACCTGTACTGCCACGTGCGGGTCGAGACGCCAGTAAAGCTCACCGAGCACCAGCGCAAGGTGCTCAAGGAGCTCGACGAGTCGTTCAAGAAGGGCGGCAACAAGCACAGTCCGACCGACAAGGGCTGGTTCGACAAGGCCAAGGAATTCTTCAGCTGAGTTCCCCTTCGGGCTGGGTCGGAAGGTGAACGCCTTGCCCGGCTGAATTGCCTGCACTTTCATCGGTGACGAGGTATCCAGCGCGTCGCTGGACTGCGCCGGCTTCCCGTTGAGTTGCGGATCAAGTTTCGGTTTGTACCTCTCGCCGATCGTTCGTCTTCGCGAGTGCGGTCGCGGTCGCGCTGCTGCAAGCTGTCGGCGAAAAAGACGATGAACCGGCGATCTCGCCAATTTCAATGCTCGAGCTCGATAAAAACGCTCGAGGGTGAAAACTAAAGGTTGCAAACACGCGGATCACCGTCAGTCTGCAGCGTGTGGAATTCGCACGATCGCCGTTGCTCTGAAAGGACATCGAGTCACGCAGGTGCGTTCTTTGCTTTATGCTGAACCAGCGCAGATTCGGGGCTTCGGCCTCATTGACTCGATGGAGGTATTTCCATGGATGTGATCAGCAATTTCGCAGCCCGCTACGACCGCACGCGAGAAGAGGTGATTTCGCTGCAGGACTACCTGGATCTTTGCAAGCGCGACCCGCTCGCGTTCGCCAGCGCACCCGAACGCATGCTCAAGGCCATCGGCGATCCACAACTCGTCGACACGCGCAACGATTCCCGGCTGTCGCGCATTTTCGCCAACAAGGTGATCAAGCTCTATCCGGCGTTCAAGGAGTTCTACGGCATGGAGGACGCCATCGAGCAGGTGGTGTCCTATTTCAGGCATGCCGCGCAGGGCCTGGAGGAAAGGAAGCAGATCCTCTATCTTCTCGGCCCGGTCGGCGGCGGAAAGAGCTCCATCGCCGAACGGCTGAAGCAGTTGATGGAACACGTGCCCTTCTATGCGATCAAGGGCTCGCCGGTAAACGAATCGCCGCTCGGGCTGTTCGATCCGCTCGAAGACGGCGAGCTCCTGGAGAAGGAATACGGCATTCCGCGCCGCTACCTGCAGCGCATCCTCTCTCCGTGGGCAGTGAAGCGGCTGGAGGAATACGGCGGCGACATCCGCAGGTTCCAGGTCGTCAAGCGCTACCCGTCGGTATTGCGGCAGATCGGCGTGGCCAAGACGGAACCCGGCGACGAGAACAACCAGGACATCTCGTCGCTGGTCGGGAAGATCGATATCCGCAAGCTGGAAACCTATGCGCAGGACGACCCCGACGCGTACTCCTACTCGGGCGGCCTGTGCCTCGCCAACCAGGGCCTGCTCGAATTCGTCGAGATGTTCAAGGCGCCGATCAAGGTGCTGCACCCGCTGCTGACCGCGACCCAGGAAGGCAACTTCAAGGGCACCGAAGGCTTTGGAGCCATTCCGTTCGATGGCATCGTGCTGGCACACAGCAACGAAAGCGAATGGAAGACCTTTCGCAACAACAAGAACAACGAAGCTTTTCTCGACCGCATCTACATCGTCAAGGTCCCCTACAGCCTGCGCGTGTCGGAAGAAATCAAGATCTACGAAAAGCTGGTACGGACGTCTTCCCTGTCGGCCGCACCCTGTGCGCCCGGAACGCTGCGAATGATGGCGCAGTTCGCGGTGCTGACGCGGCTGAAGGAGCCTGAAAATTCCAGCATGTTCAGCAAGATGCAGGTGTATGACGGCGAGAGCCTGAAGGACACCGACCCGAAGGCCAAGTCGCTGCAGGAATACCGCGACTATGCAGGCGTCGACGAAGGCATGAACGGCGTTTCCACACGTTTCGCCTTCAAGATCATCTCGAAGGTCTTCAACTTCGACAGCACCGAGATCGCGGCGAATCCGGTGCACCTGATGTACGTGCTGGAACAGCAGATCGCACGCGAGCAGTTCCCGGCCGAGACGGAACAGAAATATCTCGCCTACATCAAGGAGCAGTTGGCCGCGCGTTATGCCGAATTCATCGGCAAGGAAATTCAGACCGCCTATCTGGAAAGCTACAGCGAGTACGGCCAGAACATCTTCGACCGCTACGTCACGTACGCCGACTACTGGATCCAGGACCAGGAATACCGAGACGTCGACACCGGCGAAGTTTTCGACCGCGTGTCGCTCAATGCCGAATTGGAGAAGATCGAGAAGCCTGCGGGCATCTCGAACCCGAAGGACTTCCGCAACGAGATCGTCAATTTCGTGCTGCGGGCCCGCGCCGGCCATGCGGGAACCAACCCGGCTTGGACCAGCTACGAGAAGCTGCGCACCGTGATCGAGAAGAAGATGTTCTCGAACACCGAGGAGTTGCTGCCGGTCATCAGCTTCAACACCAAGAGCAGCGCGGACGAACAGAAGAAGCACCAGGACTTCGTCGCGCGCATGGTGGACAAGGGCTATACGCCCAAGCAGGTCCGCCTGCTCTGCGAGTGGTATCTGCGGGTCCGGAAGAGTTCGTAAGAAAACGCGGAGGTCGATTACCTTGGCCATGCTTCAACAGATCATCGATCGCCGGCTGTCGGGCAAGAACAAATCGATCGGCAACCGCGAGCGGTTCCTGCGACGTTATCGAGAGCAAATCCGCGATGCGGTGCGCCATGCGATCAGCGGCCGCGGCATTCGCGATCTCGAGCGCGGCGAAGACATTACGCTGCCCCGGCACGACGTGTCCGAGCCGGTGTTCGGCCACGGTCCGGGCGGCAACCGAGAACAGGTGCATCCCGGCAACCAGGAGTACCTGAAAGGCGACCGCATCGCGCGGCCGCCCGGCGGCGGCAGCGGTGGGAGCGGCAAGGGAGAGGCCGGCGACAGCGGCGAAGGCGAGGACGACTTCGTCTTCAAACTCACCCGCGAGGAATTCATGCAGGTCTTCTTCGAGGATCTCGCGCTCCCCGACCTGATCCGCACGCAGCTCACCGAGGTGCCCGAATGGAAGAGCCACCGCGCCGGCTTCAAGAGCGATGGCAATCCGAGCAGCCTGCACGTGGTGCGTTCGATGCGCGGTGCGCTCGCGCGGCGCATCGCGCTCGGTGGCGAGAACCGTATCGAGCTTCACCGGATTCAGGCCGAATTGCTGCTGCTCAATCTGGAGCCGGGCGCCGACGCGCCGCCGCTGAGCGACCGCATCGCGGCACTCGAAGCGCAGATCGCCGAGATCCGCCGCACCGCCAGGCACGTGCCCTACATCGACCCGATCGACCTGCGCTACCGCAACCGCGTGCGCGTTCCGGTCCCGAGCGCGAAGGCGGTGATGTTCTGCGTGATGGACGTGTCGGGCTCGATGGACGAGTCGCGCAAGGACATGTCCAAACGCTTCTTCATGCTGCTCTACATGTTCCTCACGCGGCACTACGAAAAGATCGACCTGGTGTTCCTGCGGCACCACACGCAGGCGCAGGAAGTCAGCGAGGACGAGTTCTTCCACGCGACGGAAACCGGCGGTACCGTCGTCTCCAGCGCGCTGGTGCTGATGAACGAAATCGTCCGCGCGCGCTATCCGAGCGGCGAGTGGAACATCTACGGCGCTCAGGCCAGCGACGGCGACAACTGGCACCAGGACAGCGGTCGCTGCCGCCAGCTGCTGGCCGAATCGATCCTGCCGATGGTGCGCTACTACGCCTACGTGCAGGTCGCCGACGCGGAGCAGAACCTGTGGCAGGAGTACGCACAGCTGCAGGCGAGCAAGACCAACTTCGCGATGCGCAAGGTCGCGAACGCGCAGGACATCTACCCGGTGTTCCGCGAATTGTTCAAGAAGGAAGGAGTCAACGCATGAGCGCAGTGATCGACAAGCGGCAGCCGTTGCCCGGCCCCTCGGACTGGACCTTCGACCTGATCGACATTTACCACCAGGAAATCCGGCGCACGGCCGAATCCTTCAAGCTCGACACCTATCCGATCCAGCTGGAGATCATCACCGCCGAGCAGATGATGGACGCGTACGCGAGCGTCGGCATGCCGGTGATCTACCGGCATTGGTCCTACGGCAAGCAGTTCATCGCGACCGAGAAGAACTACCGCCGCGGTGCCATGGGATTGGCCTACGAGATCGTCATCAATTCCGATCCGTGCATCGCCTACCTCATGGAAGAGAACACGATGGCGATGCAGGCGCTGGTCATCGCGCATGCGGCCTACGGACACAACAGCTTCTTCAAGGGCAACTACCTGTTCCGCATGTGGACCGATGCCTCGTCGATCATCGACTACCTGGTCTATGCGCGGAACTATGTCGCCGAATGCGAGGAACGGCACGGCGTCGACGCGGTCGAAGCGCTGCTCGACTCCTGCCATGCGCTGATGAACTACGGCGTCGACCGCTACCGGCGTCCGCAGAAGCGCTCGCTGGCCCAGGAGATCAGCCAGCGCGCCGAACGCGAGCACCATCTGCAGCAGCAGGTCAACGACCTCTGGCGCACGCTGCCGCGCCGGATCGAGGCGCTCGCCGGTGCCGGTGCCGCCAAGCGTTTTCCCGCCGAACCGCAGGAGAATCTGCTCTACTTCATCGAGAAGAACGCCGCGCTGCTCGAACCCTGGCAGCGCGAGGTGGTGCGCATCGTGCGCAAGGTCGCGCAGTACTTCTACCCGCAGCGCCAGACCCAGGTGATGAACGAGGGCTGGGCCACGTTCTGGCACTACACGCTACTCAACACGATGTACGACGACGGTCACCTGAGCGACGGGTACATGATCGAGTGGCTGCGCTCGCACACCAGCGTCGTCTACCAGCCGCCCGTGGGCCACCGCGCCTACAGCGGCATCAATCCGTATGCGCTCGGCTTCGCGATGTTCACCGACCTGCGCCGCGTCTGCGAGAAGCCGACCGAAGAGGATCGCCGCTGGTTCCCCGACTACGCCGGCAGCGACTGGCTCGCAACGCTCGACCATGCGATGCGCAACTTCAAGGACGAGAGCTTCGTCGGCCAGTTCCTGAGCCCCAAGGTGATGCGCGACTTCCGGCTCTTCGCGGTGCGCGACCACGCGAGCGACGCGGCCCTCGAAATTTCCGCCATCCACGACGACAACGGCTATCAGGCATTGCGGGAATCGCTTTCGCGCCAGTACGACATCGGAAACCGCGAGCCCGACATCCAGGTCTGGAATGTCGACATGCGCGGCGACCGATCGCTCACTTTGCGGCACTTGCAGCGCGGCGGCCTGCCGTTGCACGACGACTCGGCGGAAGTGCTCAAGCACGTGGCGAGGCTCTGGGGTTTCGAGGTCAAGCTCGAGAGCGTGAATGCGACCGGCGGCGTGACGCAGCGCCTGTCCGCGGCCGGGCCCAAGCACCACTATTGAGGGCCAAGCGCCCGACGCGCTTCCGCGGCCCGGCCGCGCGCATCGCAGCCTTCGATATGGTCGTTGACCAGTCCCATCGCCTGCATGAAGGCGTAGACCGTGGTCGGCCCCACGAAACTCCAGCCGCGCTTCTTCAGGTCCTTCGACATCGCGATCGATTCGGTCGACGTCGTCGCGGCCTTGAGCGCCTCCAGCGTGACCGGCAAGGCGCGCGATCCCGGCGCGGGCTCGAACCGCCGCGCGTACGCCGAGAGCGAGCCGAATTCCTTGCGCAGGTCGATCACCCGTCGCGCGTTGTTGACGACCGATTCGATCTTGCCGCGATGGCGCACGATGCCCGCGTCGGCCATGCAGCGTTTGATGTCGGCCACGTCGAAACGCACGATCGCTTCGGCCTCGAAATTCGCGAACGCCGCACGGAAGTTCTCGCGCTTGTTGAGGATCGTCAGCCAGCTCAGTCCGGCCTGGAAGCCTTCGAGGCACAGTTTCTCGAACAGCCGCCGGTCGTCGGTCACCGGGAACCCCCATTCGTGATCGTGGTAGGAGCGGTATGCCGGCGTGGCGACGCACCACCTGCAGCGCACGGCGCCGGCTTCGTCGGCGAACAATCCCGCGGCAGGCATGCGCGCATGGGGATCGGTGTCTGCTGGTATTCGGGTCATGGCATGCCTCGGATGAAAGGTCATCTTATAGTTGCCCCATGAAAACCAAAGCCGCCGTCGCCTGGCAATCCGGCCAGCCCCTCACCATCGAAACCGTCGACCTGGAGGGCCCGAAATTCGGCGAAGTGCTGGTCGAGATCAAGGCCACCGGCATCTGCCACACCGACTACTACACGCTCTCCGGCGCCGACCCTGAAGGCATCTTCCCGGCCATCCTCGGCCATGAAGGCGCAGGCATCGTGGTGGACGTCGGACCCGGCGTGACAACGCTCAAGAAGGGCGATCACGTCATCCCGCTCTACACGCCCGAATGCCGCCAGTGCAAGTTCTGCCTGTCGCGCAAGACCAACCTCTGCCAGCTGATCCGCGGCACGCAGGGCAAGGGCCTGATGCCCGACGCCACCAGCCGCTTCAGCATGGACGGCAAACCGATCTTCCATTACATGGGCACGTCGACCTTCAGCAACT
Organism: Janthinobacterium lividum; assembly: GCA_050954325.1. Classification (GTDB taxonomy): domain Bacteria; phylum Pseudomonadota; class Gammaproteobacteria; order Burkholderiales; family Burkholderiaceae_C; genus Variovorax. The sequence goes on along the minus strand of JBPBPG010000005.1, from coordinate 369,964 downwards.
ACACGGTCGCACCCGAGATTTCGCTGGCCAAGATCCGCGAGGACGCACCGTTCGACAAGGTCTGCTACATCGGCTGCGGCGTGACCACCGGCATCGGCGCGGTGATCTTCACGGCCAAGGTCGAGGCCGGCGCCAACGTCGTGGTGTTCGGCCTCGGCGGCATCGGCCTGAACGTGATCCAGGGTGCCAAGATGGTGGGCGCCGACAAGATCATCGGCGTCGACCTCAACCCCGAGCGCGAGGCCATGGCCCGCAAGTTCGGCATGACGCACTTTCTGAACCCGAAGGACATCGAGGCGGCCGGCGGCAACCTGGTGGACGCGATCGTGCAGCTCACCGACGGCGGCGCCGACTACAGCTTCGAGTGCATCGGCAACACCAAGGTGATGCGCCAGGCGCTCGAATGCACGCACAAGGGCTGGGGCCGCAGCATCATCATCGGCGTGGCGGAGGCCGGCGCCGAGATCAGCACCCGCCCCTTCCAGCTCGTCACCGGGCGCCACTGGGAAGGCTCGGCCTTCGGCGGCGCGCGCGGGCGCACCGACGTGCCGAAGATCGTCGACTGGTACATGGAAGGCAAGATCAACATCGACGACCTGATCACGCATACCATGCCGCTCGAGGACATCAACAAGGGCTTCGACCTGATGAAGCGCGGCGAGTCGATCCGCGGCGTGGTGCTGTTCTGATGATGGCCGCCGCGGACCCCGGGCTCGGCACGCTGCGTCGCGTGCGTGCCGGCGTGCTGGACGTCGCCTTCCACGAGAGCGGACCGGCCGACGGCCCGCCGGTCGTGCTGCTCCACGGCTTTCCGTACGACGTGCATGCGTACGCCGAAGTGGCCCCGCTGCTGGTCGCGAAGGGCTGCCGCGTGGTGGTGCCTTACCTGCGCGGCTTCGGCCCGACGCAGTTCGTCGACGATGCGACGCCGCGCTCGGGCGAGCAGGCGGCCATCGGCAGCGACGTGGTGGCGCTGCTCGACGCGCTGGCGATTCCGCGCGCGGTGATCGCCGGCTACGACTGGGGTGGCACGGCCGGCTGCGTGGTCGCCGCGCTGTGGCCGGAACGCTGCGCCGGGCTGCTGGCCTTCAACAGCTACAAGATCCAGGACATCGCAGGCGCGCAGGAGCCGGCGCCGCCCGAGAACGAGTTCCGCTACTGGTACCAGTGGTACTTTCACAGCGAGCGTGGTCGTGCCGGCCTGGCGCAGAACCGCCATGCACTGTGCCGGCTGCTGTGGACACTCTGGTCGCCGACCTGGAAATTCGACGAGGCCACCTACGAACGCAGCGCGACCGCTTTCGACAACCCCGATTTCGTGGACATCGTGGTGCACTCCTACCGCCATCGCTACGGCCTGGTCGAAGGCGACCCGGCCTACGCGGACTTCCAGATGGAGCTCGCGCAGATGCCGGACATCGCGGTGCCGACGCTGACCTTCGACGGCGCCGACGACGGCGTGATGTCGCCATCGGGCTCGGCCGACCACGCGCACCACTTCACCGGTCCGCACACGCACCGGACGCTGGCCGGCGTCGGCCACAACATGCCGCAGGAGGCGCCGCGGGCGTTCGCCGACGCGGTGCTCGAACTGGTCGCCGGCGCATGAACGAAACCCTCAAGACCCTGTCCACGCACCACTGCTTCGGCGGCACGCAAGGCTTCCACGAGCATGCGTCGAAGGAAATCGGCCTGCCGATGCGTTTCTCGGTGTTCTTGCCGCCGCAGGCTGCGCACGGCGCCGTCGCGGCGCTGATCTACCTTGCCGGCCTGACCTGCAACGAAGAAACCTTCATGACCAAGGCCGGCGCGCAGCGGCTCGCCGCCGAACTCGGCCTGGCTCTGATCGCGCCCGACACCAGTCCGCGCGGCGCCAGGGTCGAGGGCGAGTTCGACAGCTGGGATTTCGGCGTCGGGGCAGGCTTCTATCTCGATGCGACACGAGCGCCCTGGGCAGCGCACTGGCGCATGGAGAGCTACCTGATCGAGGAATTGCTGCCGCTCCTGGGCACTGAATTCCCGATCGACCTCACGCGAATCGGCCTCTTCGGTCATTCGATGGGCGGACACGGCGCGCTGACACTCGGACTGCGCCACCCCGGCCTGTTCAAGTCGCTTTCCGCATTCGCGCCGATCTGCGCGCCCGCACGTTGCCCGTGGGGCGAGAAGGCGTTCACCGGCTACCTCGGCGCCGACCGTTCGGCATGGGTCGAGCACGATGCCACGGTGCTCATGGAAAACCAGCCGCTCGCACCCTACCCGGCCGGCATCCTGATCGACCAGGGTCTGGCGGACAAGTTCCTGGACGCGCAATTGCAGCCGCAGCTGTTCGAAACCGCATGCGCCGCGGTCGGGCAACCGCTCACGCTGCGCCGTCACCAGGGCTACGACCACGGCTACTACTTCGTCCAGAGCTTCGTGGCCGACCATCTCGCGCATCATGCCGAGCGGCTGACCACGCGATGAATGCGCCTGCCGCGCGCCCCGAGCTGCCTTCGCGCGAGGACATCGCGGCGCTGCCCGAGTTCGAAGGACTCGAGCTGCGCGACATCGATCTGGTGTCGAACGCGCTCGAAGCCGGACAGGCGCTGGCGACCATCGGCGCGCTGGATGTCGTGGGGTTCGACACCGAGTCGAAGCCGACCTTCCTGAAGAACGAGGTGTCCAGCGGTCCGCACGTGGTGCAGTTCGCAGCCGGCAACCGTGCCTGGGTGTTCCAGCTTCACGATCCGGCCTGCCGCGCCGCCGTGGCGCGATTGCTGGCGTCCAGCGCGCTCGGCAAGGTCGGCTTCGGCCTGGACGGGGACCGTACGCAGATCCGCCACACGCTGGGCATCGAGCCGCAGGCCGTGGTCGACCTCGACACGGTGTTCCGTCGCCGCGGCTACAAGAACTCGGTGGGCGTGAAGACAGCCATTGCGATGGTGTTCGGAAGGCGCTTCGTGAAATCGCGCAAGCAGACGACTTCGAACTGGGCCACGCGCCAACTCTCCGAAGGACAGCTGCGCTATGCGGCGAACGACGCCTATGCGGCGTTGCGCGTCATGGAAGGTCTGGGACTGGACGTGCGTTCGCTGATGCCGATGCGCCCTCCGACGCCGCCTTGATCTCCGCGAGCCAGTTGCCCGTTTCGGTCACCAGTTCGGGCAGCGGTGCGGTGGCCTGGACGGTCAGCACGTCCCGCTCGCCTGAAGGCGGTTGGAGCGTCGCGAACTGATCGGCGACCAGGCTTGCCGGAAACATGTGATGCGATGCACGGGCCGCGACACGTCGCTCGGCTTCGTCGCGGTCCAGGGACATGAACACGAAATGCAGCGCCGGAACGTGGGCCCGCAAACGGTCGCGATAGTCGCGTTTCAGCGCCGAGCAGGTCAGCACCGCACCCTGCGGCGCGCCCGCCAAGGTTCGGCCCAGGGTGTCCAGCCAGCCCTCGCGGTCGGCGTCGGTCAAAGGCACGCCTGCGCTCATCTTCTCGACATTGCGCTGCGGATGGAAGTCGTCGCCTTCGATCAGCGGCAGGGCGAGCGACGTGGCGAGTGCGGCGCCGAGGCTGGATTTGCCACACCCCGAAACGCCCATCACGACCAGCCAGAAATGCGCGCGCGTATCGGCTTCGGGAATATGAATCTGCTGTTGCATGCGCGCCATTCTGGACTCAAAAAAGTTGGCCCTGCCCGGCCGCGCCCGGCGGCCGGAACACCTGCAGGTCGAGATTCACACGCTGGCGGTGGAACCCGATGCGATGGGTGGCCTTCTCGAAGCGCTGACGGATCAGGTCGGCCCACGGACCGCTGCCCTTCATGCGCGTGGCGAAGTCGGCGTCGTAGTCCTGGCCGCCGCGCATCTCCCGGATGCGCGCCATCACGCGATCGGCGCGTTGCGGGTAGTGCACCTGCAACCACTCCTTGAAGAGCGGCGCGACCTCCCAGGGCAGCCGGACGACCGTGTAGAACGCGTTGCGCGCCCCGGCGTCCCAGGCGGCTTCGAGCACCTGCTCCATGTCCTCGGTGATGAAAGGGATCTGCGGCGCGACGCAGACGCCGACCGGCACGCCGGCGTCCGCCAGCGCGCGGATCGTTCGCAGCCGGCGGTGCGGCGCCGCAGCGCGCGGCTCCAGCTTGCGGCACAGGTCGCCGTCCAGCGTGGTGACGGTAATGTAGACGGCCGCCAGCCGTCGCGCGGCCATCGACGCGATCAGGTCGAGATCGCGTTCGACCGCGCTGGACTTGGTCACGATGCCGAAGGGGTGCCCGGTCTCGCCGAACAGTTCGAGCACCGAGCGTGTCAGGCGCAGTTCCCGCTCGATCGGCTGGTAGCAGTCGGTGGCGGTGCCGAGCGCGATCTGGCTGGGACGATAGCCCTTGCGTCCGAGCTCGCCGCGCAGCACCTCGACCAGGTTGCGTTTGGCGATCAGCCGGGTCTCGAAATCGAGGCCGGGCGAGAGGTTCAGGTAGCTGTGCGTCGGGCGCGCGAAGCAGTAGATGCAGCCATGTTCGCAGCCGCGATACGGATTGAGCGAAGCGTCGAACGGAATGTCGGGCGAATCGTTTCGACTCAGGGCCGATTTCACGTCTTCGAAGCGCACCTCGGTGCGAGGCGCGCCGGCCTCGATCATGTCTTCTTCCTGGGTGCCCCAGCCGTCGTCGAAGGCATCGCGCACGTCGCGCTCGAAGCGATGTGCGATGCGCGTCGCGGCGCCGCGGCCCTTGATGGCATGGAGAGGAAGCGTGAAGTCGTTCATGGTAACTGTGTTTATATACAGTCTCTGCGAAGCTGGCAAGAAGATCGCTTGAAGGAGCGGCGCCGGCCGATCCATAGCGTCTGTCCGACAGACCAAAGGGCGCCCGGCGGTGTGACGGAATGCTCGAGTGCGTTCAAATGATTTCCGAAAAGGAACTTCACCCGTGCACATCGACCATCACCGCCTGAGCGAGCAGGACGTCTGGCTATTTCGAGAGGGCACGAATGCAGAATTGCATCGCGCCATGGGCTGTCAGCTGCAGCCTTCAGGTGGCGCCTCGTTCGCGGTATGGGCACCCAATGCGCATGCGGTCTCGGTCGTCGCCGAATGGAATGGCTGGAACGACAGCGAACTGCGGCTGACCGCGCGCGAGGACGGCAGCGGCGTCTGGGAAGGTTTCGCACCCGAAGCGACGCGCGGCGCGGTCTACAAGTACCGGATCTTCTCGCAGCACAACGGCTATGTGGTCGACAAGGCCGATCCGTTCGCTTTCTATTCCGAGGCTGCGCCGGCGACCGGCTCGCGTGTCTGGTCGCTGGAATACACCTGGGACGACGACGACTGGATGGCGGGCCGCGCGGAGAAAAACGCGCTCGGTGCTGCGATGTCGATCTACGAGGTGCATCCGGGTTCGTGGCAACGCAAGGACGGCCAGATGCTCGGTTGGCCGGAACTGGCCGAGCGGTTGTCCGAATACGTGTTGCACATGGGCTTCACGCACGTCGAGCTGATGCCGGTGACCGAGCATCCTTTCTACGGTTCCTGGGGCTACCAGACCACCGGCTACTTCGCGCCGACCTGGCGCTATGGCACGCCGCAGGATTTCATGGCCTTCGTCGACCACATGCACCAGAAAGGCATCGGCGTGCTGCTCGATTGGGTGCCTTCGCATTTCCCGACCGACGAGCACGGCCTGGGTTATTTCGACGGCACTCACCTCTTCGAACACGCCGATCCACGCCAGGGTTTCCATCCCGAGTGGAATTCCAGCATCTTCAACTACGGCCGCAACGAAGTGCGAAGCTTCCTGATCTCGTCGGGCCTGTTCTGGCTCGACAAGTACCATCTGGACGGATTGCGCGTCGATGCCGTGGCGTCGATGCTCTATCTGGACTACGCGCGCAAGGAAGGAGAATGGGTGCCCAACGTGAACGGCGGGCGCGAGAACCTCGACGCCATCCACTTCCTGCAGGATCTGAACCGGGCGGTCTATCGCGCGCATCCGGACACCGTGTCGATCGCCGAGGAATCGACGGCTTGGCCGATGGTTTCGCGGCCGACGGACATGGGCGGGCTCGGATTCGGCATGAAGTGGAACATGGGCTGGATGCACGACACGCTCGCGTATTTCGCCAACGACCCGATACACCGTCGCCATCACCAGGGGCAGCTGACGTTCTCGCTGGTCTATGCCTTCGACGAGAACTTCGTTCTGCCGATTTCGCACGACGAGGTGGTGCACGGCAAGGGTTCGATGATCAACAAGATGCCGGGCGACGAATGGCAGCAGTTCGCGAACCTGCGCGCCCTGTTCGGTCTCATGTGGACGCATCCGGGCAAGAAGCTGTTGTTCATGGGTTGCGAGTTCGGCCAGCGTCGTGAATGGACGCATGACGGCGAACTCGAATGGTGGGCGCTCGACCATCCCAAGCACGCCGGCCTGCAGCGTTTCGTGCGTTCGCTCAATACCGTGTACAGGGCCGAGCCGGCGCTCTACGAGAACGACTTCTCCCCGAGCGGGTTCGAGTGGATCAGTACCGACGACGCCGATTCCAGCGTGATCGCTTTCCTGCGCAGGCCGCTCGATGGCAGTAGCTCGCCCGTGCTGGTGGTGTGCAACCTCACGCCCCAACCGCACACCGGCTACGTGCTCGGCGTGCCCCAGGCCGGCACCTGGCGCGAACTGCTCAACAGCGACGCGGGCGACTTCGGTGGCGCCAGATGGGGCAATCTCGGCCAGGTCGAAACCAGTGCGAACTGGTCGCACGGGCATTCGCAGTCGGTCGCGCTCACGCTTCCGCCGTTGTCGACCCTCATCCTCAAGCACACGCCCGACGCCGACGCAATCAGCGCAACCTGAACACCGAACGCCATGCCCATCAAGCCAGAACGTCCAGAAAACCAAATCCCGGCCGAGCCGACCGCATCAACGCCGACGAAGACCCGCAAACCTGCGACCAAGGCGCCGAAGGCATCGCAACCATCGCCGTCGACGCCACCCGAGCCGCGAGTGGAGGCGCCGGCCGTGAACGAAGCACCGGAGATCGATATCGCGGTCGCATTCGACGGCCGCGTGCGCGCGGTGATCGACGCCGTGCTACCCAACGTCGATGGTGGCCGCTTCGCCGTCAAGCGCGTCGCGGGCGAGCGCTTCGACGTCACGGCGCACTGCTTTGCCGACGGGCACGATGCGCTCCGCGTGGTCCTGCAATGGCGCGTCGAGGGCGAAACTGCCTTCAACGAAGTGCCGATGGTCCTGCTGAACAACGACATCTGGGAGGCGTCCTTCGTGCCGCCGATGCCGGGCCGCTATCTCTATACGGTGGCCGCCTGGGTCGATTCGTTCGCGTCGTGGCGGCATGAACTGGTGCGCCGGGTCGACGACGAAGACATTCGCATCGCCGCTCAGGTCGGTGCGATCGAGATCGCAGGCGCGGCATCGCGTGCCCAGGGCGCCGACCGCGAGACGCTCGAGCAGCTCGGCGAAGAGCTGAACCGCATCGCGCTCGACCCGGAGGTCGACGCCGTCAGCATCAAGGCCACCGCACTCGACGAGGCGCTCGATGCGCTGGCATCGCTCTATCCGGATCGCCGCTTCGAGGCACGCTTCCCGGCTGCACTGCCGTTGATCGCGGACCGTGCCAAGGCACGCTTCAGCAGCTGGTACGAACTGTTCCCGCGTTCGGCCGGCACCGAGCCGGGTGTGCACGGGACCCTGCGCGATGTCGAAAAACGACTGCCGTCCATCGCAGCGATGGGCTTCGACGTCCTGTATTTCCCCCCGATCCACCCGGTCGGACGCATCCAGCGCAAGGGCAGGAACAACGCGCTGGTCACCGAGGAAGGCGATGTCGGCAGCCCGTGGGCGATCGGCTCGACCGAAGGCGGCCACAAGTCGATCCTGCCGGCACTGGGAACGGCGGAAGATTTCCGCAACCTTGTCGGCAAGGCGAAGGAAGCCGGGCTCGACATCGCACTGGACATCGCGTTCCAGTGCGCGCCCGATCATCCGTACGTTAAGGAGCATCCGGGCTGGTTCCGCTGGCGTCCGGACGGCAGCGTGCAATACGCCGAGAACCCGCCCAAGAAGTATCAGGACATCTATCCCTTCAACTTCGAATGCGACGACTGGCGCGGACTCTGGGCTGAATTGAAAAGCGTGTTCGACCACTGGATCGGCGAAGGCGTCACCGTGTTCCGCGTCGACAACCCGCACACCAAGGCTTTTCCGTTCTGGGAATGGGTGATCGCGCAGATCAAGCGCGAACATCCGGAAATCATCTTCCTGGCCGAAGCGTTCACGCGCCCGAAGGTGATGCACCGACTCGCGAAGGTCGGCTACACGCAGTCGTACACCTACTTCACCTGGCGCAACACCAAGGCCGAGCTGGAGGCGTATTTCACGGAGCTGTCCCAAGGCCCGGGCCTCGACTACTTCCGTCCCAACGTCTGGCCCAACACGCCGGACATCCTGCATGCGCAGCTTCAGAGCGGCGAAGCGTCGATGTTCAGGCTGCGGCTGATTCTGGCGACGACGCTGGCCGCGAGCTACGGCATCTACGGCCCGGCCTATGAGCTGCTCGAATACATGCCGCGCGGCCCGGGCAGCGAGGAATACCTCGATTCCGAAAAGTACCAGCTGCGCACCTGGGACCACGACCGTGCGGACAGCCTGGCGCCGCTGATCACGCGGTTGAACGCGATCCGCAGGAACAACGTCGCGTTGCAGTCGAATTCGAGCCTGCGCTTCCTGGCCATCGAGAACGACCGGCTGATCGCCTACGCCAAGAGGTCGGACGACGGCCGCAACGTGATCGTGACCGTGGTCAATCTCGATCCGCACAACCCGCAGGAGGGCTGGGTCGGGCTGGAGTCCGCGTCGATCGGCGTCGAGCCGGGCCAGCCGTTCCAGGTACACGATTTGCTCACGGACGAGCGCTACCTGTGGCAGGGCGACTGGCACTACGTGCGGCTCGATCCGCAACAGGCCGCGGCGCATGTGTTCGTCGTACGCCGTCGCGTGCGCGACGAAAACGACTTCGACTCCTTCCAGTGATTTCCACGTTCAAAGATTCCTCAGTTATGAATGCACCCCTGCCCGCACTGACGCTGGAAACACCCGAGATCGACACCAGCGACGACCCGCAGTGGTACCGCGACGCCGTCATCTATCAGCTCAACGTCAAGGCCTTCTTCGACACCAACAACGACGGCGTCGGCGACTTCAAGGGTGTGACGGCCAAGCTCGACTATGTGAAGGAACTGGGCGTCAACACGATCTGGCTGATGCCGTTCTATCCGTCGCCACTGCGCGACGACGGCTACGACATCTCGGAGTACGAGGACGTCAACCCGCAGTACGGGACGATCGCGGACTTCAAGGAAATGCTCGATGCAGCGCACCAGCGCGGCCTGCGCGTGATCACCGAGCTGGTCATCAACCACACTTCCGACCAGCATCCGTGGTTCAAGGCGGCGCGGCGCGCCCCGCCCGGCTCGCCCGAGCGCAACTTCTACGTCTGGAGCGACACCGACCAGATCTATCAGGGCACGCGAATCATCTTCACCGACACGGAGACCTCGAACTGGACCTGGGACCCGGTCGCGAAGCAGTACTTCTGGCACCGCTTCTTCAGCCACCAGCCCGACCTGAACTTCGACAACCCGGCGGTGATGGAAGCCATCCTGAAGACGATGCGCTTCTGGCTCGACATGGGCGTCGACGGCTTCCGGCTCGATGCCATTCCCTACCTGGTCGAGCGCGACGGCACCAGCAACGAGAACCTGCCCGAGACCCACGTGGTCATCAAGCAGCTGCGCGCGGCGATCGACGCCGAATACAAGAACCGTTTCCTGCTGGCCGAGGCCAACATGTGGCCGGAGGACGTGCGCGAGTATTTCGGCAACGGCGACGAGTGCCACATGGCGTATCACTTCCCGCTGATGCCGCGCATGTACATGGCCATCGCGCAGGAAGACCGCGACCCGATCATCGAGATCCTGCAGCAGACGCCGGAGATTCCCGACGGTTGCCAATGGGCGATCTTCCTGCGCAACCACGACGAGCTCACGCTCGAGATGGTGACCAGCAAGGAGCGCGACTACATGTACCGCATGTACGCCGCCGATCCGCGCGCGCGCATCAATCTCGGCATCCGTCGCCGCCTGGCGCCGCTGATGGAAAACGACACCGATCGCATCAAGCTGATGAACAGCATGCTGCTGTCGATGCCGGGTTCGCCGATCATCTACTACGGCGACGAGATCGGCATGGGCGACAACGTGTTCGTCGGCGACCGCAACGGCGTACGCACCCCGATGCAGTGGAGCCCCGACCGCAACGCCGGCTTCTCGCGCGCCGATCCGCAGAGCCTGTACCTGCAGCCGATCATGGACGCGATGTACGGCTACGAGGCACTCAACGTCGAGACGCAATCGCGCGAGGCGAGTTCCCTGCTCAACTGGACCAAACGCATGCTCGCCGTGCGCAAGACTAGCCGGGCCTTCGGCCGCGGTCGTCGGCGGTTCCTGAAGCCGGCCAACCGCAAGGTGCTGGCCTACATCAGCGAGCATGACGGCGACCTGATCCTGTCGGTGTTCAATCTCTCTGGCTCGGCCCAGCCGGTCGAACTCGACCTGTCTTCGTACAAGGGTCGCGTGCCGGTCGAGATGCTCGGCAAGACGTCGTTCCCGGCGATCGGAGAACTGCCCTACATGCTGACGATGCCGTCGCACGGCTTCTATTGGTTCAGGCTTTCGTCCGAGGTCGAGACGCAGGAGCGTCGCCCGGACGGCGTCCCGCTGCAGGACCGCCCGGTGCTGGTCCTGTTCGACGGCTGGACCAGCTTCTTCCGCGAACGCGTGATGCCCTGGCGCATCGGCATGGCCGAGCGCATGCGCCTGCAGTTCGAGACCGACACGCTGCCCCGGCACATCGAGACGCAGCGCTGGTACGCGTCCAAGGGCACGCCGGTCGAGCGCGCCCGCCTGGAGGACCACGCGGTGTGGGAGACCGGGGAAAGCACCTGGATGCTGCCGCTGATAACGCTGGACGGCCCGGCGGAGGCCGCGTCGTATTTCGTGCCGCTCGCGCTCGCCTGGGAAGAGACCGACGAGGAGCGGATCAAGACGCTCGCCCCGGGCGCCGTCGCCAAGGTGCGGCAGCAGGCCAACGTGGGCGTGATGGCCGACGCGTTCTACGACGAGAGCTTCTGCCGCGCGATGGTCCGTGCCATCGGGTCGCGCACCGAGCTGAAGTCGGCGCACGGCCGGCTGCTGTTCAAGCCGACCGCTGCCTTCGCGGGCCTGGTCGGCGACGACCTCGACAGGCTAACGGTCACGCCGCCGAGCGGCGCGAGCAGCAACACGGTGGTCATGCTAGGCGAGAGCCTGTTCCTCAAGGGTTACCGGCGGCTGCGCTCGGGCATCAACCCCGAACTGGAGATCGGCCGCTTCCTCACCGAAGTCGCGAAGTACCCGAACTGCGTGCCGGTGGCCGGTGCGCTCGAACACATCGCCGACGACGGCACCGTGATGACGCTGGCGCTGGTGCAGGCCTACGTGCCGAACCAGGGCGACGGTTGGGATTACACGCTCGACTACCTCTCGCGCTATCTCGAAGGCGTGAGGACGGTCGAATCGGTGCAGCAGCCGATCGACGTGCACGGCGGTTTCCTCGCGCTGATGCAGACGCTGGGCGAACGCACCGCCGAGTTGCATCTGGCGCTGTCGAAGGTGACCGGCGATGCGGCCTTCGATCCGAAACCGATCCTCGAAGAGGACGTGGTGCAGTGGCGCGACCGTGCCGGCACCGAGGCCGGGCACACGCTCGACCTGTTGTCGCAACGGATGGGCCAGCTCACGCCCGAAGTGCAGGAAGAGGCGAAACGGTTGCTGGCGCGCGCGGCACAGGTCAAGGCACGCGTGGCCGACTTTCCGTTGGAGGGCCAGGACGGCCTCAAGACGCGCTACCACGGCGACTACCACCTGGGGCAGGTGCTGGTGTCGCGCAACGATTTCCTGATCATCGATTTCGAGGGCGAGCCGTCACGCACGTTCGAGGAACGGCGCCAGCGCAGCTCCGCGTTGCGCGACGTGGCCGGCATGGTGCGTTCGTTGAACTACGCGCGCTGGTCGGCGCTGCGCCGCGTGGCGCACAACGCGGACGAGCTCGCGAAGCTCGAGCCGGCGGCACGCGACTGGGAAGTCAAGGCACGCGGCGCGTTCCTCGACGCCTACAAGGCACGCATGGCGGCCGGCGGCTCGAAACAGTCCGAGCTGGCCACCGAGCGCCTGCTCGCGCTCTTCGAGTTCGAGAAAGCGATGTACGAACTGCGCTACGAACTCGGCAACCGGCTCGACTGGGTGCAGGTACCGCTGCAAGGCATCCTGGCGCTGGTCGATCGCGGCTGAACAACACTGAATCGGAACTCATCATGGAAAATTTCGGCGTCACCCTGGAGCCCGTCCGGGCCATCCTGTTCCAGATCGGAGCCTTCCTGCCGCGCCTGCTGATCGCCGTCGTCGTGGTCATCGGTGGCTGGCTGCTGGCGAAGGTCGCGCGCTTCGCGCTCATCAAGGCGTTGCGGGCGATCAACTTCCCGGTCCTCACCGAGCGCTCGGGAATGGACAATTTCCTGCGCCAGGGCGGCATGGCCGGAGACACGACCAGCATCTTCGGTTTCCTCGCCTACTGGCTGGTGATCCTGGCCGCACTGCTGATCGCCTTCAACGGGCTGGGCCTGACCTACATCACCGACCTGCTCGGCCGCGTGGTCTGGTTCGTGCCCAACGTGTTCGTGGCCCTGCTGGTGCTGGCCTTCGGTGCGTACTTCGCGCGCTTCATCCGCGACACCGTGACCATCTACGGCCGCAACGTGAAGCTGCAGGACGCCTCGCTGCTGGGCAGGCTCGCGCAGTACGCGGTGCTGGCTTTCGTGGTGCTGATCGCGCTCGACCAGATCCGCGTCGGCGGCGACATCATTCGCGAGAGCTTCCTGATCCTGCTGGCGGGCGTGGTCTTCGGCATCGCGCTGGCCTTCGGGCTCGGCGGCAAGGACTGGGCGCAGGAGCGGATCGAGGAGTGGTGGCCGCGCAGCCGCAGTGCGAAAGACGCCAAGGACGCCCTGAAGGAAGTGGCGCAGGACGCAACCGACAAGGACGCCGCGCGTTCCACGGTGCCCGGAGCGTTGCCCGGCGCATCCCATGATCAGCCCAGGTCGTCCGGCGTGCGCGGCCCCTACGACAAGCGCCTGCCCTGACGCCACGGTCGCCGTTCCGACGGCCCACGCGCCGCAACTTTCATGTTCGCTGCACAGGCGCTCACCCGAATCGATGCGCCGTCCGGCGCTCTCCCCATGAAAAATATCCATTCCATGCCCTTCGGGGCCACCGTGCTTCCCGACGACGGCGGGGTCCTGTTCCAGTTGTGGGCTCCAGGCGTCGCACGCGTCGAACTCGACCTCGTCGAAGACGGATCGGCGTCACCACCGCATATCGCATCCCTCGCCATGGCCCGCGACGATGCGGGCTGGCATCGGCTGACGGCGGAAAACGCCCGTGCCGGCGACCGCTACCGCTTCAAGCTTCCCGACGACCTGCGCGTGCCCGACCCGGCGTCGCGCCGCAACCCCGACGACGTGCACGAGGCCAGCGAAGTCGTCGATCCGTCGAGCTACGACTGGCACGACGGCGCCTGGACCGGTCGCCCCTGGACCGAAGCCGTCGTCTACGAACTGCACATCGGTACCTTCACCCCCGAAGGCACTTTCGCTGCCGCGCAGTCGCGCCTGCAGGACCTGGTCGACCTCGGCGTCACGGTGATCGAAGTGATGCCGGTGGCCGACTTTCCGGGACAGCGCGGCTGGGGCTACGACGGCGTACTGATGTTCGCGCCGGACGCGGTCTACGGCACGCCCGACGAGCTCAAGGCCTTCGTCGACGCGGCCCACGGCCACGGCTTGAGCGTGCTGATGGACGTGGTCTACAACCACTTCGGACCCGAAGGCAACTACCTGCACGCCGGCACGCCGGAGTTCTTCAACCCGGCGCACCAGACACCGTGGGGCGCGGCCATCAACTACGACGGCGAACATTCGGCGACCGTGCGCGACTTCTTCATCCACAACGCGCTCTACTGGGTCGAGGAATTCCGCTTCGACGGCCTGCGCATGGACGCCGTCCACGCGATCCGCGACGACTCCGCCACCGACATCGTCACCGCCATCTGCAATGCCTTGCGCGACGGCCCGGGCCGGTCGCGCCAGATCCACATCGTGCTTGAGAATGACGCCAACGGCTCGCACTTCCTGGAGCGCGACCAGGGCGACCAGACGCCGATCACCGCGAGCGCGCAATGGAACGACGACCTGCATCACGTGGCGCATGTGATCACGACCGGCGAGACCGACGGCTACTACGCCGACTATGCGGACGACGCGGTGACGCAGTTCGGCGTGGCACTGGCTGAAGGCTTCGTCTTCCAGGGGCAGGCGTCAGCCTTCCGCAAGGGCGAAGCGCGCGGCGAGCCGAGCGCGCAGCTGCCGCTGGAGAGCTTCGTCTCGTTCCTGCAGACGCACGACCAGGTCGGCAACCGCGCGTTCGGCGACCGCATCTCTTCGCTGGCCGATCCGGTACTGCTGCGCGCGGCCTACGCCTGCCTGCTGCTGTCGCCGCACACGCCGATGCTGTTCATGGGCGAGGAGTACGGCGCTTCGACGCCGTTTCTCTACTTCTGCGATTTCGGCCCCGAACTCGCGACCGCGGTATCGGAAGGCCGGCGCTCCGAATTCGGCGGCTTCGCCGCGTTCAGCGACGAATCGAAGCTGGCCGGGATTCCGGACCCCAATGCCGAGTCCACCTTCACCGCGTCGAAGCTCAAGTGGGAGGAGCGCACCGAAGGCGCCCATGGCGAGCTGCTCGCGCACATCCGTGAACTGCTGATGCTGCGCCGTACTCTGCTGGTACCGCGCTTCGAGGGCCAGCATGCGGGCGGGAAGCACTGGCGCGAGGGCGATGCGCTGCGCGTCGAATGGTCGATCGGCGGTGCCGACGGCGCAGCGGGCGGTGCGAAGCTGCAACTGCTCGCGCATTTCGGCAAGACGCCGGCCCAGAGCGTCACGCCGCTCGAAGGCGAAACCATCTATTCCAGCGGCGTCGGCACGCGCGAGGCGTCCGACGACAGTCCGTGGCGCCTGCAACCGGGCGCCGTGCACGTGACCATCCAGGAGAATCCATTTGTCTGAAAACGCCTCGCACGCAGGTCACGCCGATCACCAGGGCAGCGAAGAACACCAGGCGCTCCAGCGTCTGGGCGCCTTCTTCGGCATCGCGCCGGAATACGACGACATCTTCGGCAAGCGCCATGTCGCACCGTCAGCGAACCTGTCCTCGCTGCTCGCCAGCTTCGGCATCGATCCGTCGACCCGGCCGCAAGAAAGTCTCGCCTCCGCCGAAGCGGGGCGATGGCGCGAGAGCGTGCCGCTCGCCATCGCGATCGAGGCCGAACAGGGCGACTGGTCGCTGCGGGTCCGCGTACCGGCCGCGCAGGCGCATGCCGCCTGGACGCTGCACGAAGAAAACGGCACGCCGCACCACGGCCGGCTGGCACTGCACTCGGTGCCCGAACTCGCCCGCACCGACATCGACGGTGTCGCGTGGTGCGAGCGCCGCGTCACCATCGCGCAGCCGCTGCCGGTCGGCTACCACCGATTCGCGCTCGACGACGTCGGCGGCAGACCGAGCGGCGATGCGTTCGTCATCAGCGCTCCCGCGCAGTGCTACAAGCCGCAGGCGTTGCGCGGCGACGGCCGAGTCTGGGGACCGGCGGTGCAGCTCTATGCGCTGCGCTCGCGCCGCAACTGGGGCATCGGCGACTTCAGCGACTTGGCCATGCTGGCGCAGCAGGCGGCGCAGCGCGGCGCCGGCATCGTCGGGCTGAACCCGCTGCATGCGCTCTTTCCGCACAACCCGGCGCACACCAGCCCTTACAGCCCCTCGTCGCGGCTGCACCTGGACGTGCTCTACATCGACGTCGAGGCCGTCGACGAATACCGAGACTGCGAGTCGGCGCAGCGGCTGGTGAAGTCACCCGATTTCCAGGCACGCCTGGCCGCGCTGCGCGATACGCCGCTGGTCGACTACCCCGGCGTGGCCGCGGCCAAGTTCGAGGTGCTGGAGCTGCTGTACGCCGCCTACCGGCGCAAGCCTGGCGCCGCGTTCGACATCTTCCGGGCCGAGCGCGGCGCCTCGCTGCGCAGCCACGCGCTGTTCGAAGCCTTGCAGGCGCATTTCTTCGCCGAAGACGCGGCCGTCTGGGGCTGGCCGGTATGGCCCGAGGCCTACCGCGATCCGTCGTCGGAAGCCGTCGCGGCATTCTGCGAATCGCATGTCGAGCGGGTCGAGTACTACGAGTACCTGCAATGGCAGGCGTCGCGCCAGCTGGCCCGCGCGGCCGAACAGTGCGAAGCGCTGGGCATGGCCGTCGGGCTCTACCTCGACCTCGCGGTGTCGGTGGACCGCGCGGGCTCCGACGCCTGGGGCGAGCAGACCACCTTCGTGCACGGGGCCAGCGTCGGCGCACCGCCGGACGAGTTCAACCCGAACGGCCAGGGCTGGGGCCTGCCGCCGCTGCGACCCGACAAGCTGCGCAGCACCGGCTACCGTTTCTTCAGGGACACGCTGCGCGCCAACATGCGCTCGGCCGGCGCCGTGCGCATCGACCATGTGATGGGCCTGATGCGCTTGTTCTGGATCCCGCCGCACAAGTCGCCGCAGGACGGCGCGTACGTGCACTACGCGCTCGACGAGATGCTCGGCATCGTCGCCATCGAGAGCCAGCGCCAGCGCTGCATGGTGATCGGCGAAGACCTGGGCACCGTGCTCGAGGAGATGCGCACGGCGATGACGCGCAGCGACCTGCTGTCGTACAAGCTGCTGTATTTCGAGCGCACCCGCGACAACGACTTCATCGCGCCGGCCGACTACCCGCGCAACGCGCTGGTCGCGATCAGCACGCACGACCTGGCCACGCTGGCCGGTTGGTGGACCGGGCACGACCTGCGCCTGCGCCTGTCGCTCGGCCTGTACCCCGACCAGGCGATCTTCGAGAAGCAGCTGTTCGACCGCGCGCAGGAACGCGTCCGCCTGCTGCTGGCCGTGCAGCGCGCAGGCTTCCTTTCGCCCGACGCGGTGGCCGGCGCGACCGGTGCGCAGACGCTTTCTTCGGAAGTGGTGTCCGCCATCCATGCCTACGTGGCGAGCACGCCGTCGCAGGTGATGATGGTCCAGCTCGAAGACGCGATCGGCATGGCCGAGCAGGCCAACATGCCCGGCACCACGTCCGAGCATCCGAACTGGATGCGCAAGCTGTCGCTCGACCTGCAGCAGCTCGCCGCCGACGAACGCACGCTGGAGCTCTGCCGCACGCTGGCCGCGATCCGCCCGCATCCGACGCTGAAGTCGCCGCCGCGCCGCAGCATCGAGACGGTGATCCCGCGCGCCACCTACCGCTTGCAGTTCCACAAGGACTTCCGCTTCGAACACGCGACCGCCGCCCTGCCCTACCTCGCGCGCCTCGGCATCAGCCATGTCTACTGCTCGCCGATCCAGCGCGCGCGTCCGGGCAGCATGCACGGCTACGACGTGGTGGCGCACGACGAGATCAACCCCGAGCTCGGCGGCCGCGAAGGCTTCGAGGCCTTCACCGCGGCGCTGCGGGCCAACGGGATGGGGCAGCTGCTCGACCTCGTGCCCAACCACATGGGCGTGCTGGGCGCGGACAACGCTTGGTGGACGGACGTGCTGGAGAACGGCCCGGCGTCGCTCTACGCGCAGCATTTCGACATCGACTGGCGCCCGCTGAACCTGGAGCTCGCGGGCAAGGTGCTGTTGCCGGTGCTCGGCGATCACTACGGCGATGTGCTGGAGCGTGGCGAACTGGTGCTGGGTTTCGACGCCGAGCGCGGCACCATGGAAGTCCATTACCACGAGCACCGCTTCCCGCTCGCACCCGAAACCTACGCACGCGTGCTGCAGCGTGCAGAAACCGCGCTCAACGATCCCGACCTGACAGCCAGTCTGGCCAGCGTGGCGACCGCTTTCGGCCACCTGCCTTCGCGCCTGTCGACCGAACCCGAATCGGTGGCCGAGCGAGCGCGCGACAAGGAAATGCTCAAGGGGCGCCTCGCCCGCCTGCTCGCGCGCCAGCCCGAGGTCGCGCAGGCCATCCGGGCCGCCGTGGCCGGCTTCAATGCGCCGTCGGAGCGCGACGCGCTGCATGCGCTGCTCGACGCGCAGGCCTACCGCGTGTCGTACTGGCGCGTCGCGGCCGACGAGATCAACTACCGCCGCTTCTTCGACATCAACGAACTCGCCGCATTGCGCATCGAGCGCGAGGAAGTCTTCGAGGCCACGCACCGCATGGCGCTCGACCTGGCCGCCTCAGGCGCCGTCGACGGCCTGCGCATCGACCACCCGGACGGTCTGTACGACCCGGCGGAGTATTTCGAGCGCCTGCAGCACGGCTACGCGCGTCGCGCGGGTCTGGTGCTGCCGGGTGCCGACGAGCACGGCCGTCCGGCGCGACCGCTCTACGTGGTGGCCGAGAAGATCGCCGCCTCGCACGAGGAGGTGCCGGTGCAGTGGCACATTCACGGCACCACCGGTTACCGCTTCGCCACCGTCGTCAACGGCGTGCTGGTCGACACGCGCACGGCCGAGCGTTTCATGCGCATCTGGCGCGGCTTCACCGGCGTGCAGCAGAAATTCGGCGAACTCGCCTACGAAGGCAAGCGGCTCACGATGCGCAACGCGCTGTCGTCCGAACTCAATGTGCTGTCGACGGAGCTGTTGCGCATGGCGCGCTCCGACCGTCGCACGCGCGACTACACGCTCAACAGCCTGCGCCGCGCGCTGGGCGAGATCGCGGCCTGCATGCCGGTCTACCGCAGCTACATCGTCGATTCGCCATCCGAACAGGACCTGCACTACATCGACGCCGCCGTGACCGAGGCACGCCACCGCAGCCTCGACGCCGACGAATCGGTGTTCGACTTCGTGCGCATGACGTTGCTGGGCGAAGCGGTGCCCGACGCATCCACCGGCCTGCGCGAGCGCGCGCGCCGGCTGGCGGTGCGCTTCCAGCAGTTCAGCGCACCGGTGACGGCCAAGGGCGTCGAGGACACGGCCTTCTACCAGTATTTTCCGTTGAGTTCGCTCAACGAGGTCGGCGGCGAGCCGGGGCATTTCGGCATGACGCTGGAAGATTTTCACATCGCCGGTGCCGACCGTGCGGTGCGGTGGCCGCACACCATGCTGGCCACCTCGACGCACGACAACAAGCGTTCCGAGGACGTGCGCAATCGCATCAACGTGCTGTCGGAGATGCCGGCGACCTGGCGGCTCGCGCTGAGGCGCTGGCGTGCCATGAACGCCGCGCCGGCAACCGGTGCCGAGGTTGCCGTGGCACCGTCGGCCGCCGACGAGTACCTGCTCTACCAGACGCTGCTCGGCACGCTGCCCGCAGGCGGGCTGACCGATGCCGGTCGCGTCGAATTCATCGAGCGCATCGGGCGCTACGTGCTGAAGGCGGCACGCGAGTCCAAGTCGCACACCAGCTGGGTACATCCGGACCAGGACTACGAGGACGCCCTCACCGGCTTCGTCGAACGCCTGCTCGGCAGCGCGGGCAGCAGGGAATTCCGGTCGGACCTCGAAAGCTTCGGCGCCACGCTGGCCTGGTTCGGCGCGCTCAACAGCATCTCGATGATCCTGATCAAGTACACCGCGGCCGGCGTGCCCGATCTGTACCAGGGCAACGAGCTGATGGACCTGAGCCTGGTCGACCCCGACAACCGCCGGCCGGTCGACTACACGGCACGCAGCGGCTGGCTCGACCGGCTGGACGCACTCGTCGGCAGCGATCGCATGGCGACCGGCGCCGGCGCGCTGGCCGCGTCGCCGCACGACGGCGGCGCCAAGCTCTGGACGACCTGGCGGCTGCTCGACTTGCGCCGCGCGCACCCGGCACTGTTCCGTGACGGCGGCTATACCGCGCTCGAAGCCACCGGCAGCGAGGCTCCTCACGTGGTCGCCTACGCGCGCCATCACGGCGAGCAGACGCTGGTCGTCGTCGCCGGTCGGCTCTACGTGAGCCTCGCCACGACGGCCGAAGCGCAGGCTGCCGATGCGGCGTCCGACTGCTGGCTGCCGCTGGGCGAATCGGCCTGGAAAGATACGGCGGTGCGACTGCCCGGCTGGCCGGACGGTGCCCGTTTCGAACACGTCTTCACCGGCGAAGTGCTGACCGTGCGGGATGGGGCCCTGCAGGTCGGCGAACTGTTCGCCCACTTTCCGGGCGCCGCGCTTGTGGCATTGGACGCGCCGCTCCCACCTTCATCGAACGCCGCAGGAGACCCGCGATGAGCCTTTTCGGAAGTACCAAGACCCTCTCCGTGGCCGACCTGATCGTGCAGACGCTGGACGCCATCGGCGTCGAGCGCATCTGGGGCGTCACCGGCGACAGTCTGAACGCGATCAACGACAGCCTGCGACGGCTCGACAGGATCGACTGGATGCACGTGCGCAACGAGGAAGCCGGCGCCTTCGCGGCGGGCGCCGAAGCCGCCGTCACCGGCCGGCTCGCGGTCTGCGCGGGCAGTTGCGGACCGGGCCACGTGCATCTCGTCAACGGCCTCTACGACTGCCAGCGCAGCCATGTGCCGGTGCTCGCCATCGCGGCGCACATCCCGTCGAGCGAGATCGGCCTGGGCTATTTCCAGGAAACCCATCCGACCGAGCTGTTCCGCGAATGCAGCCACTTCTGCGAGATGCTTCAGGACCCGGCGCAGCTGCCCGAACTGCTGCACCGCGCGATCCGTACCGCCATCGGCCGCAAGGGCGTCGCGGTGCTGGTGATTCCGGGCGACGTGTCGATGAAGGACGCACCCGGGAACGCGCGGCCGACGCTGGCGCTGCCCGTGACGCCGCGGATCGTTCCGGATGCGGGCGAGATCGCGAAGCTCGCCGCCCTGCTCAACGGCGCCGGCCGCGTGACGCTGCTCTGCGGCTCGGGCACGGCCGGAGCGCACGACGAGGTGGTGGCGCTGGCCGGTGCGCTGCAGGCGCCCATCGTGCATGCCTACCGCGGCAAGGAACACATCGAGTGGGACAACCCGTTCGACGTCGGCATGACCGGGCTGATCGGCTTCTCGTCGGGCTACCACGCGATGATGGAATGCGACACGTTGCTGATGCTCGGCACCGATTTCCCGTACCGCAACTTCTACCCCGAGAAGGCGACCATCGTGCAGATCGACAGCGATGCCGCCGTGCTCGGCCGTCGGGTGCAACTCGCCCAGGGCATCGTCGGCGACGTGCGCGAAGCGGCAGCGATGCTGCTGCCGCTGATCCGCGACGGCCGCGACGCGTCGTTCCTCGACGCCGCGCGCGAGCACTATCGCGATGCGCGCAAGGGTCTCGACGAACTCGCGACGCCGCGCGAAGGCGCCCGGGCGCTGCATCCACAGTACGTCGCGCGTGTCGTGAACGAACTGGCGAACGACGACGCGATCTTCAGCGCCGATGTCGGAACGCCTTCCGTGTGGGCGGCCCGCTACCTCACGATGAACGGCCGACGCCGGCTGATCGGTTCCTTCAACCACGGCTCGATGGCCAACGCGATGCCGCAGGCGCTCGGCGCGCAGGCGGCGTTCCCGGGGCGACAGGTGATCTCGCTGTCCGGCGACGGCGGGCTGACGATGCTGATGGGCGAGTTGCTGACGGCCGTGCAGATGAAGCTGCCCGTCAGGATCGTGGTCTTCAACAACAGCTCGCTCGGCTTCGTCGAGATGGAGCAGAAGGCCGCCGGCTACGTCGACACCAACGTGTCGCTGAAGAACCCCGACTTCGGCGCCATCGCGCGCGAGATGGGCTTCTTCGGCCGCCGCGTCGAACGCTCGGCGGACCTCGAACACGTGCTGCGCGAGGCCTTCGCACACGATGGCCCCTCGCTGGTCGACGTGGTGACCGACCCGATGGAGCTGTCGCTGCCGCCGAAGATCAAGGCGGCGCAGATGCTGGGCTTCAGCCTCTACGCGACGCGCGCCGTGATGAGCGGGCGTGGCGACGAGCTGGTGGAGCTGGCGAAGACGAACGTGCTGCGGTCCTGACCGGCAGGCCGCACGCCTGCGACTAGGCCTTGCCGTCTTCCTCGGCCGGCCAGTCGCGGATGTAGGCCTTGAGCATCTTGTTCTCGAAGTTCTGGGCATCGACCACGGTCTTGGCGACGTCGTAGAAGCTGATCACACCCATCAGCATCCGCTTGTCCATCACCGGCATGTAGCGTGCATGGCGCTCCAGCATGATGCGGCGGATCTCGTCGAGCTCGGTCTCGACGGTGCAGGTCACGGGGGCGTCGTCCATCGCCTTGCGCACCAGCGTCGAGCCGACCTGGCCGTCGTTGGCGACGATGCAGACGATGACCTCGCGGAAAGTCAGCATGCCGATCAGGTCGCCGTGCTCCATGACGACCAGCGAACCGATGTCCTTTTCGGCCATCGTCGCGACGGCGACGGCGAGCGGCTCGTCGGGCGTGACGGTGAAGAGCGTGCTGCCCTTGATGCGCAGGATGTCGCTGACTTTCATCGTGTGTCCTCTGGAATGAGCTGGGCCGTGACGGTCTTTGAATATAGCCCATCGCACAGCGCGGCGCGCCGACGAAACGGGTTGGCGCACCCACAATATGCGGCTGTTGAGGGCAATACAAGGAGACACATGCCAGGCTATTCAGACCCCGGATTCGACACGCTCGCGCTGCATGCCGGTGCCGCGCCCGACCCCACGACCGGCGCGCGCGCCGTGCCGATCCACCTCACCACCTCCTTCGTCTTCGAGTCGAGCGACCATGCGGCCGCGCTCTTCAACCTGGAGCGGGCGGGCCATGTCTACAGCCGCATCAGCAATCCGACCAACGCGGTGCTGGAGCAGCGCGTCGCGGCGCTCGAAGGCGGCATCGGCGCCATCGCCACGGCCAGCGGCCAGGCGGCACTCCACCTGAGCGTGGCCACGCTGATGGGCGCGGGCTCGCACATCGTGGCCAGCACGGCGCTCTACGGCGGCTCGCAGAACCTGCTGCATTACACGATGCGGCGCTTCGGCATCGAGACCACCTTCGTCAAGCCCGGCGACTTCGACGGCTGGCGCGCGGCGATCCGGCCGAGCACGAAGCTGCTGTTCGGCGAGACCGTCGGCAATCCAGGCTTGGACGTGCTGGACATCCCCGCAATCAGCGACATCGCGCACGCGGCCGGCGTGCCGCTGCTGGTCGACTCGACGCTGACCTCGCCCTACCTCATCAAGCCCTTCGATCACGGCGCCGACCTGGTCTACCACTCGGCCACCAAATTCCTGAGCGGCCACGGCACGGTGATCGGCGGCGTGGTGGTCGACGGCGGCAGCTTCGACTGGGAGAAGTCCGGCCGTTTCGCCGAACTGAGCCAGGCCTACGACGGTTTCCACAACATGGTGTTCAGCGAGGAGAGCACCGTCGGCGCCTTTCTGCTGCGCGCGCGCCGCGAAGGCCTGCGGGACTTCGGCGCCTCGATGAGCCCGCACACCGCCTGGCTGATCCTGCAGGGCATCGAGACGCTGCCGCTGCGCATGGAGCGCCATATCGGCAACACGCAGAAAGTGGTCGAGTTCCTGGCCGAACATCCATTCGTCTCGCGCGTGGGGCATCCGCTGATGCCCTCGCACCCGAGCCACGAACTGGCGGGCAGGCTGCTGCGTCATGGCGCACGCGGCGCGGGCGCGGTGTTCAGCTTCGACATCAAGGGCAGTCGCGAACAGGGCAAGAAGTTCATCGAGGCGCTCAAGCTGTTCAGCCATCTGGCGAACGTCGGCGACTGCCGCAGTCTGGTGATCCATCCGGCGAGCACGACGCATTTCCGCATGACGGACGACGCGCTCGCAGGCGCGGGGATCTCGCAGGGGACGATCCGGTTGTCGATCGGGCTGGAGGATCCGGAGGACCTGGTCGACGACCTGAAGCGGGCGCTGAAGGCGGCCGAGAAAGCAGGGCTCTGAGATGGAACTCGTCGTCGACGGCCACATCACCTACGCCTACACCGGCGGCAAGACGCTCGACCCGGCCAGGCCGACCGTCGTCTTCATCCACGGCGTGCTCAACGACCACAGCGTCTGGATCCTGCAGAGCCGGTGGTTCGCCAACCATGGATGGAACGTGCTGGCGGTCGATCTGCCGGGGCACTGCCGCAGCGCGGGCGCGCCGCCGGCGAGCGTGGAGGACGCGGCGCGGTTCGTCGTCGCATTGCTCGACGCCGTCGGCATCGAAAAGGCCGCGCTGGTCGGGCACAGTTTCGGTTCGTTGATCGCCCTGGAAACGGCAGCGCGCGCGCCGGATCGGGTCACGCACATCGCGCTGGTCGGCACGGCCTATCCGATGGTGGTTTCGCCCGCACTGCTGGAGAGTTCGTCGACCACGCCGATGCGCGCGATCGACATGGTCAACAGCTTCTCCCATTCGATGCTGGCGCCGCCGCCCTCCTCGCTCGGCCCGGGCACCTGGCTCTACGGCGGTTCGCGCGCGCTGATGCGGCGGGTGCTGGCGAGCAATCGCGAGGTCAACGTGTTCAACGTCGGCTTCAATGCCTGCAACGACTACGCGAACGGCGAGGCTGCGATGGCTGCGGCGACATGCCCGGTGCTGTTCCTGCTTGGGGCGGCGGACCAGATGACGCCGCCGCGTGCGGCGAAAGCGTTGCAGGCCAAGGCTGTCAGCGCCAAGACGGTGACCGTGCAGGCAGGCCATGCGTTGATGTCGGAGGCGCCGGACGCGGTGCTGTTCGCGTTGAGGGATTTCCTCGGGGCTTGAGCGCTTCGGGGTGGTGGGCCGAGGGCGGCGGGCGACCCATGGCCTGGACCTCGTCGTCTGCATTCAAACGGCAAAACGTTCCGCAGCACCCGTCACGGCGGCGAGCAGTTTCAGCACGTGCGGTTCAGGGCGCCGGGCCGCCTGCAACGCCGACAACATACGCGACAGCGTCTCCGCGTGCGGCAGCAGCGGCCCGATGAAGCGGGTGCCGTCGGCACCCGCCACGAGGATGGTCGGAAAGGTCTCGACGTCGAAGTCGTCCGCGAGATCGGCGTGGTCCTCGATATCGACCCATGCGAAGCGCAGCTCGGGATGGGCGCGTTCGACGGCGGCGAACAGTGGTCGGTATTCGCGGCACGCACCGCACCATTGAGCACAGAGGCACACGACCCACAACACTTCGGCAGCTTCGGGATGTGCCATTCAGAAAACCGCTTTCGCGGACGACGCGGCAGGCAGGACATCCTGCAGCATCAGCTGCGCCAGAGGCTTTCGCTGCCAGACCGTCACCAGTGGCTCAACGTGGGGCAACAGCAGTTCGATCAACAACGGCGACAGCGACGTCGACGCCGGTTCGACGAGCAGTACGTAACGGCGCGGTGCATCGGCACGTCCCGACGGATCGGCGATGGGGGCGATCCAGTCGAGCGCGACCAGGGTCTCGAGCACCGGAGCGAGCTGGAGCGCATTCACGCGCAGTTCGTGTGCCAGCGCTTCGGCACTCGGACCCTTGCCCGAACCGGCGCGCGCGCCGTGCAATTCCTGCAGCACCTCGACCGCCAGCAGGAAGGACCATCCCGGCGTGTCTCCGCGCCGCGCGACGCCGGCCACCAGGCTCGGCAGGTAGGCGGCGATCACCGCGCCGAGCAGCACGATCACCCATGCCACGTAGATCCACACCAGCAGGATCGGCACCGTGGCGAAGGCGCCGTAGAGCACCGAATAGGTCGGCACCAGGCTCAGGTAGTAGCCCAGCACGCGCTTGCCGATCTCGATGGCGGCGGCGACGAACAATCCGCCGGCGAAGGCGTGCGCCCACTTGACGGCGGTGTTGGGCACGAAGCGATAGAGCGCCGCCATGCCGGCGGCCAGCAGCACGAATTCGAAGGTGTCGAACACGATCTTCAGCATGGCGCTTCCCTCGCCGACCGCACCACGCGAGGCCGAGAACACGTACGAGGTCGTGCTGAGGCTGACCGCCAGCAGCGGCGGGCCGAGCGTGATGGCCGCCCAGTAGATGAACACGCGCTGCGCCAGCGGGCGCGGCGTGCGGACACGCCAGATGTTGTTGAGCGTCCTGTCCATCGTGAGGATCAGCGCGATGGCCGTGGCCAGCAGCACGCCCAGCCCGGCCACGCCGAGACCGCTCGCCTTGCTGGCGAACTGGGTCAGGTAGCCGAGCACCTGGCGCGCGATGTTGTCGGGGATGAGGCTGTCGACGAACCAGCGCTGCAGACGGTCCTGCATGGTGGCGAACATCGGGAACACCGTGAACAGCGCGAGCGCGACGGTGAAGAACGGCACCATCGCGATGGTGGTCGTGAAGGTCAGGCTGCTGGCCGTGAGCCCGAGGCGGTCTTCCTTGAAGCGCTGTCCGAGCGCAACGGCGGTGTTGCGCCAGGGGAAGTGGGAGAAGTCTCCCCAGGAGGGCCGGCGTTTCATGGCCGTATCATAGAAGGCTCGCCCCCAGGCTTGCGCACTTCGTGTCGCAGCGCCTACCCCTGCCGGGGGCGACACTGGCGGACTGGCAAAGCCAGATCCGCGGTGTCCTTGATGAACGCAAATACCTCTCCTTACTCTTCCACGTCGGTGGCGGCTACGCGCTGGCTGGCCGTCGGCAGCCTCGTGGGGCTGATCGTGCTCGGACTGGCATGGGAGATGTGGCTGGCGCCGCTGCGGCCGGGCGGATCGTGGCTGGCGCTGAAGGTGCTGCCGCTGGTCGTGCCGGTGGCAGGGCTGTTGAAGAACCGGATGTACACGTACCGCTGGGTCAGCCTGATGATCTGGATCTATTTCACCGAGGGCGTGGTGCGGGCCTGGAGCGATGCGCTGGCGCTGAGCCGGGCGCTGGCGAATATCGAAATCGTGCTGTGCCTCTCGCTTTTCGTCGCTTGCGCATCGCACGTGCGATTCCGGCTGCGCGCACCTCGTCCGATCGAAAACTGAACTCCCGACATGACCGACAACAACGTCCTATTCGAACAACTGCGCGCCGTCGTCGGCGCATCCAACGTACTGACCGAAGGCGACCTGAGCGCCTGGGAGCAGGAGTGGCGCAGGCGCATGCGCGGCAAGGCGCTCGCGGTCGTGCGGCCGGCCACGACGCAGCAGGTCGCCGATGTGGTGAAGCTCTGCGCGGCGACCGGCACGTCGCTCGTGCCGCAGGGTGGCAACACCGGGCTGGCGGTCGGCTCGACGCCGGACGAGAGCGGCACGCAGGTCGTGCTGAGCCTGCAGCGCATGAACGCCGTCCGCGCCATCGACGCGGCCAACCTCACGGTGACGGCCGAGGCCGGCTGCATCCTGCAGACGCTGCAGGAAACGGCCGAGAAGGCCGGCTTCCTGTTTCCGCTGAGTCTCGCGGCCGAGGGCAGCTGCACCATCGGCGGCAACCTCGCGACCAACGCGGGCGGCACTCAGGTGGTGCGCTACGGCAACGCGCGCGAGCTCTGCCTGGGCCTGGAGATCGTCACGCCGCAGGGCGAAATCTGGGACGGCACCAGCGGCCTGCGCAAGGACAACACCGGCTACGACCTGCGCGACCTGCTGATCGGCAGCGAAGGCACGCTGGGCGTGATCACCGCCGCCACCATGAAGCTTTATCCGCAGCCCGCAGCGCGGCTGACCGCTTGGGCTGCCGTTCCGTCGCTCGACCATGCGGTCACGCTGCTGGGCATGGCCCACGGCCAGCTCGGTGCCGGCCTGACCGGCTTCGAGGTGATGGGCAAGTTCGCACTGAGCCTGGTCGGCAAGCACATGCCGCAGTTGCGCGTGCCTTTCCTGGAAGACGACGCCGCGCCCTGGTGCGTGCTGCTCGAAAATTCCGACAGCGAATCCGAGGACCATGCACGCGCGCGCTTCGAGGCGCTGCTCGAGAAAGCATTCGAGGATGGCTGCGTCACCGATGCCGTGGTGGCGGAGAACATCGCGCAGGCGCACCAGCTCTGGCATGTTCGCGAGAGCATCCCTCTGGCGCAGGCCGAGGAAGGGCTGAACATCAAGCACGACATCTCGATCGCCGTCTCGCGCATTCCGGCCTTCGTCGCCGCCACGGACGAGTTGCTCCGGCGCGAAGTGCCGGGCGTGCGCCTGGTGAACTTCGGCCACCTCGGCGACGGCAATCTGCACTACAACGTGCAGGCACCGGCCGAGGGCGATCCTAAGGCGTTCCTGAAAGCCGAAGAGGAACGCGTTAACACGCTGGTCTACGACGCGGTCGAGCGGTTCTGCGGCTCGTTCTCGGCCGAACACGGCATCGGCGGGCTCAAGGTCCACAAACTGGAAAAGCACAAATCGCCGGTCGCGCTGGGCATGATGCGGGCGATCAAGCAGGGGCTGGATCCGCAGAACATCATGAACCCTGGGCGTGTGTTGAGGGTTTGATGCGCTTGGGATCGCGCGCATAAGATAGGCCGCATTCCTTTCCCATCCCAGGAGTCCGGACGCTCGGATTCGACAACGCGCCCGAGCATTGCGCAGTCCCGTGAACAGCGCCAGACAACAATCCGATCTGATCGTGCGCGCGCTCGACACGCTTTTCCGCTCCTTCTGACATGACCATCCGCCCCGTCCGCTCCCAGTACGAAGACTTCATGCGCCACGTCGACACCACCGGCGTGCACAAGGCCGACCGCACCGGCACCGGCACGAAGAGCGTGTTCGGCTACCAGATGCGCTTCGACCTGAACGAAGGCTTTCCGCTGGTGACGACCAAGAAGGTCCATCTGCGATCCATCATCCAGGAACTGCTCTGGTTCCTCACCGGTTCCAGCGACAACAACTGGTTGAAGGAGCGCGGTGTCAGCATCTGGGACGAGTGGGCCCGCGCGGACGGCGACCTCGGGCCGGTCTACGGCGTGCAGTGGCGCAGCTGGCCGACGCCCGACGGCGGGCATATCGACCAGATCGCCGACGTCGTCGCCACCTTGAAGTCGAATCCCGATTCGCGCCGCATCATCGTCAGCGCCTGGAACGTGGCGGAGCTGTCGAAGATGGCGCTGATGCCGTGCCACGCGTTCTTCCAGTTCTACGTCGCGCCACCCGCCGCAACGGGCGAGCGCGGCCGGCTCAGCTGCCAGCTCTACCAGCGCAGCGCCGACATCTTTCTCGGCGTGCCGTTCAACATCGCGAGCTACGCGCTGCTCACGCACATGGTGGCACAGCAGTGCGACCTCGACGTCGGCGATTTCGTCTGGACCGGCGGCGACTGCCACATCTACAGCAACCATGCACAGCAGGTCGCGCTGCAATTGACTCGCGCGCCCTTCACGTATCCGACGCTGGTCATCAAACGCAGGCCCGAGTCGATCTTCGATTACGCCTACGACGACTTCGAAGTCGTGGACTACCGGCACCACGCGGCGATCAGGGCGCCGGTGGCGGTCTGACGCTCGCTGCACCCCATGACGACGATGCCTGCCGCGCGCCTCAACCTCATCTACGCCCGTGCCGCCAACGGCGTGATCGGCAAGGACAACGCCCTGCCCTGGCAGCTGCCGGAGGACATGGCCCATTTCAAGCGCGTCACGAGCGGCGCGACCGTGGTCATGGGCCGCAAGACCTGGGATTCGCTGCCGCCGCGCTTCCGGCCGCTGCCCGGGCGCCGCAACATCGTGGTGACACGGCAGCCCGACTGGACCGCGCCCGGTGCCGAGCGCGCAGGCAGCCTGCAGGAAGCGGTCGCGTTGAGCAGCGAAATGTCCGATACCGCCGAGGTCTGGGTCGTCGGTGGCGCACAGATCTACGCTGAAGCGCAGACGCTCGCCCGACGTGCCGTCGTCACCGAGATCGAACGCGATTTCGACGGCGATGCATGGGCACCGGTGCTTGGAGCGGATTGGCATGAGACCGCGCGCGACTCGCGCGTCGCCGCTGCCGATGGCCTGCCGTTCAGCTTCGTGACATACGAGAAGCACGCGACTCCGTGAACGACATCCGCGCCCTGTTCGGCATCGCGCACCCGCTGGTGCAGGCGCCGATGGCCGGCATACAGGGGAGCGCACTCGCCATTGCGGTATCGAATGCCGGCGCGCTCGGTTCGCTGCCCTGCGCAATGCTGACGCCGGAGGCGCTCGTGAAGGAACTCGAAGCCGTTTCCCGCGCGACGCCACATCCCTGCAATCTCAATTTCTTCTGCCACACGACGCCCGAGCCCGACGCGGCGAGGGATGCAGCGTGGCAGAACTCGCTCGCCACGTACTTCGCGGAACTCGAGGTCGATCCGTCGACGGTGCAGCCCGGCACCGGCCGCACGCCTTTCGACGCACAGATCGCCGATGCGATCGAGCCTTTCCGTCCACCGGTCGTGAGTTTCCACTTCGGTCTTCCAGCGCCCGGGCTCGTGGCGCACGTGAAGTCGTGGGGCACCAAAGTGATCTCGTCGGCGACGACGGTCGAGGAAGCGCGCTGGCTCGAAGCACACGGCGCCGACGCGATCATTGCGCAAGGGCTCGAAGCTGGCGGACACCGCGGCATGTTCCTTACCGCGGACCTGACGACCCAGATCGGCACGATGGCCTTGGTTCCGCAGATGGTCGCTGCAGTGCGCGTGCCCGTCATCGCGGCCGGCGGCATCGCCGACGCATGCGGAGTTTCAGCCGCCATGGCACTGGGCGCGGCGGGCGTACAGGTCGGCACGGCCTACATGCTGTGCCCGGAGGCCACGACTTCAGGGTTGCATCGTGCCGCACTGAAGAGCGGACGTGCCGCGCACACCGTGCTGACCAATCTCTTCACCGGACGTCCCGCGCGAAGCATCCGCAACCGCCTGATCGCCGAGCTCGGGCCGATCGGCGATACGCCTGCGTTTCCTCTCGCCGGCGCAGCGCTCATGTCATTGAAAGCAGCGGCCGAAAAGGTCGGCCATGACGATTTTTCGAGTTTGTGGGCGGGTCAGAATTCCGGCGGGTGCCGCGAGGTCGGCGCCGCGGAGCTCACGCTGGATCTGGTGAGGCGCCTGATGCGATGACGGCGCAATACACGCCAATGAGGATGACGCGCTGTGCGGCGTTTCCGACACCGTCGGCCACTACAGCACGTGCATCGTCGCTGTCTTCGAGATCTTTCACGAAGCCGCGATCGGTCTTCAGTTGCCGTGCCCGAGCAGCATCATGTTCGACGCCACCATCACGATGTCTGTCAGTCCAGCCTTCCGACATCGTCCGTGCTGAGGCAAATTCAACCGCTGCGGAAAACTCGCCGCAGCCCCATCGCAGGGTGCGCATCATGCCGCTGCCCGCACCCATGACCAGCGCGCTGCCAGCACACGCCGTGCGCTGTGGTCGGCCCCGCGCGCACGCGACGGTTCGACGCTGGAGGCACCGGCTGCAGGACCCAGGAAACGGACGTCGTGAAGCCCGTGAAACCGATCAAAATTGCCAGCGGGAGACCGAGCGTGCCGACGAAATGCATCGACCACTTGCAGGTGCCGAGAACCACCGAGCCGACCGCCCATCCACGTCGGCTGAGCGATATCGTCGGCAAAACGCACACGACGCGACGCGACAGAGTCGGGAGCGACATACGATGCCAGGGAAGCGATCACCAGGGACGCCACTGCCAGCCACGAGCCACAGTTCGTGGCGGCTGGAATTTCCGGATCGATCAACCCACATCTCAGATGTGCGCTGCCGTGCACTTGCGATTCATCGTTCGCACATGATTCGCATGGATCGGCAGTCGGTCGCCAAGCTGGAAACCCTCAGGCTCTGCGTTTCTTGACGGCCGCGGTGCCAGCAGGCGTGACGGCAGTGACCCTGGCGGCAGAAACATAGTTCCCGCCCTTGTGGTCATGCAGGAACGCCGGGATTTCCGCAACGACCAATCCTGCAGCCTTCAATGCGAGAAGTTTATGGATGGCTTCTGCTGCATGTAGGTCGACAGGGAGCTGAGCCTGTGAAAGGTACTCCAGCAATACGTAGGGCATCGTGAAGATTCCAAGTGCGAGCAGCCGGTGAAAAAGGCCCGGCGCTCATTCCACCACACATTGGATTCAATGTTTTCGATGAAGATAGTATTTATATACTACCTCATAAAAATCTATCTGACAAAAAGACTATTTGGTGCCGGCTTACCTGAAGCGCTTGGTGAATTCCCGAACCACGCCAATGATTTTCGCGTCGCCGAGCGGCTTGATCGGATAGCGGCTATTGAGCGGCTTGAGATAGAGATCGCCGCTGTCCTTGATCAATTGCTTGAACGTAGTTTCGTTGTCGGCGTTGAGGGCGATCACGTAATCGCCCGGGTACGGGTCCATTTCCGGCTCGACGATCAGGAGTGCGCCAGGCGGAAAAGAATCACCGGTCTCGCTCACCATGCTGTCCCCGTGGACACGCAGCGCATAAGTATGGCGCTTGACCCCAACGCGTGTCGGGACCGTGTCGAAATTGCCGTTTGGTCGAAAATTGTCTATGACGGTGTAGTTGCCGGCCTCTACCTCGGACACCAACGGCACCTCTGCGCGCACCTCCAACGCAGGATCCGCACGCAGTCCGGAAAGCAGTTCGACGACCGATACGCCGAGCACGTCGGCGACGCGCTGCCAGTTGCTGCGCCGGGGCGCGGTACCCTCGGGGCGCTCCCATTGTTGAACAGCGCCGCGGCTCACGCCAACGGCAGTTGCAAACTGCTGTTCGCTCATGTTCAGGCGCTTTCGGCCTGCGCGGATGTATTGATGGCTGCTCACAGAGCCATAGGCTAGATGGGATGATCGATTACGCAACTATCAATGATAGTTTTTTGAACGTCGCACACAACATCGAAGATTGCATCGGCACCAGCGCAAACGATTATTGACAATTTGCCCCACGACTGAAATCCCACGCTTCACCCATGCTTTCGATTCACGCAGACACGTCCCACGTCATTCAGCTCGCCGTCGGACCGGCCTTCATGCTGGCCGCCATCGGCGGAACTTTGACTGTCCTTACCGGCCGCCTCGCCCGCGTCAACGACCGTACGCTCAAGCGACGCGAAGAAACGCCTTCACCCGATCGAGCGAGACGTATCGAGGTCGAGGAAGAACTGAAGACGCTCAATCGCCGTGCGAAAGTCATCAACGCGGCCATCACGGCCGGAGCGGTGTGCGCGATCCTGGTATGCACGCTGATCGGTTCGCTGTTCGTGGGCAACGAGCTGGAGATCGCTTTCGACAGGCCCGTCGCGGTGCTGTTCATCTTGGCGATGCTCGGCCTGGTCGCGACGTACATGTTGCTGCTGGTGGAGATCTTCATGGCACATCGCAGCATCAACCCGACCTGACGACCGTTCAAAGCGCGGGCGGTAGTTTCCGCCAGCGCCGGTGATGCCAACTCCAGAGCTGCGGCGCTTGCATCACCTGCTGCTCGGTGATGCGCACCAGGCGTTCGAGATCGGCTTCGAGCGGACCTTCGCCGAGCGGTACCGGCGGCCGGATGTCGAAGCGCCACACCGGCAGTGCCGCCGTCGTGGCGACCGGCAGCAGCGGCGCGCGGGCGGCGCGGGCGAGTTGGGCCGGCCCGGCGGGCATTGCCGCGTCCTTGCCGAGGAAGCGCTGCAGCACGCCCGTCTCCTTTTTCTGCACGCCCTGGTCCATCATGATGAAGACGATCCTTCCCTGCTTCAGCGCGCCGAGCATCTGTCCATAGGCACGGATGCCGGTGTTCGCAAGGATGCCCTGGATGCCGTAGTGTTCCAGCCCGGTCTGCAGGAATCCGGCGGACATCATGCGCGCCTCCCGATACACCACGCTCACCGGCCATCCCGCATGGGCGAGCTTCACCGTGAGCATCGCCGCGTTTCCCGCGTGGGTCGCGAGCAGGATCGCGCCGCGGCCGCCGGCCAGCGCGGCGCGCAGGTGGTCGAGCCCGTCGACCTCGCAGCGTTCGGCGAGCATGGCTTCGTCTTGACGGCGGTCGAACATCGCCATGATCTCCAGCACGGCGGTATCGTTGGTGCGGTAGGCCTCGCGCAGCAGCGGCGCCATGCCCGCCTTGTCGCCCGGTCGGCCGAGCGCCAGCGCCATGTCGCGCTGGATGCGGCGGCGTTGCTTCGACGCGAACCTGAACCGCAGCTCGCCGGCCAGGGCGCCGATGATCCTCACGCGCTCGAAACCGGCCACACGCAACAGCGTCCGCAGGCCGAGGAACAGCATCCGCCGCCGTGCACGCCGCAACCGGCGGCCCAGGCCGGGCCGGAGCTCGGGCGTCGGCTTCGAAGCCGGACTCACGCGTGCACCGTGGCGACGCCCGGACCGCGCACCGTCGTCACCTGCGCATCGGCGAGGCGGTAGAGACGGTCGGCAGCGTCGATCATCGACGGTTGGTGGGCGACGGCCACGATCGTCAGGCTGCCCTTGAGGCGACGCACGGTCTCGATGACCGCAGCCTGCGCATCGGCGTCGAGGCTGCTGGTGGCTTCGTCGAGCACCAACAGGCGTGGCTTGTGCACCAGCGCGCGCGCGATCGCCAGGCGCTGGCGCTGACCGCCGGACAGACGCGAACCGCCCTCGCCGACCAGCGTCTGCAGACCCTCGGGCATCGCATCGACGAAGTCCAGTGCGTCGGCTGCGCGCAGGGCCTCGCGCAGGTCGGCTTCCGAGATGTCCTTCTCGCCCAGCGCCAGGTTGTAGGCGATCGAATCGTTGACCAGCACCGAATCCTGCGGCACGTAGCCGATCTGCCTGCGCCAATGGCGCAGCGCCAGCTCGGTCATCGGAACGCCGTCGACCCGAAGCCCGCCGGATTCCGGCTGCAGCAACCCGACCACGAGATCGAGCAGCGTGGTCTTGCCCGCACCCGACGGACCGATGATGACCGTGAGCTCCTGCGCGGCGATGGTGAACGATGCGTCTTCGAGCACCAGGCGCCCATCGCCGTGCCGGAAATGCACATGTTCGAAGCGGATGCCGTCCGCCATCTGCACCGTGTGTCGGCCGCCCTGCGGCTCGACCTGCGCATGGGCGTCGGCGATGCCGTCGATCAACGACCAGTAGGCGCTCTCGCGCACCACGATCTGCTGGTAGGCGCGCTGTGCCTTCGATATGTAGCCGACCACGCGCGCGAGCAGGAAGAGCATCACCAGCACCGCGGCCAGCGGCATCTTCAGCAGCACCAGACTCAGGAAGAAGCCGGTGCCGACCATGATGGCGAGCAGCGGATCCTGCAGCGCGCCGAGCGCTTCGCGGCTCACGACCTGGCGACGCAGCGCGCGGCGCAGCTGCTTCATCTGGTCCGAGAGCAAGGCATCGACATGGTCCTCGCGCGCCATCGCCTTGAGCGGCTTGGCCGCCGCGAGCTGGGCACCGATCGCCGACAGCAGCGAGGTCAGCAGCTGCGTCTGGTGCTGGCCAGCGCGACGCGAACTGCGGATGAGCGTGTGCAGCAGGCTCAGCAGCAACCCGCCGGCGAGCGCGGTCGCCAGGCCGGCCTGCCACGAGATCGACAGCGCGATGGCCATGTAGATCAGCGCGTTGAGCAGCATCGCCGCCATTTCCGCGCTGTACTGGAAAGCCTCCGACGCGCGCTGCGCTTCGGTGGCGACGGCGTTGGACAGCCGCCCGACCGACTGCTTCAGGTAATGGCTCCAGCGCGCCGACATCACGGCCCGGATCAGTGCCAGCCGCAGGTCGGTCGCGATGTGCGCCACCGTGTAGCCGACCTGCTTGTTGGCCAGCAGCGTCAGCACCGCCTTCAGCGCGATCAGCACGATGGCCAGCGCGAGCAGCACCGGCGCGGTCGGCTGGAGCCCGAAGAACTCGGCGATGCGCGTCGCGACCTGCTCGGGAAGCGACGGCTTGTGATTGCTCTCGGCGGTGGTGAGCGTGAGCATCGACAGCAGCATCGACATGCCGAGGCCGTCCATCAGCCCGGCCACGAAGACGGCGGCGAGCGCTGCCGCGCTGCGGCCGGGGTAGGCACGCACGAAGGCGCCGATCATCGGCATGGCGCCGCGCGCGCGCAGCGCAGTCAGGATGCGGGTCGAAGATGAACTCATGCCGTGAAGAAACGCAAGCGCGGTCCGCGCCGAAGCAGCACCGGCCGTGCCGGGTCGGTGTCGAAGGCCTCGCCGTCGAGCGAATAGCCGCTCAACCCGACGATCTGCGCCCGCTCGCAGCTTCCGCTGAGGTAGCCGTCGACGACCGTCATGCCGCTGGAGAAGCGACCGGTCAGTAAACGTGGCAGCGAGGACCAGAAGCGCGCGGCATGGCGCGAGACCGCGGTCAGGCGCATGTCGTCGTCGGCACGGGAGGCGTAGGGGTCGAACGGCCCGCGTCGATGGTGCAGCGTGGTCGCCAGCAGCAGACGGACCCTGCCCTGCATGCGCCCGAGCGGTCCCGCATCGAGGTCGAGCACCGGACAGGCGAGCCCCGAACGACCCCGCAAGCCGAGACAAGCTAGCTTTACCAGCGACACCGGCGTGCTCGAAAACCCCGTTCGCATTCTTCCACCGGCCGCGCGATGCGCATGCGTGCGACGGATGACACCGTCGATCAGCGCCGCACCGACCCAGAAGCCGTAACGCGCAGGCGCCGGTGCCTGCTCGATGCACAGGGTGCACCGTTCGACCACGGCGGCATCCCAGCGCTGCGAGGCCACCGCGGCCAGTGCGCGTTCGAGCGTCGCGAGCGCGGTGCCGCCGGGTACCAGATCATGGGCCGTGAGGTTCGTGCGGCCACCGGCGAGCACGAGCAGGTCCGGAATCCAGGATCCAGGCGGCAACGCGGCGAGCTGGTCGACGATGGCACGCACGGTGCCGTCGCCGGCCAGGACCATCACGTGCTGCTGGCGACGGGCCAGGATCGCGTCGACGGCCGATCCGAGGTCGGCCGGACTGCCGATCGACACCACTTCGGCACCGAGCGCGCGAGCCTTCGCCGAGGCCGCTTTCGCAAGCCCGCGCGAAGCGCGGAAACTCAACGGATTGACGATCAGGCAGGGCACCGCGCTCGCAGCGGCGACCGCCGGCCGCAACCCCGGCAAGCCACCGGGCGGACCGGCGTTCAAGAGCGATCAGAGCGCGGCAGCCACGCGCGCATGGCCGATAGCTCGTGCGGCGTCTCGCGCGCCGATCGCCACAGGTCGCGCACTGCGGCAAAAAAGCTGTCGCGGTTCGTCGCACGATACGGCGCATCGGCCGGCAGGCTTCGCATCAGCCGTTTGTGGGCTTCGTCCATGTTGTGGTACGGCAGGGCCGGAAACAGGTGGTGCAGCGCGTGGTAGCGCAGGCCGACCGGAAAGAACGCGACCGTCAGCCAGGTCTGGCCGGTGATGTTGATCGAATCATCGACCTGTGCCGCATGGTCCATCTGGGTGCCGTCGTTGACATAGCGATGTGCAGCCAGGTTGCGCACCCAGTTCAACCCGAGCGTGAAAGCCAGCAGCAGGTAGCCCATGCCGACCTGCGCGAAGCTGATCGCATCGCGCCACACGAGCACGGCCAGCATGGCGATATAGAAAAGACAGATCGTTTCCACGGTCCTGAGATGGTTCTCGAATCGCTTGGGGAACCGTTCGCTGTAATACGGATTCGACACCGCCGCCGACGCACGGGTCAGCACCCAATGGCGCAACCGGGCGTTGAACCACGACAGCGGCCCGAGCACGCCGAACCGGATCAGCATGAACAACGGCGCCAGAGGCGCCTGGGCCAGGTATTTGGCGGTCTCGTGGATCGGCGACGAGCCCAGCGGCAGGTATTCGCCGTCCGACGGCGTGCCGAAGCGGCGATGGTTGTGATGCTCGATGTGGTTGCTATACATGATCCACGGCATCAGGAACGGGATTCCGAGCAGCAGGTTCCAGGTCCGCTTGAACCACATCATCTGCCGGCTCGGCATGTGCACGATCTCGTGGATGAAGGTACCCGAGCGATAGAACAGCAGGCTCGCCATCAGGAAGGCAGCGATCTGCAGCACGCTCCACGGGTTCGCCATGAAGTACACGGCGGTCAAGGCCCAGCCGATGCCGGTGCTGAGGAGGAAATCGGTCCAGTAGATGGCCGGCGAACGCTCGAACAGATCGGCGATCAGCCCGCGTGCTTCGTCCCGCCATGCGAAATTTCTCACGACACCCGAAGGTGCGGCTAAAGAGGGTTCGGCTGTAGGAGAAGTGGCGATCACGGCGCGGCGCAGGAGAAGTCGAAAGGTCGAAGCATACCTTTTGAGGGATTTCCCTGTCGATTGCGCGCCTAGCTTAAGAAGAAGCGTCCGCCAGGCTCAGTTCGAGCGGCGCGTCGAACGGAGGCAACGTCAGCCGGATCTGCGCCGGCAAGAATTGCCGCGCCGGGTCGACCCAGACTTCGGCGCGCGTGTCCTCCGCCTTCTGCAACTCCCGCGTCAGCTTCACTGCGCGAACGGTCCCGGACGGCGTCTTGATCGATTCCGCGCCCGAAGACACGAAAGTCCAGACCTCGCCATGCCCCCGCACGCCGACGACGTACATCGCGACACGCGCGCCGCTCCGGGTCTTCGCCGGCTCGGCCGCCAGGATGGCGGGCAGCTGGACCAGCCAGCTCAGCCGGTCCTGCGTACCGGGCAGCAGCGCGATGTCGGGGCTGACGCCGGAGAAGTCGACCTTCGCCACGTCCCGGCGAAAGACGGCCTCCCGATCCGACTTGCCGATGCGGCGCTCCAGATAACGCTCCGGCGCGACGCCCGCGGTGTCGAACCCGCCGCTGCTGGCCCAGTTGACGATCGAAAAGCCGGCGACCGTGCCTTTGAGACGCGCTTCGTAGCGGTCGCCCGTGCGCTTCCAGCTGAACTCGCCGCTGCCGCTGATGCCGCCACGATGCATCTGGTAGAGCAGCGTGAACGAACGCGCGACGCGGGTCGGGTAGGTGCGGACGGTCGACGCCTCTTCACCGGTCACCGCGGGTTCGGCGCCCTGCGCGGACATCGAGGCCATGGCAACGACGACGGTTGCGGCAAGACCCCTCGAGAGGAAGCGTCGCGAGAAGGTGAAAGGGTTCGAGAAGGAATCGGGCATCTGCAGTCGGTCGGTGGTGGCGCTCGCCCATCCTATGCCAGCCCTTGCGACGCCACCGTCAGCGCAGCACGCCGAGCCGACGCAGCCGCAGATAGAGACCCGGCGCGGCGAGCAGCGGATGCCGGCGCTGGAACGCGGTCGGCTCGATGCGGTAGCCGCTGTGGCGCTCGACTTTCCAAGCCACGTAGTCGGTCGCGTTGGCGAAGGTCAGCGCGGCCTTGAGCAGGCGCAAAAGGTTGAGCGGGCGGCCCAGGCGCTGGCGCAGGCGCCATCTCCGCCCGGCCGCGGCGCGTTCACCGGGAGCGATCGCAGGTTCGAGTTCGCCTTCGTTGCCCTGCACGAAGCCGATCCCGCCGGCGTTCCAGGCCAGCGGCAGCAGGCGGGTGAAGCGTGACGCATCGTGCGCGAGCAGGTCGGCGCCGCGCGACGTGCGCTCCACGCGCAGTTCGGCCGCATACGTGCGCGTGTACAACGCGCGCCAGTAGGCCAGCGCATCGGCCTGCGGCGGACCGAGTACCGAGGCCCATCGCGAGGCCGTGATGACCGCGCCGCACACCGCGTCGCGCACGGCGCCGAAGTCGGTATCGCCGCGCGCGAAGACGCACGCGCACGGTTGGGAAAAACGCGCCCAGAGCGTGGTGTCGATACGCCGCATCGACATGGCTCGACGGAACTGCCCGACCGTCATGACCGCATATTTCGCACGCAGGAGGCGCCCGTCGACGTCTTCTTCGAGATAACCGACGTTCGGCGGCAGCAGCCGGTTGGCGCCTCGTGCCAGCCACGAACCGGGCCAGTCGGCACAACGGTCGACCAGCACGTAGAAGTCGAGCACGCCGTCGAGTGCCGTGTCCCGCAGTGCGGATCCGTAGAACAGCACGGCCGCGGCGCGCCCGCCTGCGCGCTCGGCAAGACGCTTGGCCAGCGCGACGGCGGGACGCGGCATCCGGCGCCGGAGTTCGTCGCCGATCGACTGGTGCAGGTCGTCGCTCACCGCGAAATTGCCGCCACGTCACTCCGACGCCGTCGTGCCCGCCGACAGCCACGACCGCAGCGGACCACGGCGCCGGGCGATGGCCGCCTGCACCAGACGGACCGCATGGATCGCGAGCGACAGCACCGTCCACACGGCCACGGCGAGGATGCCGAGATCGGGCCGGCCGACGAGCACCGCCGCCGTCAGCAGCAGCAGGTTCGGATTGCGCCGCGCCGTGACCAGGCGGAACTTGCTGTCGAAGCGCGTCCAGACATGCATGTCCATCTTGAAGAAGGCGATGAAAACGCCCTCCTCTACCCGCTGCAGCACGTAGCCCGCGACGATGGCGGCAAGGACGAGCCCGCTGTCCGCCACCGAGAAACCGGCGGCCGGCAACCCTACCAGCCAGGCCCACCACCAGAACGGCGGATGGACCAGATCGATGGAGTGGTCGTAGAAATCACCGAAGCGCGACGAATGCAGCGTGACGCGCGCGAGCTTGCCGTCGACAGTGTCAAGGAAAGTCATGCCCCAGGCCGCCACGAGACCCCAGGCGAAATGCCCGTGCCAGAACAGCCACATCGCGGCCAGCACCAGCACCAGGCTCGCGGTGGTGACCTGATTGGGCGTGATGCCGGCTTGGGCGCACAGGCGCGTGACGTAGCGCGCCGGCCGCGGCCACGCATACAGCGTGACCAGGTCGGTGACGCCCTTGTAGGCACCGCTGAAAGTGCGCCGCTCGATGGCGTCGAGGCCCGCGGCGGTCAGCGGCAGCAGGAACGGCGGTTCGCGCTTGCGCAGCTTGTCGTTGTAGCTGTCGGCGATCTGCGCCGGCGAAACGACGCGTGCCCAGGCCGGCGCGCGAAGCTCGGCGAGAAACGCTTCCGCTTCTGTGGCGTACGCCGGAGACACGCCGAGCGCGACGATCGCGCCGTCGGCGGACTTCAGCGCCACGTCGTCGGCCGCACCGGCGAGGCCGCGCACCAGCACCTCGTCGTACACCCAATCCGCACGCAGCAGGACGACGCGCTCCGCGCCGGCCGTCGGGCTGTCGATGCCCGCCCGGCGGAACTGCCGTTGCAACCTGGCGGCGGCGGTGAGCCCCCAGACGCGCAGCGCCGATGCGCCGACGACGACCCCTGCGATGCGCCGTGTCGGCGCGGTGGCGGCGCTCACGGAACGCGCCTGTCGCGAGAGGTGTGAAGTTTTGGCATGATCGAAACGTGAAAGTCAATGAAACAGCGGGCGATTATCAATGAGCGAATTCACGTTCGCGCACGTATCGGACTTGCACATCCCCTTCGAGCCGGTGCTGTCGCCGGGGCAGCGATGGTCCAAGCGCCAGCTCAGCGCGTGGTCGTGGCGGCGGCGGCGCGCGCTGCACCGCGACGACATCCTCGACGCACTGGCACACGACGTGCGCACGCAGTCGGTCGACCACATCCTCGTCACCGGCGATATCACGAACTTCTCGCTACCGGGTGAATTCCGGCAGGCCGCGCGCTGGCTCGCCGACCTCGCACCGGCCGAACGCATCAGCGTGGTCCCGGGCAACCACGACGCGCTGGTGCATGTGCCGCATTCGGAGGGGCTGGGTCTATGGGATGCGTGGACGCGCGCGGAAAAGGGTTGGCCTTTCGTGCACCGTCGCGGCGGCGTGTCGATCGTCGGCCTGAACACCGCCCTGCCGACCGCGCCGCTGCTCGCGCGCGGGGCACTTGGTGCGCAGCAACTCCTTCGGCTGGAAGAAGTGCTCGTTGCCGAGGGCCAGGCCGCACGGACGCGCATCGTCATGCTGCACCACCCGCCGGCCGCGGGCGCCATCGGCTGGCGCAAGGCGCTCGCCGACCGGCAGGCGTTGTGCGATGTGCTGGAACGCTGCGGCGCCGAACTGGTGCTGCACGGCCATGCGCGCGATGCGCGGCTGGACGTGATTCCCGGCCCGCGCGAGCCGATCCCGTGTCTCTGCGTGCCGTCGTCGTCGGCGTTGCCCAATCCGAAAGACCAGGGCGCCCTGTGGCACCGGCTGCGCCTGTCGACGACCGACGGCAATCCACGCGTCGACATCGAGGTGCGCCGCTGGTCGGTACGGGACGGCGCCTTCCTCGCCGACGGCGCGTACACGCTGTGCCTGCCGGACAGCGACCGCGCCGTCATGACGAACGCCTCAGGCGAGAATGCCCGACTCCGGGATTTACCCGCAACGAACGACCGTGGATCGATTTCCGATGGCCAACGCGACTGAAACGAAATTCGGCGACCCTGCCATGCGCCTCGCCCAGACCGACTGCTGGACGCTTCTGCTGCGGCCGAAACAGCCGACGCTCGGCGCCATGGTGCTGGTGTGCCGCGAACCGGTCCGGGCCTTCGGCGAGGTCAGCGCGAAGGCTTTCGCGGAAATGCGAGGGCTGGTCGCGGCGATCGAATCCGCGCTGCGCGATGTCGTCGGCTACGAGCGCATCAATTACCTGATGCTGATGATGGTCGACCCCGATGTCCATTTCCATGTCATCCCGCGCTACGACGGCACACGCGTCTTCCAGGGCACCGGGTTTCCGGATGGAGGCTGGCCGGGTCCGCCCGCGCTCGATGCCGCGATCACGCTCGAGGGCCCGGCCGCCGATGCGCTGCGCACCAGGCTGGCCGAATCCATTTCCCGAGCGGCGGCCTAGGAGATCTACCGCGTTGCGTCTCCTCTCCTTCGACCGGCTCGACCGCTACGCGGTACGGCTGTTCACCGTGCCGCTGCTGACCGCGCTGGCGACGATGCTGATCGCCACCATGCTCCAGCGCCTGCTGCGGCTGTTCGACATCGCGGCGTCCACGGGTGCGGCGATATCGAGCGTGCTGCTGATGGCGGCCGATCTGGTGCCCCACTACATGGGGCTGTCGCTGCCGGTCGCATTCACCGCGGCGATCTTCATGGCCGCGGCGCGGCTGTGCGACGACAGCGAGCTCGACGCGATGCTGTCGACCGGTCGGTCCATCGCGCGCATCGCCACGCCGTACTTCGTGCTGGCCGCGATGCTGGCCGTGTTCAACCTCTACCTCTTCGGTCTGCTGCAGCCGCTTTCGCGCTACGACTACCACGTCAAGATGGACGCGGTCCTGCAGACCAACTGGGACGCCAAGATCGAGGAGAACCGTTTCATCGACATCGCCCACGGTTTCAGTTTCAGCGCCAACACCGTCGAGGAAGGCGGGCGCCGTTTCAGCGGCGTCTTCATGGAGCGGCGTCTGGACGGCATCGAGGAGATCACGACGGCCGTGCGCGGCGAACTGGAGACCTCGCCCGAGACTCGCAAGATGGTGCTCAAGCTCGAGGATGGCCTGCGGGTGCGCCAGACCGGCGACGGCGTGATCTCGACCACGCGCTTCGTCGACGGCTACCTGGAGGACTTCTCGCCGGTGCGCGCGCCGTTCAGGGACCGCGGCGAATCGGCCAGCGAGCGGACGCTGCCCGAACTCTGGCGTGCCATGTGCGCGACCTGCGAGAAGGATTCCGCCGCCGAATTCCACAGCCGCCTCGCGCGCGCGCTGATCCCGCCGCTGCTGCCGCTGCTGGCGTTGCCGCTGGGCATGGCCTCCAAGCGCGGGCGCCGAACGCCGGGCGTGGTCTTCGCGTCGCTGGCGCTGCTGCTGCTCAACCATGCGCTGCAGTTCGGCAAAAGCCTGGCCGAAAGCGGGCGCGTGCCGGCGGGCCCTGCGGTCTGGACGCCGTTCGTTCTGTTCGCACTGCTCGCCCTGTGGATCTTTCGCGGCAGTCTGGCCTGGCCGGGCGACAACCCGGTCTCGCGCGCCGTGCTGGGCTTCGAGAACCTGCTCGAACGCGCGCGTCCGCGACGCCGCGCCAAATCCGTGCCATGAGCCTGCTGCGCAGCATCAGCCTCGCGAACGGTGCCATGCCGTCGTACTTCAGGCGCCGCGTGGGCATGCAGATCCTGGTGCTGCTGCTGGTGATCGTGGCGCTGATGCAGTTGCTGGAACTGCTCGACGTCACCACCGACGTGCTCAAGCGCGACCAGGGACTGTTCGGCGTTCTCTACTACGGGATGCTGCGCATTCCGGCCGACGTGGTGACCGCCCTACCGGTCGCGGTGCTGCTGGGCACGCTGCTCGCGCTGAGCGCGATGGCGCGCAATCTGGAGATCGCCACCATGCGCGCGGCCGGCATCAGCATGACGCGCATGCTCGGCTACCTGCTGCCGATCGCGGTGCTGCTGGCGCTGCTGCAGTTCGCGCTGTCGGAACGAGTGCTGCCGCCGGCCGAGAACCAGCTCAAGGAATGGTGGAGCGCCAGCGCGCCGGCAGACGACACGCCCAAGCGGCTCTGGGCGCACACTGCCGGTGGCACGGTGGCCATCGAGAGCATCAGTCCGGACGGCCGCAGGCTCTCCGGTGTCCGGCTCTACGTGCGCGACCCTGTCGGGCTGATCGCCTATCGCACCACCGCGGCCGAAGCCCTGTGGGACGGGCGGGCGTGGCTGTTGAAGGACGTCACCGAGACCCGCATCGGCGAGGAACGCATCGATCGAACCTACGTCGCCGAGCGCGCCTGGAACACGAACCTGCGTCCCGAGGACGTGCTCCGCCTCGATGTCGACCGCCCGCAGCTGTCGACGGAAATGCTCGCCGAAGTGATCGCCGGCAAGCGTGCC
Organism: Janthinobacterium lividum; assembly: GCA_050954325.1. Taxonomy (GTDB): domain Bacteria; phylum Pseudomonadota; class Gammaproteobacteria; order Burkholderiales; family Burkholderiaceae_C; genus Variovorax. Next base: position 325,299 of record JBPBPG010000005.1, on the reverse strand, counting down.
GGCACCCTTCCCCATCGGTACTACCAGACCGTCTTCTACCGCTCGTTCACGGCGCCCCTGGGCCTCTTCGTCATGCTGATGCTGGCATTGCCGACGGCAGCCGCGCTGCCGCGTGGCGAAGGCGGTGCCCGCGCGATGGGCATCGCACTGGTGCTGGGACTGGGCTTTCTGCTGTCCGACGGCATCGTCGCCGCGCTCGGCAGCAGCGCCCGCTGGCCGCCGCTGGCCATCGCCCTCGCCGCGCCGGCGGTGTTCGCCGCGATCGCGCTGCTGCAGTTGCGATTCACCGAACGCATTTGAAACTCCGCTCATGAATCTCTGGATAGACACGACACCCGCCGCACGCGCCGGATCGCTTTTCGGCGTGCCGCCGATCGAGCGCCTGAAGCGCAGCGTCGGCAAGCTGGCGGAGGGCACGCGGATCGTGCTTTCGGGCGCCGATGCGGGGCGCACCCCATGGCCGGCGGCGCGGGTCGAGCCCGACACGTCCGCGCTCGGTGTGCGCCTCCGCAAGGCGCTCGCCGGCGGCCCGCTGGTCGCGATCGACGGCGGCAACGCGATCGACCCGCGGCTGGTCGCTTTCCTGGTGCACAGCACGACCTCGTGCGTCGCGGCGCGCGGCGCGGGCGCCGATCGCGCCGTGGCGCTGGCGCTCGACCCGGGCCTGGCCGATGCGATTCCCCCGAATGCGCCGGACCTGCGCGCGGTCGCCGATGCGCTGATCGCCGCCGGCCGCATCGCGCCGGTCGACGAGACCGTCTTTCCGGCCTACGTGAACAAGCTGCGGCGCTCGCTGCCCTACTGGATCTACGCCGTGAACGACCCGGCAACGCGCAAACGGCTCGAACGCCAGATGTTCTGGGACAACTACAAGGGCTCGACCGACCTGCTCACGCGCTGGGTGTTCCCGCCCGTCGTCTGGCCGCTGACCCGCTGGTGCACGCGCTGGGGCGTCCACCCGAACGTCGTCACCGCGATCTCGATCGTGCTGACGGTCCTGGCGGTGCCGCTGTTCGCGCGCGGCGACTTCTTTCTCGGCTTCCTCTGCGCCTACGGCATGGCGGTGCTCGACAGCGTCGACGGCAAGATCGCGCGCGTCACGCTGACCGACTCGGCCATCGGCAACATCCTCGACCACGGCGTCGACCAGGTGCATCCGCCGTTCTGGTACTTCGCCTGGGCCTGGGGCCTCGGCGCACGGACGACGGACGATCCGCTCTACCTCGCGGCGGTGTGGCTGATCGCGTTCTACCTCGGCGACCGCATCGTGCTGGGCATCGCCAAGTACCGGCTCGGCTTCGCGCTGCACGCGGCGAGCCGGCTGGACGGTCGGGTACGCAGCTTCATCGCCCGCCGCAACATCACGATGACGATCATGGCGCTGGCGCTGCTGGTCGGTGCCGGTCCCGCCGGCTTCTACATCGTCACCGCGTGGCAGGGACTGACCTTCGCCTGGCACAGCGTCCGCACGCTGTGGCACGGCTTCCTTTCACGCACCAAAGCCAAACCGGCCGCCTGATGACCACCATCGAAATCGTCCCGGTGCGCACACCGGCAGAAACCGGCCGCTTCATCAAGCTGCCCGCGAAGCTGCACGCGAGCGATCCGGGCTTCGTGCCGCCGCTGACCATGGAGCGCCGGGATGCGCTGTCGCCGAAGAAGAACCCGTTCTTCGCGCATGCGGAGACGCAGCTGTGGCTCGCGCGCAAGGGCGGGCGCGACGTCGGCCGCATCAGCGCGCAGATCGACAGGCTGGTGAAGGACCCGGTTGTGGGCCACTTCGGCATGATCTGTGCCGAGGACGATGCCGAGGTCTTCGCCGCGCTGTTCGACACCGCCGAAGCCTGGCTGCGCGCGCGCGGCAAGACGCACATCCTCGGGCCTTTCAACCTGTCGATCAACGAGGAGACCGGTCTGCTGGTCGACGGCTTCGACACGCCGCCGATGATGCTGATGCCGCACGACCTGCCGCATGTCGCGGCGCAGGTCGAGGCGCGCGGCTACGCCAAGGCCAAGGACCTGATCGCCTATCTCTACGACATCGAGCACGAGTTGCCGGCCGCAGCGCGTCGCATGATCGGCCCGCGCAAGCCGGCCGCGCTGACCGTGCGCAACCTCGACCCGAAGCGCTACCTGGAAGAGTTCGACACGGTGACGGCGATCTTCAACGACGCCTGGTCGCAGAACTGGGGCTTCATCCCGTTCACGCCGGCCGAGATCGCGCACATGGCCAAGAGCCTGAAGATGTTCATCGACCCGAAGTGCGTGGCGATCGTCGAGCTGCACGGCAAGGCGGTGGGCTTCGGCATCGCGCTGCCCAACCTCAACGAGATGATCGCGGACTTCGGCGGCAGCCTGCTGCCCTTCAACTGGGCCAGGCTGATGCTGCGGCTCAAGCGAGGCACGAAGACCGCGCGCGTGCCGCTGATGGGCATCAGCCGCAGCATCAGCGGCGAACTCGCGGGCGCCATCGCGCCCTTCCTGGCGATCGACACGATGCGCCAGGGTCTGCGCGCCAAGGGCGTGGAGCAGGTCGAGCTGTCGTGGATCCTCGAAGACAACCGGCCGATGCGCCACATCATCGAATCGCTCGGTGCCAGCGCCTACAAGACCTACCGCGTCTACGAGAAGACGCTGGCCGTCGGTGCTTGAGATGGCTTTATCGACGGCGTCGGGCGCTCACGGCGGTTCGACCGCGCTGGTACTGGCCGGCACGCGCCCCGGGGGCGATCCGCTGGCCGCGCACGCCGGTGTCACCCACAAGGCGCTGATCGAGATCGGCGGCAGCACGATGATCGAGCACGTGGTCGCGGCGCTCGCGGCATCGCCCGCGGTCGGCCGCATCGTGATCGCGATCGACCGGCCGGAACTGCTGGCCGGCCTGCCGGGGCTGCAACTTTCGATCTGCGCAAAGCCGGTCGAAACCATGCCGACCGCCGAAGGGCCGAGCGCCACCGTCGCGCTCGCACTCGCCCGCGAAAAGACGCCGATGCTGGTGACGACCGCCGACAATGCCCTCTTGCGTGCCGAGTGGATCGACGAATTCCTGGGCGCCTGCCCCGCCGACGCGGATGTCTCGGCGGCGTTGGCGCCCCGCAAGGTGGTCGAGGCTGCCGCGCCCGGCGGCCAGCGGACCTGGCTGCGTTTCAAGGACGGCGATTTTTCAGGGTGCAACCTGTTTCTGCTGGCGCGTCCGGCCGCATCGGACGTCGTCGCGCTGTGGCAGGAAATCGAAGGCGCGCGCAAGGAGCCGTTGCGGATGATGCAGCGCCTGGGCTTCGGCATCGCCATGCGCTACCAGCTCGGCCAGCTGCATTCGTCGGATGCCGCCGCGCGGCTGGGTGAACTCTCGGGCGGCGCGAAGCTTGCGCTGGTCGAGATGCGCGACGGCCAGGCCGCGATCGATGTCGACAAGCCGGCCGACCTGGCGCTGGTGCGTCAGCTGCTCAGTGCCGGAGCGCAGTCGCGTGCTGCCGACGCCTGATCCTGCCAGCCCGAAGCCAGCTCGCGGACGTAGAGCAGGTCGGCCGGGAAGTCCAGCTCGCCCCATTGCAGGCCGTCGATCGAAGCGACCCGGATGTCCGCGCCGGCGCCCGCCAGCCGGTTGATCGCCGACAGGTACCAAAGACCCGGCCCCTCGGCCGTGCGCATGGTGCGCTCCAGCTCGGCGACGAACAGCGCGGCGCCTTCGGCCTCGAAACGCAGGAACCCGATCGACTCGCCGTTGACGCGCTCGGCGGCCAGTGTCTTGCCGATCGCACGCAACCGGTCGCCGTCGACCTCGACCTTCATGTCGTCGGCGTCGTAGCCCGGCTTGCGGTCGATGGTCACGATGATGGGAGCGGGCGGCGCGGCCAGCAGACGGCGCGCAATCTCGGGCTCGAACAGGGTATCGCCATTGAGCACCAGGCAAGGTGCACGCAATTCGGCGCGCGCCATCCAGCAGCTCGCGAGGTTGTCGGCCAGCTTGTAGAAAGGGTTGAACAGCGTGCGCACGGTCATGCCGTGCGGCGCGATGCGTTCGATCGCCGCTTCGACGAGATCGGCACGAAATCCGGTAACCACGACCGTCTCGGCGATGCCGTTGTCCGCCAACGCGCGTAGCTGCCATTCGAGCATGCTGCGACCGCTGAGATCGAGAAGGCATTTGGGGAGTTGTTCGGTCAGCGGCAGAAGGCGGCTGCCCTGACCGGCGCCGAGGATGAGCGCGCGCTCGAATCTGGACACGTTCGTTTCACCAATTCTTGAGGACCGGAAGGTACGTCCGCTGTGGACCGAACGCGACGGCTTCGCATGACATAATCGTGGGCTGACCCACGAAGGTAACCTTGGATTATGGCACAGGCAATGTTGGCGCCCGGCCCGGATGAGCGCCACGACCTCGACGCCAACGACGAGAGCTTGCCGGTGCTGCAGGCACTGATTAAACAGTTCGGCGACATCTGTCGCGTGCCTTCGCGCACCCGTCCCGGGGATGGCCTCGTCATCCAGAATCCCGACGACATCCGGCGCGTGCTGCTGACCAATCGCACCAACTATGTCAAGGGCGCCGGGCTCGAACGCGTTCGCGTGCTGCTCGGCAACGGTCTGATCGTGAGCGACGGCGAGCCGTGGGCCCGCCAGCGCCGCCTGATGCAGCCGGCGTTCCAGGGCAACGTCAACCGCGGTTTCGTGCCGCTCGTGCAGCGTGTCAATGCCAGCCTGGTCGAGCGTTGGGCGGCCGTCGCCGACACTGGCGAGAGCGTCGACATCACGCACGAACTCAGTGCCGTCGCGCTCGACATCGTGCTGCGCGCGCTTTTCAGCACCGATTTCGACCGCCTGATCGACGCCCAGGGCGCGAGCCCGTTCGACCTTCTCACCGAGGAAAGCCGTCGCGACCTGCAGTTCGCGGCACGCTTCCGGGCGCTGACGCGCCATGTGCGCGCCATCGTCGAAGCGCGCCGGCAGGAAGCGCGCGTCGAGACCGACTGGCTTTCGATGATGATGCAGGCGCGGGACAGGGCAAGCGGCGAACCGATGCCCGACCGCGCCCTGCTCGACGAGGTGATGACCCTGATCGTCGCGGGCCACGAGACCACGGCCAGCACGCTGAACTGGACCTGGTACCTGCTGTCGCAGCATCCGCAGGCCGAGGCGGCGCTGCATGCGGCGATCGCCGAAGCCCAGGACTCGCCGGTCGCGCAGGAAGAAATCGACGCGCCGGCCGTAGCGCCAACGGCTGCCGCGGGCTATGTCGAACAGGTGCTGCAGGAGGCGTTGCGCATGTATCCGCCGGTCTGGCTGTTCAGCCGCCGGGCGATCGGCGACGACACGCTCGGCGGACATCATGTCGCCGCAGGCAGCGACATCTTCATCTGCCCGTACCTTCTGCACCGCGATCCCGCGCATTGGGATCGACCCGACGATTTCCTTCCCGAGCGCTTCACGCCCGAAGCCACCGCCGGCCGCCACCGCTTCGCCTACCTGCCGTTCTCGGCCGGGCCGCGGTTCTGCATCGGCGCCGGCTTCGCGATGGCCGAGATGGCGCTGCACCTCACGATGGTGGCGTCGCGCTTCCGGCTCGAGTACGTCGGGCCGGTCCCGGCGGAAGCCGAATTCCAGATCAACCTGCGCACGCGCCATCCGTTGCGGATGCGGCTCGCCACGCGCCACTGACCCCGCCATGCGCCTCCAGATTCCCCAGACCCTCGACGCCATCCTTGCCGCCAATGCGCGCGAAGACCGCCAGATCACGCTGATCGAGGGCGAGAAGGAGCAGCGCGTGCTCAGTTTCCAGCGCCTGCGCCAGCGTGCGCTCGGCGTGCTCGGCGCGTTGCAGCGGCGCTCGATGCGCCCTGGCGACACGATGATCCTGTGCCTGGGCGACAACGAGCGTTTCCTCGAAATGTTCTGGGCCTGCGTGCTGGGAGGCATCGTGCCGGTGCCGCTCGCGCCCGGCACGGCGGACGAGCACCGGCGCAAGCTGCTGCGCGTGTTCGCCCAGCTGGACGGTGCGCCTGTCTATATAGATACCGCCTCGCTGGATCGCCTGGACGAATTCGCAGCCGTCGATGGGCTCGCCGAGGACGCCGCGCGGCTGCGGGCCGTAGCGCTGGTGCCGGGCAGCCTCGACTTCGGCGACGCGCCCGGTCGTCCGGTGCCGCGCGTGCCCGAGGACCTGGCCTTCATCCAGTACTCGTCCGGCTCCACCGGCGAGCCCAAGGGCGTGCTGCTGACGCACCGCAACCTGAGCGCCAACATCGCGTCGATCGTCGAAGCGGCGGGTTTCTCCGACCGCGACGTGGCGCTCAGCTGGATGCCGCTGTCGCACGACATGGGCCTGATCGGCTTCCACCTGAACATGCTCGCCTGCGGCGCCAGTCACGCGATCATGCGGACCGAGCTGTTCGCGCGCCGGCCGCTGCTCTGGCTGGAACAGGCCAGCGAGCGACGCGCCACGGTGCTGTGCTCGCCCAACTTCGGCTACCAGCACTACCTGCGCCAGTTCGCGATCAAGCCGCCGCGCGCGCTCGATCTCTCCGCCGTGCGGCTCGTCTTCAACGGCGCGGAGCCGATCTCGGCCGAGCTCTGCCGGCAGTTCGCGACCGCGCTCGCACCGCACAGGCTCGGGGCGAACACGCTGTTCCCGGTATACGGCCTTGCCGAAGCCAGCCTGGCGGTGAGTTTTCCGCAGCCCGGTGCGGCGCTGCAGACCGTGGTGCTTGACCGGCAGACACTGCAGGTCGGTGTCCCGGCGCGCACCGTGCTGGCCGGGTCCACGGACGGCGTCGAACTCGTCAAGCTGGGACGCGCCGTGCCCGGCAGCGAGATCCGCATCGTCGACGGCGCGGGCGCGGCGTTGCGCGAGCCGGCGGTCGGCCATGTGCAGGTCCGCGGCGCCAGCGTCTCGGGCGGCTACCGCGGCCAGGCGTCGGCAGCCCACGTCGCAGACGGATGGTTCGATACCGGCGACCTGGGTCTTCGGATCGACGGCCAGCTCGTGATCACCGGCCGTGCCAAGGACCTGATCATCGTGAACGGACAGAACTTCTACCCGACTGACATCGAACGCATCGCCCAACAGGTCGAGGGCGTCGAGGCCAATCGCGTCGCCGCGGCCGGCGTGCGGCTGCCGGGCGAGGACACCGAGGCGCTGGCCCTGTTCCTGCTCCATCGCGGCAACCTGGAGGACTTCGTGCCCAGGGCGGTCGAAGTGCGGCGAGCGGTGAGCCTGCAGACCGGTCTGGACGTCGCGCAAGTCGTTCCGGTCACCGGGATTCCCAAGACCACCAGCGGCAAGCTTCAGCGGTACGCGCTGGCCCAGGCCTTCGAACGAGGCGAATTCGCTACAATTCTGAGTGAGTTGGCCGGGCTGGCGTCGTCGAACGATGCTGTGCGAACCGATGCCGGGGCGCCGATGTCCACAGTCTCGCGCTTGAAGGAAATCTGCGAGCGTCTCGTTCCGGACCGACAGATCATGCCGGAAACCAATCTGCTGGACATCGATCTCACATCCCTGACGCTGGCTCGCATCCATGAAGCCATCGAACGGGAATTCCCCCAGAGGATCGATGTGACCGACCTTTTCGACTACCCGACACTGGGCCAGCTGGCCGAGCTTCTGGATACACCGCGGGCCTGAGCGACTGTGCATACCATCGATGACAATTTGAAGTCGCGCCGGTTCTCAAACCCGCTTCCCCGGTGGCCCCAGAATGCGACGCGCTGTCCCGCGACGCCGGGCGCGTTACATTTTTAAGATTTCAGAGCGAACTGGTGCATGCCAAAAGTGTTGTCGTCCAGTGCGACTCTCTCTCACGAACCATCAAATCACATGCCCCCGATGCATACGCCGACGGCAAGCGGCATCCCGTTGCGGAGCGCTGATTTTTCGACCTTGACCGAAGCGCTCGACTACGCAGCGACCGGCGAATCGGGATTCAACTACTACGACAGCCGGGACCGGCTCACGGCCACCCTGCCCTACAGCAAACTGCGCCTGCGCGCGCTCGACATGGCGCGTCACCTCGCGCCGCTCGGCCGCGGCCAGCGCCTCGCGCTCGTCGCCCACACGCATCCCGATTTCGCGGTGATGTTCTACGCCTGCCAGTACGCCGGCCTGGTGCCCGTGCCACTGCCCGCCGCCGTGCATCTGGGGGGTCGCGAGGCCTATGTGCGCCACCTGCGCCAGCTGCTGCGCGACTGCGAAGCCGTCGCGGCCTTCGCGCCCGCCGATTTCGTCGGCTTCCTGCAGGAGGCGAGCGAGGGCCTGTCGCTTACCGCGTCCGGCACGCTGGGAGACTTCCTGGCGCTGGAGGCCACCGAGACGACGCCGCTGCCGCCGGCCCCGAGCTCGCTGGCCTACCTGCAGTACACGTCCGGGAGCACGCGCTTTCCGCGCGGCACGATGATCACGCAGTCGGCGGTGATGGCGAACCTCCACGCCATCTTCAACCACGGCTTCGCGCTGACTCCGGACGACCGCTTCTGTTCATGGTTGCCGCACTACCACGACATGGGGCTGGTCGGCATCGTGCTGGGTTGCGTCGCGACCCAGCGCTCGGTCGACTACCTGCCCACGCGCGAATTCGCGATGCGTCCGCGGCTCTGGCTCAAGCTGATCTCGCGCAACCGCTGCACGATCTCCTTCAGCCCACCCTTCGGCTACACGCTGTGCGCGCGCCGGCTGCGCCCGTCCGATATCGAGGCGCTCGACCTGTCGGCATGGCGCGTGGCCGGTGTCGGCGCCGAAATGATCCACCCCGAATCGCTGCGCCAGGTCGCGGAAATCCTCGCGCCGGCCGGCTTCGACGAGCGTGCGTTCCTGCCCTGCTACGGCATGGCCGAAGTCGCGCTGGCGGTGAGCTTCGCGCCGGTCGGCAGCGGCCCGAGCAGCGACATGATCGACATCGACAGGCTCTCGCGCGACGGCGAGGCCCGTCCGCCGATCGACGTCGAAGCGGCGATCAAGGGCAAGGCGTTCATCGACTGCGGCCGGCCGCTTCCAGGCTTCAAGGTCGAGATCCGCGACGCCGACGGCATCGTGCTGCCCGACCGTCGCTGCGGCACCATCTACCTGCGCGGGGCGAGCGTGATGTCGGGCTATTTCGGCAACCCGGAGGCCACGCAGGAAGTGCTGGCCGCGGACGGCTGGCTCAATACCGGCGACCTGGGCTATTTCGCCGACGGCTCGCTCTACGTCACCGGTCGTGCCAAGGACCTGATGATCATCAAGGGCCGCAACATCTGGCCGCAGGATCTCGAATACCTGGCCGAGCAGCAGCCCGAAGTGCGGCCTACCGACGCCTCGGCCTTCACCGTGACCGACGAGAACGAGAACGAGACGGCGGTGCTGGTGGTGCAGTGCCGCGAGATCGACGCTCACAAGCTCGCCGCGCTGGCCGTGCGATTGAAACAGGCGATCAACGCGGAGTTCGGCATCCAGTGCCTGATCGAGCTGGTACCGCCGCACACGTTGCCCCGCACGTCCTCGGGCAAGCTCTCGCGCAGCATGGCGCGCAACGATTTTCTCAAGCGCTGCAGCGAGGAACTCCTCGCATCGCGTTCTCCCGGCCTCGTCGACGACGATGGTCTCCCCCTGTCCGAGATTGCGAATGCCGCGCGTGACACTGCCCTTACGACCCCCCACTGACGGCGCGACCATGACCGAATACAGCAGCGCCACCATCGAACAGGCGATCCGCGACGCGCTCTACGCCATCCGGCCGAGCGCCGTCGGGCTCGCCGGCGACGCCGACCTGATGCAGGAGGCCGATCTCGATTCGATCGGCGTGATGGACCTGGTGATGGAAATCGAAGACCGCCTCGACCTTTCGATCCCGGTCGAGACGCTGGCCGAGGCGCGCACGATCAACGGCCTTCGCGCCGGCATCGGGCAGCTCGGCAGTCCTTCGGGCGTCGGACGCTCGTGAGTCTGCTGGACAAATTCGCCGCGCAGCGCGCGCTGCAGGCGAGCCTGGCCGAACTGGGCGGCGTCGCGCCGATCGCGACGCCGATGGACGCGGTGCATTCGGCCACCTCGGCGACCATCGGCGGGCGCCGCATGATCCTCGCGGGCACCAACAACTACCTCGGGCTCACCTACGACGCCGCCTGTCGCGCCGCAGCGATCGAGGCGATCGGGACGCAAGGCACCGGCAGCACCGGTTCGCGCATGGCGAGCGGCAACTACGCCGGTCATCGCGCGCTCGAACACGAACTGGCCGACGCGATCGGATGGCCGTCGTGCATGGTGTTCTCGACCGGCTACCAGACCAACCTGGGTGTGATCTCCGCGCTGGCCGACACGGGCGACTTCCTGCTGGTCGATTCCGACAGCCACGCGAGCATCCACGACGGTTGCCGGCTGAGCCATGCGACGACGATCCGCTTCCGTCACAACGACTCCGAGAATCTAGACCGACGCCTCGCACGTCTGGGTGCCGACGCGAAGCGCGCGCTGATCGTGGTCGAAGCCGTCTACAGCACGCTCGGCGACCGTGCGCCGCTGCGCGAGATCGTCGAGATCAAGAAACGTCACGGCGCCTGGCTGCTGGTCGACGAAGCGCATTCCTTCGGCGTGTTCGGGCCGCGCGGCATGGGCCTGTGCGAGGAGCTGGGGCTGCTCGACGACGTGGACTTCATCGTCGGTACCTTCTCGAAGAGTCTCGGTGGTGTCGGTGGGTTCTGCCTGAGCCGGCATGAAGCGCTCGAACTCGTGCGGATGGTGAGCCGCCCGTACATCTTCACGGCGTCGTCGTCGCCGCCGTCGATCGCGGCGACGCGCGAGGCGCTGCGGCAGGTGCTGGCCGGCCGGCCGCTGCGCGAACGGCTGTGGCGCCACGCGGCGCGTCTCTATGCGGAAGCCGCGCGGCTCGGCTATCGCCTGGGTGCCACCGAGCCCTGCCCGGTCGCCGCGCTGGTCTTCGAGGATCGCGCCAAGGCACTCGCGCTATGGCATTCGCTGCTGGATGCCGGCATCTACACCAACCTGATGATTCCGCCCGCGACGCCGGCCGGCCTGAGCATCGTGCGCATCAGCCTGAGCGCGGCGCACACCGACGAGGACATCGGGCAGGTCGTCGCCGCGCTCGCACGTGCGGCCGGCTGATCGCGCTCCGGGGCATCGGGTCATGGCGTCGTCTCCAGTTCCGACAACGGCGGTGCGCCGCTTCGCCGTCGTGACGACCTGCCACGCTGCGGGATACCGCGACTACGGGCAGGTCATGGTCGACACTTTCCTTGCACATTGGCCGGCCGAAGTGCCGCTGCTGCTTTATCACGAAGGTTTCGACCCCCCATCGGCACCCGGACGCATCGAGTCGCGCGACCTGGTCGCCGCGAGCCCTGCACTGACCGACTTCAAGACGCGGCATGCGGGCAACCCGCGCGCGCACGGCAAGGTGCAGCCGCGGCGGCGCCTGCGCATCGGTCCGCTGTCGTTGCCGCTGCCGCTCGCGGGCCGCAAGGCGCCGTATCGCTGGGACGCGGTCCGCTTCGCACACAAGAGCTATGCGATCTTCGACGCCGCACGCCGTACCGATGCCGATGCGCTGATCTGGATCGATGCCGACACGCGCTTCTTCGCCGACGTCGACATGGCCGAACTCGCTGCGCTGGCACCGGCCGACACCGCGGTGTCGTGCCTGCGGCGGCCCAACCACAGCGAATGCGGCTTCGTGGTCTACAACCTGAGGCATCCGGAAACCCGTCGCCTGCTCGACGAGTTCGAGGCCATGTATTCGCAGGACCTGCTGTTCGCGGAGCGGGAATTCCACGACTCGTTCCTGTTCGACATCGTGCGCGGCCGTGCCGAAGCGCGCGGCGCCCGTACCCACGACATCGCCGAAGGCGCCGGCGCGCGCGCTTCGCACGTGCTCATCAACTCGCGCCTCGGCCGCTTCATGGACCACATGAAGGGAGATCGGAAAAGCGAGGGCAAGAGCCGCTCCGACGACCTGCTGGTCCAGCGCGACGAGGCGTACTGGAAATCGAAGTAGTCATGCGCAACACCGTCTTCGTCCATACCAACTCCAAGCAGATCGTCGGCGCGCTGGTGGCGCGGCATGCACTGCAAAGCCGCAGCGCCGCGCCGGAGCGGTTCGACGTGCGCATCGTGCAGACCACCGGTTTCCCGGCCTTCGCGCGGTTCGAAGGCCGCAGCTACCTGCGCGAGGGCAAGCGGGCGGTGTGGCGCAACGACGATCTCCAGTCGTTCACGCCGCTGCGCTTCGCGGTGCCCGAACTCATGGGCTACGAAGGCCGCGCGGTGCTGATCGATCCGGACATTTTCGCGCTGGGCGACATCAACGAACTGCTGACGCGCGACATGGGCGGCGCCGCCGTGCTGGCGCGACAGATGGCCGGCGATTCACGGCGGCCGCTGCACTACGCGTCGAGCGTCATGCTCATGGATTGCGCACGGCTCGCGCACTGGAACTGGGAAGCCGACTTCGAGCGCGTGTTTCGCGGCGAACGCGATTACCGCGACTGGATGTGGCTGCTGCTGGAACCGCCGGGCAGCGTCGCGCCGCTCGAGTCGGAGTGGAACGATTTCGACCGGCTCACGCCCGCGACCAAGCTGCTTCACAACACGCACCGCCGCACGCAGCCGTGGAAGACCGGCCTGCCATCGGATTTCACGCCGCGCGGCACGACCCTGAAGTCTCGCGCCGGCATCTGGCTGCGCAAGCTGGCCGGCAGCGGGGCGGGACGCTACCGGCGGCATCCCGATGCGGCGCAGGAACGGTTGTTCTTCCGCATGCTGGGCGAGTGCCTGGAGAACGGCTCGATCGATCGTGCGCTGCTCGATGGCGAGATCGCGCGCGGCCATGTGCGGGTCGATGCGATGGATTGCGTGGCGCAGGCTTCGCGCACCTCGGCCTGATCGGGCTGCAGCGCTACCGATCCAGCAAGGTGGCGATGCGCGCGAGCGTGAGCTGGCGCTCCTGCCGCGCAAGTTCCGGCGCGCGGCCGGTACCGTCGAATGCGCCGGCTTTTTCCAGCGCCCGACGCAGCAGTCCGAGATCGCGCACCGAAGACAGCAGTCCCAGATCCCGGAGCAGATCGAAGCTGCGCCCTACCATCGATTCCGGCGACCGCGCCGCCGCCTTGCGCCAGGCCGTCGTCAGGCGCCAACGCCAATCAGGGCGCGACGGCAGGTCGAACGGCACGACCGGCCGGCCGCTCAGCAGCGCTTCGGCGAGCATCGACGCGCTGTCGGTGGTGACGACGAAACGGTCGGCGGTCTGGCGCAGTGCCGCGTACGGGTTGTCGCCCTGCCCCCACCGCACGACCTGCGACGGCACGTCGAGCGTGCGCTCGATGGTCGCCATGGCCGACGCGGGAGTGCGCGGGCTGGCGAGCACCCAGGCGCTGCCGCCATGCGCGCGGACCTGCGCGTCGACGGCCTGCGCGAAGCGCGCCGCCGCTGCGTCGTCGAGCACGAATGGCCGGCTGTCGCCGCCGGCCATCGCCAATGTCCATGGCCGGGGCAACGCGTCGGCGTGCGGTTGCCAAGGCGCCGGCAGCACGATGCCCGCGGACGCCGGCGGTGGCAGGAACGGCATCGTGTTGACCTGCACATTGGGCCGCGGCGGCAATGCGTACTGCGGCGTGGTGACGACAAGGTCGAACCATGCAAGCGGCGCCCAGGGCCGGTTGACGTGGACCAGGCGCGTCTGACCGCCGGACTGCCTGCGGATCCAGCGCGCAGCCGGAACGCTCTTGCGACCGGCTGCCAACACGACGCGCGGCCACGGCGATGCGAGCGGCGCGCCACCGGCGACGCGCCATGACGCACGGCCCGCGCCGAGCCACACAGGCGGCAAACCGGCCGCCGCGTTGAAGCGCAGCTTGACCACCCGGTACGGGATTCCAAGCGCATCGGCGATCGCGAGCAACTGCTGGTTGTCGCCGTGACGCGCACCCAGCAGCACCCAGAGCGCGACGACGCCGTCTTCGGTCTGCATCAGCGCATCGGCAGCCAGCCGGCTGCGCGGTACCAGGCGACGGTATCGGCGAAACCGCTGTCGATGTCGAACTGCGCCGACCAGCCCGGCGGCCTGGCAAGCTCGCCCGGCGCGACGGCCCAGTCGGCGTGGCGCAGTTCGCGCAGCTTCTGCGTATTGAGCATGCTGGCCGCGCCGCCGAGGCGCGCCAGATCGCCGACCAGCGCGATGCCGCGCAACAGCGCCTGCGGCGCCTGGACGAAACGCGGCGACGGATTGCCGACCGCGTGCGCGGCAGCGCCGAGCAACGCGGCCCAGCCGTAGCCTTCGGGCCGGTCGTCGGCAGCGGCCCAGATCTCGCCGCGTGGCGACTGCGACGCGAACACGGCGATCAATCGAGCCACGTCACGCACATGGATCAGCGCCGCCCGCGAATCGGGCGCGCCCATCAGCGGCACGCGTCGCCAGCCGGCGACCTGGAAGAAACGCAGCGTCTCGCGGTCGCCGGGACCGTAGACCACGGGCGGGCGCAGGACCGTCACCCGGCCACCCAGGGTGTCGAACGCAGCGGCTTCGCCCGCATGCTTGCTGGCTGCGTAATCGGAAAGCAGCGGCTCGCGCGCAGCCAGGCTCGACACCAGCACGAGATGGGCGCCCGGCGCACGTCGGCGGATGGCCTGCACCAGCCGAACCGTACCGTCGCAGTTGACCGCGAAGAACTCCGAGCGTCGCGCCGCCTTGATCAGGCCGGCGAGATGAACCACGGCATCCGCGCCGTCGACCAAACGCTCGAGCGCTGCCGGGTCGTCGAGCGAGCCTGCGACCACCTCGGGCCGCGACGCCCGCCATGCCGAGCCGGTCGGGTCGCGCCGCAGCAGCAGCCGGACGCGCCATCCGGCGTGCGTCAACGCTTCGACCGCCTGCCGCCCGATGAACCCCGTCGCACCGGTCACGACGGCCAGCGGTTTGCGTGCCGTTCCTTCTTCGGGCTGGAAAGGGGACGGATTCATGGGCGGCAGGAAAAACGGGGAAGCGAAGGAAAGCGGGAGCGGCATAGCATAGGGCATGAAAAAGACTTCGCTCCTCTGCCTGCTGCTGGCCGCGCTGCCCCTTTTCGCCGATGCCAAGAACCCGCGCGACCACGAGGAACTGCGCGCCTTCAGGCTGGAAAATCCATGCCCCGCCAACGGCATGGTGAAAGGCACGTGCCCCGGCTGGCATGTCGGCTACATCGTAGAGCTGTGCGCCAACGGGCCCGACAAGCGCGACAACATGCGCTGGATCACCGAAGCCGACAAGCAGTTCATCAAGAACGCGTACGGCAAGAACTGCAAGAAGCTGAGACGCAGCAATCTGATCCTGACCCGGTAGCCTCCAGCCGCAGGCGCCACAGTTCCGGGGCTCAGGACGAAGGCGCGACCTCATGGTTCGCCATCAGCTCCAGCGCCTTGACCAGCGCCGAGTGATCGAGCTGGTCCCAGCCGTTGGCCGCGCACGCGCCCATGAGCTGCGCCGCACCCGCGGTCTGCGGCAGCGCGACGCCGATGGCCTTGGCGCCGGCGAGCGCGAGGTTCAGGTCCTTCTGGTGCAGCCCGATGCGAAAGCCCGGATCGAAGGTGCGCTTGATCATCCGCTCGCCGTGCACTTCGAGGATGCGGCTCGATGCGAAGCCGCCCATCAACGCCAGCCGCACCTTGGCCGGATCGGCACCGGCCTTGCTCGCGAACAGCAGGGCCTCGCCGACGGCCGCGATGTTCAGGGCCACGACGATCTGGTTCGCGACCTTGGTGATCTGCCCGTCGCCGGTGCCGCCGACGTGGGTGATGTTCTTGCCCATGAGCTCGAACAGCGGCTTCGCCTTCGCGAACGCCGCTTCGCTCCCCCCGACCATGATCGTCAGGCTCGCGGCCTTGGCACCGACCTCGCCGCCCGAGACGGGCGCATCGAGGTACTCGCAGCCGAGGTCGGCGATTTTCTGCGCGAAGACCTTGGTCTCGATCGGCGAGATGCTGCTCATGTCGATCACGGTCTTGCCCGCGCTCAGGCCTTCGGCCACGCCGCCGGCGCCGAAAAGCACCGCCTGCACGTCGGGCGTGTCCGGCACCATGAGAATCACGACCTCGGCCTGTTGCGCGACCTCTTTCGCCGTCGTGCAGGCGACTGCGCCGGCGGCGGCGATCTGGGAGTTGACCTTGGCGCGCTTGACGTAGAAGAGCTCGTGTGCGGCGTCCACGAGGTGCAGCGCCATGGGAGCGCCCATGATGCCGAGGCCGATGAATCCGATTTTCATGATGTCTGTTCCTGAATGCCTGGATGCCCGAATGCCTGGAATGGAGGGATGTCAGTACGTCGCGCCGATGCCGCCGAGCGCGGCTTCGTCGACCTGCGGCGTCGCGGGCTTCGGTGTACCGGCACGCATGGCGGCGAGCAGCTGCTGCGAACCGGCCGCGATCATCCGTGCGTCCGAACTCACGGTGACGAACTGGAAGCCCTTCTCGATGCGGCTCAGCGCGCCGGCCGAGGTGCCGTTGTGGATGCCGGCCACCAGCCCGTGCGCCTTGGCACGGTCGAGAACGTGGTCGATGGCCTGCTGCACCGGCGGGTCGACGTCGTCGAACACCGGCCTGCAGCCGAGCGCCAGCGACAGGTCCGACGGGCCGATGTAGACCGCGTCGAGCCCCTCGACCGACAGGATGTCGTCCAGGTTGTCGAGCGCCTGGGCGGTCTCGATCATGGCGAAGGTGACGATCTCGTCATTGGCGTGCCGGGCATAGTCCGCGCCGCTGTAGAGCAGCGCGCGGATCGGGCCGAAGCTGCGGGTGCCGCGCGGCGCGTAGTGGGTGTAGGCCACCAGCTTCTGCGCTTCCTCGCGCGTGCTGATCATCGGACAGATGACGCCATAGGCGCCGGCGTCCAGCGCCTTCATCAGCGCGCTCGGATCGAGCCAGGGCACGCGCACCACGGGCACGGTGTCGGTGGTGGAGATGGCCTGCAGCATCGGGATCATCGACTGGTAGTCGACGACGCCATGCTGCAGGTCGATGGTCAGCGAGTCCCAGCCCTGGTGGGCCATGGTCTCGGCCGAGAAACCGTTGGGTATGGCGAGCCAGCCGTTCACGACGGCGCCGCCGGAACTCCAGATGCTGCGCAGACGATTCTTTCTCATGGCATTCCTTTGTATTCAGCGATCGAACGCCGGACGTTTGGGGTCGAACTTCCAGTTCGGGATCAGGGCCTGCATCGCGGTCGCGTCGTCGCGCGAGCCCAGGCCGTGCCGTTTGTACAGCCGATGCGCCTTCTCGACCTCGACCAGGTCGAGTTCGATGCCCAGGCCGGGCTTCTTCGGCACCTGCACGTGGCCGCCGACGATCTGCAGGGGCTCCCGGGTCAGGCGCTGCCCGTCCTGCCAGATCCAGTGCGTGTCGATGGCCGTCACGCGACCCGGTGCCGCCGCGCCGACATGCGTGAACATGGCCAGCGAGACGTCGAAGTGGTTGTTCGAATGCGAGCCCCATGTCAGGCCCCAGTCGCGGCAGGTCTGGGCCACGCGCACCGAGCCGGCCATGGTCCAGAAATGCGGATCGGCCAGCGGAATGTCGACCGACTGCAGCGACAGCGCATGCACCATCTGGCGCCAGTCGGTGGCGACCATGTTGGTGGCGGTCGGCAGGCCCGTGGCGCGGCGGAACTCGGCCATCACCTCGCGGCCGGAGAAACCGTCCTCGGCGCCGCACGGGTCTTCGGCATAGGCGACCACGCCGCGCATGTCGCGCATCAGGCGGATCGCGTCCTTCAACAGCCAGCCGCCGTTCGGATCGAGCGTGACGCGCGCCTGCGGAAAGCGCTCGTGCAGCGCGACGATGGCCTCGACCTCCTGGTCGCCGCGCAGCACGCCGCCCTTGAGCTTGAAGTCGTCGAAGCCGTACTTCTCGCGTGCCGCCTCGGCCAGCCGGACGATGGCCTCGGGCGTCATGGCTTTCTCGTGACGCAGGCGGAACCAGTCGTCGCCGGCGCCCGCATCGGTGACGTAGGGCAGATCGGTCTTCGCCTTGTCGCCGACATAGAACAGGTAGCCGAGCATCTCGACCGCGTCGCGCTGCTGCCCTTCGCCGAGCAACGCCGCCACCGGCACTTCGAGGTGCTGGCCGAGCAGGTCGAGCAACGCCGATTCGATCGCCGTCACCGCATGGATCGTGGTGCGCAGGTCGAAGGTCTGCAGGCCGCGCCCGCCGCTGTCGCGGTCGGCGAACTTCGTCTGGATCTCCTGCAGCAGGCGCTGGTGCGAGCCGAGCGGCTGGCCGACGACCAGCGGCGCCGCGTCTTCGAGCGTCTGGCGTATCTTCTCGCCGCCCGGCACCTCGCCGACGCCGGCGCGCCCGGCGCTGTCGGTGAGGATCAGTAGGTTGCGGGTGAAGAAGGGTCCGTGCGCGCCGCTCAGGTTGAGCAGCATGCTGTCACGGCCGGCGACCGGGACCACGCGCAGCGCGACGACGAGAGGCGTGGAGGATGCGGACATGCGTGATGGTAGCGCTACCTTTTCAGGCGTCAAGGGTTGGCGGACGACGAGTCACGCCCCCGCAACGTGCACTACGGGCACTCAGGCGCTGCCGCGCTCCACGATCGTGAATCCGATGTCCACCACCCTCGACCCCGAATTCCGCTTCTCCGCGCGGTCGACGATGAAGCGCGCCGCCTGCCGGCCGATGGCATCGCTGTCGATGCGCACCGTGGTCAGCGACGGATCGAGGTCGGCAGCGAACTCGAGGTCGCCGAAGCCGACCACCGCGAGCTGTGCCGGGACTGCGATGCCTCGCGCGCGCGCTTCGACCATGACGCCGAGCGCCAGCAGGTCGGAACTGCAGAACACGGCATCGAACTTCCTGCCGGCGGCGACCAGTTCGGCCAGTGCCTCGCGGCCGCTGCGCAGCGTCGTCGGTGCGGGCACCATGACGACTTCGACCGCAGGCAGTCGCGCGGCATGCGACGCAGCTTCGAAAGCCTGCCGGCGACGCCCCGAACGCTCGTCGTCGCCCGCGATCATGACGAGGTCGCGGCGGCCCTTCCCCAACAGGTACGCGACCACCGCGGTGCCGACATCCGCATGCGAGAACCCCACCAGCATGTCGAGCGGCGTGGCCGTCAGGTCCCAGGTTTCCACCACCGGAATGCCCGCGGCCAGCAGACGCTTGCGCCCTTGCGGCGAATGCACGATGCCGGTCAACACGATGCCGTCGGGCCGGCGCGCGATGATGGCCTCGAGCAGGTCGTCCTCGCGCGAATCGACATAGCCGCTCTGGCCGAGCATCAGCTGGTAGCCCTCCTGCGCAAGCGCCTGCGTGAGCGCCTGCACGGTCTGCAGGAACACCGGCCCGGCGATGGTCGGAACCACGGCCGCGACCAGCCGGCTGCGCGTCGATGCCAGGCCGCCCGCCAGCCCGTTGCGCACATAGCCGGTGCTGCGCACCGCTTCGGCCACTTTCTGCAGCACTTCCTTGGAAACGCGGGTCGGCGAGCTGAGGGCACGCGACGCGGTGATCGGCGCCACGCCGGCGAGCTTCGCCACGTCGTGCAGCGTGACCGCGCCGCTGCTTCTGCGCGCGCGGCGGGGCCCGGAAGTGGCCTCTGGTTTCATGCTTCGATTCTAGGAAGCACGGCGCCACGCCCGGTCGAAGCGAAACCGGCGCCATCTTCACGTGTCACGAGCGCGGCGGTCTGCGCGTCGCTGAAGCCGATCGTGGCGGGTCGCGAAGCTCTCCTGCTGGCCCGACACGTTCTGCGGCGGCCCGGACCTCGACCATCGGCGCGCGCAGCGTCTTCCAGGCCGAGGCCGGCGCCTTCGAGCGCGCGAAGGCGAGCACCGACGTCGTCTCGGTATCACGAACATGAACGAATGCGAGCATCGCACCACGCGCTCTGCGACCAAGTCGCCCCGACGCATAAGGTTGTGCGTTTTAAATCGTTCCCCCGGGCGCCGGCACCGGGCATAGTCGCGCCCTTTCCAACACATGGCATGCGTTCGAACATGTCTTCCCAGATGCCTTTCAAATCGCCCACGGCCCTGCGCCGTCGCACTGCGGTCGCCGCCGTCTCGCTGGCCGCCGCCTCCCTCTTCATCGCCAGCGGCAGCCTCCACGCACAGGAAAAGAAGACGCTCAAGGTCGGTGTCTCCGTCGGCAGTGGTGAACAGATTTTCGAGGTGGTCAAGAAGGTCGCGGCGCGCGACGGGCTCACGCTCGACGTGATCGTCTTCAACGACTACCAGCTGCCCAACGCGGCGCTCGCGGCCGGCGACCTCGACGCCAACGCTTTCCAGCACCAGCCCTTCCTCGACAACCAGAACAGGGCGCGCGGCTTCGACATCGTGCCGATCGGCCTCACCATCACCGCGCCGCTGGGGTTCTACTCGCGCAAGATCAAGTCGATCGACGCGTTGCCGGACGGCGCCACGGTCGGCATCCAGAACGATCCTTCGAACGGCAACCGCGCGCTGCTGCTGCTGCAGGAAGCCGAGCTGATCACGCTCAAGCCCGAGGCGGTAAAGAACAACACCGCCACGCCGGTCGACGTCGTGGCCAACCCGAAGAAGCTCAAGCTGGTCGCGCTCGACGCGGCGCAGTTGCCGCGCTCGCTCGACGACCTGACCATCGCCTCCATCAACAACGACTACGCCGAGAAGGCCGGCCTCACGCTTTCCACGGACGGCGTGATCAGGGAAGCACTCAAGGGCCCCTACGCCAACATCATCGCGGTGCGTCGCGCCGACAAGGACAAGCCCTGGGCGCAGCGGCTCGTGAAGGCCTACCAATCGGCCGAAGTGAAAACCTTCATCGAGACGAAATTCAAGGGCGCGCTGGTTCCCGCCTTCTGAGCGGGAACGGCGCGCGATCTCTTACGGCGAGGCCGGCGGAACGCGCCAGACGGACACCGTCCTGGCGATCACGCGGCATGCGTGCTCGGCCGGCGTGGCCGGGCGTTTTTCGGGTCGGGCTTCGAGCCCGATGAACTCTGGGCAACGGCCGCATGCTTTCCGAGGAAGCAAAGCAACTTTGCGGATGCGGTTTCCGTCGGTGCCGAATTCCAACCCTCGTCAGCCGATTGGCTTATTTGCAAGCGACGATTCGGTCGTTCCGAATCCGAAGACCCGCCTGCAGAATCGGTTGCCGGATGCTCCTTGCGGCATGGCTTCAACCTCACCGAAGCGGCGCACGCGCTGCACACCTCGCAGCCGGGCGCCAGGCCGGCAGATCCGCGAGCTCGAGGACGAGCTCGGGCGTCGAACTCTTCGCACAGCCTCGGCAAGCGGCTCACGGGCCTCGCCGCACCGGGCGACCACCTTGCTGCCAATTATCGAGCGCATGCCGCTCGGGACGCACAACCTGCGCCGGGCCGGGCGGCAATTCCTGGCACAGGAAGAAGTTCCGCTCTCCATCGCCGCAACGCATTCGCAGGCACGCTATGCGCTGCCAATCGCCGTGCAGGAGTTCCGTGGCCGCTCTCCCGGCGTGCAGCTTCCATCTGCGCCAGGGCTCGCCCAAGCAGGTCGCGCAGATGCTGCTCGACGACCATTCCGCAGCTGGTGGCGCTGCCGTGCTTTCGCTGGACGCATTCGCTGAACGCACCACCGGGCCATCCGCTGGCGGACGGCCCGCCGACGATCGAACGCGTGGACGCCTATCCGCTCGCGACTTGCGACGCGGGCTTTACCGGCCGCATTCGCATCGACCAGGCCTTCGCCCTGGCCGGCCTGAAGCCCGGTTTCGCCATCACCGCGATGGATGCCGACGTCATCAAGACCTATGTCGAGCTCGGCATGGGCATGGGCATGGGCATGGGCATCGTCGCGGGCATCGCCTTCGAGGCCGAGCGCGACATGCACCTGCGCGCGGTGGACGCGGGCCACCTGTTCGGCATCAACCTGACGAAACTGGCGGTACGACACGGCGCCTACCTGCGCACCTTCGTCTGCGCTTTCATCGAAGCTTTCGCGCCCACGCTGGACCGGGCGACGGTCGAAGCGGCACTCGCTGGCGACGACGAGCGCGAGCGCTCACCGGCGACACGCTCGCCGGCCTTCTCGAACGGCATCGCCGGCGCCGGCGCCGATCGTCTTCTGCTTCAGCCCGCCTGATCCGACTTCTCCGCATTCCCTTCGCCGTGCGATGCAACGAAAGTGCGTCGGGCCGAGCGGTTTGTGCGCAGGCGGAAGGACAATGAGGAGATGAAGATCACCACCTGGAACGTCAACTCCCTCACCGCACGACTGCAGCACGTGCTCGACTGGCTCGCCGCGAACCCGGTCGACGTGCTGTGCCTGCAGGAGCTCAAGATGAGCGACGACAAGTTTCCGCTCGAAGTCCTGAAAGCCGCAGGCTACGAGGCGGCCGTGTTCGGCCAGAAGACCTACAACGGCGTCGCGATCCTGAGCCGCTCTCCGCTGCGCGACGTGACGCACAACATCGGCGGCTTCACCGACGAACACTCGCGCGTGATCAGCGCCACGGTCGATACGGCAGCCGGGCCGCTGCGCGTCGTCGACGGCTACTTCGTCAACGGCCAGGCGCTGGACAGCGAGAAGTTCCAGTACAAGATGAAGTGGCTGACCGCCCTGCGCGACTGGCTGCAGGAGGAGATTGCGGCGCATCCCGATCTCGTGCTGCTCGGCGATTTCAACATCGTGCTCGAAGACCGCGACAGTTTCGACCCGGAAGGCCTGCGCGAGACCATCCACCATTCGACCGCGGAGCGCGAGCATTTCAAGGCCCTGCTCGCGCTCGGCCTGACCGATGCGTTCAGGTTGTTCGACCAGCCACCGAAGAGCTTCTCGTGGTGGGACTATCGCCAGCTCGGCTACCAGAAGAACCGCGGCTTGCGCATCGACCACATCCTGGTGACGCAACCGTTGGTGATGCGCGCGATCGCCTGCACGATCGACCGGGTGCCACGCAAGTGGGATAAGCCCAGCGACCATGCACCGGTGACGCTGGAGCTCGATACCACGACGACCTGACCCGGCTCCGGCCGCCGTCGGGCGTTTGCCGAGCTATTCCAGGCCGAGTTCCTGGATCTTTCGCGTGATGGTGTTGCGGCCGATGCCGAGCTTCTGCGCGGCCTCGATGCGACGGCCACGCGTATTGGCCAGCGCGGTGAGGATCAGGCGCGACTCGAAGCGGCGCGACAGCGCGTCCCACACGTCGTTGCGGCCCGAGGCCAGCAGGCTCTGCGCCTCGCTCTCCAGGCCGGCTTCCCATGCGGCACCCTCCGTCGGCGTCACCGCGACAGCACCGTGCCCTGCAGATGCGGCAGGCGCCCCTTGGCCTTCCACATCGCTCGTCGGAGCGGGCTGCGACGCCGGCGGCGGAGCGACCGATGAAAGCGTGATCGCCGTCGCAGCGGCAGTCGCCGCCGCCTCGGCCGCCGCGACGCCGGTCGCCATGACTTCCGGCGGAAGGTCCTTGGCCTCGACCAGTTGCGCGGGCGCCATCACCGTCAGCCAATGGCAGATGTTCTCCAGCTGACGCACGTTGCCGGGAAAGTCGAAGGTCGCGAGCTGCGTCAGTGCGGCTTCGGAAATCCGCTTAGGCTCCACGCCCAATTGCTTCGCGCTCTGCTGCAGGAAATGCCGGGTTAGCGCAGGCACGTCCTCGCCGCGTTCGCGCAGGGCCGGCAGGCGCAGGCGGATCACGTTCAAGCGGTGGAACAGGTCTTCGCGGAAGCCGCCGAGCTTCACGCGCTGCTCGAGATCCTGGTGGGTCGCCGCGATGACGCGTACGTTGGCCTTGACCGAGTTGTGCCCGCCGACGCGATAGAAATGCCCGTCGCTGAGCACGCGCAGCAGGCGCGTCTGCAGGTCGAACGGCATGTCGCCGATCTCGTCGAGGAACAGCGTCCCACCCTCGGCCTGCTCGAAGCGGCCGCGGCGCATGGTCTGCGCGCCGGTGAAGGCGCCGCGCTCGTGGCCGAAGAGTTCGCTCTCCAGCAAGTCCTTCGGGATCGCCGCGGTGTTGATGGCGACGAAGGGGCCGTTGGTGCGCGGCGAATGCTTGTGCAGCGCGCGCGCCACCAATTCCTTGCCGGAGCCGGATTCGCCGGTGATGAGCACGGTCACGTTGCTCTGCGACAGGCGCCCGATGGCACGGAAGACGTCCTGCATCGCCGGCGCCTGGCCGAGCATCTCGGGCGCGGCGGCCATGCGTTCCTCGGCCACTTCCTCGCGCATGCTCTCATCGACGGCGCGGCGGATCAACTCGACCGCGCGCGGCAGGTCGAAGGGCTTGGGCAGGTATTCGAACGCGCCGCCCTGGAAGGCCGAGACGGCACTGTCGAGGTCGGAGAACGCCGTCATGATGATGACCGGCAAACCGGGATGCTTGGCCTTGATCCTGTCGAGCAGGTCGAGCCCGGAGCCACCCGGCATGCGGATGTCGCTCACCAGGATCTGCGGCCCCAGCGTCTCGTCGCCGGCGGCCGCTTCGAGCGCCGCGAGCACCTCGCGGCCGTTGGTGAAGCTGCGCGTGGGCAGGTCTTCGCGCAGCAGCGCCTTCTCGAGCACGAAGCGTATCGATTGGTCGTCATCCACTATCCAGATCGGCTTCATGCGTTCCCTTGTCGTCCGGCCTCTACGGCAGCGGTATCAGTAATTTGAAATCGGTTCGACCGGGAACACTGTCGCACTCGATCACGCCATGGTGCTGTTGTACGAAGGTCTGTGCGAGCGTGAGTCCCAATCCGGTACCGCCCTCCCGTCCCGATACGAGCGGGTAGAAGATTCGGTCCTTGATCGCGCTCGGCACACCCGGTCCATTGTCGATGACATGCAATTCCAGTGCCAGTCGGTACCACTGCTTGTTGAATATGACCTGGCGCGCGATCCGCGTCCTGAGCGTGATCTCCGCGTCGCCCGCCGCGCGCCGCTCCACCAGTGCCTGCGCGGCGTTGTGGACGATGTTCAGCGTGGCCTGGATCAGCTGCTCGCGGTCGCCTCGGAACTCGGGAATCGAGACGTCGAAGTCGCGTTCGATGTGCAGGTCGCGCGGGAATTCCGCCAGGATCACCGAGCGCACCCGCTCGCAGACCTCGTGGATGTTCACGTCGCCCACCACGTGCGGCCGGCGGTGCGGCGCGAGCAGACGGTCGACCAGCGTCTGCAGCCGGTCGGCCTCGTGGATGATGACCTGCGTGTACTCGATCAGGTCGCGCGACTCGACCTCCATCTGCAGCAACTGCGCCGCGCCGCGGATGCCGCCGAGCGGGTTCTTGATCTCGTGCGCGAGATTGCGGATCAGTTCCTTGTTGGCCTGCGCCTGGTCGAGCAGCCGCTCCTCGCGGTCCTGCTTGACCTGCTGGTCGAGTGGCGAGAGTTCGACGATCAGCTCGCCCACCCGGTCGCTCTGCGCGAGCGTCACCTGAACCGGCATCGGTTCGTGGCTCACGCGGCGCAGGAAGGCCTCGTAGCGCAGCGTGGCGAAGTCGTTGGCGCTCGCGCCGTCGAGCGCCGTCTGCAGCACCTGCGGCTCGTTGAAGCAGGCCCCGAACGGCGAGCCTTCGAGCGTGCGGCGCGAGGTGCCGAGCACGTCCTCGAGCGCGGCGTTGGCGAACAGCACCGAGCCGTCGCGCCTGACCACCGCGATCAGCGTGGCGAGCAGGTCGAAGGCCTGGAAGCGCTTGGACGCGGACGATGCCTTGCCGAAGACCATGTCAGGGCGCTCCGGCGGGAAGGCGACCGAGCTCGCGGCGGATGCCGGCGATGTCGCTCTCGTTGCGGGCCAGCTCGGTCTTCATGTCGGCCACGCGATCGAGGTACTTCTGGTAGTTGCGCGCCTCGCCCCCCTGCTTCTCGGGCTCGCCGTTGTTGTAGTCGCGCAGCAGTTCGGCCTGCCGCGACTCGGCCTTGCGAAGCTCGGACTGGAGCACCGAGCGCGCCTCGCCGTCTCGCGCGCGCTGGTCGGAACCCTCGACACGCGGGCTGCCCGCCGGGCTGGCCGAAGGCGCGCGCGTCGTCGCATTGACAGAACCGCCGCCGGAGGCCGGGCGCGGCGACTGCACCACCGTGACGTTACCGCCTTCCATGAGCTTGCAACCCTTTTCCCTGGCCACTGCGGCGTTGTTGGTGTACTCGTTGCCGCAGCGCCAGACGCGCTCCTGTGCCTGCACCGGCAACGCCGCGAAACCCGCAAAGGCAGCAGCCGAGATCAGCAAAGGCAAAAACTTGGTCTTCATTTTTTCGGATGAGGGAGTTGGACAGCAAAAAGGCATTTTCATGCATTGCTCCGGCTGGCTGCGCAATGTCGCCCGTGCCAAAGCAAAAGGCGGCCGAAGCCGCCTTGGTTGCCGGTGCGACCCCCGCCTATCGACGGGGAAAACGCATCAGAGCGAGTAGTACATGTCGAACTCGACCGGGTGCGTCGCCATGCGAAAGCGCGTGACCTCCTGCATCTTCAGCTCGATGTACGCGTCGATGTACGAGTCGGTGAACACGCCCCCCTTCGTCAGGAAGGCGCGGTCCTTGTCCAGATGCTCCAGCGCCTGGTCGAGGCTGTGGCACACGGTCGGGATCAGCGCGTCTTCTTCCGGCGGCAGGTGGTAGAGGTCCTTCGTCGCGGCTTCGCCCGGATCGATCTTGTTCTCCACGCCGTCGAGGCCGGCCATCAACAGCGCCGCGAAACCGAGGTAAGGGTTCATCAGCGGATCGGGGAAGCGCGCTTCGACGCGGCGGCCCTTCGGGTTGGCCACGAACGGGATGCGGATCGAGGCCGAGCGGTTCTTGGCGGAATACGCCAGCTTGACCGGCGCCTCGAAACCGGGGACCAGGCGCTTGTAGCTGTTGGTGCCCGGATTGGTGATCGCGTTCAGGGCGCGGGCGTGCTTGATGATGCCGCCGATGTAGTGCAGTGCGAATTCCGACAGGCCTGCGTAACCGTCGCCGGCGAACAGGTTCTTGCCGTCCTTCCAGACCGACTGGTGCACGTGCATGCCGGAGCCGTTGTCGCCGACGATCGGCTTGGGCATGAAAGTGGCGGTCTTGCCGTAGGCGTGGGCCACGTTGTGGATCACGTACTTCTGCAGCTGGACCCAGTCGGCACGCTGGATCAGCGTGCTGAACTTGGTGCCGAGCTCCATCTGGCCGGCGTTGGCCACTTCATGGTGATGCACTTCGACCGGGATGCCGAGCGATTCGAGCACCAGGCACATTTCCGAGCGCATGTCCTGGAAGCTGTCGACCGGTGGTACCGGGAAATAGCCGCCCTTGACGGCCGGGCGGTGGCCCGTGTTGCCGTGCTCGTATTCCTTGTCGGTGTTCCAGGAGGCTTCTTCGGAATCGATCTTCACGAAGCAGCCCGACATGTCGTTCTTCCAGCGCACGCTGTCGAAGACGAAAAATTCGGGTTCGGGTCCGAAGAAGGCGGTGTCGCCCAGGCCGGAAGCCTTCATGTAGTTCTCGGCGCGCTTGGCGAGCGAACGCGGATCGCGCTCGTAGGCCTTGCCGTCGGCAGGATCGACCACGTCGCAGGTCAGGATCAGCGTCGTTTCTTCGAAGAACGGATCGATGTTGGCGGTATTCGGGTCGGGCATGAGTTGCATGTCCGAGGCTTCGATGCCCTTCCAGCCAGCGATGGACGAGCCATCGAACGCATGGCCCGAAGTGAACTTGTCTTCATCGAAGTGCGAGACCGGCACGGTGACGTGCTGTTCTTTGCCACGGGTGTCGGTGAAGCGAAAGTCGACGAACTTGACCTCGTTGTCCTTCACGAGCTTCAGTACGTCGGCGACGGTCTTTGCCATCAATTTCTCCTGGTTGGATGTGGTTTGAGTCTGCATTGCGAGGAATGCAGTTTCTGTGCCATTGCCGTCGCCCGTCGCTCAGGCATCGGTCGCCGGGGCACATGACCGGCCTTGGGATCGATAAATGCCAGACTGGTGCATGATGCATCAACGCACCAACTCGGGTCCGAGACGCGCATCGAAACAGTGCAATCCTTCCAACAACTGTGCATAGGCCGCATCGATCAGTGCGCGATCGCCCTTGACCCCGAGCTCGATGTGACGACCGTGCACCGGATGGTCGACGCTCGGCAGGCTGAACACCTTGATGCCCGCATGCGTCGACTCGATGTCCTGCATCAAGGGCGTGAGCGTCGCCTCCATCGCACCATAGACGACCACCGACTTCTCCATCGACCGGCCGTGCGCGAACAGATCGGCGTAACGGGCATCGAGCACCGACTCGATCATCGGCCAGGCCATCACCGGGAAGCCCGGTACGAAATGCACGTCGCCTACGCTGAAGCCGGGAATCTTGTTGTACGGATTGAGGATCAGCTCGGCACCGGTCGGGAACACGCCCATGTTGAGGCGATGCACGTTGTCGGGGCGGTCGGGCTCGTAGACGACGCCCTGCTCCCTGGCCGTGTCCTGGATGCGTTCGCGAATCAACACCTCGGCTCGCGGGTGTAGCGCCAGGGGCACGTCCAGGGCGGCGGCGGCACATTGCCGGGTGTGGTCGTCGGGCGTGGCGCCGATGCCGCCGGTGGAGAACACGATGTCGCCGGACGCGAAGACACGCTTCAGCGCGGCAGTGATCCGCGACGGCTCGTCGCCGACGTACTCGGCCCAGGTCAGGCCCAGCCCGCGCGCGGCGAGCAGTTCGATGACCTTGGGCATGTGCTTGTCCAAGCGCTTGCCCGAGAGGATCTCGTCGCCGACAACGATCAGGCCGAAATTGCGGCTCATGGGATGTTCCTTTGAATCATTGGAGAGGCACGAAACCGGTGTCGGCCGCCGTGCCCGGCGCGGTGGCGCCTGCCGACGCGACCGTCGTCGAAGTCGCTGTCGGCGCACGTTGCGCCCGCAACTGCGTCAGCGCGTCGAGCGCGTAGTGCGCGAACCAGAGCGCGGAGAAAGCGAAGACCAGCGTGTAGATCCAGATCGCCAGCGGCACCAGCACGAGAAACGCCGCTGCGAACAGCAGGCCCGACGCCCAAACGATGCTCGGCGCCGCGCCTAGGTAGCCGCACAGCACGCCCATCGCCAGCAACGGCAACCGGTGCGTCCGCAACAGCGTGGCACGCTCTTCGGCGTTGGCATGGTCGGCGAGCGCGTCGAAACTCATCACGCGGTAGGTCAGCCAGCCCCAGATCAGCGGCGGCAGCACGAGCACCAGCGGCGGTACGAGCCACAGCGGCATCGACACCAGCAGCGCCACCAGGGCCAGCAGACTCAGTCCCAGCGAACGCGCGATGCTGCCGAAGAAAGACGCGCCCTTCTTGCGCTCCAGCGTCGCGAAACGGCGTTCGGCCACCAGTTCGGTCAGTGCGGGCGCCATCAGGCCGGCGACCAGCAGCAGCGCGACCAGCACGATCACCGGCGTCGCGGCCACCACCACCACCAGCGGCGCGAGCATCGCCGCGAAGTCGTTCGAGAATAGCCCGCCGAGCCAGCCCCAGAGGCTGGACAGCAGCGGCCAGGCGTCGAGCGCACCGCGCGTCCAGGCGACGGTCGAATTCCAGAAGAGGTAGCCGAACACCGCGGCGAACAGCGCCATCAGGCCGAGCGGTACCAGCGACAGCAGGATCACGCGGGGGCGCAGGCAGTAGGCGACGGCGCGCCAGAAAGAATCGAGAAAAAGTCGCATCGGTACCGAGGATAACGCTGCGTCTCAGCGACCGACGCAGCATTCGGGACACCTGCGGGTCAGCCGCGACCGACGAGGCGTTGCAGCCCCAGCCACTGCTGCGACCAGAATCCGCGTCCGTAGTCGCGCACCCGACCGGACTCGTCGGGTTCGACCTGATCGCGGATGCCGGTGGGCTCGTAGCGCTTCGAGAAATTGCCGGTGCGAAACACGATGTCCCACCACGGCAGCAGCACGCCGTAGTTGCTGCCGTGGATCTCGCCCTCCCCGCGCGTTTCGTGTCCGTCGCCTTCAGGGCCGTAGTCGCCGATGCGATGGTGCGTGCGATGGAAGCGCGGGCTGACCCAGAGCCGTTCGCCGATCGCGCCGAAACTCAGTCGCAGGTTCGCGTGCTGCAGGCTTTCGCTGAGCTGCATCAGCGCCACGATGGCGATGAACTGCCCGGGCGCCACGCCGATCAGCTGCGCCACGATCACGATGATCGTGTCGTGCAGGATGTCGTCGAGCAGGTGGTTGCGGTTGTCGCTCCACATCGTCATCTGGCGCTGCGAATGGTGCAGCGAGTGCAGGCCCCACCACCAGTCGAAGCGGTGCTGCCCGCGGTGGATCAGGTATTCGACGAAATCCAGCACGACCAGATAGATCACCAGCGCGACCCAGGGAATGTCGGTGAGCCCGGGCACGAGTTCGTCCAGATGCAGCGTGCCCCAACCGGAAGCGCGCAACAGGCCCAGCCATTCGTCGAAAAACGGCTGCAGCACCAGGAACATCGCGACCCGAAACAGGCCCAGACGATGGATCAGCGTGTAGAGAATGTCCAGGCGGATACCGGCGCGGTCGGTCACCGGCTCGACCGGCCGCCAGCGCTGCAACGGCCCGATCACGGCGATCAGCACGATCAGCTGGATCACGCCGACCAGCAGCCAGCCCGTCGCATCGAACGCTTCCTCGACGCGACCGCCGAGCCCCAGGGCATAGACCAGCGGCTGCATGATGGTCTCGAAAACCCACTGCTGGCAAGCCGCGAACCGATCCGTCAACCAATCCATCATCTCCATCTTCCTTTCGACCAATTCCGTTCAGGAATGCGATGCGATCCAGGTGCTGTAGACCGGATTCCGGCGCAGTGTCTCGAAGCAGAAGCCCCTGGCCTTGAGTCCGACGATCAGCGGCTCCAGCACGGCCGGCGCCCATGGCTCCTTGCGCGACCAGATGCCGAGATGGGCGAGCAGGATGTCGCCCGGGCGAATGCGTTCCAGCGCCTGCTTCAGCAGCAGATCGTTGCCGAACTTCTCGCTCGGCAACTCGTCGCCAAGGAAGCCGGCCGGCGCCCAGCCGACGTATTTGAAGCCGCAGGCCTCAGCCGCCGCGAGCAGCTCGGGCGAGGTCTTGCCGCCCGGCGCGCGAAACAGCGGTAGCGGTTTCCTGCCGGTCAGCTGCGCGATGCGGTCGCTCGCCTTCGCGACATTTTCGCAATACTGCGCGGCCGTCCAGGAGGACTCGCGTCCGGCGTACGCGCCCGCCGACGGACGGATCCGGAACCCCGGCACAGCCCCGCGTTCGTCGGCGCGCCAGTAGGCATGGTCGTAGGTGTGGGAGGCGAATTCGTTGCCCTCGGCGGCCCGTGCCTTCCACCAGGCGGCCCAATGGCTGTCGAGGCTGTCGCCGTCGGTGAGCGTGCGCTCGGCGGCGACGAAGAAGGTGACCCGCACGTTCTGTCGCGCAAGCACCTCGGCCACCAGGGGCGCCACGCCCATGTGGCCGGTATCGAAGGTCAGGTAGACCGGCTTGCGGCACACGCCCTGCGCGGCGACGCCGATGCATCCGAAAGCGGCTGCGCAAGCCAGCACGACGCGCGCGTGCCCACGCAGGCGTGTCGCGATCCTCGCGCTAGCGCTGCTTCGCATGGTCGAGCGTCCAGACGCCGTGCGGCGAACGTCCCACGTTGACCTGCATTTCCAGCTTGCGCGTCGTCAGGTCGACCACGCTGAGCTTCTTGGCCCAGCGCGAGGTCACGTAGAGCCGCTTGCCGTCGGCCGCGACGTCCATGCAATCCGGCCCGCCCGGCACGGCGTAGTTCTCGGTCACCTGCAGGCTCTTGATGTCGATGCGGCTGATGCTGTTGGCCACGCGATTGCTCACGAACACACTGCGGCCGTCGCCGGCGGAGCGGAAGGCATGCGCACCCTTGCCGGTCGAGATCTTGCCGACGGCCTTCGGCTGCGGACCGGCGACATCGAAAACCTGCACACCGTCGCTACCGGTCAACCCGACCAGCAGCGTCTTGTCGTCGTGGATACCGAAGATGTCGGCCGGCATCGATCCCGTCTTCACACGCCACCGGACGGCTTGCGTGGCGAGGTCGACGGCGATCATCTCGTCGCTGTCCTGCATCGTCACGTACGCCACGGTGCTCGCGTTGTCGATCCAGATGTGGCTGGGTGTCTTGCCGGTGACGACACGCTTGGCGAGCTTCAGCTCCTTGCCGTCCCAGCGGTAGATGTCGACGTGGTCGAGCCGGTTGCCGGCCGTCACGAACCATTTCATGTCGCGCGAGAACTGCAGCTGGTACGGATCGATGATGCCGTAGACCACGCGCTGCACCTCGGCCGTCCGCGGATCCAGGAACGTCAACGAATCGCCGGCCGAATTCGCGACGATCAGCGAACGCTCGTCCGGTGTCATGTACAGATGATGGGGCTCCTTGCCGGTCGGAATGCGTTTCTTCTCAGACCAGGTCATCGGATCGATCACGCTCACGGTGGCATCGAGCGAATTCAGGACGAAAAGTGGCGGCGGTGTCGACGGCGCGGCGGGGGTCGCGGCCTGGGCGGCGAGTTGCGGCAAAAGACCGGTCGCGGCGAGGGAACAGGTCAACAGGAGGACCGTGCGACGGCCGGTCGAGAGAGCAGGAGAAAGCAAGGGAAATTCCAGAAGAACGGTTTGGGAGCTTAACGACCGATGCTTGCCGATGGCTGACCTCAGCGGGCCTTCCTGAGCGACTCGACCTCGTCGTGCGTCAGCCAGCGCCATTGGCCGAGCGGCAGTTCGTTCGACAGTTCCAGACCGCCGATTCTCGACCGGTGCAATCCTTCGACCCGGTTGCCCACTGCGGCCAGCATCCGCTTGACCTGATGGTACTTGCCCTCGGACAGCGTCAGGCGAAGGTGCAGTTCGTCGACGGCCTCGCAAGCAGCAGCGCGCACGGGTCTAGGGTCGTCGTCGAGCACCACGCCGGCCAGAAGTTTTGCGACCTGCGCCGCGTCGATCGGGTGCTTGGTGGTTACTTCGTACACCTTCGGAACGTGATGCTTCGGCGATCCCATGCGGTGGATGAACTGCCCGTCGTCGGTCAGCAGCAGCAGCCCCGTGGTGTCCTGGTCGAGCCGGCCGATGGCCTGGACGCCCTGCACGGCGCCCTTGTTCGGCCGAAGCCGCAAAGGCGACGGGAGCAGCGTGTAGATGCTGGGATAGGTCGAGGGCTTTTGTGAACACTCGGTGCCGGCGGGCTTGTGCAGCATCAGATAGGCCTTCTCGTGATAGGCCCACGGGCTGCCCTGAACCGTGAACGCCATGCCCTCGAGCGGCTGCTCGTCACGCGTCGGAAGGTCTTCCAGCGGATCGCGTACCGTTGCCCCATCGACCGTGACGAAGCCCTGCTGGACCAAGCCGGCGCAAACCCGGCGCGTACCGAAACCCTGGGTGTAGAGAATTTCCTGAAGCTGCATCGATGACAAAAAGAAAACGGCCGCTGCGACATGCAGCGACCGCTTCCGATTGTCGTTCAGTAGCCCAGCGCCAGCCCGCTGCTGCGGCGCGGATCGTTCGCACCATAGAAACGGTTGTTCCCGACAGGCTTGCCGCCCAGGGACGGCGCACCGACCAGGATGGCGGCGAGATGGTTCGCCGGCTGCGGCACACCGAGGTTGTGCCCCATGTCCGTCAGCAATTTGCGCGTGTCCGGGCTCAGCGCGAAGGTCTCCACATTGGTGACGTCGGGCAACCACTGTTGATGAAAACGCGGTGCGTCGACTGCCTCCTGCACGTTCATCCCGTAGTCGACGACGTTCAGGATCGTGTGCAGCACGGCCGTGATGATCCGGCTACCGCCCGGCGTGCCGACCACGAACACCGGTTTGCCGTCCTTGCTGACGATGGTCGGACTCATCGAACTGAGCGGGCGCTTGCCAGGGGCGATGGCATTGGCCTCGCCCTGTACCAGCCCATACATGTTGGGAACGCCGATCTTCGACGTGAAGTCGTCCATCTCGTTATTCAGCAGCACGCCGGTCCCGCTGGCCATCACCTTGGCGCCGAACCAGTCGTTCAGCGTGTACGTGACGGACACCGCATTGCCCCACTTGTCGGTGATCGAGTAGTGGGTGGTGTTGCTGCCCTCGTGCGGAGCCACGCCGGGCTTGATGTCCTTCGACACTCCTGCCTTCGCGGGGTCGATCGCGGCCCGCACCTTCTCCGCATACCCCTTGTCGAGCAGACGTTCGAGCGGATTCCTCACGAAATCGGGGTCGCCCAAATAGCTGTTGCGATCGACGTAGGCATGACGCATCGCCTCGATTTGGTAGTGCACCGACTGGGCGGAGCGAAACCCCAATTCCTTCAGTGGATAGCCCTCGAGAATGTTCAGCATCTCGCAGATGACCACACCGCCCGAACTCGGCGGCGGTGCCGAGATCACCCGGTACCCCCGATAGTCGCATTCCACCGGCGCCAGTTCGCGCGTGCTGTACTGGTCGAGGTCGGCCTGGGTGATGATGCCCTTTCCGGCCTGGCTCGAAGAGACGATTGCAGCGCCGACGGCACCCTTGTAGAAACCGTCGGTACCACGCTGGCTGATGGCCCGCAATGTGCGTGCGAGATCCTTCTGGGTCAGCTTCTGCCCGAGCGCAAAGGGTTCGCCCTTGACGAGGAAGATGGCGCCCGCATCGTGGTCCTTCCTGAAGTCCGCAGTCGATGTCACGAGCATGTCGATGTCACCCTGGTCGAGCACGAAACCCTTGTCGGCCAATTCGATCGCCGGCTTGAGCAAAACCGTGCGCTGCATGGTTCCATACTTCATGCGCGCCATTTCGAGGCCGGACACGGTGCCGGGGACGCCGACCGCCAAGTGGCCATTGGTACTCAGCCCCTTGACGACATTGCCCTCCTTGTCGAGGTACATGTTCGCGGTCGCGGCAATTGGCGCCTTTTCCCTGAAATCGAGGAATGTCTTGCGTCCATCGGCGAATTGGACGGTCATGAAGCCACCGCCGCCCAGGTTGCCTGCAGCCGGATAGACCACCGCGAGCGCATAGCCGACAGCGACTGCCGCATCTACGGCATTGCCCCCGCTACGGAGGACATCGACACCCACTCGCGTAGCGAGATGCTGTGCCGAAACGACCATGCCGTTTTGTGCCGCTACCGGGGCTTGAGACGCCGCATAGGCATTGCCGACAAGAGCGACTGCCGGAACCAAGATCGAAGCGACACGAAGCAGCAGAGGTACACGGTGCGTCACCTTCGACACCGAGACCGACTTCGATGGAAAACCAGATTCGAAACACATCTTTTGCCTCTAAATTTTTTTCACGATTCGAGTTGCGAATTGTCCTTCAACCGACCAGTATTCCTTTTCGGCGCAGTCCCTGAAGGGCAAGCGTGAGCTCTTCACCAACGAAGACAGGAGGTACGTCTCGACCTTCGATGGGCTGACCTTGTCGCGAAAAGATCAGTTGACCTGTCTGCGCAGCCGCCGTTACCCCGAATTCCAACGCCTCACACGAACGGTTCCCGTCGAGCAACGGCATCAGAAATGTTTGAAGTGGCGATAACGTGGTCGATTCATGCCATTGATTGCATGCCACGTTGGGCCGGTCGCCATGCGGAAAGCTGGCGAACGTGAGACGATTGGCGTCGAGCACGCGAGGATGCGACGAAAGATCAGCTGCTATTTCCGGCCTCTCATGTCGCACGCAAATGCTACCGAGGATCACAAGTTCCTCCACCATCGCCAGCGTCAGCGTCAGCGTCAGCGTCCGCACCGTGACCTCGGACTCGTCGACAAGCGACCTCACCGCTGCGACGATCTCATCGAAGTTCATCGTCGCTGGAAACTGTGCACTCAACGTCAAAGCCACAGCCTTGTGCACAGGATTGCGAAGCATCACCGACCTGTTTCCCAGTGCGGTACATAGCTGCTCAACATGGTCAAGCGTGAGCGGACTTTCGTCGGCGGCTTCGTACTTGCCGGCCAGGTACAACGAACCAATTCTTTGCGGATCGAGTCGATAGCGAATCTGGTCTGTCTTGTCGGCCTTCACGAGCAGCGTTTGTCGAAAAGTTCGGTCGACCAGGAAGTCGAGATACTGCTCCATCACGATCTGGCTTCCGTCGCATTCCCTTATCAGCGGTTCACGAACCTTCTCCGCATAGTTCTGGATGAACATGGATGATGAGTCGGATTCCGAAAGATAGGCCAAATCATGTTTGCCGGCGCGCTCCAGGAATTCCTTGAAATAACAGGGCGCATTGAAGGGCTCGAAAAATTCGTGAAGCAGAT
The DNA here is from genome assembly GCA_050954325.1 of Janthinobacterium lividum. Classification (GTDB taxonomy): domain Bacteria; phylum Pseudomonadota; class Gammaproteobacteria; order Burkholderiales; family Burkholderiaceae_C; genus Variovorax. The sequence continues at coordinate 289,181 of JBPBPG010000005.1, read as the reverse complement.
AAGCGGGACGTCCATCACGGACGATCGGCATCGTTTTTTCAAGTGCTCTTGTCAATACGCTGTCCGGCTTTGCAGACTGTTCGAGAAAGTCCAACATGCCCCGCGCGAACGAAAGCTTCTCTTCCGGTGTTTCACGTGGGCCGCCTCTCAGAAGCATAGCGTCGCGCACTATTTCGCGAGCTTTCCATCCAGGGTAGACGTTGTAGCTGATGTACGCGATCCTGTGCGGCGACAAGTTCTGCTCGCATATACGCAAGATCGCATTTTGGACGCGATCGGGTACCCAACTGTATACACCGTGGCAGATGATGTAATCGAACCTTCCCAATGACTCGCCGATGTCGGCGAGGTCCATGACATACAACTCGATGTTTTTTAGCCCGGCACGCTCGACAGCGGCAAGACCCTGAGCAATTTGTACTGTCGAAAGATCCACTCCGACAACTCGTGCGCCAGGAAACCGACCGGCATATGGAATGAGATTACCTGCTCCAGCACAGCCCAATTCGAGCACACGAGCTTGCGACGCGGACGGTGCGTCCAAACCGAATAAAAAAGCCCTTGTTGCTAAATGTTCGACAGCAGTCTGTGGAAATGGATGCGACTGATAGGGTACTTCGTCGTAGTACTTGGTCAAATTTACATTTGCTTGATTGGGCATGGTAGAGCCTTGGAGTTGAATCAACTTCCTTGACTATATCGCCCACTCAAACCTCGAAATCTTGACAATTCTATCAGCACGCCTCGACCACATCGGATCCAGTCCAATCCAAGCTTTAGCGTTGCCAATTCCTATTTGGCTAGTTGTATGTGGTGGAGCTGGGGGGATTCGAACCCCCGTCCGCGAGCCTTTATCGCGCAGTTCTACATGTTTAGCGATCTGATTTCATCTCACTCTCGAAATCGCGCAGTCGCACGCTAAATCGAATGCCAGCACCCTATTTTCTCGTTTCTATCCAAGGTACCCGGAAAGAAACCAGCCAATGTAATTATCTTTGCAGTTTGAAGATTCAGAATTTCTTCCTTATCTTTTCACCCAGCCCATCGGCGTGCTGTTGCAAAGTCGCTTCAATTAAGCAGCGAGTGCGTACGTTTTATCGTTTGCAGTTAGTTTTTTTGAATCTGATTTACGAGCGCATTCAGCTCGACATGCTCTGCTGCGACTCCGAACCCACGTCGAAACCAGTGCAGCCCCAAGGTTCTTATCTTATGCTACTTCCAACAACCTCAATAGAGCAAGGGGCGAATGTATCGATGCATCCGCGTTCCATGACGATGTGTCTGCTTCGACACCCATATAACCGTAAGTTGCAGCTATCGGACGCATACCTGCAGCGCGACCGGCAACAATATCCCTTTTGTCATCTCCGACGTAGATGCATTCTGCAGGCGCAACGCAGAGTCTGCGAGCAGCTTCCAACAATGGCTCGGGGTGGGGCTTCGCGAAGGGGGTGGTATCGCCACTGATGATCGTCCCAGCTGAAGAAAATACTGGCATGGATCTCGTTAGCGGAACCGTAAAGCGTGAAGACTTGTTCGTCACAACGCCCCATCGAAGTCCAAGACCAAGCAGCGAGTCGATCAACTCCGGAACACCGTCGAACACAGGTGTATTCAACAGCATTCGCGCCTCGTAATTCAAAAAAAACTCTTCTCTGAGCAACATATAGTCAGGGGCGTCAGGAGTGATATCGAAAGCAACTCCTAGCATTCCACGTGCCCCGGCTCCGCACATGGAGCGATAAGCATACAGAGGCAGAGACGGCATCCCACGGTCGATTCGCATACGGTCTGCAGCAGCGCCGAGTTCCAGTGCACTGTCCACCAAGGTACCGTCAAGATCGAACAGCACTGCGCGTACAGAGGCGGATGTCGTCACAGCGGCTTTCGCGTCGCAAACATATAGTTGACACTGGTGTCGCTACTCAACCAGTAACGACGCGTCAATGGGTTGTATTGCATGCCTCGGGTACCAACGACTTCGAGGCCCGCATCGCGACAGCAAGCTGCAAGTTCGCTGGGTCTTATGAACTTTTGATACTCGTGCGTGCCTCTAGGCAGCATTCGCAAAATGTACTCGGCGCCCAGGATCGCGAAAAGAAAAGCTTTCGGACTGCGATGAATTGTCGAAAAGAAGACCCATGCGCCTGGTTTAGCCAATTCCGCACACGCCCTCACTACAGACGCCGGCTGCGGAACATGCTCAAGCATTTCCATGCATGTCACTACATCGAAACTCGCAGGGTGCTCGACCGCCAACGTCTCGACACTGACAGATCGATATTGAACGCCCGTCGTTCCCGCTTCCAAGGCGTGCAGCTGCGCTACTTTGAGCGCTTTTTCAGCGAGATCGATTCCAAGAACGTCTGCGCCCTTCCTGGCCATCGAATCGGACAGTATTCCACCACCACAGCCTACGTCCAATATTTTTTTTCCAGCAACCGATACCAAATCGTCAATCCATTCGAGTCTTAGAGGATTGATTTCGTGCAAAGGGCGAAATTCACTCTCCCGATCCCACCATCGATGAGCAAGATCAGAAAACTTGGCAATTTCAGCCGGATCCGCATTGACTTGAAAATTCATCGCTTGATTATCCAGGATACCAAACTTCAATGTGACGAGCGAACACATTGCCATTTAGAAAACAGTCGAACGCCAATAAAAAAACCCTGCCGTAGCAGGGTTTTTTCGAAACTCGAAAGAATCAACGATTCGCGCGGGTACCAACCACTTCGATTTCCACACGGCGGTTCTTGGCGCGGCCTTCCTTGGTGCGGTTGTCGGCGACAGGCTGCTTCTCGCCCTTGCCTTCGGTGTAGACGCGATTGCGTTCGATACCCTTGGTCACCAAGTACGCCTTCACAGCTTCGGCGCGGCGAACCGACAGACGCTGGTTGTAGGCATCCGAACCGACGGAGTCAGTGTGACCAACGGCGATGATGACTTCAAGGTTGACGTCACGGATCTTCGAAACCAGATCGTCGAGTTTGGCGCGACCTTCTGGCTTCAACACCGACTTGTCGAAGTCGAAGAACGCATCAGCAGCGAAAGTCACCTTCGAAGCAGCAGGTGGTGCCGGCGGCACGGTCGGTGCCATCGGAGCGGCTGGTGTCACCGCCGGAGCAGAAGCGGCCATCGGAACCAGAGCCCCATCGCAACCACGAGCAGCCGTTGCAGGTGTCCAGTTGGCATCGCGCCAGCACAATTCGTTCGTGCCATTTTTCCAGACAAGCTCGCCGGTGCCGTTCTGCCAGTTGTCGATCACGGGACCGCCATTTGCTGCGGTGACACGGGTCTGCGCGCCGGCGGCAGTGGCGAGCGCAGCGACTGCCAACGTCATCGCCACTTTATTCAGTTTCTTCATGGTTCTCCTCTTGGGGAAAAAGCCGCAGCCGCGCTGCGAATCAAGGACGCTTTAAGTGACCACCACCCAAAACGTTGAGGCGATTGTGCCATAGGGTCTTTCGCAAACCGGTTGCGGGCCAAGGGCGAAGCGTAGGACGACCACGGAATAGCCACCATGTGTTGCGGCATTGCGACAAGTTCCCAGGCGTAAAATTCGCACCTTGCTGACTGCCTGCCGCCCATGACCTCGTTCGCCAAAGAAACCCTGCCCATCAGCCTCGAAGAGGAGATGCGTCGAAGCTACCTCGACTACGCCATGAGCGTGATCGTCGGCCGCGCCTTGCCCGACGCCCGTGACGGACTCAAGCCGGTCCATCGCCGCGTGTTGTTCGCAATGCACGAACTGAGCAACGACTGGAACCGCCCCTACAAGAAGTCGGCACGCATCGTCGGTGATGTGATCGGCAAATATCACCCGCACGGTGATCAATCCGTTTACGACACGATCGTTCGGCTTGCGCAGAATTTTTCGATGCGCCATATGCTTGTCGACGGTCAGGGCAATTTCGGCTCGGTCGATGGCGATATGGCCGCAGCAATGCGCTATACCGAAATTCGGCTTTCGAAAATCGCGCATGAAATGCTGGGCGATATCGATAAGGAAACGGTCGATTTTCAAGACAATTACGACGGTTCCGAAAAAGAGCCGATGGTCCTGCCGAGCAAATTACCCAACCTGCTCGTCAACGGCGCTGGAGGTATTGCGGTCGGCATGGCGACCAATATCCCGCCGCACAACCTCAACGAAGTCGTCGATGCCTGTCTGCACCTGCTGCGCCGTCCGCAGGCCAGCATCGACGAACTGATGGAAATCATTCCGGCACCCGACTTCCCGACCGCCGGCATCATCTATGGGATCAACGGCATCAAGGATGGCTACCGCACCGGCCGCGGCAAGGTCGTGATGCGCGCGCGCTGCCATTTCGAGGACATCGACCGCGGCCAGCGCCAGGCGATCGTGGTCGACGAGCTGCCCTATCAGGTCAATAAAAAGACGCTGCAGGAGCGGATGGCCGAACTGGTGCACGAGAAGAAGATCGAAGGCATCAGCCATATCCAGGATGAATCCGACAAGTCGGGCATGCGTCTGGTGATCGAACTCAAGCGAGGCGAAGTGCCCGAGGTGGTGCTCAACAATCTCTACAAGCAAACGCAGTTGCAGGACACCTTCGGCATCAACATGGTGGCGCTGGTCAATGGCCAGCCGAAGCTCTGCAATCTGAAGGACTTGATCGAGGTCTTCCTGCAGCACCGGCGCGAGGTCGTCACGCGCCGCACCGTGTTCACGCTGCGCAAGGCACGCGAACGCGGGCACGTGCTCGAGGGCCTGGCCGTGGCGCTGGCCAACATCGACGAATTCATTGCCATCATCCGCAACGCCCTCACGCCGCCGGTTGCCAAGGCGGAACTGACGACCCGCGCCTGGGACAGCAAGCTGGTGCATGAGATGCTCACGCGCACTCGTGCCGATGGCGGCACCATCAACGCCGACGACTACCGTCCGGATGGTCTGGAATTCGAATTCGGCATGGGAAACGACGGCCTCTACCGGCTTTCCGAGACTCAAGCACAGGAAATCCTGCAGATGCGGCTGCAGCGCCTGACCGGGCTCGAGCAGGACAAGATCGTTGCCGAATACCGCGAAGTGATGGCGGAAATCGACGATTTGCTCGACATCCTCGCCAAACCGGAACGCGTTTCGAAAATCATCGGTGACGAGCTGACGACGATCCGCACCGAATTTGGCCAGACCAAGCTCGGTGCGCGCCGCAGCCAGGTCGAACACAGCGCCTTCGACCTGTCGACCGAAGACCTGATCACGCCGACCGACATGGTCGTGACGCTCTCGCACAGCGGATATATCAAGAGCCAGCCGCTCGGCGAGTATCGCGCGCAGAAACGCGGCGGACGCGGCAAGCAGGCGACGGCGACCAAGGAAGACGACTGGATCGATCAGCTCTTCATCGCGAACACACACGACTACATCCTGTGCTTCTCCAACCGCGGCCGGCTCTACTGGCTCAAGGTATGGGAAGTGCCGGCCGGCTCGCGCGGCTCGCGCGGACGTCCGATCGTGAACATGTTCCCGCTGCAGGAAGGCGAAAAGATCAACGTCGTGCTCGCTCTCACCGGGGAAAAACGCACCTTCCCGGCCGACCAGTACGTGTTCATGGCGACGTCGATGGGCACGGTCAAGAAGACGGCGCTCGACGAATTCAGCAACCCACGCAAGGCCGGCATCATCGCCGTCGATCTCGATCCGGGCGACTATCTGATTGGCGCCGCGCTCACAGACGGCAGGCACGACGTGATGCTGTTCTCCGACGGCGGCAAGGCCGTGCGTTTCGACGAGAACGACGTCCGCCCGATGGGACGCAATGCCCGCGGCGTGCGCGGCATGATGCTCGACGAGGGCCAGGGCGTTATCGCCATGCTGGTGGCTGAAGACGGCGAGCAGAGCGTGCTGACCGCAACGCGCAACGGCTATGGAAAAAGAACGAGCATTACCGAATACACCCGGCACGGTCGGGGAACCAAAGGCATGATTGCCATTCAACAGAGTGAGCGCAACGGCAAGGTCGTCGCGGCGACCCTGGTCCATGTCGACGACGAGATCATGCTGATCACCGACAAGGGCGTGCTGGTTCGCACCCGGGTCGCAGAAATCCGCGAACTCGGACGCGCGACCCAGGGCGTGACGTTGATCGGCCTCGACGAAGGCGCCAAGCTCAGCGGACTTCAACGCATCGTCGAAAACGACGCGATCGTCGAGAACATCGACAACGATGACGGCGGCGAAGGCGGCGACCCCTCCAAGGGTGGCGATGCCGACGACGGCGACATTCCTACATCTTCAACGGAGAATCTTCAGTGAAAAAAATCAAGCTTGCGGTCCTGACGGTCGCACTGGCAGCCAGTTCGATCGCCATGGCACAGGACAAGGCCGCACTGGTCAAGCAACTGCTCGACGTGCAGCGCCCTGCCGTCGAAGGCATGGCCCGGATCCTCGTGAACGACTCCGTGGCGCCGATCATCCAAGCCGGCGGCGAATATCTGCAGACCAAGGTCGCGCCCGAGAAGCGTGAGCCGCTCGGCAAGGCCGCCGAGGCCGAAATCCAGAAGTACGTGTCCGAAGCATTCCCGATCGTGCGCGACAAAGCCGTGCTGTTGGCACCGACCACCGTGGGCCCGCTGCTCGAACAGAATTTCAGCGAAGACGAACTGCGCCAGCTGATCGCGTGGCTGAGTTCGCCGCTGAACAAGAAGTTTTCCGACCTGAATCCGCAACTCGGTTCGGCGCTCACGCAGAAGCTCGTCGCCGACGTTCGTCCGACCATCGATCCGAAGCTTCAGTCGCTGAACGTCGCCGTGGCGAAAGCACTCGGCGCGCCGACCGACGGACAGGCTGCCCAGCCGGCCGCCAAGGCCCCTGCCGCGGTCAAGGCGCCGGCCAAAAAGTGATGCCGGAATCGGCGGCCCTCCCGCAAAGCCGGCCCTACAACTTCTCGGCCGGCCCGGCGGCCATGCCCGAAGTGGTTCTGCAACGCGCCGCGACCGAGATGCTGGACTGGAACGGCTGCGGCATGGGTGTGATGGAAATGAGCCATCGCGGCAAGGAATTCGGCGCCATCGCGACCAAGGCCGAAACCGACCTGCGCACGCTGCTGGCCGTTCCCGAAAATTTTCAGATTCTCTTCATGCAAGGCGGCGGCCTCGGCGAGAACGCCATCGTGCCGATGAATCTGTCGCGCGGCACCACCACGGATTTCGTGATCACCGGCAGTTGGAGCATCAAGTCGCAGAAGGAGGCGCAACGCTATTGCGAAGCGCGCGCAGTGGCCAGCAACGCGGCCGACGGGCACACGCGTCTTCCCGACCCTTCGGGGTGGGACATCGGCGCCGATGCTTCGTACGTGCACGTGTGCACCAACGAGACGATCAACGGCGTCGAATTCCAGCAATTGCCCGACCTCGCAGCGCTGGGCAGCAACGCCCCGCTGGTGATCGATTTCTCTTCCCACGTCGCATCGCGTCCGGTCGACTGGCGGCGCGTCGGTCTGGCTTTCGGCGGCGCGCAGAAAAACCTCGGCCCGGCTGGGTTGACGATCGTCGTCGTCCGCGAAGACCTGCTCGATCGCGCATTGAAGATCTGTCCCAGCGCCTTCAACTACAAGACGGTCGCGGACAACCAGTCGATGTACAACACGCCGCCGACCTGGGGCATCTACGTCGCTGGCCTGACCTTCGACTGGCTGCTGCGGCAGCGCGAAGGCGAAGCGACCGGCGTCGCGGCGATCGAGCAGCGCAACGTCGCGAAGGCGGAGCTGCTCTACGGCTTCATCGACGGTTCGGCCTTCTACGAGAACCGTGTCGACCCGGCCTGCCGTTCGCGGATGAACGTGCCGTTCTTCCTGCTCGACCCAGGCCGCAACGACGCATTCCTGCTCGGTGCGAAAGACGCCGGCCTGCTGCAGCTGAAGGGCCACAAATCAGTCGGCGGGATGCGTGCCAGCATCTACAACGCGATGCCGCTCGCCGGTGTCCAGGCGCTGGTGGCCTACATGAGAGAATTCGAGCGATTGCATGCCTAGCGGGATGGCCCGTGCTGGCTGCCGGACCGTTCCATGACAGCGCCAGTACCCTCTACTTCCATCCCCGCAGATTCCGGCGATAACGACAAATCGGCAGGCTTGGCCGATTTGCGCGTTCGCATCGACTCGCTCGACCAGCGACTCCTCGAACTCCTCAATCAGCGAGCGCACATCGCCGAACTGGTGGGCGAGGTCAAGAAGCGCGAAGGCACGCCCTTTTTCCGTCCTGACCGGGTCGCGCAGGTGATCGAGAAAATGCAGAAGAGCAATGGCGGCCCGCTCAAGGCCAATCACGTTGCTGCGATCTGGCGCGAAATCATGTCGGCCTGCCTGGCGCTCGAATCGCCGCAGCGCGTCGCCGTGCTCGGCCCGGAAGGCACGTTCTGCGAACAGGCCGCGGTCGAATACTTCGGCGGTGCCGCCGACCTGATCTACTGCGCCAGCTTCGACGAGGTTTTCCACTCGACGGCTGCCGGCAGCGCGCAGTACGGCGTCGTCGGTGTCGAAAATTCGACCGAGGGCGTGGTCACGCGGTCGCTCGACCTGTTCCTGCATTCGCCGACCCACGTGGTCGGAGAGGTGAGCCTGCTGGTGCGCCATCACCTGATGCGCACCACGAATTCGCTCGGTGGCATCGAGGCGGTGCTCGCGCATCCCCAGGCCCTGGCTCAATGCCAGACCTGGCTCTCCAAGCACCTGCCCAACGCCGAGCGCCGCGCCGTCTCGAGCAACGCCGAAGGCGCGCGGCTCGCGGCGACCAACCCGTCCTGGGCGGCGCTCGCGAGCGACCGTGCCGCGACGCGTTTCGGCCTCCACGTCGTGGCGCATGCGATCCAGGACGATTCATACAACCGCACGCGTTTCGCCATCATCTGCCTGCCGCAGACGCTGGCGATGCCGCCCCTGTCGGGCCGCGACTGCACCAGCCTCGTGGTGTCGGTGCCGAACCAGCCCGGCGCGGTCCACGACCTGCTGATGCCTCTCAAGGCGAACAACGTCTCGATGACGCGTTTCGAATCGCGCCCGGCGCGCACCGGCCAGTGGGAGTACTACTTCTACATCGATCTCGACGGCCACCCCTCACAGCCGAACGTGGCCGCGGCGCTCGCCGAGTTGCGCACGCTGTGCGCGTTCTACAAGGTGCTGGGCGCCTATCCCGTCACGTCCTGAATGCGGTCGGTCCGCCGTTCTCGCCTTCGAAGCGTCTCTCGATGTTCGAACAACTCGGCCTGATCGGCTGCGGCCTCATCGGCGGCTCGTTCGCGCTCGCACTGAAACGAGCGGGACTGGTCCGGCGCGTAGTGGGCTACAGCAAGTCTCCCTCGACGACGGAATCGGCCAGACGACTGGGCGTCGTCGACGTCGAAGCGTCGTCCGCGCTGCTCGCCGTTTCGGGCGCCGATCTCGTGCTCATCGCGGTGCCGGTCGCGGCTTCGGAAGCGACTTTCAGGGCGATCCGCGACGGTTTGTCGCCGGGTGCGCTGGTGATGGACGTCGGATCCACCAAGGGGGACGTGGTGGAAGCCGCGCGCCGGGGCCTGCAGGACCGTTTCGCGAACTTCGTTCCGGCCCATCCGATCGCGGGCAAGGAGGTCGCCGGTATCGAGCATGCCGAGGCTTCGCTGTTCGACGGCAAGCGCGTGGTGCTCACGCCGGTCGACGAGACGAACCAGGCCGACACGCGCCGTGCGGCACAGGTCTGGTCCGCCATCGGCGCGCAGGTGGTGCGTATGACGCCGCCTTCCCACGACGCCGCTTTCGCCGCGGTGAGCCACCTGCCCCACCTGCTCGCCTTCGCCTTCGTCAATTCGCTGGCGGCCCAACCGGATGGCGCGATGTTCATGCAGCTCGCCGGCCCGGGTTTTCGCGATTTCTCGCGGATCGCGGCGAGCGACCCTTCGGTATGGCGCGACATCCTGATGAGCAACCGCGACCAGGTCCTGCTGCAGTCGCGCGCGTTCCGCGAGACGCTGCTCGACCTCGAACGGCAAATCGAGACCGGCGACGGGGCGGCGCTGCAACACTGCATTGCTGCGGCGCGCGCCACGCGCGGCCCCTGGCGTCCAGACATCGCGCTCGCCGCGCCGGGTGCGGTTTCCGGCCCTCCCTCATCCACTGCCCTGGCCCAATCCAACGGATCCGACGGGTCCGAAGGCTGACGATGTACGCAACGCCTTTCCTCGACATTCCCGCCCTCGCCTGCGCTAGCGGCACGGTGCGCCTGCCCGGCTCGAAGAGCATCTCGAACCGTGTCTTGCTGCTGGCCGCGCTCGCGAGCGGCATCACGACCGTGCACGACCTGCTCGATTCCGACGACACGCGCGTGATGCTCGATGCGCTGCACCTGCTGGGCTGCGGCGTCGAACGGTCCGGCGCCGTGTTGCGCATCGAAGGGCTCGGCGGACGACTGAAGACGCCGCAGGCCGACCTGTTCCTGGGCAACGCAGGCACCGCCATGCGACCGTTGACCGCCGCACTGTCGCTGCTCGGCGGCGATTTCGAGCTCTCCGGCGTGCCGCGGATGCACGAACGCCCCATCGGCGACCTGGTCGACGCGCTGACGCAGCTCGGCTGCCGCATCGACTACCTCGGCAATCCGGGCTATCCGCCGCTGCGCATCCATCCGGTCGCGGCGGAAGCGCTGGCGCTCGACGTGCCGATCCGCGTGCGCGGCGATGTCTCGAGCCAGTTCCTGACGGCATTGCTGATGGCGCTGCCGCTGGTGTCGACCCGCGACATCGTGATCGACGTGGTCGGCGAGCTGATCTCCAAGCCATACATCGAGATCACGCTCAACCTGCTCGCGCGCTTCGGCATCGAAGTGCGGCGCGAGGGCTGGCAGCGGTTCACCATTCCGGCCGGCAGCCGGTATCGGTCTCCGGGCGACATCCACGTCGAGGCCGACGCATCGTCAGCGAGCTACTTCATCGCGATGGGCGCCATCGCATCGACCGGCCGGCCGCTGCGCATCGAAGGCGTGGGCGCCGATTCGATCCAGGGCGACATCCGCTTCGTCGATGCAGCGCGGCAGATGGGCGCCGAAGTCGAGAGCGGCGCCAACTGGCTGCAGGTGACGCGCGGCGCCTGGCCGCTGCGGGCGATAGACGTCGACGCCAACCACATTCCCGATGCCGCGATGACGCTGGCCGTGATGGCGCTCTACGCCGACGGCCCGAGCACGCTGCGCAACATCGCGAGCTGGCGCGTGAAAGAGACCGACCGCATCGACGCGATGGCGGCCGAATTGCGAAAGCTCGGCGCCACCGTGCAAGACGGACCGGACTTCCTGTGCGTGCATCCGTTGGCGGCCGGTGAGTGGCGGGCGGCGGCCATCGAGACCTACGACGATCATCGCGTCGCGATGTGCTTTTCGCTCGCTGCATTCAATCCGGACGGCAATCCGGTGCGGATCCTCGATCCGCACTGCGTCGCAAAAACATTCCCGGACTATTTCGAGGCGATGTTCGGCATCGTCGAGCCGGCCGGCGTGCCGGTGATCTGCATCGACGGCCCTACCGCATCGGGCAAGGGTACGCTGGCGGTCGAGGTGGCGCGCCAGCTCGGCTATCACTACCTCGATTCCGGAGCGCTCTACCGCGTGACGGGGCTGGCGATGCGCCGTGCCGGCCTCGAAGCCGAACCGCTGCACGAAGCGCGCATCGCCGAGATCGCCCACGCGTTGCCGCTGGCGTTCGTCGAGGGCAAGGTGCTGCTCGACGGCGAGGATGTCGGCGACGCCATCCGCACCGAAGCGGCGGGCATGGACGCGTCGCGCGTTTCGGCATTGCCGGCCGTCCGCGATGCCCTGCTGGTCTTGCAGAAACGCTTTCAGCGCCTGCCCGGCCTGGTCGCCGACGGCCGCGACATGGGCACGGTGATCTTCCCCGGCGCACCCTTGAAGATCTTTCTCACCGCCAACGCTGCGCAGCGTGCCGAGCGGCGGTATAAGCAATTGATTTCAAAGGGGATTTCGACTACACTCGATAGTCTTCGCGCCGATCTGGAGGCGCGCGACGCACGGGACTCCTCCCGCAGCGTGGCGCCTCTCAGGCCGGCGACGGACGCCCGCCTCCTGGACAACTCCTCCTTGTCGATCGTGCAATCGGTCGATCGGGTGCTGGATTGGTGGCGAGAGGCGCAACCTTTCGGGTCTACCTGAAAGGTGCGTTGCCCATGGTCCGACAGGCTCTCCTCGCGCGGCAGCGCACGGGCCCGCCGGTTTTTTCTACCCCGACCCGGGTCCGCTCCGAACGGCGACCCACAACCGCCGTCTCCAGCATCGAGCGCAGTCGCACGCAATTTCGCATTCGCGCCTGCCAACCCTGTCTGACGGAAGGAAAAATACATGTCTGAATCTTTTGCCGACCTCTTCGAAGAATCGCTGAAGCGCTCTGAAATGCGCACCGGTGAAGTCATCACCGCCGAAGTCATTCGCGTCGAACACAACCACGTCGTCGTCAACGCCGGACTCAAGTCCGAAGCGTACGTGCCGATCGAGGAGTTCAAGAACGACAAGGGCGAGCTCGAAGTACAGGCCGGCGATTTCGTTTCCGTGGCCATCGGCTCGGTCGAGAACGGCTATGGCGACACCATCCTCTCGCGCGATACCGCCAAGCGCCTCGCTTCGTGGCTCGCACTCGAGAAGGCGCTCGAATCCGGCGACTTCGTTACCGGTACCACCAGCGGCAAGGTCAAGGGCGGCCTGACCGTCCTGGTCAACGGGATCCGCGCGTTCCTGCCAGGTTCGCTGATCGACACGCGTCCGATCAAGGACCTGACGCCGTACGAGAACAAGACCCTGGAATTCAAGGTCATCAAGCTCGACCGCAAGCGCAACAACGTCGTGCTCTCGCGTCGTGCCGTGGTCGAAGCCAGCATGGGCGAAGAACGCGCCAAGCTGATGGAGACGCTGAAGGAAGGCGCAGTCGTGCGCGGTGTGGTCAAGAACATCACCGAATACGGCGCATTCGTCGACCTCGGCGGCATCGACGGCCTGCTGCACATCACCGACATGGCGTGGCGCCGTGTCCGCCACCCGAGCGAAGTCGTTCAGGCCGGCCAGGAAATCACTGCCAAGATCCTCAAGTTCGACACCGAGAAGAACCGCGTCTCGCTGGGTCTCAAGCAGATGGGCGACGACCCGTGGATGGGCGTCTCGCGCCGCTACCCGCAGTCGACCCGCCTGTTCGGCAAGGTCACGAACATCGCCGACTACGGCGCGTTCGTCGAACTCGAACCCGGCATCGAAGGCCTGGTGCACGTCTCCGAGATGGACTGGACCAACAAGAACATCGCGCCGAACAAGATCGTCTCCCTGGGCGACGAAGTCGAAGTCATGGTCCTGGAAATCGACGAGGACAAGCGCCGCATCAGCCTGGGCATGAAGCAGTGCAAGGCCAACCCGTGGCAGGAATTCGCTCAGAACACCAAGCGCGGCGACCGCGTCAAGGGCCCGATCAAGTCGATCACCGATTTCGGCGTGTTCGTGGGTCTGGCGGCCGGCATCGACGGCTTGGTTCACCTCTCCGACCTCTCGTGGAACGAAACCGGCGAAGCCGCGGTTCGCAATTACAAGAAGGGGCAGGAAGTCGAAGCGCTCGTATTGGCAGTCGATGTCGACCGCGAACGCATCAGCCTGGGCATCAAGCAGCTCGACAGCGATCCGTTCACCACGTTCACCACCGTGAACGACAAGGGCCAGATCGTGACCGGCAAGGTCAAGACCGTCGACGCCAAGGGCGCCGAGATCGACCTGGGCGAGGACATCCTCGGCTACCTGCGTGCCAGCGAAATCTCACGCGACCGCGTGGAAGATGCGCGCAACGTGCTCAAGGAAGGCGATGAAGTCACTGCCGTCGTGCTGAACGTGGATCGCAAGACCCGCAACATCCAGTTGTCCATCAAGCAGAAGGACATGGTTGACGAGCAAGGCGCCATGGCCAACCTGAGCCAGCAGTCGTCGCGCGAGAACGCCGGCACGACCAGCCTGGGCGCACTGCTGCGTGCCAAGCTGGACAACACCGAGAAGTAAGGCTCGCCCCCAGGCTGCGGCGCACTTCGTGTCGCCTGCGCCTAACCCCCCTGCCGGGGGCGACACCTGCGGCCCGGCGAAACCGGTTCCGCAGTGTTTTGGGAATGGGAAAGGGCGCCTGTCGGCGCCCTTTTTCTTTTGCAACGTTTACGGTTTGGACCATGACACGCTCTGATCTCGTCGAAGAACTTGCAGCTCGCTTCGCGCAGCTGACGCATCGCGACGCCGAATACGCCGTCAAGACCATCCTGGACGCGATGAGCGACGCGATGGTGCGGGGGCACCGGATCGAGATCCGTGGCTTTGGCAGTTTTTCGGTGAACCGCAGGCCACCGCGCATCGGGCGCAATCCGAGATCGGGTGAAAGCGTGCAGATTCCGGAAAAACGCGTGCCGCATTTCAAACCGGGCAAGGCATTGCGTGAAGCAGTAGATGCGAAGACCGCCGAGATGGACGGCAAGAAGCCGTGAATCCCGCAAAAGTAGAATCGTTCCGCCATCGGGGACGATCATGAAATACCTTCTATGGCTGCTCAAGGCGGCCATTTTTTTTACGCTGTTCGCTTTTGCGCTGAACAACCAGCAGGACGCCACCGTCTACTTCTTCTTCGGCACCAACTGGTGTGCGCCGCTCGTGCTGGTCGTGCTCGCCGCCTTCGCGGGCGGGCTCGTGGTCGGCGCGCTCGGCATGCTGCCGGGCTGGTGGAAGCATCGCAGTGCCGCCGCGGCGAGATCGCCGTCCGCACGTGCGCGTGCAGAAGCCGACTCCGCGGCAGCGAACACGGCGGGTATCGCTTCCATCCCTTCTCCCACCGTGATCGCAGACCTGCCCGCCGTTCGCCAGCATGGACTCTGATTTCACCTGGCTCCTCTTTGCGCTTCCGGTCGCCTTCGTCCTCGGCTGGCTGGCTTCACGGTTCGACCTGCGGCAACTCAAACTCGAGAACCGGCAAGCGCCGAAAGCTTACTTCCGCGGTCTCAATTTTTTGTTGAACGAGCAGCAGGACCAGGCCATCGATGCGTTCATCGAGGCCGTGCAGAACGATCCCGACACGCAGGAGCTGCACTTCGCGCTCGGCAACCTGTTCCGTCGCCGAGGCGATTACCAGCGTGCGGTGCGCGTGCACGAACATCTGCTCGGTCGCGGTGATCTGTCGCGCATCGACCGCGAGCGGGCCCAGCACGCACTGGCGCAGGATTTCCTGCGCGCCGGACTGCTCGACCGCGCGGAGGCCGCACTGCAGAAGCTCGAAGGCACACGCTACGAGAACGAGGCACGCCTTTCGCTGCTGGCGATCTACGAGCGCTCGCGCGAGTGGTCGCAGGCCGCGCTGGTGGCGCAGAAACTCGACGCGTCCGAGCAGGCCAGCTACGTCACACGGCGTGCGCACTACTTCTGCGAGCAAGCCAAAGAGCAGCTTACCGCGGGCGACGCCGCTGCAGCCGGTACCTTGCTCGCTGAAGCGGTTGCGCTTGCGCCGCAGGCGCCGCGTCCGGCCATCGACACGGCTGCGCTCCAGTTGCGCAACGGTGACTCGATCGCAGCCTTCGAAACGCTGATCGCCCTGGCCGAGACCGCACCGCTCGCACTGCCCTTGTATGCCGCGACGCTGCAGCAGGCAGCCGTGGCGGCGCAACGCACCGGCGATGCCTTGGCGCTGCTGCAGCGCCGGTATGCGCAGACGCCGTCGATCGACGTGCTCGAAGCGGTCATCGCGCTGGGCGGAACGACCGCCGACGGCGTGGTCGACGCCACGCCGCGAGACGGCTACATCGCGCATCTCGCGCATCAGCCTTCGCTCGTCGCCGCGGCCCGCTGGCTGGCGGGAGAAACCTTCGAGAACGAGCGATTCCATCCCGAAGTGCAGCGCGCGCTCGACCAGGCCACGCGTCCGCTGATGCGTTATCGCTGCGCTGCCTGCGGCTTCGAGGCGCACCAGTACTTCTGGCACTGTCCGGGTTGCCAGGCGTGGGACAGCTACCCGCCGCGACGCGTCGAAGAGCTTTGAACGACCAAGCGACTACCAAAGTCGTATAGCCCCTGAAAAATTGGTCGTAGGCAACGGCTAATCTCCGCGCGCGCCACGTCCAAGCGACCGGTGCAGTTGCTTTCGTTCAATCAAAAACTCAGGGAAGTCGTTCATGTTCTTCAAGAAAATCCTGGCGTCCATCGCCATGCTGGCCGCGGCCACTGCCTTCGCCGCCGTCGACGTCAACAAGGGCACCGCCGCCGAACTCGACGGGCTCAAGGGAATAGGTCCCGCCATGTCCCGACAGATCGTCGAGGCCCGCGACAAGGGCGCTTTCAAGAACTGGCCCGATTTCATGAGCCGGGTGAAAGGCATCAAGGAAAAGAAAGCCGCCAAGCTTTCGGCTGAAGGCATGACCGTCAACGGCCAAGCCTTCGAGGGCGCGGCAATGTCCAGGACCGAAACCAAGACGACGACCGCCAAGGGCAAGTAAGGCGCCGACGCTCCTGGAGCGGTACTGTTGCGTGCCGCACCCCAGTTTCAGCCGCCTTC
Organism: Janthinobacterium lividum; assembly: GCA_050954325.1. Lineage (GTDB taxonomy): Bacteria > Pseudomonadota > Gammaproteobacteria > Burkholderiales > Burkholderiaceae_C > Variovorax. The sequence goes on along the minus strand of JBPBPG010000005.1, from coordinate 272,629 downwards.
GGGCGGCTTTCTCGTTTTCGACGTTCCTTGTGCCTCTGCAGTCTCATAGGGAAATACCTGAAAGATGGCCCGGTATTTGCAGGCAATCTGCCACGGCACCACTTTCACTGCCCTTCGGAGAATCCATGCATTTCAAATTCACCCGCATCCTTCAGGCCTCGGCCCTGAGCGCCGCCATGCTTTCTTTCAGCGCCGTCACGCTGGCGCAGGCGAAGTGGGACCTGCCGACGGCCTACCCGGCCACCAATTACCACACCGAGAACGTCACGCAGTTCGCCAAGGACGTCGATGCGGCGACCGGCGGCAAGCTGAAGATCACGGTGCATGCCAACGCGTCGCTGTTCAAGGCGCCCGAGATCAAGCGCGCCGTGCAGAGCGGCCAGGCGCAGGCCGGCGAGATCCTGCTCGCCAATTACGCCAACGAGAACCCGATCTACGCACTGGACGGCGTGCCCTTCCTCGCCACCACCTACGCCGAGGCGATGAAGCTCTACACGGCGTCCAAGCCGGCGACGGAGAAGCTGCTGGCCGCGCAAGGCATCAAGGTGCTGTTCATGGTGCCGTGGGCGCCGCAGGGCATCTATTCGAAGAAGGAGATCGGCTCGGTCGCGGACCTGCGCGGCATCAAGTGGCGCGCCTACAGCCCGGCCACCGCGAGGATCGCCGAACTGATCGGCGCCCAGCCGGTGCAGATCCAGCAGGCCGAACTCAGCGCCGCGATGGCCACCGGCGTGATCGAGAGCTACATGAGCTCCGGCTCGACCGGCTACGACACCAAGACCTACGAGAGCCTGAAGAATTTCTACGACACGCAGGCCTGGATTCCGAAGAACGCCGTCCTCGTGAACACCAAGGCCTTCGACGCGCTCGACGCGCCGACCAAGGCCGCGGTGCTCAAGGCCGCGGCCGATGCCGAAGTGCGCGGCTGGAAGACCGCCGAGGAGAAAAACGCCGACTACAAGCGTCTGCTGGCCGAGCGCGGCATGAAGATCCACAAGCCATCGGCCAAGCTCGACGCCGACATGCGCCAGGTCGGCGGCATCATGCAGGCCGACTGGCTCAAGGTCGCCGGCGCCGACGGCACCGCGATCGTCGATGCCTACAAGAAGAACTAGACCGTGCGCCGCTTCCTCGACCGGTTGTACGACACCGCAGGCGCGCTGGGCGCTTCCTGCATCTTCCTGATCTTCGTGCTGATGATCGTCGCGGGCATAGGCCGGCAGATGAACTGGCACGTGAGCGGACTCAACGACGTGGTCGCGTGGCTGTGCGCGGCGGCCGCGTTCCTGGCCATGGCCCATGCCTTTCGTCATGGCGATTTCGTCCGCGTGACGCTGCTGCTCGACGCGGTGCCGCTCAAGGTGCGCCGCTTCATGGACGTGGTGTGCCTGCTGATCGCCTCGGTCTCGGTGGCCTACCTGACCTACGCGGCCACCAGCTTCACACGGGAGAGCTACGAGTTCGCGGAAATGGCGACCGGCCTGGTCGTGATTCCGATCTGGATTCCGCAGGCGACCTTCGTGGTCGGTTGCTGGCTGCTGCTGATCGCGATGGTCGACGAGCTGGTGGGCGTGGTGCGCGGCGAGAAGCCGAGCTACCAGCGTGCCATCGAGGAACGGCACGCGGCCGGTGATTTTTCTTCGGACGTCTGATGATCGAAACGCTTCTGATGGGTGCCCTTCTGCTGGGCATCATGCTGCTGCTGCTCGCCGGCGGCGTCTGGATCGCGATGACGCTGGCGATCGTCGGCTGGGTCGGCCAGGCCTTCTTCACCAACACCCTGCCGGCGAAGAACCTGTTCTCGTCCTTCTGGGAAAGCAATGCGAGCTGGGAGCTGGCCGCGCTGCCGCTCTTCATCTGGATGGGCGAGATCCTGTTCCGTACCAAGCTGAGCGAGGAGATGTTCGAGGGCCTGCGCCCCTGGCTGAACCGCGTGCCGGGGCGGCTGATGCACACCACGATCATCGGCTGCGGCGTGTTCGGTTCGGTTTCGGGTTCTTCCGCCGCGACCTGCGCGACGATCGCCAAGGTGGCGCTGCCCGAGCTCAAGCGCCGCGGCTACGACGAGAAGCTGGCCATCGGCTCGCTGGCGACCGCCGGCACGCTGGGCATCCTGATCCCGCCCTCGATCACGATGGTCGTGTACGCGGTGGCGGCCGACGCTTCCATCATCCGCATCTTCCTGGCCGGCTTCCTGCCGGGCTTCCTGCTGATGCTGCTGTTCTCGGGCTACATCGCCTGGTGGAGCCTGCGCAACCCCGACAAGGTCCCGCCGGCCGATGCGCCGACGAGCTTCATGGAAAAGCTGCGCCTGTCGGGCAACCTGATCCCGTGCGCGCTGCTGATCGTGTTCATCGTCTGGGTGCTGGTCGCGGGCTGGGCCACGGCGACGGAGTGCGCGGCTTTCGGCGTGCTGGGTTCGCTGGCGATCGCCGCCTACGGCAGGAGCCTGACCTGGAAGAACTTCAAGGACGCGCTGATGGGCGCGACGCGCACCAGCTGCATGATCATGTTCATTCTCGCGGGCGCCGCCTTCCTGACCAAGACCATGGCCTTCACCGGCATCCCGCGCGAACTGGCCGAATGGGTCGACAGCATGCACCTGTCGCCGTATGCGCTGATCGGCGCGCTGGTGGTGGTCTACCTGGTGCTGGGCACGGCGCTCGACGGCATCTCGATGATCGTGCTGACCAGCGCGGTGGTGCTGCCGATGATCCAGAAGGCGGGCTTCGATCTGGTCTGGTTCGGCATCTTCATCGTGCTGCTGGTGGAGATCGCCGAGGTGACGCCGCCGGTCGGCTTCAACCTCTTCGTGCTGCAGAACATGACCGGCAAGGACAGCAACGTGATCGCGCGGGCGGCGATTCCGTTCTTCTTCTGCCTGGTGGTGTGCATCGCGCTGATCACGATCTTCCCGGGCATCGTCACGATCCTTCCCGACCTGATGATGGGCGCGGAGAAGTAGCTGGAGTCGGTCGATGCGCAACGCCTTCGCCATCTGTCTCGCCGCCTGCGTCGGTGCGCTGCTTCGCTGGAGCGTGTCGGTCTGGCTCAATCCCGGCGGACTGATTCCCTGGGGAACGCTGGCGGTCAACCTCGTGGGCGGCTACCTGATCGGTGTCGCGATCGGGGTTTTCGCCGCCCTGCCGGACATCGATCCGGCCTGGCGGTTGATGGTGATCACCGGTTTTCTCGGCACGCTCACCACGTTTTCCAGTTTCTCGGCCGAGACCGTGGGCATGCTGACGGCGGGCCGCACCGGTCTGGCGCTCGGAACGATCGCGTTGCACCTGGGTGGCTCCCTGTGCCTGACCTGGCTCGGACTGCGCACCGTGCAGACCTTCGTCGGCTGAGCTTTCGAAAGTTTTGCGAGGATGTCGACGAAGACCCCGTCGATAGAATCCCCACCCGATGTCCCTGGTCCTTCTCGTCGCACTTCCTTTCATCGCCAGCGTCTTCGCGGCATTTATGCCGGCAAACGCGCGCAACAGGGAATCGACGCTGGCAGGGATGGTCGCGCTGGGCTGCGCGATCCAGGTCGCATCGATGCTCCCGCAGCTCGCCGACGGCAACGTGCTGCGCTGCCACGTCGAATGGCTGCCGACGCTGGGCCTCGACCTCAGTTTCCGCATGGACGGCTTCGCGTGGCTCTTCTGCATGCTGGTGCTGGGCATCGGCGCGCTGGTGGTGCTGTATGCGCGCTACTACATGTCGGCGTCGGACCCGGTGCCGCGCTTCTTCTCGTTCTTCCTCGCGTTCATGGGCGCGATGATGGGCGTGGTGCTGTCGGGCAACGTGGTGCAGATGGTGTTCTTCTGGGAGCTCACCAGCCTGTTCTCGTTCCTGCTGATCGGCTACTGGCACCACCGGCGCGATGCCCGGCGCGGCGCGCGCATGGCGCTCACCGTGACCGGCGCGGGCGGGCTCTGCCTGCTGGCCGGCGTGCTGGTGCTGGGACGCGTCGTCGGCAGCTACGACCTCGACACCGTGCTTGCGTCGGGCGACTTCATTCGCGCCCACCCGCTCTACACGCCGATGCTGGTGCTGGTGCTGTTCGGCGCGTTCACCAAGAGCGCGCAGTTCCCGTTCCACTTCTGGCTGCCGCGCGCCATGGCGGCGCCGACGCCCGTTTCGGCCTACCTGCATTCGGCCACCATGGTGAAGCTCGGCGTGTTCCTGATGGCGCGCTTCTGGCCGGTGCTCTCGGGCACGCCCGAATGGTTCTGGCTGGTCGGCAGCGCCGGCGCGATCACCTTCCTGCTCGGCGGCTACGTCGCGATGTTCCAACGCGACCTGAAGGCGCTGCTGGCCTACTCGACCATCTCGCACCTGGGGCTGATCACGCTGCTGCTCGGGCTCAACAGCCCGCTGGCCGCCGTCGCCGCCGTGTTCCACGTCATGAACCACGCGACCTTCAAGGCCTCGCTGTTCATGGCCGCCGGCATCATCGACCACGAGAGCGGCACGCGCGACATCCGCAGGCTCAGCGGCCTGATGAAGCTGATGCCGATCACCGGTACGCTGGCGATCATCGCCAGCGCTTCGATGGCCGGCGTGCCGCTGCTCAACGGCTTTCTGTCGAAGGAAATGTTCTTCGCCGAGACGGTGTTCATCACCGCGACGCCCTGGATCGAGTTCAGCCTGCCGGTCATCGCCACGCTCGGCGGCATCTTCAGCGTGGCCTATTCGGCGCGCTTCGTGTTCGACGTATTCTTCGGCCCGCCCTGCGCGGCCGACGTGCCCAAGACGCCGCACGAGCCGCCGCACTGGATGCGGGTGCCGGTCGAACTGCTGGTGCTGGCCTGCCTGGTGGTGGGCGTGGCGCCGGCATGGTCGGTGGGTCCGCTGCTGGCCACGGCGGTGCTGCCGGTGGTCGGCGGCGAGCTGCCCGACTACAGCCTCGCGGTCTGGCACGGCTTCAACCTGCCGCTCTTGATGAGCTTCCTCGCACTGGCCGGTGGCGCGGCGCTGTATCTGGTGCAGCGCCGCCGACGCGCGCACGGCCATCTGCTGCACACGCCGCTGCTGCACCGCGTCGACGGCCAGCGCATCTTCGAGAACCTGCTGGCGCGGCTGAGTGAAGCCGGTCGCCGCAGCCGGCGCATCTTCGGCACGCACCGACTGCAGTCGCAACTGCTGCTGCTGGTGCTGGTCGCCATCGGCGGGGCCACGGCCTCGATGCTGCTCACACCGGCGCAGCGCGGTACGCGCGAGCTGCTTGCCTTCTCGCCGATGTTCGCGATGACCTGGCTGATCGGCATCGTCTGCGCGCTGGCTTCGGCTTGGCAGGCCAAGTTCCACCGGCTGGCCTCGCTGATGCTGGCGGCCGCCTCCGGCCTGGTCTGCTGCATCACCTACATCTGGTTTTCGGCACCCGACCTCGCACTGACGCAGCTGGTGGTCGAGACGGTCACGACGGTGCTGATCCTGCTCGGCCTGCGCTGGCTGCCGATGCGCAGGCAGAGCGCCATCCAGACCGTTTCGCAGCGCCTGCGTCCCTGGGGTCGCCGGGGCCGCGACCTGACCGTCGCGGCACTCGCGGGCCTGGGCATGGCGGGTCTCGCCTGGACCATGATGACGCGCCCGTTCCCGAACAGCATCTCGCCGTTCTTCCTCGACCGCGCGCTGACCGAGGGCGGTGGCACCAACGTCGTCAACGTGATGCTGGTCGATTTCCGCGGCTTCGACACCTTCGGCGAGATCACCGTGCTCGGCTGCGTCGCGCTCACCGTGTACGCGCTGTTGCGGCGCTTCCGTCCGGCGCCCGAGTCGATGGCACTGCCGATGCAGCAGCGCACCCAGGCCGACGACGGCAGCAGCGACCTGCTCAACCCGCGCCGCGCCAAGGACACCGCCGTCGGCTACCTGATGGTGCCGGCCGTGCTGGTGCGGCTGCTGCTGCCGCTGGCGGTGCTGGTGTCGGTCTACTTCTTCATGCGCGGCCACAACGCGCCGGGCGGCGGCTTCGTCGCCGGGCTGGTGATGGCGGTGGCGCTGGTGCTGCAGTTCATCGTCTCGGGCACCGAATGGGTCGAGGAGCACCTGCGGATCTATCCGCGCCGCTGGATCGCCCTCGGCCTGCTGTTCGCGCTGGCCACCGGCGCCGGGTCGGTGGCGCTCGGCTATCCGTTCATGACCACGCACACCGCCCACCTCGACCTCCCGTTGCTCGGCGAGATCCACGTGCCGAGCGCGCTGTTCTTCGACCTCGGCGTGTTCTCGCTGGTGCTGGGCGCGACCATGCTGATCCTGACCGCGCTGGCCCACCAGTCGGTGCGCAGCCATCGCTGGGCCGACGAGCAGGACGAGAAGGCGGCTGGGCAGAAGGCCGAGATCGAAGCCCGGAAGGTGCGCATCGCCGACAAAGCCGCACCCGACACGCCGGAGGGCGCCGGCTGATGGAAATCGTGCTCGCCATCGCCATCGGCGTCCTGACCGGCTCCGGCATCTACCTGCTGCTGCGGCCACGCACCTTCCAGGTGATCATGGGCCTCACGCTGATCTCCTACGGGGTCAACCTCTTCATCTTCGGCATGGGACGGCTCAAGGTCGACAGCGAACCCGTGCTCATGGCCGGCATCACCGCCACGCTGGCCAACACGGCCGATCCGCTGCCGCAGGCGCTGGTGCTGACCGCCATCGTGATCGGCTTCGCCATGACCGCGCTGTTCCTGGTCGTGATGCTCGCCTCGCGGGGCTTGAGCGGCAACGATCATGTCGACGGCGCCGAGCAGCGTGGAGGACGCGAGGAATGACCGATTTCAGCCAGATCACGCGCCTGCTCGACACCCTGCTCGACTTCACGATGCCGCACCTGGTGGCGGTGCCGATCCTGGTGCCGATGCTCACCGCCGCGCTGATGCTGCTGCTCGGCGAGCAGCGCCGGCGCCTCAAGTCGGCGCTCAGCGTGGCGTCGGGGCTGATCGGCCTGCTGGCGGCGCTCGCGCTGCTGCGCTGGGTCAATGCCGACGACACCGGCGGCGGGCCGGGCTCGATCGGCGTCTACCTGCCGGGCAACTGGCGCGCGCCCTTCGGCATCGTGCTGGTGGCCGACCGGCTGTCGACGCTGATGGTGGCACTCACCGGCGTGGTCGCGTTCGCGGCGTCGATCTATTCCACCTCGCGCTGGGACCGCGCCGGCGTGCATTTCCATCCGCTGCTGCAGCTGCAGCTGATGGGCCTGAACGGCGCCTTCCTGACCGGCGACCTGTTCAACCTGTTCGTCTTCTTCGAGGTGATGCTGGCGGCGTCGTACGGACTGCTGCTGCACGGCTCGGGGCGACTGCGGGTGCAGGCCGGGCTGCACTACATCGCGATCAACCTCGCGGCCTCGTCGCTGTTCCTGATCGGCGCGGCACTGCTCTACGGCGTGACCGGCACGCTGAACATGGCCGACCTCGGCCTGCGCATCGCGCAGCTCGACGCGGCCGACCGCGGTCTGGTGCATGCGGCCGCCGCCATCCTCTGCACCGCCTTCTTCGCCAAGGCCGGGGCCTGGCCGGTCAACTTCTGGCTGGTGCCGGCCTACAGCGCGGCGGTGTCGCCGGTGAGCGCGGTGTTCGCGCTGCTGACCAAGCTCGGCATCTACACCACCCTGCGGCTCTGGACACTGCTGTTCGCACCCGATGCCGGCGCCTCCGCGCAGTTCGGACAGGCGGCCCTGATGGGTGTGGGCATGCTCACGCTGGCCATCGGCGCGCTCGGTATCCTGGGCACGCAGCGGCTGTCGAACCTGGCCGGCTACAGCGTGCTGGTATCGGCCGGCACGCTGCTCGCGGCGGTCGGGATCGGCCAGCCCGCGGTCTGGGCCGGCGCACTCTACTACCTGCCCAGTTCGACACTGGCCGTGGCCGCCTTCTTCCTGCTGATCGACATGATCGAGCGCTGGCGCAACGCCGGCGCCAGCATCGCGCCGCACGAAAGACACGGCGCCGCGCCCTTCCTCACCGAAGACCTGAAGGTCACCGACCACGTGAATCTCGACGACGAACAGCAGGCGCTGTTCGGCCACGCGATTCCGGCGGGCGTGGCGTTCCTCGGCCTCGGCTTCATCGCCTGCACGCTGCTGCTGGCCGGCCTGCCACCGTTCTCCGGCTTCATCGGCAAGTACGCGATGCTCTCCGGTCTGCTGGAAGCATCCGAGGTCGGCGCCGCCGGCTGGGCCTTCGTGGCATTGCTGCTGTGCTCGGGCTTCTTCACGCTGGTGGCCTTCAGCCGCACCGGCATCCGGCATTTCTGGACCCAGCCGCTGGTATCCATTCCGACGTTGCGCGCGATCGAAGTGCTGCCCGTGGCCGCGCTGCTGGCCGCCGCGGTCGCGCTCACCGTCGGCGCGGACCCGGTCATGCAGCATGCCGGCGCCACGGCCGAAGGACTCTACGCCCCGACGGCCTATCGCGAGGCCGTGATGACCGCGCGCCAGAAGGCCAACCCATGATGAAGCGTCTCGTCCCGTCGCCGCCGCTGTCGCTCGCGCTGTTCGTGGTGTGGGTGCTGCTCAACCAGTCGTCGCACTTCGCGACGCTGGTGCTCGCAGCGATCCTTGCGATCGTCGTGCCGCTCATCACCCGTGGCCTGCGGCCGGCGACGGTGCGCATGCGCCGACCGGGCGTCGCGTTGCGCCTCGTGGCCCGCGCGCTGGTCGATATGGTGAGTTCGGCGATGACAGTGGCACGCGCCCTGCTCACGCGCAGCCCGGCGAGCCTGCGCCCCGCCTTCGTCGTGGTGCCGCTCGATGTGCGCGACGCGAACGCGCTCGCCGTGCTGGCGATGATCCTGTGCCTGACGCCGGGCACGGCCTGGGGCGAACTCGCACTCGACCGCTCGACACTGCTGATCCACGTGTTCGACCTCGACGACGAGGCAGCCTTCATCGACCTGGTCAAGACGCGCTACGAACGCCCGCTGATGGAGATTTTCGAAGCATGAACGGAATCGAACCCACGCCATGACGCCCGTCCTGTTCTGGGCGCTCAAGCTCGCCCTCCTGCTGCTGGCGATCGCCATGCTCTGCGCCGTCAGCCGCCTGCTGATCGGCCCGACGGCGCAAGACCGCGTGATGGCACTCGACTGCCTCTACGTCAACGGCATGCTGATGATGCTGGTGCTTGGCATCAACTACGCGAGCAACGTCTACTTCGAGGCCGCGATGCTGGTGGCGCTCTTCGGTTTCGTCGGCTCGACCGCCATCGCCAAGTTCCTGCTGCGCGGCGAGGTGATCGAATGAACGGCGACTTCATCACCGGGCCGCTGCCGATCTGGGCGGAAATCGTCACGGCGTTCTTCGCGGTACTGGGCGCCGCCTGTGCGGCCGTCGGCTCGTTCGGCCTGGTGCGGATGCGCACCTTCTTCCACCGCATCCACACGCCGACGCTCGGCGCCACGGCCGGCGTGTGGTGCACGACCATCGCGACCATCGTCTATTTTTCGGTGCAGGGTCTCAGCCTCTTTCTCCACGCGATCCTGATCACGCTGTTCATCGCGCTCACGGCTCCGGTGACGACGATCTTCCTGATGCGGGCGACGCTGTACCGCGAGCGGCAAAAAGGCGGCGACGTGCCGCCTGCGGAGACGACGGCGGGTCCGAAGCGGATGGGCAGCCAGGCAGGCGACTGACCGGACCCGGTCCGGAATGCATCGGCCGAGAGCCGCATGCACCGTCGTCCCGGCGAATCATGTCACCGCGGCCGCACGACGCTCTTCGATGCGGGCCTCGGCCTCTTTGGCCCGGGCCACCTCGATCTCCCGCGGCAGCACGATGTCGTTCTTCACGGCGAGGATTTCCGCCATCACGCTCACCGCGATCTCCGGCGGCGTCTTGCTTCCGATGTAGATGCCGATCGGTCCGCGCAGGCGTTCGAGCGATGCGGGCGTCTGGTCGAAGTGCTCGACCATGCGCTGGCGACGCGACGCCGCATTGCGGCGCGAGCCGATCGCCCCGACGTAGAACGCGTCGCTGGCCAGCGCTTCGAGCAAGGCGAGATCGTCGAGCTTCGGGTCGTGCGTGAGCGCGACCACGCAGCTGCGACGGTCGGGCCGGAACGCCACCACGGCGTCGTCCGGCATCTCGGTCGTGATCGCGACACCGGGGACCGACCACGCGCTGCGGTGCTCGACGCGCGGGTCGCACAGCGTGACCGCGAATCCGCTGAATTTCGCCATCGTCGACAGGTACTCGGCGAGCTGCCCCGCACCGATCAGCAGCATGCGGTACTCCGGGCCGAAGGTGTTCGTCAGCGATTCGGCACCGATGTGCAACGCGGCGGGCGCGTCCGCCGCGGCCAGGCGCACCGCGCCGTCGGCCAGCGACACCGTGCGCCGCGTCAACTGGCCGCTCTCCAGTTGCGAGACCAGCATCTCCAGCGACGGCCCGTCGGGTGCGTATTCGAGCAGCAGTTCCAGCGTGCCTCCGCACGGAAGGCCGAAGCGCTGCGCTTCGTCGGCGCTGACGCCGTACCTGACCAGCGTGGGCGGACCGTCCGGAAAACCCGATGCGTCGTCGGCACCGGCAGTGCGGCCGTAGCGCGCGATCAGGTCGTCCTCTATGCAGCCGCCGGACACCGAACCGACCATCGACCCGTCGTCCGCCAGCGCCATGATCGAGCCGACCGGACGCGGCGACGAACCCCAAGTGCGCACGACCGTGGCGAGCAGCGCGCGTCGTCCGGACAGCCGCCAATCGCGCAGCGTGCGCAGGACCGTGACGTCGAGGTTTTCCATGAATCTGCTTTCTGTTGAATGCGGTCATTGTGGCGCTCGTCCCGGGCACGGCGTTGTAGGCGCGTTCGCAGGCTCGGCCGTCGCCTGCAGCCCGCCTCAAGGGGGCAGTGCCACGACCACCGACGCTTCGTCGACCACCACCGTCGCGCGGTGTCTCGTGCGCAGGCCGGCGAGGCGCGGCGCGAAACCGACAAGCTGCAATCCGCCGTCGACCATGACGGAAACCTCGTCGTGCTGCCGCGATCCCGACACTTCGTCGTTTTCTTCGCGCAGCACCCGCGTCACGCTTCCGGTCAGCGTGTTGTCCACGGCACACCGGCCGGCCCGCGCCACGGTATCGAAGCGCTCGACATGCACCGCCATCGCCTTGCACAGCGCGACGACCTCCATCTCCTCGCGCAGGCCGAGCAGTTCGACGCTCTCCCTCGTGATGCGCGCGGCGAGAACCCCGCTCGCGCCCAGACGCATCCGCACGCTCACGGTGCGTCCAGCCGGAACCAGTGCGTCGATCGTCGCCGGCAACTGGTTGCGCATGCTGGTCCGGACGGCGAGGCGCGCGATGGCGGTGTCGGCATGCAGCGTGCCCGCGCCTCCGGCAAGCCAGCGTGCCTGCACGTCGCGCCGTGCCACGTCGAGCGCCTCGGCCAGTTCGAGCAGATGCCGGCCCTCTGCCGTCAACGATGCGCCACCGCCACCGGCCCCGCCCACCGCGCGCACGACCAGCGGCACGCCGGCCAGGTTGGTCAGCGTGTCGACAGCCTGCCACGCGGCCTTGTAGCTGACGCCCGACTCGCGTGCGGCCTGCGAAATGCTTCCGCTGAGCGCGATGCCGCGCAGGATGTCGATGCGTCTGTCGCTCGCGCCGTGGCCGAGCGCGTCGCCCAAGCGCGGCGGTCGGGCGGTGCGTTGCGGGGATATCTCGGACATTCGGCGATTGTGCGTCTCGTCCTTGACTATCATTCGCGCTATTCCATTTTTGAATAGCGAACGAGGCCCGAGGATGACGCCCATGACGAAGACTTCCCCGCACCGGATGCGCAAGGCCACCGTGGTCGCCGCACTGCTTCTTGCAGGCGGTGCGGCGCAGGCGCAGGACCTGGTGGTGTCGGCGGGGGCCAGCCTGACCAACGCGTTCCGTTCCGTCGGCGCGGCTTTCGAGAAGGCGCATCCGGGCACCAAGGTGACTTTCAATTTCGCGGCCTCCGGCCCGCTGCTGGCGCAGATCCAGCAGGGTGCGCCGGTCGACGTGTTCGCCTCGGCCGACCAGGAAACCATGAACCGCGCAGCGACGGCAAGGTTGCTGGCCGAAGGCACGCGCGCCGACTTCGCGCAGAACACGCTGGTGCTGATCGTGCCCGTTTCTTCGTCCATCCCGGTGCCCGCCGGGCTTGCCGATCTCGGCGGTGCGGCTTTCAAGCGCGTGTCGACCGGCACGCCGGCGACCGTGCCGGTCGGCCGCTACACGGTCGAGGCGGTACAGAAAGCCGGCCTCGCTGCAGCGTTGGAGTCGAAGTGGATCTACGGCGAGAGCGTGCGCCAGGTGTTGAACTACGTGACACGCGACGAGGTCGATGCCGGCTTCGTCTATCGCACCGATGCGCTCGTCGAGCGCGACAGGACGCGCATCGCCTTCACAGTGCCGACGACCACGCCGGTGAGCTACCCGATCGCGCAGATCGCCACGAGCAGGAACGCTGCGCTCGGCAAGGACTTCGTCGCTTTCGTGCGCAGCGCGCCGGGTCAGCAGATCCTCGAAGGCTTCGGCTTCTCCAGGCCCTGAACCCGGGCCACGACCGTTGCTCGTACCGCTCTGGCTCACGCTCAGGGTCGCGCTCCTCGCCACGCTGGTGGCCGGTGCGGCCGGCATCGGCCTGGGCTGGTGGATGTCGCGCCGCCGCTTCGCGGGGCAGCATGTCGTCGATGCCTTCCTGATGCTGCCGATGGTGCTGCCGCCCACCGTGCTGGGCTACTACCTTATCGTGCTGATCGGGCGCAACGGCGTGCTCGGCCAGCATCTCGACCGATGGTTCGGCATCAACCTGATGTTCACCTGGGAGGGCGCGGTCATCGCGGCCTCGGTGGTGTCGCTGCCGCTGATCTACAAGGCCGCACGTGCCGCCTTCGAGGAGGTGGACGGGCGCTTCGCACAGGCAGCGCGCACGCTGGGCGCGGGCGAATTCGAGGTGTTCTGGCGCATCGCGCTGCCGCTCGCGATCCGCGGCATCGCCGCCGGCCTGATGATGGCCTTCGCGCGTGCGATGGGCGAGTTCGGCGCGACCCTGATGATCGCCGGCAACCTGCCCGGCAAGACGCAGACGCTGTCGATCGCGGTCTACGACGCGGTGCAGGCCGGCAACGATGCTCAGGCGCTCTGGCTGACGCTGGTGATCTCGCTGGTCTGCATGACGGTGCTGGTGGTTTCGGGCCGGCTGCTGCAGGCACGGCATTGAAAGGCGCCGCACCGTGACCGATACCGCAGCGCCGATCCTCGACATCGCGGTCCGGCTCTCACTGCGATCCGGCGAGCGGCACTTCGCGCTCGACGCCTGCTTCAGTTCCACCGCATCGCGCACGGCGCTGATGGGTGCCTCCGGCTCGGGCAAATCGACCGTGCTGATGGCGATCGCCGGTCTGGCGCCGCATGCGACGGGCCATGTGCGTGTCGGTGCCCGGAGCCTGCTCGACACGGCGCGCGGCATCGACCTGCCGGCACGCGAGCGCGGCATCGGCCTGGTGTTTCAGGACTACGCGCTGTTCCCTCACATGACGGTGGCGCACAACCTCGAATTCGGCGTGCGGCGCCTGGGCCGCAAGACCGGCGATGTCGACCGCGAACGGATCGCGGCGTTGCTGAAGCAGTTCGACCTGGTGAAATTGCGCGACGCCCTGCCCCGTCATCTTTCCGGGGGCCAGCGCCAGCGCGTCGCGCTCGCACGTGCGCTGGTGCCGCAGCCGCACCTGCTGCTGCTCGACGAGCCGCTGTCGGCGCTCGATACCACGCTGCGCACGCGGCTGCGCAACGAACTCGCGGAAATGCTGCAGCGCGTGCAGGTGCCGACGCTGCTGGTCACGCACGACCCGCAGGATGTCGAAGTGCTCGCACAGGCGGTGGTGCATCTCGAGCACGGACACGTCGTGTAGGGAAAACCCCGCAGTCCGCCGTGAGCCAGGCACCGGCCATGCGGCTTACCATCGCGGGCTTTGCCCACGCCAACGGAGACACACGTGTCCGCACTCCTCAGATTCGCGACGGCTATGGACTGGATCAGCGAAAAGCTCGGCAAGATCGCCGGCGTCGCCGTGCTGGCGGCATCGCTGATATCGGCCGGCAACGCGCTGATCCGCTACGGCTTCGACTTCAGCAACAATTCCTGGCTCGAGATCCAGTGGTACCTGTTCGCCGCCACCGTGATGCTCGGCGCGCCGATCGTGCTGCGCTACAACGAGCACGTCCGCGTCGACATCATCTACGGCAAGCTCAAGGGCAACGGGCCGGTGTACGTCGACATCTTCGGCCTGCTCTTCTTCCTGCTGCCGGTGATGGGCCTCTTCACCTACCTCACCGTGCCGTTCTTCTGGCGCATGTACGTCTCCGGCGAAATGTCCGGAAACATCGGCGGCCTGATCCGCTGGCCGGCGGCGCTGCTGATGCCGGTCGGCTTCGGCGCGATGTTCGTGCAGGGCGTGGCCGAGATCGTCAAGCGCGTGGCCTACCTCCAGGGGCGCATCGAGATGAGCACGCACTACGAGAAGCCGCTGCAATGACATCGCGCGCCATCTTCTCCGCTTTCACCGTCTGAGTGAGCCGCAGGACCCGACATGCACATGGAAAATTTCGCCCCGATGATGTTCGCGGGGCTGGTCGTGATCATGCTGATCGGCTTTCCGGTGGCGTTCTCGCTCTCGGCACTCGGCCTGTTCAGCGGCTTCATCGCCATCGGGATGGGCTGGTTCCCGGCCGGCTTCATGGCCAACCTGCCGCTCAACGTGTTCGGCATCCTGAGCAACGAGACGCTGCTCGCCATCCCGTTCTTCACGCTGATGGGCGCGGTGCTGGAAAAGTGCGGTTTGGCCGAGGACATGCTGGATTCGATGGGCCAGCTCTTCGGCCCGGTGCGCGGCGGCCTCGGCTACTCGGTGATCATCGTCGGCTTCGTCCTCGGCGCGATCACCGGTACGGTGGCCGGCCAAGTGATCGCGATGGCCATGATCTCGCTGCCGGTGATGATGCGCTACGGCTACGACATGCGCTATGCGACCGGCGTGCTGGCGGCCTCGGGCACCATCACGCAGCTGGTGCCGCCGTCGCTGGTGCTGATCGTCATGGCCGACCAGCTCGGCACCGACGTCGGCCAGATGTACAAGGGCGCCTGGGGCCCGTCGATCCTGCAGGTACTGATCTTCGCGGCCTACACCTTCATGGTCGCGCGCCTGCGCCCCGACCACGTGCCCGGCCTGCCGCTGACCGCGCGCACGTTGCACGGCTGGGTGCTGTGGGGCAAGTGCCTGCGCGGGATCATCCCCTCGGCGATCCTGATCTTCGCGGTGCTGGGTTCGATGGGCGGCCTGCCGTTCATGGACCACGCGATCGCCACGCCGACCGAGGCCGGCGCGATGGGCGCGGTCGGCGCGCTGATCCTCGCGGCCATCCATCGGCGCCTGAGCTGGACGCTGCTCAAGGAAGCGATGGAGGGCACCATGCGCATGACCGCGATGGTGGTGTTCATCCTGATCGGCTCGCGCGTGTTCTCGCTGGTGTTCCAGGGCGTGGACGGCGCGGTATGGATCGAGCACATGCTCACCGGCCTGCCGGGCGGCCAGATCGGCTTCCTGATCGCGGTGAACATCTTCGTCTTCTTCCTGGCGTTCTTCCTCGACTTCTTCGAGATCGCCTTCATCATCCTGCCGATGCTCGGACCGGTGGCGCACAAGCTGGGCATCGACATGGTGTGGTTCGGCGTGCTGCTGTGCGTGAACATGCAGACCTCGTTCATGCATCCGCCTTTCGGCTTCGCGCTGTTCTACCTGCGCGGCATCGCCGACACGCTGTTCAAGAACGGCGCCCTGCCGCGCAAGGTCGAGTCGCGCGACATCTATCTCGGTGCGATTCCCTGGGTGCTGATGCAGCTGCTGCTGGTGGGCATCGTGATCTTCTTCCCGCAGACCGTCACCGTGTTCCTCGACAAGGCCGTGGTGGTCGACATCGACAAGGTGCAGCTGGAAATGCCCAAGGAAATGGGCGAACCGGAGACAGGCGGCATGAACATGGAAGATCCGTTCGGCAACCGGAAGGCGCAACCTGAAGCGGCGCCGGAAGCGGAGCTGCCGGTGCCCGGCGCCGACGGCAGCACCACCAGGAAGCCATGACCGTCGAGCCGACGGCGCCGCCCGTGCTCGAGAGCCCGGCCTACCCGCCGTTGCTGCGGGTGCTGTCGGTGGTCATCGTCGTCGACGTGATCGGCTTCGCGCTCTGGAACCTGCCTGCGCTGCGCAGCACGAACTGGTCAACGGGCAGCCTCGTGCTGTTGTCGCTCGCCGCCATCGGCGTGCTATCGACGGGTTGGTGGATCGTCTACAGCCGCACTCGCCTCGACGGCGACGTGCTGAGCCAGACCTGGATCTGGAACCGGCACGCGCATGCCAACGAGGTCACTCAGCTCAAGTTGGTGCACTGGCGGCCGCTGCAGCGCATCATCGCGCCACGCCTGCTGGTGCGCCGGCGCAACGGCGCCGTCGCATGGTTCCATTCCGCCGACCCGACGCTGCTCGCGGCATTCGCACAACGGGTCGGGCAGCAGGCAGGCCGCGCGATGCGGCACAAATGATTCGCTGCGCCCGTCACTCGCTAGGCCGTCGTTCAGAACTTCTGCTGCTGCATGAAGCGGTCGAAGGTGCCTTCGGTGAAGCGGAACCAGGCATTCTGGTCGGCGAGGAATTTCGACCAGTCGGGGTAGATCTTCTTCCACTCGGGATTGGTGCTGTTCAGGTCCGAGAAGATCTGCTGGGCCGATTTGAAGGCCGCGTTCATCACGTCGGTCGTGAACGGCCGCAACTGGGTGCCGGAGCCGACCAGCTGCTTCAGCGCGATCGGATTGCGGGCGTCGTACTTGGCCGTCATCGTGATGTTGGCATGCGAAGCCGCGGTCTCGACGATCGACCTGTATTCGGCCGAGAGACTGTCCCACGCCTTGTTGTTGATGTAGAAGTCGAGCTGCGGGCCACCTTCCCACCAGCCGGGGTAGTAGTAGAACGGCGCGACCTTGTTGAAACCGAGCTTCTGGTCGTCGTAGGGGCCCACCCACTCGAGCGCGTCGAGCGTGCCTTTTTCGAGCGCCGGATACAGGTCGGAGCCGGGGATCGATTGCGGGATCACGCCGAAGGGTTCGAGCACCTTGCCGGCGAACGGGTTGGTGCGGAACTTCAGGCCCTTCAGGTCGGCGACCGACTTGATCTCCTTGCGAAACCAGCCGCCCATCTGCGCGCCGGTGTTGCCGCCCGGGAAGTTCACGATGTTGTACTTGGCGTAGAACTCGCGCATCAGCTTCAGGCCGTTGCCCTCGTACATCCAGGCGTTCATCTGCCGCGTGTTCATGCCGAAGGGCACCGCGCAGCCGAGGCAGAAGGTCGGGTCCTTGCCGTAGAAATAATACGGTGCGGTATGGGCCATCTCGACGGACGCGTTCTGCACGCCGTCGACCACACCGAAGGCCGGCATCAGTTCGCCGCCCGCATGCACCGAGATCTGGAACTTGCCTCCGGTCATCTCGCCGACCTTCTTCGAGAACACCTCTGCGGTTCCGAAGATGGTGTCCAGCGATTTCGGAAAGCTGGAGGCCAGGCGCCAGCGCACCGCGGCCTGCGCGTGCACGGCCGGCGCGATGCCGGCGGCCAGCACGCCGGCGATGCCTGCATTCTTGATGAGGGAACGACGATCCATGAGGAATTGACTCCGTTGCGAGGAAAAACAAAACGCGGTCCGAGTCGACCGCGTGGAGGCCTTGTGGGCCGGGGTGATTGTAAAAAACCCCTTTTCCTCGTCCCGCAGGGGTTTACCCTGCGGAATCGCGGCCGAATCGCTTGCCGATCGATCGTGCGATGCCTTCGGCGTCGAGTCCCACGGCAGCCAGCAGCTTGACCGGATCGCCATGCTCGATGAAATGGTCGGGCAAGCCGAGCTGCAGCACCGGTCGCAACACCGCGGCCGCGTTCAGCGCCTCGAGCACCGCGCTGCCCGCACCGCCCATCACGGCACCTTCCTCGAGCGTGACGATCGCTTCGTGCGACGCCGCCACTTTCAGCAACAGCTCGACGTCGAGCGGCTTGGCCCAACGCATGTTGACCACCGTCGCGCCGAGCGACTCGGCGGCTTCTAGCGCCGGATACAGCAGCGTTCCGAACACCAGGATCGCGATGCGCGACCCCTCGCGGCGGATCTCGCCACGCCCGAACGGCAGGCCTTCGAGCGTGAGATGCGGCACCGTGCCGGCACCCGCGCCGCGCGGATAGCGCACCGCGACCGGGTGGCTCTGTTCGTAGGCGGTGGTGAGCAGCTGGCGGCATTCGGCCTCGTCGGCCGGGCACGCGACGCTCATGTTGGGAATGCAACGCAGGAACGGGATGTCGTAGGCGCCCGCATGCGTCGCGCCGTCGGCGCCCACGAGCCCGGCGCGGTCGATGGCGAACACGACCGACAGGTTCTGGATCGCCACGTCGTGGATCAGCTGGTCGTAGCCGCGCTGGAGGAACGTCGAATAGATCGCGACGACAGGCTTGAGTCCTTCGCAGGCCAGTCCCGCAGCGAAGGTGACTGCATGCTGCTCGGCGATGCCGACGTCGTGGTAGCGGCCCGGAAAACGCCGCTCGAATTCGACCAGGCCCGAGCCCTCGCGCATCGCCGGCGTGATGCCGACCAGCCGGCCGTCCTGTGCCGCGGTGTCGCACAGCCAGTCGCCGAACACCTGCGTGAAGGTCTTCTTCGGAACGGAGGTCGGCACGACCAGCCCGACCATCGGGTCGAACTTGCCCGGGCCGTGATAGGCCACCGGATCTGCTTCGGCCAACTTGTAGCCCTGGCCCTTCCTGGTCACCACATGCAGGAACTGCGGGCCGTCGAGCTGCTTGAGGTTCTCCAGCGTCGGCACCAGCGAGTCGAGGTCGTGGCCGTCGATCGGGCCGACGTAGTTGAAGCCGAACTGCTCGAACAGCGTCGCGGGTACGACCATGCCCTTGGCATGCTGCTCGAAGCGCTTGGCCAGTTCGAACAACGGCGGCGCGGCGCGCAACACGCTCTTGCCGACGTTCTTGGCCGCCGCATAGAAATTGCCGCTCATCAGCTGTGCCAGGTAGCGGTTGAGCGCTCCGACCGGCGGGCTGATAGACATGTCGTTGTCGTTCAGGATCACCAGCAGCCTGCAGTCGCAGACACCGGCGTTGTTGAGCGCCTCGAAGGCCATGCCTGCTGTCAGCGCCCCGTCGCCGATGATCGCGACCGCATGACGGTTCTCGCCCTTCTGCTTGGCGGCCATCGCCATGCCGAGCGCCGCCGAGATGCTGGTCGACGAATGGGCGGTGCCGAAGGTGTCGTACTCGCTTTCGGTACGCTGCGGAAAGCCGGACATGCCGCCGAGCTGGCGCAGCGTCGGCATGCGCTCGCGGCGGCCGGTGAGTATCTTGTGCGGATAGGTCTGGTGACCCACGTCCCACACCAGCCGGTCGTGCGGCGTGTGGAAGACATGGTGCAGCGCGACGGTGAGTTCCACCGTGCCGAGGTTGGAACTCAGATGGCCGCCGGTGCGCGATACGTTGTCGAGCACGCAGGCACGCACTTCGTCGGCCAGCTGCCGGAGCTGGAGACGGTCGTACTGGCGCAGTACCGAGGGATCGGTGATCGTGGGAAGCAATGGGGCCATGGGGTCCTGAGTTTTCTTCTTCTTATCGGTCGCGGTCGACGACCATGCGCGCCAGCGCGCGCAGCGCATCGGTGTCGGGCAGGCCGCTGCGGCCGAGCGCCGCGAGTGCCTGCGCGAGCAGTTGCTGCGCTTCGTCGCGGGCACCCGCGAGGCCGAGCAGCGACACGTAGGTCGGCTTGTCGGACGCGGCGTCCTTGCCGGCCGTCTTGCCGAGCGTGAGCGAATCGGCGGTGACGTCGAGGATGTCGTCGACCACCTGGAAGGCGAGCCCGAGCGCGGCGCCGTAGT
Source organism: Janthinobacterium lividum (assembly GCA_050954325.1). Classification (GTDB taxonomy): domain Bacteria; phylum Pseudomonadota; class Gammaproteobacteria; order Burkholderiales; family Burkholderiaceae_C; genus Variovorax. Next base: position 252,713 of record JBPBPG010000005.1, on the reverse strand, counting down.
CGCGCAGCGCCTCGGCCACCCGCGGCGCCACGTTCGTGCCGCAGGCCACGCCCATCTCGACGCTGCCCTGCAGCAGGGCGCCGGTCTTCAGCCGGTGCATCTCGCGCAGCTGCGCTTCGTCGAGGACGAGGCCGACGCTCGCCAGGTCGATCGCCTGGCCACCGGCCATGCCGTGGCTGCCGGCGGCGCGCGCGAGCAGGCGGCACAGGGTCGCCTGCACCAGCGCAGGCACGCTGCCGTCGTCGGGCGTGAGCAGTTCGAAGGCCAGCGCCTGCAGCGCATCGCCGGCCAGCAGCGCGTCGGCCTCGCCGAACTGCACATGCGCCGTCGGCTTGCCGCGCCGCAGCACGTCGTCGTCCATGCACGGAAGATCGTCGTGCACCAAAGAGTAGGCATGGATCAGCTCGGCGGCGCACGCGGCGCGCAGGGCGGCTTCCCGGTTGCCGTCGACCGCTTCCCGCGCCGCCATCACGAGCAGCGGACGCAGGCGCTTGCCGCCGTCGAGCACCGCGTAGCGCATCGCGTCGCCGAGCTTCTCCGGTGCATCGTTGCCGACCCAGCGCGAAAGCGCCGACTCGACGCTCGCGAGATGCGGCTCGCTCCAGCCTGCCAGGCGCGCCGTGTTCCAGTCGTCGCCCTTCACGGTCACCATCATTCGGCCGACCATGACTTCAGCGTGCCCGCGTCCAGGACCTTGATCTGGTCTTCGACGGCCTGGAGCCGGTCGCGGCAGAACGCGAGCAGCGCCGCGCCGCGCTGGTAGCTGCCGAGCAGCTTGTCGAGCGGCAACTGGCCGGATTCGAGTTCGGAGACCAGACGCTCGAGTTCCTGCAGGCCGGCTTCATAGCTGACGGGTGCGGGAGCCGCTGGAAGATTCATGACAGCAGCGGTCACGGGGGCCGCGGTGTCGGCGAAAGCAATGGGAGGCGCCTTGGGCATGCGGGAAACTGGGTGAACCATAAAGGTTTGGATTGAATCCAGGGCATTTTAGGGCGCTGCCGAGAGAGAGACCCCGCGCGTACAATCCCGTCCTTCGCCCTAGCCGGCGCCTGCCGGCTTCGCTCTTCGGGCTTTCCCTTTCTCGGATGGCGCCTTCCCTTCCTTTTTTCTCCCTGTGGGGAGCTTGGTCAGGTCACCCATGTCTGATTTAAGTCTTCAGCTGCAGCAGGCCCAAAGCCAACTCCCCGTTTCCGCTTATTTCGATGAGGCGCTCTACGCCCGCGAAATGCAGACGCTGTTCGCCAACGGGCCGCGCTACGTCGGGCACCGGCTGTCCGTGCCCGAGCAAGGCACCTTCCATACCCTGCCGCAGGAGCAGCAGGGTCGCGCGCTGGTGCACACGCCCAAGGGCGTCGAACTGATCTCCAACGTCTGTCGCCACCGCCAGGCCGTGATCCTGCAGGGTCGCGGCGCGCTCGATGCGCGCAACGGCGGCAACATCGTCTGCCCCCTGCACCGCTGGACCTACGCGGCGTCCGACCCGCGCACCACCGGCACGCTGATCGGCGCACCGCACTTCGACAAGGATCCGTGCCTGAGCCTGCACAACTATCCCCTCGAGGAATGGAACGGCCTGCTGTTCGAGAAGAGCCGCGACACGACCGCTCCGGCCGGGCGGAGCGTCGCGACCGACCTCGCGGGCCTGGGTCCGCGCGCCGACCTCGACTTCGGCGGCTACGCGCTCGACCGTGTGGAACTGCACGAGTGCGACTACAACTGGAAGACCTTCATCGAGGTCTATCTGGAGGATTACCACGTCGGCCCTTTCCATCCCGGGCTCGGCAGCTTCGTCACCTGCGACGACCTGCGCTGGGAGTTCGGCAGGCACTTCTCGGTGCAGACGGTCGGCGTGGCCAACCGGCTCGGTCGCGCTGGCAGCCCGATCTACCAGAAATGGCAAGAGCAACTGCTCAAGTACCGCGACGGCAGGCCGCCGAAGTACGGCGCGATCTGGCTGACCTGCTACCCGCACGTGATGGTCGAGTGGTATCCGCACGTGCTCACGGTGTCGACACTGCACCCGGTCGGGCCGCAGAAGACGCTCAACATGGTCGAGTTCTTCTACCCCGAGGAAATCGTCGCGTTCGAGCGCGAGTTCGTCGAGGCGCAGCAGGCGGCCTACATGGAGACCTGCGTCGAGGACGACGAGATCGCCGAGCGCATGGACGCCGGCCGGCGGGCGCTGATGCTGCGTGGCGACAACGAGACCGGTCCTTATCAGAGTCCCATGGAAGATGGCATGCAGCATTTCCACGAGTGGTATCGCACAGAGATGCGCCCGCACGTCGACCGGGTCGCTCCTGACGCCTGATGCAAGCTTCGTGATGGTGCTGGGTGCCCTGTTCTTCGCGACGATGGGCGTCTGCGTGAAGATCGCTTCGGCGTGGTTCTCCAACGCCGAGCTCGTCTTCTACCGGGGCCTGATCGGCATCGTCTTCCTGTGGATGCTGGCACGCTCCCGCGGCGTGACGCTGGCGACGCGCCATCCGGGCATGCATGCGTGGCGCAGCACGATCGGCGTGCTCTCGCTCGCCGCATGGTTCTATGCCATCGCCCATCTGCCGCTGGCCAGCGCCATGACGCTCAACTACATGAGCAGCATCTGGATCGCGGCCTTCCTCGTCGGCGGTGCGCTGATGGCCTGGGTGCCGGTGCCCGGACGCGGCGGCGGCGTCGCGCGCCCGCCCCTGCAGGGATCGCTCGCATTGACGGTGCTGGCAGGCTGCGTCGGCGTGATCCTGATCCTCAAGCCCGACGTGGGCGGGCTGCGCGGCCCCGCGACAGGCGAAGGGAACGCGGGGCAGGGATTCGCGGGGATGGTGGGCCTGCTGTCGGGCCTGGGTGCCGCCTTCGCCTACATGCAGGTCGTCGCGCTCTCTAAGCTCGGCGAGCCGGAGGCGCGGACGGTGTTCTATTTCGCGGTCGGCTCGGCGATCGCGGGCGGCGTCGCCACGGCCGTCACCGGCTCCACGCCGCTCGCCGAATGGACCTGGCCGCACGCGCTGTGGCTGCTTCCGGTCGGTGTTCTGGCGGCCCTGGGGCAACTCTGCATGACGCGCGCCTATGCGACGGCCAAGACGCCCGGCGGCACCTTGCTGGTGGCGAATCTCCAATATTCGGGCATCATCTTCGCGGCGATCTACGGTGTGGTGCTCTTCGGCGACCGCATCGACGCGAGCGGCTGGGCCGGCATGGGGCTGATCATCGCCAGCGGTGTCGCCGCCACATTTTTTCGGCAGCGCTCGTTGCCCAAGGCACCGGCCGAGGAACATTGAACGAAGAAAGGAATTCCGCATGCACACCACGCTGATCTCCGCCGAAGAGCTCCAGGCGCTCAAGTCCGGCGGCACGCCTTCGATGGTCTTCGACTGCACGTTCGACCTCGTGCAACCGACCGCCGGGCGTGCGCAATACGCGGCTTCGCACATCCCCGGTGCGGTCCATGCGAACCTCGAGACCGACCTCAGCGCCCGGCACGGCGCACCGGGCAAGCACGGCGTGCTGGTCGTGCAGGACGAAGGCCTGCCGGCATCGGACGGACGCCATCCGTTGCCGAGTCGCGAGCGATTCGCGGAATGGCTTTCCAGCGTGGGATTGCGCAACGACATGCAGGCCGTGGTCTACGACCGCAACGGCGCCAATTACTGTGGACGACTCTGGTGGATGCTGAAGTGGATGGGCCACGACGCCGTGGCGGTCCTCGACGGTGGTCTGCAAGCCTGGCAGGCCATCGGCGGAGCCGTGACCGGTAACGAGGAGCCGAGTCACTTCCAGTCGAACTTCGTGAGCAGTGAACCGCTGGTGCGCCTCGTCGGAACGCAGGACGTGGCGAAGCGGCTGGCCGACGCCAACCAGACCATCGTCGATGCACGAGCCGGCGCGCGTTACCGCGGCGAGGTCGAGCCGCTCGACCCGATCGCGGGACATATTCCCGGGGCATTGAACCGGCCGTTCAGCGAAAACCTCGGACCGGACGGCAGATTCAAGCCGGCATCGCAACTGCGCGCCGAGTTCGAATCGTTGCTCGGCGGACGGGACCCCTCGTCCGTCGTCCATCAATGTGGGAGCGGTGTCAGCGCCCTGCCCAATCTGCTCGCCATGCAGATCGCCGGCCTCGGGCCGACTGCGCTCTATGCCGGCAGCTGGAGCGCCTGGAGCAACACCCCGGGGCTGCCCGCGCGGCAGGGCGCGCAGCCCTGAAGGCGACGGACCCGGCTGGATTCAGTCGGGCGCCTGCACCACGCGGCCCATTTCCTCGTCTGCCGGAACGTTGTCCGCGTCGAGCCCGCTGGCATCGGTCAGGTCGATTCCGGTCTCTTCTTCGAGTTCTTCGGGCGCCGAATTTTCGGGGTCTTCCAGGCCATCGCCCGTGAGGCGGTTGTCGGCGTCCTCGATGGCCGAGAGCGTGGCGGTCTTGGGTGGAGTCGGAACTGCGGATGTCATGTCTGTCTTCCTGAAGGTGCCCGGACGATGTCCGGAAAAGATGGCTTTCCATGCTGCCGCGCATCGGACGCCGGCGCAATGCCCGGGAAGCCGGTCTCGCGTCGGAATTCGCCTGCGTCCCGGCGTACGTGATCGTGCCCGCCATGCGCGAGCGTGCTGACGACGGTGACGAGAGCGATTCCGGCGATGAGCCATGCGATCTGCGCCGCGGTCTGCCGTGCAGGCAATTGCTTCTGCAACTGCGGGATGAGGTCGGCCAGCGCGACATAGACGAAGCTGCTGCCCGCCAGCACCAGGAAGTACGGCAGCAGCCCTTGCAACCGGTCCACCAGCCACCAGCCGACCACGCCGCCCAGCACGGTCATGGTGCCCGCCAGAGACACCTTGATGAGCGCCACGCGCGAATCCGACGAAGTCTGGCGCAGGACGACCAGGTCGCCGATGTGGTGCGGCACTTCATGCGCGAGCACCGCCAGCGCCGCGACCATGCCCAGCCGGATGTCCGCCACGAATGCCGACGCGATCAGGATGCCGTCGCCGAAGCAATGCACGCTGTCGCCGGTGAGTACGGTCCACCCGCCGATACGCGACGGCGGATGCACATGCGGATGGCCGTGTGGGTGACCATGACCGTGGTCGTGGCCCTCGACCCCGATGCGGTGGTGCTCGTGACCGTGGTGCCACAGCTCCGCCTTGTCGAGCAGAAAGAAGAACACCAGCCCGAACAGCAGCACCGCGAAGAGTCGCGACGGTTCGACACCGCCTTCGAAAGCCTCGGGCAGCAGGTGCATGAACGCCGTCGCCAGCAGCGCGCCGGCCGCGAGGCTCAGCAGGTGCTGTGGATTGACGCCCCCGCCTTCAGCACGAACGCCGACGCGCATGAGCAGCGCCGCGATCCAGACGCTGCCGGTACCGGCAGCGAGGGTGGCGACGATGATGGCCAACAGGTCCATGGTTGTTGTTCTCTGGCAAAAATAAAGCCGTCCATCAGGACGGCTTCTATGAGGGAAAGCGGTATCGAGCGACGCCGTTGGCCTGGGCCGCTCTCATCTTATCAACCGTGTCAAGAGGGATGCTCCGGATCACGTCGCCGGCTTGTCGCTCGGCGTCTTGATGTTCTGTCGCAGTTCGTCGCTCAGCGGCAGACCGACGGGCAGGTTCTTCGGCGGGATCGGGCCGAGGAACCACTTGTTGTAGAGCTTCTCGAACTCGCCCGATTTCATGAGCCCGACGATCACGCCGTCGACCAGCGCCTTGAACTGAGGATCGTCCTTCGGCAGCATGCAGGCATAGGGCTCGACCTGCAGCGCCTCGCCGACGACTTCGAGCTCGGCCGGATTCTTGGAATTCGACCGCAGGCCGTACAGCAGGATGTCGTCCATCGCGAACGCGCTCGCGCGGTCGCTCTCGACGAGCAGCAGCGCATCGGCATGGTCCTTGGCCGCGAGGATGTCGATGTCGAGCTTCCTGTCCTCGTTGTACTTGCGCACCACCAGCATGTTGGTGGTGCCGGTCGTGATCGCGACCTTCTTGCCCTTGAGGTCGGCGAAATCCTTGACGTTGGCGGTCTTCTTCACCAGCAGCCGCGTGCCAGTGTAGAAGTGGTTGATCGCGAAGGACACGTCCTTGCCGCGCGCGCTGTTGTTGGTCGTCGAGCCGCATTCGACGTCGACCGTGCCGTTGGAGAGCAGCGGGATCCGGTTCTGCGACGTGACGGCCATCCAGTTCACTTCGAGGTTCGGCTTGCCGAGCTTCCGCTTCACTTCGGCGACGATCGCGTTCGACAGGTCGACCGAGAAGCCGATCGGCTTGCTCGGGCCATCGAGATAGCTGAACGGCACCGAGGACTCGCGGTAGGCCATCGTGATCTTGTTCGACGCCGCCACCTTGGCCAGCGTGTCGGCAGCTTGCACGCCGGAGGCGGCCAGCAGGGTGGCGATCGCGAGGACGGAGAGTTTCATGCGGACCTTTCAGGGGAGGTGTCGAAGACGGAGACAGGAAGCAGCGAGCGGCCAGTGCAGGAACCCGGCGCGCTCGCCATGCATTTCTTGGGTGATGGCGCTCACGGCTTGTGATCGCCGTGCATGCCCGGCATGCCCGGCATCGGAGCCCCGCCCGCGGCGGCGCCGCCGAGCGGTCGCACGGTCGCCTCGACCTGCTGCGTCTCGCGCTTGCCGTTGCGGTCTTCGAAGACCAGCGTCAGCGGCACCTTGTCGCCGACCTTCACCTGCCGTGCCAGGTCCATCAGCATGATGTGCTGCCCGCTCGGCGTGAGTTCGACGGTCTTGCCGGCCGGCAGTGCGATGCCGGCGTCGAGCTTGCGCATCCGCATCACACCGTCGCGCATCGCCATCTCGTGGATCTCGGCCAAGGGCGTCACCGGCGTGCCGACCGAGACCAGCCGCGAATCGGTGCCGGCGTTCAACTGCACGAAAGCGCCGGTGGATTTCTGCTGCGGCACGGTGGCGCGCACCCAGGCGTCCTTGACCGTGACCTGCGCATGCGCGCCGAGCGAGGCACATGCAGCCAACGCCAGCAGACCGGATCGGAAAACATGACGAGCGACAGGCTTCATGAAGACTCCTGATAGGTTATTTGTTACTGAAAAGCGTTCGGGCGATGGGAATCAGCGCCCGAGCGTACCGCGCGAGATGTCCATCACCATCCGTGTCACCAGATAGAGACGCGGCTCGATCGAATCGATCAGCACGTATTCGGCATCGGCCGAATGCGCGCCGTAGCCCTGCAGGCCGAAGCGTTCGACCACGCCGCCCTTCGTCGACAGGCCTGCGAAGGCCGCGTCGGTACCGCCACCGGCGACCTTGTCGTCGGCCGCCAGCTTGCGGTCCATCTCGGCGTAGACGCCCTGCGCATGCTTCGCGAGCGCCATCGACGCGGCGCTGGATTCGAGCGGCGGGCGGCGGCGCTCGAACTTCACCTCGACCTTGGCGTCGGAGATCAGCTGCTTCTTCGAGCGCTCGGCGATCTCGCGCTCGACGCGGTCGTAATCGGCGACCTTGGTCACGCGCACGTCGGCGCCGGCGGTCGCGGTGGCAGGGATCACGTTGCGGTTGGTGCCGGCCTGCGCCACGGTCCAGTTCATCTTGAGGCCGGTGGACGGGTCCGACAGGTCGCGCATCTGCAGCACCTGGTGCGCCATCTCGTAGAACGCATTGACGCCCTTCTCCGGCGCCGATCCGGCATGCGAGGCCTTGCCCTGCACCTTGAGCGACACCGAACCGATGCCGGCGGTCGCGAGCGAGAGCTTGTCCTCGGTGACGTAGGAGCCTTCGTGCGACAGCACCGCGTCCTGCTGGCTGCCGACCTGCGTGATCAGCGCGCGCGAGCCGGGCGAGCTGATTTCCTCGTCGGCATTGATCAGCACGGTGAGCGTGCCGTATTCCTTGAAGTCGAGCTGCTTGAGCATGGCCAGCGCGTGCAGGATCACCGCGATGCCCTGCTTGTCGTCGGCGATGCCCAGGCCGTAGGCCTTGTCGCCCTCGACGCGGAACGGCTGGCTGGCGAGCATGCCGCTCTGGTAGACCGTGTCCATGTGCGCGATCAGCAGGATGTTCTTCGTGCCGGTGCCCTTGAAGGTCGCCTTCACGACCTTGCCGATCTTCTCGGGCGTGTCTTCCATGCGGTAGACCTCGGGAGAAGCGGCGCTGCCGGGTTCGATCAGCTCGACCTGGCCGCCGAGCGCGCGCAGGCGGTCGGCGATCAGGTTGGCGATCTTCTCGAGGCCCGGCAGGTCGCGGCTGCCGGATTCGATGCCGACCAGCTGCGACAAAGAGTCGAGCAGAGGCTGCTTTTCCCTGGCGGCGAGCGCGGCGATGCGAGCGTCGGGCGCGGCGGTGGCGGCGGTGGCGACCGTGGACGCGGCGATGCAGAGCACCGCGGCGGCGGCGAGTCGGTGGAGGGAATGGCTGGAACGACGGGTCATTGTTTCGATGGCTTTCGATGGAAGAAATGGCGGACGGGCGCGACGCTCAATGCGCCTTGTCCCAGTTGGGACCGACGCCGAGTTCCGCGAGCAACGGCACCTTGAGCTCGGCGACGCCGGCCATGAGGCGCGGGATTTCGGTCCGCACCCAGTCGATCTCGGCCTCGGGCACCTCGAACACCAGTTCGTCGTGCACCTGCATGATCATCTTGGTGGCGCGCTTTTCCTCGTCCAGCACGTTCTGTACCTTGACCATGCTCAGCTTGATCAGGTCGGCCGCCGTGCCCTGCATCGGCGCGTTGATCGCCGCGCGCTCGGCGCCGCCGCGGCGCGGGCCGTTGGGCGAATTGATCTCCGGCAGGTAGAGCCGCCGTCCGAAGACCGTCTCGACGTAGCCCACCTCCTTGGCGCTCTGCCGCGTCTCGTCCATGTAGCGCTTCACGCCCGGGTAGCGCGCGAAGTAACGGTCGATGTAGGACGCCGCGGCCTTGGTCTCGATGCCGAGGTTCTTGGCCAGCCCGAAGCTGCTCATGCCGTAAATCAACCCGAAGTTGATCACCTTCGCATAGCGGCGCTGCTCGCTCGACACCTGGTCGACCGCGGTGCCGAACACCTCCGACGCGGTCGCTCGGTGCACGTCGATGCCGTCTTTGAAGGCGCGCAGCAGCGATTCGTCGCCGCTGATGTGCGCCATGATGCGCAACTCGATCTGCGAATAGTCGGCGCTCGCGATCACGCTGCCGGCGGGCGCGACGAAGGCCTCGCGCACGCGCCGGCCTTCTGCGGTCTTGACCGGGATGTTCTGCAGGTTAGGGTCGTTGCTGCTCAGCCGCCCGGTCACGGCCACGGCCTGCGCGTAGTGCGTGTGCACCCTGCCGGTGCGCGGATTGGCGAGTTGTCCGAGCTTGTCGGTGTACGTGCCCTTGAGCTTCGACAACCCGCGGTGCTCGAGGATCTTGGCTGGCAGCGGGAAGTCGTCGGCCAACTTCTCCAGCACCTCCTCGTCGGTGCTCGGCGCGCCGCTCGGCGTCTTCTTGACGATGGGCAGGCCGAGCTTGGTGAAGAAGATCTCGCCGATCTGCTTGGGACTGCCGAGGTTGAACGGCTGGCCAGCGAGGTCGTACGCTTCCTTTTCCAGCTCCATGATCCGCGTTCCGAGCGCGTGGCTCTGCGTGGCGAGCGTCGGCGCGTCGATCAGCACGCCGTTGCGCTCGATGCGGAACAGCGTCTCGGTGCTCTCCATCTCCAGCCGGTAGATGAAGCCGAGCTTCGCGTCGGCCTCGATCTGCGGCCAGAGCTTCAAATGCACGTCGAGCGTCTGGTCGCTGTCCTCGCACGAATATTCGGCCGCCTTGTCGATCGCGACCTGGCTGAACGAGATCTGCTTGGCGCCCTTGCCGCACAGGTCTTCGTAGTCGATGCCGCTGCGTCCCAGGTGACGCTCGGCCAGGCTGGCGAGGCCGTGCGGCTTATGGACTTCGAGCACATAGCTCTGCAGCATGGTGTCGTGCGCATAGCCCTGCACGTCGACGCCGTGGTTGGCGAGCACGTGGCGGTCGTACTTGACGTGCTGGCCCAGCTTCTTGCGCGTACCGTCCTCGAACCACGGCTTCAGGCGTGCCAGCACCTCGTCGCGCGGCAGTTGCGCCGGGGCGTCGGGGTAGTCGTGGGCGAGCGGGATGTAGGCCGCCTCGCCCGCCTTCACACTGAAGCTCAGGCCGACGATCTCGGCACGCATCTCGTCGAGCGACGTGGTCTCGGTGTCGACAGCGACCAGGTCGGCGGCCCCGATCTTCGCCAGCCAGGCGTCGAACGCCTCCCAGGTCGTGACGGTGTCGTAGGCGAGGTTGGAGGCCTTCTCCGCCGCCTCGAAGCCGGGCTCGTCGAACAGGCCGCCACTGGCCTCCGGGCCTTTCCTCTTCTTGTTCTCCTCGATGAGCTCGGGCGGCACGGCATGCGCCTCCAGCGTCCTGGCCAGGCCCTTGAAACCGTACTGTTCGTAGAAGGTCTTCAACGCGTCGACCTGCTGCGCGCCGATGGCGATGCCTTCGAGCGACGGCAGCCCGTCGATGTGTTCGCCGAGGTCGCAGTCGGTGCGGATCGTCACCAGCCGGCGGCCCTGCGGCAGCCAGTCGAGCGCCTTGCGCAGGTTCTCCCCGGCCTGCCCCTTGAGCTCGCCGGCGCCGGCGACCAGCGCGTCGAGAGAACCGTACTGCAGCAGCCACTTCGCAGCCGTCTTCGGACCGACCTTATCGACACCGGGCACGTTGTCGACCGTGTCGCCCACCAGCGTCTGGTAGTCGACCATCAACGCAGGCGGCACGCCGAACTCGGCCGTAACGCCGGCCACGTCGCGCTTCTTGCCGTTCATGGTGTCGATGATGGTGATGTGCTCGTCGACCAGCTGGCTCATGTCCTTGTCGCCGCTCGACACGATGACCTCGATGCCCTGCGAGGCGGCGGTCTTGGCCAGCGTGCCGATCACGTCGTCGGCCTCGACCAGCGGCACGTGCAGCACCGGCCACCCGAGCAGCCGCACGACCTCGTGGATCGCCGGGATCTGGCTGCGCAGGTCGTCGGGCATCGGTGAACGGTTGGCCTTGTAGTCGGGATACCAGTCGTCCCGAAAGGTCTTGCCCGGCGCATCGAACACGCAGGCGGCGAAGTCGGCCCGCACCTCGCGGCGCAACGAGTGCAGCATGGTGATCATTCCGCGGATCGCGCCCGTTGCGGGGCTGGACGGGTCGCCGGGGACGGCCCGCAGGTCGGGCATGGCATGGAATGCGCGGTAGAGATAGCTCGATCCATCGACGAGCAGCAACGTTTTCTTGTCGGTCATCGGGGCATTTTGCCCCGCAGGCCCGAGCCGCCGGCGCAGGCCGCGTACGCCCCTTCACGACACCGCATCCGGTAGCGCGCCGACACCGCGCGAATGGCACGCACACCTACAATCGATCGATGGCCTCCCACACCCCCTCCTTCGTCCGCAACGCACTGCTGGCCAGTGCTTTTTGTGCCCTTGTCGGCGTGGCTTCCGCCCAGACCGCGGCGCTGCCTTTGCAGCAGCCGGCGGCCCAGGCGGCGGCCGGTGACGCGGCGCCGGACGCGTCGACGGAGTCCGGGCCCGCCGAGGGCGGCCGAAACAGGAAGGTGGAGAGGATCCACGTCGAAGACAGCGGTGCTCGTGTCGACGAGGTCCGTTATGGCGGCCAGACGCAGAGCATCACCGTGCAGCCCAAGGCGAACGTCCCGTCCTACGAGGTGCTGCCGAACGACGGCGGGCGCGAGCGCCAGGGCCAGACCGAGACAGGCAGCGGCGGCAACGGCCCCCGAGTCTGGAACCTGATGAAGTTCTGACCGCCGTGGCGGTCTACACCGACGTCGGTTTCGACGAAGCGGAAGCACTCTTTCGACGATTGGGCCTCGGGGCCCTTTCGTCGTTGACGGGCATCCAGGGCGGCATCGAGAACACCAACTACTTCGCGAGCGCCGACAGCGGGGAGTTCGTGCTGACGTTGTTCGAGCGGCTGGATGCCGACCAGTTGCCCTACTACCTGTGCCTGATGGAGCATCTGGCGGCAAGAGGCATTCCGGTCCCGGCGCCCGTGGCCGATCCGGCGGTGTCGAAGTCGACCGCACTTTCCTCGATTTCACCCATCGATTCCCCGTGCGAACTGCTGCATGTCGTGGCCGGCAAGCCTGCCGCGGTCGTCCGGCGCCTGCGCGGCCACAGCGAACTCGCGCCGAGCCGTGCGCACTGCACCGAACTCGGTGGCTGGCTGGCTCGCATGCACTTGGCGGGGCGGGATTTCTCGCTTGCACAGCCCAACCTGCGCGGACTTGCCTGGTGGAACGACACGGCGCCGGTCATCCTACCCTACCTCGACGCTTCGCAGTCGGCGCTGTTGCGCAGCGAACTGGCCTATCAGAACCATGTCGCGGCTTCTTCCGCGTATGCGGCGCTGCCGCGCGGGCCGGTGCATGCCGACCTGTTCCGCGACAACGCGATGTTCTCGCTCGACGTGGAAGCCAGGACGCCGCAGCTGAGCGGCGTGTTCGATTTCTACTTCGCCGGCACCGACACCTGGCTGTTCGACCTGGCGGTGACGCTCAACGACTGGGCCATCGACCAGCCCACCGGCGCCTCCCATGCCGAACGGACGGCCGCCCTCCTCGCCGCCTACCTGGCCGTCCGCCCTTTCAACAGCGCCGAGCGGGCGTTGCTGCCCGCCATGCTGCGCGCCGCCGCATTGCGCTTCTGGATTTCCCGACTCTGGGACTTCCATCTGCCGCGCGAAGCCAGCATGCTGAAGGCGCATGACCCGACCCATTTCGAGCGCGTGCTGCGCCAGCATGTGGCCGTCCCGGAAGCGGTCTGAACACATTCTCATGAAACTCAATCTTGTCCCGGCACGCACAGGCGCAGCATGGGTCCGCCAGGGACTGCAGGCCTTCGCCAAGCGCCCGCTCGCTTTCGTCTCGCTGTTCTTCTTCTTCATGGCGGTGGTGTCGATCGCGTCGCAGGTGCCGCTGGTCGGTACGGTGATCGCGCTGATGCTGCTGCCGACGATGACGCTCGGCCTGATGGCGGCCGCCGCCACCACTTCCGACATCGGCCCGGACGGCGAAAAGCCACCAGCGGCCGCGGTGTTCCTCGCGTCGCTGAACGCCGTGCGCTCGGATGTCCGGCCCATGCTGATTCTCGGCGCGCTCTACGCCGTGCTGTTCCTGGCGGTCATGGGCCTGTCCGCGCTGGTCGATGGAGGGCAGTTCGCACGCGTCTACCTGCTGGGCGAGACCGTCAGCCGCGAACTCGCCGAGAGCGGCGAATTCCAGGCCGCGCTGTGGCTTGCGATGGCGCTATACCTGCCGTTGTCGCTCGCCTTCTGGCATGCGCCGGCGCTGGTGCATTGGCACAAGGTGCCACCGGCCAAGAGCCTGTTCTTCAGCCTCGTGGCATGCTGGCGCAACTTCAGCGCACTGGCGGTCTATGGATTGACATGGGTCGCCGTCTTCGTCGGCGCGGGCATCGTGCTGAGCCTGATCGCGACGCTGCTGGTCGCGGCCGGCATCCTCGGTGGTGAAGGTGCGGGCGCGGCAGGCCGCGCCGTGATGGTCGGTGGCGCGATGATCATGGCGACCCTGTTCTTCACCAGCACCTGGTTTACTTTCCGCGACAGTTTTACGAACTGACCAGGAGCGGCGTCAGACCGGCGTGAGCTTCGCGACCGACAGCGCAAGCCACTTCACACCGTGGCGCGGGAAATTGATCTGCGCGCGCGCGTCGTCGCCGGTGCCTTCCAGCGCCAGCACGGCCCCTTCGCCGAACTTGTTGTGGAACACCTGCATGCCGACCCGCAGGCCGTGCGACGGCGCGGTCTTCTGCAGCGGTACGGGCGGGCTGGCGAACGATTCCTTGCTGAATCCGCCGGCACTCGCGCTTCCACGCGTCGTCGCATAGCCGCCGCCGTAGCCGAAGGCCGACGGCGCGAAGCCCTGGTTTTTCGGCGTGAGCCATTTCAGCGCGGCTTCGGGCAACTCCTCGTAGAAGCGGCTTTTCGGGTTGTAGCGCGTCTGGCCGTGCAGCATGCGCGTCTGCGAATGGCTCATGTAGAGCCGCTGGCGCGCCCGCGTGATGGCCACGTACATCAACCGGCGTTCCTCTTCCAGGCCGTCGTGGTCGCTCATCGAGTTCTCGTGCGGGAACAGGCCCTCTTCCATGCCGGTGATGAACACGCAGTCGAATTCCAGGCCCTTGGCCGCGTGCACGGTCATGAGCTGGATCGCGTCTTGGCCGGCCTGCGCCTGGTTGTCACCGGACTCCAGCGCCGCGTGCGTCAGGAAGGCCGCCAGCGGGCTCAACGTCTCGCCGGTCTCGGCGTCGGGTGCGAGTTCCATCGCCTCGTCGAGCACCGGCAGATTCGGGTTCAGCCCCTGGCTGACCGGCGACTGGCGCAGCTCGTCGACAGGCAATGCGACCGCATCGCGGCCGAAACCTTCCTGCGTCACGAAGCTCTCCGCCGCGTTGACCAGTTCCTCCAGATTCTCGATCCGGTCGGCGCCTTCCCGGTCGGCCTTGTAGTGCTCGATGAGCCCGCTGTGGTCGAGCACCAGGTCGATGATCCCGCGCAGCGAAATGCCCACGGTCTGCTCGCGCAGCACGTCGATCTTCGCGACGAAGGCGGTGAGGTTGCCGCCGGCCTTGCCGCCGACCGCGCCGACCGCGTCGTGCAGCGAACGGCCCGCCGCCCGCGCGGCGTCCGTCAGCACCTCGATGCTGCGCGCACCGATGCCGCGCGGCGGGAAGTTCACGATGCGCAGGAAGCTGGTGTCGTCGTCCTTGTTCTCCAGCACGCGCAGGTAGGCCAGCGCATGCTTGATCTCGGCGCGCTCGAAGAAGCGCAGGCCGCCGTACACACGGTACGGCACCGCGGCGTTGAAGAGCGCCGTCTCTATCACGCGGCTCTGCGCATTGCTGCGGTAGAGCACGGCGATCTCCTTGCGCTCGATGCCTTCGCGCACCAGCTGGCGCATCTCCTCGACCATCCACTGCGCCTCGGCGAAGTCGCTGGTCGACTCGTAGACACGCACCGGCTCGCCGGGCCCCTGCTCGGTACGCAGGTTCTTGCCCAGGCGTCGGGTGTTGTGGCTGATCAGCGCGTTGGCCGAGTCGAGAATGTTGCTGTAGCTGCGGTAGTTCTGTTCCAGCTTGATCTGCCGCTGCACGTCGAACTCTCGCACGAAGTCCGCCATGTTGCCCACGCGGGCACCGCGAAACGCATAGATGCTCTGGTCGTCGTCGCCGACCGCGATCACGCTGGCGCCGGCGCCGGGCACGAAGACACCGCCGCCGGTCTTGCCCGACAGCATTTTGATCCAAGCGTACTGCAGCCGGTTGGTGTCCTGGAACTCGTCGATCAGGATGTGGCGGAAACGGCGCTGGTAGTGCTCGCGCACGGCCTCGTTGTCGCGCAGCAGTTCGTAGCTGCGCAGCATCAGCTCGCCGAAATCGACCACGCCTTCGCGCTGGCATTGCTCCTCGTAGAGCTGGTAGAGCTCGACCTTCTTGCGGTCGTCGTCGCTGCGCACCTCGATGTCGCGCGGGCGATGCCCGTCTTCCTTGGCGCCCGCGATGAACCACTGCGTCTGCTTGGCCGGAAAACGCTCGTCGTCGACGTTGTACTGTTTCATCAGCCGCTTGATGGCCGAGAGCTGGTCCTGCGTGTCGAGGATCTGGAAGGTCGACGGCAGGTGCGCCAGTTTCCAGTGCGCGCGCAGGAAGCGGTTGCACAGGCCGTGGAAGGTGCCGATCCACATACCGCGTGAGTTCACCGGCAGCATCGAGGTCAGGCGCGTGACCATCTCCTTGGCGGCCTTGTTGGTGAAGGTCACGGCCAGCACACCGCCGGGCGACACCTGGCCGGTCTGCAGCAGCCAGGCGATGCGCGTGGTCAGCACCCGTGTCTTGCCGGAGCCGGCGCCGGCGAGGATCAGCGCGTTGCCCACCGGCAGCGTGACAGCGGCGAGCTGTTCGGGATTGAGGTTCGCGAGCAGCGCAGACGCTGCGGCGGCCGCATGGGCCGCGCCGGTGGAAGGGGCGCCGGTGGAAGTGCCGGAAGAGGCGTCGTGCGAGCCGAAAAGAGACATCGAGGCATTGTAGGAAGGCGCGGAGCCGGATGCTCCGGCAGGCACATTCGCAACGATCCGCGCGCATTGCTCGCCGGCATATAAGGTCTATATCGAACCGGCGATCGGCATGGGGCAGCGGCTGCCTAGAATCCACCACCGGGCCCAAGTTTCTTGTCGCCCGGTTTTTTTTCGCGAGAAGGAAACCGGGACCCAGACCAAGCGCCCACGCCGAGCGAAATCTCTTCCCGGCGCACCTTTCAAAGGAGCTTGGTTTTCCATGCAGATCTTCGACTACGACAACATCCTGCTGCTGCCGCGCAAATGCCGCGTCGAGAGTCGGTCCGAATGCGATGCCGGCGTGGTGCTCGGCGGCCGCAGGTTCCGCCTGCCGGTGGTTCCCGCCAACATGAAGACGGTGGTCGACGAGGCCATCAGCCTGTGGCTGGCGAAGAACGGCTATTTCTACGTCATGCACCGCTTCGACCTCGACAACGTCGCGTTCGTGAAACGCATGCATGCGCAAGGCGTGTTCGCGTCGATCTCACTGGGCGTCAAGAAGGCCGACCACGACACCGCCGACGCGCTGGCCGCGGCGGGCCTGGTGCCCGAATACATCACCATCGACATCGCACACGGCCACGCCGACAGCGTGAAGAACATGATCGGCCACCTGAAGGCGAAACTGCCGGAATCGTTCGTGATCGCGGGCAACGTCGGCACGCCGGAGGCCGTCATCGATCTCGAGAACTGGGGTGCCGACGCGACCAAGGTCGGCATCGGTCCGGGCAAGGTCTGCATTACCAAGCTCAAGACCGGTTTCGGTACCGGCGGCTGGCAGCTCAGCGCGCTCAAATGGTGCGCGCGCGTGGCGACGAAGCCGATCATTGCCGACGGCGGTATCCGCGACCACGGCGCCATCGCCAAGAGCGTGCGCTTCGGAGCATCGATGGTGATGATCGGCTCGCTCTTTGCCGGCCACGAGGAATCGCCGGGCAAGACGGTCGAGGTGGACGGCCAGCTCTTCAAGGAGTACTACGGCTCGGCCAGCGACTACAACAAGGGCGAATACAAGCACGTCGAGGGCAAGCGCATCCTGGAGCCGATCAAGGGCAAGCTCGCCGACACGCTGATCGAGATGGAACAGGACGTGCAGAGTTCCATCAGCTACGCGGGCGGCAAGGCGCTGATGGACATCCGCAAGGTGAACTACGTGACGCTCGGCGGCGACAACGCGGGCGAGCACCTGTCGATGTGAGGTTGGCGGGAGGCGCCACCCCGCGGGGCGTTCTCTATGACTTCGACAGCAGCGCCACAGCGCGCGCATGCAGCGCATGCGACGGATCGGCCAGCGCATCGACGACGCTGAAGTGATGCAGCCCCGGCACGGCCTCGCAGACCGGCACGCAGGCGGCGCCCCACGATTCGCGGATCAACGCGTTCTGCCGCACGAACTCGTCGCTCTCGTCGGCGCCGACGACCGCATGGAGTTCGCCCTGTGGCGGCGCCTGCCAGAGCGCCGGGCTGGCGCGCAACGCATCGTCATCGTCCAGCCGCAGCGAATCGCCGAGGAACGGCACCTCGCGCAACGGTCGGAGGTCGTAGAGGCCGGAGATCGACAACGCGTTGCGCACCAGGTCCGGCGGCAGGCCGGGCGCCACGGCCTTCCAGTCGCAGGCCAGCAGCATCGTCGCCAGATGGCCGCCCGCGGAATGGCCGACCACCGTGATGCGCGACGGGTCGCCGCCGTGCGCGGCCACGTTGCGCCAGGTCCAGGCCAGCGCCTGTACGAGGCAGGTCGCGATCGCGGGTATCGTCACCGGCTGCGCATCGGTGCCGGGACACAGCGGATAGTTCGGCATCACCACGCAGACGCCCTGCCGCGTGAAGGCCGGTGCGATGAAGCTGTGGTCGCGCTTGTCGAGCGAGCGCCAGTAGCCGCCGTGCACGAACACCATCGTCGGTGCACCTCGACCGGCTGCCTCGTTCGGCGGGAAGATATCCAGCGCTTCGCGCGCGCCGGTGCCGTAAGGCACGTCGAGTCGCGCGTCCTTGGCGGCGTCGCGCACGGCGGAAGACATGCGCGCCCAGTTCTCCAGGAACGCCGGATGCTCGGGCACCAGCGTGCGGTTGTTGTACATGCGGTCGTGCCACGCGGCGTCATGGGAAGTCATTGGGATTCCGGGCGGTCTTGTCAGGCGTCGAGCGTCAGGTGCTGGCCGTGCAGCGCCGCAGCGCCCCCGGACACCAGGAACGCGATGGTCTCCGCGGCGACCACGGTCGACACCCAGTCGGCCGGGTTCGCTCCGGGCATGGCCTGTCGGTTGGCCGGCGTATCGAGCACGCCGGGCGCGATGCTGTTGACGGCGATGCCGTGCGGCGCGAGCTCGGCGGCCATCGCTTCGACCAGACGCTGCAACGCGCTTTTCGACGCGATGTACGCTGCCATCTGCGCGGTGCCGCGCGATGCGCTCCTGGCTGAAACGGCGACGACGCGACCTGCGCCGCGGGCCTGCATCGACGGCACGAACGCCTGCGTCACCGCGACGAAGGACCAGGCGTTCAGGTCCATCATCCGGTCCCACATGCCCCGGCTCAGTTCATGCACGGCCTCGCCCATCTCGAAGCCGCCGGCGATATGGACCACGGCATCGACATGCTGGAACGCATCGACGATCTGCTGCGCCGACGCCTTCATCTGCCCAGCGGAAGTCACGTCGGCGGCGACAAGCAGGTGCGCCGAGTTGTGCAGGCCCGGAAACGCATCGGCCAGTTGCTCGGCGCCGTGGCCCAGCAACGCCAGACGCGCGCCCTGGCCAAGAAAATGCTGCGCGACCGCCCTTCCGAGCGCACCGGAGGCGCCGGTGATCACGATGCGGGGCGGCTCGGAGGAGACTTGGATCATGGGATTTCCAGCGTGAAGGTGAGCCATCGTAGCGCGTGTGTTTTCTGTGGCTATAATCATGGGATCGCCTGATATGACAGAAATGTTCATCAGGGGCTCTTAGCTCAGTTGGTAGAGCAGCGGACTCTTAATCCGTAGGTCGAGTGTTCGAGTCACTCAGGGCCCACCACCAACAAGCCCGTATGGGCACTCGAAAGCCTGCCACCGATCGGTGGCAGGCTTTTTTCTTGGCGGATCGGCTTCCCGTCGCAGGCCCATGTCGGGGCAGTTGCTTTCTACAGCGGAGAGTTTTCCAACAGAAATTCCTCGGGCACGACCGGCTGCACTGCGCCAACACGGGTTTTGCTCACATGGGCTTCGACACGCTGCTGCCACGGAAGATCCGCCTGCTTGCAGGCTTTCCCGATCCGTGGCACAAGCGTCGACCCGAAGCAATCCAAACAAGGCGAATCATCATGTGCGATCTGAACGACCAGGAAGAGCTCAAGAAATACACCCGCCGCGACTTCGGTACGTGGGCCGCATCCGCCGGTCTGCTGACCGCGCTGCCCGGCGTGGCCAACGCCGTGGCGGTGGCCGAGCGCGATGTGACCATCCTCACCGCCGACGGCAGCTGCGACGCGTACTTCGTCGCGCCTACCTCGGGCGCCGCACCCGGCGTGCTGGTATGGCCCGACGTGTTCGGTCTTCGCCCAGCCTTCAGGCAGATGGGTCGGCGGCTGGCCGAATCGGGCTACAGCGTGCTGGTGGTGAACCCCTTCTACCGGCAGAAAAAGGCGCCCACCGCGGCACAGGGCGGCCAGACGCCCATCGCCGAAGTGATGCCCCTGATGCAGGCCCTCACGCCGGCCATGCACCTGAGCGATGCAAAGGCTTTCGTGACCTGGCTCGATGCTCAGTCCGAGGTGGACAAGGCCCGCAAACTGGGCACGACCGGGTATTGCATGGGCGGGCCGATCGCGGTACGCACGGCGTTCGTGGCGCCCGGCCGCGTCGGCGCCGTCGGAACCTTCCACGGCGCGGCCATGGTGACTGCAGCGCCCGAGAGCCCGCATCGCCTGGTCGCCCAGACGCAAGCAAGCTACCTGATCGCGGTGGCCGAGAACGACGACGCCAAGGATCCCGAGGCCAAGGTCACCTTGCGCACCGCGTTCGACAGCGCCAAGCTGTCGGCCGAGGTGGAGGTGTATCCGGCGGCCCATGGCTGGTGTCCGCCCGATTCACGTGTCTACGATGCCGCCCAGGCCGAGCGTGCCTGGTCGCGTCTGCTCGCGACGTTCAACGCAGCACTGGCCTGACCGGCTCGATGGCGTGCCGGCCGCGACGCGGGCGGGCCTTTCAAGATCTTCACGCATGCTGCTCGCGCTGCAGGAGCGCCAGCACAGCGGCCTCGGCCAGGTCGTCGAGGCCGCGCTCGGCGACAGCGGCCTCTCGTCGCTGCAACCCGTGCACCTGCATGCGGCCAGATCGCGTCCTGTGCAGAGTATTTTCCGACGAGACACACGGTCCCTCAGGAGCCATATCATGACGCCCATCCCCTTCCGCGTGCAGATTCCCGACAGCGCCATCGAAGACCTGAAGGCGCGCCTCGCACACACCCGTTTCCCCGACCAGGCGCCAGGCGCGCCATGGGCCTATGGCACCGACCTGGACTGGATGCGAGAGCTCGCGGCGCACTGGCGCACCCGCTTCGATTGGCGCGCGCACGAGGCGCGACTCAACGACTTCGCGCAGTTCAAGGTGCCGCTCGCAGGCATCGACCTGCACTACCTCCATGTGCAGGGACAGGGCGCAGCGCCGATGCCGCTGCTGCTTTCGCACGGCTGGCCCGGCTCCGTGTTCGAGTTCACCGAACTGATTCCGCGGCTCACCGATCCGGCGCGTTTCGGCGGCGATCCGGCCGACGCGTTCACGGTGGTCGCGCCGAGCCTGCCGGGCTACGGTTTCTCCTTCGCGCCCGGTCAGCAGCGACTGTCGGTCGAACAGATGGCCGATGCGTTCGCCGAACTGATGACGCAGGTGCTCGGTTACTCGCGCTTCGCGACGCAGGGCGGCGACTGGGGCGCCTCGGTGTCGTCGCGCATCGGTTTCTCGCATCCCGAACAGACCATCGGCGTCCACCTCAACCTGCTGCCGCTGCGCCGCGACCCGACCGCGATCGCGGGCCATACACCCGCCGAGAAAAACTACGCCAGCGAGCTCAGGCACTGGCTTCACGACGAGACCGGCTACAGCACGCAGCAGGGCACGCGGCCGCAGACGCTGGCTTTCGCGCTCACCGATTCGCCGGTCGGCCTCGCCGCCTGGATCGCCGAGAAGATGCGCAGTTGGTCGGATTGCGGTGGCGACGTCGAATCGGTCTTCAGCAAGGACGAGATCCTGGCCAACGTCTCGCTCTACTGGTTCACCGGCGCGATCGGCTCGTCGTTCTGGCCCTACTACGCGCGGCACCACGGTCCGTGGCCCATTCCGGACGGTCGAACGGTCGACGTGCCGATGGGCTACTGCGAATTCCCCGCCGAGATCGTCCGCCCGCCACGGTCGCTCGCTGAACAGACCTTCACCGACATCCGGCGCTGGAGCGTGATGCCACGCGGCGGGCACTTCGCGGCGATGGAGCAGCCCGATGCGCTGGCCGAAGAAATCCGGACGTTCTACCGGCCGCTGCGGGGCGGCAGAAGAGCCTGAAGCAGCATCAGGCGCGAGGTCAGCGACACGATGGCGCCCTTGCTCGCCGTGCAGCCCGGGTTGCACGGCACCGCAGCAGATCCACGTCGGGGTGAAACTGACGATGCTGCCGCCGTGCGCCGCGGCCAGTGCCCGCGCCGGAAACCCGAGCCCGGTCGCGAGGCCGAGACCCGTGTTTGCGCCGGTCACGACCGCCAGGGGTCGCGGCGATGGCGACGGATGAGGCGAAGGGGTCGTGATCATGATGGAACCTGGCGCGCTCGAAGGCGTCCTTGACGAAGGTAGGTGGACCAGAGGCCCGGCGCCACACGGGCGCTCATGCCAGCCGCTGGTCGGACGTGCAGAGCGCGAGGATGAGCGCGTCGGACCGGGACCTGCGGATCATTCAGCGGCTGCGGGATGACCTCGACCCGGTTCGGCGGCGACGACGCCGGCGCGCGTCTGGTTTCCGACCGCGGCCGACCCACCGTTCATCAAGACACCCGGTCAGCATTTGCACCCACATCGATTCGCATCGTCCTCCGACCGGCACGCGTCGAAAGTCTGCACGAAACTGCCGCCTGTCCGAAAACCGGGGTCGGAACGTGTACCGACCCGCCCAAAGCCGCAACGACCGATGAACGTCACCACCTTCAAACCGTTTTCCCGCCTGATCGACGGCGTCGAGAATTTCCGCAGCAAGCAGTTCAAGGAAAACCGCGAACTGTTCCAGCAGCTCGCCACGCAACAGCAGCCCAAGACGCTGTTCATCTGCTGCGCGGACAGCCGCGTCGTGCCGGAAATGATGACTCAGACCGACCCCGGCGAGCTGTTCCTGTGCCGCAACATCGGCAACGTCGTTCCTGCGTACGGGGAAATGATGGGTGGCGTGTCCGCGGTCGTCGAATACGCCTGCACGGCACTCGAAGTGACCGATGTCATCGTGTGCGGCCATTCCGATTGCGGCGCGATGAAGGCATTGCTCGACCCGGGCGACCCGGTGCTGCAGAAGATGCCGACCGTGGCTTCGTGGTTGCGCAACGCGGAGGCGGCGCGCAGCGTGGTCGAGGCCACCCTTCCCGACCTGGAAGGTGCGGACAAGGTCGCTGCGCTGGTGATTCAGAACGTGCGAACCCAGCTGGGCCATCTGCGCACCCACCCGGCCGTCGCGGCGCGGCTCGCCACGCAGCAGCTGGCCCTGCATGGCTGGGTGTACGACATCGAATCCGGCGACGTGCAGGCGGTCGACGAACTCACCGGCCAGCTCCGTCCGCTGCGCGCGAAAGACGACGCAGCCGGCATCGCCATCGAATGATCGTCCAGCGCAGTGTTAACGCGCGGCGTCTGCTGGTGGCCATCGGGCCTCAGCTGCTGGCCCTGCTGATCTACGACATCGTGGTCACCTACCTGTACATGGTCCAGGGCTGGGAGCACATCGGACAGGACAACCTGCCGCTGCCGCTGGTCGGCACCGCCGTCGCGCTGGTCGTGACGTTGCGGAACAACGCGGCCTACGCCAGGTGGTGGGAAGGCCGGCTGCTGTGGGGCCAGATCGTCAACGACTCGCGCAGCTTCGTGCGCGGGCTGATCGCGCTGACACGTGACGTGCCGTTGCAGCTCCGGCTCACGCGCCACCAGGTCGCCTACACCCAGGCGTTGCGATCGCACCTGCTGCGGGTCCCGCCGTGGGACGACATCGGGCGTTTCCTGCCCCCCGAGACGATGCATCGCGTGCGCGATGCAGCCAACGTGCCGCTGGCCCTGCAGACCGACATCGCCGCCCGACTCGGCGACGCACGCGCAGCAGGCCTCGTCGACGCGATCGGCATGACGACGCTCAACGCCAGCCTCTCCGCGCTCGCCAGCGCGCAGGGTGGGCTGGAGCGCATCAAGAACACGCCGCTGCCCCGGCAGTACAGCCAGTTTCCGCGCATCTTCGTTCGCGTCTTCTGCCTGCTGCTGCCGCTCGGGCTGGTGCACGACCTCGGTTATTTCACGCCGCTCGGCTCGGCACTGGTCGGCATCATGTTCCTGGCGCTGGACCAGGTCGGCCTCGATCTGGAAGATCCGTTCGAAGGCAGGCAGCACGACGTGCCGATGCAGGCCATTACGCGCGCACTCGAGGTGGACCTGCACCAGATGATCGGACATCTTTCCATGCCACCGCCGGTGACGCTCGAAAAGGGCGTGCTGAACTGAGTCCCGGTGTCGAAGTCGCCGGGATGGCACGGGCAACCGCGTCAAGGAAAGCGCGAGGACCTGCAGCGCGTGCCGGTGCGGGCGCTCGAACGGAGCGGACCGCTGATCGCGAAGAAGGGCCACCGGCTGCAGGCCGACCTGCCCAACGACGCCGTTGTTCAGATCGAAATCACGCTCAGCACTTCCGCCGACACCGCACGCTGCGCGATCTCCACCAGATGGCGGTGGTGCGTGAACACGATCACCTGGCTGCCCGACCCGCCACCCGCGAACGCGGCCAGCGCCTGCAGCATGGCCCCGGAACGGCCTTCGTCGGAGGTCATGAGCACGTCGTCGAAGACCACCGGCAGGTCGACACCGGCACCGCGGCGGATGTCGAGCGCCGCGAGCCGCAGCGCGAGGTAGAGCTGGTCGAGCGTGCCTTCGCTCATCTCCTCGACCCTGATGCGGGTGCCGTTGCGTCGCTGCGCGACCAGCGCCGGCTCCTTGCCGCTGTCGTCGCTGAGCAGGCGGTCGAATTCGCCGTGCGTCATCGCGTCGAAATAGGTCGTCGCAGCCTGCAGCATCGGCCCCTGCGCCCGGTCCCGGAAACGCTTGAGCGCCTCGGCGAGCAACGCGTGCGCGAGCCGTGAACGAATCCAAGGCGCCATGTCGGCGCGCACGCGTGCGGCTGCCTGTTCCATGCCTTCGCGCGCGGTCGCGGCGATGTCCGAACCGTCGACGGCTTCCAGCGCGCGGCGCGTCGATTCCTCGGCGGCGCGCGCCGACTGCAGCGCTTCCTCGGTCTGCGTTTGCGACTGGCCGAGCGCACTTTCCTCGGCTTCCATGCGCACCGCGTCCCAACCCGCGAGTGCCTGCCGCAGGCCGTCGAGGTCGCGCGAAGTGACCTGCGCCAGATGGCCGTGCGAGCGATCGATCTCCTGCATCGCTTCGCGCTTGCGCCGCGACTGCTCCTCGGCCTCGGGCAACAGCGCCGCCTCGTCGATACCTGCAGCGACACACAGCGCGTCGAGCGTCGCCTGGTGCCGCGTCACGGTCTTGCGGTGCGTGTGCAGGCCGTCGCTCGCATTCGCCGCGGCCTGCTGCGCGAGCTCGCGCCTCTGTTCGACGGCTTCGGCCTGGTCGAGGCGCCCGGCCAGCGTGTCGATGCCCGCCCGCACGTCGGCCGCCGGGTCTTCGCCGAGCTGTGCGAGCATCGCCGCCACGCCTTCGGTCAGCAACGCCAGCATCTGCCGCGCCTGCGATTCGCGCGCCTGCGCCGCAGTCAGCCGCGCATGCGTGGCGAGCAGTTCGTCGAATTCCTCCAGCCGCGCGCGGGCGACCGCCGCGTCGACCTCGCCCGCAAGCCCCAACGCCCCGAAGTGCACCACCAGCTGCGCCTGCGCGTCGGACGAAGCAGCCCTGCGTTCGTCCAGCCGCGCCAGATGCCGGCACGCCGCGCGCTCACGCTGCAGCTGTTCGACCCGGGCCGCATCCGCCGCCTTTTCCTGCTGGCGAAACTTCTCTTCCAACGTCGTCGCCAGCGCAGCCAGCGTCGACACCGATGCGCCTTCGACGGGCGCAGCACCACCGACCGTCAGAACGGCAGCCCGCAGGCCCGAAGCCAGGTCGTGCTCCATGCGCCGCGCTTCGTCGAGCTGGTCGCGCAGCGTCTGCAAGTCGTCGGCCGCCTGCATCGCGTTCGCGAACAGCGTCTGCCACTCGCGCAGCGCCGAGGGCGACAGCGGCGGCAGCCGGCCCTGCACCAACGTTTGATGCCACTCGCCATTGCGACGTTCGTCCTCCGCCGCGATGTCCGCCAGCCGATGCGCACGCGCGCTGCGATCGCGTTCGAGGTTGGCGATCTCGCGACGCAACGCCTGCAGCGAGGAAGAACGCGCGGTGTCGCCGGCCAGCTCGTCGATCAGGCGATCGGCCTCCCGCACGGCGTGGGCGTACCCGTCCGGAAGCGCGCGACCATCGGCGAACAGATCGTTGCCACCGATCGGCGCCGTGCGTTCTATGTAGGTGGCGCGAATCCGTGCCCATTCGTCTTCGCGGCGTCGGCGCGCGGCCATCACGTCGTCTCGCGTCGCGGGAGCGCCGTCGGCGAGCAGGTCGTCCTTCCGCGCGGCGGCATCGATCAGTTCCGCGGACATCTCCTCGATGCGCAACGCCAGATCCTGGCGGCGCACGGCGCTCGCGTTTTCCTGCTTCAGCGCGAGGTCGATCTGCGCCGGCAACAGCGGCCGGATACCGGCCAGCGCCGCCACATCGGCCAGCCCCGCGGCGGCGAGCGCATGGGTCGCCCGACGTTCGGCGGTGCGAACGATCGCCGGCAGCGCGGCGAGCCGCTGCAAGCCCGCATCGTTGCGCGCGACCTCGGCTTGCGCCATGCCCAGGGCCGAGCGCGCATCGGCAGGCGGCAGCGCATCGAAGGTCGCTACGGGCAGCGTCGACTCATGCTCGCCGAGCTCGGTCTGGTGATCGAGCGCCTGCCGCGCGAGATCGAACTGGCGCACGGCAGTCTCGATGCCGACCCGCACCGTGCGCGTCGGCGCCCGCGCGACCACGTCGGCGGCCGCCGAGCACGGTGCGATGCGCGCGGCGATCTCGTTCAGCGAGCGCGCTTCACGCTCGACCTCGCCGCGGGCGATCACGATGTCGCGCCGGTGGGGCTCGACGTTTTCCGCAGAGCCCGCCAGGCGTCGGATGGCCGCCGCCACGGCCAGCACCGCGACGTCCGGACGCAGCGCCTCCAGCAGCGCCTGCTGGCGTTCGACCTCGGCTGCCGCCTCACGCGCGTTGTGCTGCGCATCGAACAGGCCCGATTCGGCGGCCGCGCGCTGGGCAGCGGCGTCCGGTGCGAGCATGCGCACGCCTTCGAGCGCAGCCAGCGCCGACAGCGCGCCGTCGAGCGTCGCGATCAGCGGCGCCACCGCACGCAGCTCCTTGACCTGCAGCAGCGAGGCCTGCGACGCGCGGCGCGACTGCTCCAGCGCCGCCAACGCGTCGGCGGCCGCCCGATGCTGGCGGAAGAGTTCGGACCACTGCACCGGACGCACCAGGCGCTTCCTGAACTCGGCGTTGCGTTCGTCGTAGGCAGCGAGCGCCTGGTTGATGCGCCCGTTCTTGGCGCGCGCACCGGGCATGAAATAGCGGCGCGACGAATCTTCGAGCCGCTGCAGCACCTGCGGAATGCTGCGCACGCCGGCGCTGGCCTCGAACAGCGCGGCGCCGACGTCGCCCTCGCCTTCGAGCAAGGCCTTGCCGCCCTTGCGCAGGCGCTGGTGGTCGAGCGCGAACATCGACTCGTACGCCTCGCGCGTGAGTCCCGCCGTCAGCAACGCCTCGACCTCCGGCGGCACGGCGTCGCCGACGACGACATTGCCGGAGCCGTTGCCGAAAGCGGCCCGCAGCAGGGTACCGCCGCGTCCCTTGCGCCGCAAGAAGCCGTGCAGCCTGCCCTCGCGATCGACGAACTCGCCGCCGATCCGCATGTCGGCGTGGGCATGGATGAAGTTGTCGCGACTCTGCGCCGGAATCCCGAAGCGCAGGTCGGCCATCGCGCGCAGCGTCGAGGATTTGCCGGCCTCGTTCCGGCCATGGACCAGCACCAGCGAGTTGCCCTGACGGCCGAAATCCAGCACGCGGTCGGTAAACGGCCCGAAGGCCGGCAGGTGCAGCCGCAGCAGCCTCATGCGCGCACTCCTTCGCCCGGCAGGCCCGACAGCTGGGCCAGCACGGTCGCCTCCGCATCGGCGAGCAGCGCACGCAGCGTCGCCGCGTCGATCGTGGCCGGCGCGGCATCGAGCATCGCGCCGGGCAGGTCCGACATGCCGCCGACCTGCTGCAGGAACCAGGCGCGCAGCGCTGCGTCTTCGGCACCGAGGCCGTCGACCAGCCGCACCACTTCGCCGAGGGCGTCGGTGCGCGCGGCGACGGCGGCGCGGTCCATCGGCGAGCGCATCGCGAGCTCGACCTGTTCGATCCAGACGTCGATGCCTTCGAGGTCCTGCGTCGCGGCCTGGATGGCGGCGGCGATGGTGCCGGGCTGGTCGGCCTCGACGCGATGCAGGTCGGTCTCGCCGACCACCCGCACGCGCACCGCATGCAGTTTGTCGCTCGCCGCGCGGAACAGTTCGTGCGCCTGCCGAACCACCTGGCGGCACAGCGCGTCCACCGTCGTCAGGCCGGTCGCGTCGACGCCCAGTTGGTGCCAGCGCACCACCTCCAGCCCGACGAAGACCGCGTCGACGATCTGGCCGCCCTCCACGGTGACCAGCTCGCAGCCCTTGGGTCCTGTCTCGCCGACATGCCGGCCTTGCAGGTTGCCCGGGAAGACGATGCGCGGCGCGGTCGCGCGCACGACTTCGCGCGCGTGGATGTGGCCGAGCGCGAAGTAGTCGTAGCCTTTGTCGCACAGCACGTCGACCGAGGTCGGCGCGTACGGGTCGTGACCGGCGCGACCGGTCAGGCTGGTGTGCAGCACGCCGATGTTGAAACGCCCTGGCAACGGCGGCGGATACAGCGGCACCAGATCCTCGGGCACGGCGCGGTGCGGAAAGCTGCGCCCGTGCACCGCGACGCCGTACGCCTCCAGCTCGACCGTCTCGCTTTTCGCCGCGCTGAAGACATGCACGCCGTCGACCTCGGGCAGCTGCTTGGTGATCTGGCTCTCGGCGTCGTGGTTGCCCTTGACGATGAAGACACGGATGCCCGCGCGCGACAGCCGCAGCATCTGGTCGCGGAAGAACAGCCCGGTGCGGAAATCCGCCCAGTTGCCGTCGTAGATGTCGCCCGCCAGCAGCACGAAGGCGACCGGCTCGCGCAGCGCCAGGTCGACCAGCGCGGTCAGCGCATGACGCGACGCCCCGCGCAGCCGCGCGACCGGCGCGCCCTCGTAGCTGTCGAGCCCGCGCAAGGGGCTGTCGATGTGGAGGTCGGCCGCATGGATGAATTTCATGGGACACGACCTTAGCGCATGGGCCTGCACGAAAAGCCCGCCATACGTGCTACTTTCCGAAACAATCATGAACCATAAAAACAACGGAACCCGCACGATCAAGGTCGTCGTCCTCACCTTCCTCGTCACCGTCGCGGCCACGCTGCTGCTGATGAACTTCACTTCGGGAGAACGCAAGATCGAGGAGCAGGTGGAGCGCCAGTACGCGCTGCGCGACGACCAGTTCCAGCGCTCGCTCGGCGTGCTGCTCGGCCCGCCGATCACGACCGGCAACGTCTTCAAGGCGCTGCACAACGGCGACGAGATCTTCCCGCCGATGCTCGACGCCATCCGGGGCGCCAGGGAGAGCATCACCTTCGAGACCTACATCTACTGGTCGGGCGACATCGGGCGTGCGTTCGCCGAGGCGCTCAGCGAACGCGCCAAGGCCGGCGTCAGCGTGCACGTGCTGCTCGACTGGGTCGGCAGCGCGAAGATCGACGAGAAGTTCCTGAAGGGGATGGAAGCCTCGGGCGTGAAGATCCGCAAGTTCCACAAACCCGGCTGGTACGACATCGCGCGGCTCAACAACCGCACCCACCGCAAGCTGCTGGTAATCGACGGGCGCATCGGCTTCACCGGCGGCGTCGGCATCGCGCCGAGCTGGACCGGCCACGCGCAGAACCCGGACCACTGGCGCGATTCGCACTACCGCGTCGAGGGGCCGGTGGTGGCGCAGGTCCAGTCGGTCTTCATGGACAACTGGATCAAGGCCTCGGGCGAAGTGCTGCACGGCGAGCGCTATTTCCCGAAGATCGTCGCCGGTCCGGCGCCGACCACCGGCGGCGCGACCGGCATCTCGGGCGGCGGCCGGGCGCAGATGTTCAGCAGCTCGCCCTCGGGCGGCAGCGAGAGCATGCACCTGATGTACCTGTTGTCGATCGCCGCGGCGACCCACACCATCGATCTGTCGAGCGCCTACTTCGTGCCCGACGCGCTCACCATCAAGGCGCTGGTCGCGGCGGCGAAACGCGGCGTGCGGGTCCGCGTCATCACGCCGGGGCCGCTGATCGACGCCGAGGCCGTGCGCGCCGCGTCCCGCGCGAGCTGGGGTCCGATGCTCGAAGCGGGCATCCAGATCGCCGAATACCAGCCGACGATGTTCCATTGCAAGGTGTTCACGGTCGACGGCCTGCTGGTGTCGGTCGGCTCGACCAACTTCGACAACCGCTCGTTCCGGCTCAACGACGAAGCCAACCTCAACATCTACGACGAGGCTTTCGCGGCGCAGGAGACGCAGGTCTTCGAGGCCGACCTGGCACTGTCGAAGCGGATCACGCTGGAGGCCTGGCGAGACCGGCCGCTGATCGAAAAAGCCAAGGAACGGCTGGCGACCGTGCTGGCGAGCCAACTCTGAAAGGCATATCGACATGCGAATTCAGTATTTGTAATTGGCATGGTGCATGCGTGATGATTCGTTTTTCGGATCATCACGCATGGAACTACGCCAACTCGAAGCCTTCGCCGCCGTCATGTCGGTCGGCAGCTTCACGGGCGCGGCCAAGCTGATGGCCCGCTCGCAACCGGCGGTGACCCGGCTGGTGCAGGAGCTGGAGTCGGAGATCGGCTACCCGCTCTTCAGCCGCAACGGGCCGCGCGTCACGCCGACCCGGCAAGGGTTCCTGCTGTTCGAGGACGCCGAACGCGCGCTGGCCGGGCTGCGCCGGATCCATGCACGCGCGGCCGAGATCGCGCGCGGCGATACGGCGCCGCTGCTGCTGGCTGCGATCTCCTCGATCGGCGTCGGCCTGATGCCGCAAGCGCTGGTGCGGCTGGAGGCCGACCGTGGCGCTGCGCCGGTGCATCTGCGCACCGCCTCGCCCGAACAGGTGGCGCACGCGGTGCTCGAAGGCGCGGTGCAGCTCGGCGCGACCAGCCTGCCGCTCGCGCACGGCGGCCTGCAGGTGCACTGGATCGGCGAACTGCCGTGTGTCGCGGTGCTGCGCGCCGACGACGAACTCGCGCACCGCGACGTGGTGCCGCTGGCCGAACTGGCGCGGCGCCGGCTCATCACCATGAGCGACCCGTCCCGCCTGCGGCACCGGATCGAAACCGCGATGCGTGCGGCCGGCCCGTCGTCGGACCGGCGCGGCGTGCTGATCGAGACGACGGCTTCGATCAACGCGCAGGCGATGGTCAGGGCCGGCCTGGGTGTCGCCGTGCTGGAACCGCTGACGCCGCACGGCGCGCCGCTCGACGGCCTCGTGGTACGCCCGCTGGATGCCGCGATCCCGTTTTTCTTCGGCGTGATCTCGCCGCTCTCGCGCCCGCCCGGCGATACCGTGCGCGCGCTGGCAGACGCCTTGCTCGCGGCCGCGCAAGCCCTCCCCGGCTTCGTGCGGCACGAAGCCGCCGATCATGCCGCACTGCTGCAGGAGGAACCTTCGACATGACCCCCACGCTTCGCCATCCGGCGCCCGATGGACTGGCGGCGCTCGAAGCGCGCCTGCGACAGGATTTCGCGTGGCTCGGACTTCCCGCCAAACGCTGGGTGCCGGCCGACCCGCAGCGCGACCCGATCGACGTCGCCATCGTGGGCGGCGGCATGGCCGGCCTGGCGCTGGCCGCAGCGCTGTGCAACCTGGGCGTGCAGGCGCCCGTCTTCGACCGGGCGCCCGAAGGTTTCGAAGGCCCGTGGGCGACGACGGCGCGCATGGAGACGCTGCGCTCGCCCAAGGAACTCACCGGACCGGCGCTGGGCTTCGCGGCGCTCACCTTCCGCGCCTGGTTCGAATCGCAGTTCGGCCTCGCGGCATGGGAATCGCTCGACAAGATTCCGCGCCTGCAATGGGCCGAGTACCTGGGCTGGTATCGCCGCGTGCTGGCGCTCGACGTGCGCAACCGCCAGCGCGTGCTGGCCGTGCAGCCGCGCGCCGACGGCACGGTGCGGCTCCACGTGGCCGACGGCACGCGCGACGGTGCACCGTACGAGGTGCTGGCGCGCCACGTCGTGCTGGCGACCGGCCGCGACGGACTCGGCGGGCCGTGGGTACCGGACTGGGCGGCGGCTTTGCCGCGCGACCGCTGGGCGCACTCGTCCGGCGACTGGGACGCCGCGGCGCTGGCCGGCCGGCGCGTCGCCGTGGTCGGCGGCGGCGCCTCGGCCATGGACAGCGCCGCCGCCGCGCTCGAAGCCGGTGCCGCACGCGTCGATCTGCTGATCCGCCGCGCCGAACTGCCGCTGGTCAACAAAGGCAAGGGCGCGGGC
This sequence comes from Janthinobacterium lividum, assembly GCA_050954325.1. Taxonomy (GTDB): domain Bacteria; phylum Pseudomonadota; class Gammaproteobacteria; order Burkholderiales; family Burkholderiaceae_C; genus Variovorax. The sequence goes on along the minus strand of JBPBPG010000005.1, from coordinate 220,738 downwards.
AGTCCGGGCATCGCGCACGGCTTCGCGTCGCTTCCGGACGAATGGAAATGGCGCTTCCGCCACTACATCAACGTGCAGCAGGTGCCGCCGCCGCACGGCAGCACGCTGCGCGTGTCGCGCCATGCCGGGGCGCATTTCCACCTCGGTGCGCCGGTGCGCTCGGTCGCGGTGCGCGGGGACGGCGCGTTGCGCATCGACACGGCCAGGGGCGCGCTGGCGACCGACTTCGTGATCTTCTGCACCGGCTTCCGCCCGGACTGGACCCAGCGCCCGGAGTTCGACGGCTTCGCGTCGCAGGTGCGGCTGTGGCAGGACCGCTTCGTGCCCGGACCGGGCCAGGAAGACGGCGAACTCGCGCGGTCGCCCGACCTCGGCACGCTGTTCGAATTCCAGGAGAAGACGCCCGGCACCTGCCCCGGCCTCTCGCGCATCCACTGCTTCTGCTATCCGTCGGCGCTCTCGCACGGTGCGGTGGCGGGCGACATCCCGCAGATCAGCGACGGCGCGCGGCGTCTCGCGCAAGGGCTGGCCGGCCAGCTCTTCGTCGAAGACGCGCCGCTGCATTTCGCGGCGATGGAGCGCTATGCCGAAGCGGAACTGCTCGGCGACGAATGGACGCCGGCCGACCTCCCGGCCTATGAAGAGGCGAACGAAGTGATCGAGGGCGCGCCGCGATGACCGGCTGGCTGCTGCGCCGGCTCGCCCAGGCCGCCTTGGTCGTCGCGCTGATGACGGCGATCGTGTTCGTCGGGCTGCATGCGATCGGCAATCCGATCGACATCCTGATCGGCGACGACCTGAACCAGCAGGAACGCATCGCCGCGATCGCGCGCCTCGGGCTCGACCAGCCGCTGTGGCGGCAGTACATCGCCTTCGTCCAGCACGCGCTGCAGGGCGACCTGGGGAAGAGCTTCGTCTATCAGGAAGATGCCGTGAAGCTGATCCTGCAGCGGTTGCCCGCGACGATGGAGCTCGCCGTCGGCGCGCTGGTGCTGGCCGTCGTCATCGGCGTGCCGCTCGGCCTGTTCGCGGGCATGAAGCCGGACCATCCGGCATCCAAGGCCCTGATGGCCGCGAGTATCGTCGGCTTCTCGCTGCCGGCTTTCTGGGTGGCGCTGATGTTCATCATGGTGTTCAGCGTGCAGCTCGGCTGGCTGCCGGCCAGCGGGCGCGGCGGGACGCGGGAACTGCTCGGCATACAGTGGTCGTTCCTGACGCTCGACGGGCTGCAGCACCTGCTGCTGCCGGCCTTCAACCTGGCGCTGTTCAAGATCTCGCTGGTGCTGCGCCTGACGCGCGCCGGCGTGCGCGAGGTGCTGCCGCAGGACTTCGTGAAGTTCGCGCGCGCCAAGGGACTGTCGCCGGCGCGCGTGGTGCTGGCGCACGTGCTGCGCAACACGCTGATCCCGCTGGTCACGGTGCTGGGGCTCGAGCTCGGTTCGACCATCGCCTACGCGGTCGTCACCGAGACCATCTTCGCCTGGCCCGGCGCCGGCAAGCTGATCCTGGACAGCATCAACTCGCTCGACCGGCCGGTGGTGGTGGCCTACCTGATGGTGGTGGTCGTCATCTTCGTCACGCTCAACCTGGTGGTCGACCTGCTCTACAAACTGCTCGACCCGCGTGTCAGGCTGGAGGCCGCACGATGACGACGACCGCAAAGACCTTCGGCGAACGCTCGATCTGGTGGCGCGTCGGCGCGGACTTCCTGCAGTCGCGCGTGGCGGTCTTCGGGCTGGTCGTGCTGGCGCTGGTCGTCCTCGCCGCGCTCGCCGCGCCGTGGATCACGCCGCAGAACCCCTACGACCTGATGCAGCTCGACGTGCTCGATGCGCGGCTGCATCCGGGCGCCCCGAGCAGCGAAGGCGGCTACACCTACTGGCTCGGCACCGACGGCCAGGGCCGCGACCTGTATTCGGCGATCGTCTACGGGTTGCGCATCAGCCTCCTGGTGGGCATCGGCTCGGCGGCGATCGCGGCGGTGCTCGGCACGCTGGTCGGGCTGCTCGCGGCCTACGCGGGCGGCAAGGTCGATGCGCTGCTGATGCGACTGGTCGACCTGCTGCTGTCGTTCCCGACGATCCTCATGGCGCTGATGATCCTGGCCTACGTCGGCAAGGGCGTGGGCAACGTGGTGCTGACGCTGGTGCTGCTCGAATGGGCCTACTACGCCCGCACCGCGCGCGGCCAGGCGCTGGTCGAGACGCGGCGCGAATACGTGGAAGCGGCGCGCGGCCAGGGCCTCCCGCGCTGGCGCATCCTCACCGGCCACATCCTGCCGAACTGCCTGCCGCCGCTGCTCGTGATCGGTGCGCTGCAGATCGCGCGCGCCATCACGCTGGAGGCGACGCTGTCGTTCCTCGGCCTCGGCGTACCGATCACCGAGCCGTCGCTGGGCCTGCTGATCTCCAACGGCTACCAGTACCTCCTGTCGAACGAATACTGGATCAGCTTTTTCCCCGGCATCGCGCTGCTCGCGACCATCGTGGCGATCAACCTGGTCGGCGACCAGCTCCGCGACGTCCTGAACCCGAGGCTGCAGAAATGAGCACGACGAACGAACTGCCGACGCTCGAGGTGCGCGACCTGCAGACGCGCTTCCACACCCGTGCCGGGGTGCTGCCGGTCGTGAACGGGGTGTCTTTCACGCTCGGTCGCGGCAAGGTGCTGGGGCTGGTCGGCGAATCGGGATCGGGCAAGTCGGTCACCGGCTTCTCGATCATGGGACTGGTCGACGCACCGGGGCGCGTGGAGAGCGGCGAGGTGCTGTTCAAGGGCCGCGACCTGACGAAGCTTTCTCCGAAGGAACGGCGCGCGCTGCGCGGCAACCGCATCGCGATGATCTTCCAGGACCCGATGGCGACGCTGAACCCGGTGCTGCGCGTCGACACCCAGATGACCGAGGCCGTGCACGCGCACAGGCGCGCGACGAAGGTCGAGGCGCGTGCGCAGGCCTCGGCCGCGCTCTCGCTGATGGGCATCGCGAGCCCCGAGGACCGGTTGCGCGCCTACCCGCACCAACTCTCCGGCGGCATGCGCCAGCGCGTGGCCATCGCGATCGCGCTGCTGCACGAACCCGACCTGCTGATCGCCGACGAGCCGACCACCGCGCTGGACGTCACGATCCAGGCGCAGATCCTCTCGGAGATGCAGAAACTGGTGCGCGAGACCGGCACGGCGATGATCTGGATCAGCCACGACCTGTCGGTGGTAGCCGGGCTGGCCGACGACATCGCCGTGATGTACGCCGGGCGCATCGTCGAGCACGGCACGGTCGACGAGGTGCTCGACCATCCGCAGCATCCCTACACGCAGGGCCTGATCGGCAGCCTGCCGAGCGCCAACCGGCGCGGCGCGCGGCTCAGGCAGATTCCGGGCATGGCGCCGAACCTGCTGGCGATGCCGCCGGGTTGCGCTTTCGCGCCGCGCTGCGCACGCGCCACCGAGGTCTGCCGCACCACGATGCCCGACGTGTTCCATCCGCGCCGGCAGGCGCCCGCGCATGCGGCGCGCTGCTTCCATCCGGGCGTGGAGGCGACGGCATGAGCACGACCGTGCATCCGCTGGTCGACCTGCGCGGCGTCACCAAGCGCTTCGGCGCCGAGGCCCCGCCCGGCGCGTTCGGCCGCGCGCTGCGTCGCACCGGCATCACGACGGCGCCGGTCGTCACGCACGCGGTCGACGGCGTCGACCTGTCGTTGCGCCCCGGCGAAGTGGTCGGGCTGGTCGGCGAATCGGGCTGCGGCAAGTCGACGCTCGGGCGCATCGCCGCCGGCCTGCTCGCGCCGACCGAAGGCGAGGTGTGGGTCGACGGCGCGCCACTCGAAAGCCTGGACGCGAAACGGCGCCTTGCCGCCCGGCTGCGCGTGCAGATGGTGTTCCAGGATCCGTTCGCGAGCCTGAACCCGCGCCTGCGCGTCTCGCGCATCGTCGGCGAGGCCGCGCGCCTGCACGGCCTGACCGACGCGGCCGGCGAGGACGACTACGTGATCGCGCAGCTGCAGCGCGCAGGGCTGGACCCATCGCTCAGGCATCGCTACCCGCACCAGTTCAGCGGCGGCCAGCGCCAGCGGATCGGCATCGCGCGCGCGCTCGCGGTGCAGCCGTCGATGCTGGTCTGCGACGAGGCTGTGGCGGCGCTGGACGTGTCTATCCAGGCGCAGATCCTCAACCTCTTCATGGACCTGCGCGACCAGCTCGGCCTGGCCTACCTGTTCATCAGCCACGACCTGGGCGTGGTCGAGCACGTCTGCGACCGCGTGGCGGTGATGTACCTGGGGCGCGTGGTCGAGAGCGCACCGGTCGAGGAACTCTTCGCGCGGCCCAACCACCCCTACACGCAGGCGCTGCTGGCGGAGATCCCGCGCATCGACGTGCGGCGCACCCGATTCGGCACCGTCCGCGGCGAGATTCCGAGCCCCATTTCTCCGCCATCGGGATGCCATTTCCATCCGCGATGTCCGCATGCGATGTCACGTTGCAGCGTCGAAGCGCCGATGCTTCGCGCGGTCGGCCCGCAGCACGCGAGCGCCTGTCATCTCAACGATACGCCCTGAAACGACCGACTTCCCCCAATTCCTCGAAAGCCATCTCCATGACCCGACTTCCCCTCTCCCTGATCGCATCGGCCGCCATGCTGATGGGCGCCGGCGCGCAGGCGCAGCAGAACCTGTCTATCGCCTTCGCCGACCCGGTCTCCTCGGCCGACCCGGAGCTCAACAACCATGCGGGCGACCGCTCGCTCGCGCTGCATTTCTGGGATTCGATCGTGCAGGCCAAGGACGGCAGCAAGCTGGAGCCGGCGCTCGCGTCGAGCTGGAAGGCGCTCGACGACAAGACCTGGGAGTTCAAGCTGCGCGACGACATCAAGTGGCAGGACGGCGCGCCTTTCACGGCCGACGACATCGTGTTCTCGTTCCAGCGCGCGCGCAACGTGCCGGGCTCGGTGGCGTCGTACATCGGCGCGCTGCGCAACGTCGAATCGGTGACCGCCAGGGACCCGACCACGGTCGTCGTCAAGGCCGTCACGCCGAACCCGAACCTGCCGATGGAGATCGCGTCGGTCTACATCGTGAGCAGGCACGTCGGCGAGAAGTCGAAGACCGAGGACTACAACGCCGGCCGCGCGATGGTCGGCACCGGCCCGTACAGGTTCATCTCGTACAGCCCCGGCGACCGCTCGGTGTTCGAGCGCAACCCGACCTACTACGGGCCGAAGCCGGTCTGGGACAAGGTCACCTACCGCTACATCGCCAATGGCGCGGCGCGCACGGCGGCGCTGCTCTCCGGCGACGTCGACGTGATCGACAAGGTGGCCGTCACCGACGTCGAGAAGCTGCGGAAGACTTCGACCGTGAGCGTCTACACCTACCCCGGCCTGCGCGTGCTGCTGGTGCAGCCCAGCCTGCGACCGGGCCCGAACGAGTTCATCACCGACAACGCCGGCAAGGCGCTGGCGCAGAACCCGCTGACCGACGTGCGCGTGCGCCAGGCACTGTCGATGGCGATCAATCGCAAGGCCATCGTCGATCGCGTGCTGCAGGGCACGGTGACCGAAGCCAACCAGTGGATGCCCAGGGACACCTTCGGCTACAACCCCGACCTTCCGGACATCGCCTACAACCCCGAGCAGGCCAAGAAGCTGATGGTCGCGGCCGGATTCCCGGAAGGCTTCAGGATCGCGATCCACGTTCCGGGCGACCGCTACCCGCAGGCTCCCGAATCGATCCAGGCGGTGGCGCAGTTCTGGTCGCGCATCGGCGTGAAGACCAGCGTGGAAGTGGTGCCGTGGAGCGTGTATTCCGGCCGCGCCAACAAGAACGAGTACGCGGTGAGCGTAGTGGCCTGGGGCAACGGCACCGGCGAAGCCGCCTACGGCCTGCTGAGCACGCTGGCGACGGTCGACGCCAAGCGCGGGCGAGGCGCCTCCAACTGGGGCCGCTACAGCAACGAGGCGGTCGACAAGGCGCTCGACGCAGCGACGGTCGAATTCGACGCCAAGCGCCGCGAGGCCATCCTGCGCCATGCGGCCAAGGTCGTGATGGACGACGCCGGCACCATTCCGCTGTTCCACTACCAGAACATCTGGGCCGCGAAGAAGGGTTTGAAGGTGGTGCCGCTGCTGAGCGACCGCACGACCGCGATGCAGGTCACCCGCACCGGCAGATGAAGCCGTGAATTCCATCGACACATCGCTCTGGATCACGCCGCGGGACGCGCTGATCGACGTGTCGCGCCGCATCGCGGTCACGGGCCTGCGCGCCGGCGAGACGGTCACGCTGCGCACGCGCACCGTCCGCGGTCCCGGCGTCGCTTGGCGCTCGGCGGCGGTGTTCCGTGCCGATGCCACGGGCCAGGTCGACCTGGAGCGCGATGCGCCCGTCTCGGGCAGCTATGCCGAGGTTTCCGCGATGGGCCTGGTCTGGTCGCAGGCGCCGGAGACCGAAGGCGCGTCGCGCGAGGTCTTCGGGGCCGAGCCTGCGGCGGCGCTCGTGACCGACGTGACGGTCGAGCGCGTCGACGCGCCGCCGCTCGCGGGCCGGTTCGTGCAGCGGCTCGCCGCCGAAGACGTGACGCGGACCGAGGTTCGCGAGTTCGGCTTGGTCGGCACGCTCTTCACGCCGGCCGGGCCGGGACCGCATCCGGCCGTGCTGGTGCTCAACGGTTCAGGCGGCGGCATCAACGAACCCCGCGCCGCGCTCTACGCGTCGCACGGCCATGCGGCGCTCGCGCTCGGCTACTTCAAGGCGCCGGGCCGCTCCGACTACATCTCGAACACGCACCTGGAATATTTCGAGACGGCGCTGCACTGGATGCACCGGTCGCTGTGCCCGGCCAACGGCTTCGTCGCGCTCAGCGGGCAGTCGCGCGGCGGCGAACTGGTGCTGCTGCTGGCGTCGCTGCTGCCGGAGCTGGTGTCGGCCGTGATCGGCTACGTGCCCGGCGCGGTGGTGCACAGCGCGCAGAACGCCTGCGACCCGGCGACCGGACGCGACGGCCCGGCCTGGATCTTCCGCGGCGAGCCGCTGCCGCATCTCTGGCAGGACAACCGCACCGCCACCTGGGCGCCCTGGGACGAAGGCACGGAGCCGCGTCTCCATGCCGATGCATTGCGCACGGCGCTGCAGGACCCCGAAGTCGTCGCCCGCGCCCGCATCCGCGTGGAGGACATCCGCGGTCCGGTGCTGCTGCTGACGGCTGCCGACGACGGCTCCTGGCCGTCGAGCGACTACGGCCGCATGGTGGCCTCGAAGCTGGCCGAGGTGCGGCATCCGCACGAGGCGACGCAACTCGACCACGCGGACGCCGGCCATTCGATCCTCTTTCCCTACGTGCCGACGACCCAGCTCGTCTACGCACATTCGGTGTCGAAGCGGCTCTGCACGACCGGCGGCGCACCGGCGCCGAACGCGCGGGCCGACGAGGCCTCGTGGGCCGGCGTGCTGCGCTTCCTTTCGGACGCGGTGAAGAACGCACCGCCCGTCGCGCCCCCGGCATCGACCTTCACATCCACTTCAGCCTCCTGAACGGAGGCGCCACTCCATGTCCAACACGTCCCCACCGGCGCATGCGCCCTCCGATCTCGTCGACAGCCTCGTTCCGCTGGGCGCCGGCAACGCCGTGTTCTCGGTGCGCCACCAGCGCGACAAGGTGGTCGCCGCGACGCAGGGAAGCTACGACTGCATCTTCGACACCGCGCTCTCCGGCCCGAGCCTGACCGAGCGCCTTCTGGCCGCGCACACCATCGTCGGCCTGGCCGGCAGCACGACGCTGCAGGCGCACTACCGCGATCGCCTGCTCGCCCTTTCCGGCACGGCCGCGCTGACCGAAGCGCAGCAGGCCGCGCTCGACGGCGCGCCGGTCGACAGCCTGTCGACCGACCCGCGCCTGCAGGCGATCCTGCGCTTCACGCAGACGCTCACCGAGCGGCCGGTCGAGGGCGACGAGGCGGCCCTGCTGAAGCTGCCCGCCGCCGGTCTCGCGACGCCCGAAGTTGTCGCGCTGGCGCAGCTGATCGCCTTCGTCGCCTACCAGCTGCGCGTGGTCGCGGGCCTGCAGGCGATGGTCGACGCGGGCGACGACGCCGTCGGCGCAGCGCCGCCCGAGACGCCGCCCGCGGCGCCTTTCGTGCATCCCGCAAACCTGCCGAAGCCGGGCGAGCCGGTGCGCGTCGACGGCTACACCAGCGAGACGCTCGAATGGAAATCGTGGCTGCCGGTGATCGCGCTCGCCGACGCCACGCCCGCACAGATCGCCGTGCTGGAGAGCAGCCATCCGAAAGCCAAGACCAGCGACTACTACCTGCTGCTCGCGCACCAGCCGCGCATTCTGGAAGAACGCGCCATCGTCTTCAACGCGATCATGTACGCGCCCGGTGGCCTGTCGCGCGCCGAGCGCGAACTGGCATCGACGGTGGTCTCGCGCGTCAACGGCTGCGTGTATTGCGCATCGGTGCATGCGCAGCGCTTCGAGCAGCTGGCCAAGCGCAACGACGTGATCCGCCAGGTGTTCACCGAGCCGCAGGGCGCGGGCACCGACGCACGCGAACGTGCGATCGTGCAATTGGGCATCGACCTGACGCAGGATCCGGCAGGCTTCGGCACGGCGCAGCTGCAGCCGGCGCGTGCCGCCGGGCTCTCGCCGCTGGAAATCCTCGACGCGATCCACGCGGCGGCGATCTTCGGCTGGGCCAACCGGTTGATGCTCAACCTGGGTGAGCCGGTTTTCCTGTCGTGACCCGCGAGGCCCGCAAGTCGACCCGTTCCAGGCGCGGCTCAACCGCCGTCCGCGAAGCCCGGATAGAGCGTCATGCCGCCGTCCACGAACAGCGACGTGCCCGTCACGTAATCCGACGCGTCGGAGGCCAGCCACACCGCGGCCTGACCGATGTCGTCGGGCTCGCCGATGCGCCCGTACGGGACGAGCTTCATCAGCGCGTCGTAGGCCTCGGGCGTCTTCCATGCATCGGTATTGATCGGCGTGCGGATCGCGCCCGGCGCGATGGCATTCACGCGGATGCGTTGCGGCGCGACTTCCTGTGCCAGGGTCTTCATCAGCATGGCCACGCCGCCCTTCGACGCCGCGTAGTTCGCATGGCCGGCCCACGGAATCACCTCGTGCACCGAACTCATGTGGATGATCTTGCCGGTCGCCTTCGACACGGCTTGGTCGGCACCGCGCCGCATGAACTCCCGCACGGCACCGCGTGCGCAGAGGAACTGGCCGGTGAGGTTGATGCCGATCACGGCGTTCCAGTCGTCGAGCGTCATCTCGTGGAACCTGGCATCGCGCTGGAGTCCCGCGTTGCAGACCACGACGTGCAGCGTGCCGAACTCGGTGACGGCCCGGGCGAACATCGCCTCCACCTCGTCCTCCTTCGACACGTCGGCACCGATCGCGATGGCACGCCTGCCCAAGCCGCGTATCTCGTCGACCACCGCCTCGGCCGCCTCGAGGTTCTTGCGGTAGTTGACCGCCACGTCGGCACCGGCGCGGGCGAGCGCCAACGCCACGGCGCGGCCGATGCCCGAATCGCCGCCGGTGACCAGCGCGGGCTGGCCGGCGAGCACCGGGGAAATGGCAGATGCATTGCTCATGTCGTGATTCCAGAAAACGAAAACGAAAACGAAAACGCCGACGATCGGCATCCGCATGCCGACATGGCGACGGGCGAACGATGCAAGCGCTGACGGACAAGAGCGCATCGCCGAACTCCGTGTCATGCACCCACGTCGCGACGGCACGCCGTCCTTCGGAGCGACGACGCCAGCGATGAAAATTTTCGACACCATGAACGGCCCGCATACCGAAACGACTTCACGCCACGCCGCCGCCTCGGCGAATCCGGTCAACGACACGCAATCTCCCGCCGACCGCTACCGGGAGCTGTTCGTCGCGGTGCAGAGCGCCGGCATATTCGAGGACTGCAAGGCCTTCGTCGACTGCGCGCCCCTGGCGCCGCCCGAAGACATCCTCGCCGACTATCGCGCCCGGCGAGGCAGCCCGGACTTCGACCTGCGCGCGTTCGTCGGGAAGCACTTCACCCCGCAAAGCCATGCCGGGTCGGCCTACAAGTCGCCGCCGGGCCAGACCCTCGCGCAGCACATCGACGGACTCTGGGGCGAGCTCACCCGTCATCCGTCGCATCACCCGCACCACGGTTCGCTGCTGCGGCTGCCGCATCGCTACCTGGTACCGGGCGGACGCTTCGTCGAGATGTACTACTGGGATTCCTACTTCACGATGCTCGGGATGGTCGAGCGCGCGGAGCAGCCGCTGCTGCACGCCATGACCGACAACTTCGCCTACCTGATCGACACCTACGGCCACGTGCCCAACGGCACGCGCACCTACTACCTCAGCCGCTCGCAACCACCGGTCTTCGCGCTGATGACGGAGCTGTGCGAATCTTGCAACGGACAGGGCGCCGCGCGCTACCTGCCGCAACTGCTGCAGGAGCATGCGTTCTGGATGGACGGCGCCGAAGCGCTCGCGCCCGGCGAGACGCACCGGCGCGTCGTCGCGTTGCCCGACGGCACGTTGTTGAACCGCTATTGGGACGATCGCGACACGCCACGCGAGGAATCGTGGCGCGACGACGTCGATACCGCTTCGCGTTCGAGCCGCCCGCCGGCCGAGGTGTATCGAGACATCCGCGCCGCCGCGGAATCGGGCTGGGACTTCAGCTCGCGCTGGCTCGCGGTCGGCGTCGCGAAGGCATCCGATCGGCTCGATGCCCTGTCGACCATCCGAACGACCCGGATCCTGCCGGTCGACCTGAACGCGCTGATGCACAAGCTGGAGAAGACGATCGTGCGGTTGAGCGCCGGCATCGGCGACCCGCGACAGGCGAGCCGCTTCGAAACCCTGGCCGCACGCCGCGCCGAGGGCATGAGCCGCTGGCTATGGAACGAGGAAGCCGGTGCCTTCCTCGACCACGACTGGCACGAGAAGAAGGCGCGCACCGCGCTCAACGCGGCCACCGTCACGCCGCTCTTCACAGGCACGGCGACGGCTGCGCAGGCGAAGGCGATGGCCGCCACGATTCGCCATCGGCTGCTCGCGCCCGGCGGCCTGGCGACCACCGAAATCCGCAGCAGCGAGCAATGGGACCGGCCCAACGGCTGGGCGCCGCTGCAGTGGATCGCCGTCGAAGGGCTGCGTCGGTACGGGGAGGACGAACTCGCTTCGGAGATCCGCCGCCGCTGGCTCGCCACCGTGCAGGAGGTCTACGACCGCGAAGGCAAGCTGGTCGAAAAGTACGCGCTGCGCGAGACCGACGATGCGAACTGCGCAGGCGGCGACGGTGGCGAATATCCATTGCAGGACGGCTTCGGATGGACCAACGGCGTCGTTCGGCAATGGATCGCGGCGTGAGTTCGCGACATTGCGACCGTCTGCGAATCGGTCATGCGATTGACCCGATCGGCGTTCTCGCCAACCCGAATTTTTTCCTCGTCCCTTGCAACATCGAAAGTCATCCATGCCACATCCGAAACCCGAACACGAAGTCGATGTCTGGTCCGTCGACGGCCGTTTCCAGCACCTGATCTACAGCCCGAAGGGTGCGATCGAGGGCTTCCTGATCGACACCGACGGCGTGACGACGCAGTTCGTCGCCGACTTGCACGACCTCTCGACCCTCGCGCAGCTCGGCACGCTCCGGGAAGGCCAGTCGCTGACTGTCGAGGGCACCGAGGCGCCACCGTCGCCCAAGGGCGAGGCAGCGCATTCCCTCTACCGTTTCGAGCGCCTCGCCGCGGTCGACGGAAGGAAAGCGCAGCCCGCGCACCCGTACGCCGAAGTCGCCGGCACCGTGGTGCGCTTCAACTACGCAAAGCACGGCGCGCCCAACGGCGTGGTGCTCGACACCGGCGACTTCGTCCACACCCGCCCCGGCGGCCTGGAGAAGCTCGGCCTGAAAGTCGGTGACGAAGTCACGGCCGAAGGCGCGGCGCAGCCGCTCGCGACCGGCTCCGGCCGCGTGATCGAGGCGGTCAGCGTCAACGGCAGGCCCGTCGGTCCGGCGCACTGAGCGCCGGATACCGCACCGAGCGCGCCCGCCGCATGAGGCGATCCCGCCTCCCCACCGTCACGCCGCGGGTGGCACGCCGAACATCGTGCGTTTCGTGTTCGTGAAATGCGGTCGCGTGATGTCGCTCCAGGAGGTCGCGCGCACCGCCAGCCAGGGCGGCGATCCCAGCGTTTCCTGCGACACGAGGTCGTAGCAGGCGAGCGACATCGGACCGTGGCCGTGGTTGACGAGCCGCATCGCGCGCACGCAGCCCTCGACATTTGCCAGCCCGGGCAGATGTTCGGTGTCGTACCAGCGCGATATCTCGGGCATCCAGCCGGCCTCGGGGTCCATCTCGACGACGTAGTGGAAGCGCACGGACTGGCCCTGAGACGCGCCCGCGAGGTCGAGCCTGCATTCGAGCCACGACGCGCGCACCCCTCTCGCCCACGGGTTGTACTGCGCGAAGTCGGTGCCGAGGAGTTCCGGCTCCAGCGCATCCGCCACGCGCGCCGTCGAGGGCTTCAGGTAGACGTAGGCCTGGATACCGTCGAGGGTCATGGCGACCCGGTGCAGCGACACGTCGGCACCGTGCGCCACCGACAGCGCGTGGGCGAACGCCCGGCAGTCGGCGTCGATGTCCGACGCCGCGCCGGGGGCGAGCGTCATCTGCAGCAGAAGAAAATCCTTTTCCATCTCTTTCGCCATCTCCGTGCTCAATCCGGCTTGATCTTCTTCGCGCGCACCACGGCCGACCACTTGGCAGCGTCGCGCGCGAGCAGCGCGGTCAACTCGGCCGGCGACGACGGCGCGGGCTCCGCGCCCGATGCCAGCAACCGCGTGCGGACGCTCTCGGTCCCGAGCGACTTGCGCACCGCCTTGTTCATCGCGTCGAGCACGTCGCCCGGCGTGCCCTTGGCGGCGAAGAGGCCGTACCAGTTGTCCGAGTCGACGCCGGCGATGCCCATTTCCTCGAAAGTCTTCACCTCCGGGAGGATCGGATTGCGCTTCGACGCGGCGATGCCGATCGGCTTGAGCTTGCCGCCCTTGATGAAAGGCAGCAGGCCGGGGACGTCGCCGAAGAAGCCGTCCACGTGGCCCGCGATCACGTCGGTGATGGCCGGTGCCGCGCCCTTGTACGGGACATGCAGCATCGGCGTCTTCGCGGCGTCGGCCAACAGTTCCATCGCCAGGTGCGGCACGCTGCCGGTGCCCGACGAAGCGAGCGTGAGGGGGGTCTTGCTCTTCTTCGCCGCGGCAACGAACTCCGCACCCGTGCTGTAGGGCGCATCGGCGGCGACCACCAGCACTTCGACGTTGCGCACGATCAGCGACACCGGCGTCAGGTCTTTCACCGGATCGTAGGGCAGCTTCTCGTACAACGACGGATTGATCGCCACGGCGCCGACGCTGGTGAGCCACAGGGTCTGGGCATCGGGCGCGGCACGCGACACGTATTCGGCCGCGATGGTGCCGTTGGCGCCCGCGCGGTTCTCGATGATGACCTGGCGCCCGAGCTCCTTGCCGAGCTGCTGGGCCAGCGTGCGCGCGACGAAGTCGACCGGGCCGCCCGGCGGAAAAGCGACCACGATGCGCGCGATCTTGTCCTGCGCGAAGCCGGCGGGCATGCCGCCCGGCATCAGCGCGGCAGCGGCGATCGCCTGCAGGCAGAACCTGCGCGACGGGTGATTCGATAGCGTCATGTCTCTTGTCTCCTTGCTTGTGAAATCTCGTCCGTCAGTCGCAACGCACCGACATGCCGCCGTCGACCACGATCTCGGTGCCGGTGACGAAGCGCGCCTCGTCGGAGGCGAGGAACAGGGCCGCGGCCGCCGTGTCGCGGCCGTCGCCCATGAAGGGCAGCGGAATGCGCGACTGCCGTTCCTGCAGCAGCGCCTGCACGTCGCCGCCCGCGCGCTGGCCGGCCAGCCGCGACTCGACCATCGGCGTGTGCAGCTGGCCCGGCACCACGGTGTTCACGCGGATGCCCTGCCCCGCGTACTGCACCGCGAGCACGCGCGAGAACTGGATCACCGCCGCCTTGGTCGACGCATAGGCGATCTGGGCGGAGCCCGTCCAGCGCAGGCCGGAAGTCGACGCCAGGTTGACGATGGCGCCGCCGCCCTGCGCCTGCATGTGCGGCAGCACGTGCTTGCAGGCGAGGAACACGCTCTTCAAGTTATGGTCGACCTGCGCATCCCAGACCGCTTCCGTCATCTCGACCGGGCCGCCCTTGGCCGAGCCGCCCACGTTGTTGACCAGAACGTCGATGCGGCCGAAGCGCGCGATGCATTGCGCGACCGTCGCTTCGACGGCGTCGCTCGACGTGACGTCGCAGGCGCCGGTCGCGAGCACGCCGCCGGCTTCGGCCACCAGCGCGGCGGTCTCGGCGAGCCGGTCGATGTCGCGGTCGACGCCGTACACCGAAGCGCCTTCCTGTGCGAAGCGCACCGCGATCGCGCGGCCGTTTCCCCATCCCGTTCCGACCGAGCCGGCACCGGTCACCAGCACGACTTTGCCCTCGAGCCTTCGGGCCGAAGGCTGGAACAGCGCATATGGCGCGCCGGTCATGCGTCGAACCTGTAGAACTGCTGAGGGTTGTCGACCAGCAGTTGCCTGCGCAGCTCCTCGTCGGGCGCGATCAGCGCCAGCGCATCGACCAGCTCGCCGTCGTCCGGCGCATGCGAATGGTTGGGGTGGGGCCAGTCGGTGCCCCAGAAGCAGCGCGTCGGAAAGTCCTCGACCAGCTTGCGCGCCAGCGCGATGCCCGGCGCATAGTCCGCGCGAGCGGCGAACGGCGACACGCGATCGATGCCGCTGACCTTGACCCTGAACAGCGGATTCTCCAGCGCGGCATGCAAGGCGACGAAGTCCGCGCCGGTCGCGCCGAGCGTGGCATCCACGCGACCCATATGGTCGATCACGACCGGCACCGCGCTGCGTGCCAGCGGCGCGGCCAGCGCGTGGATCAGGCTGCTCTCGAAATGCACTTGCAGATGCAGACCGAATGGCGCGAGCCGCCGCGTGAACTCGATCACCTCCTCGATGCTCGCCGAGGCGCCGAGATGCTTCATGAAGTTGAAGCGCACGCCGCGAATGCCCGCGCCCGCGAGCCGCGTCAGTTCGGCATCGGACACGTCGGGCCGCACCAGCGCGACGCCGAGATAACGCCCGCCGCCGGCCGCGATGGCGTCTTCCACCACGCTGTTGTCGAAGCCGTGCATTAGCGACTGCACGATGACGCAGCGCTGGACGCCCAGCTTCGCGTGAAGCGCGAACAGCGTCTCCTTGGTCGCGTCGGCCGGCACCAGCGCGGACTCGGGCCAGAACGGAAATCGCGTTGCGGGACCGAACACGTGAACGTGCGTGTCGCAGGCGCCGACAGGCAGCGCAAGCCGGGGCGTCGAGGGATCGAGAAGATAGGTCTGGATCGGCGGCATGTGTCTGGTCTCCTGTGTCGAGCAGAGATTGTCCAGCGCGAGACGGAACATGTGCGATGCTTCGTCCCGATATCAGCTATTCAGTAAATCTGGGGCCATGGATCTCACGCGACTCCGTTTTTTCGTCGCCGTCGTCGAGGCCGGCAGCTTCAGCCGCGGCGCTGCGGCGCTGCACATGTCGCAGCCGGCACTCAGCCGGCAGGTGCTGCTGCTGGAGCAGGAGGTCGGCCAGCCACTGCTCGTACGCACCGGTCGGGGTGCCGAGGCGACCGAGGCCGGGCTGGCGTTGCTGGCGCATGCGCGCGGCATCGCCGAACTGACCGAACGCGCCCGCGCCGACATGCGCGAGCGCCATGCAAGTCCGCACGGACGCGTCGTCATCGGATTGCCGCCCCGCGTCGCGCACGTGCTCACGGCCGACCTGATCGAAAGCTTTCGCGCGCAATACCCGGACGCGGTGATCTGCGTGGTCGAGGGCCTCAGCATCCGGCTGCGCGAATGGCTCGTGGCAGGCAAGCTCGACGTCGCGATCCTCTTCGATCCGCCGGGCTCGCCGCAGATCCAGGAAGAAACGCTGGCGCGCGAGCCGCTGGTGCTGATCGGCCCGGAACCTCTACCGCGCCGCGTCCGGCTGGCCGACGTCGCGGCACGGCCGCTGGTGATGCCCAGCGGCCCGAACGCGCTGCGGCAGCTGCTCGAGCAGGAGACGCGACCGCGCGGATTGCCGCTGCAGATCGTCGCGGAAGTCGATTCGGTGCAGACGGTGCTATCGCTGGTCGCGCGCGGGGTCTCGCACACGGTGCTGCCGCAGAGCGCTTTGCGGCTCTGGACCTATGCGCTGCCGCTGCACGTGGCAGCCATCCATGCGCCGGTGATTCGCAATCGCATCGTGCTCGCCGTGCCGAAGGCGCGACCGGCGACGCGACCGAGCCGGCTGGCGACCGGACTGCTGCGCGCACTGGCGCTCAAGCACTACGGCGGCTGACCGCTTCCGAGAGCTCCTAGTGCCCGATGTCGAGCGCCACCAGGAAGCGCGAGACCATGTTGTAGGCGCCGATGGTGACCATCGCATCCACGACCTGCTGCCGGGAAAACGCAGTCGCGACACGTGCATAGAGCGCTTCGGGCACCTCGATATCGCGCGTCATGACGTCGGTCAGCTCGATCAGCAGATGCTCGCCTTCGGACAGTCCCACGCCGATCGACCCCGCGTCGGCGAGCGCGTCGATGGCGGCCTGCGACGCGCCTTCCTTCAACGCGATCGGGACATGCGCATCGTATTCGTAACGTGCGCGGTTGAGCACCGCCACGCGCAGGATGACGAGCTCGCGAGCGGCACCCGGTAGCGTGCTGTTGCGGCGTACCGCCGTAAGCAGTTGCTCCCAGCCATGGGCCATTGGCGGACTGTTCAGCAGAACTTGATAGAGAGGCGAAACACGGCCGCGCTGACGGGCGATGGTGGCTTCGAGGTCGGCCAGTTCGGGGTGGATTGCGGTTTCGACGGGAGGAATTCTCATGGTGCTGGAAGGCGGGAGTGGACGACGAAGACCATGTTGTCACACGCCCACCGGCACGCGCGCTAATCGACCTTGACGAGGCGGCAGCTGAGCCCGGGCGTGACCTGCAGGTCCCAGCCGTAGACAGGTTCGAGATTGAGGACGTCGCGCAGACGCAGGATCGCGAAATCGGGCGCCACGCCGGTCGGCCTACGGCGAAGCGTCTGCATCGCCGGCACCATCGTGCGCAGCCAGGTCCGGGAGATGCGGGTACCGACGTTGAAGAACAATTCCAGGGCGAGGTCGAATTCCTCGGGTTTCAGCTGGATCACGTCGCGGCCGATGAGGACGTTGCCCGAATCGATGCAGAAACGGTGGCCGCCCCACATCAGACGGATTTCGGTGGTCGGAACCCTGTGACTTTGCAGGAAGGCCGCAAGCGTGCGGCAAAGCTGGGCGAAAGACTGCGAGGCCGGCAGCACCATGTCCTTGAGGCGGAAGCCGGGAATCGTGCCGCCCGAAGCAGCGGCGAACGAATGAAGGATAGGGAGGTCGTCCCCGATCGCCTTGCGCACCCTGTCTCCGAATTTCACGGTGTTTTCGTCGCTGCCGTCAGCGTCGGCGTGCTCCAGGAACACCAGCGCGAGTTCGCGCGTTCGCGTGCCCATCCTGAGAAATTCCTCGATGCTGAGAAAGACGAGTGGCACGCAGCCCAGGAGCCGCAGTGCACGACGCCCGTATTCGCGCATGCGCGGCGTATGAGCGAACAACGCGACTCGCGGACGCGGTCGTGGCGTGGAAGTCGGGCTCGTCATGAGCGCAATGAAGGTGAGAGGCCGAACGATTGCAATTGCATTGCGCCGAATTGCGCAGGACTGCCGACAACCATGCAAATCCGAATTGCGTTGGATAAAAAGGTCACAGGCCGGCCAATGATCGGGTAGCGTCGAACAGGCCTGCGCTCAATTTTTCGACATTTTTCTTCATATTTGCTCCCCAAGCTCAATTGACGCTTCGCTTTTCGCGATTCTTTCGGCAGATTCAGACGCGGGCCGGATGATGTCGTGCGCACCCGATAAGCAGACACTTCTATTCACATATGTTCAGATTTATTTCGACGGCGAAGATGCAACCTTCGTCTTCGTCGCCCCGCAAAAAACACATTGATTAAAACCTAATGCCGTGTGGTGCGATAAGCCCTCTGCAATTGCAAAGGTCCTCGTAGAATTATCCAAATTGATGGGTCCGTGAGCATCGCAAACGCTGGCGTTCGGCAGCGAATGTTCATGCTGTCCCTCAAGACTCGAATGTTCAAATCCACGCATCGAATTTCCGTTCCGGCGTCCGTCCACGCCGATGTTCTCCTCGCGTTCGCAATCGGCTGCGTCACCCTCCATGTCGCATTGACGGCTGCCTGGGCCGCGATGATCGGCGACATATTGTCGATGACCGTGGGACTGTGCATCGCGGCGCTCATGGCCTGCAGGCTGATCGCAGTAACTTCTTCCAGAAACCGCATTCGCAGCGATCTCCTGATCGTGGTGGCGACGCTCGCTTGGGCGACCTGGATCGCCTGCCGGCATACCCTCGCCATGCTCTGGATCCCGGCCGTGCCGGTCGTGATGTTCCTCACGCCGCAGTCCTTCGTCGTGGTCGTGCTCGCAGCGAGCATCTGCCTCACAGGCTGGCTCGCGTGGGCAATGGGAGGCCCGGTCGAGGGCGGCACACGCGATGGGGCTCGCACTTGCCACGGGTTTCAGCACAGCGCTGTACCGGTTGGCACAAAGCCATCGGGAAATGCAGGCGCAGATCCCTTTCTTGCGCCTGACAGCCGTCGTAGAGGCCTCGGCCATCGGCTTCATCGAGCTCGACGACCAAGGCAAGGTATCGCACATGCCCGATCTTTTGCTGAACCGGCTCGGCGCCGACGGCGTCATGAACGCGTGGCGAATGCTCGACCTGTTCCATCCAGACGATCACCTCGCGGTTTCCCGCGCGCACAAGCAGGCGGCGGCGGCCGGGTCCGGCGAAATCGCGTCGCATTCGTCGTGCGACTGCCGGCTGCTGCGTGCCGACGGAAGCGCGGCCTGGGTCCGCGCGCAGTTCATGAAGCCGGCATCGCCTGCAAGCGGTACGGTTGCGACCTTGGTCGACATCGACGGCCGCATCCACCTGGAGAACGCGCTGTACGAAAATCAGCGCAGGCTGGATGCGCAAAC
This sequence comes from Janthinobacterium lividum, assembly GCA_050954325.1. GTDB lineage: Bacteria > Pseudomonadota > Gammaproteobacteria > Burkholderiales > Burkholderiaceae_C > Variovorax. Next base: position 201,570 of record JBPBPG010000005.1, on the reverse strand, counting down.
GCAGGAACTGGCAGCGCAGTTCGACGCTTCCAAGAAGGCGCTTCATGCCCGACAGGAAGTCGAGCGGCTCGCGCAACACGACCTGAAGTCGCCGCTCAAAAGCATCGCGACCGCCGCGTCGATGCTGCGCGACGGGCGTTCCCTCTCGGATACGGAAGAGGCACTTCTCGCGTCGATCGAGCGGACCGCCGGCCGCGCACTGGCCATCGTCAGCATGTCGCTCGATCTCTACCGGATGGAAGAAGGCACGTTCCGTTTCGTTCGCGAGATCGTGGACCTGGGCGAAATCGGCCGCAGCGTCGTCGCGGACATCTCGCTTCATGCCTGCACGAAGAACGTCGAACTTTCCTTTTGCGGAGGCACCGGGCCGCACCGTGTCGTCGGCAACGAGGTTTTCGTTACCTCGGTGGTCGAGAACCTGGTGCGCAACGCCGTCGAAGCGGCTCCGGAGCATTCCACGGTACGGCTGTGCGTGCGCGAAGACACCACCACAGGCATCGGGCTGGAAATCCACAATCAAGGCAGCGTCCCCGAAGCGATCAGGAACAATTTCTTCGAAAAATACGTGACGCATGGCAAGCGCGACGGCCTCGGTCTCGGCACTTACTCTGCACGTCTCATCGCACGGGCGCAGGGCGGGGACCTGCACATGTCGAGCTCGGACGACAATGGCACGACACTCACCCTCGAACTGAAACGGGATACCGGCGACCTCGCGCCCTCACCAGCCGCATCTGCCGTTTCCGATACACCAATGCCGACCTCTGCACTTTCGTCGTACACGCCGCAGGCCACCCTTTCGCCTGTCGATCTGCTGGTGGTCGAGGACGACGATCACAACTGGCTGTTGCTGTCGAGCTGGTTGCCGGATCACGTCCGTGCGCGCCGTGCCATCAATGGCAGGGACGCGATCGACGCGCTGATCCGACGCCGGCCCGATCTGGTGATCATGGATCTGGAGATGCCCGTCATGAACGGATTCGAGGCACTGCAGCAAATCCGCGAGATGCAATCCGGCGCCAACGAGGAAGCCAGTGTCGTCGTCGCCTTCACCGGGTACGACGACATGGAAACCACGCGGCGCATCGAAGCTGCCGGCTTCGACGGAAAGTTGTCCAAACCCGCGGTCAGGACCGCGCTCGACGCGTTGCTGTCCACGATCGACAAGCAGGAACTTCCCGCGCATGCGCGTACGGTCTGGATCGAAAAGCGATTCGCCGCGGCGTTTCCGGATTTCATCGCCTCACGGCGTGCTTTGATCGACAACATCGAACAGGCAGCGGCGGCGAACGATCTGGCAGGTGCCCGTCGGGCAGCACACACCTTGGCCGGCAGCCCGGCGATCCATGAATTCGACGCAGGAATAGCGATCTGCCGCGAGATCGTGGCATCAGGCGCCGATGTGGACAGGGCATGGCTTGCCGACCGAACCCGTACCTTGCGCGCCATGCTGGCGAACCCGCCGGTCCGTTGAACGCGGGCACGCCGTCAGAGGCCGTCGATGGCTGGCGCCCTCGTCTGCCGGGATGCGCACTGTCGTGCCTTGGCGAGCAGTTGTTCCTGCACGATGGGCTTGCTCAAGTATTCGACCAGACCGGCCTCCCGCATCTCCGCGATCCGGTCCGTGGAGAGGTAGCCTGTCACCGCCACGATCGGTGTCCTTTCGTTGACGGAGCCCGCTGACCAGATCGCGGTCGAGGCCTCGATGCCTGTCATGAAAGGCATCTGGATGTCCATCAGGATGAGGTCGAAACGTTGCGTGCCGCAATTCTCGATGGCCATTTTTCCGCTCTCTGCCAGATGCACTTCCCAGCCTTCGCTCGACAGCAGCGTCATCAGGTAATGACGGATGTAGGGATCGTCGTCGACGACCAGCACCCGCCACGCCGAACCGCCGACGACATCGAGCACGGCGTGTTGCGTACCGTCGTCGGTAAACGGTCGCAGCGGAATCAGACATTTGAAGATCGTTCCGCTGACACCATCGCTTTCGAAGTCGAGCGTGCCATTCATGAGGCGGGTCAGCAGGTTGCTGACCGTCAGACCCAGGCCCATGCCGCCGTGGCGGCGTCAGCTGGAACCGTCGACCTGATAGAAGTTGTGAAACACGAGTACACGTTTGGCCGCGTCGATACCGATGCCCGTGTCGCGCACGATGATGGCGAGCATCGGTTCCGGCGGTAGCGGAACGGAAGATCTGAGCGTGTGGTCCTCACAGCGCAGCTCGACGTCGACGCTCCCCGAATTCGTGAACTTGATCGCGTTGCCCACCAGGTTGACGACGATCTGCCGGACCCGATCCGCATCGCCGCAGATTCGCTCCGGCACATCGGCGCCGTGATCGCATGCAAGGGCAATATTCTTGTCGTGCGCCGTCTGCTTCATTGAGTCGAGCACCTCCTGGATCAGAACACGTGGCTCGAAAACGGCGTCTTGCAGGGCGAGCTGGTCGGCATTGAGCTTCGCGACATCGAGCAGCGCGTCGATCGTGGTCAGCAGCGAGAAACACGAGTTGTCGAGGTATCCGAGCGCTTCGCGGTTCGGCGGCGACATCTCGGCCTCCTGTGCCTTGAGGAGCTTCGTGTAGCCCAGCATGGTGGTGAGCGGCGTCCGGATTTCGTGGCTCACGTTCTCGAGAAACTGATTGCGGGAAATGATCGCGGCCTGGGCATCCGCGAGCAGCTTGACGCGTTCGACACTGCTCTCGGTCATCAAACGAAAACCGTCCCAATTGGCCAACGTGATCCACCCCACCCCGCATGCCATCAGCAGGATGAGCATGGTGAGCCAGAATTGCGCAGGATGTGGATAGGTCGCGGAAACATAGGTCGATGCGAGGAAGATTGGCGTCGAATACGCCGCGCTCGCAATCGGGATCACATACACCGCCGCTGCTGCACCTGCAGCCAGAAAGGCACATCCGGTTATCTGAAAGGCGAGGATGTTGAAAGACGCCTGTGGCAGATAAAAAAGAATCGCCACGGCCCAGATCGTGCCGAGCAGGCAGGAATAGAGCGTCAACCTCGTGATGCGTGCCGGAGACACGAAAGAAGGACGCGGCCTCTTTCGCAATTTGATATAGCTGATGCAAATGGGTAAAAGAAGGATCCACATCACGATGACCAGCGTGAACGGCCACGGCGCAGTGGCCTCGATGGTCACGCTGGCGATCAGCGCGCCGATGCCGTTGCCGAAAACGATCATCGGCATCTGTCGAACCACGGCGACGGACTGCGCAATTCGAAGCTCTTCCGGCAGTCCTGGGCTGCGCTCAGGAATTATTGAGCGCTGTTATGGCTTCGGATGTAACAATTTCTTATTTCCGTAGGATCGCGAAGTCGGCGTTGTCCGTTTGCGCGAGGGGCGTCCGCAGAATTTGACACTCGACCCAGCCCTGCTGAAAGAGTCGAATCACCCGATAAATTCTGTTATCGAACAACGCGCCGAAGGTGCTTTCGGCCGGAGAAGTTAACAAATGTTCATCTTTCTTTGACGGCAAATCCTGCGTCTGGTGAAAGAATCGTTGATCGTGATGCTTCTTCCACTCCGAAGCATTGCACCTCACCTCATTTTAACCCGACGCAATGGAGTGGTTTTATGCGCATTGCACTTCTCGATGATGACGAAGCCCAGATCAAACAGCTCGTCGGAGCACTCAGAGCGCCGTTCCTGCCATCGGAAGGCGAAACCAATTGCAGCACCTTTTCGAGCGGCGAGGCGTTGCGGCGCTCGTTGCGAACCGAAACCTTCGACGTCCTTGTCCTCGACTGGATGATGCCGGACCTCGACGGCTTCGATCTGTTCAGTTGGTTGCGCACCGAACGCAACGACCAGACGCCGGTCATCATGCTGAGCGTGCGTGCCGCCGAGAGAGACGTCGCTGCGGCACTGGCCCTCGGGGCCGACGACTATATTTTCAAACCCTTCCGCCCACTCGAACTGCGCGCACGCGTGGCACGCCTCTTCGAGCGAAGCCACCGAAGCCGATTGGGCCCGGCATCACGATTCGGCCGTTGGGACTTCGACAGCTCCACCAACGTCGTCAAGTACCGGCCCGATACTCCCGAAGGGACCAGAGCGAAGGAAGTTCGCCTGACCGAGAAGGAATTCAAATTTGCGTTGACTTTGTTCCGCAATCTCGACAAGCCTGTCTCTCGCGGTCACCTGCTCGCAGCGGCGGGATATAGCAGCGAATCGATCACGCGCTCTCTCGACATTCATATCTACCGATTGCGCAACAAGCTCCAGCTCGACGGCGGCCGCGACGTGCAATTGCGAACGGTGTACGGCCAAGGCTACCGGCTCCAGCGCAGCGTAGAGACGACGATGGTCGACTGACCCTGTACGGGTGACCATGCACGATCATTCGACGAACCCATGACGGGCAAGGATTGGGATACGGCTCTGGTCGTCCGGGCCAACGAACTCCTTGTCGAAGTGCGGCGATACCATGCAGACGCCGAGGCAACACGCCTGCAACTGGCATCCGCGGCCACAATGATCACTCGAAAGGTCGACGAGCTTCCTCAGGCAATAACGCAATCGATCCAGGTATCGCTGCAACAGCGATCGTCCGTTTCCGAGCACCCTGCGCTTTCGCAACGTCTCGACCGATCGACACGTGCGCTGAGTGATCTCGCGACGCAGCTTCAGTCTGCTGGTACATCGTTTTTGAACTACTGGCATCGCGTCGCGCTGCTGATACTTATCTCTAGCACGCTCGCTGCGGCGCTGGCTACGGCTTGGAGCCTTCGGAACTACAGGGAGGCGATGAGGCTTTCGATGCAAGCCGCGGCAATGCAATTAACGGTTACCCAGTTGCGGAGCGCAGGCGGTGACGCACAGATCAAGCCTTGCGTCGATTCAGAGGGGCGCAAACGACTCTGCATCAGGGTGGACGAAAGCGCGGGGAAATTCAAGGATTCGTATGCGGCCCTCGCTATCGCACCTTAGAAATCCAGACGCAAAAAAACCCGCCTTCGAATCAAAGTGCGGGTTTCTCTCCAATGGCGCAAGCGGCGCCCTCGACGATCAGCGACTTGGTTTGAATGCCCGTTTCTGTGCATCTCGTGGAACGAAAACCTTGCCCGCACCCGGATGCCCGGCAACACCTGCGGACGCCTTGGGTGTCCCGTCACCCCAACCTGGCTTGCGTCCATAGTGGCCTTCATCTCGGCCTGCGCCGAAAGCAGCATTCGGATTGGCACGTGAGCCACGTGCCGCAGGTGCAGCTGCACCACGTGAACCACGGTCGTTGAAGCCACTTGCACCGGCGTAATTGCCACCACCATTGCCAAAGCCGCCACGCGCGTCTCCACGATGACCGCCTGCAGGGGCACCGCTGCCGCCGAATTTGCGATCACGCGAATGGTTTTCACGGCTGTCACGACCACGGCCACCGAAATCACCTTGCGGCGGCCGCGACTGCGGCGCGCGCTGTTGCGGCTCCAAACCTGGAATGACTTCCGATTTGATCTGCTGGCGCGTGTAAGCCTCAATGTCGAAGATCTTGCGACGGTCGCGGAACTCAGCGAACGTGATGGCCAAGCCATCGCGGCCGGCACGGCCGGTACGACCGATGCGATGAGTGTAATCCTCGGCCTTCATCGGAAGACCGAAGTTGAAGACGTGCGTGATGGTCGGCACGTCGATGCCACGCGCGGCCACGTCGGTCGCGACCAGGATCTGGACTTGGCCCTGGCGCAATGCCATCAGGCGACGATTGCGCAGGCCCTGGCTCAGCGCGCCGTGCAGCGCGACGGCGCTGAAGCCGTCCTGCTGCAGGTCGTTGGCCAAACCGTCGCATTCGACCTGCGTGCTGGCGAAGACGATGGCCTGGTTGATGGTGGTATCACGCAACCAATGGTCCAGCAGCTTGCGCTTGTGCATCGTGTTATCGGCCCAGAACAGCGACTGCTTGATGTTCGCATGCTTTTCCTGCGGGGAGTCGATCTGCACTTTCTGCGGCTGGCGCATCACACGGGTAGCGAGCTGCTGGATGCGCGGCGCGAACGTCGCGCTGAACATCATGGTCTGCTTGCGCTGGATCGTGAGCTGGTTGACTTCGGCGAGATCGTCAGAGAAGCCGAGGTCGAGCATGCGATCGGCTTCATCGACCACGAGGAACTGGACTTGGTCGAGCTTGATCTGCATCGACCGTTGCAGGTCGAGCAGGCGACCCGGCGTGGCGACGACGAGATTGGCATTCTGCAACTTGGCGATCTGCAACTGGTAGGGCATGCCGCCGACCACGCTGGCCACGCGCAGGCCGCGACAATGCTTGACCAAGTCGATGGCGTCATGTGCGACCTGCTGCGCGAGTTCGCGCGTCGGGCACAGGATCAGCGCACCGGGCGTCGCGGCCTTGAAGTTGCGTGTGTTGGTCGGATCCTTGCGCTTGGCTTTCTTCGGAGGCATCTCACCCCGCTCGGCAGCTTCGGCGACCTGACGCTGGAATTCGGCCTTGGCGAGCGCCTCGGCTTCGGCTTCCTGCTTGAGCAGGGTGTGCAGCACGGGCAGCAGGAAGGCAGCGGTCTTGCCGCTGCCGGTCTGGCTCGACACCATCAGATCGATCAGGCGTGCGTCGCCATCGTCCGAGGAGGTCAGGGCCAGGGGAATGACCTTGTCCTGCACGGTGGTCGGTTGGTCGTAGCCGAGGTCGGCGACGGCAGCGACGAGCTCCGGCGCGAGGCCGAGGCGGACGAAGCCGTTCGGCAGCACTGGCTTTTCGGCCTCGACCAATGCGCGGGTTTCGACGGCATCGGCGTTGTCGAGTTCGGCCGCGTCCAGCACGGCGATGCCGATACCGTCTTCAACGACCGCCGGATGGGCAAATTCATCGGATTGCACAGGCGCGAAATCGCCCTGCGCTTCGTAAGCGTCGGTCATATTCATCTCATACGCGAGCGCTACCGTAAGCGGCGCTCCGTCGGGTGGTGAAAAACATCAACCATCCGACGACATTCAACCGAGTTGCTCGACCTGCCGGAATTTCCGTAGGTTTCGCCTCTGTTGCGGCCCGTCAAATCGGGCGCGTGTGCAAGATAGGGAGATGCAAGAGACGCTGCAGCTATGCAGCGAAGCCATCGATTATGGCACCCTTACGGGTTTTTACCTAATCTTCAAGCCGAAGAAATGTATCTCGATAGTGCGCGAGTTCTTCGATCGACTCGTGCACGTCGGCCAGCGCGGTATGCGCCTGCTGCTTCTTGAAAGCGCTGTACGCGGCAGGCTTCCAGCGCTTCGCGAGTTCCTTGAGCGTGCTGACGTCGAGGTTGCGGTAATGAAAATACGCTTCCAGCTTGGGCATGAACTTGACGAGAAAGCGCCGGTCCTGCCCGATGGTGTTGCCGCACATCGGCGAACCCTGCTTCGGGATATAGCGGGAGATGAAGGCGAGCAATTGCTTTTCTGCTTCGGCTTCGTCAACCGACGACGCCTTCACCTTGTCGATCAATCCGCTGCGGCCGTGGGTGCCCTTGTTCCAGCTGTCCATGGCGTCGAGCACGGCATCGTCCTGATGGACGACGATCACAGGTCCGTCGATCCGCGGGCTGAGGTCGGGGCCGGTGACCACGACGGCGATCTCGATCAGCCGTTCCTTCTCCGGGTCGAGGCCGGTCATCTCGCAGTCCAGCCAGACGAGGTTCTGGTCACTTTTTTTCAGCAGGGGTACCGGCGCGGCCGGTGTCGGGTCGAGGGATTCGGGCATCGGGGGATTGTCGCCGAAGCTAAACTCGCGCCCCATGCCCGATTCGCTTGTCCTGACCTACGCTTTCGCCACCGCGCTCGTCGCGGGGCTCGCCGTCAAGTACTGGCTCGCGTCGCGCCAGGTGCGGCACGTGATCCGGCATCGCGATGCGGTACCGGCAGCCTTCGTGCAGACGATGACGCTCGCCGCGCACCAGAAAGCAGCCGCCTACACCGTCGCCAAGTCGCGCTTCGGCCTGATCGAGACGGCCTGGAGCACCGCGATCCTGCTTTGCTGGACCCTGCTGGGCGGTGTCGACCTGCTGAACAGGGCATTGCTGGCCTGGATCGGTCCGGGCATGGTGCAGCAGCTCGCCTTGCTGGCTGCGTTCGCGGCGATCGGCGGGTTGCTGGATCTTCCGTTCACGCTCTGGCAGACCTTCCGCCTGGAAGAGCGCTTCGGCTTCAACAAGATGACGTTCGGACTGTGGCTGGCCGACGCCTTCAAGGGGGCGCTGGTCGGCACCCTGGTCGGCCTGCCGATCGCGGCGCTCATCCTGTGGATCATGGCGGCGGCAGGCACCTTCTGGTGGGCCTGGGCATGGGCCGCATGGATGGGTTTCAACCTGCTGCTGATGCTGGTCTATCCGACTTTCATAGCGCCGTTGTTCAACAAATTCAAGCCGCTCGACGACTCCGGGTTGAAGGCGCGGGTCACGGCGCTGATGCAGCGCTGCGGCTTCGCCGCCAAGGGGCTTTTCGTGATGGACGGCAGCCGGCGCAGCGCACATGCCAACGCCTACTTCACCGGATTCGGCGCGAGCAAGCGGGTGGTGTTCTACGACACGCTTCTGCGCCAGCTCGACGCAGGCGAGGTCGAGGCCGTACTGGCGCACGAGCTGGGTCATTTCAAGCATCGCCACATCGTCAAGCGCATGGCGATGCTGTTTGCCATGAGCCTGGCCGGCTTCGCGCTGCTCGGATGGCTGTCGAGCAAGGCCTGGTTCTATGCGGGACTCGGCGTCCAGCCGAACATGGCCGCGTCCAACGATGCGCTGGCGCTGCTGCTGTTCATGCTGGCCGTGCCGGTGTTCGGATTTTTCATCGCGCCGTTGTCAGCTCGGCTGTCGCGTGAGCATGAATTCGAAGCGGATGCCTACGCGGTCGCCCAGACCAGTGGCACCGACCTGTCGGCGGCCTTGCTCAAGCTCTACCAGGACAACGCGTCGACGCTCACGCCCGATCCGCTGTTCGTCCGTTTCTATTACTCGCATCCACCGGCTTCCGAGCGCCTCGCGCGCATGGCGGCGGCCTGACCAGAAAGCTCACTCCATGACCAGCATGCTCGTCCACCGCGACTGGCGCATCGAGAAGCGGCGTGCACTCAGCGCCACCGAAATCGTCGGTGGACTTTCGCGGATCGACGGCTGGAGACTGACCGGGGACGGTCCCGACCTCGCGATCGAGAAGACGTTTACCTTCGGGAACTACTTCGAGACCATCGCCTTCGTGAACGCGCTGGCCTTCGTCGCGCACCGGCAGGATCACCATCCGGATCTCTCGGTGCACTACGATCGCTGCGTCGTCCGCTTGAACACCCACGATGTCGGCGGGATCTCCCAGACCGACCTCGACTGCGCCATGCAGATCAATGCCCTAGTGACGTCGGCGCCGGCCACGTTGCCTTCGGCATGAACGAAAGCCGGACGCGTGGCTAAGCGACACGGTACCGCGAGCGCCGCCGCGCTGCACGACGGCCTGGTGGTCGCCAGCCACGGTCGTCATTGCCTGGTCGAGACGGCCACGGGCGAACGCCTGATCTGCCACCCCCGCGGCAAGAAGAGCACTGCCGTCGTCGGCGACCGCGTGCGCTGGCAATCGAGCGAGGACGAAGGCACCATCGAGCAGGTCGTGCCGCGCCGGAACCTGTTCTACCGCCAGGACGAAATCCGCACCAAGTCGTTCGCTGCGAATCTCGACCATGTGCTGATCCTGATCGCCGCCGAACCGGAGTTTTCGGAACACCAGCTGGCGCGCGCGCTGATCGCTGCGGAAGCCGAGCGCATCCAGCCGATCATCGCCCTCAACAAGAGCGATCTCGTCGTCCCGTTCGAGCGGGCATGGGCGAGACTGACACCCTACCGACGCATGCATCAAGGCGTGATACCGCTGTCGCTCGCCGCATCTGGCGATGTCGACCGGGTCTCGCTGATGAAGCTGCTCGCGGGCAAGACGACGCTCGTGCTGGGACCGTCGGGCGCCGGCAAAAGCACGTTGATCAACCTGCTGGTTCCCGGCGCTACCGCGCTCACCAACGAGATTTCCTACGCGTTGAACTCAGGCAGGCATACAACCACCAGCACGACCTTCTACTGGGTCGATGCCGAACGCACCACCGCGCTGATCGACTCGCCGGGATTTCAGGAGTTCGGGTTGAATCACATCGAGCCGATGCAGTTGGCGAAGCTCATGCCCGACATCGCCGAACACGCGCAGAACTGCAAGTTCTACAACTGCACGCACCTGCACGAACCCGGATGTGGCGTGATCTCGCAGGTCGACGCGCCCGGTCATCCTGGAGCGATCAATGCGACGCGGTATCGGATCTACGGCGAGTTGTTTTCCGAGCTGGGTCAAAGTCGTTACGGATGAAAGTCCTTATCTATTCGCATGCGTTCCATCCGGCTCTCGGCGGCGTGGAAACTGTTTCGCTCGCCCTGGCACGCGGTTTTCTGGAACTCGGCATCGAATGCAGGGTCGTCACGCAGTCTTCGGCGAATCCGGCGGACTCGATCGTGTTTCCGTTCGAAGTGATCCGCAAGCCGGATCGACGTCGAGCACGCGCACTGGTGCGGTGGGCGGACGTCGTGCTGTTCAACGGCGCGAGCCTCGCACTGCAGCCTTGGGTCATCATCGAACGCAAACCCTTCGTCTGGGTGCATGTCGGCTATCAGGCGGCCTGTATCGACGGGCTTGGCTGGGTCGACAACGCGGCGGCGCCGATCACGCCCTTGGCTTCGATCAGGTTCCATGCACACCGCAGCGGCTGGGCACATGGTCTCAGGGAGGGCCTGAAACTCACCTTGCGTCGTGCCATGGCGAAGTTCGTCGTCGACCGCAACGTGGCGATCACGCACTGGATGGACACGGCCATGCCGCTGCCCCGGCAAGTCCATATCTACAACCCATTTCCCATCGAACAGTTCCGCGATGCGGACAACCCTTCACCGACCTTCGAGTTCTTCTATCTGGGAAGGATGGTCCATGAAAAGGGCGTGGACGTCCTGCTGCGTGCTTTCGCAATCGTGCGACAACGCCGGCCCAATGCCGGCGCACGCCTGCTGTTGATCGGCGACGGTACGGCACGCGCCGAAATGGAACGCCTGGTCGATGAACTGGGCGTGGCCGATGCGGTCGTTTTCGCAGGTCGACAATCCGGTCGGGCACTCGTGGAATGGACGGCAAAGGGGCGGATCGGGTTGATACCCTCCGTCTGGTACGAGCCGATGGGCGGTGTCGCGGTCGAACTCATGGCCGCCGGAAAAAGCCTCATCGTCTCGCAATCGGGTGGCCTTGCCGAATGTGTCGGAAATGCCGGACTGGTATTTCCCAACGGAGACCACGAGGCGCTGGCCGGATGCATGCTCAGACTTCTCGACGACCCGGAACTGCAGCGCGCACAGTCGGACAAAGCGCGCCAACGTGCGCAGGAATTCCTGCCGACGCCCTTTGTGAAGCAGTACGTCGCGTTGCTGGAAGAAGTCGTAGCGCAGCGCTGAATGCGCACGGCGCCGCCGTCAGCCCAGCAATCGCGCCAGGGTCAGCAGTGCCAAAAGCACCATCCACATCACGACGGACCGCCATACCAGTCCGACGACACTGCGAAGATGCGCCAGATCGGGCTCCCGCCCCGGCGTGCTGCCACTGTCCGTGCGAACGCCTGAACCGGCGGGCGCCTCGTCGCCGAGCGCGTGCGGCCCCGTATCGCCCGACGGTGAAATGATCGGCGCGAGCATTCCACCACCCAGGCGCACATCGACCGCACCCGAAGTGGCGGCGAGGATCACGCCGTCGTTGGCGTTCGGGAAGCGCCGGGCATCGTTGCGCCAGCAATCGATCGCGTCCTCGAAGCTTCCCACCACGGCGAAGCCGAGCGCCGTGATGCGTGCAGGCAGCCAGTCCGTCCAGGCCCAGGCACTTCGTGCGGCACGCTGCACCCAGATGCTCGACGGCTGGACCGTGGCGCCGTCCTTGTGCGTCCAGTAGCGCGAAACGAATTCGCTCATCCGGTAGAACACGGCACCCGCCGGTCCCATGCCGAGTGCGGCAATGATCGAGAACCAGGCCAGCACGCCGAACACGTGCCGGTGCGCCGCGATCACCGAATGCTCGATGACGTGACGCACGATCTCGCTGCGTGGCAACTCTTCCGCGTCGACATGGCGCCAGTGCGCGAGCAACGATCTCGCAACCGGCTCGTCGCCCTCCTCCAGCGCATCGCGGATGCCGGTGAAGTGATGGCTGAACTGCCGGAAACCGAGCGTTGCATACAGGACCGCGATACTCCAGACGACCGCGAACGGCAACCCCAGCATCAACACCAGCAGCCAGTGAACGCCGAGCGCAACCAGCGTGGGAAACGCGACCGCCAATGTCCATGCGACCCAGCCGTGATGCGGCCTGCCGGCGTCGAAGTTGCGACTCGTCCAGCGGATCCAGGCGAGGACTGCACCGTACACGGGATTCGGAGAGGCGAGCGGTCGTACCTGTTCGATCAACAGGGCGCACAGAATCGCGAAAAAACTCATCGTTCGATGATAGCGAACGGTCTTACGCAGCCAGGAAACGATAGAGATTGCGCAACATTCCTGCCGTCGCACCCCAGACGAATCGCTCGTCCGGCCCGTCCTGGTAGGGCATCGAGAACCACTGCCGCGTCTCGACACCTTCGCCGACCATCGCGTGACACCGGTGATGGGCCGGATCCATCAGGTAGGCGAGCGGCACTTCGAACACATCGGCGACTTCGGAGGGATTTTTCACGAGCGTGAAACCGGGTTGCACCCAAGCGATCACGGGCGTGACGACGAAGGAGGTGACAGTCGTGTAGGTCGGCAGACGACCGAGCACCTCAACGAATTCCGCCGAAAGACCGACCTCTTCCCAAGCTTCCCGCAATGCCGCCGCATCGATGTTCGCGTCGTCCGGATCGACCCGACCGCCAGGGAAGGCGATCTGTCCCCCATGCGTCGACATGTGCGTCGCACGCTCGGTGAGCAGGACGGTCGGCTCGTCTCGCTGGACGATGGGCACCAGCACCGCGGCCTGTGCCGGCAGACGGTTGCCGATGCGCGGCTCGCGACGCAGTTCGGGCGTCCAGGACGGCGGGTTGGCGAAACGCGCGCGCAGCGCGTCGCACGTCAGCCGATCATGCCGGATGGCCGGCAGATCGCTGTCGATACGCACCACCGGCACGTCGCGCGGATCGAAGACGGAGAACGAAACGGCGTTGACGGGTTCGACTGGCGCGGCAGGTTCCATGACGATGTTCGTTTTCAGAAAAGTTTCAACGGCGAAAATGCAAAAAGCCGCCCGTTGAGGCGGCTTCTTGCTCGGCAGAAGAAAACTGCGCGCTGACGGCTCTTACTGAGCAGCCTTCGCAGCCGCCGTCTTCTTCGCTGGCAGCTTTTCCTTGATGCGCGCCGAACGACCGCTGCGCTCGCGGAGGTAGTACAGCTTGGCACGACGGACATCGCCACGGCGCTTGACTTCGATTGCCGCGATCAACGGGCTGTAGGTCTGGAACGTGCGCTCGACACCTTCGCCGCTGGAGATCTTGCGAACGGTGAAACCGCTGTTGAGGCCGCGATTGCGTTTGGCGATCACGACGCCCTCGTAGGCCTGGACGCGCTTGCGCGTGCCTTCGACGACATTCACGCTGACGATGACGGTATCGCCAGGCATGAAGGATGGGATGACCTTGCCGAGACGGGCGATTTCTTCCTGCTCGAGTGTTTCGATGAGATTCATGAAAGTCCTGATTCGATCGTACGCAGGCTACACAAAAGGCGGCGGACCGGGTTCCAGGCATTGAAGCTGGACGCCGGTTCCTGAAAGCCGCGGCCGGGAGAGGATCGGAAAGCCGAAGATTATAGCTTTTTTGCGAGCAGCTGCTCGTCTGCCGTGTTCAGTGCGCCGGCCAAGCGCGCTGCGTCGATGAGTTCGGGCCGTCGCATGTAGGTAGTCGAAAGGCGCTGGTCGCGCCGCCAGCGCTCGATCTGCGCATGATGGCCGGACATCAGCGGCGTCGGAACAGCCTGGTCGTTCCATAGCTCGGGCCGCGTGTAGTGCGGACAGTCGAGCAACCCGTCGAGCGCGGGATTGAAACTGTCCTGGACGTGGCTATCGGCATCGCCGAGCACACCGGGCTGAAGGCGCGCGACCGCATCGAGCAGCGCCAGTGCGGCGATCTCGCCTCCCGACAGCACGAAATCCCCGAGACTGATCTGATGCGTGACGCGTGCGTCGATGAAGCGCTGGTCGATGCCTTCGTAGCGGCCGCAGACCAGCACCGCGCCCTCGCCTTCCGCCCACTCGGCGACCGCCGCATGACGCAGCGTTCGACCGATCGGCGAGAACAGGACGACGGGTGCCGATGCGCCCCGTGCGGCCAGCGCGGCATCGAGGCAGGCCGACAGCGGCTCGGCCATCATGACCATGCCGGGTCCGCCACCGAACGGGCGATCGTCCACGCGCCGATAGGTGCCGCTGGCGAAGTCGCGTGGATTCCAGAACACGACCTCGACCAAGCCCTTTTCGTAGGCACGCCGAGTCACCCCGCTGGCCATGAACGGAGCGAACAACTCCGGAAAGAGCGTGAGAACATCGAATCGCATTGCAGTTGCCGGTGCTGTGGCGGAGGTTGCCTGATCGCTGCAGCGCGCGCCCGGTTGGCTGACCGGATCAGTAATCCGGCTGCCAGTCGACGGTGATGGTTCGACCGGCGATGTCGACGGTGTCTACGAAGGCGGAAACGAACGGGATCATGCGCTCGACGACGACCGATTGCGGCTCGAGTGCCTCGGCGACCGTGGAAGATTCCTGCGCTTCGAGCACCAGCGTGGTCTGCGACCCGCCGGCCAACAACTCACGGACGGTTCCAAGCATCACGCCTTCGCGATTGACGACGGAAAGTCCGATCAGATCGACCCAGTAATATTCGTCGTCGCCGACGGTCGGAAAGCTCGAGCGCGCAACGAAGATGCTCGCACCGCGCAACGCTTCGGCCGCCGTGCGGTCGGCCACCTCGGGCGATGTGGCGACGATGCAGTCGGAATGCTCCTTGGCCTCGCGGATCGGGAGCAGGAACGCCTCGGTATTGCGACGGGTCGCCGTGGCAGCCGATCGGAGACCGGCGGGCCCGGAAGAAGGCCGTATGAACCAGCGCTTCGAGGAAAAAAGCGCCTCGGGCCGGGCGCTATGGGGCAGAACCTTGAACCACCCCTTGATGCCCCAGGCGTCGGCAATGCGTCCTACCTCGATCGCGTCCGCCGGCAAGAGGGCGGTTTCGAGCGTGGGCAACATCGCCGAGTCGGGCTGAAGCCGAGGTCAGGCCGCGGCCTTGGGTGCCGCGGCTGCGGCCTGCTTGATCAGGCGGGTCACGGTAGGCGAAGCCTGGGCACCGACACTTTCCCAATAGCTCAGACGGTCTTGCGCGATGCGGATGCTTTCTTCGTTCGATTTCGCGATCGGGTTGTAGAAACCCAGGCGCTCGATAAAACGTCCATCGCGGCGAACGCGCTTGTCCGAGACGACGATGTTGAAGAACGGACGACCTTTGGAGCCGCCGCGGGAGAGTCGAATGACGACCATGATTTATCCTTCGGGTGGTGCAGCAAACCCGCAAGGTTCGCCCACTGGTGTTCTTTCAGCGCAGAGACACGCGACATGGCCACCCGGCCAGCGACACGCTGAATAGCCCACGATTATAGCCCGCATCCCCGAGAGCCCGACTCTCCCGTTCCGCTACAGAAACGAACCGCACCGTGCCACTGAACATACGCCCCAGCCGAGACGAGGACATCCCCGCGATCGCCGCCATCTACGCCCATCACGTGCTGCACGGCACCGGCACCTTCGAGACCGAGGCGCCGACGGTGCAGGACATGGCCGCACGCCGTGCCGACGTCCTGTCGAAGGCACTGCCACATCTCGTTGCCGAGCGCGACGGCGAAGTGCTCGGTTTCGCGTACTGCAACTGGTTCAAGCCCCGGCCGGCGTACCGCTTTTCCGCGGAAGACTCGATCTATCTCGCCGACGCCGCACGCGGCCAGGGCATCGGCGCGACGCTGCTGGCCGAACTCTGCACGGCAGCGGAAGCGGCCGGCGTGCGCAAGCTGATCGCGGTCATCGGCGATTCGGCCAACGCGGGCTCGGTCGGCGTGCACCGGGCGCAGGGTTTCGTGCAGATCGGCGTGATGAAGGACGTCGGCTGGAAGTTCGGCCAGTGGCGCGACGTCGTGCTGATGGACAAGGTCCTGGGCACCGGCAGCAAGACATCGCCGGAATGAAGAACAAGACGCTCGCCGCATGGCTGGCTTTCATCGGCGGGCCGTTCGGAATACATCGCTTCTACCTGCATGGCCTGGGCGACACGCTCGGATGGCTGCTGCCCATCCCCACCGCGCTCGGCATCTACGGCATCGAGCGTGCACGGATTTTCGGGCTGGACGACGGCCTGAGCTGGTTGCTGATTCCGCTGGTCGGTTTCACCATCGCCGGTTGCGCGCTCATGGCCATCGTGTACGGGTTGACGACGCCGGAAAAATGGAATGCGCGCTTCAACGAGGGTGCGCCACCCGATGCAGCTCCCGGTCATACCGGCTGGATCACGATCGGCGCCGTCGTGCTCGCGCTGCTCTTCGGAACCACGGTGCTGATGTCGAGCATCGTCTTCAGCTTCCAGCGCTACTTCGAGCATCAGGTCGAAGAGGGCCGGAAGATATCGCAATAGACATCTTCACATGCGCGCCGGCTCATGGGCACGACCTGCGTGCTGCGCGATCGTCTTTTCGATGGCCTGTCTGATCCGCAGGAAGACCTTCTGGCTGCTGAACATGGAGACCGATGCGCGAACCGCCGCTTCCGATGGCAACAACGCCCTGTCGTCGATCACGGACTGGATACGGCGGGCGAGCGCATCGCAGTCTTCGGTCGGATAGAGCCACCCGTTTTCACCGTTCCGGATGACGTCCGCAGGTCCTGAGGAACAATCGCTGCTGAGGCACGGAATGCCGCGCGCCATTGCTTCGATCAAGACCATCGCAAAGCCTTCGAAAGCGGAGCAGAGAACGAGCAGATCGGCGAAAGCCAACGCTCCCCAGGGGTCGGTTTGCCAACCCAGCCAGTTGATCCGGGGCCCAATGCCGAATTTCTCGGCCATGGCTTTCAGCTCGACAGTGTCCGCTTCGGTCTCGCCGACACCGACGAGATCCAAGCGCCAGTCGCCTTCAACCTTCGACAACGCCCGCAACAGATCGTCCGTGCGCTTCTGTCTTCCCACCATCAATCGACCGACGTGCACGAGGCGCAACGGCCCGCCCATGGACCGGGCGATGGGTACTGCCGTGTCCATGCGAGTGCCGTTGTAGACGAGATGCACGCTGTCGGCACGCACGCCGGCAATGGTCCGGGTCGCATCGGCAATGGCCGGACTGATGCACATATGACCATGCGCGTAGCGCAGGAGACTGGTCCGCTGCTTGAGCACTGTAGAGAAGTGCAGCCATGCCATCACGGGCCGGTTCTGGCCCGCCAGCGCGAGCGCCGCTCTCACAAGCGGAACGCTCGAGCCGTAGATGACGACCACCACGTCCGGACGGTGCTTCCTGCAGGCACGCACGATGGCGGGAAGACCGCGCAGCATCTGCCGCTTGAGAGACGTCGAGCCGTGCTCGACCTCGGTGTAGTCCAGTCCCTGATGCCACGCCGAATCGGCGGTGCTCGGACAAAGTGCCAGCACCTGCACGCTGTCGCCATGGGCATGCGCCTGTTCGGCGAGCGAACGAACACAGGTCTCGATGCCGCCGCGCCCCGACAAGGTGCCTACAACGAGAAGGATATCCATGATTTCATCCCTGGACCGCGGTCCCGAACACGTCAAAAAAACTGCAACCCGAGCCAGTAGGCAAGTGCCGCCACGAAAGCCGACGCCGGAATCGTCAACACCCAGGCCCAGACGATATTGCCGGCCACGCCCCAGCGCACCGCGCTGGCGCGCTGCACCGAACCGACGCCGACGATAGCACCCGTGATCGTGTGCGTGGTCGACACCGGAATGCCCAGCGCGGTCGCCAGGAACAGGGTCAGCGCCCCGCCCGTTTCGGCGCAGAAGCCGCCCACGGGCTTGAGCTTGGTGATCTTCTGGCCCATGGTCTTGACGATGCGCCAGCCGCCGAACATGGTGCCCAGCGAGATCGCCGTGTAGCAGGTGATGATGGTCCAGGTCGGCGGCAGCGCCGTATCGGCCGTCGCGTAGCCCGTGGCGATCAGCAGCATCCAGATGATGCCGATGGTCTTTTGCGCATCGTTGCCGCCATGGCCCAGGCTGTAGGCGCCGGCCGAAACCAGCTGCAAGGTGCGGAACCACCGGTCGACACGCGACGGCGTCGCGCGCCGGAACACCCAGGCCACCACGATCATCATGAACGAGCCGAGCAGAAAACCCAGCAGCGGCGATACGAAGATGAAGGCCACGGTCTTCCAGACGCCCGCAGCCACCAGCGAACCCGAACCCGCCTTGGCGACCACCGCGCCCACGATGCCGCCGATCAGTGCGTGCGAGGAACTGCTGGGAATGCCGTAGTACCAGGTGACCAGGTTCCAGCTGATGGCGCCGATCAGCGCGCCGAACACCACGTGCACGTCGACCACGCCCGGCTGCACGATGCCCTTGCCGATGGTCGCCGCCACACTGAGATGAAAGACGAAGATCGCGATCAGGTTGAAGAAAGCCGCGAAGACCACGGCCTGACCGGGCTTGAGCACACCGGTCGACACGACGGTGGCGATCGAGTTCGCCGCGTCGTGAAAGCCGTTCATGAAGTCGAAAGCGACCGCCAGCACCACCAATCCCACCACAACCCAGAGGGCGACCTGAACCGTTGCCATTCGAGGATCCGTCGGTTCAGGAGTTCTCGAGGACGATGCCCTCGATGACGTTGGCGACGTCTTCGCACTTGTCGGTGATGGTCTCGAGCAATTCGTAGATCGCCTTGAGCTTGATCACCTCGCGCACGTCCGGCTCCTCGCGGAACAGCTTGCTCATCGCGCTGCGCATCACCCGGTCGGCATCGGATTCGAGTCGATCGATCTCCTCGCAGGTCTTCAGCACCGCTTCGGCCACTGCCGGGTCGGCGATCTTGTTCAGGAACCTGACCGCGTCCTTGACCCGCTCGCAGCATTTCACGCTGAGCGCGGTCAGCCGCACGATCTCGTCGGTCATGTGGCGCACGTCGTAGAGCGCCATGGTTTCGGCCGAATCCTGGATCAGGTCGGCCACGTCGTCCATCGTGTTGATCAGCGTATGGATCTGCTCGCGGTCGATCGGCGTGATGAAAGTCTTGTGGATCAACCGGTTGACATCGTGCGTCACGCGATCGGCAGCGCGTTCGGCATTGTCGACGTCGCGGTTGTACTGCTCACGCAGATGGACGTCGTTGTAGTTGGCCACCAAGTTCTCGAAGGCGCGCGCGGCCTCGACGATGCGCTCGGCATGCTGGTTGAACATCTCGAAAAAATTGCCCTCTCGGGGCAGCAGCTTGCCGAACATGAACGTTGGCTCCTTAAACGATGCGTGTGTCGTCGCGATGACGATTTCGTGACAGGCGGGAGTGTAAGGGCCGCCACTGCCGCCGTGTGTCAGCCGTCCAGGCGCTCGATAGTTTGCCCGGCGACGGCGGTCAGCTGCGCCCGGGAGACCTCGTTCGGAGCGATCTCGGCCAGCGGCAGCAGGACGAACGCGCGTTCGGCGATGCGCGGATGCGGCAGCGTCAGGGTCGGCGTTTCCATGCGGACATCGCCGTAGTGCAGCAGATCCAGATCGAGCGTGCGCGGCGCGTTGCGGTAGGGCCGTTCGCGGCCGGCATCCAGCTCGATACGCTGCATTTCAGCGAGCAACGCTTCGGGCGCGAAAGCCGTTTCGAGCGCCACCACGGCATTGATGAAATCCGGCCCCGAGGCATCGACCGGCGCGCTGCGATAGAGCGATGACCGCGCTACCAGCCGCGTCCGCGGCAACGTGGCGAGATCGTCGATCGCCCGGAGGACGGTCGCGCGCGCCTGGCCGAGATTGGCGCCCAGCGCGACATAGGCCAGCGTCATGCGTCGTCGGAGTTACCGGATTCGCCGGCGGCACCGCCGCCACCCTCGCCGCCGACGCGCGGTTTGCGACGACGGCGGCGCTTGCGCGGCGCCTCGCCGTCGGGCGGCACGGCGGCAGTCGCATCGTCGGTTTCTCGCGCCTCGTCGGCGTTTTCGCCATCGGCCGGCTGCGCGGGTCGCGCAGCGATCGGGTCGCGTGTCCGCACTCGCGTGCGCACCGGCGCCTTCTGCTCCTCGCGCACCTGGTCGAGCAGGTCCTGCCGGCGCATGTCGTCGGCTGTACTGAATTCGTGCCACCACTCGGCGATCGCCTCGTTCACCTCGCCGACGTCGGCGCGCAGGCGCATGAAGTCGAAGGCCGCGCGAAAACGCGCCTGTTCGACCAGGCCGTAGGGCGTCTGGCCGACGCGCTTGTCGAACCGCGGCTGCATCATCCAGATCTCGCGCATGTCGCCGGCCAGCTTGCCGCGGCCCGAGACGTCGCCGATACGGGAGTTGAAGACGTCGTCGACCGCGTCCTGCAGCGCCGGAAAAGCCGGAGCGCCGCGCTGGCCGTGACGGCCCTCGACGCGCTCGGCCCAGCCGTCGCGCACGTCGGCCCACAGCACGCAGGCCAGCAGGAAGCTCGGCGCTACCGGCTTGCCTTCGCCGACGCGGCGGTCGGTGTCCTGCAACGCCGCCTTCACGAACGGCTGGTCGGCCCGTTCGACCACGACGTCGAGCAGCGGATAGATGCCCTTGGCCAGCCCGAGCTTGCGAAGCTGCGCGATGGTCGCGACCGCATGGCCGGTCTGCAGCAGCTTGAGCATCTCGTCGAACAGCCGGCTCTGGGGCACGTCGGCCAGCAGGCGGGCCGATTCGATCAGCGGCGCGGCGGTCTTTGGCTCGATCTCGAAACCCAGCGCGGCGAGCTTGGCCGAGAAGCGGATCGCGCGAATGATGCGCACCGGGTCTTCGCGATAGCGCGTGACCGGCTCGCCGATCATGCGCAGCACCAGCTTCTTCGCGTCCTTGATGCCGTTGTGGTAGTCGACCACGACCTGGCTGGCCGGGTCGTAGTACATCGCGTTGACGGTGAAATCGCGGCGCGCCGCGTCCTCGTCCTGCGGACCCCAGACGTTGTCGCGCAACACGCGGCCGCTCGAATCCACGGCATGCGTCATGCCGGCGAGCTCTCCCTTGCTGGTGCGCTCGTTGCCCTTGACCTGCTCGGCCGAAGCGTTGTCCATGTAGGCACGGAAGGTCGAGACCTCGATCACCTCGTGTTCGCGGCCTCGCCCGTAGACCACGTGCACGATACGGAAGCGCCGCCCGATGATGAAGGCGCGGCGGAACAGGCTTTTCACCTGCTCCGGCGTGGCGTTGGTCGCGACGTCGAAGTCCTTCGGCCGCAAGCCGAGCAGCAGATCGCGCACCGCGCCGCCCACGACGTAGGCCTCGTAGCCGGCACCCTGCAGCGTGGTGACCACGTTCCGCGCGCGCTCGTCGACCAGCGCCGGGTCGATGCCGTGCGCGCTGGCCGGCACTTCGACCCGCTTTCCGAAGCGCGACTTCGCGCTGCCGGCCGGGCCGGACTTGCCGAGCAGTTTGTCGATGAAAGTCTTGATCATTTTGAAGGGGGTTCGGACGCGGCGCGTCGTGTGGTCGTCATTGGTTTTCGAGCATCGATCGGATGAGCGGGATCGTGACCGCGCGCTGGGTCTGCAACGCGTAGCCGTCGAGCTGTGCCAGCAGCTCCATCAGGCTGCCGAGGTCGCGGCTGAAGCGGTGCAGCATGTAGTCGAGCACCTCGTCGGACAGCAGCACGCCGCGCGCGTCGGCGGCCTGCCGTAGCACGGCGCGACGCTCGGCCTCGCTGAGCAGCTGCAGGTGGAACACGTGCCCCCAGCCGAGACGCGTGCGCAGATCTTCGCGCAGCGGCAGGTCGGCCGGCGGCAGAGCGCCCGCGGCCACCACGCCGCGCAGCAGCGACTGCGCATTGACGAACCAGTTGAAGGCCGCATGCTGCTGCACCGGGTTGTAGAGATGCACGTCGTCGAGCATGACGGCGGTCCAGCGCTCGTCGAACTCCGGCGGCGCGAGCATCTCGGCATGCATCCAGCCGACGCGCGCACCCTGCTCGCGCAGCGCGGCATGCACCGCGCCGAGCAGATGGGTCTTGCCGCTTCCGCTCTCGCCCCAGAGGTAGGTCGGCACCGGCGAATGCACGGTCTGCACGCCCGCATCGCCGACCCAGGCGCTCAGGTGCCAGCGCGCCGCCTCGTTGGGGCCCGCGAAGAAGCCCGCCAACGTCGGGCCTGTCGAAAGGCCGATGTCGAGCGCGAGTTGCTTCATGCGGATTGCTTCATGCCGAGCGGTGTGCGGAAGGCCGGCGGCGATGACCGGCGCTGGAAAAGGGTTCGGGAGACAGGGTCCTGACGGCCCTTAAAATCGTGATGAATTCTATCGGTCCGGCCATCGTGGCCTTTCCGGCCTCTTTCTCACTCCATCGCGCAATGAACTCCTCCACGCCCACCCCGCTCAGCTACAAGGACGCCGGCGTCGATATCGACGCCGGCGACGCGTTGGTCGACCGCATCAAGCCACTGGCGAAGAAGACGATGCGCGAAGGCGTGCTGGCCGGCATCGGCGGTTTCGGTGCGTTGTTCGAAGTGCCCAAGCGCTACAAGGAACCGGTGCTCGTCAGCGGCACCGACGGCGTCGGCACCAAGCTGCGGCTGGCCTTCGAATGGAACATGCACGACACGGTCGGCATCGACCTGGTCGCCATGAGCGTCAACGACGTGCTGGTGCAGGGCGCCGAGCCGCTGTTCTTCCTCGACTATTTCGCCTGCGGCAAGCTCGACGTCGACACGGCCGCCGCGGTGGTCGGCGGCATCGCGCTCGGTTGCGAACGCTCCGGCTGCGCGCTGATCGGCGGCGAGACCGCCGAGATGCCCGGCATGTACCCGCCCGGCGAGTACGACCTGGCCGGTTTCGCCGTCGGCGCGGTGGAAAAATCGAAGATCCTCACCGGCCAGGATGTGAAGCCTGGCGACGTGGTGCTGGGCTTGGTGTCGAGCGGCGTGCATTCGAACGGCTTCAGCCTGGTCCGCAAGGTGATCGAGCGCGCGGCCGACGACCTGCCGGAGACGCTGGACGGCCAGCCTTTCCGTACGGCCGTGATGGCGCCGACGCGGCTCTACGTGAAACCGGTGCTCGATGCGCTCGCGAAGCATCCGATCAAGGCGCTGGCGCACATCACCGGCGGCGGCCTGCTCGAGAACATTCCGCGCGTGCTGCCCGAAGGCACGGCCGCCCATCTCAGGAAAGGCAGCTGGCCGCAGACCGAACTGTTCGCCTGGCTGCAGAACGTCGCCGGCATCGACGATCTCGAAATGAACCGCACCTTCAACAACGGCATCGGCATGGTGGTGGTGCTCGATGCCGCCGAAGCCGCGGCATGCGCCCAGACGCTGCGCGCGGCCGGCGAAACCGTGCACCAGATCGGCACGATCGCGGCGCGGGGCGAGGGCGCCGCGGTCGTCGTCGCCTGAACGCGCTGCGCATCACGTGACGGACCTCGGCGGCACCGTCGCCCACCGTGCCGTGGTGGGCGTCAGCCACGTCCTGATGGCCGCGGTGCTGCTGCTGGTCATGTGGGAAAGCCTGCTGCCCGGCCTGCTGTGCGTGTGCATCGGTTTCCTGGCGACGCGCTGGCTCGCGGCCGCGTTCGACAAGGGCCTCCGGCGGCGCAGGTCCGGCCCGGCGCGCGCGCCGGTCGCATCGTCGACCATCCCGGGTGCCTCGGCACCGTCGATGGTCTCGCCCGCCGCCCGCATCGTCGCTGCAACTTTCGTGATGCTGCTGCCGCTGCTGCTCCTGACGCTGGCGTATTCGGGCGCGCGTGATTTCGTTCTCAATGCGTCCGAGCAATACCGCGAACTGCTCGACTACATCGCACGCACCGTGCTCGAACTTCGGCTCAAGCTGCCGGCAGACATGGCCGCCTATTTGCCCGAGCGGGCCGCGGAGGTGCAGCGCATCATCGCCGGCTACCTGCGCGCCAAGGCCGGCGCGCTCGCGATCACCGGCCGGGCCTGGCTGGGCGGCCTGCTGTTCGCCTACGTCGGCCTGATCGTGGGATCGCTCGCGGCGGTGGCGCGATCGCCGGCCATCCGCCGGCCGCTGGCCGACGAGCTGTTCAAGCGGATCACGGTCTTCGGCCAGACCTTCGGGCAGATCGTCGCGGCCCAGTTCTGGATCGCCACCTTCAACACGTTCCTGACGGCCGTCTTCCTGCTGTTCCTGCTGCCGATGTGGGACCTGCGCCTGCCCTACACGCCGGCACTGATCACGCTCACCTTCATCGCCGGGCTGGTACCGATCGTCGGCAACCTGCTGTGCAACGCGGTGATCACGCTGGTCGGCCTGTCGGTGTCGCCGACGACGGCGCTGGCCTGCCTGGGTTTCCTGGTGCTGATCCACAAGGCCGAATACATCATCAACGCGAAGGTGGTCGGCAGCCGCACGCACATGGCGGTGTGGGAGCTGCTGGCCGTGATGTTCATCGCCGAGGCGGTATTCGGGCCGGCCGGGCTGGTGGCGGCGCCGCTGTTCTACGCCTATCTCAAGAAAGAGCTTCAGGCCGCGCAGCTGGTGTGATGCGGCGCGATGTCCTGAATCGATCGATTCCGGTCCGTCGGCGCATGGACCGCAAGGCCGAAGCCCAGGAAGATCAAGCGCATCGTCCACTCCGCATCCGCGAGGCCCGCCATGAAATTCTGTCTGATAGTGATCGACGTTCAGGAATCGTTCCGTCACCGCCCCTGCTCGACCGAGCGCGACATGGCGCCGTATCTGGACGCCCAGAACGCACTGATCGAGGGCTGCGTCGCGGCGGACGTGCCGGTCGTGCGCGTGCTGCATTCGGACGGCCCCGAGATCGCCGGCAACCCGTTCGCGCTGGCGTCCGGCCATGTGCGGCCCCTGGAAGCTACGAATGCACCTTCTGCGCCGCCTGCGTGAACGACGTGCTGCACGAGGTCTGCCCCAACTGCGGCGGCGGGCTGGAGAAGCGGCCGGTCCGGCGCGCAGAGGCGACGGCCGCCGCGAGCCCCGGCTGAAAGACCATGCGCGCGGCGCCGTCGATCCGTGTCGTCTTCGTGCTGCTCGCCCACAGCCTGGCGCTCGACTGGGCCGGCCCGGCCGAGGCGCTGCGCATCGCCAACCAGCGGTTGCGCGCGGCCGGACGGCCCGAGCGCTTCGCGATCGAGTTCGCGGGCCCGCGGCCGACGTCGGTCACCTCGGTCGGCGTGCATCTGGCGGGCCTTTCGCCGTTGCCCACGGCATGGCCCGGACCGGCATGGGTCGTGCTGGTCGGCTTGCCGGGGAACGCGATCGCCGTCGACAGCGAAGAGACGCGCGAACTGCTGCACTGGCTGCGCGGCCTGCGCTTCGTGCAGGGCGAGCTCGAGCTGCTGACGATCTGCGCCGGCACCGTGCTCGCGGCACACGCGGGCCAGCTGGCCGGCCGGCGTGCCACCACGCATCACCATCACCTGGCCGAGCTGCAGCAGGTCGAGCCGCGCTGCGACGTGGTGAGCAACCGGGTGTTTGTGCTCGATGCGCCGCTCTACAGCAGCGCAGGCGTGACCACCGGCATCGACCTGATGCTGCACCGCATCGCCGAGACCTGCGGGGAGCCCCTGGCGGCCCAGGTCGCGCAGACGATGGTGGTGGCGTTGCGGCGCGGCCCGCACGATCCGGAGCTCTCGCCGTTTCTCGCCTACCGCAATCACCTGCATGCCGCGCTGCACCGCGTGCAGGACGCGGTGAGCGAGCAACCGCAAGCCGACTGGAGCGTGCCGAAGATGGCCGATGTGGCGCACACCTCGACCCGCCATCTCACGCGGCTTTTCGTCGAGCACGCGGGCATCGCGCCGCTGGTCTACCTACGACGGCTCCGGCTGGCGAGCGCACAGCTCGCCCTCGCCTCGGGCGCCAACGTCACCCAGGCGGCGGTACGTTCGGGCTTCGGTTCGGACACGCAGTTGCGGCGGGCCTGGCATCGGTTCGGCTTGCCGGGGTCGCCATCGGGCGGCGGAGCGGCAGGGGCCTCATGAAACCTCGGGAACATCGATCTTCGCCTTGCGCAGCCACTCGTCCGCATGCTCGCGCAGTGCGTCGATCTGCAGCCAGACCAGCGTGAGCTGCGTGCGGAAAAGCCGCGCGGCCGGGTCCGACACGTCTCCCGGTCCGACCAGATCCGCCAGCGCCTCCCGTGCCGCCGGCTCCGTCGGTGAAATCTCGACCACTGCCGTCTCGCCGTCGCTCGACGCCGGATCGAGCGCCAGCCGGATCGCCAGCGCATCAAGCGCCACGGCGGCGGCCTCGGCCGCCTCGCGCAACGCCTCCACGCGCCCGGACGTCGCGCTCGCCTTCAGCGCACCGCGGTGCGCGCCGAGTGCCGAGAGATAGCTCAGCAACGTGTGCGAGCGGATCAGGAAGCGCAGCACGACACCGGCGCGCGGCCGCACGAAATTCGGCTCGCGGAACATGTCCCCGACCGCCTTCGACAGCCCCGCATCGGCGTTGTGGGCGTTGCGTCGCGCCAGGCGGTATGGCAGGTCGTCCTTGGCGCCCGTCTTGTACTGTCCGACGATCTGCCGCAGGTAGCCCGCGTGGCTGCGCATCGCGCCGGCGGCGAGCTCGTTGATGCGGCGCGCCTGCCAGTGCGGCAGCACCAGCAGCATCGCGGCGCCGGCGATCGCGCTGCCGATGGCGGTGTCGACCAGCCGCGGCACCAGCAGCATGCCGCTGTCGCCGACCTGGTTGAAGCACATCAGCACCAGCTGCGTCATCGCCGCGGTCGCGAGCAGGTAGCGCTCACGGCGGTTGGCGAAGAACACCACGCCGGCGGCCACGGCCAGCAGCGACTGCAGCCAGGGCTGCGGAAACAGCTGCAGCACGGCCCATCCGGCCACCACGCCGATGGCGGTGCCGGCGATCCGCTGACCCATGCGCGACATCGTCTCGCCGTAGGTCTGCTGGCAGACGAACAGCGTGGTCAGGAGAATCCAGTAGCCCTGCGCCGGATGGATCACGCGCATGAGGACGTAGCCCGCGAACAGCGCCACCGACAGCCGCAGCGCGTGGCGAAACAGCGCCGACTTCGGCGTCAGCTGGCGCCGGACGCGTTCGAGGCTGTCGCGCCAGCCGTGCGGCGAGCGGTCGAACAGGCCCATGTCGGTCCGCCCGGCCTGCGCCGACGGCTGGCTGGCGCCGGCGAGCTGGCCGTCGAGTTGCGCGAGATTGCGCGCCAGTGCCTCGACCGAGGCCAGCAGCGCCAGCCGCTGCGGCGTTGTCGCGCTCGCGCGCTCGTGCTCGATGGCGCCGCGCAGGTCGGCCAGCGCCTGCACGGTGTCGGTGCCGACATCGAAGGGCTCGCGCCGGGCGATCGATGCCGCCAACCGCTGGCAGGCGATGCCCTGCAGACCGAGCACGCGCTGGCACCGGTACAGCAGATCGCTGTGGAAGAAGGCGTCGGCGAGCGCGTTGTAGTCGTCGTGCGACGAGCTGGCGCGCTCGTGCACGTCCTGCGCGATCAGGTAGAGCCCCCGATAGCGCGAGATGCGCCCGGTCGGTGCCCGCTTGCGGATGCGCCGGAAGATGCCGTCCTTGGCGGCGTTGAGCTCGGCCACAACGTCGGTGTTCATCTGCGCGAGCGAAAGCCGCTTGCGCTCGATGTCGACACCGCGCAACGGCTCGAAGAGCGATGCCTTGAAGCGAACGTAGCCGCCGAGCACCGTGAACAGTTTCACCAGCATCGCCTGCACCGGCTGCGCCGGAAAGATCGCCGCCCAGCCGATGGAAAACACGCCGTACCAGGCCGCGCCGGCCATCAGCAGCATCGGCGCGTGCCAGCGCCCGTGGGCCAGTCCGTCGGGATGGTCGAGGCTCAGCGTGGCGTACATCGCCAGAATCAGCGTCGCATAGCCGATCGCCTTGTAGCGCGCGTCCACGGCGCCGAGCATGGTGAGTCCGAATGCGGCCAGAGACAGGCCGACGATGAAGAACCACGACGTGTCGAAGAACGCCGCCACCGCGAACGAGATCGCGGCGAAGCAGGCCAGCGTGACCGTCTGCGCACGCAGCCGCCCGCGCCAGCTGTCGTCCGTCTCGGACAGGGCGCTGGCGATGGCACCGAGGAACAGCGGAATCACGGCGTCGTGACGTTCCGTGAGCGCGCACAGCGCCATCAGGCTGCCGAGCGTGAGCAGCACGCGCAGCGGCTGGCCGCCCGACGCGAAGCCGCGCAGGCGCCGTCGTACATCGAAACGGGAATTGGGGGCGTCGGAGGCGTCGATGGCGGTGGCACTCATGTAGGGCGAGCGGCTGCAGGAAGCATGCCACGACGCCTGGCGGCATCAGAGGTGGCCGCCGAAACGCGGGATGTGCCCGTCGGGCTCGCGGATCGCGGACTCGCGCAGTCCCCAAGGCCGCGAGGTCGGCGGCTCGACGATGTCGACGCCGCGCTTCGCATGGGCAGCGTGCAGGCCGTCGATATCGTGGCCGACATGGATGGCGATTTCGCCATGCCACGGCTGCGCGTCGCGCGCACCGGCCTGCCAGAGCCGCAGGCAGACCGGGTCGTCCCAGCCACGCTCGCCCGCTGGTCGGACGTCCATTTTCACGCGCGCGTAGCTCGATGGTTCGCCAGCGACGAAGTCGAGTTCGAGGTCGAGCACGCGGCAGAAGTACCGGGCCGCCCGCACCACGTCCGCCACCGGAAGCACCTGCTGGACGCCGTGGAACCGATACAGCTCGCCGAGCAGTCGCGGGCCGGGACCGGTCATCGGTTCATTTCCCGCCGCAGCGTCGCGACACGCTCGGCGACGACATCGAGATCGAGCGCGTCGTCGGCTTCGCGGAGGTAGGTTTCGAGATCCTGCACGGCGAGCGCGGCATGTCCCTGCGCGGCATGCGCCAGGCCGCGATCGCGGTATTCGCCCCAGGCGTCGGGCAGCAGCGCGATCAGCCGGTCCTGGACGGCGATGGTCCGTTGCCAGTCCTCCTGCGCGGCATGCACTTCCTTCAGATTGCGCAGCATGCGAGTGATGATCTCGCGCGGCGTGGCCGGCTGCAGATAGAGGCCGAGCGGCACGTCGAAGTCGCCGACCAGCCCGTTGCCGCGCTTGTACGGCTCGATCCGCTCGCTGAGTTCCTCGCGCGAGAGCGACTTGCCGGTGAACGGATCTATCACGACCTGTCCCTTCGGCAACGTCACCTTGAGCATGAAATGCCCCGGAAAAGCGATACCGCGCGCCTGCAGACCGAGCCCCTGGGCCAGCTCGATCCACAGCACGGCCAGCGAGATCGGAATGCCGCGGCGGGTGCGCAGCACGGCGTTGAGATAGCTGTTGTCGGGGTCGTAGTAGTCGTTGACGTTGCCGCCGAAGCTCAGGTCGTGGAAGAAGAACTGGTTGAGCGCACGCAGTTTCGCGAGCGGCGCCGCATCGGCCGGCAGGCGGCGCTTGAGACGCGCGAGCAACTGGTCGACATCGCCCAGCACCTGCGCGACGTCGAGGTCGGGATACTCGTCCTGCGCCAGGCTGGCGGCGGCTTCGAGCAGCGGGAAGTGGTCGTCGCTCTGCACGAGCGAAGCGAAATATTCGAGGGCGGTCGGCGTCGGGAAGCTGAACATCATGTGGCTTTGTAGAGGAGCACGTCGGGAGCGTCAAGGTGCTGGGCTTGGGCCGGCCGGCGCAAGCTGGCGGCGCCCTGCGAACGTCAGCGCTTGACGAAGCTGCGCAGCCGCAAGCCCATCGCGGTCAGCGCGGCGAAATAAAGCAGCGCCGCGCCGACGACCATCGCCGCCAGCAACCCGATGCGCTGCAGCCGCACCGCCCGCATGCCGACCCAGTCGAAATGTCTCTCGCCCCAGGCCAGCAGCAGGCCCAAGAGCGCCGCGGCCACCAGCACCTGCAGCACGAAGCGGCCCCAGCCCGGCTCCGGCCGATAGCTGCCGCGGCGCAACAGACCGATCAGCAGCCATAGCGCGTTCACCATGGCGCCGATGGCGATCGTCAGCGTCAGCGCGGCATGCTGGAGCAGCGGCACCAGCACCAGGTTGAGCAACTGCGTCAGCACCAGCACGCAGACGGCGATCAGCATCGGCGAGCGCATGTCGTGCCGTGCGTAGTAACCCGGCGCCAGCACCTTGATCGCCACGATGCCGACCAGCCCGGCGCCGTAGCCCATGAGCGCGACCGTGGTGCGCTGCACATCGAGATCGCTGAAGGCCCCGTTGTGGAAGAGAACCGCCACCAGCGGCTTCGAGAACACCAGCAGCGCCACCGCGCAGGGCACCGACAGCAGCACTACCAGGCGCAGGCCCCAGTCGAGCAGCGAAGAGTAACGGGCATTGTCCTTGGCCGCGCGGGCGCCGGCGAGCTGCGGCATCAGCACCACGCCGAGCGCGACGCCGAGCATGGCGGTCGGAAACTCCATCAACCGGTCGGCATAGCTGACCCAGGTCACGCTGCCTGGCGCCAGATGCGAAGCGATCTGCGTGTTGATGAGCAAGGATATCTGCGCCACGCTGACGCCGATCAGTGCCGGCAGCATGAGTCCGAGGATCCTGCGCGTCGTCGGATCGGCCCACGCGATGCGCACGGCGCCCCACGTCGCACCGATGCGCGGCAGCATTCCGATACGCCGCAGCGCCGGCAGCTGGATGCCCAGCTGCAGCATGCCGCCCACCATCACGCCGACGCACTGCGCATAGATCGGCTCGATGCCCCAGCGCCGGAACAGCGGCGCGCCGATCAGGATCGACAGGATCAGCGCCAGGTTCAGCAGCACCGGCGAAGCCGCCGGCACGGCGAACCTGCGCCAGGTGTTGAGGATGCCGCCCGCCAGCGCCACCAGCGACATGAAGCCGATGTACGGAAACATCCACCGCGTCATCACCACCGCCGCCTCGTAACCCTGCGGCGTCTGCGCCAGGCCGCTCGCCATCGCCCAGATCATCGCCGGCGCGCCGATCACGCCGGCGATGCACAGCAGCACCAGCGTCCAGGTCAGCAGCGTCGCCACATGGTCGGCCAGCGCCTTCGCGCCCGCATCTCCGCGTTCCGTCCGCGTCGCCGCCAGCACCGGCACGAACGCCTGGCTGAAGGCGCCCTCCCCCAGTACCCGCCGGAACAGATTCGGAATCCGGAACGCCACGTTGAACGCATCCGTCAGCGCACTCACCCCGAACACCGAAGCCATGAGCAGGTCGCGCACCAACCCCGTGATCCGGGAAGCGAGCGTGAGAAGGGAAACGGTGGAGGCGGATTTGAATAAGGACACGGCGCCGGAGTGTAGGCCCCCGGCCAACCACCCCACGGCGCCAGCGAAGCGACGCGCTCCCCCATTCCAAAGACGCCGCGGAACCGGCTCCGCCAGGCCGCAGGCGTCGCCCCCGGCAGGGGGTAGGCGCTGCTACACGAAGCGAGCAAGCCTGGGAGCGAGCTATAATCTTCGGCTTTGCTGCATCATCCTCAGACACTAGGAACCACAATTCATGGCCTCCGCCAAGCCCAAAAAGAAGAACCCGCGCCTCGCCTCCGGCCGTAAGCGCGTCCGCCAGGACACCAAGCTCAACGCCGCGAACACTTCGCTGCGCTCCAAATACCGTACCGCGGTCAAGAATGTCGAGAAGGCCGTATTGGCCGGCGACAAGACAAAGGCCACCGAACTCTTCGCGAAGGCCCAGGCGATCGTCGATACCGTCGCCGACAAGGGCATCTTCCACAAGAACAAGGCTGCTCGTGACAAGAGCCGCCTCTCCGCCAAGGTCAAGACCCTGGCACTGGCCCCTGAAAAGGCCACCGCCTGACCCCTGTCAGGCAAACAGCCCGGACCGTCTGAACCTCGATTCGAGACAGTCCGCCGTTTGATCGGGGTGCGCTGCAGCAAGCAAGAAGTGAAAAACCGCCTTCGGGCGGTTTTTTCATTACAGACGAAACGAACGGGTTCAGGCGATCCCGGCACCACCGGTGACGCCGAACACCTCACCGTTGATGAAGCTGCCTTCCTGGCTGGCGAGCAGCACGTACACGGGCGCGATTTCCACCGGTTGGCCGGGACGACCGAACGGACTCTCCGCTCCGAACTTCATCACCTTCTCGGGCGGCTGACCGCCAGACGCCTGGAGCGGTGTCCAGAACGGACCCGGGGCGACGACGTTCGCGCGTACTCCTTTTTCGAGCAGTTGCTTGGCCAGGGCTTTCGTGTAGGCCACGATGCCGGCTTTCGTCGTCGCGTAGTCGAGCAGGATCGCCGAGGGGTCGTAGGCCTGCACGGAAGCAGTGGTGATGACCGACGCGCCCGCGGGCAGGTGCGGCACTGCGGCCTGGGCGATCCAATGCATCGCGTAGAGGTTGGTCTTCAGCGTCTTGTCGAAGTCCTCCGACGTGACCTTGGAAATATCCTTGCGGTTCTGTTGCCGGCCCGCGTTGATGACGAGAATGTCCAGCCCGCCCAGTTTTTCGACCGCCTCCGCGACGAGATCCCGGCACCATTGCTCCTCGGTGATGTCGCCCGGTAACGCCACGGCGATGCGGCCTTCCGCCTCGATCAGCTGAAGGACTTCCTGCGCATCGGATTTTTCCGTCGCCAGGTAGGAGATGGCGACATCGGCGCCTTCGCGCGCGAAGGCGATCGCGGCCGCCCGACCGATGCCGCTGTCGCCACCGGTGATGAGCGCTTTGCGACCTTTCAGCTTGCCAGAGCCCTGATAGCTCGTTTCTCCATGGTCCGGTACGGGGTCCATCTTCGATGCTTCGCCAGGCACGGGCTGCGGCTGCCGAGGAAACGGCGGCTGGGGATACTGGGTGCGTGGATCCTGCATTGAAAGTCGATCTGACATGTGTTTTTCTCCGTCGAGGTTGGGAAAAAGCCGCGAAATCCGGTTCACGGCGGGATGGAAAATTACGCGCGCTCCGGTTCCCCTTGGAGAACGGACAGCGCCATGAGGTGCGCCAGGTGGCTCAGGCCCTGGGGCAGGTTGCCGAGAAACGCACCGGTCGCGGGGTCGACCATTTCGGCCAGCACGCCGTGTCCTTGCGACAGTGCCGCCGTCAGCCGATCGAACCTGCGGCGGGCCTCGTCGCGCTGGCCCAGCTGCGCACGGGCCGCCACCATCCAGAACGAGCAGGCGAGAAAGCACCCTTCCTCCTCGTGCATGCCGGTGTAGCGATAGTGAAAGGGGCCGGCGCCGAGTTCGCGGTCGATCGCATCGAGTGTCTTCGCCAGCCGCTCGGGACCGTCGAAACCGAAGCGGACGGCCAGCGCCATCGAAGCATCCAGCTTGTCGCTGCCCGGGTGCATCACGAAAGCCTGCTTCTGGTCCGACCAGCACTCCGCCTCGATCCAGGCTTTGATCCGATCGCGCTCCCGCGACCAGCGATCGTGGCAGGTCGTGGGCAACTGTCCCTGGTCCGCCAGCTCGACGGCGCGTGCCAGCGCCTGCCAGCAACTGATCTTGGACATGGTGTAGTGCCGCTCTTCCTGCAGCTCCCACATGCCGGCGTCCGGCGTGCGCCAGCGATCGGCGCATTCGTCGGCAAGCCGGGAAAGAAGCTCGGCATTGGCGCTGTCGAGGATGTTGCCGTTGCCGACGAAACACGCCGCCGTTTCGAAAATGTCGCCATAGACGCCGTGTTGGCGCTGGCTGGTGGCGAGATTGCCGGTGACGACGGGCTGCGAGTTGCGGTAGCCCGCGACGTCCAGTTTCCGCACTTCGGGAACGGCATGGCCGTCGAGCGTGTAGACGACGCGGGTGCCCACATGGCGCAGCTGGTCGAGCAGCCAGGTCAGTGCCGCTTTCGCCTCGGCCTGGAGGCCGGCGGTGAGAAAAGCCTTGATGGTGTAGCCCGCATCGCGCACCCAGGCATAGCGATATTCGTAATTCTTTTCGCCGCCGATCGACTCGGGCACGGACGTCGTGGCGGCGGCGGCGATGGCGCCCGAAGGCGAGTAGAGAAGCAGCTTGAGCGCCAGCGCGCTGCGCAGGAACGCGGGTCGGTCTTCGCCCTGGAACGAAACCCCCTTGCACCAGATGCGCCATTCCGCATCCGAAACGTCGATGCGTTCGTCCACCTCTTCGACCGACGGAGCGACCAGGGGTTCGTCGCGACCCGCGACGACGGCGACGGTCCGACGCTCGCCGGCTGCAACGACCACCTCGCCGGTGATTCCGTCGTCCGACCAGTCGATGCGAACTTCTTCGCTATGGATGAACAGCGCCAGAACGCGTTCGACATGGAGGACATCGCGGCCGCCGATCGTCGAATGGTAGGGACTGACGGTGTTCCCCCGACGTCCGGGCCTCATGATCAGGTTGAAGCGCACGCTGCCTTCGAGCCCTTCGATGCGTCGTGCCAGTTCGGCCCACGGCAGACGGCCGGCCGTGCCGCTGTTGAGCGATTCGGTGAGCATCGCCCGGCCGTCGGCTGTCGTGAAGATCGTTTCCAGAACGTTGCTGTCGTTCCGGTAATGGCGCTGGACATCGAAAGGCTCGTCCGGCTGAAGCACGAAGCGACCTCCGTGCTCCGCATCGAGCAGCCGGTCGAAGAATGCTGGCGAGTCCATGTTGGGCACGCACCACCAGTCGATCGAACCGTCGGTGCCCGACAGCGCGACGGAACGGCCGTCGCCGAGCGCGCCATATCGAGCGAGCGGCAGATAGCCATCCGTGCGCAGGCCGGGGTCTGAATTGCCACGAGCCTGCTCAGGCTTTGGACGCGCGCCGCTCAGAGCGTCCGCCTGACGGTCAGCATCACGGTCGCCGAGCGTGCGCTCGCCGGTGCACCCTGTGGGGCGTCATCGATAAACCTGCTTGTTCGCATCACTTGATTCGTCGTTCCTGTTCGATATTTCATCCTGCCCGCTCGGATGTGCAGGGCCACGAGCAAAGCGCTCGACCTACTGTAGGAAGGCAAATGTGTCGCTTCCTCACCGCCGCCGACAGGTCGCACCATCGCCGAAGCCGGTCAGGTTGTCCGACCCGCCAACGAAAGAAATTGATCGATGAGTGACCGCCCTGTTCTTTTCATGCTTCACGCGTTGGGCGCAAGCGCACGTGCCTGGAACGGCGTCGCCGCCTCGCTGGGAGAAGGCTTCGAAGTCGTCGCGATCGACCTGCCGGGATTTGGCGCTGCACCGGTTGCCGTGGACCCGGGCGTCGCGGGCATGGCCGACCACGTCGTCGCCGTCGTGCGCGCGCGATGCGCATCCCGCTGGCTCCTGGTCGGCCACAGCATGGGCGGCAAGATCGCCTCGATCGTCGCCGCACGAGCCCTGGCCGGAGAATCCGGGCTGTTCGGACTGGCAGGTGTCGTCCTGCTGGCCGCATCTCCGCCGTCGCCCGAACCGATGGAAGAAGAGCGGCGTCGGAAGATGATTCGATGGGCGGCGAACGGGCCGCTCGACGAAGCCGCGGCCAGGGAATTCATCGACGAGAACGTCGGTCGTGCGCTCGCACCTGCGGCCGACCGTCTGGCGCTCGACGACCTGCAACGCGCCTCCCGGGAGGCCTGGCTGGCCTGGCTCGAACGTGGCAGCCGGGAGGATTGGTCGGGCGAGGTCGGACGGCTCGATCTGCCGGCGCTGATCGTCGTCGGCGGAGCAGACGGCGATCTCGGCGAAGACGGGCAGCGCGCGACGAATGCGATCGTGTATCCGCGGGCCAGCATTGCGGTGGAAGACGGTGCGGGTCATCTGCTGCCGCTGGAACGCCCGAAGGAGGTGGCCGACCTGATCGCGCGGTTCTGGCACCGGACGGCCGGGACCGGGCCGGCGATCCCGGCAGCGTTCGTCCGCCTGATCGCCTCCGCGCGCGTGAGTTGCAAAACGCGCGCCGCCCTGGCGGTCCGGGCGCTGGCCGACGATCCCGATCACGTACCCCGCGTGTTGTCGCCGATGCAGATGCAGACATTGCGCGCCGTGGCCGAGCTGGTCGTTCCACAGACCGGTCCGTCGATCGATCTGGCAGCCCGGATCGATTCGCAGCTCGCGGCCGGAAAGGACGACGGCTGGCGCTTCGCGGACATGCCGTCGGACCGCGACGCCTATGCAATGGCACTGGGCGGCCTAGCCGGCTTCGGCACGCTTGCCGATGACGCAAAGCAAGCCGCGCTGACGCGGATGGGAGCAGGCGATTACGACCACGCGGCGTTGTCCGCAGGACAAATGAAACATTGGTTCGAAGATTTGCGTGCCGACCTGGTCCGCATCTGGCTGGCGCATCCCGCGACCATGGCCCGCATCGGTTTCGACGGTTTCGCCAACGGCGGAGACGGCACGCGCAAACAGGGATTCGAGCGGCTCGCGGCGGACGAGCGGGAAGCATGGGAGCCCGTGATGAAGGTGTCGCGATGAACCTCGATGCAATGCAGCGCCATGGCGAAAACGAAATCGTCGACGCCGTGGTCATAGGAACCGGTGCCGGAGGTGCGCCGCTGCTCGCGAAGCTCGCCGCACGCGGTTTGCGGGTGGTGGCGCTGGAAGCCGGACGCAATTGGGAACCGGGCGACCACACACCCGACGAGACCGAGGGCACGGACATCAACTGGATGGAGGAACGCCTGAGCGGCGGCGCCACCCCGACAGCTTTCGGCGCCAACAACAGCGGCACCGGCGTGGGCGGTTCGACCCTGCACTGGGGCGCCTTCGTGCCGCGTCCGGATCCACGCGACCTGAAACTGCGGACCCTGACGGGCCTGGGACAGGACTGGCCGATCGCCCATGCCGAACTCACGGGCTACATCGAACAGGTCGAGCGCTTCATCGGCGTGTCCGGCCCGGCCGACTATCCCTGGGATCCCGAGCGCAGATACCCGTTGCCGCCCGCGAAGCGAAATGCCTCGGCGGACATGATGGCGCGGGGCTGCGCCGTGCTAGGCATCAGGACAGCCGACGCACCGGCAGCCCTCGTCTCGCGCGACTGGCGGCAGGAAGGCGCAGGCCTGCGCCAGGCCTGCGTGAATTGCGGCTCCTGCCACCAGGGGTGTCGAAACGCCGCCAAGGCCAGCATGGACACGACCTACCTGCCGCTGGCGGTCGCCCACGGCGCCGAGATCCGGGCCGAGTGCCGGGTCCACGGGATCGAGCGCGATGCCGCCGGCCGGGTGACCGGTGTCGTCTACCGGCATCGTGGTGTCGAGCGGAGGCAACGCTGCGCGGCGCTGTTCGTCTGCGCCGGCGGCATCGAGACGCCACGGTTGCTGCTGCACACGGGCCTGGCCAACGGCAGCGGACAGGTCGGCCGGAATTTCATGGCTCATGGAGCGACCCAGGTCTGGGGTCGCTTCGATGCCGAGATGCGCGGGCACCGGGGCTACCCGTCGTCGCTCCTCACCGAGGACACCTTGCGTCCTGCGGATGCCGACTTCGCGGGTGGCTACCTGGTCCAGAGCCTGGGCGTCATGCCCGTCACGCTGGCGACCACGATGGCGCGCGGCGCCGGGCTGTGGGGAGAGGCGCTGATCGAGGCGGTCGACAGCTATCGGTTCATGGCCGGCGTCGGCATCAACGCCGAATGCCTGCCGTCCGAAAGCAATCGACTCGAACTGTCCGACGAACTCGACGCCTTCGGCATGCCGAAGGCGGTCGTCACATTCAGTGCCGGCGCCAACGAAGAAGCGATCGGCAGGCATGCGACACGCGTGATGCGCCAGATCGTCGAGGCGGCAGGCGCGACCGAGACGATGGTGCTGCCGCGCACCGCGCACACCATCGGCACCTGCCGCATGGGCACCGACCGGACGACCGCCATGGTCGACGCCGATGGACGGAGCTTCGATATCGACAACCTGTGGATCTGCGACAACTCGGTGTTCCCCAGCGCCGTCGTCGCGAATCCGGCGTTGACCATCATGGCGCTCTCGTTGCGCACGGGGGATCGTTTCCTGGCCGGTTGAT
The DNA here is from genome assembly GCA_050954325.1 of Janthinobacterium lividum. Classification (GTDB taxonomy): domain Bacteria; phylum Pseudomonadota; class Gammaproteobacteria; order Burkholderiales; family Burkholderiaceae_C; genus Variovorax. Next base: position 163,548 of record JBPBPG010000005.1, on the reverse strand, counting down.
TCGTCGGCCTTTCGGTCGTTCAGCCGGGAGGCACCGGCGGGACGTCGGGAACGAGGCAGGCCTCGACGATCTGCAAGTCATTGTCGCGAGCGAAGTTCATGACGAAATCCCAGGCCATCACGTTGTGCTCGCGCAGGTCGGTGTTCACGATCACGCATTTGGTGCCGCCGATGCTGGTGGGCACGCACCACGGCGAATAGCTCAGATGGCTGCCCGGCGTGGCGCCGCCGGGACGGAAAGAACTCATGACGCCGGCCAGCCGTTCGGCCCAGTCGCTCGGGCGGAAGGCACGACCGTCGCTGGTAAGGCCCTGGATGAAGACTTCTTTAGCGCTGGGAGAGATCATCTTTGCGGAGAGGTCGCGCGCTGCGGTGCTGCGGCGCACAACGATTCTATCCACGGCTCGCAAGCTGGATGCCAGGCGCATTGCTGCGATGCGCAATCCTCAACGACGTGGCCGGGTACGCCGCCTAGAATTCGGTTTTCTTCCTGTCCCGGAGATCGAATGAGCGCCATTGTCGAACCCACTTCGCCCCACGTCATGAACACCTACGGGCGCCTGCCGATCGCACTGTCGCACGGCCAGGGCTGCCGTGTCTGGGACACGAACGGCCGCGCCTACATCGACGGGCTCGGCGGCATCGCGGTCAACACGCTCGGGCACAACCACCCCGAACTGGTGCCGGCGCTGCAGGACCAGCTGACGAAGATCGTCCACAGCTGCAACTATTACCACGTGCCCGGCCAAGAGGCGCTGGCCACGAAGCTGACCGAACTCTCGGGCCTGACCAACGCCTTCTTCTGTTCGACCGGCCTGGAAGCCAACGAAGCCGCGCTCAAGCTGGCGCGCAAGTTCGGCCACGACAAGGGCATCGAGCGGCCGGAAATCGTGGTCTACGAGCATGCGTTCCACGGCCGCTCGATCGCCACGCTGTCGGCCACCGGCAACCCGAAGATACAGAAAGGCTTCGGCCCGATGGTCGAGGGCTTCATCCGCGTGCCGCTCAACGACATCGAAGCGCTGAAGCAGGCGACCGAAGGCAACCCGAACGTCGTCGCCGTGTTCTTCGAGGCGATCCAGGGCGAAGGCGGCATCCATCCGATGGCGCTCGAGTACATGAGGCAGGTGCGTGCACTGTGCGACGAGCGCGACTGGCTGATGATGATCGACGAGGTGCAGTGCGGCATGGGCCGCACCGGCAAGTGGTTCGCCCACCAGTGGGCCGGCATCAAGCCGGACGTCATGCCGTTGGCCAAGGGGCTCGGCTCGGGCGTGCCGATCGGCGCGGTGGTCGCCGGACCGCGCGCCGCGAACATCTTCGGTCCCGGCAACCACGGCACCACCTTCGGCGGCAATCCGCTGGCGATGCGTGCCGGCGTCGAGACCATCCGCATCATGGAAGCACACAAGCTGCTCCAGAACGCGGCCGATGTCGGTGCGCACATCAAGGCCTCGCTGCTGCGTGAATTCGAAGGCATGTCGGGCGTGAAGGACGTGCGCGGCCAGGGACTGATGATCGGCATCGAACTCGACCGGCCGTGCGGTGCGATCCTGAACCGCGCCTGCGAGGCCGGGCTGCTGCTGAGCGTGACAGCCGACAGCGTGATCCGCCTGGTGCCGCCGCTGATCCTGAGCATCGCCGAGGCGGACGAGATCGTCGCCATCCTCGCGCCGCTGGTGAAGACCTTCCTTGCGGAGCCGGCACCATGAACGCATCGCCGACCACCGCCGCCGGCCTGATCGGCGCCACGGCGCCGGTCCGCCACTACCTGCAGTTCTGCGATTTCAGCGCCGACGACTACGCCTATCTGTTCGCGCGCGCGGCGCTGATCAAGAAGAAGTTCAAGTCGTACGAGCGCCACCAGCCCCTGGTCGACCGCACGCTGGCGATGATCTTCGAGAAGGCGTCCACCCGCACGCGCGTGAGTTTCGAGACCGGCATGTACCAGCTCGGCGGCTCGGTCGTGAACCTCACCACCGGCGACAGCCAGCTGGGCCGCGCCGAACCGATCGAGGACAGCGCGAAAGTGATCAGCCGGATGGTCGACCTGGTGATGATCCGCACCTTCGGTCAGGACAAGCTCGCGGCCTTCGCGGCCAACTCCCGAGTTCCGGTCATCAACGGGTTGACGAACGAGTTCCACCCCTGCCAGATCCTCGCGGACATCTTCACCTACATCGAGCATCGCGGTTCGATCCAGGGCAAGACCGTGGCATGGGTCGGCGATGGCAACAACATGGCCAACACCTGGCTGCAGGCCAGCGAGATCCTCGGCTTCAAGGTGCACGTGAGCACGCCCAGCGGCTACGAGGTCGACCAGTCCGTCGCCGGATTGCGTTCGTCGGACAGCTACGAGGTCTTCAAGGACCCGATGGAAGCCTGCCGCGGCGCCGACCTCGTGACCACCGACGTCTGGACCAGCATGGGCTACGAGGCGGAGAACGAAGCCCGCCGCGCGGCCTTCGCCGAATGGTGCGTCGATACCGAGATGATGCGCATCGCCCGGCCCGACGCGCTCTTCATGCACTGCCTGCCCGCGCACCGTGGCGAGGAGGTCGAAGCCGATGTGATCGACGGCCCGCAGTCGGTCGTCTGGGACGAAGCCGAGAACCGGCTCCATGCGCAGAAAGCGCTGATGGAATTCCTGCTGATCGGCAAGATCCAGGATCAGAGCACGTAATTGACGTGCACGGAGGATGCCGGATCCCACGGCGCACACGCCGTCGCGCCGCCGGTGCCCACGGCATGCTCGAGACGGCCGGCGATCACCCTGTCGCCCAGGTCCGCAAGCCTGCGCCGCATCTGGGCGAATTCCCGCTGGTCACGCCTGAGCGGATCGCCGTTCAGAAAAACCCGGCCGTCGGCTTTCACCGTGCAGACGTCGCTCCCGGTCTGGATGCAGACTTCCTCACGCTCCCTGTTGCAGAACACCTGCGCGTCGCCGTCGTTCCCGAGAAAGCCGGATTCGCGGGCACCCTCCTTCCTAAGGTTGGTCAGCCGATCGCTACAGGACGAAAAAAGCGCTGCGGCCACCGTTTTCAGACCTGAAGTTCGGGGCTGCGTATCACCGTTCGCTTCCGTGGCCCGGACGAACGAACTGGACGGCTGCGATGTACGCCCGGTTTCGCTGTGTCGAGGTTGCGCCGAAACAAATACGCGTGGGCTGGCGCCGCTCCTGATTGCATTCATCGCTTCGGTCCCGATCCAATTGTCAATTGAATATACGATGCAATTCACTCCCGTGAACCACGGTGAACAGACTATCGCAGCCCTGCGCAGCAAATGTGGAAATAAGTTAACGGACCGAAGGAATCGGATCTGATGCTCTGGGACATCTCGCCGCCCGTGAGCGCCTGTACGCCGGTATTCCCCGGTGATACGCCCTACCGCCAGCGCTGGACCTCGACCCTCGGTCCGGACAGCGCCGCGAACGTCGGCGAGATCACGATGTCGCTGCACGTCGGCGCGCATGCCGACGCCCCACTGCATTACGACGCCCGAGGCGCCGCCATCGGCCTGGTCGACCTCACGCCGTTTCTCGGACCCTGCCGCGTGATCCACGCGATCGGGTGCGGGCCGCTGGTCGAGTGGCCGCACCTCGCCCATGCGCTCGACGGATTGCCGCCCCGCGTGCTGGTGCGCACCTGCGAGCACGCATCGGTCGAACGCTGGAACGACGACCTCACGGCTTTCGCGCCGGCCACGATCGAACGGTTGGGCGCGCTCGGGGTGCGACTGGTGGGCATCGACACCGCGAGCATCGATCCCGCCGCCAGCACGGCCCTCGAAAGCCATCAGGTCGTACGCCGGCTCGACATCCGCGTGCTGGAAAACCTGGTACTCGACGCGGTGCCCGAGGGCGACTACGAACTCGTCGCGCTGCCGTTGAAGCTCGTCACCGCCGACGCCTCGCCCGTGCGGGCGGTGCTGCGAAAGCCGTAGGAGTCGCGACGCCGGTTCAGCCGCCGTAGAGCCAGGGCACGTCGAGCAGTCGGGGCCCGAGCATGCGCAGCGCGAGATCACGGCCGATCCGCATCGGTCCGGTCATGTGGAAGATCGCGGCATTGCGCCGTGCCCGGGACTGCACCTGCGCGTTGCGGCGCCAGCGTGCGGCGGCATAACGGCCTAGCGCGATGGGTACATCGGCGGTGTCGTTCCGAACCTCCCGCAGCGCATCGGCCAGCGCCAAGGCGTCCTCGATCGCCATGCCGGCGCCCTGGGCCAGGTACGGCAGCATCGGATGCGCGGCGTCGCCGAGCAACGCGATGCGGTCATCGGCCATCTCGCCGGGGCCGGCGATCGGTTCGCGATCGCTCAGGGTCCAGGCGCGCCAGCCGCCGATCGATTCGATCAGTGACTGCAGGGTGCTGCAGCATCGGCCGGTGGCGTCCTGAAGCGCCTGCCGGCTGCCGGGCCGATCCCAATCGCGTGCGTCGTCGGCGGGCGCCGATTCGGCGAGCACGACGACGTTGAGCGCCTCGCCACGCCGCACCGGATAGGCCACCGCATGCATGCGCGGGCCGAGCCACACGCGCACGTCGGCGCTTCGCAGCGACTGCGGCAGGTCGTCCTGCGCGATCAGGCCGCGCCACGCCGTGTGCCCTGTCGAGCGAGGCCCGCAAGCCGCGTTCACGATCTTCGGGCGTACGACGCTCCACAGCCCGTCGGCGCCGACCAGTGCATCGCCTTCCCATGCGCGCGCGTCTTCGGCGAGGACCGCCACCGCATCGTCGCGTGCATCGACGCGGACGATACGTGCCTGCAGATGCAGCAACGCGGTGCCCTCCGACTGCACCATTTCGCCGAGAAGCGCATGCAGGTCGGCTCGATGGATGCAGAGATAGGGCGTGCCGTAACGCTCCCGCATCGCATCGCCGAGCGGCATGCGCGCAAGCTCGCGGCCGGCCAGGGCATCGGCGATCACCAGCGCCTGGGGTCTGGCGGCGACGCCTTCGACGGCTTTGGCAAGTCCGAGCGTCGAGAGCCTGCGCACCGCGTTCGGCCCGAGCTGGATGCCGGCGCCGACTTCGGAAAAGACTTCGGCCTGTTCCAGCAATTCCACGTTGTGGCCATCTCGCGCAAGCGCCAATGCCGCGGTCAGTCCGCCGATGCCGCCACCGGCGACCAGGAGCCGGAGCGCCATGCGCCCGTCAGCGCGCGGCGTTGCCGGGCCGCGCTGGCACGGGCACTCCACGCACATCGGCGGCCGACGCCTTGCCGCAACTTCCGCAGCTGTCGCAGGCACCGCATCCCGAGGTCTTGGCGAGCGAGGCCGCCAGTGCACTCGCGCGCTGCGCGTCGACCAGGCCGGCGCGCTGCGATCCGGCCGCCACCTTGCCGGCGGCCGAACGTCGCCAGGCCGCCGGCATCCAGCGCCAGACCGCATAGACGGCAGCCAGAGCGACGATCAATCCGACGATGATTTGCTGTGCCATGAAGTACTCCCGGTGTTGCGACGGCGCGCCGCCGCGTTCAGCCCGCGCCCAGCGCGACGGCGATGCGGTACGTAATGAAGCAGGCCACGTAGGCCAGCCCGAAGAGATAGCCGGCCATGATCCAGACGTAGCGCCAGGAATTGGTCTCCCGCCGCACCGCTGCGAGCGTGGACAGGCACTGCGGCGCGAACACGAACCACACCAGCAGCGACAGCGCGGTCGCCAGCGACCAGCTGCCTGCGATCAGCGGCTCCAGCGCGGTGGCGACGCCCTCGCCGGTCGTCGACAGCGCGTACACCGTCCCGAGCGCGCCGACGGCCACCTCGCGCGCCGCCATGCCGGGCACCAGCGCGATGGAGATCTGCCAGTTGAAGCCGATCGGCGCGAAGACGTGCTCGAGCCAGCCGCCGATGACGCCGGCCAGGCTGTACTGGATCGCCGGGCCGGTCGCGCCATCGGGCGGCGACGGAAAGGTCGAGAGGAACCACAGCAGGATCGTCAGCGTGAGGATGATCGTGCCCACGCGCTGCAGGAAGATCCAGGCGCGCTCGTACAGACCCAGTGCCAGGTTGCGCAGGTTCGGCCAGCGGTAGGCGGGCAGTTCCATCAGAAGCGGCGAATGCGCCACGCCGTCGGCCTTCCTGTCGCCGAAGCGCGCGAAGCGCTTCATGACCCAGGCCACCGCCATCGCCGAGAGGATGCCGAACAGATACAGCGCGAACAGCACGACGCCCTGCAGGTTGAAGACGCCACCCACCGTGCGTGCCGGAATGAAGGCCGCGATCAGCAGCGCATACACCGGCAGCCGCGCCGAGCAGGTCATCAGAGGCGCGATCATGATGGTCGTCAGGCGGTCGCGCCAGTTGCTGATGGTGCGCGTCGCCATCACGCCGGGAATCGCGCAGGCGAAGCTCGACAGCAGCGGGATGAATGAACGGCCCGAGAGACCGACCGTGCCCATGACGCGATCGAGCAGGAACGCCGCACGCGGCAGGTAGCCGGAATCCTCCAGCGCCAGAATGAACAGGAACAGGATCAGGATCTGCGGCAGGAACACGATCACGCCGCCGACCCCCGCCACCACGCCGTCGACCAGCAGGCTCTGCAGCATGCCCTCGGAAATCACGCCCTTGACGCCTTCGCCGATCCATTCGGTGCCTGATTTGATCAGGTCCATCGGCACGTTGGCCCAGCTGAACACCGCCTGGAACATCAGGAACAGCGTGACTGCCAGCACCACCATGCCCCACAACGGATGCAGCACCACGCGGTCGATGCGGTCGCTGGTCTCGAGGCTGCCGACAGGCTCGGTCACCGCGAGGCCGAGGATGCGGCGTACCTCGCGCTGCGTCGCGAGCACGTCGTCGAGCACCGGTGCGATCCAGGGTACCGGCGCGGCCGCGGCCACCGGCGCATCGAGCGCGGCGAGCAGCATGTCGGCGCCGCCCGTGTGCACGCCCACCGTCTCGATCACCGGCATGCCGAGTTCACGCGACAGCACGGCCGTATCGACCGTGATGCCCTGGCGCTTCGCCATGTCGGTCATGTTGAGCGCCATCACCATCGGCAGGCCGAGCTTGCGGGCCTCCAGCACCAGACGCAGGTTCAGGCGCAGGTTGGTGGCATCCGTCACGCAGACCAGCAGGTCGGGCAGCGCTTCCTTGCTGCGGCCGGTGACGACGTCGCGCGTCACGGCCTCGTCGGCGGACAGCGCGTTCAGGCTGTAGGCGCCCGGCAGGTCGAGGACGAACACGCGGCGGCCACCGGCCGTCTGGAGCACGCCTTCCTTGCGCTCGACCGTCACGCCCGCGTAGTTCGCGACCTTCTGGCGGCTGCCGGTCAACAGGTTGAACAGCGCGGTCTTGCCGCAGTTCGGATTGCCGAGCAGCGCGATACGGTCCGGCGGCGTTACACGGGGCTTGCTGCCGGGCATCGGCCGGAATTCGAGCGTCGCCTCAACCATGGTTCGCCGCTCCCGGCGTCACGTGGATGAAAGAAGCTTCATGCCGGCGCAACGCGAAAGTGGTATGGCCCAGGCGAACCGCCAGCGGCTCGCGTCCCGGTGTGCCGCTCGCGACGATGCGCACCGCCTCGCCCGGCACGAAGCCGATCTCCGTCAGACGCAGCACCAGCTCTCGGTCCTCGGGCACATCCGAGGGGCGCAGGTCCAGCACGGTGGCCCACTGGTCGGAAGGAAGCTGGTCGAGACGGATGGCGGACGACGAGGAGAGGGCGGGATCGATGGAGGGCACGGGGGAAACGCGTCGCGTCGGATGCGCGCGCGATGGCAAAAGGTGAATGCTAACAATTCCCAATCGCGCTTGCAGGAAACCCGTCGATCGCCTTGCCGATCGAAGCCCGTGACGGCTGTCAGTTTGCGAGCAACTGCCGCAACACGAACGGAAGGATGCCGCCGTGCTGGTAGTAGGCCACCTCGATCGGCGTGTCGATGCGCAGACGCACCGTCGCTTCCTGGTGGCTGCCGTCCGGCCGATGCACCACCAGCTTCACGTCCATCTGCGGACGCAGCGTGCCGCCGATGACGACGTCGATCCGCTCGTGGCCGGTCAGCCCTAGGCCATGCCATGAATCGGCACCCCGGAACTGCAGTGGCAGAACGCCCATGCCGACCAGGTTGGCGCGGTGGATGCGCTCGAAGCTGCGCGCGATCACGGCCTTGATGCCGAGCAGCTGCGTGCCCTTGGCGGCCCAGTCGCGCGAAGAACCAGTTCCGTATTCCTCTCCGCCGAAGACCACGGTCGGCACGCCCTGCTCGATGTATTTCATCGCGGCGTCGTAGATGAACATCTTCTCGTTGCCCGGCTGGAACAGGGTCAGGCCGCCCTCCTCCTGCGTGCCGCTCTCGTCCGGCGGCAGCATCAGGTTCTTGATGCGCACGTTGGCGAAGGTGCCGCGCATCATGATCTCGTGGTTGCCGCGACGCGAGCCGTAGCTGTTGAAATCCGCCTTCGAGACGCCGTGCTCCTTGAGCCAGACGCCCGCGGGCGAGCTTTCCTTGATGGCGCCGGCCGGCGAGATATGGTCGGTGGTGATCGAGTCGCCGAACAGCGCCATCACGCGCGCGCCCTTGATGCCCGGGTCGGCCGCGTGCGGCTTCATCTTGAAGCCCTCGAAAAACGGCGGCTCGGCGATGTAGGTGGAGGTCGGCCAGTCGTAGACCTGTCCGGTCGTGCCCTGGATGCTCGTCCAGAACTTGCCCGGGTCGGTACGGACCTTGTCGTAGTTCGCACGGAAAGCCTTGGCGTTCATGGCGAAGCGCAGGTTCTCGTCGATCTCCTGCGCCGTCGGCCAGATGTCGCCGAGGAACACGTCCTTGCCGCCGGTGCCCTTGCCAACCGGCTGGGTCATCAGGTCGACCATTACGTTGCCGGCGATCGCGTAGGCCACCACCAGCGGTGGCGATGCCAGGAAGTTCGCCTTGAGGTTGGGATGGATGCGCGCCTCGAAATTACGGTTGCCCGACAACACCGCCGCAGCGATCAGGTCGTTGTCGACGATGACTTCGTTGATCTCGGGCGTGAGGTCGCCTGCGTTGCCGATGCAGGTGGTGCAGCCATAGCCGGCAAGGTAGAAACCCAGCTTCTCCAGGTACGGCAGCAGGCCCGCCTTTTCCAGGTACTCGGTCACGATGCGCGAGCCCGGTGCCAGCGACGTCTTCACGTGCGGCTTGACCGTCAGGCCCGCCTCGACCGCTTTCTTCGCCAGCAGGCCGGCGGCCAGCATGACGCTGGGGTTGGACGTGTTGGTGCACGAAGTGATCGCGGCGATCAGCACATCGCCGTTTCCGATGGTGACGCCGGGCTTCACCGTCTTCGCACTCGCCGGCGCCGTCGCCTGCGTGTTAGCGGCGGCCTTCGTCGGCCGGTTGTTCACCATTTCCATCACGTGGCGCTCGGCACCGGGCGTCGGCGCCGGTGCGTCGACTTCCGGGTCGACGTGCGCGACCGCCGCCTCGCGACCGCTTTTGTCGTCGATGGCCAGCGGATAGCGCTGCCGCAGCTTGTCGGCGGGCTGGTTGAAGCCGTTGGCGTTGTTGGGCTTGCTGTAGAGCTCGGAGAACTTGGTCGCCAGGTGGCCGAGGTCGATGCGGTCCTGAGGACGCTTCGGGCCGGCCAGGCTCGGCGTCACGGTGCCGAGGTCGAGCTTGACGATCTTGGTGTAGTCGATGTCGCCCGGTGCCGGCATGCCGAACAGGCCCTGCGCCTTGTAGTAGGCCTCGAACAGCTCGACCTCCTCGTCGGTGCGGCCGGTGCCTTTGAAGTAGGCGATCGTCATCTCGTCGACCGGGAAGAAACCCATCGTCGCGCCGTATTCGGGTGCCATGTTGCCGATGGTCGCGCGGTCGGGCACCGCGATCGATGCGGCACCGGGGCCGAAGAATTCGACGAACTTGCCGACCACCTTTTCGCCACGCAGGATCGCCGTCACGTAGAGCACCAGGTCGGTGGCCGTCACGCCTTCGCGCAGCTTGCCGCTGAGTTCGAAGCCGACCACGTCGGGCGTGAGCATGTAGACCGGCTGTCCGAGCATCGCCGCCTCGGCCTCGATGCCGCCGACACCCCAGCCGACCACGCCGACACCGTTGATCATGGTGGTGTGGCTGTCGGTGCCGACCAGCGAATCGGGATACCACACGGGCACGGCATCGGTGCTGCCGAGCGCCTTGTAGACGCCACGCGCGAGATATTCGAGATTCACCTGGTGGACGATGCCGAACCCGGGCGGCACGACGCCGAAGGTGTTGAAGGCCTGCATGCCCCATTTCATGAACTGGTAGCGCTCGTTGTTGCGCTGGAATTCCAGCTTCATGTTCAGGTCGAGCGCTTTGGGCGTGCCGTAGTAGTCGACCATCACCGAATGATCGACCACCAGGTCGACCGGCACCAGCGGCTCGATCGTCTTGGGCGACTTGCCCAGTTTGTCCGCGACGCTGCGCATGGCCGCGAGGTCGGCCAGCAGCGGCACGCCGGTGAAGTCCTGCAACACCACGCGAGTCACGACGAACGGAATCTCGTCGGTGCGCTCGGCATTGGGAAGCCACCGGGCGAGCTGCACGATGTTCTCGGGCGCGACCTTCTGGCCATCGCAGTTGCGCAACACCGATTCCAGGATGATCCTGATCGATACCGGCAACCGCGCGATGCTCGGGTACTGCTTGGCCAACTCGCCCAACGACCAGTATTTTCCGGACCCTCCCGACGCCGTCTTGAAAGTCTTGAGCGTGGATGCGAACGGATGCGCCGGTGCCTGGGCCATGGGGAACTCCTGTTTATCGTGGAAGCTTTCTCAAGATATCAGGCTTCGATGTCTGTGACTGTCGGAGGGGCGCGCATCGGCAATTTCCGACAGCGTTTCGGCCATTGCAACCGCCTGTCCGGAAATTTTTGAAGGTAAGTTGCATCTTTCTCCAACTCGTTATCCAGCCAAACATCGCCATGACCACCGCTACCAACGACCAACAAAAACTTTGGGAACTGATCAAGGACATCCGTTTCGGCATGTTCACGCACCGCCATTCGGACGGCATGCTTCATAGCCATCCGCTCACGACGCAGAACAAGTCGGTCGACGAGAATTCCACGCTGTACTTCTTCATCCCGAAGGACGGCGACATCGCCCGTCACACCGCCACCGACAAAGTGGTCAATGTCGTGTACGCCAACACCAGCAGCGACAGCTACGTTTCGATCGCCGGCCATGCCGGCCTGATCGAAGACCAGGCGAAGAAGGAGGAACTCTTCAACGCCTTTGCCAAGGCGTGGTTCCCCAAGGGCGTGACCGACCCGAACCTGGGCCTGCTGGGCGTGCAGATCGTCGAAGCCGAGTTCTGGGACGTCGACGACAGCAAGATGGTGCAACTGCTCAAGATGGCCAAGGCCGCCGTCACCGGAGAGACGCCGAAGAACATGGGCGAGCACAAGAAACTGGACCTGGGCTGATCGATGCTCGTCGCGCGCGCCGATCGCCGGCTGGCGAGCTTGCTGCAGACTGAGACTCGCGAGCGCGACTTGCGGGAAACGCTGCGACGGCTGGTGCGCGACGGATTCGACCGACTGCCGCTTCCGGGCGCCGGGCGCACGCTGGAGCGCTGGCAATCGCTTGCCGCCGTCGCGGCGCAGGACCTTCCGCTCGTCAAACTCTTCGAGGGCCATACCGATGCCCTCGCGATCCTCGAAGAACTGTCTTGGCGAGACATCGGCTCGCACCTGCGTTACGAAATGCCGGAGGGCAGCCTGTGGGGCACGTGGTGCGCGGAACCGCCCGACGCGCGCGTGACGCTCGATCGACAGGGCGACGCTTCAACCGTCGCATTGCATGGAACGAAGGCCTGGTGCTCCGGCGCGCACGTGGTCACGCACGCGATCGTCAGTTGCTGGAACGAGACCGGTGAGCCTTGCCTCGCCGCAATCGCACTCGACCAGCCGGGTGTTACCGTGACGGAAGAAGGTTGGCATGCCGTCGGCATGGCCGCCACGCGCAGCGTCGACGTTCGCTTCGATCACGCGTTCGCCACGGTGGTCGGTCGCCCGGGCGACTACGTCGGACGCCCCGGCTTCTGGCAAGGCGGTGCCGGCATCGCCGCCTGCTGGTATGGCGGTGCGCAAGGCATCGCAGAGATGACACGCAGGCTGTGCGGACCGCGTCCCGATGCGCATCGTCTGGCGCATCTCGGCGCCGTCGACATCGCGCTCGCCGGCGCAGCGGCCGTATTGCGGGAAACCGCCGCCTGGATCGACGCCGAACCCGCCGCCAATGCGCAATTGCGCGCCACCCGCGCCCGCTCGATCTGCGAAAGCACGGCCACGACGGTCGTCGCCCACGCAGGCCGCGCGCTCGGTGCGGCGCCGTTGTGCCGCGATGCACGTTTCGCGCAGGCCATGGCGGACCTGCCGGTTTTCATTCGTCAGAGTCATGCCGAGCGCGATCTTGCGGCGCTGGGCGGGCTCCTGCTCGACGCCGAGGAGGCGCCTTGGACTCTCTAGTTTCCACTGCTGCAATGCACGAGCCCGCAGCCTCGCCCGTTGTCGACCGTGCCATTGAGGGTCTCGGCACGCCAGAGGCGGCCTGGTTGCCCTGGCTCGCATCGCAGCATCTTTCGACGACGACCGCCGCAGAACTGGTCCCGGAAGGCCGCCGTGCGGTCGTGATCGCACCGCATCCCGACGACGAGGTGCTCTCCGTCGGCGGCGTGCTGTCGCAGCTCGCTGCTTTGGGCAGGGACATCCTGCTCGTCGCCGTCACCGACGGCACCGGCAGCCACGACGGTTCATCGCTCTGGGGACCCGAGCGCTTGGCGCAGGTCCGGCCGGTCGAAAGCCAGCGCGCCTGGGCGCAGCTCGGCCTGCGCAATGTCGAATCTCGCCGCCTGAACCTGCCCGACGGCGGATTGATGGGGGCGCGCCAGGTGCTTGCCGAACGCATCGCCGCCGTACTGCGGCCGGGCGATGTCGTCTTCACCACATGGCGCCTCGACGGCCATCCGGACCATGAAGCGACCGCACAGGCCTGCGCGGCGGTGGCGGCCTGTATGGACGTGCGCCTTGTCGAAGTGCCGGTCTGGGCATGGCACTGGGCGTCTGCCGGCGATGTGCGGATGCCGTGGCGCCGTGCACAGATGATCGCGCTCGATCAGGAGACCGTGCAGCAGAAACGCAACGCCGTGCAGGAGTTCGAGAGCCAGCTGGAAAGCGATCCGTCGACCGGCGCCGGACCGATCCTGCGCAGCACCACGGTTCAGCGCGCGCATCGCCCCTTCGAACTGGTGTTCGCATGAGCGCGACGACTGTCGCTGTCGACACCGCAGGCCGGCTACCGTATTTCGAGGCCATGTACAGCGACAACGCCGATCCCTACGGCATGCGCACCCGCTGGTACGAGGCCCGCAAGCGCGCGGTCCTGCTCGCCGCGTTGCCGCACCCGCGCTATGCGAATGCGTACGAGCCGGGCTGTGGCGCGGGAGAACTGTCGGTCGAACTGGCTTCGCGTTGCGACGCTCTGCTGTCCAGCGATTTCAGCCCGAAAGCGCTGGCGTCCGCCCGAACGCGCACCGCCGCGCTCGCCAACGTGCGCGTCGCCTCGCACGCCCTGCCCCACGACTGGCCCGGCACCGCCGGACCTTTCGACCTGATCGTGATCAGCGAGATCGGCTACTTTCTCGACGCGGACGCGATGCGTCGCGTCGCCGAATGCTGCAACGCATCGCTGGGTGCGGACGGCGTGCTAGTCGCCTGCAACTGGCGCCCCGACTTCGACGCCCGCGTGCTGCCGACCGACGAGGTCCACGCAGCGCTCGCATCGATCGGTCTGGCGCGCACGGTGCGTCATGCGGAAGACGATTTCCTGCTCGAAGTCTGGTGCCGCGATCCACGCTCCGTCGCACAGCGGGAGGGCATCCGATGATCGGCATCGTGGTACCGGCCCACAACGAACAGGCGGTGATCGAGGAGGCGCTCGTCGCGCTTCGCATCGCCGCCAACCATCCGGGCCTCAACGGCGAACCGGTCGAGGTGCTGGTCGTGCTTGACAGCTGCACCGACGCGACCGAGGCGATCGCCCGTTCATGCGGCGTCGCGACGCTCGGAGTCGATGCCCGCAACGTCGGGCACGCCCGGGCGACCGGCGCCGCCTGTCTGGTCAAGAAAGGCGCGCGCTGGCTCGCGTTCACCGATGCGGACACCATCGTCTCGCCCGAGTGGCTGGTGCGCCAGCTCGAACTGGACGCCGATGTCGTCTGCGGCTCCATCGGCGTCGACGACTGGAGCGCGCACGGTCGGCATGCGAACGCGATCCGGGAGCATTTCGCGCGCACCTATCACGACGTCGACGGCCACCGGCATATCCACGGTGCGAACCTTGGCGTCTCGACGGTCGCCTATCTGCGGGCGGGCGGATTTCCGTCGCTCGCGTGCAGCGAGGACGTGGCGCTCGTCGAGGCGCTGCAGGCTTCGGGCGCGCGCATCGCGTGGAGCGCGGCGCCGAGAGTCCGCACCAGCGCGCGTGCCGATGCGCGGGCGCGAGGCGGCTTCGGCGACACGCTGCTGGCGGTCATTGCCGCCGGCATCGCGGTCACCGCGGCCACGGCGGCCACGGCGGTCGTCGCAGTCGCGGCCTCGCCCAAACAGCTCACCGATTGAGCTTCGTCCGGCCGCGCTGTTTCGCGGTCGCGTCGCTGCCCGATCTCCGCGGGCATCCCCCAATGCCTCTCCTTTCGACGCCAGCCTAAGCTGGCGCGCGCTGGCACCGCCCCGGTGCGGCGAAAAACGAGAAGGAGACAGACATGCACAAATTCAAGGCAAGCGCCGTGATGGTGGCGGCACTCGTCGCGGGTTGCGGCGGTGGCGGCAGCGGCAGCACGCAGCCGTCGGCCTCGGCGAAGACCTGCGCGGAGCTCACCGGGATGACCGTTCCGGCATCGGCCATCGGCCTGGCGACCAGTGGCGCGACGGTCAGCAGCAGCACCGTGGTGCCTGCGGCCGGCACCGGCAATGCGGCGGTCGGCGAATATTGCAGGGTGCTGGGCGACATCAAGCCGGTCGATGCGACCGCCCAGAACATCAAGTTCCAGCTCAACCTGCCGGCCAACTGGAACCGCAAGGCAGTCATGTTCGGTGGGGGCGGCTACGACGGCACCATCGCCACCGGCGTGGGCAACGTGCCCGCCGGGCCGGCGGACAAGCCGACACCGCTGTCGCGCGGCTACGCCACCTTCGGCAGCGATTCGGGCCACCAGGCCAACCCGCTCACCACCAGCCGCGACGGCGCCTTCGGCGCGAACGACGAGATGCTCGACAACTTCTCGGGCGACGCGATCAAAAAGACGCGCGACGTCGCGATCGCCCTGACCCGGGCGCGCTATGCCGACACGGTGCAGCGGACCTACTTCGCCGGCGGATCGACCGGCGGGCGAGAAGCGCTGATCGCCGTCACGCGCTGGCCGGACGACTACAGCGGCGCGATCGTGCTCTACCCGGCCTGGAACGCGGTCGCGCTCGACCTGCAGTTCGGCCGCATCACGCGCGCGCTCGCGCAGCCCAACGCCTATCCGAGCCGCGCCAAGCGCAAGCTCCTGCTCGACGCCTCGCTGGCCGCCTGCGACAACCTCGATGGCGCGGCCGATGGGGTGATCAGCAATGTCCGCGCCTGCAACGCGAGCTTCAACCCACGCACTGCCGCGCTCAACGGCGTCCCGCTGCGTTGTCCGGGCGGCGCGGACACGGGCGACAACTGCCTGTCGGACGCGCAGATCACCGGCTTCGAGGTCACCGACACGCCGCTCGTGCTCAACTACCGCCTGCCCAGCGGCGAGAACACCTATCCCGGCTTCAATACCTGGGGCACCGACTTCGGCGTGCCGGGCACGAGCCCGTTGCAGCCGACCGTGCTCACGCTCTCGCTGGGCACCGACCAGCCTGCCAACCCGATGCCGGCCGTCACGGCCACCACGTCGCCACCCTACGGCAGCACCTTCTGGGACCAGTGGGTCAAGTTCTTCGTCACGCGCAACCCGGCCGCGAATTCGCTGGCGCTCGATCCGCAGAACCCGGGTGCGCTGCAGGCCCGCATCGTGGCGCTGTCGGCGCTACAGGATTCGAACGGGTCCGACCTGACGCCGTTCCTCGACAAGGGCGGCAAGGTGCTGATGGCGCACGGCTCGCACGATGCGCTGGTCAGCACGCGCGGGACCGAGCAGTACCTCGAACGGCTGCGCAGCACGATGGGTGCGTCGCAGGTCGACCGCTTCCTGCGCTACTACGAGATCCCGGGATACGGCCACGCCGCGAGCAGCGTGTTCAACGCCACCTGGGATTCGCTGACCACGATGGAGAACTGGGTGGAGCGCGGTGTGGCGCCGTCCGACCAGATCGTGGCCGACACGGCCGGCGTCCCGGGCCGCACGCGTCCGCTGTGCGTGTACCCGGGTTATGCGCGCTATCGCGGCACGGGCGACGTGAACGTGGCCGGCAGCTTCGTCTGCACGGCACCCTGAACCGCAGGGTCGCGCAGGAAAGCAAAAGGCCCACGACGTGGGCCTTTTGCATGGTGCGCGAAGCGCTGAAGGTCAGGCCGCGACGCCGTCCGCCACCGACTGGTAGTCCTCGATCTTGTTGAAGTTCAGGTACTGGTAGATTTGCGCGCTGGACGCGTCCAGCACGCCGACGCTCTCCATGTACTCTTCCTTCGTCGGAATGCGGCCCAGGCGCGAGCAGATCGCCGCGAGTTCGGCGCTGCCGAGGTACACGAAGGTGTTCTTGCCCAGGCGGTTCGGGAAGTTGCGGGTGCTGGTCGACATCACGGTCGCGCCCTCGCGCACCTGCGCCTGGTTGCCCATGCACAGCGAGCAGCCCGGCATCTCGGTGCGCGCGCCGGCATTGCCGAACACGCCGTAGTGGCCTTCCTCGGTCAACTGTTGCGCATCCATCTTGGTCGGCGGCGCGATCCACAGCTTAACCGGGATGTCGCGCTTGCCTTCGAGCAGCTTCGACGCCGCCCGAAAGTGACCGATGTTGGTCATGCAAGAACCGATGAACACTTCGTCGATCTTGGCGCCGGCCACGTCCGACAGCGTTTTCACGTCGTCCGGGTCGTTCGGGCAGGCGCAGATCGGTTCGTGGATGTCGGCCAGGTCGATCTCGATCACGGCCGCGTACTCGGCGTCGTCGTCGCCCTTGAGCAGTTCGGGATTCTTGAGCCAGGCTTCCTGCGCGGCGATGCGGCGTGCCAGCGTGCGCGCGTCGGCGTAGCCCTCGGCGATCATCCAGCGCATCAGCGTGATGTTGCTGTTGATGTATTCGATGATCGGCGCCTTGTTCAGGTGCACCGTGCAACCGGCCGCGGAGCGCTCGGCCGAGGCATCGCTGAGTTCGAAGGCCTGTTCCACCTTCAGATCGGGCAGGCCTTCGATCTCCAGGATGCGGCCCGAGAACACGTTGACCTTGCCCTGCTTGGCGACGGTGAGCAGGCCGGCCTTGATCGCATACAGCGGGATCGCGTTGACCAGGTCGCGCAGCGTGACGCCGGGCTGCATCGTGCCCTTGAAGCGCACCAGCACCGATTCGGGCATGTCCAGCGGCATCACGCCGGTGGCGGCTGCGAAAGCCACCAGGCCGGAACCGGCCGGGAAGCTGATGCCGATCGGGAAGCGCGTGTGGCTGTCGCCGCCGGTGCCGACGGTGTCGGGCGTGAGCAGGCGGTTGAGCCAGCTGTGGATCACGCCGTCGCCCGGGCGCAGCGAGACGCCGCCGCGCGTGGCCATGAAGTCGGGCAACTCGTGGTGCATCTTCACGTCGACCTTCTTCGGATAGGCCGCGGTGTGGCAGAACGACTGCATGACGAGGTCGGCGGAAAAACCCAGGCAGGCCAGGTCCTTGAGTTCGTCGCGCGTCATCGGGCCGGTGGTGTCCTGCGAGCCGACCGAGGTCATCTTCGGTTCGCAGTAAGTGCCCGGCCGGACGCCCTGGCCTTCCGGCAGGCCGCAGGCGCGGCCGACCATTTTCTGCGCGAGCGAGAAGCCCTTGCCGGTGTCGACCGGGCTGGTCGGCAGTCGGAACAGCGTCGACACTGGCAGGCCCAGCGCCTCGCGCGCCTTGGTGGTCAGGCCACGACCGACGATCAGCGGGATGCGGCCGCCGGCACGGACCTCGTCGAACAGCACGTCGCTCTTGACGGTGAACTCGGCGATGACCTGGCCGTTCTTGAGCGCCTTGCCTTCGTAGGGACGCAGCTCGACCACGTCGCCCATTTCCATCTGGCTCACGTCGAGCTCGATCGGCAGCGCGCCGGAGTCTTCCATCGTGTTGTAGAAGATCGGCGCGATCTTGCCACCCAGGCAGACGCCGCCGAAGCGCTTGTTGGGCACGTACGGAATGTCCTCACCGGTGAACCACAGCACCGAGTTGGTGGCGCTCTTGCGCGACGAACCCGTGCCGACCACGTCGCCGGCATAGGCCACGAGGTGGCCGCGGGCGCGCAGGTCCTCGATGAACTTCACCGGGCCGCGCTTGCCGTCTTCCTCGGGCACGATGCCCGGGCGCGCGTTCTTGTGCATCGCCAGCGCGTGCATCGGGATGTCCGGACGCGTCGTCGCGTCGGGCGCGGGCGACAGGTCGTCGGTATTGATCTCGCCGGCCACCTTGAAGATGCTGACGGTGATGCTCTGGGGCACTTCGGGGCGGCTGGTGAACCATTCGGCATCGGCCCAGCTCTGCAGCACCGCGACGGCGTTGGCATTGCCGGCGTCGGCCTTTTCCTTGACGTCGTGGAACTGGTCGAACATCAGCAGCGTCTTCTTCAGGCCTTCGGCCGCGACCGCGCCCACCTCGGCGTCGTCCAGCAGGTCGACCATCGGGCTGATGTTGTAGCCGCCGAGCATGGTGCCGAGGAGTTCGGTCGCCCGGGCGCGCGACAGGAGCACGGTCTTTTCGGTCCCGTGCGCGACCGCCGCGAGGTAGCTCGCCTTGACCTTCGCCGCATCGTCCACGCCGGCCGGCACGCGGTAGGTGAGCAGGTTCAGCAGGAACTCGCCGTCTTTCGAGTCCGACGACGACGCGCTCTTGATGAGCTCGATCACCTGCCCGGTCTGGGCAGCGGTGAGCGGGAGCGGCGGGATACCGAGCGCGGCGCGTTCGGCAACATGGTCAAGGTAGGCTGGCAACATTTTTTTCTCCGGAAACTGGATCGACGGGCTGGGCATGCACGAAGCGGAGGCGACGCAAGCAAAAGCCGCGCCGCCGTCCGCTCGCCGTTCAGGCCTTACTTCTTGGCGGCGCTCGCAGCCGGTGCATCGGCACCTTCGAACAGGCTCTTGGGCGGGTTCTTCTTCATTTCTTCAGCGAACGCCATCTGCGCCGGTGCCATGCACTCGTCGGCGAGGCGCAGGCCTTCCTTCTGGTTCATGAGCATCGACTTGTTGGCGATCTGCAGCCACATCGCGCCGGCGCGCGGGTCTTCGAGGCGGATCGCGCCGGTGCGGCTTTCGACCGGGTGCATGCGGTAGCGCGCGCCCTTGGTCGAGACGGTGAAGAAGCCGGGCTTCTTCTCGTCGGGCGTGACGGTCACGTCGGCGCCGAGTTCGCACTGGATCCTGCCGGTCTGCACGCGCTGGGCCACGGCCAGATCGGCTTCGCTCAACGTGATGTCGGTGCTGGTGTCGATGGGCGTGACTTCCTCGACGGCCTTGGCCGCGCGGCGGGTGACCTGGGGCTTCTTCTTCGGCGTGCTGCTGGCGGCGGTCTTCGCTACCGGCTTCGCGGCAGGTTTGGCTGCGGCCTTGGCTGCCGGCTTGGCAGCGACGTGCTTGGCCGATGCCTTGGCGCCGTCGGCGGTCTGCGCGGAAGCCGCGAAAGGCAGGGCGAAGGCCAGGGCGGCGATCAGTACGGGAGTCTTCATCGAATGGTTTTCCTAAAGTGACGCGAGGGTCTTTGTCAGACGGGTAGGCGGATGTGCCGGGGTTTGGACGCGATGCAAAAGCGTTGGTTCAGGCCCGCTCACGAGACGAACCAGCCTTGCGCCGCGGTGGGCAACTCGCGTCCGGTGGCATGCGCCCTTTCGAGCACCTGCCAGAAATGACGGTAGCTGGCGCGGTCGTGCAATGCACCGTCGACGCTCACGGGCGCCCAGTCGACAGCGGCCGCGTGCGTCACGATGCGCGTCGCGACCTCGATCTGCTGCGCGTCGGGCGCGAAAGCCTCGAGGATCGGCCGGATCTGGCTTGGGTGGATGCTCCACATGCGGGTGTAGCCGAACTCGCGCGCGGCCCGCGTGGCCGCCGCGCGCATGGCATCGATATCGCTGAACTCGGTCACGACGCAATGCGACGGCACCTTGCCGAACGCGTGCGCGGCGGAGGCGATCTCCAGCTTGGCACGCACCACCAGCGGGTGCGTGAACTGGCCGGCCGCGCCCATGCCGTCGGCGGGGATCGCACCGGCGTGCGCGGAGACGAAATCCATCAGTCCGAAGCTGAGCGACTGAACCCGCGGATGCTCGGCGATGTCGAAGGCGTTGCGCACCGCGAGCGGCGATTCGATCAGCACATGAACGGGCAGCCGCGGGGCGCCCGCATCGTCGATCGCCGCAACGGCCCGCGCCACGTCGGCCATGGACTCGACTTTCGGCACCATCAGGAAGTCGAGCCGTCGACCGGCGCGGCCGACGATGGTGCCGATGTCCGCATCGAACGCCGCATGAGAAACCGGATGCACGCGCGCACCGACGCGGGCGCCTGCGTCTGCGCCGAGCGCGAGTTCTGCGACCAGCGCCGCATGCTCGGCCTCGCCGCCGACGGGCGCACCGTCTTCGCAGTCGAGCGTGACGTCGAACACGCAGGCGCCGAACTCCTCGGACATCTCGCGCTGCAGCGCGAGACTCTTTCGCATGCGCGCTTCGACGCCGCTGTAGTGGTCGCAAACCGGCAACGACACCGCGCCGGCCTGCGCGCCGAGCAGCACTTCACGGGGATGGGCGCTCATGCGGCCGCGCGCTTGCGCGCCACGATGAACATCCGCGGGAACGCCAGCAGCAGCTTGCCGTCCGACCGCGCCGGATACGCCTGTGCCACGCGACGTTCGTACTCGGCGAGGTAGCTGGCCTGCAGAGCGGCAGGCAGGCCGTCGACGAAAGGCTTCAGCCCGGTGCCGCGCACCCACTCGACGATGGCCGCGGCCGACGCCATCGGATGCTGGTAGACGGTGTGCCAGACATCGACGTGAGCCGCTTCGCGCGCCAGCAGGTCGTAATAACCGGCCAGCGGCAGCAGCAGCGTGCGCAGCCTGTCGGCATCGCCGATGTGTTCTTTCCACGGCGCCTCCGACGCGACTTCGCGCATCAGACGGTGCGTGGGCTCGGCCCGGTTGTCGGGCATCTGGACGGCGAGGACGCCGCCCGGCGCCAACGCGGCGAACAGGCGCGGGATCAGCGTTTCGTGATCGGGCACCCATTGCAGCGCGGCGTTGGCGTAGACGAGATCGGGGGCGGCACCGGCAGTGGGAGACCACCGCGCGATGTCGCCGGATTCGAAGCGCGCCGCCGGCAGGCGCTCGCGCGCGCTCGCCAGCATGGCTTCGGAGTTGTCGACGCCGACGACGTCGGCACCGCAAAAACGCCGGACGATGAGCTCGGTGGAATTCCCCGGCCCGCAGCCCAGGTCGACCGCACGGGCCGCCTCGGTCAGCGGCACCCGCGCCAGCAGTTCCTCGGCCGGGCGTGTGCGCTCGTCCTCGAAACGGCGGTAGAGCGAAGGGTTCCAGTCGCGCATCGTCATCGGCATTCCTCGGACAGGATCAGAGCAGGTGGGCGACGCCGGCCTGCTCGTCGGTCAGTTCCTTGAGCGTCTTGTCGATACGTTCCTGGCTGAAGGCGTCGATGTCCAGCCCTTCGACGACCTTGTATTCACCGTTCTCGGTCGTGACGGGGAAGCCGAACATCACGTCCTTCGGAATGCCGTACTGGCCGTCCGAAGGGATACCCATCGTGACCCACTTGCCGTTGGTGCCGAGCGCCCAGTCGCGCATGTGGTCGATGGCGGCGTTGGCAGCCGAAGCGGCCGAAGACGAACCACGCGCCTCGATGATGGCGGCACCGCGCTTGCCGACGGTCGGCAGGAAAGTGTTCGCGTTCCATTCCTGGTCGTCGATCATCTTGGCGACCGATTCGCCGTCGATGGTGGCGAATCGGTAGTCGGCGTACATCGTGGGCGAATGGTTGCCCCAGACGGCGAGCTTCTCGATGTCGGCGACCGGCTTGCCGGTCTTGGCCGCGAGCTGGCTCGCGGCGCGATTGTGGTCCAGGCGCAGCATGGCGGTGAAGTTCTTGCGCGGCAGGTCCGGTGCGCTCTTCATGGCGATGTAGGCGTTGGTATTGGCCGGGTTGCCGACCACCAGCACCTTGACGTCGCGGCTGGCGACCGCGTTGAGCGCCTTGCCTTGCGCCGTGAAGATGGCGCCATTGACGGCCAGCAGTTCGGCACGTTCCATGCCGGGGCCGCGGGGGCGCGAGCCGACCAGCAAGGCGTAGTCGGCGTCCTTGAAGGCGGTCATCGGATCGCCGTGGGCTTCCATGCCGACCAGCAGGGGAAAGGCGCAATCGTCGATTTCCATCATCACGCCCTTGAGCGCCTTCTGCGGACCTTCGACCGGCACTTCGAGCAATTGCAGAATGACCGGCTGGTCCTTGCCGAGCATTTCGCCGGACGCGATACGAAACAACAGGGCGTAACCGATTTGACCGGCGGCGCCGGTGACGGCGACGCGAACGGGCTTTTTGCTCATGGGAAGACTCCAGATGGTGAGAAAACGGTGCAGGAAGGCGCGGAAGCCGCGTCGGTTCCAGTAATGAACGCCGAGGGCCAAGGCCAAGGGCGCGGGACCGGCCAAGATTTTAAGCCGATTCGAGACTTCCGGCACGGCCGTCTTATGTCTTATATAAGATCGGAGCGATGTCAACGTCCGCACCCCTCGCACCCTCGCCTGTCGCCGACGTCGCCACGCCCTCGTTCAGTCCGCTCTACCAGCAGATCAAGGCGCTGATCCTGCAGAGCCTGCATGCCGGGGAATGGAAGCCGGGCGAGCCGATCCCGAGCGAGATGGACCTGGCGGCCCGGTTCAGGGTCAGCCAGGGGACGGTGCGCAAGTCGATCGACGAACTCGCGGCCGAGAACCTGGTGGTGCGCCGCCAGGGCAAGGGCACCTTCGTGGCGACCCACGCCGAGCAGAACGTGCAGTACCGGTTCCTGAGACTGGTCCCCGACAGCGGTGACATCCAGGCCGCAGGGCCGGCCGAACGCACCATCGTCGACTGCAGGCGCCTGCGTGCCGCGGCCGAGGTGGCCCGCGCGCTGGCGCTGCGTACCGGCGATGCCGTGCTGCAGGTGCGACGGGTGCTCGCCTATGCAGGCGTGCCGACCATCCTCGAAGACCTCTGGCTGCCCGGCCTGCCGTTCAAGGGACTGACCGCCGAGCGCCTCCGCGCCTGGAGCGGCCCGATGTACGCCATGTTCGAAACCGAGTTCGGCGTGCGCATGGTGCGGGCCGAGGAGCAGATTCGCGCGCTGCTGCCCGATGCGGCGCAGGCTGCACTTCTTGCCGTGGATGTCGCGACGCCGCTGCTGAGCGTCGAACGCATCGCCCACACCTACCACGACGCGCCGATGGAACTCAGGCGGGGTCTCTACCGCACCGACACGCACCATTACCGCAACACGCTGGGCTAATT
Source organism: Janthinobacterium lividum (assembly GCA_050954325.1). GTDB lineage: Bacteria > Pseudomonadota > Gammaproteobacteria > Burkholderiales > Burkholderiaceae_C > Variovorax. Next base: position 139,883 of record JBPBPG010000005.1, on the reverse strand, counting down.
ATTAAGTTACCTTTCACCACTCGGCAAAGCCCAGGAAGTATTTTCAGGTTGCTATTGATTCAATAGCAAAACAGCGTTCGCAAAGCAGCCTTGCGCGTCAGCGACCATCCATTCATGGTGCGTTGCAATAGAATTTTGCGTTGTTTGCATTTCTGCCAAAGAACAGCCCGTTTCCTCAAAAAAGCAAAGAAAGTCCCCATGACAGAGATTGCCACGCCCCGGCCGCCGCGCCGCCAGTTCCGCAATATCAATGCGTTCACCGACCTGACCACCTACCGGCTGCCTCCGGCCGGCATCGTCTCCATCCTGCACCGCGTCAGCGGTGTGCTGATGTTCGTGCTGATGCCGTTCGTCATCTGGATGTTCGATGCGTCGGTGTCGTCGGAAGTCTCGTTCGCTAGATTCAAGGCGACCTTCAACATCGGGTTCTCGGGCATTTTCTTCAAGCTGGTCGCACTGGCGCTGATCTGGGCTTTCCTGCATCACTTCATCGCCGGTCTCCGGCATCTGTGGATGGACGTGAGCCACGACGCCGTCAACAAGCAGTTCGGCCAGACGTCGGCCAAGGCGGTGCTGGTGTCGAGCGTCCTGCTGACTGTCGTCCTCGGCGCCAAGCTGTTCGGCCTGTATTGAAAAGGATCGTGAAATGTCTGTGAACTACGGCTCCAAGCGCATCGTCGTCGGCGCGCATTACGGTTTGCGCGATTGGCTCAGCCAGCGTGTCACCGCGACCCTGATGGCCATCTTCACCCTGCTCGTGATCGGCCAGGTGATCTTCTCGCGCGGTCCGGTCGGCTACGACACCTGGGCGGGCATCTTTTCTTCCCAATGGATGAAGGTGTCGACCTTCGTGGTGATCGCTTCTCTGCTCTACCACGTGTGGGTAGGCATGCGCGACGTCCTGATGGATTACATCCAGCCCGTCGGCATCCGTCTCGCCGCCCAAATCTTCACGATCGTCTGGCTGGTCGGTTGTGCCGGATGGGCCATCCAAGTGCTCTGGAGACTCTGAACCCCATGACTGCCTATACCAAAGAAGAAATCACCAAGCGCAAGTTCGACGTCGTCATCGTGGGCGCCGGCGGCTCCGGCATGCGCGCCTCGCTGCAGCTCGCACGCGCCGGCCTCAATGTCGCCGTGCTGTCGAAAGTGTTCCCGACCCGTTCGCACACCGTCGCGGCCCAGGGCGGCGTCGGCGCCTCGCTCGGCAACATGAGCGAGGACAACTGGCACTACCACTTCTACGACACCATCAAGGGCTCCGACTGGCTCGGCGACCAGGACGCGATCGAGTTCATGTGCCGCGAGGCGCCGAAGGTCGTCTACGAACTCGAACACTTCGGCATGCCGTTCGACCGCAATCCGGACGGCACCATCTACCAGCGCCCGTTCGGCGGCCATACGGCCAACTACGGTGAAAAGCCGGTCCAGCGCGCCTGCGCCGCCGCCGACCGCACCGGCCACGCGATGCTGCACACGCTCTACCAGAAGAATGTCGAGGCCCGCACGCAGTTCTTCGTCGAATGGATGGCGCTCGACCTGATTCGCGACGAGGAAGGCGACGTCGTCGGCGTCACCGCGCTCGAGATGGAAACCGGCGATCTGCACGTGCTGCAGGCCAAGACCGTGCTGCTCGCCACCGGCGGTGCCGGCCGGATCTTCCAGGCCTCGACCAACGCCTTCATCAATACCGGCGACGGTCTGGGCATGGCGGCACGTGCCGGCATTCCGCTGCAGGACATGGAGTTCTGGCAGTTCCACCCGACCGGCGTGGCCGGCGCCGGCGTGCTGCTGACCGAAGGCTGCCGCGGCGAAGGCGCTATTCTGCTGAACAGCAACGGCGAACGCTTCATGGAGCGCTATGCGCCGACCATGAAGGACCTGGCGCCGCGCGACTTCGTGTCGCGCTCGATGGATCAGGAAATCAAGGAAGGTCGCGGCTGTGGTCCCAACAAAGACTACATCCACATGAAGCTCGACCATCTGGGCGCCGAGACGATCCACAAGCGCCTGCCGTCGGTCTACGAGATCGGAATCAACTTCGCGAACGTCGACGTCACGAAGGAGCCGATCCCGGTGGTGCCGACCATCCACTACCAGATGGGTGGCATTCCGACCAACATCAACGGCCAGGTCGTGGTGCAGAACGATGCCAACGAAAGCGTGGCGGTCAACGGCCTTTATGCCGTGGGCGAATGCTCCTGCGTGAGCGTGCACGGAGCCAATCGCCTGGGTACGAACTCGCTGCTCGATCTGCTGGTCTTCGGCCGTGCGGCCGGCAACCACATCGTCGAGTTCAACGACAAGTTGAAGGAGCACAAGGCGCTCCCGGACAATGCCGTCGATCGCTCGCTCGCTCGCTTGAACCAGCTCGAGGCGTCCACGTCCGGCGAGTACGCACAGGACGTGGCCAACGAGATCCGTACCGTCATGCAGCAGCATGCGGCCGTGTTTCGCAAGCAGGCTTCGATGAACGAAGGCGTTGCCAAGATCGCCGCCGTGCGCGACCGCGTCAACGCGATCACGCTCAAGGACAAGTCGCGTGTCTTCAACACCGCACGCATCGAAGCGCTGGAAGTCGACAACCTGATCGAAGTGGCTCAGGCGACGATGGTTTCGGCCGCCGCCCGCACCGAGTGCCGCGGCGCCCATACTGTCGAAGACTACGAGCGCCTCGCGGACGATCCGGTCGCGCCGCTCGGCCGTAACGATGCCGAATGGATGAAACACACACTTTGGCACACCGGCGACAACAAACTGACCTACAAGCCAGTCCGCCTCCAACCCCTGACGGTCGATTCCGTGCCGCCGAAGGTGCGTACCTTCTGAGCAGGTACGTCCGAACAATCATTACAAGGTCATCACGATGAAGCGCACATTCCAAATCTACCGCTACGACCCGGACAAGGACGCGAAGCCGTACATGCAGACCATCGAGGTCGAACTCGACGGCCACGAGCGCATGCTGCTCGATGCGTTGATGAAGCTCAAGGCGCAGGATCCGACGCTGTCGTTCCGTCGCTCCTGCCGCGAAGGTGTCTGCGGATCGGATGCGATGAACATCAACGGCAAGAACGGCCTGGCGTGCCTGACCAACATGAACACGCTCAAGGGCACGGTCGTGCTCAAGCCGCTGCCCGGCCTGCCGGTGATCCGTGACCTGATCGTCGACATGACGCAGTTCTTCAAGCAGTACAACTCGATCAAGCCGTACCTGCAGAACGACAACACGCCGCCCGAGAAGGAACGCTTGCAGAGTCCCGAGGAGCGCGAAGAGCTCGACGGTCTCTACGAGTGCATCCTGTGCGCCAGCTGCTCCACGAGTTGCCCGAGCTTCTGGTGGAATCCGGACAAGTTCGTCGGGCCGGCCGGCCTGCTGCAGGCCTATCGCTTCATTGCCGACAGCCGCGACGAAGCCACTGCCGAACGCCTGGACAACCTCGAAGATCCGTACCGCCTGTTCCGCTGCCACACGATCATGAACTGCGTCGACGTGTGTCCGAAGAACCTGAATCCGACCAAGGCGATCGGGAAGATCAAGGAATTGATGGTGCGCCGCGCCATCTGATCCTGGAGAAACATGCATGCACACCGCCCCTGCCGCCGACACCCCGGACATCGACGTGGATCAGCCGCTAGGCGAGCGTGCATTGAGCAAGCTGCGTTGGCGATGCCGGCGCGGCCTGCTCGAGAACGATCTGTTCATCGCCCGCTTTTTCGACCGCTATGCCGAGTCACTGACCGTTCGCCAGGCCGACGCCATGGACGCGCTGATGGACCTGTCCGACCACGACCTCATGGATCTGCTGCTGAAACGGAAGGAGCCCGACCCTGCAATAGGCGGGACGGACGTGGTCCAGCTTTTGCATCTGATGCGCGTTTGAAACGCTTCGGGCGCCCCGTCTTCAAGATCATCCATCTCATAGAAAGAAAGTCGAAATGAAAGCTTCCGAGACCAAAGCAACCCTGTCGTTCAGCAACGGCGGTGACAACGTCGAGCTGCCGATCTACAAAGGCACCGTGGGTCCCGACGTCATCGACATCCGCAAGCTGTATGCCCAGACCGGCATGTTCACGTACGACCCGGGCTTCATGTCGACCGCGGCCTGCCAGTCGGCCATCACCTACATCGACGGCGACAAGGGCGAACTGCTCTATCGCGGCTACCCGATCGAGCAACTGGCGACCAACTGCGACTTTCTGGAAACCTGTCATCTGCTGCTCTACGGAGAGCTGCCGGATGCCCCGAAGAAGGAAGAGTTCACCAAGCTCGTGACCAACCATACGATGGTCAACGAGCAGATGCAGTTCTTCCTGCGCGGTTTCCGCCGCGACGCGCATCCGATGGCGATCATGACCGGCCTGGTCGGCGCGCTGTCGGCCTTCTATCACGACAGCACGGACATCAACAATCCGAAGCATCGCGAGATCGCCGCCATCCGCCTGATCGCGAAGATGCCGACGCTGGTCGCCATGGCATACAAGTACACCGTGGGCCAGCCCTACATGTACCCGAAGAACGACCTGAGCTACGCCGGCAATTTCCTGCACATGATGTTCGCCACGCCGTGCGAGGAATACAAGGTGAGCCCGGTGCTGGAGCGCGCGCTCGACCGCATCTTCATCCTGCATGCCGACCATGAACAGAACGCATCGACCTCGACCGTGCGCCTGTGCGGCTCGTCGGGCACCAATCCGTTCGCGGCGATCGCGGCCGGCGTGGCCTGCCTCTGGGGCCCGGCCCACGGCGGCGCCAACGAGGCAGCGCTCAACATGCTCTACGACATCCAGAAGGCTGGCGGCGTCGAGAAGATCGGCGAGTTCATCAAGCAGGTCAAGGACAAGAACTCGAACGTCAAGCTGATGGGTTTCGGCCATCGGGTCTACAAGAACTACGACCCGCGTGCCAAGCTGATGCAGGAAACCTGCAAGGAAGTGCTGGCCGAACTGGGACTGGAGAACGATCCGCTGTTCAAGTTGGCGATGGCGCTCGAGAAGATCGCGCTGGAAGACGAATACTTCGTCTCGCGCAAGCTCTACCCGAACGTCGACTTCTATTCGGGCATCGTGCAGCGCGCCATCGGCATTCCGGTGCCGCTGTTCACCGCCGTCTTCGCGCTCGCACGCACGGTCGGCTGGATCGCTCAGCTCAACGAGATGATCGGCGACCCCGAATACAAGATCGGCCGTCCGCGTCAGCTGTTCGAAGGTTCGGTTCAGCGCGACGTGCAGCCGATCGACAAGCGCTGAAAATCCGAGCACTCGAGTGCTCCAGTTCTGCTCGAAAGCTGCGTTCGCGCAGCTTTTTTGCGTCTCGGCTTACAGGGTTTCTAAAGGAATCTGTCTATGTTGCTTGCTGGAGAAACACTCCAATTTCGTCAACAAATGCTCCAAGGACTTGTCATGAAAAAACTAGCCGCCCTGCTCGCCGTCACCTTTGCATTCGCCGTGCCGCTCGCCGGTTGCAATACTTTTGCCGGTGCTGGCCAAGACATCCAGAAGGGTGGCGAGAAGCTGGAGAACGCAGCCGATCGCAAGAAGTAAATCTTCACGATTGAATGAAAAGCGGGCCGAGGCCCGCTTTTTTTCGCTTCGACCCACCGCGAAGCGCATCGCTTGTCGGCAGCGAAGGCATCGTGTTTCACGACGGCAAAAGCACTCGTCCCGTGGGAAAATCACATCCCTGCCATCTTTTCATGCGATGTCTCGTCGTGTTCTTCGTTCTGTGATTGCCGCCTCCGAGCGCAGCTTTGCGCGCCGCATCGACCTGACCTCGCTCCAGCTGTTCGTGGCCGTATGCGAACTGGGCAGCATCGGCCGCGCGGCGGAACGCGAATACATCGCCGCCTCTGCGATCAGCAAGCGCCTGTCCGACCTCGAAGCGGCGCTCAGCACACCCCTGCTCTACCGCCACGCGCGCGGTGTCGACCTCACGCCGGCCGGAGAAAGCCTGCTGCACCATGCGCGTTCGGTGCTCTACAGCCTGGAGAAGATGCAGGGCGAGCTTAGCGAATACGCCGACGGCGTGCGTGGCCACGTGCGGGTGCATGCCAACATCTCGGCCATCGTCCAGTTCCTGCCCGAGGACCTCGGCGCCTTTCGGCGCGACCACGAAGCGATCAAGATCGACCTCGAGGAGCACCTGAGCGCCGAAGTGCTGCGCGCGGTGCAGGAAGGCGCGGCCGATCTGGGCATCTGCCACATGGCCGACGGCACCAGCGAACTGCAGAGCCTGGCCTACCGGCAGGACCATCTGGTGCTCATCGTTCCGTTCGGCCACGCGCTGGCCGAACGTGGCGACGTCGCCTTCGTCGAATCGCTCGACCACGACCACGTCGGCCTGCACACCAACAGTTCGATCTACGTCGCGACGCGCCAGGCCGCGCTCGACGCCGGACGCACCATCAAGCTGCGCATCCACGTCACCGGGCTGGATGCGATGTGCAGGATGATCGAGAACGGCCTGGGCATCGGCGTGATGCCGGGCCATGCGTTCGAACTGATGCGCGGCGGCATCGGACGCCGGCTCACCGCCGTGGCGCTCACCGATGACTGGGCGCGGCGCGAGATCCGGCTGGTCGCACGCGACTTTTCAACCCTGCCGGTGGCGGCGCGTACGCTGGTCGCGCACCTGCAGCACTGAACACAACGATTTCTCCACGAAAGAAGACACCATGACACGCACGCTCTACGACAAGCTCTGGGACGAACACGTCGTCCACACCGAGGAAGACGGTACTTCCATTCTTTACATCGACCGCCATCTGGTGCACGAAGTCACCAGCCCGCAGGCGTTCGAAGGCCTGCGGGTGGCCGGCCGCAAGCTCTGGCGCATCAGCTCGGTGGTCGCCACCGCCGACCACAACACGCCGACGACCCATTGGGAACGTGGCTACGACGGCATCGACGACCCGATCAGCAAGGAGCAGATCACCACGCTCGACAGCAACATCGCCGAATTCGGTGCTGCGGCGTTCTATCCGTTTCTGAGCAAGCGCCAGGGCATCGTGCACGTGATCGGGCCCGAATCGGGCGCGACATTGCCGGGCATGACGGTGGTCTGTGGCGATTCGCATACCTCGACGCACGGGGCCTTCGGCGCCCTCGCCCACGGCATCGGCACCAGCGAGGTCGAGCACGTGATGGCGACGCAGACGCTGCTCGCCAAGAAGGCGAAGAACCTGCTGATCAAGGTCGAGGGCAAGCTGCCGCTCGGCTGCACCGCCAAGGACATCGTGCTGGCGATCATCGGCCGCATCGGCACGGCCGGCGGCACCGGTTACACGATCGAGTTCGCCGGCTCCGCGATCCGCGACCTGAGCATCGAGGGTCGCATGACGGTCTGCAACATGGCGATCGAAGCCGGAGCGCGCGCTGGACTCGTCGCGGTGGACGACAAGACGGTCGACTATGTGAAGGGCCGCCCGTTCGCGCCGACCGGCGTCGAATGGGACCTCGCCGTTGCATATTGGAAGACGCTCCAGTCGGACACTGGCGCGCAGTTCGACAAGGTGGTCGAGCTCGACGCGACGCAGATCCAGCCGCAGGTGACCTGGGGCACGTCCCCCGAGATGGTGACGGCCATCGACGGTCGCGTGCCCGATCCGGACAAAGAAAAGGACGCCAACAAGCGCGGTGCCATCGAACGCGCGCTGACCTACATGGGCCTGGAACCCAACAAGGCGATGAACGACATCTTCATCGACAAGGTGTTCATCGGTTCCTGCACCAACAGCCGCATCGAGGACATGCGCGAGGCCGCCGCCGTGATCAGGAAGCTCGGCCAGAAGGTCGCGAAGAACGTCAAGCTCGCGATGGTCGTGCCGGGCTCCGGCCTGGTGAAGGCGCAGGCCGAACGCGAGGGTCTGGACGTGATCTTCAAGGCCGCGGGCTTCGAATGGCGCGAACCGGGCTGCTCGATGTGCCTGGCGATGAACGCCGACCGGCTGGAGCCGGGCGAGCGCTGCGCCAGCACCAGCAACCGCAACTTCGAGGGCCGCCAGGGCGCCGGCGGCCGCACGCACCTGGTGAGCCCCGCCATGGCCGCCGCCGCCGCGGTGCACGGCCATTTCGTCGATGTGCGCAAGTTCGCCTGACATCCTGGAAGACACACATGCAGAAATTCACCGTACATACCGGTCTCGTGGCCCCGATGGACCGCGAAAACGTCGACACCGACGCGATCATCCCGAAGCAGTTCCTGAAGTCGATCCGCAAGACCGGCTTCGGCCCCAACCTGTTCGACGAGTGGCGTTACCTGGACCACGGCGAGCCGGGCCAAGACCCCTCGACCCGTAAGCCCAACTCCGACTTCGTGCTCAACCAGCCGCGCTACCTCGGCGCCTCGGTGCTGCTGGCGCGCAAGAACTTCGGCTGTGGTTCGTCGCGCGAACACGCGCCGTGGGCGCTCGACCAGTTCGGCTTTCGCGCAATCGTCGCGCCAAGCTATGCAGACATCTTCTTCAACAACAGCTTCAAGAACGGCCTGCTGCCGATCGTGCTGCCCGAAGCGCAGGTCGCGACGCTGTTCGACGAAGTTTTTGCCTTTCCCGGCTACAAATTGACCGTCGACCTCGAACGCCAGGTCATCCTCAAGCCCGACGGCACCGAACTTGTCTTCGACGTGCAGGCCTTCCGCAAGTACTGTCTGATCAACGGGCTGGACGATATCGGCCTGACATTGCAGAAGAAGGACAAGATCAAGGCTTTCGAGGCCGAGCGCCTGGCCACCAAGCCATGGCTGGCCAAGGCCTCGCTGGTCTGAGCATTCCCATCCAACAAGAGATTCCAGAGAAGAAGATTCGCTCATGAAAATCGCAGTTCTGCCAGGTGACGGCATCGGCACCGAGATCGTCGCGCAGGCCGTCCGCGTGCTCGACGCGCTCGACCTGAAGTTCGAGATGGAAACCGCGCTGGTCGGTGGCGTGGCCTACGACGCGCACGGCCATCCGCTGCCCGATGCCACGCTCAAGCTCGCCAAGGAAGCCGACGCCGTGCTCTTCGGCGCTGTTGGCGACTGGAAATACGACACGCTGGAACGCCGGTTCCGCCCCGAGCAGGCGATCCTGGGCCTGCGCAAGAACCTCGGCCTGTTCGCCAACTTCCGCCCGGCGATCTGCTACGAGGAACTGGTCGCGGCGTCGAGCCTCAAGCCCGAGCTGATCGCAGGGCTGGACATCCTCATCATCCGCGAGCTGACCGGCGACATCTACTTCGGACAGCCGCGCGGCCGGCGCACCGCCGTCGACGGGCACTTTCCCGGCGCCGAGGAGGCTTTCGACACGATGCGCTATTCGCGCCCCGAAGTCGAACGCATCGCGCGCGTCGCCTTCGAAGCCGCCCGCAAGCGCAGCAAGCGCGTGACCAGCGTCGACAAGGCCAACGTACTGGAAACCTTCCAGTTCTGGAAGGACATCGTGACCGAGGTCGGCAAGGAATATCCGGACGTCGAACTCGATCACATGTACGTCGACAACGCGGCCATGCAGTTGGTGAAGGCACCGAAGAAGTTCGACGTGGTCGTGACCGGCAACATGTTCGGCGACATCCTGTCCGACGAGGCGGCGATGCTGACCGGATCGATCGGCATGCTGCCGTCGGCATCGCTCAATGCGAGCAGCCAGGGCCTGTACGAGCCGAGTCACGGCAGCGCGCCCGACATCGCGGGCAAGGGCGTGGCCAACCCGTTGGCGACGATTTTGAGCGCCGCAATGATGCTGCGCTATTCGTTGGATCAGGAAGAGGCTGCACAGCGCATCGAAACGGCTGTGAAGAAAGTGCTGGCCCAGGGTCTGCGCACGCCCGACATCCATAGCGAAGGCACCACCAAGGTGGGCACGGCGGCGATGGGCGACGCGGTACTGAAGGCGCTGTGACGCTCCAAGCTGTCCCGTTCTCCAGGCGGGTTCGGATCGTCGAAGCGATCGGTGTAGTCGACGACATCCTCGGAATGCGGTGAAGAGGAACGGTTCCGGTGCATTTGCGCGAGTCTCCCGAATGCATGAGGAAAGATTGACTTTCCTAAAGTGTTCGAGAGGCATCCACTAGAATCGCCGCAATGTTCGCCGCTCGACCGTTCGTTCCATACCTCCCACCCGCCGCCTCGGCCGATGGGACCGCGCGCGCGATCATCCTCAAAACCACGACCACCAAAGGCTGATCGAGCCCGGTTCGTCGTGCGCCCTCTCCCGGCCAGACGAGCCGGGCCCCTTGGCCGTTGCTGATCGCGGGAATCTTTATCTGTTGAAGGGCGTTGACATGAGCAAGTTGGTAGGCCTCGTCGGCTGGCGTGGCATGGTGGGTTCGGTCCTGATGGATCGCATGGGGGCCGAAGGCGACTTCGATCTGATCGAACCCCTCTTCTTTTCCACTTCCAACGCGGGCGGCAAGGCCCCTGCGATGGCGAAGAACGAAACCGTGCTCAAGGATGCACACGACATCGACGCTTTGAAGATGTGCGACATCGTCATCACCGCGCAAGGCGGCGATTACACCAGCGAAGTGTTTCCGAAGTTGCGCACCGCCGGCTGGAACGGACACTGGATCGACGCGGCATCGACGCTGCGCATGAACGAGAACGCGATCATCGTGCTCGACCCGGTCAACCTGCCCGTCATCCAGAACGCGCTCGCCAAGGGCGGCAGAAATTGGGTGGGCGGCAACTGCACCGTGAGCTGCATGTTGATGGGCGTGGGCGCGCTGTACAAGGCCGGTCTGGTCGAGTGGATGACCAGCATGACCTACCAGGCGGCCTCGGGCGGCGGCGCGCAGCACATGCGCGAGTTGTTGACGCAGTTCGGCACGATCAACGCCGACGTGCGCTCGCTGCTGGACGACCCGAAGTCGGCCATTCTGGAAATCGACCGCAAGGTTCTGCACAGGCAGCAGAATCTGTCGGCCTCCGAGACGGCGAATTTCGGCGCGCCTCTGGGCGGGTCGCTGATTCCTTGGATCGACAAGGACCTCGGCGACGGCATGTCGAAGGAAGAATGGAAGGGCGGCGCGGAAACCAACAAGATCCTCGGCCAAGGCCCGGGCTTCGGTACCGCCGCAACGCCGGTCGACGGTTTCTGCGTGCGTATCGGCGCCATGCGTTGCCACAGTCAGGCGCTGACCTTCAAGTTGAAGAAGGATGTGCCGCTGGCGGACATCGAAGCTTTGATCGCCAGCGACAATGCCTGGGCCAAGGTAGTTCCGAACACGCGCGAGGCGACCGTCAAGGACCTCACGCCGGTCGCGGTCACCGGCACGATGGACATTCCGGTCGGTCGCATCCGCAAGCTGGCGATGGGTCCCGAATACGTTGGCGCCTTTACCATCGGCGACCAGCTCTTGTGGGGCGCTGCGGAGCCGCTGCGCCGCATGCTGCGGATTCTTTTGGAAGCTTGACCACCCCCATCCGTTTTCGAGCGCGAAGCGCGAAGTTAATGCTCACCGAGCAGAACTTACTGCTGCCTTGTCAGTGTTTGTCGATGATGTTAACGTCTTCTTACACTTTTGGGGCTGCGCTGCCCTTTTCCATAGCATGACACGATCTCCGATGCCGCCGGCCTGCGTCCAGGCTCCCTCGAACGCCCGCCCGCTCCGCATCGCGCCGCTGACGTCGGTCGCGGCGGCTGTGGCTGTCGCCTTGGGAATGGCCAGCGGCGATGCCGATGCGCTGTCGCTGGGTCGCATCAGTGTCCTCTCCGCACTCGGAGAGCCGCTTCGTGCAGAGGTAAGCGTCTCTGAAATCACTGCGGCAGAAGCAGGAAGCCTGAGCGTCGGCATCGCGTCGAGCGAAGCGTTTCGTACGGCAGGGATCGCGTACAACACGGGGCTGGGCGACGTGCGTGCCGCATTGCAGCGGCGCCCCGACGGCCGCTATGTCGTGCAGCTGACGAGCACGCGCGGTTTCTCGGACCCGTTCGTCGACATGCTGCTCGAAGTCAACACGGGCAGCAGTCGCATCGTTCGCGACTACACGTTGTTGCTGGACCCCCCATCGAGCCGAAATGCGAGCGTCGCAGCTTCGGCTTCGATGCCTGCCCAGGTGCTGCAGCCGGCGGTGGCATCCCGAACTGCGGAAGGACGGCCTGTCGGGCGCGTCGCCGCGCCGCGCTCTTCTGAAGCTGGGGCGGATCCGCTTTCCCGCACCCCGGCAGCGTCGGCGACCGCGACGCAGCAAGTCACGGTGCGTCGTGGCGACACGGCAAGCAAGATCGCCGACGCCCACAGGTCAGCGGAAATCTCGCTCGACCAGATGCTGGTTGCGATGCTGCGCGCGAATCCCGACGCCTTCGTCAACGGGAACCTGAACCGCATCAGGGCCGGTGCGCTGATCGACCTCCCGGACGCTGCACAGGCAGCTGCCTTGACAGTGCCCGAAGCCAAGCGCCGGGTCGTCGTGCAAAGCCGCGACTTCGGCCACTACCGCCGCCGGCTGGCCGACAACGCCCCCGCCTCGGGTGTTGCCGAAGCGGATCGGCAAGTGACCGGAAAGTTGCAGGCCAGTGTCGAGGATCGCAGTGCTGCTGGCGGGCCACCCGACAAACTGACGATCGCACAAGGCCGGTCGGGCCAAGGAGAGCCTGCCCTTGCGCGCCAGACGCAGGAAAGTAACGCACGAATGGCGGAGCTTTCGAAAAACATCGGCGACCTCACTCGCCTGCAGGCTGCGGGTACCGTCAATACACCGGTGAACTCCGCCGTCGACCCAGGCGGCGCGGTGTCCGCTTCCGTTTCAGAAACGGGACCGGGCGCGCCCAGTGCCGCAGGCATTGCCGGCGGGGGCACGCCGACAGCACCGGCTGTCGAGGTTGCGTCCTCCGTGACGGTGCCTGCACCCGTCACGACGCCGGTCGCGCCTGTCGCACCAGCGTCGGCAACGACGCCGGTGCCCGAGGAAAGCGCCTGGTACGTCGATCTGTTCAACAATCCGTTTTTCCTGGGTGTCGTGTCGCTGCTCGTGCTCGCACTTGGCTGGCTTGCCTACCGTCTCGCGGGACGCCGTCGCCAGGAGGCCGGCGAGAGCGTGTTCCTGGAAAGCAGGTTGCCCAAGGATTCGTTTTTCGCCGGCAGCGGCGGCGAATCGGTCGACACGAAGAACCGTGGCAATTCGATCGTGTCGTCACTCTCCTATTCGCCGGGGCAATTCGACTCGGGCGATGTCGACCCCGTGGCCGAGGCGGACGTGTATCTCGCCTACGGTCGCGACCTGCAAGCCGAGGAGATCCTTCGCGAAGCGTTGCGCGTGAATCCGGAGCGCGTGGCCATCCATCTGAAGCTTCTCGAGATCCATGCCAAGCGTCGCGACCTGCGCGCCTACGAGTCGCTCGCGATGGAGGCGCGCAGACTCACCGGCGGTACCGGCACCGACTGGAGCCGTGTCACCGAGATGGGAAACGGGCTCGATCCGGGCAATCCGCTGTATGGCGCAGGCGCACGCGTCGCCGCACTCGCCGCGGAACCGGCAGCTTCGACTGCGTCGGGATCTGGCTCGTACGCCTCGACGATTTCCGCGAGCCCGGCCACCGCTCCGGTTGCCGGCGTGGCGACGTCGCCACGCCAGCCGAACAACACGCCCTCGACTGCAAGACCGTATGCCGCAGCGCCACCGGCTTTCGTGCCTTCGGTCATGCCGGTCGATTTCGACCTCGATCTCGACCGGCCGGACGCGCAGGCAGCCCTGGATTCCGAATGGGTCACGGCCAGCCTGCCGGCACGGCCTGCGGCTGCGCCGGTTCCCTCCCCCAAACCCGAGACCGCACCGGCGTACGAGCGCCAGCCGCAGACCGCGCGGAATGAGCCGCACGTGCTGCCGCCACCGTCGATCGCGGTGCTGCCGCCGATCGACCTGGAAAACGACTTCAACACCGAACCCGGCGCACTCGGGATGCCGGCGGGCCGCGAGGCGGACCCGGTCACGGTGCGTGGCGACCTGAAGGGCGATTCGGGCTTCATCGAGTTCGACATGAGCGCCTTCACCGGGCTGCGCACCGCCGACAGCGCCGACACCGAAGCCGGTGGCCTCGACGGGTGGGACGGCGGCAACCGGGGCGGCGAGAACCCCGACGCCATCAAGCTGTCGCTGGCGCGCGAACTCCATGCCCTTGGCGACACCGAAGGCGCCCGGTCGCTGATGGAAGAAGTCGCTGTCGAAAGCACCGGCGAACTGCAGGTGCAGGCCAGGCAGTTGCTCGCCAAGTTGGGCTGATGCGGATCGCGCTCGGCGTTGCCTACGACGGCCGGGCCTACCATGGCTGGCAGAGCCAGCTTTCGGGCCGGACGGTGCAGGACAGCCTCGAGACTGCGCTCGCGCGGTTCGCAGGTCTGCCGGCCGGGCAGCGCTTATCGACGCTCTGTGCGGGGCGCACCGACACCGGCGTCCACGCACTGATGCAGGTCGCGCATTTCGACACCGACATCGAGCGCACGCCGTTTTCATGGGTTCGCGGTACCAACCGCTACCTGCCGGAAGACATCGCGGTGCAGTGGGCGCAGCCGGTGCCCGACACCTTTCATTGCCGCGCGAGCGCGCTGACGCGGCGCTACCGCTACGTGCTGTCGCAGTCGCCGGTGCGGCCCAGCGTCGATGCAGGCCGGATCGGCTGGACGATGCGCACGCTCGACGGCGACGCGATGCGCGCCGCTGCTGCGGTCCTGGTCGGACGACACGATTTCACGTCGTTCCGCGCTTCCGCCTGCCAAGCGCTTTCGCCGGTCAAGCATCTCCGCCGGATCGACATCGTGAAACAAGCCGGCGCACTCGTCGCCGGCGGCAGCACGAGCAACCACGACCGTCACGGCGTGGAGATCGAGCGCTGCCGGTGGGAGTTCGAGTTCGAGGCCGATGCGTTCCTGCATCACATGATCCGCAACATGCTGGGCTGCCTGGTGCGTGTCGGCCAAGGCGATGCGTCGGCCGGGTGGATGACCGAAGTCCTGGCGGCGCGCAGTCGCAAGGTCGCGGCACCGACTTTTTCGGCGGCCGGGCTCTACTTTCTCGGCCCGCTCTACGATGCCACATGGGGTCTGCCGGCCGAAGCGACCCTGCAGCGCCCGGCCTGAAAGTCGCTGCGTATGATCGTCGCGCATGACTTTGGCCGCACCTGAATCCGCTCCCTCCTCCCTGCAACGGCCTCCCCGGGCGCGCACCCGGATCAAGATCTGCGGGTTGACGCGCGAACACGACCTGGACGCAGCGGTCGCAGCCGGCGCCGATGCCGTGGGGTTCGTGCTCTATGCCGCAAGCCCCCGCGCGGTGAGCGTCTCGCGCGCGGCCGAACTGGCCGCGCGCTTGCCGCCCTTCGTCACGCCCGTGCTCCTGTTCGTCAACGAGCCCCCCGAATCGGTGCTCGCCGCGCTGGAACGCGTGCCGGGCGCGACGGCCCAGTTCCATGGCGACGAAACGCCCGCGCAGTGCATCGACTCGACCGGTGCCGGCCGGTACCGCTTCCTGCGCGCGGCGCGGATTCCCCTGGGTACCGCGGGTACCGACTTCGACCTCGTAAAATACGCTTCCGATTTTTCTCACGCCCAGGCCATCCTGCTCGACGCCCATGTCGACGGATTCGGCGGCGGCGGCAAGGCATTCGATTGGTCACTTCTTCCAAGCGCCGTCGACGCTCACTTCGTCTTGAGTGGTGGACTCACACCTGCAAACGTGGCCGATGGCATTCGCCAGCTCCGGCCGCGATGCCGTTCGCTGGCCGTTGACGTCAGTTCCGGCGTCGAAGCCGACGGCCCTGGAAACAGGATGCTGAAGGGCATCAAGGACGCGGGGAAAATCCGGGAATTCATCGCCGCGGTCAGACAAGCCGATCTTGCCGCCAGCCACCAGCGCTGACCGGCCCGCCAGCCCATACACATCGCCACGCCGTCTCCACCAGGAGGCAGACGGGGCCCAACGATCGAGAGAAACACCATGGACAGCCTCCGTTACCAGCAGCCCGACGCCAGCGGCCACTTCGGCACCTATGGCGGCACCTTCGCCAGCGAGACGCTCACGCACGCGATCCAGGAACTGCGCGAAGCCTACGACCGCTACAAGGAAGACCCGGAATTCCTCGCCGAATTCCATTACGAACTCGCCCATTTCGTCGGCCGGCCGTCGCCCGTCTACCACGCCGCGCGCACCAGCCGCGAAATGGGCGGCGCGCAGATCTACCTGAAGCGCGAAGACCTGAACCACACCGGCGCGCACAAGATCAACAACGTGATCGGCCAGGCGATGCTCGCCAAGCGCATGGGCAAGCCGCGGATCATCGCCGAGACCGGCGCCGGCCAGCACGGCGTGGCGACCGCCACCATCTGCGCGCGCTACGGGCTCGAATGCGTGATCTACATGGGCAGCCAGGACGTCAAGCGCCAGAGCCCCAACGTGTACCGCATGAACCTGCTCGGCGCGACGGTGGTGCCGGTCGAATCCGGCAGCAAGACCCTGAAGGACGCGCTCAACGAGGCGATGCGCGACTGGGTCACGAACGTGGAAAACACCTTCTACATCATCGGCACCGTGGCCGGCCCGCACCCGTATCCGATGATGGTGCGCGACTTCCAGAGCGTGATCGGCACCGAATGCATCGCGCAGATGCCGCAGATGCTGGCGGCGCAGGGCATCGTCGACCTGAGCGAAGACCGGCAGCCCGACGTCGTCGTCGCCTGCGTGGGCGGCGGCAGCAATGCGATGGGCATCTTCTATCCGTACATCCCGTACGAGAACACGCGCCTGATCGGCGTCGAGGCCGCCGGCGAGGGCCTGGACAGCGGCAAGCATTCGGCTTCCATTCTGCGCGGCAGCCCGGGTGTGCTGCACGGCAACCGCACCTACCTGCTCCAGAACGAGGACGGCCAGGTCACCGAGACGCACAGCATCAGCGCCGGCCTGGACTATCCGGGCGTCGGCCCCGAGCATGCGTTCCTGGCCGACATCGGCCGCGCCGAATACGTCGGCGTGACCGACGCCGAAGCACTCGAGGCCTTCCATTACCTCTGCCGCACCGAAGGCATCATTCCCGCGCTCGAATCGGCCCATGCGCTCGCCTACGCGATGAAGGTGGCGAAGACCATGCGCACCGACCAGTCGATCCTGGTGAATCTCTCGGGGCGCGGCGACAAGGACATCGGTACCGTGGCCGACCTCTCGGGCGTCGAGTTCTACGACCGTCCTTCGATGCGCGGCATGAACGTGAAGGGCGGTCGCGCATGAGCCGGATCGCCGCCACCTTCGAGGCGCTCGCACGGCAAGGCCGCAAGGCGCTGATTCCCTACGTGACCGCCGGCTATCCGTTCCCCGACGTCACGCCCGAGCTGATGCACGGCATGGTCGCGGCGGGCGCCGACGTGATCGAGCTGGGCGTGCCGTTCTCCGACCCGATGGCCGACGGCCCGGTGATCCAGAAGGCCGGCGAGGCGGCGCTGCAGATGGGCATCGGCACGAAGCAGGTGCTGGCGATGGTCGCGTCGTTCCGCCAATCGAACGACACCACCCCCGTCGTGCTCATGGGCTACGCGAACCCGGTCGAGCGCTACGACGGCATCCACGGCACGGGCGCCTTCGTGCGCGATGCCGCGGCGGCCGGCGTCGACGGGTTGCTGGTGGTCGACTATCCGCCGGAAGAATGCGAGGCCTTCGCGGGCGAACTGCGCGCGGCGGGCGTCGACCTGATCTTCCTGCTGGCGCCGACGAGCACCGACGCGCGCATGGCGCAGGTCGCACGCATCGCGACCGGCTACGTCTACTACGTGTCGCTCAAGGGCGTGACCGGCGCCGGCCACCTCGATACCGAAGCCGTCGGCCGGATGATTCCGCGCATCCGCGCGCATGTGAAGGTGCCCGTCGGCGTGGGCTTCGGCATCCGCGATGCACGCACCGCGCAGGCGGTCGGCTCGGCGGCGGATGCGGTCGTGATCGGCACGAAGATCCTGCAATTGATCGAAGGCCAACCGCGCGAGCGGATCGTGCCGGTCGTCTCGGAGTTCCTGGCCGGCATCCGCCAGGCGCTCGACGAATTGCCGAGCGCCACGGCCAACAATGCGGCGGGCCGATAATCGCTCGCTGCCTTTCCCCCCGACAGGACTGACCCATGAGCTGGCTCGAAAAACTGCTGCCCCCGAAGATCGCGCAAAAAACCGACCCGAGCGAGCGCCGCCAGGTGCCCGAGGGGCTATGGACCAAGTGCCCGAGCTGCGAGACGGTGCTCTACAAGACAGACCTGGAGCACAACCAGAACGTCTGCCCGAGCTGCTCTCACCATTTCCGCATCGGCGCGCGCGCCCGGCTCAACACTTTCCTCGACGCCGAAGGCCGCTACGAGCTCGGCCAGGAAGTGCTTCCGGTCGACGCGCTGAAGTTCAAGGACAGCCGCAAGTACCCCGAACGGCTCAAGGAAGCGCTGGAGAACACCGGCGAGACCGATGCACTGGTCGTCATGGGCGGTTCGGTGCGCAGCATCAGCGTGGTCGTGGCCTGCTTCGAGTTCGAGTTCATGGGCGGCAGCATGGGCAGCGTGGTAGGCGAGCGCTTCGTGCGCGGCGTCGAGACGGCCATCGAGCAGAAAGTGCCGTTCATCTGCTTCACATCCACCGGTGGCGCGCGCATGCAGGAAGGGCTGCTCTCCCTCATGCAGATGGCCAAGACCAATGCTGCGCTCACCCATCTGGCGAAGAAGGGCCTGCCCTACATCAGCGTGCTCACCGACCCGACGATGGGCGGTGTATCGGCGGGCTTCGCATTCGTCGGCGACGTAGTGATCGCCGAACCCAAAGCGCTGATCGGCTTCGCCGGGCCGCGCGTGATCGAGTCCACCGTGCGTGTGAAGTTGCCCGAAGGTTTCCAGCGCTCGGAATTTTTGCTGACCAAGGGAGCGATCGATCTGATCAGCGACCGCCGGGAATTGCGCAAGACGATTTCCAGCACCCTCGCGATGCTGCTTCGCCAACCCGCCGACGCCGTCAGCTGAGCCTGAACGCCAGTCCCATCAGGTTGCCGAGCACGATGCCCGTGACCTGAATCAGCACGATGGCGGCCAGCGGTGACAGGTCGACGCCGCCGACCAGCGGGATGAAGCGCCGCAGCGGCCGTACCAGCGGCTCCGCCAGGCGTCCGACCAGGTCGAGCATCGTCATCGATGCATTCGGAATCCATGAGAGCACGGCGTAGACCACCAGCAGCGCCGTGAGGCCCGAGACCGCCAGCTGCCCCAGGCCGATCAGCGAGACCAGCGGCAGGAGGGTGAAGCGTTCGACGCTGTCGGCCAGCAGCATCAGCATCAGGAACTTCGCCATCACCAGCAGCCAGGCGGCGATCGCGCTCGCCAGGTCCCAGCGCCTGACCGGCGGCACGATGCGTCGCAGCGGCAGCACGATCCAGTCGGTCACTGCGAAGACGAACTGCCCGAGCGGATTGCCGAAGGGCACGCGGTGGTACTGCATGTAGAGGCGCAGCAGGCAGGCGCCGCCCAGCAGGCCGACGATGACGTCCAGCAGGAACGAAGGGATCTGGTTGAACATGGCGAGCGGTCGTGGAATGGAATGCGATGATAGCCAGCGAAATTCCACCGATGACCACACAGCCCCTTCTCCACACCCTGCCGTTGTTTCCTCTGGGAACGGTGCTCTTTCCCGGCGGATTCCTGCCGCTGCGCATCTTCGAGGTCCGCTACCTCGACATGATCGGCAAGTGCCACAGGCAGGGCGTGCCGTTCGGCGTCGTGAGCGTGACGCAGGGTACCGAGGTCCGGCGACCGGGTGGCCCGATCGGAGGTGCCGAGAGCTTTTCCCCGGTCGGCACGCTGGCCATGATCCGGGCGTTCGATGCGCCCCAGCCCGGCCTGATGCAGATCGAATGCATCGGCACGCAGCGTTTCCGCGTCACCAGCAGCGAACTGCAGAAGCACGGCCTGTGGACCGCGGACGTCGAGGCGATCCCCGACGACATGGCGCTCGCCATTCCCGAGGATCTCCGGCACGCTGCCGACGCGCTGCGTCGCCTGATCGATACGGTCGATGCGCGTCGCCGTGCCGAAGGCGGCGACGATGCCGACGGCCTGCAACTGCCGTTCGTCACGCCCTACCGCCTGGACGACTGCGGCTGGGTCGCGAACCGCTGGAGCGAACTGCTGCCGTTGGAGCCGGTGCTCAAACAGCGCCTGATGGAGCTCGACAGCCCGCTGATGCGCCTGGAACTGGTAAGCGACCTGCTCGGGCGCAACGGCATCGCCGGCTAAAATCGCGGGTTCCGCCCTCGATTTCCAGCACCGCGCAGCACGCCTGCGCCATTCAGTCCGCCATGACCGCTTCCACGACTTCCAATGCCAATCCGGCCATCGATGAAAACCAGCTGATCGCGGAGCGTCGCGAGAAGCTCAAGAGCATCCGCGAGGGTCAGGCGGACGGCAAGGGCGTCGCGTTCCCGAACGACTTCAAGCCGCGACACCGCGCCGCCGCGCTGCTCGGGTCGCATGGCCGGGCCGAAGCCGAGGCGCTCGAATCGGCGGCGACGGTCGTCACCGTCGCCGGCCGCATGATGCTCAAGCGCGTGATGGGCAAGGCCAGCTTCGCGACCGTGCAGGACGCGACCGGCCGCATCCAGCTCTATGTGACGCGCGACGCCATCGGCGAAGACGACTACGCCGACTTCAAACGCTGGGACCTTGGCGACATCGTCGGCGCCGAAGGTACGCTGATGAAGACCAAGACCGGCGAACTGTCGGTCAAGGTGACGCAGATCCGCATGCTCACCAAGAGCCTGCGCCCACTGCCCGACAAGTTTCACGGCATGGCGGACCAGGAACAGAAGTATCGCCAGCGCTATGTCGATCTGATCACCGACGAGACGGCGCGAGACCGCTTCACGACGCGCAGCAAGGCCGTGAGCGCGCTGCGCGAATTCATGGTGGCCAACGACTTCCTCGAAGTCGAGACGCCGATGCTGCATCCGATTCCGGGCGGTGCGAACGCCAAGCCCTTCAAGACGCACCACAACGCGCTCGACCAGGAGATGTTCCTGCGCATCGCGCCGGAGCTGTACCTCAAGCGCCTGATCGTCGGCGGCTTCGAGCGCGTGTTCGAGATCAACCGGAGCTACCGCAACGAAGGCATCTCGGTGCGGCACAACCCCGAGTTCACGATGATGGAGTTCTACGCCGCGTACTGGACGTACATCGACCTGATGGACTTCACCGAGATGATCATCCGCACGATCGCGAAGAAGACCACCGGCGGCGAACAGCTCACCTATCAGGGCAGGCCCGTCGACCTGAGCCAGCCCTTCGAGCGACTCACGATCCGCGAGGCGATCGTCAAGCACACCGAAGCCGGGACGAACGTCGACGACAGCGCATGGCTGGTCAACGCGTTGCGCGAGATCGGCATGAACGAGGAGAAGAACAAACTCTCGCAGCGCAGCCTGGCCAGCCTGCAGGTGCTGTATTTCGAGGAGACCGTCGAAGAGAAGCTCTGGCGACCGACCTTCATCATGGAACACCCGACCGAGATCTCGCCGCTCGCACGCGCCAATGACGACCGCCCTGAAGTTACCGAGCGCTTCGAGCTCTACATCACCGGCCGCGAATTCGGCAACGGCTTCAGCGAACTCAACGACGCCGAGGACCAGGCCGCACGCTTCAACGCGCAGGTCGCGGCCAAGGACTCGGGCGACGACGAGGCCATGTTCTACGACCACGACTTCGTGCGCGCGCTCGAATACGGCATGCCGCCCACCGGCGGCTGCGGCATCGGCATCGACCGCTTCATGATGCTGCTGACCGACTCGCCGAGCATCCGCGACGTCATCCTCTTCCCCGCACTGCGCAAAGAATCTTGAGCCGCTCCGGTAACACGATGATCGGCGCGGCGGTCGGCATCGACTTCGGCACCTCCAATTCCGCCATTGCCTGGGCACCGCCCGGCGGCCTGGCGCAGGCGCTGCCGCTCGAAGGAACGGCCACCACGATGCCGACCGCCCTTTTCTACAACGCCGAGGACCGCACCACGCATTTCGGTCGCGACGCGATCGCGATGTATCTGGCGGGCGTCGAAGGGCGGCTGATGCGCTCGCTGAAAAGCCTGCTCGGCAGTTCGCTGATGCAGGAGACCACGGCGGTCTACGACGGTCTGGTGAGCTTCCAGGCCATCGTCGCGCGCTTCCTGCTCGAACTCGGCAACCGCGCCGAACAGACGCTGGGTGTGCGGCCCGAACGCGTGGTGCTGGGACGGCCGGTGCATTTCGTCGACGACGATGCCAAGCGCGATCAACAGGCCGAGGACAGCCTGCGCCAGGCCGCGCGCACGGCGGGCTTCCGCGACATCGGCTTCCAGTTCGAACCGATCGCCGCCGCCTTCGACTACGAACAGCGCGTGACGAAGGAATCGCTGGTGCTGATCGTCGACATCGGTGGCGGCACCTCCGACTTCACAGTAGTCCGCCTGGGCCCCGAGCGAGCCCTGCTGGCGGATCGCGGCGCCGACGTGCTGGCGACCAGCGGCGTGCACATCGGCGGCACCGACTTCGACCAGCGGCTGAACGTCGAGCGCGTGATGCCGAACTTCGGCTACCGCCACAAGGACGCGCGCGGACGCGAAGTGCCGAGCGGCGTGTTCTTCGACCTGTCGTCGTGGCACCTGATCAACTGGCTCTACGCACCCAAGGCCGTGCGCCAGGCGAAGGAACTGCGCAGCAGCTACGCCGACGTGCGGCTGCACGACCGCCTGATGACGGTGCTCGAGGAGCGCTACGGCCACCGTATCGCGAGCGAAGTCGAGCAGGCCAAGATCGAAAGTTCGGTCAGGCGCCAGGACGTACGCATCGACCTCTCCTTTGTCGAGAAGGAACTCGAAACGCTGCTGTCGCCGGGCGACATGACGCAGCAACTCGCCGACCTGCTCGGCAGGATCGTCGCCAACGCGCACGAGTGCGTGCGCCGCGCCGGCCTGCGCAGCCACGACATCGACGCGATCTACCTGACCGGCGGCTCCTCGGCGCTGCATCCGTTTCAGGAAGCACTGCGGTGCGGCTTCGCAGGCGTGAAGCTGGTCGAAGGCGACCTGTTCGGCGGCGTAGCGGCGGGCCTGGCTTATTGCGCACGCACGTCTGCAGCGAAGAGCAGCGCCAGGGCGTGAAATACATCGCGCACTATCCGGCGTCGCTGCAGGATCAGGTGCGGCGGATGATGGCCGAGAAGCGGCTCGGCGAGTCCCTCCTCAAACGTCACCCGGTCGCGCACGAAATCCGTACCGACCGCGCGCTGTACGACTATGTCACCACGCTCAAGAGCGAATTCCTGCGCAACGCCGAGCCGCTGTCGAAAGTCGCTTTCGACAACAAGCTGCACGTGATCCGCAACGCGCTCGGCACCCACACCACGATCTCGCGCGTGCAGGGCAGCAAGCTGAAGGCAAAGCGCGAGATCCGCGTGGCGAGCCTGTTCAAGACGGTGCCGATCGAGTGGCTGCGGATGATCGTCGTGCACGAGCTCGCGCACATGAAGGAGCGCGAGCACGACAAGTCGTTCTATGCGCTGTGCACGCACATGGACCCCGACTACCACCAGCGCGAATTCGACCTGCGCCTGTATCTCACGCACCTGGATGCGGGCGGGGCGCGGCTCTGGACACCCGAACCTCGAACTGATGCGTTCTTCAATGGGCGCCCTGACGACTGACAAGCCGGCAGCAACGCCTGGCACCATCCACTTTCCATCCCAGCTTCCGGGGCTCCCGATGACCAAGATCCTTCTCGCACTCGTCGCTTCGCCGACCGTCATGACCGCCGGAGCCCAGGTCGGCAACGCGAAGAAGTCGTCGAAGAACGCGGGCTAGGTCGGCACCAGCGTCGACAGGACCTTCAGGGAGCGCCGGTACATCGGCGAAGTCGCGAGCGTGCTCCAGTCGAGCGCTGGCGTCTTCGGCAGCAAGGCCGTGCGCCGTGCCCTGCTGGCTGCCTCGGGTCGCCAGCGGCCTGTTCCGCATGCCGCTTCGAAGTCGGCGAGCAATTCATCAAGCGGGGCGCCGTCACCGATGCTCTGGTTGCAGAGCATCGCCATGTCGCATCCCGCATCGAGGGCCGCCAAGGCTGCATTGGCGTAGCTCAGCACCCGGCCGTCGATGTAGCGGCCAGCCTCCATGCTCAGGTCGTCGCTGAAGATCGCGCCTTCGAAACCGAATCGACCACGCAGTATTTCCTTGAGCCATCTGCCCGAGAAACCCGCTGGACGCGAATCGACCTTCGGGTAGATCACATGCGCCGGCATCACCGCAGCCAGCGTCCCGGCCAGCCAATCGAAAGGCCGCGCGTCGTCGGCGAGGATCGCCTTCAGGCTGCGGCGGTCCACCGGAATCGCAACATGCGAATCGGCCTTGACGAAACCATGCCCCGGAAAGTGCTTGCCGCAGTTCGCCATGCCGGCCTGCAGCAACCCGTGCACCAGCGCCTGCGCCAGCATCGACACCACGCGCGGATCGCGGTGGAAGCTGCGGTCGCCGATCACACTGCTTTCGCCATGGTCCAGGTCGAGCACCGGCGCGAAGGTGAAGTCGACGCCGCAGGCGCGAAGTTCGCTCGCCAGCACATGGCCTGCGGCAGTCGCCGCCGCCGTCGCACGCATCGGGTCATGCATCCACGAAATCCCGAGCTGGCGCATCGACGGCAGCGTCGTGAAGCCGTCGGTGCGAAAGCGCTGTACGCGCCCACCTTCGTGATCGACGCTGATCAGCATGTCGGGGCGGATCGCCTTGATCTCGGCGTTAAGCGCGCACATCTGCGCACGGTCTTGCCAGTTGCGTCTGAAGTGGATCACGCCGCCGACCTGCGGATGTGCGAGGCGGCGCCGGTCCGCATCGGTCAGCGCGGTGCCGGCGACATCGATGATCAGCGGCGCGTGAATGGAATTCGTCATGTCCGGAGGCTCAATTCTTCTCGACCACGACGAAGCTCGCGGCGTAATCGGTCTCGTCGGTCACGGTGACGTGCGCCGTCAACCCTTCGGCCTCGAACCACGCCTTCAACACGCCGTGCAGGACGATCTCCGGCTTGCCGCTGCGCGCATTGGCGATTTCGCACAGACGCCAGCTCATCGGCATGCGCATGCCCATGCCGACCGCTTTGCTGAAAGCCTCCTTGGCGGAAAAACGGGTCGCCAGATAGCCGATGCCGCGCTTCGGCCAGCGCGCGCTGCGGGCCTGCCAGACGGCGAATTCGGCATCGCTCAGCACCTTGCGCGCGAAGCGTTCGCCCTGGCGTTCGAAAGTCGCCGCGATGCGCCGCACGTCGCAGATGTCGGTGCCGATGCCGTAGATCACGACGCGTCTTCGATGCAGCGCAAGTACGCGCGGGTCGTGGCCGCGTAGCCGATTTCGAGCGCGTCGGCAACGAAGGCGTGGCCGATCGAAACCTCTTTCACATCTTGCACTTCTCGCAGAAAGGCAGCGAGGTTGTCGCGGCTCAGATCGTGGCCGGCGTTGACTTCCATACCTACCGCAGAAGCCGCCACCGCGGTCGCCGTGTAACGCGCCAGCACGGCGTCGGCCTGCGGCATGCCGCGCGAGGCGGCATAGCCTTCGGTGTAGAGCTCGACCCGATCGGCGCCCACGGCCCTGGCGGCGGCCATCATTTCCGGGATCGGATCCATGAACAGGCTCACGCGTACGCCGAGCGCCCGGGTTTCGGCGATCAAAGGCCGCAGCCGTTCGGCGTCCTGCGGAAAAGTCCAGCCGTGGTCGCTGGTGAACTGGCCTTCGCTGTCCGGCACGAAGGTCGCCTGCGCGGGCCGGAGTTGGCGGATGAAATCCATCAGGTTGTGGAACGGGTTGCCTTCGATGTTGAATTCGGCCCGCGGCCAGTCGGCCTTCAGCAGCGCATGCAGTTCATGTACGTCGTCGGCACGGATGTGGCGCGCGTCGGGGCGCGGATGCACCGTGATGCCGTGCGCCCCGGCTTCGAGGCACTGGCGGGCCGCGCGGACCACGCTCGGAATGCCGAGATGGCGCGTGTTGCGCAGCAGTGCGACTTTGTTGACGTTGACCGACAGCGCGGTCCCCGGGCGAATGGAAGTGGTCATAGGTTCTGCAATTCCCTCATCATCTGGCGCGTGCACAGCGTGTGGACGCCGCAGTGGTAGTTGAGCAGTGTGCGCAGCTGAGTGCGCAACGCCGCGTTGGCGCCTGCCGTGAGCTCGGCGATACGGCGCAGCGTCGACGTGAACGGTGCGGTGTCGTCGAGCGCATGCTGCAGCGCCTGCCAGTCGGCACCGGCGAGCGACGGTTCGCTCTCGTCGGCCTCGCGCAGACCGGCTTCACGCACCAGCGCATACCGGACATCCGCCTCGAGCGGTGCCAGCGTGAGCGTCTGCGCGTCGAGCGTCGGCAGAAAACCCACCTCCCGCAGCAGCAGCAACTCGAACGCGCGCAACGCCGACGCCTGTGTTGCAGCCTGCGCCTCGCCATGGGACGCCGAAGTCGCCAGCACTTGCACCACGCCCGCATAGGCGTCGAACAGCGCCGCATGCGCATCGTCGCGTGCCAGCAGGCGCAGCAGCAGTTCGTTGACGTAGTAGCCCGACATCAGCGATTCGCCGGTCGGCATCACATGCCCGCCCATCCACTCGGCGGATTTCAGCGTCCGGATCTCGGCATCGCCGCCGTAGCTGACCTGCAGCGGCTGAAGCGGCAGCAACACGGGCCGGAAGTTGGAACTCGGACGTTTCGCACCTTTGGCGACCAGCGCGATCCGCCCGTGGTGACGGGTGAAGGTCTCCAGGATCAGGCTCGACTCGCTCCAGTCGTAGCGGTGCAGCACGTACGCCGGTTCGTGCGAGACGCGCTGCGTCGCCACGCGCGCCTACTCGTAGCCGAAGCTGCGGACGCGGGCCTCGTCGTCGGCCCAACCAGAACGCACCTTGACCCACATCTCGATGAAGACCTTGGCATCGAGCAGCTTCTCGAGCTCCTGGCGCGTCTCGGTGCCGATGCGCTTGATGCGCTCGCCCTTGTCGCCGATCACCATCGCCTTGTGGCCGTCGCGCTCGACCACGATGGTCGCGGCGATCCTCAGCAGTCGCTTGTGACCTTTGCGCTGCGGCGGCTCTTCGTCGAACTTGTCGATGATCACGGTCGATGTGTAGGGCAGCTCGTCGCCGGTCAGGCGGAACAGCTTTTCGCGCACGGTCTCGCTCGCCATGAAGCGCTCGCTGCGGTCGGTGAGTTCGTCTTCGGCGTACCACCAGGCCTGCTCGGGCAGGTATTTCTCGCAGATGCCGAACAGCCGTTCGATGTCCTTGGCGTTGTTGGCCGACATCGGCATGAACTCGGCGAAGGCGTGCTTCTGCGCCATCGTCTGCAGCCAGGGTGCGATGTCGCCGCGGCGGTGGATGTTGTCGAATTTGTTGGCGATCAGCAGCGCCGGAATGTCTTTGCCCAGCAGTGCCAGCACCTTGGCGTCGGCCGGCGTGAAGCTGCCGGCCTCGACCACGAACAGGATCAGGTCGACGTCCGCGACGGCGCCCTTGACAGTCTTGTTGAGCGACTTGTTCAGCGCATTGGCATGCAGCGTCTGGAAACCCGGCGTGTCGACGAAGACGAACTGCGTGCCGCCGCCTTCGGGCGACGGCCGGCTGCGCATGCCGGTGATCCGGTGACGCGTGGTCTGCGCCTTGCGCGAGGTGATGCTGATCTTCTGGCCGACCAGCGCGTTCAGCAACGTCGACTTGCCGACGTTCGGCTTGCCGACGATCGCGATGAGTCCGCAGCGCTGCACGCCTTCGCCGGTGCTGGCGATGTTCGCCGCACCGGCGTCGAGTTTGCGCAGGTGGTCTTCGAGGCTGACGGTCGGCAGTTCGTCGGCATCGCGGTCGTGCACCTCGGCAGCGACGGCAGAGTCGATCGGAACGGTCGCGTCATCGGAAGAAATAGAAGAATTCATTTTGCTTTCGTCCCGCGGGACTTCACTCGGATCAGCATCGCGGCCGCAGCAGCCTGTTCGCCGGCGCGACGCGAGCCGCCGATGCCGCGTTCGCTGAAACCCAGCTCGGGCACCTTGCATTCGACCTCGAAGGTCTGTTTGTGGGCGGCACCCAACGTACTTGCGACGTTGTAGGCCGGCAGTTTCATTCTCTGCCCCTGCAGCCATTCCTGCAATTCGGTCTTCGGGTCCTTCGCCACCGCATCCATCCGCGGATTGATCTCGATATCTTCGTAGAGCCGCCGCACCACCTTCTGCGCAGCTTCGTAGCCCGCGTCAAGGTAGACCGCACCGATCAACGCCTCTATAGCATCGGCCAAGATCGACGGCCGGCCGGAACCGCCGGAACGCGCCTCGCCCTCACCCAGCTTGAGCAGCGGCGGCAGGGCCAGCTTGAGCGCCAGTTGGTGCAGCGTTTCCTGCTTCACCAGGTTGGCACGCACCCGCGACAGATCGCCTTCGGGAAGCGCCGAAAGACGCTCGTAGAGCAGATGCGACACCGCCAGGCTGAGAACCGAGTCGCCCAGAAACTCGAGCCGCTCGTTGTGGTCGGCCGAAAAACTGCGGTGCGTGAGTGCGAGCTGAAGCAGGCGCGCGTCCGAGAACAGATGCTGAAGACGAGACTGAAGCGCGACGAGAGCGCCTTCCGCATGATGGACCACGTGTTTCAATCAGCGGGACTGTCCCTGCCCCTTGTACTTCAGCACCAGGAAAGCCGGTCCGAACAGGTGAATCTCGCGGTCATAGGCGAACGAGACAACCACTTTTTCGCCGACCTTCTGCACGTCGAGGTCCTTTCCGCCGACCGACTTGAAGTCGTCGATGGCCTGCGAACGATCGAAGATGGCGCGCACTTCGGGCACGGTCGAACCCTCTGCGGCCTTGTTGGCCGCCTTGGTGATCGCCTGGTACTCGATCAGCGTCGGGATGACCTGCGCCAGCACCACGCCGACGCAGGCCAGCACGATGGCCACGAACAACAGACCGATGAAAGAGATGCCGCGCTGCCTCGATGCGCCGACCGACCTGTGGACCCTCATTTGCTCTACCCCTCGATGAAATGCTTTTTATTGGAACGGACCGATGCGCTTCAGATCGCCGAAATTCATCCAGACGAAAAAGGCCCGGCCGACGATGTTCTTGTCCGGAACGAAGCCCCAGTAGCGCGAATCGAGCGAATTGTCGCGGTTGTCGCCCATCATGAAATACTGGCCGGCCGGCACCTTGCACACCACGCCTTCGATACTGTAGCGGCAGTTTTCCTGGTTGCCGAACGGCATCACCTCGACTTCGGAAATGCCGGCACGCCGGTTCTCGTCGTTGAGTATGTTGTGCCTGTGCGTACCGAGGTTCTCGCCGAACTGCTTCAGGTAACGCATCGTGTCCTCGTCGAAGAAGTCAGGCACCGCGGCCTTGTCGACTGGCTGGCCATTGATCGTGAGTTTCTTGTTGAGGTAGGCCACTTCGTCGCCCGGCACGCCGACCACGCGCTTGATGTAGTCGAGCGACGGCTGCGGCGGGTAGCGGAACACCATCACGTCGCCGCGCGCCGGCGCCCTGCCCTCGGTGATCTTGGTGTTGACTACCGGCAGTCGCAAGCCGTAGGTGAACTTGTTTACCAGGATCAGGTCGCCGGTGAGCAGCGTCGGCATCATCGAGCCCGACGGGATCTTGAACGGCTCGAACAGGAACGAACGCAGCAGGAAGACCGCGATGATCACGGGAAACAGGCCAGCGGTCCAGTCGAGCCACCAGGGCTGCATGTTGAGGCGCTCACGCGCCTTCTCGTCGACCCGGTCGACCTGCGTGATGCCCTGGCGCCTGAGTTCCTGGTTGCGCTGCGCGAGCGATGCGTCGAGCGCCGCAGCTGCGCGACGACGCTGCGGCAGGAAGTAGAAGCGCTCGGCAATCCAGTAGATGCCGGTGACGACGGTGGCGACGAACAGCAGCAACGCGAAGTTGCCTTCGACGGCGCCGAAATACCAGGCGCCGATGTAGCTCACGAAGGCCGCGAGGATCAGGGAAGTAAGAAGTGCCATGTGAATCAATCCTCAACCTGCAGGATCGCGAGGAAGGCCTCTTGCGGGACCTCGACCGAGCCGATCTGCTTCATTCTTTTCTTGCCCGCCTTCTGCTTCTCGAGAAGCTTCTTCTTTCGGGAGATATCGCCTCCGTAGCACTTGGCGAGCACGTTCTTCCGGAGGGCCTTGATTGTCTCACGCGCAATGATGTTGACCCCGATGGCCGCCTGGATCGCGACGTCGAACATCTGGCGTGAAATGATCTCGCGCATCTTCGAGACCACCGCCCGGCCGCGGTACTGGCTCTGCGTGCGGTGCACGATGATCGACAGCGCATCGACCTTCTCGCCGTTGAGCAGGATGTCGACCTTGACCACGTCCGAGGCCCGATACTCCTTGAACTCGTAGTCCATCGACGCATAGCCGCGGCTCACCGACTTCAGCTTGTCGAAGAAGTCGAGCACGATCTCGCCGAGCGGCATCTCGTAGGTCAGCATGACCTGCCGGCCGTGGTAGGCCATGTTGAGTTGCACGCCGCGCTTCTGCACCGCGAGCGTCATCACCGAGCCCACGTACTCCTGCGGCATATAGAGATGCACCGTCACGATCGGCTCGCGGATCTCGCTCATCTTGCCGACGTCCGGCATCTTCGAGGGGTTTTCCACCATGATGACCTCGCCGTCGTTGCGCACCACTTGGTAGACCACGCTGGGTGCGGTCGTGATCAGGTCCTGGTCGAACTCGCGCTCGAGTCGCTCCTGCACGATCTCCATGTGCAGCAGGCCCAGGAAACCGCAACGGAAACCGAAGCCGAGCGCCTGACTCACTTCGGGTTCGTATTGCAGCGAGGCGTCGTTTAGCTTGAGTTTCTCGAGCGCGTCGCGCAGCGAGTCGTACTCGCTGGCTTCGGTCGGGTACAGACCGGCGAAGACCTGAGGCTGGATTTCCTTGAAGCCGGGCAACGCCTCGCTCGCGGTCGCCGCGGCGCCGCCGGTGCCGGGCCTGATCAGCGTGACGGTGTCGCCGACCTTCGCAGCTTGCAACTCCTTGATGCCCGCGATGATGAAACCCACCTCGCCGGCTTCCAGCGAATTGCGCGACTCGCTGTGCGGCGTGAAAACGCCCAAGTTGTCGGCGTTGTAGCTCGCGCCGGACGCCATCATCTTGATGCGCTCGCCCTTGCCGAGCCGGCCGTCGACCACGCGTACCAGCATCACCACGCCGACGTAGGCATCGAACCAGCTGTCGACGATCATCGCGCGCAACGGCGCATCCGGATTGCCACGTGGCGGCGGCATGCGCCTCACCACTGCTTCGAGGATTTCGTCGATGCCCATGCCGGTCTTCGCCGAGCATGGAATCGCGTCGGTCGCATCGATGCCGATCACGTCTTCGATCTCCGTGCGCGCATTGTCCGGATCGGCGTTGGGCAAGTCCATCTTGTTGAGCACCGGAACCACCTCCACGCCGAGGTCCAGCGCGGTGTAGCAGTTGGCCACCGTCTGCGCCTCTACACCTTGCGATGCGTCGACGACGAGCAACGCGCCTTCGCATGCGGAGAGCGAGCGGCTCACTTCGTAGGAGAAGTCGACGTGACCGGGCGTGTCGATGAGATTGAGGTTGTAGATCTGCCCGTCCTGCGCCTTGTAGCGCAGCGCCGCGGTCTGCGCCTTGATGGTTATCCCACGTTCCTTTTCGATGTCCATCGAGTCGAGAACCTGCGCCTCCATCTCGCGATCCTGCAGGCCGCCGCAGCGCTGGATCAGACGATCGGCAAGCGTCGACTTGCCATGGTCGATGTGCGCAATGATGGAAAAATTTCTGATGTGATTCATCAACGGGAACGCTTAAGTACTTGAAATGCCTCGACCGCAGAATGCGACAGGCAAGAAAAAAGGGCGCGTCCGAAAAAGACGCGCCCTGAACCAACAAGCAATGGCAACTGCAGTAGTTGGGACTTCATTGTAGGCAAAAAGGAGAGCGCGTACATGTGGGAACCAGGTCGGAAAGTGACGTTGCAGGTCAACAACAGGAACCTTGTCAACAAGTTATCAACAGTGTGTGGGGATTAAGGGTTGGACAACTTGTGGGTGATCTGTGGACCGCCGGTGGACGGTTCCACTGCCTCCCGCATGGTGAACCGCGAGCGCCTTCTTATGCGCTACGGGTTCTCCCTGGGACATTCATTCTACCGAAAACCATCCTTGAACCACTTCCGAAGTTAGTGAATGCAAACATCGGGGCTTAAGATCGGTTGCCGAGAAACTTCCAGAAAGTCGGTTTCGACGTCCTTTTCATGGTCAAAAAAAGACCCCAAACCTGAGTTTCGGTTGGGGTCACTGGACGAAAGGACGTCGACACTATCGTCGCTTCAGCCTCAGCGCACAGATCGGATGAGCACGTACTGGGCCCATTCGCCGCGACGGAACAGCACGCTGACCGGCTTGGATCGATCGGCTTTCGAAACCACGGCGTCGAACTCCTTGACGCTGGTGACTTCGACATTGCCAACGGCCAGGATCACATCGCCCTCGCGCAGGCCGACGCGTGCGGCGCCATCGGTCGATGCATCGATCCTGACGCCGCCGCGCACCTTGAGTTCCTTCTTCTGCGCGTCGGTGAGTTCACTGACGGCGAGGCCGAGCGACTTGGCCGCGGCGGATACCGGCGCCTTCGCAGCCTGATCTTCCTTTTCGACCACAGGTCGAGCCGGCTTGTCGGCCTCGATTTCCGCGATCGTGACGTTGAGATCGCGCGGCGCGCCGCGGCGGAACACGGTCAACACGCTGCGCGTGCCGGGTTTGGTGTTGCCGACCAGGCGCGGGAGATCGCTCGGGCGCTCGATCGCCTTGCCATCGAACTTGATGATGATGTCGCCCGCTTCCACGCCGGCCTTCTCTCCCGGGGAGCCTGCTTCGACGCTGCGCACCAGCGCGCCCTGCGCACGTCCGAGCCCGATCGATTCCGCGACGTCCTTGGACACCTGGTCGATCTGCACGCCGATACGGCCGCGCGACACGCGGCCCGTGGTACGCAACTGCTCGCTCACGCGAATCGCCTCGTCGATCGGAATCGAAAACGAGATTCCCATGAAGCCGCCCGAACGCGAATAGATCTGGCTGTTGATGCCGACCACTTCACCGCGCATGTTGATCAGCGGCCCGCCCGAATTGCCGGGGTTGATGGCGACGTCGGTCTGGATGAAAGGCAGGTAGTCGCCGGTATCGCGCTGCTTGGCGCTCACGATGCCGGCCGTGACCGTATTCTCGAGCCCGAACGGCGAGCCGATCGCCATGACCCATTCGCCGACCCGCAGCTTGGACACGTCGCCGACCTTCAAGAACGGCAGGCCCGTCGCCTCGATCTTCACGACGGCCACGTCGGTGCGTTTGTCGGCGCCGATGATCCGAGCCTTGAATTCGCGCTTGTCCGGCAGCGTGACCAGCACCTCCGACGCGTCCTCGACCACATGCGCGTTGGTCATCACGAATCCGTCGGCGCTCAGGATGAAGCCCGAGCCCACGCCACGTGGCCGAGATTCCTCCTGCGGCTCCTGCTGTGGCCGACTGGGGCGCCGCGGCTGGCCTGGTTGGCCCGGCATCGGCTGGCCGAAGAAACGGCGAAAGAATTCCTGCATCTCCTCGTCCATCTCGCCATTGCCCGGTGCGCCTGGTGTCGCGGAACCGCTGCGTTGCGCCACTCTTTCTACCGTCCGGATATTGACCACCGCCGGCCCGACCTGATCGACTAGATCGGTGAAATCGGGCAGCGTGCGGGTCTGCGCAACGACGCTCGTCACCGGCAGGAAGGTACCGGCGGTGGTAAACGCCATTGCGCCGGCCAGCAGCAAGGTGCGGAAATGCTTCGCTTCAATTTTGCGGATCATCGGATTTTTCTTTCGGTACTTGAACATCGACCGGCCCCGGCCATGAACCGATACGGCCTGGCTCAGCAAGTTTCGGGATCAACGGGTTCGAACCAGGCCTTGCGCGAATGCGCGCAGCGTCTCGGGCGGCACTTCGCCGACGGCAGTCAACCACCAATCGCCGCCCCCGTCGGCGAAACGCCGGGTCAGCGTATTGGTGGCGCCTGTCACGAGAAGCACCTCCTTCAGCTGGCGCTGGGCGTCATAGGGCTCGACGAACAGCGACACGGACGCCATGCCGTCAGAGAACGTCCACTGCATCGTGCGCTCCGGATTGGCCATGCCGCCGAGCGCCCGCCGGTAGCAGCTGACCGGCTTGAAACCCACGACACCGTCGCGCAGGGTCCAGCCTTCGGCGTCGGCCGTGGTGCGCTCGAGTTCGGACTTGTCGATACGGTAGCCGGCCGTGTTGCCCATCATTTGCGAGAGCGTCTGCGCCTTGAGCGGCACGTCGAACTGCAGCTCCGAAAAGGCCGATTGCTCGACCACGCGGCCGGTGGCGTCCACCGTCTGCAGCGCGATGACGAGACCGGTGCGGCGTTCGCTCCAGATCCGGTAGCCGAAGCGAAACCCGTCGCGCGGCGTCAGCTGGATGACGTCGGCATCGAAGCCGGCGACGCGCCCCCGGCCAAGCGGCCGCGCCTCGTAGAAATCGGCGATCGCCGTGTCGGACGTGGCCGGCAGGTTGGGAAAAAGTTCCAGGTTCTCGCGCAACTCACTCTTGACCACTTTCTCTTCGGGCAGGAAAGTCATCACGCGGTCGTTGCGCCGGAAGGTCGTACGCGGCGCGCCGGTGAGCGCTTCGATGCGTTCCATCAGCACCTTGCCGTCGGCCACGTGCCAGATGCGCGCACTCGACAGGTTGCCGGTCGCCGCTGAAACAACGAAGGTTCCCACGTAGGTACGCTGGCGCGAAGCCTCACGCGTGCGCTTGAGCCATTCCACGGTACCGATGGCCGGCGCTGCTACGACGGAAGCGGCATCGCTGCCGACCGACATCGCGCTGCCCGGTGTCTGGCCGATCGCGGCCTGCGCGAGACAAGCAGCGGAGAACAGCAGGGCAGCCCTGCGTACGAGAATCGGCATCAGGCGGTCCTTGCGATCACGTTCAGCGCGATGGTCCGTCGAAAGTGGCGTTGCGCAGAAACCCCGACGGCATCTGCGAAGCACCGCCGGCCTGCCGGTGGGCCTCGAGCAGAACGTCGAGACGCGCATCGCGCAACATCACCCGCGGTTCACCATTGCTACCTTGAACGCGCGTGGCTTCCAAACGGCCGTTCGCAGCCGCGAGACTCTCGGCCTGCGACGTCATCAGCATGGGGATGACATCGCCCGACGCCTGCGCGACCTGCCGCTGCGATTGCTGACGCGCCGCTTGCAAGCTACCGGCCGACGTGTCCGCAGCTCCAAAGCCCACCAGGTTCCAGCCGATCGCGGCAACCGCCGCCAGCGATGCCGCACCCGCAACCAACTTCCAGCGGAAAACGGGCTCGTTGGCTGCAACGGCGGGCACGACCTTGACCGGGCGCGCCGTCACCGGCTGGCGCACGACCACGAGCGGCATTGCGGGCTCTGCCGGCGCGGCGACGAGCGACGCCTCGGCCGCCAGACGCTGCCGGAAACGCGCCATGAACATGGACGTATCGCTGCACGGCGCGTGCGCACCCGAGCGCAGGACGTCGCCGATCAGGTGGTACGTGCCCCACGTCGATCGAGACGCATCGTCGAGCGCGACCGCGCTGGCCGTGCGAGAGAGATCCTCGCCCTGGAGGTTTCCGTCCGCGAAGGCGGAAATCTGTTCGCGGACCGACTCTTGTGTGTACTTCATTTCATTCACCTGCTTACCAACGCTTGCCGGACTGGTTGTCAAGCATCGGTTTGACCCGTGCGGAGATGGCCTCGCGCGCACGGAAAATTCGCGAGCGAACCGTGCCGATCGGACAGTCCATGACCTCGGCAATCTCTTCATAACTCATTCCCTCGATCTCGCGCAGCGTGACTGCCTGACGCAACTCGGCAGGCAATGCATCCATTGCCGTCTCGACCGCAGAAGCGATTTCCTTCGCCGCCATGACTGTTTCGGGGGTTTCTTCGCTGATTGGTTCGTTTCCGGAGCGGTAAGTTTCATCGTCGTCCGAAGAAGCGGGTCGAAGCGCGCTTTCGGAGATCGTCGGATCGCGCTTCATGTCGACCAGCGCCTTCTTCGCGGTGTTCACGGCAATCCGGTAAAGCCAGGTGTAGAACTGAGCATCGCCGCGGAACTGGTGCAGCGCCCGGTAGGCGCGGATGAAGGTTTCCTGTGCGATGTCTTCGACCAGGTCGACGTCGCGCACCATCCGGCCGATCAGGCGTTCGATGCGACGTTGGTATTTGATGACAAGCAACTCGAAAGCCTTCTGGTCGCCGGCCACGGTACGCTGGACCAGCGCGAAGTCGACCTCGCCCGGGCGCGGTTCCGCTGACGCCGTGTCGACGGCGACAGCGGCCGGGGCATCGGGCGGTCCGGGTGGCATGGAAGATGAGGTCATCGAAGAGCGGAGTGACGGCTACCGGCAGACGGCGCGGAATCCGGTTCGCCGGAGTTGGCGGCCACCGGCGCGCGCGAATATACCGCACGACGCAGATCGTGCCATGCCTGGGCATCGGTGCGGCTTTCGACCCACAGCCAGCGAGGCTTTCGTCCGGCCGCAGCCAGCCGCAGAAGCATCAGCGATTGGCCATCCAGGCACACCTGCAGATGTCCCCAACGCACCGGATTCGCACCGGAAACCGACCACTGCCGCCCGTCGAAGCGAAGCGTGCCCGACGACGCGCGGCGCACATGTTGCAGCACGACAGTGCCAGCAACCATAGAGACGCCGATCAGCAGGGAGGCACGCCAGATCTCGCCGCTACCCACCGATGCGAGACCGCAAGCCAAGCCCGCCGCCCAGAGTACGAAGACAGCCTGGCTCACGATGCGTGGACGGCCAGCCGCAAAGCTCACCGCCGGCGCGCTGTGCATGGAGCAGAAATCTTCAAGCGCGCTTGAACACCAGCGTGCCGTTCGTGCCGCCGAAGCCGAAATTGTTCTTCACCGCGACGTCGATCTTCAAATCACGCGCCTCGTTGGCGCAATAGTCGAGATCGCACTCGAGGTCCTGACTGAAGATGTTGATCGTCGGCGGACTTTTCTGGTGATACAACGCCAGCACGGTGAAGACCGACTCGATGCCGCCCGCCCCGCCCAACAGGTGGCCCGTCATCGACTTGGTCGAGTTCACGACCAGCTTCTTCGCGTGAGCGCCGAACGCGTTTTTGATCGCATTGGTCTCGTTCAGATCGCCGAGCTGCGTCGAGGTGCCGTGCGCGTTGATGTAGTCGACTTGGTCAACATTGACACCCGCATTGCGCAGCGCCATTTCCATCGAGCGGCGCGGGCCGTCGACGTTGGGCGCGGTCATGTGGAAGGCGTCGCCCGTGAGACCGAAGCCCGAAACTTCGGCATAGATTTTCGCGCCGCGCGCCACCGCATGCTCGTATTCCTCGAGTACGACGACGCCCGCGCCCTCGCCCAGCACGAAGCCGTCGCGGTCTTTGTCCCAGGGTCGCGACGCGGTCTTCGGATCGTCGTTGCGCGTCGAGAGCGCACGTGCGGCAGCGAATCCGCCGAGACCCAGCGGCGATACGGTGGATTCCGCGCCGCCGGCGATCATCACGTCGGCGTCGCCGTATTCGATCATGCGGGCGGAAGAGCCGATCGCATGCAGACCGGTCGTGCATGCGGTCACGATGGCGATGTTCGGGCCCTTGAAACCGTACTTGATCGACACGTGGCCGGAAATCATGTTGATGATCGATGCGGGCACGAAGAACGGCGACACGCGGCGCGGGCCGCGATTGACGAGTTCGGCGTGCGTATCCTCGATCAGCGGAAGACCACCGATACCCGACCCGATGTTGCAGCCGATGCGGACCGCTTCTTCATAGGGCAGCGCCTCGCCGGTCGGCAATCCGCTGTCCTGTACCGCCTGGATGGCAGCCGCGAAACCGAGATGAATGAAGCGGTCCATGTGCCGCGCATCCTTCTCGGAAATGTATTCGGTGATGTCGAAGCCCTTCACCTCGCCCGCGAACTTGCAGGAGAACTGGCTGACGTCGAATTTCGTGATGGTATCGATGCCCGAGCGGCCTGCCAAAAGACTGGCCCAAGCTTCTTCCACCGTGTTTCCGACGGGGGCGATGCAACCGAGACCGGTCACGACAACGCGGCGTTTGGTCATGCCGGCAAACCTTTCTGGGAGAACGACACTGCCGCCATGCGCAGCACGCGCGGCCGGGAGGCGCCGCGGGCATGCGCTGGCAGCCAGCGCGCGGCCGATCAGGCCTTTTGATTCTTGGTGGCGTAGTCGACGGCGTTCTGAACCGTGGTGATCTTCTCTGCGTCTTCGTCCGGAATCTCGATGCCGAATTCGTCTTCGAGCGCCATCACGAGTTCGACCGTGTCGAGCGAGTCGGCACCGAGATCGGCCACGAAGGCCTTTTCGTTGGTGACCTGCGACTCTTCCACGCCGAGTTGCTCGGCGATGATTTTTTTGACACGTACTTCGATATCGCTCATTTGAATCCCTTTAAGGGTTGTAAAGAATTGGTGGATTTTAACTGGCTCACCCATGGCTTTTTCCATGGGGGCCGGAAGGCACGGATTACGCCGCACTTCACATATGCATGCCGCCGTTGACGTGCAGTTCCTGCCCCGTCACATAGGCGGCCTGCGGGGACGCGAGATAGGCCACGGCATGGGCGATGTCCGCCGGCTTGCCGAGATGGCCCAATGGGATTTGTGTCAACAGCGCCTGCTGTTGCACCTGGGGCAGCTTGGAGGTCATGTCGGTCTCGATGAAACCGGGTGCGACGCAGTTCACCGTGATGCTGCGACTGCCGAGTTCGCGGGCCAGCGCGCGCGTGAGGCCGGCGACGCCCGCCTTGGCCGCGGCGTAGTTGGCCTGGCCTGCGTTACCCGCCGCGCCAACCACGCTCGTGATGTTGATGATGCGGCCGTAGCGCTGCTTCATCATCGGGCGGATCGCGGCACGCGACAGCCGGAACACGGCCTTGAGGTTGGTGTCGAGCACCGCGTCCCAGTCGTCGTCCTTCAGGCGCATGGCGAGCATGTCGCGCGTGATGCCGGCGTTGTTGACCAGCACATGCAGCCCGCCGTGCGTCTTGACGATGTCGTCGACCAGCGCATCGAGCGCGGCACCGTCATTGACGTCGAGCGCCCGGCCATGCACGCCTTGCGCGCCGAGCGAGGTGGCGATCTTCTGCGCGCTCGCAGGCGTGGTGCCGGTGCCGATGACGGTCAGCCCGTGCTGTGCCAGTTGCAGCGCGATCGCCGCGCCGATGCCGCGCGAGGCGCCGGTGACCAGCGCGATCTGGCCTTCGAATTTTGTGTTGCTGCTCATGGAAGGCCCAATAGTTGCCGGGACTCGGCAAGCGTCACTGGATCGTAGAGGACGCCGGTCGCGATCTCGGGCGCGATCCGCTTCGCCATGCCGGCCAGGATGCGCCCTGGGCCGCACTCGATGATCGCCTCGACATCCAACGTCTTGAGCGCCTGCATCGATTCCACCCAGCGCACCGGGCCCGCGGCCTGCCGTACGAGAGCGTCGCGGATGCGCTCGGCATCGGTCTCGATCTTGACATCGATATTGTTGACCACCGAAATCCTCGGCACGGCGAAGGTGAGGGACGCCAGTTTCTCGCGCAGTGCCTCTGCGGCAGGCCGCATCAGGCTCGAATGGAAAGGTGCCGACACCGGAAGCAGCAGCGCACGCTTGGCACCTGCAGCCTTGACGATTTCGCAAGCTCTGTCGACCGCGGCCTTGCTGCCCGCGATGACCGTTTGCATCGGATCGTTGAAGTTCACGGCCTCGACGATCTCGGCGCTGCCGGCACCGAAGCTCTCAGTGGCTTCGGCGCAACAGGCGCGGACCTGGTCCGAATTCATTCCCATAACCGCTGCCATGGCGCCGACGCCGACCGGCACGGCCTGCTGCATGGCGTGGGCACGAAAACGGACCAGCGGCGCGGCCTGGGCCAGCGTCAGCACGCCAGCGGCGACCAGTGCCGAATATTCGCCGAGCGAATGGCCTGCGACCACCGACGGCATGACACCACCTTCGGCCAGCCAAGCGCGCCACGCCGCCACGCCGGCCACCAGCATCACGGGCTGGGTGTTGGTGGTCAACGACAACGCTTCCTTGGGACCGTTCGCGATCAGCGCCGCGATGTCTTCATCCAGTGCGTCGGAAGTTTCGCGCAACGTTTCGGCGACGGCAGGATGGCCGGCCCATGCATCCAGCATGCCGACGGACTGCGAGCCCTGGCCTGGGAAAACGAAAGCGAAGGATTTCATGGAGGTCTCGAAAGTGGTCCTAGGTACAGCGCCTGCCGACGTCACAGGGTCAGCAGCACCGCGCCCCAGGTGAAGCCGCCGCCCACGCCTTCCAGCATGACCGTGTCGCCTTTTTTCACCTGCCCGCCGCGCACTGCCGTGTCGAGCGCCAACGGAATCGATGCGGCGGAGGTGTTTCCATGCTCGTGCACCGTTACCACCAGCTTCTCGGGTGCCAGTTTCAGCTTGCGCGCGGTACCCTGCATGATGCGCAGATTGGCCTGATGCGGGATCAACCAATCGATGTCCGCGGTCGTCTTGTCGGCCTTTCGCAGCGTCGCGAGCGCGGCTTCTTCCAGCACACGCACCGCCAGCTTGAAGACCGCCTGCCCGTCCATGTGCAACAGCGGCGTGCCGAGCACCTGCCCACCGGCCACGTTGCCAGGTACACAAAGGATGCCGACGTACTTGCCGTCCGCATGGAGGTCGCTCGCGAGGATGCCGGGGCTGTCGCTCGCCTCCAGCACGACGGCACCGGCGCCGTCGCCGAACAGCACGCAGGTCGTGCGGTCGTTGAAATCGAGGATACGCGAAAACACTTCGGCACCGACGACCAAGGCGCAGCGTGCGCTGCCGGTCTTGATCAGGGCGTCCGCCACCGTCAGCGCATAGATGAAGCCGCTGCATACCGCCTGCACGTCGAACACGGGACATCCCGCAATGCCCAGCTTGTGCTGGAGGATCGCGGCCGACGACGGAAACACCATGTCGGGCGTGGACGTGGCGACGATGATCAGGTCGACGTCGGCAGCCGAGCGACCGGCGGCTTCGAGCGCATGCCTGCAGGCTTCGAGCGCGAGATCGCTGCTCGTGACTTCGAGGGCAGCGAAATGACGCGCCCGGATGCCGGTGCGCTCGACGATCCACTGATCGGACGTCTCGACACCTCGCTCGGCAAGCTCGCGTGCCAAGTCGTCGTTGGAGACTCGACGGGGCGGGAGGTAGCTGCCGGTGCCTGTGATCCGGGAAAAAAGGGAAGAAGCAGTCATCAAACGTGGAGTGCCGGCGCCGTAGTCGCCGACACTGGCGCATCGGCGCGCTTCAAAAGCGGCGCAGCGCGCGCGATGCGGGTCCGTACACGGTCGAGCAGGTTGTTGCGAGCGGCATCATAAGCGCGATCCAAAGCAAAGCCGAACGCCACTTCGTCGGCGGAACCATGACTCTTGAACACCAACCCACGCAGCCCCAAAAGCGCAGCACCGTTGTACCGACGATGATCCAGCCGTTTTTTCAACGCTTTTAAAACCGGATAGGAAACGATCGCCGCGAACTTGCTGAACATTCCATTTGAATATTCGATGCGCAAGAACTCCACGATCATCGAGGCCACGCCTTCGCTGGCCTTCAACGTCACGTTGCCGACGAACCCGTCGCAGACAACGATGTCGGTCGTTCCCTTGAAGATGTCGTTGCCCTCGACGTTGCCGTAAAAGTTCAGGTCGCGCGAGTTGGCTGCAGCTCGCAGCAGCTGGCTCGCCTTTTTGATGGTCTCGCTGCCTTTGATCGCTTCTTCACCAACGTTGAGCAATCCGACCGACGGCGATTCGTCGCCGGTCAGCGCAGAAACCAGTGCCGATCCGAGCACGGCGAACTGGAGCAGGTCTTCCGCATCGCAATCGACATTGGCTCCGAGGTCGAGCACGGTCGTCGCACCGCCCTTGCGGTTAGGCAGCTGCGGCGCGATGGCCGGACGGTCGATGCCGTCGAGTGTCTTGAGCAAATAACGTGCGATCGCCATCAGCGCGCCGGTGTTGCCGGCGGACACGGCCGCCTGCGCCGCACCGTCCTTTACCTGCTGGATCGCGACGCGCATGGAAGAATCCTTCTTCTTGCGCAATGCGACTTCCAGCGAATCGTCCATGCCGACGACTTCGGTGGCGGCCACGATGCGAGCGCGCGGATGCACCAGCCCGCTCAACGCGGCCGGCAATCCAACGAGCAACAGCGAAGCCTCGGAGTGCCGGGCGAGAAACGCACGGCAAGCCGCCAGCGTGACGCTGGGGCCGTGGTCGCCACCCATGCAGTCGACGGCGAGCGTGATCGCCGGGGACGCCGAGGCAACGCAGGAGAAGGAAGAAGTTGTTGTATCCATCAAAACAAAGGCCCGACGCTACGACGAAAGTAGCTTCGGGCCTCAGCCTTGAATGCAGTGATCAGGATTCGGACTTGGTCTTCAGAACCTTGCGACCGCGATAGAAGCCGGTCGCGCTGATGTGATGACGCAGGTGAACTTCACCGGTGGTGGGTTCGACGGCGATGCCTGGAACGACCAATGCGTTGTGCGAACGATGCATGCCGCGCTTGGAAGGCGACTTCTTGTTTTGCTGGACGGCCATGATGGCTCCTGGAATTTGCGGTTGGGTTTGCAGGCATGCGGGGCGGCATCGAAAGACCCGGGTCAAAAGGGACCGTGACGTCGACGGCGGCGCGCGCGAAGCCTGAGATTATAGCGCGCCCGGAGCCCCGACGCCAGCCGGCCTTCGCTCAGACCGACGGTCCGCGCTTCACTCGGGCTTGCGCGTGCGCAGGGTCCCGAGCACGGCGAAGGGATTGACCGGCACGTTCTCCCCTTCCTCGTATCCGGCGTCCACCGCCGACAAGCGAACCTCGACGGGGCAGACATCGTGGCGCGGCGTCAGGGGAATTTCCATCAGCAACTCGTCCTCGATCAATCCGTGGAGATCGAAGTCGCGCGCAACGACCAGCACGTCCTCGTCGGCGAGTTCGTCTTCCATTTCGGCCGTGGCCTCGTCGGCAGCGAAACGGAACCAGCGGTCGACCGCCAACGTGGATGCGACCGGCGTCAGGCAGCGTTGGCAGACCAACGACACATCGGCTTCGGCGCGCACGTGCAGCCAGGGCACGGAGCTTCCATCGGCGCCGGTGCGGCGCTCGCCGTCGGCGTGCCAAGCGAGCGACGGCGGCTCGCCGGCATCCACGGCCGCATGGACGGATTGCGGCACCAGCTCGGCCGCGAGGCGGGGATAGTTCGCTGTCGATTCGACACCGGACTGCGACGCCGCGTTCTCGGTGAAATCGACCACGTCGAGGCGAATGGGGGCGGATTCTCGTTTCATCGCAACCAGTCTAAACCGCTCACGCACAATCCCTGCCCATGCAACGCACTCTGATCCTCGCCTCGACATCGCGCTACCGCCGCGAGCTGCTCCAACGCCTGCGCCTGCCTTTCGAAGTGCATTCGCCGGAGGTCGACGAGACGCCCGTGCCCGGCGAGACGCCCCAGGCGCTGGCCCGACGCCTGGCGCTGTCGAAGGCGCACACCGTCGCGGCGCGCTTTCCGGAAGCGATCGTGATCGGCTCCGACCAGGTAGCCGACCTGAGCGGCGAACCGCTGGGCAAACCGGGCGACCACGCGCGCGCCACGGCGCAGTTGCAGCGCATGCGCGGCAAGACGCTGGTGTTCCAGACCGCCGTGGCCGTGGTGTGCACGGCGACCCGCTTCGTTCAGGACGACATCGCACCGGTGCGGGTGGTTTTTCGCACGTTGAGCGATGCGGCGATCGAGTCCTATCTGCGGGCCGAGACGCCGTACGACTGCGCCGGAAGTGCGAAGAGCGAGGGCCTGGGCATCGCGCTTCTCGACACCATCGAGAGCGACGACCCGACGGCCCTGGTCGGCCTGCCGTTGATCCGCACCTGCCGCATGCTGCGCGCTGCGGGGATCGGGTTGCTGTGACCGCCGTGAAAGGCAAGCTCTACCTCGTTCCCGCCCCGCTGGACTTCGGCTGCGACACCCAGGCGCCGCTGCAGGACGTGCTCCCGCTGGGTACGCTGCAGGTCGCCGCGGGCGTCACGCACTGGATCTGCGAGAACGCGAAATCCGCGCGCGCCTACCTGAAGCGCATCGATGCGGTCGCACCGCTGGCCGCACCGCTGCAGTCCCAGCAGATCGATGAGCTGCCGCGTGCAGTTCACAAGAAGGGCGACCATGCAGGTCAGTTCGACGCGCGACCGATGCTCGCGGCAGCACTGGCCGGCCATGACATCGGGCTGTTGAGCGAAGCGGGCATGCCGGCGGTCGCCGACCCCGGATCGTCGGTGGCGCGTGCCGCGCATGAGCTGGGCATCGAGGTCGTGCCCCTGACAGGCCCGGTGTCGCTGCTGCTGGCCCTGGCCGCGAGCGGGCTGAACGGACAGAACTTCGCGTTCGTCGGCTACCTGCCGACCGATGCGGATGAGCGGGTGCAACGCATCCGCGAACTCGAGACCCTGGCCCTGCGTACCGGGCAGACGCAGCTCTTCATCGAGACGCCGTACCGCAACACCGCGCTGCTCCAGGCACTCACGCAGACCCTGCAGCACCATACGCGGCTCGCCGTCGCACGCGGCCTGACACTCGCCGGTGCCAGCATCCGCAGCGACAGCGTCAAGGGCTGGCGCGC
The DNA here is from genome assembly GCA_050954325.1 of Janthinobacterium lividum. Classification (GTDB taxonomy): domain Bacteria; phylum Pseudomonadota; class Gammaproteobacteria; order Burkholderiales; family Burkholderiaceae_C; genus Variovorax. The sequence goes on along the minus strand of JBPBPG010000005.1, from coordinate 95,164 downwards.
AGCGCCGCCGCCGACGACCGAAGAGCGGCTGCCCGCGGTTTTCGCGATCGGGCGCTGAACATGAACGATCTCGACGACGTGACCGTCACCTCGGGCACGCGCTGGGCCTCGCGCGGCCAGTTCTTCTCCTCGGGATTCATCTTCGCGACCTGGGGCGTACACATCCCGACCGTCAAGGCGCACTACGCCATCGACGAAGCGCAGCTCGGTTTCGCGATGCTCGCCGCTGGCATGGGAGCGCTGCTGGGCGTCTCGCGTGCCGGCGGGCTGGTCGGGCGCCACGGCACGCGCACGATCACTCGGTTCTGCGGCATCGTGTACGCGCTGCTGCTCGCTGCGCTGGTCGCCGTGCCCGGATATGCGGCGCTGCTGGTGCTGCTGGGGCTTTTCGGCGTGGTCACGAGCGTGTTCGACGTCGCGATCAATACCGAGGCCGCTGCACTCGAGCGGCACAGCGGCCAGCCCCTGATGAGCGGCATGCACGGCATGTTCAGCCTGGGCGGCATGGCCGGCGCGCTCACCGGCGGAGCGGCGCTGGCGGCCGGGTTGTCGCCGCAACGGCATCTGCTGCTGATCGCCGGGGCCATGGCGCTGGTGATTGCCTTCGCCGCGGCACACATGTTGCCGCGCGCGGCCACCGCGACGTCAGCGCCGGGCAGCGACGACGGTTTCCGCCTGCCTCGCGGCGCGCTGGCAGTGCTCGGCGTGCTCGCAGCGCTCGGACTGATCGCCGAAGGCGCGATCTACGACTGGAGCGTGCTCTACCTGCAGCAGGAACTCGGCAGCCCGCAGCAGCAGGCCGCACTGGCCTACGGCAGTTTTTCGGCGGCGATGGCGGCCACGCGCTTCGGCGGCGATGCGTTGCGCGCGCGCTTCAGGCCTTCGGCACTGGTGCGCGCCAGCGCGCTGCTGGCGGCCGGTGCGATGACGCTGGTGCTGTTCACTTCGACGCCATGGATCGCGCTGGTCGGCTTCGCCGGCATAGGCATCGGTTTCGCCAACGTCGTGCCGATTCTTTTCGCAGCCTCGACACAGGTGCCGGGCATCGAGCCGGCGCGCGGCATCGCTTCGGTATCGGCCGCAGCCTATCTGGGCTTCATGGCCGGACCGCCGATGATCGGTTTCCTGGCGCGGGTGAGTTCGCTGACGACGGCGCTGTGCATGGTCGTCGCTTTCGCACTGGCACTCTCGGCGGCCGCAGGTCAGGCCAGTCCGCGCCATACCGTGCCGCCGGAGCGCTGACGCCCGGCCTTCCGATTCGATGCGCTGTGGTTACCGAATAGCTGGTACCGCACGCATCGCGCGGACCGACGCATCGCCCATCGCAGCGCCGAATTTCTTCGCCAGCTTCTCGGCCACATTGTCGCGGCGGGTGTAGTCGATGACTTCCTCGGCCTTGATGACTTCGCGCGCCACGAAGTCGACATTGCCCAGTTGGTCGGCGAGACCGAAGTCCACCGCCTGCTGGCCACTCCAGAACAGGCCGCTGAAGAGGCCCGGCGTGTCAAGCTTCAGACGGTCGCCGCGGCCCTTTTTCACCACGTCGATGAACTGCGCGTGAATCTGGTCGATCATCTGCTGCGCATGGGCACGCTGGGCGTCGTTCATCGGACTGAACGGATCAAGAAATCCCTTGTTCTCGCCCGAAATGATCAGGCGCCGCTCGACGCCGAGCTTTTCCATCGTGCCGGTGAATCCGAAGCCGTCCATCAAGACGCCTATGCTGCCGACGATGCTCGCCTTGTCGACATAGATGGCATCGGTGGCCGATGCGATGTAGTACGCGGCCGAGGCGCAAGTCTCCTCGACGACTGCATACACCGGCTTGCTGTGCTTGGCGCGCAACCGGCGGATCTCGTCGTAGATGATGCCTGCCTGTACCGGGCTGCCGCCCGGGGAGTTGATCAGGAGCACGACGCCCTTGGCACCCGCATCCTCGAAAGCGGTCTTCATGGCTGCGACGACGAATTCGGCGCTCGCATCCGCGCCGTTGGCGATCTCGCCCTTGATCTCGACCACGGCGGTGTGCGGGTTGGTGGTGGTCGCAGACGTATTGGCCCGCGACATGCCCAGCCAGACCAGGAAGATGAAGAAAGCCAGCCAGCCGAGTCGCACGAAAGTCTTCCAGCGGCGGGTGGCTTTCTGCTCGCGCAGGGAGGCGAAGGCCAGCTTCTCGAGCGTCGCACGCTCCCAGCCGGGTGGTGAGGTCGGGTCGGTCTTGGACATGGATTCGGGTGGGGTTGCGAGGCGCTCGAAAGGTTCGAAACCCTGGGGTTCCGTGCGGGTCGGTTCGGTCATGAGACGAATGTTCCTGGGACTGCGACCAGTATGCCAGCGCACCTCGATGCGGAGGTCAGGCGTTGTCCAGCAGCCACGCCTGCAAATCGGCGGTCGAATGCGCGACATGGAGCGGATTCAGCGAAGCGAAGCTGCCCGGCTCGTGGGCACCGTAACTGACGCCGACGCTCGCACAGCCGGCGTTGATCGCCAACTGCAGGTCGTGCGTGGTGTCGCCGATCATCAGCGTCCGCTCGGGCGTCACGTCCAACGCCTCCATCAGTTCTAGCAGCATCCGCGGATGCGGCTTGCCCTGGGTCTCGTCGGCGGTACGCGAATCGTCGAAACGATCGCGCAGTGCCACCGTCGCGAGCACTTCGTTCAGGCCCCGACGCGACTTGCCAGTGGCGACGGCCAGCCTGTGCCCGCGCGCCTTGAGGGCGTCGAGCATCGGCAGCACGCCGTCGAACAGCACCAGGTCGTCCTGCAGCTGCAGATAGTGATAGCGATAGCGCGCGCCGAGCTCGATGTATTTCTCGCGCGGTACGTCAGGCGCGGCACGCGCCAACGCCTCGGCCAGCCCGAGGCCGATCACCCAGGCAGCGTCCTGCTCGCTGGGCTCGGCGCCGCCGACGTCGACCACCGCGGCCTGGATGCAGCGCGCGATCATGCGGGTGGAGTCAAACAGCGTGCCGTCCCAGTCGAAGGCGATCAGGTCGAAGCGGCGGGGTCGGAAATCGGTCATGCGGGAAGAAGATGAGATCGGTCAGATGGAGGTCGCGGAAATCGGCACCGGCAGGCCAGCCATGGCGTCGAGCGCGGTCGCGGGCATCAGCGCGCGCAGTTCGGGCGCCAGTTCGGCCTGTAACGCGATGCGTTTTCCGTTGCCGGGGTGCGTGAACTGCAAGCGCCACGCATGCAGGAACATGCGTTTGAGGCCGAGTTTTTGCAAGCTCCTGTTGCGCTCGAAATCCCCGTATTTGTCGTCGCCGGCGATCGCGTGACCGGCCGACGACAGATGCACCCGGATCTGGTGCGTCCGGCCGGTCTTGATCGTCACGGCCAGCAGCGACATCGGCGCGGTCTCGCCCGGCAGCGTGACGGCGGCCAGCACGCGCACCAGCGTGACGGCGTTCATGGCGTCCGGATGGTCCTTGGCGACCACGCGAACGCGCCGCTCCCCTTCGGCAGCACCCTGGGCGGGCGGCAGAAGGTACTTCGCCAACGGCGCGTCGAGCACCTTCCGGCTCGGCGGCCAGATGCCTTCGACCAGCGCCAGGTAGGTTTTGCCGGTCTCGCGCTCCCGGAACTGCGATTGCAGCGCGGTCAGAGCGCTGCGCTTGAGCGCCACCAGCAGGATGCCGGAAGTTTCCCGGTCGAGCCGATGCACCAGTTCGAGGAAGCGTGCCCCGGGCCGGGCGCTGCGCAACTGCTCGATCACGCCGAAACTCACGCCGCTGCCGCCATGTACCGCCACGCCGGCCGGCTTGTCGATGGCCAGCACCGACTCGTCTTCATATATGAGGGGGAACTCGCGCCCTGGGGCGGCGGGGGCGCCACCCTCTTCCGACCGTGCGGTCATGCGCACCGGCGGCAGGCGCAGCACGTCGCCGTTCTCGACCCGCGTCTCGGCCTGCGCGCGGCCCTTGTTGATCCGCACCTCGCCGGAGCGGATGATCCGGTAGACATGCGTCTTCGGCACGCCCTTCAGATGACGAAAAAGAAAGTTGTCGAGACGCTGACCGGCAGATTCTTCATCCACCGTTACAAAGCGGACTTCGGCGGCCGAGGGGTCCGGCTTCGCACCTATAATGTTTTTCACCAGCGCATTTCTGTAAGTGCTTGATTAAGCAAGAAGTTTAGAGCACCACCGAAAACGCTGCGAGGTCGATGCCGCTTTGGCGCCAACCCTGCAAACCCCGCGCTCCAGCGCAAAGTGGCAGGCACGGCATCCAAGTCAAGCCGACGCCCACGAAACACCGATACGGAATACCCCAGCCGGCAGGCTCCAAGCTGCCGGCGGATCGAAGCGAGTTCACTTGTGTTGATGCTGCTGATTCGACTTTGCCCACGCTGGCTGACCTGGCAACTGCCAGAGACGACGGCGATTTTCGGCATCGATATCGAATCTCCCGCAGCGCGGGCCCTTCCCGCACGACACCCCTGCGGACTCGCACCCATCCACGCGCCCCCACCCTTGCCGCTGTTGAGCTGACGCTCGATATGGCCGCGCGCGTTCTCGCGCCGGCCGCTGCAGCCGGGGCACCGCGGCAATTCCCTCGTTTCGCTGGCTTCGTCCGTGCATCGTTGGCCCGTCATGGGCCGGTTCGAACGCATATACCTACAAGGACAACGCATCATGAAGCGGATGTTGATCAACGCCACGCAGCCGGAAGAGCGCCGCCTGGCCATCGTCGACGGGCAGAAGCTCCTCGACTACGAAATCGAGATCGAAGGGCGCGAACAGCGCAAGGGCAACATCTACAAGGCCGTCGTGACGCGTGTCGAGCCTTCGCTCGAAGCCTGCTTCGTCGACTATGGCGAAGATCGCCACGGCTTCCTGCCGTTCAAGGAAATCTCCAAGCAGTACTTCGCCGAAGGCGTCTCCGCCAGCCAGGCCCGCATCCAGGACGCAATCCGCGAAGGCCAGGAACTGGTCGTCCAGGTCGAGAAGGAAGAGCGCGGCAACAAGGGCGCCGCGCTGACCACCTTCATCTCGCTGGCCGGCCGCTACGTCGTGCTGATGCCGAACAATCCGCGCGGCGGTGGCGTCTCGCGCCGCATCGAGGGCGAGGACCGTGCAGAGCTCAAGGAAGCGATGGACCAGCTGGAGTACCCCAAGGGCGCCAGCATCATCGCCCGCACCGCCGGCATCGGCCGTTCTGCGCCCGAACTGCAGTGGGACCTGAACTACCTGCTCAAGCTCTGGAGCGCCATCGATGGTGCGGCCAAGGGTGCCAAGGGCGCGTTCCTGATCTATCAGGAATCAAGCCTGGTGATTCGTGCGATCCGTGACTATTTCAACCACGACATCGGCGACATCCTGATCGACACCGACGACATCTACGAACAGGCGCAGCAGTTCATGTCGCACGTGATGCCCGAGCATGCCGCCCGCGTGAAGCGCTACCGCGACGATGCGGCACTGTTCAGCCGCTTCCAGATCGAGCACCAGATCGAATCGGCCTACGCCCGCACGGTGCAGTTGCCCTCCGGCGGCGCGATCGTGATCGACCACACCGAGGCGCTGGTTTCGGTCGACGTGAATTCGGCCCGTGCCATCAAGGGCGGCGACATCGAGGAGACCGCGACCCGCACCAATCTCGAGGCCGCCGACGAAGTCGCCCGCCAGATGCGCCTGCGTGACCTCGGTGGCCTGATCGTCATCGACTTCATCGACATGGACGAGTCGAAGAATCGCCGCGAGGTCGAAAGCCGCCTGCGCGACGCGCTGCGGCAAGACCGCGCCCGCGTGCAGTTCGGCGCGATCAGCAAGTTCGGCCTGATGGAGATGAGCCGCCAGCGCCTGAAGCCGGCGTTGAGCGAAGGTTCGTCGATCCCCTGCCCGCGCTGCGGCGGCTCGGGCCATATCCGCGATACGGAATCCAGCGCGCTGCAGATCCTGCGCATCATTCAGGAAGAGTGCCTGAAGGACAACACGGCCGCCGTGCACGTCCAGGTGCCGGTCGAAGTCGCATCGTTCCTGCTCAACGAGAAGCGTCCCGAGATCGCCAAGATCGAGCTCAAGCAGCGTGTCACCGTGCTGATGGTGCCCAACAAGACGCTGGAGACGCCGAACTATCGGCTCGAGCGCCTGAAACACGACGATCCCCGCCTCGACCATGTCGAAGCCAGCTACAAGATGGCCGACGAGGTCGAAGATCCGACTTCAGTGACTCGGCGCTCCCAGGAGCCGACCAACAAGCAGACCCCGGTGATCAAAGGTGTGCTGCCCGATGCGCCAGCACCGGTCGCCGTGCCGCGCCCGGAAACGATGCGTCCGGCACCTGCAGCGGCGCAGGTGCCGCCAGTGTCGCCAGCGAGGTCTCCGGAACCCACGCCGGCGCTGCCACGCGCCGTGCCCACGCCGACGGCTGCACCGGCAACCGCCCCGGCGCCCGCGGAGACCGGCTTCTTCGCCATGATCAAGAACTTCTTCGGCTTCGGCCCGGAGCCGGTAGCGACACCGGCCACGGCGCCGATGCCGTCGGCCATTCCGGTCGAGGCTCCGAAGCCGGCCCGCCGGGACGGCGGTCGCGAAGGCGCACGCGCGGGCGCGGGCCGCGATGGCGAGACTCGCGGCCCGCGTGACGGCGAAGCACGCCGCAGTCGTGGCGGCGAGGGTCGTGGCGGCGAAGGCCAGGGCCGTGGCGGTCGCGACAGCGAGCGTCGAGGTGGACGCGGCGGCGAAGGGCGTGGTGAGGGCCGTGGCGGCCGCGATGGCGAGCGCCGTGAAAGCAACGACGCCCGCAACGAGATTCGGACCGAAATCCAGACCGGCGAAGTTCGCGAACCGCGTGAGCCTCGTGAAGCTCGCGCACCCCGCGACGGCGAGCGCCGTGGCGGACGTGGTCCACGCCGCGACGGCGAGGCACGTCCGCCGTCGACAGAGACGGCCGACAGCGCGGTCAGCGCAGATGCAGGGGTCAATGCACCGGCAGCAACGACCGAAGAGGCCGGCGGCGGTGCTTCGATGAACCGTTCACCGCGTGGCCGCGGACGCGAACGCAGCGAACCACGTGGCGAGCGGCTCGATGGCGAACGAAACGACGAGCCGCGAAGCGAACGCGCTCCTCGCGGCGAGCGCAACGACGGACGTCGCGAGCGGCAAAACGAAAGCGCACCACGTGCCGATTCGCTGGCACTTCCTGTCGCACCGGCCGAAGGCGCGGCTACCGCCGTATCGCCCTCTGCCCAATCCAGCGAAGTGCAGGACTTCATGGCGCCGGCAGATGGCGAGCAGGCCGAGCGCCGTGGCCGGTCGCGCGACCGCTATGGTCGTGATCGACGCGAGCGTGCGCCGCGCGAAGTCGGCAGCGAACTCGGCGAGGCCACGCAACGTGGCGTCCAGGCACCGTCGATGGCGGACTCGCTGTCGGGATCGCCGGCAGCCCGTCCGGGCGAGGCCGACATCGCGGAACAGGAACCGTCCTCCGGCCTGCTTTCCACTGCGCAGGTGGAAGCTCCAGCCTTCGAAGCCGAAAGCGTGAAGTTCGCGGCGGTCGCGTTGGAATCTCGGCCAGCTACCGGGGTGCACGTATCGCCGCAGACCGGTCAAGCGGTTTCGATGACGACCGAAGGACAACTTCCGAAAGTTCAGCCTTTCGAATTGCCGCTGGCTGCACTGGCGCAGATTGCGGAAGGCTCTGGATTGCAGTGGGTGAACTCCGATGCCGCGCGCGTGGCCCTGGTGCACGCATCGATTGCTGCCGAGCCGAAACCGGTTCACGTTCCGCGTGAGCGCCCACCGTCGGTCATCGTCGATGACGGCCCGTTGGTGCTGGTCGAAACGCGTCGCAACCTTTCAGGCACGGTGTTGCCTTTCGAGCGCAATGCCGTCAAGGACGACGCAAAGCACTGACCGTCAGACGCGCGTCCAAGGCCAGACGTGTCGCTGCAGAGCGGCACATCTGGCCTTTTTTTTGTATTTCTGTCCGTCAGGATGCAAGGAAAAATGCTTTCAAATCAAGAATTTTCTTATTAACTGAAAAGCGACTTCCTGGCGACAGGTAGGACCCGAACGAATCATTTACACCACAGCAAAAATGACAGCAGACTGACATACGTGCTTGTCCTACGTATCAACTGCAAGCACTAGGCAATAACCCGTAATGCGATTGACCTCAATTTCATCTTAGTTCACGTATCCGGAACCTTAAGTTCTCATTCGAGGACGTGCTCACTACACAATTCGTTAGAATGGTGCAGCGCACAATCATTCTTAGCGTGTGAAATGTCACGTGACGCCCTGCAGACAAAAAGAAGTACGGCTTTCGTAGCAGGACAAAGTAGAACGAATGTGTTCAAATTCTTTCTCTTAGTAGTAAAGCGTTACACTGCCACGCTGGAAGGCAGGCCCTCAAAGGGGAACACGATGTTTCGTTCTGATTCGACCGCACAAGCCAATCTGATTCATTGCCGCGCCTCCGGAGACGGCAGCGCGCGCCCGGCGCAAAGCCATGTCCAGCCACGTGAACACACGATGCTCGAACGTTTTGGCAAACGTTCGCTCGACATCGTCGGTGCCCTGGTGTTCTTTGCACTTTTCGGTCCGATCTATCTGTTGCTGGCCATCTGTGTCCAGGTGAGCATGGGACGCCCGGTTCATTTTTGGCAGACCCGTCTCGGTGCGAACGGTCAGAAATTTCGTTTCTACAAGTTCCGTTCGATGGTCCGCAATTCGGAAGCCATCCTGGATGACTATCTGAGCAAGAACGAGGAAGCTCGTGTCCAGTGGGATACGTTCCAGAAGCTCGAACAGGATCCACGCATCACACCGTTCGGCAAGATCATCCGGAAACTGAGTCTCGACGAGTTGCCGCAGTTCTGGAACGTGCTCAAGGGAGACATGAGTCTGGTTGGCCCGCGTCCTTGCATGGAGCGCCAGCGCAGCCTGTACGGCAAGAATTGGGAACACTACTGCGCGGTTCGTCCGGGCATTACCGGATTGTGGCAAGTGAGCGGTCGTAACCGTTTGTCATATGCTCAGCGTGTCGAGCTCGACGCCAAATACGTGAACGAGTGGTCGCTGTGGCTCGATATCAAGATCCTGGCGAAGACTGTCACTGCCGTGATTTCCGGCGAAGGCTCTCGCTGAACGTTGCCAAGGCAACAGGCCGCCAGGCCTTATGACGACCGATCGGTTCAACATGACTGAGTTTCAAAAGCGTATCTATGTTGCCGGCCATCGTGGCATGGTGGGCAGTGCCATCGTCCGCAATCTGGCCGAGCACGGGAAGGCGCGAGTGATCACGCGGACCCGGGCTGAACTGGATCTGACCGATCAGTCGGCTGTACGCCGCTTCTTCGCGGTGGAGAAACCGGACGAGGTCTATCTCGCCGCTGCGAAAGTCGGTGGCATCCATGCCAACAATACATTTCCTGCAGATTTTCTCTACGAAAATTTGATGCTGGAGGCGAACCTGATCCATGAAGCGTGGCGCAGTGGCGTTCGCAAACTGTTGTTTCTTGGTTCCAGTTGCATCTACCCGCGCATGGCGCCACAACCGATGGCGGAAGACGCACTTCTCACTGGCAAACTCGAGCCGACAAACGAGCCCTATGCCATTGCGAAGATTGCCGGCATCAAGTTGTGCGAGAGCTATAACCGGCAGCACGGCACTGATTTCCGCAGCGTGATGCCCACCAATCTCTACGGCCCAGGCGACAATTATCACCCGGAGAACAGTCATGTGCTGCCTGCGATGATCCGACGCTTTCATGAAGCAAAGGAATCGAATGCGCCTGTGGTCGTGATCTGGGGCACCGGCACACCCAAGCGCGAATTCCTCTACGTCGACGACATGGCCGAGGCCTGTGTTCACGTGATGGATCTGCCACACGACACCTATGCCGCTTTGACGCAGCCGATGAACAGCCACATCAACGTCGGCAGCGGCGAAGACTTGTCGATTCTCGATCTTGCCAAGCTGGTGAGCGATGTGGTCGGCTTCGAGGGCGATATCCGTTGCGACGCCGACAAACCCGATGGTGCGCCGCGCAAGCTTCTCGACATCGCCCGCATTCGAGAGCTTGGATGGACACCTCAGGTCGCGCTGCGTACCGGTATCGAACGTGCCTATCGGGACTTCCTGTTGCACCCGGTCGCGTCGCGCTGACCGATTTCGCGAGACGATCCCGCATGTCCGGTTCAATGCCGCCACGGTCTCCACGTTCTTCAATACACCCTGCTGCATCGCATTCAACGTCTTCGATCTCGGTGGTTTCCCCTGGGCCGGGCGGTGTCTACGACTTTGCTTCGAAACTTGCCGGCCCGATCGGCGCACCGGTTGTCGAGCTCGCACGCACCACCGATACGTCGGCATGGTCCGGCGATCTTCTGCTTCTTCATTTCAGCGGCTACGGCTTTCACAATCGTGGCGTGCCGGTCTGGTTGAACGAGGAGATGCGCTCGTTGAAAAAGCGGTTTCGTGTCTTCGGAGTCGTTTTCCACGAGCTTTTTGCGTTCGGGCCGCCATGGCGTTCGGCTTTCTGGTTGAGCGGCAAGCAACGGAAAATCGCCTCCGAGCTCGCGTCGCAGGCCGACTTCTGGTTGACCAACCGCGATACCGCCGCCGAATGGTTGATGAAGCATGCGCCGTCGGTACCGCATGCCACGATGCCTGTTTTCTCCAATGTCGGTGAGCCGGCCTCGATAGACGCGGACGGACGAAATCCCGATCGGGAGCATACGATGGTCGTGTTCGGCAGCAACACGATGCGCATGCTGGTCTACGCGTGGAACGATGGCGAGATCTTCAAGGTCGCCAGGCAGCAGGGACTGCGCATCCACGACATCGGGCCGACGATCCAGGATGCGGCGATAGCACGGCGCATGGCGCGAGAAGGCGTGATCGTCCAGGGACGTCTTTCCGCAGAGCAGGTCAGCGCGGCGATGCTGCGCGCGGAGTATGGCGTACTCGCATATTCACCGGCATATGCCGCCAAGAGCGGAATCTTCGCCGCCTACGCCGCGCACGGCGTCTGCCCCGTGATGTTGTGCAAAGGTGGTGCTCTACGTGATGGTTTTCAGCCAGGCGTTAATTATTTCGACGGTTTTGATGCGCTGGGAAGAGGAAAATCACAGTTCGACGCACGATCTGTCGGCCGGGCAGCTCGACAGTGGTACGAACCGCACTCGATCGACGCCCAGATCGCTACGCTGATGAAATTGAGCACGGAAGCCCGTTCATGAACACAATTACCGGCCAAGCGCCCTATGGTCCAGCCCCTGGCAGGCAGGTTGCTGGTTCGACACGTATCAGCTGGCCCGGCTATGCCTTCATGGTCGTTTTCTTCGTGGTGGTATTCGAAGGAGCAGGACGCAAATGGGGCTCCGCAGCTTCCACCATCCCGTTGATTCTGCTTCGCGACCTCGCGGCACTCGGGCTGGTGTTCTATGCGTGGAAGAGCGGAAGCTTCGGACGCTACGCCAAGGTGACCGCCATCATGACGGCGTGGACCTGCCTGGTCGTCGCGTGGGGATTGTTCCAGGTCGTCGCTGGCGTGACCACACCTGTGATTTTCGCGATCGGGCTGCGTTTCTGGCTGCTCTACACCTGGTTCGCAGTCGCAGCGGCCGCGACCTTGACGGAGGCAGATTACAAGGCGGCCGTAAAGCTGGCGCTTCTTTCGCTGTTGCTCATGGCACCGCTGGCCGTACTGCAGCACTATTCGTCTACCGGTGCAACCATCAACCGGCAGATCGACGGCGACGAAGAGTCCGTTTTCACGGTCGTCTCCGGGGTGGTCAGAACCACCGGCACGTTCAGTTTCACGACCGGCTACGCCAATTTCGTCACGACGGTGGCGCCGCTTGCCTTCGCTGTCCTAGGTGCCCGCAAACGAACGAAGTTCAACTGGATCGTCGCACTCGGCGCGTTCAGTGCGTTCATGGTGGCAAACGTCATCAGCGGTTCGCGCACGGCCATCGTCTCCGCCGGCTTGATGCTGGGCGTCTACCTGATGGGACGACTTGTTTTCTCGAAAAATCGCGACAAGCCTGCGGCGCTCGCGGCCGTGGTGATGTTGCTGATACTCGTGACAGGGGTCGCTTTCTTCCTGTCCGATGCGGTGACGGTGACCCAGCAACGCTTTGAGGACGCTTCGGCCGCAGAGAACGTCTGGGAACGAACGCTCTCGATCTTGGTCGGTGAGCCCACGGTGCTCAACGCTTTCACATGGCTGGGAAGCGGTGTGGGCGCCGGCTCCAATCTGGCCACGTCGCTGCGCCCGGGTGCCACGAATTTCGGCCTTGCGGAATCGGAAGCCGGACGCACTCTGCTTGAGGGTGGATTGCTCGGCTTTGCTTTCATAGCGCTCAAGCTTGTCGTCGTGATCGCAGGCTTTTTCAAGAGCTTCCAGCTTTCGCGCAAACTGCATTCGCCCTTTCCGATACTGTACTGGCTGACACTGACGCTCGGGCTACTTACATGGGCTGCCATCGGGCAACTGACAGCCAACGCATTGCTGGGTATCCTGATTGGCTTCTTTCTGCTCATGTTCCGTTATCCGTCCGCCGATTTCTTTTCAACGCGTCGTCGATGAAACTGCTGGTTTACGGAATCAATTTCGCGCCGGAACTCACTGGTATCGGCAAATACTCCGGCGAGATGGTTGCCTGGCTTGCAGCCCGTGGCCATGAAGTCCGAGTTATCACCGCCCCGCCCTACTACCCGGAATGGAAGGTGCATTCGGGCTTCAGCAGCAAGCATTACCGTCGCGAGACGTGGAACGGCGCCGAGGTCTTCAGGACGCCGTTGTGGGTGCCTGGAAAGGTCAACGGATTGCGGCGCCTGGTTCACCTGGCCAGCTTCGCGCTCGCCAGCATCCCGACGCTGGTCGCGCAGTGGCGCTGGAAGCCCGACGTCGTCTGGATGACCGAGCCGCCTTTGTTCTGCGCGCCGGCCGCGCTGGCTTTCGCCGGCCTGCGGTCGACCAAGGCGTGGCTGCACATCCAGGATTATGAAGTCGACGCGGCATTCGAGCTGGGTTTGCTCAAGGGTGCACGATTGCGCGGTTTCATCACGACGATCGAGCGTGCGCTACTGAGACGATTCGACCGCGTTTCCACCATCTCGCAGCGCATGATCGAACGTGCGCAGAGCAAGGGCGTGGAGCCCTCTCGTCTTGTCTCCTTTACCAACTGGGCCGACGTGAATGCGATACGCCCGCTTGCGACATCCAGTCCTTTTCGAGCTGAACTCGGAATCGCCGACGATGCCGTCGTGGCCCTCTATTCCGGGAACATGGGCGGCAAGCAGGGCCTCGAGCTGCTTGCGGAGATGGCAACGATGCTGCGTGATGCGTCGAACATCGTTTTCGTTTTCTGCGGCAATGGTGGCGGTCGGGCGGACCTGATGGCACAGTGCGCCAATTTGCGCAATGTCCACTTCATGGATCTGCAACCTGTCGAACGTCTCGGCGATCTGTTGGGGCTGGCCGACGTTCATCTGTTGCCCCAGCGTGCGGATGCGGCCGATCTCGTGATGCCGTCCAAGCTCACCGGAATGCTCAGCAGCGGCCGCCCCGTGCTCGCCGGCGCACGTCCTGAAACCGAACTCGGGCAGGTCGTCGCGACCTGCGGCAGCGTGGTGCCGCCCGAGGACGCACGCGCGTTTTCCGACGCGTTGCTGACACTGGCTTCACAGCCGGAATTGCGGCATGCCCTCGGTCGCAAGGCACGCGAAGTGGCGGAGAACCGTTTCGCGCTCGATGCCGTCCTCGCGCGTTTCGAAAAAGACCTGCTCGCCTGCATCGCAGGCTGACAGCCAGCGCGCCATGCGATGGCGAGCGCGCCATGCGATGGCGCAATGCAAAACGGCGGCCGGAATCGAGTCCTGCCGCCGTTCTGCATCATGGCCGCTTTCGAGGCCATGAACCACCTCTCTTACTGCTCGTCGGGCAAGATGCTTTCGTAGTTGTACTTGGTATAGCGATAACGACCGTATTTGTGCGCCGCATAGGCACGGCGATCGAGTTTCATACCGTTGAGCAGCACGCCGGTCGCAACCTTCCCACCCAGCGACAGACGACGCGTGCTTTCCTTCAGCTCGCCCATGGTGGACTGATCGGCCCGAGCCACCATCAACACCGTTCCGGCATGGGCCGCAACGGTCGCGGCGTCGGCAGCGACGAGCACCGGCGGCGCATCGATCACCACCAGGTCGTACTGACCCGACAGCGATTCCAGGATGCTGGTGAACGAGGCCGACACCAGCAATTCCGACGGATTGGGAGGCAACTGACCCGTGGCCAGGAAATCCAGGTTCGGCACGACCTGGCGATGCACAGTCTGCTGCACCGTCAGGCTGCTCGCGATCAGTTCCGACAGTCCACCGTGGCGCTGCAAGCCGAAATACTGGTGCGCATGGCCACGCCGCATGTCGGCGTCGATCAGCAACGTGCGCTTGCCGGCAGCGGCCATCAACGCCGCGAAGTTCGCCGTCACGAAGCTCTTGCCGACGCCAGGCGTCGCGCCGGTGATGAGCACGCGATTGTTCGGCGATTCCAGCATCGCGAATTGCATCGCGGTGCGCAGGCTGCGCAAGCTCTCGACGGCCGGATCGTCCGGATGTTCGATCGCCAGCAAGCGCACGCCGGTGGCGCCCGTCAGGCGGCGCTTGGCGATCGCGCTCTGCGCGTCGCTGACCGGAATGGTGGAGAACACCGGCAGCCCCCCGTTGGCCTCGACTTCATGCGGGTCGCGGATGCGCTGCTCGACGAACGAGTTGCGGATGAATGCCGTGAGCAGGCCCAGGAACAGGCCCAGCGCCAGCGACGCGCCGATGATCGCCGTGCGGTTCGGCTTGACCGGCACGAGGGGCACCGTGGCGTTGTCCAGAACTCGAACGTTGCCGACCTTGCCCTCCTTGACCAGACGCAGTTGCAATGCGTTGTTAAGCAGCGACTGATACAGCTCGGTATTGACCTTGACGTCCCGCTCGAGGCGCACGGCGTCCTGCTGCACCGCCGGCAGTGCCTTGATGCGGCCCTGGATGCCACCGATTTCGCGCTGCAGAGCGGCGATCTGCGCATCGAGGGTCTGAACCAACGGATGGTTGGACGTGAAGCGGCTTTCCAGCTCGCGACGGCGTTGCTGCGCCTCGAGCAGCTTGGTCTGACGGTCGACCGACGTGCCGAGCACCATCGTGGCTTCTTCGGTGAAGGACACGGTGGCATTGCGATTGCGGAAATCGTTGTACAACTGCTCCGAGCTCTCGAGCTGCTGCTTGAACTGCGGCAGCTGCACGTCGAGGAAGCTCAATGTCTTCTGCGCCTCCGCAGACTTGCGCTCAATGTTCTGGCGTACGTACTGCGCACCGACGGCGTTGACCACGCGGGTGATACGGTACGGGTCGTTGCCCTGGATCGAGGCGTTGATGATGCCGGACTGCTTGCCGCGCTCGATCAGGATCAGGTTGTCCTGGACCGCGACGATCGTCTTGGCCTTCGACTGGCGCACGATATCGAAATCGGCGCCCGGCTTGCCTGCCAGCTGACTCACCATCAGTTCCACGGGACCGTCGGGGGTGTCGGCCTTCAATGCGGTGCCGACGGTGCCGTTGAGCGGCGCCGCCAGGCGCGGATGCGTCACGGTGAACTGCCCGCCGCCTTTGGCGGTCAGACGGAATTCCAGACCTTCCAGCGTTTCGGGCACGTTGAATTCGGACACGACGATCCGCTCGGTGCCCGAGACGTAACCCGACATGCCGAGAAATCCGGGATCCGACAGGCCTTCCGAACGGCGTGCCATCCAGCCGCCGATGTACGGGATGTAGCGCGGGCTTGCGGTGATGTACAGCTTGGTTGCATCGACTGCCGGTGCAACCACCATGCGCGAGCGCATCAGTTCCATCTCGGCGCTGGTCGGCGTCTTGATGTCGAAGAATCCGGCGGCGTCGCCGACCGCACCTTTGCCGCCGGCGCCGTTCACGTCCTCGACCTGGATCACGACCGTCGATTCGTAGACCGGCCGCTCCATCAGCGCGTAAGCGGTACCCAGGGCCAACACGATCAACGTGATGGTGGCGATCAGCCATTTGTTCGACATCAGTACGTCGATATAGTGACCGAAGTCGATATCGCCGTCGTCCTCGACGTTCTGTTGCGGGGCCGCAGCGGGACCCATGGTGGAGTTGAAGGTTGAATTCATCGGCTCAATACTCTTGAGGGGCCAAAAGGCCAGGTGATCGAGAGGCGCGACATCAGTTCCGGCGCGACGAGATATCGCGCAGATTGGTCGCGGTCGCGGCGGACGGCAGGATCAGGTTGATGACGCGGTTCCACCGAACGAGCGGCACGGGATCGACATACACCACGTCACGTGCCCGCAGCGCAAACGTATCGGCCAGTGCCAGAGCCGTCGGAGTGCGTGCGTCCAGATGGAAAATCGCTTGGCCGGTCGGCTCGTTGCGGATCACGAAGATCTGGCGCGGATTGGCCAGATTCAGGTTCACGCCGCCGACTTCGGACAGCGCCTCGTTGAGGCTCAGTCGCCCGTTGCGCATCAGCACGGTGCCCTGGACCGTCACTTCGCCCATCACGGAAACCTTCCGCTCTGCACTGCTGCGTGCCGTGATCAGGTCGCCATTCTTGAGCGGGATGCGCGTCGGGTCGATGCCGGCATCGGTCAGCGCGACCAGATCGAGCGGGGTCGTCACGCCGTTGCGCGTCAGGGTGACGAACGAACGGTCGCCGGTCGATGCGATGCCGCCCGAACGGCTCAGGGCCTCGGCCAGCGTCATCGGAATGTCGGTGAACACCAGCAATCCCGGAACCTTCACCTCGCCCTCGATATAGGCGCGCTTGCTGCGGAAAGCGGTCACGCGCACGCTCAGTTGCGGGTTCTTGAAGACGCGCGAAAGCCGCTGGACCAGCGAATCCTCGAGCTGCTGCACCGTCATGCCGGCAGCCTGGAGCGGCCCGGCATACGGGAAAGTGAGCTGCCCGGTGTTCGACACGATGAAGCCCGGTGCCGGCGACACGCTGCCCGGGTCGGCCACCGTGGTGGCCGGGGTGGCACTGAAGGCGATCTCGGGATGGTCGTAGACCACGATACCGACGACATCGCCTGCACCGATGCGATAGGGTTCGGCTTCGCCGACCAGCGCCATCACCTGAGGGCCGATGGTGGCCGGTGTCGCGAGGCGCTGTGCGTGGATGAGGGCCGGTGTGATTTCGGTCAGTGCACCGGCGGGCGGCGCGTCGACCGTGGACGACGAGAAACCCGACGGCGAAACGGCCATGGCCGCATCATCTCGTGCCGAACTGTAGCCCGGCGCCAGCGGTGTGCATCCTTGTACCAACAAACCTACGGCTGCGAGCACCACTGCGTTTAATGAAAAAATTTTCAAACTTGACTCCGGAACGGCAGAAATGAATACTTTTGGAAACAGGTCGCAATGTACCTGAGGCTGTGTAGATTGTTCAAATTGTTTCTTGTTGTATATCGGTTGGTCGATATATAGGGGACTGGAAGCTGAAATAATTCACAGGTCGTCGTTTTCATGACGAACTCGCGGGCTGCGCAAGCCCCAGCTGTCGTCCGGAACTGGCAACGCAACAAGCCGCCCGATTCAGGGCACTTCCACCTGCGCCGCACGGCGCCAAGCGATCGCCGCCTGCGTCGCATCGTCCCGTTGCTCTGCCAACACTGCGAGGGCCTGCCAGGCCCGACGCTGCAGTTGCGGCTCCTGAAGCTCCTGTGCAGCCTGCGCCAGCAGCTGCTGGGCCTTGCCCCAGAGCTGACGTCTCATGTAGGCCATGCCGGCAAGATACTGGAGCGCCGGATCGCGTGGGTCGTTGCGCTGAGCGGCTTCGATGCGGGCGAGCCAGTCGGCGTCGACCGACTCGAGGCCGGATTCCAGCGCACGCACCAGCTTGATGCGCAGGGCGCCCTCCAGACTGCTGCTGTTGCGCACCGGCGGATTCACACGTTCCCAGACCGGCAACAGCCAGCTTCGCGCCATCGTCAGGTCGCCACCCGTCGCAGCCAGACGCGTGGCACCGTGGACCGCGACCTCGGGCATCTCGCGCTCGACGGGTTCGAGCTCGGCCCAGGCCCGCACGACCTGCGCGGCATCGTGCGCACCGGAAAGCAGTTCGGTGGCAAGGCCGCGCACGATGCTGCCGGCCGCCGCGTCCGAAAACGCGCGATGTTTGGTCAGCAACCGCGCAGTCTGCAGTGCTTCCAGCGTTCGTCGATCCTGCCGGGCGGCTTTCAAATGGAGCCGCAGGGCGAGCGTGCGGCGTTGCGCACCTTGTGGAAGTTCGTCGAGCAACGCCAGCGACGTCGAGGGATCCTGATCTTCAAGGGCCCATCGCGCCGAACGAAGCTGTATGCCTTCACGTGTTTCCGGGCTGGCACCACCGCGCGCCACACCATCGTTGAGCGCCTGCTGCAGATGCGCGTCGCGCGAAGCACGGTCCTGCAGGGCCTGTGCGCTCTCGGCCGCGAGCAGATGGGACAGCATGCGCACCTGTGCCGCCTGCGGCAATACCACGTCGAGCGCCGCGAGCGTTCTTTCCTGGGCAAGCGCAGCGAGTGCCGCCTTTCGCGACCGGGAAAACCGCCCGGCGAGCAACTGGGCGAATGCATCGAGCAGCGAAGCATGGAGCGCGCGCTCCTTCTGCTGGACGCGCCATTGCCGCGCCTGGATCGGCAGTGCGAACAGCGCCGAGAGCCCACGCAGCGCGAAATGCATCAGCACGAACGCACCGGCGATCAGCAGCAGCACCAGGTTCAACGACAGGTCGATCCGATAGGGCGCCCGGTAAACGGTGATGGTGCCGGGGTTGTCGCCCGCGAACAGCGCCACTGCGGCCGCGATGCCGAACAGTCCCAGGAACCAGAGCGCGGCGCGCATTCCTCAGCGCCCGGCCGCGGCGGTCGTCAACGCGGCGATGGTGTCGTCGATGCGGGGCGCCTCGGTCGCCTTGACCTGAATTTGCAACTGCTGGAGAAGCGTGGCGGCGGCCTGGACGCGACGGGAGGTCGGATCGAAGTAGCGGTTGAGAGACACCGAGACGGCACCGAGTTCGGTCCGTGCCGCATCGACCTGCCGCGACAGCAGCGCCAGCCGCACGCTCAGCAGCTTGAGCTTCAGGTTCTCGCGCAGGAAGAAGGTCTGGTCGGGTGCGAGCAACACGGCTTCGGGGCGTTCGATGCGCCCCACCCTGACCAGCGAGCGTGCCTCCGAACGCACGGCGGCCCATACGCGTTGCCACAGGGGCGCGTCCGCAGGCGGCGGCTCCACCTGCAGCGGATCGCCGCCGCCGCGAACCGACAACGCGTTCACGGGCGGAAGTTCGTCGACGCCGCGCATCAGTTCGTCGACCCGCCGGAGCGCATCGCCGCCGTCTCCGCTGGCATTGGCGCGCAGGCGGTCGGCGTCGCGCTGGACGGCGCGCTGCAGCGGCGCCAAGCGCGGCTGCGCGGCGCGGGTGATCCGCTGGTCGGCGGCACGCAGGGCGGCGAGCAGCGGCTCTATGTTGCCGGTCGTTTGCGCCTGCTGCAGTGCCAGCCGGACCGCGGATTCGATGTCGACCACGAGGTTTTCATCGCGCGATCGCGACAGGCTCTGCATCAGTTCTTCCAGTTGCGAGCGCTGCAGCGCGACTTCGGCGACCCGGCTCTCGGCCAATGCGAGGCGTGCCGCGGTGTCCCGCACGGTATCGGCAGCCTGGCGTGCGAGCGTGCGGGCTTCCAGCGACTGCGCCAGCGAATCGGCGCTCTGCCGCGCCAGCTGCTCCTGCATGCCGCTCACTTTTTGCCACAGGACCAGACCGACCACCAGCGCAGCCAGCGCCACGAAAGCCAGCAGGCCGAGCGCAATGCGCGTGAGCACCATGGCACCGAGTTCATGCCGCGTCGACAAGGGCGTCGGGGCCGGAGCGGCCGCGACGCTCTCCGGCAAGGCTTCGTCGTTGATCGTGAACGCGGAACTCATTTGAACGATTCTATCGACGCGACCAGTGCCGCCGGCCCCGGTTGCGAGAGCGCGACGGTGCCGAAACCGGCCTCGCGCGCGGCGGCACCGATACGCGGATGCGTGGCGACGGCGCGGGCGGCGCGCCAGTCGACCTCCGGCATCGCGCGGCACAGATGGCCGACGGATTCGGAACTGCTGAAAAGCCAGACGGCACCGTCCGTGGCCGCGGCGGTCGCCAGGCGACGCTCGGCCTCGCCGAACACCGGCGCCAGCCGACGGTAGGCGACGACGGTGTCGAGCACGCCGCCGGCGCCCTCGACTTCGCGCGCCAGCCAGTCTCGTCCGGTCGGCTGCGCCCAGGCGTCGCCGCCGCGCACGATCAGCACCCGCGCGTCCGGTCCGACCTGTGGGCGGACGCGCGCCCAGAGCGCCTCGGAGTCGAACTGCCCCGCATCGGACGCCGGTGCGTCGATGCGCGACGCCGGCGCACCGGTCACCTGCAGTGCGTGCACGGTACCGGGGCCGGTGGCCCAGAAACGCGGCACGCCGTCCTCGGACCATGGATGCGTAACGTCGCCGAGCGGCAGGAAGTGCGCGACCGCGGGCGCGCTGACGAACATCAGCGCCGAGTAGCGGCCGATCCGCAGGCGCGCCGCGTCGAGCGCCTCGCGACCGGCTTCTTCCAGCGGCGCGATCGCGAGCAGCGGCAGCGACACGGCATCGAAGCCGGCCTGCCGCAGCGCCGCCGTCCAGCGCACGGCTTCGCGCGCCGGGCGGGTCACGATCACGCGCAGCGCCATCGCGGCGATCACGGGATGGCGGGTCGGGGCTCGACCGTCATGCAGCGACGGGCGCGCCGTCGGCCGCGCGCGCACCACTGGCGCACAGCAGCGCAGCGGCTTTCTCGCCGAGCGCACGGGCCTGGTCGAAGTTTCCGATGTGCGCCGCATCGGCATGCGCCCGGACCTGCACCAGCGCGCCGGCGCCTTCGGGGTCGCCCCAGGCGGCTTCGATGTGCAGCGCGCCGTCGCCCTGCCAGCGCGCATGCGCGGCCAGCGGCATCGAGCAGCTGCCGCCCATCGCGCGGCTCACGGCACGCTCGGCAGCGGTGGCGAGCCAGTCGCGGCGGTGGGCCAGGGGTGCAAGCATTTCGACCAGGTCGGAACGGCCGTCGCGAACTTCGATGCCCAGTGCGCCCTGCCCCGCCGCCGGCAGCATTGCCTCGGGCGTGAAGACCTGGCGGATGCGGCTTTCGAGCCCCAGCCGGATCAGTCCGGCCGCGGCCAGCACGATGCCGTCGTATCCACCTTCGTCGAGCTTGCGCAACCGTGTGTCGAGGTTGCCACGCAGCGGCTCGATGCGAAGGTCGGGGCGCAGCGCGCGCAGCAGCACCAGCCGGCGCAGGCTCGACGTACCGACCACCGCGCCTCGAGGCAGTTCGTCGACCGAGGCGAAGTTCGGCGACACGAAAGCATCGTGCGGGTCTTCGCGTTCCAGCACGCAAGCGAGCGTGAAGCCAGGCGGCATGTCCATCGGCATGTCCTTGAGCGAATGGACGGCGATGTCGGCACGTCCCTCGGCCAGTGCGGTCTCCAGTTCCTTCACGAAGAGCCCCTTGCCACCGACCTTGCTCAGCGAACGGTCGAGGATCTGGTCGCCGCGCGTGGTCATGCCGAGCAGACTGACGGTATGGCCTCTTTCTTGCAGCAAAGAGCGCACGTGCTCGGCTTGCCAGAGGGCCAGACGGCTTTCGCGCGTCGCGATCACGATGTTGCTCACAGCGTTTTCCAATGAAAAATGACCGTCGGAATGCTAGCATGTTGCGCCGCAGCAACGGCCCGGCACGCCCTCCCCCCGACAAGAGGAATCCACAAGAATGACGACAGGCAAGAAGGCGCCGACCGCGGCGCGTCCCCCCACCTCACCCAAGGCCGCGAGCGAAGACCAGCCGCTCATCGACGACATCCGACTGCTCGGCCGCATCCTCGGCGACGTGATCCGCGAGCAGGAAGGCGACGCCACCTACGACCTGGTCGAGAAGATACGCACCCTGTCGGTCGCTTTCCGCCGCGATGCCGACCATGCCGCCGACCGCGCGCTGAAGAACCTGCTCAAGGGCCTGAGCGCGGTCGAGACGGTGCGCGTGATCCGCGCTTTCACCTATTTCAGCCACCTGGCGAACCTGGCGGAAGACCGCCACCAGATCCGCCGCCGCACCGAAGCCGACCGCGCCGGCGAGCACCAGGACGGCAGCCTGGAGACGGCGCTGGCGCGCATCCGCAAGGCCGGTGTCTCGCCCGAGGCGGTGGTCGAGTCGCTCGCGCACAGCTACGTGTCGCCGGTGCTGACCGCGCATCCGACCGAAGTGCAGCGCAAAAGCATCCTCGACGCCGAGCGTGGCATCGCGCGGTTGCTGACCGCACGCGACGAGATCGGCCTGCGGCAACGCGCCTTCGCCGGCCGCAAGGACGCGCTCACGCCGATCGAGTACGCCGACAACGAGAAACAGATCCGCATCCGCGTCACGCAGCTCTGGCAGACGCGCCTGCTGCGCTTCACCAAGCTCACCGTGGCCGACGAGATCGAGAACGCGCTCAGCTACTACGAAGCCACCTTCCTGCGCGAGGTCCCGCGCGTCTATGCCGAGCTCGAATCCGCGCTCGGCCACAGCGGCATCGCGTCGTTCCTGCGCATGGGCCAGTGGATCGGCGGCGACCGCGACGGCAATCCTAACGTGTCCGCCGAGACGCTCGAATACGCGCTGCGGCGGCAGAGCGAACTCGCTCTGCGCCATTACCTGACCGAAGTGCACTACCTGGGCGGCGAGCTCTCGCTGTCGGCCACGCTGATCGATATTTCGGTCGAGATGCAGGCGCTGGCGGAGGCGTCGCCCGACGGCAATGCGCACCGCGTGGACGAGCCCTACCGCCGCGCGCTGACCGGTGTCTATTCGCGCTTGGCCGCGACGCTCAAGGAACTGACCGGCGGCGACGCCGCGCGCCATGCGGTCGCGCCGCAGAACCCCTATCCGGATGCCGAGGCGTTCCTGGCCGACCTGCGCACCGTGGCCGATTCGCTGACCGAGAAGCACGGCGCCACGCTGATCGCGCACCGGCTCGGCCCGCTGATCCGCGCGGTCGAGGTGTTCGGCTTCCATCTGGCGACGGTCGACCTGCGCCAGAGTTCGGACAAGCACGAGGCGGTGGTCGCCGACCTGCTGGCACTGGCGCAGATCGAGCCCGGCTACGCCGCCCTGCCCGAGGACGCCAAGCGCACCCTGCTGCTGAGCCTGCTGGGCGAGGCCCGCCCGCTGCGCGTGCCCGACGCCGGCTACGCGCCGCTCACGCACAGCGAGATCGCGATCTTCGCGGCCGCCCGAACGTCGCGCGCGCGCTATGGCGCCGCCGCGATCCGCCACTACATCATCAGCCACACCGAGAGCGTGAGCGACCTGCTGGAGGTGCTGCTGCTGCAGAAGGAAGTCGGCCTGATGCGCGGCACGCTCGGCGGGACCGGCGTGTGCGACCTCATCGTGGTGCCGCTGTTCGAGACCATCGAGGACTTGCGCAACGCCGCGCCGATCATGAAGGATTTCTACGCCCTGCCCGGCATCAAGGCGCTGGTCCAGCGCTCGGGCGCGCTGCAGGACGTGATGCTCGGCTACAGCGACAGCAACAAGGACGGCGGCATCTTCACCAGCAACTGGGAGCTCTATCGCACCGGCACGGCGCTGGTGAAGCTGTTCGACGAGATGAACGCCTCCGGTGCCCCGAAGGCGGAAGCGCCACCGGTTCGGCTGCGGATGTTTCATGGGCGCGGCGGCACGGTCGGGCGAGGCGGCGGTCCGAGCTACCAGGCGATCCTGGCGCAGCCTCCGGGCACGGTGCGCGGGCAGATCCGGCTCACGGAACAGGGCGAGGTCATCGGCTCCAAGTACGCCAACCGCGAGATCGGCCGGCGCAACCTGGAGACGCTGGTCGCCGCCACGCTGGAGGCGACGCTGCTGCCGTCCGGCAAGGCCGCGCCGGCCGCGTTCCTCACCGCGGCAGGCGAGCTTTCGACGGCGAGCATGGCGGCCTACCGCAAGCTGGTCTACGAGACGCCGGGTTTCGCCGACTACTTCTTCAGCGCGACACCGATCCGCGAGATCGCCGAGCTCAACATCGGCTCGCGTCCGGCCTCGCGCAACCCGACGCGCAGCATCGACGACCTGCGCGCGGTGCCGTGGAGCTTCAGCTGGGGCCAGTGCCGGCTGACGCTGCCGGGCTGGTACGGCTTCGGCTCGGCGATCGCGCAGTTCGTCGATGTCGCGGCCAATCCGGCGGGCGGCAAGGAGCGCCAGGCGCTGCTGCAGCGCATGTACGCGCAGTGGCCGTTCTTCCGCACGCTGCTTTCGAACATGGACATGGTGCTGGCCAAGAGCGACCTGGCGCTGGCGTCGCGCTACTCGGAACTGGTGGCCGACCGCAAGCTGCGCCAGAAGGTGTTCGGGATGATCGAGGCCGAATGGCACCGCACGTCGGACGCACTCACGCTCATCACCGGCGCGCAGCAGCGGCTGGCCGGCAATGCCGACATGCAGCGCTCGGTGCAGCACCGCTTTCCGTATATCGATCCGCTGCATCACCTGCAGGTGGAGCTGATGCGCCGCTACCGTGCCGGCGACGGCGGCGAGCGGCTGCAGCGCGGCATCCATATCTCGATCAACGGCGTGGCGGCCGGATTGCGGAACACCGGATGAACCTCCGGCCGACCGGCGATGTCATCCAATCACTTACGTCGCGACGCGCCGAGGCGAATGCGAAAGGCCATTCCTAAGGGAGTACCCTGACAGGACGTACAAACTATTTCGCACATTCGCGCCATCGTTTACGTTTTCGATAGGAATGGTCGCCATGTCTTCGTCGCAAACCCTTGCATCCCCTGCCGGAATCGCCGCCACTTCGGAGCGTCCGGTTTTCGACTTCGTCGATAGCGATATCGATGCGTTGGCTTCGCACATGGGGCAATGCGCGGCGTCGCGGGGTCGATGGTTCGCCATGAAGGGCAACCTGCAGCTGGCCCATGCCATCGCCTCGGGGCGCATCGTGACGATGGCCTGCATCGCGGCCGCCCTCGGCATCGCCCTCCTCGCGTTCGCCTGACGCGGTGGCGCCGGCCGTCCACCGTCTGGCGTCGCTCAGCACCTACGCCAGCGCGCTTCTCCTGAGCCCGATCGCCCCGGCCCAGCCAGCCGTCCGGGCCGAACTGTTCGGCATCCAGCGCTTCGAGCAGCACGGGCGCAGCCTCGCTCGCGCGCAGGCGGTGCGGGAACTCGGCGCCGATGCGGGCGTGGCGCCGTTCTTTCCACGCGTCGACGAGAACCTGGCCTCGCTGCGCAAGGCGTTCGACTACGTCGCGCTGATGGCCCAGAGCGGGCGCTACGTGTCGCCGGCCGCCGAATGGCTGCTGGACAATTTCCACCTGGTCGAGGCGCAACTCCAGCAGATCCGCGAAGGCGTGCCGCGCAGCTACTACGCGCGCCTGCCGAAACTCGCGGCGCCGCCGCTGGCCGGCCTGCCGCGCGTCTACGGCATCGCGTGGGCCTACGTGGCGCACACCGACAGCGTGTTGAACACCGAGCTCTTCACCGCGTTCCTGAACGCCTACCAGGACGTCGACGAACTCACCCTCGGCGAACTCTGGGCGCTGCCGACCACCCTGCGCGTGGTGCTGCTGGAGAACCTGCGCCGCGTGGCCGAAAGCATCGCCGAGAACAAGGCGGCGCGCGAGATCGCGCATGCCGCCTGGGATGCGCCCGAACCGCTGACCGACCTGGAACTCGACGCGCTCTACGACACGGTACGGTCCCGCGGGCTGCACCAGAGCTTCTGCGCGCAGCTGTGGCAGCGCCTGCCGGTCGAGCGCAGCGATCGCGAAGCGCCGATCGTCGCCTGGACCGAGCGCCATTGCCCGGGCGGCCCGGCGCTGATCGGCGAGGAGCAGGCGGCGCAAGCCGCGGCCAACCTGACCGTCGGCAACATCATCACGACGCTGCGCCAGGTCGGCCAGGTCGAATGGGCCGACCTGATCGAGCCGGTGAGCCGGTCGCTGCGCGTGCTGCGCGAACTGCCCAGCTTCGCCGACGAGAGCGAGCGCACGCGCCAGCAGATCACGCATGCGATGGAGCAAGTGGCCCGACTCACCGTGCGCACCGAGCGCACGGTGGCCGAGACCGTGCTGCGCCTGGCGCGCGAGGCCACGGCGGGCTCCGAACTCGCCCAGGGAAACCTGCCGACGCTGCCGCCGGCGCGCGGAACAAATGCGGCGCACACCGCCGGCTATCACCTGTTCGGACGTGGCCGGCCGGCGCTGGTCGAGGTGCTGGTCGCGACTCGCCGGCTGCATCCGCATGCCGAAGACATCGCACGCACCGTGCACGCGCCGACGCGTGCGAAAGCCGTGCCGCGCGACCTCCGGCTGACGATCTACCTGGCCTGCATCGCGCTCGGCACCGGACTGGCGATCGCCGGCATGGCGCGCGGGCTGCTCCATCGGCATTTCGACATCGGCACGGCCACGGTCGCCGCGCTGATCCTGCTGATCTGGCCGATCTCCGAAGCCGTCATCGCGCTGGTGCACCGGATCGTCGCCGAATCGGCCCGCGTGCAGACGTTGCCGCGCCTGGACTTCGCGCTGGGCATCCCCCCGGCGCATCGCGTGCTGGTGGCGATGCCGACCATGCTGGGCTCGGCGGAAGTCAACGCGCGTCTGGCGCACCGGCTCGAACTGCACTGGCTGGCCAACCGCGAGGACAACGCGCAGTTCGCACTGCTGACCGACTGGGCCGATGCCGCCGACGCCTCGCTTCCCGGCGACGCCGCGCTGCTGGCCGACGCGCTTTCGCGCATCGCCACGCTCAATGCGCGTTACCCGGTGGCCGAAGGCGCGCCGCCGCGCTTCGTGCTGCTGCACCGCCCACGCACCTTCTGCGCGACCGAACGCCGATGGATCGGCTGGGAACGCAAGCGCGGGAAGCTCGAAATGCTGGTGCGGCTGCTGGTGGACGGCCCGTGCGCCGCCGACAGCGGCTTCCTGCCCCTCGCGCCGGGCCTGCGGCTGGCCGACGGCATCCCCTACGTCGTCGCGCTCGACAGCGACACCGGCCTGCCGCCCGGCGGCCTGCGCGAGCTGGTATCGATCGCCGCGCACCCGCTCAACGCGCCGCAGATCGATACCGCCAGCGGCCGCGTCGTGGCCGGCTTCGGCATCCTGCAGCCGCGCGTGGTGACGCCGTTCCCGATGCGCGAGGAACGTTCGTTCTTCCACTGGATGTTCGCCGGGCAGTGCGGCATCGACCCCTACAGCAGCGGCGCTTCCGACGTCTACCAGGACCTGTTCGGCATCGGATCCTTCGTCGGCAAGGGGCTGCTCGACGTGCGCGCCGTGCATGCCACGCTCGACCGCCGACTGCCCGACGATGCGGTGCTCAGCCACGACCTGCTCGAAGGCACGGTCGCGCGCTGCGCGATGGTCAGCGACGTGGTCCTGATCGAAGACCACCCGCACCATGCCGGCGTCGCCGCTTCGCGCATCCACCGCTGGACGCGCGGCGACTGGCAGCTGCTGCCGCTGATGCTGCGCGCGAAGCACTACGGCATCGACGCGCTCGGCCTCTGGAAGATGACGGACAACCTGCGCCGCGCGCTGGTCGTGCCGGCATCGACGCTGGTGCTCGCGCTCGCGATCTTCGCGGACGCCCTGCCGCTCGCGTGGGCGTTCGCGTCCGTCGGGGCGGCGCTGGTGCTCGGCCCCCTGCTCGGTGCGCTGGCCGGCCTCGTGCCGACGCGGCGTTCGATCGCGCTGCGCCATTTCTTCGACGTCGGCCTGGTCGAGTTGCGACGCGCGCTGGCCGGTGCGTCCTGGCAGTTCGTGCAGCTGGCGGCGCAGACGCGCCTGTTGCTCGACGCGACGCTGCGCGCGCTGTGGCGGCTCGCGGTCAGCCGCCATCACCTGCTGCAGTGGACGACGGCCGAGCAGGCCCAGGCGCAGGCGCGCTACGGCCTGGCCGCTTTCGTGAGCGGTGCCGCGCCGGTGTCGGCAGCGTGTGTGGTGCTGGCTGTTGCCGCGTTTGTCTGGAGTCCGCATCCGGTCGCGGGCGTGCTGCTGTTCGGGATCTGGGCGCTGTCGCCCGTCGCCGCCTGGTGGGCCAGCCGCGTGGCGGTATCGACACGCCGCGACGGCGATGGCACGCTCGACGATGCGCAGCGTGACTACCTGCAGGTGCTCGCACGCGACACCTGGCGTTTCTTCGAGCAGGCCGTCCGCGCCGAAGACAACCACCTGCCGCCGGACAACCTGCAGCTCGAACCCGAGCCGACGCTGGCCCACCGTACCTCGCCGACCAACATCGGCATGTACCTGCTGGCGAGCTGCTGTGCCCGCGATTTCGGCTGGATCGACGATGCTGCGCTGGCCCAACGGCTGCGCGCGACGCTCGACAGCGTCGACCTGCTCGAAAAGCATCGCGGCCATCTCTACAACTGGTACGACACCCGCACGCTCCAGGCACTGCCGCCGGCCTATGTGTCGAGCGTGGACAGCGGCAACATGGCCGGGCACCTGCTGGCCGTGGCGCAGGCGTGTCGCGCCTTCGCGGCCGACGCCGACGAATCGGTTCGTGACCGGCTGGCCTTCATCGCACAGCGCTGCGAGCTCATGTGCCGCGCGATGGATTTCCGCAGGCTCTACGACCCGAAGCGACACCTGTTCCACATCGGCTTGCGGGTCGAGGACGACATGCTCGATGCGAGCTACTACGACCTGCTCGCGTCCGAATCGCGGTTGTTGAGCTTCCTGGCGATCGCCAAGGGCGACGTGCCGCGTCGCCACTGGATGGCGCTGGGGCGGCCGTTCCTGTCGGTCGGTGACAAGCCCGGCCTGAAGTCCTGGTCGGGCTCGATGTTCGAATACCTGATGCCGGCCCTGGTGATGGACGAGCCCGACGACGGACTGCTGCAGGTCGCCAACCTGGCGGCGGTGCGGGAACAACAGGCCTTCGGCGCGCAGCAGTCGCTGCCGTGGGGCGTGTCCGAGTCGGCCTATTTCGCGCAGGACCATTCGCTGGCCTACCAGTACTCGCCGTTCGGCGTGCCGCGCCTCGCGCTGCGGCGCACGCCGCCGACCGATCGTGTGATCGCACCCTATGCCAGCGCGATGGCCGCGCTGATGGTGCCCGCCGACGCCGTGGCCAATCTGCGACGGCTCGAGGCGCTCGGCGCGCGCGGCGAATTCGGTTTCTTCGACGCGATCGACTTCACCGTCTCGCGCCAGCCCAAGGGCGAGCCGTCGAGCGTGGTGCGCAACTTCATGGCGCATCACCAGGGCATGGCGCTGGTGGCATTGAGCAACGTGCTGCGCGACGGTGCCCCGCGACGCTGGTTCGGCAGCGTGCCGCTGGTCGAGGCGCATGTCTCGCTGCTGCACGAGCGCACGCCGCGCCAGATCATCGGCAGCGCCGACCCGCGCGAACCGCCCGAGCCGCACCGCGCCGCGCTCGCTCAGCCGCATCAGCCGCGCCTGGTCGACCCGACCGCGCCGGGCTTCCAGCCGACGCACCTGCTGTCGAACGGGCGCTACACGGTGGCGCTGCGCGCGAGCGGCGCCGGGGTGAGCCGCTGGCGGTCGTTCAATGTCACGCGCTGGCGCGACGATCCGCTGCGCGATGCGTTCGGCACGTTCATCTACGTGCGAGACGTCGGCACCGAGGCGCTCACTTCGCTCACAGCGCTGCCCGCGCCCGGCGACGGCTGGCGCTACCGCGCGCGCTTCCTGGCCGACCAGGCGCAGTTCGAGGCCAGCGGCGACCGACTGCAGGCACGCACCACGGTGCTGATCAGTCCCGAAGACGACACCGAGCTGCGCACCGTGGCGCTGCACAACACCGGCACGCAGACCCGCACGCTGGAACTCGTCTCCTACTTCGAGCCGGTGCTGTCGAACCCGAAAGCCGACGAGGCGCATCCGGCCTTCGCCAACCTGTTCGTCGAGACGTCCTGGAAGCCGGACTGGCGCGCGTTGCTGCTGTCGCGCAAGCCGCGTCTGCACGGCGACGCGGTGGTGGCGGCCGCGCACTTCGTTGCCGCGGCGGACGCGCACGTGCTGTCGATCGGCTGCATGGCCGACCGCCGCGCCTTCATCGGGCGCAACCGCACGCTGGCCACGCCCGCGCTCGACGCCCAGCCGCTGGACGCGGACGGCGCGCCGATCAACGGCCTGGACCCGATCGCCTGCCTGCGTGTGCAGTTGCGCATCGAGGCCGGCGCCACGGCGCGCGTGACCTTCGCCACCGCCGCCGGCGAGGACGCCGAGGCGTTGACGCCGCTGATCGACCGCTACATGCAGCCGATGCACGTCGAGCGAGCGATGCGCATGGCCGCGACGCTGGCCCAGGTGCGGCTGCGCGACCTGAGCATCGACCCGGCGAAAAGCCTCGCGCTGCAGGACCTGACGACCATCCTGACCTACACCACGCCGCGCGTGATGAGCGACCGCGGCACGATCGACCTGCGACAGATCTGGCGCTTCGGCATATCGGGCGACAAGCCGATCGTGCTGGTGCATATCCATTCGATGTCCGGCATGGGGCTGGTGAACGCGCTGCTGCGCGCGCAGCCCTGGCTCGGCTTCGGCGGCGTGGCCTGCGACCTGGTGGTGCTCAACGGCGAGCCGGGTTCGTACCTGATGCCGCTGCAGCGCGAGATCGAGGCGCTGCGCGACCGGGTCGGCCAGCAAACGCAGAACAGCTTCCCGCGCAACGACGCCGCCGGTTTCTACCTGCTGCGCGACGTGGAGGTCGCGCCTTCGGAGAAGGCGGCGCTGTCGACGCTGGCGCGCGCGGTGTTCGCCGCCGACGGTCGGTCGCTCGAAGTGCAGGTCGCGGCATTGCGCGAGACTGCGGCGCCCGCGCCGGTGCCCTCTGCTGCGACTCGCAAGGTGCTCCTGCCGGCGATCGCGACGCTCCGGCCCGTGCGCACGCCGCGCGGCATCTTCGATGCGGCCAGCGGCGAATTCCGCTTCGATGTCGACGCGAACAGCCGCACGCCGAAGCCGTGGGTCAACGTGATCGCCAACGCATCCTTCGGCTTCCAGGTGTCCGAAGCCGGTACCGGCTACACCTGGGCCGGCAACAGCCGCATGCACCAGCTCACGCCCTGGTCGAACGACCCGGTCCAGGACCCGGCCTTCGAGCACTACCTGCTGCAGGATGTCGAGACGCGGGAGATGCTGCCACTGACGCCGGCCGGCAGTTCCGGGTCCAGCGCCCGGCACCGGGTGCGGCACGGCCAGGGCTACAGCGTCTTCGAATGCCGCCATCACGGCCTCAGCCTGGAAACGACCTTCTTCGCCGACCGCGACGACCGCATGAAGGTGGTGGACGTGCTAGTGCGCAACCACGGCGCGGCGAAACGGCGACTGCGCGCGCTGGCGCTGGTCGAATGGCAGATGGGCGCGGCGCGCGGCGAACGTCGCACGGTGCACAGCTGGAAACCCGACGACCTGCCGGCCGTGTTCGGCCAGCAGCGCGAGTCCGGCGGCGGTTTCGGCGGCAGCACGGCCTTCGTCGCGCTGGCCGGCCTGCCGGGGATTGCGGGCACCATCGAATGGACCTGCGAGCGCAGCGAGTTCTTCGCCGCGCACGGCTGCGTCGAACTGCCCGACACGCTCGGCCGACGCGCAGGCAGCGGGCTCGACGCCTGCGCCGCGGTCGGACACGCATTCGAGCTCGAAGGCGGCCAGAGCGTGCGCTTCGGCTTCCTGCTCGGCCATGCGGACGATGCCGATGCCGCGCTGGCGCTCGCACGGCGCTGGCAGCAGCGCGACGTGCCGCGGGCACTGGCCGAAGCACGGGGCTTCTGGGACGGGCTGCTCGGCCGGCTGGAAGTTCGCACGCCCGATCCGCTGTTCGACGCGATGGTTAACCGCTGGCTGGTCTACCAGACGCTGGTGTGCCGGCTCTGGTCGAAGGCCGGCTTCTACCAGGCCGGCGGTGCCTTCGGCTTCCGCGACCAGCTGCAGGACGCGATGGCCTTCGCGCTGACCGATCCGGCGCGCCTGCGCGAACAGATCCTGGTCAACGCGTCGCGCCAGTTTCCAGCCGGCGACGTACAGCACTGGTGGCACATGCCCGGCGGCGCCGGCGTGCGCACGCATTTCTCCGACGACCTGCTGTGGCTGCCTTATGCGGCGTCGCACTACGTCGAGGTGAGCGGCGACGGCTCGGTGCTGGAAGAACAGGTCGCGTTCATCGACGGCCCGGCCATCCCGGCCGGCGCCGAGGACGCCTACTACGCACCGGAGGTCAGCGCGCAGCAGGCCAGCGTCTACGAACACGGCGCCCGCGCCATCGACCACAGCCTCGCGACCGGCGCGCACGGTCTGCCGCTGATGGGCACCGGCGACTGGAACGACGGCATGAACCGCGTCGGCCACGAGGGCCGCGGCGAGTCGGTGTGGCTGGCATGGTTCCTGTGCAGCGTCGTGGAGCGCTACGCGCCCTTCGCCGTCGTTCGCGGCGAGCACGAGCGCGCCGAGACCTGGCAGGCCGCGCGGCGCGGATGGATCGCCGCGTTGCACGCCTCGGGCTGGGACGGCGCCTGGTTCCGCCGCGCCTTCTTCGACAACGGCGCGCCGCTCGGTTCGTCGGTCAACGAGGAATGCCGCATCGACCTGATCGCGCAGGCCTGGTCGGTGCTCTCGGGCGCCTCAGACGAAAAGCACACGAGCCGGGCATTGCAGGCGCTGGACGAACAGCTGCACGACAGGCCGGCCGGCCTGCTTCGCCTGCTGCACCCGCCGCTCGCCCGTTCGGCCGACAACCCGGGCTACATCCAGGCCTACCCGCCGGGCGTGCGCGAGAACGGCGGCCAGTACTCGCACGCCGCCGTCTGGGCCATGATGGCGCAGGCACTGGCGGGCGATACCGAAACGGCCTGGGAGAGCTTCGAGGGATTGAGCCCCGCCCACCGTGCCGAACATCCGGCGCGCGGTCCGTTGTACGAACTGGAGCCCTACGTGATGGCCGGCGACATCTATGGCGCGGCGCCGTACGTGGGACGCGGCGGCTGGAGCTGGTACACCGGCTCGGCGGCATGGCTGCATCGCGCGGCGGTGGAGACGCTGCTGGGGCTGTCGGTGCGGGGCAACATGCTCTCGCTCGCACCACGCGTACCGGCGCGCTGGCCGGGATTCGAGATCACGCTGCGGCTGGAGGGGAAGACGCTGATGCTGCGCTACGGCGAATTGCCCGGCAACGAAGGCGCCGGCCGCCAGGCCGTCGGCTCGTCGACGCATCGCCTTACTGCGGGCGAGCGGATCGAGTGGCGCACGCTGCCCGACGGCACGCTGCTGCAGATCGATCGTTGAGCGTCGCCACGGGCACGGAGACGCGTCTGCGCCATCCGTCCGACAACGTTCGGCGTCATGCCGCGATCATCCGGTTCGCCTCCACGATCTGGTTCAGGTAGGCCGTTCCGACGATGTCGCGCCTGTCGGACGCCCCCGGGCTGGGTTGATTGAAGCCGTGAACGACATTCTGGGCCGGATGGTTGTGGTGCTGCGCGCCGCTGGCGCGGTCGTCGACATACTGATAGCCGGTGGTGTAGCGCCACGCCTTCCAGTTCGCACCGGACAATGCCAGCACCTGACTTGCGATCGGAAGGTGCTGGACGATATCCACCGGGTCCTTGTCCGAGCGGAACGTCGCACCCAGTTTGCGGAAAGCGCTTTCACCGCCTGCCCGAACGATGCCGGCGGCGAAAGCTTCCGGTTCGTCAGGCTCGGTGAGCGGACCGGGATTGAAAAGATTCACTCTCGCACGCGACCCCTGTTCGGTGACGGTCTGAAAAGCCTTCGATGCGGCCTCGGCGCCCAGCGAATGGCCGTTGAAAGACAGCAACAGCGAAGGATCGTTGTGCTGCGCCTGCGCGAAGAAATCGCCGAGTGCACGCCCGAAACCGCTGTATTCGCCGTCGACGCCCAGCACGATCTTGGCGATTTCCGCGCCCTGCATGCCTGCCCTCGTCTTGTTGTTCCAGATCCTTCCGGGCGTCGAGCCGTTCTCGATCTCGCCGGAAGAGAACCCGCCGATGGTGACGACCACGTGCCGCCTGCCATCGCCGGTCGCCGGGACCTCGTGCATGCTGTAGGTGACCGCCTTGCCCGCGAGAAGCGTTCCGTTCGCGTTCGGCCGCGCGCGCGGATCGTCGGTGTGGAAGTGATCGGACGGCTGCGAGGGATGGGTTAGGAATTTGCGGAAGGCGTCGTTCAAGTCGTGCGGAATCTTCAGCGCGACCGATTTTCCGTGGTTCATGCCGCGTGCGGGACTGGCCCGGTCGATCCCGTTGTAGATGCGGTGGAGCGCTTCGATGCCGGCAGCGGCGTCGCGTCGCGCGAGTGCGATCTCGCGCGCGCTGCCTTTCGCGACGCCGTCGACGGCTGCGACCTTGTCTGCACGGCTGAAGACGACGGCGCAGGCCGCCTCGGCGTGCGGGCTCGATGGTCCTGGCGACGTGCGAGGCAGGACGACGGACGGCGCAAGCAGCGTGGAAGAGGTTTTGAAACTCATCCGGAAAAGTAGCATTCCCGCTGAGGCCCGCAGCTTCGGATCGCTCTGATTCGACAGCGCAGAACGCCTTTCAATCCCCGAGCAGTTCCCCGATCGGCCGCAGGTCTTCCACCCGGTCGCAGATCGCCTTCACCACCATCATGATCGGGATGCCCAGCAGCAGTCCCCAGATGCCCCACAGCCAGCCCCAGAAGATCACGCCGACGAACACGGCGACCGGGTTCATGCGACTGGTGCGGCTGGTGAGCCAGGGCGTCAGCAGGTTGCCCATGAGCGTGTGGATCAACAGCGAGGTGCCCCCGATGACGAGCGCCATCTCGATGGTGTTGAACTGCAGGAACGCCACCAGCGACGACGCGCCCATCACCGCGATCGAGCCGACGTAGGGGATCAGGTTGGTCACGCCGGCGACGATGCCCCAGACCGCGGCGTTCGCGAGGCCCAGGCTCCAGAAGGCGATGCCGGTGGCCAGCCCGACCAGTGCGCTGGTGAACATCTGCACCAGCAGGTAGCGCTGGATGTTGCCGGTGATGTCGTCGAGCACGTGCACCGTGATCTTCTTCTTCCGCAGGCTGTCGCCGGTGATCTTCACCAGCTTGCGGCGGAAAGTGTCGCCCGAGCACAGCGCGAAGAAAGTGAGGAAGGCCACCAGCGTGAGCTGGCCGACCGCGCCGGCCAGGCCGACGGTGCCGCTCCACAGGTAATCGCGCACGTTGAACGGCGGGCGTTCGATGATCACGCGCGTCGCGCCGCGGCGGCCGCCCTGCATCGGTGCGGCCTGCGCGGCCTGCTCCAGTTGCGCGGCGGCCTGCTGGAAGGTGTCGAGCGCGCTGGCGTTCTGATTCGGGTCGCGCACCATCGCGACGCGCAGCTTCTGCGC
This sequence comes from Janthinobacterium lividum, assembly GCA_050954325.1. Lineage (GTDB taxonomy): Bacteria > Pseudomonadota > Gammaproteobacteria > Burkholderiales > Burkholderiaceae_C > Variovorax. The sequence goes on along the minus strand of JBPBPG010000005.1, from coordinate 59,751 downwards.
CGCGACCGGCAGCGAATCGACCAGTTGCGATGCACTGCCGGAAAGCGAATAGCCGGTCCAGCCGACGGCACCGGCGATCGTCAGCAGGATCAGCGCGGCGCCGAGCGCACGCGGCAGCTTCCAGCGTTCCAGCCGGTCGACCAGCGGCGCCAGCGCATAGGTGCCCATGACGCTGAGCATCAGCGGAATGAAAACCGCCGCCGCCCACCGCAGCGCAAAAACGCTCGCCAGCACGGCCAGCACCACCAGCGATGCGCTGCGCACGTCGACCGGCATGTGGATCAGAACCCGTTCGCGCTCCTTGCGCAGCGCATGACGCGCGGTGTCGAGCGTTTCGACGGTGTCGATCGGGGGCGCGGCGGCGGTGGCGGTTTCGGGCATGGCGCCAGGTGTGGAATCGTTGTTCATGGGAGTGGTCCGGTCGTTGCTCAGGAAGTTTCGCGCAATGCTTCGCGCACCGCCGAAAGCTGGCGGCGCGACACGACCAGCGGCTCGGCGATGCCGTCCAGTCGAAGCGCCCAGCCGTCGGCGTCGGCGCCGTCGTCGTACTTCTCCAGCACGCGGATGGCGGCACGCGCCACCAGCGCGTTGCGGTGCACGCGCACGAACCGCAGCGGATAGCGTTCCTCGAATTCGTTGAGCGAACCGTCGAGGATGTGGCTGCGCGTGCGGGTGCGCACGGTGAGGTACTTGAGTTCGGATTTAAGGTAAAGGACGTCGGCCAGCGGCACGCGCTCGGCACGGCCGCGTTCCTGGATAACCAGCGTTTCCGGGACCGCCACCGGATTGATCGCGCGCTTTTCCTTCAGGTAGCGCTCGACCTTCTGCAGCGCCTGCTGCAGCCGCTCGGCGCGCACCGGTTTGGTCAGGTAGTCGACCGCGTCGAGTTCGAAGGCGGTTACGGCATGCGCCGCATGCGCGGTGACGAAGACGATGGCCGGCGCGTCGAGGCGGCTTCTGAGCGACCGCGCGAATTCGATGCCGTCCATGCCCGGCATGTGGATGTCGATCAGGGCCACGTCGAAGGCCGTCTCCGCCATCTGCTGCGCAGCCTGCGCGGCATGCGCCGCTTCGCCCAGCACTTCGGCAGCCGGCACGCGACAGTCGCCCAGCAGCGTCCGCAGCCGCGAACGGGCCAGCGTTTCGTCGTCGACGATAAGTGTCTTCAATGCCATCTTCCTGTCTCCTCGTGCTTCACGATGCCGCGATCATGCGGCCACCGGCACGGAAATCCGAACCCGGTAGTGCTTCTGCTCGATGCCGGCACTGAACTGCGCCTGGACGTCGTGCAGCAGGACGAGCCGCTCGCGCACGTTGGCCAGCGCGATGCCGTGGCCGCGCGGCAGCGGCTCGTCGGCCCAGCGCAGCGGCGGCAGGCTGTTGATCACCTCGATCACCACCATCGAGCCGCGGCGTTCGGTGCGGATGCGCAGGTCGGCACCCTCGGGGCTCGGCTCGACGCCGTGCTTGACCGCGTTCTCCACCAGCGGCTGCAGCAGCAGCGGCGGCAGTCGGGCATCGTTGCCCGACTCGCCGATGTCCCAGCGGATGCGCAGCCGGTCGCCGAAGCGCACCTGCTCGATCGCCAGGTAGCGCCCGGCGAGCGCGATCTCGTCGGCCAGGGTCACCGATTCGTCGGGATCGGCCAGCGCGGTTCGGAAGAGTTCGCTCAGGTCCTCCAGCATCGTTTCGGCCTTGGCCGGTTCCTCGCGCACCAGGGCGATGGCGCTGTTGAGCGTGTTGAAGAGAAAGTGCGGCCGGATGCGGGCCTGGAGTTCTTCCAGGCGGGCCGTCATGGCGGCCGGCGTCTGGCCGCGCGCGCGCAGCACCATGACCGCCATCAGGATCGACGCGAGCATCGCGCCGGCTGCAGCGCTCGCCAGCCAGGGTGCGGTCGCTACGACGCCGGCCCACTTCAGAAGGCCGCAACCGTAGAGCGCGGCCAGCGCACCGAACGTCGCGCCGGCCGTGTACTGCGCCCGGCGCGAGAGCCGCCCGAGCAACTTCTTCGCCGCGCACGTGCAGACCAGCCAGAGCAACGTCGCCGGCAGCGCGCCGCCGGTGGCGATGGCGGTCAGCGCGAGCCAGTCGGTCGGCGTGGCGGTCATGAACAGCACGACGATCGCCAGCACCGCTTCCACCAGCAGCACCGCGCGCAGCACGAAGCCGGGGTGGCAGGCATCGAAAAGCAGTTCTCCGGGCGGCGACGGACGCACGTTTCCCCGGGGCTGTGGCACGGGTGGAACAATCCGTGCTTTTCCCGTGGAACTCGGCGGAATCGGAGGGGTGACCGATAAACTCTTCGGGTTGCTGCGCATTGCTGATACATCGGGTGACAAACCCATTATTGCCCCGACACCTCATGACCCAAAACCAACTCGACAAGAAATCCGAAGCCTGGTCGGCACTGTTCTCCGAGCCGATGAGCGACCTGGTGAAGCGCTATACCTCGAGCGTCTTCTTCGACAAGCGCCTCTGGCAGGCCGACATCGACGGTTCGATGGCGCATGCCGCCATGCTGGCCGCACGGAAGATCATCGGTGCGGAAGACCTCGCGTCGATCCGGGGCGGGCTGACGCAGATCCGCGGCGAGATCGAGTCGGGCGCGTTCGAATGGAAACTCGATCTCGAAGACGTGCACCTCAACATCGAGGCCCGCCTCACGCAGCTGGTCGGCGACGCCGGCAAGCGCCTGCACACCGGGCGCAGCCGCAACGACCAGGTGGCGACCGACGTGCGGCTGTGGCTGCGTGGCGAGATCGACCTGATCGGCGACCTGCTGGTCGACCTGCAGAAGGCGCTGGTCGACATCGCCGAGAAGAACGTCGAGGTGATCCTGCCGGGCTTCACGCACCTGCAGGTCGCGCAGCCGGTGAGCTTCGGCCACCACATGCTCGCGTACGTGGAGATGTTCGCGCGCGATGCGGAGCGGATGCTGGACGTGCGAAAACGTGTCAACCGCCTGCCGCTGGGCGCCGCCGCGCTGGCCGGCACGAGCTACCCGCTGGATCGCGAAATGGTCGCGAAGACGCTGGGGATGGTCGACGCGGACGGTGCACCCGCCATTTGCCAGAACAGCCTGGACGCGGTAAGCGACCGCGACTTCGCGATCGAGTTCACGGCGGCCGCCTCGCTGGCCATGGTCCACGTCAGCCGCCTGAGCGAGGAACTGGTGCTTTGGATGAGCCAGAGCTTCGGCTTCATCGACATCGCCGACCGCTTCTGCACCGGCTCGTCGATCATGCCGCAGAAGAAGAACCCGGACGTGCCCGAACTCGCGCGCGGCAAGACCGGCCGCGTGGTCGGCCATCTGATGGGACTGATCACGCTCATGAAGGGCCAGCCGCTGGCCTACAACAAGGACAACCAGGAAGACAAGGAACCGCTGTTCGACACCGTCGACACGCTCAAGGACACGCTGCGCATCTTCGCGGAAATGGTCGGCGGCATCACCGTGAAACCCGAGGCGATGGAACGCGCCGCGCTGCGCGGCTACGCCACCGCGACCGACCTGGCCGACTACCTGGTCAAGAAGGGCCTGCCCTTTCGCGACGCGCACGAGACGGTCGCGCACGCGGTCAAGGCGGCGATCGCGCAGCAGGTCGATCTGTCGGAGTTGCCGCTCGACGTGCTGCAGCGGTTCGATCCGACCATCGGGCAGGACGTTTTCGAGGTGCTGAGCCTGCGCGGCTCCTTGAATGCGCGCGATGTCCAGGGTGGCACGGCGCCATCGCAGGTTCGCTCGCAGATCGCACGCCATCGCGCTCGGTTCGTCTGAATGACCGAAGCTGGCTTACCGGGCAGTGTGAACTTTTGCTCTAATACTCAAAAAGCTTTTGATCAAGGCAGCAAACCCTTGGCGCGAACGTAAAGACTTGTTTATAAATGTAAGCAGTTGGCGTTAAAATTTTCTTCATCTATTGACCACCCGGCACGCCTATCGACGGTTCGTCGCTCAAGGAACCGCCTCTCATGGAACACAGCCGCTGCATCGTCGTCATCCTGACCTTCAATTCCGCCTCGATCGTGCGGGAAACGGTCGCGGCCGCGCTGCAGGTCAGTCCGCATGTCTATGCGGTGGATTCGTTCTCCAAGGACGGCACGCCCGACATCCTGCGCGAACTCGGTTGCACCGTGGTCCAGCGCGCGTTCAGCAACTACAGCGACCAGCGCAACTGGGCCATCTCGCAGATCGAGTCGTCGTGCGACTGGCAGCTGCACTTGGATGCCGACGAAGTGCTCGACACGCAGTCTATCGGCGAGATCAACGCCCTGTTCGCCGGCACGCCCGCCTTCGACGCCTACCTGATCCGCCGCCGCGACTATTTCATGGGAAAGATGCTGAAGCACAGCGGTGTCAATCCGTGGCACCTGCGGCTCTTCCGCTCCGGCAAGGGCCGTTGCGAATCACGCCTCTACGACCAGCACTTCATCAGCCCCGCCACGCCGGGCCGGCTGTCGGGCTTCATGCACGACAAGAATTCGCAGAAGTTGGCCGACTGGATCGGCAGCCACAACCGCTGGAGCGACGCCGAGGCGAAGGAAAAGCTCGGCCCCAGGGGCGACACCGACGGCGTGCTGCAGCCGAAGCTCATGGGCGATGCCCGCGAGCGCACCCGCGCCATCAAGGAGCTCTACTACAAGCTGCCGATCGGCGTGCGCGCCCTCAGCTATTTCTTCTACCGCTACGTGATCCGCCTGGGCTTTCTGGACGGCACGGTCGGCTTCTATTTCGCGTTCTTCCAGGCCTTGTGGTTCCGCATGCTGGTCGACGCCAAGATGTACGAGCAGCGCACGCAGCGCCCGCTCTGATGGCGCCCCTTCTCGTCCTTTCCGTCTTTTTACTGTTTCCCCTGTTGGAGTGATTCCTACCATGCGTCAATACAACGCTTCCAAGCGGGTGCTCGTCACCGGCGGTGCCGGCTTTCTCGGCAGCCACCTTTGCGACCGGCTGCTGGCCGAAGGCCACGACGTGCTGTGCGTCGACAACTTCTTCACCGGCACCAAGCGCAACGTCGAGCACCTGCTCGACAACCCGCGCTTCGAGCTGATGCGGCACGACGTCACCTTCCCGCTCTACGTCGAGGTCGACCAGATCTTCAACCTCGCCTGCCCGGCCTCGCCGATCCACTACCAGCACGATCCGGTGCAGACCACCAAGACCAGCGTGCACGGCGCGATCAACATGCTCGGCCTGGCCAAGCGGGTGCGCGCGAAGATCCTGCAGGCGTCGACCAGCGAGGTCTACGGCGACCCCGAGGTGCATCCGCAGTACGAGGCCTACTGGGGACGCGTGAATCCGATCGGCATCCGCAGCTGTTACGACGAAGGCAAGCGTTGCGCCGAGACCCTGTTCTTCGACTACCACCGCCAGCACGCGCTGCGCATCAAGGTCGTGCGCATCTTCAATACCTTCGGCCCGCGCATGCACCAGAACGACGGTCGAGTGGTGTCGAATTTCATCGTGCAGGCGCTGCGCGGCGAAGACATCACGATCTACGGCGACGGCCAGCAGACGCGCAGCTTCTGCTACGTCGACGACCTGATCGAAGCCATGATCCGCATGATGGCGACCGGTGACGACGTGCCCGGCCCGATCAATATCGGCAACCCGGGCGAGTTCTCGATGCTGGAGCTGGCCAACAAGGTGATCGAGATCACCGGATCGAGCAGCAAGCTGGTGCGCCTGCCGCTGCCCGCGGACGACCCGAAGCAGCGCCGCCCCGACATCTCGCTGGCGCAGAAGCACCTGGGGGGCTGGGCGCCGCAGACACAGCTGGACGAAGGTCTGAAGAAGACCATCGCCTACTTCGACCGGATTCTTTCCGAACCCGCGCAGCCCGCGCAACCCATGATCGCCCGCTCGATCTAGGCCAAGAACATGAACGTCTCCATCATCGGCACCGGCTACGTCGGCCTCGTCACCGGCGCCTGCCTCGCGGACATCGGCAACCATGTCTTCTGCCTCGACCTCGACCCCGCCAAGATCGCCACGCTCAACAGCGGCGGCATCCCGATCTACGAACCCGGCCTCGGCGACGTGGTGCATGCCAACGTCGAAGCCGGACGCCTGACCTTCGCGACCGACATCCAGGCCTCGGTCGCGCACGGCGACGTCCAGTTCATCGCCGTGGGCACGCCCCCCGACGAGGACGGCAGCGCCGACCTCCAGTACGTGCTGGCCGCCGCCCGCAACATCGGCCGCTACATGGAGAGCTTCAAGGTCGTGGTCGACAAGTCGACGGTGCCGGTCGGCACGGCCGACAAGGTCAGCGCCGTGATCCGCGAAGAGCTCGACAGGCGTGGCCGCAGCGATCTCGGTTTCTCGGTGGTGAGCAACCCCGAATTCCTCAAGGAAGGCGCGGCCGTCGACGACTTCATGCGCCCGGACCGCATCGTGATCGGCGTGTCGAGCGACGCCGACGGCCGCGAGGCGCTGGTGGCGATGCGCAACCTGTATGCGCCGTTCAACCGCAACCACGAACGCACCCGCGTGATGGACGTGCGCTCGGCCGAGTTCACCAAGTACGCGGCCAACGCGATGCTCGCGACCCGCATCAGTTTCATGAACGAGCTGGCCAACCTGGCCGACAGCGTCGGCGCCGACATCGAGGCGGTCCGCCAGGGCATCGGCTCCGACCCGCGCATCGGCTACAGCTTCCTGTATGCCGGCACCGGTTACGGCGGCAGCTGCTTCCCGAAAGACATCCAGGCACTCACGCGCATCGCGCGCGACAACGGGCAGACGCTGCGCGTGCTGGAATCGGTCGAGGCCGTCAACGACGACCAGAAGACCGTGCTGACCGACAAGGTGTTCGCACGCTTCGGCAACGATTTGAACGGCCACAAGTTCGCGCTCTGGGGCCTGGCTTTCAAGCCGAACACCGACGACATGCGCGAGGCGCCGAGCCGCGTGGTGATCGGTGCACTGCTGCGCGCCGGCGCTACCATCGTCGCGCACGACCCGATCGCCGTCGCCGAGACCCGCCGCGTGCTGGCGCTCGACTTCGCCGACGCGCCCGATCTGCTGGAACGCATCAGCTTTGCCAAGGAAGCGGTCGGCGCGCTGCAGGATGCGGATGCGCTGATCATCGTGACCGAATGGAAGGCGTATCGCAGCCCGAACCTGGAGCGGCTGAAATCGGTGATGAAGTCGCCGGTGATCTTCGACGGGCGCAACCTGTACGAGCCGGGCCTGATGAAGGAAGCAGGCATCGTCTACCACGGCATCGGGCGCAACAGCGTCTGACGGCGGCTGAATCCGCGGGCCTCGCCGGCCCGTATCCGCTGAATGGCCCGCTTCGCACCACAATCCACGCATGACCGTTACCTCCCCGGATGCCGAACTGATGGTGCTGATCGACCGCGTGGGCCAGCGCGACGAGAGCGCCCTGCGAGGGCTCTACGAGCGCACGTCGCCCCGGCTCTTCGGGCTGGCGCTGCGCGTGGTCAGACAGCGCGAATGGGCCGAGGACGTGCTGCAGGAAGCCTTCATCACGATCTGGCGCGTGGCGCCCGACTACCGGAGCACGCTCAGCCCGCCGCTGGCCTGGATGGGCCTGATCGTGCGCAGCCGGGCGCTCGACCTGCTGCGTCGAAAAGCCGCCGATCGCACCCGGCTCACGCAGGAATTCGACGACGTGCTCGCCGACACGCTCGAGTCGGATGCGCGCGATCCGATGGACCTCGCGGACGCCAGCGAGCAGGCCTGGGCGCTGCGGCAGTGTCTGCAGCAGCTCGAGGGCCCGCAGCGCGAGGTGGTCAGCCTGGCCTACCTTCGAGATCTGAGCCACAGCGAGCTCTCCGAGCAACTCAGGCTGCCGCTCGGCACCGTCAAGACGTGGATACGGCGCGGGCTGGAGAAATTGCGCGTCTGCATGACGCGCTACGCGTGAGGGTGGCCCCATGAACCTTTCCCGAACCGCCGAACGGCTCGAGCTGCTGGCGGCGAGCTATGCGCTCGGCACGCTGCGCGGCGGCGCACGGCGCCGCTTCGAATCCGTTGCGCGCGAACAGGCCCCGGTGCGCGCTGCCGCGCTGATCTGGCAGGGGCGCTTGTCCAGCATGACCGAATTGCAGGCCGACGTGGTGCCCGACGGCGCGGTCTGGACCCGCATTCGCAACATGATCGACGTCGAGAAGTCGGCCCAGGCCCAGGCGTCGGAACGGCAGCGCGCCGCGCCGACCGGCTGGCTGCGCAGCCTGTCGCTCTGGCGCGGCGCGACCGCGGTGGGCGCGATCGCGACCGCGTTCGCCGTCGTCGTCGGCATCGACCTGCGCGACGAGTTGCGCAACGCGCCGGCGGTCCAGTACGTGGCCGTGCTGTCGGACGAGAAGTCGGCCGCATCGATGCTCGTCACCTTCGACGCCGGCAAGCGCCAGCTCACGCTGCAGCGCGTCGGCGCGTATGCCGAGGGCAGGGACGAGTCGCTGCAGCTCTGGGCGCTTCCGCCCGGCGGTGCGGCACCGCGTTCGCTCGGCGTGCTCGGCAATGCGCCCGCGCTGCGGCTGGCCGTGTCCGAATCCGACGTCCGTGCCGTACCGACGCTGGCGATCAGTCTGGAACCCAAGGGCGGCGTTCCGAGCGAGCGTGGCCCGACCGGACCGGTCCTGTTCAAGGGCGCATTGATCGAGAAGATGCTCTGAAGGGTGCGCGACAGGATGTTTCGTCGCCGCATCGCCGGGAGCTCGCCAGTTCAGCCGGCTCCAAGAACATCTACGACCTCATGGTGCCCATGAACGCATTCCGCTTTGTCCACCTCGCTGTCGCCGTTTTTTGCCTGGGTGGCGCCGGTTTCGGTGCCCAGGCCGAACGGCTGCCTGCGTATCAAGTCACGTCGCCGGCAGCGCAACCCTCTGCGGAATACGCCGCGGCGGTGACCCGCTGGAAGCATTCGCTGTCGGCCTTCGACGATTCGGACAAGGCGCTGGCGCCGGTGTCCGACGGCGTGTTGTTCGTGGGCAGTTCGACGATCCGGTTCTGGACGCACCTGGCGCAGGACTTCGGCCAGATCCCGGTGGTGATCAACCGCGGTTTCGGCGGCTCGACGATGGCCGACTGCAGTCTTCTCACCAGCGAGCTGGTGCTGCGCTACAGGCCGCGCCATGTGCTGATCTACGCCGGCGACAACGACCTGGCCGAAGGCCGCACGCCGATCCAGGTGATGGAGAGCTTCGCGCATTTCGCCGCCGTCGTGCGTGCCGAGCTTCCCGACACGCGGATCAGCTACATCTCGATCAAGCCCAGTCCTTCGCGCGAAGCGCTGATGCCGAAGATCCGCGAGACCAACGACATCATTTCCGCCTACGTCCGCACGCTGGGCGACAGCGAGTACATCGACATCTTCACGCCGATGCTCGGTGCCGACGGGCGTGCGCGCCAGGAACTGTTCATCGCCGACAAGCTGCACATGAACGAAGCCGGCTACCGGCTCTGGCAGACGGTGATCTCTTCGCACGTGACGCGAGGCCGCGCGCTGACAGGTGTCTCGTCGACGATTCCCGTCGTTCTCAGGAAGCCTTGAGAGAACGCCTGGCCGTGGCGGCCGCGGCCTTGCGCAGGTCGCCCCACAGTGTGATGCGCGCCACCGCATAGAGCGCTGCGAACACCATCGCCAGCAGCAGGGCATCGCCCGACCACGGCCGGGCGGTCCGGCTGCCACCGAAGAACGCGAGCACCATCAGCACCGCGACCAGGTGGGCGCAGAACACCGGCAGAGACGCCGATCCCATCGCCTCGAGCCCATGGAATCGCGGCAACCTGCGAGCCAGCGTCGGCCCGAAGCCGACCGTGACCACGCCGAGCGCCACCAGGTTGACGATGCGCAGCGGCCCCAGCTGCCACTTGTCGAAAAGGACGTTGAGCTGGTCGTTGGCGCCAAAGGCGGCCTGTCCGTTCGGCCCGTGATGGCGCCAGTAGAGACCGTAGAGCGCGATGGCCGTCGCCGACGCGAGCAGCCAGTTGGGGATCCGCAACGGCCGGGCATCGGGTGCATTGCGACTCGCGCCCAGCCAGAGCCCCATGAACCACAGGAACTGCCAGGCGCAGGCATTGAAGGCTCCCATCTCCTGGAACGGCACGCCCAGGCCGGTCCGGTCGACGACCAGCCGGTAGACCCACTCGCTGAATCCGAACTGCGCGAACGCCCATACCGCCGTGCTCGTCAGCACCACCGCGAGCCAGCCGTGGCGCATCGAATGCGCGAGCACCCAGGGGCTTATCAGCATGAAGAAGATGTACATCGGCAGGATGTCCAGCAAGGCCGGCTCGTAGATCAGCAGCAGGCCGAACAGGAAGCCGTCGCCCGGTCGCAAGAGGTAGAACGACATCAGGTCCTTGACGGCAGGCTGGTCGACCCGCAGGCCGACCGCCGCGATGAACGTGAAGAGGAACAGCAACGTCGCCGCCTGCGCCATGTAGATCTTCAGCGCCCGCTGCAGGAAGGCAGTGCGCATCGCGTCGACACCGTCGCGGTACCCCAGACGGCTGTAGACCAGGCCGGCCATGAAGGCCGACAGCAGCACGAAGCCTTCTGCCGCCGAGACGAAGCCGAAGGGCTGTCCCAGGGGATCGGTGAGGCGGGTCGGCAGGTGCGTGAGCGTCATCAGGACCAGCATCAGCCCGCGCAGGGCATCGATTTCCCAATAGCGCGTCGCTCCGGCAGATGGCGCCGCCGCTGCCACCTCAGTGCGGCCGCGCTGCAGCCCGGACCGGAACGATCCGCATGCGGATCGCATCGGCGACCGTGTCGCCAAGGGCCTTCCAGGAAGGGTGACTCACCAGCACTTTCATAGCGGGCGATCATAGTGGAGCGGCCCGCCGTTTCGACAGTCTCCGGGGGCGTGGACATGCGCTACGCTCCGCTGAAGGAGAGATCGTTGACCCCCACAAAAACAGCATCCGTTCTCGGCGCAGCACTGATGACCCTCCTCGCGGCCGATGCGGCAGCGCTGCAGCTCGTAGGCCTGACGCCGCGAGGCGAGGTTTCGCGGGTCCGGCAGGTGGTCGCGAAGTTCGACCAGGCGGCCGTGAACTTCGGCGATCCGAAGGCGCCGGCACCTTTCACGGTCGCCTGCAACGACGCACCGGCCGCCAAGGGCACCGCGCGCTGGACGAGCGAGAAGCAGTGGGTCTTCGACTTCGACAAAGATTTGCCACCGGGCATGCGCTGCACCGTCGACCGCGTGGCCGGATTCAGGTCGCCGACCGGCGATGAACCGAAGGCGCCGCAGCGCCAGGTCTTCACGACCGGCGGCCCCTACGTCCGCAGCATCCGTCCGAGCGACGGTCGCATCGACGAGACCCAGTCCTTCGTGCTCGAACTCAACGGCCCCGCCACGCTCGCGAGCCTGCGCGAGAACGTCTGGTGCACGGCCGACGGCGTCGGCGAGCGCATCCCGGTGCGGTCGGTCGAAGGCGTCGAGCGCGACACGCTGCTCGCGGCGGTCGGTCGCGAGAAGGCCGCGCGCACCGATCCGCTCGCCTTCGCGACGCTGCAATGCAACCGGACGTTGACCGCCGGCAGCCGGATGCAGTTGGTCTACGGCAAGGGCGTCGCTACGCCTTCGGGCGTCGCCAACAGTGTCGAGAAGCGCTTCGCGTACGAGGTGCGCGAACCCTTTGCCGTGTCGTTCGGCTGTGAACGCGAGAACGCGCAGGCCGCCTGCCTGCCGCTGCGGCCGATGGAACTGCGCTTCAACGCGCCGGTGGTGCGCAAGCTGGCCGAACAGGTCCGCATGAAAGGCGGAGGGAAAACGCTGGAGCCGGCACCCGACGAAGCGGGCGCCGGCAGCGACGACGCCATCGTCGAGTCGCTGACCTTCGCGCCGCCGTTCGCCGAAGAGACCAAGTTCGCCATCGAGCTGCCGGCGAAATTTCAGGACGCTTCCGGCCGCGCGCCGGCGGCGCCCGAAGGCTTCCCGCTCGTGGTCGCCACCGGTGCAATGCCGCCGCTGGCCAAGTTCGCAGCGTCGCCCTTCGGCGTGATCGAGCGTCTGGCCGAGCCCGACGGGGTGGCGATGATGCCGGTCACGGTGCGGCGGGTCGAGCCCGCGTTGCGGGTGCAGGCCTTCAGCCCCGGCAAGGTCAGCGACATGAACCCGAAGACCGACGCTGAAATCGTCGCGTGGTTCCGCAAGGTGCGGCGCTACGACGGCAGCACGATCGACCGCAAGACCGCGGCGCGCGACGTCGGCGGGGTCCTGCCCGCGGTCATCGACAAGGACGACCGCGACCGCGTGCAGACGCGCATGCTGTCGCTGCTCGCCGGCCAGCGCGACGTGAAGACGCTCGACATGCCCAAGCCTTCAGCCGCCGGCGACGCGCGGCCGTTCGAGGTCGTCGGCGTGCCGCTCACGCCCGGCTTCCACGTGCTGGAGATCGCCTCGCGCAAGCTCGGCGACGCCTTGCTGGACGAACGCTACGGCGCCGGCCGCACGATGTACGTGCGCACCACGGCGCTCGCGACCAACCTGGCGGTGCATTTCAAGCTCGGACGCGAGAACGCGCTGGCCTGGGTGACCACGCTCGATCGCGGTACGGTGGTGGCCAACGCCGCGGTGCGCGTGTCCGACTGCCGGGGCCGGGAGGTCGCGCACGGCACGACCGATGCCAACGGCATCGCGAAGCTCGCCGGCATCGCACCGAACCCGCCGAGCTGCAACGGCGGCAATGCGGACGACGAGGACGGCGACTACAGCGGCGATGCCTACTTCGTGAGCGCGCGCGCCATGCTCACCGGCAAGGACGCCGGCACCGCGAAGGGCGCCGCTCCGGTCGAAGACCTGGCCTTCACCTGGAGCGACTGGCAGCGCGGCATCGAGCCCTGGCGTTTCAACGTGCCGACCAGCCTGCAGGCCGAGCCCGACAGCGTGGCCCATACGGTGTTCGACCGCACGCTGCTGCGCGCCGGCGAGACCGTGTCGATGAAGCACCTGCTGCGCAGCCAGACCGGCGCAGGATTCGGCCTCGTCGCCGATCCGCCCGATACGCTGGTCGTCACCCACACCGGCACCGGCCAGCAGTTCGTGCAGCCGGTGGCGTGGCGCAAGACCGCGACCGGCGGGCAGAGTGCCGTCAACACTTTCACGATTCCGCCTGCGGCCAGGCTCGGCGTCTACCAGGTCGCGTTGCGCCAGGGCGAGCCGACCGGCGGCAACGGCGGCGACTCAGAAGGAGAAGACAGCGCTCGCAGCTACGAGAGCGGCAGCTTCCGCGTCGAGGAATTCCGGCTGCCGGTGTTCGAAGGCCGCGTCGCGCCGAGCGACCGGAACGCGCTGGTTGCCGTCACCGCCATCCCGACCGACGTACAGATCAACTATGTCGCCGGCGGCGGTGCGGCGAACCTGCCGGTGCGCGTGTCGGCGATGGTGCGCGGCAAGATGGCGGACTTCGCCGACCACGACGGATTCACTTTCTTGCCGCCGCGCCGGACCGACGACGGCAACACCGCTTCTTCCGACGCCGACGAAGAAGCTTCGGCATCCACCGATACGCGCGTGGTCGCCGACAAGCTGCCCGTCACGCTCGACCGCAACGGCACCGGCAGGCTGACCATCGACAAGGTGCCGCCGGCCAAGGCGACGCCGCGCGAACTGCTGATCGAGGCGACCTATTCCGATCCGAACGGCGAAGTGCAGACGATCCGCAGCACGCAGACGCTGTGGCCCGCCGCGGTGGTCGCAGGGCTGAAGACCGAGGGCTGGATATCGATCGGGAAGAAGCTGCGTTTCCAGGCCCTGGCGCTCGACCTCGCGGGCAGGCCGCAGGCCGGCGTCAAGCTGCAGGTCGACGCGGTGGCACGCATCACCACCACCAGCCGCAAGCGCATGGTCGGCGGCTTCTACACCTACGACAACAAGACCGACGTGAAATCGCTCGGCAGCGTCTGCAGCGGCACCAGCGATGGGCGCGGCCTGCTGGTGTGCGAGGCCGACATGAAGGAGGCCGGCCAGGTCGAACTGATCGCGACGGCGACCGACAAGGCCGGCCGCGAGAGCAAGGCCGCGAGCTCGGTCTATGTCACCAAACAGGGCGAACTGTGGTTCGGCGGAGAAGACCACGACCGCATCGACGTGCTGCCCGAGAAGAAGAACTACCAGCCCGGCGAGATCGCGAAGTTCCAGGTGCGCAGCCCGTTCCGCTTCTCGACCGCGCTGGTATCGGTGGAGCGCGAAGGCGTGCTGGAGACGCACGTGGTCAAGCTCGACGGCCAGGACCCGACGGTGACGCTGGAGGTGCGCCCCGAATGGGGTCCGAACGCCTACGTCAGCGTGCTGGCGCTGCGCGGAAGGCTGCGCGAGGTGCCCTGGTACAGCTTCTTCACCTGGGGCTTCAAGGCGCCGAGCGAATGGTGGACGGCGTTCTGGTACGACGGCAGGGAGTACGTCGCGCCGACCGCGCTGGTCGACCTCGGCAAGCCGGCCTACCGTTTCGGTCTGGCGGAGATCCGCGTCGGCACCGATGCGCACCGCATCGACGTCAAGGTGACGAGCGACAAGCCGAGCTATCCGGTACGCGGCAAGGCGCAGGTCACCATTTCGGCGCGGCTGCCCGACGGCCGGCCGGCGGCCGGTGCCGAAGTGGCGCTCGCCGCGGTCGACCAGGCGCTGCTCGAACTCATGCCCAACGACAGCTGGAACCTGCTGCAGGCGATGCTGCAGCGGCGCAGCTGGGGCGTATCGACATCGACGGCGCAGATGGAGATCGTCGGACGCCGGCATTACGGCAAGAAGGCGGTGCCCGCGGGCGGCGGCGGCGGCAAGGCGCAGACGCGCGAGTTGCTCGACACGCTGCTGCTGTGGAACCCGGCGGTGGTGCTCGACGCCAACGGCCAGGCCACGGTCACGGTGCCGCTCAACGACGCGCTCACCACCTTCCGCATCGTCGCTGTCGCCGATGCCGGCACCGGACGGTTCGGTACCGGGCAGGCCACGATCCAGGCCACGCAGGACCTGCAGATCGTCAGCGGCCTGCCGCCGCTGGTGCGCGAGGGCGACCGGTTCCGGGCGCAAGTCACGCTGCGCAACACGACGCAGAAGGCGATGAAGGTCGAGGCTGCACCGCGCGCCACGCTGCTGGCGCTGGAATCGCAGACGGTCGACATCCCCGCCGGCGAGTCGCGCGAGCTGGCCTGGAACGTCACCGCGCCGACGCAGCTCGCGCAGACGCGCGCCGAAGCCGTCCTGTGGGAGATCGAGGCCCGGGATACCTCGGCGGCGAAAGACGGCGCGCACGATGCGCTCAAGGTGCGCCAGCGCATCGTGCCCGCCGTGCCGCTGACGGTGCAGCAGGGCACGCTGGTTCAGGTCGACGGCGACTTCACGCTCGACGTGGCCCCGCCCGCCGACGCCTTGCCCGAGACCGGCGACAAGCGCGGCGGCCTGCGGATGTCGCTGCAGCCGCGGCTCGCCGACGGCATGCCCGGCGTGCGCGACTGGTTCGCCGACTACCCCTTCATCTGCCTGGAGCAGAAGACCAGCAAGTCGATCGGCTTGCGCGATGCGAAGCTGTGGCAGGGCGTGGTGGCGCAAATGCCCGGCTACTTCGACGGCGACGGCCTGGCGAGCTACTTCCCGCCGCGCGACGGCGAGGCGAATCGCGGCAGCGACACGCTCACCGCCTACCTGCTCGCCGCCACGCACGAGGCCGCCACCGTCGACCCCGCCTTCGCGCTGCCCGACGACGTGCGCAAACCGATGGAGGCCGGCCTGATCGCCTTCGTCGAAGGCCGCATCCAGCGCGAGTTCTGGAGCCCGCGCAAGGACCTCGACGTGCGCAAGCTGGCTGCGCTGGAGGCGCTGTCGCGCTACGGCAAGGCGCGCGGCAGCATGACGGCCAGCATCGTGATCGCGCCCAACCAGTGGCCGACCGGCGCGGTCGTCGACTGGCTGCAGATATTGAAGCGCGTGGCCGACGTGCCGCAGCGCCAGCAGCGAATGGAAGAAGCCGGCAACGTGCTGCGCGCCCGGCTGTCGTACCAGGGCACGAAGGTGGTCTTCAGCACGGAACAGGACGACCACTGGTGGTGGTTGATGACCAACGGCGACGTCAACACCGCGCGCCTGCTGCTCGCGGTGATGGACGACCCGGCCTGGAAGGACGACATCGGCAAACTCGCGAGCGGCTTCATCGGCCGCCAGCGCAACGGCGCCTGGCAGACGACCACGGCCAACCTCTGGGGCGGGCTGGCGATCGAACGCTTCTCGAAGAAATTCGAACGCGCGACGGTGGCGGGGGTCACGACGGCGACGCTGCGGGCTGCGACACCGGCGACGGCAGTCGGCGGCGATACCGCCGCACGCTCGGCGAACGTCGACTGGCGGAAGGTCGACCGCGCGATATTCCTGCCCTGGCCGTCGCCAGCCAAGGGGTCGCTGAGCGTCGACCATGCCGGCACCGGCAAGCCCTGGCTCACGCTGCAGTCGCTGGCCGCCGTGCAACTGAAGGCGCCCTTCTCCGCCGGCTACGCGATCAGGAAGACGATCGCGCCGGTCGAGCAGGCCGTCGCGGGTCGGTTCACGCGCGGCGACGTTCTGCGAGTGACGCTCGAAGTGGATGCGAGCGCCGACATGACGTGGGTGGTGATCACCGATCCGATACCCGGCGGTGCGACCATTCTCGGCGGTGGCCTGGGCCGCGATTCGCAGATCGCGACCCAGGGCGAGAAAAGGAGCGGCACCGGCTGGCCCGCTTTCGAAGAACGCGGCTTCGAGTCCTTCCGCAGCTACTACGACCACCTGCCCAAGGGCAGGGTGAAGATGGAATACACCGTGCGCCTGAACAACGTCGGCGACTTCGCCCTGCCACCGAGCCGCGTTGAGGCGATGTATGCACCCGAGATGTTCGGCGAGGTGCCGAATGCGCGGGTGAAGGTGGAAGCCACCCGTTGAGCGGGACCGGGCTCAGGCGCTGCAGGCGGACGGATCGATAAGACTTCGTGTCACCTCGCGATGCGAAATGCCCAACCCGCCTTCCTATGACCCTTTTCAGCGACCGCTGTAGCGCCGTGTCGACAACGCCGTCCGCGGTATCGCGCCGGATCGTGGGCGGCGCTCTGGCCACCCTCCTCGCCGTGTCCGCGCCCGCCTGGGCGTTGGGCAGCTTCGAAGACGTGCGGCATGGCTTCCACCCCTCCGATACGGCGATCCTCGACCGCGACGGCGAACTGCTGCAGCGCATGCGCACCGACCCCACGGTGCGACGCGGGCAATGGATCGGGCTGGCCGACATTTCGCCCGCGCTGCGGACCGCCATGGTGCTGAGCGAGGACCGCCGCTTCCATGAACACGGCGGCGTCGACTGGCATGCCGTTCCGGCGGCGGCATGGGCCAACCTGTGGAACACGCGAACCCGGGGCGCCTCGACCATCACGATGCAGTTGGCCGGATTGCTCGACGACGACCTGCGGCGCCCGGGCGGCAGCCGGAGCATGGCGCAGAAACTCGGGCAGACGCTGGCCGCGACGCAACTGGAACGCCAGTGGCGCAAGGACCATATCCTGGAGGCCTACCTGAACCTGGTGCCGTTTCGCGGCGAGATCGTCGGCATCGACGCGCTGTCGCGCACGCTGTTCGGCAAGGCTGCGCACGGGCTCGACGCGCGCGAGGCAGCGGTCGCGGCGGCCCTGGTGCGCGCCCCGAACGCCATGCCCGCGCGCGTCGGGCAGCGCGCGTGCGACGTGCTGCGCGACATGGCGACGTCCGACGCCGAACGTCGCGCGGTCGACTGCCCGGCGATCGGCATGTTCGCAAGCGCGGCGCTGCAGCGGCGCTCGTTCGATCCGAGCGAAGGCATCGCGCCGCATGTCGCCCGGCGCGCATGGCAGGCACGGCACGACGGCGCGGGTGAAATCCGCACCACTTTGCGCGCACCGCTGCAGCGCTTCGCGCTCGCATCGCTGCAACGCCACCTGCGCGAACTGCGCGGGCGCAACGTGCAGGACGCCGGGCTGGTCGTGCTCGACAACGCGAGCGGCGAGGTGCTGGCATGGGTCGGCTCGTCGGGCGAACTCAGCCGCGCGACCGATGTCGATGCGGTGGTCGCATTGCGTCAGCCCGGCTCCACGCTCAAGCCGCTGCTCTATGGGCAGGCGATCGCCGAACACCGTCTTACCGCCGCCTCGCTGATCGACGATTCGTCGGCGCAGATCGCCACCGCGAGCGGTCTATACATCCCGCAGAACTACGACCGTCAGTTCAAGGGCATGGTGTCGGCGCGCACCGCGCTGGCGGCTTCGCTCAACGTGCCTGCGGTGCGCACGCTGGCGATGGTGTCGCCGGAGTCGTTCGCGCGGCAGCTGCGCACGGTCGGGATGCCGTTGCGCGAAGGCGGCGGGTACTACGGGTACAGCCTGGCGCTGGGCAGCGCGGAGGTGTCGCTGCTGGCGCTGACGAACGCGTACCGGACGCTGGCGAACGGCGGGATGCATTCGGCGACGCGCATGCGGGTCGACGGTGCGGCGAATGCAGCGCCGTCGCGTGCGCTCGATGCCGGTGCCGCGTTCATCGTCGGCGACATCCTCTCCGACGCCAACGCGCGCACCCGCACTTTCGGCGTCGACAGCGTGCTCGGCACGCGCTTCTGGACGGCGGTGAAGACCGGCACCAGCAAGGACATGCGCGACAACTGGGCGGTCGGCTGGTCGCAGCGCTACACGGTGGGCGTGTGGGTCGGCAACGCGGGCGGCGCGCCGATGTGGGACGTGAGCGGTACCAGCGGCGCCGCGCCGGTGTGGGCCGAAGTGATGGGATTCCTGCATGCGCACGAGCCGAGCCGGGCGCCGAAACCGCCGCCAGGCGTGGTACAGGTGGCGGTGCGCTTCGCCGCCGGGCTGGAGGCTGCACGCAATGAATGGTTCATCGCCGGGACGGAGCAGGCGGTGTTCGCGTCGAGCGGGAACGCGCCGCCCGGACCGCCGGCCGACGCGGCCGCGCGCATCGTTGCGCCGTCGGATGGTTCGATCGTGGCGCTCGACCCGGACATCCCGCCCAAGCATCAGCGCGTCCGTTTCCAGGCCGATGGACACGGCCCGTCGCTGCAGTGGCGGATCGATGGAAAGGCGGCGGCGCGAGGGGACCGCGCCGAATGGCTGCCCTGGCCCGGCCGGCATGTCGTGGAGCTCGCCGATGCGGACGGGCAGGTGCTGGACACGGTGAAGCTCGAAGTGCGCGGAGCGGGTGCGGCAACCCGGTCGCGGTGAGGCCGGCTGCACCAGAGTTGCAGGCAACCCCTGCTTGACAGTCTTTCGCTCGCGACACGAAAACGGCCCCGCTGCCGAAGTCGCAAAATGAACGCTCCCAAGAACTGGATACACCAACGGCGAATCATGTCTGTCACCCCTCCTTCCATGCCCCGCCCCTACACCGCCGCCGAGAAACGCAGCCGCATCTTCGCGATCATGGCGGCCTCCTCCGGCAACCTCGTCGAATGGTTCGACTTCTACGTCTACGCCTTCTCCGCGCTCTACTTCGCGCCGTCCTTCTTCCCCAAGTCCGACCCCACCGCACAACTGCTGAACACCGCCGGCGTGTTCGCGGCCGGCTTCCTCATGCGCCCCATCGGCGGCTGGCTTTTCGGCCGCGTCGCCGACCGCTATGGCCGCAAGACCTCGATGCTGATCTCGGTGACGATGATGTGTGCCGGCTCGCTGGCCATCGCCTGCCTGCCGACCTATGCGCAGATCGGCGCCTGGGCACCGTTCCTGCTGCTGGTATGCCGGCTGTTCCAGGGGCTTTCGGTCGGCGGCGAATACGGCACGACGGCCACCTACATGAGCGAGATCGCGCTGCGCGGCCAGCGCGGCTTCTTCTCGTCGTTCCAGTACGTGACGCTGATCGGCGGCCAGCTGCTGGCCGTTCTCGTCATCGTGGTGCTGGAGCAGCTGCTGAGCGAAGCCGACCTCAAGGCCTGGGGCTGGCGCATTCCGTTCGCGATCGGCGCCGTGGCCGCGGTCGTCGCCCTGCTGCTGCGCCGCACGTTGCACGAGACGCAGACGGCAGAGAACCTGAACAACAAGGAATCGGGCAGCGTGTCCCATCTGTTCAGGCACCACAAGGCGGCGTTCTTCACGGTGCTGGGCTACACGGCCGGCGGCTCGCTGATCTTCTATACCTTCACCACCTACATGCAGAAGTACCTGGTGAACACGGTCGGCCTGCCGATCAAGACGACCAGCTACGTGATGACCTGCGCGCTGTTCGTCTACATGTGCATGCAGCCGCTGTTCGGCGCGCTTTCGGACCGCATCGGGCGCCGCAACAACATGCTGATGTTCGGTGCCTTCGGCGCCATTGCCACAGTGCCGATCCTGACCGGGCTGCAGCACGTCACGAGCCCGATCGCCGCGTTCGCGCTCATCATCCTGGCGCTGGCGGTCGTGAGCTTCTACACCTCGATCAGCGGCATCGTGAAGGCGGAGATGTTTCCGCCCGAAGTGCGCGCGCTCGGCGTCGGCCTGGCCTACGCGGTGGCGAACGCGCTCTTCGGCGGCTCGGCGGAATACGTGGCGCTCGGCCTGAAGTCGATCGGCCACGAGTCGGCCTTCTACTGGTACGTCACGGCGATGATGGTGATCGCGTTCCTGGTCAGCTTGCGGCTGCCGCGGCAAGCCGGCTACCTGCATCACGACCATTGAGATCGCCGGGCCGGCGAACGTGAAAAAGGGCCGGCGGTACGACGACCGCCGGCCCTTTGCTTTTCTCAAGCGAAAACCGAGACGACTATCGGCCCGCCATCCGGCCGGACTGGGCGTTGACAAGCACTTCGGGCTCGTTGGCCTCGACCCAGGTCTCGTTGTTGAGACCGGCCTGCATGCGCTTCTCGTCGAGTTCGCCGGTCCACTTGGCCACCACCAGCGTCGCGACGCCATTGCCGATCAGGTTGGTCAGCGCACGCGCCTCGGACATGAAGCGGTCGATGCCCAGGATCAGCGCCAGGCCCGCCACCGGCACGTGGCCGACCGCCGACAGCGTGGCCGCCAGCACGATGAAGCCGCTGCCGGTCACACCCGCCGCGCCCTTCGATGTGAGCAGCAGCACCGCGAGCAACGTGAGCTCCTGGGTCAGCGTCATGTCGGTGTTGGTCGCCTGCGCGATGAACACCGCCGCCATCGTCAGGTAGATCGAGGTGCCGTCCAGGTTGAACGAGTAGCCGGTCGGGATCACCAGGCCGACGCAGGTCTTCTTCGCGCCCAGGTTCTCCATCTTCTCCATCATGCGCGGCAGCACCGATTCGGACGACGACGTGCCCAGCACGATCAGCAGTTCTTCCTTGATGTACTTGATGAACTTCCAGATGCTGAAACCGTGGAAGCGCGCGATGAGCCCGAGCACCACGAAGATGAACAGCAGGCAGGTCATGTAGAACACCGCCATCAGCTTGCCGAGCGAGAACAGCGAGACGACCCCGTACTTGCCGATGGTGAAGGCCATCGCGCCGAAAGCGCCGATGGGCGCGAGCTTCATGATGTAGTTGACGATGCCGAAGAGCACGTGCGAACCCTTCTCGATCACGTCGAACACCAGCGTGCCGCGGCCGCCGAACTTGTGCAGCGCGAAGCCGAACAGCACCGCGATCAGCAGCACCTGCAGGATCTCGCCTTTGGCGAAAGCATCGACGATGGTCGTCGGAATGATGTTGAGCACGAAGTCGGTCGTGTTTCCCATCTTGCCGGGGCCGGTATAGGCGGCGATGGCCTTGGTGTCGAGCGTCGATGCGTCGATGTTCATGCCGACGCCGGGCTTGAGCACGTTGACCAGCACCAGGCCCACGACCAGCGCGATGGAACTCACCACCTCGAAGTACAGCAGCGCGAGGCCGCCGGTCTTGCCGACCTTCTTCATGTCCTCCATGCCGGCGATGCCGACCACCACCGTGCAGAAGATGATCGGGGCGATGATCATCTTTATGAGCTTGATGAAGCCGTCGCCCAGTGGCTTCATGGACTCGCCGAGCTGCGGATAGAAGTGACCGAGCAGCACACCGATCACGACGGCGGTGACGACCTGGACGTAGAGGGAACGGTAAAGCGGCAGCTTTCCGGTCGGCGGCGATGTTGTCATTGGGTTGCCTTTGTAAGAATTGGAAAATCTCGAATCGGCTGCATTCTCTACGTTGCCGGCCTGTCCTGGCTGTCAAATTTCTGTCAATTGGTTACGGATGCCCAGAAGGTCGACGCCATTCGCACTCCAAGGCGAAAATCACCCCGTGACCGCTCCGTTCCTCTCCCCGTCCGCCATCGGCGGAATCCGGCGCATCGCCCACCTCGACATGGACGCCTTCTACGCATCGGTCGAGCTGCTGCGCTATCCGCAGCTCGACGGCCTGCCGGTGGTCATCGGCGGCGGGCGGCGGCGTGTCGACGAGGCCGTCCGTGACCTGCCGGAGGGCGGCACGCTGGCCGACATCCCGGTCGGCGCCTTCCCGCTTCTGAAGGACTATGCCGGCCGCGGCGTCATCACCACCGCGACCTACCCGGCGCGCAAGTTCGGCATCGGCTCGGCGATGGGGATGATGAAGGCCGCCAAGCTGTGTCCGCAGGCGATCGTCCTGCCGGTCGATTTCGACGAATATCGCCGCTTCTCGCGCCGCTTCAAGCAGCTCGTCACCGAAATCGCCCCGCTGATGGAGGACCGGGGGGTGGACGAGGTCTACATCGACTTCACCGACGTGCCCGGTGGCCAGCGCGAGGGTGGCCGCGTGCTGGCCCGGCTGATCCAGAAGGCGATCTTCGAGGCCACGGGCCTCACCTGCTCGATCGGCGTGGCGCCCAACAAGCTTATCGCCAAGATGGCCAGCGAGTTCGAAAAACCCAACGGCATCTCGGTCGTCTACGAGGAAGATTTGCAGACGCGCATCTGGCCGCTGCCCGCGCGCAAGGTCAACGGCATCGGGCCGAAAGCCGAGGCGAAGCTCGAAAGCCACGGTCTGCGCACCGTGGGCGACATCGCCGCGCAGCAGCGGGACTGGCTCGTCGCGCATTTCGGCAAGGCCACCGGCGCCTGGATGCACGAGGTCGCCTGGGGCCGCGACGACCGCCCGGTGGTGACCGAGAGCGAGCCGGTCTCGATGAGCCGCGAGACGACCTTCGAGCGCAACCTGCACGCGGTGCGCGACCGCGCCGAGCTGGGCGAGATCTTCACCCGCTTGTGCGAGAAGGTGGCCGAGGACCTGCAGCGCAAGGGCTACGTCGGCAAGACCATCGGCATCAAGCTGCGCTACGACGACTTCAGGATCGCCACGCGCGACCAGACCATCGACCGCTTCACCGCCGATGCCAAGGCGATCCGCGGCACGGCCGGCCAGTGCCTGAAGCGCGTGCCGCTGGAGCGACCGCTTCGCCTGATCGGCGTGCGCGTCGGCGCGCTGGTGCGGGACGACAGCGCGAAGGCGGCGTTGGCGGCGCCGGTTCGCTCGTCACGACCTGGCGCAGAGACCGGCGAGTCCGTGTCGACCACCGCCTCGCTTTTCTGATCGCGCATGCAGGCACTTGCCTCGCGTTTCGAAGACCCGCACAGGCGCAGGAGCGTGCTGCGCCGTGGGCTGCGAACACTGGCGGCACTGCCGCTCGCGCTCTTTCCGGCGGCTGCGCTGTACGTGGGCGTGGCCGCGATCCTCATGCTGTGGCCAGAGCACCCGGACCAGCGGGCGCTGCGGACGGGCCGGGCCGCCGACATCGAGGGCTATGTGCTGACCAACGGTGTCCACACCGACCTCGTGTTTCCGATCCGCGATGGAGCCTTCGACTGGTCGTCCGTGTTTCCCGCCACCGACGCCGCCGCCGTGCCGCCCGACGCCGAATTCATCGCCATCGGCTGGGGCGACCGCGAGTTCTACCTGCACACACCGACCTGGGCCGAACTCACGGTTCCGCGCGCGCTCGGTGCGATCGCGGGACGCAATTCCACGCTGCTGCACGTGACGTGGCTTCGGCGCGACCAGTTCCTGGCGACAGGTGCGCAGCGCGACGGCACGTACGCGCTGCCCCTGACCACGGCCCAGTATGCGAGTCTCGTCGCCTACGTTCGCGCCAGGCTGCCGGACGGCCGCGCCTCGGTGCTGCCGGGTTCGGGCTACGGCGGACAGGACGCGTTCTATGAAGCGACCGGCCACTACGGACCGTTCGAGACCTGCAACGCGTGGACCGGCCGCGGACTTCGCGAGGCCGGACTCACGATGGGACGCTGGACGCCGTTCGACCACAACGTCGTGCGTCACCTGGACGCAGCAGGGCGCTGAGGCTTTCCTACAGCTGGCCAGGGGTCGTGCCTCGGCCGCGGTTGCATCGAAGCCGCTTTCGAACGGCCTCGTGTACGTCAACCCGCACATGCCGGGGCTGCATCGCGTCAGGCAGGGCGACGGTTTTCGGTACAAGGACGGCAAGGGCCACTGCCTACGCAGAGGTCCGGATGAGGCCTATGTGCATCCTGCGGTGCTGGCGCTCGGCACGACGCTTTCGGCCGACCCGGGCGCCATGACCGACGTCTGGGACAGGATCTCGGGTCGGGCGAAGACGCTGCGCAGGCTCCATGCTGGCGAAGGTCGGTTGCTCGCCTTTCTGCAGGAACACCGGCGTCGTTCGGTGCGCGAGGCCCGCGCTGATGCCGTCGACACCCGCGCCGCGCGTGCCGAAGCGCGAATTCAGGCCGGAGTGAGCGAGAAACAGACCGTGTCGCGCTCGATCAGGAGCAGATAGCCGAGATCCTCGGCCAGCGACTGCAGCGCCACGACGTCGATGGCCAGCGCGCGCGGCGCCCGGTGCGCACCGGGACCGGCCTCCATGTCAGTGACCTCTGCGAGGCCCGTGACCGCCGTCACGCACAGACCGCCGTTCCCATCGTCCTTGATGATGATCGTGCCCACGTTCGCGGCGCTGTCGTGCAGATGTCCCAACACGCCGAGCAGGAGGTAGCGCAGCGCGGCGCCCGATGGATGCACCGTTTCACGTTCCGACGGCAGCAGCAGACTCTCTTCGACGTCGAGCCGCACGCCGTGCAAGTCGAACGCCGCACGCATCAGCCCGACGCACTGGGTGACCAGCACGGTTCGCGTGATGCCTTCGTCGTTGGTCGCGAGTTCCCAGTCGCGCAGCGAGCGGACCGCGACGATCAATTCGCCGATCTGGCTGTCGATGAGCGCGACGCGCTGTTCGCAGATGGCCGGGTCGATGGTCGCCGCGGCGATCTGGCGGCGCAGCATGAGAAGCCCCATGCGCATGACCGACACCGGCGCCGACATGTCGTGGCGCAGTGCGGGCAATACACGCGTGAGCAACTCGTGGCGCACGCCTGCCGCGATCCAGCTGCGCGCTCCCGGAGACGCTTTCATCGACCCGCGGCGGACTTGGCCAGTGCCTGTTCGAGGATGCGGTCGAGCGCATCGAAATCGATCGGCTTCTGCAGATGGTGGTCGAACAACCCGGCATTGGCACCACCGGTGTCCTGCGCCGACAGCCCGGTCACGGCCACCAGCAGCGGCGGCTGGCCGGTCGCGCGCAGCTGCCGCGCGACTTCGGTACCCGGCAGGTCGGGCAGCGTGATGTCGACCAGGGCCACGTCGAAGCGCTCGGTCTTGCTGATCTCCAGCGCCTCGCGTGCGGTGTAGCAGCAGCGAGCGGTGTGATCCTGCAGCGAAAGCAGTTCCTGCAGCAGGTCCGCGGCCGCTTGGTTGTCGTCGACGATCAACACGTTCACAGTCTTATTTCCTTGACAAAGTTTACGATTATCGAATGGACCGGGCCGTCGAACTGTAGGAGCGGACCTACTGTCTCCCGCTGCGAACGTTGGCTGGCAGCGCCTGCGGCGAGCTGGTCCGGAACGGGTTGATGTCGAGCCCGCCGCGCCGCGTGTAGCGCGCGTAGACGCTCAGCTTGTGCGGCTTGCAGCGCGCCAGGATGTCGCGAAACATCCGTTCGGCACACGGCTCGTGGAATTCGTTGTGGTCGCGGAAGCTCACGATGTACGCGAGCAGCCCGGCCTGGTCGATCGGGGAGCCGCTGTAGCGGATCTGTACGCTGCCCCAGTCGGGCTGGCCGGTGACGAGGCAGTTGCTTTTCAGCAGCCGGCTCACCAGCGTCTCCGCGACTTCGGGCAGGGACGGGTCGCTGCGCAGCAGTTCGGGCGCCGGCTGGTAGTGCGTGCATTCGATGTCGAGCCGGTCGAGGTCGAGGCCGTCGAGTTCGTGGACCTGCTCGCGGTCGAACTGCGCCGGCGCGAGCAGCTTCACACCGATGCCGCCGGTGCGTCCGCTGCCGCGCCATGCCGCCTCCGCGAGGTCGGCCTTGAGCCGCTCGCGCACCGCCTCGGCATCGGCGAACACGCTGCCGTTGAAGCTGTTGAGGTAGAGCTTGAACGACTTGCTTTCGATGATGTTGGGTGTCTCGCAAGGCACGGTGATGTGCGCGATCGCGACCTGGGGCTTGCCGCGCGGGTTCAGCCAGCTGAGCTCGAACGCGGTCCAGAGGTCGGCGCCGAAGAACGGCAACGCGCGATCGTCGATGCCCATCGCCGTGCGCTGCACCGCGCGTGCGATCGGGAACAGCAGCGACGCGTCGTAGCGGTCGACGTAGGCGGAACTGCGGCCGAGTTGCGACCGTTCGGGCGTGTTGTCGAGTGTCATGCGCGTGCCGCCGTCGCGCTGGCGTCGGCCCTGTGGAGAAAGGGAATCATGTGGGTGGTGAGGATGTCGCAGAGCTCGGGTGTCAGGTCGTGGCCCATGCCCGGAATCTCGACGAAGCGGGCACCGGCGATGCGCTCTGCGGTGTCGCGCCCGCAGGCGAGCGGCACCAGCGGATCCTGGTCGCCGTGCAGCACCAGCGTCGGGCTCGTAATGCGCGGCAGCACCGCCGCGCGCCCGGTGTCGGCGGCGACTGCCGTGATCTGCCGCATCAGGCCCCCGGGCCGGTTGGAACGGCGCAACGCCCGGGTGAGCCGGGCCCGCAGTTCGACCTCGTTCGGCGGATAGACCGGCCCGGCGATCAGCTTGATCAGTCGCACGCTGTGCGCGACCAGCGACGCCTCGTCCTTGCCGGACGGCCGGCGCAGCATCAGGCCGAGCACGTCCGGACGCGGACCCGGCAGGCCGCGCGCGCCGCTCGAACTCATGATGCTGACCAGGCTCGCGACGCGCCTGGGCGCGCGGGCGGCGAAGCGCTGCGCGATCATCCCGCCCATCGAGGCACCGACGACATGCGCGCGCTCGATGCCCAGCGCGTCGAGCACGCCGAGCGCGTCGTCCGCCATGTCCTGCAGCGTGTACGCGGAGCGCACCTGCAGGCCCATGCGAAAGCGCAGTCCCTGCCACAGCAGATTGCCGGTGCCGCGCTCGTCGAAACCCTGGCTCAGGCCGATGTCGCGGTTGTCGTGGCGCACCACCCGGAATCCCGCTTCGACGAGCGAGGCCACCAGCCGGTCGGGCCAGGCGATGAGCTGCATGCCCAGCCCCATGACGAGCAGCGCCACCGGGCGCTTCTCGCCCGGCGCGTCGCCCGAATCCTCGACCTCGATCTGGATGCCGTTGGCATGGACCTTCATATGAACTCCCGTTCGCGCAGCCATTTGGTCGCCACCCACTTCTCGCCGGCGAGCACCGGCGCGCCGCCGTGCAGGCTGCGGGTGGCCGGATCGGGCCGGTCGTAGCTGAAGAAGACGCCGGTGCCGCGCTTGGGCGCGACTTCCAGTCCGACGTCGGGGAAGGTGGTGGCGCCGCCCTGCTCCGGCTCCTGCAGGTACATCACCAGCGTGGCGACACGCTGGCCGCCGCGCTGCAGGATGCTCGGCGTGCCGGGTTCGGCCGGGTCGAAGTAGTCGTAGTGCGGCTTGTACTCGGCGCCCGGGCCGTAGCGCAGCACCTGCAGGCCTTCGCCGAATTCGACCGGCCAGCGCAGCAGCGCGGCGATGCGGCGTTCGATGCACGCGACCAGCTCGTTCTCGCCGCGCTCGAAGAACATGCCGTCGCTGGTGCGGTCGACGTTGAGCGTCTCGCCGCCGGTCTTGGTCTCGACCGTGAGCGAGCGCGCCAGCCGCCGGCCGGCGGATGCAACCAGTGCCGCGCATTCGTCGTCGGACAGCAGGTCGCCGAAGACGACCACGCGCGGATGCTTCATCGTGTGCAGCACGTGAACCCGGCGGTCGCCACCATCGAGGTAGAGCGGCGACGAAACGAGGTCGGGGCCCGGGCGCGCGGCATCGGCGACCCGTTCGGCCGCCACCGCCGGCGTGCGCGACGCCGTCGGATCGATCACCGCCTGCCGCGCGATCGCGGCCAGCGCTGCGGTCGCGGCGTCCTCGTTCCAGCCGGCCTCGCTCATCGACAGGCGCAACGCCGGTACCGAATGACCGGCGGCGAGCTGCACCACCAGCCACTCACGCAGTTCCGGGCTGACCGGCTGGCCCGACTCGCTCATCGAAAGCCCTTCACGGCTGCTCGCGCCGAAACACCAGACGCTCGGGCTTCGACACCGCGGCGTCGAAGCCATAGCCTTCGAGATCGAACCTCTCCAGCGACCTGGGTGTGGCGGCCTTGTGCAGCGTCGCCCAGCGCGCCATCAGGCCGCGGGCCCGCTTGGCGTGGAAGCTGACGATCCTGAAATCGCCACCGGCCTTCGACTCCTGGAACACGCACGCGACGAGCCTCGCCTTCAGCACCGTCTGGTCGATCGACCTGAAATACTCCTGCGACGCGAGGTTGACCACCACCGGCGTCCGGTCGGCGGCCAGGCGCACGTTCAGGTGTTCGGCGATCCGCGAACCCCAGAACGCGTAGAGGTCCTTGCCGTGCGGGTTGCTCAGTTCGGTGCCCATTTCGAGGCGGTACGGTTGCAGGCGGTCGAGCGGCCGGAGCACGCCGTAGAGACCGCTCAGGATGCAGACATGGTCCTGTGCCCAGGCCAGTTGTGCAGCGCTCAGTCCGCGTGCGTCGAGCCCGCCGTAGACGTCCCCATCGAAAGCCAGCACGGCCTGACGCGCGTTGCGTGCGGTGCCTTTCGGTACCCAGGCTTCGTAGCGCGCGACGTTCAGCGTCGAGAGCTTGTCCGACAGGCTCATGAGTTCGGCGATCTGCTGCGGGGATTTCCGGCGCAGCAGGCCGATCAATTCGGCGGCCGGTCCCCTCGCACCTTCGAACACGGGCTGGGTGGCGGGTATGTCGGCGGAAACGGGGGTGTCGTAGTCGAGAGACTTGGCTGGTGAAAGCAGGAAAAGCATGGTTTGGAATTATGGGTGCGTCCCGTGTCGGGCACAGGTCGAAACACCCTCGACAGGTAAAATTGCTGGCTTCCCCATCCTGCCAGCAGCGGCCCCAGCGGGCCGTTCGTTCCCCGTCAATCCCATGAGCGAAACATCCGTCC
Organism: Janthinobacterium lividum; assembly: GCA_050954325.1. Taxonomy (GTDB): domain Bacteria; phylum Pseudomonadota; class Gammaproteobacteria; order Burkholderiales; family Burkholderiaceae_C; genus Variovorax. Next base: position 30,409 of record JBPBPG010000005.1, on the reverse strand, counting down.
AGCCGGGCCTCGAGAGCCTGTCCAAATCCTTCGAACCCGCCGCCATCGAGGCGCACTGGGGACCGGAATGGGAACGTCGCGGCTATGCCGAAGCCGGCTTCCGCGGCACGAAGCGGCCCCTGGAAGGCGCCGCGTCGTTCGCGATCCAGCTGCCGCCGCCGAACGTCACCGGCACCCTGCACATGGGCCACGCGTTCAACCAGACCATCATGGACAGCCTCGCGCGCTACCACCGCATGAAGGGCGACAACACGCTCTGGGTGCCGGGCACCGACCATGCGGGCATCGCGACGCAGATCGTGGTCGAGCGACAGCTGCAGGAACAGAAGATCAGCCGCCACGACATGGGCCCGACGCCGGCCGAGGCACGCAAGAACTTCGTGGCCAAGGTCTGGGAATGGAAGGAGAAGTCCGGCGACACCATTACCGGCCAGATGCGCCGCATGGGCGACTCCGTCGACTGGAGCCGCGAGTACTTCACGATGGACGACGACCTGTCGAAGGTCGTGACCGACACCTTCGTCAAGCTCTACGACGAAGGTTTGATCTACCGCGGCAAGCGCCTGGGCAACTGGGACCCGGTGCTCAAGACGTCGGTGAGCGACCTGGAGGTCGAGAGCGAAGAAGAAGACGGATTCCTCTGGCACATCGCCTATCGGCTGGAAGACGGCAGCGGCACGCTGACCGTCGCCACCACGCGGCCCGAGACCATGCTCGGCGACACCGCCGTGATGGTCCATCCCGAGGACGAGCGCTACCGGAACCTGGTCGGCCGGAACGTGCGGCTGCCGCTGGTCGACAAGCTCATCCCGATCATCGCGGACGACTACGTCGACAAGGCCTTCGGCACCGGCGTCGTCAAGGTCACGCCCGCGCACGACTACAACGACTACGCGGTCGGCAAGCGGCACGGCCTGGAGACCATCGGCATCCTGACGCTCGACGCGACCGTCAACGACAACGCGCCCGAGAAATACCGCGGAATGGACCGCTTCGTCGCACGCAAGGCGATCGTCGCCGACCTCGAAGCGCTCGGCCTGATGGTCGAGGTCAGGAAGCACAAGCTGATGGTGCCGCGCTGCGCCCGCAGCGGCGCGGTGGTCGAGCCGATGCTGACCGACCAGTGGTACGTCGCGATGACGAGGCCGGGCAACGACGGCACTTCCATCGCGCAGAAGGCGATCGACGTGGTGAAGTCGGGCGAGGTGCGCTTCGTGCCCGAGAGCTGGGTCAACACCTACAACCACTGGATGGAGAACATCCAGGACTGGACGATTTCGCGCCAGCTCTGGTGGGGCCACCAGATTCCGGCCTGGTACGACGAGGACGGCAATGTCTATGTCGCCAACGACGAAGCCGAGGCGCAGGCCAAGGCTCCCGGCAAGACGCTGCGCCGCGACGAGGACGTGCTCGACACCTGGTATTCGTCCGCGCTGGTGCCCTTTTCCTCGCTCGGCTGGCCCGAACGCACCGACGACCTCGCGCGCTACCTGCCGTCGAACGTGCTGGTGACCGGCTACGACATCATCTTCTTCTGGGTCGCCCGGATGATCATGATGACCAAGCACTTCACCGGCAAGGTGCCGTTCGGCGACGTCTACATCCACGGCCTGGTGCGCGACGCGCAGGGCAAGAAGATGAGCAAGTCGGAGGGCAACGTGCTCGACCCGGTCGACCTCATCGACGGCATCGCACTCCCCGAGCTGCTCGACAAGCGCACGCAGGGCCTGCGCAAGCCGGAAACCGCGCCCGTCGTGCGCAAGATCACGCAGAAGGAATTTCCCGACGGCATTCCGGCCTTCGGCGCCGATGCGCTGCGCTTCACCTTCGCCTCGCTGGCCTCGCTCGGCCGCAGCATCAACTTCGATTCCAAGCGCTGCGAGGGCTACCGCAACTTCTGCAACAAGCTCTGGAACGCGACCCGCTTCGTGCTCATGAACTGCGAAGGCCAGGATTGCGGCCTGCGCGAGCACACCAGGGCCGAATGTGCGCCCGGTGGTCCGTCGCACGGCTACCTGAAGTTCAGCCAGGCCGACCGCTGGATCGTATCGCGGCTGCAGCGCGTCGAGGCCGACGTCGCCAGGGGCTTCGAAGACTACCGCCTCGACAACGTGGCCACGTCGATCTACCAGTTCGCCTGGGACGAGTTCTGCGACTGGTACCTGGAGATCGCCAAGGTGCAGATCCAGACCGGCGACGAGGCCGCGCAGCGCGGCACCCGCCGCACGCTGATCCGCACGCTGGAGACGCTGCTGCGCCTCGCGCATCCGGTGATTCCGTTCATCACCGAGGCGCTGTGGCAGAAGGTGGCGCCGGTGGCCGGGCGCGAAGGCGCCTCGGTCATGATCGCCGCCTATCCGCAGAGCCAGTCCGAGCGCATCGACGAAGCGGCGGAGGCGCATGTCGCCAGGCTCAAGGCACTGGTCGACGCCTGCCGCACGCTGCGTGGCGAGATGAACGTATCGCCGGCCACGCGGCTGCCGCTGTTCGCAGTGGCCGACGACGCTGCCGATGCGCGGTTCCTGCGCGAAGCCGCGCCAGTGCTGCAGGCGCTCGGCAAACTCAAGGAGGTGCGCGTTTTCGACGACGAGACGTCATGGTCGGTCGCCGCGGAGGCAGCGCCGGTTGCATTGGTGGAATCGATGCGCCTTTGCTTACACATGGAAATCGACAAAGCTGCCGAAAAGTTGCGAATTGGTAAGGAAGTTGCACGCGTCGAAGGCGAAATCGTCAAGCTTGGCGGCAAGCTCGGGAATGAGGCATTCGTTGCGAAGGCACCGCCGGCCGTCATCGAGCAGGACCGCAAACGGCTTGCCGATTTCGGCTCTGTGCTAATTCGGCTGAAGGATCAGCTGGCGCGGCTGGGCTAGGAAGCTTGTGCGTGTCGGCTGACAGGTCTGCCTCGATCAACCCTTAAGATTTACCAAGTTTTCAACTTTCCTCTTTTCTATCTACATCCATGTCCAATTCGACGCGTATCCGCAAGGCGGTTTTCCCAGTGGCCGGCTTCGGCACCCGATTCCTTCCTGCCACCAAGGCCCAGCCCAAGGAAATGCTGCCGGTGGTCGACAAGCCGTTGATCCAGTACGCCGTCGAAGAGGCCTATGCCGCCGGCATCCGAGACATGATCTTCGTCACCGGCCGCAACAAGCGCGCCATCGAGGATCATTACGACACCGCCTACGAACTCGAGAGCCAGCTCGAAGCCAGCGGCAAGACCGCGCTTCTGAACATCGCACGTTCGGTGATGCCCGACGACATGACCGTGTCCTACGTGCGTCAGCCGCGCATGCTCGGCCTGGGCCATGCGGTGCTGTGTGCCGAGCATCTGGTGGGGAACGAACCTTTCGCCGTGCTGCTGGCGGACGACCTGATGGTCGGCCCGCAGAACGGCGAGCCGGTGCTCGCCCAGATGACCGCGGCGTTCGCGCAACTGGGCCGCTCGCTGCTGGCGGTGCAGGAAGTGCCACTCGACCAGGTCAAGCGCTATGGCATCGTGGCCGGCGACAGCATCGAGGAAGGGCTGGTCAAGGTCAACCGCATGGTCGAGAAGCCGTCGCCGGAATCCGCACCTTCACGTCTTGCAGTGGCCGGTCGCTATGTGCTCACGCCAGGCGTCTTCGCCGAGATCCGCAACCAGCCCAAGGGCGCCGGCGGTGAAATTCAGTTGACCGACGGCATCGCGTCGCTGATGAAGAAGGAGGCCGTCTATGCCTATTCGTACAAAGGTGTGCGCTACGACTGCGGCAGCAAGGAAGGCTTTCTGCAGGCGACCGTCGAACTGGCCCTCGCGCATCCGGAAGTCGGCGACCAGTTCCGCGAATACCTCAAGAGCCTCGCGCTCCGAGACGCGACCTGACCTGAATCAGCGCGTCGGGGCGGCGCTTTTCGAAACCGCCGTCTCCGCTTCGACGAAACGCACCACTTCTTCATGGCGGATCGGCGTCACGGCCAATCCGGCTTCGACACGCAACACTTCCGTCATGGACTGCGCCCACAGCGTGTTGTAGACGAGGCCCGCATGGTGGTCGCCCAGGATCGCATTGCCTGGCGCATCGCCTGCCGTGTTCGTCACCTTCAACGACTCGCCAATGGCGATCGTCTTGTAGTCGGGCCGTCCGTTCGCACCGCGTCCGCCCCAATGCCGGCGGACCCAGGCGTTGTCATCGAAGAATGTCGTATCCGGCTCCGACGCCGCAAGCTTCCGCAGCGCATCGTTGAACTGCTTCAAGGCCGTTGCGATGTTGTCGGTCTCGGTCTTCGACAGCCAGCGGTCGAAATACGCCGGGTCGTCCGACTCGTTGGCAACACCGACGAGCACCAACCGCGTTCCCGGATGGGCTGAATGGATCATTCGCATCGCATCGCCGATGTGCCCGATGCACATGTCGATCGTCGCCCGGGTTTCCGGCACGTTCGGATCACGCGCCTGCGCTTCCATCAAACCGCCCCAGTCGTTGAGTCCGATACGGATCACGACGGCGCCGCGCCGCCAGCGGGCAGGCTCCTCGTCCATCAGCGCGACCAGCCTTTGTACCTGTCGGTAGCGTCCGCTGGTGAGGTGCCGGCAGGCCGCACCCGAATTCGCGAAGTTGAAAAGAAAATCCTCCTTGCGCGGAGAGCGGTCGCCCCGCAGCCCGAACCCCTCGCGAATGGCTGCCACCGGCCCCCAACGGCCCCAGGCGACCCAGGGACCCAGGTCGATCTCTTCGCCGCGCAGTCGCGCCAGCACCTCGGTCCATTGCAGCGTGCCGACTCGCAATGCGCCACCGCGTTCGCTCGACGGCAACGCGAACGAAATCCTGTCCTGATAGGAATGACTGTTGGAGTCACCGAGCACCGCCAGGGAAAAGGCCGATACGGCGTGGTGAAACGGGTCTGCGGTGCCCGGTATCGGTACGACGCGACGCGGGTCGGGCCAGAGCAGCAGCGCGAGCCCCGCAACCAGCGCGAGCTCGGCGGCGAGTCTCGCTGCGCGGACACACGTCAACGCCGGCGCAGGACGTGAATGAATTCGTCGCCGAGGGTGTGCTGCTCGACCAGGTCGTTGCCGGTCTGGCGGGAGAAGGCCTGGAAATCGCGCAGCGAGCCGGCGTCGGTCGACACGACTTTCAGCAATTGACCGCTGACCATGCCGTTGAGCGAGCGCTTGGCCTTCAGGATGGGCAGCGGGCAATGCAGGCCGCGGGTGTCGAGTTCTAGATCGATGTTCATGCGATATGGCTTCCTGGATTCGGGAAAATTCTACGCAGCGGGCCGTGGCCATTCCATGAACTGCGGTTCATGCCCGCGGCTGCGCAACCAGTCCGCGAGACCGTAGCCCGTGCCGGCCGGCCAGCAACGAACCGTGTCGAGGTCGTAGAGACGGTAGTCGGCGATTTCCGGCGACAGCACGACCTCGCCGTCTGCAACCACGTGATAGACAATCAGCACCTGGTTCATGCGCTGGAAATCGTAGACGCCGACCAAGTCGAGGGAACTCACTTGGAGGCCGGTCTCTTCCTTGACCTCGCGCGCGACGCCTTCCTGCGGCGACTCGCCTGCTTCCATGAAACCGGTGATGAGTGCGTACATGCCGTTGGTCCAGGCCGCGTTGCGCGCGAGCAGCACCTGTCCACGGTATTCGACGATGGCGGCGAGCACCGGCGTCGGATTGTTCCAGTGCGTCCAGCCGCAGGCCGGGCAGCGCAGGCGCAGGGTCGGGCCGCCGTCTTCCATCATCTCGATCTCGGCCAGCGGCGTGGCGCAGGCCTGGCAGAAACGGGGGGGGGTGGACTGGGTCATGGCATGGGGTGTCGTGGCGTCCCTGGATCAGGCCGGAAACACACCGGTCGACAGGTAGCGGTCGCCGCGGTCGCAGACGATGAAGACGATGGTCGCGTTCTCGACCCGTTTGGCCACGTCGAGTGCGACCCATAGTGCGCCTGCGGCCGAGATGCCCCCGAAGATGCCCTCTTCCCGTGCAAGACGCCGGCACATTTCTTCCGCGTTGTCCTGGCTCACGTTGACGACTTGATCGACACGGCTCGGGTCGTAGATGCTGGGCAGGTATTCCTGCGGCCACTTGCGGATGCCGGGAATGCGCGAACCCTCGTCGGGCTGGGCCCCGACGATCTGCACGGCGGGATTCTTCTCTTTCAGAAAACGCGACACACCGGTGATCGTGCCGGTGGTGCCCATCGCACTCACGAAATGCGTGACCTTCCCGTGGGTATCGGCCCAGATCTCGGGCCCGGTGGTCTCGTAGTGGATGCGGGGGTTGTCCGGATTGGCGAACTGGTCGAGCACGCGGCCCTTGCCCTGTGCGACCATCTGGTCGGCGAGGTCGCGCGAGTATTCGATGCCACCGCTCTTGGGCGTGAGCAGCAGTTCGGCGCCGAACGCCTTCATGGTCTGCGCGCGCTCGATCGACAGGTCCTCCGGCATGATCAGGATCATCCGGTAACCCTTGATGGCCGCGGCCATCGCCAGCGCGATGCCCGTGTTGCCCGAAGTCGCTTCGATCAGCGTGTCGCCCGGCCTGATCTCGCCGCGCTCCTCGGCGCGCCGGATCATCGACAGCGCCGGACGATCCTTCACGGAACCGGCCGGGTTGTTGCCCTCGAGTTTGCCAAGGATCACGTTGCCGCGCCGAGCGTTGTCGGCCGCATCGATGCGCTGCAACGAGACCAGCGGCGTCTTGCCGATCGCGTCTTCGATGGTGGGATAGTTCATGTCGGCGACTGTGCCATAATTTTGAACTGCGCTCAGTCCCTGCCCGGGTGGTGAAATTGGTAGACGCAGGGGACTCAAAATCCCCCACCGAAAGGTGTGCCGGTTCGATTCCGGCCCCGGGCACCATAGGGAAATTGCCAGAGATTTCGAAGCAGGTTCCGCAACTTGTTTCGCACGTGTTCCGCTTTCGATTCGGTCACTACGGGCATGTCGTCCGCTTCGATCTTCACTGCCGAAGATCTTTTTTCGGAAAGCCGACATTCGACGGTCTTCTGTACGTTTCGGCACGATGCGGGTCGGAAGGTATGGATCGCACACCAGGCATGGCGTGCCACGCATTCTTGGAAAACCGAGCCGGCTGTAGCAAGCCTGAAATTTCTTCAACGCTCGGGGTTCGTCCGATCGAAGTTTCCAAAGCTGTATTTCGCAAACTCCTTATCTGGTCCGTCGGCGAAATGTCGGCCTTCGAACTGCAGCGGATGCGGCTTCGTCACCACGATCCCACGGCCTCTGCCTAAGCGCTGAATCATGCATTAGAGAATTTTCAGTCCGGCATCGACACCGCGAAACTTCGGTTATATCTAAAAGCTCAGACCCCACGGGTCGCCGTCCGCGCTTTTGAACTGCCGCCGGATGTTTTCCCCGGTCTCCCAATTGGATGCGTCGAAGGTCGACGCCGGGATGATGCAGCACTGGCCGCGCTTCCACGGTTCCTTGCAGCCGGCCTTCGCCTCGAGTTCCTCGCTGCGTGCGTTGTTCGTCGGAACTTGAGCCTCGGCCACTTCGCGAGCCACGGAGTCAGGCCCACTGGCCCACGACGAGTTCGCGCTCGCAGCCCGACACTTGTCGAGCGCGGCGAATGAACGGGCTTAGGTGTACGCGGAAGAACGACGCGCGGTCACAGCTTGGACGTGTTCTCCAAGCCGGAATGCCGATAGCGCTCGATCGCGATCTGTATCGGGGCTTCGTATCGGTTGCACATGCGAACGATCCGCGTGCCGATGGCACTACTTGGTACCGAAACAATTGGGTCTGTCGAACAACCGATCAAAAACCTGAATCCTGCCGTCCGCAATCGACTGCGAACCGCCACGACTCACATTCTCGTCTTCGACATCTCACGCGCATGTTGCAGGTGACCTTCCACCACCGGCAACATCTTGCCGGCCAAGGCCTTCAAATCGGCATCCTTGGCGTGCAAATGCGTCATCTTGAGCAGCTTGTCTGTCGCGACATGATCGGCCACTCCGGCCTGCTTCATATATTGGGTGTCGAAGGTCGAACCCTTCGCAGCCTTGAGCTTCGCCATCGCCGCCTTGTGCTTGGCATCCGGCTCGGTTGGCAAGGAGACACTTTTGCTGGTCGCCAGCGCCTGTGTATCTGTCAGCGCCTTGCCATGGTCGTCGACCATCATCTGGGCGAATTTCTTGACTTGATCGTTCTGGCTCTTTTCGAGCGCGAGCTTGCCTGCCTCGACTTCGGCGATGTTGGCCTGTGCGATCTTCATCAGCATGCTGTCGTCAGCCTTGCCGAAAGAAGTGGTCTGGGCCCAGGTAGGCATGGCGATCAATGCAACGGCGGCCGCGATGGTGCCAACGAGACGGCGTGTGGTGTGTGTCATGGGAAACTCCTGAATAAAAACCTACCGTGCGTCCGATTTGGACCATTCGCTGTAGGAGATTGCCACAGAGTCGGACTGCTAAATAGGCTGATACCTCGGTACGTCGGCCGTACACCGCTGGAACTCGTATGACATCGACATCGACGCCGACGCCGACGACGACATGGCAGGTGCGGCCAGCGACCAGTACGACTGACCCATGGACCTCCTCATGCCCAGACACAAGATCATTTCCGCCCGTGTACGCTCCTGCGAGCTGGCGCCGGACCATCACCGGACATGCAATGCCGCCACGCAATCGACCGGCACGGAAATCGAAACAATGCACGCCGTCGCCGACGAGCCCTTGACGGTGAGCCATGGGGAGTCGGCGTGAAGCGCTAAGACGTCCCATTTGCCGATGAAGCTCAGTCGTGGTCGTCCGGATGCGGCGAGTTCTGCGCCTCCTCTGAAGCGACGGTCCCTTCCTCGGCATGCAGATCGGCGACGCGTACCTGTGCTTCAAGGCGCGCTTGCTCTAACAATGCCTCTTGCTCTTCCGGATTGGCTTCGAGTGTTGTCGGTTGGTTCATGCTGCGATCCTCGTTGATTGCATATGAGCCTAGCTGTACGCACTGCATGGTGCCTGTAGGAGCTTGTCGCCGCACCGGGCGTCAACTGCCGATGTCCGCACGCGCAAGCGATCACTTTGGCTCAGGCATCGCCCCTGTCCTGCTCCGCCTGTCGGTTGCCGCCAAGCCGGACCAATGGGGAATCCTAGGGAATCCAGAACTTCTCTGCCGCCTTCGAAGCCGACGCTTGGCTTGCGAAGACGTCAGTGTGCTCCTCAACATCTGGGCGCCCATCCTCCGCGACTCGGTGCATCACCCAGCCGTCTTCATAGCGCCGCAGCGTCGCCAGAGCCTGCCGGTTGCCGTTCTTCAATTCAACGCGCACTTCTTCCAAAAACGTAGGCCTGTCCATATTCACCTTCAAATATTGAGGCACGCAGTATGACTGCAGCCAAATGGCTCAAACCGCTGGCACTTCCGTGACGCACGCGCGGTGTTTCGGGACATCGTCGCTGCCGGCGTTGACCCAGATCCGCTCTTCGTCCACTTCGTCCACTTCGGCCTGCGACTCGACCTCCGCACCGATGAGCGCCTCTTGCTCGATGCCAAACAGCACTCCGCTCACACGCTTGTCGCTGCTGTTGATCATGTAGCAATACCGTCAATCGCCAGCTTCCTCCTTTACCAAGCAGTGAATGGTGCGGCCCTCCTAAATGAACGTCGGCTCCATCAGTTGGGGCTGCAGAATGAAGCGCGATCCGAGCATCGACAACTTCGCCGGTGGCGGCACGTCGACCGGCGTGGAGGCTGCCTTCGGCCGGCCGGTCGACATTGCGGTCGACCACGACTCCGAGGCATTGGCGATGCACGCCGTCAACCATCCACGCACCTGTGCGAGAGCGGCTGGGATATAGACCCGATCGAAGTCGTGGGCAATCAGCCGGTCGACCTAGTCCGGCTTTCGCCTGACTGCAAGCACTTCCAGCAAGGCCAAGGGCGGCACGCCGGTCGATCACGGCCAGCGGAACGCCCGCGACCGTCGTGACCACGCACCCGATGATCGACACGACCGGCCACGCCGGCGCTGGCACCGATCAGCCGTCGCCGACGATCATCACCGGTGGTCACCATGCAGAGATGCGCGCCTTCCTTCTAGAGTGCTACGGTACCGACCAGGACCCGCGACTCGCTGCGCCACTGCACACGGTTACGACGAAGGATCGTTTCGGGCTGTTGACGGTGCATGGTGAGGCGCGCGCGATCGTCGGCATAAGCCTGTTCATGCTCTCGCCGCGCGAGCTCAACAACGCCCAGGGCTTTTCGGTCAGACCGCCCAGGTGCGCACGCGTGGAAATTCCCGCTGCCCACCACGAGCCGAGGCGCTGATCGGGGCCAGACTCGCGCACGAGGCAAGGCATATCCAGCAAGGTGATCGGAAGTCGGAGGGACGGCGACGACAAGCAGCCCAGCGCATTCCGGATCAGCGCTCAGCGCTCAGCGCCGCATTCCAAGCGTCGATGTAGAGCTCCACGGCCTCTTCTCGCCCGACAACCTTGCCTCCACGGTCGTCGTACCACCGGCGCCATTCCTCGATGCCAAGGCTCCATGCCGACGGGCCCCTGCCCGGTGCCACCGTTGAGGACACCGCACGCTGGTGCATTTCCATCCGCACCGAGTACGCCCACATGCTCGCCGCGATCGTCCACAGCCAAGGCGCCGCCGAACTGACGGCTGGCCCGGTCAGGAGCCTGATTCCCGAGGACTGGCGGGCCCTCATGAGCCAGTGGCTCTACAGCGGCCTGTGCCCTCGCCGAGCCGAAGAACGGGATGTTCATGTCGAGCATCCGAGTCACGACGGCGGCGGCTTTCACTTCACATATCGGACGGCCGCATGACGCACTGCGCCCCCAATCTGCCAGCGACCGAGCGTCTCAGCGGCTTCCGGTCGCCACGTCGATCCAAGCTTGCGCGGCAGCATCCGCCGCTTCTTCAGCGGCTTCAAGAGTTGCAAACGTCTCGCCCGTCTTCTGGTTGATGACGCCATCCGATTGCGCGGAATCCGTGCTTTCGACGTTGAAGACGCCTCGATAAACATCCGGCGACTCCAGGGTCCAACAGGCGTCGTAGGTCCGGCCCTGGTACTCATTGTTTCGCATGGAAATCGCTTTCAAAGACTGCAGTATGAACACCCGCCGGGTTCAAGACGATGACCGGCCAAGCCGGCGCCCAAGTCCAGGCGCGTGTGCTGCCGCAGGACGGCATCCCATTCCACCGGCGAGGCAACCGCATGCTGGTCAGACGATTCCACGCACGCGAGCGGCTTGCCGGCCGCGACTTGACGCCATCGCGGGCGTCGACCTGTCGTTGGCGACATGACCGGCCGGTACCCGCGCCTGCGGTTCCACAGCCCCAAGCGCAAGAACGTCAAGGTGGTCGTCTACTGCATCTATGACCGGCGGCCCGCTGGTCTTTCGGACGTTGGTCTCGGCACCGACTTCGACGAAGCGGTCCGCAAGCGGGACGAACTCCACAATCACACAGCGCGCATCGTCGGCACGCTCGAGGAGACGTTCGCCGGCTGGGAGACTGACGTCATGCCGGAATACACAAGCGTCGAGACGCGCACAGGAGAATGCCACCCAGGTACAGTCAGTTGTCGGCGAGTCACACAAGCGCGCGGCGTGCCGTCCGACCGCGAATTTCACATGCCTCGCGCATGATCCGTATATGACTGATCCACGCAATGTCGCGCACGACAAAAAAGTGCAACAAGAGAAAAAGCATCGCGGCGAAGAAATTGCACCCGATGCGGTCCACGCACCGCAACCGGGCCAGAAACCGGCGCTCAAGCACGACGACGGCAAGGAAGAAAATGCCGAAAAGGATGGCGCTCCGAACTGAGGCCTGTCCTCGCTAGCGGCGAAGTACGACAGGAAGACGGCTGTTTCATACCCGGATCGATGAAAGGGCCCACCCATCATGGCGCCTCTTCAACCTGAACAAGACAGCCATCCATGAGCTCCATCCATCCCGCTGACACACGCACGCCGTCAGGCGTACAACACTCCACCTTTCCTGTCGAGCCGCTGACACGATCGTCCCTGCGGCGCGTCTCCTGGGGGGCTGTCTTCGCCGGCATGGTGATCGCCATTACCGTGCAAATGGTCCTGAGCCTGCTCGGCGCTGGTATCGGCCTGAGCACGATCGACCCGTTGCGCTACAGCAGCCCGGACGCTTCCTCTTTCGGCATTGGTGCCGGTGTCTGGTGGGCAGTCAGCAGCATCGTTTCTCTTTTCGCGGGGGGTTGGGTTGCAGGACATCTTGCGGCTTCTCCCGAGAAGACCGATGCCGTTCTGCACGGTCTGCTCACCTGGGGTCTGGCTGCCATCGTGACTGCCTATCTCCTGGCATCGGCCGTGAGCTCCGTCGTCCGCGGCGGCGCGAATGTGATCGGTGCCGCAGCGACGGCAACGGCCACCGGTGCCGCTGCGGTCGCCGGTCCTGCAGCCGATGCGGCCAAGCGCCAGCTCGAAGCGAGCGGCTTCTCGTTCGACGCCCTCAAAAGCCAGGCCGAAACGCTGCTCGCGCAGACCGGCAAGCCGGCCCTGCAACCCGACGCGATCGCCAACAAGGCCGACTCGGCGGCGAACCAGGCGACCAACACCGCAGCGAACGCAGGCACGCCGGCCGACTTCCAGGCCACGATCCAGCGCATTATCGATTCGGGCAAGGACACCGTCAACCAGGCCGACCGTGATGCCGTGGTCAACGTGGTAGCTGCCCGTTCAGGCCTCAGCAAGCCTGAAGCCGAAGCCCGCGTGGACGGCTGGATCAAGACCTACCAGGACGCCCGTGTCAAGGTCCAGGAGCAGAAGGCTGCCGCCGAGGCGAAGGCCCGCCAGGTTGCCGATGCGACTGCCAAGGCATCGTCGCAAGCCGCCCTCGCCGCTGTGCTCGCGTTGATCCTCGGTGGTCTCGCAGCCGCTTTCGGTGGCATGACCGCGCATCGCCGCCACGTCGCGCATGCTGCACGTTATTGATTAGCCGAATGGCAGCGCCCAGCGCTGTGTGACGAGAAAAGGCCCGTCCATCTCTGGACGGGCCTTTTCGCTTTCTGTCGTCACGCCTCAGGCGTTGCGTGTCAGCATGCGTCCGTTGCGCGCCAGAACCAGTGGCACCTCGCCGCCGCCGAGGTAGGCACAAGCACCGTTCACGAACACCCTCTCGATGCCGATGCTCGCGCTGCGCGGTGCGTCGTAGGTCGCGGTATCGGCGATCGTCGCGGGGTCGAACACCACGACATCGGCCATCGCACCGACCTTCAGCTGTCCGCGATTCGCGATACGCATGTTGCGCGCGGTCATGCCGGTCATCTTGTGCACCGCCTGCTCCAGCGTGAACAGCTTCCGCTCGCGCCAGTAGCGTGCGAACACGCGCGGGAACGCGCCCCAGAGACGGGGATGCGGATGCAGATCGTGCGGCAGCCCGTCGCTGCCGATCATCGTGCGCGGATGCGCGATGACGCGTTCGACGTCGTCCTCCTTCATCTGGAAATAGCACGCACCGCCGGGCTGCAGGCGTCGGCAGGCCTCCTTCTGATCGACCTCCCATTCGCGCGCGACATCGGCCAGAAGGCGGCCGGTCACGCCGGGGAAAGGCTGCGACCAGGTCAGCAGCACGTCGATCACGCCGTCCACCAGATCCTCGCGCAGCACGGTCGAACCGGCGACGTACGGGTACACGTCGATGGCGATGTCCTGGCGCCGGCCGAGCGCATCGATCAGCGGCAAGGTCTCCAGCGTACGGTCCCAGTTGGCCGGACCGGCGCACTTGTGGTGCGAGATCACCAGCGGCACGCCGGCATCGAAGGCCGTATCGCCGGCTTCGTGCAGCGCCTCGAGGATGGCCTGCATCTCGCTGCGCAGATGGGTCGCGTAGACGCCGCCATGACGCGCGACGACTTTCGCCAGTGCGGTCACTTCGGACGCCGGTGCGGCGTAGGCTTCTTCGTAGAAAAGCCCCGACGACAACCCGTGCGCGCCTTCGGCCATCGCGCGGTCGAGCAGCGCTTCCATGCGCGCGAGTTCGTCGGCGGACGCGGCCCGGTCCAGCGCCTGCACGGCCGCGAAACGCAGCGTGGTGTGGCCGACCAGCGCGGCGACGTTCAGCGCCGGCTGCGCCCCGCCCACGGCCGCGCGGTATTCGGCCATCGTGGCATGCAGGAACGAAGCGGCACCGAGCAGCGTCAGCGGTGGCGACGCCCGCGGCGTGCGGTACGGCGCGAGCGAGATGCCGCAGTTTCCGGTCACCACCGTCGTGATGCCCTGGGAGATCTTCGGCAGGCACAGCGGGTCGCGCAGCACGATGGCGTCGTCGTGTGTGTGCACGTCGATGAAGCCGGGTGCAATGACGCAGCCGTCGCAGTCGACGATGTCGACATCGCCGATGGCCATGCCGTCGGGCAGCCGCGTACGCAATCCGTCGCCCATCGCGACGATGCGGTCGCCCGAGAGCAACACGTCGCCCGGCCAGGACGGCCCGCCGGTGCCGTCGACGACCAGCCCGCGTTCGAGAAGCACGGGACGCGTCATGCCAGGCTCCCGACGATGTGTTCGGCGAGGCCGTGCGCCACGCCCGTCGCATCGCCGATCCCGCCGCCGTCCCAGCTCTGCAGAGGATGGGTGCGGGTGTCGATGCCGTGCCGCTGGAACGCGTCGCGCGCATGCTGCAGCCGCTGCATCGCCGGATCGCCGCGGCGTTGCGCGACCAGCACCGTGAGGATCTCGATCACCGTCAGGTGCGTGAGATAGGCGTCGATGCCGACATGCATCACCGCGTCGTCGGGCACCGAGAGCCCGAGCAGGAAGTCGGCCCTGGCCGCCAGCGCGGTATCGGGGCGCGTCAGCGCGACCACTTTCGCGCCCTGCCCGCGCGCGATGTCCACCGCGTCGAGCAGCGACGGCATGCCTCCCACGTGCGAGATCGCGATCACCACGCCGCCCGGACGCTGCGCCGCGCCCGCGACCTGCTGCAGGTGATAGTCGGACCAGGCGTTGGCCGACAGGCCGAGCCGGAACAGCCGCGCCTGCAGGTCGCTCGCCATGAACCACGAGGTCGAGCCGGCGCCGTAGAGGTCGACGTGCGGTGCGGCGGCGATCGCGGCCACGGCACCGTCGAGCACCGTCATGTCGAGTTGGCTGCGCACGCCCGAGACCGAGGCCGCCGCGCTGCGCGCGATCTTCGCGACGACCTCGTCGGCCGCGTCCTCGATATTGACGCGCCGGTGCAACGGCGAGCCGCCGAGCGCGAGCTCCTGCGCCAGCGCCAGCTTGAACTCGCGCAGGCCGGCGAAGCCGAGGTCGCGGCAGGTGCGCATGACGGTCGGCACCGAACTGCGCGAGCGCTCGGCCAGCAGCTCGAAGCTTTCCTCCAGCACGCGGTCGGGGTCTTCGAGGATCAGGTCGAGGATGGCGCGCCGGGCGGCGGGCGCCGAGGCGCGGATGCCGGCGACGCGTTGAAGCAGCGATGAACTCATGGCAAGTCCCCGGTCAGAAGTGCATCGACACGGCGTCGGTCACGTGATAGTCGTCCTCGACCACCGGCATCCAGTGCCATTTGTCGAAAGTGGTGCACGGGTGCGAGATACCGAACCCGATGCGCTCGCCGATCACCGGCGCCAGCGCGTCGTCGGCCTCGCTCCAGCGCAGGTAGCCGTGCTGGTCGTTCAACGCGGTGATCTCCCAGCTGGCCGGTACGCCCGCGGTCCGCAGCGCACCGCGGGCCGCACGCGCGATGGGCGTGGGCATCGACAGGTCGAAGGAGATGTCGCGCTTGCCCATGGCAATGATCGCGAGCCGCGGCTCCGGCCGCGACTGGACCAACGCCCAGATTTCCATCGCCGGACGCAGGCTTTCGCCGGCCGCGCAATGCATGCGCGCGTCGATCGACACCTGCAGCCGCTGGTAGGTGCCGTGATCGTGCGTCACGTAGCAGCCCGAACGCAAGAGACCGCGCACCGGCAGGCCGAGCGCGGGCTTCATCCGCAGGGCGACCAGGTCGTACAGGGCCGAGCCGCCGGCGGAGAGCAGCACCTCGTCGCATTCGAACAGGTCGTGCGCCTCGCAGTGGCGGGCGACGGCCTCGACGCGGTCCATCAGCGCATCGGCATAGGCGGTGTCGGGGCCGCTTTCGCCGCTCGCGCCCTGCCCTTCGTAGCACTCGATGCCGACCAGCTCGGCCGCGTCGCTGGCGCGCAGCCGGGCCGCCAGCGCGATGGCCTGCGCGTGCGTGCGGCAGCCGGTGCGCGCGCCTTCGACGCCGATCTCGATCATGACCTCGAAGGGAACGCTCTCGGTGTGCTCGCGCGACCAGCTCTCGATCAGGTCGAGCTGCGCCTCCGAGTCGACCAGGAACACGATGCGCAGGCCGGGATGGGTGCGCAACAGCAGCTGGATGCCGGCCAGGTCCTGCTCGCCCACGACCTGGTTGGCGATCAGCGTGCGGCGCGCGCCGGCCGCGACGCCGACCGCGAGCTGCGTCACGGTCGCGAAGGTGATGCCCCAGGCGCCGCCGTCGAGCTGGCGCCGGAAGAGCTGCGGCGACATGGTGGTCTTGCCGTGCGGCGCCAGGTCGATGCCCCAGTCGCGCACGCGCTTCTGCATCCAGTCGAGGTTGTGTTCGAGCGCCTCGCGCTTGAGCAGCGCGACCGGCAGCGGCAGGTCGCCGGCCAGCAGATTCCAGCCGCGTTGCGCGATGGCGCTGCGGCGCACCGGTTCGGCGGTGCGCGGGAAGCCCTTGAAGCGGCTGTCGAAAAGCGGATCGGCGATGTCGTTGTCTAGTGTCGTTGTCATGGTATTGCGATGAGGTCCTGGCGGATGCACGCGGAAAAATGGCCCGGCGCACGCGCTTCGAGCGCCGGCACAGTCTGCGCGCATTCGTCGATGGCGTGCGGGCAGCGGGTGCGGAAGACGCAGCCCGAAGGCGGCGCGATCGGGCTCGGGATGTCGCCCTTGAGTGCGACGTGCCCGGTCGGCGTCAGCGGATCGGGCTTGGGACTGGCCGCAAGCAGCGCCTGCGTGTAGGGATGCAGCGGCCGTTCGAACAATGCCGCCGTCGGCGCCACTTCCATCACCTTGCCGAGGTAAAGCACCACGACGCGGTCGCACAGGTACTCGACCACGTCGAGGTCGTGCGAGATGAACAGCATGGTGAGCGACAGCCGCTCGCGCAAGTCGGCCAGCAGGTTGATGACTTGCGCCTGGATCGACACGTCGAGCGCCGAAAGCGGCTCGTCGGCGACGATGAATTCCGGCTCCACCGCCAGTGCGCGCGCCACGCCGATGCGCTGGCGCTGCCCGCCGGAGAACTCGTGCGGGAAGCGGCTCGCATGCTCGGGGCGCAGGCCCACGGTTTCGAGCAGTTCGGCGATCCGTTTGTCGCGCGCCACGGCGCCCTTGTGCAGGCCGTGCGTCGACAGCGCCTCCGCCAGGATCGCGCCGATGCGCATCTTCGGGTTCAGGCTCGCGTACGGGTCCTGGAAGATGATCTGCAGCTTGCTGCGCAGCTTGCGCAAGCGCTCGGCCGAGAAGCCGGCGATGTCCTCGCCGCGGTAGCGCACCTCGCCGTCGGTGCGCTCCAGCAACCGCAGCACGGTGCGGCCGATGGTGCTCTTGCCCGAGCCGGACTCGCCGACCAGGCCGAGCGTCTCGCCCTTGCGGATCGCGAACGAGACGTCGTCCACGGCGCGCACCGGGCGCTTGCCGCTGCCGAAGTATTTCTTCAGGTTGCGGACTTCGATCAGCGGCTCTGCGATGTCTTCGACGACGTTCATGCGGCTTTCTCCATCATCGCCACGGGGCCCGATGCGACGGCCGCCGGCACGCGCAGGCAGCGCGCCTGGCGCCCGGGCCGGGTCTCGATCAACGGCGGCACGGCGTCGCGGCAGGCCGGGACGGCCAGGTCGCAGCGCGGCTCGAACGCGCAGCCGGGCGGCGGCGCCAGCGGACTCGACACCTGCCCGCGGATGGCGAAGAGCCGGCGCGGACGCCCGCCGTCCGCCGTCGTCCGCTGCGCCTTGCCCGGCAGGCAGGCCAGCAGGCCCTGCGTGTACGGATGCTCCGGCTGCGCGAACAGCGGGCGCACCGGCGCATGCTCGACGACGCGGCCGGCGTACATCACGACCACGTCGTCGGCATGGTGCGCGACGACGCCGAGGTTGTGCGTGATGAACAGGATGCTCATGCCGCTCTCCGACTGCAGTCGCCGCATCAACGCCAGGATCTGCGCCTGGATGGTGACGTCGAGCGCGGTGGTCGGCTCGTCGGCGATCAGCAGCGTCGGGTCGCAGGCCATCGCCAGGGCGATCATCACGCGCTGGCGCATGCCGCCGGAGAGCTGGTGCGGATACTCGTGCAGGCGTTGCGCTGCGGCCGGAATCTCGACCAGGTCGAGCATGCGCAGCGCGTGGGCCAGCGCGGCCTTGCGGCCGAGGCCCTCGTGCAGCCGCACGCTCTCGGCGATCTGCTCGCCGATGCGCAAGACCGGATTCAGGCTGGTCATGGGTTCCTGGAAGATCATCGACAACTCGTTGCCGCGCAGGCGCCGCATGTCGCTGCCGCCGAGCGTGAGCAGGTCGACCGCGCTGCCGTCGCGCTTGACGAACGACGTGCGGCCGGTGACCTGGGCGTTGGCGGTCTTGGGCAGCAGACCCATGAGCGTGAGGCTGGTGACGGATTTGCCGGAGCCGGATTCGCCGACGAGTGCGGTCGTCCTGCCGGGCAGGATCGAAAAGCTGACGTCGCCGACCGAGCGCACGAGGCCGTCTTCGGTGGGGAAGCTGGTACCGAGGTTCGTGACTTCGAGGCGGGGCTTGGGTGTCATCACACGGCCTTCTTCAGTTTCGGATCGAGCAGGTCGCGGACGCCGTCGCCGACCAGCTGCAGCGACAGCGCCGTGAAGATGATCGCCAGCCCCGGAAACAGCACCACCCAGAACGCGCGGTCGGCGTACTGCTGGCTGCCGGCGACCATCGTGCCCCAGGTCGGGATCTCGGGCGGCACGCCGACGCCGAGGAAGGACAGGCCGGCCTCGGCCAGGATGGCGTAGGCGAAGATGAACGACACCTGCACCAGGATCGGCGACATCAGGTTGGGCAGCACGTGGCGCCACAGAATGCGCGACGTGCGCACGCCGAGCGCCCGCACCGCTTCGATGAACAGCAGCTCGCGCACCACCAGCGTCGACGCGCGCACCACGCGTGCCACGCGCGGCGTGTAGACCAGCACCAGCGCGAGCACGACGTTGCCGAGCGAGGCGCCGAAGATGGCGACGAGCGCGATCGCCAGCAGGATGTCGGGGAAGGACATCATCGCGTCGACCACCCGCATGATCGGCGCGTCGAGCCGGCGGAAGAAGCCCGCGACGAGCCCCAGCGCCGTGCCGAACGCGACCGAGCCGAGGGCGGTGAGCGCCGCGATCGACAGCGAATAGCGCGCGCCGTGGACGATGCGCGCGTACATGTCGCGGCCGAGCTCGTCGGTGCCGAGCAGGTGCGCCATGCTCGGCGGCTTCAGGCGGTCGAGCACGGCGGTGTCGTTCGGGTCGGCGGAAGCGAACAGCGGCGCGCCGATGGCCAGCACGGCGATCGCCAGCAGCACGATCATCGACAGCATCACGGTGCGGCGATGCATCAGCTGGCGCAGGGTGCGGGGTAACCTGGGTTTCATCGTCGGACCTTCAGACCTTCACGCGCGGATCGACCACCGCGTACAGCAGGTCGATCGCGAAATTGATGAGCACGTAGATGGCCGCGATGACCAGCAGCGCGCCCTGGATCACCGGGTAGTCGCGCCGCAGCACGGCGTTGACGACCAGGCTGCCGACGCCCGGCAGGCCGAACACGGTCTCGGTGACGACCGCGCCGCCGATCATCAGCGCGGCAGTGAGGCCGAGCACGGTGACGATCGGCACCAGCGCGTTGCGCAGCGCGTGCTTGAGCACGACCGTGCCTTCGTCCAGGCCCTTGGAGCGCGCGGTGCGCACGTAGTCTTCGCCCAGCACGTCGAGCATCGAGGCGCGGGTGAAGCGGATGATGAGCGCCGAGTTCAGCAGCCCCAGCACGGCGGCCGGCAGGATCAGCGCATGCAGGCGTTCGGCCAGCGGCGCGTCGGGGGCGCCGTAGCCCGACACGGGGAACCAGCCGAACGACACCGCGAAGATCTGGATCAGCACGATGCCGAGCCAGAAGCTCGGGATGCTCGCGCCGAGCATGGCGATGCCGGTGAAGAACTGGTCGATCCAGCGACCGCGGAACACCGCCGACGCGATACCGCACGGCAGGCCGATGAACGCCGCGATGGCGACGGCCATCAGCGACAGCAGCGTGGTCGGCTCGGCCCGCTCCCACAGCGCCTGCGTGACCGGGCGCTGCAGGAAGATCGAGGTGCCGAGGTTGCCGTCGAGCACCTCGCGCAGCCAGTAGCCGAACTGCACCGGCAGCGGCTTGTCGAGCCCGTACTCGACCTTCACGCGCGCGATGTCGGCGGCGGTCGCCTGGTCGCCGAGCAGCACCGAGACCGGGTCGCCCGACGCCGCGCGCGTGAGCACGAAGACCAGCACCGCGACGATGGCCAGCACGACGAGCATGCCGGCGAAGCGGGATGCGAGGAAGCGGAACATGGCGAGCGCCGGTTACTTGATGCGGGCGTTCCAGAAGAACGGCCACGTGGCGGGCGTGTAGTTCTCCAGCGCCGGACTCCGGGCCGACAGGCCGTTGAACTTGCCGACGTTGATGTACGGCACTTCGTCATAGACGACTTGCTGCACCTTGCCCCACAGCGCGCCGCGCTTGGCAGGATCGCTCTCGGTGTTGAACGCCTGCAGCGCCGACTTCTTGGCCGGCGTGTCCCACCAGCCCGGCGCGCCGTCGCCCAGCTGCGGCGGCGAAAGCATCGGCTCGGGGAACTGGCCCGAATGCGTGACGTAGATGTCCCAGAGCCTGGCGTCGTTGCGGCGCTGCACGAGCGTCGCCCAGTCGACCACGTTCATCTCGACCTTGAAGCCGGCGCGCTTCAACTGTTCGGCCATCAGCAGCGCCATGTTGTAGTGGAAGTCGTACTGGCGGCTGGTCAGGATGCGGATCGGCTCGCCCTTGTAGCCGGCCTTGGCCGCGGCGTCCTTGGCCTTGGGTGCGTTGCGCTGGTTGTACTGATCGGTGCCGGCGGTCGAATGGAACGGCGAGCCCTTCGGGAAGTGGTTGCCCTCGGCGACGAAGAAGCGCGTGTCGCCGAAGCCGGCGGCCAGCATCTCGCCCTCGCCCAGCGCGACCTGAATGGCTTGGCGCACCGGCAGGCTGGAGGCCACGCCCTCCTTGGTGTTGAGCACGAGGTACGGGAAGCCGAACGCGGGCGTCATGATCGGCACCGTCTTGCCGGTGGCTTTTTCCAGGCGCGTGAGTGCCTCGACCGGCAGCAGGTCGGCGAAGTCGTACTGGCCGGCGAGCGCGCCCTCGACGCGCGTGCTGGCATTGGGCACCGGCACGAAGCGCAGTTCCTCGATCGCCGCCTCGCGCTTGCCGCCGTAGCCGCTGGCCGGCTCCTTGCGCGCGCTGTACCTGTCGAAGCGGCTCAGCAGCACGTACTGGTCGGGCTTGCGTTCCTTGAACTTGTACGGACCGGTGCCGACGAAGTCCTTCAGCGGCGTCGCGATCGACTCCTTGGCCATGATGGCGGCCATGCCGCTCGGCAGCGCGAGCTGGGCCGGCAACGGCGCGTACGGTTCCTTCAGCACCAGCGTGACGGCCAGTGGACCCGTGGCTTTCAGGCTGTCGACCACCTTGCCCAGCGCCTTGCCGCGCGGCGACTGCTCGATCCAGCGCTGCAGGCTCGCGACGACGTCGTCGGCGTTGAGTTCGCGGCCGCTGTGCAGCATCACGCCCTTGCGCAGGGTGATGGCGTAGGTCTTGCCGTCGGCGGAGATCTTCGGCATCGACTCGGCCAGCATCGGCACCACGTTCCACTTCGCGTCGAACGTGTAGAGCGGCTCGTAGACGTGCTGCATGATGGTTCCGACCAGGTCGGCGGTCGATGCCATCGGGTCGAGCGTCTGCGGCTCGGCCACCATCGCCAGCGTCGCGAAGGTGCGCGGCATCTGCGCATGGGCGAACGGTGCGGCCAGTGGCAGCGCGACACTCATCGCCAGCGCGGCGGCGGCACCGAGCAGACTGCGCTTGCCGGCGGTGAACGGGGCCGGCAAGCGGCGCAGAAGAACGTTGCGGGACATGGAAAGCTTCTTCATCGAACGAGACATTTTGAAAATTATTTTCTCTGAGCAAGACTCTGAAGCATCTAACGTGCCAATACGTAAGGGAATACCCTCGAAAATACAGAAACTCTTGAAATAGAATTTCAAACAGCCTCTTATTGAACGCGCACGGAATCCTTCATGACACTCGAATATCTCGGCAACCCGCCCACCGCTTCCGACCGCCAGGTGCGGCCTTTCTCTCCGGCCGTGCGCGCCGGCGACTTCATCTACGTGTCGGGCCAGGTGCCTGTGAACGCCGAAGGCGAGCTGGTCGTCGGCGGCATCGAGGCGCAGACCCGCCAGGTGATGGAAAACATCGGGGCGGCTCTCGCCCTGGCCGGCGCCACTTTCGAAGACGTCTGCAAGTCGAACTGCTGGCTGCAGGATGCGCGCGACTTCGGTGCCTTCAATCGCGTCTACATGAGCTATCTCGGTGCAGGCCGCCCGGCCCGCTCGACCACCGAAGCGCGGCTGATGATCGACGCACGGGTGGAAGTCGACGTGATCGCGTACAAGCCGAAAGCCTGAGCGAGAAAGCCGTTCAGCAGCCCTGCGCCCGGCCCCAGAGCGGCTCCGCCTCGAAGCCGGCGATCCAGTTCGGCACGTCGCCCGGCGGCATCGGGCGCGCGATGCCGTAGCCCTGGCCCAACGTGCAGCCGAGCTTCATCAGCGCGCGGCCGTGCGCCACCGACTCGACGCCCTCGGCCACCGCCTTGCGACCCAGGCCTTGTGCCAGCAACAGGATGCCTTTGACGATGGCCTGGTCTTCGGCATTGTCGAGCACGCCCCTGACGAACGACTGATCGAGCTTGAGCGCCGAGACCGGCAACCGGCGCAGATAGGTCAGCGACGAATAGCCGGTGCCGAAATCGTCCATCGTGACCGGCACGCCCAGCACTTGGCAGTCCTCGACGAAGTTCGCGGCCGTCGTGAAGTCCTTGATGGCGGTGGTCTCGAGGATCTCGAGCTCCAGCACGCCCACCTGCAACTGCGGGAAGCGCGAGAGATGTGCGGCCAGCGTTTCGATGAAGTCAGGCCGTTGCATGTGGCGCGGGCTGATGTTGACGCTGATCGAGGTGGTGACGCCCCGCGCCTGCCAGTCGGCCGCCTGCCGCAGCGCCTCGCCGATCACCCAGTCGCCGATCTGCTCGACCAGTTCGTGGTCCTCGATCAACGGAATGAACGATGCCGGCTGCACCAGCCCGCGTTCCGGATGCTGCCAGCGGATCAGCGCCTCGAAGCCGATGACGTGACCGCAACGCATGTCGACCTTCGGCTGGTAGGCCAGCCAGAATTCCTCGCGTGCCAGCGCCTCGGCGATCCGCTGGCGCACCAGCATGCCCTCCTGCTCTTCGAGCGCCTGGTCGGCGTCGAAGAAATGCACCCGGCTGCCGCTCGCGCGCTTGGCGAAGAAGACCGCATGCTGCGCGTGCTGCAGCATCACTTCGGTGGGCTGCTCGCCGTAGCCCCCCAACGCCACGCCGACGCTCGCGCGAACGCGCGCCAAGCGGTCCTGCAGCCGGAACGGATGCGCCAGCCGCGCCAGGATCTGCTGCAGCAGGGCCTCGCACTGCTTGCGGCCGGCGAACGACAGCACCAACGCGAATTCGTCGCCGCCGACACGCGCGACGATCGCATCGTGCGGCACGGCGGCCTTCAGCCGGCGCGCCACCTCGCGCAGCACCACGTCGCCGCCGACCGGCCCGAAGCTCTCGTTGATGTCGCGAAACCGGTCGAGGTCGAGATAGAAGACGGCCAGCATGCGGGACGAGCCCTCGCCCGCCAGGCGCATCTGCAACTCGTCGATGGCCGGCACCCGGTTGGGAAGCCGCGTGAGCGCGTCGTGCCGCGACAGCAGGCCCAGGCGCACCGCGCGCATCTCGCTGGCGGCCTTGCTGAAGGTCCAGAGCGTGCAGCCGTCTTCCGTGCGCTCGCCGCGCATGTCGACGCGCAGCTCGACGCCGTTGCCGGTCTGCAGCGTCACGCCCTCGCAGTCGACGGCGCCGAGTGCAGGCATCGCGTGATCGCCCGGAGCGGTACTGGTGGCCTCGAGCTCGGGCACGACCACATCGCCGAACGGCATGTCGGCCAGTGCGCCGATGAGATAGCCCAGCAGGTGGTGCGCATCCTCGTCCGCCCAGACGATCTGCCCCTCGCAGACCTTCAGGTGGCCCACGGACAGGCGCGGAGTCATCGACGCCGCTCCGTGCCCTGCGCGCTGTAGTGCGAGGCCTTGTCGAGGTACATGGCCTTGTCGGCGCGCACCAGCGTCGCATCCAGCGTCTCTCTGCCGTCGCAGGTCGCCACGCCGATCGCCAGGCTCAGCGGATGGCCGCTGCGACCGGCGTAGAACTGGTTGTTGAGTTCGAGCAATGCGAGCACCCGGTCGCGCACCGCCTCCGCGCCGCGCTCGTCGGTGGCCGGCAGCAGGATGGCGAATTCGTCACCGCCCACGCGCGCGGGCCATGCCGGCTGGTCCACGACCTTGCCCAGCACCTCGCCGACACGCCGCAAGATCGCGTCGCCGGCGGCATGGCCTTCCTCGTCGTTGACCTGTTTCAGGCCGTTGAGGTCGATCGACAGCACCGACACCGGCCACGGTCCCTTGCGCTGCAGCCGGTTGAGCTCCTCGGTGTAGAAGGTTCGGTTGCGCAGCTGCGTGAGCACGTCGTGCTTGCCGAGATATTCGAGGTAGGCCTCGGCCTTCTTGCGCGCCGTGATGTCCATGAGCGAAACCAGCACCATGTCCCAATTGGCAAGATGCGCTTCGAGCACGTCGAACTGCATGTGGATGTTCACCGGTTCGCCGCCGAGCGAGTAGTTCACGACTTCCCGGTGCTGCCGCGTCTTGCCGACCCACAGGTCCTGCAGCTGCTCGGCGAATGACTCGCGCATCTCGCCGCGGAAGATGCGCGGAATGTTCTCCAGCAGCATCTTCTTGTCCCTGGCGCCGAAAATGCGCAGCGTCTCCTGGTTGACGTCGATCACGCGGATCTCCTGCATGCAGCGTGCGACGAACTCCGGATGCACTTTCAGGAAGGTGTTGAAATCGCTGATGCCGCGCGCGCGGATGTCGTCGAGCAGCCGCTTGACGGCGCTGAAGTCTTCCACCCAGAGCGACACCGGCGAATGCTCGAACAGGTCCTGCGCATAGGTGGCGCGCTCTTCGCGCTGGCGTTCGGCACAGACCCGCGCCGTGACGTCGTCCAGCGACACCATCACGCGGTTCCAGGTCGCTTCGTGGCCGGGCAGCACGCGCACATGGAGCTGCACGTCGAGCCGGCGGCCGTCCAGCGTGTAGTTCACCGTGCGGTTCTCGTAGCTGAGCACGCCGTTCCACAGCTGCTCCATCTCGTGGATGAACCGGTCGGCCATGTCGCCACGAAAGATCGTGCCCAGGCTGGCGACCAGCGCGTCCTGCGTCGGCGCGGCGAACAATTTCAGCGTGGTCCCGTTGACACGCAACACCCGGAGCTCGGCCATGCATTGGGCGACCCGTGCCGGCCGCCCGCGCAGATGGATGCCCAGGTCGTCGACACCCTCGGCACGCCAGCGTTCGAACAGCGTGCGCAGGCCGCTGAAATCCTCAAGCCAGAGCGACACGGGCGCCAATTCGAACAAGGCTTCGAAATCTTCGGATTCGACAGGATCCATGAGCACGGTGGCGACGTTGGAGACGAAGGTGGAGGACATGCGGTGCATTCCGGGGGCTGGCTAGATCGACGCTGCCGGGAGGATCCCCGCGCCGGACCGCTCTCGCGTGACCCAGTTGAAGAGCGGCGTCGCGAGCAACGTGCTGACGACGGCCATCAGCACCAGGATCGAGAACAGGCCCTGCTGGATCACGCCGGCCGCGAGGCCGATGTTGATGATGATGAGCTCCATCAGCCCGCGTGCGTTCATCAGCGAGCCGATGGCCATCGCATCGCGGTTGCTCTCGCCCGAAGCGCGTGCCGCGGCCCAGCAGGCGATGCCCTTGCCGCCGAACGACGCGGCGAGGATGACCAGCGCGGCCAGCATGATCCCTGGATCGAGCAGCACCGCCAGGCGCGTGTTGAGGCCCGAATACACGAAGAAGACCGGCAGCAGGAAGACCACGACGAAGGGCTGCAGCTGGTCGCGCAGCTTCTGCGTCAGCGCGCCGCGCGGCAGCACCGCGCCCAGCAGGAAGCCGCCGAACACCGCGTGGATGCCGATCGCGTCCATCGCGAAGGCGCTGAGCGCGAACAGCGCCAGCACGGTCGCCAGCACGGTCGAACCCAACGGCAGTTCGGGCTCGACGTGCCGCGCGAGCCGCTTGAAAAGCCGCGAGCCGACGAACACCATGAAGAGCGCATACGCCACGCCGCCGCCGATGGCCAGGCAGGCACCGCCCCAGGAGCCGCCGAAGCTCGACAGCACGATCGCCAGGATGCACCAGGCCAGCGCGTCGTCGACCGCGCCCGCGGTCAGCGCCAGCGTGCCGAGCGAGGTACCGGCCAAACCGCGTTCGTGGACGATGCGCGCCAGCATCGGGAAAGCCGTGATCGCGATCGCGGCACCGAGGAAGAGCGAGGCTTCCAGCGGCTTCACCTTGTCCGCGAACAGGCCGGACACGGTCTGCAGCCACGGTGCCAACGCGAAGGCCAGCACGAAAGGCACCAGGATGCCGGCGACCGACACCGAAGCGGCGCTGCGGAAGCGGCTCCTGAAATGGTCGGCACGGAATTCGGTGCCGACGAGGAACATGTACATCCCCACGCCGAGTTGGGCGACGACATAGAGCATGCCCCGCGTCTCCTCGGGAAACAGTGCGCGCTGCAGCTCGGGCACAAGCAGCCCGAACAGCGACGGCCCGAGCGCGACGCCGGCGATCATCTCGCCCACCACCTGCGGCTGGCCCAGCTTCTGCGCCAGTCTTCCGACGAGCTGGCAGACGACGATGATCACCGCGATCTGCAAGAAGAAATAGACCGAGAGCTGGGAGATGGGCATGAGGTCAGGCAGGGGCTTGGCAGGTCGGCATTATCCGCGCCCGTCCTTCGAATCTGTCGGATCATCGCTGCGCAATCCGCGCTCGACCGTCGCATGCCGCAAACGCACGCGCAGTTCGCGCTTGAGCCGCGTGTTGTCGAGGCGGCGCGATTCGCCCATGAAGCTCATGAGCGACGCCGGCAGCCGCTCCTGGGCGTCGGCGCGCGCGATCCGGGGCGGGCGCGCCATGCCGTAGAGGTCGGCCGCGAGGTCGATGTAGTCGCCCATCCGGAGCTCGGTGTCGTCGCTGGCATGGAACACGCGCTGCGTGCCGCCGCGCCACAGCGCCGTCACGCAGATGCGCGCCAGATCGTCGGCATGGATGTGGTTGGTGTAGACGTCGTCCTCGGGCCGCAGCACGGGCGTGCCGCGGCGCAGCCTCTCGCGCGGCGTACCACCGACGCGGTCGGGTGCGTAGATACCCGGAATGCGCAGGATGCGGGTCGCGACGCCCGCGCGGCCGAGCCAGCGCACCGCGCGCTCGGCATCGACGCGCCGGTGCGCGCGCGGCGTGTGCGGCGCGACGGCGCGCGTCTCGTCGATGCGCGCGCCGCCGCAGTCGCCGTAGACGCCGCTGGTCGAGCCGTACACCAGTGCCGCAGGCAGCGAACGCAGCCGCAGCGCACGCACCAGCGCGGTCGTGCGGGTATCGCGCCACCAGGCGCCGGCACCGGCCTCGACGCCCGGCGGCGGTGCCAGATGCAGCACGCGATCGGCGATGCCGGCCAGACGGCGCAACGTGTTCGGCGCGTCGAGATCGGCGAGCAGCGGGCGCAGACCGGCGGTGCGCAACGCTGCCACGCGGTCGGGCGAGGAGGTCAGCGCGATAAGCTGCACGCGGCCGCGCAGGAACTTCGCGGCGCGCATGCCGACGTCCCCGCAGCCGACGATCAGGACGCGCTGGCGACGAAAGCGCGCGGGCAAGGCGCCCGAAGGATTGGCGATTGAAGGCAAAATCCGTTGTTCCCATAGAGACAGAGCCAGAGAGAGCTCCGAGAATACCCATGACCAGCGCATCGCCGCCTGTGGCCGGCTTCCAGATCACCGTCGAACCCAGCGGTCGCCACTTCGTGGCACAGAACGACGAGACCATCCTGGCCGCCGGCATCCGCCAGGGCATCGGTCTGCCCTACGGCTGCAAGGACGGTGCCTGCGGTTCCTGCAAATGCAAAAAGCTGTCGGGCGAGGTCAGCCACGGCCCGCACCAGAGCAAGGCACTGAGCGCCGAAGAAGAACTCTCTGGCTTCGTGCTCACCTGCTGCGCGACCGCGCAGAGCGACATGACGCTCGAATCGCGCCAGGTCACCGAAGCGGGTGCCTTTCCGATCCGCAAGATGCCCGCCCGCGTGCTGGCGCTGGCCCGGCTGTCGCACGACGTGATGCAGGTGCGCCTGCAGTTGCCCGCAGGCGAGCCAATGAAATTCCATGCCGGCCAGTATGTCGAGTTCATCCTGCGCGACGGCGCGCGGCGCAGCTACTCGATGGCCAACGCGCCGCATACGCTGATCGAGCCGGGCGTCGGCGTCGAGATGCACATCCGCCACATGCCCGGCGGCAAGTTCACCGACCATGTCTTCGGCGCGATGAAGGAAAAGGAAATCCTGCGCGTCGAAGGGCCGTACGGCAGCTTCTTCCTGCGCGAGGAATCCACCAAGCCGATCGTGTTGCTGGCCTCGGGCACCGGCTTCGCGCCGATCAAAGCGCTGATCGAACACATGAAGTTCAAGCGCATCGAGCGGCAGACCACCGTGTACTGGGGCGGTCGCCGGCCCGAAGATCTCTATATGAACGACTGGATGCAGTCGCAACTGGCAGAGATGCCGAACCTGCGCTACGTGCCGGTGGTGTCGAACGCCGTACCCGAAGACAACTGGACCGGCCGCACGGGCTTCGTGCACCGGGCCGTGCTGGAAGATTTCGCCGATTTGTCGGGCCACCAGGTGTATGCCTGCGGCGCGCCGGTGATGGTCGATTCCGCCAAGTGCGACTATGTCGCCGAAGCCGGGTTGCCCGAAGAGGAATTCTTCGCCGACGCCTTCACCACGGAGGCCGACAAGGTCGCGCCCTGATGCACAAGCGCAAACTGCTCGTGCTGGCCGCGTTCGGATGCCTCGCCGCTGCCGGCACCGCGCTGCACGCCCAACCGAACAGCCGTCCGATCCGGCTCGTCGTTCCCTACGCGGCCGGCGGCCCGATCGACGTCACCGCGCGCATCCTGGCCGAGGGCGTCAAGAACTCGCTCGGCACGGTGATCATCGACAACAAGCCCGGCGCCGGCGGGAACATCGGTGCCGACGCGGTCGCCAAGGCGGCGCCGGACGGCCTGACCATCGGCATCGCGGCCACCGCGACCCACGCCGTGAACCCGTGGCTCTACACGCGCATGCCGTTCAACGCGGCGACCGACTTCGCGGCGATCACGCAGATGGTGCGCGTGCCCAACGTGCTGGTCATGAACGCGCAGGCTGCAGAACGTCTGCACATCGAGACGCTGGCGCAGCTCATCGCCTATGCGAAGGCGAATCCGGGCAAGCTCAACTACGGCAGCGGCGGCAACGGCAGCGCCGGTCACCTGGCAGGCGAAATGTTCAAGAAGGAGGCCAGCATCTTCGCCGTGCACATTCCGTACAACGGCGGCAATCCGGCACAGCTCGCACTGCTGTCGCAGCAGGTCGACTTCAACTTCGACAACCTCGCCACCGCCGCGCCGAACATCCGCTCGGGCAAGCTGAAGGCGATCGCCGTGACCACGGCGCAGCGAAGCAGTGCCTTGCCCGACGTGCCGCCGGTGGCGGACACGCTCAAGGGCTTCGCGATCGACACCTGGTGGGGCCTGGTCGCGCCGGCCGGCACGCCGGACGACGTCGTGGCGCGCCTGAACCAGGCGTTCGTGGCCGCCCTGAACGCGCCGGAAACGAAGACCCGCTTCAGCACCCTGCTGGCGGAACCGGTGGCCAGCACGCCGGCGCAGTTCGGTGCCTTCATGAAGAGCGAGCTGGCCAAGTATGAGAAGGTCGTGAAAGCGACCGGGGCCAAGGTCGATTGATCGACCGCATCGCATCGCTGTGCGAACGAATTGGAAAAAGCCGCTGACCAGCGGCTTTCTTTCATTCCCCCAGGTAAGCCGCCCTGACCCTGGGGTCGTCGAGCATGACCTTCGCGTCCCCGCTCATGGTGACCACGCCCGACTCCATCACATAGCCGCGGT
>JBPBPG010000004.1:0-453541 GCA_050954325.1 Janthinobacterium lividum | reverse complement strand
CTCTCCTCCTTGTAGCGGCTGCCCGTATCGATACGTCTACAAGGACGCCAGTTCAGCGACCACGCACCGCTGACTATTGACTGTGGAGTGAACCCCTGTGAATCGCCCCGGGATTTGTGGAGGCTGTTTGGTTTAAGTCAGGCCTCCACCGCAGTGGCTTGACTGGCGAGTTGCCGGTAATAGTTTGCCTCAGCTTCTGCTGGTGGGATGTATCCGATGGGTTCGAGCAACCTTTGGTTGTTGAACCAAGACACCCATTCCAGCGTCGCCAGCTCTACGGATTCCTTTGTCTTCCATGGTGCCCGACGATGAATCAACTCGGCTTTGTAGAGCCCATTGATCGTCTCGGCCAAAGCGTTGTCGTAGCTGTCGCCCTTGCTGCCCACTGAAGGCTCGATGCCGGCCTCGCTCAGGCGCTCGCTGTATCGAATGGAGACGTATTGCGACCCTCTATCGGAGTGATGAATCAGGCTGCGGTCGCGCTCCGGCTGGCGGTCGTACAGAGCCTGTTCTAACGCGTCCAGGACGAAGTCCGTGCGCATCGAACTGCTTACGCGCCAGCCCACGATGCGCCGGGCAAATACATCGATGACGAAGGCCACGTAGAGCCAGCCTTGCCAGGTCGACACGTACGTGAAGTCCGAGACCCATAACTGGTTCGGTCGCTCGGCACGGAACTGCCGGTTGACTCTGTCCAGCGGGCACGTCGCCTTGCTGTCACTGATCGTCGTTCGCACCACCTTGCCGCGCATCACACCGCGCAATCCGAGTCGGCGCATCAACCGCTCGACGGTGCATCGCGCCACGAGAGTGCCTTCGCGCGCCAGCTGGCGCCAGACCTTGTCGGCGCCGTAGACCTGCATGTTGGCTTGCCAGACGCGTTGTATTGCCGGCATGAGGACATCGTCACGATGTGCTCGGGCGCAGCGTCTGTGCGGCTCCCGCGCGAGCGCCGCCTGCCGCCAATAACCTGACGGGGCGATCTGCAGCACCTTGCAGAATCGGCTCGACCCCGTAGGCATGACGATGCTCGTCGACGAAATCCCTCAGGACTTGAGTCGGCGGTCGAGCTCCGCCTGGGCGAAAAACGCGCTGGCCAGCTTCAGGATCTCGTTGGCCCAGCGTCAGCTCCTTGACCTCGCGTTCCAGTTCCTTGACCCGCTGCGCTTCGACGGTGGTGACGCCTTCACGCACGCCGCCATCGACCTCGACACGCTTGACCCATTCCAGCAAGGTCTGCGGCACACAGCCGATCTTCGGTGCGATCGACTCGATCGCTGCCCACAACGACGGGTACTCTCTGCGGTGCTCTTGCACCATCCTCACGGCCCGCTCACGGACCTCGGGTGAGAACTTGTTCAACTTCTTCATGGCTCAATCCTCTCAGAGAGTTGAGCCTCCTCAAAAGCCGGGGCGATTCACCTCAAAAACCGGGGTGGTTCATTATGCGGTATCGCGCCCGAGGGAGTTTGCTCATGTCCTCAAGCTACCAAGATCACACGCTCAACTGGAACCTAGATGGGGAGTTATGCAACAACGCCGCGTGCGCTTCTTCTTCATTGCATACTCGGCCCTTGCTTGGGCTTCGACTCAGCCAATCGTAGCCAGTTAGATGGGCAAGCCCTTTGCACGTAACGTGGCATCAAAGCGCTCTGGGTCGGACTTGCCTGCCTTATTGTCGGCACGGATCTTGGCTTCTTTTCCTAGATGCGTACGGCCGCGCTCGAGCATTTCCGCAGCTTCAAAGGCGGGGATGGCAATGACACCGTCCGCATCGCCGACGATCAGATCGCCCGACATCACGGCCAGTCCCGCGCAGGCGATCGGGATATTGATTTCGCCAGGGCCGTCCTTGCTCGGGCCCCGGTGGGTATGACCTCGTGCAAAGATCGGCATGCCATCCTCAGCCCATTCGCACAGGTCCCGCACGGCGCCATCGATCACCAGTCCGCCGAGTCGCTTGGCGACGCAGGTAGTCCGTATCAACCCGCCGACCAGGGCCTGGGACACGTCGCCACCGCCATCGATCACCAGCACGTCGCCGGGCTTCACCATCATCAGCGCCTTATGGATCATGAGGTTGTCACCGGGACGAACCCGCACGGTGACGGCGGGGCCGCACAAGACAGTGTCGAGTCTCGCGTGATACTGGCGTAAGCCGACAGTGCCAATGTTGCGGCTCATCGAGTCGCCGATGGCGGCAACGGGAATCTCGCGGAAAGCAGCGACAATTTCAGGCGCAGGTCCTTCGACGCGGGGGTTGATGCGATAGCCCGCAGGCCATTGAACGGCAGGAGAGATTGTGGAAGCAAAGGCATTCATGGTCGGTCTCAAAAAAACGAAGAATCAGGAAAGTACCTGCGGATTCAAACAGGCAGAGCGGTTGACGGGCGTGCCTTGCAACCAGCCCAGCACGTTGTGGGCGGCATCGCGCGCCATGCCGGCCAGCGCGGCTGGCGTCGAACCGCCTACATGGGGCGTCAGTACAACGTTGGGCAATGCCGCTAGCGCGCTGCCAGCCGGCAAGGGCTCCGTCACCATCGTGTCCAGGCCAGCGGCATGGAGCTGACCGTCCTGTAACGCCTGGATCAATGCCGGTTCGTCGACCACTTCGCCGCGTGCTGTGTTGATCAGGATGGCACTGCGCGGCAGGGTCGCGAACTGTGCCGCACCCAGCATGCCGCGGGTGCGCGCATTCAGCGGCACATGCAGGCTCAGGACATCGGCCAGGGGAAGGAGCGATTCCATGGTTGCCATCAGGCGCACGCCGGCAATGGGGCTTTCGCCGTCGCGCAGGGCGGGATCGAAGGCCACTACGTCCATGCCGAGTGCCAGACACACTGTGGCCACACGCTGTCCAATCTGGCCAAAGCCGATCAGTCCAAGTGTCTTACCGCTGAGTTCGATGCCGTCCTGCGCACGCGACCAGCGGCCCGCATGCAATTCGGCGTCCATCCAGCCGATGCGGCGTGCGGCTGCGAACATAAGCCCGAGGGTCATTTCCGCCACCGATTGTGCATTAGCACCAGGCGTGACGTATACCGGAATGCCGCGGGCCGTGGCAGCGGTCACGTCGATGTTGCTCACGCCGACGCCGTGCTTGGAGATCACCTTGAGCGTGGGACACGAACCAATGGCTTTTGCGCTGAGCGCCACGGTGCGCGAGATCACCGCGTCGACGGGCTCGGTCGCCATGATACGTTCTACTTCCAGGGCGTCGTTGGGATCGGAGAGGTAGATCACCCGTGCGCCGGCCTGAGCAAGTAAGTCGACACCGGGCTTGGCGAGCTTGGGCGCCGTGACGAAGACCGTGATGTTCAAGCCGGCTAGCTCTGAGCGATTCATGGTGTGTATTCCTCTCATGGTCGCTCAGTCGAGCTTGATGTGGGCTTCGCGGATCAACGTGCCCCACTTCTTGTGCTCGCTCTGGATGTACTGAGCGAACTGTCGGGGCGTGCCTTCCGCTGCTGTGGTGCTGCCTTCGATGGCGAGCTTTTCGATCACGTCGGGCCGCATGAGGATCTTCTGCACTTCGGCGTTGATCCTGTCCACCACAGCGGCAGGCGTTCCGACAGGTGCGACCAACCCGGACCAAGTGATCGCCTCGAAACCCGGGTAGCCCAGTTCGGAGACGGTAGGAATCGCCGCGAGCTGGGGCACGGCCTTCAGCCGCTGGGACGAACTGATGGCGAGAGCGCGGACCTTGCCCCCGCCCAGCTGTGGGATGGCCACCGACGTGTTGGCGAAGTTCAGTTCGACCTGGTTTCCCAGCAGGTCGGTCATAGCGGGTCCCGCGCCTTTGTAGGGCACGTTCAGGATCTTGATGTCGGCACGCCGCTCCAACATCTCGCCGGCCAGGTGGCCGACCGTGCCATTGCCTGCCAGGCCGATGCGCAGCGACTCGGGTTGAGCTTTCGAGGCCACCACCACGTCGGCCAGGGTTTTGTAGGGCGATGCAGCGTTGACGAGCAGAACCACTGGCTGAGATGCCACCACCGCGATCGGTGCAAAGTCCTTTAGCGGATCGAACGGAATCTTCGGATACAACGCGGGATTGATGACCAGATTCGCAGTTTGTCCCAACCCTATCGTGTAGCCATCGGGTGTCGACTTGGCCACCGCGTCGAGACCGATGTTGCCGCCAGCACCCGGTTTGTTGTCGACCACGATCACCCAGCCAGCCTGCGTAGAAAGTTTCTCCGCGAGCAACCGGGCGACGAAATCGGTCCCGCCGCCCGGCGGAAAGGGAACGACCAGCTTGATGGGTTTGCTCGGCCAGGGCGTCTGCGCCAATGAAGGGCCCACCGCCAACAGGGCCAGCGCCATCAGGGACGCGCAGGAAAGTTTGGTGAAGTTCATGGAGAGTCTCCGTCGTGCGTTGTGTTATGGGTGGTCGTTCAGCGCAGGGCGAGAACCGATGTGCATGCGATAGACCTTGACCGGATATTCGATCTGGGCCGGGGCTCCCGTAAGGTTGGCCGAAGTGCGGTCCAGTTGTGCTGCAGGCATGTAGAGGTTGCCGTCCTGGGCGACCCACATCGCGTCGACCCAGGTCAGGCGCGGATCGGAAATGAGCGTCGAGACCTTGCCTGCCGGCGTGATGCGCATCACGCTGCGGTTGGTGACCTTCGACATGTATATGTTCCCTTTAGCATCGATGGCCGTTCCGGCGGCCATCCAGGTGTCAAGCACCTTTTCGACCCCAGACGTCAACGCTTCTTTCGAAGCCTTCGCATCATTCAGCAGGCGGGTCGGTACGCGCGACAACGGTCCGCCGATCGGCTCGTAATAGAGCCACTTGCCATCTGGGCTGACTTCGAGCTGGTCGATGTTGACGAGCTTGTCCGTGGTCATTCGGCCGGTGCTGTCGGGGATCGGATCCTTGAGTACGATCCGTCGTCCACCGTCGGCGTACATCTCACCGATCGCCACCGTCGAGGGATGGTTGTCGAGCACGCGGCGCATCTCGCCCGTCTCGAGGTCCAGCACCACGACGGCGGGGCTGACGGCCGCAGCATCGCTGATGTACGCGTACTTGCCGTTGAAGCGAATGTCGTTGAAATAGCTGTACTCGACCAGCACCGACGGATCAGCCCTGTACGTGCGACGGATCTTGTTCGTCTTAAGATCGATGCACACGATTTTGGCTGCGCCAGCCACCGCCTTGCCACCCACCCGCATGGCCCCGGCGTCCACGACCCACAGGTCGCCGTTCGGACCGATGCGAACAGTGTTGACATGGACCAGCGTCGTCGCCGGGTTAGCGCCCTGGTTCCAAAGACTCCATTCCAAATTGGGATAAGGAACAAACTTGCCGTCCCTGAGTTCTGCCACCTGGGGCCCTGGACCCTCGACGCCCGGCATTGAGACGAAGAAGCGGCTGTCTTTAGTAATCGCTACCGCATTGATGACTCGGTTCGAACTGGCGACTTCGACCAGCCGGTGGTCTTCCCGAGTTGGCATAGGGTCCTGCGGTAGCGTGGCCGCATGCAAGCCGGCGCAGGTGGCACCGAGCAATGCAGCAACGAGCAAGGCGATGACGCCGTATCTGGGTGTGATCTTCAAGGTTGTCTCCTTAGATTTTGATGAAAGGCCGCAATTGTTGAAAAGTCGAATCATTCCGTCTATTCGATAATGTTCATGAACACATTCCCAGGATTGATGAATGGACGTCCATCTCCGCGATCTGAAATACTTCGAAGCCGTAGCGGATCTCGGCCACATCGGGCGGGCGGCTGACAAACTTGGCCGCACCCAGCCCGCCCTGACTAAGGCAGTCCAACGTCTCGAGGAAACGTTCGGAAGCGCGCTCTTCGAGCGCCACGGACGGGGCATCCGCCTTACGGCTGTGGGCGAGGTGTTGCTGGCACGTGCACGTTTGCTGCGCGGAGCAACTGAGGAGGCGCTGCGCGAGGTCGGTGACTTTGCCAAAGGAAACGCTGGTCATGTGCGCATCGGCAGCGGACCGATCGCCGCCGATCACGTGTTGCCGGAGATCTGCAACATGCTGCTGAAGGAAGCGCCAGAAACGACGATCGACATCACCATCGCACCGAGCATGGCGTTGCGCGAGCGCCTGCGTGAGGGATCGATCGACCTGCTAATCGGTCTGATGCCCGACCACGACGACACCTTCGTGACGCATTCGATCGTGGAGGACGTGGTCGTGGTAGCGACCAGCTACGATCATCCGGTGTTCGCGCTGAAGAAGGTCACGATGAAAGCTCTGCTGCGCTGGCGATGGGTGCTCCCAATTGACACCATCCCGAGCCGTCAATGGCTGGATGCCGCTTTCCAGTCGCGCGGGCTGCCGCTACCCACCGTTCAGATCAACGCCAATTCAATTCCGCTGCTGCCGCGGATGATCGCCCGCACGGACTTGTTGAGCTTCCTGTCACGCCACACGCTGGGCGACGATGATGCGCATGGTGAACTTCGGGAGGTGGTGCTGAAGGAAACCACGCTGCGGCGCAACCTCGGCGTGACTTATCGTCGGCAGGGCTACTTGTCGCCGGCGGCGCAGCGCCTGGTAACGCTCCTGCGGACGCGGGGCCAGGACTTGTTTGCCGCGACCCGCGACGAGGAATAGCGTCCTATGAAGCCAAGCCAGTTCGACGGGGCGCTGTTGCATAAACTTAAATTAGGCTGCAGGCTCCCCTCAACCCGGACAAAGTTACGTTACTCGTACCGCCTCAGGCGTGCGCAGTTCGATGAACCTAGTGAGGATCGAGACCCGGACCTGCAACTCGGTGACCTTACGCTCAAAGTCCCGCGCCATGACCCTCTCACCCATTCTTGTAAAGCAACCTTATCCTGGTCTCCACAAGGCTGCTTCGGTGGTAACCGCTCCAATTCTTCTAGATCGAGCAGCCCAATTTCTGCGCCTCTCTCAAGATGTCATAACCAAATCGAATGCCCTAAGATTATCCTCAGACCGTTAGGTCTAGATTAAAAGTCGATCATCATGGGATATCTGGACCGACCAGGTCGTGATCGACGAACAAGTCCAGCTGCTTGTCTACTGTCAGTTCCTCCATCAGCGCTCTAACCACGCCCATGGTCATCGCGCCAACAACCTGGCTGCGCGCTTACTTTGAGTTGATGATTCGGTCCAACGTGCATCCGTTGAGCATGCGGCACACACGGACTTCTGCGATGTACGCGTCGATCGCCACTTCCACGAAACGCGCGCCGGTGGTGCACTGCTCACTGTGGAGGGCATGGTCTCCAACAAATGAAGCGTATGGACGCGGCACGACTTGCCAGAGACGTACATCTTCTGCAGGTCTTTCTTCAACGGGTTCAGAACACGGATGCTCTTAAATCGATGTGAGGAGCAATCGTCCCGAGAGCGGTGCGCTGGTCAAAGCATCAATCGAAACAGCATGACGAGCGGAGGTGATGACCAAGGTATCGCGCGTCAGATCGGAAACTCCGGTCGGCAAGATCGCGAGGTCGGTAGCGCACGGCACCGGCAGGCCCACGACACGATCGAGCTGACCGTCGGGCAGGTAGCGCACCACCGACCAGCCCTCGCACAGCGCCGTCCAGATCCCGCCCTGGCTGTCGAAGGCAAGGCCGCTGACGCGACCCGATCCCCGTGGCACCGTCGCCAGCCGACGCACAGCGCCTTGACCAGGTTGGAGCATCAGCAACGCGCCAGAGCCCGGTGCCGTTGCATACAACACCCCGTCATGCGGGTTGAAGCCCAAGCCCTGGACCGGCTCGCCGATGCGCCACCGCACGTCCAGCGTGCCGTCCGGGCGCAGCTGGCCCACCGCCGCGCCCGACTCGGGCAACCCCACAGCAGCCCAAAGATCGTCCCCGGCGCCATTGCTCACTGCGAGCACTTGGTGGCTCAGTGCCGGTAACACCGGCGTCGACCGTCCGTCGACGGCGATGCACCAAGCGCCGCGCTCATTCACGACGACGACGTCGTCACCCTGCCGCAGTAGACCGACGATGGGCGCATCGAAGGTCCCGAGTTCGCGGTCTTGTCCGTTTTCGAACACCCTGACCGAGGGCGCGAGCGCATCGGCCCACCAGAGCCGGCGACCGTCCGTCGACCACAGCGGATGCGCGCCATGGAACGCCCAAGGCCCCGGCAGCACCGTGACGGCCGCGTCGGTGGTCGGCGCCGTAGGCGCTCCGGCGGGTTGGAGCTGGGCTCCGATGCGCCGTCCCGCCTCGGCCAGTTCCGGACCCAGCAACTCCAGCCGGGCGCGCGTGAGCCGGTAAGCGGGGCCGGCCACGCTGACAGCTCCTCGCACTTCGCCGGCCGCATCCACGATTGGCGCTCCGACGCAGCGCACGCCCAGCACGATCTCCTCGTCGTCGATCGCATAACCCCGTGACCGGGTGATGCGCAGTTCGGCCTGCAGACGCCGCCGGTCGGTGATGGTCAAGGGCGTCAGCGGTTTAAGGACCGCTTCGCGCACGATGGCGTCGCGCGCCGCGTCGGGCATGGCCGAAAGGATCGCCTTGCCCTGGCTGGTGCAGTGCACCGGCTTGCGCTGGCCGAGCACGGCTGCCGAGCGTTGGCTGTGCGCGCCATCGCAACGCTCAAGTGAGATCACTTCGCGGCCATCGAGCGTCGCCAGGTAGCTGGTCTCGCCCGTCAGATCACGCAGCGCGCGAAGTTCCAGCGCCGCCGCCGCTACGAGATCGGGCATGGCATAGGCCTGTCGTGCCATTTCGAAGCACCGGAAGCCAAGACGATAGACCTTGCGCAACGGATCTCTGCGCACCATGCCACGCGCCACAAGGGTGGCCAACAGCCGGTAGACGGTCGTGCGAGGGAGCGCCAGCCGCTCGGCCAAATCGCTTTGACCAAGGCCTTCAGGCGCTTCGCCGATGGCATCGAGTACATCCAGGGCCTTCTCAAGCGAACCGGTGCCTTCGCCAGTGGAGCTGGTCATGATGTTTGTCTCAAATGGTGGTACTGAACGCATCGTGCACCCGGGGCGGACGATTGAAGCGGATTCTATTTTTGACTGCTCGTCACTAGGATTGATGACATCCGCCGAAGTGCCTCGCCGCTTCATCCAATCCCAGCATCTGAGACAACCTCGATGATCACTGCTCCTCCTCCTCCTCCTCTGTCGTCGATTCCCCAACGCGCTCCCGCCCCCTTCGTCTCCGACGTGGTGCTCGACCGCTTGACCAAGGCCACCAGCGGGTCGCTGACCACGCAGCTCTACATCAAGGGTTTCCGTCAGCCCGTCCTGCACGGCCTGACGCCGCTCAACAAGAAGATGGTGCCGTTCGCCGGACGCGCCTACACGATGCGCTTCATTCCCGCGCGCGAGGACGTCGACGTCTACGGCAACCTCACCACCGCACCCAGCGCGGACAACCTGCAGTGGGTCGGCGTCGAGCAGATCGAGCCTGGCCACGTGCTGGTCATCGACAGCAACAAGGACGGACGCGCCGCCTCAATGGGCAACATGCTCATCACCCGAATGATGATGCGCGGCGCGCGCGGCGTGATCACCGACGGCACCTTTCGCGATGGCACCGAGCTCAGCCAAATGGACTTCCCGATCTGGTGCACCGGCGTCACCGCCACCACCCGCTTGAGCTACCACCACGTGGCCGACCTGCAGGTGCCCATCGGCTGCGCCGGTGTGGCGGTCTATCCCGGCGACGTGATCCATGGCGACGGCGACAACATCACCGTGATCCCCGCGCACCTGGCCGAGGAGATGGCCGATTTGTGCGAGAGACGCGACGACATCGAAGCCTATCTCGCCCTGCGCGTGCAGGCCGGTGAAGCGCTCTGGGGCCTGTATCCGCCCAGCGACGCCACCCGCACGCAGCACAAGCAATGGGTCGCCGATGGCCGACCTGCCATCCACCCGGTCCAGCCGGCCCGCAGCATCTGAGCCCGCAGCATTCCATGACAACCTCCAAATTCACGCCTGCCGACCACGCCTCACTCATCCGCCGCTATTTCGACGCCTGCAACGCCGCCGACTACAACGCGCTTGTCGAATGTTTCACCCCCGATGCTGTGCATTACTTTCCCGCCGGCCTGCCCGAGATCCCATGGCGCAGCGCCGATACGATCGCCAAAAAGTGGCAGTGGTGCGTCGAGACGCTTGGCTCGCAATGGACCATTGATCGCCTGATCGTGAGCCATGACTCACCCGAGGCCATGATCGAGTGGACGCATTGGAAAAACAAGAGCGGCACCGCGTTGCGCGGCGCCGAGTGGTACGACTTCGATCCCGACAACGGCAAGATCAAGGAGATCCGCGCCTATTACGCTGCGCCGGCGGACAAGGAAGCCAAGCTCAACGAGCTGGTGGCGTTCGATTACGCCGGCCGCGGTTATCCGCTGAAGAGCCGGTGAAGGGCAAGCCATGATCCGTCACATCGTGCTGTTCCGCCGCAAAGCCGACATTCCCCAGAACGTGGCGCTGGAGCGCGCCCTCGCCGAGCGTATGACCGCGCTAGGGGCGCAGATCTCCGTCATCCGCCGCTGGCGTGTGGCGGCCAACGAGCTGGTCCGCCCGATCAGCTGGGACTACGTGCTGGAGTCCGAGGTCGAGACCGTCGAAGCCCTCGACGCCTACCTGTTTCATCCCCTGCATCAGGCGCTTGTCGCCGATCTCAAGCCGTATTTCGACTGGGCGGCGGTCGACTACACCGTCTAGCCACGAGCACTCCAAGAAATTCAGGAAACCATCATGACAATCACCGGCGACATGCTCATCGGCGCGGATACCGTCCGCGGCACGGCAGGCAGCCAACGCGCCTTCAACCCATCGACCGATGCAGAGATTGCCGAGCCATCGTTCGGCTTGGGCAATCGCAGCGATGTAGACCGGGCGGCTGGGCTCGCCGCCGCCGCTTTCGACGTCTACCGCAGCGTCCCGTTGACAACGCGTGCCGCGTTCCTGGAAACCATCGCCGAGAATATTCTGGGCCTCGGCGAGGCACTGATCACGCGTGCCCACGACGAGACCGGTCTCCCGCTTGCGCGCCTGCAAGGCGAGCGCGGTCGCTCGGTCGTCCAACTCAGGCTGTTCGCGAAGGTCGTGCGGGACGGCCATTTCCTCAAGGCCACCATCGATCCGGCGATGCCGGAACGCCAGCCGATGCCACGCTCGGACCTGCGCCTGTACAAAGTACCGTTGGGTCCGGTGGCGGTCTTCGGCGCGAGCAACTTCCCGCTCGCGTTCTCGGTGGCGGGTGGCGACACGGCCGCGGCCCTGGCGGCCGGCGCCCCTGTCATCGTCAAGGCGCACAGTGCCCACCTCGGCACCTCCGAACTGGTAGGCCGCGCAATCCAGCAGGCGGTGCGCTCGCACGGTCTGCCCGAGGGCGTGTTCTCGCTGCTGATCGGGGCCGGCCGCACCCTGGGCGAGGCCCTGGTGGCCCATCCGGCCATTCAGGCGGTGGGCTTTACCGGATCGCGCCAGGGTGGCCTGGCCTTGCAAAAGATCGCCCAGGCACGGCCTCAGCCTATTCCGGTCTATGCGGAGATGAGCAGCATCAACCCCGTTTTCCTGCTGCCGGGCGCACTGGCCGAGCGGGCCGAGGCGATCGGCAAAGGCTTCGCGGCGTCTCTGGCACTGGGTGCGGGGCAGTTCTGTACCAACCCTGGACTGGTGCTGGCCTCGGACGGGCCTGATCTGGACCGCTTCCTGCAGGCAGCGCGCGAGGCCCTGACGGCCACTCCCGCACAGACCATGCTCACGCCAGGCATCCACGAGGCCTACCAAACGGGCTCGACCAAGGTCCGTGCGGCTCCAGGAGTCGACACAATAGCCAGCGGGCTGGCAGCGCAGGACCGACCCAACGCCGCCCAGGCCGCATTGTATGTGACCGATGCCGCTCGTTTCCTGGCGACGCCCGAACTCGGCGAGGAGATGTTCGGTCCGGCAGCCGTGGTCATCCGCACGCGCGACCTGGAGGAGATGCTGCAAGTGGCCGAACATCTGGAAGGCCAGCTGACAGCCACGCTGCAGATCGATCCGGCCGACCACGCGGACGCCCGCCGGCTGCTGCCGGTGCTTGAACGTAAGGCCGGGCGCATCCTCGTCAACGGCTTTCCGACCGGGGTCGAGGTCTGCCACGCCATGGTGCATGGGGGGCCTTTTCCCGCCACGTCCAACGCGATGTTCACCTCCGTGGGGGCGGAGTCGATCGAGCGCTTCCTGCGCCCGGTGTGCTACCAGGATCTGCCCGACGCCCTGCGCCCGCCCGCGCTCCAGGATGGCAATCCGCTGAACCTGTGGCGGCTGGTAGACGGCGACCTTCGTCGTCCCTGAGGGCGATCCGCCCGGCCGGCGGCCAGGCGCACAGTTCGAAGCCGACCCGGGTTTTCCCGCCATCACTTCGGTCCGTCTCATCCTGCGGGACCAGCATTGAAACAGCCCGAGGAGTCCGCTCCCCAACGTATTCGCAGGCTCTTATGGTTCGTCTCCCTACCCTCCGGAGACCCGCATGCAGTCATCACAACCACCAGAAGCGTCGACCCGCGCCTCGCGCCGCAACTTCTTCAAGGCCGGTGCCGCGCTCGCCGCGGTAGCCTCGGCGAACACCTCGCTGGCCCAGTCGCAGGCGTGGACGCCATCGTCGCGCTATCCCGACCCGTCCATCGAGATCCTCGATCCCGCGTTCGCCAAATACCGCCTTTTCAGCGCGAGCGTCGAGCGTCTCGCGACGGGTTTCCGCTGGATGGAAGGCCCTGTGTGGATCGGCGACGGCAACTACCTCCTCGCGAGCGATGTCGCCGGCAACAAGATCATTCGCTGGGACGAGGCCACCGGGCAGGCCTCCACATTTCGCGCCAACGCCAACTACCCCAACGGCAACACGCGCGACCTGCAGGGGCGCCTGATCACCTGCGAAGGTGCGGTTACGCGTCGCATCAGCCGTACCGAGCACAGCGGAAAAATCGTCACATTGGCGGACGGCTACGACGGCAAGCCATTCAATTCGCCCAACGACATCGTGTGCAAGTCCGACGGTTCGATCTGGTTTACCGATCCACCCTTCCAAACGACCAACGACTACGAGGGGCGTATCGCCAAGGCCGAACTGCCGTCAGCCGTCTATCGCATTG
Source organism: Janthinobacterium lividum (assembly GCA_050954325.1). Taxonomy (GTDB): domain Bacteria; phylum Pseudomonadota; class Gammaproteobacteria; order Burkholderiales; family Burkholderiaceae_C; genus Variovorax. The sequence goes on along the minus strand of JBPBPG010000004.1, from coordinate 440,466 downwards.
ATGGCGCGAGCGGCAAGGTGACTCAGGTGCTGGACGACCTGCAAGGCCCAAACGGCCTGTGCTTCTCGCCGGACGAGAAGAAGATCTACATCATCGAGGGACGCGCGCAACCCCACCGTTTGGTCTGGGCCTACGACGTGGGCGCCGCAGGACGTCTGTCTAACAAGACCCGGCATATCGACGCGGGCTCGCCGGCGGCCGCGCTCGACGGCATCAAATGCGACAGCGACGGCAACATTTGGGCCGGATGGGGTTCCAACGGCGCGCCGGGCGCGGATCCCGCCACGCTCGACGGAGTCATGGTGTTCAACCCCCAGGGCCGGCCAATCGGCCACGTGCACCTGCCCGAGCGTTGCGCCAATCTCTGCTTCGGCGGCATCGACAACAACCGGCTTTTCATGGCCAGCAGCCACTCGCTCTACGCGCTGTACGTGAACACGCGCGGCGCCGAGGTTCGCTGAACCGCCGAACCGTCGAGGCTCAGGCCTCTGCGCCCGCCAGCTTCTCCTCGGGCGCCTTCAAGGGGCGCTTGAGTTCGAACCGCTCGATGCGCCCGACGATCAACCAGTAGCTGGCGACGGCGACCAGGCCGTGCAAACCGACGAAGACCAACGCGCCCTGGAACGAACCGGTGGCGCCGAGGATGTAGCCGATCACCACCGGCGTGGTGATGCCCGCCATGTTGCCGATGGCGTTGAACACGCCGCCAGTAAGACCGATCATCTGTCTCGGCGCCACGTCGGCGACGATGGTCCATCCCAATGAACCGAATCCCTTGCCGAAGAAAGCCAGCGACATGAGCGCGATCACCCACGTATCGGTCTGGACATAGTTGCAGCCGATCATGGCGGCCGTGAGCACAAGGCCGAGGGTGATGGGAAGCTTGCGCGCCAGTGTGAGCGAACCCGTCCGCCGCAGCAGCCAGTCGGACACGAACCCCGTGGTGACGCCTCCGATGCAACCGGCGATCGCCGGGATCGATGCGACGAAGCCCGCCGTGAGGATCGTCATGTGGCGTTCCTTCACCAGGTAGGTCGGGAACCACGACACGAAGAACCAGGTGATCGCCGTGATGCAGTACTGGGCCAGGAAGATGCCCGACAACATCCGGCTGCGAAACAGATCGGCGAGACCCGGCGCGTCCGCGTCCTTCGCTGCGCTGCGCGCGCTGGCCGTCGTGCCACCGGCAGGCAGATCCACCAGCGCACCGCCGGCCCGCATGTATTCGAACTCCTCCCTACCGAGCTTCGGGTGCTGGGTGGGCACGTGGTACGCCCCCCACCACAGTAGCGCGAGCAGCAGGCCGAGTCCGCCCATGACCGAGAACACGTGCGCCCAACCGAACATGTGGTCGAGCCATCCCATCAGCGGCGTGAAGAGCGCAAGCGAGAGGTACTGCGCACTGTTGAACACGGCCCCCGCCACCCCGCGTTCGGTGGCCGGAAACCAGGCAGCGATCACGCGTCCGGAGGCCGGCCCCACCGGTGACTCGAAGCTACCCAGCAAAAAGCGCAACACCAACAGGGCCGCGAACGCCGAAGCGAACCAGCCCGCCGCCCCCATGAACATGGTGCACAACGACCACAGCACCAGACCACCCAGCACCGTGCGCTTGGCGCCCAGGCGATCGACCAGCCAGCCCGCGGGTATCTGCGCGAGCACGTAGGCCCAGGCGAAAGACGAGAACAGCCAGCCCATCTGCACCGGCGTGAGGCCCAGGTCTTTCGACATTCCGGCACCGGCCACCGACAGGGTGGCGCGGTCGCCGGTGCTGAAGGCCAGGACGATGGTGATGAGCGCGAGGACCAGGTAGCGCTGTCTGTTCTTGAGTAACACGATGATGTCTCCGATAGGATGGCGATGTCCGGACCCAACGTGCCCAGGCACGACGCGGTCGTTGTTTGACGAGGGTGAAGCGACCGGAGTGCCGGTCGCTGGCGTGTTGGACGCGAGGTCCGGGGGTGTTCGTCCCAGCCGATGGGACCGGAACGGCACTCGGACGGCCGGGCGGGCCGCGAGGTCGCCAATCGACGAAGCGCCTTAGGGACGCCGACCGAACTCCTGCGTCTCGGTCGTCCACGCAAGCGCCTGCTTGCTGAGGCTGAAGCCCAAGCCCGGACGGTCGGGCACCCACATGCGGCCGTCCTTGAGTTGCAGTTGTTCGTTAAACATCGGGCCGAGCCATTCGAAATGCTCCAGCCAGGGTTCGATCGGATAGGCCGCGGCCAGGTGCAGGTGGATCTCCATAGCGAAGTGCGGCGCCAACTTGCGACCCTTGAACGCGCCGAGCGCCATGATCTGCAGGAAGGGCGTGATGCCTCCCACGCGCGGCGCGTCGGGCTGGATGAAGTCGCTGGCGTTGCTCATGATGAGCTGCGCGTGTTCGCCGAAGCTGGTGAGCATCTCGCCGGTGGCGATGGGCGTGTCGAGCGACGCGGCCAGCGCGGCGTGGCCTTCGAAATCGTAGGCATCCAGCGGCTCCTCGATCCACGTCAACTGGTGTTCCTCCAGCCGGCGGCCCACACGCTGCGCCGTGTCGCGGTCCCATTGCTGGTTGGCATCGACCATGAGCTTGAAATCAGGGCCAAGCAGATCGCGCACCGCCTTCACGCGTCTCAAGTCGGTGGCAACGTCGGGCTGGCCGACCTTCAGCTTGATGCCGCCGATGCCACTCTCGCGCGAGATGGCAACGTTCCTGAGCACCTGATCGAGCGGTGTGTGCAGGTAACCGCCCGATGTGTTGTAGCACTGGACCGAATCGCGCTCGGCCCCCAGCAGCTTGGCCAGCGGCAGGCCAGCGCGCCTCGCCTTCAGGTCCCACAGCGCGATATCGAACGGCGCGATGGCCTGGGTCGTCATGCCGCTGCGGCCCATCGAAGCACCGGCCCACAACAGCTTGGTGAACAGGCGCGAGATATCGTTCGGGTCCTCGCCGATCAGGTTCGGCGCCAGTTCCTTGGCATGCGCGTACATGCCCAGCCCGCCAGCGCGCTTGGAATAGCCGAAGCCGATGCCCTCGAAGCCGTCGCGCGTGCGGATCTCCGCGAAGATGAAAGCGATCTCGGTGAGCGGTTTCTGGCGACCCGTAAGCACCTTGGCATCGCTGACGGGCGTTGCCAGGGGCAGCAACATCAGCGACACCTTGATCGATGCGATGCGGTCCGCAGTATCCGCGGCGGTACGGGCGTCGGCACCCACCCGGGCATAGGAGACGACATTGGATTCGACGGCGGTCATGCGGCGCTTTCGTGCGGGTGGTGACAGAAAGGAAAGAGAAGGAAAAGCTCAGTCGAGCTTGATGCCGGCGGTCTGTACCACCTTGGTCCAGCGGGCCACCTCGTCGGCCACGAACTTCGTGAAGTCGGGCGACTTCGATGCCACCACGACGAAGCCGTTGGCCTCCAACTTTGCGCGCACGGCCGGCGCCGCGAAAGCGGTGACCATCGCGGCTTCAAGCTTGTCGACGACTGCCTTGGGCGTGCCCTTGGGCGCCGACAGGCCGGTCCAGGAGACCGCCGTGAAGCCGGGATAGCCCGACTCGGCGACGGTCGGCACATCCGGGTAGAGCGCGTTGCGCTCGGCGCTGGTCACCACCAGCGCGCGCAGCTTGCCGCTCTTCACAAAGGGCTGCACAACGTCCTGGTTGGTGAACATGCCAGGGATCTGGTTGGCCACCACGTCGTTGAGCGCCGGGGCACCGCCCTTGTAGGGGATGCCGACCATGTCCAGGCCGGCCACCTGCTTCAGGTACTCGGTGGTGACATGTCCCGACGAGGCATTGACCTGACCGTAGCTGAACTTGCCGGGATTGGCCTTGACCCAGGCGATGAACTCCTTGAAGGTCTTGGCCGGAAAGTCGTTGTTCACCACTAGCACGTTGGGACCGGCTGCCAGCTCGGACACATGCACGAAGTCGCGCACCGAGTCATACGCCGGCTTCGGCGAGAAACCGTGGATGACTGCATTGCTGCCGATGCCCGAGAGCAGCAGCGTGTAGCCATCGGCCGGCGCCTTGGCGGCCTGGTCGGTACCGATGGCACCGCCCGCACCGCCCTTGTTGTCGACCACGAACGGCTGCTTGAGCTGCTTGCCGACTTCCTCGGCGATCAGGCGTCCCATGATGTCGCTCGTACCGCCGGCCGGGAACGGGACGATGATTTTCACGGGCCGGTTTGGGTAGTCGGTGGCCTGCGCCTGGGCGGCCAAGGGCATGGCGCAGATCGCCGCGATGTTCAAAGCGATACGGAAAAGTCGGATTTTTTGCATGAAGTCTTCAATGAAATCAAGGGTGGTCAATCAGTAATCCCGATTGAATCGGGCATGCGATGCCGCAGCCATGCAGGGTGTCCCTTAGCGCAGTCGCAGCGTCCCGCCACCTGGGACGAAAGAGACTGTTTCAGTCAGAAATCCCGAGCGGCCAGGGCACGAACTCGTTGAGTCCCACGCCCAGGGCCTCGCTCTTGGTGGGCTCGCCCGAGACGTGGCGCAGGATCTGTTCGAAGATCGCGCGGCCCATCTGGTCGATGGTCGCGTCGCCATCGATCACGACACCGCAGTTGATGTCCATGTCACCCGCCATGCGTGCGTACATCGGGGTGTTGCTCGCGAGCTTGACCGTCGGCGCCGGTACCGATCCGAAGCACGAGCCGCGTCCCGTGGTGAAGCAGATCAGGTTCGCGCCGCCGGCGATCTGCCCCGTTGCCGACACCGGGTCGTAGCCGGGCGTGTCCATGAAGACGAGGCCGTGCTGGGTGACCGGCTCGGCGTATTCGTAGACCGCCATCAGCGGCGCATTGCCGCCCTTCTTGGCTCCGCCGAGCGACTTCTCCAGCACGTTGGCCAGTCCGCCGGCGTTGTTGCCGGGGCTCACGCGGCCGTTGATCTGGGTGTCGCGCCCGGCGTTGTAAGCCAGCCACCAGTCGATGCGCTCTACGAGCCTGCGACCGACCTCGGGCGTGACGGCGCGCGCGGTCAGCGTGTGCTCGACGCCGAATATCTCCGAGGTCTCCGACAGGATCGCCGTGCCACCGTGCTCGATGAGGATTTCCATGGCGCGTCCGAGCGCCGGATTGGCCGACAGCCCCGAAAAACCATCGGAGCCTCCGCACTGCAGCCCGATGCAAATGTGCTCGGCCGACACCGGTTCGCGCCGCACGTCGTCGGCCGCGGGGAGCATGGCGCGCACCTCCTCGATTCCCTGGGCGATGGCCTTGCGGGTGCCGCCCACGTCGCGGATCACGAGCGTGCGCATCATCGGGCCCGGCACGAGGTGCTGGTGCGCCAGAAAATCGTCGAGCCCGTTGTCCTCGCCGCCCAGTGCGATCACCAGCGCGCCGGCCGTGTTGGGGTGGCGGATGTAGCCGCCGAGCGTGCGGCGCAGCAGTTCCATGGGCTCGCCGCTGCGTTCCATGCCGGCGCCCTGCTCGTGGATGTAGGGCACTACGCCATCGACGTTCGCGAACTCCGCCAGCGCCTCTTCGTCGAAAGCGCGCGTGACGTTGCGGGCCACCGTCGCCGCACCATGGCCGACGATGAACACGCCGACGTAGTTGCGCGTCGCCACACGCCCGTCGGCGCGCACGATGCCGTCGAAACACGCGCGCGAGGACGGCGGCAGCAATCGTGTTGGCACGTAGTCCAGCCCGTGGCGGTAGTCCTTGACCAGGTCGCCGAAGGCGATGTTGTGGCTGTGCATCCAGGTGCCAGCGGGCAGGTCTTCGGACGCGAAACCGATCACGGTGTTGTATTTCAGGACCGGTTCGCCACGGGAAACGAAGCGGGCCGCCATCTTGTGGCCGGCGGGCACCGCCTGCAGCGTGACGGCGTTTTCGCCCGCCACCGGCGTGCCCGCCGGCACCTCGATGCGGGCGACCACCACGTTGTCCCGGGGGTCGAGGCGGATGAAGGGGCTGCGCAGCACGGCCTCGGACGGCTTCACGGTCGAGGCGAGGGTGGGCACGATGGCGGCGGTCGTCGTGGTGTTCATGGTCATGGCTCGGAGGTTGGGATGAAAGAGGCCGTCAAGCCAGCACGCCGATCGGCCAGGGCACGAACTCGTCCTGCCCGACGCCCAGTTCCTCGCTTTTCGTCGGCACACCCGACGCGTGCGCGAGCAGGCGCTGGAAGATCGCCTCGCCCATGGTCTGGGCGTCCATGGCGCCCTCGCGCACGGGTCCGCAGTCGATGTCGAGGTCGTCCTCCAGGCGCGCATAGACCGCCGAATCGCCCACGAGCTTGAGCGTGGGAACCGCAGCGGCGCCGAAGCCGCTGTGGCCGCCGGTGACGACGCACAGCAGCGTCGCTCCCGAGGCGATCTGCCCCGTGGCGGAGACGGCCGCATAGGCCGGCGCATCCATGAACACGAGTCCGCGCTCCGTCACCGAATGGGCGTACTCGTAGACCGCCTTCAGCGGCGACGTGCCGGCACGGCTCAGGGCCTCGGCGCCCGGCAGGACCGCCGCCGTGGCCGGACGCGTCATGCGGGTGTCGCGTCCGGCGGTGTAACCCTTCCACCAGCGGATCCGCTGGCCGAGTTGCTCGGCCACCTCGGCCGATGCCGCACGCGCCGTTGCCTCATCTTCCACCGCGGCCAGCGCGCTGGTTTCCGACAGGATGGCCGTGCCGCCTTGCGCCACCAGCAGATCGACCGCTACGCCAAGGGCACGGTGAGCGACCACGGCGGCCTCGCCTTCGGCCGCATCGGACTGCAGTCCGACCACGAGATGGCGGGCGGAGACGGTCTCGCGCCGGCAGGCGTCGACCAGCGGCAGCATCGACGCCACAGCCGCAATGCCGGCCTCAATCGTGGCGGCGGTGCCGCCGATCTCCTGCATCACCAGCATGTGCAGCAGCGGTCCGGTCGCGAGCCCCTCCTGCTCGAAGAAGGCCCGGATGTTGTTGCGCTCGCAGCCCAGAGCGATGACCACCGCACCGGCGATGTTGGGATTGCGCACCGTGCCGGCGATGGTCCGGCGCAGCAGGTTCATCGGCTCCCCGGTCGCTTCCATCCCGCAGCCGATCTCGTGCACGAACGGCAGGACCTCGTCGACGTGACTGAAGGCGGCCAATTGCCGATGCGTGAAGTGATCGGCCACGTGCCGGGCCGCGGTCGCGCCGCAATTGCCCACCACGAACACGCCGATGTGGTTGCGGGTGCCTACACGTCCGTCGGCGCGGACAAATCCCTGGAAGGTGGCGTCGTTCATTAGCATGCTCCATATGGAAGCGCTTTCATTACAGGAAAAACAAAAAGGCCAAAGCAGCCTATGAAATGTTCATGCCTGCATGCGCGCCGGCTGAATTCTATGGAAACGCTTCCATGGGTGCAAGCTGCACGGTATAACCATTGCACCGATGACGCGAAAACCCCCTACTCCCCTGAACGATCCGGTGCCCGGCAGGCCGCGCATGAGCGACGTGGCCCGCAGCGCTGGCGTGTCGCTCGTGACCGTCTCGCGCGCCATCAACGAACCTGACAAGGTCGCGCCCGAAACGCTGGCCACCGTGCGCGCGGCCGTCGAGCACCTCGGCTACGTTCCCAACCTCACCGCCGGCAGCCTGGCCTCGAGCCGCTCGCGGATCGTCGCGACCATCGTGCCGACGATCTCCAACCTGGTGTTTTCCGAAACCGTCGAAGCGTTGGCCCGGACGCTCGCCGACGGCGGCTACCAGCTGCTGCTCGGCCAGAGCGGCTACCGCGCCGCCGACGAGACGGCCCTGGTCGATGCGTTCCTGGGCCGCCGTGTCGATGGCCTGGTGCTGACCGGCAACGCCCAGCCGCCCGCCTTGCGGGCCAGGCTGCGCCGCGCGGGCATTCCGGTGGTCCAGACCTGGGACCTGCCGAGCGCCCCCGACACGGCGATCGACTTGCTGGTCGGGTTCTCCAACGTCGAGGCCGGACGGACGGCGGCCGACCACCTGCTCGATCGCGGCCACCGCGTCCTGGCCTTCATCGGCGCCGAGGAGCAGCGCTCGCGCCTGCGGCTGGAGGGTTTCCGCGCCGCCGCGGCGGCGCGCGGACTCGATCCCGTCCGCGACGTCATCGCCGAACTGATCCGCCCGCCGGCAGTCATCGACGAGGCCGGGCCGCGCCTGACGCAGCTGCTGGCGCATCGCCCGGAGGTGACCGCCGTGTTCTGCAACAACGACCTGCTCGCCGCCGGGGTGCTGTTCGAGTGCCTGCATCGCGGCTTGGACGTTCCGGGCCAGCTCGCCGTGATGGGTTTCGGCGATCTCGCGGTGGCCCGCGCCACTTGGCCGCGCCTATCGACGGTGGCGATCCGTCGCGCCGAGATGGGCGAGCGGGCCGGCCAGATGCTGCTCGCCCGGCTGTCGGGCGAGGCGCCGGGCGCGCGCGTGATCGACATCGGCTACGAAGTGATCGGGCGGGCCAGCACGTGAGCCCCGGCAAGGTGCTCATGGCCGATGTCGCGCGCGCCGCCGGCGTGGCGCGGGTGACCGTCTCGCGCGTGCTCAGCGACCCGGAGAGCGTCGCGCCGGCCACGCGCCGCGCCGTCGAAGCCGCCATCGCGGCCCTCGGCTACGTGCCCAACCTCAATGCCGGCACGCTGGCGTCGAGCCGCTCCCGCATCGTCGGCGCGATCGTCCCGACACTATCGAACTCCTGGTTCGCCGACACCATGGATGGGCTGTCGGAGGCCCTGGCCGCTGCCGGCTACCAGCTGATGCTGGGCCAGACGCGTTACGACCCCGAAGCGGAAGAACGGCTCGTCGACGCGTTCCTGGGCCGCCGCGTCGACGCGATGGTGCTGACCGGCACGGCGCATGCGCCGGGCGTGCGTGACCAGCTGCAGCGCGCCGGCGTCCCGACCGTGGAATGCTGGGACCTCTGCGACGACCCGATCGACATGGTGGTGGGCTTTTCCAACGAAGCCACCGGCGCCGCCGTGGCCGGCCACCTGCTGGCCCAGGGCCGGCGCCGCCTGGGCTTCGTCGGTGCCAACGAGGACCGCTCGCACAAACGCTTGGCCGGCTACCGCGCGGCTGTCACTCGCGCCGGTGCCGTCGACGTAGCGGTGGAAATCGTGGCACCGCCTTCGTCGATCGAGGACGGCGCCCGGGGACTCGCGCGGTTGATGGCGCGCGAACCCGATCTGCAGGCGGTGTTCTGCAGCAACGACACGCTCGCCGTCGGCGCCTTGTTCGAATGCCGGCGCCGTGGCTGGGCCGTCCCTGGGCAGCTGGCCGTGGTCGGTTTTTCAGACCTGCCAGTGGCCGCGGCCTGCGTGCCGGCGCTCAGCACGGTGCGGATCGCCTCGGCCCGTCTCGGACGCCGTGTCGGCACCCTGCTGCTGCAGCGCTGCGGCGCGGTGCCGACTCCCGACGAAGGCGTGGGGCGGGTGCACGACCTTGGATTCACACTGATCGGGCGCGCAAGTACGCTGGGCGACCATGTCGGCGCCGCAGCCGTCTGAAGCTCAAAAGATGTCCGGCTCGCCGGCGGTCTCGCCGAACTGTGTCTGCAGGAAATCCATGTCGCAGCCTTCGTTGGCCTGCAGGATGTGTTCCGAGAACATCCAGCCGTAGCCGCGACCGAAACGCGCCGGTGGGGGACGCCACTCGGTACGGCGCCGGGCCAATTCCTCGTCGCTGACGTCGAAGTGGATGCGGCGTCCGGGCACGTCCAGCGTGATGCGGTCCCCGGTGCGGACCAGCGCCAAGTTACCGCCGACATGAGCCTCCGGCGCCACGTGCAGCACGCAGGCCCCGTAGCTCGTCCCGCTCATGCGGGCATCGCTGATGCGCACCATGTCGCGCACGCCCTGCTTCACCAGTTTCACCGGCACCGGCACCATGCCCCATTCGGGCATCCCCGGACCGCCCCGCGGGCCGGCATTGCGCAGCACGATGACGTGGTCCTCGGTGATGTCGGCCTCCTCGTCGTCGAGCATCTTCTTTAGGCTTGGGTAGTCGTCGAAGACCACGGCCGGGCCGGTGTGCGTGAGGAACTTCTCGCTCATCGCGCTGGGCTTGATGACGCAGCCATCAGGCGCCAGGTTGCCCTTGAGCACCGCGAGCGAACCCTCGCGATAGACCGGGTTGTCCAGCGTGCGGATGACGTCGTCGTTGTAGACCTGTGCCCCTTCGATGTTCTCGCCGAGGCGCTTGCCTGTCACGGTCAGCGCGTCCAGCTTCAAGTGCGGCGTCAGCCGACTCATCAGCGCTGGCAGGCCCCCCGCATAGTAGAAATCCTCCATCAGGTACTGGCTGGTGCCGCTGGGGCGAACGTTGGCCAGTACCGGAATCTCGCGGCCGATGCGGTCGAAGTCGGCCAGGCCGACGTCGGCCTTGGCGCGCCGCGCCATGGCAATGACGTGGATGATGGCGTTGGTCGAGCAGCCCAGCGCCATGGCTACGGTAATGGCGTTGAGGAAAGCGTCGCGGCTTTGGATCCGCGCCGGGCGAAGGTCTTCGTGCACCATCTCCACGATGCGCCGCCCGACCTGCGTCGCCATGCGCTGGTGGCTCGCATCAACCGCCGGAATGCTGGAGGCGCCCGGCAGCGTCATGCCCAGCGCTTCGGCGATGGCGGTCATCGTGCTCGCCGTACCCATCGTCATGCACGTTCCGTGGCTGCGCGCGATGCCGCCGATGATCGACTCCCACTCGTCGCTGTCGATGACGCCGGCGCGCTTGTCGTCCCAGTACTTGAAGGCGTCGGAGCCTGAGCCTAGCGTCTTGCCGCGCGAATGGCCGCGCAGCATCGGCCCGGCCGGCAGGAAGATCGTCGGCATGTTGGCGCTGGTGGCGCCGAGCAGCATCGCCGGCGTGGTCTTGTCGCAACCCCCCATGAGCACCACGCCGTCCACCGGATAGGCGCGAATCATCTCCTCGACCTCCATCGCCAGCATGTTCCGGTAGAGCAGCGCCGAGGGCTTGATCAGGTTCTCGCCCAGCGAAATCGTCGGCACCTCCAGAGGGAAACCACCCGCCTGCAACACGCCGCGCTTGACCTCCTCCACACGATGCTTGAAGTGCATGTGGCAGGGGTTGTAGTCGGACCAGTTGTTGAGAATGGCGATGAGCGGCTTTCCCTCCCAATCCTTGCGGTCGTAGCCCATCTGCATGACGCGGCTGCGGTGATTGAAGGTCCGGAAGTCCTCGGGGCCCAGCCAGCGCTGACTGCGGAGTTTCTGAAGGTCAGCCATGAGCGTGTCCTTGGCTTCACTGCCTCGGCTGCGTCGACCATACGCCCGCAGCCTGCAACAGGCCGCGCGTATAGCCCAGCGCGAACGACATGAAGCGCTCACGGCCCTCGTCGAGGTCGGAAACGGGCACGTGATCTGGGCACAAGGGACCCGTGTAGCCACCGCGCTGGTAGGCCTTGATGGCCTGGAACATATCGACGTCGCCCTCGTCAGGAAACACCTCCTGGAAGTCGAGGTAGCCGCCACGTATGTTGCGGAAGTGGACCATGAAGATGCGGCCGGTCGATGCGAACTCCTCGATCACCGGGATCATCGCCTTGCCGGGTTCCTTGAACATCTCGGCCACCGTGCCCTGGCAGAAGTTGAGGCCGTGGTTCCTGCTGGGACTCAGCGTCAAGAACTTGCGGATGCCGTCGGCCGAGCCGATCACGTGCTCGATGCCGTTGAGCCCGCCCACCGGGTAGGCCGGATCGTGCGGATGACAGGCCAAGCGGACGCCGGCCCGGTCTGCGGCCGGCACCAGACCCTCGACCAAGAATTCAATCGCGTCCCAGCCCGCCTTCTCGCTTACGGGCGGTACTTCCCGCGCCATCTTCTGGCCACACAGGGCGGCGGAGGCGGAGCCGCCTTCCTCCTGGTTGCTCGGATAGCCCACCCCCCAGTACGAGTGCTTCTGATCGTCCTCGGCCGAATACTCGGCGTAGACGAAGCCGGAGTTCTGAGCACCGCCACGACCGGTCTTGAGGCCCGTGCGGGTGATACCCACCATTTGCACGTTGTACTTGAGGCAGTCGATGCCGGCGTCCGCGGCTTTCTGGATGTTCTGCGCCAGCGTGGCCCGCTGCTTCTTCGCGCCTTCCATGTCGACCAACGAATCCAGCAGGATCGAACCGACGTCCAGAGCGAAGACGTCGAGCTTAAGGCCGAAGCCCTCGATCCACTTACGGTAGTCGGCCAGCTTGTGGGCATCCCATTCGCTGACGCCACCGCTGGCCGACACCAGCTCGGTGCCGCGGTTGTCAAGCACGACGTGCTGGACACCCAGCTGTGTGGAGAGGCGAAGCCGGCGTTCGTCGGGGTTGAGCAATTGTTCACTGATGTACATGTGGGTCTCCGTAGGGATCTTCCATCCTCTGCACGAGAATGGACACGTGTCCATTGTGATTGTTCGGCCGTGACTGGCCATGCTTTCCAACCCGCTCACCGAGGCATATCAGGCCGACTTGTCCCAACGGCTGGGACTGGACGTGTCAAAGAGCCGGCAGATCCATCCGAATGCAAGATCAGGCGTCCACGTCGTCGACGGCACCCGCGCCCGCTCTGGCACGCCGTGAAGACCGGGATAACGGAATCTCAGGTCGCTCCGTGAGCCTCAACGAAAAGGGCGTACACCGAATGGCCGCTCGCCATGTAGAGGCGGTTGTTCTTGGGTCCGCCGAACGTGAGGTTGGCACAGCGTTCAGGCAGCTTGATGAAGCCGATTGGCTTGCCCTGCGGATTGAAGACCTTCACGCCGTCCAGCTCTTCGGATTTACCCAGCGGCATATAGGCCTTCATACCGTTGCCCGCATCGGTGGCTTCGGTGGCCAAGGCACCACTCCAACCCCAGCCAACCCAGAGATTGCCGTCGCGGTCCACACGAAAGCCGTCCAGGGAGACCGGACCCATCGGGTCGATGAATTTCGTCTTGTTGGTCAGGCTGCCGTCGCTGGCGACGTCGTAGCTCCAGATCGTGCGGTTGGGCGTGCCTTTCCACTCGACCACATACAGCTTGGATTCGTCCGGAGAAAAGGCCAGCCCGTTGGGATTGACGAGGTCTGTGATCACCGCGGTCACCTTTCCATCCATGCCGATGCGGTAGACGTTGGTGGTGGGCTGTTCGGGCGTGGCCTTGAAGCCCTCCCACTCGCCATTGATTCCGAAAAGCGGGTCCGAGAACCAGATCGTGTCATCGGACTTGACGATGATATCGTTGGGCGAATTGAGGCGCTTGCCTTCGAAGCTGTCGGCGAGCACGGTCATGCGGCCGTCCTTCTCCGTGCGGACCACGCGTCGGGTGACCGAATGCTCGCAGCTGATCAGCCGACCCTGTCGATCACGCGTGTTGCCGTTGGCGTAGTTCACCCCGGTCTTGTGCACGCTGAACTTGCCGGTCTTCTCGTCGTATTTCATCATTCGGTTGTTGGGAATGTCGCTGCACAGCAGGTATCCGCCTTCGGGGAAATAGACTGGCCCTTCCGCCCAACGCATGCCTGTGCCGACCTGCTCGATGGTGCTGCTATAGAGGCGGTACTTGGCGAAGCTTGGGTCGAGGATCAGGACCGAGGGATCGGGATAGCGCTGGTTGGGCTTAAAGTCGAACGACTGCGCACCTGCGATGCCGGCGAGTGCCGACAGCCCCGTGCCTGCGGCGGTTTTCAGGAAGTAGCGGCGCTGCTGGATCATGGGTGTCTCTTTCATGGTTGTGTTTCAGGAGGGATGTTGGGAAATCAGTCGATTTGCGCGATGCGCATCAGGCAAGCGGTGCCAGCGACGGTGGAATCTGATGCGCCGTTGATCGGGTCATCGTCACGCATGCCCGATGGCAGCAGGTCAACGACGCGCGCCGGCTGAGAGGCAGCGACCGATCGCTGCCCTCGAGGGCCGAGTCATTCAGCGGTCGAGCGCCGGCCGTTTGGCGTCGAACTTCCAGCCTGGGCTGAGGAACTGCATAGCCATGGCGTCGTCGCGCGCGCCCAGGCCGTACTCCTTGTAGAGCTGGTGCGCCTTCTCGACCTCGGCCATGTCCAGCTCCACGCCCAGGCCGGGCTTCTTCGGAACCTGCACGTGGCCGCCGACGATTTGCAGCGGTTCCTTTGTCAGGCGCTGGCCGTCCTGCCAGATCCAATGCGTGTCGATGGCTGTCACGCGCCCGGGCGCGGCTGCGCCCACGTGCGTGAACATCGCCAGCGAGACGTCGAAATGGTTGTTGGAGTGGCTGCCCCAGGTCAGGCCCCAGTCGCGGCAGGTCTGCGCCACGCGCATCGAGCCAGTTTCTGCATCCAGCCTGCTCATGCCGCTATTTGGGCAGCGCGTAGGCGATCACGTAGTCGCCGCGAACCGCGGACTGCCGTGCGCCGCCGGCCGAGATCAGCACGTACTGGCGACCGGTCCCCGGGGAACGGTAGGTGATGGGCGTGCCCTGGCTGCCGACCGGCAGGCGGGCCTTCCACAGCTGCTTGCCGTTGCCGCTGTCGAAGGCGCGCAGGTAGAAGTCCTGCGTCGCGGCGAAGAACACCAGGCCGCCCTGGGTGGTCATCGAGCCGCCGATGGTGGGCATGCCGACCGGGATCGGCAGCGCGAGCCTGACGCCGTGCAGCACTGAGTCGCCGATGGTGCCCAGCGGGATCTCCCAGGCCACCTTCTGCGTGTCGAGGCTGACGGCGGTGAGCGAGCCGAACGGCGGCTTCTGACACGGGATGCCGAGCGGCGACATGAAGCGGTCCTTGACGACGGAATACGGCGTGCCTTTCAGGGGCACCGCGCCCATGCCGGCGTTGACCGCCTCGCGGCCGTCGGAGGCCGGGGCGTCGCTCCGCTGCGCGGCCATGCGCACCCACAGGCCCAGGCGCATGTCGTTGACGTAGATGGTGTTGGTGGTCGGGTCGATCGACAGGCCGCCCCAGTTCAGGCCACCGAGCGAACCGGGAAAGCTCAGCGAGGTGTCGGTGTCGGGGGCGGTGTACAGGCCCTCGTACCGCATGCCGCGGAAGGCAATGCGGCAGGCCAGCTGGTCGAAGGGCGTGGCGCCCCACATGTCGGCTTCGGTGAGGGTCTGGGCGCCGATCTGCGGCATGCCGACGGACAGCGGCTGCGTCGGCGAATAAGGCTCGTTGGGAATAGTGGCGGCCTTCACGGGCTTCTCGACGACTTCGGTCAGCGGCTTGCCGGTCGTGCGCTCCAGCACGTAGAGCTGGCCGGCCTTGGTGCCGAACACCAGCGCGGGCACCTTGGTGCCGTCGGGCTTCCTGAAGTCGAAGAAGGTCGGCTGCATGGGCACGTCGAAATCCCACAGGTCGTTGTGCACCGTCTGGTACACCCAGCGCTGCATCCCGGTCGTCGCGTCAACCGCCAGCATGGACGCGCCGAACTTATGGTCCAGCGCCGTGCGCTTGGCGCCCCACAGGTCGATGGCGGCACTGCCGGTCGGCATGAACACGACGTTGAGCGCGGGATCGTACGACATCGAGGCCCAGACGTTGGGCGTCGAGCGGGTGTAGGTGCGGCCCGCGGCGGGCGCGTTCTTGTCGTCCGGGTTGCCGGGGTCGAACGCCCAGCGCAGCTTGCCCGTGACGACGTCGAAACCGCGCACCACGCCGCCGGGCATGTCCAGCGCCACGTTGTCCGAGACGCGGCCGCCGACCACCACGGTGGTCCCGGCCAGTGTCGGCGCCGAGGTCGGTACATACAGCGGGTCCGGTGCGGCACCCATGCCTTCGCGCAGGTCGACATGGCCGTCGCGGCCGAAATCGCGGCAGAACTCGCCGGTGTCGGCATCCAGCGCCACCAGGTCGGCGGTGATGGTATTCATCAGGATGCGGCGCTGGCACGGCGCACCGGCGGCGACCGTCGCCGGCAGCGGCTGGCTGCTGCCCGGCACGGAGGACGGCGGCACGCGTTGCGTCGCATCGAAATAAGCGAGGCCGCGGCAACGCATCCACACCTTGGATTTCGCGTCGATCACGCGCTTCCACTTCTCCGCGCCGGTGTCGGCATCCAGCGCGATCACGTTGTTGTGCGGCGTGCAGACGAACACGGTCGAGCCGATCTGCAGCGGTGTCAGCTGGTCCTCGGCGCCGTTGCCGTCGGACTCGGGCACGTCGCCGGTGCGGTAGGTCCAGGCCACGGCGAGCTGGTCGACGTTGTCGCGGTTGATCTGGTCGAGCGCGCCGAAACGGTCGCCGCCCGGGCCGTTCCCGTAGTTCGACCAGTCGCGTACCGCGGTGGCGGGCGTGACCGGCACGCCACCCGAGGCCACGGTCGCGTGGTGGATGCCATGCGGCACGAACATGCCCCAGGCGCCGGCCGCGATGCCGACGGCGACCAGGCTCGCCGACCCCATGAACAAGCCGGTGCGCGGCACAACGGCGGCGCGCCGCCGCAGCCCGGGCTGCACCAGGACGACCAGCAGCAGCAGGCAGGCGAAGGCGAAGATCCGGGCATGCAGGGCCCAAAAGTCCATGCCGGCCTCCCAGAACGCCCAGGCGGCGGTGCCTGCGAAGGCCACCAGATAGATCGCCAGTGCCGAGGTGCGACCGCGGATAAACTGCACGCCGGCGGCCAGCAGCGCCAGGCCCATGAGCAGGTAATACCCGCTGCCGCCACGGGCCAGCAGGAAGCCGCCGCCGCCGCCCAGCGTGAGGCCGATCAGGATCAGCAGGAAGCCGAGGGCGACGGAGGGCCAGCGCGTCGGGGCCGAGGAAGACGAAGAGGTGGACATGAAGCTGTGCCTGTGGAAATGGGGTGTGATCGGGTCAGGCGTGGACGGCCGGGGCGTCCCTGGATCGGTCGACGTTCTCCAGCAGCGTGTCGATGCCTCGCAGCATCACTTCGAGGTCCGCGTCCGCGACGCCGGCGAAAAGTGCCACCCGTACGCTGTGAAGCGCGCCGCGCAGCAATTGATCCAGCGCATGCCCGGCAGGGGTCAGGCGCACGATGTTGGCCCGGCGGTCGTTGGCGTGCATCACGCGCTCCAGCAGGCCGGACTGGGCGAGCTGGTCCAGCGTGCGCACCAGCGTAGGCCCTTCGATGCTCAGGATCTCAGTCAGCTGCGCCTGGCCGATTTCCTGCTCGAACTGCGCCAGGTAGCGCAACGGCAGCACGACAGCATAGGTCAGCCCGAACGGCTTGAGCGCTTTGTCGATCTCCCGGCGGTAGAGACGCGCGAAGAGCACCAGTTTCATTCCAACCTGTTCCAGACGAGATTCACGCATCGACATTTTTAGCCTAGCTATTTAGTAGCAGTGCTATGCTATATCTAACTCGATGTTTCACAACTCCATATCAATAAAGGCCCTTTGCTAAACGATGACGTTGATTCTGGGCACTGATGTGCCTTAGCTTACCGACGGTCTCCAAGGCTTTGCTCGCACTCGCAAAGCCGCCGGTTTAGGCAGCAGCGTTATTGTTGGTCGTGCCTTCTCTGGTCATGAACCTGCTGCAGTTGCGTCTATGGTCCACGCTGGTACCGATGGGCTTCCCCAGTTTCCCGGACGCTTTGCCTATCCCTTCAATCGCCGTCGCCCCTCGGATTGAACCGGGCTAAGGCAGATTAATTTGGAGTATTTCCTGAAGGGGTTGCGAAACCGTTCGATTCCAGCCGATTCTGTTTGTAGGTACAGACTGAAAAGTTGGCTAGATGATGTCAAGCGAGATCAATTTAATTCTGTTATAGGAAATAGAGTTGCGCATACTTGAGTATGCGATTCTGATCGTGCCCAAATGACATTTCACACTCATGGCGCCACTGGCATCGGTCCCACATAACGTCCGCGCGGGCGAATGACTTGCGGCACGCCCAACTGCTCCAAGCTATGTGCTAACAGGCCGACGCTGCGCGCGGTAGCGAACATTCCGAAGGCTGCGTCGGCGGGCATCCGATAGTGCGCCACCAGCGCGGCCAATGCCACGTCGATGTTCGGTTGCAGGCCGGTCAGCGCAATAACCTTCTCGATAAAACGCGCGATGACATCGGGTGGCTCAAACAGAGCCAGCAAGGCGGCAGCACGCGGATCGCCATCGGGATAGAGGTGATGGCCAAAGCCTGCCAGGGGTAACCCGGTCGACAGGTAGTGCGCCACCACCTTGTCGTCGCCCAGCCGCTCAACTTCGTTAAACAGCGACTGCACGCGGCCCGAGGCATCTCCGTGCAATGGTCCCGACAGCGTGGTGAGCCCGGCCAGCAGGCAGGCCGGTAACGAGGCACCGGTCGACGCTGCGATGCGTGCGACGAAGGCCGAACTTGTCAGTTCGTGGTCGGCCAGCAGCACCATCGCCGCGCGCAGCAGTTCCGCCACCTCGGGCGATTGCTTCCAGCCCTTTGCGAAGCGCAGATGCAGCGGCTGCCGCCCTGGTTGCGCACCGAAGGCTGTTGCCAGCTGGCCCACCAGGCTCTGGGCCTCGTGATGCAATACGCGCGTCAGGCGCCCGCGGGTCGAGTGCCCGCCGGCCGACAAGTTCGCCAACACCGTAAAGGCCGCGATGCGGCCCGGCTTGCCGGAGCATGCCGTCGCGGGCGATGCCGCGACCGAGAAGTCGGCCGGTTGCTCCGCGGCCCAAAGAATTTGCGCAGCCTCCTCGAGCGTGGCGGTTCGAGCCAGGTCAATGGCGTCTTGACCCCGGTAGTGCGGGCGCCCACGGAAGAACGAACATAGCGCCGTCGGAATGCTGGGCTCAGAACCGAACAGAGTATTGGCGGCCAGTGTCTGGTGCTTGCGGCCAGCCTGCTTGCGCTTGGCGAGCCCGGCGACATCTTCGGCGCGGTACAGGCTGCGCCGCGTGTCTGTGGGATCGGGCACGACCTCCAGCTTGTTGCGGCTCACATAGGCATAGATCGTCTGAGGCCGCACCCCGAGAAGGCGGCATGCCTCATCCATCGAAATCCAAGAAGGCATAGGTCAGATACAAAAGTTATACATTGATTTTAAACGTCAATATTGACCGTTTCGTCAATCCATTTCTAATATGCGTCCATCCTGGAGACAGCCCACGCGAACTCGCGACAACCTGCCGAACGAATCGATATGAAGCCCTGTGTCCTGCAACTCAACCCAATCTTGATCCCGTCGATCAACGACGAGCTCGCTTTGCTCTATACCGTCCACAGGTATTTCGAGATCACTGACGGCCAAGCTTGGCTGCGCCACCACGGTGCATCGATCGATGCTGTCGTCACCGGCGGTCACACAGGCATTTCGCAGGCCATGCTGGCTCGGTTGCCCTCCCTCAAGGTCGTGGCCGTGAACGGCGTCGGCACCGATGCTGTCGACTTAGCGTACTGCCGCGAACGTGGCCTGCCCGTGACCGCCACGCTGGGGGCGTTGACCGACGACGTTGCCGACCTCGCGATCGGCCTGTTGATCGCCGCTTGCCGGAACCTGTGTGCCGGCGATCGCTTCGTGCGCGATGGCGAGTGGGCGCACCGCCCGCAGCCCAGCGCACTGCCGCTGGCGCGTCGGTTCAGCGGTATGCGCGTCGGCATCGTCGGTATGGGGCGCGTTGGACGCGCAGTCGCGGTGCGTGCGGCGGCCTTCGGCTGCGCGATCAGCTACACCGACCTGCGCTGCATGGACGACCTTCCGCACGCCTTCGTGCCGGATCTCGTTGACCTTGCGCGCGATGTCGATGCGCTCGTGCTGTGTGCTGCAGCGGACAAGGCTGAAGGCATCGTCGACGCCCGAGTGCTCGAAGCGCTCGGTCCGCGCGGCTTCGTGGTCAACGTCGCGCGCGGCCGGTTGGTCAATGAGGCTGATCTGACCGAGGCGCTGGTCGCTGGACGCATCGCCGGCGCTGGACTGGACGTGTTCGTCGACGAGCCGCATGTACCTGCCGCGCTGCGTGCGTCCGACCGCGTCACGCTCCAGGCCCACCGCGCCAGCGCCACTTGGGAGACCCGCACCGTCATGGGCCAGATGGTGCTGGACAGCATCGCACAAGCGCTGGCCGGCGAACGCCCGGCGATGAGCCTGACGACCTGAGGCGACAGCCACCCCATGACGCACTTCGTGTTCCCACCGCGCGCACCAACCACGCTGCCGGTGGCGGGCAGCCCCGCATTGTTCCCCGTCGGCCGCGTGTTCTGCATCGGTCGCAACTACCGATGGAGCCTCGATGAGGCGCCACCGGGAGAAATGCCCGCTTGGTTCATGAAACCCGCCAACGCGGTGGTGCTGGCGCAGGGTCGCCTCCCCTACCCTCCCGGCACCGACGACTTCTGCCATGAAATTGAATTGGTCGTGGCCATTGGCCGCGGCGGGCACAACATCAATCCAGCGCGCGTGGAACCGGATCACATTTGGGGTTATGGCGCCGGTCTGGATCTCACACGACGCGACTTGCAGCAGCAGGCCAAGCGCGCGGGCGGCCCTTGGGAGTCAGCCAAGGCATTCGACCACTCGGCACCATGCACGCCGCTGGTTCCGGTCGCGACATGCGGCCACCCGCAGCGCGGTGCGGTCTGGCTGGCGGTCAATGGCACCGATCGGCAACGCGCCGACTTGGCCGATCTGCTATGGCCGGTATCCGCGCTGGTGGCGATGCTGTCGCGCTCGGTGGTGCTCGCGCCTGGCGATCTGATCTACACCGGCACACCTTTCGGCGTGGGTGCGCTGCGGCCAGGCGATGTCATCAATGGCGGCATCGACGGCATCGGCGTGTTCGAGATGACTGTCAGCGCCGGGCTGGTCAATGCATCACAACAAGGAGACACCCTTTGACAAACAACACGCAACCGAAGATTGCACTGGTTACCGGCGCCGGTAGCGGCATTGGCCGCAGCGTGACGCTTGGCTTGCTCGACGATGGTTGGGCGGTCGTGTTAGCCGGCCGCCGTGTCGAGCCACTCCAGGCGCTGGCGGTCGAGGCCGAAACGCGCGGCAAGACCGCCATGGTCGTGCCCACCGACGTGACCGACCCCGACAGCGTGCAGGCGCTGTTCACTGCGATCGAGGGTCGATTTGGCCGGCTCGACCTTCTGTTCAACAACGCCGGAGTGAACGCCCCCGCTATGCCGATGGACGAGTTGCCGCTAGACGCTTGGTATCGCGTGATCGACACCAACGTGACCGGGGTGTTCCTGTGCGCGCGCGCAGCCTTCGGTCTGATGCGGCGCCAGTCGCCGCAGGGCGGTCGCATCATCAATAACGGCTCGGTCTCGGCACACACGCCGCGACCCTTCACCGCGCCCTATACCGCCAGCAAGCATGCCGTGCTGGGCCTGACCAAGGCACTGGCACTGGACGGCCGGGCCTTCAACATTGTGGCCAGCCAGATCGACATCGGCAACGCTCACACCGAACTGTCCGAGCGCATGACGCGCGGCGTGCTGCAGGCCAACGGCACGACCGTCCCAGAACCCATGATGGATGCGCGCCATGTGGCCGACGCGGTGCGTCACATCGCTGCGATGCCACTCGACGCCAACGTGCTGACCATGACGGTGATGGCCAGTGCCATGCCCTACGTCGGGCGTGGCTGAGCACCTGATCCGCGCCTGAAGGCGCTTTGCGACCATTAATCAACAAACCATACGAGACAAACATGAAACTTCACTCACTGCTTAAGGCCCTGGCACTCTCAGCAACTCTCGCTGTGCTGCCGCACGCTGCATCGGCCCAGGCCTATCCCACACGTGCCATCAAGATCATCGTGCCGGCTCCTCCAGGCGGCGCCATCGACACCATTGCTCGCGTCGTTGGGGACAAGCTCGCCATCTCGATGGGACAACCTGTGATCGTCGACAACCGGCCTGGTGCGTCCAACAACCTTGGCACTGACGTACTTGCCAAGTCGGTGCCCGACGGCTACACGATCGGCATCGTGGGTGGCAGCCACAACACCAACAAGTTCCTCTACAAGAACCTGGGTTGGGATCCAGAGA
This sequence comes from Janthinobacterium lividum, assembly GCA_050954325.1. Taxonomy (GTDB): domain Bacteria; phylum Pseudomonadota; class Gammaproteobacteria; order Burkholderiales; family Burkholderiaceae_C; genus Variovorax. The sequence goes on along the minus strand of JBPBPG010000004.1, from coordinate 418,662 downwards.
AGAGCTTCGAGCCGATCGTCTACACCCACGAGGTTCCGCTGCTGTTCGCGATCTACCCGCAGATTCCAGCCAAGACACTGCCCGAGTTCATCGCCTGGATGAAAGCCAATCCCGACCAGTCCAAGGTCGCCACGTCCGGCCGCGGCAGCGCGCAGGAGATGGCCGCTGAGATGTTCCGTCTCGCGAGCGGGGCACCAATGCTGTTGGTGCCCTACAAAGGATCCTCCGCCGCGTACCCGGATTTGCTGGCGGGGCGCACGGCGCTCTACATCGACACCATAAGCGCCATCCAGGCACAGGCCAAGGCCGGCAATGTGCGTGCCATTGCCGTGTCCACTCGCAAGCGGGCCACGTCGATGCCGGAGGTGCCAACTGCGGACGAACAGGGTTTAAAGGGTTTTGACGCCAATACCAATGGAGGCTTCCTCGCACCGGCAGGCACGCCCAAGGCGATCATCGACAAGCTCAACCTTGAGATCAACGCCGCGTTGAAGCTGCCCGATGTGCGCGCAAAGCTAGAGGCGGCTGGTATCGAAGTTCAGGGCGGCACGCCGCAGGCTTATGCCGCGATCATCAACTCTGATCTGGCCAAATGGGGCAAGGTCGTCAAAGACGCGGGCATCGCAGCGGAATGAATGGATCTCTACGACCGCAGGGCTTGATTGCCAACTAAACAACCTCCCACTGCCGTGAAACGGACGCAGGTACGGTATTTGAAGATTCTTCTCAGCGTTTGAGATATCGAAAGCATCTGACGACACCAATGCTGTCAAGTCTGCGAAGAGACTCTGGTCGCAGCGAGTTCTCAAGCTTCGCTAAGCGCGGCCCGCTTCGGAGACTTTTAGGCACAAAAGCGGTTGGCGGAAACGAAGCCTAGGAGGGCCTCGGTTCAGGCCCACCGGTACCACCCAAGGCTTGCTCCAATGCCTTTTCGACAGCATCGATGCGCGCCTTACAGACGCCGAAGGCAGCGACCGATTCCGTGACGATCATCAGCAGATCGTCGATGTTGGGCTCGCGCTGATCCCGCAGTGTCTGCGCATGTTTCTGCAGCACGCCATAAGCTTGCTTGAACGATTCACTCACTGCTTTCTCCCTCGGATCTGGTGCGCAAGACACCGTCTTTGAACTGAATTTGGACCACGGTCCCGACCTGAACCTTTGATGTCGTAAGCACCCCGCCGGTGCCATCCCTGACGACCGCAAACCCACGCGAAAGCGTCTTCTCAGGTCCCTGTCCTGCGATCTCCCGGAACAGCGCCTTCGAGCGGTCAGCCGCTTCTGAAGTCGACCTCCGCGCATGCGTGGCAACGTCGCTGATCGAGTGATCGATCCCTTGACCTGCTGTGCGCAGGTCAGCCGCAGCCCGATCCGTGACTGCGTAAAACTGCGCCTTCGAATCCACACGCGCGGTCTTCACGGCTGCGCGAGCGCTGGCGGTGATCTCGTTCAACAGTGCTGGTGCCGTCTTCAATGCTTCTCGCAAAGTCTGGCCTGCGCCCTGCCGAACATCCTCCAGGAGCGATGCACTCGACTGTCTGGCCAAGGCCAACTGATGCAGGGCACCGTCGCGGACGGTTTGATCCGCTTGTGAGGCCGCCTGACGAGCTGCAGCCGCAACCCGAGCCGCCACTGTCGCAACATGACGGAAGTTTTCACGCACTTCCTGCACCCGCCTGCGGATCATCGTCTCGATCCCGCCGATGACTTTCGAAGGCGTATCGAACTTCGTATGTGCGACTTCATCGAGCACGCAGCTGTCACGTTCGTGCCCTATCCCGGTGAACACCGGCACCGGAAAGTCGCAGATGCAGCGGGCCAGGTCATAGTCGTTGAGCCACGCCAAGTCGTTGGCTGCACCGCCGCCGCGGATGATCACAAGCGCATCTGGAGCCGCCCTCCAGATCTGCATCGCGTACTCGATGGCTTCGCGGATCTCCTTCGCTGCGCCGTCGCCCTGGAACCGGCTCGTGACGTAGCGAAACTTGCAGATGCCCGCTTGGTCCAGCCGATCGGCCTCGGCGCGAAAGTCGTCCAGTCCTGCCGCTTCAGCGGGTGCGATCACGAGGACACGCTCGAAGTCCCATGGCGCAGGGAGCTGCTTGTTCTTGCCAAAGACGCGTTCGCGCGTGAGCCGCTCATGAATCTCACGCTTGCGGGCCTCAAGGTCGCCCAGCGTGTACTGAGGGTCGATCGCATCGATCTCAAGGCTGAAGCCGAACATGGCCTTGAAAACAGGCCGTACGCGGACCAGCAACTTCACGCCAGCGGCGAACCGAGCACCCGTCGCCTTCTCGAAATCGGAAACGATGCCGGCGGCTGACTTCCAGATCGTGGCCGAACATTTGGCCGTGGCCGAACCGTTCCGGTTGTCGCCAACCTCGAGGTAGACATGACCGCTGGCGTGATTGCGCACGCTCACGAGTTCGAGGGTGATCCAGGTAGACGAGAAGCCTTGCGTGATAGCTGTCGACACGTTGGCGAGCAGTTGCGACAGCGGAATGCCTTTCACTGTCGCAGGTGCTGCGATCGGGGCAGATGCCGGTGTCGCAGATGGAGTGGCAAGAGCATAGTGGGTGGAGGCAGACGCAGGTGCTGGGCGTCGTGCTGCAGGCTCCTGGCTGCCAAAGCGCGTAAGACCCAGTGGGTCGGGTGCCTCCTCTGCCGTCTGCGAGCAGAACGCGACACCCAAATCGGCCGTTTGCTCACCTCGAGCACGAGCTCTCTCATCCCTGTCTTGGTACATGGGGAGATCTCTCACAGCGGCCTGTGCAGGCAGCCACGGTGCGAAAGGCTGCAGATCCATGCCTTCAGGCACGAACCACTTTTTCGCTGTGAAATCGAATCGGGCTCCGAGCGCCTTAACGGCATCCTTCTCTTTGAAACTCGCGTTCAAAAACCGCATTTGCCACTTTCGTGCAACTCGTTCCAAGGCGGTCCAACTGACTTGGACGTCATCAACTGACCAACAGATTCTCTGCCAACGTGCCGGCACTTAGCGCTTCAGATAGCCAGGATGGTGTCGGGCCGCGTCCGGTCCAGGTGTTACCGGTTACTTGATCTACATACTTCGGAACCATCACGGTCTTTGGCTTTCCTGGAGTGCCACTGCGCGCAGCACCGAAAATCATCGACTCAGTAAGTTGATAGCGCTCGATCAGCAGATTCAGTTCAGCGATGACGGTGGGAAGTTCGAATCGCCGCACTCTCTCGGCTTCTGCCTCCAAGCGGGCTATCTCAGTTTTTAGTTCGGGGTAGCTTCTAGTCATCAGGATGCATGTGTGCTGTCACGAACGAATCGTAGGTTGAGTCATTGAATTCCTCGAAGTTCCAAAGGCAATCACGAGCCGACACTTGAAAAAACGCCCAAGCACTACGCGGTATTGCTATGAGTTACGCAAAAATTGGTTATACGCAGTCCATATAAGCATCCCGTGCGTCGGCAGATCGAGAAATGGCTTAGGAATTCAAAAAAATGGTAGCTTTGCAATGTCTGCGAAACAATCCGAGCTGTCTTACCAATAATTAACGCTATAATAGTTCTTTGGTTGTCTTTTAAATCGATGGGCAAGGATGGCGGACATGAAAGTCTATTTGGCTGGTTTCGACGTTTTCAAGCCTGATGCGGCGAGAGTGTTTGCATCGCTTTGTTCCGAGGCACTTCGACTTCAGCTGATACCTCTTGCGCCTATCGATGGCGATTTGCCGCTGACTGCGAAAGGTGTGCAACTGGCAAGACATATTTTCACCTCGAACGTGGCAAAGCTGTCTGAGGCTGAGGGCGTGATTGCCAACCTGGCGCCCTTCCGAGGCCATGAACCGGATTCGGGTACGGTGTTTGAAGTGGGATTTGCCATCGCCCGAGGCATTCCAGTCATCGGGTATGGCGTCCCGGCAGGCTCGTATGCCGACCGTTTGCATGCAGCCATGCCATGCACACGATGTGAGGCGGGGTTGCTGCGCGAGCAGCATTCAGGATGGTTGGTGGAAGACTTCGGACTGCCGCTCAACCTCATGCTGGCTTGCTCGATTGACTTTTGCGAGACGGCTGCTGAGGCGCTACAGCAACTGGCAGAACAAAGGTGCCGGAAGGCAAAGGGACATAGTGAGTCGTTGGTGCATAACTAACATTTGTGGTTGAGGCTCTCACCTCCACAGACTTGAATAACCCGTTCAGGAAGTTCTCAGAACTGAAGTGCCTCAGTCTGGTCCATTTCGAGAGCGGCAACGCTTGAAGAGCTAGTCAGAGTGTCCGGAAGCCTTGAAACCCACCGTTTGCACGACTCATTCGTCCAAGTGATCCAGCAAGCGATTTGTGCGACACACTGCAGACCCACTCCCCGATTTCGATGCAGGATCTGCTCACACTTGCCATCGAAAATGCTTTTAGGCAGGTCTTCATCGCTAAGTTCGCCGATCGGCTCGGTGCGCCGATACCGGCATCGTCAGTGCTCAGTCAGGACGGATTTTTCATGTGAATCCATCTCACGATGGTCGATTGCGATTTGCTTACAAAATAGTTACGAATCATTCGAAAATGAGACTTACTTGGGATTATTTCGCCAGCCCGCTCCGGGATCCTCTGATTTTAACCAGAGCGTTGCATATCTATAATATCGATTTGCCGACGAAAGAGAACTCATGGTCACATCCCTGCAAGACCTCACAGCACAGATCCAGAAAAATGAAGAGTTGACAGCCCAGCTGCGCAAGCAGGCCGAAGAACTCCGCAATCACGAACGCGCTGGCATCATCGATCAGGTCCGTAAGCAGATTTCTGAATATGGATTGACCGCAGCGGATCTGAAGCTTTCGGACCGCGCACCGAAGACTGCTAAAGCTTCGCAAAAGACCAAGAAAGAGCCTGCGGCAGCCAAGTATCAAGGTCCGGATGGACAGACCTGGTCCGGTGGACGCGGTCGCAAGCCAGGCTGGGTCACGGAAGCACTGGCCGCAGGCAAGTCACTTTCCGACTTCGAAATTTCCTAAAAAGAAACCTGGGATAGGTTTTACCCAATCCCATCGGCGCATCCAGGCGCAGCGCGGTAGCTGAGGCTCAATGGGCTTTTGAAAACAAGCCGTTGCCTACAGCACCGATTGATCGCTGCCCCGACCATCTGCAACCAGTTTAGGCATTGGCTTCCGCAGCTCGTGTTCCGCAGCACTGCGGATAAGTCACGCATCCCCAGAAGTCCTGCCCTGGCGCCCTTGGTCCCTTGCCTATGCTTCATCTGTTGCGAACATTTCGGGCAGACCGGGCTCAGTAGACTGGCTGGTGCTTAAGCCGCGCCAACACGAGGTGTGCAACGAGTCGTTGGCTGGCCTGCCTCTGTCGGGCCCAAGAAGGGTTGATCGCAGACTGGCTGGCAATCATGGCCATGATGGTCTTCTAAACGTGGTGCAGCGCTAGAGCTCAGATTCTGGGATCACAGTTTCCAAAGAAGCCTCACGCTGGCTCTTCGCCTGGGTCACGTTCCTACGGGTCAGTCGGCCTCGATCTTCGCAGCCTTGACGACCTCGGCCCAGCGCGTAGTCTCTGTCTTCACCAGCGCCTCCATTTGCTGCGGATTCAGGTAGTCGGCCGTAGCGCCCTGGTCCTGCGCTTTCTGTTTAAAAGCTGGCGTCGAGACAACCTTGGCGATATCGGCGGAGAGCTTGTCGATGATCGGCCGAGGCGTCTTGGCTGGCGCGAAGACGCCGAACCACGAAGTGGCGTCCAGCTTCGGCAGGCCCGCCTCTGCAGTGGTAGGCACGTTCGGCAGGCTCGCCAAGCGCGCCTTACCGGTGGTGGCCAGCACGCGCAGCTTGCCCGACTGGATGTGCGGCACGAACGGCGGCGCGGTACCGAAGGTCAGGTCCACTTGTCCGCCGAGCAGGTCCTGCAGCGCCGGGCCGGTGCCCTTATAGGGGATGTGCGTGAGCCGGATGCCGGCCTGCTGCTCCAGCATCGCGCCGGTGGCGTGCTGCAGCGAGCCGTTGCCCGACGAGGCGTAGTTCAGCTTGCCCGGGTTGGCTTTCGCGTAGGCCACAAGCTCGGCCATCGTCTTGAACGGCAGGTCGGCGCGCACGACGACGATCTGCGGCGCCGACAGCACGTTGGCCACCGGCGTCAGGTCCTTGGCGTCCCATTGCAGCGCCTGTTTGCTGACCAGCGGCGTGATGACGTGGTAGCCCGAGTATTGCATCAGCAGCGTGTAGCCGTCGGGTTCGGCCCGCTTGGCCGCCACGGCTGCGATACCGCCGTTCGCGCCGCCGCGGTTGTCCACCACGATGGTCTGGCCAAGCGCGGTGCCAAGCGGCACGCCTAGCATGCGCGCGGCAAGGTCGGTCGTACCACCCGCTGCGGTCGGCACCAGCAGCGTCACCGGCCGAGCCGGATACCCCGCAGGCACCTGCGAAGACGATTGCGCCTGTGCGACAGGCGTCAGCGCGAGAACAGTTGCAGCAATGGCACCGAACCCGACAGCACGGCGCAGGAAAGCGTTCGAAAGGGTCATGAGTAGTCTCTTGTGTTCTAAAAAAGATAAGCGCAGATCAGGGGAAAGTCAGAATTCGGCCGGCGTGCCTGCATCTCGCGCCAGCGCGCGGTCGCGCCAGATCGCGAAATCCGCGGGTGGCGTGTGAAGGTCGAGCCGGCGGCCTGCCTTGGCGATCTGGCTCGGGATCTCGTGTTTGATGAGGGCTGGCAGCCGATGCGCCGCCGCCAGCAGCAGCGACAGGTCGCAGCCGGTGTCGTAGTCCATCAGTTCCAGCGCGTGCACGATCTCCTCGGTGCAGACGTTGCCGCTCGCGCCCGGCGCATAGGGGCAGCCGCCCAGGCCGCCGAGCGAGGCGTCGAAGCGGTCGGCGCCGGCGTCGATCGAGGCCAGCACGTTGGCTAGGCCCATGCCGCGCGTGTTGTGGAAGTGCAGAGTGAGTTCGGTAGCCGGCAGCCGCGCGCGGAATTCGCGCGCCAGCGCCGCGACCTGCGTCGGGTACGCCATGCCGGTGGTGTCGCATAACGTGATGCCGCGCGCTCCGGCCTCGACGAAGCGGCTCGCCCAGTCCAGTACCACCGATGGCGCAACGTCGCCCTCCATCGGGCAGCCGAACGCGCACGACAATGAAACGTTGATCGACACCCCTGCCTGCCCGGCCAGCGCGATTACCTCCGACAGCGCGGCGAACGACTGCGCCCGCGTCATGCGCAGGTTGGCCAAGTTGTGCGTCTCGCTGGCCGACATCACCAGGTTGAGCTCGTCGGCATTTGCATCGATTGCACGCTCGGCGCCGCGCACGTTGGGCACCAGGCAGGTGTAGACCACGCCCGGCGCACGCTCGATCTCGCGCAGGACGATCTCGGCGTCGCGTAGCGCCGGAATGGCTTTTGGCGACACGAAGGCCGTGGCTTCGATCTTGGCCATGCCAGCGGCCGACAGGGCGTCGACGAGCGCAATCTTGTCGGCTGTCGGCACAAAGGCGGCTTCCATCTGCAGGCCGTCGCGCGGACCGACCTCCTGCATAAAGATGCGGCGGCGCGCGCCGCTCCAGAGAGTGTCCTGCGTGGTCATGCGATGACGCCTTTCGAGCGGAGAAGGGAGATTTGTTCGGAAGTGAGGCCAGCCTCGCGCAGCACGGCGTCTGTATCGTCGCCCAGGCCGGGCGCCGACGAGCGCACCGTGCCGGGGGTCGCGGAGAGTTTGGGCACCATGCCGGGCACGTCAATCTCATGGCCGTCACGGGTAGTCTGGCGCAGGATCATGTCGCGCGCCCGGTAGTGAGGGTCCTCGTGGATGTCGCGCGCGGTGTAGACCTTGCCGGCCGGCACCTTCGCGTTGCCCAGGATGGCGAGCACGTCGACCATGGCATGCGTCTGCGTCCAGGCTTCGATGGCTTCGTCAAGTTCCGCGACGCGCGCAACCCGGCCGGCATTGCTCGCGAGGCCGGCGTCCTGGCACAGGTCGTCCCGCCCGATGACCTGCATCAGGCGTGTGAAGATACTGTCACCGTTGCCCGCAATCAGCACGTAGCCGTCGGCGCACTTGTAGGCGTTGGACGGCGCAATGCCCGGCAGCGCACTGCCGGCGGCCTCGCGCACAGCGCCGAAGGCGCTGTATTCGGGAATCAGGCTTTCCATGACGTTGAAGACCGCTTCGTGCAAGGCCACATCGATGACCTGGCCCGGACCGCCATGCACCTTGCGGTGGTAGAGCGCGAGCAGGACGCCGATCGTGCCGTGCAGTGCCGCGAGCGTGTCGCCGATGGAGACGCCCACGCGCACCGGCACCCGGCCGGGTTCGCCTGTGAGATGCCGCAGCCCACCCATGGCTTCGCCGATGGCGCCGAAGCCCGGCAGATCGCGGTAGGGGCCGGTCTGGCCATAACCCGAGATGCGCAGCATCACGAGGCCGGGATTGAGGGCACTTAGTTCGTCCCAGCCCATGCCCCATCGCTCGAGCGTGCCGGGACGGAAGTTCTCGACCAGCACGTCGGCCTCTGCGATGAGCTTGCGTGCGATGTCCTGGCCCTCGGCGCTGCGCAGGTCGAGCGCCACCGAGCGTTTGTTGCGCGACTGCACCTGCCACCACACCGACGTGCCATCCTGCAGCATGCGCCAGTTGCGCAGCGGATCGCCGGCACCCGGCGTCTCGATCTTCACGACGTCGGCGCCGAACTCGCCCAAGGTCTTGCCGCAGAACGGACCTGCGATGAGCTGGCCCATCTCGACCACTTTCAAGCCTGAAAGCGCTCCCTTGGCAAAGGACGGTTGGTCCGCTGGAGGTGTAGATGTCTGTGTCATGGCGCCGAATGATGGTCACCTCGCCGCCCGCCGCAAAGCAATTTTTGATGACGCTGCCATCGCGGATTGCGATGGTGGACAGTTACGGGTGTTTAATGCGCGACCATGCCCACGAACCTTGACCCCGTCTCACTGCGCCTGTTCGTGGCGGTCATGGAAGAGAGAACCATTGCCGCAGCGGCCGCGCGCGCCCATCTCGCGCCGGCGGCGGTCAGCAAGCGCATCAGCGAACTTGAAGGAACGCTCGATACGGTGCTTTTCCAACGCAGCAACAAGGGCGCCCAGGCCACCGCGGCGGCGCATACGCTGCTAGGGCTGACACGCGGTCTGCTCAACAGCCTGGACGACATCGCCGAACAGATGGCGGGGTACGCGAGCGGAGTGCGAGGACATGTGCGTGTCTTCGCCAACATCTCGGCCATCACGCAGTTCCTGCCCGACGATCTGCGCAGCTTCCTGGCCGCCACACCGCAGGTGCAGGTGCATCTGCAAGAGCGCATCAGCACGTCGATCGCACGCGCCGTGGCTGACAGCCGGGCGGACATCGGCATCCTCAATGCCGGCGCGTATGGCGAATCGCTGACCTTGCTGCCCTATCGCACGGACGAGCTGGTGCTGATCGTGCCGCGTGAACACGCGCTCGCTCGCCGCAGGAAGGTGACTTTTCGCGAAGCGCTGGCACACGATTTTGTCGGTGCGCATCCCGGCAGCGCCGTGAACAACCAGTTGCATCGCGCCGCTGGCGAGCTGGGCCTGCCCTTGCACCTGCGCATCCAGGTCAGTGGCTACGACGCCATGTCGCTGATGGTGGCTGCTGGCCTCGGCATTGGGGTGCTGCCGCGCCAAAGCGCGCGACTCTACTTGTCGTCGTTGGGCATCCGCGCCGTGGCCTTAGACGAGCCCTGGGTCTGGCGCCAGCTGGTCGTGTGCGTGCGCTCGCTCGACGCACTTTCACCAGTTGCACGCAGTCTTGTCGACCACCTCTGTGCGAAGGCATCTATCTCCTGATGTGGTGCTAGGCGAGACTTCACGTGCGCGTGTTTGACTGAATGGCGTTTTCTGCTCTTCTTGACCAGAGCCGACACCAAGGACGCTGCATTGCCTGGACAAGAGGAAGCTCAGCCATCTGACTAGGTCGCAGCCGTCGGCGCTGCTCGACTTCCAGCGCATGAGCGATCCCGTATGACTCACGGTCCCCATGCAATGCCCTCCTTCGCCATTCGGTCGCCAGCCGATCGAGTTCGTCGTCGGCAATGTGCCCAAGCTGTGGCGTGTTGAATCGCCCCGGTTTTTCTAGACACTCTTGAGCCGTTGGGAATGTCGCTGTTCGAACTCTACAGGCGATAGGTCGTCAGCCGATGAATGACGGCGCTGCGAGTTGTAGAACATTTCGATGTAGTTGAAGACATCAGCTCGCGCATCGCTGCGGGTCGTGTAGATGCGCCGGCGGATACGCTCGCGTTTGAGCAATTGGAAGAAGCTTTCGGCCACTGCGTTGTCGTGACAGTTGCCACGGCGACTCATGCTGCTGACCAAGTTGTGGTCGCGCAGGAACGCCTGCCACTCGTGGCCAGTAAATTGGCAGCCCTGACACGGAGTGAACAATGACGGGCGCCTGCGGTTGGCGGCGCCAGAGCGCCATCAACACTGCATCGAGGACCAGGCTCGTGTCGATACGACTGCCCATCGACCAGCCCACCACCTGCCGGGAGAACAGGTCGACCACGACTGCCAGGTAGAGCCAGCCTTCGTGGGTTCGGATGTAAGTGATGTCGGTGACCCAGGATCGGTTGGGCTCGGCCACCTTGAAGCGACGCTGAAGGTGATTGGGCGCGACCACTGCAGGCTCGCCACCTCGCGTGCCCGGCCGGCGCCCGTAGCCTGTCTGCGAACGTAGCCCTTCTTCTTTGAGCAAACGCGCCACCCGGTGCTTGCCGCAGCGCTCGCCCAGGTCACGCATGTCCAGCGTCAGCTTGCGGTAGCCATAGACCCCGCCGCTCTCCAACCATGCCTGTTTGAGCAGGCCGAGCAGCCGCAGGTCGTCGAGGGCTCGTGGACTTTGCGGGGTCGCCTTCCAGGCGTATTAGCCGCTGGAGAGCTGGCCCCGGAAATCTGAACAGTCCGATAAGTGTGGAAACTGCTCCTGAAGGCGAGGACCTCGCCTGTGAAGATTGGAGCAACGATGAGCAGAAGACCCCGCCGCACGCACTCGGCGGCCTTCAAAGCCAAGGTAGCACTGGCCGCCGTCCGAGGCGACAAGACGCTCGCCGAGCTGGCGCAGCAGCATGACGTGCACCCCAACCAGATCACCGACTGAAAGGCCCAGTTGCTCGCGCGGGCAGCGGACGTCTTCGGTGGCGAGCCTACGACCGCGGAACCAGTAATCGATCTGAAGGTCCTGCACGCCAAGATCGGCCAGTTGGCGCTGGAGAATGATTTTTTGGAAGGCGCGCTCATCAAGGCCGGCATGCTGAGCACAAAGCGATGATCGATCGAAGCCACGATCTGCCGATCCGGCGCCAGGCCGAGCTGGTGAACATCAGCCGCGGCTCGGCGTACTACAAGGCCAGGCCTGTGAGCGATGGCGACCTGGAGTTGATGCGCCGTGTCGACGAGTTGCACCTGGAGTTGCCCTTCGCCGGAGCGCGCATGCTGCGCGATCTGCTGCGGGGAGAAGGTGTCGCCGTGGGCCGCAAGCACATGACCACATTGATGCGGCGTATGGCCATCACCGCGCTCTACAGGAGGCCCAACACCAGCAAGAAGACGCCCGGTCGCACGATCTATCCGTACCTGCTGCGCACGTTGTCCGTGACCCGGGCCAACCAGGTTTGGGCCATGGACATCAGCTACATACCTATGGCCCGAGGCTTTATTTATCTGGCCGCGGTGATCGACTGGTACAGCCGCCGGGTGCTGGCGTGGCGCCTGTCGATCTCGATGGACACCAAGTTCTGCATCGAGGCCGTCGAAGAAGCGATCGCCCGATACGGCACGCCGGAGATCTTCAACACCGACCAGGGCAGTCAATTTACGAGTTCGGCCTTCACTGGGCTGCTTACGGATCACGGCATCCGCATCTCGATGGACGGCAAGGGCTGCTGGCGGGACAACGTATTTATTGAGCGGCTGTGGCGTTCGATCAAGTATGAGGAGGTGTACCTGCATGCCTATGAAAGCGTGAGCCAGGCACGCACGGGTATTGGCCAATACATCGAGTTCTACAACGCACGCCGTCCACATTCCAGCCTCGGCGCCCAAACGCCGGACGTGGTGTACTTCCAGACGCTGCCATGGCCTTCGGCCAAGGCAGCCTGACCCGCAGGATCCACTTAAAAAGTATCAGGATTTGTTCAAACGAACGGGGCCAGCTCTGTGGTCGTTGGGCTCTCCCTGTCCGTAAGACGAATTTGTGGCGGCCTCTGTCTCGAGCTACAGGCCGCGGGACAATTCATTGATGCGTTGGCGCTATTCCATCCTAGCGCCCGACACCTGGATCACCTGCTTCCACTTGGCCGATTCGCTGCGCACGATGGCCGCCATTTCCTCGGGCGTGCCGCCCTTGGGCACGACGCCGCTGGCCAGCAGATTGGCGCGCACCTCGGGCGTGTCGAGCACGGCGTTGATCTCGTGGTTGAGCCGCGAGACGACGGCGGCGGGCGTGCCGGCGCGTACGCTGATGTAGTTGATCGGCGAGCCCTCGAAGCCGGGCAGGTCGTCGGCGATCGGCGGCACGCCCGGCAGCACTGGCGAGCGCTCCTTCGTCGACACCGCGATGGCGCGCAAGGTGCCCGACTCGATGTGCGCGCGGTAGACCGCGATGCTGTCGATGGCCATCGACACGTTGCCGCCGAGCAGGTCCTGCAACGCCGCGCCGGTGCCGCGGTACGGCACGTGGACGATGTCGATCCTTGCGCTGTACTTAAGCAGTTCGCCGGCCAGGTGGCTCGATGAGCCGATGCCTGCACTGGCGAAATTCAGCTTGCCCGGATTGGCGCGCGCATAGGCGATGAGCTCCTTGAGGTTGGTCGCCGGCACCGTCTTGTTGATCACCAGCACGCTCGGCACCACGGCCACCTGCGTGACCGGAACCAGGTCCTTGACTGGGTCGTAGGGCAGCTTGTCCATGAGGAAAGGGTTGGTGAACTGCGGACCTGGCGTCGTGTAGAGCAATGTGTAGCCGTCGGCAGGCGCCTTGGCAACGGCGTCCGCGCCCATCGTGCCGCCGCCGCCCGGGCGGTTGTCGACAACCACCGGCTGGCCCAGCCGCTTGCCCAGCGGCGTCGTGAGCGCCCGCGCCACGATGTCGGCACCGCCGCCGGGTGCGAACGGCACCACCAGCCGCAGCGGTCGGGCCGGGTAGTCCTGCGCCTGCGCCGTCCCGCCGACGGCGAGGCTGGCGAGGGCCATCGCGCAGACCGAAAGCGTCTTGCGCATGCCGCCGAAGAATCGATCGTTCATTTTCTTGTCTCCTGGTTTGAATGCTTCAGTCGAGGGTGATGTGCCGCTCGCGCGTCACCCGCGTCCACCGTTCGCGCTCGCCGTCGAGGAAGCGCACGAATTCCGCCCGGCTCGCGAGGCTCGGCTCGGCGCCGAGCGCCGCGATGCGGGCCTGCGTGTCGGGCGACGAGAGCACGTCCTGGATGTCGTCGAAGAGCTTCTGGCGCACCGCCGCCGGCGTCGCGCCCGGCACGAAGTAACCCCACCAGCTCGCCATCTCCATCGCCGGCAGCCCGGCCTCGGCGAAGGTCGGCACGTCGGGTGCGGCGGCCAGGCGTTTCGGCGTCGCGACGGCCAGCGCCTTGAGCTTGCCGGCCCCGACGTACTGCATCGACTGCATGGTGTCGAAGATGCCGGTGACCTGGCCGCCGAGCACGTCGGACATCGCGGGTCCGGTGCCCTTGTAGGGCACGTGGACGATGTCGGTCTTCGTCACCGAGGCGAACAGTTCGACCGCCATGTGCGGGCTGCTCGCGTTGCCCGACGATGCGAAGGTCAGCTTGCCGGGACTCCTGCGGGCCAGCGCGACGAGTTCTCCGACGCTCGACACACCCACCGACGGATGCACGTACAGCACGTTCGGCGCGAGCGCGACCATGTTCAGCGGTGCCAGCGCGGCCGCGTCGTAGGGAAGGTTCTTGACCAGGATCTGGTTGAGCGTGTAGCCGAAGCTGGTCAGCAGGATCGTGTGGCCGTCGGGCGCCGACCGTGCCACGGCCTGCGTGCCGATGATGGTGCCGCCGCCGGGACGGTTCTCCACCACCACCGGCTGCTTCCATTTCTCGCCGAGGCGCTGCGCGACCAGCCGCCCGATGCCGTCGCTCAAGCCGCCCGGCGCATAGGGCACGACCATCGTGATCGCCCGCGACGGAAACGTCGGCGGCTGTGCCTGAGCGTGCGCGGCGAGCGAGGCGACGTACAGGCCGACGGTCAGGGCGGCCGCCAGCCACCGCACCGGGCGGGGACCGGGATGGATCGGATTCGAGGTCATCACGATGTCGTCTCCTTGGCGAGCGTGTCGCGGATCAACTGCTTGAGCACCTTGCCGCCCGCGTTGTAGGGCAGTTCGGGCCAGACGACCATCCGCTCGGGCAGCTTGAACACGGCCAGGCCCTGGCCGCGCAGATGCCCGCACAGGTCGGCGAGCGTGGCGGACGCGCCGGCACGCCGGACCACCACGCAGCACACCAGCTCGCCGCGCTCGGCGTCGGGCACGCCGACCACCGCCACGTCGGCCAGCGCCGGATGCGCGAGCAGCAAGTCCTCGATCTCGCGGGCGCTAACGTTCTCGCCCTTGCGGATAATCATGTCTTTCTTGCGCCCGGTGATGCGCAGGACGCGCTCGGCCGACAGCGTGCCGAGGTCGCCGGTGAGCAGCCAGCCGTAGGTGCGCGACGCGACGGTCTCGCTCGCGCGCAGGTAGCCCAGCGACAGGTCGGGCCCGCGCGTGAGGATTTCGCCCACTTCGCCCGGCGCACGGTCGCGTGCGAGGTCGGCCGGATGGTCCGGGTCGGCGATGCGGATCTCGATCAGCGGATGCACCGTGCCGTCGGCATGCAGGCACACCTCTTCGGGCTGGCCGGCGCGGCCCGAGACGGTCGGATGTTCCGACAGGCCGTACGAACGGTAGGCGTCGATGCCCAGCGCGCGCGCCCGTTGCACCAGGTCGGGCGGCACCGAGGCACCGCCGCAGCGGAACACGCGCAGGCTGTCCAGCGCTTCGGGCCGGACGGTGGCCGCCGCGACCACGCCCTGCAGGAACGGCGTCGCGCCGGCGGTCCAGGTGCAGCGTTCGCGCTCGATCAGCGCGACCGCCGTCTCCGGTTTCCAGTCGGGCAGCAGGCAGACGGTGGCGCCCGCGTGCATCGCCATGTGGATGCCGAACGAGAGGCCCGACACATGGCCGATCGCCGGCGGCACGAAGAGCACGTCGTCGCCGGAGATCGCATCGGCCGCCGCCATTTCGCGGCCTTCGATGCCGAGGCCTTCGTGCGTGTAGAGCACCGCCTTCGGCCGGCCGCTGGTGCCGGACGTAAAGATGACGCTGCAGACGCCGGGCGGCAATACCGGACGCGGCACGACGCCGTCGGCGGCGTTTCTCGACGCTCCGAGCGTGCGAAGCAGCGGACCGCCTTCGTTCGGTGCGCGCATCAGCACGGCCCGCGTCGCCGGTCCGCACACGCGCCCGGCCATCTCCGCATGGTCGAAGCCGCGCCAGGCGGGCAGCGTGACGAACAGCCGTGCCTGGACCTCTTCGAGCATGTAGGCCAGTTCACGGTCGCGCAGCGCGGGCATCAGCGGCAGCGCGACGGCGTCCATGCCGAGCAGCGCGTGGTACAGCACGAAGGCGTCGACCCAGTTGGGCAGCTGGAACGCGACCACGTCCCCGGCGACGACGCCGAGCGCGCGCAGTTCGTGCCGGGCGCTGAGCGTCTGCGCCAGCAGCTCGGCGAAGGTTGCCGAGACCTCCGGCGTCTTCAGGGCGATGTGGTCGGGCCGCACCGCCGCCCAGTGGACCAGCCGGTCGGCAAGGGTGATGCACGCGTCCGTCATGCGATCAGCCCGGCAGTCCCAGCACCTGCCGGGACAGGATGTTGCGCTGGATCTCGTTGGTGCCACCGTAGATGGTGGTCACCAGCGCATTCATCAGCGGCGCCAGCGCATCGGGCGGTCCGCCCTCGCCGGCACCGGACGAGCCGCCGTGCTCGTCGGCCGTCTCGGCCAGCTGGATGCCGATGCGCATGTAGGTTTCGGTGGCCCAGATCTTCAGCATCGAGACGCTCGGCGGCAATGCTTCGCCGCGCTTGACCATGTCCGCGAAACCCGCGTAGAGCGACCGCAGGTCGGCCAGGTCGAGCTGCAGTTCGGCGAAGCGCGCGACGAACGCGGCGTCGCCGAGCAGCCCGCGCGACTGCGCCATGGCGCGCAGCTGTCCCAGCGCGTACTGGCAGGTCTTGGGGCTGCCGACGAACAGGCGCTCGAAGCCCAGCAGCGCCTTGGCGATGTGCCAGCCTTCGTCGAGCTTGCCGACCAGATGGGACCGCGGCACGCGCACGTCGTCGAAGAACACCTCGCAGAACTCCTCCTCACCCGCGATGTTCAGGATCGGCCGCACCGCGACGCCCGGCGACTTCAGGTCGACCAGCAGGAAGCTGATGCCCTCCTGCTTCTTCACCGTCTTGTCGGTGCGCACCAGCAGGAAGATGTGGCTCGCGTCCTGGGCCAGCGTAGTCCAGATCTTCTGCCCGTTGACGATGAAATCGTCGCCGTCGGGCACGGCCTCCGTGCGCAGGGAGGCGAGATCGGAGCCCGCGTTGGGCTCCGAATAGCCCTGGCACCACACGTGCTCGCCGGCGATGATCTTCGGCAGCCACTGGGCCTGCTGCGCGGGCGTGCCGTAGCGGATCAGCACCGGGCCGAGGTTGATCAGGCCCTGGTCGGGCATGCGCGCGACGCCGTGGTCCTCCTGCTCCTCGATGAAGGCCATCAGCTTGCCCGGTGGCAGCGCCATGCCGCCGTGCTCGCGCGGCCAGGCCGGCGCGAGCCAGCCCTGGCGCGACAGCGTGAGGTACCAGTCCTTGATCTCCGGCCAGTGCACCCGGCGCGACATGTTGCGCAGGGCGGGCGGGTAGTGCGCCTCGAAGAAGCCGCGCACGATGGCGCGGAATTCGGCATCGTCCATCGCGGCCCAATCGGCATCGCGCGGAAAGTCCGCCGGGGCGGCGGGCGATGTTGTTCGCTCAGGTCGGTCGTGCCGCACGCCGTCGTCGCGCAGCGCGTCGAGCAGGCGCACGTGACGCAGCCGGTGCGCCGCCGCATTGCCGAGCCAGCCCGAAAGATGCATCGCGCGCTTGAGGTAGAGGCCGACGTCGCATTCGTCGGTGTAGCCCATCGCGCCGTGGAACTGCACGGCCAGGCGGCCGATATGCAGCGCCGCCTGGGCGCAGCGTGCCTTGGCGCGGCTCGCGGCGATGGCCAGCGCGACGGCGTCGTCGATCTGCACGTCGAGCGCTTCGGCAAGCCCGGACTGCGCGAGCTCCAGCTGCAGCAACGCATCGACCATCCGGTGCTGCAGGGCCTGGTTGGCGCCGATGGGTCGACCGAACTGCTGCCGCGTCTTGAGGTAGTCGAGCGTGGTGTCGAAGGCATGGCGCGCGATGCCGAGCAGCTCGGCCGCCTGCATTAGGCGCGCGATGTCGTTGGCCTGTGCGACCGCGCGCTGTACCGTGTCGCCGCTCGCGAGCCGGTGCGCGGGCGCGACGGCGACGTCCTCCAGCACGAGGCTCGCCATGGTGCTGCCGTCGATGCGCCGCACGGCTTCGCAGCGCAGGCCCGGCGTGTCGGCCGGGAGCCAGTGCAGCGCAGGACCGTCGGCCCCGAGGGAAGTCACCAGCCAGCCGTCCGCGCCGTGTCCCGGCACGACCCACGTCTTGATGCCAACGAGACGGTGCGAACCGGCCTCGTCGACCGCGAGGCGCACCGAGGGCGTGGCTGCATCGAGATCGCCGGCCCTCTCCTGCCATGCGAGGCCGATCACGAGTTCGCCGGCGATGGCACCTTCGAGCAGGCGATCGCGCAGATTGGAATCCGGCAATGCGCACAGCACGGCGATCGACTGGATGCCCGCGCCGACGAACGGTTCGGGCAACAGCGCGCGGCCGATCTCCTGCACCACGGCGGCGGCGTGCCGCAGGCCCAGCCCGAGCCCGCCGAGCGCCTCGGGCACGCGGATGGCCGTCCAGCCGGCCTCAGCGAGCTGGCGCCACACCGGGCGCTCGAAACCGGGCGAACGATCGCGCAGGCCGCGCAGCCGCTGCGTGGTGGTGACGCCTTCGAGCAACGAACGCGCGCTGGAGCGAAACGCTTCGACTTCGGAAGCGACCGCATCGTGGGTACTGAACATGGAACCTGTCTCCGTCGTATGCACCGGTCCGCCGGTATCGTCGTACGAATCTAGGCGACTGCGGGTTGGCGAGATAGGGAGCGCCCGGTAGAGCAGCTATGCTGGAAAACATATGACCGGTGCGCTCAAACCTCCATGGAACCTCGGTCGGCTGCAGCTCTTCGTGAAGGTCGCCGAGGAAGGCAGCCTGACACGGGCCGCGGCCGCCACCGGACTGGCGCAGCCGGCCATCAGCCGCAAGATCGGCAACCTGGAGGCAGAGTGCGGCGGCCGGCTGTTCCTGCGCACCGGGCGCGGCGTGAGCCTGTCGGAGCTGGGCCAGCGACTGATGCCGAGGGCACGATCGATCCTGCGCGAGCTCGATGCGCTTTCGGCGGAAATCTCCGACCGCGCGAGCCTGCCGGCCGGCGAGGTTCGCATCGGCGCCCTGCCCTCGGTCTACCTGTCGCTGGTGATGCCGCTGCTGGCCCTGCAACTCGCGAAATTTCCCGGCATCCGCATGCATGTGCAGGAAGGCGCCGCCGGGCAGATCGACCAGTGGCTCACCACCGGCGCGGTCGACATCGGGCTGACCTACCGCTACGGACGCAAGGCCTCTCCCGACACCGAGAACCTGGTGCGCGTGCGCTCCTTCCTGCTGGGTCCGCCGGGCGATGCGCTGACGTCGGCGAGCACCGTCAGCTTTCGCGAACTCGACGGCCTGCCGCTGGTGCTGCCGAGCGCGCCGAGCGCCGTGCGGCTGCTGCTCAACCAGTTGGCCAGGCGCGCGCGGATTCATCTCAATGTCGTGATGGAGGCGGATTCGGGACAGATCCAGAAAGCCGCGGCGACGCACGCCGGCATCTACACCGTGATGCCGGTGCACGCCGCTGCGGACGAGCTCGCTGCGGGGCGCCTGCAGGCCGCCCGCATCGTGTCGCCGCGCATCGACCGCGACATCGCACTGGGGCTGACTTCCGCACGGCCGGCATCGCACGCGGCGCGCGAGGTCGCCAAGCTGATCCGCGGCATGGTCACCGACGAGCTGAAGCGCAGCGTCTTCGGCGCCTGACCCGCCGCGCCCCGCTCAGCAGCCGACTAACACCGGTGCGCGCTTCTCGGCGAACGCGCACTCGGCGATAACCATCAAAGCATCGACTGCTTTGCAGCGGATGCAGACGCTGACGCAGATCAAAACGGGCAGCTAGCGCGGTGAAAGCAGAAGTCAAACGTACCTTGAACACCCGCTTGGCTAATTCAAAGAATTCCGGCTCGCCTCAGGTCGCGCAACCGCTCAGGACTGATGCCGAGCAAATTTGCGCAGACGTTGTCCGTGTGCTCGCCAAGCGCAGGTGGCGGTCGGCCGTAGCGGACGGGCGTTTCCGAAAACACCACGGGGTTGGCGACCTGTCTGAGCGTGCCCGTCGGGCCGAATGGCCGCTCGATCACAATGCCGCGATGCACCATTTGCGGGTCGGCGAACGTAGCCGCCAGATCGTTGACAGGCGCGCAGGGCACCCCCGACTGCGCCAGCAACGCCATCCACTCGGCGCGGGTGCGTCGCACCATGATCGACTCGAGTTCGACGACGAGCGGCGCGCGGTGTTTCAGTCGGTCGGGGTTAGTTGCATAGCGCGGGTCGTCGGCCAGGTCGGGACGGCCGATCGCAGCAGCGAGCCGCCGGAACTGCCCGTCGTTGCCGCACAGCACCACCAGTGGCGCATCGCTGCAATCGAAGGGCTGGTAAGGCACCATGAAATGCGACGCCGCACCCAGCCGCGGCGGCTGGCAGCCGGTCATGAGATAGCTCATCGAAACATGCGAGGCCGCAGCTACCTGGGTGTCGAGCAACGCAATGTCGATCTGCTGGCCTTCGCAAGTGCCCACCTGCCTGGCATACAGCGCTCCCAGGATGGCGATCACGGCGTGATAGGCGGCCGTGATGTCCGACACCGAATACCCGACGCGTTGCGGACCGCCGCCGGGCATGTCGTCGGGGTTACCCGTCATGCTCATCACGCCGCTCATGGCCTGGAAGACCAGGTCGTAGCCTGGCTCCTGCGCACGTGGGCCGGTCTGCCCGAACCCGGTCACCGAGCAATACACCAGGCGCGGATGGAGCGCGTGAAGGCTTTCGTAGTCGAGCCCGTGGCGCTTCAGATCGCCGACCTTGAAATTCTCGACCAGCACGTCCGATTGCAGCGCCAGTGCCCGCACGATATCGCGGCCTTCAGGCGTGGCGATGTCTACCGTCACCGAGCGTTTGCCGCGATTCATTGACAGATAGGGCGCGGTGAAGTCGACCTCGCGCCCCTCAGCGTCGTGGATGCGCGCGCCCTGCTGGCGAGACTCGTCGCCGGAGCCGGGCCGCTCGATCTTGATGACGTCGGCACCGAAGTCGGCCAGCATTTGAGTGGCGAACGGACCAGCGAACACTCGGCTCAGATCCAGCACCCGAACGCTGGCCAGCAACGCTGGCCGGTCGGGCACCGGCGCGGCGGAAGGCACTTCAGATCACCTTGTCGCGGCGCAACGCTGCCACGCCGTCCGCGTCGAGGTGCAGCAGCTCCTGCAGCACCTCGGCCGTGTGCTCGCCCAGCAACGGCGCGGCGCGGCCATACGCGATGGGCGTGGCCGAGAAGCGCACCGGATTGGCCACCTGCGGAACGTTGCCGATCTGGCTGTGCGGCAAATCGATGAGCATCTCGCGGTGCTGGATCTGCGGGTCGGAGAAAACTTCGGCAAAACCGTTGATCGGTCCGGTCGGCACGCTCGCCGCATCGAAAGCGGCATGCCATTCCTTCACGGGCCTGGTGGCCAGGACGGCGGCCAGCTGCGGCACCAGCGACAGGCGGTTACTGGCGCGCTGGGGGTTGGTGGCGAAGCGTTCGTCCAACGGCAGTTCCGGCAGGCCCAGCACCTGGCAGAAGGCGACGAACTGGGTGTCGTTGCCGACCGCCACCACGATCTGCCCGTCGGCGCAGTCGAAGGATTGCCACGGGCAGGTGATGGGCGAAGCGTTGCCCAGACGCGGCGGCTGTTCGCCGGACACCAGGTACATCATGGCCACGTGCGAGATGGCGGCCACCTGGGCGTCGAGGAGCGCCAGGTCGATGTGCTGGCCGATGCCCGACACCACATCGCGCTGCCGCAGCGCCGCAAGGATGGCGCTGACGGCATAGAAACCGGCGGTGATGTCGCCCACGGAGAAACCCACCCGCATGGGCCCGCCGCCGGGCTCGCCGTCGGCGTGGCCGGTGATGCTCATGAGCCCGCTCATCGACTGGAACAGCGGGTCGTAGCCGGGCAGGTGGCGGTAGGGCCCGGTCTGGCCGAAGCCGCTGATCGAGCAATACACCAGGCGTGGATTGAGCGCCGACAGGCTCTCGTAATCCAGGCCGTAGCGGGCGAGATCGCCGGCCTTGAAGTTCTCGATGACGATGTCGCACTGCTGCGCCAGTTCGCGGATGAGCGACTGGCCCTCGGGCCGCGACATGTCGACCGTGATGGACCGCTTGCCGCGGTTCATCGCCAGGAAGGAGGAGGTCTCGCGCGTTTCGTTGCCCTGCGCGTCCTTGGCGCGCAGGCCCTGATGGCGCACGTCGTCCCCTTTGCCGGGACGCTCGACCTTGATAACGTCGGCACCGAAGTCGGCCAGCATCTGTGCGGCCCAGGGCCCGGAGAAGACACGACTCAGGTCAAGGACCCGGACACCGGAAAGACAGGTCATGGTGTGATCTTTCGAAAGAGTCATTCCTCGAGCTTGATGCCCGAGCTGGTGATGATGTCGCCCCACTTCTTGCGTTCGGCGGCAATGAATCGGGTGGTGGCGGCGGCGTCCATGGTGCGACTGCTCAAGCCCTGGGCGACGAACTGGCGTTGCACCTCGGGGTCGGCCAGCACGCCTGCCAGTGCGCCGGAGAGCTTGTCGACGGCCGCGCGCGGGGTGCCCCGCGGCGCGGTCAGCGCGTACCAGAGCTCGGCTTCGAAACCGGCGTTGCCCTGTTCGGCAACCGTGGGCGCGTCGCGCAGCTGTGGCGCGCGACGTGCCCCGGTGGTCGCCATGATGCGAAAGGAATTGCCGCCGACGAACGGAATGATCGAGGTGAGCGTGATCATGGCCAGGTCGATCTGGCCGCCGATCAAGTCCGTCGCCAGCGGCGCGTCGCCCTTGTACGGCACGTGCAGCAGGTCGACACCGGCGATACGCTTGAACTGCTCGATGGCCAGCTGGCCCGGAATGCCCGACGAACCGATGCTCAGCTTGCCGGGTTGCGTCTTCGCCAGCGCGACCATCTCGGGCAGCGTTCTCGCTGCCAGCTTGTTGCTGCCGATGATGGCCAGCGGCATGCCGCCCATGTAGCCGATGTGCACCAGGTCCTTGTCGGCGTCGTAGGGCAGCTTGCGCCCCATGGCCGGCAGCAGCACCTGCGGACCGAGCGAAGTCACGCCCATGGTGTAGCCGTCGGGTTCGGCGTGCGACACCAGATTGATGCCCAACGAGCCGCCGCCGCCCGCCCGGTTGTCCACCACCAGCGTCTGGCCCAGCGGTTTCTGCAAGGCATTGGCGAGCACGCGGGTCAGGATGTCGGCCGACCCGGCGGCGGGAAAAGGCACGATGACCCGCATCGGTCGAGCGGGGTAGTCGGCTGCATGGGCCGCCGTACCGATCAGGCTGGCGCCCAGCCCTGCGCACAGCGCGTGAAGGACGTCGCGCCGATGCCAGGCAGCGGTACGACGGATTTCGTGATGAGGCAAGGTCGTCTCCGAGATTTATGGGCCGAGGTTAGGCCGTGCGGCGCTTCCGGACCACGCCCCGGGAGACAAAGCTGATATGTAGAGCGCGACCCCGCGGACCGGTCGCAGAATCGTTGCTCGCCGCACCCGACGAGCGACACAACGAGAGACACAACGCACCCATGCAGACGCTTCAGACTCCCGCCGATTTCATCGCCCTCGTGGGCCGGACGCTGGGCACCAGCGACTGGCTGACCATCGACCAGGGCCGCATCGACGACTTCGCCCGCGCCACGGGCGACGACTTTTGGATCCATGTCGATGTGGAACGCGCCGCGCGCGAGATGCCGGGCGGCCGCACCATTGCCCACGGGCTGATGCTGCTGGGCCTGGTGCCGCTGCTCCAGCGCGAAATCTTCACCGTGGCGCAGCGCGGCAAGGGTCTCAACTACGGTTCGGACCGTGTGCGCTACACCGCCCAGGTGCCGGTCGGCTCGCGCGTGCGGCTGCGGCAGTCGGTGCGGGCCGCCGAGCGCGTCGCCGCCGGTACCCGCATCACCACCGACTGCGTGATCGAACTCGAAGGCAGCGAACGCCCGGCCGTGGTGGCGGAGTTCATTCTGCTGCTGCAAGACGCCTGAGCGCCCTCCCCCGGCCTACTTGGCCAGCGAGCCCATGGAGGCCAGCAGGCGTTCCATCTGGCGCTTGTCCTCCTGCACGAAAGCGGTGGTCGCGGGCGGCGTAAGCACCATGCGCTCCGCGCCCTGCGACAGCAGGAACTCGCCGAAGGCCGGGTCGGCGAGTGTGGCGTCCAGCGCCTGGTGCAGGCTTTGCACGATAGGGGCCGGCGTGCCGCGCGGCACCGATAGCGTGTACCAGGTGGACGACTCGGCCTGGGTCACCCCGGCCTCGGCCATGGTCGGCACGTCGGGCAGCAGCTCCGACCGCTTCCTGGACGCATATGCCAGCGCCACCAGCTTGCCGCTCTTCACGAAAGGCAGCACGCCGCCCAGGTTGAGCATGCCCAGCTGGACCTGCCCGCCGACCACGTCCTTCAGCGCCGGGGCCGCGCCTGGATAGGGAACATGGGTGATGCGGATGCCGGCGCGCTGCTGGAACATCACGCCGCCCAGATGGGTCGCGCCGCCCGCGCCGGCCGACGCGTAATTGAGGCTGTCGGGTTCGCGCTTGGCCAGGGCGATCAGGTCGGCCACGGTCTTCACGCCCAGCGAGGGATGCGCGACCAGCACGTTCGGCTGGTTGGCGACCACGCCGATGAACGTGAAGTCGCCCACGCCGTCGTAGGGAATCTTCTGCATCAGCGGCGTGACGACATGGCCGGCCGAGGTGCCGATGAGGAGCGTGTAGCCGTCGGGCTTGGCGCGGGCCACGAAGCCGGTGCCGATGGTGGCCGCGCCGCCGGCCTTGTTGTCGACGATGACCGTCTGCTTCAGGCGCGACTCGAGCTGCCGCGCCAGGGTGCGGGCCAGCGTATCGGCGGGGCCGCCGGCGGCGTAGGGGTTGACCAGCGTGATCGGCGCCGACGGCCAGGGCGCCTGGGCCATCGCGGCGGGTGCGAGCATGACGGCAAGGGTGGCGACCAGGGCCTGGCGGCGGTTGGCGTAAAGGGTTTGCATCGTTTGCTCTGGTTGTCGTCGGTCGTCTGGAAGAAGGTCAACTCGTCGAGCCTTCGCCGCCGGGCGGCTTCTGCAGCATCGGGCGGTGAAAGATCTCGCCCAGCGCGGCGTAGAAAGGGCCGCCGAGGCGCGCCACCGGACGCATTTTTTCGGCATCGACGCGGCGGCCGTCGTACACAGCGTCGGACAGGTGAAAAGCCAGCACCTCGCCGATGTAGAGGGTGTTCACCCCGCGGCCCAGGGTTACCGCCTGGTCGAGCCGGCATTCCATCTGCACGGGCGACGACGCGATGCGCGGCGCCCGCACATGGCGACTGGGCAGCAGCGGCAGGCCCAGCACCTCGGCCTCGCTGACGTCGGCGGGGTACTCCCAGGCACTGCGATGCATGGCGTCCATCGTGGCCTCGGTGGCGACGTTCACCACGAATTCGCGGCTCTCGAGAATGTTGCGCGCGGTGTCCTTCACCGCGCCGTCGCCGGCCCGCAGGGCGATGTTCACCGCCAGCATCGGCGGGCTGGTGGCGACGTAGTTGTAGGAGCTGAAGGGCGCCACGTTGACGCGCCCCGTGGCGTCGACGGTGGTGATCCAGGCGATGGGCCGGGGCACCACGCAGCCCACCAGCAGGCGGTAGGCGGTTTCGGTGTCGAGGGCTTCCCGATCGACGCAGGTGAAGCTGGGTTCGGTCATGGCGCTCAATCGATCAGCTTCAGGTTGGCGGCGCGCACGACCTTGCCCCACTTCTCGCGCTCGCGTTTGACGAAGTCGGCGGTTTCGCGCGGCGTCATCTTGACCGGAATCAGCCCCTGACCGTCGAACTGGCTGATGACGCTGCCGTCGTCCATGGCCGCCACCAGCGCGGCGTTGAGCTTGGCGACCACGGCCTCGGGCGTGCCGGCGGGCGCCACCAGCACGTTCCAGATCGTGGCGTCGAATCCGGCCACGCCGGGCACGCCACCTTCGGCCACGGTGGGCACGCCGGGCAGCTGCGCGAAACGCTTGCTGCTGGTCACCGCCAGCAGGCGCAGATTGGTGTTCCTGGCCTGGGCCACCGCACCGGAACCCGTCAG
Organism: Janthinobacterium lividum; assembly: GCA_050954325.1. GTDB lineage: Bacteria > Pseudomonadota > Gammaproteobacteria > Burkholderiales > Burkholderiaceae_C > Variovorax. Next base: position 393,059 of record JBPBPG010000004.1, on the reverse strand, counting down.
TACGCCGACGTCCACCTGCCCGCCGAGCACGTCGGTGACCAGGGGCGCGTCGCCGCGGTAGGGGATGTGGGTGCCGTCCATGCCGGTCACGCTCTTGAGGTATTCGTAGGCGAGGTGTCCGGGCGAGCCGTTGCCCGAGGTGCCGTAGGAAATCTTGCCCGGATTGGCCTTGGCATAGGCGACCAGTTCTTTCAGGTCGTGTACCGCCAGCCCGGCGCGCACGCCGATGGCCAGGCCCAGCGAGCCCATGTGGCCGACGCAGACCAGGTTCTTGTCGGCGTCGTAGGGCAGCTTGCGGCCCAGCAGTTCCAGCGCGACCATGGAACCCACGCCGCCCACGCCCAGCGTGTAGCCGTCCGGCGCGGCCTTGGCGACCGCGTCGGTGCCGATGGCACCGGCCGCACCGGCCTTGTTGTCGATCACAACCGGCTGATTGCCCAGGCGCGTCTGCATCGCCATGCCCAGCACCCGGCCGGCGACGTCGGTCGAACCGCCCGGCGGAAACGGGACGATCAGCTTGATCGCCCGCGACGGCCAGGGCTGCTGCGCCCAGGCGGCAGGTACCAGACTCGAGGCCGCCAATGCACCGATGCCGGCAACGAGGCGGCGGCGCGACATGCCGGCAGAGAAGTCGGAAGAGGAGGTGGTGATGGAAGTCATGGCGAATCTGTTGCGAATAAGAAGGCGTGGATGTAGCAAGGCGGCGTGCTGCTGGATGGGGGCGGGCACGGTTCGATGGCTCAACCAGGCAGTTCCAGCACCGCTTTGGCCAAGATGTTTCGTTGGATCTCATTGCTGCCGGCAAAGATCTTGGCGCCCAGCGCATTGAACAGCGGGGCCACCAGATGCAGGTCGATCTCGTCGGTGCTCGCGTGATCGCGCATGCCGCCGTATTCGCCCGCCGCCTCGATCAGCAGCAGCGCCAGGCGCTCGTAGGTCTCCGTGGACCATATCTTTAGCATCGAGATCGACGGCGGCATCGGCTCGCCGCGTTTGGCGATCTCGGCGAAGCCGGCATAGGCGGCCCCCAGGTCCAGGGTATCAAGCTGCAGCTCGGCGAACCGAGCGGCGAAGGCGGCATCGTCGAACAGCCCGCGCTGGCGACCCAGCTTCTCCACCGCGTGAAGCGTGTGCTGCGAATGCCGCGGGCTGCCGGTGAACAGGCGCTCGAAGCCCAGCAGGGCTTTCGCCACCGTCCAGCCCTGGTTCAATTCGCCGACTAGGTTGCCCATGGGCACCCGCACGTCGTCGAAGAACACTTCGCAGAACTCCTGCTCGTCGGCGATGTTGCGGATGGGCCGCACGGTGATGCCGGACGTCTTCAAGTCGACCAGCAGGAAGCTGATCCCCGCCTGCTTCTTCACCGTCCTGTCGGTGCGGACCAGCATGAACATGTGGGTGCCGTCGGCGCCCCAGGTGGTCCAGGTCTTCTGGCCGTTGACCACGAAATGGTCGCCGTCGAGCACCGCCTCGGTTCGCACCGAGGCCAGGTCGGAGCCGGCGTTGGGCTCGGAGTAGCCCTGGGTCCAGACGTGCTCGCCGGCCAATACCTTCGGCAGGAAGCGCGCACGTTGCTCGTCGGTGCCGAAGCGCATCAGGATCGGGCCGATCATCACCAGCCCCTGGTCCGGCGGGCGTGCCACGCCCCACGCCTCGGACTCCTCGATATAAGCGATGAGTTTGTCCGCCGGCAGGCCCAGACCGCCGTGTTCGCGCGGCCAGGCCGGCGCCAGCCAGCCCAGGCGCGACAGCGTCATGTACCAGTCCTTCGACTCGGCCCAGGTCTGGCGGTAGGGCAGGTAACGGCGCGATTCGGGATAGTGCCGTGCGAACAGCGCACGCACCATCCGGCGGAAGTCGCGTTCGGGCATCTCGTCCCAGTCGGCGTCGACCGGAAACCGGTCGTGACTGCGCGCGTTATCGGCGGGATCGGCCTGTTGCTGCCGCAGGGCGCTGGCACCGAAACGCTGGCGGTGCGCGGCAGCGTTGCCCAAGCGTGCCGACAGCGTCATGGCACGGCGGAAGTACAAGCCGATGTCGTGCTCGAACGTCGTGCCGATAGCGCCGTGCAACTGGATCGCCTGTCGGCACATCTCGGTGGCGGCGAAGGCGCAGCGCGCTTTCGCGCGGCTCGCGGCGCGCGCCAGCGCGGCCGGGTCGGGGGCGGCAAGTGCCTGGACCAGGGCCTCCTTAAGGCAGGCATCGGCCAGCTCGACCTGCATCCAGCCGTCGACCAGCCGGTGCTGCAAAGCCTGGAAGCTGCCGATCGGCTTGCCGAACTGCTCCCGGTCGCACAGATATTGCCGGGTGATTTCGAAGGCGCGCCGGGCAACGCCCGCCAATTCGGCACTCTGCGCAATGCGCACGAAGTCGTTGGCACGGCGCAGTGCGTTCAGGACGGCCTCTCCCGTGGCCAGCAGGCAATCGACGCCGAGCGTCGTGCCATCGAGCACGATGTCGCACTGCGCGCTGCCATCGACCGCCAGCCGTTCGACCGGCATCATGGCCAGCACTTCTGCCGGCAACCAGGCGAGCGCGGGTGTGCCATCGAGCGCCAGCAGCGCCAGCCATCCGTCGGCGCCAGTGGCCGGCTGCACGAAACGTAGCGTACCGGCCAACACCAGGCGGTCGCCCTGCCGCTTTGCCGTGGCCCGAGGGGCCTCGACCTCGATCTGGGCCATGCGCGACTGCCAGGCCACGCCGGCAACGGTCTTGCCGGAAGCGAGTGCCGACAACAGTTCGGTGCGCCGGTCACTCGTCGGCAGGGAGGACAACACTTGGACCGGATGCACACCAGCATCGACGAAAGGTTCGGGCATCAGGTGACGGCCCACCTGTTCTGCGATGGCGCAGACTTCGGCCAAGCTCAGACCAAGTCCGTCATCGGCTTCTGGCACCAGGATGGACAACCAGCCCAATCCGGCAATGTCAGCCCAGTAGCTGCGGTCGAAGCTGCCGGGCCCGTCCTGAAGGGCACGTGTGCGCTGGCGTTGGTCGGCGGCGCCAAGGAAGTCGGCGGCGCTGTCGCGAAAAGCAGCGAAAGCCGCTTCGTCGACCATGGATGGGGGCGAGGCACACGTCATGACTGTTTTTCTTGCAATGCCGGTTTGTCTCCTGTACTCCCTCGCTTTTTGCAGGGACCAGACGGTTCGCGTCATTCTGGAATGTGCCCCGGCTTCCAGCTATTCACCGCAGGCGCATAGCTGCTATGAACCTCCGCGACAGTCCTCCGGATAATCCGGCGCCAGGAGACACACTCAGCATGCAAACCGGCAAAGCCACCGACATCCGACTCGACTTCGCCAGCGACCTGACGATCTGGCGCTCGTTCCTGGCAATCGCTGAACTCGGGAGCCTGACCCGCGCTGCCCTCTTTCTGGACAGCAACCAGTCGCTGCTAAGCCGACAAATCAATGCCCTGGAGCGGCAGTGCGGATGCCGGCTTTTCACGCGGACCGGTCGGGGCGTCGAGCTGTCCGAAACCGGCTTGCGTATCCTGGAGCAGGTGCGTGCGCTGCTGCAGGGGGCGCAGCAACTGGAATCCGACATCCGCGCCGTGCTGCAGGAGCCGGTTGGTCGGGTCACGCTCGGCCTGCTGCCCTCGATCTCGCCGGCGCTTATCGGCAAGCTGTTTTCGCACTTGCGCGAACATCATCCGGCCGTGCAGCTGAAGATCCTGGAAGGTTCCAGCGGTCAGGTTGAAGAGTGGCTAACCGACGCCCGGGTCGACCTGGCCATCCTCTACCGCTACGCCACGCTGCCGGAGCAAGAGCAGCGGCTGGCGACGGTCGACAGCTATCTGGTCGGCCCGGTCGGCGACCTGTTGACCGGCGGCGGCGACATCCCGGTGTCGATGCTCGATGGCCTGCCCTTCATCCTGCCGAGCGCGCCCAACGGCTTGCGCAACGCGCTCGACGCGGTAGCCCGCCACGACAAGCTGGCAGTGGCGCCGGTTATCGAGGCCGACTCGCTGCCGCTCTTTAAGTCGCTGGCCGCGCAAGAGCGCCTGTACTCGGTGCTGCCGCTGCACGCGGTATGGCAGGAGATCGAGGAGGGCCGGCTACAGGCCGCCAAGATCGCCGACCCGCGTCTGCAGCGCAGCATCACCATGGCCATGTCCAAGAGCAAGGGGCCGGCGCGGGCAGTGCAGGTGGTGGCGGCAGCGGTCTGCAGCATCGTTGAGGAACAGGGACGGCGCGGGATGTGGCGCTCTACGGCGCTGACCGAGCTGCCGGCTTGAGGCTGTCGCGCCCGTGGCATGCAGGTTGGGCGCTGGCCGGACAAAGCGCGGTGGAGCGCGCCATGTCTGGCGGTGCATGCCAGCGTTGCGTCGTAGAAACCTAGGCACACAGGATCAGCCCGCCTAGAGTTTCCGGTTCACGGCACGCATCCGGCGGCCCAACGACGAAGGGACATCCCTCAAGACTATGACCACAGCCGCGCCGACGCTCTCCCCCGCCCTCTCTCCCCCCCTCTCTCCCGTCTTTCCATCCGGAGCCTTGCCTGTCGCGCGGAGCGTCGTCGTCATCGGCGCCGGCACCATGGGCAGCGGCATTGCCGAGGTCGCGGCCGTCGCCGGCCATCCGGTCGTGCTGCGCGAGGCCAACGCGAGTGCCGCGCAACGCGGGATCGACAGCATCCGCGGCAACCTCAAACGGAGGGTCGCACGCGGCAAGCTAACCGCCGAAGCCGCTGCTGCTGCCCTGGCTCGGGTGCGCCTGTCCACCGACGATGCGGCGTTGGCCGATGCCGGTCTGTTGATCGAAGTCATCATCGAGAACCTTGACATCAAGGCTCAGGTGCTGCGCGCGCTGGAACCGCACCTGGCACCCGACTGCCTGGTCGCGACCAATACCTCATCGATCTCCATCACCGCACTGGCCGCCCGCCTGGAACGACCGGAAAGGGTCGTCGGCATGCATTTCTTCAACCCGGCGCCGATGCTTCCGCTGGTCGAAGTGATCGCCGGTCGGGCCACCGAACCGGCCGTCACCGCCTGCATCGTCGCCACCGCGCGCGCCTGGGGCAAGTCGCCGGTGCTCTGCCAATCGACGCCGGGCTTCATCGTCAACCGGGTGGCCCGGCCCTTCTACGGCGAGACCCTTCGGCTGCTTTCCGAGCAGGTCTCGGACCCGGCCACACTGGACGCGTTGATGCGCGACTGCGGCGGCTTCCGAATGGGCGCTTGCGAGCTAATGGACTTGATCGGGCACGACATCAACTTCTCGGTCACCCGCTCGGTGTACGAAGCCTTTTTCCACGACCCGCGGTACCGACCCTCCCTGGTACAGAAGGATCTGGTGGATGCGGGCTGGCTGGGCCGAAAGAGTGGCCGGAGCTTCTTCGACTACCGCGAGGGCGCTGCTGCGCCGCAGGCGCGCAGCAGCGACATCGCCTCTGACATCGCGCTGGTCGTGTCGATCGAAGGCGAGCTCGGTATCGCAGCCGGTCTGGGCTCGTTGTTGACAGACTGCACCGCCATAGAGTTGCAGACCACGGTCGCCGGCTCCGGCCTGATTCGGGTGAACGGCCAGGTGCTGGCACTGACCGACGGTCGAAGTGCCGCTCAACGCGCCGCAGAGCTGGGCGAGCCGGTGGTGTTGTTTGACCTGGCACTGGACTACGACACCGCCACCCGCATGGCGGTGGCCGCGTCGCCGCTGGCGAGCGCCGCACACCGCGCCGCGGCGGTCGCGCTGTTCGCCGCACTCGGCAAGCAGGTCAGCGAAATCGCCGACACGCCCGGCATGCTGGTGATGCGCACGGTCTGCATGCTGGTGAACGAGGCTGCCGATGCGGTGCACCAGGGGGTTGCTTCCGAGGACGACGTGGACGCCGCCATGCGCAAGGGCGTGAACTACCCCATCGGGCCGATGGCCTGGGGCCGACGGATCGGCCTGCCGGCCGTTGCCGCCGTACTGGGCAACCTCGGCGCGAGCTATGGCGAAGACCGCTACCGTGCCTCGCCGCTGTTGGCGCACGCCGCTTGGACGCAAGGAGGTCGGTTATGAGCAACACGACCGCACTGTGGGTGCGCTCCGAGAAAAGCGGTGCCGTCGGCATCGTCACCATCCAGCGGCCCGAGCGCCGCAACGCACTGAACCTCCAGGTCAAGCATGAGGTTGAGGAAGCCCTGCTGACGCTGGCACGGGATACCGAAGTGGCGGCTGTCGTCCTGACTGGCGAAGGCGGCTACTTCGTCGCCGGCACCGACATTGCCGAGATGTCCGACATGCGCCCGGGCGATCATGTGCGGCTGGAGACCGACCGGGTCTTCTACACGGTGCGCAACCTGGCCAAGCCGGTGATCGCCGCGGTGGAGGGCTATGCGCTGGGTGGCGGCTGCGAGCTGGCGCTGGCCTGTGACATGGTCATCGCGGCCGAGGACGCCCGTTTCGGCCAACCCGAGATCAAGGTCGGCATCATGCCGGGCGCTGGCGGCACCCAGCGCCTGCTGCGCACCGCCGGCCGCTACAAGACGCTGCTGTGGTCGCTGACGGGTGACATGATTCCCGCGCGTGAGGCGTACATCGCCAACATGGTGAGTGAACTGGTGCCTCCTGGCCAAGCCCTGGCGCGCGCGGTAACGATCGCCACCGCAATCGCCGGCATGCCGCCGTTGGCTGTGGCCTCCATCCGCGAGGCGGTGCGCCTGGGTGCCGACGTGCCCATGGAAACCGCGCTGTCGCTGGAACGCCGGCTGTTCGAACGCCTGTTCGACAGCGCCGATCAGAAGGAAGGCATGAATGCCTTCCTCGAAAAACGCAAACCGTCCTATCGCGGCGAGTGACATCCCCAGATCCAAGAAACATCACATGCCACGCATTTCCCTGCCCTCCCCCGACACCATGTCGCCCGAACAATTCGCCGTGCACCAGAAAGTGGTTTCCGGCCCGCGCGGCGAAATCAAAGGACCGCTGCGCGCCGCGCTGCACAACGCGGAACTCGCCGACCGCTGGCAGGCGCTGGGCGCGCTGCTGCGCTACGGTACGTCGATGACGCCGCGGCAGTCGGAACTGGCCATCTTGGTGACCGGGCGGCACACCCGCTCGCCGTTCGAATGGTTCGCCCATCGGCCCGAAGGCGCCAAGGCTGGCCTGCCGGAGTCGGTACTTGAGGACCTGCTGGCGCAACGTCATCCGGCGGGGCTGGATATCACCGAGCAAGCCATCTATCGGTACGCGCTGGAACTTAACCAGTCGCATTCGGTCAGCAGCAAAACCCACGCGGCGGCGGTCGAGGCGCTGGGCGAGAAAGGCGTGGTCGAACTGACCGCGCTGGTCGGCTACTACACCATGGTCGCCATGACGCTCAACGCCCACGAAATCCCCTTGCCGCCCGGCGCCGAGCCGGCTTTCAAACTGCCGCAGGAAGAGGAACTGGCATGAGCGGCGCGACGACCCGGCAGGTCATCGCAGGGTGGGATTGCCATGCCCACGTCTTCGGCCCCTACGATCGCTATCCCCTGGCCGCCGAGCGCGGCTACACCCCGCCTGAGGCGCCCGAGGCTACCTACCTCGCGCATCTCGACGCGCTTGATTTGCGGCACGGCGTGCTGGTGCATCCCAGCGCCTACGGCCTGGACCACACGCTGGTCCTCGAGGTGCTGGCCGCCCGGCCGCAGCTGCGTGGCGTGCTGGTGGCGCCGCCCGGCACCTTGCCGTCCCTGAAAAACCTGCGCCGGCAGGGCGTGCGCGCACTGCGCTTCAGCGCACGCGGCGGCCTAGCCCCCAACTATCCCGGCAGCGCCACGTTCGAAGACCTGCAGGCCATGGCCGGCGACCTCGCAGACGCCGGCCTGCATGCCGAACTGTGGACCGACCGGCACATCCTGCCGGGCATCGCCAATGCCATTCGCCGCCTGCCGGTACCCGTGGTTATCGACCATATGGCAGGTTTCGATGCGGTCGCGGGCGTTGACGAGCCCGGCTTCGCCGCTCTGCGGGCGTTGCTGTCCGAAGGCCGCGTGTGGGTGAAGCTGTGTGCTTACCGCAACCTGCTAACCGTCACCGACCGCAGCCGCTGGGCCGACGTTCTGGCGCCTTTCCAGCGAGCGCTGCAGAAGGCCAATCCGGCGCAACTCGTATGGGGCAGCGACTGGCCTTACCTCAACGTCAAGGAGCCGCCACACGGCGCCGAACTGCTGCAACTGTTGCAGGACTCGGTCGGCGACGCCGTGGTCTGCGAGGCGATCCTGGCGCACAACCCGAAGCGCCTCTACGGCTGATCGCCCCCGCAGGCTCGGATCTCAGCCGTCGACGGCCCGCGTGGCGACGAAAGACGGCCGTTCGCCCAGCGTCTGAAACCAAGCCGCCAGCTGCGGTGCGCGGTCGCGCCATTGCAGCGTGTCGAAGCGGTAGTCGGCATAACCCAGCGCACAGCCAATGGCCACGCCACCGATGTCCAGCAGCGCGGCGCGAAGTGCGTCGGCGTCCTTTTCGAGCACCTTCAGCGCGGCCTCCATCTTGAGCGCGAAGGCGTCGAGCAGGACCTGCAGTGGCACTTCGCGCTCACGCTCGTTGCGCCACAGGATGAGCGCGTCCAGCAGGCCGTTGCCCAGCGCATGCCACTGCAGCGCCTGCCAGCGAGCCTTGCCCACGCGCGGGAACAGGCTGCCGCCGGCCAGGTCGTCGAGGTATTCGCAAATGACGACCGAGTCGTACAGCACGCGGCCGTCGTCGAGCACCAGGGTCGGAATCTTCGACAGCGGGTTGTCTGCCATGATCTGCGAATTGGGCTTCTGCATGGCGGCGACCGAGCGCACCAGGGTCAGCTTTTCTGTCAGGCCCAGTTCATGCGCGCAGACCATCACCTTGCGCACGAAGGGCGACTTGGGGGACCAGTGGAGTTTCATGTCTCGAATGCCTTTCTCTGTTCAATCTGTCTTGACGTCGGCCGCCTTGACCACGGCGGCCCACTTGCGGCGGTCCTGCTCGATGACCTTGGCGAATTCTTCCGGACTGCTGGAGAGCGGCTGGATGCCCAGCGGCTTGAGCGACGCCTCCATGGCTGGCTCGCGCATCACCGCGACCAGGCGGGTGTTGAGGTAACGCACAATGTCCGGCGCAGTGGCCGCCGGTGCCAGCACCCCCAGCCAGAGCGAGACATCGTAGGCCGCGAACCCCGGCGCCTCGGACATGGCGGGCACCTCCGGCATGGCCGGAGAACGCGCGCGCGAAGTGACCGCCAGCGGTCGAAGCTTCCCGGCCTTGACGTAGTCCACGAAATTGGACGCGGTGTCGAAGGTCATGTCGACGCGACCGGCCAGCAGGTCGGGCAGAGCGCCCGAGCTGCCTTTGTAAGGGACGTGCTGGATGTCCACCTTGCCGATCGACCTGAACAATTCGCCAGACAGGTGGCTGCTGGTGCCGTTGCCGGCCGAACTGAAGCTCAGCGCGCCCGGTTTGCCGCGCGCCAGCGCCACCAGTTCGGCGACCGACGTCGCCGGCACCTGCGGGTTCACCACCAGAACGTTGGAGGTGACGTGGGTCATGGCGACCGGTGCGAAGCTCTTCACCGGGTCGTACCTGAGCTTGGGATAGAGGCTGGGATTGATGGTGAGCACGCCCATCGTCGAATACAGCAGCGTGTAGCCATCCTTGGGAGCCATGGCCACGGCCTCGGCGCCGATGTTGCCCCCGGCGCCGGCACGGTTGTCGACCACCACCGGCTGGCCGACGGCGTCGGCCAGCTTCTGCGCCATGCCACGGGCCATGAGGTCCGTGGCGCCGCCCGCGAGGAAGGGCACCACCAGGCGGATCGGCCTGTCGGGATAGCCGCCCGGCCCGTCGCCCGCGTGGGCCGTACCCACCAGGACCGAGGCCAATGCCGTGGCGACGATGAATGTCTGGCGCCTCATGTCTCAGATCGCGCCGGCGCTGCGCAAGCCGGCGATGCGCGCATCGTCGTAGCCCAGCTCGCGTAGCACCTCTTCGGAGTGTTCGCCCAGCAGCGGCGGTGGGCGCCGGTACTGGATGGGCGCGTCGGCGAAACGCATAGGGCTGGCCACCTGCGGCACATCGACGCCGGCCGGGTGCGCCATCTTCATCAGCATGCCGCGCGACTGCACCTGTGGATCCTCGAAGACCTCGGGCACGGTATTGATGGCGCCGCTGGGCACGCCTGCGGCGTCCAGCGCGGCGATGACGTCGGCGCGCGCCCGCGCGCCGAAGGCCTCGCGCAGCAGGGCCGACAGCTCGCCGATGTTGCGCACGCGCTGGGCGTTGGTGCGAAAGCGTTCGTCCTGCGCCCATTCGACATGGCCCAGCACCGCGGCCAGCTTGGCGAACTGGCCGTCGTTGCCGACCACTAGGATCATGTCGCCGTCGGCGCAGGCGAAGACGTCCTGCGGCTGGATGTTGGGGTGGGCGTTGCCGTTGCGCTTGGGCGTCTTGCCCGACACCAGATAGTTCATGGCCTGGTTAGCCAGCGTCGACACCTGTACGTCGAGCATGCCGATATCGATCGTGTCGCCCGTCCCTGTCCGGTCCCTTCGCGCCACCGCCGCCAGCACCGACACGGCGGTATACATGCCGGTCATCAGGTCGACGATGGGGACGCCCACCTTCTGCGGGCCGCCGCCGGGCACGCCGTCGCGTTCGCCGGTGACGCTCATCAGGCCGCCCATGGCCTGAATCAGGAAGTCGTAGGCGGGCTGGTCACGCCGGGGGCCGGTCTGGCCGAAACCGGTGACCGAGCAGTAGATGAGGCGCGGGTTGAGTTCGCGCAGGGAAGCCTGGTCCAGGCCGTAGCGCTCCAGCGTGCCGACCTTGTAGTTCTCCAGCACGATATCGGCCTTCAGCGCCAGATCGCGTACGACCTGCTGGCCTTCGGGCGTGTCGATGCTGACGGTGATGGAGCGTTTGCCCCGGTTCACTGCAAGGTAGTAGCCGGCCTCGCGGGTGTCCTGGCCGATGGCGTCCTTCAGGAACGGCGGGCCCCAAGAGCGGGTGTCGTCGCCAACGCCGGGGCGCTCGACCTTGATGACCTCAGCGCCCAGGTCGGCCAGGATCTGGCCGGCCCATGGCGCCGCGAGGATGCGGCTCAGGTCGAGCACACGCAGGTGCGACAACGGGCCGCTTCCTCCGGTGTTCGGGAGGGATGCGCTCATGCTGTCTCCAGGCTGTTGGTCTTTGTTCATACGTTGCAGGACTTTAGGCATTCCCCGCCCTGCGATCTAGTCGCCCGGACCACAATGCAGGCATGCCGCGCGGCGCATAACCTGGCGCGTACCTGGGCCTTCGCGGCCCGTCGCATACCGCATAACAGCTTTGCGGGCATTCCCCTGACCACCGCCGGCGCCCGGCGCTAGAGTCGTTTCCAGGTCCTACCACGCGAGGTGGCAGGAGCAATGCGACAAGACCAACGAGACATCACATGCGCCCCTGCCTCACCCGCCTTGGGTTGCGCCGCCTTCGCAACGGATTCGCCGCTGCGATCGCGGCCGCTACGTTGGCCGCTCACGCGGCATTTCCAGATCATCCGCTGCGCCTGATTGTGCCCTTCCCCGCTGGCGGCGCCACCGACCTGATGGCCCGCGCGCTGGCGCAGGAGCTGGGTGCCGCTCTGGGTCAGCAGGTGGTGATCGACAACCGCGGCGGCGCCGGTGGGGCCATTGGTGCCGAAGCCGTGGCCAACGCGCCGAAGGACGGATACACCTTGCTGTTTGCCACGATGGGCACGCTTGCCATCAACCCCGCCCTGTACCCTCGGCTGCGCTACGACCCGCTGCGCAGCTTCGCGCCCATCTCGCTGACCCACCTCACGCCGCGCGTGCTCGTGGTGGCGTCCGACCTGCCGGCGCGATCGGTGCCGGAGTTGGTGGCGCTGGCCAAACGCGAGCCCGGCACACTCACCTACGGATCGGCCGGAAACGGCAGTTCCAGTCACCTGTCGGGCGCGCTGTTCGCCCGCCTGGCCGGCATCGAACTGGTCCACGTGCCCTACAAGGGCAGCGCACCGCTGCTCAACGACATGCTGGCCGGAAGGGTCGACATGACCTTCGACTCCTATGCCATCTACGAGGAACACCTCAAGAGCGGCCGGGTGCGCGTATTGGGCAGTACCGGCGCCCGGCGGATGCCCTCGCTGCCGCAGGTGCCGACCATCGCCGAGTCCGGCCTGCCTGGTTACGAACTGTCCAACTGGCTGGGCCTAGTGGCTCCGGCCGGCACGCCGCCCGAGGTGCGACGCACCCTGCACGTGGCGGTCGTCAAGGCCATGGCAGCGCCGTCGCAGCGACGGCAGCTGGAGCCGCTCGGCATCGAGCCGGTGTCGTCCACGCCCGAGGCTTTCACCCAGACCATGCGCGACGAACAGAAGCGCTGGGCCGAGGTGATCCGTCAGGGCAACATCACCGCCGACTGAGCACCACCGTCATGCGCATTCTCATCCTCGACGACTACCAACGGGCCGCCCTGGGCCTGGCCGACTGGGTCCGCCTGGGCGCGCAGGTCGATGTGCTGGATCGGACCCCGGTCGACGACGACGAACGCGTGCGCCAATTCGCCGGCTACGACGTGCTGGTCGCCATGCGCGAGCGCACGCCCTTCTCGGCCGCCCTGGTGCGACGCCTGCCCGATCTGCGGCTGCTGGTCACCACCGGCATGGTCAACGCGGCCATTGACTTGCCGGCCTGTACCGCTGCCGGGGTGACGGTGTGCGGCGCACCTGGCAGCAAGGCCAGCGCCGGCGCCACCGCCGAGATGGCGTGGGCACTCATCCTGGCACTTGCCAAACGCCTGCTGCCCAGCGCGCAGGCATTGCATGAAGGACGCTGGCAGCCGCATATGGCACAGTCGCTGGCCGGCCGCACGCTGGGCTTGGTCGGCCTCGGGCGGCTGGGCACCCGGATGGCGGGCATTGGTGCCGCCCTTGGCATGCGGGTGATCGCGTGGAGTCCAAACCTGACGCCCGAACGGGCTTCGGCCGGGGGCGCCGAGGCGGTCGACAAACAAACGCTTTTTTCCACCGCCGATGTGGTGTCGCTGCACCTGGTGCTGGCTGACTCCACCCGCGGCGTCGTGGACGTCGCCGCGCTGGCGGCCATGCAGCCGCACGCCCTGCTCGTAAATACCGCGCGCGGCGCGCTGGTCGACCGCCAGGCGCTGCTCGACGCCTTGCGCGACGAGCGCATCGGTGGCGCGGGGCTGGACGTTTTCCACACCGAGCCGCTGGCTGCCGACGACGCCTTGCTGGTCATGTCCAACGTGCTGGCCAGCCCGCACTTGGGCTACGTTACCGAAGACAACATGCGCGCCTTCTACAAAAACGCCATCGCGGCCATCGAAGCCTGGCGAGCCGGCGCTCCGATGCGCGTACTGACCGCGCCGCTCCCCCCGAACCTTTCCAACGGATGAACCCCATGCAGGAACAATTCTCTTCGCTTGCCGAACTCCAGGTCGAGATCGTCGACCACCACATCGCGGTGCTCACCATGAACAGTCCGCCGGTCAACGCCCTCACCCGTCGCCTGAACGACGAGCTGATCTGGGCACTGGACCGCATCTCCGAACTCGATGCGCTGCGCGTGGTGGTACTCACCGGCGCGGGCAAGGTCTTCTGCGCCGGGGCCGACCTGAAAGGCCGTGCCGAAGTAATCAAGAAACCGGGTGACCTACGCGCACATTCGCGCCGCACCCGCGAGTGCTTTCATGCCATTCGCGAATGCGCCAAACCGGTGGTGGTCGCCATCAACGGCGCGGCGCTGGGGTCGGGGCTGGCGATGGTGGCATCGAGCGACGTGCTGATCGCCTCGGAGCGCGCGACGCTGGGCCTGCCCGAGGTGGATGTGGGCCTGCTCGGCGGCTGCAGCCACGCCATGCGCCTGTTCGGCCATTCGCGGGTCCGCCGCATGATGCTCACCGGCTGGCGTGTGTCAGCCGACGAGCTGTACCGGACCGGTGTGGTCGAGGCCTGCACACCGCACGACGAATTGATGACCACGGCCCTGGACATGGCCCGCACCATCTCGGCGAAGAGCCCTGTCTCGACCCGAATGGGTAAACACACGCTCAACACGCTGGAGGACATGGGCGCCTCGCTACGCGACGGTTACCGCTACGAGCAGGACATGACGGCTCAAATCGGCCAAACATCCGATGCGAAGGAGGCACAGGCCGCATTTCGCGAAAAGCGACCGCCGGTGTTCACAGGCCGCTAACGCTACCGAAAATTTGCGAGTGCATGCAGGGCAATCAGCGCCTTTGCCATGCTAGATGTCAGTGCAGAAACTGCGGTTCCCCCTCACGACAATGTTAACCCTAGCAAGCATCGCTTCCGGTCTCTCGCAGCATGTGGCACGAATGCGCATCCAAACTTGACAAATGGCGTTTTCCATTTTCATGTGACCTAAGATTATTGTCAATCTATAAGGCCGGCAAGATCAGCAGGTCGCGTAGATTTTGGATCCTGTATCAACAGCCGCTCTGCGATAGCACCCAGCGCTCTAATGTCGGCATTGAAACCGAACGCGCATCGGCAAGTGCAGTGCCAAACAATACGATGATCTGCAATAGGTAGGTCATTAGGATTGACGCATTGGTGCCCAGGGAAAGACGCCGGGTAACAAGCTTATCAAGCAAAGATTCGGCTGTGCGAAGTCAATCGGTTAGATGTGCTAGTGATGGTGCGCGGCATCAAAAGGTCGACCAGTTATTCATACTGAAGACGGCTGCGGGCTGTAATGAGCGTCCATCATAATGACATCGCGCCTGCTAAATAGCTTAATCTCATGATCAGTCTACTTGGCCAATACGTTGCACCACTACCGCCATGGACCGGGCATCGGCCTGCACAAAACTGCTAAATTCAACTGCATCCTGGAATTGGAGTGCGCTGCCTGCAGTTATCAACGACTGAGTAACTCGCGAATCCTGCGCTGCGAACTGCGCCGCTTCGCCGAGCCTCGCCAACGCCGTCGGCGGTGTTCCCGCAGGGGCGAACAACCCTGCCCACTGCGCATACGCGACCGGCACCCCCAACTCACGAAGGCTGGGCACGTGGGGCAATGCTGCTAGCCGGCCCTCTCCCCAGTGTGCTAAGGCACGTAGGCGACCGGCCTTGATCTGCTGCACCGCGCTCGATGGCCCGGTTGACAGCGCGTCAACCTGTCCCGTAAGCAACGCTAATACCGCAGGGCCCGCACCGGTGTAGGGGACATGCAGCATGTAGCTGCCTGTAGCAGCCTTCCATTGCTCCATCGGCACGTGCATGGTTCCGTAGTTGCCTGACGAACCAAACGCCAATTTGCCCGGCGATGCTTTCACGTAGGCCGCGAATTCGCCATAAGTCTTCCACGGGCTGTCGGCCCGCACCACAAGCACGGTAGGATCGGCGGTAAAGCGGGCAATAGGCACAAGCTGATTCAGTTCGAACATGGGCGCGCGGCGCATGACCCGATCGGCTTCTGGCAGCACCACGACGGACGATAGCGCCATCAGCAGCGTATAGCCGTCGGGTCGGGCTCGTGCAACTTGCGCCATACCAATGCCGCCGCCGGCACCGCCCTTGTTCTCCACCACCATCGGCTGTCTAAGATAGCGTCCCATGGCCTCGGCCACCGGACGTCCCACCACGTCAGCCACGCCGCCGGGCGGAAAGGGCACAACGATCGTGACCGGGCGACTGGGATAGACCTCCTGCGCGCCCAATGGAACGCCGAGTTGAGCCAGTACCGGAAGCGCGAGGAACGAGAGGACGGTGCGACATCGATGGTTGTTCATAGGGCTCATCTCGTGCTGCGTCGCCTTCCACATCAGCCGGCGATGCGGTTTTCCAGGGTGCCGATGCCGCCAATCTCGATCTTCATGAGGTCGCCCGGGACCAGAAAACGTGGTGGGCTGAAGCCAATTCCCACGCCCGCCGGTGTGCCCGTGGCGATCACGTCGCCGGGCTGCAGCATCATGCCCGCCGAGAGCGTCGCGATGATGGTCGGGATATCGAAGATCAGGTCGCTGGTGACGGCGTCCTGGCGGAGTTCCCCGTTAATCCAGCACTTCACCGTCAGCTTGGTCGCATCGACCTCGTCGGCCGTCACGATCCACGGACCCATCGGGCAGAAGGTATCCATCGACTTGCCGATGAACCATTGCCGGTGCTTTTGCTGCAAATCGCGCGCGGTCACGTCGTTGACGATGGTGTATCCCCAGACGTGGTCCCAAGCATCTTCCGGACGTATGCCTCGTCCGGGCTTGCCAATCACCACCGCCAGTTCGGCCTCGTAGTCGAGCTGGCGAGTGAGTTCGGTGAAGGGCATTACCTCGTCGCCCGTGCCGACAACGGTGGAAGGCGCCTTGGTGAAGACCACCGGTGCGGCTGGCGCGGTCTCGCCCTTGGCGGCCGAAGTATCGAAGCCCGAGCGGGCGAATTCGGCAGCGTGCTCATGGTAGTTCTTGCCGACGCAGAACACGTTGCGATGCGGTACGAGCGGCGCCCGCAGGCGCAGGCCTTTCAGCGGCTGCCAGGAGGTGGGCGCGGGTTGGCCGGTTGGCTGCATGCAGCGGGCGATCAGATCGGCCATGTCGCCGTCGAAATCTGCGCCTAGCCAGGTGGAAACGGATGCATAGCCGGTACCGTCCGGTGAAACGACGACGGGGACGGACTTGCCGTCCAGATCAAGGGTTGCAAAACGCATAAGACACTCCTTCAGTTTTTAAGTCGCGTGAAAAATATTTGGACGGTGCAAAACATCCGTGGGCCGCTTGACTGTGGCGTCAATCGACCTTGGCACCGATGTCCTTCACCACCTTCGCCCACTTCGTGCGATCAGCTTCCATCAGTCGTGCGAAGTCGGCCGACGCCAGCACGCTTGCCTCGACTCCAGCGGCCACCAGCACGTCGTGGGTCTCCGGTGCCTGCATCACCCGGGCTGCCTCATCCTGTAGGCGTCTGACAATCGCAGGCGGTGTGCCGGCGGGCGCAAGCAAGCCGAGCCAGATGCTAGCGTCGTAGCCCGCCAGTCCCGATTCGTCGAGCGTGGGCACCTGAGGTAACTGGGAGGAGCGCTTGGCGCTGGTGACCGCCAGTGGCCGGGTACGGCCGGCCTGGGACTGCTGAATGGCCACCGGCGTCCCCATGAAGCCAAACTGCACGGTGCCTGCGGCTAGATCGGTGGCAGCCTGACCACTGCCGCGGTAGGGCACATGGTTGACCTGCACCCCTGCCATGGAAGAGAACAGCACGGCCATCATGTGGTGGGAGCTTCCGTTGCCGGACGAGGCGTAATCCAGCTTTCCTGGCTGCGCCTTTGCCAATGCCACGAGTTCGGCCACGTTCCTGGCAGGAACCTGGGCGTTCACAAGCAGCACGTAGGGTGCTTCGGCGATCTTAGCGATGGGCGTGAAACCCTTGATGGGGTCGTAGGGAAGGCTTTTGTATAGCGCATCGGAAATCACGTGAGTGGTGGACACCATGAGCAACCGGTAGCCGTCGGGCGAGGCCTTGGCAACAATGTCGGCGCCCAGCGTGGAGCCGGCACCGGGACGGTTCTCGATGACGACCGCCTGGCCCAGATTTCTGCCCAGGCCCTGCGCGATGACACGCGCCACCACGTCGGTGAAGCCGCCCGCTGCAAACGGCACGACCAGCGTGATCGCCCGCGTAGGGTAGCCGTCGGCCGGCGCCTGCGCGCTCGCGAGAACTGGCAGCAGACAGCACAGGGCGCACAGCGACATCGTCACCGCGCGCCTCGACATCATCCGGGGGTTCGTCATGTCACTCGCCCGTGTAGACCGGAGCGGGCTGGGTGAAGAACGCGTGCAGCAGGTGATAGACCACGCGGTAGTTCTTCTGCTGGAAGCTGGCGTGCGAAATGCCCCGCATGGTCACGAACTGCTTGTCCATGTTGGGCAGCAGGCTGTAGAAGTCGATCAGGTCCTCGAACGAGGCGATGCCGTCGTACTCCCCGCGCATCACCATCACCGGCACGTCGAGCTTTTGCGGATCGACCAGCGGCAGGCGACTGGTCATGTCGACGTAGGTACCCGTGGGCATGAAATCGTCGAGCGCAAGGATGGCGTCGGCGAAGGCCTCGACCGTCTCGTCGGCAGCCGTACCGGGATGGTCTCGCGTGAAGATGCTGTGCACGAAAGCGCGATCGATGGGCCGTCGCAGCATCTTCTTGAACTCGGGCAGGCGCTTGGCCCGCTCGGCGAGCGTCGGACTGCCTTTGCCGGTCCAAACGAAGGCGTCGAGTGCCAGCCGCGCCACCCGCTCCGGATGGTTCTGCGCGAATACCGCCGCCTTCAGCGCGCCCGAGGAGATGCCGTAGACCAGCAGTCGGGTTCCCGGCGTCGAGCGCGCCAGGATGTAGGCCGAGCCGGCCGCCAGGTCTTCGGCGCCGTTGTCGATGTCGCAGTTGATCTCGCGGTGCTTGCTGGAGCGGCCGTACCCCTCGTTGTCCATCGTCCAGGTGTCGAAGCCGCGTTCGGCGAACCACTCCATGACCGACGAGTCGGGCCGACCCGGCACATGCAGGTCGAAGGTCGGCTGGGAAGCCATGGACGAGCCGTGCACGAAGAGCACCGTGCCTGCGGGGTCAGTGCCGACCTTGCGTTTCTTCTCCCAAAGAAACAGGCGGACGTCGCTCTTGTCGACCCAATGTTCGTGGCCGCCGGTCCATTGGACTGAGGGGCGAGCGGTTTCTTGTTGCATCTTTGTCTCCTTTGGAAATGGTCGAACCGAGCGTGCACGGTGCACTTGATGGTTTCAGATCGCGAAGCCGCTTTCACGACGCAGGGCCAGCGATGCCCCACCGGAGAGCAAGTCGACCAGCGTCGCGGCCTGCGCCGGCGATTCAGCCCGGGTGCAGACCGCCGCGGTGTAGACGGTGCGCAGCGCATGCGCCGCAGGCAGTTCGCCGACGAGCCGCACGCCCGGCGTGTAGAGGATCTCGGTCACCTGCGTGCAGCCCACCAGGCCTTCGCCGCCGTCCGCCGCCATCTCGCGCATGGCCGCGGCGCCGTTCGGAAACTCCCTGATCCGACCGGCAAGCGACGCGGTCAGCCCGAGTGTCTTCAGCATGCCGGCGATATGGATGCCGGCCGACGACCGAGCCAGGTCCGGCACGTACAGGGCGCGGGCGGCGGACAGCGTCCTCTCCAGTGCCTCGCTCGTGCACACGTCGACCGGCGCGGTACCGTCGGGCACGGCGACGCCCGTGGCCACCGGCCCGAGATCGCGCGCACTGTCCGCCACGACATGCCCTTGCCGCGCGAGCTGCTCGATCAACGCGGCCGACAGCACGAGCAGGTCGCACAGCTCGCCCGCCAGGAGCTTGTCGCGCATCGCGCCCACGGCGCCGAAGGTCGGCGAGAGCGTGCAGCCGTGAAGGGTCTCGAACGCGGGTTGCAGGCCGGTCACCACGGCCTGGGCGGCGCCGCCGCTGAAAAGCTTGAGTTCCATGTCTTCGTGAAGGTCGGGATAGGTGGATGAACGGAAGAGCGGATGAACGGATATCAGGCGTCCATGGCCTGCGCGATGCGTTCAGGCCGCAACGGCAGGTCGCGAACGCGCACGCCGAGCGCGTCGTGCACAGCATTGGCGATGGCGGCCGCGGTGGGACCCAACGAGGCTTCGCCCGCGCCGACCGAAGGACCGCCGCCCGGCATCAGCCGCACCTCGATGCACGGCGCGTCGGGAAAACGCAGGATCGGATAGGTATCCCAGTTCGCGTCGAGCATGCGCGTGCGGTCAAACCGGGCTGCCTCGAACAGCGTCCAGCTCGTGGCCTGCAACGCGCCGCCTTCGATCTGCTGGCGTACCCCGTCGGGGTTCACAGCCAAGCCGACATCGACGGCGATGTCCAGGCGCAGCACGCGCACGCGCTCCTCGACCCGGACCTCGGCGACGACGGCGCACCAGGCGCCGGTGTTTTTGTAGCGCGCGAAGCCGATGCCCCGGCCGTGACCTTCGCCCGCAGGCGATGTACGCGGCGTCCAGCCGGACGCCTCCGCGGCGGCCTGCAACACAGCCACGGCACGCGGATCGTCCAGGTGCGCCAGCCGATAGGCCAACGGATCGATCCCCGCGGCCAGCGCGAGTTCGTCCATGAACGACTCGATGGCGAACACGTTGGCGAAGGCGCCGAGTGCGCGCAGCGCCGACGTGCGCATCGGCACGTCGCCCACCCGCCGATACTTTAAGTCGCAGGAAGCGAACACGTAGAGCGGATCGGCGTTGCGATCGCCTCCACCGCCCGCCGCGCGAGGCGCGTCGACGGCGGCGACCCGCTCGAAAGGCTCGGCCAAGTACCAGCTGCCGAGCAGCGTCGGCGTGGCACCACGCCCCGGGCGCAGGCCGTGGCCGGGACTCCAGGAGCGGTGGCGCCAGGCGAGCACGCAGCCCTTGTCGTCCACGTCGGCTTCGAGGTCAATGGCCATTGCGGGACCAACAGGCGACCAGCACAGCTCGTCGGCGCGCGACCACTGCACGCGCACGGGGCGACCGGTGCAGGCACGCGCGAGCCACGCAGCGTCGTAGGCGACGTCGTCGGCGCCGTTGTGGCCGTAGCAGCCCGCGCCCTGCACGTGGCGCACGACGATGCGGTCCGTCGCCGCGCCCAGCGCCAGACCCAGGTCCCGCCGGAGGTTGTAGATGCCCTGACTATGCGTCCAGACTTCGAAGCCGACGCCGTCGAATGACGCCAGCGCGCACGACGGACCGATCGATGCATGGCGGATGAAGGGTTTGGCGTACGAGGCACGAAGGGTGCGGATCGCGCCCGGTGCCGGCGTTCCGCGCCGCAATTCGTGCACGGTGGACGGCAGCGATTGCAGCCAGGGACGCAAGGCGTCGACGTCAGGCAGGCTTTCGCGCTCGGTCCACACGCAGGACTTCGCGAGCATCGCGGCGGCGCGTTCGGCGAACGCCTCGGTTTCGGCGACGACGCCGAGCTGCGACCCGTCACGCAACACCGCGACCACGCCGGGCAGGGCACGCACACCAGCTCCGTCCCACGCACCGAGCACAGCATCCGGCGAAGGTGGCCGCACGATGCGCCCGTGCACCATGCGCGGCAGCACCAGATCGTGGATGAACGCGAACTCCCCGAACACCTTGTTGGCGATGTCGTCGCGCGGCTGCGAGTGGCCGACCACCGTGTAGGCATCGGCCGGGCGCAGCGCGATGCCCGGAACGGCATCGACATCGAGCAGCGCGGGATCGGCCAGGTCCCAGTAGCTGGACAAACGCCGCTCGCGAAAGAATATCTCGCCACCCATCACCTGCAACGCCGCCTCCTCCACCGAAAACCTGGTGGCGGCGTGGTGCAGGTAGATGCCCCGCGCCTGCGCGCACGCATGGCGCAATGCCGCACCGGAGTGCTGCACCGACAGGCTTCCGGACGTCACCGCCTCGTCGGGACTCGCGCCTGTGACGGCACCGGTCATGCGCACCTGCCGGACGTGCAAACCCATCTCTTCAGCCACGATCTGCGACAGCGCACCGAGGATGCCCTGCCCCAGTTCGACCTTGCCCGACGACACCGCCACGTACCCTCCGGGCGCGACGCGCAGCCAGCTCGACAGCCGCGGATTGGCCTGCAGGCTCGCCGGCAACGCTTGCGCGCTCATGGCCGTGACTGCGCGGCCGCGCGAGAGATGGCCCGCATCACGCGGGGATGCGTGCCGCAGCGGCAGAGATTGCGCGCCATGCCTTCGCGGATCGCCGCGTCGTCAGGGTCGGGATCACGCGTCAACAGCGCCGCGGCGGAGATCAACATGCCGGACGTGCAGTACCCGCACTGCGCCGCCTGCTCCTCGATAAACGCGCGCTGCAGGGCATGCGGCGCAGCGCGCGTGCCCAGTCCCTCTGCGGTCCGCACGTGCTTGCCTTCGACCGACCACATCGGCGTGTCGCAGCTCGGCACGGCGCGGTCACCGATGAGTACCATGCACGCGCCGCACTCCCCGACGCCGCAGCCGAAGTGGCTGGCGCGCAGGTTCAGGTCATTGCGCAGCACATCAAGCAGCGATCGGTCGGCGTCGACGTCCAGGGTGCGGGACACGTCGTTGACTATCAGTGAGACAGCCATTGCTCACTCCACCGTGATGTGCGCGGATTCGACGATCTTCTGCCACTTCGCGATGTCCTCGTTCAGGAACCGCGTGAAGCCGGCCGGCGTCATCGTCAAGCCGTCGAGTCCACTCTTTGCCCATTGCGCCTTGACGGCTGGGTCATTGACGACCTTCGCGATTTTCTGATTCAGCAGGTCAACAACGGGCTGCGGCGTCCTTTTGGGTGCGAGGACGCCGAGCCAGATGGTGGCGGTGTAGTCAGGCAGGCCCAGCTCGGCCATGGTGGGCACGTTGGGAAGCACTCCAGAACGAACCTTGCCAGTAGTGGCTAGTGGACGCACCTTGTTCGTGGCGATCAGGTCGGTCATGGTGCTGACCGCATCGAACATGAGATCGACCTGACCGCCCAGCACGTCAGTGCGCGCGCTGCCGCTGCTCTTGTAGGGAATGTGGGCAATGTCCACGCCCGCCATGCTCTTGAACAGCTCGCCGGCCATGTGGTACGGCGTGCCCGTGCCTGAGGATGCGTAATTGAGCTTGCCCGGATTTGCCTTTGCGTACTGGATCAGGTCGGGCAGCGTCGCGGGTGCCAACGTGGTTCGCTGTACCAGCACCAGCGGCGCCTCGTTAACGGGCGCCACCGCCACGAAGTCGCGCATCAGCGCATAGGGCTTGTTGCGCACCAGCGATTCGTTCACCGTCTGCGTGTTCGACATCATGAGCAGCGTGTAGCCGTCCGGCGCTGCCTTCGCCACGTACTGCGTGCCGATCACCGCACCTGCACCCGGGCGGTTTTCTACGATAAACGTCTTGCCGGTATCGTGGCCGAGCTTCTCTGCGAGCACGCGGGCATAGACGTCGGCCGATCCACCGGCACCGAACGGCACGACGATGGTCACAGTGCGCGACGGATAGTCCTGCGCTTGGACGGCCGAAGCCGCGCATAGCACCATGGCGACGAGAACACCACTAATCCGTTGCTTGATCATTTTTTTGTCTCCTTGGTTTTCCTGCGATTCGCACGGCTTCGTTGAAAGCCATACGGCCAGCGGACTGACCCTCTGCTCGAAACCAATTGGTCCCGGTCCTTCCCACAGCAGAATTGCGCAGGAGCGATATGCGCAGTAGCTGTTCGACGACAATTCAATGTAGAACTTAAATGGACCACAATCAAGCCCAATTTAACCAAATAAAAATACCAATTGGTACACCACCGGACCGGAGCGAAGCCATGAGCGAACAGGAACCCCTGCAGTCCAAAGCGGGAGGTGCCAAGGCACTTTCGCGCTACCTCCGCGACGGCATCTCCACCGGTGTGCTCGGTGTGGGCATAAAGCTGCCGGCCGAACGCGAACTCAGCCACCGCTTCGGCGCATCTCGTGGTGCGGTGCGACGGGTGTTGGCGGGCTTTCGCGAGCGCGGTCTGATCACCCAGGCAGTTGGCAGCGGCACCTTCGTGGCGCAGGCTTCGGCACAGACGGCAGCGTCGCTTTCCGAACCGGCCGGATCGTCATCAATGGACGGCAACGTGAGTCCGGCGGAACTGATGGTGGCGCGCCGGCTCATTGAACCGCTAATGCCAGGACTGATCGTGCGCAATGCGACGGCAGCCGATTTCGCAAGGATGCAGCACTGCATCGAGCAGTCGGAAGCTGCGAAGAGCATCGAGGATTTCGAGCATTGGGATGGCGCCCTCCACACCACGCTCGCAGTGGCAACGCACAACGTCTTCTTTGTGCGGATTCTGGAATTGACGCAGCGTGTTCGGGACCAGGGAGAGTGGGGCCGGCTTAAAGCCCGTTCGCTGACCGGGCATCGGCGTGCACAGTACGAACAACAGCATCGTGTGCTGGTGGATGCGCTGCGGGATCGGGATGCGGAGGCAGCGCGGCGTCTGTTGATCCAGCATCTGGACCAGATACAACAGAACCTCTTCGGGGATTAGTTCGACGCTCAATGAGCCTTCGCAAATTCGGAGTACGTTCCCTCATTTAGGCTTTGCTACGGCGTTGTTGCATAACTCCTCATCCAGGCATCTGCTGAGCGAGTGATCTTGGTAGCCTGAGGCGATGAGCAAACCCCCTCGGGCGCGATACCGCACAACGAACTGGCCGGCCTACAACGCCTCGCTCAAGCGTCGTGGCTCGCTGATGGTCTGGCTTGATCCCGAGCTTCAGTGGCAGGCTGTGCCCCGCAGACGCACTGGCCGACCGGCCGTCTTCAGCGATGCGGCCATCCAGTTCTGCCTGACCTTGAAGTGCATGTTCGGGCTAGGCCTGAGGCAGGCCACCGGCTTGGCCGAGAGTCTGCTCAAGCTGGCCCAACTGGAGTGGAACTGACCCTGCCTCGTTTCCACGTACATCAAGTCATGCAGCCAGAAGGCTGCGTTCTTTCTCGACAGGTGCGACGAACCCGATGGCCGTGTGCATGCGCTCGCGGTTGTAGAACCCCTCGATCCAGTCCACGATGTCCAGCCGGGCCTGCGCCCGGGTGTCGTAGCGTACCTGGTGGACCCGCTCGACCTTGAGCGTTTTGAAGAAGCTTTCCATCGCCGCGTTGTCCCAGGCGTTGCCTTTCCTGCTCATTGACATCGTGATGGCGAAGTCCGCCGCCAGGCGGCGGTAGGCATGACTGGCGTACTGACCTCCCCTGTCGGTATGTACCAGCAGCCCGGCGGCGGGTTTGCGTTGCCAGCAGGCTGATCTCAATGCCGCGCACACCAGCTTCGCATCGATCGACTCGGACATCGACCAGCCTACGATGCGACGGCTCGCCAGGTCCATGACCACCGCCAGGTACAGCCAGCCCTCATTCGTCGCGATGTAAGTGATGTCAGCCGTCCACGCCTGATCCAGTTGCCAGCCTTCGAAGCGACGATTCAGCACGTTAGGCGCGACCGGCAGGTGGTGCGCAGAGTCAGTGGTGACCACGTACGCCCGCCGGTAGACCGGGCGCAGTCCCTGGCGCTGGAGGCTTTGGCGCACCCGCTCTGCACCCACGCACTCGCCTTGCTGGCGCAGTTGCTGCACGATGCGCGGGCGGCCGTAGCTGCGGCGACTGTCGCGGTGGATGACTGCCACCTTGGCGTCCAGTGCCTGGCTGGCCAGCGTGCGGGCACTGGGGCCGCGCACACGCCACTGGCAATACCCGCTGCGCGAGACGGCCAGTACTCGGCACAGGCGGCTGACCGTGTATTCGTCGCGATGCTGATCGATCCAGGCGTACTTCATCGCGACCCTCTGGCAAAGTACGCCGTCGCTTTTCGAAGTATTTCCACGTCCAACTTCGCGTCGGCCAGCTCCCTGCGCAGCTTGCTGTTCTCGGCCTCCAACTCACTCACCGGTCGACGCGCGGGCACGGCCGCAGCATTTGAGGCGGCTTCCGGCGTCGCAGCGCCGGTCGTGCCTGCAGCTGCTCGACGGCGCTTCCAGTTACCCAGCGTAGCCACCGGCACGCCCAGCCGGCGCGCTGCCTCGTGGCCTCCGATCGACTCCGACAGCCTGACCGCCTCGGTCTTGAACTCTTCCGTGTACTGCCGCTTGGGCAGTTGCTTGTCTTGCATTTCCATTCTCCGTACAGGTGAAGTTTCCAACTTCTTGCTGTACGTGAAATCGAGACAGGGTCATTTTGACATTGCCGGATTTAGTGCCCTGCTGGTCGCGCCAGCGACACCGAAAGCCAAGAGGGCTCAGGAGGAGCGCGACAGGTTGGTTTTGCGACCCAAGCCGCCGACGGGGCCGAAGGGAACTTTGCGTCCCAAGCTGTTCTTGCCTCCGCCGTGGAGCTTGTTGACGGTAGCCCATGCGCGCGCCTCGGCCTCGGGGCGGACCACGCCTTTGTGCTCGTAGCCTTTCTCGATGACGCCCACTTGACTGTTTTGCTTATCGGTGTAGGCGGACTTGTCAACTTGCGGCATGCCGGGCTCCTGGAAATGGATTTTGCACATGATGGGCGTTGTTCGAGTTCTCGACGTCGGAGGGAAGGCTCTTTGAAAGAAGGGAATTTTGTGCGCCTGCACCATCCCGCTGATGTGCCAGCGCATGGCAGCAGCCCTAAGATTACTTACATAATCCTAGGGCTGAGTGCAGCTTCCAACCGTAAATTCACCGTCGTCCTCGTAAGCCAAAACCAAGCTATACCGAGGATGGGTGATCTGTTGGAAATATAAGTTCGCATCACTCCACCTGTCTATGTGCGGTGTTATGAGGTTTGAACATTGCCCCGACTGCGCTGCGCGACAACTTTGGACAGAGCTCGCCACGAGGCCCGCTCCGTTTACCAGCAGACGGTGGAAGCCATAAGCAGCAAGCAGCAAGTTCACGGTTTTTCGTCAAAGCGGCCCAAGCTCTTCCTTTGGTGAGAGATAGGCGCCTGATCCCCTGCTACGCGTCCTTTGACCTCTCCTGGCTTTCCAGCGCCTGCACGCGCTTCTCGATCGACAGCAGCGAGCGCTCCCAGCGCTCGTCCCGCCGCAGCCAGTCGCTGGCGAGCGCCTCGAATCGATTCTGCAAACTCGTCAAGCCGCTTGCGAACTGCTGCGACAAGGTCGTCAAACATTTGATGAAAAAGGTGTGGAGTTCGGTCATGGGTCGCAGTCACGGTCGCCGGAGCGGTGGTTTGGTGGATCGGAATGGGGGGCTGGGCGATGTCATCCGCGGACAGTGCCTCCGGCGTGGGGATTGCGTACATGTCTGGAGGCGGCGTCGGTGGCGGTCCCGCATACAACTGCTTCACCAGTTCGGGCAACGGCGCTGACGCGACGCTAAACTTCTTGCGCTTGGTTGTAAGTCTGTAACGATGAAGGTTGTGAACCGCGCGCCGTGCGATGGCGGCCTGAAGGCGTGCACGGGCTTCGCGTTCCTGCTCGGAATCAATGTCGAGTTCGGTCTTTGCGCCTTCGCCCCTGCCCCCCAACGAGGGGCGCGGTGCAAGGAAAATTGTCGAGTCGAAATCTGCTCTGAAAAGCGTGCCACGCAGACGCACAGCCTTGGCGTGCCCCGGCAGTTTCACCGACACAAAATCCGGTGGATCCCGCGTGATCTCCCCGAATTCCGACAGCGCTGCCACCACGTCAGCCCGGTTGTTCACCACACCTGCCCGTACACGGGCTGTCAACATCTCCGCCAACAACTTCTTGGTGTCGGGTTCAACAGCGAGCCCGGCCCGGATTCGGGCGGCATCGCCAGGCGAGGCCGCGCCAGGCTGCAGGGCACGCGCACGCCGGGGGTCGTCCGGGCGCGCCCACCCCATTCGCCAGTTCCACGCATCACGCAACGGATCAAAGTCCCGTTCCCATCCTGGGGGCGCAGCATTGAACTGAAGGCCGGTCAGTAAATCGACCTTCGCCAGCAAGACATGCAGGTCGACCTTGTCTGGCGATCGGTGCAGGTAGGCCACGAAACAGAACCTTGTCTTGTCCAACCCCGCGAAGCAGACCTCTCGGAAATCATCAAGAATCGCCTCGATGTCTTCGTCTGACGGGTCGTCGTCTGGCGCAAAGGCAATCACCGCCGATTTGTACTTCTCCCGGAAGCTCAGTCCCATTGCGACCTGCTCAAACTGTCGCGAAGAGCCACGAAGCACACGTACTTCGTCGCGCGCCCTGCCCATGGCATCCAAAGGAGCCTCGCAATAGCGTGTGGCCAGGAGTGGCGAGTGATGGCTTGCCGCGAGGAAGGTGATCATCATGATGATGAACCTCCTGTCCGAGCGATCTGCAGTTGTCGATCCGCAATTTCGTGCAGCGTCTCCTGCGCGATTAGCAGTTGCGCCGCAACACCGACAACTTCGAGCGTCGCATTTGAGTACCGCGACGACTGAAGCTCGCGCGCGATTTCATCGAGAAGCTGAACGGCCCGAATGAGCATCAGGCGGGCATCGGGGTGCAGTGCAACGATCTGCAGCGCGTGCGGCGGCCGGGGGCGCTTATGTTTTTTCTTGGTGGATTGCGGCGTTCCAGCGGCGGCTTGTCGGACGAGCCTGCGCAAGTACTCGGCATCGCTCACGCCCGCGGCGGTCGCGAGCGCGTCAAGTAGCCGAAGTACATCGTTGCCAAAACGGTATGAGACCCGTTGCATGGGCGTGCGGGCGGTAACGGCGCCAGCGCCCATCGTGCTCACAAGCTACCTCCTGGGATGGCTTTGCATGGGATCGCAATCAAGTGCAGTAATGGCCCATGAAGAGCGGCCGAACAAGCAAAGGCGGCATCGAACGCCAGCGGCGCCAGGGGGATCGAAGGGGGACTGCAATTCACCCTCGCCAGCCGCCGTCCGTCGAAACCGCGCAGCGGGTTCGTCGGACGGCGTAGGCTGGCTGTGTTCGACCGCGCCGATGGAAGAGGATGTCTGGCTGCTACATCCTGGCAAGAAGTCTTGAATTCGGAACGGTCCCCGAACTCGAAACCTTCCGTCGCCGGCAAATTTGCCCCGTGGTCGAAATGGCTTGCGCCATCGAACCATACCATGGGGAAAGACGCATCATTCGACTGGCCCCTTGGGCAAAACGAAAGCGGCGAGATCGAAATGGGTGTGTGCGACATGGTCATGGTGTCCTGCCTGCGTCAGGACTGATCGTCCGAATCCCCAACCCCATCACCGTCACCGTCACCGTCACCGTCACCATCGACATCGACATCGACATCGACCTCGACCTCGCCGTCTGTATCGGCGCTAAATGCCCTTGGCTCCAGAAACTCAGTGACATCCGCGACCAAGTCGATGCAGTCACGATGGGTCAGACCCATGGCGGACTCCAGATCCATGCGAATCGCGCCTGACTCGAATCGAGTCAGGGTGCCGACCACCGCGCCTTGGCCCAGGACCAAGGACCATTCCTTAGATGATCTAAGGGAGGTAGAGGCGACCGCGCGCAGCTTGCCGCGCAACAACGCCCGGCTGCTCGACGTCGGCACGTCCTCGGTCTCTTCACCTTCCTCTGCCTCGTCCAGCCGGTCACTCAGTTCAAGAGCACTTGGCGAAAGGTCCGAGTCGCCCATGGGAGTAGCCGATGCGTTCGGCAGCGTGTCCGGTTCTCGCTCGGGCTGGCCCACGTTGACCTCCGCGGCGGGTTCCGCCTTCGCCGACTTGGCAGGCTTCGACGTACCCATCTTCACACCCGTGAGCGCTTCCACGACCTCAGCACCGGTGAGCTTCTTGCTCCGGTTCGCGTTTCCCTTGGCCAATCGCTTGGCAAGCAACAGGACGTTCTTTAGATCGGCCTTAACCGCATCCGCCAGCGCTTTGGCGAATTTATGCTGGATGTCGTCTGGCGATGCGAACGCTGCAACGACGAGTTCAGGCAGTTTGGCCAGCTTGATGGCGTTGCTCACATCCGATTCCGCAATCCCCAACTCACGCGCGAGCTCTGCCTGGCTCGCAAAGAGTCCCGCCTCCAGATACTTCACGAAGCTTCGCCCGGCTTCCAAAGCAGAGAGCGACTTGCGTCCGCTGTTCGACATGGACATGTGCCTTGTGATCTCCAGGGCAGACATTCCTTTGACCAGGACCACGTTGAGGTCCATGTTCAGTTCTTTGCAGACTTCCCAAACCCGATGCCCACTGATCAGGACGTTCATGTCCTGGCCGGGCACCTGAGGGTTGGGCTCCACCGACACGACTGCCGAAGTGACGTTGCCGCCGGTCAGGGTGATGAGCCTTTTCAACTCTTTGTAAGACGGGTCGTTCTTGTCGCTGGCCGCACGGTTCGAATACGGCGACAGCACGATCGAATTCGGGTCGATCTGCGTGAATGTGCCAGCGACCGCGCTGAGCGGTGAGACGTGCTCAGAAACATCGGACTTGGCTGAAGCGCCACTGGTTTTTGCTTTTGACGATTTCATGGTGATTCCTATAAATTTAGTTGGCTGCCCGCCGTCCGGGCGCGCAGCGGCTTCTCCTGGTTCTTTCAGGAGGTTCAGACGGGAAATTCCCGCGATTTAAGGTTTGGTCAGCGGGCGGAGATCACCGCGACCACAAGTCGCCGGAGTTCATCAGGATTGCTTCCAATGGCCCAAGCACGTTGGATGGCGACGATCTCACTTTCGATGAAGCGAGCACTTTGGCCAACCTTGATCGGCGGCGGGAAGGTTTTGCCTCGGATCCGGAAATAGAGAAAGCTCTTCTGGAAGCCAGTGCGCAGGACGACTTCCTTCATGGTCAGGAAACGCATGGCTGGCGCGGTTGGCGATGGCGCTGGCTCGCCCTGCGCCTGAGGGAAGAAGACTGCGGTGCTCTCCGGGAGCTTCTGGGCGTCTCCGGGGATAGCACGCGCCACCGATGGGCGCAGTTTCAGGGTGGGCCAGTTGTGCTGGCTCGGGGTTTGATGTACCTTCGGCATGACTCGATTCTTCGTTTGGGGTTTAGGGTTGCCCAGAAAAGATCGGTGGAGCTGCCTACGTCCGCAAAAACTTTGGACAGCAAGTTGATCTTTTCTGGCGCGATGCGTCGCCGGTTGGCCCCACTTAAATGCTTTACGGCCTTGTTGTGGGGCTTTTCCGTTTCTGCACGCTCACTGTACAACCCAACAAGACCGAATTTCGCTAACGAAGACGGTTTTCCGAGTTTTATGACGCCGATTTTTCTGTCTTAAGCGCAAAAGCCTTGAAGTCTTCAGCAATCGGCTTCTTATTTGCGGGCAAAACCGCTCGGGCATCCGTTTTAGGGAATTGATTTATGCTATTAGGCTCAGGCAATCGGTGCCACAGCTTGAGGACGATCAAGTTAGATCATCTAAGGAACAGCACTCTGAGACGACCCGTACTGGCTGACGCCAATGGCAAATACTCGCCGCAACCGTGCGGCCATGGCTTCTCTCCTAGATGGAGTCGATGTAAGCCAGGATCCAAAGAAGAGGTGACGGAGCCAGTTACAACGGATCAGCATCAAGGCAGAACGCGCGAGAAACAAAAAGGCCCCAGCGAGTGGGGCCAATTCCAGACGTTGATCAGCGTCCGGTCTGATTAAAGCCACGACGATCGTGATGGAGCATGGCCCCATGGATAAAGTCGTCGTAGTTGCACGCGTCTGGTAATTACAAGCATGCAATAGCATGCTGTTACCAGTAACGGTTAGTGTGCTAATCCAACCATGCAAAAATATTAAAATTCTAAGACATCTGATCTTGCAGAGTCAAAAAGGCAATCTAGCGCTTCATGGAGGTGGTCAGATAGTTGCTCATCGAAATTGATGACGCCGTCGAGATTTCAGAGCAAAACGAAATTTGAGAGTTGAAGCGCACTGTTGTGCCGGGGTCGGTGCCTTCACTACCAGCAACGTGGACTGCACATGGTCTGGCGCGCCAGATCTATAGCCGACTTAAAACTCGTTACCTTTCAGGAAAGGGTGCTTGAATTTAGACCGATTGGACGACCCGCACATCGATCCAGTCACTTGCGACCGCCCTTATACGCCGCAGAAGCTAATTCAGTCATTGCTTGAGCGCAGTGATCCTCAGCCGCAATGCATTGCCAATCACCGACACCGAACTGAGGCTCATCGCCACCGCGCCCACCATCGGCGAGAGCAGCCAGCCCGTGAACGGAAACAGCACGCCGGCAGCGAGCGGTACGCCCACCAAGTTGTAGACGAAAGCGAACCCGAGGTTCTGCTTCATGTTGGCGACTGTGGCGACCGACAACGCGCGCGCCGTCGCGATGCCGCGCAGATCACCCTTCACCAGCGTGAGCTGGGCACTGTTCATCGCGACGTCGGTGCCCGTGCCCATTGCGATGCCGACGTCCGCTTTGGCGAGTGCGGGCGCGTCATTGATACCGTCCCCTGCCATCGCGACGATGCGGCCCTCCTTTTGAAGGCGCTAGACCAATTGCAGCTTGTCTGCCGGCTTGACCTCGCCATGCACTTCGTCAATCCCCAAGTGCTTGCCGACAGCCTGAGCGGTGGTGAGCCCGTCGCCAGTGGCCATGATGATGCGCAGGCCGGATTTGCGAAGCATCGTGAGCGCCTCTTGCGTGCTGGCCTTCACCGGATCGGACACTGCGAGCAGCCCGGCCAGTTTGCCGTCTGCGGCCAGGTGCATCACGCTGGCACCTTGCGCGCGCAGAGCTTCGGCCTGGTCCGCCAGCGACGCCACATCGATGCCCACTTGCTGGATAAACGTCGCATTGCCGATGGCGAGGGATTTGCCGCCCACGACGCCCTCGACCCCGATGCCCGAGGCGGAGTCAAATTGTTCGGCCTTCTCCAGCGTCAGCTTGCGATCCCACGCTGCATGGACGATGGCCGCAGCCAAGGGGTGCTCGCTGCCTTGGTCCAACGAGGCGGCCAGGCGCAATACCTCGTCCTCAACGCCGTACTTCACGCTGTGCGAATCCGCACAAAGGTCGATTCTGATCGCAGACGTCAAACAAAATTTGAAGCTAAACCAGAACCGAAAAGGTTAAGAGATCATCCGTCAAGCTTAAGAAACAGACGGTGATACTTGTCCGTCTGGAAGAAATCAGGCACGACCATACACACCGTTCTACCAGTACTCGAATATTTTTTCGCTCTAAGAGGTCGGAAAAAATCCACAGTACTGCGATATTTTGTCAACCAACCAGTAAACGGTTGCGTTGCACCACCAGCGATGTCCTAAGCATCGCATTTTTCAAAGTACCTGATCCTGTTCAGGTGCGCTTTTTCAAGTCAGGCGGCCGGCCGCTTAACCGGTGTTTCGTGAGTTTCAAAGTCTCGGCACCCTCGCTGAGGCAGACTTGCGCCTGACTGAAAAGGAAGCATCATGATAAATAACATTCGTCGCGGCGGGCAACTCGCCCAACACATCGAGTATCAGTTCCGTGCTGAGCTGGAGCGCGCCTCAGGATGGGGACTTTGCGACGCCGCAACCAGCGACAACTTCGGCGTCCGCCTGGAAGTGACACTTTCGGGAAACGCTTGTTGGTCGATCGACATTCAATTCATTGAGACTTCGGGCAGCCGGGCCAAGCACAACGAAAAGGATCGCGACCTTGACATGGCGATCTACATGCCAGATACCGCGCTGGTGAAATCAAGCAGTCCGACCGAACACATCGACTTCTTCTTGACACTCTGGGGCGCTCAGCTATCCATCGAGGAAGATGAGTTGGACGATAAAGACCCTTGGGGTCGGCTGGAGCGCTTTAAATCGCTGATTGTGGAAACACCCTCTCTTTGGCCAGCTGTCAGATTGGCTATTTTGGAACGCCTTGACGCGGAGTTTCAAAGCGAGCTCTTGGAGAGCGCGGATGAATGGCTGCGTCGCGGGTACACAACGCTGGGCAACCAGTTGCTCGGCTAATTAGGCAAGCCGGTTGCTTTGCTTAAACGAAACGCAACCGAATGCTCTAAAATAGCTCCAAGCTAGCATCAGAGGTTAGTTTCGCAGACACCAGCCAGCGGCGTGATCGGACGCCGCATTTCATAAACCGATCGACTTAGCTCGGATTGTTCTTTAATTTCATGGAACCCGCCCTTTACTGGGCAGGTGCGACTTCGACCGAAGCATCGGTCCTTTTTCATTCGCTTTTTAGCTTCCGCGTCGCGGAGGTGAGTGTGTGGAAACTGTGAAAGAAACTATGGAAAAGATCACTGCAACCGAGAAAGAAATCGTTCCTCTTATTGTGCATGAGTTCCGTGAATGGATCAGCAATGCAGACGGTGCCGATCTTGTAAGGTTTGGAATTCATGGCGAGCTTGGGGTGACGTTGGACTGGCTTGACGATGATGAAGACGGTACGGTAGACAACCTAGTTGTTGGAATTATTTCCACGTCTGGAAATTTTACTAATCGTGAGCGATCGGATGAGACATCGGATTTTGCGGACTACCTGAACTGTCGTTTGCTCGTGGGCCTTGGCGACTCCGATAGTGACATTGACGAAGTTCTGCAAGAGTGGAAGGAAGAGTTGCCCCACGAGGATGATGACGAAGTAGATGAGGATGATCCAACCGGTCGAATTGACCGCTTCGAAAGCCTCCTTGAAGGAAATCCAGAAATTTGGCCGTTGGCGCGCAAGTCACTAAATCGGCGTATTGATCAGGACTTTCTGGACGACATTTCTCAGCTTGTCGAGGAATGGTTAGATCGACAGCGGGAGAGGCTAACCGATGAGGCTTAAACCTTGAATAGAGGATGCAGCGATTGGAGCTGCGTCCTCTTTTTCTCGGCGGGCACACGCGCATGGGTCTTTCCAAAATCAAACTAGCGCAGCAAGAACGCAGGTGATGTTTGCTGGCCAAACAAGTGATCGCAGCAGCCCCTACTTCTTTACTCCGTCCCTGCTGCCACGCGGCGCTCGCGTTTGATTCTTGCTGGCCGACGGTTGCTCCTTCGCCACGGGCAAAATTTTGGAGGATGTAGGGGTGGTTGCACCCAGAGACGCTGAAAGCAGGGCACCCATTGCAGCCTTGCGCACAGCGTTGGGCGCGTTGCGAAAGTGCTCGAGCAGCTGACTCTCCTCCGCCGTGATCTGAATCGTAGGAATGCCCTCGGTACTCCCAGTGAGCACATAAAGCATATTGACGCCAGCTGCCGCAACGGCAGCCAGATAGTCGGCATCGGGCCGCCTTGCGTCTGTCTCGTAGTTGAACTGAGTCTTCCTCTGCGTTCCGCCAATCTCGGCCAGTTCCGACTGGTTGTAGCCAAGTCGGTCGCGTTCTTCACGCAGCCTGGAACCGATTGAACTCATAAATAATCCTTGCTTATGGGTTCATTCGTACCCATAATTCAGCTTATCGCAGCAACTTCTTGTTGTGACCTCAACAAGTCAAGTTAGAGCGTACCACCATGCATCCTGAAGAAATAAAAGCTGCGATTCGCATGAAGGGCACGACGCCATCGGCGATCGCGGACGAGCTGAATGTCTCGCGCAGCATGGTTTCGCTTGTCATCTGCGGCACCGCCAAGTCGGCACGCATTGCCGATCGGATCGCTCAGATCACCGGTTTGACCGTCACCACGCTTTGGCCACCTCAACCTGCCAAACCGACGTTGCGCAGGCCGAATGTCTCGCGTCCCGGGTCATCGTCGTGAACGCAATGCACCTCACGACCTTTCCGTTGTTTGTTCGCGCTGCGAGTCAGTGGTGTCGCGGTAGCCGCCATTGCAGTTCATGGCAACGATGGCGAATGCCAGCGGGGCCTGCCCAGCAAGGCCCCTGAGCGTTGGGCGCCGAACGCTTCCGCTTCACGCGGCATGGCCGATCGATCGCGCCCTTTGACTTGAATTTTTGTCGCACGAACCGCGATGACGTCAGTCATCGCGGTGGAGGAGTCGCGTTCGCTATCTACGGTTTCGTCATCGTCAGCGCAATGCCAATCTGGGGAGCGTTATCGCTCTTTTCTTGCGAATGCGTAGATCCCGACCTCGGAAATGGTTTCGTCGTCGGATTGTTTCGTCTTTGATTTGTTTGGAGACCGTTATGACTTCAGCTTCCTTGTTTTCTCGAACGACTCATGCCGCGCGTCTCGCTGCTGTAACAGTACTGGGTGGATTGACTATGTGCTCATTACCGGTTGCGGCCCAGCTCGGCGCCACGGATGTGACCGGTATTCGCCTGGGCGCATCAGCTGCCGAGGTCGAAGCCACGTTGCGTTCGCTCGATCCGCGCTTCAAGTATTTGATCGTTTACTACGCCGATGCCAATGGCAAGGCAAGCAGCTCCGTCGCGACGATTAAAGCCGCTGTGCAAGTGGGTTCCGACCTGCGAGGCATCGACTGGGCCCGCCAAAACGGCTTCGCCGTCTACTTCGGCGAAAGCTCTGGAAAGGCTTTTGCAATCTACCGGCAAACAGCCAATCGCCAAGGCATTTCGATCCCGCAGACCGAGGCCGCTGTGGCGGAGAAGTACGGTCCGTCCCGGGGAACTTATCCAGGGATCTATGTCCGCAACACGGATGCTTCAGGCAAGGTTGTCGACAGTTGTGGCGGCAGCGGGTTTGGATGGCAAGGTGGTCCTGGCGGGTATGACCCAAGGTGTGGACAGTCCCTGAAAGTTCAGTTCGACCCGAAGAGTCCTGGCGTGGCCGCCGGCTTCCAGACCTGGCTCTTCGACCACCAACTCGCCAAAGCCGCCATCGAGGCTTCGCAAGCCAAGCAGCAGGCAGCGGCCCAGGAAGCGGCCCGCAAGCAGCAGGAATCGCTCCGTGCTAACCGGCCTGCACTTTAAACAGGGATCAAGACCATGCCGAACACGTTTACCCAAGCCCGAAGCACTGCACTCAGGATCCTGCTGGCAGCGAGCGTCGCCCTCCTCTCCGCATGCAGTGGAGAACCATCCAGCAGCGACGTCGAAAAGGCAGTTTCCGTAAACGCGGCGCAGGGCAGCGCACAAATGGAGCAGCTCTCGCGCGGCTCCTCGAAAACGTTCATGCCGCAAGTGCATGGCATCAAGAAGCTGGGTTGCCGCGCAGAAACGGGCACCGCCTATGTATGTGACATCGAACTCGACATGACCTCGCAGGGAGTGCGCGGCAAGGTGCCGACGTCAATGCGGTTTGTTAAAGGATCAGAGGGCTGGGCCATTTCGCGCTGAGCGCTCGCGTCATCTGCGCCGCTAACCGCGGCGCACTCGCATTTCAATCCATCGATCAAAGATCATCGTGAACAACAAGCTGCCTCTTGCCATCCTCACCTCTCTCGCCCTACTCGCATGGACCAACGTGATTACCGCTCAGCCTGCGGTGCTGGAGTACTCGCAGGTCGTGGCCGAGACGCGCAGGATCGAACGTCTTGAAGGCAGCGAGTACTTCGTCTCCAAAAACATCTTGTTCAAACCCGTGCGCTTGAACCTCAAGGCGTTCGGTGGAAAGAGTGAGGCGCTGTACGTCAGCAAACGCGATGAAGTCGGGTTCGTCTGCACGCCTGCCCTGAGGAATTTCACCAGCGGCTGGGTCGAAGGTCGAATCGAGAAGCTCGAGCCAGGAGGCGATGGCGGTCATTTCTTCACACTGTCGGGCTGCCGTCGCATGGACGAATTGAAGCCGCGATGAGTCGCCATTACGCGAAATTGCAGCAGCTACCGCACGCCGCAGAGGTTGTGCAACTGCCGTTCGTGCTGCTTGACGCTCTTGATCGAAACGTCTTGAA
This sequence comes from Janthinobacterium lividum, assembly GCA_050954325.1. Classification (GTDB taxonomy): domain Bacteria; phylum Pseudomonadota; class Gammaproteobacteria; order Burkholderiales; family Burkholderiaceae_C; genus Variovorax. The sequence goes on along the minus strand of JBPBPG010000004.1, from coordinate 355,983 downwards.
GACGCAGGCTGAGCGCAGCCGCAAAAGGTCTTTAAAGTAAGCGTCGGGCTGCTGGCTGTCGGGGGCACTTCTTTGATCTTGACCGATCGCGTTCGATGTCGACGCTTCGAAGAGGTCGGCGTCATCGATTCGCCGCGTCAGTGAACAACTGCCAAACCCTTCCCGATTTGGCGCCAACCTTCCGCCCAGTTCTGGAAAACATCAACACGCATCTGGTAAGGCCGGACCTGACCATCGACAATCATTGGCTCGCGGGTACTGATTTCCAAAAAGCTCGGCCGCAGTAGCGAAGGGACCTGGTTCGCCGAGATGGTCCTCCCGACAGCTATCAGGAAACGCAACGATTGTTCGAGTTCCCAGATGTCGTGCTTCAGCAGGGCCGGCGCGACACAGCTTGCGCACTGCGTGACGCTTTGATCCTCTCCTATAAAACGGACTCTGGCGGGTCGGCCGCAATCTCTGCAGACCGCGCAAGACCGGTCTCTCGCCTTGCGACAGATGCCCAGGACCACCGCGTCTTTGCGACCGACCATCGTCGATGCTGAGAAATACAGTCCGGTACTCGTGCTGCAGACGCGCAAGTCTTCGATGGCTTTTCGTCGAGTTGGACTTCCATCAGCGACCGCCAACAGTTTGACCAGCGTCCGGATCGCTGTCTTGCGCCATCCGGGCGCGATGCGATCCGCGTTTAGGGCCATGAATGTCTCCACAGGCTTCCGGGCATTCATCCATGTCTCTGTGCTGCCCTGCTTGCCGCGCGCATCGGCGGCGTTGGAGCCTGCCGTGGGGTGAGTAATTGGCGAACGCGGCTCTCGCGCGTGGCTCGGATGCTGTGGAGTCAATGCAGTCTGCATGGCAGTCCCCTGGCTGGTGAGTTAAAGAAAGCCCAGGCGGCGCACGGGCGGCTTGGATTCAGCAAAGTCGGTAACAAGCAGGTTCGGTCGCTGTTCCAATGCAGCGATACCCAGGGCGTTTTCGAGAACGCGCGCGAGCTCACGCGGCGTGTTGCACGCGAGAAGGTCGACGACATCGGCCGGCAGGTCTGGCAAGAAGTGATGTCCCCAGGCGCGGCCCATCACCATCGCGGAGTAGACGTTGGTCACGATCACGCGGCCCTGCTCGAAGGTTGGCGCAGCGATCTGGAAGACCTGGCATCGGCTGGCGATTGCAGGGTGCAAGTGCCGCACGTTGTTGGTGGTGCAGATCCAGCGCACGTGGCTCATGTTCATCGGCAGCTTGATGCCGTCGTCGATGAAACGCTTCGCCGTAGCTGGCTCGAGCAACGAATACAAAGGTCCGATGGGGTCGTGGTTCCGATCGCGGGGCACCTTGTCGAGTTCGTCGAGCAGCACAACGGGGTCCACAGCTTTGCCCAATGCCACGGTCCGAACAAGAAGGCCTGGCCCACCGTTGCTGAACTTGGGATCCAGTCCGGCCAGATCGAACGGACCGGTGGCGTGGGCCATTTGCAGGCTAAGCATTGGGACATCTAGTGCGTAAGCCAAAGCCGAGGCGAAGGCGGTCTTGCCCACACCGGGTGGACCGTCCAAGAGGATCGGTGGCAGCGACAGAGGACTGGCGGGTTCAAGCATCGCAAGCGCCGTGCGCCTGACGATGAAATGCACCACTTCGGCAAAGTTAGGGAAGTGATCGGCCAGGTGCGCCAAGGCCTCGAGCAGTGGCGGCTGCGACAGCGCCCTCTCCACCGGCTCCTCTTGGAGCTTGGTCAGAAACGCCTCGACAGCAGGGTGGTCCTCGCCTTTGCCCCGTGCATGCGCCAAAGCCCGCTCCAGTTCCTGCTCGTTGCAGATGCGCATGCTGAAGTGATCGTCCCACTGCAGCGGCAGCTGAGCCTGGGGATCATGCAATGTGCAAACCGAGGCCTTCTCACATGCCATGGCATGGGTGCTTGCGGCTTCACGCGCCAATGACAGCACACATGAAGCGAGGTCGCGTCGATCCGGGCTTGCTCGCCCGACTGTGCAGTGCGAAGTCATTGCACCACCGCCGTCGGGCCCCGAGGCTTAAGCGCTCGCAGCTGCTGGTAGTAGTCCTCACGCAAAGCGATTTCTTCATCCGAATGGCGCCGTCTCCCCTTGCGCGCAAAGCTGGCGCGGTGTGCGAACTCAATGCCTACCTCGGCTTCGCGAAGCTTGCGAACAAGGAACGGCCTCAGGATTTCGAGAACTTCTCGCGCTCGGGTGCACCGGTACGTCAAGGCATATACGGTACTGCGAACGGCACCGGTGCCACCGAAGACGTAGATGCTGCTCTTGACACCCAGGACGTCCTGAAAGTGCGTCAGGGTGGCCAGACAGTTTTGGGTGATGGTCACCTCAAGGGAGTAGATGTAGTTTGCATCGGTGCCGGGGTCCCGTCTGGCGATGCGTATGCAGCCCTCACCATCCAAAAATCCGGCGGCCCAAGCCAGCGAAATCACAGAAGTGCATGCGATCAATTAAAGTGCTCCATAGAAGTAAGTGTGCTCATGATGCACACTTTTCCATCTTGTTGCAAGCACTAAAATGCTGGAAATCTGATTTATGTGTTCAAGGTGCACATTCCTCACCTCGGAAAAACGAACTTATGCTGAGATTTCGCTTACGCCGCCTGATCGAGGAGTTCGAATTCCGCGAGAAACGCCGACTTACCTTGGTCGAAATTTCTGAGAAGACTGGGATTTTTCGAACGACGCTTTCACGGATGTCGGGTCCCCTGCCGTTCAACACCACCACAGAGAACATTGACAAGCTCTGTACATTCTTCCGCTGTCCGGTGGGCGAGTTAGTTGAGCATGTGCCTGACGATCATGGCGGTGCTTCAGCGGCGACGTAGAAGGGTGCTCAGTTGCACTTTCTCCTAAAGGGACTGGGAAAGCGGTGAAGCCCGACCACTTGGGTGAGTAGTTCTGAAAACTGTCACTTTCAGAAGTTGGCAGACCCAGAGCGCCTCCTCATGCACCGCAAACTTCTGCATTGAGGCCGGCGTTATGTGCCGCCGCGCGCCATGAATCTGGATGCCATGATTCTTGGAAATTCGATTGAAAGTGCGGTGCCAGCAATCACCGTTCTTGCGATGAATTCCACTGTCTTCATTGGGTGCAGTTCCAACCGCGTCCGTGCAGCGAAGCTGACACCTGCGACCTCCCCGCGTCACGCTAGATTGCCCCCGAGCCCTCGTTGTTTCAAAAACATGCTTCCCAGGTCGTTGGGGCTCACATCGGCGGCCATCTTCACGTGCAACGACCGCTTAAGTAGTTGGAGTCCTTTGATGAATTGTGGCGGTCGTCCTGGCACCATCAGGACTGGCATCAAGAGGTAGGCACCAGACTTCTTGTAGAGGCCCAAGAATCCTGTGAGATTGACGTCGTTGGGCGGTTCCATGGTCAGGGAGCGCGACGCGAGCATTGTGACGCGGGAGTCCCCCTGACTCTTAGGAAACTCCGACGTGATGACCATTCCGTAGTGCGTCGGATGTTCGGCAGAAAACCGGCGAACGATGCCGATGTGGATTTCCTCTTCCTTGTCGGCTGTCCCGAACCGCTCCCGCCACCGTTCAAATATTAGTACGGCCGCTTCCCCATCTTTGAACATCAGCGCCATGAAGGGCGGAGCCTTGGGGTCGACGATTCCGTAGGCAGTGCCCATCCAGCCGGCACGATCCCAGAGATTAATGTCGATGACCGATCGAACTCTCACATCGCGATGGTCGGTGAACTTCGGAGGCTCTGCGTCGTCGCGGATCTCACCCTCGGCTCGTGCGTCTGTCTTGGTTGGGGGTGGCTCGCGTTCAACATGTGGTCTGTCCGGCCTGGCCTCGAACCTCTTCGGTGAATGCTTGTCCCAAGAGGTCAGGCGCGCCACGCCGCCGAAGATACGCTGACGGCTGAAGCACAGTGAGCCAATCATCGCAGCGCGATCCATTGCAGCATCTGTCTTGAAAAGCCGAGAGGCAGCTTCTTTGAAGTTCCTCGTACGGCATGTCGCCGAAAAGATGTTGGCTGCGACTTCCAACAACATGTTCAGAAAGTCGCCGTACACCGACGGTGACCCGGGGAACACGCCATCGGGCCAGCGGACCGTCAGCCTCATCCGGTCAATGTCTGTCGTCACCTCGAATCGAGTGATGTTCGCTTCGACAACGGTGACATCGAAGCGCTCCGCATGGGCGAAAGCGTCCAGCTCGAACGCTGTCGCGAAGAAGGCCTCGACCGTCCCGACAATGGTCTCGGCCACGGTGATGCCGGTGTCGGTAGGTTCATGCATCACGTTCACCTGCACCCCAAGAACCGAGGTAGCAAACACCTGCGTGTTCCGGCCGTTGAAGATCGCAGGCCTCCATCGCGCGTCACCGGCAGGCTGACCCGCCAACCGGTTGAAGAGGCTCCAAACGTCCTGAGCGGAGTCGGTCTCCGCAATCCACCCTTCCTCCCTCAGCAAGTCCTCGTACCCCAGCATGTAGAGCAGCGTGAATCGGCTGTGGTTCAGGCTCAACCCTCGCAGAATGTCGGGAATCATTTCCAGCCGCGACACCTCCTCCAAGGAAAGGTTTGCCAGCTGACAGGCCAGCACCGCATCGAAGTCCTGCAGCTGCTCAGCGGCACGCTCCGCCGACTCGTCGTCAAGGGGCAGGGATTTCAGGCAGCCTTGCGCAACCTGAACCGTCTCCAGCACTTCGGGAAAGTGTTTCAGTTCCACCGCCTGCCACGCTGCATTCATCAGCGTCGGGAAAACGGTTGCTGGGAGCTCTCCGCAGCCCTCGGCTTCGATGAACAAGGTTGCGGCGGCCGACGTGCAGCTCGCACGCGCCGCCCAGAGCAAGCCGGCACTTCTGTAAGCGACTGCGAGCAAGGCTTGTGCATGGACCAGGTCGTCCGCATGCTCCTTTTTCGTGAGTTGCCGGGCCGCTTTTCCCAGAAGCCGGATCATCTCCATGTTCTCTTCTAAGTCGAGCTGATTGGCGCGCTTGAGCAATACCAATGCGCCCTGGCTCTCGCCGGTGCGTTTTGCCACGAAGTCGGAGACCTGGTCTACGAGGTCTCGGTAGCCGCGGTCCTTGCCGGCGACCTGGCCGAATACCTCAATCAACCTGGTCAGGCGCCTGGCATCGAACTCTCCCAGGCCGTCGGCCTTGGCAAGGATGCCTCCGAACTGAGGCCACAACGAAGCAAGTCGCTTTGACTCACCGGCCATCACAGCTTCGTTGACTTGGATGGTCAGCAGCGAAGTCTCTGCCTCCAAAGCGTTGTTTCGGCGTTCCCCGTCGCTCGCTAGCTCAGAAAGCCTTGATGACAATCGGGCGATTCGGGGCTGCAGCTCGGCTTGCTCCGAGGTCAGATGTCCGTGGATGACGGCGTTGAATAGCAGCTGTGCAAGGTTGCACAGCATCTCGAGGTTCGTCGCATGCTCGCTTCCGATGACCAACGTTTCAAAGCCGTCGTACCCATCGACAACCGCCTTGGTATCGTCGAACCACCAGAACGCCGTCCATAGCATCTCGTAGCGCGCGGTGAGTTGCTGCCGGTGCGTTCCCCCGTCGTCCGCTAAGCGAACGGCACGAAGGAGCCTGCCGTCGATGTCAGCTCGAGGCAGTTCCAGCTCTCGCGCCAACTTGGCTGCCACGAGAGCTTCGGTGGCTCGATGCATCTCCATCCCGACAAACGCGGAAGGATCCGTCAGCTCCTTTTCTATGTCGGTCAGCTGCTGCTTGCGCGAATAGTCAGATGGGCCAAGATCGAGGTTGCTTGTTTCATCACCGATCCCCAAATAGTTGTACGCAAGGTCGCGACGGTTCTTGTCGATGACCTCGTCAAGGATCCAGGCGCGGTCGTGGATCGTGACTTGAACGCCATACCCGCGGCTAAGTTCATCCTCCACTCGGGCCCGATCCTTTGCACGTGCAGCCCTCGACGTCACAAAGAAGATCTTTTGATAGCCGCGGTTCGTGGCCATGATGCCGGCCACGTCCGATCGGGCCTTATCTGCCCACGTCTTCTTCGCGCTGAAGGCGAAGGCCCATCGCTCGCTGCCACTGTTCGCCAAACCGACGTAGGTGAGTTTGCTGATCTCGTCGGATACCGGCGAGGTTTCGGAGTCAGCCTTGCTGTCACCACCCCCCTCCGGGCCAGTTGCAAACCTCAAATTGGGACAGATCGTCCGCTCGCAAAGCTTGCGGCAGAACAGCTCAAAGTCATGCGTCTGGTTGCGTGCGGTGATGGTCTCCAAGTGATGGGAGAGGACCTCGCTTTTGAGCTGGTGTTTGACGTGTGAGGTCGAATCAGAATAAAGCTCTGGCCGGATTTGGCGCATGAACTGTGATGGCGAGACGATCCGCTCTTCAGGCTTCATCTGCATTCAGCTGCTTTCCGTGCAAGTGGTATCGATAGTCACAGTCGGCGGAACGCGTGTTGCCACGTCCACGTCGGGAGGAAGTCCTTGTCAGAAAACCTGGCTTTGTTCTCATTCTGCGAGATGCCCAAGAAGGCTGCTAGGGGATCGGCCACCGGCGCCGTTGAAAGAGCGGCGGCGACCGCGTGGGCAATGGCTAACCACACCTGTCCTAGAACCCACGTTGTTTGCCGTTCGTCACCAGCTTCTTGAACTTGTCCAGCGCATAGATCCGATAAATCGGGGTGTCGAGCTTTTCCTCCGCGAGGTGAACTAGATTGCCTTCTTTGTACTTCGTCAATTGCTCATCTTTTTAATCGTGTTGAGTCATTGTCAGATGCATAACCGGACAAGAGAGTTTGTTCGCCTTGTCGAATCATTTCATCAATGGACAAGGGCAAACCTGCCTGTCGCTGCTTGCGGCGTTCGTCATCGATGTCAGCCAAGAGCTCAACCAAAAACACCGCAATCCGTTCAGCGTGGACGCGGCTCCACCACGGGATGAGCGCGTTAATCACCATCTTCTCGGAGAACGCATCCTCAGAAAAAATGAATAAAAGCTTGGCCAAGTTACGCAGCCCCTCGTCGAAGCTGACGAAGAGCAGGCGGATTGGGCTGCCGTCCGCTTCATTCACCTTCTTGGTCATCTCGCTCAGATGCGTCAAATCCCAGGCGGCGTTTTGTACGCCTTCGATGGCTCGCAGCCTGTTGGACGAGCGCAGTTGCTTGAAAAGTCCCTTGCGGGGCGGAGAGTTCGGAGCGAAGTAAATGCAGGCTAGCAAAGCCGCAGGCCCCGCGATCATGAAGTCGTCGCGCATCCAAGACAGCAAGTCCAACATCCGATCCAGATTGGGGCGGTCCGACAGCTCAAGTTCCGCTATCTTCAAGGCCACTATGTAATTGCGACGCCAGCGTCGCAGCGGGAAGGCTAGGTCATGCGACTCCAACGACCTCTGGCGTTCTAACGGCGGCAGTGCATACAGATCACCGAAGGCCAAATCCAGCCATGGGTCGGGATCGGCATTGTCGGCATCCCTAAACCGAGCCAATTCCAGGTTGGCCGCGTCGTTGCCTTGTGTGTGCGCGAGTTCATGGAAGGCGACAGAAGGCTCAAGCTGAATGTCGAGAAAATGGCAAAACGCCTTGATCGCGGCAATCTTCCGAAGCACCGCATCCATCGGTGCACCAGCCGCGATCTTGGCGATCCGCGAGGCGATGTTTCGATCGGGCAAGAGGATGGTTCGCGTCTTTTTGAACTCGGCTTCAAAGACGAAGGCATCGGGTTGGCACAGACCCACCCGTGGCGGTCGGTAACCTGGAACAAACACACCTTCAGCTTCCAGCACTTCACCAAGAGCACGCAGCTCAACATAGGGAAAGCCGGTTGGAAGGAGGACAGTTCGCTCGATGTGATCTGGATCATCTTCGTCAGGCCCAAAGGTCAGGACGACGCGTTCCGGGCTACGGGGACGGCAAGCTTGGGGCATGCGTGCGTCAAGGCCGAACCGTCGCGTTGAGCCGACACTGCAGAGCCATCTCATAGGCCCTCTGCAGGTGCTGGGCTATTTGCCGTCCCGCTTCCACGTGCTGGGCGATGACGGTGTCTTTGTCGCTGTCGCCCAGCCTGCCGGTGAAGATGAGCCAAGAAAAAAGGTGTGGGGTCGTCTGCGCGTGTGGGTGCCCTGAGTCCTTCGCCAACTGACAGGCCTTCCGGTCGTCGGTGATGAACCCTTGGCGAATCTTCATGGCGAAGGCGATCGAGGAGAGTTCACCTTTGCCGAGGTTCCTACGCTTCTCCAAGATCTCGATGGCTTGAAGGTCTTCGATGCTGCAAGACTGGGCTTGAAAGGCGCCGCGCCTCTGCTCGGCCTTCAGTCGATCCATCAATGTCTGCTCGCTTGGCAGAATCGACTTACGCGGTTTGATCAGGCACTCATACTGGACGAAACTGGTAACGCAGAAGTCGCATCGAGCTTCCTTGGCCACAGCGTTCAACCGGGGCGAGGACAAAATGTTCCACACCGAGCACGTATCGGCGACGTTGATTAGATGAAACTTGGACGGGTCAATGGCCATAAAGCGTCCGGCCGTAGAGGTTCGCCATCTCAAGCACTTCTGCTTCGCTGCACAGGAGCGCCTCGGCAAGCCGTCCCTGGCTGATCGCACCCAAACTCTGCGCTTCAAAACAAAGCTCGACATAGTGATCTGAGAGGCCGCGCTCCAGCAACTGCTCCTTACGTAAGCGCTGCAGGGGATCGAGCGACTCGGGAAGCTCTGGGTCCGTTTTGACGGCTCGGGGGGTGCGGAGTCGGGAGATCCGGGCGGTGATGGCTTGATCGGCAAGCTTCGCCCCGCGCAACGCGTTGGCCAACGCCACGCAGCTCACCCGCAGCTTATTGGCCCAGCCAATCGCATCGGAATCGCTCCACCGATTAGGGTCGGGAAGTTTCGACAGGAACGCAGGCGGGATGAGATAGCAGGAGGCAAATCGGTTTGCGCGCGTTTCGACCAAATCACTGGCATCAGGTCGCTCGAAGCTAACGCTGGCCCCTTTGTCGGCGTCGAAGATAGCGTGCGCCATTTCATGCGCCACGCTGAATCGTTGCCGGTAGATGTCTTCACTGTAGTTCACCAGGGCGCACTTGCCCGCGACCGGGTGTGCGATAAACAACCCCGAGATGTTCGAGTTGCCAAGTTTTCGACGAAACACATGCACCCCTACGCTTCGAAACTCGGCATACACGTCTCGGGGCACTGCATTGTCCGCATGGCCCAGCGCCGATCGCAGCCGGGCTGCCGCGTCCTCGGCGTGCCCTTTGAAGTAGCTGCCAGACGGTGAGAATCGGAAAGAACCAGGCGCACGACCCAGCTCCTGCATTAGGAAGTCTTCCGTTTCGCAGAGATAAAGGAAGTCCTGAACCGCGCGTCGGTCTTCCTTGGAGAAGTCAGGGCCGTGCGCGCGATAGAGCGTCTCAGTCTGCTCAAAAGGCGCTACCTTTTCATTGGAGATGAAGAACTTGAAGTCGCAGCGATAGTGGTCTGCAAGGATCAAGATCTCATCGCCGGTCGGTTCGGTTTGGCCTCCTTCGATCTGGGTGAGCCGGGCCGTGTCGTTTCCTGTCGATGCAGCGACATCAAGAAGGGATTCTTGCAATTGCCCGCGGTACTTCGCGAGCTTGCCGCCTAGAAAGCGAAGGTCAATGGCCATGGACTGCGATCATCATAGCTGGCGGGGGTTGGGTCTCACGGATCTCAGCCTGCACAGTTCAGTTGCGCATGCACGCGGGCATGATGCTTCCACCGATGAAAGTCTGATCGCTGAGGTTGCGAATCAAAAATTGAGATTACCCCTTGACCAGAAAGACATTGAGATGAAGCGTGTGAAACGGCAACCGTCCAGGTTTGGCACGGTGGACTTGGCTGACCAAGTGGGCCGAGAGTTCAATCTGCCGTTGGATCGGTTGAGCGAGAAATTCTCATTCGAAGCGGCTACAAAAATAGCGAGAGAAAACCGTTCGTTGATGTATGGCCGAAGGGCTGAACGCATGTTTGAGTACGTGGTCGCGTCGCTTGGAAAGGCAGATTTGATCACCGCGGAAGATGCATCTGCACCCTTGTATGCCGGGATTGAAGTGCAGGCGCCGGATTACTTTGTGTCGCTCAAGACCGGTCAAAAATTCTTCGTTGAGGTTAAGAACACTGAGCCCAAGACGATCCACACACGTATCACCTTCGGCAACGCCTACTTATCCAGACTCAAGCACTACGCCAAGCTTAAAGGGCATCCTCTGTTGATTGCCGTCTACTGGAACGACCTGAGAACGTGGACCATCAATAAAATCGAAGATTTTGAAACCAAAAACGGAACAATCATCCTGCGCTTCGTTGACGCGTATCAGAGGAGCATCGCCGGTGATTTTGGCGACCGGATGGTTGCGACCATCCCTCCTTTGGTCTGCCGAATACATGCAGCCTCTGATCGCCCCAGTTCACTACAAAAAAACGATCAAGCAAGCTTCACGATCAGTGCCCTTAGTTTCTATATCGAGAACAAAGAAATCTTGAACGAGCGGGAGCAACAGATCGCGTTCTACCTCATGTTTCATTCCGCCTGGGAGGACGAGATGCCCATCGCGACGATGGATGGCGAAAGAGTTGCATACGTTGAGATTGCGGCAAGGCAGGCGGGCGAAAAGTCACTCGATCAACCGTTTGAGAGCCTGGGTACGCTTGCTGGGATGATCTCCAGCTACTACAAGTGGCTGACCACCACTGACGATGAAGTTGTGAGGCTTACTCCGCAACTCGAGCCTGCCGAGTTGGCGCCTGGGTTTGACGACGCGTACCGCGGTGAGGTTCTCCGTCTTTGGCAGTTCCAAATCGAGTCAAACTACGAGCCGCTGATTCGGGGTTAGCCCGCGTCGTAGAACACGTTCTAGATTGGTGGAAGAAAGGACGACTTTTCCAAGAAACTCTGGTACACACGATGGCCGGCGAACGGACCGACCGGTCGCCAGATCCGTTCGAACGCACATCTCCTCGTGCCCAGCGATTGGGTCAAGGAAAGCGCCCTGTTGGCGCTGCTGAACGCCATCCCCTATCAATGCTCGCGTGGCTCCACGCCGAGCAAGTACCGCGACAGCGTCTTCCGCGCTGCGTGGGCTGCGGGAGGATCTGCCTTAGTCCAGGGCCAGCTGTTGCATTCGTACCGCCCCGGCGACTTGGTCGTGAATGCCTGCACGAAGGGCCGCTCGGGCAAGCCGTCGCACGAGGACGTCGAGTCCCTTGACGTCTACAAGATCCCCGGATCGCCGCCGGCACTTAACAGCCGAGAGCGTACAGTCGGGGGTGCCTCTTGCCGCAGCGCTCAGGCCCCCTGATGAGTGCCGCAAGCTGTTGATTCAACAGGCTTTTCTTGCACCCGTATGGGTTTCAGTAGCTCTTCCGTGAAGAGCTCCTCAGACGGGTGCTCACCTCAATTTCGCAGTGCAAACTGCCCACTACCCGATGTCCCCGACGGCAATTGCTTACGTAAGCGTTGGGCCGGTTTGAACTTGGCGTCCTCGGTAGTGCGGCGCGACTGTTAATGAGAGACCAGCGCCTTGGGCGCATCGATGTCATCGAGGAGCTTCCGCGTCGAACGACACATGGTTTCTGATGGTCGAAACCCGGCCGAGAAGCTAACAGTCAGCACATCCTCACTTGCGCCAAGCCCAACCTAACGAGATTAGGACAGCATTAGGACACGGAGCGGGAAAACGAAAAAAGGGTTAGCAGATACTTACCTGCTAACCCTTATCGATACTGGCGGAGCGGACGGGACTCGAACCCGCGACCCCCGGCGTGACAGGCCGGTATTCTAACCAACTGAACTACCACTCCTGGTAGACAACGTTCGCTCCTTGCGAAGCCAAGTGCTGACGACTTGTGCCTGATTCACATTCGTGAAACTGGCGACCCTACGGGGATTCGAACCCCGGTAGCCACCGTGAAAGGGTGGTGTCCTAGGCCTCTAGACGATAGGGTCAAAACCTTGGGAAGACGTTGCGATCAACGCTTTCAATTTTTTCGACAACCTGTATGGTGGAGGTAAACGGGATCGAACCGATGACCTCTTGCATGCCATGCAAGCGCTCTCCCAGCTGAGCTATACCCCCGTAGGTGTCGAGCCTCGAATTATAGCCTGAACTTCAAGCTTCTTTCAATCGCTTCATCACGATTTCACGAGAAAAAAGTGCGAGGACCGAATCGAGGGATGGTGTCTGCGATGTTCCCATCAGCAGTACACGCACCGGCATTGCGAGAGCCGGCATCTTCAGTGAATTCTCAACAAGTATTTCCTTGATGGCCGCTGCGATCGCCGCTTTTTCCCAGGTCACCGTCGACATCTTGTCGGCCAGCGCAGCGAGCACAGGGCGCACGGCGTCGGTCACATGCTGCACGCGATCGGCATCGTCGATCTCCACGTCGGCGTAGAAGGCCAACGCCCATCTTGTCAAAGCAACGATCGTATCGCAGCGATCCCTGAACAACGCACAGATATCATGCAGGCGTTCGTCGCCCTCGATCCCTTGGGCTGCGAGCTGCGTCGACACCAGCGCGGCGAGCGCGGCCAAGTCCATCTGCTTGATGTAGTGCGCGTTGACCCACTTCAGCTTTGCCGGATCCCACTGGGCCGGACTGCGCGAAAGGTGGCTGCCGTCGAACCATTCCACCATCTGGGCACGGCTGAACAGCTCCTCGTCGCCATGGCTCCAACCCAGACGCGCGAGATAGTTGAGCATTGCCTCGGGCAGGTAGCCGTCCTGCTCGTAGGCCGTCACACTGACCGCTCCCCTGCGCTTCGACAGCTTCTGGCCGTCGTCGCCGAGGATCACCGGCAGATGCCCGAACAGCGGCAACGGCGCGCCGAGGGCGTCGAAGATGTTGATCTGCCACGGCGTGTTGTTGACGTGCTCGTCGCCCCGGAACACGTGGCTGATCCGCATGTCCCAGTCGTCGACGACGACGCAGAAGTTGTACGTCGGCACGCCGTCCGGTCGCACGATGATCAGGTCGTCGATCTCGCGGTTGTTGATCGTGATCGGCCCCTTGACGATGTCGTCCCAGGTCACGTCGCCCTCGACCGGATTGCGAAAGCGCACGACCGGCTTCACGTCGACAGGAACCGGCGGCAGCACCTTGCCCGGCTCCGGTCGCCAGCGACGGTCGTACAGCGTCTTCTCGCCTCGCTCGCGCTGTGCTTCCCGCGTCGCCTCGAGCTCTTCCGGCGAGCAGTAGCAGTGGTATGCGGTGCCGGCTTCGAGCATCTGCGCGACGACGGCGTGGTAGCGATCGAGGCGCTGCATCTGGTAGATCGGGCCTTCGTCGCAGTCCAGACCGAGCCACTTCATCGATGCGAGGATCTGTTCGACCGCGTCCTGGGTGGAGCGCGCCACGTCGGTGTCCTCGATGCGCAGCACGAATTCGCCGCCATGGTGCCTCGCATAGGCCCATGAATACAGCGCCGTGCGGGCCGTGCCCAGATGCAGGAAGCCGGTAGGCGACGGCGCGATACGCGTTCTTACTTTGCGGGTCATCAGGAAACGTTCTTCAATGTGTCGAGTCCGCGCAGCAGATCGGTCTGGATGTCGCCGACATGCTCGAGGCCTACCGCCAGGCGAACCAGGCCTTGGCCGATGCCCGCCGCCTGGCGTTGCGCCTCGGACAGACGTCCGTGCGAGGTCGTGCCGGGGTGCGTGATGATGGTCTTGGTGTCGCCGAGATTGGTCGCGATGCTCACGACGCGCGTGCTGTCGATGACGTGGAACGCGTTCGCGCGCGCTGCTTCGGGCGTGTCGCCGTGCACGTCGAACGACACTACGGCGCCGCCCATGCCCGATTGCTGTCGCATCGCGAGCGAATGCTGCGGATGCGACACGAGGCCGGGGTAGTGAACGCGCTTCACAGAGGGGTGTGCCTCAAGAAATTTCGCGATGGCCAGCGCGCTGGCGCACTGCGCCTGCATGCGGATACCCAACGTTTCCATGCCCTTGAGCACGACCCAGGCATTGAACGGCGCGAGCGCCATGCCGGCGGTGCGGACGACCGGGCCGAACACGTCGACGATCAGGCGCGATGGCCCGCAGATCGCCCCGGCCATGACGCGGCCCTGCCCGTCGAGGTATTTGGTGCCCGAATGGATCACCAGGTCGGCACCCAGCTCGGTCGGCCGCTGCAGCGCCGGCGTGCAGAAGCAGTTGTCGACCGCGAGCACCGCGCCGACGCCGTGCGCCAGCTCGGCCAGCGCGCGAATGTCGCACACCTCGGTCAGCGGATTGGTCGGTGTTTCGGCGAACAGCAGCTTGGTGTTCGGGCGCAGCGCGTCGCGCCACTGGCCGACGTCGGTCTGCGAGACGAAGGTCGTCTCGACACCGAACTTCGCGAATTCCTTGGCGAACAGGTTCAGCGTCGAGCCGAACACCGAGCGCGAGCACACCACGTGGTCACCGGCCTTGAGCAAGCCCATGCACATCATCAGGATCGCGCCCATGCCGGTCGAGGCGCCGATGGCCGCTTCGGTGCCTTCGAGCGCGGCCAGACGCCGCTCGAAGCTGGTGACCGTCGGGTTGGACGTGCGAGAGTAGGTGTAGCCGTCCTCGGTGCCGGCGAAACGGCGGGCCGAGGTTTCGGCATCGGGTTGCACGAAGCCGCTGGTCAGGAACAGCGCCTCGGAGTTCTCGCCGTACTGGCTCGGCGCGAGGCCGCTGCGCACGGCCAGCGTGTCGCGATGCAGGCCCTCGGGCAATTGGCGTTCGGTCATGTCGTCCTCTTCAGACTGTCAGGTTCGGGAGTGCGAGGCGCGACGAGTCTTCCTCGGTTTCCTCGATGCGCGGGCGGCTGCCGTTCATGCGCGTGATGGCCGCGGTGTCGATGTCGCCGGTGACGTAGACGCCGTCGAAGCACGAGGCGTCGAAACCGTCGAGCTTGGGATTGAGGGAGCCGATGGCACGCTTCATGGCGTCGACGTCCTGGTAGATCAACGCGTCGCAGCCGATGACCTGGCGGATCTGCTCGACCGTGCGGTCGTGCGCGACCAGTTCGTCCTTGGTCGGCATGTCGATGCCGTAGACGTTCGGGTAACGCACCGGCGGCGCGGCGCTCGCGAGGTAGACCTTGCGCGCACCGGCGTCGCGCGCCATCTGCACGATCTCGCGGCTAGTGGTGCCGCGCACGATGGAGTCGTCGACCAGCAGCACGTTGCGGCCCTTGAACTCGCTCGCGATCACGTTGAGCTTCTGGCGCACCGACTTCTTGCGCACGCCCTGCCCCGGCATGATGAAGGTGCGGCCGACGTAGCGGTTCTTCACGAAACCTTCGCGGTACGGGATGCCCAGCAGGTGCGCGAGCTGGGTCGCGCTCGGCCGGCTCGATTCGGGGATCGGGATGATCACGTCGATCTCGTTGGGCGGCACGGTCGACACCACGCGCTTGGCCAGCGTCTCGCCGAGATTCAGGCGCGCCTGGTAGACCGAGATGCCGTCGAGCACCGAGTCGGGCCGCGCCAGATAGACGAATTCGAAGATGCAGGGCTTGAGCGTCGGCGCATCGGCGCACTGCTGGGCATGGACCTGGCCCTGCAGGTCGACGAACACCGTCTCGCCCGGATCGATGTTGCGTTCGAACACGTGGCCCGAACCTTCGAGTGCGACCGATTCGCTCGCCACCATCACGGTGCCGTCGGCGCCGCGCCCCATGGCCAGCGGCCGGATGCCGTACGGATCGCGGAACGCCAGCAGGCCGTGGCCGGCGATCAGCGCCACGACGGCGTACGAACCGCGCAGGCGCTTGTGCACGTTGCGCACCGCCTCGAACAGCGTCGCCGAATTGAAGCTGCTGCCGCGGGTCGAACGCTCGATCTCATGGGCGAGCACGTTGAGCAGCACTTCCGAATCGCTCTCGGTGTTGGTGTGGCGGTGGTCGGTGGAGAACAGCTCGGCCCGCAGCGCATGCGCGTTGGTGAGGTTACCGTTGTGCACCAGCACGATGCCGAAGGGCGCGTTGACGTAGAACGGCTGCGCCTCTTCCTCGCTGTAGGCGTTGCCGGCCGTCGGGTAGCGCACCTGGCCGAGCCCGACGTCGCCGGGCAGGGCGCGCATGTTGCGGGTACGGAACACGTCGCGCACCATTCCCTTGGCCTTCTGCATGAAGAACTTGCGCTCCAGCAGCGTCACGATGCCGGCGGCATCCTGGCCGCGATGCTGCAGCAGCAGCAAGGCGTCGTAGAGCAATTGATTGACGGGTGCCTGGCTGACGACACCGACGATTCCACACATGAAGAGTTCCTCTCAGGGCAGGTAGCTTGCCAACTTCTCGGGCAGAGAGGGCTTCAGGCCCTGCAATGCCGCATCCAGAACCACGGCGCCTCGCGATTCGCGCCACCAGGCACTGTCGCTCGACGCCAGCAAATGAACCACGACCGCGACGGTCAACAGCGCCACGACACCGCGTGCCGCGCCGAACATCGCGCCGAGCATCCGGTCGACCGGCCCGAGCCCGACGA
The DNA here is from genome assembly GCA_050954325.1 of Janthinobacterium lividum. Taxonomy (GTDB): domain Bacteria; phylum Pseudomonadota; class Gammaproteobacteria; order Burkholderiales; family Burkholderiaceae_C; genus Variovorax. Next base: position 339,555 of record JBPBPG010000004.1, on the reverse strand, counting down.
CGGTGACGAGCCTGCGCGTCATCGCGGCCACCAGGCCGACGCCGAAAGCAACTGCCACGAACACCAGCACGAAAGCCAGCGGATAGCGCCACGCGGCATCCGCCTCGCCGAACGGCAACCAGGTCGCCACGCCGTCGGCGAACCACTGGGCGCACAGGAAGGCGGCCACCCAGCCCGCGAGCGAAATCACCTCGAACACCAGCCCGCGCACCAGGCCGTACAGCATCGAAACCGCGATCAGCGCAATGGCCGACCAGTCGAACAAGGCCACGTCGAAGCGCCGCGGCTACAGATTGAGGACGGCGGCAGGCAACGACAGACCCTTGACCTTGCCCGCAGCGCGATCGGCTTCGGCACGCGACGCGAAAGGCCCGACACGCACGCGCGTGCGTTCGCCTTCGGCGGTCTTGGCGACGTTGGTAAAGGTCTTGAGCCCGGCCTTCTCGAGTTTCTGGCGAACTTCACGCGCTTTCGCATCGTCCGCGAACGCACCGACCTGGATCACGAAGCGGCCCGCGTCGCCGGCCGGGATCACAGCCGGCGCAGCCGGCTGGCTGGCGACCGGCGGCGCAGCGGCGATCTTTCCGTCGAGCAACGCACGCGCACGAGCTCCATCGTCGGCGGCGGCGGGCTTGACAACGGCGATCTTCACCGATTCATGCTTCGGCTCGGGCTTGGCCTCCGCTTTCGGCCTGGACTCCGGCTTGACTGCGACGTGTGTGTCGGCGCGCGGCGTGGCGTCTGCGCGGGGCTGTGCCGTCGTCACCGGCCTGTCCGAGAGGATCTCGGTCCCATCCTGGGACTCGGTGATGATCCCGCCGTTGCCGGGCGCGGCGGACGTCGAAGGCACGGCCGGTACCTGCGCCACGCGACCGTTCGGACCCGTGGCGCCCGGCGTGCTCGACTGGGCCGTTGGCGCGATGGCCAACGGTGCGACCTTGTTCCGGTCGGGTATTTCGATCGGGATGTCGACCGCGACCGGACGGGGCTGGGTGTCGAACAGGAGCGGAAAACCGATAACGCCGAGCAGCACCAGGATGGCGGCGCCGGCGAGGCGGTGACGTGCCCTGCGGCGCATCGCATCGACGCTCTCGGCGGGAGCCGTCGGCAGTTTGGCGTTGCGCCCTTCGTCGGCCTTCGGGCCACGGGAGCGGAACTTGAAAAACGCCATGAATTCGATCCCTGATGAATGCAGCGTGAGGTGAGAAAGCGCCGTGCGAACAGGCAGATCAGGCGCCGGACAGCAGGTGCTTGGCCTGCAGGCGGGGCGTTCCGTGCTCCAGCACGCCGCCCACTGTGAAAAACGATCCGAAGACGACGATTCTATCAGCGGGGTCCGCCGCGGCGATGGCCACGCGCAGGGCATCCATGGGCGAAGCGTGCGTGCTGCCGCTCGCGTCCTTGCGCGTGTTCTGGGCCTGCCAGTGGGCCAGCACGTCGGTTGCGAGCGCAGCACGGGGCGTAGGCAGATCGGTGAAATACCAGCGGTCGACGACCGGCCCGATGCGCGCCAGAATGGGCGCGAGGTCCTTGTCCGCCATCACGCCGAAGACCGCGTGCGTGGTCGGGTAGAAACCCATCGCATCGAGGTTCTCGGCGAGCGCGGCGACCGCATGCGCGTTGTGCGCCACGTCCAGCACCAGCGTCGGCTCGCCGGGAACGATCTGGAACCGCCCTGGCAGCTCGACCATCGCCAGCCCGGTACGCACGGCCTGCGCCGTGATCGGCAGGCGCGGCCGGATCGCTTCCAGCGCCGCCAATACGCCGGCGGCGTTGATCAGCTGGTTGGCCCCGCGCAGCGCCGGATAGGCCAGACCGCTGTAGCGCCGGCCCCGGCCGCTCCAGCCCCACTGCTGCTTGTCGCCGGACACGTTGAAGTCGTGCCCGAAGCGCCACAGGTCGGCGCCGATCTTTTCCGCGTGGCCGATCACGCTCTGCGGCGGTACCGGGTCGCTGACGATCGCCGGGCGGCCGGCGCGCAGGATGCCGGCCTTCTCGAAACCGATGCTTTCCCGGTCGCTGCCGAGGAAATCCATATGGTCGAGGTCGATGCTGGTGATCACCGAGCAGTCGGCGTCGACGATGTTGACCGCGTCCAGCCGACCGCCCAGGCCGACCTCGAGAATCGCGACGTCGGGTTTCGACGCCGCCGCGCAGCGCAGGATCGCCAGCGTCGTGAATTCGAAATAGGTCAGCTCGACTTCGCCACGCGCGGCCTCGACCGCCTCGAAATGCGGCAGCAACACGTCGGACGCCACGGCTTCACCGGCCAGTCGCAAGCGTTCCTCGAAATGCACCAGATGCGGCGAGGTATAGACGGCGGTGCGATAACCCGCATGGCCGAGGATCGACTCCAGCATCGCGCAGGTCGAGCCCTTGCCGTTGGTGCCGGCGACGGTGATCACGGGGCACTCGAAAGCCAGGCCCAGCGTGTCGGCCACGGCGCGCACGCGCTCCAGGCCGAGTTCGATGGTCTTGGCATGCAGTCGCTCGGCGTAGGCGAGCCATTCGGCAAGGGTTTTCATGGAGTGTGGAATTGTCGCCGACCTGCCGTGCCGGCATGATGGTCGAATGACGACAACCCTCTACGGCATACCGAACTGCGACACCGTCCAACGCGCACGGGCGTGGCTCGACGCGCACGCCGTCGCCTACCGCTTTCACGACTTCAAAAAGGACGGCGTGCCCGGAGCCGGACTCGACCGATGGCTCGAAGCCACAGGATGGAAGGCGCTGGTCAACCGTCGCGGCACGACATGGCGACGGCTCGACGACGCGATTCGGGCTTCCGTCACGGATGCGGCTTCGGCGCGCGCTGTGCTTCTCGCGAATCCGGGCCTCGTGAAGCGTCCGGTGGTCGAATGGGAAGCCGACGAAAACGTCACCACCGGATTCGACGCGGCGCAATGGACGGCGCTTTGCCAGGTGAACGTTTCGTAAAAGCAGGAACCCTCGATGCAGCCGTGCATCCAAATTGCCTGGAATGGGGCGCAGCCCCGGTTTTTAAGGAGATTTCACATGCAACACACGCAAAAGACGAAATTCGTGGCCGCAGTCGGTTTCTCGCTGCTCGCGGCGCTCGCTGGCGGCAATGCGCTGGCGCAGTCCGGACAAGGCCAGCAGGTACAGGCCCGCGTCACCGCCGCCAGCCCTGTCCGCGAGGCCGACGGCAGCACCGGCTACAACGTCGCCTACGAATACAACGGCCGCACGTATACGACGCGCACGTCCGGATATCCGGGTTCCACCGTTTCCGTGGAGGTGAGCCCCTACGGCGTCGCCACGCTGCCAGTGGCGCCGCAGGCCAGCCTGAGCCCCGGAGAATCGCTGGACAACCGTGCGCCGTGGGAGCAGGCGGTGCCGGAACAGGGCGTGGTGGTGTCGAGCGCACGCGGTGCGGCGCCTGCCTATTACGCGGCGCCGCCGGTGTATGCAGCGCCGGTGTACGCGGCACCCGTCTACGTGCAGCCCGGTTACGGCTACGGATACGGCTATGCGCCGTACGCCTACCCGCCGGTCGGCGTGTCGCTCAACCTCGGCTACTCGCGCGGCTGGGGCGGCGGACACCGCGGCTGGCGCTGAAAAACAGACGCACCGCGACGTGCTGCAGCGCAATAGGCGAGCCTAAAATCTAGGTTTTCAAACCTTTTGCACGGAAGCACCGTGGCGGACGGTGCCTCCTGGTCCCGGAGTGCCTGTCGAAGCGGACCTCTTCGAGCTTCTCCAAGCCTCTACATGACGACGATCAACGAAACCATCGCCTGTACCGCGGTCTCCACCAAGGCCAATGTCTATTTCGACGGCAAATGCGTCAGCCACGGCTTCACGCAGGCCGACGGCACCAAGAAGTCCGTCGGCGTGATCCTTCCGTCGACGCTCACCTTCAACACCGGTGCGCCTGAGGTCATGGAGGGCGCAGGCGGTCGTTGCGAATACAAGCTGGCCGGCAGCGACGAATGGGTGGCATCGGGCGCGGGTGAGAAATTCAGCGTTCCCTGCAATTCCAGCTTCCAGATCCGCGTGTCGGGCGAGCCCTACAGCTACATCTGCCATTTCGGCTGAACCGGAGTCATCCCGCATGTCCACCATCCTGCAAAACGTTCCGGCCGGCCAGAAGGTCGGCATCGCCTTCTCCGGCGGTCTCGACACCAGCGCCGCGCTCCACTGGATGAAGCAGAAGGGTGCGATTCCCTATGCCTACACCGCCAACCTCGGCCAGCCCGACGAGCCCGACTACGAGGAAATCCCTCGCAAGGCGATGCAGTACGGCGCCGAGCTCGCGCGCCTGATCGATTGCCGCAGCCAGCTCGCGTCCGAAGGTCTGGCCGCGCTGCAGGCCGGCGCCTTCCATGTCACGACGGCCGGAGTCACCTACTTCAACACGACGCCTCTCGGCCGCGCCGTGACCGGCACCATGCTGGTGTCGGCCATGAAGGAAGACGACGTCAACATCTGGGGCGACGGCAGCACCTTCAAGGGCAACGACATCGAGCGCTTCTACCGCTACGGGCTGCTCACCAACCCGGCGCTCAAGATCTACAAGCCCTGGCTCGATCAGCTGTTCATCGACGAGCTCGGCGGACGCTCTGAAATGTCGGCCTTCCTGACCGCGGCCGGCTTCGGCTACAAGATGTCGGCCGAGAAGGCCTACTCGACCGACTCGAACATGCTCGGCGCCACGCACGAAGCCAAGGACTTGGAAGACCTCGGCACCGGCATGCAGATCGTCAATCCGATCATGGGCGTCGCCTTCTGGAAAGACGAGGTCGAGATCAAGCGCGAGACCGTCACCGTGCGCTTCGAGGAAGGCCGCCCGGTCGCGCTGAACGGCACGGAGTATTCCGACCTCGTCTCGCTGATCCTCGAAGCCAACCGCATCGGCGGCCGCCATGGCCTGGGCATGAGCGACCAGATCGAGAACCGCATCATCGAAGCCAAGAGCCGCGGCATCTACGAGGCACCCGGCCTGGCGCTGCTGTTCATCGCCTACGAGCGGCTGGTCACCGGCATTCACAACGAGGACACGATCGAGCAGTACCGCGACAGCGGCCGCAAGCTTGGGCGCCTGCTCTACCAGGGCCGCTGGTTCGACCCGCAGGCCATCATGCTGCGCGAAGCCGCCCAGCGCTGGGTCGCGCGTGCGGTCACGGGCGAAGTCACGGTCGAGCTGCGTCGCGGCAACGACTACTCCATTCTGAACACCGTCTCGTCGAACCTGACCTACAAGCCCGAGCGGCTGTCGATGGAAAAGGTCGAGGACGCACCCTTCTCCCCCGCCGACCGCATCGGCCAGCTCACCATGCGCAACCTCGATATCGTCGACACGCGGGACAAGCTGGCGATCTACACCCGAACCGGCCTGCTGTCCCAAGGCGGCGGTGCCTCGTTGCCCAAGCTGTCGAACGACGACGCGAAATAATCCCGACTCCCGCCAACGAAAAAGCCACCGTTGTGCGGTGGCTTTTTTTATTGTCTAGACGACGACCGGTTCAGGTTCCAGACTAATCCCGAAACGCTCGTACACGCTGGTCTGGATCGCCTTGGCGAGCGTCATCACTTCGCCCCCCGTGACAGGATTCTCGGCCCCGCCGCGGTTCACCAGCACCAGCGCCTGCCGCTCGTAGACGCCCGCGTTGCCGACCGACTTCCCTTTCCAGCCGCAGGCGTCGATGAGCCAGCCGGCCGCGAGCTTGATGCTGCCGTCGGCCATCGGGTAGTGCACGATCTTCGGGTCGCGCGCGATGATGTCGGCGCACTGCTCGGTCGTGACGGTCGGGTTCTTGAAGAAGCTGCCGGCGTTGCCGAGCACGCGCCAGTCGGGCAGCTTGGCCTGCCGGATCTGGCAAATCCATTCGAAGATCTGCATGGCATCGGGCGTGAAGTCGCCGGCCTCCTCCATCTTGCGTTCGAGATCGAAATAGCCCACGACCGGCTTCCACGGCTTGGGCAACCTGAAGCGCACGCGCGTGATGAGCGCGCGGCCCGCGAGGCCGAAGCCGCGCGCGGCTTCGGAGCCACTGGCAACGTGCTTGAAAACCGAATCGCGATAGCCGAACGCGCACTGCGCCGCATCCAGCGCGAAGGCGTGGCCGGTTTCGAGGTCGACCGCGTCCAGCGACTCGAAGCGGTCCTGCAGCTCGACGCCGTAGGCGCCGATGTTCTGCACCGGCGAGCCGCCGACGGTGCCCGGAATCATGGCCAGGTTTTCCAGCCCCGGAAAGCCGTTCTCCAGCGTCCAGCGCACCGTCTCGTGCCAGTTCTCTCCCGCGCCGGCCTCGACGATCCAGGCGCGCGGTGTCTCTTCGACCAGGCGCCGGCCCATGATCTCCACCTTGAGCACGAGCGGCTTGACGTCGCCGGTCAGCACGATGTTGCTGCCGCCGCCGAGCACGAATCTGGGTGCGTCGGCCCATTGCGCATCGGCGCGCAGGGCGGCCAGGTCGGCCTCGGACGCGATGCGTACCAGATGCTGCGCACGGGCGACGATGCCGAAGCTGTTGTAGGGCTGCAGCGGTGTGTTGGACTCCACGATCATGGGAGAATTGTCGCATTCACCGCGCCGCCCACCGCGCACCCAGGAGCCCCTCATGCCGTCATTCGACACCGTCTGCGAACCCAATCTCCCCGAAGTCAAGAATGCCGTCGAGAACACGGCCAAGGAGATCGGCACGCGCTTCGACTTCAAGGGCACGTCGGCCGCCGTCGAGCTCAAGGAAAAGGAGATCACCATGATCGGCGACGCCGAGTTCCAGCTGGTGCAGGTCGAGGACATCCTGCGCGCCAAGCTCACCAAGCGCAGCGTCGACGTGCGCTTTCTCGACAAGGGCGACGTACAGAAGATCGGCGGCGACAAGGTCAAGCAGGTCATCAAGATCAAGAGCGGCATCGAGACCGAGACCTCCAAGAAGATCCAGCGCCTGATCAAGGACAGCAAGATCAAGGTGCAGGCCGCGATCCAGGGCGATGCGGTCCGCGTGACCGGCGCCAAGCGCGACGACCTCCAGGCGGCGATGGCGCTGATCAGGAAGGACGTGCCCGACATGCCGTTGAGCTTCGACAACTTCCGCGACTGACGCGATGCGGCGCGGACGCCTGCAGCGCACGGCAGCCGCCCTGCTCCTGCTCGCCGGTTTCGGCGCGACGCTGTCGGCGCATGCGGACTCGGTCACGCTGACCGGCACCATCGGCAGCCGCGCGATCCTGGTGGTCAACGGCGGTGCGCCGAAGACACTGGCGGTCGGCGAGCGTTTCCAGGGCGTGCGGCTCGTGTCGCTGCAGGACGGGCAGGCGGTGATCGAAGCCATCGGGGCGCCCGGCACTCGCGCCGAGCGCGTCACGCTGCGCATGGACACGCCGATCAGCGTCGGCAATTCTTCAGGTAGCGGCGACGGCACGCGCATCGTGCTGTCCGCGGGCAGCGGCGGCCACTTCACGACGCAGGGCACCATCAACGGCCGCGCCGTGACCTTCATGCTCGACACCGGCGCCACGACGGTCGCGCTGTCCGCCGCCGATGCGGAGCGCCTCGGGCTGGCGTACAAGAACGGCGCGCCGGTGCAGATCAACACGGCCAACGGCACCGTGGTCGGCTACCGGGTGCAACTGGATTCGGTGCGGGTGGGCGACGTCGTCGTGAGCGGCGTCGATGCGGTCGTCTCGCCGCAATCGATGCCCTATGTGCTGCTGGGCAACAGCTTCATCAACCGCTTCTCGTTGCGGCGCGACAGCGACCAGATGGTGCTGGAGAAGCGCTTCTAGCGCTTCCTAGCGCTGGGCGGCGGTCACGACCACTTCGATCTTGTAGGCGCCGTTGGCCAGCGCGGCCTGCACCGTGGCGCGCGGTGGCGTGTGGCCCGCGGGAATCCAGGCGTCCCACACCTCGTTCATCACGACGATGTCCTTGATGTCGGTCAGGAATATCTGCGTCATCAGGATGCAGGTCTTGTCGCTGCCGGCCTCGGCCAGCAGGCGATCGATCATGGCCAGCACCTGCGCCGTCTGTCCGGCCATGTCCAGCGTGGCGTCGTCGGGCACTTGGCCCGCGAGGTAGACGGTGCCGTCGTGCACGGCCATCTCGCTCAGGCGCGGGCCGACGTGAAAGCGTTGGAGTTCGCTCATGGTTGTTTCCTTGGTTTCGATTTCGGCTTCATTTCCTGCCACCGAGCCGCGATTCGGTGCCGGCCGCCAGCCGCCGGATGTTCTCGCGGTGGCGCCAGACAAGCAGCAGGCTCATGGCGACCAGGGCGCCGAGCACCGTGCGGTCGAAAGCCCATGCGATGCCGCTGCCGATGACATAGAACGCCGGCGCGAAGAAGGCCGCGGCCAGCGATGCGAGCGACGAGTAGCGGAAGAAGAACGCGACGATGGCCCAGGTGGTGCCGGTGGCGAGTCCGAGCAGCCAGTCCACGCCCAACAGCACGCCCGCCGCCGTCGCGACGCCCTTGCCACCCTGGAAGCCGAAGAACACCGGATACAGGTGCCCGAGGAACGCCGCGAATCCCGCCAGCGCCGCCGTGCCCGCGCCCATGCCGAAGTCCGGACCGGCGATGCGGATGGCGAACACAGGCACCCAGCCCTTGAGCGCGTCCAGCAACAGCGTCGCGAGCGCCGCACCCCTGTTGCCCGAACGCAGCACATTGGTCGCGCCGGGGTTGCCGCTGCCGTAGCTGCGCGGGTCGGCCATGCCCATCGAGCGGCTCACGATGACGGCGAACGACAGCGAGCCGAGCAGGTACGACAGCAAGATGGCGAGGAACGAGGGAAGGTGCAAGCTCAAGGGTTTGTCTCCGAGGTCACGGAATCGGGCGCCTATTCTGACAGCGCGCACTGCACCGGCCGGGCGCCCAGCAGCGTCGTGCAGACCTGCGGATCGATGCCCACCAGGTAGCCGCTGTGCCGCTGCGCGACGTCGGGCCTGCAGGGCTCGATCGACTTGGCGTCGATCTGGCGCGCCAGACTCTTGGTCGATACCGTGCGGTTGCCGTGCATCAGCACGATCAGCGGGCAGGCATCCTGGTCCTACATGACCAGCGTCTTGACCACCGTGTACGGGTCGAGACCCAGCACCGCGGCGCTGTGCTGCGCACCGCCGTGATCGAGATAGTCGTACGGATGTTCGGCAAAGACGACGCCGTTGGCGCGCAGCAGCCGCGTGGCCGGCGTCTCGCTGACGTGCGCCTGCTTCTTCGCCATCGATGCCGCGCCCCGCGTGGTCAGGCCGCCGGGTCGCGGATCGTCCAGCGGATGGCGTCTATCTCGGCAAGCACTTCCGGCGACAGCGTCGTGCCGTACGCGTCGATGTCTTCGTCGAGCTGCGCCACCGAGGTCACGCCGATGATCGTGCTCGCCACCTGCCACTTGGTGTAGCAGAAGGCCAGCGCGAGCTGCGTCGGCGTCAGGCCGTTGGCGCGTGCCAGCGCGTTGTAGCGCCGCGCGGCCTCCAGCGCATCGGGGCGTCCCCAGCGCTGCTTGCGCACCGATTCGTAGGCAGCGATGCGAGCGCCTTCAGGTGCATCCGGGCCGTCGATGCCGCTGCGGTCGTACTTGCCGGTCAGGAGGCCGAAGCCCAGCGGCGAGTAGGCCAGCAGCGAGACGCCCAGCCGGTGCATGGTCTCGTCCAGGCCGTTCTCCAGCGCGCGCGAGATCAGGCAGTACACGTTCTGCACCGTCGCCACGCGCGGCAGCCCGTGCTGCTCGGCGAGACGCACGAATTCGTGGACGCCGTAGGACGACTCGTTCGACAGCCCGACGTAGCGCACCTTGCCGGCCTTCACCAGCCCCTGGAGCGCATCGAGCTGCTCGTGGATCGGCGTGGTCGAGGTCTCCTTCGACGGGTCGTAGTAGAGGGCGCCGAAGGCCGGCACGTGGCGCTCGGGCCAGTGGATCTGGTAGAGGTCGATGACGTCGGTGCGGAGGCGCTTCAGGCTGGCGTCGCACGAGGCGACGATGTCGACGGCCGTCATGCCCGCGCCCTGGCGCAGCCACGGCATGCCGCGCGACGGTCCGGCGACCTTGGTGGCCAGCACGAGCTTCTGCCGCGCGCCGGGATTCTTCGCGAACCAGTCGCCGATGATGGTTTCGGTGGCGCCGAACGTGGCCTCGCGCGCGGGCACGGCGTACATCTCGGCGGTGTCGATGAAGTCGACGCCGCGTTCGAGCGAGCGATCGAGGATGGCGTGGGCTGTGGGCTCGTCGACCTGTTCGCCGAAGGTCATGGTGCCCAGGCAGATCGGGGTGACGTGCAGATCGCTCTGCCCCAGTCGGATGCGTTGCATGTTGAAGCTCTCGAAACGTGTGATGGTGTGCCGGAACTCTACCGTTCTTATGATCGGCCGCATGTACACCGCCCGATGCACTTTCCGCAGCGATTTCGTTCCCGTGCGCCAACTCAGCTACCACGTGCGGCTCTGGGGTGCGCCATCGACGGAGCGGCCGGCGCTGGTGCTGCTGCACGGCTGGATGGACGTCGGCGCCTCGTGGCAGTTCGTGGTCGACGCGCTGGCACAGGACCGCTTCGTCGTCGCGCCCGACTGGCGCGGCTTCGGCCTGACCAGATGCGGCGACGCCGACTGCTGCTGGATGCCCGACTACCTGGGCGACCTCGAATGGCTGCTCGACCACTACGCGGGCGACACGCCGATCGACCTGGTCGGCCACAGCATGGGCGGCAACATCGCGATGCAGTACGCCGGCGTCCGGCCGGAACGCATCCGGCGGCTCGTCAACCTCGAGGGCTTCGGCATGGCGGCCACCCCGGCGACCGACGCTCCCGCGCGCTATGCGCAATGGATCGACGAACTCAAGCGCCTGCACCGCGGCGAGCTGGCGCTGCAGGGCTATGCCGACATCGACGGCGTCGCGCGCCGCCTCATGAAGAGCAACCCTCGCCTCGCGCCCGACAAGGCGCGCTGGCTCGCCGGCCACTGGGCCGCACCCGTGCGACAGCCGGACGGCAGCGAGCGCTGGTCGATCCTCGGGCATCCGGTGCACAAGGTGGTGAACGCGAACCTCTACCGCGTCGAGGAAGCGCTGGCGCTCTACGCCCGTATCGCGGCTCCGGTGCTGGCGGTCGAGGCGGCCGACAGCAGCCTCGCGCACTGGCGCAAGCACCGCCACACCCGAGCCGAATACCACGATCGGCTGAGGTCGGTGCCCGACGCCCGCATCGCGATCGTCGAAAATGCCGGGCACATGCTGCATCACGACCAGCCCGAGCGCATCGCTCGGCTGATCGAAGACTTCCTCGCCTGATTGCCTTTCACCGCGTTCCCATGAACTCCTCCGTTTCCTCCATCGATCCTGAAGAATTCGAGCGCGTGCTGTCGCGCAACGTGAAGCTGCCGCTGATCGGCGGGCTGGTCGGCGTGGTAGTTTTCGTCTCGCTGATCTTCTATCTGCTGTCGGTGATCGGCTGGGTGGAGCACACCGACCGCGTGACGCGCGACGCCAGCGAGATGCAGCGCCTGAGCGTCGACCTGGAGACCGGCATGCGCGGCTTCCTGATCACCGGCGACGAGACTTTCCTGCAACCGTACGAAAGCGCGCTGCCGCGGCTGGTAGCCGGCCTCGCGAGCCTGCGCAAGATGGTGGGGGACAACCCGGTCCAGGTCGACCGGATCGACCGCATCTCGACGCTGCAGACCGCCTGGAACCGCTATGCGGACGAGATGATCGCACTGCGCCGCAACGGCGGCGACTACACGGTGGCGGTGCGGCAGGGGCGCGGCAAGCGCATCTCCGACGACATGCGCACCGCCTACATGACCTTCGTGAATTTCGAGCAGACGCTGCGTTTCCAGCGCAACACCGAGGCCAACGAGACCAGCTGGGTGGTCATCGGGCTGTTCGTGTTCTTCACCCTGGCGGCGACCGGCCTGCTGGCGTTCTTCGGCCGCCGCCAGCTGGTGGCGCTCTCGGACAGCTACGACACCGTGCTGCAGAAACAGGCGGCGCACGGCGAGGCGCTGCAGGAACAGGCCTGGCTGCGCGGCGCGCAGACCGAACTGGCGGCCGAACTCGTCGGCGAGCCGGGCGCCGCGGAGATGGGGCGCAAGGTGCTGAAGTTCTTCGCCAAGCATCTGGGCAGCAGCGTCGGCGCGCTCTACGTGCTGGAGAACGCGGGCCGTCTTCGGCGTACCGCGAGCTACGGTTTTTCCTCCGCGGCGGAGAAAACGCCGCAGAGCTTTGGCCCCGGCGAGGGACTCGTGGGCCAGGCCGCCTCGGAGGCTCGCCTGATGGCGATCGAGCCGGTCGCGGCCGACTACCTGCGCGTCAATTCGGGGCTCGGCGACATGGCGCCGAAGGTCGCGGTGCTGCTGCCGGTCACCGACGAGGGCACTGTCAACGGCGTGGTCGAACTCGGCCTGCTGCAGGCGCCGTCGGCGCGTGCCATGCAGTTGCTCGATCTGGTCGCCGACGATCTCGGCAACGCGATCGCCGCGGTGCGCTACCGCGAGCAACTCCAGGACGTGCTGTCCGAAACGCAGCAGCTCAACGAGGAACTGCAGGTGCAGCAGGAGGAACTCCGCACCGCCAACGAGGAACTGGAGGAACAGTCGCGCGCCTTGCGCGAATCGCAGGCGACGCTGGAAAACCAGCAGGCCGAGCTCGAACAGACGAACAGCCAGCTGTCCGAACGCACCGAGGCGCTCGACGCCCGCAATGCCGCATTGCGCCGCGTGCAGGGCGAGCTCGAAGACCGCGCGCAGGAGCTGCAGCGCGCGAGCCGCTACAAGTCGGAATTCCTCGCCAACATGTCGCACGAACTGCGCACGCCGCTCAACAGTTCGCTGATCCTGGCCAAGCTCCTCGGCGACAACCCGCAGGGCAACCTGACGCCCGAGCAGGTGAAATTCGCCGATTCGATCTACGCGTCGGGCAACGACCTGCTGGTGCTGATCAACGACATCCTCGACATCGCCAAGGTCGAGGCCGGCAAGCTCGAACTCGTGACCGAGGAAGTCTCTCTGCCGGCACTCGCCGACAGCCTGGGCATGACCTTCACGCCGCTGGCCGGCCAGAAGCAGCTGGCCTTCCGTATCGAGATCGAGACGGGCACGCCGGCGATGCTGGTCACCGACCGGCAGCGTGTCGAGCAGATCCTGAAGAACCTGTTGTCGAACGCGCTCAAGTTCACCGAAAGCGGCGAGGTCTCGCTCGAGATCTCGGGCGGCCCGGACGGCGGTGCGCTGTTCGCGGTCACCGACTCGGGCATCGGCATCCCGGCAGCGCAGCAGGAGATCATCTTCGAGGCCTTCCGCCAGGCAGACGGCACCACCAGCCGCCGCTACGGCGGCACCGGGCTCGGCCTGTCGATCTCGCGCGACCTGACGCGGCTGGTCGGCGGCACGCTCACCGTGGAGAGCACGTCCGGCACCGGCAGCACCTTCACGCTGCAGCTGCCGGCACGGTCGCCGCAGGCGGTGGCAGGCGTTTCGATCCCTGCGGCACCGCACGAAGCCGCGTCCCCCGCCCGCCACGTGTCGGCACATCAGGGTGCGTTGCCGCCGATCCGCCGCGGACCGGCGCCCTCGCCCACGCCCACGCCGCCTTCGGCGTCCGTCGGTCCGGCCTCGTCGGCCGCCACGCCGCACTTCGCCGACGACCGGCTGCTGCCGGCCGGCACGGCGCGCCGCGTGCTGGTGATCGAGGACGAACCGCAGTTCGCCCACATCCTCTACGACCTCGCGCACGAGCTGGGCTACCGGTGTCTCGTCGCCCACGGAGCGCACGACGGCTTCGACCTCGCGATGCAGTTCCTGCCCGACGCCATACTGCTGGACATGCGCCTGCCCGACGGCCCGGGCCTGAGCGTGCTGCAGCGCCTGAAGGACGACCCGCGCACGCGGCACATTCCGGTGCACGTCGTCTCGGCTTCGGACAACGTGGAGACCGCGATGCACATGGGCGCCATCGGCTATGCGATGAAGCCGGCCTCGCGCGACCAGCTCAAGCTGGTATTCCGCAAGCTCGAGGACAAGCTCACGCAGAAGGTCAAGAGCGTGCTGCTGGTGGAGGACGACGCGCTGCAGCGCGAGGCGGTGACGAAGCTGATCGGCGACGACGACGTGGCGATCACCGCCGTCGAGTCGGGCGAAGAAGCGATGGCCTTGCTGCGCTCGCGCGTCTTCGACGTGATGGTCACCGACCTGCGCCTGCCCGACATGCAGGGCAGCGAGCTCCTGAAGCGCATGGCGACCGAGGACATCTGCTCGTTCCCGCCGGTGATCGTCTACACCGGCCGCAACCTGACGCGCGACGAGGAGACGGAGCTGCTGCGCTATTCGCGCTCGATCATCATCAAGGGCGCCCGCTCGCCGGAACGTCTGCTCGACGAGGTGACGCTGTTCCTGCACAAGGTCGAGGCCGACATGAGCAGCGAACGCCGCACCATGCTCAAGACCGCGCGTGGACGCGACCGCGTCTTCGAGGGCCGGCGCATCCTGCTGGTGGACGACGACGTGCGCAATATCTTCGCGCTGACCAGCGCGCTCGAGCAGCGCGGCGCGGTGGTGGAGATCGGTCGCAACGGACGCGAGGCATTGGAGAAGCTCGACCGCGTCTCCGACATCGACCTGGTGCTGATGGACGTGATGATGCCGGAGATGGACGGCCTGGAAGCCACGCGCCGACTGCGTCAGGACCCGCGCTTCGCCAAGCTGCCCGTGATCGCCGTCACGGCCAAGGCGATGAAGGACGACCAGGACCAGTGCCTCGCCGCCGGCGCCAGCGACTACCTCGCGAAGCCGGTCGACCTCGACCGCCTTTTCTCGCTGCTGCGCGTGTGGATGCCGCACCTGGAGCGCCTGTGACCGCAGCCGTGCCCGTGCCCGTACCCGGCATCGACGAGATCGAGCTGCGGCTGCTGATGGAGGCGATCTACCTCAGGTACAGCTACGACTTCCGCGACTACACCGGCGCATCGCAGAAGCGGCGCGTCGCCTACGCGCTGTCGCAGTTCGCGCTGCCCGACGTCGCAACGCTGCAGAACCGGGTGCTGCACGACCCGGCGGTGTTCGCCCGACTGCTGCAGTTCCTCACCATCCCGGTCAGCGAGATGTTCCGCGACCCGGCCTACTTTCTCGCATTGCGCCAGCAGGTGGTGCCGGTGCTCCACACCTATCCGTCGGTGAAGATCTGGGTGGCCGGCTGCAGCACCGGCGAGGAAGCGTGGTCGATCGCGATCCTGCTGCGCGAGGAAGGCCTGCTCGCGCGCACTCAGATCTATGCGACCGACATCAACCCGGCATCGATCGAGAAGGCGCGCCAGGGCATCTTCCCGCTCGAAGCGGTCAAGGGCTACACGGCCAGCTACCAGCAGTCGGGCGGGACCCGCGCGTTTTCCGACTACTACACCGCGGCCTATGGTGCCGCCCGCTTCGACCCCACCCTGTGCGCCGGCGTGATCTTCGCCGACCACAGCCTGGCCACCGACACCGTCTTCGCCGAGACGCAGCTGGTGTCGTGCCGCAACGTGCTGATCTATTTCAACCGCAAGCTGCAGGACCGCGCGCTCGGGCTGTTCCACGAATCGCTGTGCCATCGCGGCTTCCTCGGCCTGGGCTCGAAGGAGAGCATCGACTTCTCCGCCTACGCCGAGCGCTTCGACACGCTGGCCAAAGCCGAGCGCATCTACCGCAAGGCGTCATGAAGCGGCAGCGTACGGAAGCCGTCGTGATCGGCGCGTCGGCGGGCGGCATCGAGGCGCTGCTCAAGCTGCTCGCCGACCTGCCCTCGCCGTGGCGACTGCCGCTGATCGCGGTGGTGCATCTGCCCGAGCGCCGCGAGAGCCTGCTGGCGCAGGTGTTCGGCCAACGCCTGTGCATCCCGGTCCGAGAAGCGGTCGACAAGGCGCAGGTCGAGGACGGCGTGCTGTATTTCGCGCCGCCGAGCTACCACCTGTCGATCGAGCGGCAGCGCGTGTTCTCGCTGAGTTGCGAGCCGCCGGTGCTGTGGTCGCGTCCGTCGATCGACGTGCTCATGAGCTCCGCCGCCGATGCCTACGGCCCGGCGCTCGCGGGCGTCCTGCTGACGGGCGCCAACCAGGACGGCGCGCGGGGCCTGCTGCACATCCACCGCGCCGGTGGCCTCACCGCGGTGCAGGACCCCGCGGATGCCAAGGTGGCTACCATGCCCCGTGCAGCGCTGGACCTGCATGCGCCGGATTTCGTTTTGCCCCTGCGCGAGCTGCGCGAGCTGCTCGTGCGACTGGATGACCCCCGATGCCGATGACCGATGTCGAAAGCAAACTGCTGATCGTCGACGACCTGCCCGAGAATCTGCTGGCGCTCGACGCGCTGATCCGTGGTCCCGGCCGGACCGTGTTGCGGGCCACTTCGGCCGACGAGGCGCTCGCGCTGATGCTCGACCACGAATTCGCGCTGGCGATCCTCGACGTGCAGATGCCGGTCATGAACGGGTTCGAACTGGCCGAACTCATGCGCGGCACCGAGCGCACGCGCCACATCCCGATCATCTTCGTGAGCGCGGCCGGCCGCGAGATGAACTACGCCTTCAAGGGCTACGAGAGCGGTGCGGTCGACTTCCTGCAGAAACCGCTCGACGCCTACGTAGTCACCAGCAAGGTCAACGTCTTCGTCGACCTGCACCGGCATCGCAAGGCGCTCAAGCGCGAGATGGAGGCATTGGCCGCGTCCCACCGCGAGCAGGAGATGCTGGTCGCGCAGCTGCAGACCACGCAGGCCGAACTGCAGCGCGCGGTGCGCGTGCGCGACGACTTCATGTCGATGGTCTCGCACGAGTTGCGCACGCCGCTCAACACGCTCTACCTCGAGACGCAGGTGCGCAAGATGCACCTTTCCAAAGGCGACCTGAAGCCGTTCTCGGCCGAGCAGCTGCCCACGCTGATCGAGCGCGATCAGCGGCAGATCCAGAACATGGTGCGTTTGATCGACGACATGCTCGACGTCACGCGCCTGCGCCGCGACGCGCTGTCGATTCGGCCGAAGCCGTTCGACCTGGCAGAGCTCGCGCGCCGCGTGATCGACAACCTCGCGCAACAAGCCGAAGCGGCGTCGTCGCCCATCGCGCTCGACGCGCCGTTCGCGCTGCCGGGCGTCTGGGACGAATTCCGCATCGAGCAGGTGCTGACCAACCTGCTGACGAACGCGCTGCGCTACGGCGGCGGACACCCGGTGCAGGTGGAGATCGTCCAGCACGAGGGCCTCGCGCGCATGAGCGTGCGCGACGGCGGCATCGGCATCGCGCCCGCCGACCAGCGCCGCATCTTCGAGCAGTTCGAGCGCACCGACGACAGCCGCAAGCATGCCGCCGGCCTCGGGCTGGGCCTCTACATCACGCGCGAGATCGTGCGGGCGCACGGCGGCACGATCTCGCTGGAAAGCGACGTCGGCGCGGGCGCGGTGTTCCGAGTCACGCTGCCGCTGCAGGTCCAGGCGCCGGCTTCGAACTGAAGGGCTTCCGTGGCATGAGAAAATGTCCGGTTTCCCCGAACACCGTCAGGACACCCCATGGATGCAGAGCAAATCAACCAAATCGGCGCAACCCTCGCGGACCTGAGCGCCCGGACGGTCGATCTACGGAGGTATCTTTGACTACGATGCCAAATCCGAACGTCTGAGGACGGTCAACGCATCGCTCGAGGATCCGACGGTCTGGAACGACCCGAAGAAGGCCCAGGAGCTGGGCCGCGAGAAGAAGTCGCTCGACGACGTGGTCGTGACGCTCGACCGGCTGACCAGCGGTCTGTCCGACAACACCGAGCTGTTCGACATGTCCAAGGAAGACGGCGACATGGACGGCCTGCAGGCCATCTCGGACGACGCCGACATCCTCGAAGCCGACATCAAGCAGCTCGAGTTCCGCCGGATGTTCAGCAATCCGGCCGACCCGCTCAACGCCTTCATCGACATCCAGGCCGGCGCCGGCGGCACCGAAGCCTGCGACTGGGCCAGCATGCTGCTGCGCCAGTACCTGAAGTACGCCGAGCGCAAGGGCTTCAAGACGCAGATCGAGGACGAGACCGCGGGCGACACGGCCGGCATCAAGGGCGCGACGATCAAGGTCGAAGGCGACTACGCCTTCGGCCTGCTGCGCACCGAGACGGGCGTGCACCGGCTGGTCCGCAAGTCGCCGTTCGACTCGTCGGGCGGGCGCCACACGAGCTTCGCGAGCATCTTCGTCTACCCCGAGGTCGACGACTCGATCGAGATCGACATCAATCCGTCCGACGTGCGCACCGACACCTTCCGTGCCAGCGGCGCCGGTGGCCAGCACATCAACAAGACCGACTCGGCCGTGCGCCTCACGCACATCCCGACCGGCATCGTCGTGCAGTGCCAGGACGGCCGCTCGCAGCACAGCAACCGCGACGTTGCCTGGAAGCGATTGCGCTCGCGCCTGTACGACTTCGAGCTGCGCAAGCAGCAGGAAGCGCAGCAGAAGCTGGAAGACACCAAGACCGACGTCGGCTGGGGCCACCAGATCCGCAGCTACGTGCTGGACAACAGCCGCATCAAGGACCTGCGCACCAACGTCGAGGTCTCGGCGACGCAGAAGGTGCTCGACGGCGATCTCGACGTGTTCATCGAGGCTTCGTTGAAGCAGGGCGTCTGATGGCCGGGATCGAAGCGCTGATCTTCGACATGGACGGCACCATGGTCGATTCCATGCCCTGGCATGCCAAGGCATGGATCGAATACGCCCGCCGCCGCGGCATGGCGCTCGACGTGCCCGACTTCATGCGCCGCACCACCGGCCGCAACGCCTGCGAGTGCGCCTGCGAGCTGATGGGCCGCGAGGTGACCGAGGCCGAGAGCGCCGAGATCACGCACGAGAAGGAAACGATCTACCGTGAACTCTTCAGTGCGAACTTCGCGGAAGTCGCGGGCTTCAGGGCGTTCGCGGCGCAGGCTGCGGCGCGCCGACTGAAGATCGCGGTCGGCACGGCCGGCGACCGCCACAACGTCGAGTTCGTGATGTCGCGCCTCGAGATGGACCCACCTCCGCTCACCATCGTCGGCGGCGACGAAGGCCTGCCGGGCAAGCCGCAACCGGCGATCTTTCTCGAGGCCGCCCGTCGCATCGGCGTGGCGCCCGAGCGCTGCATCGTCTTCGAGGATGCGCCCTTCGGCATCGAAGCCGCACGGCGCGGCGGCATGCGTGCCGTCGCGCTCTGCACCACCCACAGCGCGGCCGAACTCTCGGGAGCGCACGTGCTCGCGGCGGTCCGCGACTACGAAGAACTTGCCCGATCCCATTTTCTGGAGACTCTCGATGCTGCAATCGCGTGACGCCCAAGGACAGCCGCTGGCGATACGCCGCGAAGACTATGTCGCACCCGCCTGGTGGATAGACACCGTCGACCTCTGCTTCGACCTAGATCCGGCGAAGACGCGCGTGCTCAACCGCATGCGCCTGCGCCGCAACCCCGAACAGCCCGCCGGCCCGTTGCGCCTGGACGGCGACGAACTGAACCTGGCGCGCGTGCTGGTCGACGGCCACGGCGCGTCGTTCCGCATGGAGGCCGACCAGCTGGTGATCGACAACCTGCCCGACGCCTTCGACCTGGAGATCTTCACGACCTGCGCGCCGGCGAAGAACACCAAGCTCATGGGCCTGTTCGTGAGCGAGAACACCTTCTTCACGCAGTGCGAAGCCGAGGGCTTCCGGCGCATCACCTACTTCCTCGACCGTCCCGACGTGATGGCGAACTACACCGTGACGCTGCGCGCCGACAAGAAGGCCTACCCGGTGCTGCTGTCGAACGGCAACCTGGTCGACAGCGGCGACCTCACCGGCCCGGGCAACGAAGGCCGGCATTTTGCCAAGTGGGTCGACCCGTTCCGCAAGCCCAGCTACCTGTTCGCGCTGGTCGCGGGCAAGCTGGTGGCGCGCGAACAGCGCATCACCACGCGCGCCGGCAAGGAACATCTGCTGCAGGTCTACGTGCGTGCCGGCGACCTCGACAAGACCGAGCACGCGATGAATTCGCTGGTGCATTCGATCCTCTGGGACGAGACCCGCTTCGGCCTGCCGCTCGACCTCGACCGCTTCATGATCGTCGCGACCAGCGACTTCAACATGGGTGCGATGGAGAACAAGGGCCTGAACATCTTCAACACGAAGTACGTCCTGGCCAACCAGGCGACCGCCACCGATGCCGACTACGGCAACATCGAGAGCGTCGTCGGCCACGAGTATTTCCACAACTGGTCGGGCGACCGCGTGACATGTCGCGACTGGTTCCAGCTCTCGCTCAAGGAAGGCCTGACCGTCTTCCGCGACCAGGAGTTCAGCATGGACCTTTGCGCGGACGCGTCGGCGCGCGCGGTCAAGCGCATCGAGGACGTGCGCGTGCTGCGCACCGCGCAGTTCCCGGAAGACGCGGGCCCGATGGCGCATCCGGTGCGGCCCGACAGCTACATCGAGATCAGCAACTTCTATACGGTCACCATCTACGAGAAGGGCGCCGAAGTCGTCCGCATGATGCAGACGCTGGTCGGCCGGTCCGGCTTCGAACGCGGCATCACGCTGTATTTCGAGCGCCACGACGGCTACGCCGTGACCTGCGACGATTTCGCGCAGGCCATCGCCGATGCGAACCCCGATTCGGAACTCGCGCGCCTGCTGCCGCAGTTCAAGCGCTGGTACGGCCAGGCCGGCACGCCGCGTCTCGCCGCGCGCGGCAGCTACGACGCCGACGCGCGCACCTACACGCTGGCGTTCGAACAGAGCAGCAAGCCGACACCGGGCCAGGCGCAGAAGCTGCCGGTCGTCGTCCCGGTCAACCTCGGCCTGCTCGGCCAGGACGGCAGCGAGTTGCCGCTGCAGCTGCAGGGCGATGCGGAAGCTACCACCGGAACGCGCCTCCTGGTCGTCACGGAAGCGGCGCAGCAATTCGTCTTCGCGAACGTCGAAACCGAACCGGTGCCGTCGATCCTGCGCGGCTTCAGCGCGCCGGTGGTGCTGGACTTCGACTATGGCGACGCGCAGCTACTGACGCTGCTGGCGAACGACCCCGACCCGTTCAACCGCTGGGAAGCCGGCCAGCGGCTCGCGCTGCGCAGTGCGATCCGCGCCGTGACGTCGTCCGAATCCGATACCGCGTTCGCGACCGGCGCCGCCCTGCTCGACGATGCCTACGTCGACGCGATGCGCAGCGTGCTCGGCGATGCCGACCTGGACTCCGCCTTCAAGGAGTTGGTGCTCACGCTGCCGTCCGAAACATACATCGCCGAGCAACTCGACGTCGTCGATCCGCAGCGCGTGCACGCGGTGCGCGAAGCCATGCGAGCACAGCTCGCGACGGCGCTGTTCGCCGAATGGGAGCAGGCCTACGCACAGAACCACGACACGGGTGCGTACACGCCCGACCCGCTCTCCTCGGGCCGGCGTGCGCTGGCCGGCATGGCGCTGACCTACCTGTGCAACGCCGCACGCAGCTCCGGCGACACCGTTTGGCCCGGCAAGACGCTGCAGCGCTTCAAGGACGCGGCCAACATGACCGACCGTTTCAACGCGCTGAGCGCGCTGGTGTCTTCGGGCCATCCGCTGGCCGAGCAGGCACTCGCCAAATTCCACGCGCTGTTCAAGAACGAGGCGCTGGTCATCGACAAGTGGTTCTCGTTGCAGGCCGGATCGACCGACCGCGGCGGCAACGTGCTGCCGCTGGTCAAGCAGCTCATGAAGCACGCCGACTTCTCGCTCAAGAATCCGAACCGTGCGCGCAGCGTGATCTTCAGCTATTGCAGCGCCAACCCCGGTGCCTTCCACCGCCGCGACGCGTCGGGCTACGTGTTCTGGAGCGAGCGCGTGATCGAGCTCGACGCGCTGAACCCGCAGGTCGCCGCCCGCCTCGCCCGCTCGCTCGACCGCTGGAGCAAGCTGGCCGAACCGTACCGCAGTGCCGCGCGCGAAGCGATCGCGCGCGTCGCTTCGCGGCCCGATCTCAGCAAGGACACGCAGGAAGTGGTCAACCGCGCCCTCGCGGGCTGACCGACCGACGTCGCCCATCCACTGCAGCCAGGAAACAAAGGAAGCCTCATGGCACAACAGAAAATTTCACTCACGCGCTACCTCGTCGAACAGCAGCGCGCCGACGGTCTCATCCCGGGGCAGCTCCGGCTGCTGCTCGAAGTCGTCGCACGCGCCTGCAAGAGCATCAGCATGGCCGTCAACAAGGGCGATCTGGGCGGCGTGCTCGGCTCGGCCGAGAGCGAGAACGTGCAGGGCGAAGTCCAGAAGAAGCTGGACATCATCGCCAACGAGGTACTGATCGAAGCCAACGAATGGGGCGGCCACCTCGCCGCCATGGCCAGCGAGGAGATGGACAGCATCTACGTGGTGCCCAACCGCTATCCGCAGGGCGAATACCTGCTGCTGTTCGACCCGCTCGACGGATCGAGCAACATCGACGTCAACGTCAGCATCGGCACCATCTTCAGCGTGCTGAAGAAGCCGGACGACCATCCGGGCGTATCGGAAGCCGACTTCCTGCAGGCGGGTGCGAAACAGGTCGCGGCCGGCTACTGCATCTACGGGCCGCAGACCACGCTGGTGCTGACCGTGGGCGACGGCGTCGCGATGTTCACGCTCGACCGTGAGCAGGGCTCGTTCGTGCTGACCAAGGAGAACATCCAGATCCCTGCTGACACCAAGGAGTTCTCGGTCAACATGAGCAACATGCGCCACTGGGACGAACCGGTGAAGCGCTACATCGATGAATGCCTGGCCGGGACCGAAGGCCCGCGCGGCAAGGACTTCAACATGCGGTGGATCGCCAGCATGGTGACCGACGTGCACCGCATCCTGATGCGTGGCGGCATTTTCATGTACCCATGGGACAAGCGCGAACCCGGCAAGCCCGGCAAGCTTCGTCTTATGTACGAGGCCAACCCGATGAGCTGGCTCGTCGAACAGGCCGGCGGCGTCGCCACCAACGGCCGCGAACGCATCCTCGACCTGCAGCCGACCAAGCTTCATGAGCGCGTGAGCGTGATGTTGGGATCGAAAAACGAGGTCGAGCGCGTGACGGGGTACCACGACCCGCTATAATCGAAGGCTTAGCCGGTGTAGCTCAGTCGGTAGAGCAGCTCATTCGTAATGAGAAGGTCGGGTGTTCGATTCATCTCTCCGGCACCAATCGCAGTAAGAAAGCCCTGCTATCAATCAGATAGCAGGGCTTTTTCCTTTCCGAGGCCGTGATCCAACCATGTCCTGGTCAGCCGGCCGGCGCCTTCAATGCAAGGGTGGTGGGAAGAGACTCGTTACCTCGATTCAAACGTCGAATTTATGGCCCCCTCGTTCAAGGCATCTGAAAGACGATCTTCTCGAATTGACTTGATGCGAATGCAGCCTCCGGAAAATTAAAGCTGGATCTGCGCTATCGAAGCCGGTTCGTGCACGGGGCAACCGTTCGCTGCGCTGCGAAACGCGACGGAAGATGGATAGACCTCCTTGCGAGCTCGCATCACGCCACCCAATGGACGATGTGCCTCGAGCCCGTGCCATGGATTGAACGCCATCCCGTCGTCGATGGTCGCCGACCGCGCCTCGCTCCATGCAGTCTGCTTGCCGATGCGCATCCGAGCGACGGCAACGTAGGGGCTCTGCGTCTGAGGCCATTCCACCGAAGCGTCCTCGATGGGCATCGCTTCCAGGTCCGTGTTGAGTTGCACGCGCAATTCCCACTCCCCCTCGCTGGCCGCGAAAAACTCGTTGGACGCTCGACGCAGTCCATTGGGATCGCTCGCCATTTCGTCCGGAAGGGGTTGGTCGGTCAACGAAGTAAGAGAAGGCGAAACAGGCGCCAGGGAAAGCTTGGCGATGAAGTTGCCGTAGCGATGCGGAACCTGGGTGAAAAAGGTTTCGCCCATCGGATGCGTCTGCTTGTGGCCACCCATCGACACCAGCTTCGGGCTTTCGATGCCCACCGCGCCGAGCGCGGCCGTGACGCCTCGCAGCACGACCGACAGCGCGCGCTTGCCACCTTCCGCCTTGTCGGTCGTGGCCGCCAGTTGCTTCAGGCTGCTCAGGAAATGCTTGGCATCCGGCGCATTGAAGACAGGGCCGTCGACCATCAGGAAATCCTGCGTGGTGTCGTTCTCCGAACCCGGCAGACGTTCGCCCTCGACGCCTGCGATTTTCAGCGCCATGCCGCGCGGCAGCGACACGCGATCGTCGAGCTCCTCTGCCGGCGGCGTCGACATGCGGGCGACGATGTCATAGGTCCTGGGGACGGCGAAGACGCCCTGCGCGAAATTGGCTGGAAGATTCGGCAGAACCTCCAGCGTGCCGCGCAACAGGCTGAAACTCTTCGCATGCACGCTGCGCATGCCGTGCCCGGTGTGCTCCTGCATCGTCTTCGATATCTTGAGGAGTGTCTCGCGCAGATCGACAATGGTTTCGGCCTCGTCTTCGGCCGGTACTTCGACGTCGGCGGAATACGGAACCGGGGTGGGAATCGTGGTTGCGTTCATGAGTGAAATGAGTGAATTCCAAAAACGTTGGTTGAACAGGACGGGGTGAAACGGACGGTCGAACTCACAAGAGCTTGTCGATCGTCACGGGCAGCTCACGCACGCGCTTTCCCGTGGCATGGAAGACGGCATTGGCCACCGCCGCGGCCGTGCCGACGATACCGATCTCCCCCAACCCCTTCACGCCCAGCGGCGTCACTTCCGGATCCGGCTCGTCGACGAAAATCACCTCGATCTCGTCGACGTCGGCGTTCACGGGAATGTGGTACTCCGCGAAGCTGTGGTTCATGACGCGGCCCAGTACGTGGTCGGTCAGCGCCTCCTCGTGCAACGCCATGCCGAGCCCCATGACCACGCCGCCGAGGATCTGGCTGCGCGCTGTTTTGGGATTGATGATCCGGCCGGCCGCCACCGCGCACACGATGCGAGTCACGCGCACGACCCCCAATGCCTCGTCGACCTTGACCTCGGCGAAGATGGCGCTGTGCGTATTGCGTGCTTTCTTCGCCATGCTGAGCATGTCGCCGATCCCGGGCTTCGCAGTCTCCTCGGCTTCGAGCACGTCCTTGCCCGATGCGGCAAGCACGTCGGCGATCGCGACGGATCGCGACGGCTCCGACTTGACCACCATGCGGCCGTCCAGAAACGCGAGCTCCTCGAACTTGACCTTCCCGAGGGGACGTCCCGGCATGTCGTCGGCGGCATCGAGCAATTGCTTGCCGATGGCCTGGCAGGCCAGCTGCACCGCCGCGCCCGACGAGGCCGCTCCCCAAGAGCCTCCTTCGACAGGCGACGCAGGCAGGGAACTGTCACCCAGCCGCGCCCAGATCCTGTCGAGAGGAATTCCCAGCGTGTCCGAAGCGACCTGCGCCATCACGGTGTAGGTACCGGTGCCGATGTCGGAGCCGGCGGTCGCGATCTCGAGTTCGCCGTTGGCCATGAGCCGCGCGCTGGCACTGGTCTTCATGAACATGGCGTCCCACATGCCGGTGGCCATGCCCCAGCCGATCAGTTCGCTGCCCTCCTGCATGGACCGGGACGCCATCGACCGTCCGGACCATCCGAAACGCGCGGCACCTTCGTCGTACGCCTGCCGCAGCGATTTCGAGGTGTACGGCTTCTCGTTCATCGCATCGATCTCGGAGTAGTTCAGCATCCGGAAGGCCAGCGGGTCCAGGCCTGCGAGAGCGGCCATCTCGTCCACCGCGATCTCGAACAGCGTCATGCCGGTGGCGGCGCCAGGGGCCCGCATGTCGCCCGGCGTGTAGGTGTCGATCGGCGCCAGGGTGTACTCGGCCGATGCGTTCTGGCACCGGTAGTTCATCAGACCCCAGTTGCAGACCACCTCCATGTAGTTCTCGAAGCGGGACGTCGTGGTGGTCGCGTCGTTGACGATGGCCTGGAGCAGGCCGCTGTCGTCGGTGGCCAGCTGCACCGACTGCACGGCCTCGGGGCGATGGACATGGCTGAACATCTGCTGGCGCGTAAGCACCACGCGCACCGAACGCTCCAGCATCTTGGCCGCCAGCGTCGCGAGATACACCTGGTACTGGGGCCGCAACCCGGACCCGAAAGCGCCGCCGACATACGGATTCATCACCCGGACGTCGTCCTTCGAAAATCCGAAGACCGAGCACAGGTAGCCCTGCACGTTCTGCGAACCCTGCGTCTTGTCGTAGACGGTGATCTTTCCGTCGCCTTCCCACACCACGGTCGATGCATGCATCTCCATCGGGTTGTGGAAATGCGCCGGCAGCCGGTATTCGCCCGAATGCCTGAGAGGCGCCGCGGCATACGCGGCTTTCGCATCGCCGCGCGCCTTCGGAGGAATGAACGTGCTGCGCTTCTTCTTCGGTTCGAATTTTTCGCCCAGCGCGACGTTCATGTCGGTGTTGTGCGGCGCTGGGGCGTACCGGACCCGGACCAACGCGGCGGCCGCTCGCGCGCCTTCGAGCGTATCGGCCACGACCAGCGCGATCGGTTGGCCACTGAAAGCGATCTCGTCGTCGTACAGCGCACGGAAAGGCGAGCCGGGCACCGACACCTCGTCGGTGTAGCTGCGGTCCAGCCAGGCGAGGTGCGGCCGGTTCTCGTGCGTGATCACCTCGACCACGCCGGACACGGCGCGTGCGGCGGCATCGTCGATGCCCGAGATCTTGCCCTTGGCGATGTCGCTCGACACCACCCACCCGTACAGCAGCGAAGGCGCCGCGTATTCCGCCGCATAGCGGGCGCGGCCGGTGACCTTGTCGAGACCGTCGACGCGGTTGAAGGCATCGCCGATGGCGACACTGGAAGTAGATGAAGTCATGTCAGGCCACTCGCTTGTCTGTCTGGGACTGGGGCGTTCCGCTCGCAGCCTGGCTCAGTGCACGCACGACCGCGCGGCGACCGAGTTCGATCTTGAAATCATTGCCGCCACGGCCGATCGCGCCTGCAAGCAGGCGATCCGCGACGCTCAGGAACAGCGCATGCGAGGGCTGCTGCCCTTGCAGGAGCGCCTCTGCCTCCGGCACGCGCCAGGGCTTGTGGGCAACGCCGCCCATCGCGACCCGTCCCGTTTCGATGCGCCCCGCCCCGTCGAGCTTCAGGGCCGCGGCGACGGACACCAGCGCGAACGCGTACGACAGTCGATCGCGCAGCTTCAGGTAGCTGTAGTTCGCGCTGTAGTCGTCGGCCGGCAGGTCGATCGACAGCACCAGCTCGCCCTGCGCCAGCACGTTGTCGCGCGCAGGCTCGTCGCCCGGCAAGCGGTGATAGTCGGCGAAGGGAATGGTCCGTTCGCCACCCTCGCCCTGCACCCTGACGGTGGCGTCGAGCGCTGCCAGCGCCACGCACATGTCCGACGGGTGCGTGGCGATGCAGGCGTCGCTGGAGCCCAGGATGGCGTGGATGCGTGTCACGCCACCGATGGCCGAGCAACCTGCGCCGGGCTCGCGCTTGTTGCATGCGGCGGCGGTGTCGTAGAAGTAGTAGCAGCGGGTTCTCTGGTTGAGGTTGCCGCCGTTCGTCGCGGCGTTGCGCAACTGGGGGCTGGCGCCGGCGAGGATGGCGGACGACAGCAAGGGATAGCGGGTTTCCACGAGCGGGTGATAGGCGGTGTCCGCGTTGGTCGCCAGCGCGCCGATTCGCAGTCCGCCCGCGCTCGACTCCTCGATGCCGGACAGGGGCAGACGCCGGATGTCGATCACCGTGCCGGGCCGTTCGACGTTTTCCTTGAGAAGGTCGACCAGATTGGTGCCGCCAGCCAGGAAGCGTGCACCCGGCGTGGCGGCCAGCCGCACGGCCTGCGCGGGATCGTGCGCCTTCGCATATTCGAATCGGTTCACTTCGCGGCTCCTTCGGAGGACAGGACCGACATCACGGCATCGGTGATGTTGGTGTAGGCGCCGCAGCGGCACAGGTTGCCGCTCATCAGTTCGCGGACCTCTTCGCGGGTGCGGGCCTTGCCTTCGGACAGGAGGCCGCGCGCCGAACAGATCTGGCCCGGGGTGCAGTAGCCGCACTGGAACGCATCGTGATCCATGAAAGCCTGCTGCAGCGGGTCGAGTTCCCGCTCACCCCGCACCTCGGTCCCGAGCCCCTCGATCGTCTGCACCGTGGAACCGTCGACGGCGACCGCGAGCTGGAGACAACTGTTGACCCGCTTGCCGTCCAGCAGCACGGTGCATGCGCCGCACTGTCCGTGGTCGCACCCTTTCTTGGTTCCGGTGAGGTGAGCTTCCTCTCGAAGAAGATCGAGCAGGGTCACCCAGGGCTGCACATGCGTGGTGTGTTCGAGACCGTTGAGCTGCAGCGTGACGGGAAAGCCCTCGGCAGCCGCGAGACTGGAGGGAGGTGATTGAACTCGGGCGTCCATGGGGATCCTCTTTGGGAGCATTGATCGTGGGGGTGGAAAGGGTCTCGGCGTCCCGAAACTCAACAAATCTAGCGAACGGCCGCGAAGGCAACTGTAGGAAATGCGCGCCTCGCCATGGAGATCAACTCGAATCAACCATCTACCCCCTCGTTCGCATGGGAAGGTCGGGGCTCGATCCATCCCGGCGGCACCCGGTGGACAAAAAGCCGTGCTCTACACGGCACCTGGCTGCAGCATCGCCGTCAATCGCCGCACGGTCCGCGCACTCGCACCCTTGCCGGTGATCGCCAAAGCCGCCGAACGCTCCAGCATCCGCTCGAAAACCGCACGCACCTCTTCCGCGCCGATGTCCTCGATCATCGCCACCGCCTCGTCCAGGGGCGTCACGCTGCCGCAGGCGAAGAGTTCCTCGACGGCCTGCTCCATCGTCGCGTAGGTCCGTTCGCCGACGCGCACGCGCGACACGGTCAGCTGGTTCTTCGCCCGCTCGAGGTGCGCCGGTTCGATGGCGGCGGCATGCGCGCGCAGTAGCGCCCCGGTGGCCGTCACCAGCGCATCGAGCTTGTCCGGCGTGGTCACCGCATGCACCAGGAAGTGGGCCCAGACGTCCCCGCTCTCCATCGTGGCGTAGGCCGTGTAGGCCAGACCGAGCTGTTCCCTGACCGTGTCGACCAACGGAGAGGACATCCCTTCTCCGAACACATGGGCCGCCAGCGATGCCGCCAGGCGCCAGCGTCGCTGCGGCATCTCGTCCGCCTGCGCGGGCACCAGCGGATAAGCCATGTTCACGAACACCTGCGAGACCTGCGTGAAGCGCTGCGCCAACGCGTCGCCGATGTGCTTCGCCGGAGCGACCGGGCGCGATACGGGCGGGTCGGCCGATGCGGGCATTTCCGCGAACAGCGTCGAGGCGAGCGCCATCCACGCCTCGACGTCGAAGTTCCCGGCCGCCACGACGACGGTGTTCTCCGCCACGTGGTGTGCTCGCACGTGCCGTACCAGGTCGCCCCGGGTGAAACCTTCGATGTTGCCGACGGTGCCGATCACCGGCATCCCCATCGGGTCGTCGCCCCACAACGCGCGGTCGAGCAGGTCGCCGGCGCTGTCCTGCGGGTCCTCCTCGTACTCGATGGCTTCCTGGCGGATCACGTCCAGCTCACGCTTCAGCTCGTGCTCGGGAAAGGTGCTGTTCAGGACGATGTCGGCGGTCATGCGCAGCAGTTGCTCCGCATGGCGGCCCAGGCCGGTCATGAAGTAGCCGGTCATGTCCTTGCCCGTGAACGCGTTGACGTCCGCGCCCAGCCGCTCCGCGTCCAGGTTGATGGCCTGCACGGTGCGGGTCGTGGTGCCCTTGAACGCCATGTGCTCCAGCACGTGGCCGATGCCGTTGGTCGCCGGCGTCTCGTCCCGGGAGCCGACGCGCAGGAACACGCCGACGCTCGCGCTCTGCACGTGGGGCATCGGAATGGCGAGCAGCCGCACCCCGTTCGGGAGCGTGCGAAGGGCCGTGGCGGCGCGATCCGCGGGCATCAGGACGCCAGCTTCCTCACCAGCTTCAGCATGAAGTCCCGGCTGTCGTAGAGCCGCTGGATCTCCACCCGCTCGTCCAGCCCGTGCGTGCGCAGGTCGGCCGGATCGAAGAACAGCCCCGACACGCCGTACATCGGAATCCCCGCGTTGCGCGCGAAGCGGCTGTCGGTCGCGCCGGTGCTCATGAACGGGATCACCGGCACGCCGGGCCAGGTCTCCGAGGTCAGCTTCTCCGCGGTCTCGAACACGACACCCTGCAGTGGCGACACCGGGCTGCGGGTCGGTTTGGCGAACTGGCGCATCGTGATCTTCGGGTTGCCCAGCACCCGCACCAGCTGCTTCTCGACCGCGTCCGGGTCGTCGAACGGCAGCATGCGGCAGTTGACCACCGCCTTGGCCGACTGCGGCAGCGCGTTCTCCGCATGACCGGCATTGACCATCGTCGCGGTGCAGGTGGTGCGCAACTGGGCGTTGTAGAGCGGCGATGCCGACAGCCGGTCGATGACGGCGGCGTCCGTGCTGCCGTCTCCGACGGCGCGCATGTCCTGCGACAGCTGGCCCGACATCAGCGGCGCGGTGCGGGCGAAGTAGGTCTTCGTCACGTCGGCCAGCAGCACCGGGAACTTGTACGCGCCCAGCCGTGCCAGCGCTTCGGACATGCCGTAAACGGGATTGTTGGCGGTCGGCTGCGAGCTGTGGCCGCCGACGTCGCGCAGCTCGAATTCGTAGGTCGTATAGAGCTTCTCGGCGATCTGCACGCGGTGCAGGTTGGGCTTGCCGTTGCGCAGCTCGCCGCCGCCGCCTTCGTTGATGCCGAACTCCGCCTTGAGCAGTTCGGGCTTGTTTTTCAGGAGCCACATCGCGCCGTTGCTCTCGACGTCGCCGCGCTCCTCGTCGGCGGTCAGCGCCATGACGATGTCGCGCGCCGGCCTGAAGCCTTCCTGGCGCAATTGCGCCAGCACCGAGACGAAGGCAGAGGCCATCGCCTTGTCGTCGATCGCGCCGCGCGCGGTGAAGTAGCCGTCGGTCTCCTGCAGCTTGAACGGGTCGGTCTTCCAGTCCTCGCGCTTGGCTTCCACCACGTCGATGTGGCCCATCAGCAGCATCGGCTGCTTGGCGCCCGTGCCCTTCCAGCGCAGCACCAGGTTCCCCTTGCGCGGGAACGGCTCGATGATCTGCATCTCGTCCTCGGCGAAGCCGGCCTTCAGCAGGACCGCGCGCATCGCCTCGGCCGCCTGCGTGGTGCTGCCGGCGGAATGCGTGGTGTCGATCTCGACCAGCTCCTTGTAGACGGCGTGGAAGCGCTGCTGCTCGGGCGTCGGTGCCGGGGCTTGCGCAAAGGCGCTGCCGCAGACGGCGGCGGCGGCGGCGCACGCGATGCTGCGCAGGGGCGGGAAATTGAATGTCATGGAATGGATCCGAACGATTTTTTGTCGAGGCGCGTTTATCGCACGACACGTGCCCGGCACCTCTCGGATCCTAAGGCTCTCGCGAATTCGCCAGCGGGGGCTGCACCGCCCACCAGAGCTTGTCCGATTCCCAGGTCACGGGCAGTCCGGCCGGGGGCTTCGATGCCACATCGCCGACCCACAGCATTCCATTGCGTTCGACGAAGGCGGGGGACACCCAGGGACTGGCGACGAAGTCTCCGTCGAGCAGGACCAACGGCCGCTCCGGCAGGCGGATCGCCAGTGCGCTTGCGATGTTCGAAGCGCCGCCGATCACCGGCACGGGACCGCCGAACACCGCGCGTGCCTGGGCACCGATGCGTTCGGCGAAGTGGGCCGACCGGAAATTCGACGTCTGGCTCTTGCTCCAGCCCAGGCCGCTGACCGGAGACGTCGCCCACATCGTCGCGAGCAGAAGCGCCTGCACGACCACGAACAGGCGCAGGGCTTCATCGAATGGAACGTCGTCGATCGCGCGTTTCCTGAAGCAGCACAGCATCAATGCCGGGCAGGTGAACAGCACGAACGCGGTGCCCCACTGGAACTGCAGGTTGGCGCCGGTCACCAGGCCGATGAAAACGACGGTCGCGAGCGGGAGAAGTCCCCATGCGACGAGAAACGGTTTCGCGTCCGGATGCGTGTCGGACACGGCCCTGGGCACGGCATCTTTCGGCGGCGTTGCCGGCCTGGTTTTCCACCAGAGCGCAGCAGCCAACAGGAACGCCGGGCTCAGGCGGTTGCCCTGATCCGCCAGCCAATGCAGCGCGTGCGCGATGCGTTGCATGCAGGGCATCGCGGCGCCCAACGCGCTTCGGCTCGCGTAATGCATCGGCAGGAAGTCGTGCGTGAACAACCACCACAGATGCGGCGAGAACACCAGCGCCGCGACGCCCGCCGCTTCGAGCAGTCCGCGCACATGCCGCGCATCCCGCCAACCGCGCTTCAGGGTCCAGAAGGCGACGACCGAGAGTGCCGCGAGCACCACCTGGTATTTGGCGAGCGCGCCCAATCCGAGCATCAGGCCGAGCGACAACCATGCGGTGCGCGAGCGGTCGGCGAAGGCACGCCAGCAGAACCACGCCGCACCGGATACGAAAACAAGCAACACCGTGTTGTGGTTGTAGAAATTCGTGCGTCCGCTGTAGTAGGTGATGCAAAGGGAACCCAGAAGCGAAAGCCCGGCGAAGTGGGCGCCGGCCATTTCCTTGACGAGCCGCCAGGCCGACCATAGCGCCAGCGCGATCACGACACCGCCCGCGACGTCGACCACCGTCTCCTGAATACCGAAGAACCGCACGAACGGCCAGATGAGGATCGTCGGCAGTGGCGGATGCTTGAAATAGCCCCATTCGAGCGATCGCACCCAGACCAATTGCTCGACGGAATCCATCGGTGGAGACCAGCTCAGCGCACCGAGCACGAGTACCCATACGACGGCCCAGACACCGACCCAGAACGCGACCGACGAGCGCCCGTTTTCGGCGCACGCCGTTGCGCGGTGCAGCCAGGAGGATCGAATACGGCTGGGCTGTCCGGAAATCGGCAGGCGCGTGGAATCTCCCGCGTTGTCTGAGCTGCGTGGCATCGAGTCGAAAGTGAGATCGAAAACGCAATGAACGGCGGTGGTCCGCGAACGAAGCGCCTCCGAAGGAGGCGCGACTCTGCAAGATTTTTGCCGAATGAAAATCGCATAATGCAAATACTTTTTATTACATAAATTTGCGATACACGAAAGAAAGCGCGCACCGACCGGTGCGCGCTAGAGGCTTTTGAAGCGTGCCGCCCGCCTCAGGCGACATGGCAGGATCAGGCGATGTCGAACCTGTCCAGATTCATCACCTTGGTCCATACGGCGACGAAGTCGTCGACGAACTTCTCCTGACTGTCCGAACTGGCGTACACCTCCGCCGTGGCGCGCAGGATGGCGTTCGAGCCGAACACCAGGTCGGCGCGGGTCGCGGTCCAGCGGGCTTCTCCGGTCTTGCGGTCGACGCCTTGGTACTGGCCATCGGAGCCGGCCACCGGCTTCCAGGCCGTCTTCATGTCGAGCAGGTTGACGAAGAAATCGTTGGTCAGGCTGCCCGGCTCCGCGGTGAGCACGCCGTGCCTGGTCTGGCCGACATTGATGTCGAGCACGCGCAGTCCGCCAAGCAGAACGGTCAGCTCCGGCCCGGTCAGTGTCAGCAACTGCGCCCTGTCGACCAGGAACACTTCGGCCGGCACGGCATAGCGCGCCTTCACGTAGTTGCGGAAGCCGTCGGCCACCGGTTCCAGCGACTCGAACGATTCGACGTCGGTCTGCGCCTGCGAAGCGTCGGTACGACCCGGCGTGAACGGCACCCGAACCTCGCGGCCGGCGTCTCGTGCGGCCTGCTCGACGCCGGCGCTGCCCGCCAGCACGATCAGGTCGGCGATGGAGATCTTCCGGCCACCGGCTGCCGCGCCGTTGAACTCGCCGCGAATGCCTTCGAGCGTCTGCAGCACCTTCGACAGCGTCTCAGGCTCGTTGACGGCCCAGTCCTTCTGCGGCGCCAGGCGGATGCGCGCACCGTTCGCGCCGCCGCGCTTGTCGGAACCGCGGAAGGTCGACGCCGAAGCCCAGGCCGTGGAAACCAGCTGCGAAACGGTCAGGCCCGAAGCCAGTACCTTCTTCTTCAGCGCATCGATGTCCTGCGCATCGACCAGCGCGTGATCGACGGCCGGCACCGGGTCCTGCCAGATCAGCTCTTCGGCCGGCACTTCGGGGCCGAGGTAGCGCGCACGCGGACCCATGTCGCGGTGCGTGAGCTTGAACCAGGCGCGCGCGAAGGCGTCGGCGAACTGGTCCGGGTTCTCGAAGAAGCGGCGCGAGATCTTCTCGTAGGCCGGGTCCATGCGCAGCGCGAGGTCGGAGGTCAGCATGGTGGGCACCAGCTTCTTCGACCGGTCGTGGGCGTGCGGCACGGTGGCGTCGGCACCCTTGGCGGTCCACTGATGGGCGCCGGCCGGGCTCTTGGTCAGCTCCCATTCGAAACCGAACAGGTGCTCGAAGTACTCGTTGGTCCACTGCGTCGGCTTGGTGGTCCAGGTGACTTCCAGGCCGCTGGTGATGGTGTCGCCGCCCTTGCCGGTGCCGAAGCTGTTGTGCCAGCCGAAGCCCTGCGCCTCGATGCCGGCGGCCTCGGGTTCGTGCGCGACGTTCTCGGACGGGCCGGCGCCGTGGGTCTTGCCGAAGGTGTGGCCGCCGGCGATCAGCGCCACGGTTTCCTCGTCGCCCATCGCCATGCGGCCGAAAGTGTCGCGGATGTCCTGCGCCGACAGGATCGGATCGGGCTTGCCGTCCGGGCCTTCGGGATTGACGTAGATCAGGCCCATCTGCACGGCGGCGAGCGGGTTCTCCAGATCGCGGGAGTGCGTCACTTCGCTGTCGTCGTCCTTGTCGATCACGCCGTGGCCCTCGACGCCCGGCGAGCCGTGCGTATAGCGCGAATCGCCGCCGAGCCACTTGGTCTCGCGACCCCAGTACACGTCCTGGTCGGGCTCCCAGACATCGGCACGCCCGCCGGCGAAGCCGAAGGTCTTGAAGCCCATGGTCTCGAGCGCGACGTTGCCGGTGAGGATCATCAGATCGGCCCAGGAAATCTTGCGGCCGTACTTCTGCTTGATCGGCCAGAGCAGGCGGCGCGCCTTGTCCAGGCTGACGTTGTCGGGCCAGCTGTTGAGCGGTGCGAAGCGCTGCTGGCCGCGACCGGCGCCGCCACGGCCGTCGCCGCTGCGGTAGGTACCGGCGCTGTGCCATGCCATGCGGACGAAAAGCGGGCCGTAGTGACCGAAGTCGGCCGGCCACCAGTCCTGCGAATCGGTCATCAGCGCGGCGAGATCGGCTTTCACGGCGGCGAGGTCCAGCGTCTTGAATTCGGCGGCGTAGTCGAAGTCCTTCGCCATCGGGTCCGACTTGGACGAATGCTGATGCAGCAGGTCGACGCGCAATTGCTGCGGCCACCAGTCGCGGTTGGTGGTTCCGGCGTCGGAGGCCTGGCTGAAAGGGCACTTCGCTTCGCTCTTGTTACTGTCCATGGGGGAGACTCCTGCGTGCTGCCGAATGGCTTTAAAGGGAAGGCAAATTCTGCTGGAGAAGGCTGTTTTGAGCGAATAGAACTAAGTTATGTGCGCCATAGGTGCTCGGAAACCCTGTGGCATCGTGTGACATCGGCGGCCTGCAACTTGCTTGCAGAATGGCTCGATCGCTTCGATCCGTTCTGCAATGAATCCACCTTCCATCAACACCTCCCTTCCGTCTCCCGCATCGTCGTCCGTGAAGGCTGCCGATCTCGCCGCGTTGCCGCTCATCGAGAAGTGGATTTCCTTCGCCTCGGTATCGCGTGACAGCAACCTGCCGATCATCGAATGGACGCGCGAGCTGCTCGCCTCGCACGGCATCGGGAGCCACCTGACCTGCGACGAGACCGGCCGCAAGGCGAACCTCTGGGCCACCCTGCCCGCAGCGAACGGCGAGACCCATGTCGGCGGCATCGTGCTGTCGGGCCACACCGACGTGGTGCCGGTCGACGGCCAGCCCTGGGACACCGACCCCTTCGTCGCGACGGTCGTCGGCGACAAGCTCCACGGCCGTGGCGTGGCCGACATGAAGGGCTACGGCGCCACCGCGCTGATGATGGTTCCCGAACTGCTGCGCAGGAAGCTCAAGCGGCCCGTGCATCTGGCCTTCAGCTACGACGAGGAAGTCGGCTGTATCGGCGTGCGCGAGCTGATCGCGAAGATGGTGGACGACGGCTACAGGCCGGCCGGCTGTATCGTCGGCGAGCCGACCGGCATGCAGGTGGTGATCGCGCACAAGGGCAAGCATGCGTACCGGACCTCGGTGCGCGGCCACGAGGCCCATTCGTCGCTGACGCCGTCGGGTGTCAACGCGGTCGAGGTCGCCTGCGAGTTCGTGGCCAACCTCAAGACGATGGCGCGCCGGCTCGCGGCAGACGGCCCGTTCGACGCCGCCTTCGACGTGCCCTTCACGACCATCCACACCGGCGTGATCGCAGGCGGCACCGCGCTCAACATCATTCCCCGCCACTGCGACGTGACTTGGGAAATCCGCCACCACCACATGGACTCGCCCGTCGCGCTGTTCAACGAGGCCAAGGCCTTCGCCGACGGCCTGCTGCCGGCGATGCAGGCCGTCGCGCCCGACACCGGCATCACGCACAGGCTCAACTCGGTGCTGCCGGGCTTCGCGACCGACGCGCAGAGCGAGATCGCGCAGCTGTGCTTCCGCTGCGCCGAAGTCGACGGCGCGGGCGCTGCGGTCAAGGTGTCGTTCGGTACCGAAGCGGCGCTGTTCCACCAGGTCGGCGTGCCGACCATCGTCTGCGGCCCCGGCCACATCGCGCAGGCGCACCAGCCCAACGAATGGGTCACGCTCGAACAGCTCGCCTGGTGCGAGCGCTTCATGCGCCGGCTCGCCGACGAGATCTGCGTCGACTGACCCCCCTTGCTTTTCAAAATTCGCTCCAGGAATCCACACATGACCGTCGACCGTCGCCATTTCTTCCGGACCGCCTTCGCGTTCGGCACCACAGTCGTCGCGGGCCGCGTCTTCGCTCAGACCGGCACCGGTGCGGCCTCGAGTGCGCGCATCGAACGCATCGTCGTGCCCTTCGCCGCCGGCGGCGTGCAGGACATTCTGGCGCGCTCGATCTCCAACGAACTCGGCACCGCGCTCGGCCAGACCGTGATCGTCGAGAACCGCGCGGGCGCCGGCGGCACGGTGGGCACCGGCTACGTCGCCAAGTCGGCGCCCGACGGCAACACCATGGTGCTCGCCGCCGCCAGCCACAACATCGCCGGCACGCTCTACACCAAGCTCGCCTACGACCCGCAGAAGGACTTCGTGCCGATCGCGCACATCGGCACGGCCGACTACGTGCTGATGATCCATGCCGACGTGCCGGCCAAGACGGTCGCCGAATACATCAGCTACGCCAAGGCCAACCCCGGCAAGCTCAACTACGCGACCAGCGGCATCGGCAGCGCGACGCACCTGTCGATGGCTTACTTCAACGGGCTCGCGGGCATCGACGTCGTGCACATCCCGCTCAAGGCCACGGGCGAGGCGATCAACGAAGTGATCTCCGGCCGCGCGCAGGCCGTGATCGCGGCGAGCATCGGCGCGCTGGCTTTCACCAACGACAGCCGCGTGCGGCTGATCGGCGTGACCTCGACGCAGCGCTCCAAGTACCTGCCCGCGGTGCCGACCATCGCCGAGAGCGGCCTGCCCGGCTACCGCTTCGATTCGTGGTTCGGCCTGCTCGGCCCGGCGAACACGCCGCCTGCCTCGGTGGCGCGCATCAACGCGGCGGTGGCGACGCTGCTCAAGGACCCGGCCGTGCTCGAACGGCTCGACAAGCAGGGCATCAAGCCGCAGGCGATGAGCAGCAGCGAGTTCGGCAGCCTGCTCGCGGTCGACTACAAGCGCATGGCGGAAGTCGTGAAGGCGTCCGGCGCGACCGTCGACTGAGAGACGGAGGCGTTGCGGCGCGTGCACGGCGGCTCCGACGGCACGCTCCACCTGCCCAACGACGACGCCAAGGGCCGGGTGCCGCGATCGACGCCGCGCCGACGATCACAGCGGCACCGACAGCGACTGCAGCTCGTCGAAGTCGGTGTCGAAACGCCCGCTCGACACGTACGTTTCGAGATCGAGCCGCTCGACCAGCACCCTGTCGATGCGCCCGACCGCCTCCTCGACCGTGACGCCCGCCGACACCGAAGCCGCGACGTTACACGCCATCTGCAGGACGCGGCCGAGGTCCGGCGCGGCCGCCTCGATCGGTTCCAGCGAATAGCGGATCGCCGCGACCACTTCCCGGGGCAGGCCGAGCCGGTCGGTCCAGATCGCGCTGACCATCGGATGCGTCACGCCGAAAGCCGCGGCTTCCACCAGCGCCAGCTCTTGCCCCCAGAGCGAGGGACAGCCTTGCAGCGCGGTGCGCGCGTCTTCCGGGTGGCTCTGGCACAGGATCAGGTGGCCGACACCCTGCAGCAGGCCGGCGCAGTACGCCTTCTCACCGTCGACGTCCGCCCGCGCGGCGATCTGCCGCGCGGCCGAGGCGCAGATCACCGAGACCCTCCAGAACTGCCGCAGGTTCACGGCGGGCACTTCGACGAAGGCGGCCATCGCGCCGCTGGCGATCAGCAGCGTCTGGAGCGAGTTGATGCCGACCGTCGACACCGCGTCCTCGATCGAGGAAAGCGACCGCCGACCGCCGAAGAACGACGAGTTGGCCAGGCGCAGCACGCGCGAGCTGAGCACCGGGTCATGCTCCAGTTCCTCGGTGATGTCGGAAAAGCTCGCATCGGGCGCGCGTGCGACGGCAAGCACACGCTCGACCACGCGCGGCACCATCGGCAGCTTCACCCTGCCGGTCATTACATCGTGAATGAAATCCATGGTGCGTTGCGTCCGAAGCCTTTCCGGCTTTTTAGAACAAACGGCTGTTTTTCACCAGATACATCTGGAAATATTTAGCTGCGTCGGCGCATCGGGTGGTCGGCGCATCAATCCGACGCGCCGCCCGGGCGATCAACGTGCCTGCAACCGTTCGCCGACTTCCAGCAGCACCAGTTCGCTGTCGTCCGCCTGGTTCGGCTCGCGGCTGCTGCTGAACGGCAGGTTGTCGTCGTTGCCGACCACGATGTGGGTGGCGTCCACCACGTCGACGTTCTCGATGGTGAAGAACGGGAAGGCCAGCGCGCCGTCGGTGGTCGGCTTCTTCTCGAGGCGCTGCCTTCGAAACCCTTCGAGCGCTTGACCTCGAACGCGGGCGCCTTGGCATCGGGCGCACCCGCCGTCGTCACGCCCGGATGGTCGGGCGAGCGCACGACCCTGCCGTCGAGGACCAGCGTGTCGAACACGGCCAGCATCTTGCCGTTCGTGTCGGCCCTGATCTGGAACGGGCCGAACTCGTCGCCGATCCAGATCGCGCCGTCGGCGAACTGGAAGCTCTCCGGGGTCGAAGTCGGTACCGGCCAGGTAGCGCTGCAAGCTTTCGAAGCGCTCGCTGCGCGAGGCCAGCCATGTCACGCCGCAGTGGAACAGTCCGACCGGCGATCTCGATGGCGAACGAGACGTCGAGGTCGTTCGAAAAAAACGTCGGCAAGGTCGAAGGGCATGACGCGAAACATTCGCCCGTTCGCAGCCGCCCGGCGTTCCGGCCCTGACGCGCCCATGGAAACCTCAGGGCGTCAGGGCGACGCCGGCCGCCTTCTGCGCATCAGCCGCCCGCCGAACATCACCGCGCCCAGCGCCGCCACCACGCACGCGCTGCCCGCCCACTGCAGCGGCGACACCTGCTCGCCGAGCAGCAGCATGCCCGCGGCCAGCCCGATCACGGGCACGCCCAGGCTGAACGGCGCCACGCGATTGGCGGCATGGCGCGTGAGCAGCCCGGTCCACATCGTGTAGCCCGCGATGGTCGCGAACCAGCCGAGGTACGCCACGCCGAGCCAGGCGCCGAAGCTCGCGTGCGTCCACTGCCAGCGCACGGCGACCGGGTCGAACAGCCACGACATCGCCGCGAACGGCAGGATCGGCACCAGCGACATCCACACCATGAACTGCAGCGGGTCGTAGCCCGGCTGCGCCTGCTGCGCGCGCCGCGCGATGATGTTGGAGGTCGCCCACATCGCGGCCGAGAACAGGTTGAGCACCAGGCCGAGCAGCGTGATGCCGCCCGAAGGCGCACCGCTGAAGACGTTGAACGCGAAGCACCCCAGGCCCGTGGCGGCGAGCACCAGCCCGGCGCGCAACGGCCCGCCGAGCCGTTCGCCCAGCAGCAGCGCGCCCAGCAGCGTCGTGAAGAACACCTGTGTCTGCAACACCACCGAGGCCAGCGCCGCGGTCATGCCCACATGCAGCGCCACGAAAAGGAACCCGAACTGGCCGAACTGCGCGAGCCCGGCGGGGACCAGCCAGCGCCACGACAGCGCCGGCTTCCTGACGAACAGGATCAGCGGCAGCACCGCGAAGACATAGCGGAAGGCGCCGAGCTGGAACGGCGTGAAATCGCGCAGGGAAAACTTCATCGCGACGAAGTTGAGACCCCAGATGACGATGACGCAGAGTGCGGCGACCAGATCGGTGCCCATCAGCGGGCTTTGCAGGGCCGGACGGCTGGGGGCGCTGGGCTGTGGCGTGGCTTTCATGGAGCGATTGTGCGCGGCGGCTGCGCCGAGCTGGTGGCCGGTGCGCCGTGCCGGTGCACCGGCGAACCATCCCGATGCGGAGCGTTTGATTCAGTATTTTTGTTTTTGACTTGTCCGGTTCGTGCTGCTATCTTGGCCGCTTCCGCAAGGCCCCACGGCGCCACGTCAAGCCCCGCATACACACCGGCACCACCGGAGAGAGTCGATGCGATGAACCGCAGAACCCTTGTCGCCCACCTCTTCGCCATGGCCGGCCTGGCCGCCGCCGCCGCGCCCGCCGCCGCGGCCGACTGGGTGGTCGGCGCCGACATCGGCAACCGCTTCGGCGACTTCTATGCGTGCCGGCTGATCGAGACCCTCGGGCTGCAGGCGCGGGGCGGCGTCGTGCGGGTGTCGATCGTGCACTGCAACGCGCTCGAGGAAATCGACCGGCTCGTGGCCCACCTGGACGACATCGTTCCATGAGCGCCGCGCGCACGCTCGTCCGCAACGGCCGGATCATCACCGCCACCGACGACTACACCGCCGACCTGCTGATGCAGGACGGCCTGATTCATACCATCGGCCGCGACATCCAGGTCGGCGAGGACACGGCCGTGGTGGACGCGGCCGGCCTGTACGTGCTGCCGGGCGGCGTCGACACGCACGTGCACCTGGAAAACGTCATCGGCCCGACCGTGACCTGCGACACCTTCGCGAGCGGCACCCGCGCCGCGGCGTTCGGCGGCACGACGACGATCGTCGACTTCGCGCTGCAGACGGCCACCGATTCGCCGCTCGGCGCGATCGCGCGCGCGCAGCGCAGCGCCGAATCTCAGGTGGCGGTGGACTACAGCCTGCACGTGATCGTGACCCGGGTCGACGAGCAGGTCCTGCAGGACGTGCGCTTCGCCATGCGGCACGAGGGCGTGACCAGCTTCAAGATGTTCATGGCCTACCCGGGCGTGATGATGGCCGACGACGCGTCGATCTTCCGCATGCTGCGCCAGGTCGGCGCCGAGGGCGGCATGGTCGCGTTGCATGCCGAGAACGGCACCGTCATCGACCTGCTCATCAAGGAGGCGCTGGAGGCCGGCCACACCTCGCCGCGCTATCACGCGCTCACGCGGCCGGCCATCATGGAGGGCGAGGCGACGCACCGCGGCATCCGCCTGGCCGAGCTCGCGAACGCGCCGATCTACTTCGTGCACGTGTCGAGCAACGAGGCGCTCAAGCACATCGTGACCGCGCGGGCCGAAGGCATCCCGGTGTTCGCCGAGACCTGCCCGCACTACCTGCTGTTCGACGATTCGGTCTACGACACCGACGACGTGGACGTGGCGCGCTATGTCATGACACCGCCGCTGCGCAAGCCCGAGGACCAGAAGCACCTGTGGCGCGCGCTGCGCTACGACGACCTGCAGGTCATCGCTACCGACCACTGCCCGTTCTGCATGAAGGAAGGCCACCTCGGCTACCGCATGCAGAAGATGCGCGGCAAGGACGACTTCTCGCTCATCCCCAACGGCGCGCCGGGCATCGAGACGCGGCTGGTGAGCCTGTTCGACATCGGCGTGACGCAGGGCAGGCTGTCGCTCAACCGCTTCGTCGAGCTGACCTCCACCACGCCCGCGAAGCTTTTCGGGCTGTTCCCGCGCAAGGGCACCATCGCGGTGGGCAGCGATGCCGATGTCGTGCTGTTCGACCCGCTGGCCCAGCAGACGATCCATGCGCGCCACCTGCACGGCAACTGCGACTACACGCTGCTCGAAGGCCGCACGCTGCGTGGCCGGGTCGAGAAGGTCTTCCTGCGCGGACAGCTGATCGTCGACGGCGCACAGTGGCTCGGCCGCGAGGGCATGGGCCGCTTCGTTCCGCGCGGCGAGGTGCGGGCGTTCTAGACTCCAGGGCCACATGAAGCCCACGACACTGGAAGCGCTGCGCGAGTCGATCGGCCGCGACGCCGACAAGCTCACGCCGCGCATGCGGGCCGCCGCCGCCTATGCGCTCGACCATCCGAACGACATCGCGCTGAACCCGGTCGCCACGGTCGCCGCGATGGCCGGCATCGCACCCGCCGCCTTCATCCGCATGGCCAAGGCGCTGGGCTGCGACGGCTATTCGGACCTGCAGCGCCTCTTCAGGCAACCGCTCCAGCAGGCCGTCAGGCCGACGTACCGAGAACGCATCCGGCACGTGGGCGGCGAGAAGGTGCTGGAGAACCCGGACGATCCGGCCGAGGTGCTGCGGACCTTCAGCCAGGCCAACATCCTGTCGCTGGAGCACCTGCGGGCCGACGCCGCGAGCCTGCCGCTGCGCCGGGCCATATCGATGATCCACGGCGCCCGCTTCGTCCACGTGATCGGGCTGCGGCGCTCGTTCCCGGTCGCGGCCTACCTGGCCTACGCGCTCAACCGGGCCGGCCAGCCGGCGATGCAGATCACCGGCCTGGGCGGCGCGATCGACGAACAGGCGGGCACGGCCGGCGCGCGCGACCTGCTCGTCGCCATCGGCTTTCCGCCCTACGCGGCCGACACGCTGCGGGTCTGCGAGCAGGTGCGCGAGCGCGGCGCGAAGCGGCTCGCGATCACCGATGCGTTCCTCAGCCCGATCGCGCGCGATGCCGACCTGGTGCTGGAGGTCAACGACGCCTCGCTGCTCGGCTTCCGGTCGCTCACTGCGGCCATGTGCGTCGTGCAGACGCTGGCCATGGGCCTGGCGTTCCGCAAGCGGCGCAAGGGCCGGCCGGCCGGCGATCAGGATGCCACGCCCGACCTGCAGGACATCGACTGCTGAAGCCGCCCGACCGCCCCCCCTCCCCGCACCGCCCGCCTGCTCGGGCTCGCAGGACTGCTCCCGTTCTTCGCCGGCACCGCCTGGGTCTGGGTCGCACGCGGCACCCCCGGCGGCGCGTTCGCGGCCCATTCACTGGCGACCTACGCGGCCACGATCGCCGCCTTTCTCGGCGGCCTGCACTGGGGGCCGGCGTTGCGCGACGGCGGCCGAGACGTCGCGGCGCCGGCCTGGGGCGTGACGCCGCAGCTCGCGGCCTGTTTGGCGGACTGGCTGCCGATGCGGCTGCGGCTCATGCCGGGCGCCGTGGCGAGCTGCCTCGCCGCGGCGCTGGTGTCGGCACCGGCATAGGCCGCGACGCGGCGCTCAGCGCTGGCGCGGGTCCAGCGCATCGCGCAGGCCGTCGCCCAGCAGGTTGAACGACAGCACCAGCAGGAAGATCGAAACGCCCGGCCAGATCGCCATCCAGGGCGCGTTGTCGACGAAGTTCTTCGCGGTGTTGAGCATGCTGCCCCAGCTCGGCGCGGGCGGCTGCTGGCCGAGGCCGAGGAACGACAGGCTGGCCTCCG
Organism: Janthinobacterium lividum; assembly: GCA_050954325.1. Classification (GTDB taxonomy): domain Bacteria; phylum Pseudomonadota; class Gammaproteobacteria; order Burkholderiales; family Burkholderiaceae_C; genus Variovorax. The sequence goes on along the minus strand of JBPBPG010000004.1, from coordinate 295,721 downwards.
CGATCACGGCCGAGGCGATGGCCAGCGTGGCCTGCACCATCACCGGCGCGGTGATGTTGGGCAGTACGTGGCGCAGCGCGATGCGCAGCGGCGAGTTGCCGACCGCACGGGCAGCCTCGATGTAGTCCTCGACCTTGACGTTGAGCACCTGCGCGCGCGTGAGCCGCACGAAGATCGGCGTGGCCGAAACGCCGATCGCGATCATCGCGTTGCTCAGGCTCGGACCGAGGAAGGCCGCGAGCGCGATGGCAAGGATGAGGAACGGGCAAGCCAGGAAGGCGTCGGTGATGCGCGAGATCAGGCTGTCGGCGAAGCCGCCGAGAAAGCCTGCGGCCAGGCCGATCGGCACGCCGAGCAGCAGCGAGATCGACACCGACACCACGCCGGCCAGCAGGGAGGCGCGCGTGCCCCAGATCACGCGCGACAGCACGTCGCGACCGATCTCGTCCGTGCCGAACCAGTGCTCGGCGCTCGGCGCCTTGCGAACCGCGCTCCAGCTGGTCGCGATCGGGTCCTGCGGTGCGATCCACGGCGCGAACACGGCCAGCGCGACGAAGGCCAGCACCACGGCCAGCCCGAGCAGCGCCGCGCGGCGCCGCCGCAGCCGCCGCCAGGCACGACGCCACGGACCGGCGGGCGCGACCGGTGCGACGACCGGCGCAAGGGAAGAAGGAAGCACGGCGGCCATGTTCAGCCTCTCAGCCTAGGATTGACGAGGAAGTAGGCCATGTCGGCCAGCAGGTTGAGCAGGATGTAGGCGCTGGCGGTGACCAGCACCACGCCCTGCACCACCGAGTAGTCGCGGTTGAAGACCGAGTCGACGATCAGCTTGCCGAAGCCGGGGATGGTGAACACCTGCTCGGTCAGCACCGCGCCCGAGAGCAGCGTGCCGAGCTCCAGCGCGCCCAGCGTGATGATCGGCGTGAGCGCGTTGCGCAGCGCGTGCTTGAGCACCACCGTGCGCTCGCTCAGGCCCTTGGCGCGCGCGGTGCGCACGTAGTCGGCCGACAGCACCTGCAGCATCGCGCTGCGCGTGTGGCGCATCAGCACCGCCGCGATCGCGTTGCCGAGCACGAAGGCCGGCATGATCATCGCGGCCAGATTGGCGCCGAGGTCCTCGAACGGGCTCACGTAGCCCGAGGCCGGCAACCAGCCGAGCTGCACCGAGAACAGCAGGATCATCAGGATGCCGAGCCAGAAATTGGGCGTCGACAATCCCCATAGCGCGAAGATGTTGGCCGCGTAGTCCCACGCGGTGCCGCGCCCCACCGCCGACACGATGCCCGCCGGGATGCCGATCAGCAGCGCGATCGCGAAGGCCAGCAGCGCGAGTTCGAGTGTGACCGGCAGCTTCTGCAGCACCAGGTCGAGCACCGGCTGCTGGGTACGGATCGACTCGCCCAGGTCGCCGCGCAGCACGCCGCCGACCCAATAGGCGTAGCGCATCGGCAGCGGCTCGTCGAGATGCAGCTTGGTGCGCAGGTAGGCCACGACGGTCGGGTCCTGGTCCTCGCCCGCGAGGATCTTCGCCGGGTCGCCGGGCAGCAGTTGCTGCAGCCCGAAGATCAGCATCGACACGAGGATCAGCGTCGGGATCAGCGTGGCGATGCGCTTGACGAGGTACTCGAACATCGGCGGTGGTCGATCAGGTCCGGGTCACTTCGCGAGCTGCAGGCCGCTGGTGCGCAGCAGGCCGTCGGGAATATCGCGGACGCCCGTGAGCTTCGGGTTGTAGGCCCAGAGCCAGTTGCGGTGGTAGAGGTAGACGATCGAACGGTCCTTCAGCGCGCGGGCCGCGAACTGTTCGTAGACCTTGCGGCGCTCGGCCGGCTCGCGCAGCGACCTCGACTCGGCCAGCAGCTTGTCGCTTTCGGCGTCGCAATAGCCGGTGTAGTTGAGCGGCTGCTTGCAGCCGTAGAAGCTGAAGGCGTTGCCGTCCGGATCGGCCCGGCCGCTCCAGGCCAGCACCAGCGCCTCGAAATCGCCCTGGTCGGCCATGTTGAGCGAGGTCGCGAATTCGGTCGACTGGATCTTCACGTCGAAGCCCGCTTCGCGGGCCATCGCCTGCACCACCAGCGCGATGCGCTGCGCGTCCGACGTGGTCGGCGTGACCAGCGTGAAGCTCGGGTTGGGCACGCCGGCCTCCTTGAGCAGCGCCTTGGCGCGCGCGATGTCTCGCTTGGGCACCGGCACGTTCTTCGCGTAGTAGACGTTGGCCGGCGCGACCCACTGGTTGCCGGCGGTCGCCTCGTTGTCCATCACCACCTGTACCAGGCCCTGGCGGTCGAGCGACAGCTCGAAGGCCTCGCGGATGCGCGGGTCGCGCGCCAGCACGCTGGTCTTGGCCTTGTCGCTCTTGGCCAGGTTGAGGGTGATGCCCTGGTAGCCGATCTCGGTGATGCGCGAGGTCTTGAGCTTCTTCTCCGCCCGGATCTTTTCCATGTCGCTCGGCGCCACGCGCTCGATGAAGTCGAGCTGGCCCGAACGCAGGTTGGCCAGGCGCACGGTGGCGTCGGGAATCGGCGTGAAGATCACCTTGTCGAAGTGGATCGCGTCCTTGTTCCAGTAGCCGGCGTAACGCTCCAGCACGATGCGGTCCTGCGCGACGCGTTCGGTGAACTTGAACGGGCCGGCGCACACCGGCTTCGTGCCGAACTTGTCGCCCGCGGCCTGCGCGGCCTTGGGCGAGACCATCATGCCGGCCCGGTCGGCCAGCTGCGCGAGCAGCGGCGAGAACGGCGCCGACAGGTTCAGCCGCACGGTCGAAGGATCGACCACGTCGACGCTGCTGACCGGCGCGAGTTCGCCGCGACGCGCCGAACCCGGCAGGTTCTTGTGGCGCTCGAGGTTGAACTTGACCGCGGCCGCGTCGAACTTCTCGCCGTCGTGGAAGGTCACGCCCTGGCGCAGCTTCATCGTGAGCGCCTTGCTGTCGGCCGACCATTCGTAGGAGGTCGCGAGCTGCGGCACGATGGCGAGCTTGTCGTCGATGTCCACCAGCTTGTCGCACAGCGAACCGAAGACCACGCGGCCGACGAAGCTGCGCGCGAGCGACGGGTCGAGCACGTCGGGGTCTTCGGCCAGGCCGATGCGCAGGGTCTGGGCCTGCACCGCGAGCGGCAGCAGCGTCAGCAGCAGCGCCGTCTTGAAGAAGCGGGGCGAAGGGGTCATGGCGTGGTTTCCGGAAGAAGGGAGGGGACGACGAAGGCCGACTGCAGCCGTTCGAGGCGCAGCTGCGCGGGCGTGCGCGCGGCAGGTTCGGGCAACACGGCCGGTGGAGGAATCTCGCGCCAGAAATGGCAGGCGACCTGGGTGCCGCCGGCGTCTTCGAGCAGCGGCGTGCGCTGCGAGCACAGCTCGCGCGCATGCAGGCAGCGGGTGTGGAAGTGGCAGCCGGCGGGCGGGTTCAGCGGGCTCGGCACGTCGCCCGCGAGCAACACGCGCTCGCGCCTCGCGCCCGGCTCGGGCAGCGGAATGGCCGACAGCAGCGCCTGCGTGTAGGGGTGGCGCGGCGCTGCGAACAGCGCGCGCTTGTCGCCGATCTCGACGACGCGGCCGAGGTACATCACGGCGATGCGGGAGGCGATGTGCTTGACCACCGCGAGGTCGTGCGCGATGAACATGTAGGCCAGGCCGTAGCGGCGCTGCAGGTCCTGCAGCAGGTTCACCACCTGCGCCTGCACCGACACGTCGAGCGCCGACACGGCCTCGTCGCAGACGATCAGCTTCGGCTCGACCGCGAGCGCCCGCGCGATACCGACGCGCTGGCGCTGGCCGCCGGAGAACTCGTGCGGAAAGCGCTGCGCGTGCTCGGGCGCGAGCCCCACCGTGTGCAGCAGTTCGGCCACGCGTTCGCGATGGCGACCGGTGTGCAGGCCGTGCAGCATCAGCGGCTCGGCCAGCGTCTGGCCGACCGTCATGCGCGGGTTCAGCGACGCGTACGGGTCCTGGAAGATGATCTGCATGGCCTTGCGGCGAGCGCGCAGCGCGGGCGCGTCGAGCGCGCCCAGCGGCTCGCCGTCCAGCCGCACGCTGCCGGCCGTCGGCTCGATCAGCCGCAGCACCAGACGGCCCAGCGTCGACTTGCCGCAGCCCGACTCGCCGACGACGCCCAGCGTCTCGCCGCTCGCGATCTGCAGGTCGACGCCGTCGACCGCGCGCACCGCGCCGGCGACGCGCCCCAGCAGGCCGCGGCGGATCGGGAAATGCTTGACCAGGCCTTCGACCTGCAGCAGCGGCCCGGTCATGCGCCGACCTCCGCGGCGCCCGCCATGTCCGCCATCAGCACCGCCGGATCGAGCGGCGCCTTGCGGCAGGCCGAGAAATGCTGCGAGCCGACCTCGCGCAGGTCAGGCACCGCCGCACGGCACTGCGCATCGGCGAACGGACAGCGGTCGGCGAAGCTGCAGCCCGGCGGGCGCCGCAGCGGGCTCGGCACCTGGCCCTCGATCGACGACAGCCGCTCGCGCTCGCCGTCGAGCCGCGGGATCGAGCCCAACAGGCCGATCGTGTAGGGGTGCTGCGGCGCGTCGAACAGCGCCTGCACCGGCGCCTGCTCGACGATGCGGCCCGCATACATCACGACCACCTCGTCGGCCACCTCGGCGACCACACCGAGGTCGTGCGTGATCAGGATGACCGCCGTGCCGCTCTCCTGCTGCAGCTCGCGCATGAGCGCGAGGATCTGCGCCTGGATGGTCACGTCGAGCGCGGTGGTCGGCTCGTCGGCGATCAGCAGGCGCGGCTCGCAGGCCAACGCCATCGCGATCATCGCGCGCTGGCGCATGCCGCCGGAGAGCTTGTGCGGATGCTCGTGGAAACGCTGCTCGGGCGCCGGAATGCGCACCTTGCGCAGCATCGCGATCGCGCGTTCTCCGGCCTCGGCGCGCGAGATCTCGCGGTGCCGCATCAGGCCCTCGACGATCTGCTCGCCGATGGTGAAGACCGGGTTGAGCGACGACATCGGCTCCTGGAAGATCATCGCCATGCCGTTGCCGCGCAGGTCCTGCATCTCGCGCTCGGGCAGGCCGACCAATTCGCGGCCTTCGAAACGGATCGAGCCGCCCCGGATGCGTCCGGGCGGGTTCGGCACCAGGCCCATGATCGACAGCGAGGTCACGCTCTTGCCGCACCCCGACTCGCCGACGATGGCCAGCGTGCGCCCCGCCTCGAGCGAGAAGCCGATGCCGTCGACCGCGGGAAATTCGCCGTCGTCGGTCATGAAATGCGTGCGCAGGTCGCGCACCTCGAGCAGCGCGGTCATGCGCCCGGCGCCGCGTGGAAGCGCGCGACACGCGCCTCGATCTCGGCGCGGTCGGTCAACCCGACCGGGTCGTGCCGGCCCGCGAGACAGGCAATGAACGGCTGGTAGCGCTCCAGGCTCTTGCGGTAGAGGCGGTCCAGTTCGCGCAGCGGTTCGTCGTGGTCGTCGACGCGGAGGTCGAGATGCGGATGGTCCTCGTCGGCATGGATGCGCAGCGCCGCCGCCTGTTTGCCGCGCTTGTCGCCACCCGCCGCCTCGCCCGCGGCCATGGCGGCGAGCAGCCGTTCGGCCAGCGGCAGGCCCGAGGCGTCGCGGAAGGCCTGCGCGGTCGCTTCGAGCACCTGCGGGCCGGCGAGCATGTTGCCGGCCACGCTGAATTCGGTGTCGACATGGTGGCCGCACCAGTCGACGCAGCTTTCACCGGTCCAGGCACTGGCCGGGCCGACGGCCGGAAGCGCATGAAGCTGCCGCTGCGCACGACCGGCATCGGCGGCGGTCAGCAGGCCGACCGTGTCCGCCGCGCTTCGGCCCGCGCTCAACAGGTCGAGGCCGGCGGGGCCGTACAGCGGATTCATCAGTGCCTGGGTCGCGAGCGCGCCGATGCCGCGACGCGTGTGCACGCAGAGCGCCCCCACGGCGAAGAAGCGGCTGGCGATCGCCACACCGAAATTTCCCTGGCCGTCACGCGCCAGAATCGACCACGTCATCGGTGGTGCAGGCGGACGCCTGCGGGCGTCGCGCAGAAAACCGGCCGCGAGTCCGCATTGGCGCCGGTCGACATGGGTTCGCGGTTTTTTGACATATGCGAACCCGTTCGCAAGAGACATGCCAATCGGCCGGCACCGTTACGGTGCGTATGCCGCCACCCCGGTCAAGCCGACCGGCCCTGCGCCCGCCGCGACAGCATGTTGAACACCTCCACCAGCGTCGAGAACGCCGTCGCCGCATAGATGTACCCCTTGGGCACACGCACGCCGAAACCGTCGGCGATCGGCGCCGCGCCGATCACCGCGATCACCATCACGGCGAGGTTGTCGGTCATGCCGACGGCTGTGAGGATCGAGTGCGACGAGCGCCGCCCCATGCGGTCGGATCAACCGGTGTGAAGCGGTGGCGATCGCCCCCCGATCGCCTCGTGAATGAACTGCAGCTTCGCCACCGCCCGGTGCGGCATCACGAACGGATACCCGTCCTGCTGCCCCATGCTGCGCGCCAGTTCGTTCATGACCTGCGTCAGCCGCACCCACGCATTGAGCACGGCGAGAAAGTGCGCGGCTCCCGGCAGGTCGGCCTTCCACAGATCCTTCGTCGCGAAGGGTTCCGATTCGGTCTCCGCCTGATCGGTGTCGATCCGGAAACTCGCCGCGGTGTCGACCGTGTCGGTGATATGCAGGTAGTGTGCCCAGGTCTCGGCCCAATCCTCCCAAGGATGCGTGGACGCATAGCTGCTGACGTAGGTCAGCGCCCAGCCCCACGGCGGACCCTCGGCGTAGTGCTTCTGCAGCGCCTTCGCATAGTCCGCCCGCTCGTCGCCGAAAAGCGCCCTGAATTCGGCCAGCCGTACCGGATCCTCGCGCACCAGGCGGTCCCAGTAGAAGTGGCCGATCTCGTGGCGGAAGTGGCCGAGCAGGGTGCGGTAGGGCTCACGCATCGCGGCACGCGCGGCCTCTCGGTGCGCGTCGTCGGCCTCGGCCACGTTCAGCGTGATCACGCCGTCGAGGTGCCCGGTCAGCACCGGCTTGCCTTGCGGAAACTGCTCCAGCATGTCGAAGGCGATGCCGCGCGCCGTGCCGACCTTGCGCTCGACCGGCAGGCGCAGCGCCAGCAGTTGGCTCACCAGACGGCGCTTGGCGGCTTCGAGTTCGCGCCAGCGGTGCCAGTTGCGCGGCTGCGAGACGTCGAACATGTGCCGGTTCAGGCTGCATGCCAGACACGGCACCTCGACATTGGCGGTCACGGTGCCACCCACCTTGATGAGCCAGTTGCAGGCCGCCGCACTCTGGCGGTTGACGCAGAAGTGATACAGCGCACCGCCCACCTCGCCGGCCAGCCACCAGTGGTCCGACGCCGGGCCCGGCACCAGCGCCGCCATGGTCAGACGCGTGGTCTCGTAGCCCAGCTGGCTGCCGCAGTTCACGCACTGCGTGTTGCGCAGGAACACCGGACGCCCGCACTGGCACTTGTAGGCGCGGCTGACGACGGGAATGTGCTGGAGCGGCACGCTGTTCAGCCCGGCATCAGCTGTCCGACGGTCGCCGACGGCGATGTCGCCGTTTCTTCGGCGGCGACCGGTGCCATCTCGCCCCACTGCCGCGACGCTTCACGCAGCGCGGTCATGACGTCGGCGGCCATCGCCTCGAGGAGCCGCACCTCGCGCTGGTCGAGCGAGCGTGGCCGCGTGTCGAGCAGGCACAGGGCGCCGAGCACATGACCGCCAGCATCGCGCAGGGGCGCACCCGCATAGAAGCGCACGCCCTTCGACTGCAGCCCCGGGTTGCCCGCGAAGCGCAGGTCGCGCGCCACGTCGGGCACCACCAGCGTCTGCGAGTTGGCGACCACGTGGCCGCACATCGAGAGCGAGCGCGGCATGTTCATCTCGCTGCCGACAGTGTCGCCGGTCGTGCCGCCGGACGCACCATCGACGGCCGACAGCGCGCCGTGCGCACCGCGCACGTTCTGTCTTTCCTCCTCGATCACCGAAACGAGCGCCATCGGCACGTCGAAGATGTCGGCCGCACGCTTGGCCATCGTGTCGAAGATCAGTTCGGCGCGCGGATCGAGTGCGCCGCTGGCACGTATCGCATGCAGCCGCACGGCGTCGGTCTCGGGCGTCGCCGGCGCCATGAAGCCGTCGGGCAGGCCCGCGCCCGCGAAAGACGCCACACGCACCACGGCTTCGCTGATCGACGTGACGACCGCGTCCGCACCCAGCGACTTGCAGGCATCCTCGCCCAGCAGTTCGGCCGGCGCGTTCCACAGTGCCAGCACGATCTTCACGTCGGGCCAGCGGCGGCGCAGGCGGCGGCAGAAATGGCGCGCCTGCACCTGCGGCTCACGGCTGAAGTACGACAGGCACACCGTCTGCGCGCCGGCGAGGTCGAGGCGCGAGATGTAGTCGGCGCTCACCGTAGATGCGCTACGGTGCTCGGCCGGCTGGCCTTCGAGCGACAGCGAATGCGCGAGCATCCGGGCGGCCAGCGTGTCGACCTCCCACTTGCCGCCGATGCACACCGTGAGCGGCAGGCCGTGGCGGTCGGGCGCCGGGTACTGCTCCTCCAGCTCCTCGATCAACGACTCCATGCCGCGCACCACGCGCAGCCGGTGCTCGGCGGTCGAGACGCTCGCATGGTCGGTGCTGGCCATGCGCAGCACCGGCAGGCCGACCTCGCTGTAGAACGGCGTGACCTTGCCTTCGACCGCCTGTTCGGTCGCGAGCTCGATGGCTTCCTCGACGTTGTCGGCCAGCAGCCGCTGGTAGACGCGCGTCGGCGCATCGAGCGCGGGCTGGCTGCCGAGCAGCACGTCGAGGAACTGCAGCCGCGGCAGATAGCGACCGATCACCAGCAGGCAGACCGTGAGCGGCGTCGACATGATCAGGCCGACCGGCCCCCAGAGCGCCGTCCAGAAGATGGCCGACACCATCAGCGAGATCGCCGACAGGCCGGTGCTCGCGCCGTACAGCCACGGCTCGACGATGTTGTTGCTGATCATCTCCAGCACCACGATCAGCCCGAGCGTCCAGAGCACCATGCTCCAGCCCGGATCGACCGCGAAGGCCAGCGCCAGCGGAAAGACCGCCGAGATCATCGGCCCGACGTACGGCACGAAGCGCATCACCGCCGCCACCGCGCCCCACAACAGCGCCCCCGGCACGCCGATCAGCCAGAGCCCGAGCCCCATCGGCACGCCGTAGCTCATGTTCACCACCAGCTGCATCGTCAGGTACTTGCTGATGCGCGCGCCGGCCTCGTCCATGGCGTCGGTCGAGCGGTGCAGACTGCCGCCCCACAGACGCAGCATGCGGTCGCGCAGGTCGAGCCGGTCGAGCAGGATCAGCACAACGAACACCAGCACGATGCCCGCGTTGGCCAATGGCCCGCTGCTGGCCTCGAGCCATCCGAGCGCCTGGCTGAACGCCGAGGGCGCGCGCTCCTCCACGACCACCCGCTGCGGCACCGACGCCGCATTGCGGCGCTGGCCCGGCTCGACGGTCGTCGCCGGCGGCGCGATGTCGACCTCCGCCTTGAAGGTGTCGAAGGTCTTGACCACGCCGTCGAACACGCCCGGGCGATCGAAGTCCCTGCGGAGCCCGCGCAGCTTGGTGGTGATGTTGCTCTGGTAGGTCGGCAATTGCGCGCTCAGCGTGCTGACCTGGTTGCCGAGGAACAGGCCGCCCAGGCCGATCAGCGACAACGTGAACAGCACCACCAGGATCACGGCCGGCGCACGCGGCAGGCCCCAGCGCTTGAGGCGCACCACCAGCGGGTCGAGCACGAAGCCGAGCAACACCGAAAGCGCCAGCGGCACCAGGATCTCGCGGCCGAAGTAGAGCGCGGCGATGAGCACGGCCGCGGTCACGAGGCCGATCATCAGCTTGAGTTCGGGCAGCGCGCCGGCGGCGGTGGTGATCGGCAAGGCCGCGCGCAGCTGCCGCATCTCGCTCGAGCCGCCGAGGTCGCTCCGGTCTTCGACGACCTGGCGGGACGGCTTCGACGCCCGGCTCATGTCGATGCTCCGGAACGGTTCGACAGGCGTTTCCCGGTGGGACGGACGACGTCCGGGGAGGCAGTGGTGTTCATAGGTGCGCGGCCATGCGATCGCCGGGATGCGACCCAATCGCGCAGCGTAGGCACCGTGCACGTGCCGCGGTGTCGGACGAGGACAGGCCGAACCGACCGCAAATGGCGGCTTGTCGGTCGCGCCGCGGGTTCGGCCCGAGTCCGGTCCGCTCGCGTGCGGGGAATAATCGAGCGGACCTGCCGCCCTTGCACCCCTGCGCACACACCCTGGAGCCCCGTCGATGTACACGCTGCACCACTGCGTCGGCGCCCGTTCCTTCCGCGTCCTCTGGATGCTCGAGGAGCTCGGCGCGGACTACGTGCTGAAGATGCTGCCGTTTCCGCCGCGCGCCGGTGCGCGCGAGTTCCTGCAGGTCAACCCGCTGGGCACCGTGCCGGCGTTCATGGACGACCGGGATGGCCAGGCGCGAGGCAGCGCGATCCGCATGACCGAATCGGCCGCGATCTGCCAGTACCTCGCCGCCCGCGCCGCGCCGACGCAACTCGATGTCCAGCCGCACGAGCACGAGTTCGGCACCTACCTCAACCACCTGCATTTCGGCGAAGCGACGCTGACCTTCCCGCAGACCCTGGTGCTGCGCTACGGGCGTTTCGAGCCGGCGCAACGGCGTTCGCCCCAGGTCGCGGCCGACTACGCGAAGTGGTTCCTCGCGCGGCTGCGCACGCTGGAGCCGTTGCTGTCGGCACGCGACCATCTCTGCGGCCGGTTCACGGCGGCCGACGTGTCGGTCGGCTACGCGCTGATGCTGGCCGGGCACCTCGACCTCGCCGGCGAGTTCACGCCCGCCGTCGCGGCCTACTGGCAGCGGTTGCGCGGGCGGGAGGCTTTCCGGCGTGCGCTGCAGGTCGAGGCGCACAGCGCGCGAGCGCAAGGCGTGTCGACCGTGCCGGCGCCCGACACACCCGCAGCCGATCCGAACCCGAGCTCGAGCTCGGGCAGGCCGAATTCCCCATGATCGACATCGACGACCACAGCACCATCGGCGAGACCCTGTTCGCCGCGGCCGAGCGCTACGGCACCAACGCCCTCATGGCCGTTCCCGCCAACGCGGCGCGCCCCTACCACCTGCAGGGCTACGAAATCGGCTTCGCCGCCGCCGCGACCCAGGTCCGCATGCTGATGGCACGGTATGCGAGCGCCGGCTACGGCAGCGGCCATCGCGTCGGCCTGCTGCTGGAGAACCGGCCCGAGCACGTACTGCACAAGCTGGCCCTGAACGCGCTGGGCGTGTGCTGCGTGCCGATCAATCCCGACTACCGCAGCCGCGAGCTCGCCTACCTCGTCGATCACTCGCGGGTCGACCTGGTCGTGGTGCTCGGGAGCCGGCGGACCCTGCTCGAAGCGGCGCTGGCCGAGACGACGCACCGGCCCGAAGTCGCCTTCTTCGAGGCTTTCGACAGCGCCGCCCTCCCCCCGCCGCCAAGCGCCGGCGACGGCAAGACCGTCGTTTCCGATACCCCCGCGAGCATCCTCTACACCTCCGGCACCACCGGCCGCCCCAAGGGCTGCGTGCTCTCGCACCGCTACGAACTCGCGGCAGGCCGCGCCTACGCGACCTGCGGCGGCCTGGCCACGCTGCGCGAAGGCCGGGAGCGCATCTACAACCCGCTGCCGCTGTTCCACGTCAACGCCTCGATCCTGTCGTTCTACTGCGTGCTGCTGACCGGCAACTGCCAGGTGCAGACCGACCGCTTCCAGCCGTCGCGCTTCTGGAGCGAGGTGCGCCAATCGCGCGCCACGGTGGTCCACTACCTCGGCGTCGTGATCCCGATGCTGCTGAACCAGCCGCTCGACGCGGCCGGCATCCCGGACCGCGCGCATGCGGTGCGCTTCGGCTTCGGCGCCGGCGTCGAACCCCGGCTGCACGCGGTGTTCGAGGCGCGTTTCGGCTTTCCGCTGCTCGAACTCTGGGGCATGACCGAGATGGTTCGCATGCTGGTGGACAACATGCCGCCGCGCCGGGTCGGCACCCGGGCCTTCGGGCGCGCGGTCCCGGGCGTCGAGGCGCAGGTCGTCGACGAGGCCGGCACGGTCCTGCCCGACGGCGCGCCGGGCGAACTGGTCATCCGCCATTCGGCCGCCACGCCCCGCAAGGACTTCTTCACCTGCTACCTGGACGACCCCGCCGCCACCGAGGACGCCTGGCGCGGCGGCTGGTTCCACACCGGCGACGTGGTCACGCGCGACGCGACCGGCATGCTGCACTTCGTCGACCGGCGCAAGAACATCATCCGGCGTTCGGGCGAGAACATCGCCGCCGCCGAGGTCGAGGCGCTGCTGCAGACGCATCCGCTGGTCGCGCAGGTGGCGGTGCTGGGCGTGGCGGACGAAGTGCGCGAGGAAGAGGTGCTCGCCTGCATCGTGCTCAGGCAGCCGCCCGCCGACGAGGCGGCACGCCAGCAGGCCGCGCGCACGCTGTTCGACTTCTGCAATGACGAACTCGCCTACTACAAGGCGCCGGGTTACGTCTGGTTCGCCGACACGATACCGACCACCGGCACGCACAAGATCCAGAAGCACGCGATCTTCCCGGTCGGCAGCGATCCGCGCGGGCTGACGGAAATGATCGATCTGTGCCGGTTGAAGAAACGCTGAGCTGCAAGAATCGTCTTACATTCCTGGGTTTCGGCAAGGTATTTCTACAAGACAGGCGAACATGGACAAGGAAGATCCGGTCCTCACGCGCGACATCGCCGCGGTCGCGCGGCTGACCTCCGTGCCCTTCATGCTCAGGCTCATCTGCCAGGACACGGGAATGGGATTCGCGGCGGTCGCGCGCGTCACCGACGAGGCCTGGGTCGCCTGCGCCGTACAGGACAACATCGACTTCGGTCTCAAGGTCGGCAGCGAACTCGCGATAGGAACCACCCTTTGCCGGGAAGCCAGAGCGTCGGGAACACCCGTCGTCATCGACCACGCGAGCGTCGACCCGGTCTACCGCGACCACCACACGCCGAAGATCTACGGGATCGAGAGCTACATCTCGTTTCCGATCGTTCGCGCGAACGGCGAGCACTTCGGAAATCTCTGCGCGATCGACCCGAAGCCCGCGGCAGCTTCCGACCCCCGGACGATGCGGATGTTCAAGACTTTCGCCGAGATGATCGCCGTCCAGCTCGAGGACGAAGCGGTCTACGACGCCATCGAGGCCGAAGTGACGAACCAGCGCGCCGCGGCGCTCCTGCGCGAGCAGTTCATCGCGGTCCTGGGTCACGACCTTCGCAATCCGCTCGCAGCCGTCGGCACGACGGCGGAATTGCTGATCCGCCGGCCGGAGGAGAAGGACCGCAAGCTGGGCGAGCGTCTCAAGTCCAGCACCCGCCGGATGGGGGCCTTGATCGACAACGTCATGGACTTCGCGCGTGTGCGGCTGGGCTCGGGCATCGGCGTGGGCATCCGGGCGGCCGAACACCTCGAGACGAGCCTGAGGGCGGTGGTCGACGAGGCGCGCGGCGCTCATCCGGACATGGAATTCCTCGAGGACATCGACATCGACGTTCCCGTATCCTGCGATCCGGTGCGCATGCAGCAACTGCTGTCGAACCTGCTCGGAAACGCCTACACGCACGGTGCGCGCGACAAACCCATCGAGGTGGCGGCGAGGATCGACCAAGGATGGCTCGACCTGTCGGTCCGCAACGGCGGGGAGCCGATCGCGGCGACCGACCTCGCCAAGATCTTCGAGCCGTACTGGCGGCCTGCGAGCGCCACTCCCTCCCAGGGGCTCGGTTTGGGCCTCTACATCTGCTCGGAGATCGTGAAGGCCCACGGCGGCACGTTCAGCGCTTCGTCTTCGGCCACCGAGGGCACCCGGTTCCTGGTGCGTGTCCCGGTGGTGCCGAGAACGACGACCGTCGCCGAATGACGTTCCCGCAGCGCCGCGGCGACCCGCATCGAGGCCTCAGGCGCCGCGCAGTTCCTGCAGCAGCGCGACCGCGCGGTCGGTCCGCACGTCCTTCTCCCCGGCCATGCGGCGCGCGATGCGGTCGACCTCGTCGCCCGTGGCGCCCGCCACCAGCGCGATGTTGCGCGCATGCAGCGCCATGTGGCCGCGCTGGATGCCCTCGGTCGCCAGCGCCCGCAGCGCGCCCATGTTCTGCGCCAGCCCGACCGCCACCGCCACCTCGCCGAGTTCCTGCGCCGACTTCACGTCGAGAATCTTCAGTGCCAGCCGCGCGAGCGGATGCGTCTTCGTCGCCCCGCCGACCAGGCCGACCGGCATCGGCATCTCGATGGTGCCGACGAGTGCGCCGGAGGTGTCCTTCTCCCAATGCGTGAGCGAGGTGTAGCGCCCGCCGCGGCTCGCGTAGGCATGCGCGCCGGCCTCGACCGCGCGCCAGTCGTTGCCGGTCGCGACGATCACCGGATCGACGCCGTTCATGATGCCCTTGTTGTGCGTCGCGGCGCGGTACGGATCGACCGCCGCGAAGGTGCAGGCGTCGAGGATGCCTTCGATGATTTCCGCGCCGCTGCGCTCGGGCGTGGTCAGCGCCTCGGGCGTGACGCGGCAGCGCGCGCGGGCCAGCCGCAGGTCGGCCAGGTTCGAGAGGATGCGCAGGCGCACCGTGCCGCCGGTGATCTTCTCGACCAGCGGCGAGACCGATTCGGCCATCGTGTTGACGGTGTTCGCGCCCATGGCGTCGCGCACGTCGACGATCAGGTGCATCACCACCATCGCGCCGCGTGGGGTTTGCGGAAACACATGCACGTCGATGTCGCGGCAGCCGCCACCCAGGCCGATCAGCACCTGGTCGCGGCCGTTGGCGACTTCGAGAATCTCCGCGCGACGGCGCAGCAGCGCCTGCCGCGCGCCGTACGGGTCCGTCGTGCCCAGCACCTGCACCTGGGCACGCATCAGCGGCTCGGTGCTCGATGTCTCGAAGCCGCCGCAACCGCGCACCAGCTTCGCCATGAACGACGCGGCCGCCACCACCGAGGGCTCCTCGACCACCATCGGCACCAGCACGTCGCGCCCGTTGACGATGAAGTTCGCCGCCACGCCCATCGGCAGCTCGAAGGTGCCGACGACGTTCTCGATCATTGCGTCGGCCAGCGCCGGGCTCAGCGCGCCGGGGGTCGACAGCAGCACCAGGTCGGCGGGCGACAGGTCGGCCGCGCGACCCAGCGCTTCGAGGCGCTGCGCCGGCGCGAGCGCGCGGAAATCGGGAAGTCTCGAATCGATGGTCATGGCTTTGCGTCTCTTTCTGGTTCTGGTGGTGCGCTGGAAGTGGCCGACGCCGGCCTGCGAGGCGCCGTTACGGTCGGGGTTGCGTGGCAGGCCGAGCCCGACCGCACCGTCGACGAAGCGCTCGAAGATCGGAGCCATTCAGTGCTCCCCGAGGTAGGCCGCCCGCACGCGCGGATCGCGGCGCAGCGCGGCGCCCGTGCCCTCGATGGTGATGCGTCCGGTTTCGAGCACGTAGGCGCGCTCGGCCACGGCCAACGCCTGGTTGGCCATCTGCTCGACCAGCAGGATGGTCGTGCCTCGGCGCTTCAGGTCGCGGATCACGCCGAAGATCTCCTTGACCACCAGCGGCGCCAGGCCGAGCGACGGCTCGTCGAGCAGCAGCAGCTTGGGTCGCGCCATCAGCGCCCGCGCGATCGCCAGCATCTGCTGCTCGCCGCCGGACATGGTGCCGGCCATCTGCGCGGCGCGCTCGCGCAGGCGCGGGAAGATCGCGAACTGCGCGTCGATGTCGGCGGCCAGTTCGGCGGCGCCGGCCTTGCGGTGGTGGGCGCCGAGCATCAGGTTGTCGCGCACCGTCTGGTCGGGGAACACCTGCCGGCCTTCCGGAGACTGCGCGATGCCCAGCGGCACGCGCTCGTGGCCGCGCATGCGCGTGATGTCGCGGCCCTCGAACAGCACCCGGCCGGCGGCAGCCGGCTCCAGGCCCGAGAGGGTCTTCATCAGCGTGCTCTTGCCCGCGCCGTTGCCGCCGATGATCGTCACCACCTCGCCCGCACGCACCTCCAGCGAGATGCCCTTGAGCGCCTCGATCGCGCCGTAGCGCACCTCGAGCCCCTCGACCCGCAGCAGCGGTGCCTCAGACATGGTGGCCTGCGTCGATCGTGTGCGGCTCGGTCGCCATGCCGTCCGGTTCCTCGGGTTCCTCGTCGCCGAGGTACGCAGCGATGACGCGCGGGTTGCGCTGGATGTCGGCCGGCGCGCCCTCGGCGATCTTGTTGCCGTGGTCGAGCACGATGACATGGTCGGAGATCGCCATGACGAGGTCCATGTGGTGTTCGATCAACAGCACCGTAATGCCTTTGTCGCGCACCTTCGCGATCACCCCGATCAGGTCGCGCGTTTCCTGCGGATTCAGGCCGGCGGCGGGCTCGTCGAGCAGCAGCAGGCGCGGATGCGTGGCGATGGCGCGCGCCAGTTCGAGCCGGCGCTGCAGCCCGTACGGCAGGCCGCCCGCGCGTTCGAAGGCCTTGTCGCGCAGGCCCAGGAAGTCGAGGATCTGCAGCGCCTCGCCGGCCGCCGCCCGTTCGGCCCGCGCCGCCGCCGGCAGGCCGAGCAGGCAGGCCCACACGCCCGGCTTCAGCAGCCGGTGCAGGCCGACCTTGACGTTGTCCAGCACCGTCATGTCGGCGAACAGCTTGAGGTTCTGGAACGTGCGGCCCAGGCCGAGGCCGCAGATGCGGTGGGGCGCCTTGCCGACGATCTCCGTGCCGCTGAAGACGATGCCGCCCTGGCTCGGCGCGACGATGCCCGAGAGGATGTTGAGCAGCGTCGTCTTGCCCGCGCCGTTCGGGCCGATCAGCGAATGGACGTGGCCGGTGGTCAGCGCGAAGTCGACGTTGCGCGTGGTTACCACGCCGCCGTAGGACTTGCACAGGTCCTTCGCCAACAGCAGCGGCCGGTCGGCGGGCGCGGCGGCCGCACTGCGCAGCGTCCATTCAGCGGCCGGCGCCGGCAGTGGCGGACGCCGGAACAGCCCCGGCGCCGCGCGGCGCGCGATGCGCTCGATGGCACCGGCCAGCCCGTCGGGCATCGCGTACAGCGCGAACAGCAGCAGCGCGCCGTAGCTGAAGTGCTGCAGGCCGGGCCAGCGCGCGAGGAACGCATCGAGCAGCGTGAGCACCACCGCGCCGAGCAGCGGCCCGTAGATCGAACTGCCGCCGAACAGCACGATCAGCAGGAAGAAGATCGACAGGTTGAAGGTGATGAAGTCGGAGCTGATGTACTGGTTCTGCTGCGCGACCAGCGCGCCCGCGAAGCCGCAGGTGACCGCGCTGATCACGAAGGCCAGCACCTTGAAGCGGTAGACGCCCACGCTTTCGGCCGCCACCTCGGCCGTCTGCACCGCCATGAAGGCGCGCCCGTACTTGCCGCCCAAGAGCGAGCGGATCGCCAGATGCGCGACGATCGCCAGCGCGCCCGCGAACCACAGCCAGTCGGCCGCGCCGAAGGCCCGGGCACCCCACGACGGCGGCACCACGCCGTAGATGCCCTGCTGGCCGGCGAACACGTCCTGCCATTCCGACACCACCTTCTCCACCACGATGCCGAAGCCGATCGTGACCATCGCCAGCGCCGGCCCCTTGACGCGCAATGCGGGCAACGCGATGACGACGCCGAAGATCCCCGCCATCACACCCGACGCCGCGAACGCGAGCCACGGATTCCAGCCCAGCCGCGCCGTCAGCAGCGCCGCGGTGTAGGCGCCGACGGCGAAGAGCCCCGCGTGGCCGAGCGACTTCTGCCCCGCATGTCCGACCAGCACGTTGAGCCCGGCCGCGGCCAGGTAGTTGACCGCGATCAGGAACAGCACCTTCAGATAGAAGGCGTTGTCGGTGACGAACGGGGCGAAGGCGATGAACAGGACGACGGCGAGCAGCCCGACCCCGTGGGCGCGCGAAACCATCAGACCCTTCATCAGACCTTCTCCGAGACCCGCTGGCCCAGCAGGCCCTCGGGCTTCACGACCAGCACCACGATGATCAGCAGGAAAATGCCGATCTCGCGCAGTTCCGCATGCCAGAGCCCGACCGTCGACTCGATCAGCCCGAGCAGGAAGCCGCCCAGCATGCAGCCGCGCGCGTTGCTCAACCCGCCGACGATGGCCGCCGAGAACGCCTTGAGCGCCAAGGTGACGCCCATGAAAACGGAGACGGTGGTGATCGGTGCGATCAGCAGCCCGGCCAGGCCGGCGAGACTCGAACTCACGACGAAGGCCAGCACGATCACGGCCGACACGTCGATGCCCATCAGCGTGGCCGCGCTCTGGCTCTGCGCCACGGCGCGCACCGCCTTGCCGATCCTGGTGCGGCGCATCACGGTGTCGAGCACCAGCATCACGACGATGCTCGCGCACAGCACCAGCACCTCCTGCGGCAGCACGCCCGCGCCGCCGATGCGCAGCACGCTGTCGCCGAGCGGCGAAGGCAGCACCATCGGCGACGGGCCCCAGACGGCGAGCGCGGTGTTCTGGACGATGATGCCGAAGCCGATGGTGCTCATGACCCAGGCCAGCCCCGGCAGCCCGACGAACGGCCGCACCGCCGTGTAGTACAGCAGCACGCCCAGCACGCCCAGCACCGCGACCGTGATCAGCATGCTGCCGCCGTAGCGCAGCAGCGTCACGTCCTGCGGCAGCAGCGCATCGGTCAGGCCCTTGCCCGAAAGCAGCAGCACGCCCGACACCGCGACGAAGGCGCCCGCCACCAGGAACTCGCCCTGGCCGAAGTTCAGCGTCTTCGTCGTGTTGTGGGTGATGTTGAAACCCAGTGCCACCAGCGCGTACACGCTGCCGAGTGCCAGGCCGCTGAACAGCGCCTGAAGGATCGCGACCATGTCGACGGCTCTGCGGTGGGCCCGCTCAGCGCCTGAGCTGCGCCGGGGTCAGCGACTTGACGATGCCGTCGTCGTAGCGCACCGGCGTGGCACCCTTCCAGCGCGCGAGGTAGAAGTCGCCCACGCTCAGCCCTTCATGGTTGGACTTGCTGAACGGCCTGTTGTAGGTCTTGATCACGCCCTGCACGCCCGAGACCTGCTCCAGCGCCGCGGCGACCTTCTCGCCGTCGGTGCTGTTGGCCAGCTTCATCGCGGCGGCGATCAGCATCACCGAGTCGTAGGCCTGCGCGACGCACGGGAAGGTGGTGAGCGTCGGGAAATTCCTGCGCACGCGCTCGCCGAGCGCCTTGGTGCGGGCGTTGGTGTCCTCGGTGGTCGACGCCGCCAGGATCAGATGTTCGGACAGCTTCTCGCCGGCGATGCGCGGCAGCAGCCCGCTCAGGTTGCCCCAGGTGCCGAGCGTGGTCGGCATGTAGGCGATCTTCTCCATGCTGCGCAGCACGTACGCGGTGCCGTCGGCGATGCCGTAGACGATGACCACGTCGGCGCCCGCGTCGCGGATCTTCGCGAGCTGCGAGGTCATGTCGGTGTCCTTGGGGCCGTACTTCTCGACGATCACCGGCTTCACGTCGTGCAGCGCCAGCACCTCGGTCGCGTCCTTGATGCCGCCCTGGCCGTAGCCGGTGGAGTCCGCGAAGATCGCGATCTTGCCGGTCTTCGACGCCTTGACCGCGTAGGCGGCCAGCAGCGCGATCTGCTCGCGGTCGACCATCGACACGCGGTAGAGGTAGTTCTGCGGATCCTTGGCGTAGCGCAGCGTGACCTCGGTGCCGGTGGCGATCGGCACCACCACCGGGATCTTGCGCTGCTGCGGGATGTGCAGCCAGGCCAGCGCGTTGCCCGAATTGGCCGGGCCGACGACGGCGGCGACCTTCTCGTTGTCGATCAGCTCGGTCATGTTCTGGATCGACTTCGGCGGCGAGCCGAGGTCGTCGCGGTTCACGCCGACCAGCTTGCGGCCCATCACGCCGCCGGCCTTGTTGATGTCCTCGATGGCGGCCTCGAAGCCCCAGCGGCCGGCGGTGCCCAGCTCGGCCACCCCGCTGGCCGACTGGTCGGCGTTGTAGCCGATCTTGATGTCCTGGGCGAGCGCCGCGCCGGCCGACAGAGCGAACACTGCACTGGCCACGACGGCCTTGAAACGAACTGACATCCTGCCTCCTGTGTTATGGGTATCGACCGACTACCGGCTCAGCCACCGACCTTAGACCGATCGGCGGCGTCGCGTAATTGGTAGTCGTCCCCATACGGGAGCGGACGGCGGGCGCGGCTCAGCGCTCGATGTTCTTGTTCCAGCGCGCGTTCCAGGCCGGGCGGTTGGCGTTGACCGACTCCCAGTCCAGCGTGACCGCGTTCTTCATCCACTTGTTGATCTCGGCGACCTGCTGCGCGCCCTCGCCCACGGCCGGCGCCTTGGGGTTGGTCGGGATCTGCGCGCCGTACTGCAGCACGTTGGCCTGCGCCAGCGGGCTCAGCAGAAACTCGGCGAGCTTCTGCGCGAGTTCGGGTTCGCTGTTGTTGGCGATCACGCACTGGCCGACCATCAGCACCACCGAGCCTTCCTTCGGCTGCGCGTACTCGACCGGGATGCCCTTGACCTTGAGCGCGGCGACGGCCGTCGGCGTCAGCGGGAAGATCGCGGCCTCGTTGGTCTGCACCATCTCCGACAGTTTGGCCGAGCTCGGGATGTACTCCAGCACGTTCGGGCCGACGGTGGTCGGCCAGGCCTTGAAGCCGGGCTCGACGTTCTTGTCGTCGCCGCCCTGGATGCGGTTGAACATCAGGAAGCCGTGCAACCCGAAGGACGACGACGACATCGACTGGAACACCACCTTGCCCTTGAACTTCGGGTCGGCCAGGTCCATCCAGGAAGTCGGCGCGGCCCAGCCCTTTTCCTTGAACATCCTGGTGTTGTAGGCCAGGCCGGTCATGCCCAGGCTCACGCCGGTGGCCATGTCGCCCTTGAAGCGGGCGGCGGGATAGATGTCGTTCATCGCCTGGCTCGGGCGCTGCTTCTCGCACAGGTTCATGCCGATGGCGCGCACCATGATGCCGTCGTCGAGGAACATGACGTGCATCTGCGGCTTGTCCTTGTTGGCCTGGGCCTTGGCCAGGATGTCCGAGGAGGTGCCGGGCACGACCACGACCTTGGCGCCGTAGAGCTTCTCGAAGGCCGGGAACACGTACTGGCTGTACGCCTTCTCCATGGTGCCGCCGTTCATGCCGATATAGAGCGTCTTGGCCTGCGCGGCCGCGCCGCCGCTGAAGGCCATGGCCGCAGCGGCGGTTGCGGCAGTCATCGTCGCGAGGAGCGCGCGCCGGGCGGAGGAATGCTTGGAAGCGATGCGAGACATGGGAAGTCCTTTCAGGGTGGGTAATCAGTTGGCGACCGCGGATTCGGTCGCCGGACGGGGTTGCGGCGGCGAGGACTCGACCGGCGCCGTGGTGGCCGGCGCGGGTTCGCCGGCGAAGCGCCGGATCGAGAACGCGTCGATCGGCGTGCCCGTGGCGCCGCGCGCCGCGAGTTCGGCCAGCACTTCGCCGGCGGCGGGGCCGACCTGGAAGCCGCCGCCGGCGAAGCCGAAGCCGTGGAACAGGCCCGGCGTGGTGCCGCTCGGGCCGATGACCGGTTCGCGGTCGGGCAGATAGCCCTCGGTGCCGCTCCAGGTGCGGATGACGTGGGCATGGCGCAGCACCGGCAGCAGCGCGACGGCCTGCTCGGTCAGCGACAGGATCGCGTCGCGCGCCGAGCGCGCGCGGTCGGTGTCGAGCGCGAAACCGGACCCGCCGCCGAGCACCAGGTTGCCGCGCGCCACCTGCCGGCCGTACACGCCGCCGCCTTCGACGCCCAGACTCCAGCCCATGAAGTGCGGCACCGGCTCGGTCACGGCCATCGCCGGATGGCCCGACTGCATCGGCACCGGCTCGCCGAACTGCGCGGCCAGCGCGCCGGCCCAGGCACCGGCGCAGTTCAGCAGCACCGGCGCGCGCACTTCGAGCGCATTGCCCGAGCGCACCGTGAAGGTCGAGCCGTCGTGCGACACCTCGTCGACCGGCGTGCGCTCGAAGATCTCGGCGCCCGCGCGCTGCGCCGCCCGCGCGAAGGCCGGCGACACGAGGCGCGGATTGGCCTGCCCGTCGTCCGGGCACAGCGAACCGCCGACCGCCTTGCCGCCGAGCCACGGGCACGCCGTTCGCAGCCGCTCGCCGGAGAGCAGGTCGATGCCGAGGTCGAATTCGCGCGCGCGTTCGCGGTACGCCTCCAGCGCGGCCATGTCCTCGGCGCTGCGGGCGATCTTGAAATGCCCGGAGCGCACGTATTCGGCCTCGGTGCCGATCAGCTCGCCGAGCCGGCCCCAGATGCCGTGCGCGCGCTGCGACAGCGGCAGCTGGGTCAGCGGCCGGCCCTGGCGCCGCACGCCGCCGTAGTTCACGCCGCTCGATCGCGAGCCGCACAGGTCGCGCTCCAGCAGCGCCACCGTGCGGCCCATGCGCCGCAGCGCGAGCGCCGCCGAAGCGCCGACGATGCCGCCGCCGACGACGACCACGTCGCTCGAAATGCGCTTCATGGTTGCGCCTCCGCGCGCTGCATGTTCTGGATGCTCTGCGCGCGCACCATGACCATCGGTATCGGCTTGATCGGCGCCTGCCCGCGCAGGCGCCCGACCTCCTCGACCGGCCGGCCCGTCGCGTGCGCGAGGATCTCGGTCGCGGCCACGGCGCACATGCGGCCCTGGCAGCGACCCATGCCGATGCGCGACAGCGCCTTCAGCCGGTTCATCTCGGGTGCGCCGGTCTCGCGGATGGCGTCGCGCAGCGTGCCGGCGGTGATGTTCTCGCAGCGGCAGACGATCAGGTCGTCGGGTGCGTGCGCGGCCCAGTCGGCGGGAAACGGGAAGGCGCGTTCGAGCCCTTCGCGGAACGGCACGAGCCGGGCCAGCCTGCTTTCGAGTTCGGTCGCGCGCGCGTCGTCGACCGCCACGCCCTGGTCGGCCAGCAACGCCAGCGCCGCGCGTTCGCCGGCCCATTCGGCGGCGTCGGCGCCCATGATGCCGGCGCCGTCGCCGGCCAGGTAGACGCCGCCGACGCTCGATCGGCCCGCCGCGTCGCACACGGGCAGGTGCGCGCGCTGCATCGGGGCGAAGGCGAAGTGGCAGCCGAGCAGGTCGGCGAGCTGGGTCTCGGAGCGCAGCGCGTAGCCGAAGGCGACGGCGTCGCAGTCGAGCGTGCGTTCCCGCCCGCCGTCGTGGAAGGTCACGCTCGACACGCGTGACTCACCGTCGATGCGCACCGGCCGCACGCCGCCGTGCAGCGCAACGCCGTGCGCGCGCAGCCAGCCGACGTAGTACACGCCCTTGGCGAACACGGCCGGCTGGGTCAGCATCTTCGGCGCGGCCGCGAACTGGTCGGACAGGCGCGCGGTGTCGAGCACCGCCACCACCTTCGCCCCGGCCTTCGCATATTGACAAGCAACGAGGTAGAGCAGCGGCCCGGTCCCCATGAACACCACGCGCTCGCCGATGGCGCAGCCCTGGAACTTGAGCGCGACCTGCGCGCCGCCGAGCGTGAACACGCCCGGCAGCGTCCAGCCCGGCACCGGCAGCACGCGGTCGGTCGCGCCGGTGGCGACGATCAGGCGGCTGTACGGCACGCCGAGCCCGGTGCGCGTGGCGCCCTGCAGCACGTCGAGCACGCCGTTCTGCGCGTTCCAGACCAGGCTGTCGCTGAGGTAATCGATGCGGTCGCGCAGGCCGTCGATGGCGGCGTGCAGCGCGGTGGCGCGTGCGGCTTCGGTGCCGTAGAGCATGCTCGCCGGCCGCTCGAAATGCGCGGGCGGGCGGCGGTAGATCTGGCCGCCGGCGCGCGCGGCCTCGTCGATCAGCACCGGCCGCAGCCCGTGCGCGACCAGCGTCTGCGCCGCGCGGATGCCGGCCGGACCGGCGCCGACGACGACCGGCTGCGCGAAACCGTTCGGACGCGAATTCATCGCGCTTCCCCGCCGGTGACGAGGTTCATGCCGGGCGCGATGAAGGTGGAGCAGGCCCGCAGCCGGTCCCCCTCCGCCGTCGCGATCCAGCAGTCCTGGCAGGCGCCCATCATGCAGAAGCCCGCACGCGGGGCGTCGCTGAATTCGTTGCGGCGCAGGCGGTCGTGCAGGGTGAGCACGGCGGTGAGGACGGTGTCGCCTTCCAGCGCGACGGCGGGTTCGCCGTCGAGCGTGAAGGCCACGCCGGCACGGCGCTTCTCGGCCAGCCGCCTGAGCAGCGGACGGTGTGCGCGAACAACGGGAACCACGGCGCTCATCGCCGCCCCACCAGCACGCGGTCGAGGCCGTAGACGCGGTCCAGCACGATCATCGCCACCGCCGTCACCGCCACCATCAGCGCCGACACCGCCGCCATCAGCGGGTCGATCGATTCGGTCGCGTACATGTACATGCGCACCGGCAGCGTCACCGTGCTCGGCGAGGTCACGAAGATCGACATCGTCACCTCGTCGAAGCTGTTGATGAAGGCCAGCAGCCAGCCGCCGGTCACGCCCGGCAGGATCATCGGCAGCGTGATGCGCTTGAACACCGTCGCCTGCGAGGCGCCGAGCGACAGCGCCGCCTGCTCCGCGCTGCGGTCGAAGCCGACCAGCGCGGCGACCACGAGGCGCAGCGTGTAGGGCGTGACGATCAGCGCGTGCGCCATCACCAGGAAGCCGAAGCTGCCCGCGCCGCCGACCAGCGCGAACAGCCGCAGCAGCGCCACGCCCAGCACCAGGTGCGGAATGATCAGCGGCGACAGGAACAGCGCGTTGAGGAAGTCGCGGCCCGGAAAGGCGTAGCGCGTGATCGCCATGCCGGCGGGCACCGCGAGCAGCGTCGCGATGGTCGAGGAGGCCAGCGCCAGCCACAGGCTGTTCCAGAACGACTGCATGAAGTCCGGGTGCGCGAACGCGGCGCGGAACCAGCGCAGCGAGAACTCGGTCGTCGGCAGCGTCAACGTGTTCTCCGGCGTGAAGGCGACCACGCAGACGATCACGAGCGGCGCCAGCATGAAGGCGATGACCAGCGCGTTGAACGCGAGGGCGAGAGGTCCGTTCTTGCTCATGGCGTCAGCCCAGCGCTTTCTTGTAGCGGCTTTCGACGAGGCGGTTGTAGCTCAGCATCACGACCAGGTTGGCCACCAGCAGCACCAGCGCGATCGCGGCGCCGAGGGGCCAGTCGAGCTCGTGCAGGTACTCGTCGTAGACGACGGTCGCGACCATCTTCAGGCGGCGCCCGCCGAGCAGGCCGGGGATCGCGAACGAGCTGGCCGAGAGGCCGAAGACGATCAGGCTGCCCGACAAAATGCCCGGCATCACCTGCGGCAGCACCACGCGGCGCAGCGTCGTGAAGTGCGAGGCGCGCAGCGACAGCGCCGCGTTCTCCACGCCCGGGTCCAGCTTCTGCAGCGAGGTCCAGACCGGAATCACCATGAACGGCAGCATCACGTGCACCAGCGCGATGATCACCGCCGTCTCGGTGTAGAGGATCTTCACCGGCCCGATGCCGACGAAGCCCAGCATGCCGTTGACCAGCCCCTCGGGGCCGAGCAGCATGCTCCAGCCGAAGGCGCGCACCACCACCGACACCAGCAGCGGCGCCAGCACCACCAAGAGCAGGATCGAGCGCCACGGGTTGCGCATGCGGCTCAGCACGTAGGCCTCCGGCGCGCCGACGACGACGCAGATCAGCGCCACCAGCCCCGACATCCAGAAGGTGCGCCAGAAGATGCCGAGGTAGTAGCTGTCGGTGAAGACGTGGGCGTAGTGCGCCAGCGTGAACTCGCCCGACTTCGGCCCCGTGACCGGGTCGTAGACGTTGAAGGACAGCACCGCCGTCAGCAGCAGCGGCACCAGCAGCAGCGCGACGAACAGCAGCAGCGCCGGGCCGGAGAGGAACCACGGCGTCGCCTTGTTCGCCGTGCCGGTCGACGCCTGGCTCACGACACCGCTCCCGCCGCGAGCACTTCGGCGATGGTCGTCGTCTCGTCGGCCGGCAGCAGCCGCGTGCAGTGGTCGGGCCAGTCGACGGCGGCGCGCGTGCCCTCCTCCAGCGCCGGGCGGCCGTCGTTGGGCGTCAGCACCATCAGGTCGCCGACCGGCGTCGCGACGCGGTAGAGCCACTGGCTGCCGAGGAAGAAGCGCTCGCCGACCTCGCCGTCGATGCGGCCGCTGCCGGGCGCGACGAGCTGGATCTTCTCGGGGCGCACGCTCAGCAGCACGGCGGCGCCGGGCCGGAAGCCCGCATCCTCGACGTACACCGTCAGCCCGCCGACCTGCACCGACTGCCGCGCGCCCGCCACGCCGCCGCCGAAGACGCGGCCTTCGAGCAGGTTGGCCTTGCCGACGAAGGTCGAGATGAAGCGCGTGCGCGGATGTTCGTAGACGCGGTGCGGATGGTCGATCTGCGTCGCGCGGCCGCCTTCCATGACCACCACGCGGTCGCTGATCGACATCGCCTCGCTCTGGTCGTGCGTGACCATCACCGTGGTGGTGCCGACCTTGCGCTGCACCTGGCGCAGCTCGAACTGCATCTCTTCGCGCAGCTTGGCGTCGAGGTTGGACAGCGGCTCGTCGAGCAGCAGCACCGGCGGCTCGATCACCAGCGCGCGCGCCAGCGCCACCCGCTGCCGCTGGCCGCCGGAGAGTTCGCGCGGGTACTTGTCGGCATGCATCTCGAGGTGCACCAGCCCCAGCGCGTCGCGCACGCGCTCGCGCCGCTCGGCCTTGGGCATCTTGCGCATCTCCAGCCCGAAGCTCACGTTGTCGCTCACCGTCATGTGCGGGAACAGCGCGTAGGTCTGGAACACGATGCCCAGCCCGCGCGTGTTGGCCTTGACGTGCGTGATGTCGCGCCCTTCGAGCTCGATGCGCCCGCCGGTCACCGGCTCGAAGCCGGCCACCATCTGCAGCGTGGTCGTCTTGCCGCAGCCCGAGGGGCCGAGCAGCGAGACGAACTCGCCCTTCTCGACCGTGAGGTTCATGTCGGCCACGGCACAGGTGTCGCCATAGAACTTCGTGACGCCGGAGAGCTTGAGAAATGACATGCGCGGACCTCGGAATGCGGGTTCAGGATCAGGTCAATCTATTGCAAGGACCGGGCCGCATCGGTGCGGGTATTCCATACATCCGAATATTTCTGCCGATAATTCCGTTCAACGGAATCTTAGCGGCATACTCCAGATGAATCATTCCGCTGGATCGTTCATGACAGACCACATCACGCCCACTGCCGGCGTCCCCCGCCTCTTCTCGGTCATCCGCGAACTCACCAAGGTGCACGCCGATGGGGGCCGCGTCACGCAGATCGCACGTTCCGTGGGCCTGACGCAGGCCACGACGCACCGTTTGCTGCAATCGCTGGCGGCCGAGGGCATCGTCGAGCAGGACGCCCGCACCAAGCTCTACCGCCTGAGCATCGAGTTCTTCGCCCTCGCCGCGCACGCCGGCAACCCCGGCGACCTGCGCACGCTGTGCAAGCCCGCGCTGCTGCGCCTGTGCGCGAGCCTGGGCGACAGCATCTTCCTGTTGGCGAGAAGCGGTTTCGACGCCGTCTGCCTCGACCGCGCCGAAGGCCCCTTCCCCATCCGCTCGTTCACCGGCGACATCGGCGGACGCATCGCGCTGGGCGTCGGTCAGGGCGCATTGGCGATCCTGGCCTTTCTGCCGGAGGCCGAGCGGGAGGAAGTGATCCGCTTCAACCTGTCGCGGGTGCGGGAGTACGGGGTGTACGACGAGGTCTACCTGCGCACGGAGATCGAGAAGGTGCGCGCGCAGGGGTATGCGGGGCGGAATATCGGGCTGCTGGAGGGAATGGCGGGGGTGGCGGTGCCGATATTGGACCGCGAAGGGCGGGCGGTGGCGGCGCTGGCGGTGGGGACGATTGCGGATCGGTTGAATTCGGATCGGATGCCTACGGTTGTCGAGCTATTGAAACGGGAGGCGGCAACGATCGGGCCTAGGATCAATCCGTTTGATGCGACGTTAAGGAGGCCGGCGCAGAGTTTGGGGAGTTTGCCGGTGCAGCAGAGGATTGAGGTGTCTAAGAACGAAGATAGGTAGCAAAAGGGAACTAACCAGAATTAAGAGCTACTTGAGAAACCTCGAAATGGAATCTCTTATTAAATAAAGCCTGCTTCAAGCTGACTCTCTGATACCCAATGCTGGACGAAAGGCAGGATTCATGACATATACATCACCATCGACACTCCGCGAAGCGCGCACTTGCAATACCTTCAAATCATAGTTAACATTAAAAATGTAATGCACTTGATCGTCGCCAGTGCGGATACCAAGAATGCCATAGTAAAGCAAAAAGTTGATTATCTTATTTATTTCGTCTGCATCAACGCTTGGCGACCGGACCAAATTCTCCAACTGCTTTCGAGACATTTGCGGCTCAGCATCAATAAACTGGTAAAGCAAATCTTTGCCATCAGGGAAAACATCTGAAAGTTCATGATCTAACTCAACAAGAAGATCTTGTGAGTATGCACGTACGCCCTTCTCAAGATCTGCATCTTCAATTCTAGTATGAGCAAGATTAGCTGCAAAACCTCTAGCATGCGCAAATATTTTAATTACATTTCGCGGCCGCATTAAAGATCGCTCAATGATGTATGAGGACGTTTCTTCGCCAGTTGCAGCGTAATGAGATACACATAGTTGACGCCAAATTTGTTCGAATTTCAGCGCAGCAGATTCTTCGGTAAGTGTGGAAACCAAACGCAGACGAAGTAATTCTCTGAGCATATCTGGATCGGTCCAGTCCAAGGTTACTCGCATCTCTTTACCGTAGTCCGCACTCTGCCGCATTAAGTGCTCATATACATCGTTTCTGATAAAAACCAGACAATGCACTATGTTTCCAGCTTTGCGCATATCTCGTTCAACTTTGCGACCGGCATCTATTAAACAACGCAACACCATTGCATCCACGACATCGACGCCCAACGTGCTCCACCCTTTATCAAGGTTGTCAAAGAGAACCCAAACACCCTGCTTGTGCTCTAAATAAGAATTCACTTGAGCACGGAGCTTTTTGATGTCGTGCGAATACACAAGCTGAGTTACTTGGTCCGTAGACAGTTTTGTACCATCTGTATTTCCGTAGCGCTGCCCATAATCTAAAGCAATTCTTTGCGAGAGCGCAAGAAGCCTCTCAGAAAAGTCTCCTTCAACAGAATATCCCTCTGTGTAGTATGTCTGCTGCAAATCCAGATATAAATCACGAATTTCATGATTGAATTTGTGAGCGATTTGATCTTTCTCAAGCAGTTTATAAGTTATTTCAAGAAGTATTAAATACTCCCAGAATGCTGTGACAAGATGGTGACTTGCCCCCTGAGACAGATGCGCAAGAATATCCTCTTTTAACTTTAATAATTGATAACCCTCAGGTTTTAAATCTAGAACAACATTCCGCTTATCGCGCCGCAAACGATCTCTCATTTGAATAAACAGAGCAGTTTTTCCAGCTCCCTTTCTACCGACAACAAGATTTACCTCCCCTCTGAGCGCCTTGCTAAACTGATCGGTGGCTAAAAAGTAACTCCCAAGAGTTGACATCTCGTTTTCGGCTGTCGGATCACCAATTTGCAGTGCCTGCAGTTTTGTAAGGTCTCTGTGCGGGCTTGGATCACCATGTTGCAAATATTCGGTTATCTCAAGGGAAAAAGCACCAATGTGCTGAACTATGTCTTCCTGGCGTGAATAGCTCTTGACGCTATCTAAAATGTCAAGAGGAACCTTTGCACTTGAATGCGCCAATATTAATGTTGGCTTACCCATTCCGTGAGCAAGTCCGGCCACAAATAACGTGCGAACGTCATGAATCAAGTTGTTTTGAGCGTCGCCATCTAGGAGTGAAAGTAAGATTCCTGCGGAGCTTGATACTTGGCGAATAGCATCCGACGCAGAAAGCCGCGAATCTTCTGCAGGGTTAAAACTTCTGTATTTGTACCTCGCCTTCTTCAAGCGAGATGTCATCAGAGTTCCGATTCCACTTTTGGCTTGCGGCTCTACTACATATACTGGCGCAAGACGATCTAAAGCGGATGGAATCGGAAGTGGAGTTGGATCCACGTAGGCCGAAAGCGAATTGGCCAGTGCCTCGTTATCAGCATATGAGTCGTACCCAAGCGTATCAAAAATGCCAACTTCTCTTGCTACTTTCTTATCGCCCTCAGTCCCGTCATGTCGCACCAAAAAACATCTTTTGGATTTACCTATAGAAAAACCGATTTCATAGACTACATTTAAATTCAAATAGGTTATGTCTGCCACTACATAAGCTGACGCATCTATTCCGGTAAGAATTGGAGAAATAAGCGGGTTGCCAGCGATGTCATTGAATTGCCATGGCTCGTATTGAAAGCGCTTACCGAGTTTGCGATTTGCCTTTCCGATGCCCAAAAATATCATCTCCGCGAGAGAAAAATCTCGTGAGGAGTAAGCAACGAAAGCTTGCGAAGACGTTCCAGAATTTTTATTCATATAATTTGCTGCAACAGCAGATAATAACTTTTGGATGTCGGCCCAACAGGCACCCCGCAAAAAATTTTACATCAAAAGCCCCTGCCGCAGATATCTAGATTCATGACTATTAAATGCCTATTTATAAAAAGATCATCTCTGATTTTAAATGTAACATAATTACTTTATCATCAATCGAGCGTTTGAATCCCGAACTACCCGCGCTTCCAATATGGCTAGCTTGACTTTGTGCTAACCAGTTCCAGCCTTTTACAAGCCATCCAAATCTGATTTCGAACATTTTCCCGGTTGCTGTAATTCAATCGAAGTTAATAAACGAGCTTGAATATTGAGAAGTTCAAAATTAGATATTTTTGAACGAAATCTAATTTGCAGGTGGCAACATCACGTTTTGAAGCGCTTCGCGCACCAATGCTCGTTTTTCCTCAGTCGCTTTGCTAAAACGAAAAATTAGTTCAGCAACGTCATCTTCAGGCGCATATAGAAACGCAGCTGATACCCCTAGCACGCTTGCCATCTTCTGTGCTGTTAGGAAGTCGGGTTTGTGCACCCCCAACTCGTAACGATTAATCCGCGTGCTAGCGACAAACTCATCGATACCAGCCTGTATCCCCAACTGTTTCTGCGACAACTGAGCAGCCAACCTCGCCTGCTTAAGTCGTCTTCCCCACTGCTTGTCTGCTTCCGACATTCGTTGGCTTCTCAAAGCCTACGAGATTCGTAGCTTCGGTATGATCGAGATACTACGATTTACGTAGCTTTTCTACCGTAAGCCGCACTCCCATGTTCACCCACTGGCGCCCCATCCTCAAATCCTGCGCAGTCGCCATCGCCTACTGCGCCGTAGCCCACGCCCTCTACGACCTAGCGCCAGCGAGCCTCTTCACCACCATCCCCCTCGGCCTTCTCGTCCTCAACTGGCTCGACTAACGCCCCACCACCCGCGAAAGCCCGGCAGGCAGAGCGCGCCAGCCGACCCCTCTGCGCCGCTGAGGAGCGCAGCTTCAGGCGGATCAGGGCCAAAGCTGTTTGAGCGAAGCGAGTTCTTTGGACCCCGCCTGAAGCGAGCACCGCAAGGCAGCCCGAAGGGCCGGCGCAGTGGGGTCGGCTGGCGTGCTCCGCCTGCCAGGCGGCCCCCACCAGCGAGCGCCATCCTTACTCGGAGTCTGCCGCCCTCTCCCCAAGCGGAGACGGAGTAACCCGGCACTGCGCCCCCATCCACTCCCGAAACGCCATCAACAACGGCGCCTGCGCCCGCGACTCCGGATACGCTAGGTAATAAGCATCCGAACTCGTCAACCCCTGCGGAAACAGCACGATCAGCGCCCCCGACGCGATCTCCGCCTCCACCAGAAAGCTCGGCAGCAACGCCGCCCCGAGCCCCGACACGGCAGCCTGCGCGATCATCGAGAACTGCTCGAACCGCGGCCCGCGCAAGGCATGCGCGGCCGGCACGCCCACCTGCTCGAACCAGTCCGCCCACTGCGTCGGCCGCGTGTTCTGCTGCAGAAGCACCACGGTCGTGAGCGCCTCCAGCGCATCGATGCCATGCCGATCGCGGTACGCCGGGCTGCACACCGGCACCACCTCCTCCCGCATCAGGTAGTCGCAGGCTGCGCCCGCCCAGTGCGGCGCACCGAAGTGGATGGCCGCGTCGAAAGGCTCCACCGCGAAATCGAACGGCTCCGAGCGCGCCGCGAAGTTCACCGTCACGTCCGGGCAGTGGAGCGCGAAATCGCCGAGCCGCGGAATCAGCCAGCGCGTGCCGAAGGTCGGCAGCACCGCCAGGTTCAGCAGCCCCGCGCCCTGCGCCAGCGCCATGATGTTCTGCGTCGCGCCGGAGAACTGCTGCAGGGCGGTACGCACGTCCGCCGCGTACAGGCGCCCGGCGTCGGTCAACACCACGCGCTGCCGCACGCGATGGAACAGCGCCACGCCCAGGTGCGCCTCCAACTCGCGGATGCGGCGCGACACCGCGCTCTGCGTCAGGTTCAGTTCGTCGGCGGCGCGCGAGATGCTGGCGTGGCGCGCGGCGGCCTCGAAGGCCAGCAGGTCGGCCATCGGCGGGAGGAAGGTCGGGCGAAACATGTCATGCACCGGGGGAATGAAGTGGTGCGGCGAAGATAGCCGACATGGTGCGCGGATGCACCACACTTCAGTCGCGCCGCGCATGAAGTGCTTCCGTAATTTTGATATGCAGCCCGGCGCGTCTGCGGGATATTCGGAGCATCTGCATCCCGGTGCACCCGCTTTTCGCAAGGACCTCCCATGACCCAAGCCTTTCCCACCTCGCCTGCTTCCCTGTCGCCCGAAGTCGACCAGCTGCTCCAGCGCCTCGGCGTGCCGGCCGCCAGCTACACCGGCGGCGCGCTGCGCGTCGGCTCGCCGATCTCCGGCGACACCATCGGCGCCGTCGGCACCACGTCCACGGCCGAGGCCACCGCCGCCATCGGCCGCGCGCAGGCCGCGTTCCAGCAATGGCGCAATGTGCCCGCCCCGCGCCGCGGCGAACTGGTGCGCCTGCTGGGCGAAGAGCTGCGCGCGTCGAAGGCCGACCTCGGCCGGCTGGTGACGCTCGAAGTCGGCAAGGTGCCGTCCGAAGGCGCGGGCGAGGTGCAGGAAATGATCGACATCTGCGACTTCGCGGTCGGCCTGTCGCGTCAGCTCTACGGCCTCACCATCGCCACCGAGCGCGCCGAGCACCGGATGATGGAAACCTGGCACCCGGTCGGCGTGGTCGGCGTGATCTCGGCCTTCAACTTCCCCGTCGCCGTGTGGTCGTGGAACGCGGCGCTGGCGCTGGTCTGCGGCGATTCGGTGGTGTGGAAGCCTTCGGAGAAGACGCCGCTGACCGCGCTGGCCGTGCACGCCATCGCCCAGCGCGCCATCGCCCGCTTCGGCAGCGACGCGCCCGAAGGCCTGCTCGAACTCATCGTGGGCGAGCGCGACATCGGCGAAGTGCTGGTCGACGACCACCGCGTCGCCGTGCTCTCGGCCACCGGCTCGACGGCCATGGGCCGCGCGGTCGCGCCCAAGCTGGCGGCCCGCTTCGCCCGCGCGATCCTCGAACTCGGCGGCAACAACGCGGCCATCGTCGCGCCGTCGGCCGACCTCGACCTCACGCTGCGCGGCGTCGCCTTCGCAGCGATGGGTACCGCCGGCCAACGCTGCACGTCGCTGCGCCGCCTGTTCGTGCACGACAGCGTGTACGACGCGTTCGTGCCCAAGCTCGCCAAGGTGTACGGCAGCGTGCGCGTGGGCGACCCGCGCGAAGCCGGCACGCTGGTCGGTCCGCTCATCGACAAGGCGGCGTTCGAAGGCATGCAGCGCGCGATCGACGAGAGCCGCGACGCCGGCGCGACCGTGCACGGCGGCGGGCGCGTCGAAGGCATCGGCGGCGGGAACAGCGCAGACGCGTTCTACGTGCGCCCCGCCCTCGTTGAACTCGCCGCGCACGAAGGCCCGGTGCTGCGCGAGACCTTCGCGCCGATCCTCTACGTGGTGCGCTACACCGACTTCGCCCAGGCCATCGAATGGCACAACGCGGTCGGGGCGGGCCTGTCGTCGTCGATCTTCACGCTGGACATGCGCGAGGCCGAGCGCTTCATGTCGAGCGCCGGCTCGGACTGCGGCATCGCCAACGTCAACATCGGCCCGAGCGGCGCCGAGATCGGCGGCGCGTTCGGCGGCGAGAAGGAGACCGGCGGTGGGCGCGAAGCCGGCAGCGACAGCTGGAGGGCGTACATGCGCCGGGCGACGAACACCATCAACTACTCGACGACGTTGCCGCTCGCGCAGGGCGTCACGTTCGACATCGAAGCATGAGCGCCGTCCTCGACCGGCCGGCGTTCCGGCCCTCGCGCCGCGTGGCCTCGCTCGGCGTCTCGGGCATCCTGCGCATCACCGACGACGCCAACGCGTTGAAGCGCGCCGGCCGGCCGGTGATCGTGCTCGGCGCGGGCGAGCCGGACTTCGACACGCCGCCGAACATCGTCGAAGCCGCCGTGCGCGCGCTGTCGCGCGGCGAGACGCGCTACACCGTGCTCGACGGCAGCGTGGCGATGAAGGAGGCGGTGCAGCTGAAGTTCCGCCGCGACAACGGCCTGGACTTCGCGCTGAACGAGATCAGCGTGAGCGCCGGTGCCAAGCAGGTGATCTTCAATGCGCTGACGGCGACGCTGGACGCGGGCGACGAGGTGATCCTGCCGGCGCCGTACTGGACCTCGTACGCCGACATGGTGGAGATTTGCGGCGGCGCGGTGGTCGCGGTGCCGTGCGAGGGTGCGCAGGGCTTTCGCCTGCAGCCCGACCAGCTCGAAGCCGCGATCACGCCGCGCACGCGCTGGCTGTTCCTGAACTCGCCGTCGAACCCGACCGGCGCGGCCTACGGCGTCGAGCAGCTGAAGGCGCTGGGCGACGTGCTGGCACGCCATCCGCACGTCATGGTGCTGGCCGACGACATCTACGAACACATCCTCTACGACGGCCTCGCCTTCGCGACGCCGGCCGCCGCCGTCCCCGCGCTGCGCGAGCGCACGCTGACGGTCAACGGCGTCTCCAAGTCGCACGCGATGACCGGCTGGCGCCTGGGCTACGGCGCCGGGCCGAAGGCGCTGATCGCGGCGATGGCCGTGGTGCAGAGCCAGGTGACATCGTGCCCGTCGTCGGTGAGCCAGGCCGCGGCCATCGAGGCGCTGACCGGGCCGCAGGACATCGTGCGCGAGCGCTGCGCGTCGTTCCAGGCGCGGCGCGACTTCGTCGTCGGCGCGCTGAACGCCATGCCGGGCATCGAATGCCGGATGCCCGAGGGCGCGTTCTATACCTTCGCGAGCTGCGCCGGCGTGCTCGGCAGGCGCACCGCGCGCGGCGCCGTGCTGCGCACCGACACCGACTTCTGCGACCACCTGCTGCGGGACTTCGACGTCGCGGTGGTGCCGGGCACGATTTTCGGGTTGGCACCGTACTTCCGCATCTCGTACGCGACGTCGATGTCGCAGCTCGAAGATGCCTGCGCGCGCATCGCGCGGGCCTGCGCCGCGCTAACCTGATCCCATCCATTCAAACGAGAGGCACGACGCCATGACGACGACTTCACGCACCGGCGGCCAGATCCTGGTCGACCAACTGACGATCCACGGCGTCGAGCAGCTGTTCTGCGTTCCCGGCGAAAGCTTCCTGGCGGTGCTCGACGCGCTGCACGACGCCACGGTGGCCGTCACCGTCTGCCGCCAGGAGGGCGGCGCGGCCATGATGGCCGAGGCGCAGGGCAAGCTCACCGGCGAGCCGGGCATCTGCTTCGTCACGCGCGGCCCGGGCGCGACCAACGCGTCGGCCGGCATCCACATCGCGCACCAGGACTCGACGCCGATGCTGCTGTTCGTCGGCCAGGTGGCGCGCGACATGCTGGGTCGCGAGGCCTTCCAGGAGCTCGACTACGGCGCGGTGTTCGGCACCATGGCCAAGTGGGTGGTGCAGATCGACGATGCCAGGCGCATTCCCGAACTGGTCTCGCGCGCCTTCCACGTCGCGACCTCGGGCCGCCCCGGCCCGGTGGTGATCGCGTTGCCCGAAGACATGCTGACCGATGTCGTCCAGACCGTCGACGCCCTGCCCTACGCCGTCACCGAGACCAGCCCTTCGCCGACCGCGATGGCCGAGCTGCAGCAGCGCATCGAGAGCGCCGAGCGCCCGGTCGCGATCCTCGGCGGCAGCCGCTGGAGCGACGTGGCCGTGCAGCAGTTCGCGGCCTTCGCCGAGCGCTTCTCGCTGCCGGTGTACTGCTCGTTCCGGCGCCAGATGCTGTTCTCCGCCGACCACCCGTGCTACGCCGGCGACGTCGGCATCGGCGCCAACCCGAAGCTGCTCGCGCGCATCCGCGACGCCGACCTGGTGCTGCTGGTCGGCGGGCGCATGTCGGAGATGCCGTCGCAGAGCTACGAGCTGTTCGAGATCCCGACGCCGCGCCAGCAGCTGGTGCACGTGCAGGTCGACGCCGACGAGCTGGGCCGGCTGTACCGCGCGGCGCTGCCGATCCACGCCTCGCCGCAGGGCTTCGCGGCGGCGCTGACCGCGCTGCGGCCTTCGGACACGCCGCGCTGGGTCGCCGAGACGCGCGCGGCGCGTGCCGAGTTCCTGGCCTGGAGCGACACGACGCCGATCCGCATTCCCGGCCCGCTGCAGATGGGCGAGGTGATGGCCCACCTGCGCGAGGTGCTGCCGGCCGACGCGATCTTCTGCAACGGCGCGGGCAATTTCGCGACCTGGGTGCACCGCTTCTGGCCGTTCCGCGCCTTCGCCAGCCAGCTCGCGCCGACCAGCGGCTCGATGGGCTACGGCCTGCCGGCCGGCGTCGGCGCGAAGCGGTTGTGGCCGCAGCGCGAGGTGGTCGTCTTCGCCGGCGACGGGGATTTCATGATGCACGGCCAGGAGTTCGCGACCGCCGTGCAGTACGACCTGCCGATCATCGTGGTGCTGCTCGACAACGCCATGTACGGGACGATCCGCATGCACCAGGAGCGCAACTACCCCGGCCGCGTCAGCGCGACGAAGCTGAAGAACCCGGATTTCCGCGGCTATGCGGAGGTCTTCGGCGGGCACGGCGAACGCGTCGAGACGACCGGGGAATTCGGCCCGGCGCTGGCGCGCGCGCGGGCCAGCGGCAAGCCTTCCATCCTGCATTGCCTGCTCGACCCGGAGGCGATCACGCCCGGTGCATCGCTCACCCAGATCCGCGCCGCCGCGCTCGCC
Source organism: Janthinobacterium lividum (assembly GCA_050954325.1). GTDB lineage: Bacteria > Pseudomonadota > Gammaproteobacteria > Burkholderiales > Burkholderiaceae_C > Variovorax. The sequence continues at coordinate 258,528 of JBPBPG010000004.1, read as the reverse complement.
AAGGCGAGATGAGCGGCAACGGCGCAACGCACGTTGCCCGCGTGCTGCTGGTGAAGTCCGGCGGCGAGGCCGCCGTCGACGAATGGCGCTCGCACTTCGCGCATTTCGCCGCGACGGAATCGCCGGAAGCCGCGGGTCTCGACGTGCGCTGGTGGAACGACGACGGCGTCGCGCCGGAAGACGTCGCCTACGCGCTGGTCTGGCAGCCCGACCCCGGCCGGCTCGCCGCGCTGCCGAACCTGCGGCTGATCCTCAGCACCGCGGCCGGCGCCGACCACATCACCGCCGACCCGACCTGGCCGCGCCACGTCCCGCTGCTGCGCGCCGTCACGCCCGAGGCCGCGCAGCGCATGGGCGAATACGTGTGCATGGCGTCGCTGGCGCTGCTGCGCGACCTCAAGCGCTCGGTGCGCCAGCAGGCCGAACGGCGCTGGAACGGCTTCGAGACCGATCGCAGCGCGACCGACACCTGCGTCGGCATCCTCGGCCTGGGCACGATGGGGATGCGCGCGGCGGAGATGGTGCGCGGCCTCGGCTTCAGGACCATCGGCTGGTCGCGCAGCCGGAAAGCGATCGAAGGCATCGAGTGCCATGCCGGCGACGCCGAGCTGCCGGGCTTCCTCGCGCGCTGCGACATCCTGGTCTGCCTGCTGCCCGCCACGTCCGAGACCGACGCCATCCTGAGCGCCGGGCGTCTCGCGATGCTGCCGCGCGACGCGGCGCTGGTGCATGTCGGGCGCGGGTCGCACCTGCGCTTCGACGACCTGCGCACGGCGCTGGACGAAGGCCGCCTGAGCGGCGCCTTCGTCGACGTGTTCGAGGAAGAGCCGTTGCCCGCCGATCACCCGGCCTGGACGCACGCGAAGATCGTCGTCACGCCGCACAACGCGGCGATCGCGTCGCGCCGCATGCGGGCGCGGTTCTTCGCCGCGCAGATCGCGGCGTTCGAGCGCGGGGAGACACCGGCGGGGCTCTACGACGCGGCGCGGGGATACTGAGCGCCGAGCGGCGTCGACTAGAAGCGATTCGCCAACGCCACCACCGCCGTCAGCGTCCCCAGCGCCATGAGCGTCGAAACCACCACGCTCGCGGTCACCAGTTCCTCCGCCGTCTTGTAGCGCTGCGAGAACAGGAACACGTTGGCGCCGATCGGCAGCGCGGCGGCGATGACCATCACGGTCAGCGGCAGGCCGGTGACGCCGAGCGCCCAGCCGAACAGCAGCGTGAGCGCGGGATGCGCCAGGTTCTTGATCAGCGCCTGCGTCATCGCGCCGCGCAGGTGCAGGCCGACGGGCGTGAGCGCCAGCGTGATGCCGACCATGACCAGCGCCACGGGGCTGAAGGCCTGGCCGAGCAGCAGCAGCGGACGGTCGATGAATTCGGGAATCGCGAGGCCGGTCTGCGCGAACAGCAGGCCCGCGATGATCGGCAGCGGCACCGGATGCAGGATCGCGTTGCGCACCGCGAGCGCCACCGTGTGCGCCATCGGGCGTGGCGCCGCCGCGCCGCTGGCCGCGTGCTCCCGCGCCACGGCCAGTTCGAGCAGCACGGTGGCGGTGGTCAGCAGCACCACCGAGTGCAGCGAGATCAGGGTCAGCAGCACGACCATGCCCTCGGGGCCGTAGGCCAGGCCGATCAGCGCCACGCCGATCATCACGGTATTGCTGAAGGTGTTGGCCAGCGCCAGCACGACGGCCGTGCGGTTGAAGCCGCGCCAGGCGATGGTGCCGGCGACGATCAGGTAGGCGGCGATGAAGTACGCCGCCACCGGCCGGAAGCTGAGCTGCTCGACATGCACCGTGCTCATCGCGCGGAACAGCAGCGCCGGCGCGAGCAGCAGGAAGATCAGGTTCGAGAGGTCCTTGATCGACCCGGCGCCGACCCAGCGGCGGCGCCCGGCGAGGTAGCCGGCGGCGATCAGCAGGACGACGGGAAGAAGGGAAGAGAAGACGGGGGATTGCACCGCGGCGAGCATAGCCGCAGCGGTGCGATCGTCGTCAGAAGGTGGCGCGCAGGCCGACCTTCAACGTGCGGCCCGGCAATGGCGCGGCCGGAAACACGGTGGTCGTCAGGATCGACGTCGCGCTGTACGCGAGCTTGTCGGTGATGTTGTCCAGCCGCGCGTACCAGGTGAGGTTGGCGCGCTGCACCTTCATGCGGTAGGCCAGCGCGGCGTTCCACAACGTGTAGCCGTCGGTGGCGCGCGCGCCGATGTCGGGCACGCGGTCCTGCTTCGAATAGGCGTCGAAGCCGAAGCGCGCGGTCCACGGGCCGTTGCCGTAGGCCAGCGTGGCGCCCACGCGCAACGGCGAGATGCGCGGCAGCGGCCCGCCGGTGTCGGTGTTGGTCGCGCGCACCAGGTCGCCGCGCCATTGCAGGTCGAGCGTGGCGCCGTCGGCGTCGCGCGCGAAGCCGTCGGTGCCGATCAGCCGCAGGTTGCCGTTGGCCTCGAGGCCGGTGAAGCGCGCACGCACGCCGCTGTAGACGTACTCGGCCAGCGTGTCGGCCTGCGTCGGGTCGGTGACGTAGGCGCCTTCGGCGTCGCGCCGGGCGCCGCTCGCGGTCAGGCCGATGTAGTCGCCGAAGCGCGTGACGTAGGCGTTGACCCGGGCGACGTTGGCGCCCGATTTCCATTGCGCGCCGACGTCCATCCCGACCGATTTCTCCATGCCGAGCGAGGCGTTGCCGACCTCCCATGCAGACGTCGCCAGGTGCGGGCCGTTGGCGAACAGCTCGTAGTCCTTGGGTGCGCGCTCGGTGTAGGCCAGGTTGGAGGTCAGCTGCCATTGCGGCGCCAGGTCGACCAGCGCACCGAAGGCCGCGCTGGTCGGATTGAAGCTGCGCTCGCCGACCGCGAAGCGCGTGATCGACGGATCGTCCGGATGGCCGAGCGACTCGACCTTCACGCGCTCGGTGCGCACGCCGAAGCTCAGCTTGCCCCACGCCGTGCCGAGCTCCTCGTGCAGGAACAGCGCGTTCGCCTGCGTGCGGCTGTGCGGCGCGAAGGCCTCCTCGCCGTCGGCGGAGAAGCGGTTGGTCTCGCTGCTGAAGCCGATCAGGCCTTCGAGGTCGCCGATCTTCCGGTGCCTGGCCTCGATGCGCAGGTCGTTGCCCATGTTGGCGAAGGTGGTGCCGGGGCTGCCGCCTTCGTACTCGGTGTGGCGGTAGTCGGTGTGGCCGAGCTTGGCATGCACGCTGGTGAAGAAGCCGCCCGGGCGCCATTCGCCTTCGAGCGCGTAGCGGTCGGACTTCATGCCGATGGTCACGTCGTCCTCGGCGACCGTACCGTAATTGCTGCGGTAGGTGCTCACGGAAGCGCCGACCCAGCCGCGATCGAAGAACACCGAGCCGCCGATGGCACCGCCGTGCGCGCTGTTCCGCGAATTGCAGATGCGGCGCGCGAGGCCGGGCGAGCCGGGTTTTTCGCATTCGAGTTCGATCGGCACGCGCACGTCGTCCGACCTGCGGTCGAACGCGTCGACGTGCAGCGCGTAGCGGTCGTTGCCGCCTTCGAGCACCACGCCGCCGCTCTTCTCGCGGTTGCCGGTGGCGTAGCCCGCGTCGGCACGGCCGCCGAAACCATTCAGGGGCTCGGTCGGAATGCGGTTGTCGATCACGTTGACGACGCCGCCGACCGCGCTGCCGCCGTACTGCAGCGCCGACGGGCCGCGCAGCACATCGATGCGCTCGGTGACCAGCGCGTCGACCGGCACCGCATGGTCGTAGCTCAGCGCCGACGCGTCGGGCGCCGCACCGCCGTTCTGCAGGATGCGGATGCGGTCGCCGTCCTGCCCGCGGACGATCGGCCGGCTCGCGTTGGGGCCGAAGTAGCTGCTGCTGACGCCGGGCAGGTTGTTGAGCGTCTCGCCGAGCGTCGAATCCGACTTCAGCAGCAGCGCGTCGCCCGAGAGCGTGGTGACCGGGGCGATGAACTCGCTCGCGCCGAGCGGATTGCCGGTGACGGTCACCTCACCGAGGCTGGGTGCGGAACCGGACTGCGCCGAAGCGCCCCACGATAGCGTGGATAGAACGACGAGGGAAGCGGCGCCGGCGACGGCGCTGCGCTTGAACTTGGGAAACCTGGGGAACATGGTGATGACGACTCGTGAATCTGACGAAGAGCCGGCACGCGAGAACGCCGCTCGTCCTCGATCGGACGAACGTCGCACGGCGAACCGGACGCAGGAAGTTCAGCGAGTCGAAGGCGGGCCGCGTGCATCGAAGAGCACGACCCACCGGGCGATGGCTTCGCCCAGGAAATAGCGGAACCGCGCCATCGGCATCGCGATGGGCAGCACCAGCAGCGGCACCGAAGGCGCGGCCGCGCCGCCGGCGAGCTGGTCGTAGAGGCGGCAATCGGCGTCGGTGTGCGCGCCGAACAGCGCTCCGAGGCCGGCCGGCGATCTGGAGGCAAGCCGCGCGACCGCATCGGCGGCCGTCGACCGCGTCGCCGCACCCGACAGCGCGGTGGCCATCGATCGCGGTGTCGTGTGCAGGTGCAGCGTGCGGTGCATGAAGCCGAGCGTCGACGCGAGACACAACGCCAGCGCGAGCGCGAAGACGATGGGCGCGAAGGCGCGGGACGGGCGGTGCATGCGACGCGGCGGCAGACGAAGGATCGAAGGCTCAGCGCTTGACGCGCGCCGCGAAGGTCTTCTGGAACTTCTCGACCTTCGGACCGACCACGAACGCGCAGTAGCCCTGGTTCGGATGGTTGACGAAGTAGTCCTGGTGGTACGCCTCGGCGGTGGAATAGTTCGAGAGCGGCGCCACCTCGGTCACGATCGGCGCGGCGTAGGTCCTGCTCTCGCCGATCTCGCGGATCACGTCGCGCGCGACCTGCTGCTGCGCTTCGCCCGTGGTGTAGATGCCGCTGCGGTACTGCGTGCCGACGTCGTTGCCCTGGCGGTCCTTGGTGGTCGGATCGTGGATGACGAAGAAGATCTCCAGGATCTCGCGCAAGCCGATCTGCGCGGTGTCGAAGACGACCTTGACGACCTCGTTGTGGCCGGTACGGCCGGTGCAGACCTGCTCGTAGCTCGGGTCCACGGCCTGGCCGTTGCAGTAGCCGGATTCGACGTCGACCACGCCCTGCACGCGATCGAACACGGCTTCGGTGCACCAGAAACAGCCACCGCCGAGCACGATGGATTCGGTGGACGATGAAGACGGGGAAGAGGTGGCCGACATGTTTGGGCTCCGGAATGACGAAGCCCGGTATTGTGGCCGCTTGACGCTCCCGGCGTGCCTCCTTACATTACTAACCCGTCAGTCATTAACGTCCCATGCCACACCGTGTCAGCACGCCGCTCTGCCCCGCACGCGCCAAGCGCGAGCGGCGCAAGGAAGCGCGCCCCGGCGAACTGATCGTGGCGGCGCTCGAGCTGTTCGTCGAGAAGGGTTTCGCGGCGACGCGCTCCGAGGAGGTGGCGGTCCGCGCCGGCGTGTCCAAAGGCACGCTCTACCTCTATTTCCCGACCAAGGAAGATCTGCTGAAGGCGGTGATCGTCGAGAACCTGTCGGGCCGCTTCCTCGAATGGAACGAAGAGTTCGAAGCCTTCGAAGGAAGCACCGCCGACATGCTGCGGCACTGCACGAAGGTCTGGTGGGACCGGATCGGCAATACGCGCGCGGCCGGCCTCGCCAAGCTGATGATGTGCGAGGGCGCCAACTTCCCCCAGCTCGCCGCGTTCTACCGCCAGGAGGTGGTCGAACCCGGCCACGCGCTGATGCGGCGGATCTTCCGGCGCGGCATCGACAGCGGCGAATTCGTGCCGGTCGACGTCGACCATGCCATCTATGCCGTCATCGCGCCGATGATGTTCCTGGTGCTCATGCAGCACTCCCGTGAGATCTGCGTCGACGGCAAGGCCGAAGTCGATCCCGAGCGCTTCATGTCGGCCCAGCTCGAACTCGCCATCCGCGGCCTGCGGGCGCCCTAAAATCGTCGGTCGCCCGCTCCACACGCCAGAGAAACAAGCCCATGAACACCCCCGCCTCGCACGAGCGCCTGCGCTTCAACATGATCGAGCAGCAGATCCGCCCCTGGGACGTCCACGACCCGCAGGTCCTCGAACTGCTCAATACGATCCGCCGGGAGGACTACGTTCCCGCCGTTCACAAGCCGATGGCGTTCTTCGACATGGAACTTCCCCTGGCCGACGGCAGCGTGCCGGGCCAGGTCATGCTGTCGCCCAAGGTGGAGGCCCGCATCCTCAACGACCTGAAGGTACAGAAGCACGAGACCGTGCTGGAGATCGGCACCGGCTCCGGATTCATGGCCGCCCTGCTCGCGCATGTCGCGGCACGCGTGTTGACGCTCGAGATTGACGCCCAGCTCGCCGAGCGCGCCACGGCCACGCTGCGCCGCAACGGCGTCGCCAATATCGACGTGCAGCATGCCGACGGCTCGCGGCCGCTGACCAGCGGCCCGAGCTTCGATGTGATCGTGCTGAGCGGCTCGGTGGCGCGCATTCCGCAGGCGCTCCTGAGTTCGCTGAACGTCGGAGGCCGGATCGCCGCGATCGTGGGCGACGAGCCCATGATGCGCACGCACTTCGTGACGCGCACGAGCGAAGGCAAGTGGGATGTCGCCCAGCCGTGGGACACGGTCGCGCCGCGCCTGCTGAACTTCCCCGAACCCACGCGCTTCAGTTTCTGACCTCGGCATGATCGAACAAATCCGCCCCGCCGATCTCGACGCGTGGATCGCCAGGTTTCCCGGCGCGACGCCGTTCCTGATCGATGTCAGGGAACCCTGGGAGCTGCAGATCGCGAACCTCGGCGCACAGGTCGGCGGCGCCACCGTCGTGGCGATTCCGATGAACGAGATTCCGGCACGCCTGGGCGAGCTGGATCCGACGCGGCCGGTCGCCTGCCTGTGCCACCACGGCGCGCGCAGCCAGCGGGTCGCGACCTTCCTGGCGCAGAGCGGCTTCGAGGACGTGGTCAACATCGCCGGCGGCATCGATGCCTGGTCGGCAAGTCGCGACGCAGGCGTTCCGCGCTACTGACTTTTTCCCCAGGACGTTTCATGCACGCGGTGCGCCGGTCTCACCTTTTTTCGGCAGCGCTTTCCGCGATGTCGGCCTGCGTCTGTTCGTCCGCCGCGCAGGGCCAGAGTCTCATCGTCCTGTACGAGGCCGCGCGCGGCTACGACGCCACCTACCAGGGCGCACGCGCGCAGTACGACGCGAACATCGCCCGCGCGGCGCAGTCGAAGGCGGGCATCCTGCCGCAGGTCGGTCTGAATGCCGGCGTGTCGCGCAGCGCCCTCGACGTCGAAGTCCTTTCGAACGCACCGTCCGTATCGGCATCGCGCGACTACACCACGCAGAGCGTCGGCATCAACGCCACGCAGGCGCTCTACCGGCCCGCGAACTGGGCCGCCTACGAGCAGGGCTTGCGCCAGACCGAGATCGCGCGAACGGTGTTGACCATCGCCGAGCAGGACCTCATCGTGCGCGTGAGCCAGAGTTACTTCGACGTGCTGGCCGCGCAGGACACCCTGGCGCTGGTGCGCGCGCAGAAGTCGGCCATCGCCGAGCAATTGGTTTTCGCCACGCGCAACTTCGAAGTCGGCACGTCGACGATCACCGATTCGCGCGAGGCGCAAGCCCGCTACGACCTGGTCGTCGCGCAGGAGATCGCGGCCGACAACGACCTGCAGGTCAGACGCCTCGCGCTCGACATCCTCGTGGGCCGCACCGGCAGCGCGCCGGCGGCGCTGGCCCTGCCGGCGGTATTGCCCACGCCGGTTCCGGCCGACATGAACGCCTGGGTGGCACAGGCCGACGCCACGCACCCGTCTATCCGGCAGGCGCAGCTGGCCCTGGACGTCGCCGCGCTCGAAGTGGACAAGGCCCGGGCCGGCGCCAAGCCGACCGTCGATGCCAACCTCGGCTACAACGTCACGCGCAATCCCGCCGGCACCGCCGTCACGAACGTCGGCACACGCGCCAGCGGCCCGAGCGTCGGCGTGACGTTCAACATGCCGTTGTTCGCCGGCTTCGCGATCGAAAACCGCATCATCGAAACGCTGGCGCTCGAGCAGCAGTCGCACGCGACCCTGGATGCGACCCGGCGCAACGTGACGCAGGCTACGCGCACCGCCTACCTGGGGCTGGTCTCGGGCGCCGGGCAGGTGAAGGCACTGGAAGCGGCGGAAGCATCGAGCCAGAGTTCGCTCGCTGCCAATCAACTGGGCTATCGGGTCGGCGTGCGCATCAACATCGATGTGCTGAACGCGCAGAGCCAGCTTTTCCAGACCAAACGGGACCTGGCCGCGGCGCGCTACAACGTGCTGCTGGGCAATCTGAGGCTCAAGCAGGCCAACGGCACGCTGGCACCACCGGACCTGCAGCCGGTCGATGCCACGCTGGCGCGTTGACGGCGAACACCCGGGTCAGTCGAGCCAGGGCTCGGCGCGTTCTTCTTCCGGCCGCGGGGACTGGTTGGCATTCGGGTGAGGAGCGGGCGATGCTGCGACGCTGCCCGAAGGTTCAGGATCGGACGATGCCGGTGCCGGTGCCGGTTCGGACGCCACCGGTGGCGCGACGGGCGCAGTCCCGGTCGCCGCCGATTCGGCGATGGCCAGCACCGCGGTCGCCGTGCGCTGGGCGGCGCCTCGGTTGGACGACGCGAACGTCTGCGCGGCCTGCGACATCGCAGCGCGACGCGCCGGCTCGGCGACCAGCGCGAGCGCGGCCTTCACGGCCTGCTCCATCGTCTGCACACGCACGGCCGCACCGGCCGCCAGCGACAGCTCGGCCGCTTCGGCGAAATTGAACGTCGACGGGCCCAGGATGACCGGACAGGCACAGGCCGCCGCCTCGATCAGGTTCTGGCCGCCGAGCGCCTCGAAGCTGCCGCCGAGCAGCGCCGCGTCCGCCAGACCGTAATACAACGCCATCTCGCCGAGCGAATCGCCCAGCCAGATCTCGGCATCCTTCGGTGCGCCGGCCGCACTGCGCCGCGCGACCGCGAAGCCGCTGGATTCAATCAACGCGGCCACTTCGTCGAAACGCTGCGGATGGCGCGGCACGATCATCCATTGCACCGCGGCCACCTGGCGCGCGATCGAATCGACGCCCGGTTGCGCCGCCGGCACCGGCCCCGCCGCGCCGAAGCGCTTGAGCACGTCGAGCAGCATCCGCTCCTCGCCGTCGCGCGAACTCGCCAGCACCACCAGCGGCCGCGGCAGCTGTCCACGCAACGCGAGCGCGGTCTTGAACTGGCGCGCGTCGGGCGTGGCGTCGAACTTGAGATTGCCGTACACGCCGCCGACCTTGGCGCCGAGCGACACCAGCCGGTGTGAATCCGCTTCGGTCTGCGCCCAGACAGCAGTCAGCGCCGAGTACGCCGGCCGGGCCAGCCAGCGCAGCCGTTCGGCCGAAGCGAGCGACTTCTCGTTGAGCCGTGCGTTGGCCAGCACCAACGGGATGCCGCGCGTCTTGCAGGCATCGACCATCGTCGGCCACACTTCGGTTTCCATGAGCACGCCGATGCGCGGCTGGAAGCGGTCGAGGAAACGTGCGACGGCGCCGGGTTCGTCCCACGGGTGCCAGACCTGCATGTCACCGGCCTCGAGCAGCTTGGCCCCTTCCTCGCGCCCGGTGGCGGTCCCGTTCGTCAGCAGGATCGGCACGCCCGGATGCTGGCGCCGCAGCTCGGCGATCAGGATGCCGGCTGCGCGCGCTTCGCCCAGCGACACGGCGTGCACCCAGCACCAGCCGGTACCCACGACTTTCTGCCTGCCCGGCTCGGCCGGATCGGGAAAGTCGTAACGACCGAAGCGTTCCTCGACCGCGATCGCGTAGCCGGGCTCCGCCACCGCCCGGCGACGCAATTTGCGTCGTACGGCAGACTGGGCGAGATAGGTGAAGGCGCCGTAGAGGCGAAGCGGAAGCGAAGGCACGCGTGGGTTCGGTACGGATCAGTGCGAAGCTTCGGCGAGCGTCGCGTCGGGTTTCACGGTGCGCAGCAGCGCCAGCATGTCGGTCTCGATGCGATACAGCGCGGCGTCGGTCTGGCCTTCGAAGCGCATCACCAGCACCGGCGTGGTGTTGGACGCGCGGATCAGGCCGAAGCCGTCCGGCCAGTCGACGCGCACGCCGTCGATGGTGGAGATCACGGCCGGTGCCGGGAAATTCACCGTCGCGACCAGCTGTTCGACCAGGCCGTGCGGCTCGCCTTCGGCGCACTTCACGTTGAGTTCGGGCGTCGAGAAGCTGGTCGGCAGGCCGTCGAGCACGGTGCTCGCGTTCGCGCTCTTGCTCAGGATCTCGAGCAGGCGGCAACCGGCATAGGTGCCATCGTCGAAGCCGAACCAGCGCTCCTTGAAGAAGATATGGCCGCTCATCTCGCCACCCAGCGGCGAATCGATTTCCTTCATCTTCGCCTTGATCAGCGAATGACCAGTCTTGAAGATCATCGGCACGCCGCCGGCGGCTTCGATCGCCGGACCGAGGCGCTGCGAGCACTTCACGTCGTAGACGATGGTGCCGCCGGGCACGCGCGAGAGCACGTCCTGGGCGAACAGCATCATCTGGCGGTCCGGGTAGATGTTGTTGCCCTCGCGGGTCACGATGCCCAGGCGGTCGCCGTCGCCGTCGAAGGCCAGACCGAGTTCGGCGTCGCCGGACTTCAGCGCGGCGATCAGGTCCTTGAGGTTCTCGGGCTTGCTCGGATCGGGATGGTGGTTCGGAAAGTCGCCGTCGACCTCGCTGAACAGCTCGGTCACCTCGCAGCCGATGGCACGCAGGATGGCGGGCGCCGAAGCACCGGCGATGCCGTTGCCCGAATCGACCACGATCTTCATCGGCCGCGCCAGCTTGATGTCGCCGACGATGCGCTTCGTGTAGGCGTCGAGCACGTCGACCTTGCGCACGGAGCCGCCTGCGGCGAGCGTCGCGCTGCCGGCTTCCATGACCTTGCGCAGGCCCTGGATCTCGTCGCCGTAGATCGCACGGCCGGCCAGCACCATCTTGAAGCCGTTGTAGTCCTTCGGGTTGTGGCTGCCCGTGACCTGGATGCCGCTGGTGGCGAGCGTGTGGGCCGCGAAGTACAGCATGGGCGTCGTGGCCGCGCCGATGTCGATCACCTCGACGCCGGTGGCGACCAGGCCGCGGATCAGCGCTTCGACCAGCGAAGGGCCCGAGAGGCGGCCGTCGCGGCCGACCGCGACGGACTTCTCGCCGGCGGCACGCGCCGCGCTGCCGAAAGCCTTGCCGAGCGCCTCGGCGATCTCCGCGTCGAGGGTGGCGGGCACGACGCCGCGGATGTCGTAGGCCTTGAAAATCGATGCGCTGAGTTGCATTTCTTTGCCTTGAAGGTTCACAAAAAACGAATGCTATTGTAGGCACGGCTGTTGCGAGTCGGATGTCCGGAAACGGCCGGTCCGACCCCACCCCGAACGTATGATCGATCGGGTGCCCAGCTCCGATATTTCCTCTCTCGACCCGGTTGCGCAGGAGGCACCGCCCGCACAGCTCGAAGGCGACGTCTGCTATCTCGCCATGAAGACGCGCGACGCACGCTTCGACGGCTCCTTCTTCACCGCCGTCACCTCGACCGGCATCTACTGCCGACCCATCTGCCGCGTGAAAACGCCCATGCGGGAGAACTGTCGCTTCTTCCGCCATGCGGCACAGGCCGAACTGGCCGGTTTTCGGCCCTGCCTGCGCTGCCGTCCCGAACTCGCACCGCACGCGACCCGCTGGTCGACCGAAGACGCATCGCGCATCCTCGCGCTGCAGGCGGCGCGACTGATCGACGAGCCGGATGCCTGGCGGTCCGTCGAAGGCGCGGACGGCTGCGGGCCGGGCGTGGCGGAGGTCGCCGAGCGGCTGGGCGTGAGCGACCGGCATCTGCGGCGCATCTTCGAGGCGCAGTTCGGCATCTCGCCGCTTCGGTACCTGCAGACGCGGCGGCTCCTGACCGCACGGCAGCTGATCGCCGACACCGCGCTGCCGATGACGCAGGTCGCACAGGCGAGCGGCTTCGCCAGCGTCCGGCGCTTCAATGCGGCCTTCGTTGCCCACTATGGAAGCAATCCGAGCGCGATGCGACGAGCCGGCGCGGCCGACGTGCGCTGCGCCGACATTGCCGAAGGCGCGATCGAGGTGCGCCTGGGTTACCGGCCGCCTTACGACACCGCCGGCATGCACGCTTTCATGGTCCGGCACGCATTGCGCGGCGCCGAGGTCGAAACCGCCGACGGCCGATGGTTCGCCAGCACCCTGCGCGTCGGCGCCCGCACCGGCTGGCTGCGCTGGCAATTCGACACCGAGCGCGTCCGGCTGCGGCTGTCGGTGAGCGAGTCGCTGGCCACGGTGCTGCCGGTCGTGATCGGACGGGTGCGGGCGCTGCTCGATCTGGACGCCGAACCGATGGCGATCAACGCCGTGCTGCACGACTTCTTTCCCACGAGCGACGGTTCGCGCGTGCCCAGCACGCTGGACGGCTTCGAGCTGGCCGTGCGTGCCGTGCTGGGCCAGCAGATCACCGTCGCGGCGGCGCGCACGATCGGCGGCCGGCTGGTGGCAGCCTTCGGCGAGGCGATCGAGACGCCGATCGCCGGGCTCGACCGGCTGTTTCCGACGCCCGAGGCGATCGCCTCCGCCGGCAGCGACGCGCTGGGCGGCATCGGCATCGTGCGGCAGCGTCAGGGCGCGCTGCACGCGCTCGCGAACGAAGTGCGCGCCGGCCGGCTGATGCTGCATCCGGGCGCCGACGTGCCGACCACGGTGGCTGCGCTGCAGGCGCTGCCGGGCATCGGCGACTGGACGGCACAGTACATCGCGATGCGCGCATTGCGCTGGCCCGATGCGTTTCCGGCCGGCGACATCGCGCTGCAGAAGGCGCTGGGCGTGACGACCGCGCGCGCCGCGACCGAAGCCTCGCTCGACTGGCGCCCCTGGCGCAGCTACGCGGTGCTGCGCGCCTGGTACACGCCGCCGGTGCCGCGGCACGACGAAGCCAACGAGAACAAGGACACACCATGAAATTCAGCGACGCCTCCCTGCACAGCCTGCGCACGACCCATGTCGACACCCCGCTCGGCGGTGTCGTCCTGGCCGCGACCGACGCCGGCCTGGCCGGTCTCTGGTTCGATGCGCAACGGCATGCTCCCGACATGACCGGCTGGCGGACCGACGACGCGCATCCGGTGCTGCGAGCCGCCGCCTCGCAGCTGCTGGACTTCCTTGCCGGACGCCGCACCGACTTCGACCTGCCGCTGGACCTGTCGAACGGCACCGATTTCCAACGGGACGTCTGGCAGGCGCTGCGCGCCATCCCGGCCGGTGCCACCACCAGTTACGGCGCGCTGAGCAAACGGGTCGGCCGGCCGTCGGCGGTGCGCGCGGTCGGGGCTGCCGTCGGACGCAATCCGATCAGCGTGATCGTGCCCTGCCACCGCGTCGTCGGCACGGGCGGCGCCCTCACCGGCTATGCCGGCGGGCTCGAGCGCAAGACCGCGCTGCTGCAGTTGGAGGGCACGCTGTGAATTCGGTCGGGACCACCTCAGGCGCCACGAGCGACGTCACCGCCAGAGCCGTGACGCCGGCCACGGGCGGCTGGGCGCTCGACCTGCTGCTGCTGGGAGCGATCTGGGGCGCGTCGTTCATGTTCATGCGCATCGGCGCGGCCGAATTCGGCGCGCTGCCGGCCGCCGCGATGCGCGTCACGGTGGCGGCGCTGTTCCTCGTCCCGCTGGCGCTGCTGCGCGGCCAGGGTCCGGCGATCGCGCGGCACTGGAAGGCGACGCTGTCGATAGGCATCCTGAATTCGGGACTACCCTTCGCGCTTTTCTGCTTCGCATTGCTCACGCTGAGCAGCGGCCTGCCCGCCGTGATCAACGCCACGGTGCCGATGTTCGGCGCGCTGGTCGCCTGGGCCTGGTTCGGCGAGCGTCCGGGCAGCTCGCGCATCGTCGGGCTGGCGGTCGGCTTCGCCGGCGTCGCCCTGCTGGCGAGCCGCAGCGCCGACTTCCATGCGGGCGCCGACACGGATGGCGGACACGCGGCGGTCTGGGCCGTGGCGGCCTGCCTGGGAGCATGTCTCAGCTACGGTATTTCGGCCAGCGCGACGCGGCGCTTCCTCACGGGCGTGCCACCGATGGCGAGCGCCGCGGGCAGCCAGATCGGCGCGACGCTGTTCCTCGCGCTGCCCGCGATCTGGCTCTGGCCGGGGCGCATGCCGAGCGCGAAAGCGTGGCTGGCGATGGTCGCGCTCGGCGTGGTCTGTACCGGGCTGGCCTACATCGTGTTCTTTCGGCTGATCGCCCGGGCGGGCCCGGCACGCGCCCTGACGGTGACCTTTCTGGTTCCGGTGTTCGCGGTTTCCTACGGCGCGATGTTCCTGAACGAACGTGTCACGCCATGGATGCTCGGCTGCGCGCCGGTGATCGCCTGCGGCGTCGCGCTCTCGACCGGACTGGTCGCCTTCGGTCGCCGGATGCGCGGCGGTCCTGGCTAGATGCTGCTCGCGACGACGTTGACGGACAGCGCGAGCACCAGCATGTTGAAGGCGAACGAGAGCACGCCGTGCACCAGCGCGATGCGCCGCATCTGGCGCGACGTGGCCTGCACGTCAGACACCTGCGAGGTCATCCCGATCACGAACGAGAAGTACAGGAAGTCCATATAGTCCGGATCGAGCTTGCCTGGGAAGTCCAGTCCCGGCCCGTTCGGCTCCCCCTTCAACTCCTCCTGGTAGTAGCGGTGCGCGTAGTGGAAAGCGTAGATGGTGTGGATCAGCAGCCACGACGTCGCCAGCGCCGCCACGGCGAGCACGACGTGCAGGGCGCGCGCCACGCCGTCCATGTCCTTCACCTGCTGCAGCAGCATCGCGATGGCGGTGACGCAGGCACCCACGGCCGTGAGCATGATGACCAGGATCAGCACGTTCGGCGGGTCCAGCGCCTGGGAGCGCTCGCGCGTGCGCTGGGCGTCGTAAGTTTCCGCCAGCCGCCAGGCCAGCGCCAGGTAGAACGCCGCGCCGAAGCTCCAGCCGACCAGGAGTCTCGCCACCCCGTCGACGGGCCAAGGAATCAGGCCGAACAGCAGGCCGACGACAGCGCCGTAGAGAAGCCGTTGCAGTCCGAACGTCTGGAAAATGTGTGCGCGCATGCGGCGACTCTAGCGCGCGGCCTCCAGCGCGCCGTTCCACGTATCGAGCAGCCATGCCATGCGGTCGTGGGTGATCGGCTTGCATTCGCACCGGTCGAAGCCGGCCGTCTTGCACCGGCGAGCGGTGTGCGCATCGTCGTGCGCCGAAAGCGCGATCACCAGGCTCGGCCGTTGCGCCGCCTTCGCCTGGAAGCTCCTGATCAGTCCGACCGTCTCGAGACCTCCCATCACCGGCATCTCCAGGTCCATGAAGATCACGTCCGGACGGTGCGCCATCACGGACTCGAGGGCGGCGCGGCCGTTGGGCGCCGTGCGGACGATGCCGTGGGCGTCCGCGATGCCGGCGATCGCCAGCGAGCTGTAGGCGTCGTCGTCGACGACCAGGATGTCCCATTCGGTCGGGTCGGCGGACGAAAGCCCACTGTCGCGGTAGCGACGTTCTTCTGGAATTTCGCGGACATCGCTCGCCGGTTGCAGCTCGAGCACGAGATAGGTACCCTCCGCCCGCGACGTGCTCATGCGCAGTTCGCCCCGCTGTGCCCGTGCCATCAGCCTTGCGGAATAGGTGCCCAGGCCGGTGCCTCCGGTCTTTCCTGCGGTCGAATATTTCTGGAAGAAGTTGCCCTGCACTTCCGCCGGCACCATCCCGTCGTTGTGGATGGAAAAACAGACGCGCAGCCCCTTGCGCAGCGCGATCGTGATGCGGCTGCCCACGGGCGCGGCCTCGATCGCGTTCTTGGTGAGGTTCTCCACGATCGTCTCGCACAGCACGACGTCGGCCTGCGCCCAGAGGGGCTCCTGCGCGAAGTCCAGCACGAACCCTATGCGCTTGGTCTCGGCTTGCGCGCGGGAGGTGTCGCAGACCTTGCGCGCGACGTCGGTCAGGTCCACCGCCTCGGGGACGAAGTCGAACCGTCCCTCTTCGATCGGGTAGAAGTCGATCGCCAGCTTGAGCATGCGCATCGCGCGGCGCGCCATGGCTTCGAGCGTCACCAGCAACGCGGCCTTTTCCACGGCGGGCGTTCGCACGCTGCGCAGGGTGTCGGTGATCGAGACGATCTGCGCGAGCGGCGTCTTCAGGTCGTGGCGCGTCAGGTGCTCGACCTCCTCGCGGGCGCGCAAGGCACGCTCGAGCACCGCACGCTGGCGCGTCAGCTTCCGGGTCTGCCCCTCGACGCGCGCGTTCGCCAGGCGCAGTTGGCGCTCGACTTCCAGGCGCTCGGTGATGTCGACGAAGGTGCAGACGTAGCGTGCGAGCCGACCGTCCGGACCCGAAATACGTATCGCCCGGGCATGCACCCAGATGCGGCTCCTGTCGCTGCGGATCAGCGGATATTCCATCCAGAGCGGCGGCGTCGATTCGTGCGGCATCGTGATCGATCCGATCTGGCGGGAGAACACCTCCTTGACACGCTCGCGAAAGCCGGGCGGCAGATAGCTCCAGAAATCGATCTGTGCGGCGTCGCCGTCGCGCGAGATACCCAGCATGTCGCGCAGGCGCGGCGAGTAGTCCATGGGGCCCGCGCCGCCGTTCCACTCGAGGCAGCCGGCATCGCTGCACCGCAGCAGCAGATCGAGCCGCACACGTTGCGCTTCGACCGCTTCGCGCTGGCTGCTCATGCTGAGCTTGTAGATCTTGATGAACGCCGTGAAAGCCACCAGCTCCGCGACCGTGGCGATATCGACGGTGTTCCCCCGCAGCCGATACAGCGCCGCGATGGCAGTGAAAAGAACGCAGAGTGCGAAGAACTTGGTGTAGCGCGACGGTGCGATCAGCAGCATGGCGCCGATCGACCCGTAGGCCCAGACGACACTCCCGGCCCCGTGCGTCATCACACCGGAAGCCACCCAGGCGCAACTCGCGATCGCGACGACGAACTCGAAAAACAGGAGCGGATAACGTCTGACCAGCGCGATGCAGAACAGCGCGAGCGCCAATACCAGCGCGATGCCCACCACCGCGGCCTGGTGCTGCTCGTGCCAGAGATCGCTCGAGGCTTCCAGCACCACGATCGAACCGCACCCGAGCACGCCACCGATCACCATCGAACGGCGGCTCAGGTAGCGGCCCGTGCCTGAACCATGCGTTTGCGATCTCAGTACCTTCATCGATGCGATCCCGACCTCGACAACAGATTTCTTAAAGCGAGCCGTTAACAATCTGGAAATATTTTATATCATTTCTGTAAATAAAGATCGAATTTATATCTACCGGTCAAGAGGGGAAAAGACTTCGCGAGATGCAGGGAACAGAGACACTTCTAAACTTTTCTGCACTTAATGAGTAAGTTCAAGTTTCTTTCTTTGCACAACGTTCGGCAAGTCGCCTGGTTGAGCACGAGTGGATTACTCTGCTTTTTCTCCGCGACCAGCACCGCCCGGCCGGCCCGCCCAGCCGAATCCGTTGCCTTGCAAGTCTCCGCTTGCATCGCCTGCCACGGGCGAGAAGGCGCGACCGGAAATTCCGCCTACTTCCCGCGTCTTGCCGGAAAACCCGCCGGCTACCTTTTCGCTCAGTTGAAAAGCTTTCGCGACGGACGCCGTGCGAACGCGGACATGGTCTATCTGGTCCAACACATGTCGGATTCGTATCTGCATGAAATCGCTGGCTATTTCGCCGACCTGGAGCTGCCCTACCCCGCGATTTCGCCGGTCACCGACGCGTCGCAGGAGACGCTCGCACGTGGACGCAAGCTCGTCCTCGAGGGGAATCCGGCTCGCGGCATTCCGGCCTGCACGCGGTGCCACGGCGCCGCCCTGACCGGCGTGCAGCCGGGAGTTCCGGCGCTCGTCGGACTCCCGCGGCTCTACCTGTCGTCGCAGCTGGGCGCCTGGATCAACCACGACCGGCATGCGCTCGCACCCGACTGCATGGCCGAAGTCGGTCGCAGGCTCGATGCCGCCGACATCAATGCCGCGGCGAGCTGGCTGGCGATCCAGCCGGTGCCGGCCGACGCCCGGCCGTTGGCGCGCCTGCCCGCGCCGCTGCCGATGCAGTGCGCTTCGATGCCCGAGATCGCCGTCGAGGCGGCGCCGCGATGATCCGACGCATCGCATCCGGCTTCCTGGCCCTGGTGATCGTCGCGGCGCTGTGCGTCGCGCTGCGGATCGGATTCGAACTTCGCCGCGGCGCCGACGCCGTGCCGTCCCCACCACGGATCGCCGACACGACGGCAGCGGCACCCGGACAGGTCGAGCGTGGCCGCTACCTGGCCCTGGCCGGAAACTGCGCCGGCTGTCACACCGCACGCGGCGGCGCCGCCTACGCCGGCGGTCTGGGCATCGCGACGCCGTTCGGTACGGTCCATGCAAGCAACCTCACGCCCAATGCACGACATGGCATCGGACAGTGGAGCACAGCCGATTTCTGGCGCGCGATGCACCACGGACGTTCGAAGGACGGCCGGCTGCTCTATCCGGCCTTTCCATACCCCGAGTTCACACGCGTGACCCGCGAGGATTCGGATGCGATCCATGCCTACCTGCGCACGGTCGAGCCTTCCAGCGCGCCCAACGCGCCGCACACCCTGCGCTTCCCGTTCGACACGCAGGTCGCACTCGCAGCCTGGCGCATCCTGTTCTTCGAGCCGGGCACGTTCATGCCCGACCCGGCGAAGACCGCCGAATGGAACCGCGGTGCCTATCTGGTCGACGGACTGGGCCATTGCATCGCCTGCCACGGCACCCGCAACAGTCTCGGCGCGACCGAGACGCGGCTGGGGCTGTCCGGCGGTGTGATCCCAGCGGAGAACTGGTATGCGCCGTCGCTCATTTCGACGCACGAGGCGGGCGTCGCCGATTGGGAGGTGGCGCATGTCGTCCAACTGCTCGGAACCGGCATTTCGCCGCGCGGATCGGTGATCGGGCCGATGGCCGATGTGGTGTTTCGCAGCACGCAATACCTGAACGAGGCAGACCTCCGGGCAATGGCCGTCTATCTCCGGCAGCTGCCCGTCGCACCGGGCCGGGTCGCCACCGCCGAATCGCCAGAATCCTCGACGCCGCGCCGCGACGCCGGCACGATGGCGCGCGGCGAGCGCATCTACGACCAGCGCTGCGCCTACTGCCACGGCGACGCCGGCCAGGGCATGCCGGACGCCTACCCGGCGCTGGCCGGCAGCCGTGCGGTCGGCATGACCACGCCGCGGAACCTGATCCAGGTCGTGCGGCGCGGCGGCTTCCTGCCGGCGACCCTGGGCAATCCCCGTCCGTTCGGGATGCCGCCCTTCGGTCATGTGCTCGACGACGACGACATCGCCGCCGTGCTCACCTACGTGCGCGGGTCGTGGGGCAACGACGCGCCGACGGTGACGCCGCGCGACACGATGCCGCGCTGAAGCCGGCGCATATCTGCGAAGCTGCGGTGCGATCTCCGCTGCCGCATCAACTGAAGGAAATTTCGTCATGAAGGTTTGCATCGTCGGCGCCGGTGCCATCGGCGGGTTCATCGGCACCCGCCTGGCCGCGGCCGGAAACGCCCGGGTGAGCGCCCTGGCCCGAGGTGCCACGCTCGAAGCACTGCAACGCCACGGCTGGCGCATGCGCACCGACGCCGGCCTGCTGCAGGCACCCGCGACGGCGGTCGGCGACGCGTGCGAACTCGGCGAACAGGACCTGGTCGTGATCGCGGTCAAGGGGCCGGCCTTGACGCAGGTCGCGCGCAGCATCGCGCCGTTGCTCGGTGCCGGCACGTTGGTGATGCCGGCGATGAACGGCGTGCCATGGTGGTTCTGCCAGGGTATCGAAGGATTTCCCGGCGGCGCGCTGACGAGCGTCGACCCGGGTGGCGAGATCAAAGCCGCGATCGCTTTCTCCAACGTGGTCGGCTGCGTGGTGCATGCCAGCACGTCGATGCCGGAACCCGGACTGGTGGAGCACCGGTTCGGCCAGGGCCTGATCGTCGGCGAACCCGCGGGCGGCAAGAGCGAACGCGTGCAGCGCGTGGTCGACCTGCTCGCGGACGCGGGTTTCGACGCGACGCATTCGGCCGACGTGCGCCAGGACGCCTGGTACAAGCTCTGGGGCAACATGACCATGAACCCGGTCAGCGCGATCACCGGCGCGACCGGCGACCGCATCCTCGCCGATCCGGAAGTGCGCGGCTTCTGCGCTGCGGCGATGGCCGAGGCGCGACTCGTCGGTGCGCGGATCGGCTGTCCGATCGCGCAGAGCCCCGAGGATCGCAACGCGGTCACGGCGCGGCTCGGCGCGTTCAGGACTTCGATGCTGCAGGATGCCGAAGCGGGCCGGCCGATCGAACTCGATGCGATCGTCGGTGCGGTACGCGAGATCGGGCAGCGCGTCGGGGTCGCGACGCCGAACATCGACGCGCTGTTCGGACTGACCCGCCTTTTCGGTCGCATCCACGGCCTTTATCCGGAGGCTTGAAGTCGCACCGGCGACGCCTGCGTTTTCATTCCTAGAACCTAAGTTCACAGTTCGGATCTGCTGTCCATTTTTAATATTGCGAAGCTCGCACAGCAGTGCATTTCGTGTGGAAAGAGTCACAGACGAATGTATCTAAAGCTTGCATGATTCGCCCATGACAAAATTTCTGATCCTCCTGTTGGGCCTTTCGATGACCTTGGCCCTGGTCGTGAATTTCGGCATCATCTCGATCGCCGTGTGCTTCGCGCTGGCGCTCGGCACCCTTCTTTTCTCGACCGAGGCGGCCGAGGGAGAGGACGAAATGGCGATGGCGGGTGCCTCGTTCAACAACAACCGTTTCGGCTCGCCGTCCACCTTCATGGGCGGCCTCTGATCCTTCGGGATCGTTGAGCCGCACTCGGTCGGCTCGCGCGAGTTGCTGCACTGCATGTGCAGAATCGCACCATGAGTTTCGAAGCGGACATCGGCTACAGCAGCCAGCGCGGGCCCCGCGAGGTGAACGAGGATTTCGCCGGCGCCATCCACGCACCCCGAGGCGAGGAATCGCGCGGACTGGTCGCCGCGATCGCCGATGGCGTTTCGACCGGCGGCGGCGGACTCGAAGCCGCGCAGACCACCGTGATGGGACTGCTCGCGGACTATTTCTCGACGCCCGACACCTGGGACGCCACCGTGGCGCTCGACCGCCTCGTCAGCGCACAGAACACCTGGCTCGCCGCGCACAACCAGCGCCGCAACGGCAGCGTCACCGGCCTCACGACCTTGACCGCGCTGGTGCTCCACGGCCAGCGCTACACGCTGGCCCACGTCGGCGACACGCGCGCCTGGCGCGTGCGGGGCGGCGGCGCGTCGGCCCGGCAACTCACCCACGACCACGCGCTCGACCATCCCGACCTCAAGTCACGCCTGACACGCGCCATCGGCTTGGACGACCAGGTGCGCGTGGACTACGAACAGGGCGACGCGCAGGTCGGCGACTGCTTCGTGCTCACCACCGACGGCGTGCACGGCGTGCTCAAGGCCGCACGCATCGGCGAGCTCGCGCTGGCGGGCAGCGCGGGCCAGGCCAGCGACGCCATCGTGCAGGCCGCGATCGCCGCCGGCACGCGCGACAACGCCACGGCACTGGTACTTCGCATCGTCGGCCTCGATGCGCGCCAGCTCGACGACGAACTGGTCGACGGCCGGCGTCTCGCACCACCGCCGGCCCTGAAGCTCGGCGACGTGCTGGACGGCTACGCGATCACGGCGCGCGTGGCCGACACCGGCGTCCACCTGGTCTACCAGGCGCGCGAGACCGCGACACGCGCGCTGGTCGCCATCAAGACACTGCATCCCTCGCGCGCCAGCGACGCGCAGGAGCGCGCCATGCTGGCGCACGAGACCTGGCTCGGGCTGCGGGTCAGCGCACGCGGCGACACCGGCTTCGTGCGGGTGCGGGAACGCCGTGCCGATGCGAGCGCGCTCTACACGGTCTTCGACTGGCACAGCGGCCGGACGCTGGAACAGATGCAGGCGCGCCAGGGCGGCACGACACCGACCGCTCCCGTCGCCGCCGTCGTGGCCGCGGCGATCGAGTGGGCCAAAGCGCTCGGCCGGCTGCACCGGCACGGCGTGATCCATCGCGACATCAAGCCGGGCAACCTGCATCTGGGCGACGACGGGCGCTGGCGCATGCTGGACCTCGGCGTGGCCCTGTCGGGGCGCGAGGATCCCGCGGCGCGCGCGCTGCACGCGGGCACGCCGAGCTACATCAATCCCGAACAGTGGGACGGTGCGAACGCCGACGCGGGCAGCGACCTCTTCGCGCTGGGCGTTACGCTCTATCAGTGGCTCGCCGGGCGACTGCCGTACGGCGAGATCGAGCCCTACCAGCAGGCGCGCTACCGGCGCGATCCGCCCGCCCTGTCGCGCATCCGGCCCGACGTGCCGATGTGGCTCGACCACCTGGTGCGCAAGGCCGTGGCGCGCGACCCGAAACAGCGGTTCGAGACCGCCGAAGAGTTGCTGCTGGCGCTCGAACGTGGTGCGTCGCGCCCCATCGCCGCGCCGCCGGCCACCCCGTTGATGCAGCGCAACCGGGCGGCACTGCTTCAACTCGGGCTGGTCGTCTCGGTGCTGTTCAACGTGGTGCTGCTCTTCTGGCTTTTGTTCTTGCCACGTTGAACGCGGCGGCAGCGGCCGGCGCCGCAGCGGTGGTTCCGGTGGTGCGTGCCCGTCCGCCCTTCTCGGCCCAGGTGCGCGTCCAGCGGATCTGCATGACACGCATCACGCCCAGCATGATCAGCGAAAGCACGCCGAAGAACACGAAGCCCCAGAGGTAGCTGCCGAGATACTGCTTCGACAGGCCCATCGCGTTGGGCACCAGCCCGCCACCGAGCGCACCGATCTCGCCGATCATCGATCCGGCGACCGCCGTGCTCGCAGGCCAGCGCAGGGGCACCAGCTGGAACAATGCGCCGTTGCCCGCACCCAGCGCCGCGAAGCAGACGATCAGCAGCAGCGTGGTCAGCGCCAGCGACGACGCGCTCATCCCCACCAGCACCAGCCCGACGGCCACCACCGCCAGCACCAGCGTCAGCGTGTTGACGCCGCCCCAGCGGTCGGAGATCCAGCCGCCCAGCACCCGGACGGCCGCGCCCATGAAGGCCGCCAGCATCGTCAACTGTCCGGCCTGCACCTTGCTCACGCCGAACTGGTCGTAGTAGTAGGAAGGCAGGAAGGTGATGAAGCCGATGAAGCCGCCGAAGGTCACGCCGTAGATCAGGCTGAACACCCAGCCGTCTTTCTCGAACAGGCAGGCGATGTGCTCGCGGAAACTGGCGTGGCTGTCGACGTCGGACGGTTCCTTGGCGAAGATCACCATCACCACCATCGGGATCAGGATGGCGAAGGCGGCGATGCCGTAGACGCTCTGCCAGCCGAGCCACTGCGCGAGCGGTGGCGCGACCAGCACCGACACCGCCGTGCCCACGTTGCCGGCGCCCACGAGGCCCATCGCCAGCCCCTTGTGCTGCGGCGGGAACGACCCGGAACCGAGCGACAGCGCGACGCCGAAGCTCGCGCCGGCGATGCCCAGCAGCACGCCCATGGCCAGCAGGTCGTTGAAGCTCTTGACGAAGAAGAAGCCGAACAGCATCGCCACCGCGATCAGCCCCATCTCGACCAGCGTGGCGTTCTTGCGGCCGATGTACTGAGACAGGATGCCCAGCGGAAAGCGCATGAGTGCGCCCGCGATGATCGGCACCGACAGCATCAGCCCCTTCTGGGCCGGCGTGAGGTTGAAGGTCTCGCTGATGAAGGGCGCCATCGCCCCGTTCAGCACCCAGATGCAGCACGAGAACGTGAAGTACAGGAAGGCTGCGAACAGCGTGGGCGAGTGCCCGGATTTCAGGAATGTCTTGAAAGTGGACATGACAGCAACCAGTGAAGGTGTCCGGATGCAGGCGCGTCGCCGGCCCTGCGTCGTCGGACGGGTTTCGGGAAAAGGTTGCCAGCAGCTTCACCGGCGCAGGTGTGGCGTCGATTGCGTATCACACCAATGCGGTGCTTCGTTGCAGCGCGCCGCATGGTGTGAGCAAGCGCCGTGCCAGCCGCATGGCCGAAACGCTACCGGGCGATGAAATCCGGATACTGGTCGCAGATCGTGTCGACCGCGCTGAGCGTGCCGGAGAGGTGCCCGCGCAATGCCGACCGCGCGGCGGCAGGATCCCGTGCTTCGATGCCCTGCACGATGGCGCGATGGTCGCGCAGGATCGACTCGGTCTTGCCCGCGGTGGGCAGGTGCAGCCGGCGCAACCGGTCCACGTGGCCCGACGCCTTCATCACCTGGCTCCATAGCGCCGGCACGCCACCGGCTTCGTACATCTGGCGGTGGAATGCGCGGTCGGCATCCACGAATTCGCCGTAGCGCTGGGCGTCGGCCAGCGATGCCTGGAGCGCGATGGTCGCCTTCATTGCGTCCACCAGGCCCGCCGGCGTCTCGCGCGCCAGCTGCTCGACCAGTTCGAGTTCCAGCGCACGGCGCAGGAAATGCGCCTCGCGCGCGGCCGTGATGCTGATGCGGCTCACCAGGGTGGCATGCTGCGGGAACACATCCACCAGCCCCTCTTCCTGCAGCCGGAGCAGGGCTTCCCGCACCGGCGTCTGGCTGACGCCGAACCGGTCGGCCAGTTCGAGCCGCGTGAGCACGGCGCCGGGCGGCAGTTCGAGCGAGAGGATCGCTTCGCGCAGCTTCCCGAGCACCTGCGGCGCGGCGTAGCGGGTGCGGTCGAGCGTGAATCTGGGCAGGGCACTCATCGGGCGCCATTGTGCCGTCGTGCCGTTGACGTACTAATATATTAGTGTTTTAATCCGCGCAAAACGGGGTTTCGACCCGTGATCTGGAGACGACATCCCATGACCCGACGCGTCTACGAAGACCTGCGCAGCGCCCGCTGGTTCGCCCCCGACGACTTCCGCTCCTTCGGCCACCGCTCGCGCGTGCTGCAGATGGGCTACGGCTACGAGGACTGGAAGGGCAAGCCGATCATCGCCATCGTCAACACCTGGAGCGATGCGAACCAGTGCCACACGCACTTCAAGCAGCGTGTCGAGGACGTGAAGCGCGGCGTGTTGCAGGCCGGCGGCTTCCCGCTCGAGCTGCCCGCCATTAGCCTGTCCGAGAGCATGGTCAAGCCGACCACCATGATGTATCGCAACTTCCTGGCGATGGAGACCGAGGAGCTGCTGCGCAGCCATCCGGTGGACGGCGCGGTGCTGATGGGCGGCTGCGACAAGACCACGCCGGGCCTGACGATGGGTGCGTTGAGCATGGGCATCCCGTTTATCTTCCTGCCGGCCGGCCCGATGCTGCGCGGCAACTGGAAGGGCAAGGTACTGGGCTCGGGCTCCGACGCCTTCAAGTACTGGGACGAACGCCGCGCCGGGCGGCTCTCGGACCAGGCGTGGAACGAGATGGAAGCCGGCATCGCGCGCAGCAACGGCACCTGCATGACCATGGGCACGGCCGCCACCATGATGGGCATCGCGGAGTCGATCGGCTTCACGCTGCCGGGCGCGTCTAGCATCCCCGCGGCCGACGCCAACCACGTGCGCATGAGCGCCGAATGCGGACGCCGCATCGTCGACATGGTCTGGGACGACCTGACGCCCGCGAAGATGCTTACGCGCGCGAATTTCGAGAACGGCATCGCCTGCGCGATGGCCATGGGCTGCTCGACCAACGCGATCATCCATCTGATCGCGATGTCGCGCCGCGCCGGTCATCCGGTCGGCCTGGACGACTTCGACGACTTCAGCCGCCGCGTGCCGGTGATCGCCAATATCCGCCCGAGCGGCGACGCCTACCTGATGGAAGACTTCTTCTACGCCGGCGGCCTGCGCGCCCTGCTGGAGCGCATCCGCGGCCATTTGAAGACGCAGGCGCTGACCGTCAACGGCAAGACGATCGGCGAGAACGTCGCCGGCAGCGAGGTCTACCAGGACGACGTGATCCGCCCGCTGGACAACCCCATCTACGCCGAAGGCGCGCTGGCCGTGCTGCGCGGCAACCTGGCGCCCGACGGCGTGGTGATCAAGCCGAGCGCCGTGGCGCCGCACCTGCTGCGCCATACCGGCCGCGCGCTGGTCTTCGACGACTACCCGAGCCTCAAGAAAGCGGTCGAGGACCCGGACCTCGACGTCACCGGCGACGACATCCTGGTGCTGCGCAACGCCGGCCCGCTGGGCGCCGGCATGCCCGAGTGGGGCATGCTGCCGATCCCTACCAAGCTGCTCAGGCAGGGCGTGAAGGACATGCTGCGCCTGTCGGACGCGCGCATGAGCGGCACCAGCTACGGCGGCTGCCTGCTGCACTGCTCGCCCGAGGCGGCGATCGGCGGTCCGCTGGCATTGGTCAAAACGGGCGACCGCATCACGGTCGACGTGCCGGCACGCACGATCCGCCTGGAGATCACGGACGACGAAATGGCCACGCGCCGCACCGCCTGGACGCCGCCGCCGCCGCGCTACGAACGCGGCTACGGCTGGATGTTCGGCCGCCACATCAAGCAGGCTAACGAGGGCTGCGATTTCGACTTCCTGGAAACCACCTTCGGCAAGGCCGTGCCGGAACCCGACATCTTTTGATTGGAGACACCGCATGAATCCCCAGACCCGCGACCTGCTGATGAAAGTCAGCACCGCCACGCTGTGCACCGCGCTGTTCAAGCGCGGCCTGCGCGGCCAGATGATCCAGAACGTGCGCCCGCTGAACCCGGCCGGCCCGAACATGGTCGGCCCGGCCTTCACGCTGCGCTACATGCCCGCGCGCGAGGACCGCAACGGCATCGAGGTATTCCTGAACCGCGACCATCCGCAGCGCAAGGCGGTGGAGGAATGCCCGCCGGGCGCGGTGATGGTGATCGACAGCCGCAAGGACACGCGCGCCGCCTCGGCCGGCGGCATCCTGGTCGCACGGCTGATGAAGCGCGGCGCGGCCGGCGTCGTGACGGACGGCGGCTTCCGCGACAGCCCCGACATCGCGAAGTACGCCATGCCGGCCTACCACTGCCAGCCCAGCGCCCCCACCAACCTGACGCTGCACGAGGCCATCGAGATCGACGGGCCGATCGGCTGCGGCGACGCGCCGGTGTTCCCGGGCGACGTGATCGTGGGCGATGCCGAAGGCGTGCTGGTGCTCCCGGCGCACCTGGCCGACGAGCTCGCCGTCGAGGCCACCGAAATGACCGCGTTCGAGGACTTCGTGCAGGAGAAGGTGATGGAGGGACGCTCGATCCTCGGGCTGTATCCGCCGACGGACCCGCAGAGCCGCGCCGACTTCGCCGGCTGGCGCGAGGTGCGCGGTCGCTGAGGTCGCGCGCTCGCGACCGCCCAAGAGAACAAGGAGACAAGAAATGAAGATCAACCGCCGTCAGGCGCTCGTGGCACTCGCCGCGACCGTTCCCGCCCTGTCCTTCGCGCAGGCCGAATGGCCCACCGCCAAGCCCATCACCTACGTGGTGCCGTTCACCGCCGGCGGCTCGACCGACATCATCGGCCGCGTGCTCGCGCAGAAGCTCGGCGAGAGCCTCAGGCAGTCGGTGGTGGTCGACAACCGGCCCGGGCAGGCCGGCGGCATTGGCGCCAACCTCGTGGCCAAGTCGAAGCCGGACGGCTACACGCTCTTCGGCGGCACCATCAGCACCCACGCGATCAACGCCAGCCTCTACAAGAAGCTGTCGTACGACCCGGTGAAGGATTTCGAGCCGATCTCGCTGGTGGCGCGCCTGCCCAACGTGCTGATCGTCAACAGCCAGCTCGGCGTGAATTCGGTGGCCGAGCTGGTGGCGCTGCTGAAGAAGGATCCGGCGCTGCGCAATTTCGCCTCGTCGGGTGCCGGCACCTCGACCCACCTGGCCGGCGAGATGTTCGCCGAGGCCATCGGCGTGAAGCTCACCCACGTACCGTACAAGGGCACGCCGCCGGCCATGACCGACGTCGCGGCCGGGCTGGTGCCGTTCATGTTCGACCAGGTCACGGCCGCGTTGCCGATGGTCCAGAGCGGCAAGATCAAGCTGCTGGCCGTGACGACCGGCAAGCGCATCGCGCTGCAGCCGCAACTCCCCACCATGATGGAGGCGGGCATTGCGAACTTCGAGATGTCGTCCTGGCAGGCCGTCTATGCGCCGAAGGGCACGCCCCGGCCCGTCGTCGACCGGCTCAACGCCGAGATCGTCAAGGCGCTGAAGATGCCCGACGTGAGGGACAAGCTCGAAGGCCAGCTCGCCATGGAGATCGTCGGCAGCACGCCGGAGGAACTTACGGCGCACATGGCGCGCGAGATTCCCCGCTGGGCGGAACTCGTCAGGAAATCGGGTGCCACTGCCGAATGAAGCCGCAACCCGGGAAAGACTCGATGCAACGCAGAACCTTCGCCTCGGCCGTCGTGCTGGCGCTCGCCGGCAGGCCCGCCGTGACCATCGCCCAGACCACCGCCCGGGGCCGGACCTTCCCGACCAAGCCGATGACGATCGTCGTGCCGGCCTCGCCCGGCGGGGCGATCGACCTGGCGGCGCGGCTGATCGGCCAGAAACTCACCGAGGCCTGGGGCCAGCCCGTGGTGGTCGACAACCGGACCGGCGCCACCGGCGTGATCGGCACCGATTTCGTGGCCAAGAGCGCGCCCGACGGCCATGTGCTGGCCCTGGTCGCGAGCAGCCACGCCATCAATCCGAGCATGTTCAGGAAGCTGCCGTTCGACACGGTCAGGGCCTTCGAGGCCGTGGTGCAGACGCACACCGTGCCGCTGGTGCTGGTCGTCGCACCCGGTTCGCCGTTCAAAAGCATCAGGGACGTCGTCGCCTGGGGCAAGGCCAACCCGGGCCAGCTCAGCTTCGCATCGAGCGGCAACGGGGGCGCGCCGCACTTCTCGGGCGAACTGTTCAAGAGCATGGCCGGCCTGGACATGCAGCACATTCCGTACAAGGGCAGCACGCTGGCCCATCCCGACCTGATGGGCGGACGCGTGTCGCTGATGTTCGACACGCTGACGGCCGTCAGCGCGCAGATCAGGTCGGGCAAGCTGCGCGCGCTGGCCGTGACCACGCCGAAGCGCCTCGCCGCGCTGCCGAACGTGCCGACCGTCGCCGAGTCCGGCCTGCCGGGCTACGAGACCAGCACCTGGGGCGGCCTGCTCGCGCCGGCCGGCACGCCGGCAGCGACCGTCGCTCTCCTCAACGCCGAGGTCGACCGCATCCTGGCGCTGCCCGACGTGCGCCAGCGCTTCGAGAACGCCGGCATGGAGCCCGTGGGCGGCACGCCGCAGCAATTCAGTGCCTTCATCGCGAGCGAAACGACGAAGTGGGCCAAGGTGGCCGCGCAGGCGGGCATACAGCCCGAATGAAAGCCCGAGCCATGCAGACACCTCGCTTCACACGCCGGCGCACCGCGTTGCTGGCCATCGCCCTGACCGCGCTCGGCACACTGCCAGTGGCTGCCGACGAGGCCTATCCGACGCGGCCGATCACGCTGATCGTTCCCTTCTCGCCGGGCGGCGGTACCGACATCGCCGCGCGCCTGCTGGCGACGCGCCTGGGCCTGCGGCTGGGCAAGCCGGTGGTGGTCGACAACCGGGCCGGCGCGGGCGGGCTGGTCGGCGCGGACCTGGTGGCGAAGGCCAAACCCGACGGCTACACGCTGTTCTTCGCGAACGTCGGCACCCAGTCGATCAACCCGTGGCTCTACAAGATGCCCTACGACGCGGACAAGGCCTTCGCGCCGGTCTCGCTGTTCGCCGAGCTGCCGTTCGCCCTGGTCGTCAACCCCGCCATTGCGGCCAGGACGCCGAAGGAACTGGTGGCGCTGGCCAAGGCTTCGCCCGACAAGTACACCTTCGCCAGTTCCGGCAACGGCGGATCGCCGCACCTGACGGCGGAGATCTTCCAGCAGGCCACCGGCATCCAGTTGCGCCACGTGCCGTACAAGGGCGGCGGTCCGGCGATGGCCGACCTGATCGCGGGGCACGTCGACATGTTGTTCGCCTCCGTGCTGGAAACCTCGGGCTACGTGAAGAGCGGCAAGCTGCGCGCGCTGGCCGTGACGAGCGCCCAACGCTCGCCCGTGCTGCCCGACGTGCCCACGCTGGCCGAGCAGGGCATCGCCGACGCCGATTCCGGATCGTGGACCGCCGTGCTCGCACCGGCCGGCACGCCCGCCGACATCGTCGACAGGCTCTCCGCCGGCATCCAGGCGATCACGCAGATCCCGGAAGTCAGGCAACAGCTGACCGCCCAGGGTGCCATCGCGCGCGGAACCACTCCGGCCGAACTGCAAAAGGTGATCGACGCCGACAAGGCGCGCTACGGGCAGGTGATCAAGACCCGCGGGGTCCGTCTGGAATAGAGGAAGAGCGAAACGCCATGACCATCGACAAGCCGATCGTCCTCAAGGCAGCCGAACTGCCGGGCTGGACCACCGAAGCACTCCGCGAGCGCTTCACCGTGCTCGAGCTGCCCCGGGAGGCCGCCGATGCCGCGGCCTTCCTGCGTGAACACGGCCCGGGCATCCGCGGCATGGCGCTGCGCAAGACCAAGGTCGACGCCGCGCTCCTCGACGCGCTGCCGGCGCTGGAGATCATCTCGAGCTACAGCGCGGGCCTCGACAACGTCGACGTGCCGGCCGTGAAGGCGCGCGGCATCGTGCTGGAGAACACGTCGCACGTGCTCGCCGAGGACGTGGCGAACACGGCGCTCGGCCTGGCGCTCGCGGTCACGCGCGACCTGGTGAACGCGGATGGGTTCGTCCGTTCCGGCCGATGGCCGGCGCACGGGCAGTACCCGCTGGGCCGCTCGATCTCGCGCATGCGCGTCGGCATCGTCGGGCTCGGCAGCATCGGCTCCGCCATCGCGCGGCGGCTCGCGGCCTTCGGTTCGCAGGTCGCGTATTTCGGTCCGAACGCCAAGCCCGTGGACCTGCCGTACCACGACGACGTAGTCCGGCTCGCCACCGAGAGCGACATGCTGATCCTGACCTGCCCGCTGTCGCCGGCGACGCACCACCTGGTGGATGCGAAGGTCATCGAAGCGCTCGGCCCGCAGGGCTACATCGTCAACATCGCGCGCGGCCCGGTGGTAGACGAGCGGGCGCTGATCGCGGCGCTGGCCGCCGACCGCATCGCCGGCGCGGCGCTGGACGTCTTCGAGCACGAACCCGAGGTACCGGCCGAACTGATCGGCGATGCCCGGGTGGTGCTCACGCCGCACATCGGTTCGGCGACCGAGGAGACGCGTCGCGGCATGGCGGAGAACGTCGTCGCCACGCTGGGGCGGCATTTTTTCCCCCCGGGCGGTCGCCAGCGCCTCAGTTGATGTTGCCGCCGCCGACGTGGAACGGCTTGCCCGGCAGCTTGAAGGCACCCGTGAACTCGAAGGGCGCGCCGTTCTGCAGTTTGCACGGTGCCGTCGGTGGGCAGGGCGACGCGTCGCCGTCGTAGGTCCACGTGATGACGTCTCCGTACGCATAGCCGAGGATTTCGCCGCTGCCGTAGTTCGCGATGTCGACCAGATAGCTCTCGGTACCGTGGTTATCCGCGTCCTCCAGGGCAAGCGGGTCCGTCATGCGACTGTCCTGCAGCGTCTTGAAGGTCGAGAGCGCGGTGCGCGCCGGGTTCCAGTGGAGCAACGACGCTTTTCTCTCGCCGCGCGACAACGCCCACATGAACTGGTTGTCCTTCTCGTAGTTCCAGAGTGCGTGCCGGTGATCCTTCGCCTGCGACGCCTTGTCCTTCACGTAGGCCAGGGCCACCGGGTTCGCACCGACGGGGTAGGTGAACATCTCGACGATGTCGCCCGGTGCGCCCCTGGCAGCGCCGCCGGTCTGGTTCAGGTACCTGGTGCCGAGATCGAACACATGCAGCAGACCGTCTTCCGTCGCGACCATGGCGCGGTTCGGTGCGATCAGCGTGAGCTTCACCGCCGTCGGCGGCGAGGCGAGCACCACTGTCTTGACGACGACGGGCTTCTGCTTCGGCACGGCAGCGAAGGTCGGGGGAAACCGAGAATCGCCGTCACCGCGATCGGCGATCCTGGCGCGCCACTGCGCGTCCGTCTGCGGGCCGACGTACTGCGCTCGAAAATGGCGGAACAGCGGCTCCATGTCGACGAACACGGCACGCTGCTCGCTCTTCGACACCACCACGGCCATGCCGGTGTTGCCGATGGCGGCCTTCAAATCGCCGTCGTAGAAGCGGGCCCGCTGGGCCGCGGTGTTCAGCGGCTCGTTCCAGAGATTCATCACGGCCTGGTATCCGCCGCCGCGCTCATGGCTGCGACCGGTCGTGACGCCGATCTCGGTCGGCGCCTTCACGTCCGCGGGCAGATCGACGAAGCCCAGCAGCTTGGCGCCCAGGTAGTTGCCCAGACCCGGAAAGCCCGGGTAGGCCTGCCGGCTGTTGCCCCAGTTCGCATTCCACTGCGATTCGGGCTGCGTCTCGCAACCCTGGCAGCCGTCGGCCAGCGCGATCACCGCCACCTGGCCCTTGATGTCGACCGTGTCCCAGACCGTCACCAACGCGAACTCGCCGCTGTTGGTGATGGCGATGGCCGTCGGCGTCTTGCCGTCGGGCAGTTTGAGCTTCACGAAGTTGTGCGAGGTGTTGCTGCCGGCGCTGGTGATCCACCCGTTGGCGAAGACCGTCAGCACGTTGTTGATCCACCCGCCGCGTCCGTAGCCGCGTGCCATCGCCACCGGCTTGCCGTCCATCGGGATCGTGCCGATCGGCGAACCGGGCTTCACCCCTGCGAAGCGTTCGGTGTTCTCGTCGTTGGCGCCGCCGTCGTGCGAAGCGCCGTCGTACGTGGCCCACGAGACCTCGGGCGCCCACGACACGGTGCTGTGCGCCACGGACAGCGCCTGCAGGGAAGCCACGCCGAAATACCGCGGCGCCGGCCATTGCGGGCCCGGTTTCGCATCCGGCACGTAGGCGACGTTCAGGATGCTGCTGCTGTAGTCGCCCGGGTCGTCGCGCAAAGTGCCGATCTGGAAGTTGCCGCACCAGCCGTTCCATCCGCAACCACGGCTTCCTTTGCCGTTGGGGTTCTGGACCGATACCGCGCCCATCGGTTTGCTCGCACGCGGACCCGGATGCGAATGGCTCGGCGCGGCACCCGCCGCAGGCGACCCGTAGCGGTACGCGATGCCTGCTTCGGTACCGAACGACGCAGCGATGCGACGGTATTCGGCAGGGTCGATGCCGGCGGCATTCGCTCTGCCGGTCTTCTCGGCGCCTGTCGACGAGGCGACGAAGACCGCGCAGGCCACCAGCACGAGGAGCGGGGCGAGGCGTTTCGATTGAGGCATGAGATCTCCTTCTTTCACCGCCAACGAAAACGGGTCACGCCTTTTGAGCGTGACCCGTTGATCTGGATACCGTGTCTGGTCGGTGTGAAAGGATTCGAACCTTCGACCCCTTGCACCCCATGCAAGTGCGCTACCAGGCTGCGCCACACACCGAAGCCTGTGATTATACCGTGGCGTGCTCCTCTCGAAGCGAGCGAGTCAAAAACCGGAGAGAAGCAACTCGCGGATTTCCACCAGTTCGCGACGGATGCGCTGGCATTCGTGGCGCGAAAGCGCTGAAGGAAGTTCGGGCGGATCCTGTTCGTACACCACCGGCGACCCGGACGCGATCCCGGCATCTCCGTCGTCGATCTGATCGCCCGATGCCGCCTCCCACACCTCCTGATCGATGTCCGTGGCCTCGACACCCTCGACGCTGACTTCCAGCGGAAGAACGCGCCGGCGCTCGCGATCGCTCTGCGACAGTTCCTGGAGCTTGTTGCGTGCGCCGCTGATGGTGAAGCCCTGGTCGTAGAGCAAATCGCGTATGCGGCGGATCATCAGCACTTCGTGGTGCTGGTAGTAGCGGCGATTGCCGCGCCGCTTCATCGGGCGCAGTTGCGTGAATTCCTGTTCCCAGTAGCGCAGTACGTGCGGCTTCACTCCACAGAGCTCGCCGACTTCACCGATCGTGAAGTAGCGTTTGACCGGAATCTGCGGGAGCATTTTCTCCATCGAAATCAAGCCCGTGCGAGCCAAACTTCGGAGGTTACTCCACCCATGCGCGGCAGGCCAAGCACTTATTCGGCGCTCACATGCCAGTGCGCGACTTCCGTCGTCCCGCCGGCCCGCGGCATCTCGTCTTCGCTGCCGTTCTGGATCTGGTCCTTGAGCTTGGCGCTCGCATGGAAGGTCGCGACGCGTCGCTCGCCGATCGGTATCGCCTCGCCGGTGCGCGGATTGCGGCCGGGCCGCGGCGCCTTCACGCGGATCTGGAAATTGCCGAAGCCGGAGATCTTCACGTCCGTGCCCTCGATCAGGCTGTTGCCGACGAGATCGAAGAAGGCCTCGACCATGTCC
Organism: Janthinobacterium lividum; assembly: GCA_050954325.1. Lineage (GTDB taxonomy): Bacteria > Pseudomonadota > Gammaproteobacteria > Burkholderiales > Burkholderiaceae_C > Variovorax. The sequence continues at coordinate 224,113 of JBPBPG010000004.1, read as the reverse complement.
TTGGACTCGCGCTTGTTCAACCCGATCTGCTCGAACAGCAGTTCGGCCAGGTGCGCCTTCGTGAGCGCCGGCGTCTCGAGCGCTTCGAGCGTGAAATCCATGGTCGTCATCCTCGCAAGCGCGCACCCAGCGCGCTGCCCAGTCGTTCGATGATGGCACGCACGGCCGGGTCGATCTGCTCGTCGGTCAGCGGCGCGTCCTCGCCCTGGAAGCGCAGGCGCACGGCCATGCTCTTCTCGCCCGGCTGCGGACGGTAGATGTCGAAAAGCACCGCGTCGCGCAACAGGCCCTGCGTCGGCACCTCGCGCACCGCGGCCATCAGCGCGGAATGCGTCACCGACTCGGCGACGATCACGGCGATGTCGCGCTCGACCGCCTGGAGCTTCGCCACGGGTTCGGCCACCGGCACCGGACGCGCGGTGACGGCATCGAGGTCGAGCTCGAACAGGAACGGCGCATGCGGCAACTCCCATTTCTGGCGCCAGCGCGGATGCAGTTCGCCGACCACGCCGATCGCGTGTCCGTCGACGATCACGCGTGCCGCGCGGCCCGGATGCAGCGCGGGATGCCCGGTCGGCTCGAAGCGCGCCACCCGCGGTGCGAGCAAGGCTTCGACGTCGCCCTTCGCGTCGTAGAAATCGACGCGTTGCGGCTTGCCCTCCCAGCGCGCTTCCTCGGCGTCGCCCCAGGCGAGCCCGGCGAGGCGCATCGGCTGGCGGATGCCCTTGACGGTGCTGTCGGTGGTCTCGACGCCGGCATCGCGCATGAACACGCGTCCGGCCTCGAACACGCGCACGCGCGGCGCCTTGCGATCGAGGTTGAACTTGAGCACCTGGAGCAGCGAGCCCATGAGCGAGGAGCGCATCACGCTCATCTGGCTGGCGATCGGATTCAGCAGCCTGATGGGGTCGGCATTGCCGGCCAGTTCGTGCTCCCAGTGCGTCTCGACGAAGCTGAAGTTGATGGTTTCCTGATAGCCGAGCGCCGCCACGCGATGGCGCACGGCGAAACGGCCGCGCTGCGATTCGGCCCGCACGCGTGCCGTGATCGGGCCGAGCGGCGCGGTCGTCGGCAGGTTGCCGTAGCCGATCAGGCGCGCGACTTCCTCGATCAGGTCTTCCTCGATCAGCAGGTCGAACCGGTGCGGGGCCGGCGTGACGACGATGGTGCCCTCGCCTTCCTCGATCGGCAGGCCGAGACGGCGCAGTGCGTCGACGCACTGCGCCTGCGTGACCGGCATGCCGATCACCCGGGCCGCACGCGCGACGCGCAGCGTGACGGGCCTGGCTTCGGGCAGGCGCAAGGTCTGGTCGTCGACCGGGCCGGCCTCGCCGCCGCACACATCGATCACCAGTTGCGTAATGCGTTCGACGATCTCCACCGTGCGGCTCGGGTCGACGCCGCGCTCGAAGCGGTGGCCCGCATCGGTGGAGAAGTTGAACCGCCTCGAACGCCCCTGGATCGCCTCGGGCCACCAGAAGGCGGCTTCGACATAGATGTTCTTCGTGTCGTCCGACACCGAGGTCGCGTCTCCGCCCATGATGCCGGCCAGCGACTCGACTTCGCGTTCGTCCGCGATCACGCCGACCTTTCCGTCGACGACGACGGTGTTGCCGTTGAGCAGCTTGAGCTGTTCGCCGGTCTCGCCCCAGCGCACGGTGAGACCACCGTGGATCCTGTCGAGATCGAAGATGTGCGTGGGCTGGCCGTATTCGAACATCACGTAGTTGGAGATGTCGACCAGCGGCGACACGCTGCGCTGGCCGCAGCGCGCGAGCCGCTCGACCATCCAGGACGGCGTCGCGGCCTTCGTGTCGACGTTGCGCAGGACGCGGCCGGTGAAACGTCCGCAGAGTTCGGGCGCGGCGACTTCGACCGCCAGCACGCCATCGTGGGTGGCTGCCACGGGCGCGACCTTCGGTGTTTTCAGCGGCGCGCCGGTGAGCGCGGCGAGTTCGCGCGCGATGCCGTAGACGCTCAGCCCGTGCGCCAGATTCGGCGTCAGCTTGAGCGTCAGCAGCGAATCGTCGAGCCCGAGCACGTCGCGCACGTCGGCACCGACCGGCGTGCCGGCATCGAGTTCCAGCAGGCCGCCGTGGTCCTCGCTGAGCTTGAGTTCGCGTGCCGAGCACAGCATGCCCTGGCTCTCGACGCCGCGCAGCTTCCCCAGCTTGATCGCGAACGGCTTCCCGTCCTTGCTGTCGTCCGATGGCGGCAATTCGGCACCCACGAGGGCGCACGGCACCTTGATGCCGACGCGCGCGTTCGGCGCGCCGCAGACGATGTTGAGCAACGCGCCCTGGCCGACTTCGACCTGGCACACGCGCAGGCGGTCCGCGTTCGGATGCTGGACGGCTTCCTTTATCTCGCCGACGACGACCTTCGAGAACGGCGACGCCACCGGGCGGCGTTCCTCGACTTCGAAACCGCCCATCGTGAGCGTCTCGGCCAGTTCGCCAGTCGACAGGGGCGGATTGCAGAACTCGCGCAACCAGGATTCGGGGAATTGCATCTCGTTGTTCTTTCAGTCTTCTTGCAGGCGGTAGATCACTGGAACTGCGACAGGAAGCGCAGGTCGCCGTCGAAGAACAGCCGCAGGTCGTTCACGCCGTAGCGCAGCATCGTCAAGCGGTCCGGGCCCATGCCGAACGCGAAGCCGATATAGCGTTCAGGGTCGAGCCCCATATTGCGCACCACGTTCGGATGCACCTGGCCCGAACCCGCCACCTCGAGCCAGCGGCCGGCCAGAGGGCCGCTCTGGAACTGGATGTCGATCTCGGCGCTGGGCTCGGTGAAGGGAAAGAAGCTGGGCCTGAAACGCAGCACCAGGTCGTCGCTCTCGAAGAAGGTGCGGCAGAAATCGGTGAAGACGACCTTCAGGTCCTTGAAGCTCACGTTCTCGCCGAGCCACAGGCCTTCGCACTGATGGAACATCGGGGAATGCGTGGCGTCGCTGTCGACGCGGTAGGTCCGGCCCGGTGCGATCACGCGGATCTCCGGCGCCTTGGTTTCGCCGGTGGGATCCGCAGCCGCGGCCTCGAACTGCGCCGCATATCTCTTGACGTGCTGATGCGCGTAGCGCACTTGCATCGGGCTGGTATGCGGCCGCAGGTTGTAGGGCACGCCGTCGTCGCCGTCGATGTCGACGTAGAACGTGTCCTGCATCGAGCGCGCCGGATGGTTCGGCGGGTTGTTGAGCGAGGTGAAGCTGTGCCAGTCGCTTTCGATCTCCGGGCCGTCGGCCACATCGAAACCCATGCTGGAGAAAATCGCCTCGATTCGCTCCAAGGTACGACTCACCGGGTGCAGGCCGCCAGCCGTACGACGCCTTCCGGGCAGGGTCACGTCAAGCGCCTCGGCGCGCAGTTGCACCGCGAGCTCTTCGTCGGCCAGCTGCTGGCGGCGCTCGGTCAGCGCGGCCTCGATCGCCTGCTTGGCGACATTCACCATGGCACCGCGAATCTTCTTCTCGTCGACCGGCAACTGTGCCATGCCCTTCATCAGCTCGGTGATGCGACCGGCCTTGCCCAGGAACTGCGCCTTGGCGTTCTCGAGCTCTGCGGGTGCGGCAGCCTGTGCAAAGGCGGCGCGGGCGGTATCGACCAGTGAATCCAGCTCGTTCATGGAAATTCTTCGCGAAAAACGCGGTGAAACATTCGGAAATAAAAAAGGGCTGGAGCCTTGTTCAAGCGCCAGCCCTCGTACCGTGGGCAGGGACCGCCGCCCGAAGGCAGCCGTCCGCTGTGCAGGATCAGGCAGCCAGCTTGGCCTTGACCTGCTCCACGATGCCGGCGAATGCGGCCTTGTCGTGCACCGCGATGTCCGCAAGCATCTTGCGGTCGATCTCGATGCCCGCCTTGCGGATGCCGTTGGCGAACTGGCTGTAGGTCAGACCCAGTTCACGCGAGGCGGCGTTGATACGCGCGATCCACAGCTGACGGAACACGCGCTTCTTCGTGCGGCGATCACGGTAGGCATATTGCCCGGCCTTCATCACCGCCTGTTTGGCGACGCGGAATACATTGCCGCGGCGACCGCGGAAACCCTTGGCGAGAGCGAGAACTTTCTTGTGGCGGGCGCGAGCCGTTACACCACGTTTGACGCGAGGCATGTGATTACTCCTTGTTCGTCTGAATTAAATGCCCATGCCGGGCAGCATCGCGGCCATCGAAACCATGTTGGTCTCGTGAACGCTCACTGAACCGCGCAAGTGGCGCTTGTTCTTGGTGGTCTTCTTGGTCAGGATGTGACGTTTGAAGGCTTGACCGCGCTTGACGGTGCCACCGGGACGAACGCGAAAACGTTTCTTCGCGCTGCTCTTGGTCTTCATTTTGGGCATGTCGATGCTCCTTTGATTTGTGCTCGTGAGGCGCTGCGGATAATCCACAGGCTTGTTGGCCCCGAGACACTTCTCGTCTCGCTGCCGCCTGCACCGGTGAGGACGCTGACGGCCGCGAAAACCTTCAAAAACTTCTGCTCAAGCCGTCGCTGTCGCCGACGCCGTTTCGGCTGCCGGCTTCGGCGCACCGCCCGCCTTCTTGCGGCCCGGCGCGATCATCATGATCATCTGACGGCCTTCGAGCTTCGGAAACTGCTCGACCATGATCAGGTCGGCCAGTTCGTCGCGAATGCGTTGCAGCAATGCCAGACCGAGTTCCTGGTGCGTGATCTCGCGGCCGCGGAAACGCAGCGTGATCTTGCACTTGTCGCCCTCTTCGAGAAAACGCTTGATGTTGCGCATCTTGATGTTGTAGTCACCGTCATCGGTGCCCGGGCGGAACTTGATTTCCTTGACTTCGACGATCTTCTGCTTGGACTTCGCCTCCGCCGCCTTCTTCTGCTCGTGGTACTTGAACTTTCCGTACTCGATCAGACGACAGACAGGCGGATTGGCCGCCGCGACGACTTCCACCAGATCGACATCCTGCTCACCGGCCAGCCTCAAGGCCTCGGTGATGCTCACGACACCCAACGGCTCGTTCTCGGGCCCGATCAGGCGAACTTCCGGGGCCATGATTTCCCGGTTAAGGCGGTGTTGGCGTTCCTCGCGGTGGCGGCGGTCGCGAAATGCAGTAGCGATGGTCAGGATCCTTCAAACAGTCTGCTGTCGGGATGACAGCAATCACCTTTGCAGATTGCACCCACAACCCGTTTTTCAACCGCTTCGCAGGGTGATCAACGCTTGTGTCGGATGTCGTCGGCCAACTTTTGCAAGAAGCCCTCGATCGACATGGCACCGAGATCGACATTGCCTCGGGCGCGCACTGCAACGGCACCTGCTTCCTTTTCCTTGTCGCCCACGACAACGATATAGGGAAGCTTTTGCAACGAATGCTTGCGGATTTTATACGTAATCTTCTCGTTGTGCAGGTCGAGCTGCACCCTAAGCCCTTGATTCTGCAGCGTTTTCGCCACGGATGCCGCATATTCGGCCTGTCCCTCGCTGATATTGAGCACCGCGACATGCACCGGCGCGAGCCACGCGGGCATCGCGCCGGAGTGATGTTCGATCAGCATGCCGATGAACCGCTCCAGACTGCCGACGATCGCGCGGTGCAGCATTACGGGGTGTGCGCGGCCGCTGGTTTCGGTCACGTATTCGCCGCCCAGGCGCTCGGCCATGTTGAAGTCGACTTGCATCGTGCCGCACTGCCACTGGCGGCCGATCGCGTCCTTGAGCGTGTATTCGATCTTCGGCCCGTAGAACGCGCCGTCGCCGGGCGAGATGACGAAGTCGACGCCGGAGCGGCGTAGCGCCTCCATGACGGCATGCTCCGCCTTGTCCCAGAGCGCGTCGGAGCCGATGCGGTTGTCGGGCCGCGTCGCGACCTTGTAGAGGATGTCGGTGAAGCCGAAGTCGGTGTAGACCTTCTGCAGCTGTGCCGTGTAGTTCACGCACTCTTCCAGGATCTGGTCTTCGGTGCAGAAGATGTGGCCGTCGTCCTGCGTGAAGCCACGCACCCGCATGATCCCGTGCAACGCACCGCTGGGCTCGTTGCGATGGCACTGGCCGAATTCGCCGTAGCGCAAAGGAAGGTCGCGGTAGCTGCGCAGATCGCTCTTGAAGATCAGCACGTGCCCCGGACAGTTCATCGGTTTGAGCGCGTACTCGCGTTTTTCCGATTCGGTGACGAACATGTTCTCACGGTAGTTCTGCCAATGGCCCGTTTTCTCCCAAAGGCTTTTGTCCAGAAGCTGTGGGCCCTTCACTTCCTGGTAGCCGGTATCCTTGTAGACCTGGCGCATGTACTGTTCGACGGCCTGCCAGACCGCCCATCCCTTCGGATGCCAGAAAACCACGCCGGGGGCGACCTCGTCGATGTGGAACAGGTCGAGTTCCTTGCCCAGGCGACGATGGTCGCGCTTCTCGGCTTCCTCGATGCGCTGGATGTACTGGTCGAGTTGCTTCTTGTCGGCCCAGGCCGTGCCGTAGATGCGCTGGAGCTGCTCGTTCTTGGCATCGCCGCGCCAGTAGGCGCCGGCCAGCTTGGTGAGCTTGAAGACCTTGAGAAAGCGCGTGTTCGGCACGTGCGGGCCGCGGCACATGTCGACGTACTCCTGGTGGTAGTAGAGGCCCATCGCCTGCTCGTCGGGCATGTCCTCGACCAGGCGCAGCTTGTAGTCCTCACCACGCGACGCGAAGACTTTCATCACCTCGGCACGCGGCGTCACCTTCTTCACTACGTCGTAGTCCTGCGCGATCAGCGCTTTCATGCGCTCCTCGATCGCCGTCACGTCCTCGGGCGTGAAGGGGCGCTCGTACGAGATGTCGTAGTAGAAGCCTTCGTCGATCACCGGGCCGATCACCATCTTGGCGGTCGGATACAGCTGCTTGACCGCATGCCCGACCAGGTGGGCCGTGGAGTGGCGGATGATCTCCAGCCCCTCGTCGTCCTTGGGCGTGATGATCTGCAGCTTCGCATCGCGATCGATGAGGTCGCTGGCGTCGACCAGCTTGCCGTCGACCTTGCCGGCGACGGTCATCTTCGCCAAACCTGGGCCGATCGAACGGGCGATGTCGGCGACCGAGACCGGGCCGGGGTACTCGCGCTGGGAGTTGTCGGGGAGCGTGATTTGAATCATGGGAAACCTTGAGCCTGAAAAACAAAAAAGCGCGGTGGTAACCGCGCTCTGCTGGTGGACTGACGGCGATGTGCCGACGTGCGCGGATCTACCGGCGCGTTCCTTCGGTGGAAGCGCCGTGGCGTGCGTCGGATGGAGTTCGCGGTGTCATAACCAGGATGCCTTTCTCGCTCTTGTTGCTGTGGGCGGAGCGGGCGATTCTATCCGCCCGCCCCGCAACCGCAATCGCAACCGCAGGGCTCAGTGGAACTGCTCTTCCTCGGTCGAGCCGGTGAGCGCGGTCACGCTCGACTTGCCGCCCTGGATCACTGTCGTCACCTCGTCGAAATAGCCGGTGCCGACTTCCTGCTGGTGCGAGACGAAGGTATAGCCACGGTCACGAGCCGCGAACTCGGGCTCCTGCACCTTCTCGACATAGGCCGACATACCGCGCGCCGCGTAGTCCTGCGCCAGGTCGAACATGTTGAACCACATCGAGTGGATGCCGGCCAGCGTGATGAACTGGTACTTGTAGCCCATCGCACCGAGCTCGCGCTGGAACTTGGCGATGGTCGCGTCGTCGAGGTTCTTCTTCCAGTTGAAGGACGGCGAACAGTTGTATGCCAGCATCTTGCCCGGGTGCACCTTGTGCACGGCTTCGGCGAACTTGCGGGCGAACTCCAGGTCCGGCGTGCCGGTCTCGCACCACACAAGGTCGGCGTAGTGTGCGTAGGCGACGGCCCGGCTGATGGCTTGCTCCATGCCCTTCTTCGTGCGATAGAAGCCTTCGGCCGTGCGTTCGCCGGTGATGAAGGGCTTGTCGTTCGCGTCGTAGTCGCTGGTGATCAGGTCGGCGGCTTCGGCATCGGTGCGTGCGATGACCAGCGTCGGCGTGCCGCAGACGTCGGCCGCCATGCGGGCGGCGATGAGTTTCTGCACCGCTTCGGTAGTCGGCACGAGCACCTTGCCGCCCATGTGGCCGCACTTCTTGACCGAAGCCAGCTGGTCCTCGAAATGCACGCCACCGGCGCCGGCCTTGATCATGGCCTTCATCAGTTCGAAGGCGTTCAGCACGCCGCCGAAGCCGGCTTCGGCATCCGCCACGATCGGTGCGAAATAGTCGATGTAGCCCGCATCGCCCGGATTGGTGCCTTTGGACCACTGGATCTCGTCGGCGCGGCGGAACGTGTTGTTGATGCGCTCGACCACGGTCGGGACCGAATCGACCGGATAGAGCGACTGGTCGGGGTACATCGACGCGTAGCTGTTGTTGTCGGCGGCCACCTGCCAGCCCGATAGGTAGATCGCCTTGATGCCGGCCTTGACCTGCTGCATCGCCTGGCCGCCGGTGAGCGCGCCCAGGCAGTTGACGTACGGCTCGCTGTGCACGAGGTCCCAGAGCTTCTCGGCACCGCGGCGCGCCAGCGTGTGCTCGATCGGGAACGAACCGCGCAACCGCACGACCTCGGCGGCGGTATAGCCGCGCTTGATGCCCTTCCAGCGCGGGTTGGTGGCCCAGTCTTTTTCGAGGGCGGCGACCTGCTGCTCGCGGCTGAGTTGTTCGGTGAGGGTCTGAGGCATGGTGATCACTCCTGTGGATAGATTGGAATTCTTCGATTCGGCGTTGGCTTGACGCTTACTTTAAGCGCTCTGTGCTGTCTTATATCTTATATAAGACTTATTTTTTTATCAATTTAATCAACGGTTTAGCTATTGTTTATCTCTATGTGGAATTGTCTTTCTCATATCGAGAAAAATCAGTCTGCGAATACCGATGATCTTCCTGCGATGCGAAATGCTTTCTTCGAAGTGAAATGCGCTCACGTCCGCCGACGCCACTGCACGTTGGCGCATCATCTGGCGCGTCCCGGATCCCGAGCGGTCCGTCCGATCTCGACTCCCGCCCCGCCGCATGCCCCAGTCCGCCCTCCCATCGCCCAACGCCTCGCGCCTGATCGCATACGCGTGCCTCGCACTCAGCATGTCGCTGGTCGGCAGCTACGTCGCCCTGTCCAAGCCGTTGGTGGCCGCTTTTCCGGTACTGCTGCTGGCATGGCTGCGCTTCGGCATCGCGGCGCTGGCGATGCCGCACTGGCTGCGCCGCCCGGCCGACGAGATTCCCATGACCGGGCAGACGCGCAGGCTGGTGTTCCTCGAATCGTTCCTCGGCAACTTCATGTTCTCGATCTGCATGCTGTTCGGGGTCGGCATGACGACCGTGGTGTCGGCGGGCGTGATCATGGCGTCGATCCCGGCCGTAGTGGCGATCGGCAGCCGCGTGTTCCTCGGCGAGCGCATCACTCGACGCGTCGGCCTGGCCATCGGCTGCGCGGCGTTCGGCATCGGCCTGCTGGCCCTCGTACCCGCGGGTTCGGCGGCGCACGGCGGCCACGGCGGTGCGGGCATCGGAAGCCCGGCCACGCCGTGGCTGGGCAACGTGCTGGTCTTCTGCGCCGTGCTCTGCGAAGCGGCCTACGCGGTGATCGGCAAGTCGCTCACCGGGCGGCTCGGACCGAAGCGGATCTCGTCGCTGATCAACCTGTGGGGCTTCGCGCTGACGACGCCGACCGGCCTGTGGCTCGCATGGCGGTTCGACTTCGGTGCCGTCGGTGCGGGAACCTGGTCGCTGCTGGTGGTCTATGCGCTCGCCGCGAGCATCTGGACCGTCTGGCTCTGGATGACCGGGCTGAAGAACGTGCCTGCGTCCCGCGCCGGCGTCTTCACGGTGATGCTGCCGGTCAGCGCCGCGCTGGTCGGCGTGTCCGTGCTCGGCGAATCGCTCTCGAACGGGCAGATGTTCGCCTTCGCGGTGTCGCTGCTCGGCGTGTTGCTGGCGACGTGGCCGGAGCGCCGCGCGACCGCCTCCGTACAGTGACGGCGCCGCGTTGTCTGCAGGCCGGTCTGGCGGGTCGACGAAAAGCTTCATCTCCCTCTGGAAAAAACAACGAACGCCAATGAAAAAGTCCCGTTTTCCCTTGGAAACGCGATTCTTCTCAATTAGCATGCGGACTGCCAGTGGAGACGCGTCTTTTCATTGGTGAAACGTTCAAATCCAAAAAAAGGAAACCAACCATGGCAACTGCAAAAAAGGCTCCGGCCAAAAAGGCTCCGGCGACCAAGTCGGCAGCGCCGGCAAAGAAGGCCGCCGCTCCCGCAGCACCGGCGAAGAAGGTGCCGGCACCCGCGAAGAAGGAAGCGCCTGCCAAGACCGCCGCTGCGCCTGCGAAGAAGGCACCTGCCAAGAAGGCCGCTCCCGCCAAGAAGCGCACACCGAATGCAGCGTTCATGAAGGCGCTGACGCCGAGCGCGGAACTCGCCGCCGTCGTGGGCTCGACGCCGCTGCCGCGCACGGCCGTGGTGAGCAAACTGTGGGACTACATCAAGAAGAACAATCTTCAAGACAAGGCCAACAAGCGCAACATCAACGCCGACGACAAGCTGAAGGCGATCTTCGGCAAGCCGCAGGTGTCGATGTTCGAACTCGCCGCACTGATCGGCAAGCACGTCAAGTAATCGGGCTGCCCTCCGCACCACGAACGAAGCCGGCTTTGCCGGCTTTTTCATTTTCTCGAAAGGGCACTCCGGACCCGGAAAACATCGCAGTCGACGCGTCCCCGGAATTTCCTTTCGCAAGGACTGCGTCCGAAAAACACCATGAACCAGATCAACGACCTTCCCCTTTCCGCGGCGCCGGCAGCCCGGCGCGTGGCTTTCGTCGAAGCACAGTGGCATGCCGACATCGTCCACCAGGCGCGGGACGCCTTCCTGGCCGAGATGGTGCGTCAGGGCTTCGCGCGCGACCGCATCGACGTCGTCGACGTGCCCGGTGCCTTCGAGATCCCATTGCAGGCCCGGCGGCTGGCGCTGTCGGGCCGTTACGCGGCCATCGTCGGCTGTGCGCTGGTGGTCGACGGCGGCATCTACCGGCATGAGTTCGTCGCCAGCACGGTCGTCAATGCGCTGATGTCGCTCCAGTTCGAAACCGACGTGCCGGTTCTGTCGGCGGTGCTGACGCCGCATCATTTCCACGAGCATGTCGAGCACCGCAAATATTTCCACGCGCACTTCGCCGTGAAGGGCACCGAGGCGGCCGATGCCTGCATCCGCACGATCGAAGCGCTGCGCCAGACGGCGGCGCTCGTCGCGGTCTGACCGGCCGAAGCCGACGGATCAGGCCGCTGCCGGTACGAGGGCCTCACGCCGCACGCGACGCACGTTGAAGGCGCTCGCGATCAACACGCCCTGCACCATCGCCAGTCCGAGTATCACGCTGCGGAACTGGCCATGGTCCATCAGGGCACCGAAGATCAACGGCGCTGTCGCCTGGCCGATGTCGAGTCCCGCATACACCACACCGTAGACACGGCCCGTCGCGTTCGGCGGCGTCGAGCGCTTGACCAGCAGGTCGCGCGACGGGCCCGCGACACCCGAGACGAAACCCATCGCGCCGAAGATCACCGGCACCAGCACCGGCGGAAATTCCGCGAAGGCCAGGAACAACGCGAGCATCGCCGCCACCCCGAATCCGATGCCGACGATGCGCTCGCAGCGCGACGGATCCGCCGCCAGGAAACCGCCGATCGCCATGCCGCCCGCGCTCGCCACCATGTAGATCACGAGGCAGCTGCCGACCAGCGCCACCGGCACCGCATGCAGCTGTCCTGCAGCGACGGGCGCGAAGGTCTGTACGACGCTGAGCACCATGGCGTAGAAAAAGAAGAAGCCGAAGCACATCCAGACCGACGGGATGCGCAGGAAATCGAATTGGCCGACCGCGGGAACGCCCTCGATGCCGCCGCGCTGCCCGGTCGCCGATTGCACAGCCGCCACGTCGAGCACCAGCACCCGGCGACAGACCCACAGCACCAGCAGCACCGTCAGCGCCAGCACGCCGGCCGAGGCCAGCGCCACGCGCCATGAAAACGCGATCGCGATCGGCACCACGAACGCCGGAGCCAGCGCCCAGCCGAGGCTACCGGTGATGCCGTGCACGCTGTAGGCATGTCCCAGGCGCGTCGGCGCCACCTTGCGGTTGAAGAGCGTGTAGTCGACCGGGTGGAACACGCCGTTGCCGACGCCCGCGACCATCGCGCTGCCGAGCAGCATCCAGTAGTTCTGCGCCATCGCATAGCCGAACGCGGCCAGCCCGAGCAACCCGAGCCCGACGAACAGCACCGGCCGTGGCCCCATCTTGTCGACGACGAAGCCCGAGGCTGCCTGCACCACGCAGGAGACGACGAAAAAGGCGGTCAGCACTGCACCCAGTTCGATGAAACCGACGGCGAACTCATCCTTGAGCCACGGGAACAACGGCGCCAGCACCAGCTGGCTGAAATGGCTGATCGCGTGGCCCAGGCCGACCAGACCGATGAGTTGGGTATCGGCCTTGAGGCCGGGTGCCGAGGCTGGACGGGTCTTGCCGGAGGTACCGGATGCGGTGGTTGACATGGATGCGCGCCTGAGCGATGTGTCGGAGGGTTTCGATGCTATGCATCATCGAGGCGGCAGAATGGCGATAAATAGACAACATTTGTCGAAACCATGACAGCCGTTCGTTCCCTGCGTCGTGTGGAGTCGCTCACGCCGCATCTGTTCGCACCCGACGCGGTCCGGCCGTTGCGTGCCAAGACGCATTTCCTGAAGGCCGATACGCTGGTCGAACTGCATGACCATCCCTGGCCGCAGCTCACCTTCTCGACCAGGGGCGTGATCCGCCTGAGCACCGAGGACGGCACGTACATCGTGCCGCCGTCGCGCGCGCTGTGGGTACCGGCCGACGTGCCGCACAGCATCACGCTGATCGAGGACGCCGAGCTACGCACCGTGTACCTGCATGCGTGGCTCGCGCCGAGCTGGGAGCGATGCCAGGTGCTGGAGATCAGCCCGCTGCTGCTGGCGCTGATGCTGTCGCTCGACATCACGCCCGACGGCGGTCACTTCCCCGCCGGCACGCGTCGACTGCAGCCGCAGCAACGCGAACGCCTCATCGCGCCGCTGCTGATCGACGAGATCGAGAACGCGACGCAGATCCGCATCGACGTGCCGCTGCCGCGCGACAAGCGGCTGCGGCAGCTGTGCGAGACGCTGCTCCGCGAGCCGGCCGACCGTGCCACGCTGGCCCAGCGCGCCGCGGCCATCGGCGCCAGCGAGCGCACCGTGGCGCGGCTGTTTCGCGACCAGCTCGGCATGAGCTGGCAGCAGTGGCGCCAGCAGGCCGTGCTGGCCCATGCCCTGCCGCTGCTGGCGCGCGGCATGGCGGTCAGCCGCGTGGCCCAGGCCAGCGGCTATGCGACCGACAGCGCGTTCTGCGCCATGTTCAAGGCCGCGACCGGCCAGTCGCCGACCGCGTTCCAGCATCGCAAGCCGAGATAATCCGCCCCGTGCCCGTCCATCCCCGACACCCCGACCGCCTCCGCAGCTGGCTGCCCTTCCTCGCCTGGCCACGACCCGATCGGGTGCTGCTGCTGAACGAAGCCTCCGCCGGCGTCACCGTCGCGCTGATGGTGATCCCGCAGGGCGTCGCCTATGCGGCGCTGGCCGGCATGCCGCTCATCACCGGTGTCTACGCGGCGCTGTTTCCGGCGCTGGTCGCGTTGCTGTTCAGTTCGTCGGCGCGGCTGTCGGTCGGCCCGACGGCGCTGACCAGCCTGCTGGTCGGCGCATCGCTCGCGCCGCTGGCGATTCCGGGCAGCCGCGAATGGGTGGCGCTGGCGGTCTGGCTCACGCTGCTGTCGGGCGCGATGCAACTGGTGCTGGGCGTCGGACGCTTCGGCTGGCTGCTGCGTCTGGTCAACTCGCCGGTGCTGACCGGTTTCACGCAGGGCGCGGCGGTGCTGATCACGTTGTCGCAGCTGCCCGCGCTGCTCGGCTTCACCGGACGCACCTACGCGCAACTGCTGCACGGCCCGCCGCCCGACCTCGTCGCCATCGCCTTCGGGCTCGGCGGCATCGCCACGCTGTGGCTGGGCAAGCGCTTCGTGCCGCGGCTGCCGACGACGATGGTGCTGGTCGCGGCCAGCGCGGCGCTGAGCGCGGCCGTCGGCTACGCGCTGCGCGGCGGCGCGGTGATCGGCGCATTGCCCTCCGGCCTGCCGTCGTTCTACTGGCCGGGCGCGATCGCACCGTCGGAACTCGGCACGCTGCTGCTGCCCGCGCTGCTCATCACGCTGGTGAGCTTCCTGGAGACGGCGTCGAGCGCGAAGGTCGACAACGCACGCGCCGGCAAGCTCTGGAACGAGAACCAGGACCTGATCGGGCAAGGCCTCGGGAAGCTCGCGTCGGGGCTGACCGGCTCGTTCCCGACCAGCTCGTCGTTCTCGCGTTCGGCGATCACGCTGTATGCGGGCGCGAAGACACAATGGGCGACCCTGGTCAGCGTCGCCGTCGTCGCGACCGCCCTGCTCTGGGCGATGCCGTTGCTGTTCCATGTGCCGCAAGCCATCCTGGCATCTGTCGTGGTGATCGCGACGCTCGGGCTGATGAAGCCGTCGGCCTTCGTCGCGCTGTGGCGCATCTCGCGCATCGAAGCCGCCATCGCCGCGGCCACGTTCGCCCTGACCATCGCCACGGCACCGTCGATCTACTGGGGCGTGCTCGGCGGCCTGCTGGCGGCGCTGGCGCACTACATGTACCGCCACCTGCATCCGCGGATCATCGAAGTCGGCCTGCACGGCGACGGCAGCCTGCGCGACCGGCATCTCTGGCGCCTGCCGCCGCTGGCGCCGAACCTCTACGCGCTGCGGATGGATGCGGAACTGGACTTCGCCTCCGCTAGCACGCTGGAGCGCGCGATCGCAGCCGCGCTGGCGGAACGGCCCGGCCTCGCGGACGTCTTTCTTTTCGCGCATCCGATCAATCGCGTCGACATCACCGGTGCGGAGGCCTTCGGCAACATTCGCCGGCTGCTGGCGTCTCACGGCGTACGGCTGCACGTCGCCGGGCTCAAGCTGCCGGCCCAGCAGGTGCTCGAACGTGCGGGCCTGCTGGCGCCGAGTCCGCTGCTGTTCGCCTACCGGACCGACACCGAAGCCCTGGCGGCGCTCGATGAAGGCATTTTCAGTCCCGCACCCGCCCGCGCAGGCTCTTGATCTCCGAGCGCTGGCTCTTGCCTTCGAGCCGGCGCTGCTTCGAGCCATAGGTCGGCTTCGTGACGCGGCGGATGCGCGGTGGCACGGCGACGCTGTCGACGACGGCCTGCAGCCGGGCCAACGCGTCGCTGCGGTTCATTTCCTGGGTGCGGTGCTGCTGGGCCTTGAGCACCAGCACGCCCTCCTGCGTGATGCGGCTGTCACGCAGCGCGAGCAGGCGCTCCTTCACGTCGGGCGGCAGCGAGCTCGCGAGAATGTCGTAGCGCAGGTGGACCGCACTCGACACCTTGTTGACGTTCTGCCCGCCCGCACCCTGAGCGCGGATCGCGCTGAGTTCGACCTCGTCGGGGTCGATCGGGAGGGCGGGACGGACGAGGGACATGGCGCATTGTCCCCGCGCGCACTCAGTCGCGCGACGCCGGACGTGCGCGCACGTCGGTCACGTCGTCGACACCGCCCAGCGCGATCGGGCTGCGCACCGACTCGCCGCGGGCACGCGCGTTGGTCACGTCGGCCGCGGTCGGCTCCGGCGCCCGACCGGCGGCGGTGAAACGATCGAACCCACTGCGCGGATTGAAGCGCATCGCCCACGGCACGACCGGCTTGCCGGTCAACCGCGCCCAGCCGGCGCGCAGCATCCACATGGCGGCCAGCAGGAGCACGCCGCACAGCAGGACGGCCGCGACGAGCAGCCCGAAGAAGAACAGAACGACGCGAAGGATGAAATTGAACATCCAGACTTAGTCTGTCGTTGCCGCCGAATGTTCCCCGCCCTTGCCGAACGAGAACTGCCCCGGCGACTGGATCGGGTCGGTTTCGACCCGGATCGTGTCCTTCGGCCCGAAGCTGCCGTCGAGCAGCAGCTTGCTCAACGGATTCTCAAGTCGCTGCTGGATCGCCCGCTTGAGCGGTCGCGCGCCGAACACCGGGTCGAAACCGACCTTGGCGATCTCCGCGAGCGCCGCCGCCGACACGTCGAGAAACAGGTCCATCTTCGCGAGACGTGCCTGCAGCACCTTGAGCTGGATCGCCGCGATCGATTGGATGTTCTTCGCGTCCAGCGCATGGAACACCACCGTCTCGTCGATGCGATTCAGGAACTCGGGCCTGAAATAGTTCTTCAGCTCGTCCCAGACCGCTTCCTTGATCTCCTCGCTCGGCTTGCCCACCATCGCCTGGATGATCGGCGAGCCGATGTTGCTGGTCATGACGATCACCGTATTCTTGAAGTCCACCGTGCGGCCCTGGCCGTCGGTGAGCCTTCCGTCGTCGAGCACCTGCAGCAGCACGTTGAAGACGTCCGGGTGCGCCTTCTCGACCTCGTCGAGCAGTACCACGCTGTAGGGCTTGCGGCGCACGGCCTCGGTCAGGTAGCCGCCTTCCTCGTAGCCCACGTAGCCCGGCGGCGCGCCGATCAGCCGCGCGACGGAATGCTTCTCCATGAACTCGCTCATGTCGATGCGGATCAGGTGGTCCTCGCTGTCGAACAGGAAGCCGGCCAGCGCCTTGCACAGCTCGGTCTTGCCGACGCCCGTCGGGCCGAGGAACAGGAACGAACCGGTCGGACGGCCGGGGTCGCTCAGGCCCGAGCGCGAGCGGCGGATCGCGTTCGCGACCGCGCCGATCGCTTCATCCTGCCCGACCACGCGCTCGTGCAGCCTGTCTTCCATCACCAGCAGCTTGTCGCGCTCGCCCTGCATCAGCTTGGCGACCGGGATGCCGGTGGCGCGCGCCACCACTTCGGCGATCTCCTCGGCGCCGACCTGCGTGCGCAGCAGCGTCGGCACGCTCGACTCGCCCTTGATGGTCTCGCTCGCCTGCGCTTCCTTCAGGCGCTTCTCCAGCGCCGGCAGCTGGCCGTACTGCAGTTCGGCAACCTTGTTGAAATCTCCCTTCTGCGTGAACTCGGCGATCTTGAAGCGCATCTTGTCGATCTCTTCCATCACCTCCTTCGAGCCTTGCGCCTGCGCCTTCTCGGCCTGCCAGATCTCGTCGTAGTCGGCGATTTCCTTCTGCAGCCTGACGATCTCGTCCTCGATCAGGCCGAAGCGCTTTTGCGACGACTCGTCCTTCTCGCGACGCACCGCCTCGCGCTCGATCTGCAGCTGGATCAGCCGGCGGTCGAGCCGGTCCATGACCTCGGGCTTGGAATCCATCTCGATCTTGATCTTGGCCGCGGCCTCGTCGATCAGGTCGATCGCCTTGTCAGGCAGGAAGCGGTCGGTGATGTAGCGGTCGCTCAGTTCGGCCGCAGCGACGATGGCCGGGTCGGTGATCTGCACGCCGTGGTGGACCTCGTACTTTTCCTGCAGCCCTCGCAGGATCGCGATGGTGGCTTCCACGGTCGGCTCGCCGACGATGATTTTCTGGAAGCGGCGCTCCAACGCGGCGTCCTTCTCGATGTACTTGCGGTATTCGTCGAGCGTGGTGGCGCCGACGCAATGCAGCTCGCCGCGCGCGAGCGCCGGCTTGAGCATGTTGCCCGCGTCCATCGCGCCCTCCCCCTTGCCCGCGCCGACCATGGTGTGCAGTTCGTCGATGAAGACGATGGTCTGGCCTTCGTCCTTCGCGAGTTCGCTCAGCACGGTCTTGAGCCGCTCCTCGAACTCGCCACGGAACTTGGCACCCGCGAGGAGTGCGGCCATGTCGAGCGAAAGCACGCGCTTGCCCTTGAGCGAGTCGGGCACTTCGCCGGCGACGATACGCTGCGCCAGGCCTTCGACGATGGCGGTCTTGCCGACGCCGGGTTCACCGATCAGCACCGGATTGTTCTTGGTGCGACGCTGCAGCACCTGGATCGCGCGGCGGATCTCCTCGTCGCGTCCGATCACCGGGTCGAGCTTGCCCAGGCGGGCGCGCTCGGTCAGGTCCATGCAGTACTTCTTGAGGGCTTCGCGCTGGCCTTCGGCATCGGCGCTGTTCACGTTCTGCCCGCCGCGCACCGCGTCGATCGCGGATTCGAGGCTCTTGCGCGTGAGGCCGTTGCCGCGCGCCAGGTTGCCCGTGTCGGCCTTGCTGTCGGCCAGCGCCAGCAGGTAGAGCTCGCCGGCGATGAACTGGTCGTTGCGCTTGATGGCTTCCTTTTCGGTCGCCTGCAGCAGCTTGCCGAGTTCTTGTCCGACCTGCACCGCCTCGCCGCCCTGGACCTGCGGCAGCTTCTTGATCGCCGCTTCGGCCGCCTGGGCCAGCCCGGGCACGTTGACACCCGCCCGCTCCAGCAGCGCGCGCGGGCCTTCGTCCTGCCGCAGCATGGCCGCGAGCAGGTGGACCGGCTCGATGTAGGCGTTGTCGTTGCCGAGCGCGAGCGATTGGGCGTCGCTGAGCGCTTCCTGGAATTTGGTGGTGAGTTTGTCTTGGCGCATGGGAATGTTTCCTGCATTCAAAATGGGACCGTGGCGCGGCGATTCAAGAGCGATGGCCGCCCGCGGCCTCTTTCATCCCCAGTTCTGGAGTTCGACGATGTTTTTTTCAAGCCGTGACGCATCCGTCACTGCTCTCGTGCCTGCTCCGGTTTCCACCCGGGTTTCCGCCCGGATCTCAGCACGCCGCCGCGACCTGTGCGTCCTGATGACGGCCGGCATCGCGGCCGTCGGCGGACGCGTCCGTGCGCAGGGTGGCGCCGCGCCGCTGCGGCTGCTGGTGGGCTTCCCCGCCGGGGCCGGCACCGACGCCATCGCCCGCGCGCTGGGCGAGAAACTCAAGGGCGTGCTCGGCGTGCCGGTGATCGTCGACAACCGCGCCGGCGCCGGCGGCCAGCTCGCCGCGCAGATTCTCAAGGCCGCGCCGCCCGACGGCCACACGCTGATGCTCTCGCACGACCACACGATCTCGATCCTGCCGCAGGTGGTGCGCAATCCGGGCTTCGCACCGGCGACCGACTTCGTCCCGGTCGCGGGTTTCGCGACTTTCGCCAACGTGCTGGCCGTCTCGGGCGGCACGCCGGCGCGCAGCGTGGACGAGTACATCGCCTGGGTCAAGGGCCGGCGCAACGGGCGCGAGACCGTCGGCATTCCGGCGCCGGCGTCGATTCCGGAGTTCATGGTGAAGATGATCGCCGAGCGCTACCGGCTCGACATCCAGTCGGCGCCTTACCGCGGCAGCGCGCCGATGATGGCCGACATGCTCGGCGACCAGATCGCCGCCGGCATCGCTTCGGTGCCCGACTTCATCGAGAACCATCGCGCCGGCAAGCTGCGCATCGTCGCGACGCTGGGCACCAGACGCCAGCCGCTGCTGCCGCAGGTGCCGACCTTCGCCGAACTCGGGTTCTCGAACCTCGAGGACCTGCCCTACTACGGCATATTCGCACCGGTCGGCACCCCACAGGCAGCCATCGACCGCTTCGACGCCGCGCTGGAAAAAGTGCTGGCGATGCCGGATCTGCGACAGAAGCTGCTGTCGATGGGACTGACCGTCGGCTACGAATCCCAGGGCCGGTTCTCGGGCCGCGTCCGCAGCTATACGCAAAGCTGGGAGCGAATCATCCAGCGCAGCGGATTCAAGCCGCTCTAGACGTTCGGCGCATCGATGCCCCAGCGGGCCAGCGCGGCATCGTCGGCCACGCGCGCATCGACCCAGCGGGCACCCCCTGGCGTCTGCTCCTTCTTCCAGAACGGCGCCTGCGTCTTGAGGTAGTCCATCAGGAACTCGCAAGCCTGAAAGCTCTGGCCGCGGTGCGCGGAAATCACCGCGACCATCATGATCCGGTCGGTCGGCTGGAGCACGCCGACGCGATGCACCACGCGGGCGCCGAGGATGTCGAAGCGCGCGTGCGCCGCGTCGATCATGGTTTCGATCGACTGCTCGGTCATGCCGGGGTAGTGCTCCAGTTCCATCGACGCCACGTCGCTGCCGTCGTTGCGATCGCGCACGGTGCCAACGAAGCTGCAGACCGCGCCGACGCGCCGGTCGCCGGCATGCAGGGCGTCGATTTCGCGCCGAAGATCGAAATCCTCTGCCTGGACGGAAACGCGCGGCAATGTCATCGCTCCACGCCTCTTCAACCGCCGGTCACGGGCGGGAAGAAAGCGACTTCGCTGTCCGCGGCGAGCGGCGCATTCTCGTCGCTCATGACCATGTCGAGCGCCATCCGGACGGACTTGCCGCGCGCCAGCGCGCCGGCATGCGGCTCGCCGCGCGCGATGAGTTCGTCGCGCAGTTCCTGCAGCGTCGTGGCGTCGGTCGTCACCGACTCGCCGCTGCCGAGCGCTTCGCGCACCGAGGCGAAGTAGCGGATCCGGATGGTTTTCTGGGTCATCGAATTCGAGGGGTTGTCAGGCAAGCAGCGAAGCAAAGGGAATGAAGCGGACCGTATCGCCCTTCGCGAACGACTGTCCGGCCGGATTGTCGATCACGCCGTCGCCCCAGACCGCCGAGGTAAGCACGCCCGAACCCTGGTTGGGAAACAGGTCGAGCCCGCCTTGCGCATTGCGCCGTGCGCGCAGGAATTCGCGTCGGCGGTCGGCACGCGGCCAGTCGGCATCGACCCGCATCGCGACCGTCGCAGGCGTCACATGGGTCGCGCCTTGCAGCGCCAGCAGAAATGGCCGCACGAGCAGCACGAAGGTCATGAAGCTCGACACCGGATTGCCGGGCAGCCCGGTAACGTGCGCGGCGCCGATGCGGCCATACGCGAACGGCTTGCCGGGCTTCATCGCCAGCGACCACAGCTGCAGCTCGCCGAGCGCCTGCACCGCGCCCTTGATGTGATCCTCTTCCCCGACGGACACGCCGCCGGTGGTGACGATCAGGTCGTTGCCTTCGGCGGCCCGGCGCAACGCTTCGATGGTCGCCTCGCGGTTGTCCGGAACGATGCCGAGATCGGTCACCTCGCAACCCAGCCGATGGAGCAACGCGCGCATGAAGAAGCGGTTGGAGTTGTAGATGGCGCCGGGTTTCATCGCATCCGGCTCGACCTCGCCGGGCATCACCAGTTCGTCGCCGGTCGACAGCAGCGCGACGCGCGGGCGCCTCGACACCCGCAGGCGGTCGCACCCGACGCTGGCCGCGAGACCGAGCGCCGCGGGCGTCAGACGCGTGCCTTTCGCCAGCACCACGTCACCCTGCGCGACGTCCTCGCCGGCGCGGCGGACCCACTGGCCGACGGCCGGCGCAATGTCGATGCGCACCTGGCCCAGCCCACCGGCATCCGACTGCACGTGCGACGGCGCCTGCGCAATGGCGGTCGTGTCTTCCTGCATCACGACGGCGTCGGCGCCTTCGGGAAGTTGCGCGCCGGTGAAGATGCGTGCCGCGGTGCCGGGCGCGAGCCGCGTGCCGACGCTGCCCGCCGGGATGCGCTGCGACACGGCCAGCAGCGCATCGGCGCCGGCGCACTCGGCCGCACGCACGGCATAGCCGTCCATCGAACTGTTGTCGCGCGGCGGCACGGTGAGGCCGGACACCACGTCCTCGGCCAGCACGCGCCCATCGGCCTCGAAAGTCGACACGCTCACGGCACCGAGGGAGGCGCCTGCCTTGGCCAGCAGGTTCGCGATGGCGTCGTCGAGCGCCAGAAAGGACGGACGCGGCGGGCGCGGTGAAGATGCAGGCAGTTCGGACATGGTCAGCGGTTGTATGCGAAGCGCCCGGGGTTGTCCCGCAGCCAGCGGACGACCGCGCCCGCGTCGTTGACATCGAAGACCGGCAGCGATGTCGGCCGCGGCAGCGCCTGCGGAACATCGGTGGCGATGCCGACCACGCACGAGTCGTCGACATAACGCAGCGGTCGCGTCGCATCGCCGGCCTGGGCTTGCCGCCAGACTTCGATCTTCGGCAGGTCGGCGTGCTTGAAGCCCTCGACCAGCACCCAGTCGACGCCTGGATCGAGTTCGGCAATCAGATCGTGAACCGTGAGTTCGATGCTCTGCTCGAACTCGCGGATCAGCGCCAGCCGGCGGTCCGACGCGACCACCACCTCGAAGGCGCCGGCCTCGCGATGGCGGTAGGTGTCCTTGCCAGGATGATCGATGTCGAAGCGGTGGTGCGCATGCTTGACGACCGACACGCGGTCGCCCTGCTGCTTGAACACCGGAATCATCCGCTCGACCAGCGTGGTCTTGCCGGCACCCGAATAACCTGCGAAGCCGACGACTTTCAGCACCATCAATCGCAGTGCCGCGCGATGTACGCCTGGATGGCCGCGACTTCGGGCGGCAGCTTGACGACGCGCTTGGGCAACGCCTCGATGCCTTCGAAACGCGCCGGCCGGTCCGGCTCGTGGCCCAGCGCCTCGACGATCGCGGCCGCGAACTTGATCGGCAGCGCGGTCTCCAGCACGATCATCGGCACGCCCGGCGACAGGCGCTCGCGCGCGGCCTTCAGGCCGTCGGCGGTGTGCGTGTCGATCAGCGTGGCGAAGCGCCTGTCGGTGTCGCGGATGGTGGCGAGACGGTCGGAGTGCGTACTGCGGCCGCTGACGAAGCCGAAGCGCGTCGCGGCTTGCGCGAACAGCGGATCGGCACCGAGGTCGAAGCGTCCGCTGCCGCCGAGTTCGCCTTCGAACAATGCGCGCGTGCGTGCGCCATCGCGGCCCAGCAGATCGAACACGAAGCGCTCGAAGTTGCTCGCCTTGGAAATGTCCATCGAAGGGCTCGACGTCTCGTGCGTGTCGACGGCGGCGCGCACGCGGTACACGCCGGTGCGGAAGAACTCGTCGAGCACGTCGTTCTCGTTGGTGGCGACCACCAGCGTCTCGATCGGCAGGCCCATCATGCGGGCCACGTGGCCGGCGCAGACGTTGCCGAAGTTGCCTGACGGTACCGAGAAGGCGACCTGTTTTTCGTTCGACCCGGTGGCCTGGAAGTAGCCCGCGAAGTAGTAGACGACCTGTGCCAGCAGGCGCGCGAAGTTGATCGAATTGACGGTGCCGATCCGGTATTTCTGCTTGAAGGCCAGGTCGTTCGACACCGCCTTCACGATGTCCTGGCAGTCGTCGAACACGCCGGCGATCGCGATGTTGTGGATGTTCTCGTCCTGCAGGCTGAACATCTGCGCCTGCTGGAACGGGCTCATGCGGCCGTCCGGCGAGAGCATGAAGACGCGCACGCCCTTCTTGCCGCGCATCGCGTATTCGGCCGCGCTGCCGGTGTCGCCGCTGGTCGCGCCGAGGATGTTGAGTTCCTCGCCGCGGCGGCCCAGTTCGTACTCGAACAGGTTGCCCAGCAACTGCATCGCCATGTCCTTGAAGGCCAGCGTCGGGCCGTTGGACAGGGCTTCGAGGTAGGTGCCGTCCTCGAGTTCGCGCAACGGCACGATCTCGTCGGAGCCGAAGACTTCCGCCGTGTACGTCTTCGCGCAGAGCGCCTTCAGGTCGTCGGCCGGAATGTCGTCGATGTAGAGCGAGAGGATCTCGAACGCGAGCTCGGCATACGGCAGGTCGCGCCAGCGCGCGAGCGTGGCCGCGTCGACCTGCGGATAGTTCGCCGGCAGGTACAGGCCGCCGTCGGGCGCCAGGCCTTCGAGCAGGATGTCGCAGAAGCTGCGTGGCGTGGCGTCGCCGCGGGTGGAGATGTAGCGCATCAGCTCAGTTCCTCCTTGCGGATGCGCACGATCTGCGCGAGCACCGAAGGCAGCGCCTGCATCTGCGCCATGGCGTCGTCGAGCGTGCCTTCGCGCGTCTCGTGCGTGAGGATGATGAGGTCGGTCTGGGTCGAGCCTTCGCCGCCCACTTCGTCGGCCTCGCGCTGCAGCACCGCGTCGATGCTGATGCCGGCCTCGGCCAGCAGCCCGGTCACCTTCGCCAGCACACCGGCCTCGTCGGCCACACGCAGGCGCAGGTAGTAGCTCGTGACGACTTCGCGCATCGGCACCACGTCGAGGTCGTCGCTCATCGCGTTGGGATGGAAGGCCAGGTAGGGCACGCGCTGCGCCGAATCGGCCGAGTGCAGGCGCGTGATGTCGACCAGGTCGGCGATGACGGCGCTGGCCGTCGGCTCGCTGCCCGCGCCCTTGCCGTAGTAGAGGGTCGTTCCGACCGCGTCGCCATGTACCACGACCGCGTTCATCGCGCCCTCGACGTTCGCCAGAAGCCGCTTGGCCGGCACCAGCGCCGGATGCACGCGCAGCTCGATGCCGCGCGCGGCACGGCGCGTGATGCCCAGCAGCTTGATGCGGTAGCCGAGCTGCTCGGCGTACTTGATGTCCTGCGCGGCGAGCCGGGTGATGCCCTCGACGTGCGCCTTGTCGAACTGCACCGGAATGCCGAACGCGATGGCGCTCATCAGCGTGACCTTGTGCGCGGCGTCGACGCCTTCGATGTCGAAGGTCGGGTCGGCTTCGGCATAGCCCAGGCGCTGCGCCTCGGCCAGCACGGTCGCGAAGTCGTGGCCCTTGTCGCGCATCTCGGACAGGATGAAATTGGTCGTGCCGTTGATGATGCCGGCGATCCACTGGATGCTGTTGGCCGTCAGGCCTTCGCGCAGCGCCTTGATGATCGGGATGCCGCCGGCCACCGCCGCCTCGAAGGCAACCATCACGCCCTGCTTCTGCGCAGCCGCGAAGATTTCCGTGCCGTGCACGGCCAGCAGCGCCTTGTTGGCGGTCACCACGTGCTTGCCGGCCGCAATGGCTTCGAGCACCAGTTCCTTCGCGATGCCGCAGCCGCCGATCAGCTCGACGACGATGTCGATATCGGGGTTGGCGATGATCCGGCGCGAGTCGGCGAACACCTGCGTGGCGTCGCCGACGATCGCCCGGGCCTTGACCACGTCGCGGCGCGACACGGCGGCGATCTCGATGCCGCGGCCGGCGCGGCGCTTGATTTCTGCTTGGTTGCGGCGCAGGACTTCGAACACCCCGCTGCCGACGGTGCCGATGCCCAGAAGGCCGACTTGGATGGGTTTCATGGGAATCAAGATGAGGTCAAACAGGAAATACGGTCAGGTCGTCACGCGCTGGCGGTAGCGCTTTAGGAACTGGGCGATGCGGTTCACCGCCTCGCGCAGGTCGCCTTCGTGGGGCAGGAACACGATGCGGAAATGGTCGGGCGTGGCCCAGTTGAAACCGGTGCCCTGCACCAGCATCACCTTGGTTTCCTTCAACAGTTCCAGGAAGAATTGCCGGTCGTCCTCGATCGGATAGACCGCGGGATCGAGCTTCGGAAACATGTACAGCGCTGCCGCCGGCTTGACGCAGCTCACGCCCGGGATCGCGGTGATGAGTTCGTAGGCGAGGTCTCGCTGGCGGCGCAGCCGTCCGCCATCGCCGACCAGGTCGTTGATGCTCTGGTAGCCGCCGAGCGCGGTCTGGATCGCCCACTGGCCGGGAACGTTGGCGCACAGCCGCATGTTCGAGAGCATGTTGAGGCCCTCGATGTAGTCGCGCGCGGGCTTCTTGTCACCCGAGACGACCAGCCATCCGGCACGGTAGCCGCACGATCGGTAGCTCTTGGACAGCGAATTGAAGGTCAGCGTCAGAACGTCGGTCGACAGGCTTGCAATGGCCGTGTGCTTCGCGCCGTCGTAGAGCACCTTGTCGTAGACCTCGTCGGCGAAAATCACCAGGCCGTGTTCGCGCGCAATGGACACGATGCCCCGGAGCAGGTCGTCGGAATACAGCGCGCCGGTCGGGTTGTTCGGGTTGATGACCACGATGCCCTTGGTGCGCGATGTGATCTTGGCGCGGATGTCGTCGAGACTCGGCATCCAGCCGTTATCTTCCTCGCAAAGGTAGTGCACCGGCTTGCCGCCCGACAGGCTCGCGACGGCCGTCCACAACGGATAGTCGGGCGCAGGCAGCAGCAGTTCGTCGCCGTCGTCGAGCAGCGCATTGGTCGACATGGCGATCAGTTCGCTAGCACCGTTGCCCAGGTAGATGTCGTCGAGCGTGACGCCGACGATGCCCTGCTTCTGCGTCTCGTGCATCACGGCCTTGCGCGCCGCGAAAATGCCCTTGCTGTCGGAGTAGCCTGCCGATGCCGGCAGGTTGCGGATCATGTCCTGCTGGACTTCTTCCGGCGCATCGAAACCGAACACCGCCAGGTTGCCGATGTTGAGCTTGATGATCTTCTGGCCTTCTTCCTCCATCTGCTTGGCGGCGTCCATGATCGGGCCGCGGATGTCGTAGAGCACGTTGGCCAGCTTGGCCGATTTCTTGAGCAGCTTCAAAGTCCCTCCAGGGGGTGCCTACATAGGGGAAAACCTATAATTTGACCACAGTTCCCAGGGTCCCCCGATGAAGCTCCAGCCCGACAAATCCGACGTCCAGACCCTTACCGCGCACGGCCCCGGATGGGTGGCGATCAACAATGAACGCGTGGAGCGCAGCGTGGTGATCGGCTCGCACGCAGAGCGCTTCGACTGGGATTGCGAACGTTTCGAAGACCTGGGTCCATCCCAGTTCGCGCAGTTGGCTGCGCAAGGCGCCGAACTGGTGATCTTCGGCAGCGGCACCCGCATCCGGTTTCCGCATCCGTCGTGGCTTCAGCCGCTGATGGCGCAGCGCACCGGGGTCGAGACGATGGACACCGCAGCCGCCTGCCGTACGTACAACATCCTTGCCAGCGAAGGTCGCCATGTCTTAGTGGCGCTACTGATCGAGTCGCCATAAATAGTGAGAAGTAGCTATTTCAAGCTAAAATCGGAGGTTGCGACCCGGCAAAGCGCCCGTAATCAGCAACGACAAATCTTCCATCGTTCAGGCTGCCGGCCTCGATCGACGATGGAACCCAACGGAGAAAACAAGTTTCATGGCGATCGTTGTCAACAAACCTATCCCCGAATTCGAGTCTAACGCCACCGGCGGCCTCAAGGTCTCGAACACCTCGCATCTCGGTCACGTGCTGGTGATGTACTTCTACCCCAAGGACAACACGCCGGGCTGCACCACCGAAGCGATGCAGTTTCGCGATCGCTACAAGGATTTCGTGAAGGCGGGTGCCACGGTGTTCGGTGTGTCGCGCGACAACATGAAGTCACATGACGAATTCAAGGC
The DNA here is from genome assembly GCA_050954325.1 of Janthinobacterium lividum. Taxonomy (GTDB): domain Bacteria; phylum Pseudomonadota; class Gammaproteobacteria; order Burkholderiales; family Burkholderiaceae_C; genus Variovorax. The sequence goes on along the minus strand of JBPBPG010000004.1, from coordinate 197,033 downwards.
CAAGCTCGAATTGCCTTTCGAACTGATCGCGGACACGGAAGAGAAAATGTGCCACATGTTCGGCGTGGTCAAAAACAAGATCATGTATGGCAAGAAGGTCAAAGGCATCGAGCGCAGCACGTTCCTGGTTGGCGCCGACGGCATCCTGAAAGCCGAATGGCGTGGCCTCAAGGTACCGGGTCATGTGGACGACGTGCTCAAGGCCGTCAAGGCGCTCAAGAAGCCCGCCTGAATTTTTTCCGGTCGCGGTGGTGGTGTGCATAATGAATGCATGCCGTTGAGCTCCAAGACCGCATCCATCGAACAAAGCCGCCCTGGCCATCAGGCGGCTTTTTCGCTTTCTGGCCTTCTTCTTTTCGCGAGCACACCGCCACATGCCACTGCCCCCCGCACCCACGAAACGCGCCGCCCTCCTGTCGCCGGATGCCATCGACGCCCCGACACTTTCACCGCAAAAGACACCGCGTCGCAGCGGACGCAACACCGTCGAAGCGCGCATAGCGCGTCCGCAGGCATTTGAACTTCTCGACAAGCGCGATCTGGACGCCGTCTCACCGCCTTCCTTGCCCGTCGCACAAGCCATCGCACCGAGCGAGGAGCCGATCCTGCAGATCGAAACCAAGCCGCAGCCGATCTCCGGGACCGACGAAACTGCCGGGCAAGCTGCTCCTGTCCATGGTCGGGCATCACGCGCGCCGGCAACGACGGCATTGGTGACGACCCCGGCGATCGCCGCACCCGCCCCCATCGCCGCCCTGGCACCCGCGCCCCGGCAGCGTGCCGAGCGCAGCACGCAGGACGCACCGCGTCCGCGCCGCTCGAAGTCGACCGGGCCGGCCAAGCTCTTCGTGCTCGATACCAACGTGCTGCTGCACGATCCGATGTGCCTGTTCCGCTTCGAGGAACACGACGTCTTCCTGCCGATGATCGTGCTCGAAGAGCTCGACGGTCACAAGAAGGGCACGACCGAAGTCGCGCGCAACGGTCGCCAGACCAGCCGCACGCTCGACGCGCTCGCGGGGGCTCAGGGTGCGGACATCGCCAAGGGCCTGAAACTCGACACCACCGGCCACCGCGGTGCGGGCGGCAAATTGTTCTTCCAGACGGCGCAGCTCGACTACGCGCTGCCGACGAGCCTGCCGCAAGGCAAGGCCGACAACCAGATCCTGGGCGTCGTGCACGCGCTGCGCGACCTGTATGCGGAAGACCGGCCGGGCCATCCGAAGCAGGAAGTGGTGCTGGTGTCCAAGGACATCAACATGCGCGTCAAGGCGCGCGCGCTCGGGCTCGCGACCGACGACTACCAGAACGACAAGACACTCGAAGACGGCGACCTGCTCTACGCCGGATCGCTCGCGCTGCCGGCCGACTTCTGGACGCGCCAGAGCAAGACCGTGGAGAGCTGGCAGAGCGGCAGCAGCACCTTCTATCGCATCAGCGGTCCGATCGTGCCCAACCTCTACATCAACCAGTTCGTGTTCTTCGAGGCGCCCGGCGAGCCGAGCATGTACGCGCGCGTCACCGAAATCCGCGACAAGACCGCGGTGCTCAAGACGCTCAAGGACTACAGCTCGGTCAAGAACGCGATATGGGGTGTGAACACGCGCAACCGCGAGCAGAACTTCGCGATGAACCTGTTGATGGACCCGGAGATCGACTTCGTCACGTTGACCGGCACGGCAGGCACCGGCAAGACGCTGATGGCGCTCGCCTCGGGCCTCACGCAGGTGCTCGACGACCGCCGCTACACCGAGATCATCATGACCCGCGCGACCGTGAGCGTGGGCGAGGACATCGGCTTCCTGCCCGGCACCGAAGAGGAGAAAATGGGCCCGTGGATGGGAGCGCTCGACGACAACCTCGAGTTCCTGGCCAAGGGCGACGGCGGCGGTGCCGGCGAATGGGGCCGCGCCGCGACCAACGAACTCATCCGCAGCCGGATCAAGATCAAGAGCATGAACTTCATGCGCGGGCGTACGTTCCTCAACAAGTACGTGATCATCGACGAGGCGCAGAACCTGACGCCCAAGCAGATGAAGACGCTTATCACGCGCGCCGGCCCGGGCACAAAAATCATCTGCATGGGCAACCTGGCGCAGATCGACACGCCCTATCTCACCGAAGGCTCGTCGGGCCTCACCTTCGCGGTCGACAAGTTCAAGGGCTGGCCGCACAGCGGGCACATCACGCTGGCCAGAGGCGAGCGCTCGCGGCTTGCGGACTTCGCGAGCGAAGTGCTGTGACGTCGACCTGACCATCTTCAGTCGCGATGATGCGACTGCATTCCGAAGCCCGCATCTCTCACGAGGCTCGCGGGCTTTTTCGCGTCAGAAATTGCTTCCGCCGCCGCCCATCGCCAGGCTTTCGAATTTCGTGATCGATTTCAGGAATGCCAGCTTGACCGTGCCGGTGGGTCCGTTTCGCTGCTTGCTGATGATGACCTCGGCCACGCCGGGCTCCTTGCTGTTCTTGTCGTAGTAGTCATCGCGGTAGATGAACATGATCACGTCCGCATCCTGCTCGATGGCGCCCGATTCGCGCAGGTCGCTCATCATCGGGCGCTTGTCGGTACGCGATTCGACGCCTCGGCTCAGCTGCGACAACGCGATCACCGGGCACTTGAGTTCCTTGGCGAGCATCTTCAGGCCGCGCGAGATCTCACCCACCGCCGTCGCCCGGTTCTCGTCGTTCATCGCGGTCGACACGCTCATCAGCTGCAGGTAGTCGACCACGATCAGGCCCAGCTGTCCGCAGGTGCGCGCGAGGCGGCGCGAGTTGGCGCGCAACTCGCTCGTCGTCAGACCCGGCGTCTCATCGATGTGCAGCGAGATGTTGCGCAGCTTCTCGATCGCCTCGGTCAGGCGCGGCCATTCCTCGTCGGTCAGCTTGCCGGTGCGCAGATGCGTCTGGTCGATGCGGCCGATCGAACCGACGATGCGCACGGCCAGCTGCGACGCGCCCATCTCCATAGAGAACACCGCCACCGGCAGGCCTTCGTTGAGCGCGACGTGTTCGGCGATGTTGATCGCCAGCGCGGTCTTGCCCATCGACGGGCGTGCGGCGAGCACGATCATGTCGCCGGCCTGGAAACCGGACGTCATGCGGTCGAGGTCGATGAAACCGGTCGGCACGCCGGTGATGTCGTTCGGGTTGTCCGCCATCTCGGTCACGCGGTCGAGCAGTTCGACCACCAGCGAATCCATGCCCTGGAAGCCCTGCTTCATCCGCGAGCCTTCCTCGCCGATGTTGAAGATCTTCTGCTCGGCCTCGTCGAGGATCTTGTCGACCGCCTTGCCCTGCGTGTTAAAGGCGTTGGTCGCGATCTCGTCGGCTGCCGATACCAGCTTGCGCAGGATCGACCGCTCGCGGACGATCTCGGCATAGCGGCGGATGTTGCTCGCGCTCGGCACGTACTGCGCGAGCGAGTTGAGGTACATCAGCCCGCCGATCTCGTCCGACTTGCCGAGATTCTGCAGCTGCTCGAACACGGTGATCACATCGGCCGGCTTGGACCCATTGATCAGCGTGCCGATCGCCGCATAGATCAGCTTGTGCTCATGGCGATAGAAGTCGCCGTCGACCAGCAGATCACCCATTCGATCCCAGGCCCCGTTGTCGAGCAGGAGACCGCCGAGCACGCTCGATTCGGCCTCGATGGAATGCGGCGGGATGCGCAGCTTGGCGACATCTCGGTCGCTCATGGAATCGTTCTCAGCGTAGGAAAAGACAGCGGACATGGTTTTTCTTTGGAGGAACGTTCCATGCTACGGCCGGCAACGCGCCGCGTCATGGGATAACGCTGTGGATAACCGGTGACTCGGCGGTGCAGTGAACGGGATAACCACATAGACCGAAAAAAAGAAAGCCGCCCGAAGGCGGCTTTCATGGTGCGCACGAAGCGCGTCGAACGATCAGGCGGTTTCGCCGTAGACCGTGACCGTGATGTCGACGACGACATCGGTGTGCAGCGCAACACTCACCGTGCTGTCACCAACGATCTTGATCGGGCCGTTCGGCAGGCGCACCTGCGACTTCGCGACCTTGTAGCCTTGCTTGTTCAGCTCGTCGGCAATGTCGTGGTTCGTGACCGAACCGAACAGACGGCCGTCGACGCCGGCCTTCTGCGTGATCTTGACACTGCTGCCGCCGAGCTTTTCGCCCTGGGCTTGCGAATCGGCCAGCTTGGCAGCTGCGGCCTTCTCGAGTTCGACGCGCTTGGCTTCGAATTCGGCCTTGTTGGCTTCGGTCGCACGACGGGCGCGGCCCGAGGGGATCAGGAAGTTGCGTGCGTAACCGTCCTTGACCTTGACGATTTCGCCCAAGGTGCCGAGGTTGACGACTTTGTCCAGAAGAATGACTTGCATGATGGTTCTTCCTGCTGCTTAGACGCGATGCTGGTCGCTGTACGGAACCATCGCGAGGAAGCGCGCACGCTTGATCGCGGTGTTCAACTGACGTTGATAGATTGCGCGCGTGCCGGTCAGGCGTGCGGGAATGATCTTGCCGTTTTCGCTGATGAAATCGCGCAAGGTGTCGATGTCCTTGTAGTCGATCTCTTCGACGCCGGCGACGGTAAAGCGGCAGAAGCGCTTGCGCTTGAACAGCAGCGACTGGGTGTTGCGCTTCGGGCGCTTGTCTTTGTTGAATTTCTTGAACGTGGCCATGAGGGACCTCTCTTCGAAAATTAATCTTGCTGAAAATCCTGGATGTGGAACACCGGCTGCTTGGCCGCTCCGGAAGTGGCGAGGAACCCCTGGAAATGCCAGAGACTGCCCATCACCTGTCTCGCGAGCCGCTCGGCCACTGCGCCGAACGCGACGGCCTTCACGACCGCCTTCACCTGCCTGGGCTTTCCGGCCTCCTGCACCGTCGACTCGTGTTCGAGTTTCAGGTCCAGGGCAGGCAAGCCCGCAGGGGTGAAACGCAAGACACCGAGTTCGACGACGGTGGCGGTCAGCAGAAGCTGGTTGACCGCCTTCGTCGCCGAGATGCCCGTCACATCATCAGTTGTTGTTGGCGGCGTATTCGGCCTGCTGAACCTTGCGAGCTTCTTCGCGCTCGACCGTCTTCATCATTGACGAAGGGCCGGTATCGGCCTTTTTCTTGACCACGGTCAGGTGGCGCAGCACGGCGTCGTTGAACTTGAACGCATGTTCGAGTTCGGCCATCACGGCCTGTTCGGCTTCGATGTTCACGCACAGATAGTGCGCCTTGTTGAGCTTGTTGATCTGGTAGGCCAGCTGACGACGGCCCCAGTCTTCGACGCGGTGGACCTTGCCGCCGCCGGTCGTGATCAGGCCTTTGTAGCGCTCCAGCATGGCCGGAACTTGCTCGCTCTGATCGGGGTGGATCAGCAAAATGATTTCATAGTGACGCATGGCACTCCTTATGGGTCTTCCGTGGAAGGGATAAAAGCCACCCGCAGCGTCGGCGCGGTGTGGCAAGGCAAAGCCGATGATTATAGCAGGGGTGTCCAAAACCCGAATGCGACACAAAGATCGACGGCTTTCTCGGACCCGACGGTGTCTCGAATGCGCGCTGCAAGTGCTGCCAGCTGCTCGAATGAAATGGCGCCTTCGATAATGGTGAGATTCAAGCGAATACCGCGCAGGCCCAAGCTGCTTGCAAGACGTACCGCGACCGGGCACGCACTCTTGTAGCTTGTAGCGCCTCCGTGCATCGCGTGGAGACGGTTCCGGTCGTGAAATCAAGCTCGGATGCCGGGATCGAAGACCGTCTTGATGCCCGAGCCAACAGATTGGGCGCCAGCAGCGCTTCGATATCCGCGTCGCCCAGACTGGTTTCTCAAACCTGTTGCCCGACCTTCCCCTAGACAAAGAATCATCATGATCTCTGCCGGACGCGAAGGCCTCGAAGCACCGGTCTGAACACCAGAAAATGCAATATGTTGCAAATTGTATCAATAATCGGTGGCGCATGACTCGGGCCATGCGCCACTGGTTCAGATCAACGTGCCGACAGCTGCTTCCAGGTATCGATCACGCTGTCGGGGTTCAGCGAGATCGACTCGATGCCCTGCTCCGCCAGCCAGAGCGCGAAGTCGGGATGGTCGCTCGGGCCCTGGCCGCAAATGCCGACGTACTTGCCCTTGCTCTTGCAAGCCGTGATGGCGCGACTGAGCATCGCCTTCACGGCAGGATCGCGTTCGTCGAAGTCGGCCGCCAGCAATTCGAGACCCGAGTCGCGGTCCAGGCCGAGCGTGAGCTGCGTCAGGTCGTTCGAGCCGATCGAGAAGCCGTCGAAGAACTCGAGGAACTCGTCGGCCAGGATGGCGTTGCTCGGCACCTCGCACATCATGATGATCTTGAGCTCGTTCACGCCGCGCTTCAGGCCCTCGGCGGCCAGCAGGCCGGTCACGCGCTCCGCCTGCTTCAGGGTGCGCACGAACGGCACCATGATCTGCACGTTGGTCAGCCCCATGTCGTTGCGCACGCGTTTGAGCGCTTCGCATTCCATCAGAAAGGCCTCGCGAAATTCCTCGCTCACATAACGTGCGGCGCCACGGAAACCCAGCATCGGGTTCTCTTCTTCCGGCTCGTAGCGGCTGCCGCCGATCAGCTTGCGGTATTCGTTCGACTTGAAGTCCGACAAGCGCACGATCACCGGCTTCGGCCAGAAGGCCGCAGCGATGGTAGCGATACCTTCTGCGACCTTGTCGACGTAGAACGCCCGCGGCGACGCATGACCGCGCGCCACCGATTCGACCGCCTTCTTCAGGTCGGCATCGACATTCGGATAGTCGAGGATCGCCTTCGGGTGCACGCCGATGTTGTTGTTGATGATGAATTCGAGCCGCGCCAGGCCGACCCCGTGGTTGGGCAGTTGCGCGAAGTCGAATGCCAGCTGCGGGTTGCCGACGTTCATCATGATCTTGAGGTCGACCGCCGGCATTTCGCCGCGCTCGACTTCGGTCACCTCGGTCTCGAGCAGGCCGTCGTAGATGAAACCGGTGTCGCCTTCGGCGCAGCTCACGGTCACGAGCGTGCCTTCCTTCAGCAGGTCGGTGGCGTCGCCGCAGCCGACGACCGCCGGAATGCCCAGTTCGCGCGCGATGATGGCCGCATGGCAGGTGCGCCCGCCGCGATTGGTCACGATGGCAGCGGCGCGCTTCATCACAGGCTCCCAGTTGGGGTCGGTCATGTCGGTCACCAGCACGTCGCCGGCCTGGACCTTGTCCATCTCGCTGATGTTGTAGACCAGACGCACCGGGCCGGTGCCGATCTTCTGGCCGATCGCACGGCCTTCGGCCAGCACCGGGCCGCGGCCCAACAGCTTGTAGCGTTGCTCGGCCTTGCCCTGCTGCTGGCTCTTCACCGTCTCGGGGCGCGCCTGCAAAATGTAGAGATGGCCGTCGGTGCCGTCCTTGCCCCACTCGATGTCCATCGGGCGGCCGTAATGCTCTTCGATCACCAAGGCGTACTTGGCCAGCAGTTCGACATCCTCGTCCGAGAGCGAATAGCGGTTACGCAGCTCGGTCGGCACGTCGGTGGTCTTGACCAGCTTGCCGCTGGCGGCCTTTTCCTCGGGCGTCGCGAATTCCATCTGGATCAGCTTGGAACCCAGGTTGCGGCGGATGACCGCGCGGTTGCCCGCGCGCAGCATCGGCTTGTGCACGTAGAACTCGTCGGGGTTCACGGCGCCCTGCACCACCGTCTCGCCCAGGCCGTAGCTGGAGGTGATGAAAACCACGTCCTCGAAACCCGATTCGGTGTCGATGGTGAACATCACGCCGGCCGCGCCGAGGTCGGAGCGCACCATGCGCTGCACGCCGGCCGACAGCGCGACGATGTCGTGCTCGAAGCCCTTGTGCACGCGATAGCTGATCGCGCGGTCGTTGTAGAGCGACGCGAAGACTTCTTTCATCTTGTGCAGCACGTCGTCGATGCCAACCACGTTGAGGAAGGTCTCCTGCTGGCCTGCGAAGGAGGCATCGGGCAGGTCTTCGGCCGTGGCCGACGAGCGCACGGCGAAGCTCGCCTGGGGGTTGCCGGCGCTCAGGGTGGCGAACGCGTCGCCGATGGCTCGCTGCAGGTCGGCCGGAAACGGCTGGGCCTCGACCATGGTACGGATCTCGGCACCGGCCACGGCCAGCGCGCGCACGTCTTCGGTGTCGAGCGCGGCAAGGCGCTTGCTGATGCGGTCGGCCAAGCCGTCGTGCGCCAGGAACTGTCGGAACGCATGCGCGGTGGTCGCGAAGCCGGTCGGTACGCGAACGCCTTGCGGCAGTTGGGAAATCATCTCGCCAAGGCTGGCGTTCTTGCCGCCGACCGACTCGACGTCGGTCATCCTCAGGTTTTCGAACGGTACGACCAGCGCGGTCGCTTCGAAGAGTGCAGACATGGGAAAGCTCCAGAAGTTAAAAATGTTGACGCATGCAGACGGCTCGGCACGATCGTTGTCGTTGCTCTGGGTGCGCGGGCGGCGTGTATGGAAGGACCGGCAGAATTCGTCGGTGGGCCAAGACCACGTAGGAACTATCCGAATTCTCGATAATGTTCCGAATTGTAGGTGCGGGACCGCTTTTCGCGCCTAAGACAAAGGCGTTCCAAATGACCATTCGTTCCGTTTTCTTCGTCTCCGACGGCACCGGCATCACCGCCGAAACCTTCGGCAATGCCGTTCTGGCGCAATTCGAGCTCAAGCCGCGCCATGTCCGGTTGCCCTTCACCGACACCGTCGACAAGGCGCACCAGGCCGTACGACAGATCAACCACACGGCCGAAGTCGAGGGCCAGCGCCCGATCGTCTTCACCACGCTGGCCAACATGGACGTGCTGGAAGTCATCGAAACCGGCTGCAAGGGCATGCTGCTCGACATGTTCGGCACCTTCGTGCGTCCGCTCGAGATCGAGCTGGCGATGAAGTCGAACCACCGCATCGGCCGCTTCAGCGACGTCAGCAAGAGCAAGGAATACAACGCGCGCATCGCGGCGATCGATTTCAGCCTGGCCCACGACGACGGCCAGAGCAACCGCGACCTGGCCGGTGCCGACGTGATCCTGGTCGGCGTGAGCCGCAGCGGCAAGACGCCGACCTCGCTGTACCTGGCGATGCAGCACGGTTTGAAAGCCGCGAACTATCCGCTGATTCCCGAGGATTTCGACCGTCGCCAACTGCCGCCAGCGCTGTTGCCGCATCGAAAAAAAATCTTCGGTCTGACCATCCTGCCCGAGCGTCTGAGCGAGATCCGCAACGAACGTCGGCCCGATTCGCGTTATGCGAGCCTTGCCAACTGTCGCAACGAGGTCAGCGAAGCCGAAGCCATGATGCGGCGCGCCGGCATCCGCTGGCTGTCGACCACCACCAAATCGATCGAGGAAATCGCCACGACGATCCTGCAGGAACTGCAGCCGCAGCGCCTGACCTACTGAGACGGCCAGTCGGTCGAAAGCAGCCGATCCCGATCAGGCAACGGCGACCGCTTCTTCATTGACGGCGGCGGCGACCGGCACCGGTGTGCGGATCAAATGGTCGAAGGCGCCTAGCGCCGCCTTCGCGCCATCGCCGGCCGCGATGATGATCTGCTTGAACGGCACCGTCGTCGCGTCGCCAGCCGCGAACACGCCGGGCACCGAGGTCTGGCCCCGCGCATCGACCTCGATCTCGCCGTGCTTCGACAGCGCGACCGTGCCCTTGAGCCAGTCGGTGTTGGGCACGAGGCCGATCTGCACGAACACGCCTTCCAGCGGCACCGTCACGCTCTCGCCGCCGATGCGGTCCTTGTAGATCAGGCCGTTCACCTTCTGGCCGTCGCCGGTGATCTCGGTGGTCTGCGCGTTCAGGTGCACGGTGACGTTCGGCAGGCTGTGCAGCTTGCGTTGCAGCACGGCATCGGCGCGCAGTTGCTTGTCGAATTCGATCAGCGTGACGTGGCCGACCAGCCCGGCCAGGTCGATCGCAGCCTCCACGCCCGAGTTGCCGCCGCCGATCACCGCGACGCGCTTGCCCTTGAACAACGGACCGTCGCAATGCGGGCAGTACGCCACGCCTTTGTTCTTGTATTCCTGCTCGCCGGGAACGTTGACGTTCCTCCAGCGCGCGCCGGTCGAGATGATCACCGTGCGGCTCCTGATCGACGCACCGCTCTCCAGCTTGACCTCGATGTACTCGGCACCGGGCACCAGGGCGGCAGCGCGCTGGAGATTCATGATGTCGACGTCGTAGTGGCGCACGTGCTCTTCGAGCGCGATGGCGAACTTCGGCCCTTCGGTTTCCTTGATCGAGATGAAATTCTCGATACCCAGCGTGTCGAGCACCTGGCCACCGAAACGCTCGGACGCCACGCCCGTGCGGATGCCCTTGCGTGCCGAGTACACCGCCGCGGCCGCGCCGGCCGGGCCACCGCCGACGATCAGCACGTCGAACGGTGCCTTCTGGTCGATCTTCTTCGCCTCGCGCTCGACGCCGCTGGTGTCGATGCGCGCCAGGATCTCTTCCAGGCTCATGCGGCCCTGGCCGAACTCGGTGCCGTTCAGGAACACGGTCGGAACGGCCATGATCTGGCGTTCCTTGATCTCGTCCTGGAAGGTGCCGCCTTCGATCATGGTGGTCTTGATGCGTGGGTTCTGCACCGCCATCACGTTGAGCGCCTGCACCACGTCCGGGCAGTTGTGGCAGGTCAGCGAGACGTAGATCTCGAACTCGAAATCGCCGTCGAGCGCGCGGATCTGGTCGATCACCGCCTGTTCGACCTTCGGCGGATAGCCGCCGACTTGCAGCAGCGCGAGGATCAGCGACGTGAATTCATGCCCCATCGGCAGGCCGGCGAAACGCGGGCCGTGGTTTTCGTTCGGGCGATTGATGGAGAAGGACGGCTTGCGGAAGATGTCGTCGCGGCTTTCGGTGAGCTTCACCAGCGTCGACGATTCCGCCACGTCCTTCAGCAGCGCGAGCACGTCGCTCGACGCTTTGGTGTCGTCGAGCGAAGCGACGATCTCGATCGGCTGCGAGATGCGTTCGAGATAGCTTTTGAGTTGTGCTTTGGTGCCGGCGTCGAGCATGTGATTCACCTGGAAAAAGGTTCGTATCTAACGTGATGGGAACAAAAAAGGCCCGGACGAAACCGCCCGGGCCCTGGGCGCGACGTGGGCCTCAGATCTTGCCGACGAGGTCGAACGACGGCTTGAGCGTCTCGCCGCCTTCGTTCCACTTGGCGGGGCAAACTTCACCCGGGTGGGCGGCGACGTATTGCGCGGCCTTGACCTTGCGGACCAGGTCGCTGGCGTCGCGGCCGATGCCTTCGGCGGTGATCTCGATCGCCTGGATCACGCCCTGCGGATCGACGATGAAGGTGCCGCGGTCGGCGAGGCCTTCGGCTTCGCGCATGACTTCGAAGTTGCGCGTGATCGTGCCGGTCGGGTCGCCGATCATCGTGTAGGCGATCTTGCCGATGGTCTCCGACGAATCGTGCCAAGCCTTGTGCGTGAAATGAGTGTCGGTGGAGACCGAGTAGATCTCTACACCCATCTTCTGGAACGATTCGTAATGATCGGCGACGTCGCCGAGTTCGGTCGGGCAGACGAACGTGAAGTCGGCCGGGTAGAAGAAGAACACGGCCCACTTGCCCTTCACGTCGGTGTCGGACACTTCGACGAACTTGCCGTTGCGGTAGGCGCTGGCCTTGAAGGACTTGATCTGGGTGTTGATGACGGACATGTGATTCCCTGGTTGGCTGACTGTGCAGAACACAGCATGAAAATTGGTGTGGGTCACTAGTATAACTACCAATATCCCATTTTCAATAGTCAGAAGCTATTCATCGCATCGCCTGCCGCTATGGTTTCGCCCTGTCAGGTGCGCAGCCGGTCCAGGTCGAAGCCGGCAACGCGCTTGTAACGCGCAGCGATCTCCTCGAGTTCGGGACGCGGGATCACATCCTCGACCTCGCGGAACCCGTCGGGAGCGCGCTCTTCCGCGACCTGCATCACCTGCTCCGGGCCGTTCAGGCGGTTGCGCAGCACGATGCCGGTGGTCTTGGGCAGCCGGTCGGCCTCGTACTCGAGCAGCGCATGCTCGATCGAACTCATGCGCTTCTCGCCCAGCAAACCGAAGCACTCCGCGAAATAGGCCGCGTCGACGATCGCCTGCGCGCTGCCGTTCGAGCCGATCGGGTACATCGCATGCGCCGCGTCGCCCATCAGCGTCACGCGGCCGAAAGTCCATCGGGTGAGCGTGTCGCGGTCGACCAGCGGGAATTCGTAGACCGCCGAGGCGCCGTCGATCACCGAGGGAACGTCGATCCAGTCCCATTTCCAGCTGGAGAAAGCGCCGGCGAAGACGGATTTGTCGACCTTCCGGTTCCAGTCGCTGCGCGCGGGCGTATTGCCCGGAACCCGCAATTCGGCAATCCAGTTGATGCGCGAGCGGCCCTCGCGGCGCAGCGGCTCGGAAATCGGATAGCAGACGAACTTCTGGTCCTGGTGACCGGCCATGAACATGGTGCGGCCGTCCAGGAACGGCGCGCTCTCGGTCACGCCGCGCCAGAGCATGCGCCCGGCGAAGCGCGTGGGGGCGTCGGCGGGGTAGAGGAACTTTCGCACGGCCGAGTGGATGCCGTCGGCACCCACCAGCACGTCGCCCTGCGCCTCGACCGTACTGCCGTCTTCGCGCCGCAGCGTGACCGTGACGCCGCCGGCGTCCTGCACGAAACCGGTGAACGAATGGCCGAGACGGATGGCATCCGCGCCCAGGCGTTCGAGCGCGGTCTGGTAGAGCAGCATCTGGAACTCGCCCCGGTGCACCGAGAACTGCGGCACCCGGTAGCCGGCGGCCAGGCCGCGCGGCTCGCTCCAGATCGGCTGGCCGAACTTGTTGAAGTACCGCAGCGACGAGGTCTCGATCGCGCGCTCGCCGACCGCGTCGCGCAGGCCGATCGACTCGATCACCGCGACCGCATGCGGCAGCAGGTTGATGCCCACGCCGAGCGGGCGCATCTCGCGCGACGTCTCGAACACTTCCACCTCGATGCCCATGCGCTGCAGCTTCAGCGCCAGCACCAGTCCGGCGATGCCGGCGCCTGCGATCAATATCTTCATCTCTCGGCTCCTGGGATTGCGGGTCGAGTGTGACGCGGCGCGCGGCGCCCGCCTGTCATCCCAGAGGTTGACAATGTGCGCTGTCATCCTCTGGGTGGACGTGCGAATGCGGCCGGGCGGTTTATCGTGGGCTCGTCCGACACCCACTTCCATCGCCGCTTGTCCCTCCTGCCATGAACGACCGAGCCCCGCCCGACGCCTTTTCCCTGCCGCCGCCCGTGCTGGTGCCGATGACGAGGATCGTGTGCGAGGTCGGTTCGCTGGTCAGCCTCGGCGCCACGCCGCGTGGCGAACGCCGCTACGTGCCGCTCGGTGGCGGCACGGTGCAAGGGCCTGAACTCAACGGCCGGCTGATGGAAGGCGGGGTCGACTGGCAGTTGAACCGCGCCGACGGCGTGCTGGAGATCGAAGCCCACTACGTACTGCGGCTCGACGACGGCGCCCTGGTGGAAGTCGACAGCAGTGGACTGCGCCACGGCCCGGCCGAGGTGATGGCGCGCCTGGCACGCGGCGAGCCGGTACCCGGCGAAGCCTATTTCTTCCGCACGCTGATCCGGTTCACCACGGGCGCCGGGCGCTGGCAGCATCTGAACGCCACGATGGCCATCGCCCGCGGCACGCGCGAAGCGGCGCGTGTGCTGCTCGACGTCTACCGCCTGACTTGAGGTCGCGGACAGGGACGCGCCTCAGGGTTAGCGCTAGCCGGAGCGTCCACCACGCGGCTTAAGCTGGCCCGAAAGCGCCCCCGGCACCTGCAGCGCGTCGCGCCGCAGCGGAGACACAAAAAAATGAATTCCTGGACCCTGGATACGGCAGGCCGTACCGACACGCAGGCCGCGATGGCCTGCGTGGTCGACGCGATGGGCCGCGAGAATTTCGCCGCCAGCACGCTCGCGAGTCTGTCGCGCGTGCTCGGTATCGGATCCTGGTCGGTCTACCGGCTCTGGAGCGACCGGCCACCGGTGATGCACCTGTCGGCGAGCGACGGCGTCCGCGACACGACCGGCGAATGTTTTTCCATCTACCGCGACCGCCGGCTCTACCTGCGCGATTCGAGCTTCGAATCGGTGCGGCGCAGCGGCGTCACGGGCCGTGCCGTGATGCTGCACATGCGCGCCGACGAGGCACCCAACACCGAACATCGCGACGCCATCTACCGCAGACACGGCATGGTCGAGCGGGTGTCGGTCGCCCGCGCGGAGCCCGACGGTTCGCTGCTGACCGTCAATGCGTACAGCCACGACGCGGCACGCTGTTCGGGCCAGGCCATGGCGGCGCGCTTCGGCGACATCGCCTCCACGCTACTAGCCGCCGTGACGCGCCATGTCGACTGGGTAGGCAACGCGCATGCGCCGAACCCGCGCGACGCGTTGCGCGAACGTTGCCCGGCCCTGACCGACCGCGAACTCGACGTGCTGGAGCGCCTGTTGCAGGGCATCGCCTATGACGGCATCGCCGCGGACATGCGATTGAGCGTCTGCACCGTGAAGACGTACCGCGCCCGCGCCTTCGAACGGCTGGACATCCACTTCAAGAGCGAGCTGTTCGCGCTTTTCGTGACGCCGGCGCGAAACGCAAGGTCGATCAGTCGGCCTTGAAGCCGGTGGCCTTGACCACCGTCGCCCAGCGCACGGCTTCAGCCTTCACCATGCGATCGCTCGCGACGCGGCCGGTGGCGGACAACGCGAACCCGGCGTCCTGCAGCACGCGCTTGACTTCGGGCGCCTGCATCGCGTCGACGGCCGCACGGTCCAGCGTATCGAGCACGGCGGCTGGTGTGCCGGCGGGCGCGAAGAGTGCGAACCAGGCCGAGAAATCGACCTTGGGAAAGCCGGCTTCGGTCATGGTCGCGACATCGGGCAGCAGCGCGGAGCGAACGGTGCCGGTGGTGGCCAGGGCGCGCAGCTTGCCTCCCTTGATCTGCGGCGCAGCGAGCGCGGTCGTCACGAAAGCGGCCTGAACGTCGCCGGCGACCAGCGCCGTGATGGCGTCGCCGGTGGCGCGGTAGTGCACCGGCTCGATCTTCAGTCCGGCCTGGCTGGCGAACACCTCGGCGCCGAAATGCCCCGGCGTACCGGCGCCGAAGGTGCCGAAGTTCACGCGCTCGCCCTTGGCTGCCGCGTTCGCTACCAGTTCCTTGACGGTCCGGTAGGGCGAGGTCACCGGCACGACCAGGATGAAGTCGGAACGCACGAGTTCCGACACCACCACGAGTTCGCGCGCCGGGTCGTACGACAGCTTGGCGTAGGAAGCCGGTGCGATGCTGATCGAGCCGACCTCGCCGAGCAGCAGCGTGTAGCCGTCGGGCTGGGTCTTGGCCACCACCTGCGCGCCGATCTGGCCACCGGCGCCGGCGCGGTTGTCGATCACCACCGGCTGCTTCAGCAGGTCGGCGAGCTTCAGGCCGACAGTGCGCGCGACGACGTCGGGACCGGTTCCTGCCGGGAATCCGACGATCACGCGGACCTGCCGGTTCGGATATGCCTCCGGCTGGGCGAACGACGCGAGCGGCCAGCCGGCGGCCAGCGTCGACGCGAGCGGGAGGGCGAGCAGATTTCTGCGAAGCATCGAGATTTCTCCACGCACAGGCATGAGGTGTGCGAACGCGCCCAGTCTCCCGCAGCGCGGCGGATCGGGTGTCATCCCAGAAGACGACATCCGATCCCTCGGTCCGCGGCGCGCTCGTGGCCGATGTCATCTTCTGGGATGACGGGTCGGTCCCGGGTCGGGCCTTGACGTGCAGCGCACACCGAACTTAGAACCGGAGACGAGACAGATGATTTTCAGAACGATCGAATTTTCCGCCGTGGCGATGACCGCGGCCATCCTGTGCGCCTGCGGTGGCGGCGGTCACGACGTCGCACCGGTGTCGTCGAAGCCGCTGCCGACGACCTCCGCGCTCCTGGGCTCTTGCGAAGCGCTGGCCGGCGCCCGGCTCGGCGACACCACGCTCACGAGCGCGACGGTCGCCGAAAGCACGGTGATCAACGGCGTGAGGCTGCCGGCGCATTGCGTGATGCAGGGCCGCATGAATCCGCGGACCGGTGTCGACGGCAAGCCCTACCACATCGGCTTCGAGCTGCGGCTGCCCAGGACGTGGAACGGACGGTTCGCCTTCCAGGGCGGCGGCGGCAACGACGGCGTCGTGCGGGTCGCGCTAGGCGCGCTGGCCGGCAACGACGCTTCTTCTGCCGCGCTGCAGACCAGCGCGCTCGCCAAGGGTTATGCGGTCGTTACCACCGACGCCGGCCACCAGCTCACCGACGCCAGCTTCAGGCTCGATCCCCAGGCCCGTATCGATCATGCCTATGCGTCCTACGACAAGGTGACGCTGGCGGCCAAGGACCTGATCGGCCAGGCCTACGGACGCGCGCCCGACCGCTCGTACTTCGTCGGCTGTTCGGGGGGTGGCCGGCAGGCGCTGCTGTTCCCGCAACGCTTTCCGACGTATTTCGACGGCGTGTCGGCCAACGCGCCGGCAATGAAGGTCGCCAAGGAAGCATCGGTCGCCTCGACCTGGAACGTCATCACCTACACGGCCATCGCGCCGATCGACGCGAGCGGCCGGCGCATCCTGAGCCGGGCATTCTCTAACCAGGACCTGACGCTGGTCTCGGACGCCATCGTGAAGAAGTGCGATGCGCTCGACGGCGTCGCCGACGGCATCGTCGGCGTCAACCCGTCGGCCTGCAGTTTCGATCCGGCAGTGCTGCAATGCACGGGCGCCAAGACCGATGCCTGCCTGTCGGGCGAACAGGTCGCGGCATTGAAGAAGGATTTCGGCGGGCCGAAGAATTCGGCCGGAAAGGCGCTGTATGCGAGCTGGCCCTGGGACAGCGGCATCAAGGGCGCCGACTGGCGCAACTGGCGATTGGGCACGTCGACCACCGCGACCCCGAACTCGCGCAACCACTCGCTCATTGCCACCGACGCGATGCTCAAGGAATTCTTCACGCCGCCGGCACCGGCCTTCGACATCTACACCTTCGACTTCGACACCGACCCGGCCCGCATGGAGGCCTATGCGGCGATCTACGACACGACTTCCACCGATGTCGCGGCATTCAGGAACCGCGGCGGCAAGATGCTGATCGTGCACGGCACCAGCGACCCGATCTTCTCGGCCAACGACTCGATCGACTATTATCAGAAGCTCTCCGCCGCCAACGGCGGCGCCGCTTCGACCGACGATTTCGCCCGGCTCTATCTCGTGCCCGGCATGAACCACTGCTCGGCTTCCGGCGGTCCGGCGACCGACGTCTACGACGCGCTCACGCCGCTGGCCGACTGGGTCGAGAAGGGCATCGCACCGGACCGTATCCTTGCCAGCGCCTCCGCATCCTCTCCGTGGCCCGGCCGCAGCCGTCCGCTCTGCCTGTATCCACAGGTGGCGATCTTCAACGGCAGCGGCGGCATCGAGGATGCGGCCAGCTTTTCCTGCCAGTGATTCGAGGCGTGCGATGCCGCCAGTGCGAACGCCTATCAGCCTCACACGCATGCAGACCGGCCAAGCATGGAGATTGCTTGCACGCCCCTTGTCCCGACGCGGACAATCGCGCTTTCAGAACAAGGAAGAAGCATGAAGGGCGACCTACAAGTCATCGAACACCTGCAGGCGCAGCTCAAGAACGAGCTGACCGCGATCAACCAGTACTTCCTGCACTACCGGATGCTCAAGCACTGGGGCCTGGACAAGCTGGCCAAGAAGGAATATTCGGAATCCATTGGCGAAATGAAGCATGCCGACTGGCTGATGGACCGCATCTTCATGCTCGACGGTCTGCCTAACCTGCAGGACCTGGCGAAGATCAGCGTCGGCGAAGACGTGCCGGAAATCCTGACCTGCGATCTGGGCCTGGAATACGGCGCGCAGGCCACGATAAAGGCGGGCATGGCGCACTGCGAATCGGTGCGGGACTACGTTTCGCGTGACCTGCTCCAGAAGATACTCGACGACACCGAAGAGCACATCGATTTTCTGGAAACGCAGATCGACCTGGTTTCCAAGGTGGGGCTGCAGAACTACCTGCAGTCGCAGATGGGTGAGATCGAGTAGACAGACAGGCGGATTGATCAGGACGGCTTCGGTGTCGCCGCCGTGCATATCGAGCGGAACCCAGGTTCCGCTTTTTTCATTATTACTGACGAAAACACGCGCATCGAGACGCAAGGCAAAGGCCGCTGGACCCGATAGTTATTGCAAATGCGATGAATTCGTATTTATAATCGCGTCCTCATCAACCAGCCAGCCAAAGTCGTTTCGCCATGATCGTTTGCGTGTGTCGCCGGGTGTCGGATCGAGATATCGCACGCCACGCGAGAGCCGGAATGACTTTCGACGAGGTTCAGTTCGAACTCGGCGTCGCCACCCAGTGCGGACGGTGCGAAGGATGCGCCAGGGACGTCATTGCGCAATGCAGTGCATCGCATCCTGTCGCGGCGTTGCACCGCGAAGACGGAACAATGACCATCCAGCTTGCCAATTCCATCCAAGACAGCAAAGCATGGAACTTTTCTCGGCACTCGCGGGCAGTCTGATCTTCGTCGCTGGCTCGGTCTGTTGGATTTTTCATAAGTAACCCACGGCAGAAGCTGCCGGGTAGCATGTTCCGCGACATGCGCGAATTTGATTGGTGAACCGTGTCCGCTCGCTTCTCTGCACCTGCCCCTTCGGTCATGGGGCTGTCCCGCAATGTGGTGATCGCCGGCAGCGTCGTCCTGTTTCATGTGGCGGCGTTGTGGGCGCTTCAGAGCGGACTGATCCGCAAGGCTGCCGAGGTGGTGATTCCGGTCGCGATTCTGAGCGAGTTCATCGACCCACCCAAACCCAAGCAACTACCGCCCCCGCCTCCGCCTCCGCCGCCCGCGCCGCGCCCGAAGGAAACCAGAGCGCCTCCGCCACCTCGTCCGATGGCGGTCCGCACGCCCGCACCGGCGCCCGCCGCGCCGGTCGGCGTGATCGAGCCGCAACCGCCTGCGCCGCCGTTGATGCCGCCTGCGCCACCTGCGCCACCTGCGCCACCTGCGCCGCCGGCGCCCCTGCCCGCGCCACCCGCACCGCCTTCGGTGCAGTTGCCGTCGTCGAACGCTGAATATCTGAACAATCCGAAACCGGTCTATCCGGCGATGAGCAAGCGGCTGGGCGAACAAGGCAAGACCATCGTCCGTGTGCTGATCGGCATCGACGGCACGCCGCAAAGCGCCAGCATTCGTCAGTCGAGCGGCTACGACCGCCTCGACGAGGCCGCCCGGGTGGCCGTGATGAGCTGGCGCTATACGCCGGGCAAGCGCAACGGAGTCGTCGAACCGATGGAATTCAACGTGCCGATCAACTGGGTTCTCAACTAATTTTTCTCTGGAGCAGCTTCGTATGAATTCCCAATTTGGTCTGATGAACGTGTGGAATCAGGGCGACTTCGTCACTAAGTTCGTCGCCGTCCTACTGGTCGGCATGTCGCTGGCGTCGTGGATCGTGATTTTCATCAAGGCGCTGGACGTCATCAAATACAAGCGCATGGCACGCCATTCGAACGACTTCTGGCATAGCGAGGATTTCGCCACCGCGCTCGACAAGCTCGGCAAGCTCGGCAAGGACGACACCGATCCGTTCCGTGCGCTCGCACTCGAAGGCCGCGAAGCCGCGGCGCACCACCGCAACACCAAGGCACACCTGCACGACACGCTCGACGTGAGCGACTGGATCACGCGCGCATTGCGCAACGGCATCGACGAGTTCACCGCGCGCCTGCAGACCGGCCTCGCCGTGCTGGCGTCGGTCGGCTCGACCGCGCCCTTCATCGGCCTGTTCGGCACGGTCTGGGGCATCTACCACGCGCTGATGAGCATCGGTTCCGCAGGCCAGGCGACCATCGACAAGGTCGCGGGCCCGATCGGCGAGGCACTGATCATGACGGCGCTGGGCTTGGCCGTGGCGATTCCCGCGGTGCTCGGCTACAACGCCCTGGTTCGCGGCAACAAGTTCGTGCTGACCAAGCTCAACAGCTTCGCGCACGACCTGCACGCCTACTTCGTGACCGGCGCGCGCGTACAGTCGACCGATGCCACCATCGTGCCTTTGAAGAAAGGCTGACTGCCATGGCTTTCGGAACCCAAGATGAACCCGATGAGGTCATGAACGAGATCAACATGACGCCGCTGGTCGACGTCATGCTGGTCCTGTTGATCATCTTCATCATCACCGTGCCGGTGATGAAGCACGCGGTGAACGTCGACCTGCCCCAGGCCACCAGCGAGCCCGAGCAGACCAAGCCGCAGAACATCTTGTTCACGGTGGCCGCCGACGGCAGCTATTACTGGAACGAGAACAGAATCGACGACACGGCGCTCAAGCCGCTGCTGGCGGCCGAGGCGTCGAAAAATCCGCAGCCCGAACTGCACATCCGCGGCGACAAGGCCGTGCGCTACGAGCGGGTCGCGCAGGCGATGTCAGCCGCGCGCGAGGCAGGCGTTCGCAAAATCGGCTTCATCACCGAGCCGGACGCTGCGAAGTAAGCCGGAACACATGTGGCAACAAGAAGCGCAACGTACCGAAAAATGAGCCGATAAAAAAAACGATCATCGCGATTGACTTTTTATTGCGAATCATTATCATTACGTCATCGCCTCGATAAAGGATCCGAAATGCAACAGCCCAAGCCCCACACCGCCTCCGTGCTGAGCCACCCGTCGCTCGACCAGTCGGGCAGCGGCCAGGCCACGGCATCCGACACCCGAATCGTCAACCAGGTCGAGAGCATCGAACTGCTGCGTGGCGGCAAGTCGGTCGGCATCATGCACAACGGCGCACTCTACCGACTCCAGACCACCAAAGCGGGCAAGCTGATCCTTACCAAGTAGGGCACCGTCGTCATACGAATTCATCGGTTTCATCGTGGGGCGACTCCAGGAGAGCTTTCTCCGAAGGGTCGTTTTTGCTAGCCAACGGTTCGCCGACTAGCCAAGCTTTTTTTCCACGCCGGACCTTCGCGAACGAGAACGCCGACCTGAAAGGTCGGCGTTCCGCTTTCCGCAACTCGTTGATATCAGAGTCCGAGCGCTGCGATCCCTGCCTTGGCGACCTGCGCATCCTCGTTCGACTTGACACCGCTGACGCCGACGGCGCCGATCACGTGGCCGTCCTTGACGATGGGCACGCCGCCTTCAAGCAGACCTTCGATGGACGGCACGGTGAGAAAAGCCGTCCGCCCGCCGTTGACGACGTCCTCGTAGCCTTTGCTTTCGCGGCGCCCCATCGCAGAGGTATGCGCCTTGGCAGGTGCAATGTGCGCCGACAGTGCGGCTGCGCCGTCCAGACGCTGTAGCCAGAGAAGATGGCCTGCGTCGTCGGTGATGGCGATCGTCACGGCCCAATTGTTCTTCAGCGCTTCGGCTTCCGCGGCAGCGGCGATGAGTTTGACGTCGGCGAGTTCGAGAAAGGATTTGGTCTTCATGAATTGGCGCATGTTGTTGGACCGTCGAGCATAGCGGCCGGGCACCGGCCTATTACCTTCGAATACAGGAACACGCAATGCGGTTTTTGTCATGAGTGGCGCTTGTGCAACTCTAGAATGGCCCGATCTGCCACATCGACAGCAGACAACATCAGGAGATTTGTTCAATGAACGACCGCGTTACCATCCTCGACAATCCCGCCCGCCACGGTCAGGCGCTGCCGCAGGCCGAGCGCAATCGCGTCCTGCGCAATACCTACTGGCTGCTGGCATTGAGCCTGTTGCCGACCGTGCTCGGCGCCTGGGTCGGCGTCGAGACCGGCATCACGCGTGCGCTTGCTGGCGGCATGGGCATGATCGTGTTCCTCGGCGGCGCGTTCGGCTTCATGTTCGCGATCGAGAAGACCAAGAACTCGGCGGCCGGCGTACCGGTGCTGCTGGGTTTCACGTTCTTCATGGGTCTGATGCTGTCGCGGATGATTGCAACGGTGCTCGGTTTTTCGAACGGTGCAGAATTGGTCATGACGGCTTTCGGCGGCACTGCCGGCGTTTTTCTGGTCATGGCCGCTCTGGCAACGATCATCAAGCGCGATCTGTCGGGCATGGGCAAGTTCCTGATGGTCGGTGCCCTGGTACTGATGGTCGGTGCGGTCATCAATGTTTTCGTCGGTTCGACCGCCGGCATGCTGGCGATCTCGGTGGCCACCATCGCGATCTTCTCGGCCTTCATGCTGTATGACCTGAAGCGCATCATGGACGGTGGCGAGACCAACTACATCAGCGCGACGCTGGCCTTGTACCTCGACCTGTTCAATGTATTCCAGGGCTTGCTGGC
Source organism: Janthinobacterium lividum (assembly GCA_050954325.1). Taxonomy (GTDB): domain Bacteria; phylum Pseudomonadota; class Gammaproteobacteria; order Burkholderiales; family Burkholderiaceae_C; genus Variovorax. The sequence goes on along the minus strand of JBPBPG010000004.1, from coordinate 174,693 downwards.
ATTGCTCGGTATCGCCGGTGGGCAGCGAGACTGACAAAACGTTGCGGCCCCGATGCTGCAGACGTGAAAAGCGGCCCGTCGGGCCCTTTCTTTTTGCCGATCGCGAACGACGGAGCGTTCAGACGGAACCACTGTCAGCATTCTGTCGGTCGAATACCGCAATCGATTCGACATGTGCAGTGTGTGGAAACATATTGACCACACCCGCGAACGTACATTCGTAGCCGGCGTGATTCACGAGCAGGCCCGCGTCGCGCGCCAACGTCGATGGATTGCAACTCACATAGACGATACGTCGCGGCAACTGCCAGTCGCCTATACCTTCGACCGGCTCGCCCTGCATCTCGCCGCCGGTCTGCTGCGCGTGCAGGTCGGCAAGCGCCTTCGCCAGCGCGAACGCGCCTTCCCGTGGTGGGTCGATCAGCCACTTTTCGGCCATCCCGTCGGCCACCAGCATCGATGGCGTCATCTCGAACAGGTCGCGCGCGACGAAACGGGCTGGCGACAGCGTGCGGTGTCCACGGCGCGTGGAACGGTTGCGCTCGAAATTCTCCGTTGCCCGTGCCACCAGGGTGTCGCTGCCTTCGATGCCCAGGACTTCACGCGCGCGCGTCGCCAGCGGCAACGTGAAGTTTCCGAGCCCGCAGAACCAGTCGATCACGCGCTCGTCGGCCTGCACGTCGAGCAAGCGCAACGCACGACCGACCAGCACCCGATTGATGTGCGGATTGACCTGCGTGAAATCGGTCGGCTTGAAGGGCATCGAGATGCCGAATTCAGGCAGTTCATAGGAGAGCACAGGGCCGCCTTCGTCGAGCAGCTTCACGGTGTCCGGTCCTTTGGACTGCAGCCACCATTGCACGCCCTGATGCCGATCTGCGAATTCGCGAAGACGCCTCAGATCGGCGTCCGAAAGCGGCTCCAGATGGCGCAGCACCATCGCAATCACGCCGAGCCGCGCGATGCCCGCTTCGTCGGGCGTATCACCGCACGCCACTTCGATCTGGGGAACGGTGTCGCATGCGTCGAGCGAACCGACGAGGGCGCGCAGCGGCATCAGCATCGCACTGACGCGCTCGGGCAGTACCGGACATACCCTCATGTCGGCGACGTACTGGCTCTTGCGCTCGTGGAACCCGACCAGCACGGCACCCTTCTTGAGAACGTGGCGCACCGAAAGCCGCGCACGATAACGGTAGTGCCAGGTCGGCCCTTCGAGCGGTCGGAGCATCGCATCGGGACGCATCTTGCCAAGGTGCCAGAGATTGTCTTCGAGCACCCGCTGCTTGACGGCGACCTGCGCCGTCGCATCCAGGTGCTGCATCTTGCAGCCGCCGCAAGCGCCGGGGTGCAGGCCGAAATGCGGGCACCCTGGTTGCACGCGTTGCGAAGATTCGTGCCGGATCGCGCGCAGCGTGCCCTGCTCCCAATTGTTCTTGCTGCGCCGGGCGTCGAATTGCACCTGCTCGAAGGGCAATGCGCCTTCGATGAATACGACCATGCCGTCCGGCTTGCGCGCGACGCCTTGAGCTTCGAGGTCGAGCGACTCGACGTGAAGCCACTCGTCGCTCGACGGCGGCAAGGGCGCTGCTCTTCTTTTGGAATGTCTCGTTTTCGTCATGCAGCGTATGAAAGACAGGCCGCAGGGCGACCGAGAAGGCCTGGTTCAGCGCGACGGCAGATAGCGCGCAGGGTCGACCGGCTTGCCTTGACGGCGAATTTCGAAGTGCAGCTTCACGCGGTCGGCGTCGCTGTTGCCCATCTCGGCGATCTTCTGACCCTTGTGTACCGATTGGTCTTCCTTCACCAGCAGCGTCTGGTTGTGCGCATAGGCTGTGAGGTAGGTGTTGTTGTGCTTGAGGATGATCAGGTTGCCGTAGCCGCGCAACCCGGCACCGGAATACACCACACGGCCATCTGCCGCAGCGACGACCGAATCGCCTGCCTTGCCACCGATGTCGAAACCCTTGTTCTTGGCTTCGTCGAAGCCGGCGATCAGCGCTCCGCGCGCCGGCCAGATCCAGCCCAGGTCTTCGTCGCCACCGCTCGAGGTCGAGGCTTTCGGCGGGGCAGCAGTCGAGGTCGAGCCCGAGGCGCCTGCGACGGCCGGTGCAGCGACTATCGCAGGCTGCGAAACGACCGGACGGGTGATCGCGGCCGACGCATCGCCGGCGCTCGTCGTCGGCGACGCGGCCACGATGGCGCCCGGAGGAATCACGCGCAGCACCTGGCCGACCTCGATCAGGTCGGCGTTCGCCAGATTGTTCCATCGCACGATGTTTTGCCAGCTTTGCCCGGTCTCGTTGCCGATCCGGCGAATCGTGTCGCCGGGCCGGACTGCGTAGTAGCCGGGCTTGCCGTAGTTCTCTATGCCGGGCAGGGGCTTGCCGGATGCGTCGGTGGTGATCGGTGACACACCGGGCGCACCCGATGCTCCGGCCGCGTTCGTCATGGTGCCGCGGTCTTCGATCGGCGCGGGACCTCTAGATGATGCGGAACAACCCGCAATCACGAGCGTCAACGCCAGCGTCACGCCGGCAAGCCAGCTCCGATTGCCATAACCCTGCATGTGTTCGTCCTTCAAGCAATCCCCGATTTTAGGGGGACAAAGTGAACCGCCTCCAGGACGCTGCGCTGCACGCCGGACGCGGATTTGTCGATGACGACCAGTGCCTGTCCGCTGTCGCCGGAGCGGGTAGGCGCGACAATGCGACCGCCCACCGCGAGCTGGTCGATCCATGCCTGCGGCACGGCATCGCCACCGGCTGCCGCGATGATTCCCGCGTAGGGCGCGCCTTTCGGATAGCCCAGCATGCCGTCGCCCAGCAACAGATGCACCGTAGCGAGCCGGAAATGCCGCAGGTTCAACCGCGCGCGCTCGTGCAGGCCGCGCAGGCGCTCGATGCTGTAGACCTCCGTGGCCACGTGGCTCAGCAGCGTCGCCTGGTAACCGCAACCGGTGCCGATCTCCAGCACGCGGCCCAGCCGCCCTGCCGGCTGACCGGCCAGGGCCGGTGCGCCGAGCAGCAGCTCGATCATTCGGGCGACCACGTTGGGTTTGGAGATCGTCTGGCCGAGGCCGATCGGCAGGCTCGTGTCTTCGTAGGCCTGGTTCATCAGCGCGCTGTCGACGAAACGGTGCCGCTCGACCGCGTTCATCGCGTTCAGCACCCGGTCGTCGGCGACTCCCTGCGCCGCGAGACGCTGCACCATGCGCATGCGCACGGCGGCAGAAGCCATCGACGGTGTGGCGTCGACGAACGGCACGCGTGGCGTCGATGGTGCGTTCGCTCGCGTGGCTGCGGATGCCACCGGCGTCAGTTTGACGGGAAAGCCCGGGCGCGTGCTCATCCCAGCAGGCGTGCCACCGTGTCGCGCCACTGGCCGAGATTGGCGTGGTCGGTCAGGTCGATCTGCAGCGGCGTCAGCGCGACATGTCCCGACGCCGTCGCGTGGAAGTCGGTGCCCTCGCTGCCGTCCTTGGCATCGCCTGCGCCGGCGATCCAGTACATTTTCTCGCCCCGCGGGCTGTCCTGGACGATGACTTTCTCGGAAGCGTGACGACGTCCGAGGCGACACACCCGGACCGGCTTGAGTTCATCGAACGGCAGGTTGGGAACGTTGACGTTGAGCAGCCAAGCGGGCCCTTGCGTCATGCATTCGCGCTCGATCTGCTGCACCAGGCGGCGCGCGACCCGCCCTGCCGCGTCGACATGACCCCACCCCTTCTCGGTCTGCGAGAAAGCGATCGCCGGAACGCCGAAAAGATAGGCCTCCATCGCAGCGCCCACGGTGCCCGAATAGATCGTATCGTCGCCCATGTTGGCGCCGTTGTTGATGCCCGAGACCACTAGGTCGGGTCGATAACCAAGCAGCCCCTTGAGCGCGATATGCACACAGTCGGCCGGCGTACCGGTCACGTAGCGAAACCCGTTGTGCGCGTGATGTACGTACAGCGGTGCCGACAGCGTGAGCGCGTTCGATTTCGCACTGTTGTTGTGTTCCGGCGCGATCACCTCGACGTCGGCGATGTCTTTGAGCGCGTCGTACAGCGCGACGATGCCGGGCGCCTGGAAGCCGTCGTCGTTGGAAATAAGTATCTTCATGGGCGTCTGGAAGTCGGCGCGATTGTAGGCGGCGACCCGGTCCCGGCCGTGACAATCCTCGGCAAGAGCGTCCACCTACCATCGTGCGCAGATTTCATTCCATTACGAAGGAGATGCGGCATGCACGCATGGCTTTGCGAGAACCCTACGGGGGTCGAGGCACTCAACTGGACCGAGCTTCCGACGCCCGCACCCGGGTTCGGAGAAGTGCTGGTAGAGATCAAGGCGGCAAGCTTGAATTTCCCGGACCTGTTGATTGTTCAGAACAAGTATCAGCACAAGCCGCCGCTGCCCTTCGTACCCGGGTCCGAATACGCCGGGATCGTGCGCGCGGTCGGCGATGGGGTCGAGCATCCCAAGGTCGGCCAGAGCGTGGCATGCCTGTCGGGAACCGGTGGCTTCGGCACGCACGTGATCGCGCCCGCTGCGCGCTGCATGGTTCTGCCGGACGGTTTCAACCATGTCGATGCTGCCGCGTTCATCATGATCTACGCCACCTCTTGGCATGCCCTGATCGACAGGGGGCAACTGAAGCCAGGAGAAATCGTGTTGGTGCTCGGTGCTGCGGGGGGCGTCGGCACCGCTGCCATCCAGATCGCCAAGGCGGCAGGTGCCACGGTGATCGCAGCTGCGTCCACAGACGAAAAATGCACGCTCTGTAGATCGATCGGCGCCGACGCGACGATCAACTACACCACCCATCCTGGACCGAACGCTTTTCGCGACGCGATCAAGGCGGCGACCGATGGCAAAGGCCCCGACGTCATCTACGACCCGGTCGGGGGCGATTTGGCCGAACCGGCGTTTCGCTCGATTGCATGGCGAGGTCGTTATCTGGTTGTAGGTTTTGCAGCCGGTGGCATCCCGGCATTGCCCTTGAATTTGACCTTGCTCAAGGGCGCGTCGGTAGTGGGGGTATTCTGGGGAGACTTTGCACGTCGTGAACCCGAGGCCAATGCATGCATGATGGAAGAATTGGCGGAATGGTATGCACGAAGAAAGATCAAGCCCGTGGTGGACCGCATCATGCCGATGTCCGAATTGAAGTCGGCTTATGCGTACATGGGTTCACGCGGCGTCAAAGGCAAGCTGGTGATGACCAACGACTGAGCAAACGGATCGTCGCAAAAAAGGCCCACAGGATAGATGCCGTGGACCTTTTGTGTTTTCGGATTCGACCGCACAGTTGCATGTGCGACGGCGTTCGATCTACTTGATTTCGAAATCGGAGAGCGACTTGCCGGCAGCCAGCGCTTCGGTGACCCAGCGTGGCTTGCGGCCGCGACCCCCCGACCACGTCTCACCGTTATCGCTGCGATATTTGGCCGCTGCTTTTGTAGGCGTCGCGCTGACACTGCGTTTGGAAGAAGTATTGCCATTGCGCGCGCCAGTCGACAGCTTCAGATCGCCGGCAGTCAATCCGTATTCAGCGATCTTTTTGCGAACATCGTCGATCACGCCAGCACGTTCGTGATTGCGCAGCTCTTCGGCCTGCTTGCGCAACTGAGCGATATGCTCTTCGTTTTTCTGGATCTGGGAATTGATGTCAGCAAGGGTCGAGGCCATTCAGGATCCTGTATGGATTGTTTGAAAAACGAAATTCTAATTGAGAATTCAATAGACCTGCAGAAACATTCGACCAAGATGCATGCGGAAGATACAAAAGGTGCAGTTGGTCGGGAAGCCCGCGGCGTTGATCACCAAAATTCCACGCTCAATGACGGACGTCTTCCACTTGACAGAACACGAAATCTCGCTCGGCAAGAATGTGCATGCTGGAATGTCGATATGTCCGTCATGAATTCGACTCGAGATTGGCAACCGACGTATTAAGCGCCTGGCTGGCCGTCTCTATGAACGTCTTCATTGCGAAAAGTTCAAAGCCGCAAACAATTCTTTGCCGTCCCCTCGACGCAGAAAGCAAAACAGGCACCGAAGCGCCTGTTTCTTGAAAAATTCCTGGGGTGGCTGATGGGACTCGAACCCACGACGACCAGAATCACAATCTGGGACTCTACCAGCTGAGCTACAGCCACCATAGAGTCTCTCATTCTAACGCCAATTTCAGCGGATCAGCGCCGTCGTCGCCTCTGAAGGACGCGCCACGAGAATCTCTGCCTTGAAGCGCTGCTTGAGCAACGCGTAATAAGCCGTATTTTCCGCAGCCCCGACGGCCTGTGCGAACTGTTCACCTTCCGCCTTGGCCGCCTCGGGCGCAGGCGCTGGTCGAGGCACCGATTTGACGACCCGTACCACTGCATAGCCGACGTTGCCAAGGTCGACGCCGACAAGAACCGGCAGCTTCGCGGAGTCGCTGCGCAACGCGGCTTCGATGACCGGCGCGGGCTGCGACTGTGTCTCGAGGCGCGATACCGTCGCAGGTGGGCCGAAGGTGGCACCTGCCGGGTTGACGGTCCAGGCAGCGAGTTTCGCCTCGCCCTCGGTCCTGGTCAGCATTGCCGCGCGCTGAGTCACCAGTTGCGCACGAACCTTGTCCTTGGTCTCGGCAAGCGGCACAGTGCGCGCTGGCGTGAATTGCGCAACGCGACCCGCAGCGAGTTGATTCGGGCCGATCTCGATGGCTTCGGTGTTGTGCTTGCGGTCCAGCGACTCCGGTGCGAACAGCGCATTCAGGAAATTGCGGCTCGCCAACGCGCCCGTCGTGCCGGGAAGCGGCATTCGAGCCACATTGGCAGCTTTCTGCACGGTCAATTTCAGTTTGTCGGCGGCCGGTTGCAGGCTGTCGGGCTGCTGGTAGACCGCATCGGCGAAGGTCTCTGCCGCCTTGGCGAATTCCTGTGTCGCTTGCTGGCCGCGGACGTCGTTCTCGATCGTGTTGCGCACCTGCTCGAACGGCTGTGCCACGCCAGGCTTGATGTCGTTGAGCTGAATGATGTGATAGCCGAATTCGCTTTCGACGACATCGCTGATCTCGCCCTTCTTCAATCCGAACATCGCGTCGTCGAACGATTTGACCATCGCGCCGCGCGTGACGAAGTCGAGATCGCCGCCCTTCTCGGCCGAGCCCGGATCCTGCGAATTCTTGCGCGCCACGGCCGCGAACGTCGTCGGCGCCTTGCGAACTTCAACGAGCAATTCCACGGCATGGGCCTTGGCCTTCGCGCGGTCGGCCACCGGTGCATCGGCAGGTGCCGTGATCAGGATATGGCTGGCGCGTCGCTCTTCGGGCGTACCGAAGCGGGCACGGTTCTGCTCGTAATAGGAGCGGAGATCGGCATCGCTGACGGCGATGTTCTTTTTGGCCGCTTCCAGGTCGAGCACCAGGTATTCGATGCTCGCCTGCTCGGGCGCCTGAAACTCGGTCGCATGGCTCTTGTAATAAGCATCGATGTCCTCGTCGGAAATCGCCGTCTTGGATTTGAACGTTGCAGGCTCGAAACGGGCCACCTGGATTTCGCGACGGTCGTAGAACGCGTCGAGCGCTGCCTTCGACTGCGCGGGCGTCGCGAAGGTGGTGCCCGATACGCCCAAGAGCACCTGCTGCGTGGCCAGCTGCGCGCGCACCGAAGCCTCGTACTGATCGGGCGTGCTGCCGGTCGCCAGCATGAAGCGCTGGCGGTCGAACTTGCCGTCCGGCGTGCGGAATGCGGCAAGGCCGGTGTCCTCGGCGAACATGCGTGCGAGCCGTTCTTCGGAGACGTTCATGTGGGCCTTGGCGGCGGCCGCGGCGAGCACGCGATCGCGGACGACTCGCTCGAGCGTCGCGTAGCGGGCGGCGTCGCTGTCGAGCATGGCGGGATCGACGCTGGGCATCTGGCTGCGGATGCGTTCGACTTCGTTGCGATGCTGCGCTTCCCACTCAGGACGGGTGATGTCGTGACCGTCGACACGGGCAACCTTCTCGCCCTTGGCGTCTCCCTGGTAGCGATCCACGCCGAACAGCACGAACGACGGAATGATCAGCAGGAACAAGAAGCCCATGACGATCTTGTTGTACCTGCGGAAGAATTCAAACATGCTTGGACACTCTCTGTGACGATGCAGGGGACGAACAAAAAAGGCGAACACTTGTTCGCCTTTTTGTCGGGGTGGTGGGTGCTGAGGGGCTCGAACCCCCGACCTACGCCGTGTAAAGGCGCCGCTCTACCAACTGAGCTAAGCACCCCCGAATGAATTGAAATTCAGTTCAACGCGTCTTTGAGCGCCTTGCCTGGACGGAACTTCGGAATCTTGGCGGCCTTGATTTTAATCGCCTCGCCGGTGCGTGGATTGCGACCCGTGCGTGCAGCACGCTTGCCGACCGCGAAAGTGCCGAAACCGACCAGCGACACGGAATTGCCTTTCTTGAGCGTGGTGCGAATGGCGCCGATGGTCGACTCGAGTGCGCGCGTTGCAGCGGCTTTGGAGATGTCGGCGTTCTTTGCGATGTGCTCAATCAGTTCGGTCTTGTTCACGAGGGCCTCGTAGGGAAAGGTTGATCCAGGAACGTCAGGGCCGAGGCCGAGCCCATGATGGGACGTGCGGCGCAAGGGGAAGGATTGGATTTCCTGACGTGCTGGCAGCGAACTGCCAGCGACGATTACAACCACTGGTCTACGGGGTGTCAACAAGACGTCCGTTCGGCACGACCCAGCGGGGAGCGCGATTCTAGGGGCTGTTTCGCGAAGCGCGTTTTCAGAGCGCCTCGGCGATCGCGCGGCCGACGTCCGACGTGGAAGCCGTGCCGCCGATATCGCCGGTGCGGGGTGCGCCGCTGCCGGGTGCGAGCACCTTCTCGATCGTCGACAGGATCGCATCGTGCGCATCCTTATGACCGAGGAACTCCAGCATCATCGCACCGCACCAGATCTGGCCGATCGGGTTGGCGATGCCCTTGCCGGCGATGTCGGGCGCCGAGCCGTGGACCGGTTCGAACAGCGAGGGCGTGGTGCGTTCCGGATTGAGGTTCGCGCTCGGCGCGATGCCGATCGTGCCGGTGCAGGCGGGACCCAGGTCCGACAGGATGTCGCCGAACAGGTTGCTCGCCACCACCACGTCGAAGAAGTCGGGACGCTGCACGAAATGCGCGGTCAGGATGTCGATGTGGAACTTGTCGAGCGTGATGCCCGGATAGTTCTTGGCCATCTCCGCCACGCGTTCGTCCCAGTAGGGCATGGTGATCGAGATGCCGTTCGATTTCGTGGCGCTGGTCAGGTGTTTCTTCGGCCGCGACTGGGCGAGCTCGAAGGCGAACTTCAACACCCGGTCGACGCCCACGCGCGACATCACGGTTTCCTGGACCACGATCTCGCGCGACGTGCCTTCGTACATGCGCCCGCCGATGCTCGAATATTCGCCCTCGGTGTTCTCGCGCACGATGTACATGTCGATCTCGCCGGGCTGGCGCGGCGTGCCGTCGCGGCGCACCACCGGCGCGACGATGCCGGGCATCAGGCGCGCGGGACGCAGGTTGATGTACTGGTCGAATTCGCGGCGGAACAGCAGCAGCGAACCCCATAGCGAGATGTGATCGGGAATCTTCTCGGGCCAGCCCACCGCGCCGAAGAAGATCGCGTCGTGGCCGCCGATCTGCTCCTTCCAGTCGTCGGGCATCATCTTTCCGTGCTTCTCGCAATAGTCCCAGCTGGAGAAGTCGAAGTGATCGAACTGCAGGTCGATGCCGAACCTGCGCGATGCCGCCTCGAGCACGCGGATGCCCTCGGGCATGGTTTCCTTGCCGATGCCGTCGCCGGCGATGACTGCGATTCTTTTCTTGCTCATGAGGGTCCTCAGGAATGGAGTGAAAGAGAGAAAACGGTTCAGGCGCGAAAGAAAGCCAGCGCCTCGCGCGCGATCTCCTCGGGCGCTTCCTCGGGCACGTAGTGGCCGCAGTCGACGCTGCGGCCCGACACCGCGTCGGCCCGCTCGCGCCACAACGCCAGCACGTCGAAGCACTTGCCGACCGCGCCGTGCGCGCCCCACAGCACACGCAGCGGCTGCGCGAGACGCCGTCCTGCCGCGACGTCCGCTCGATCGTGATCGAGGTCGATCGAGGCGGAGGCGCGGTAGTCCTCGCAGATCGCCGCCGACGTGCCGGGGATGGTCGCGCAGCGTTCGTATTCGGCCAGCGCCTCGGGCGCGAACGGCGCGAGCCCCGCGTGACGACCGCCCATGACGCTGCGCACGTAACGTGCGGGGTCGGCGTCGAGCAGGCTCTCGGGCAGCGGCGAGGGCTGGATCAGGAAGAACCAGTGCCAGTAGGCACGCGCGAAGGCCTCCGACGTGTTCTCGTACATCGAGAGCGTGGGCGCGATGTCCAGCAGCATCAGACGCTCGACCTGCGCGGGATGATCGGCTGCGAGACGATGCGCCACCCGCGCGCCGCGGTCGTGCGCCAGCACCTGGAACTGTTCGAAGTCGTGATGCCGCATCACCGCCAGCGCATCCAGCGCCATCGCGCGCTTGCTGTAGTTGCGGTGCGCCGCGTCGGCCGGCGGACGGCCGGAATCTCCGTAGCCGCGCAGGTCCATCAGCACCACCGTGAAGTGCGCGGCCAGCGCCGGCGCCACGCGGTGCCAGATGAGATGCGTCTGCGGATGGCCGTGCAGCAGCAGGAGCGGCCGGCCGCGGCCGCCGATGCGGCCGTGCAGCCTCACGCCGTCTCGCGTCACGTCGAAGGGAATGAAGTCGTTGAGCACGGCGTCGAGTGTGCATGGCGCGGGCCCCCGAATCAAGAAACAATCGGGCAATCTATTGTTTCCACCGAGGCATGAATGGAACGCGACGACCTGACCATGATCCTCGCCATCCGGCAACGCGGCAGCCTGTCGGCGGCGGCCGGCGTGCTGGACCTGGCACCCTCGGTCGTCACCAAGCGCCTCGCCGCGATCGAGACCCGCATCGGGCAGCGCCTGTTCGACCGCACCACGCGCCGCGTCAGCTCGACCGCCGAGGGCGACGCGGTCTGCGCCCATGCCGAGAAACTGCTCGAAGGCTTCGCCGCGATGGAGGCCGACCTCAGCGAGAGGCAGAGCGAACTGGGCGGCGTGCTGCGGCTGGCGGCGACGCTGGGGTTCGGGCGTCGCTGGCTGGGGCCGGCGGCGGCGGATTTTCAGATGCTGCATCCTGCGCTGCAAATCCAGCTGCAGCTGACCGAACATCTGCCCGATCTCAGCGCCGAGGGCTACGACGGCGCGGTCTGGCTCTGGTCGGTACAGGGCGCGCGCGCTTCGCAGTGGACGGCGCGACGGCTGGCCCGCAACCAGCGCGTGCTGGTGGCGGCACCCGACTACCTTGCACGACACGGCGTGCCGACCGCACTTCCGGATCTCTCCCGCCACGCCTGCCTCGCAGTGCTCGAGAACGAAGCGCCGGCGGCACGCAAGCATGCGCATTGGCTGCTCAAGCACGAGAAGGAGAGCGGCGCGGTGCGGGTGCGGGTCGCCGGACCGTTGTCGAGCAATTCGGGCGAGCTGGTGCGCGACTGGTGCCTCGCCGGCCAGGGCATCATGCTGCGCAGCCTCTGGGACATCGCCGCGCAACTGGAAAGCGGTGCCCTGGTTCGCGTGCTGCCGCAGCACGCGATGCCGGACGCCGACATCCACTGGGTCGCGCCCTGGCGACCCCAGACACCCCGACGGGTGCGCCTGCTGGTCGACTTCCTGGCCGCGCGCTTCGCACAAGAGCCCTGGAAGCCCTAGGTCCGGACCGGCGCCGTCCTGCTCCCGCTCACGACCAGGCTGACGCCGATCGCCGTGATCGCGGTACCGAGCAGCGTCAGTACCGTGACCGGTTCCCGGAACAGCAGCCAGGCCATGAACGCCGTGCACGGTGGCACCAGGTACAGCAGGCTGGTGACGGCCGTCGCCGTGCCGCGCTGGATGAGGAGATAGAACAGCGAGCTGCCGCCGAGCGTCAGTGCCAGAACCGACCATGCCATCGCACCGATCGAATAGGCGTTCCAGTGGATCGACGCCGTCTCGATCAGCGCGAAAGGCAGCGTCACGAGCAACGCCGCGCCCTGCTGCACCATGTTCGCACTGCGCGCGTCGCAGGGTTCGACGAAGCGCTTCTGGTAGAGCGTGCCGGCCGTGATCGACAGCAATGCGAAAGTCGCGAAGCCCATCGTCACCAGGCTGACTTCGCCACCCTGCAGCAGCTTGCGGAACACCACCAGCACCAGGCCCGTGAAACCGAGCGCCAGCCCGACCCATTGCCGCTGCGACACCACGCCGCCGCGCGAAGCCAGCCAGACGGCCGTGAGCACCGGCTGGACACCGACCATCAGCGCGACGAGACCGGCGCCCATGCCCGCATGCACGGCAGCCCAGACGCCGCCGAGGTAGCCTGCACTCATGAGAATGCCCGTCACGGCCAGGTGCAGCCACTGCGACCGCCCTGCCGGCAACGCGATGCGGGCCAGCACGGTCCACAGGCCGAAGCACAGCAGGCTCAGCGCATAGCGCAGCAGCAGGAACTTGAGGGGCGGCGCGTACGGCATGCCGAAGCGCGCGACGATGAAACCGGTGCTCCATACCAACACGAACACGGCCGGCATCGCACGCCACACGCCTGGCGTGCCGGAGGTGCCTGCAGCGCGGACCGCCGCGGTCATTTGGCCCGGGCCCGGATCTCCGGGATCGCCTTCTGCAGGTAATAGACCATCGACCATACCGTGAGCACGGCCGAGATCCAGATCAGCCACTGCCCCCAGAGGCCGGTATCGATCATGGCGAACAGCACGCCGTCATAGAGCAGGAACGGGATCGCCACCATCTGCACCACCGTCTTGACCTTGCCGAGCATGTGCACCGCCACGCTCTTGCCGGCGCCGATCTGCGCCATCCATTCGCGCAGCGCCGAGATCGCGATCTCGCGGCCGATGATGATCAGCGCGACGAAGACGTCGGCGCGGTTGAGGTGCACCAGCACCAACAGCGATGCGCAGACCAGGAACTTGTCGGCGACCGGATCGAGGAAGGCGCCGAAGGCCGAGGTCTGGTTGAGCTTGCGGGCGAGGAAGCCGTCGAGCCAGTCGGTGGCGGCGAAGGCGACGAACATGACCGTGGCGATCAGGTTGCGCATCGGTTCGGCGATGGGCAGGTAGAAGACACCGACGATCAGCGGGATCGCGACGATGCGCGTCCAGGTCATGATGGTCGGCAGGGTCCAGAACATGGCGTCGATTGTGCATGACGGAAATGTCCGTCCGCCGCAGCGCGCCCTAGTGCAGCGCCCGGTAGATTTCCTCCGCCAGCTCCGATGCGATGCCGTCGACCGAGGCGATGTCCTCCACGCTCGCCGCCGCCACGCCGCGGATGCCGCCGAAGCGCTGGAGCAGCCGCGCGCGCCGCTTCGGCCCGATGCCGGGAATGTCCTCCAGCTGGCTCCCGCCGACGCGCACCTTGGCGCGCTTGGCACGCATGCCGGTGATGGCGAAGCGGTGCGCCTCGTCGCGGATCTGCGCGACCAGCATCAGCGCGGCCGAATCGCGGCCGAGATAGACCTTCTCGCGCCCATCGGCGAACACGAGTTCCTCCAGTCCGACCTTGCGGCCCTCGCCCTTCTCGACGCCGACGATCAGCGACAGCGGCAGGCCGAGCTCGCCGAACACCTCGCGCGCCATCGACACCTGCCCCTTGCCACCGTCGACCAGCACGAGGTCGGGCATGCGCGCGGACTTGGTCGCCGGCGGCGCATCGCTGCCGGCGCCCGCCGCATCGCCTGCGGGAGGCGCGGTCGTCTCGGCCGCCATCGCCTCGGAGAGCTTCGCGTAGCGGCGGCGCAGCACCTGGCGCATGGCGGCGTAGTCGTCGCCGGGGGTGATGCCCTCGATGTTGTAGCGGCGGTATTCGCGGTTCTGCATCGCATGGTGCTCGAACACCACGCACGACGCCTGCGTCGCCTCGCCGGCGGTGTGCGAGATGTCGAAGCACTCGACACGGAAGGTGTCAAGGTCGTCCGGCGCGAGTTCCAGCGCATCGACCATCGCCCGCGTGCGCGCCTGCTGCGAGCCTTCCTCGGCCAGCAGCCGGGCGAGTTGCAGGCCGGCGTTCTTCTGCGCCATTTCCAGCCAGTGCCGGCGCTGCTCGCGCGGCTGGAACACCGCCGTGATGCGCGTGCCGGCCTGCTGCGCGACCGCCTCGACCAGTTCGCGGCTCACCTGCTCGCTCAGCACCAGCGTGGCCGGCGCCGGGACGTCGATGTAGTGCTGGGCGATGAAGGCCTCCAGCACCTGGACCTCGATCGAGTCGAACGCCGCGGGCACGGCGGCTTCCGATTCGAGCGCCTGCTCGCTCTCGTGGATCTGCGCCGCGTCCTCGACGTGCACCGGGAAATAGGCGCGGTCGCCCAGGTGCCGTCCGCCGCGCACCATCGCCAGGTTGACGCAGGCCTTGCCGCCCTGCACCAGCACGGCCAGGATGTCGACGTCCTTGTCGGAGGCGATCTCGATGGTCTGCTGGTGCAGCACGCGCGACAGCGCCGACATCTGGTTGCGCAGCTCGGCCGCCTGCTCGAACTCAAGCTTCTCGGCATGGGAGGTCATGCGCGCCTCGAGCTCGTGCAGCACCAGCTGCGTGTCGCCCATGAGAAACGCCTCGGCGTTGGCGACGTCGTGCGCATAGGCCTCGGGCGCGATGTGGCCGACGCACGGCCCGGTGCAGCGCTTGATCTGGTAGAGCAGGCACGGCCGCGTGCGGTTGGCATAGACCGTGTCCTCGCAGGTCCGCAGCTTGAACACCTTCTGCAGCAGCTGGATCGATTCCTTCACCGCCCAGGCGCTCGGGTAGGGCCCGAAATAGCGGTGCTTGCGGTCGGTCGAGCCGCGGTAGTAGGCCAGCCGCGGAAAGGCGTGCGCGGCGATCTTCAGGTACGGATAGCTCTTGTCGTCGCGGAACAGGATGTTGTAGCGCGGCTTCAGGCTCTTGATGAGGTTGTTCTCGAGCAGCAACGCCTCGGCCTCGGAGCGCACCACGGTGGTCTCCATGCGCACGATCTTGCTGATCATGTGGCCGATGCGGGTGCCGCCGTGGCTCTTCTGGAAGTAGTTGGCGACGCGCCGCTTCAGGTTGCGCGCCTTGCCCACGTAGAGCACCGCGCCGGCGGCATCGAAATAGCGGTAGACGCCGGGCAATTGCGGCAGGGCCGCGACTTCGCTGAGCAGTTGATCGGAATGCACTTCGGACATGGCGGCGATTGTCGCGCGTCGTGAATTCCCACTCGCCGCCAAGCTGGCGCGACATGTGCTTTGCAAATGTGTCCGACGAAAATCGTTCGGCCACATTTTTCGGCACACCTCCCTTAGCAATGCAAAACAAACAAAACTGGCGGCTCCTGACCCCGATCGCCCTGTCGCTCGCCATCGCGGGCTGCGGCGGGCATTCCGATTCGGACACCGCACCGGTGGTGGTCGCACCGCCCGTCGTGACGCCGCCCGTCGTCGTCGACAACAGCTGCCTGACCACCACCGCGGCCGGCGCGCAGGTCGTCGTCGGCTCCGGCCTGGCCGGCGACCCGGCCGCACCCGAGCCGGCCTCGGGCTACCTCCTCGGCCACAAGGTCGTCACCGCGAAGTCGTACATGGTGGTGGCCAACCATCCGCTCGCGACCAAGGCCGGCTGCGACATCCTGAAGGCCGGCGGCAGCGCGGCCGACGCGGCGGTGGCCGTGCAGGCGGTGCTCGGCCTGGTCGAGCCGCAGTCCAGCAGCCTGGCCGGCGGCGCGTTCATGCTCCATTACGACGCCAAGACCAAGAAGGTGCAGGCCTACGACGGCCGCGAGACCGCGCCGGCCGCGGCGACCGCCAACTACCTGCGCTACATCGACGACGGCACCAACCTGGCGACCCCCGTGCCCAGCGCGCGCGCCAGCGGCCGCTCGATCGGCACGCCCGGCGTGATGCGGATGCTGGAACTCGCGCAGGGCGACCACGGCAAGCTGGCCTGGAAAGACCTGTTCGGCGACGGCACCAAGCTCGCGGCCGAGGGCTTCACGATCGGTGGCCGCATGGCCGCCGCCATCTCGTCGTCGACCGCCAGCCTGAAGCGCGACGCCGAAGCCGCCGCCTACTTCCTCGACGCCAGCGGCAATCCGAAGCCGCTCGGCACGAAGATCACCAACCCGGCCTATGCCGAGGTGCTGCGGGCGCTCGCGGCGCAGGGCGCGAACGCGATCTACACCGGCCCGATCGCCGCCGACATCGTCGCCAAGATCAACATCACGACCGGCGCCGACGGCTCGGCGATCACGCCCGGCAAGACCACGCTGGCCGACCTGCAGCGCTACAAGGCACTGCGCCGCGAGCCGGTCTGCACCACCTACCGCGCCTACTACGTCTGCAGCATGTCGCCGCCGTCGTCGGGCGGCATCGGCGTGCTCTCGTCGCTCGGCATCCTGGAAAACTTCAACATGGCGCTTCTCAAGCCGACCGCCGTCGACCTCGAGGGCGGCAAGCCGACCGTGCAGGGCGTGCACCTGGTGGTCGAAGCCGAGCGCCTGGCCTATGCCGACCGCGACAAGTACGTGGCCGACACCGATTACGTGCCGCTGCCCGGTGGCAGCGCCGATACGCTGCTCAACAAGAACTACATGCGCACCCGCGCCAACCTGATCGACTTCTCGAAGAGCATGGGCGTGGCGCAGGCCGGCGAGCTGGGTGCCATCCCGCAGGGCGTCGACACCACGGTCGAGCACGGCACCACGCACCTGACCATCGTCGACAAGGAAGGCAACGTCGTCACCATGACGACCACGGTCGAATCCACGCTCGGCTCCTACCACATGAGCCACGGCATCATGCTGAACAACCAGCTGACCGACTTCGCCGCGTCGCCGGTCGACGGCGCGGGCCTGCCGGTCGCCAACCGCGTGGCGCCGGGCAAGCGCCCGCGCAGCACGATGGCGCCCACGATGGTCTTCAACGGCACCGGCCCGGGCGACTTCCTGATGGCCACCGGTTCGCCGGGCGGCGGCACCATCATCCAGTACGTGGTGAAGACGGTCGTCGGCGCGCTCGACTGGGGCCTCGACGCGCAGCAGGCGACCTCGCTGGTCGACTTCGGCGCGAGCAACAGCGTGACCACGGCGGTCGGCGGCGAGCATCCGAACGTCGACACGACCAACAACGGCGCCAACGATCCGCTGATCGCCGGCCTGCGCGCCCTCGGCCACACGGTGTCGACCGGCGCCCAGTCCAGCGGCATCAGCACCGTGATCCGCAGGACCACGGCCACCACGTCGGTCCTGGACGGCGGCGCCGATCCGCGCCGCGAAGGCATCGCGCTGGGCGACACGAACTAGCCGCTCGTTCGAACGCGACGGCGATCCGCTAGGCTCCCCGGTCACCGGCCGTGGGAGCCTTTTTTTTCGTCGGAGGAGACGCATCGTGCGCTGGGATCTGTTCTGCAACGTCATCGACAACTACGGCGACGCCGGTGTCTGCTGGCGCCTCGCGCGCGGGCTGGCGGCGGCCGGCGAATCGGTCAGGCTTTGGACCGACGACCCGGGCGTGCTCGCGTGGATGGCGCCCGACGGGTGGCCCGGCGTGTCGGTGGTCGACTGGTCCGACGCGGACGCGGTCGGCGCGGCCGCCTCGGACGACGTGCCCGACGCGCTGGTCGAGGCCTTCGGCTGCGAGCCCGCCCCGGCGCTGGTCGCGCGTTTCGCGGCGCGCGCGAAAACGCAGGCGCGTCGCGCCACCTGGATCAATCTCGAATACCTGTCCGCCGAACCGTACGTGGAACGGCTCCACACCCTGCCTTCGCCCGTTTTCGAGGGACCGGGCGAAGGGCTCGCCAAGCGCTTCTTCTATCCGGGTTTCACGGCCCGCACCGGCGGTTTGCTGCGCGAGCCCGGACTGGCCGAGCGCCAGGCCGCGTTCGATCGCCGGGCGTGGCTGGCCGCGCACGGCATCGACTGGCAGGGCGAGCGCCTGGTGTCGCTCTTCTGCTACGAGCCGCGTGCGCTGGCGGACCTGCTCGCGCAATGGGCCGGCGGCGCCGAGCGGACGCGGCTGCTGGTGACGGCCGGCCGCGCGACGCTCGCCGTGCGCACCGCGCTGCAGGCATCGGGCGTGGCATCGCAGGACGGGACCGGCATGCTGTCGATCAGCTACCTGCCGCTGCTCGCGCAGACGGCGTTCGACGAACTGCTCTGGGCCGGCGACTTCAACTTCGTGCGCGGCGAGGATTCCCTCGTGCGCGCGATCTGGGCCGGCAAGCCCTTCGCCTGGCAGATCTATCCGCAGGACGACGACGCGCACCACGTCAAGCTCGACGCGCTGCTCGACGTCATCGACGCACCGCCGGCCTGGCGGCGCTTCCATGCGGCATGGAACGCGACCGACGCAGCCGTCGTCGCGTGGCCCGATGCGGCGATGCGCGACGAATGGACCGCCGCGCTGCGATCGGTTCGGGATCGCCTGCGCGCACAGGACGACCTGGTGAGGCAGCTGCGGCGCTTCGTCGGCGAACTCGTCGACGCCGGTCCGCCGCCCGGCGCTACAGCAGCTTCCCCGGATTCATGATCTGGTTCGGGTCCATCGCCTGCTTGATGCGCAGCATCAGCTCGATCTCGAGCGGCGACTTGTAGATGCGCAACTCGTCCCGGCGCAACTGCCCCACGCCGTGTTCGGCGCTGATGCTGCCGCCGTAGCGGGTGACCAGCGCATGCACGACGCCGTTGAGGTCGTGCGTGCGGTGCTCGAGCGTGTCGCGGTCGGTATCGGCCGGCAGCAGCACGTTGTAGTGGAGATTGCCGTCGCCGAGGTGGCCGAAATTGACGATGCGCGCGCCGGGCAGGCAGGCCTGCACCTCCAGCCCGGCCTGCGCCACGAACGAAGCGAGCGACGAGATCGGCAGCGCGATGTCGTGCTTGACCGCCTTGCCTGCGCGCACCTGCGCCTGCGAGATGCCCTCGCGCAGCTTCCACAGCGCCAGGGTCTGCGCTTCGCTCGCGGAAAGCACGACGTCGTTCGCGAGCCCGGCATCCATCGCCTCCGCGAGCGCCGCTTCGAGCAGCGCGGCCGGACCGGACTCGGCACCGTTGTCGCCGAGCTCGATCAGGGCGTTGAACGGCGCCGGCTGGGCGAGCGGGGGGCGCGTGTCGCTCACCTGGTCGAGCACGAGCTGAAGCGAAGCCGCGGTCATCATCTCGAAGGCCGTCAGCCGCTCACCGCAGCGCGTGCGCATCGCGCCGAGCAGGTCGACCAGCTGCTCCAGCGAGTCGGCGCCGACCCAGGCGGTCGCATGCGACGTGGGCCGGGGAAAGAGCTTCAGCACGACGGCGGTGATCACGCCCAGCGTGCCCTCCGAGCCGATGAACAGGCCCTTCAGGTCGTAGCCGGTGTTGTCCTTGCGCAGGCCGCGCAGGCCGTGCCAGATGCGGCCGTCGGGCAGCACCACTTCGAGTCCCAGCACCAGATCGCGCGTGTTGCCGTAGCGCAGCACCGCGATGCCGCCGGCATTGGTCGCGACGTTGCCGCCGACCGTGCAGCTGCCCTGCGCGCCGAGGCTGAGCGGAAAGAAGCGATCGACACTGCGCGCCGCCTCCTGCGCGTTCGCGAGGATCACGCCGGCGTCCAGCGTCAGCGTGTTGTTCACCGGGTCGACGGCGCGCACGCGGTTCATGCGCGTGGTGCTCAGCACCACCTGCGCGCCGCTCGCGTCCGGCGTGGCACCGCCGCTCATGCCGGTGTTGCCCCCCTGCGTGACGATCGGCGTGCGCGTCTCGCTGCACAGCCGCACCACGGCGGCCGTCTGTGCCGTGTCGGCCGGGCGCACGACGACGGTCGTCCGGCCGGCCCACTTGCCGAGCCAGTCGGTCAGGTACGGCGCCTGCGCCGCGGCGTCGGTCACCAGGCCGGCGTCGCCGACCAGCGCTTGGAGTTTCTCGAGCAGCGACATCTCAGCGCCCGTGCCAGTCCAGCCGCACGCGGGCGACGGCCATGCCGACGGCGGCCTGCGTCGGCTCGACCACCGGGATGCCCAGCGCCTGCTGCAACGCGTCGCGGCAGGCGGCCATGCCGGCGCAGCCCATCACGATCACATCGGCGCCGCGCTCGTCACGCAGGCGCTTTCCGATCTCCGTCATGCGCGCCAGCGTGCGTTCGCGCTCGGCCAGTTCCTGCACGGTCAGGCCGATCGCCAGTTCGCCGGCGAAGCGGCCCATGACGCCCATCGCGCCGTAGGTGCGCAGGTGGCGCGGAATCGACGCTTCGAGGATCGCGACGACGCCGAAACGCTCGCCCAGCGTCAGCGCCGTGAGCACCCCGCATTCGCCGATGCCGAGCACCGGCTGCGCCAGCCGCTCGCGCAGCATGTGCAGGCCGGGATCGCTGTAGCAGGCGACGACGTAGGCCGAGGATTGCGCCGCCAGCGAATCGGCCAGCGCCGCCAGCGGCACCGCGACCTGCTGCACGTCGAACTGCGTGACGATGCCCGGCGGGCCTTCGGCCAGCGTGAGGCAGCGGATGTCGGGGCCGCCGGCCATGCGCAGCGGCGCGAGCGCCGCGTCGATGCCGGCCGTGACGGCGCGGCTGCTGTTGGGGTTGATGACCTGGATGGCGGTGCGCATCGCTGGCTCCTTCGGCACGGGCTGGTCACGGCAGGTGACGGGCGGGGACGCGGGCGATGCGTCCTCGGCCAGTCTAGGGGCCGCCGCCGCCGGCGCGAGGGGCACGCTACTTGCTTTTTCATGCACGACCCTTAACGTCTTGTTAAGCGACCCGGAGCGACATGTCCATCAACCTTCGCCAGATCGAGGTGTTCCGCGCGGTCATGACGACCGGCTCCATCCGCGGCGCCTCGCAACTGCTCTTCGTGTCCCAGCCGGCCGTGAGCCGGCTGCTGTCGCACACCGAGAGCCGCGTCGGCTTCTCGCTGTTCGAGCGCATCAAGGGCCGGCTCTACGCCACGCCAGAAGGCAAGAAGCTGTTCCACGAGATCGAGCGCATGTACCAGGGCGTGCAGCGCGTCAACGAACTGGCGCAGGAACTGGCCGAGAACCGCCAGGGCATCCTCAACATCGTGTCGAGCCCGAGCATCGGGCAGATGATGATTCCGCAGGCCATCGCCGCCTTCCGGGACGACCATCCGCAGGTCAAGCTGACCTTCCAGTACCTCGGCTACGCGCCGCTGAAGGAACGTCTGCTGCACCACCAGGCCGATCTCGGCATCACCATCCTGCCGGTGGAGCATCCCAACCTGGAGGTCACGCCGCTGAGCAGGGGGCAGCTGGTCTGCATCTGCCCGTACAACCATCCGCTCTCCCGCCTCGGGACGCTGGAGCTGGCCGACATGCGGCCCTATCCGCTGATCTCGTACGACCGTGCGACGCCGTTCGGGACCATCGTCCAGGGCATGTACGACGCCGCGGGCGAGGTGTTGCGGTCCGCCATCGAGGTCGGCTCGCCGCAGAACGCCTGCTCGCTGGTGCAGGCCGGCGCGGGCATCGCGCTGGTCGACGAGTTCTCGGTGCGCAACTGGCCGACGCACCAGCTGATCGTGCGGCCGGTCGCCGGTGCGCCGGAGCTGCAGGCCAACCTCGTGCATCCGCGCTTCGACCCCCTGTCCAAGCTCGCGCAAAGCTTCGTGCTGGTGCTGCGCGACCTGTTGCAGAAGCAGGGATTCGAGATGCCGGCAGAGACCGCCCGCGCACCGCGATCGCACGCCGTGTACGCCTAGTTGGTGCAGATCGTGCACTCCGAAGGCGAATCGCGCGACCGCTTAACAACAGGTTAAGGGTGCCGGACGAAAAGGCACGCGACAGGCGCCGGACCGACATCAAGAATGACTCTCGAATCCGGAGCCATTCATGACCGCAACCGCATCCTCTCCCGCCGCCGCGCCCTCGGGCGTCTATGTGATCTGCCCGACGCCTTTCAGGCAGGACTTCACGCTGGATCTCGACAGCATCGCCGCCCTGGTCGACTTCCAGGTGCGCGCAGGCGTCGCGGGGCTGGCCGTGCTGGGCTTCCTCGGCGAGGCCCACAAGCTGTCGAACGACGAGCGCCGCGCGGTCGTCGACACCTTCGTGCGCTGCGCCGGAGGCCGGTTGCCGGTGTGGGTCGGCGTGCGCGCGCTCGGGCTGGCCGGCGCGATCGAGCAGGCGCGCGAAGCGCAGTCGCTCGGCGCGACGGCCGTGTTCGCGGCGCCACTGGACGGCGCTTCCGACACGATGCAGTTCGAGTATTACCAGGCGCTCGCGAAGGCGGTCGGTATCCCCGTGATCATTCACGATTTCCCCGACTCCTTCGGCACCGAGATCAAGGCCGAGGTCGTGGCCCGGCTGGGCCGCGAAGGCGGCGTCGGCATGATCAAGATGGAAGAGCCGCCGGTCGGCCAGAAGATCACCCGCATCCGCGAGCTCGCCGGCGACAGCATGCGCATCTTCGGCGGCCTGGGCGGCGTCTACCTGCTCGAGGAACTGCAGCGCGGCGCCGTCGGCACCATGACCGGCTTCGCCTATCCGGAGATCCTCGCGCGCATCCATGCGCTGTTCGCGGCCGGCGACGTCGAGGGCGCGGCGAAATTCTTCGACACCTACTGCCCGCTGATCCGCTACGAGTTCCAGCCCAGGATCGGCCTGGCGCTGCGCAAGTACATCTACATGCGCCGCGGCGCCATCGCCTGCGACGCGATCCGCTCGCCGGGCCTGCGCATCGACGCCGTGACCATGCGCGAACTCGAAGCCGTGGTGGCGCGCACCGGCCTGGCCATCGACGCGCCGCCGCTCGAGTTCTGAGCCCTTTCCATCCATCCCCTCCCGATCGAGAGTGAATCCATGACCTCCGCACGCGTACCTTCATCCGCAAACATGGCGGCCACGGCGATCGCCCTGTCGGTCGCCCTGCTCGGCGCGCCCGCGTCGGCGCAGACCCGCGCCGAGACGATGCGCTTCGTCACCGGCGGCACGGTCAACACGCTCGACCCGACCATGCTCGGCACCACGCGCGAAGCCTTCACCGTCGGCATGAGCACCTACGACCGGCTGGTGTCCTTCGGCAAGAAGAAGCAGGGCGACAACTGGGTGTTCGACCTGGAGAAGATCCGCGGCGAACTCGCCGAGCGCTATGTCGTGAGCCCCGACGGCCTGAAGATCACCTTCTACCTGCGCAAGGACGCGAGGTTCCAGGACGGCACGCCCGTCACCGCCGACGACGTGAAATGGTCGCTCGACCGTGCGGTCACGGCCAAGTCGCTGGCCGGCGCGCAGCTGCTGACCGGCTCGATGACCAGCGCCGACCAGTTCAAGGCGATCGACGCGAGCACCTTCGAGGTCACGCTGCCCAAGCCCGATCGCCTGGCGCTGTCGAACCTGGCCACCGTCTACCCGATCATCATCAATTCGAAGGTCGCCAAGTCGCACGCGACGCCCGACGACCCGTGGGCGCAGAACTGGCTCAAGGCCAACACCGCCGGCAGCGGCGCCTACAGCGTCGAGAGCTTCAAGCCCGGCGAGCAGATCGTCCTGAAACGCAACGACGACTGGACCCGCGGCGCCGACGGCAAGCCGGCCGCCTTCAAGCGCGTGATCGCGCAGTCCATTCCCGAGGCCGCGACCCGCGCCAACTTGGTCGAGCGCGGCGACGCCGACCTGGCGATCGACCTGCAGGCCAACGACGCCGCCTCGCTCGCCGCCAAGGGCAAGGTCAGGGTGATCTCGACGCCGCAGTACAACGCGGTGAGCTTCATCTCGTTCAACACGCAGATGAAGCCGTTCGACAACGTCAAGGTGCGCCAGGCCGTCGCCTACGCGCTGCCCTACGACGACATGTTCAAGGCGGCGCTGTTCGGCCGCGGCAAGCCGCTGTTCAACGCGACCTGGAAGGACGGCCCGCCGAGCGCCGATTTCCCGATCGCGCAACCGGTGAAGCTCGACCTCGCGAAGGCCAAGCAGCTGCTGACGGAGGCCGGCTACCCGAACGGGTTCGAGACGCCCTTCGCCTTCAACCTCGGCCAGGCCAACATCGCCGAACCGATGGCAGCGCTGATCAAGGAGTCGCTCGCGAAGATCGGCGTCAAGGTCGACATCCAGAAACTGCCCGATGCGCAGATGGCCACGCTCATCAACGAGAAGAAAGCGCCGTTCTTCACCGAGAACATCGTCGCCTGGCTGCCGTCCAACGATTATTTCTACCGCAACTTCTACACCGGCAAGCAGCGCTGGAACTACAGCTCGCTGGACGACCCGAAGCTGGTGGAGATCGCCGAGAAGGCGCGCTTCGAGAGCGACCCGGCCAGGTACGCGGCCTATGCGAAGCAGCTCAACGCGATGGCCTTCGACCTGATGGCGCAGATCCCGATCTGGCAGGCCAGCCAGGACGCGGTGATGGTGCCGTCGCTCGACGGCTACGTCTACCAGTTCCATCGCCAGGTCGACTTCCGGGACGTGGCACGGAAATAACGTGAGCCTGCTCGCCACCACGCTGCGCCGCACCGGCCGGCGCTTCGTCTCCTCGCTGCCCGCGCTGTTCGGCGTGCTGGTCTTCACGTTCATGCTGATGCGCGTGCTGCCGGGCGACCCGGCCGTGTTCTTCGCGTCGGGAGCGAATTCGGGCAAGGAAGAGATCGAGATGGTGAGGAAGCAGATGGGGCTCGACAAGCCGCTCCCGGAGCAGCTCTTCCTCTACCTGAAGGACGTCGGCACCGGCGAGCTCGGCCGCTCGCTCACCACCGGGCAGCCGGTGGTGGCCGACATCCGCCAGCGGCTGCCCGCGTCGCTCGAACTGACCTTCACCGCGCTGCTGATCGCGCTCGTCGGCGCCGTGCCGCTGGGCATCCTCGCCGCGCTGCGCGCAGGCTCCTTCGTCGACCATGCGGTGCGCATGTTCTGCGTGATCGGCGTGTGCGTGCCGACCTTCGTCTCGGGCCTGCTGCTGGTCTACGTCTTCTACTACCTGTGGGGCATCGCGCCGGACCCGACCGGGCGGCTCGACGTCTTCGCCGGCTCTGCGCCGAACGTCACCGGGTTCCTGCTGATCGACTTCCTGCTCGCCGGCGACCTGCCGGGCTGGTGGGCCGCCGCCCGGCAGCTGTTGCTGCCGGCGCTGACGATGGCGCTTTTCGTGCTGGCGCCGATCGCCCGCATCACGCGTGCCTCGATGCTCACCGCGCTGGGCAGCGACTTCGTGCGCACCGCCCGCTCCGTCGGCCTGCCGTCGTGGCGCATCGTCGTGACCTACGCGCTGCGCAACGCCGTGCTGCCGGTGCTGACCATCCTGGGCATCGTGTTCTCCACCATGCTGGGCGCCAACGTGCTGGTCGAGAAGGTGTTCTCCTGGCCCGGCGTGGCGTCGTACGCGCTCGACGCACTGCTCGCCTCCGACTACGCGCCGGTGCAGGGCTTCGTGCTGCTGATGGCGTCGATCTTCGTGCTGGTCAATTTGATCGTCGATCTCCTCTACAGCATCTCCGACCCCCGGATTTCCATCGAATGAGCACCGCCACCTCCGGTACCTTGAACCACGTCGCGTGGGTGCTGCGCGGCAACCCGCTGACCGCGGTGGCGGCCGTCGGCGTCGCCCTCCTGTGCGTGCTGGCGGCCGTCGGGCCGTGGATCGTGCCCTACGACCCGATCGCCTCGAACGTCGCCAACGCCCTGCAGACGCCGAGCGCGGCGCACTGGGCCGGCACCGACCAGCTCGGGCGCGACGTGTTCAGCCGCACCGTGGTCGCGGCGCGGCTCGACCTGTTGATCGCGGCGTCGGCGGTGAGCCTGTCGTTCGTGCTCGGCGCCGTGATCGGCAGCATCTGCGGCTACGTCGGCGGCCGGCTCGACCGGGTGGTCGGCCGCTTCGTCGACGTGCTGATGGCCTTCCCGCTGTTCGTGCTGGCGATGGCGATGGTGGCGGCGCTGGGCAACCGGGTGGAGAACATCGTGATCGCCACCGCCTTCATCAACCTGCCCTTCTACATCCGCTTCGCGCGCGCCGAGGTCAACGTGCGGCGCAATGCGGGCTGGGTCGAGTCGGCGCGCGCTTGCGGCGACTCGCACCTGTCGGTGATCCTGCGCTTCCTGCTGCCGAACATCCTGCCGGCGATGGCGGTACAGATCTCGCTGAACCTGGGCTGGGCGGTGCTGAACGCGGCCGGGCTGTCGTTCATCGGCCTGGGCGTGCAGCAACCGACGCCGGAGTGGGGAATCATGGTCGCCGAGGGGGCGCGCTTCATCTCGACCGGCAACTGGTGGCTGGTCGCGACCCCCGGCTTCGCGCTGATGATCGCGGTGCTGTTCTTCAACCTGCTGGGCGACGGGCTGCGCGACATCCTCGACCCGAGGATGCGGACATGAGCGTGGCACCTGCGCGGAGACTGCTCGACATCGACGACCTGCGCGTGAGCTTCTCCACGCGCCGCGGCATGGTCGAGGCGGTGCGCGGCGTGAGTCTGTCGCTCGACGTCGGCCAGACGCTGGGCATCGTCGGCGAGAGCGGCTCGGGCAAGTCGGTCACCGCCTTCGCCGTCACGCACCTGCTCGAAGCCGCGGGCCGCATCGTCGGCGGAAAGGTCCGCTACGACGGCCAGGACATCACGCACGCGACCTGGAAGACGCTGCGCTCGACGCACGGCGCCGCGATCTCGATGATCTTCCAGAACCCGCGCGCGGCGCTCAACCCGATCCGCACCGTCGGCCTGCAGATCGCGGACGCGCTCAAGGTGCACAGCAACCTCACTCCGGCCGAAGCGCGCCGCAAGGCGCTCGACCTGCTGAACGACGTGCTGATCCGCGAGCCCGAGAAACGCCTCGACGCCTACCCGCACCAGCTCTCCGGCGGCATGTGCCAGCGCATCATGATCGCGATGGCGATCGCCAGCGAACCCGCGCTGCTGATCGCCGACGAGCCCACCACCGGGCTCGACGTGACGACGCAGAAGACGGTGATGGACCTGCTCGCCGCCATCACGGCGAAGCGCGGCATGGCGACGATCCTGATCACGCACGACCTCGGCCTGGCGGCGAAGTACTGCAGCCGCGTGGTGGTGATGGAACGCGGCCGGGTGGTCGAAGACGCACCGCCGCTGCAGCTCTTCGGCGCACCGGCGCATCCGTACACGAAGCGGCTGGTCGCGGCGTCGCCGACGCTGACCTCGACCATCGCCGATCTCGTCGTCGATGCCGCGGACATGGCCGCGACGCCCGCCGCCGCCGTCGCGCCGAGACCGAAACCGGCGCCCGGCACGCCGCTGCTGCTCGAAGTGCAGAAGCTGTCCAAGCGCTACCCCGGCGGCATCACGGCGGTGAACCAGGTGTCGTTCCGGCTCGCGCGCGGCGAGAGCCTCGGGCTGGTCGGCGAATCGGGTTCGGGCAAGAGCACGATCTCGCGCATGCTGTGCCGGCTGATCGACGCCAGCGACGGCGAGATCCTGTTCGACGGCGGCAACATCGGCGACATCGCGGCCGACGATTTCCACAAGTCGACGTTGCGCAAGGACATCCAGATCGTCTTCCAGGACCCGCACGACAGCCTGAACCCGCGCTTCAGCGCCTTCGACTGCATCGCGCATCCGCTGCGGCGGCTCGGCGGCATGTCGTCAGGTGCCGCGCTGACCCGGGCGGTGAACGACTGCGCGCTGCGCGTCGGCCTGCCGCTCGAACTGCTGGAGCGTTTTCCACACCAGCTCTCCGGCGGCCAGAAGGCGCGCATCGGCATCGCGCGCGCCATCGCCTGCAAGCCGCGCCTGCTGGTGCTCGACGAGCCGACCGCGGCGCTCGACGTGTCGGTGCAGGCGGTGATCCTGCAGCTGCTCGACCGGCTGCGGCGCGAGGAAGACCTGGCCTTCCTGTTCGTCAGCCACGACCTCAACGTGGTGCGCATGATGTGCGAGCGGACCATCGTGCTGCGCAACGGCGAGGTGGTCGAGGAAGGCCGCAGCGCCGACATCTTCAGCGCGCCGAAGTCCGACTACACCCGCGCGCTGATCGCGGCGATCCCGCACTTCGAGCCGCATGCGGCGCCGGTCGTTTTCGAGGCGGTCCCGGCATGAAGACGCTGATCTTCGGCGGCGCCGGCTTCGTCGGGCTGAACATCGCCGAACGGCTGCTTTCGGAAGGCGAAGCCGTGGTGCTTTTCGACCGGCTGCCGCTGCCCGACGCGGCCCGCGAAGCGTTCGCCGCACTGCCCGGTTCGCTCGAATCGGTGCAGGGCGACGTGGGCGACGTGCAAAGCGTGACCTATGCGCTCACCTACGAAATCGACAGCATCGTGCTCGGCTCGGCCATCACGGCCGACGCCGCGCGCGAGACGCGCGAACCCGAAACCGTCCTGCAGGTCAACCTGATGGCGCTGACGCCGATCCTGCGTGCGGCGCGCGATGCCGACGTGCGCCGCATCGTCAACCTGAGCTCGGCGGCGGCCTACGGTCTCGCGGCGATGGCTGCGGCGCAAGTCGACGAAAGCGCCGCGCCCCGGCCCACGGGCCTGTACGGCGTCACCAAGTTCGCCTCCGAGATGATCGGCGAACGGCTGGCGGACCTGTGGTCGCTCGATTTCGCGAGCCTGCGCCTGAGCGCCGTGTTCGGCCCCTGGGAACGCGCGACCGGCGTGCGCGACACGACGAGCCCGCAGTTCCAGATCACCGAGGCCGCGCGCCGGGGCGTGCCGGCGCTGCTCGCGCGACCCGGCGTTCGCGACTGGGTGTACGCGCCCGACGTGGCGTGCGCCGTGCATGCGGTGCTGCGCGCGGAATCGCTCGCGCATCGCGTCTACAACGTGTCGGCACCTGAGCCCTGGTCGGCGCTGGCCTGGGGTCAACGCCTTGCTTCGCTGCGCCCGGGTTTCGAATGCCGGCTGGCGAGCGACGGCGAGGCGCCGACGATCGACCTGCATTCGAGCGCGGACCGCGGCGTGCTGTCGGTCGAGCGGCTGCGCACGGAGCTCGGCTGGCAGGCCGCTTTCGGGCTCGACGATTCGGTCGCGCACCTCGACGCCTGGTGCCGGCGCCAGGCGCATCCAGCGAAAGGAACATCGTGAGACTGCTCGAACAGGTGGCGATCGTGACCGGCGGGGGCTCGGGCATCGGCCAGGCCACGGCATTGCGTTTCGCGCGCGAAGGTGCGCGCGTGGCAGTGGTCGATCTCGATCTCGCCGCCGCTGAAACGACCGCCGCCCGCATCCGCGTCGAGGGCGGCGAGGCGTTGGCGTTCGGTTCGGACGTCGGGCTGCCCGGCACGGCCGATGCCGATACGGCCACCGTGCTTGCGCGCTGGGGCCGCATCGACGTGCTGGTCTGCGCCGCCGGCTTCTCCTGCGGAGGCACGGTGACGACGACCTCGCCCGAGGACTGGGACGCGGTGTTCCGCACCAACGTCGGCGGCACCTGGCTCTGGGCGCGCGCCGCGATCCCGCAGATGCAGCGCCAGGTGCGCGGGTCCATTGTCACTTTTGCCTCGCAGCTCGCGCTGGCGGGCGGTCGCGGCAACAGCGCCTACGTCGCGGCCAAGGGCGCGATCATGAGCCTCACGCGGACCATGGCGCTCGACTACGCCGCCGACGGCATCCGCGTGAACGCGATCGCGCCGGGCGCGATCGACACGCCGATGCTGGCGCGCGGATTCGCCCGGCAGGCCGATCCGGCCGCGGCACGCGCGGCCTCGCTCGCGCGCCACGCGCTGGGCCGCTTCGGCGGTGCCGAAGACATCGCGGCGTCGGTCCTGCACCTCGCGAGCGACGCGTCGGCCTTCACCACCGGCACCACGATGGTGGTCGACGGCGGCTGGCTGGCCGGCTGAGAAAGACCACGGATGAACCCCCACGGACCGCAGCGCCTGGCCGAACTCGAAGCCCGCGTGACGCGCGAGCTCGCGAGCATCGCGCACCCGCACAAGGAATGGCTCGTGCCGCGCACCGGGCCGGACGGCCGGCCGGCGCTGGACGTGCTGATCGTGGGCGCGGGCCAGTCCGGCAGCGCCGCCGCGTTCGGCCTGCTGCGTTCCAGGGTCGACAACATCCTGGCCATCGACGCCGCGCCGGCCGCCGCCGAAGGGCCGTGGAACACCTACGCGCGCATGCAGACGCTGCGCAACCCGAAGGACTACACCGGCCCCGACCTCGACATTCCCAGCCTGACCTGCCGCGCCTGGTACGAGGCGCGCTTCGGCGAAGCGGCCTGGGACGCGCTCGACATGCTGCCCAAGGGACTGTGGGCGGAGTACCTGCTGTGGGTGCGCCGGGTGACGCAGGTGCCGGTGGAGAGCGGCACCCGGCTGCTGCGCATGGCGCCTGCGGAGGACGGCGAGCTGCTGGCCGCCGAGGTCGCGCACGAAGGACGGTCGCGCACCCTGTACGCACGCAAGATCGTGCTGGCCACCGGCCAGGAGGGCGTGGGCCGCTGGTCCATGCCGCGGGCGTTCGCCGGCCTGCCCGCGGACCGCTGCGTGAACTCGTCGCAGCCGTTCGACTTCGACCGCGTGCGCGGAACGACCGTGGTCGTGATCGGTGCCGGCGCATCGGCCTTCGACAACGCCGCGACGGCGCTGGAGGCCGGCGCGGCCGCGGTGCACCTGCTGTGCCGGCGCGCCGAGGCGCAGGTGGTGCAGCCCTACCGCTGGCTCACCTTCCGCGGTTTCCTGCGCCATCTGTCGGACCTCGACGACGCCTGGCGCTGGCGCTTCATGCGGCACGTGCTGAGCATGCGCGAAGGCTTTCCGCAGCCGACCTACGATCGCTGCGCGCACCATGCCGCGTTCCACATGCACACCGGCGCCGACGTGCGCGCCAGCCGCTTCGACGAAGCCGCCGGGCGCATCGAGCTCGACACCGCACAGGGCACGATGCAGGCCGACTTCGTCATCTGCGCCACCGGCATCGACATCGATTTCGCGGCGCGCCCCGAACTCGCCGGCTTCGCCCGCGACATCGCCACCTGGGGCGACCGCTACGCACCCCCGGCCGACGAGCAGGACGCGCGGCTGGCCGCCTTCCCCTACCTCGCCGACGACTACGCCTTCAGCGAGCGCACGCCGGGCGCGACGCCGTGGCTGCGCAACGTGCACCTCTTCGCGATCGGCTCGACCATGAGCTTCGGCGCCTCGGGCTCGTCGATCAATGCGATGACCACGGCCATACCGAAGCTCGTGGCCGGCCTCACCCGCGGCCTGTTCCGCGACGACGTCGAACGCCACTGGACCTCGTTCCAGGCCTACGACGTGGCGCAGGCCGTCGTCCGGCAACCCCCTTCGAAAGGCATGTCGCCATGAGCGATTTCATCCACGACCTCACGGTGCGCAACGGCCGCATCTCGACCGACACCGAGACCTTCGAGGCCGACATCGGCATCCGCGACGGCGTCATCGTCGCGCTGGAGAAGCACCTGCCGCCGGGCCGCGAGGACATCGACGCGGCCGGCCGCTGGGTGCTGCCGGGCGGCATCGACAGCCACGTGCACGTCGAGCAGCTCTCGGGCATGGGCGTGATGTGCGCGGACGATTTCCATTCGGCCACGGTGTCGGCCGCGTTCGGCGGCACCACCACCATCATCCCGTTCGCCGCGCAGCACCGCGGCATGAAGATTCCCGAGGTCATCGCCGACTACGCGCGGCGCGCGGCCGAGAAGGCGGTGATCGACTACGGCTTCCACCTGATCTTGGCCGACCCGGACGAGACCGCGCTCGCGGTCGACCTCCCCGAGGCGATCCGCGGCGGCATTACCTCGCTCAAGGTCTACATGACCTACGACAAGCTCAGGCTCGACGACTACCAGCTGCTCGACGTGCTGGACCTGGCCGACCGCGAGGGCGCGCTGGTGATGCTGCACGCGGAGAACCACGACATGATCCGCTGGCTCGCGCAGCGCCTGCTGGAGCGCGGACTGAAAGCGCCGAAGTTCCACGGCGTGGCGCACGACCCGCTGGCCGAGACCGAAGCCACCTTCCGCGCGGTCGCGCTGTCGCGCCTGCTCGACGTGCCGGTGCTGATCGTGCACGTGGCCGGGCAGGAGACCGTGCAGGTGATCCGCGATGCGCGTGCGCTCGGCGCGCAGGTGCATGCCGAGAGCTGCCCGCAGTACCTGTTCCTCACCGCCGAAGACCTCGACCTGCCCGGGCTCGAAGGCGCGAAGTTCTGCTGCAGCCCGCCGCCGCGCGACGGCGCCTCGCAGGAGGCCGTGTGGGCGGGCTTCAAGGACGGCACGCTGGGCGTGTACTCGTCCGACCATGCGCCCTACCGCTTCGACGAGACCGGCAAGCTGCCAAAGGGCGACCAGACCGGCTTCAAGGACATGGCCAACGGCGTGCCGGGCATCGAGCTGCGGATGCCGCTGCTGTTCTCCGAAGGCGTGATGACGGGCCGCATCACCATCGAGCAGTTCGTCGCGCTGACCGCGACCAACCACGCGCGCATGTACGGTCTGGCGCCGCGCAAGGGCGGCATCGCGATCGGCGGCGACGCCGACCTGGCGGTGTGGAATCCGGAACGCGAGACGCTGGTGACCGCCGCGATGCTGCACGACAACGTCGGCTACACCCCCTACGAGGGCCGCACGCTGCGCGGCTGGCCGGAGGTGGTGCTCAGTCGCGGCCGGGTCGTCGTCAGGGACAACGCGTTGAGTGCCGAGCGCGGCTCCGGCCGCTACATCGCGCGCGGCAAGCCGGAGCCGATGGCGCGCCGGGCCACCGCCGTGCGCAAGGGTGCACTCTCCGCATGGACGAAAGGAATCAACGCATGACGACGCAAGAACGTTTCGGCCTCGCCGTGGCCCAGCTCGGCCCGATCCACCTGAACGACAGCCGCGAATCGGCCGTGGCACGGCTCATGGCGATGATGCGCGAGGCGGCGGGCCGCGGCGCGAAGCTGGTGGTGTTTCCCGAGCTCGCGCTGACGACCTTCTTCCCTCGCTACTGGATGACCGACGGAGAGGCCGAGGCGCGCTTCTTCGAGCCGTCGATGCCGGGCCCCGCGACGCAGCCGCTGTTCGACCTGGCGAAGTCGCTGGGCATCGGCTTCTATCTGGGCTATGCCGAACGCACCGGGGACGGACAGCGCTTCAACACCTCGGTCCTGGTCGACGACCAGGCGAACATCGTCGGGCGCTACCGCAAGATCCACCTGCCCGGCCACTCCGACCACAAGCCCGAGGCGCCGTTCCAGCATCTGGAGAAGAAGTTCTTCGAGGTCGGCGACGACGGCTTCGGCGTCTGGCCGATGCTGGGCACGAACATCGGCCAGTGCATCTGCAACGACCGCCGCTGGCCCGAGACCTTCCGCGTGATGGGCCTGCAGGACGCGCGGCTCGTGGTGCTCGGCTACAACACGCCCTCGTGGAACATCCACTGGACCGAGGCGCCGCACCTGCGCATGTTCCATCACCTGCTGTCGCTGCAGGCCAACGCGTACCAGAACGCGCTGTGGATCGGCGCCGCGGCCAAGTGCGGCTCGGAAGACGGTTTCCACATGATCGGCGGCTCGGCCATCGTGTCGCCGACCGGCGAGATCGTGGCGCAGTCGCAGAGCGAGGAGGACGAGGTGATTTTCGTCGCCTGCGACATGGCGCTGGGCGACAACTTCCGCGACCACGTCTTCAATTTCGCCAAGCACCGGCGACCGGAGCACTACGGGCTGATCACCGAACGCACCGGCGTCGGCGCGCCGGTGACCAGGGCGCAGCCGTCCGACGACTAGACCAGCGTCAGCGAGGCGTCGCCGATGCCCTCGAAGGTCGCTCTGACTTCCGCCGGACCGTCGAGCCAGACCATGCCGCACCATGAACCCGTGGTCAGCACGCTGCCTGCGGTCAGCCGTTCGTGCCGCGCCACGCCGTGCTGCAGCCACTGCGAGCTCATCCACAGCGGGTCGCCGCAGGCGTGCGCACCCTGGTAGCGCCCGACTTCCCTGCCGTCGACGGCGAGCACCGCCACCTGCCCGGCCCAGTCGACCGGTCTGATCGGCGTCCAGTCGCCGACCACCAGCGCGCCGTTCGACTGCAGGTCGACCTGGCGCAGCACCGACGGCGCCTTCTGCTCGCCCTTCCAGCGGAAGTCGACCAGCTCGATCGTCACCGCCATGCCGTCGAACAGCGCCGCGGGGTCGTGCACCGCGCGCGCCGCGAGATCGACCGCCGAGACGTCGCGCGCGAGCCGGAACGCGACCTCGATCTCGATCCCGAGGCGATGGAAATCCTTGGCTTCGAAGCGGCCGGGCGAAGTCTGGATCCACGGCGCCGGCAGTCTGGCGAACGACGCGATCGAAGTGACGGAAGCACCGCCGCCCTTCCAGTGCGTCGGCGCTTCCGGTCCATCGGCCCAGCCGAGTTCGTCCGCGATCTTCTCCTGCAAGGTATAGATTTCGTCCGGCGTCAACTGCGCGCCGGCCCATTGCATCTCGTCGGCGGGCACGCCCGTGCGGCGCGCGGCGACGATGGCGGAGGAAATGGCGTTCAGGGTGTCGTTCTGCATTTGTGCAATCTTCTGCAAATTCGCCGATTCTAGGAAAACCGCTAAAATCGCCGGCTAACCAAAATCTGCTGCCCGCTGTTCGGCCTGGAGTATTTCAGGCGCCGTGATGGTCGCAGGGCACGCCGCAACCCGCGGCCAACCAGCCAGACAACCTATGAAAATCGCTCAAGAAATCCGCGCCGGCAATGTGATCATGCACGGCAAGGACCCGATGGTCGTCCTCAAGACCGAATACAGCCGCGGCGGCCGCAATTCCGCCACCGTGCGCATGAAGCTCAAGAGCCTGGTCGCCAACTTCAACACCGAAGTGGTCTTCAAGGCCGACGACAAGCTCGACCAGATCGTGCTGGAGAAGAAGGACTGCACCTACTCCTATTTCGCCGACCCGCTCTATGTCTGCATGGACGAAGAGTACAACCAGTACGAAGTCGAAGCCGAGAACATGGGCGACTCGCTCAACTACCTCGAAGACGGCATGCCGGTCGAAGTGGTGTTCTACGACGGCAAGGCCATCTCGGTCGAACTGCCGACCAGCGTCGAGCGCGAGATCACCTGGACCGAGCCGGCCGTCAAGGGCGACACGTCGGGCAAGGTGCTCAAGCCGGCCAAGATCTCGACCGGTTTCGAAGTGCCGGTGCCGTTGTTCGTGGCGCAAGGCGACCGCATCGAGATCGACACCCGCACGGGCGAATACCGCAAGCGCGTCTGAGCGCCCTGCACGATTCGAAAGGCTCCTCGCGGGGCCTTTTTTCATGGAGCATCCAATGACCGACGACACCCACGATCTTCACGACAAACGCCTCGCCGACGCTTGGGCGACGCTGCAGGCCCATTCGGACAAGGGCCTGCCGCTGGACCGAGATCCGTCCCGGCTGGCCTTCGCCGATCCCGAGTTCCTGCTGCGCCGCGAAACCCGCGGCCTGCGCATGCAGCTGGAGCTGATGAAGCCCGACCTGCAGATGCGCGAGCACGGCATCGAGAACACGGTCGTCGTGTTCGGCAGCGCGCGCTTTCGCAGCGAAGAAGAATCGGCCGCGCTGATCGCCGCGGCCGAAGCCGCCGGCGACGCCACCGCGGCGGCGCGCTGGCGCAAGCTGGGACGCAACTCGCACTACTACGAAGAGGCGCGTGCCTTCGGCAAGCTGGTCGCGCAGTACAGCGCCGACAAGGAAGCCAAGGACAAGCTCTTCATCTGCACCGGTGGCGGCCCGGGCATCATGCAGGCGGCCAATCGCGGCTCGCACGAAGGCGGCGGCCAGAACATCGGCCTGGCGATCGCGCTGCCGATGGAGGAGGAAGCCAATCCCTACGTCACGCCGGACCTGAGCTTCAAGTTCCACTACTTCGCGATCCGCAAGATGCATTTCATGATGCGGGCGAAGGCGCTGGTGGCGTTCCCGGGCGGCTTCGGCACGCTCGACGAACTGTTCGAGGTGGTCACGCTGGTGCAGACGCGCAAGGCGAAGCCGGTGCCGATCGTGCTGTTCGGCTCGGCCTACTGGAAGCGCCTGATCGACTTCGACTTCTTGGTCGACGAAGGCGTGATCTCGCCGGACGACGTGGAGATGTTCGAGTACGTCGATGCGCCGGACGACGCCTGGACCGCGATCAAGCGCTTCTACAAGCTCTGATCCTCCGATCCGGGCCGCTCAGTGCTGTGACCGAGGCCGGATCTTCAGTCCCAGGACACCGCGCGACCCCGCGGCGATCACGCCGCCCACGACCCAGAACACGCCGCCGATGCCGATCACCGCGCCGATCGAGCCGAACAGCATCGGCATCGCGACGCTCGATGCGTTGATGACCATCAGCCTCAGCCCCAGCGCCTCCCCGTGGCGATCGTGCGGCGTGATCTGGTGCAGCATGCTCATCACCATCGGCTGCACCGCGCCGAGCGAGAACCCGAGCACCACCGAGCAGATCGCCATCGACCAGGCCGAATACAGCAGCGGATAGACGCAGAACATCGCGGCCGTCACGATGGTCGACGTCAGGATCACGTTGCGCTCGGACGCTCGCGCCGCGACCAGCGGCAGGATCACGCGGATCACGGCCGCGGCGATGGCGAAACCGCCGAGGATCGAGCCGATGACCGAGGCACCCAGACCGCGTTCGTGGCCCAGGATCGGCAGCACGAACGCATGCACGTCCCAGCTCGACGACTGCAGCCAGTTCACGAACAGCAGGCGCCGGAACATCGGCTCGCGCAGCAGGTGCCAGGCCGGCGTGCGCCCGGCCCCGGCCGGCGGCGAAACATGCCCGGCGTCGCGTGCCGATCGCACCATCACCAGGCTCAGCACAGGCGCCAGCGCCAGGGCCGCGAACGCGATCCGGAACGACAGCAGGTCGGCAGGCAGGCGACCCGCGTGGTCGATGAGCAGCCCGGCCGCGAACGGCCCGAGGAAGTTGGCAGCGGCCGGGGCGATCGCCAGCCAGCTGAACATGCGTTTGAGCTGCACCGGGTTCTCGGCGGCGCGTCCGACATAGCGCTGCAGCGAGATCACCGTCACGCCGGTGGCCGCGCCGGTCATCAGCGCGGCCAGGCACATCACCGGAAAATACGGGAACCCCACCGCCAAGGCGGCACCGCCGGAAGCGGCCACGACCGACAGCGTCATGGGCCGGCGCAGTCCGTGCCGGTCGGCGAAGCGCCCGGCCGGCAGCGCCAGGAAGACCTGGCTGAGCGCGAACAGCGAGATCAGCAGGCCGACCGCCGCGGCGCTGTACCCCTGCTGCAAGGCCAGCAACGGCGTGGCCAGCCGCATGCCGGCCATGGTCGCGTGGAGGAAGACCTGCGCGCCGATCAGGCGAAGCAGTTCGGCGCCTTTCATGCCGGCGGGCCGCAGCGGACGGTGCGATTGCGGCAGTTCAACGGGTGTTGTCTTCCTCGATGTCCGCCGGGTCGGACACCGCCGGCAACAGCGCCTGCGCCTGCAACTCCGGCAGCGCTTCCACGCCCTTGAGCGCTCGGCGCATCTGGCGCGCCCGCGTGTCGGCCTTGTCGAGCGTGTCCGAAGCCTTGGCGACCTGCTCCTTGATGCGCGAGACCCATTCGCCGAAGCGTTCGAACTCGGTCTTCACCGCACCGAGCATTTTCCAGACCTCGGAGGCCTGCTGCTCCAGCGCCAGCGTGCGGAATCCCATGTGCAGGCTGTTGAGCATCGCCAGCAGCGTGGTCGGGCCGGCCAGCGTCACGCGGTGCTGGCGCTGCACGGCGTCCATCAGGCCCGGGCGGCGCAGCACTTCGGCATACAGGCTCTCGACCGGCAGGAACAGGATCGCGAAGTCGGTGGTATGCGGCGCCGCGAGGTAGTTGTCGGCGATGGATTTCGCCTCGGTGCGAATCCGTGCCTCGAGCGCCTTGCCGGCCAGCTCGACCGCCAGCGCGTCGGCGCGCTCGTGCGCGTCGATCAGGCGCTCGTAGTCGTCGCGCGGAAACTTGGCGTCGATCGGCAGCCATACCGGCGCACCGTCGGCGCTGCGGCCCGGAAAGCGCACGGCGAAGTCGACGCGCTGGCCGCTGCGCGGCTTGGTCTCCACCTGCTTGGCGTACTGCTCGGTCGTCAGCACCTGTTCGAGCAGCGCCTCCAGCTGCACCTCGCCGAAGATACCGCGCGTCTTGACGTTGGTCAGCACGCGCTGCAAATTGCCGACGCCCACGGCCAGCGACTGCATTTCGCCGAGTCCCTTGTGCACCTGATCGAGCCGGTCGGCCACCTGCTTGAAGCTCTCGCCGAGCCGCGCTTCGAGCGTGCTCTGCAGTTTCTCGTCGACGGTCCTGCGCATCTCGTCGAGCTTGGCGGAATTCGACTGCTGCAATTGCGCGAGCTGCGTCTCCATCGTCGTGCGGACTTCGGCGAGCCGCCGTGCGTTCGACTCGCTCAGCCCCTGCAGCTGCGTGTTGAGCGTGTCGGCGAGCGTCTTCTGCATCAGCGTGAGCTGCGTGGCGAAGGCGTCGATCTGCGCGTTCTGGGTGCGCGTCGCCTCGGCACCCTGCTGCACGAGCGCGGCCTGGAAGCCGGCAAAGTTCTGCCCGAGTTCCTGCCGCGTGCCGCGCGCGGACTCGGAAATCTCCTGGCGCAGCGCGCGTTCGGTGCGCTCGTTGCCCGTGCGCAGCGCGGCGAGCAGTTCGGCAGCGTCGTCGCGGTCGTCCTCGGGAGGCGGACGGCGCATCAGGAGCACGGCGAGCAGGACGAGGTTCAGGGCGGCGAGGGCCGCGACCAGCAGCAGGATCCAGAAGCCCGGATCGAAGGGAACGGAAGCCGCGGCCGCGGCGGTCTGGGAATCCACTTACCTGTTTGCGGGTGCCACCGGTGTGACCGGTGTCAGGGCGCCCTTGCCTTCGAGAAAAGAAATCAGATTGTCGGCGGCGAGGTCGGCCATCGCATGGCGCGTCGGTATCGTGGCGCTCGCGATGTGCGGCGTCAGCACGACGTTCGGCACGGTGAGCAGCGCCGGATTCACGCTCGGCTCGCCTTCGAAGACGTCCAGCCCGGCCGCGGCGATCACGTTGCCGCGCAATGCCTCGGCCAGTGCCGCGTCGTCGACGATGCCGCCGCGCGCCAGGTTGACCAGCGTGGCGGTCGGCTTCATCCGCGCGAGCTCGGCGGCGCCGATCGCATGGTGCGAAGACGCCGAATACGGCAGTACCAACACTAGGTGGTCGGCGGTCCGGAGCAGCTCTTCCTTGCTCACGTAGCGCGCCTTCAGTTCCGCCTCGACGCCCGCGTCGAGCCGCGAGCGGTTGTGATAGATCACGTTCATGCCGAAGCCGAGCGCGCCGCGCCGCGCGATGCCCTGGCCGATGCGCCCCATGCCGAGGATGCCGAGCGTGCTGCCGTGGACGTCGGCGCCGGCGAACATGTCGTAGCGCCACTTCTTCCATTCGCCGCGACGCAGGAAATGCTCGCTTTCCGTGACACGACGTGCGGTCGCCATGAGGAGTGCGAAGCCGAAATCGGCGGTGCTTTCGGTCAGCACGTCGGGAGTGTTGGTGCCGGCGACACCGTGGCGCGCCATCGCCTCGATGTCGAAGTTGTTGTAGCCCACGGCCATGTTGGCGCAGATCTTCAGGTCGGGACAGCCGACGAGCACGGCCTCGTCGATCTTCACGCTGCCGGTGGTGAGGGCGCCCTGCCTGCCTTGCAGGCGTGCGATCAGTTCATCGCGCGACCATTCGGCATCGTCCTGGTTCGCCTCGACGTCGAAATGATGCTTCAGCTTCCCGATCGTCTCCGGGAACACGGCGCAAGTGACGAGGATTCTGGGTTTCGTGTCGGTGGATGTCATGGTTTCGGAGCGTTGGATGCGGGGGCCGGCGGCTGCTCGATCTCGAACACCTGTCGCAGGTACGCCAGGTATTTCTCGTCGTCGCACATGTTCTTCGACGGCGTGTCGGACAGCTTGGCGACCGGCTGGTCGTTGCAGCGGACCATCTTGATCACGATTTGCAGCGGCTCGTAGCCGAGGTCGTTGGTGAGGTTGGTGCCGATGCCGAAAGCCAGCTGGCAGCGTCCGCGGAACTGTCGGTAGAGCTCGATCGTGCGCGGCACCGTGAGGCCGTCGCTGAAGATCAGCGTCTTCGTCAACGGGTCCACGCGGTTGGCGACGTAGTGCGCCAGCATGCGTTCGCCCCACTGGAACGGATCGCCGCTGTCGTGGCGGGCCCCGTCGAAGAGCTTGCAGAAATACAGGTCGAAGTCGCGCAGGAAGGCGCTCATTCCATAAACGTCGGACAGCGCGATGCCCAGGTCGCCCCGGTACTCGCGCGCCCATGATTCGAAACCGAAGATCTGGCTGTCGCGCAATCGCGGCCCGAGTGCCTGGCAGGCCTGAAGGTATTCGTGCGCCATGGTGCCGAGCGGGATCAGCCCGAGCTTCATCGCGAAAAGCACATTGCTGGTGCCCGCGAACTGCACCGGCTTCACGCCCGGCTGCACAGGTGCGGTCACGGCACCGAGCCGCGAACTTAGGGTGCGCAGGACTTCCTCGTGCCAGTCCTTCGCGAATCGGCGTCGAGTGCCGTAGTCGGCAATTTTCAGGTCCGAGAGCCCCTCCGCCTGCAGTTCGCCGATCTTGGTCTCCAGCCGACGCCGGCCTTCAGCCAGATCGGGCTCCTTCTGCGTGTTTCGGAAATACACTTCGTTGACGATGGCCAGCACCGGGATCTCGAACAAGATCGTGTGCAGCCACGGCCCCTTGATGCCGATCTCGAGTTCGCCCGACGCCTTGGGGACGATATCGATGTATTTCTCGTTGAGCTGGAACAACCCGAGAAAGTCGACAAAGTCGCTTTTGATGAACCGCATCGAGCGCAGGTAGCGGAGTTCGGGTTCCTCGAACTGCAACTGGCACAGCTGGCGGATCTCGTCGCGGATCTGGCCCGCGAACTGCGCCAGGTCGACGCCCGGGTTACGGCACTTGAACCGGTACTCGACGCGAGCTCCGGGAAAGTGATGCAGCACGACCTGCATCATCGTGAACTTGTAGAGGTCGGTATCGAGCAGGCTTTGGATGATCATTGTTGCGGCGCAGGTTCTCTCGTCATCTCCCGAATCTTCGGCGAGATATTGTCGTCCCGGTCTGATTATGGCCAGCCTTGTACTGCCGATCGCTCGAATAGCTTTGAACCTACGGACGCCATCCTGCGCGTCCTACTGGCCTGCACTTTCGCAGGCACCTAGAGTTTCGACACGTCGCAAATGCGGAGGCACTGTCCGGCGACTGTCAGGCGACGCAGTCCCGAGGAGGCGGCGGTAAAACTCATCGAAGGAGAAGGCATGAACACAGACACCATCGAAGGTAACTGGAAGCAGTTGAAGGGAAAGGCCAAGGAACAATGGGGCAAGCTGACCGACGATGATTTCGACGTCATCGACGGCAAGCGCGAGCAGCTGCTCGGCCGTATCCAGGAGCGCCACGGCGTGACCAGCGACGAAGCCGAGACGCAGGTCGCCGACTGGGAAGCCCGCGACGGCCGCACGCCTGCCGCACTTTGGTTTGAACGTTCCTGAGTGCTTCTCTACTCGTTCGGATATAGATTGCGACCGCTAGAAATTTTTAGATAGCCAACTGAAATCGTACAAAGGAAAAATCATGAAAAAACATCTCCTCATGCTCGCCCTCGCTTCTACCTGCTTCATGGCCGCGCAAGCCAAGGCGTTGACCAAGGACGAGCACAACGTCGCCAAGGAAAAGATCTCGGCCGACTACAAGGTCGCCAAGGCGCAGTGCGACACCATGAAGGACAACGCCAAGGATGTCTGCGACAAGCAGGCCAGCGGCACCGAGAAGGTCGCCAAGGCGGACCTCGAGCAGCAATACAAGCCGAGCGCCAGTCATGCGCGCAAGGTCGCCGAAGAAAAGGTTGCCATGACCTATGCCGTGGCCAAGGAAAAGTGCGACGACCAGAACGGCGCCGCCAAGGACGCATGCGTGAAGCAGGCCAAGGCTGAGGAAGCCAAGGGCAAGGCCGACGTCAAGGCCATGAAGAAAATGTAATCCGTCTCGGCCGCGAAGATCGAACGACAGCGCCTGACAGGCGCTGTTTTCGTTTGCGGCTACCGAAACACAACGCTCGAAATTTCTCGATGCGCCGATTTAGGGACTTGCTTCTAAAGTATGCGAATCGCCAAGGCAGGTATTGCTCCTACGTATGAACTGCCTATACTTGCGTTCATGCTGCACCGCAACATTTAGTGAGTCAGGCGCAGCGCCTCGTGATCGCGATGCGATCCTTATTCAGATCAACTTCCGGAGTTCTTCATGGCACTGACCACTGACCAAATCCTGGCCGCCCAAAAGGCCAACCTCGAAACGCTGTTCGGCCTGACCACCAAGGCTTTCGAAGGTGTCGAAAAGCTTGTCGAGCTCAACGTCACGGCTTCCAAAGCGGCCCTGTCCGAAGCGGCCAGCACCACCCAAGCGATGCTGAGCGTCAAGGATGCACAGGAATTGCTCTCGCTGCAGGCCAGCCTGTTCCAGCCGCTCGCAGAAAAGACCGCTGCCTACAGCCGTCATCTGTACGACATCGCCCAAGGCACCGGCGGGGATTTCGGCAGGGCCATGGAATCGAAGGCTGCCGAAGCCCAGCAGAACTTCGCCGGCCTGATCGACAGTGCCGCCAAGAACGCACCCGCCGGTTCTGAAACCGCCGTCGCCGTGATGAAAAGCGCCGTCGCCGCAGCCAACAACGCTTTCGAATCGGTCCAGAAGGCCGTCAAGCAGGCTTCAGACGTTGCCGAAACCAACTTCCAGACGATGTCTGCCACGGCGGTCAACGCCGCCAAGAACACCGCCCAGACTGCTTCGCGCAAGCGCTGAGATCCACAGTTGTCTCCTTGGATCCCCGGATCCGATTCAGCCTCGTCTACGGACGGGGCTTTTTTTGCCTGGTCGGTCTTCACGCCTCTTCGATAATCGCGCCTCGAACAATCAGAAGGCATGAACATGCAGATCGAAGACAGGGTTTTCATCGTCACCGGCGGTGCTTCCGGCCTCGGGGAAGGCACGGTGCGAATGCTCGCGGCCAACGGCGCGACAGTGGTCGTGGCCGACATGCAGGCCGACAAGGGTGAAACCGTGGCGCGTGAGATCGGCGGCGTCTTCGTGCGCTGCGACGTGAGCCAGGAAGCCGACGGGCAGGCCGTGGTCGCTGCGGCGGTGAAACTCGGCAAGCTCATGGGGCTTGTCAACTGTGCCGGCATCGCACCGGCCGAGAAGACGATCGGCAAGGCCGGACCGCATTCGCTGGCGCTGTTCGGCAAGACCGTCATGATGAACCTGATCGGCAGCTTCAACATGATCCGTCTCGCCGCCGAAGCGATGGCGAAGAACGACCCCGAAACGACGGGCGAACGCGGCGTGCTGATCTCCACCGCATCCGTCGCGGCCTACGACGGCCAGATCGGTCAGGCGGCCTATGCGGCCTCGAAAGGCGGCATCGTCGGCATGACACTGCCAATTGCGCGTGATCT
This sequence comes from Janthinobacterium lividum, assembly GCA_050954325.1. Classification (GTDB taxonomy): domain Bacteria; phylum Pseudomonadota; class Gammaproteobacteria; order Burkholderiales; family Burkholderiaceae_C; genus Variovorax. The sequence goes on along the minus strand of JBPBPG010000004.1, from coordinate 131,285 downwards.
GGCGCGCAGCGGCATCCGCAACATGACGATCGCGCCGGGCATCTTCGGCACGCCGATGCTGTTCGGCATGCCCCGGGAGGTGCAGGATGCGCTCGCCGCGGGTGTCCCGTTTCCGTCGCGCCTCGGCACACCCGACGATTACGCCAAGCTGGTGAAGCACATCGTCGAGAACGAAATGCTGAACGGCGAGGTGATCCGCCTCGACGGTGCGATCCGCCTCGCCCCCCGGTGATCTAGCGGCTAAAGCACTGCGGTCGGTTGGGCTTCGGCGCGTTCCTTCCGGTCCACTCGCTCGTATTGCGAGATGACCTGGGCGCCGAACAGCACCAGCGTCGCCGCGATTTCCAGGCTCAGCAGCACGACGATGGCCGTGGTGAGCGAGCCGTAGACGACGTTCACCTGCGACAGCGTCGAGAAGTACCAGACCAGCACGCGCCGCGTCACTTCCCAGAGCAGCGTGGCGATGACGCCGCCGAGCAGCGCGTGGCGCAGCGACAGATGCCCGACCGGCATGACCAGGTAGAGCGACGTCAGCAGGAAGATCTCGCCCCCCAGACCCACCAGATAGAGCAGCAGTCCCGAAACGCCCGACAGCGACCAGCGGTGGCCGAGCAGTTCGATGTTCTCCTGACCGATGATCTGCAACGCCCCCGAGACCAGCGTGACCAGCATCAGCCCCACGCACAGGCTCAGGATGTACAGGTACGGCATCACCGCCGACACCATGAAATGCCGCGAGCGCTCGCTCTTGCGGTGATGGAAGATCACCGACATCGCGCTCTCCAGCACGGTGAACGCGAGCGAGCTGAAGAAGATCATCGTGACCAGCAGCACCGGCCCCAGCACGTCCCGGTGCGCGAGGAAGTTGGAGAGCTCGGCGACCATGGCCTTGGACTGCCCGGGCAGCAGCCATTCCAGATAGTGCCCGATGGTGCCGAGCAGTTCGGACTGGTTCATGAAATGCGACAGCGCGATGACGCTGACGATCAGCAACGGCACCATCGACAGCAAGGCGTAGTAGGCGACCGCGCCGGCCAGCAGCAGCCCCTGGTTCGCCCTGAACGCCTTCAGCGTCTCCCAGAGAAAACGCAGCGGATGGCGCAGCGGCGGCGTAGTGTGAATCAAGGGACTTCGCATTGTGCGGATAGAAATCGGAGTCGGTCAGTATGCCGCCCGTCGGAGCGACATCGACGGCTTGCGTATGATTTGCCGCTTCCCGCCTACATGTCCATCCCTCCCTCATTCATCCAGGAACTGATCGCACGCGCGGACGTGGTGGAGATCGTCGGGCGCTACGTGCCGCTCAAGAAAGCCGGCGCGAACTTCATGGGTCTGTGTCCGTTCCACGGCGAGAAGTCGCCGTCGTTCTCGGTCAGCCCGACCAAGCAGTTCTATCACTGCTTTGGCTGCGGCGTGCACGGCAACGCGATCGGTTTCCTAATGGAGCATGCCGGCATGGGCTTCGTCGAGGCGGTGCACGATCTGGCCGGCCAGTACGGCCTGCAGGTGCCCGAAGACGACGCCTCGCCCGAAGACCGCGCCCGGGCCGCCGGCCAGCGCGAGAGGCAGGCGACGCTGTCGGACGTGCTCGAAAAGGCCAGCGACGCCTACCGCAAGCAATTGCGGCAGTCGCCCGGGGCCATCGACTACCTCAAGCGCCGCGGCGTGTCCGGCGAAATCGCGAAGCAGTTCGGCATCGGTTACGCACCGGCCGGATGGCGCAGCCTGGCGAGCGTGTTCCCGAGCTACGACGATCCGCTGCTGGCCGAGAGCGGGCTGGTGATCGTCGGCGACGAAGACCCTGCGACAGGCTCGGGGCAGGCCAAGCGCTACGACCGTTTCCGCGACCGGGTGATGTTTCCGATCCGCAACGTGAAGGGCGAGTACATCGGTTTCGGCGGACGCGTGCTGGGCGACGAGAAGCCCAAATACCTGAATTCGCCGGAGACGCCCGTGTTCAGCAAAGGCCGCGAGCTCTACGGCCTTTTCGAGGCGCGCGCCGCGTTCCGCCAGCACGGCTATGCGCTCGTCACCGAAGGCTACATGGACGTGGTCGCGCTGGCGCAGCTGGGTTTTCCGAACGCCGTCGCGACGCTCGGCACGGCCTGCACGCCGGAGCATGTGCAGAAACTTTTCCGCTTCACCGAATCGGTGGTGTTCAGCTTCGACGGCGACGCCGCCGGGCGGCGCGCCGCACGCAAGGCGCTCGACGGCGCCCTGCCCTATGCCACCGACACGCGCAGCATCAAGTTCCTGTTCCTGCCGGACGAGCACGACCCGGACAGCTACATCCGCGAATTCGGTGCCGACGCCTTCGCACGCTTCGTCGCCGACGCGGTGCCGCTCAGCCGCTTCATGCTCGAAGCGGCGCGCGAGGGCTGCGACCTCGGCAGCGCCGAAGGTCGTGCGCACATGGCCAGCAACGCGCGCCCGTTGTGGAGCGCGTTTCCCGAAGGCGCGCTGAAGCGCCAGCTGCTGACGGAAATTGCCGAAACCGTGCAGCTCGGTGCGGCCGAACTCACGGAGCTCTGGGGCATGGCCAACGCGCCGCGGTTCCAGGCGCGGCAGGTGCGTCGCGACCAGGACGAGCCGCCGTCTTCGTCCACGTCCGACTCGCAAAATTCCCATGACTGGGACGATGGCTCGCCGCCGCGCAGCGAAGAACGCCGTCACGGCAGGAAAAGCTTTTCGCAGCGCAACGCGCTTGCCGCTTCTTCCGGATCGCGCAGCCGCATCCTGCCGCCGAGCCGCCCCGATCTCGCCGCGCGCCGGCTGCTGTCGCGCATGGTCGAATGGGAAGCGTTGCCGCACGAATTGCACGAACTGCTGTGCGGCCTTCCCGGCGAGCACGGGCAGCTGTTCGCCTGGCTCGACAGCCAACTGCACGAACACGGCGTGCAGCCCTGGGCCGCGCTGCGCGAGGGCCTGCGGGGCCAGCCTTTCGAGGCCCTCGCGCAGCGCGTCATGACCGGTCCCGACGGCGGGCCGGTCGAAGACACCGAAGGAGCGGAAGCCGTGGACGCGGCACGCGAACTGCGCAACGTGCTCGATTTCATGCTCGACGACCTGCTGAAGGCGCTGCAGAGCGAGGCGATCGCCGCGGTCGGTACCGACCCGCAGGCGCTCGAACGCTACAAGGCACTGGAGGCGCGACGGCTCGAGCTGCGTCATCGTCTCAAGCCGTCGTCCGGCGGGATGTGATTGTCCACATTGTCTTGAAAAAGACGCCTCCGGCTATAATGTGCAGCTTCGCCAACAGCGAAATAAGGCAAGAGCGACAGCAGCACCTCCGGGCCGGCCCCATGCGCAATGCACTTCCCAAAGGGAAACGGGCCAACACACCGCCAGGACTGCACACCAAATGATCGCCCGACATCTTGTCCTTTGAGGAACTCGTTTCCTCGTTTTCCTGTCTTCGTATCCGTGCCCGCGTCCGGTTCATGGCGCCTGTGATCCTGCTTGTCCATTCTTGTTGTCCGAGGTCGTATGCCCAGTTCAAAGAAGCCTGCCGTGTCCGTTGTCAAGAAACCTTTCGCAGATAAACCGTTGAAAGCGGTCGCGCCGGCTGCACCTTTGAAGGGTGCCGCCGCGTCCAGAACGCCCAAGGCGACTGTCGCAACCAGAGTGAAAACCGTGCCTACGAAATCCACGCCAGCTGAATCCACCAAGGTCGCCGCCCTCAAGGCCACCGCCACGTCCGACACCGCTGTCGCGCCCGTCAAGAAAGTCGGTCGCCCGCCCAAGGCTGCTGCGACCGTTGCGACCGCAGCCGCGCCCGCCACCGGGGCCAAGCGCGGTCGCAAGCCGAAGGCCGCCGCCGAGTCGGTCGGCAGCGACATCGACCTGTCGGACATCGAGGACGACCTGGTCGGCGAAGAGCCGGCGGCGACGTCCGCGACCGGCACGACCGAGGAAAAGGTCAAGCCGCTGCGCATGAAGATCAGCAAGGCCAAGGAGCGCGCGCTGATGAAGGAATTCGGCCTGGACGAGACCGTCCTGTCCGAAGAGGACATGGCCAAGCGCCGCTCGCGCCTGAAGACGCTGATCACGCTCGGCAAGACCCGCGGCTACCTGACGCAAGGCGAAATCTCCGACCACCTGCCCGACAAGCTGGTCGACGCCGAGACCATGGAAGTCGTGGTCACGATGCTCAACGACCTGGGTGTGGCCGTCTACGAACAGACGCCCGACGCCGAGACGCTGCTGCTGAACAACACCGCACCCACCGCGACCACGGTCGAGGAAGCCGAGGAAGAGGCCGAAGCCGCGCTTTCCACCGTCGACAGCGAGTTCGGCCGCACCACCGACCCGGTCCGCATGTACATGCGCGAGATGGGCACGGTCGAGCTGCTGACACGCGAAGGCGAGATCGAGATCGCCAAGCGCATCGAAGGTGGCCTGATGGTCATGATGGAAGCCATCTCCGCATCGCCCGCGACCATCGCCGCGATCCTCGAAATGGCTGCCACCATCCGCGACGGCAAGGTCGTGATCTCGACCATCGTCGACGGCTTCTCGAATCCCAACGAGGCCGACGACTACGTGGCCGAGGAAGACTTCGACGAGTTCGACGAGGAAGACGACGACGACGGCAAGGGCGGCTCCAAGGCGCTCACCAAGAAGCTCGAGGAACTCAAGCGCGACGCGCTCGATCGTTTCGACCGCATCGCCTCGCTGTTCGAGAAGGTGCACAAGATCTACGACAAGGAAGGCTACGGCACGCCGGCCTATTCCAAAGGCCAGCAATCCCTGTCGGAAGAGCTGATGACGATCCGCTTCACGGCCAAGACCATCGAGAAGCTGTGCGACCTGGTTCGCAGCCAGGTCGACGACGTGCGCAAGAAAGAGCGCGAGCTGCGCCGCATCATCGTGGACAAGTGCGGCTTCCCGCAGGACGATTTCATCCGCGATTTCTCGGGCTACGACAAGAACGGCAACCGCATCGCGTCGAACCTGCTGAACCTGAAATGGGTCGAGAAGCAGGCCGCGGCCGGCAAGCCGTGGAGCACGGTGCTCGCACGCAACATCCCGCCGGTGCAGGAGTTGCAGCAGAAGCTCACAGACCTCCAGTCGCGCGTGGTGGTGCCGCTGACCCAGCTCAAGGAGATCAACAAGCGCATGAACGACGGCGAGCGCTCGTCGCGCGACGCCAAGAAGGAAATGATCGAGGCCAACCTGCGCCTCGTGATCTCCATCGCCAAGAAATACACCAACCGCGGCCTGCAGTTCCTGGACCTGATCCAGGAAGGCAACATCGGCCTGATGAAGGCGGTCGACAAATTCGAATACCGCCGCGGCTACAAGTTCTCGACGTACGCGACCTGGTGGATCCGCCAGGCGATCACCCGCTCGATCGCCGACCAGGCCCGCACCATCCGCATCCCGGTGCACATGATCGAGACGATCAACAAGATGAATCGCATCTCGCGCCAGCATCTGCAGGAGTTCGGCTTCGAGCCCGATGCCGGCATTCTGGCCGCGAAGATGGAGATCCCTGAAGACAAGATCCGCAAGATCATGAAGATCGCCAAGGAGCCGATCTCCATGGAGACGCCGATCGGCGACGACGACGATTCGCACCTGGGCGACTTCATCGAGGACAGCAGCAACACGGCGCCGATCGAGGCTGCGATGCAGGCGGGCCTGCGCGACGTGGTCAAGGACATCCTCGACTCGCTGACGCCACGCGAAGCCAAGGTGCTGCGCATGCGCTTCGGCATCGAGATGAGCACGGACCACACGCTGGAAGAAGTCGGCAAGCAGTTCGACGTGACGCGCGAGCGCATCCGCCAGATCGAGGCCAAGGCGCTGCGCAAGCTGAAGCATCCGAGCCGCTCGGACAAGCTGCGGTCGTTCATCGATACGCTGTAATCAGCCACGCCGCACCAAGGCGGACTTGCCGGACCAGCGTTCGGCAAGTCCGCTTTTCTACTTGAGACCTACATGAACCCCGACGCACAAACCTTGTGGAAAGCGCCTCGATGGGCACTGGCCATCCTTCTCGCGGTGCTCGGCATGCTCGGGCCGTTCTCGATCGATACCTACATCCCGGCCTTCTCGGGCATCGCGGCGTCGATCGGCGCGACGCCGGTCGAAATGCAGCAGACGCTGTCGGCCTACCTGTTCGGTTTCGCCTTCATGAACCTGTTCCACGGTGCGCTGTCGGACAGCTTCGGGCGCCGGCCTGTCGTGCTGTGGGGGCTGGCGGTGTTCACCCTCGCGTCGCTCGGCTGCGCGCTGTCGCAGACGATCGGGCAGCTGGTGCTGTTCCGGGCGCTGCAGGGGCTGTCGACGGGCGCGGGCATCGTGGTGTCGCGCGCGGTGATCCGCGACATGTTTCCACCGGCCGAGGCGCAGCGGGTGATGAGCCAGGTCACGATCTACTTCGGCGTCGCGCCGGCCGTCGCGCCGATCGTCGGCGGTTTCCTGTTCGTGCATGCGGGATGGCACGCGGTGTTCTGGTTCCTGGTCGCGGTCGGCGTGGTGCTGTTGGCCGCCAACTGGAAACTGCTGCCCGAAACGCTGCACACCAGCCAGCGCCAACCCTTCGAGGTCCGCCACCTGATGCGCGGCTACCGCGAACTGTGCTCCGATCCGCGCTTCCTGCTGTTGGCGCTCGCCAGCGGCGTGCCCTTCAACGGCATGTTCCTCTACGTGCTCTCGGCACCCGCTTTTCTCGGCGACCACCTCGGCCTGTCGCCGACGCAGTTCTTCTGGTTCTTTCTGCTGACCATCGGCGGCATCATGAGCGGCGCCTGGGTCAGCGGGCGCATGGCCGGCAAACTGACGCCGAAGCGGCAGATCCGGCACGGTTTTCTGATCATGCTGGTCGTCTCGGCGGTCAATGTGTCGGCCAATTCGCTGTTCCCGCCGCACCCGGCCTGGTCGATGCTGCCGGTCGCGGTCTTCGCTTTCGGCTGGGCGATGATGGTGCCGGTCATCACGCTGCTGGTGCTCGACCTGCACCCCGAACGGCGCGGCATGGCTTCGTCGCTGCAAGCGGTGATCGGCTCCACGGCCAACGGGCTGGTCGCTGGCGTGATCGCGCCGCTGGTAATGCATTCGACGTTGGGGCTGGCGCTGACTTCGGCCGTGCTGATGAGCATCGGCCTCGCGGCCTGGATGTGGCTGCATCGCCGCTGGCCCGAGATCGGACGGAACGTCCAGTAGCGCTTGGTTCAGACGCGCTGCAGGAAGAAGCTAGCGGGTCCGGCGCGCGTCGTGGTAGCGGCCGGTGCCGCGGGACAGCACCCGGTCGGTCGCGAGGACGTCGCGCGGCTCGTGGTCCGGGTGGTCGGCGATGCGTTCGTAAAGCGGCCCGAAGTCGATCGTCGCCAGTTCCAGCAACTGGTCCAGGCTGTCGATCACGAAGTACGTTTCCTGGAAATCGTCGATGCGATAGTTGGTCCGCATCACGCGTTCGAGGTCGAAGCCGATGCGGTTCGGCGACGGATCGTCGAGCGCGAAGACGCTTTCGGTGCGCGACGACGCGATGCCGGCGCCGTAGATGCGCAGGCCGTCGGCCTGGCGGATCAGTCCGAACTCCACCGTGTACCAGTAGACGCGCGCCAGCTTGGCGAGCACGCCGAGCTTCTGCGCCCGCAGACCGCCTTCGCCGTAGGCCTGGATGTAGTCGGCGATCGCCGGGTTCATCAGCATCGGCACATGGCCGAAAACGTCGTGGAAGACGTCGGGCTCTTCCAGGTAGTCGAGCTGGTGCGGCGCACGGATGAAGTTGCCGGACGGAAAACGCCGGTTGGCGAGATGCTCGAAGAACACTTCGTCGGGCACCAACCCCGGCACCGCGACGACCTGCCAGCCGGTGCGTTGCATCAGCACTTCGCTGAGCGCCAGGAAGTCCGGGATGCGGTCGGCACCGATCGGCAGCCTGTTCATGCCATCGACGAACGCATCGCAAGCGCGGCCGGGAAGCAGCTTCGTCTGGCGTTCGAAAAGCGTCTGCCAGACCGCGTGGTCGGCCGGCGTGTAATTCTTCCAGCCCTGGTCGATGGTCCAGTCGGGCCGGTCGGGTTGCATCGCGTCGCCGGCCGCGAGGCCGTGCTTGGTCGCCTCGGCGGTGATCATGTTCAGGCCGTCGTCGTGTCGAGAACGCCGCGGCGGATCTGGTCGCGTTCGAGCGATTCGAACAGCGCCTTGAAATTGCCCTCGCCGAAGCCTTCGCGGTAATCGCCGCGGCGCTCGATGAACTCGAAGAACACCGGGCCCAGCGACGCCGCGGAGAATATCTGCAGCAACAGACGCGGCTGGCCGCCTTCGGTGGTGCCGTCCATCAGGATGCCGCGTGACTGCAGGTCCGGCACGTTCTCTCCATGGCCCGGCAGGCGGGTGTCGAGCATCTCGTAGTAGTAGTCGTTCGGCGCGGTGGCCGTTTTCACGCCGGCCAGGGCCAGCTTGTCGACCGCGTCCTTCAGGTCGTCGCAGATCAGCGCGATGTGCTGGATGCCCTCGCCGTTGAACTGCATGAGGAATTCCTCGATCTGGCCGCCGCCCTTCTTGGCTTCCTCGTTGAGCGGGATGCGGATCTTGCCGTCCGGCGCCGTCATCGCCTTGGACGTCAGTCCGGTGTACTCGCCGGAAATGTCGAAGTAGCGGATCTCGCGGAAATTGAACAGTCGCTCGTAGAAATCGGCCCAGAAGGTCATGCGGCCGCGATAGACGTTGTGCGTCAGGTGGTCGATGAGCGTCAGGCCGTGACCGACCGGATGGCGGTCGACGCCCTCGATGAATTCGAAGTCGATGTCGTAGATCGACTTGCCGTCTTCGAAACGGTCGATCAGGTAGAGCGGCGCGCCGCCGATGCCCCTGATGGCCGGCAGACGCAGTTCCATCGGGCCGGTGGCGATCTCCACCGGCTGGGCGCCGAGTTCGAGCGCGCGGTTGTAGGCCTTGTGGGCGTCCTTGACGCGGAACGCCAGGCCGCAGGCCGAGGGGCCGTGCTCGGCCGCGAAGTAGGCAGCCGGGCTTTTCGGCTCGCGGTTGATGATGAAGTTGATGTCGCCCTGGCGGTAGAGCACCACGTCCTTGGAACGATGCCTGGCGACGAGCGAGAAGCCCATCATCTCGAACACCGGCTCCAGCACGCCGGCCGTCGGCGAAGCGAACTCGACGAATTCGAAGCCTTGCAGGCCCATGGGGTTGTCGTACAGATCGGCCATCGTGTGTCTCCGTTATTTGCGAGGTTGAAGATTTTCGATGCTAGGCGCTTGCCGCACACGATTCCTGCAACTTCGGGCGACGCAGCGATCACCACACAGGATTCCTGCAAAATATCCTCGATGCACGCTTCGCTCGAACTCGACACCATCGATCTGCGCGTGCTGCGCGCGCTGCAGGAAAACGGACGCGCCACCTACGACGAACTTGCAGCGCAGGTCAGCCTCTCCGCGTCGGCGACGCTGCGGCGTGTGAAGCGGCTGGAAGAATCCGGCGTGATCCTGGGCTATGTCGCGTTGTTGCGGCCCGAACGCGTCGGCCTTCCACTTACCGCCTACATCAACGTACGCCTGGAAAAACATACCGAGAGCCACAAGCGCAGTCCGATGGACGCCTTTCGTGCCTCGGTGCAGGGCTGGCCCGAAGTGGTCGAATGCGCATCGCTCACCGGCGACATGGACTACCTGCTGCGCGTCGTGGTCGCCGACATGACGCACTATTCGCGCTTCGTGATGGAAACGCTGCTCAAGCATCCGAGCGTGCAGGATTGCAAGACCAGCTTCGTGCTCGACCGGGTCAAGACGACGACGGCGCTGCCGCTGTGACGCCACGATGACCTTCCATCCCATCTGGCCCTGGCTGCCCTCCCCCTCGCAGCATTTCCTGATCGTCACCTTCGCCTTGCTGGTGTACGTGCTGACGACGCGGGTGCGGCGCGAGCAACGGGCGCCGGCCACCGCCATCGCCTGGGTGATGGGGCTGGTGCTGCTGCCCTACCTGGCCCTGCCGGCCTACCTGATGTTCGGCCAGCGCAAGCTGCGGCCGGCCGGCGTGCCGCGCCCGCCGCGCACCGCGCCCGCGGGGCACTGGGCCGCGGAGCTCATCGAGAGCTTCGGACTCACGCCGCCGAGCCCCTGCGAAGCGCACTTCCATGCCGACGGCGCCGCCGCGCGCGATTCGCTCTGGCGTGTGATCGACGGCGCACGCGAGCGCATCGACGTCTGCACCTTCATCATCGGAGACGACAAATTCGGCCACGAGGCCATCGCCCGGCTGGCGCGCCGGGCGCAAGCGGGCCTGAAGGTGCGGCTGCTGCTCGACGGCTTCGGCGCGCTGATGCTGCCGCGCCGTCATTTCGACATGCTGCGCGCGGCCGGTGGCGAGGTGACGGTGTTCCGCCCGCTGTTCAGCCTGCGCCGCATCGGGCCACGCAACCTGCGCAACCACCGCAAGCTGGTCGTCGCGGACGACCGGGTGCTCTGGTCGGGCGGACGCAACCTGGCGGGCGAATACTTCACCGGCAACGATGCGATACCGGTGCCGTGGCGCGACCTGTCGTTCGACCTCGAAGGCGACGTGGCACTGGCGGCGGCACGGCAGTTCGACCGCGACTGGATCTCGGTGCGACAGGGACCGCCGCGGCTGATCGCGGCACCCGCATCGACGCCCGCCGTGCGCGATCCGGTGCCGGTCGAGGACACGCGTTTCGCCCAGTTCCTGCCGAGCGGTCCCGACCAGACCGAGGACACGGCGCACGCACTGCTGATCGACGCCTGCTTCCGTGCCGAGCAGCGCGTGCTCGCGATCACGCCCTACTTCGTGCCCGACGACGGGCTGCGCGATGCGTTGCGGCTCGCGGCGCGGCGCGGCGTGCAGGTGACCATCGCGATTCCGGCGCGCTCCAACCATGCGCTGACCGATTTCGTGCGCGCGCGGGCGATGCGCGACCTCGCCGATGCCGGCGCAACCTTCCGCATGCTGCCGTTCATGGCGCATGCCAAGGCCGTAGTGATCGACGAGACGCTCGCGCTGTGCGGCTCGATCAACCTCGACCAGCGCAGCCTGCTGCTCAACCACGAGGCCGCGGTCGTGTTCTACGGAAAGCGCGACATCGACTGGATCGCGCAGTGGATCGACACGACCGCGGCCGCGGGCGAACCGTTCAGGACACGCCGGCCGGGGCTGGTGCGGGACCTGGCCGAGGGGTTGCTGCTGACGATCGCGTTCCAGCTCTGAGCAGCGGATGCCTCGGCGCTTGTTGGTGCAGTTCGAGTTCCCGAGCCCGATGCGGCGGCACCCTCACCTTGAGGTCGAGCCTTGTCGCGCACCTCGCACCATCAGGCGGTAGCCGTTGACCCGCACCGAAGGCAGTCCGCGCGCGCCGTGCGCCTCTGCGAGCTTGAACGGTCCGGGTCCTTCGTTCTTCTCGCTCTTCCGGTCCGGCTTCCTGACCAGACGGGTGTCCGTGCCGCACGGCCGCACACGCATCGGTACGTCGCATACAGCCCTGTAGGAAAGCCGCGTGAAACGGGTCCGCCCCACGGCGCGACGCATAGACTTTGCCGATGCACACGCACCCCATCGCGCCGGCGCGCAAGACGCTCTCGAGGCACCCCGCACCGCGCTGGCTGACCGGCCTGGCCCTGCTGTGGATGCTGCTGCTTGCGACGACCGGCGTTCGGGCCCAGCAGGCACCCGCAGGCACCGGTGAATTGCGCATCGGTTCCAAGCGCTTCACCGAGTCGTACATCCTTGCCGAAGTGATGGCGCAGACCGCGACGCCTGGCCTGACAAAGCCGCCGATCGTGCGCCAGGGTCTCGGCAACACCGCCATCGTCTACGGCGCGCTGCGCTCGGGCGACATCGACCTCTACGCCGAATACACCGGCACCATCGCGCTCGAGATCCTCAAGAATGCCGCGACGACCGGCGCTGCATCGGCGTCCGCATCGATGACGCACGAGGCGATGAACGCGGCGCTCGCGCCGCTCGGCCTGGGCATCGCTATCCCGCTGGGCTTCAACGACGGCTATGCGCTCGCGATGCGCGCCGTCGACGCGGACCGGCTGCAGATCCGCACGCTGTCGGACCTGGCGCGCCATGCCGAACTCGAGCTCGGCCTGTCGAACGAATTCATCGGCCGCGGGGACGGCTGGCAGGGGCTTTCGGCGCGCTACGGCTTCACGCAGAAACCGATCGGCCTCGACCACGGCCTGGCCTACGACGCCATCGCGGCGAAGCAGATCGACGTCATCGACATCTACACCACCGACGCCAAGATCGACCACCTCGGCCTGCGCGTGCTCGAGGACGACCGCGCCTACTTCCCGCGCTACGACGCGGTGGTGCTCCACCGCCTGGACCTGCCGGCGCGCCACCCGCGAGCCTGGGCCGCGCTGCAGAAGCTCGAAGGCCGCATCGACGAGCGCGCCATGATCGCGATGAACGCGCGCGCCGAACTGCAGGGCGCGGCCTTCGACACGATCGCGCGCGACTTCCTCGCCGGTGGAACGGCAGCCGACGCTTCGCGTGGTTTCACGGCAAAGCTGTTCGGCTCGGACTTCGGCCGTCTCGCCCGGCAGCACTTGCTGCTGGTGGCGGTATCGGTGGGGCTGGCCGTGCTGATCGGCGTGCCGATCGCGGTGCTGGTGTTCGCGCACGCACGCACCAGCGCACTGGTGCTCGGCATCGCCGGACTGATGCAGACGGTGCCCTCGCTGGCGTTGCTCGCGGTGCTGATCTCGTGGCTCGGCGCGATCGGCACCCTGCCCGCGCTGATCGCGCTGACGCTATATGCGCTGCTGCCGGTCATGCGCAACACCGCGACCGGGCTGGCCGAAGTGCCTGCCGGCGTGCAACAGGCCGGCACGGCGCTGGGCATGACCCCGGCGCAGAACCTGCGCCATGTGCTGCTGCCGCTCGCGCTGCCGACCCTGCTGGCCGGCGTGCGCACGGCCGCCGCCATCGCCATCGGCACGGCGACGATCGCCGCGTTCATCGGTGCCGGCGGATTCGGCGAGCGCATCGTGACCGGGCTCGCGCTCAACGACCGCCAGCTGCTGCTGGCCGGCGCGCTGCCCGCCGCAGTGCTGGCGCTGGCGAGCGAAATGGTGTTCGAACTGATCGCGCGCATGTTCACGCGGCGCACCGCAAAAGCGAAAAGCCCCTCGCGCTGATGTGGCGCGAGAGGCTTTCGGTTCGACGACCGAGGTCGGTCAGGCAAGCGTGTAAGCCGTCTTCACGACAGTGAAGAACTCCTGCGCGTACTTGCCCTGCTCGCGCGGCCCGTAGCTCGAGCCCTTGCGCCCGCCGAACGGCACGTGATAGTCCACACCCGCCGTCGGCAGGTTGACCATCACCATGCCGGCCTGGCTGTGGCGCTTGAAGTGCGTCGCATGCTTCAGGCTGGTGGTCGCGATGCCGGCGGAGAGACCGAAGTCGGTGTCGTTGGCGGTCGCCAGCGCTTCCTCGTAGTCCTTCACGCGGATCACGCTGGCCACCGGGCCGAAGATTTCCTCGCGGTTGATGCGCATCGACGCGCTCGATTCGCTGAACAGCGCGGGGGCCATGTAGAAGCCGTCGGTGTCGAGCTTCAGGCGCTGGCCGCCGGCCGCGAGCGTCGCGCCTTCGTTGCGGCCGATCTCGATGTAGCTCAGGTCCTGGTCGAGCTGGCTCTGGCTGGAGACCGGGCCGACGTCGGTGCCGGCGGCCAGCGCGTCGCCGACCTTGATCTTCGCCATGCGCGCCTGGATCGCCTCGATGTACTTCGGGTAGATGCCCGCGGTCACGATGAAGCGGCTCGACGCGGTGCAGCGCTGGCCGGTCGCGTAGAACGCGCTCTGCACGCTGAGCTCGACGGCCTGCGCGAGGTCGGCATCGTCGAGCACCACCTGCGGGTTCTTGCCGCCCATCTCGAGCTGCACCTTCTTGTGGTTCGTCGCGCATTGCACCGCGATGCGGCTGCCCACGCCGACCGAGCCGGTGAAGCTGATCGCATGAATGCCCGGATGGTTCACCAGTGCGTCGCCGATCACGCTGCCGCGGCCCATCACCAGGTTGAACACGCCCGCCGGAATGCCCGAGCGGCTGATGATCTCGGCCAGCGCCCAGGCGCTGCCCGGCACCAGGTCGGCGGGCTTGAGCACCACGCAGTTGCCGAAGGCCAGCGCGGGCGCGATCTTCCATGCGGGAATCGCGATCGGGAAGTTCCAGGGCGTGATCAGGCCGACGACGCCGACCGGCTCGCGCGTGATCTCCACGCCGATGTTCGGGCGTACCGAGGGGATCGTCTCGCCCGAGAGGCGCAGGCATTCGCCGGCGAAGAACTTGAAGATCTGGCCGGCGCGCATGACTTCGCCGATGCCCTCGGGCTTGGTCTTGCCCTCTTCGCGGGCGAGCAGCGTGCCGAGTTCTTCCTTGCGGGCGAGGATCTCGTTGCCGATCTTGTCGAGCGCGTCGGAGCGCATCTGGATGCCGCTGGTCGACCAGGCCGGGAACGCCGCCGTCGCCGCGGCCACGGCCGCATCGACGTGGCTCGCGTCGCCCTGCGTGTACTCGGCGATGGTGTCGGCCAGGTTGGACGGGTTCAGGTTCGGGCTGTAGGCGTCGCCCCTGGTCCATTCGCCGCCGATGAAGTTGTCGTGTTGCTGCATGTATCGGAACCTCGAAAATGAAATTGAAAAGGGCCGTTCAGACCGGCGGGCGGACCGCCTGGCGCGCGAGCAGCTTCCAGGTGCCGCCCTGCTGTTGCCAGACACCCAGGATCTTGATGCTTACCTTGCCCGGCTTGCCTGAATCGTTGATGTCGGCCGTGAGAGTGTGGCGCACGATGGCGACACCTTCGACGATGCGGATCGTCTGGTCGGTGATGACCAGCGTGACGAAGTCCGACTTGCCGTCCATCAGGTCGGCGATGAAACTGGCCTTGGTGTCGACCTTGCCGCCCGAATGGCCGTAGCTGAGCTCGTCGGCGACGAGTTCGTTCAGCGCGGCGGGCGTCGGGTCGATCATCGCGATCCGCAGTTTTTCGGCCGCGGCCGCGACGGCGACGGCGGCAGGGGCCCAAGCATCGGCCTGGCGCGGCATGTACGCGCAGCCGCCGACGGTGACGAAAGCGACCGTGGCCGCTGCGATGAGGATGAGTTTCTTGATCATGTCTTGTCTCCTGTCGTCGTAGAAAAATCTGTGCGGTTTACGCCGCGAACTCACTGTGGTCCGAGCTTGTCGATCAGAGCCTTCAGTTCTTCCATCTCCTGCGGCTTCAGATCGGTAAGCGGCGCACGCACCGGACCGGCGTCGTGCCCGACGATCTTCGCGCCCGCCTTCACGATGCTCACCGCGTAGCCCTGCATCCTGTTGCGTATGTCGAGGTACGGCATGAAGAAGTTCTTCAGCAGCCGGTGCTGCGTGTCGAGGTCGTCGGTGCGCACCGCTTCGTAGAAATCGACGGCCGTCTTCGGGATGAAATTGAAAACCGCCGACGAGTACACCGGCGTGCCGAGCGCCTTGTAGGCCGCGGCGTAGACCTCGGCCGTCGGCAGTCCGCCGAGGTAGGCGAAGCGGTCGCCCATGCGCTGGTAGATCGCGACCATCGCCTCGATGTCGCCGACGCCGTCCTTGAAGCCGACCAGGTTCGGGTTGCGCTCGGCCAGACCGGCCAGCGTCTCGGGCTTCAGCCGGCTGCTGGCGCGGTTGTAGACGATGACGCCGAACTTCACGCTCTTGCAGACCGCCTCGACGTGCGCCGCCAGGCCTTCCTGGCCGGCTTCGGTGAGGTAGTGCGGCAGCAGCAGGATGCCGTGCGCGCCGGCCTTCTCCGCCGCCTGCGCGCACTGGATCGCGAAGCGCGTCGGGCCGCCGGCGCCGGCGATGATCGGCACCACGCCGCGGCAGGTGTCGACCGCGGTCTGGACGATGCCGGGGTACTCGTCGCCGGTCAGCGAGAAGAATTCGCCGGTTCCGCCCGCGGCGAACAGCGCGCTCGCGCCGTAAGGGGCGAGCCATTCGAGTCGCTTCTCGTAGCCCTGCTTGTTGAAGTCGCCGTTGGCGTGGAAGTCGGTGAGCGGGAACGACAGCAGGCCGGAGCCCATGATGGATTTGAGTTCTTGCGGATTCATGGCGGAGGTCCTGGATGGGAGACGAGGGAAATCGGGGTCCGGAGCGGATCAGTCGAGCCGGATGTCGGCCTGCTTCACGACCGCGGCCCAGCGCGCGCGTTCCTTGTCGAAGAACTGTTCCTCCTCGGCGGGCGACATGGTCACGACCTCGGCGCCCTGCCCGGTGAGGCGGGCGCGGATGTCGGCCGAACGAATGATGGTGACCAGTTCCTTGTTGAGCCGGTTGACGATCGCGTCGGGCGTGCCGTGCGAAACCTTCACACCCTGCCAGGTGCCCGACTCGTAGCCCGGAACGCCCTGCTCGGCGATGGTCGGCACGTCGCCGAGCAGCGGCATGCGCGTGGCTTTCGACACGCCCAGCACCTTGAGCTTGCCGCCCTGCACCTGCGGCAGCGTCGCGAGCATGCCGTTCATCAGCACCTGGGTCTGGCCGGCGACCGTGTCCTGCACGGCCTGCACGCCGCCCTTGTAGGGCACGTAGGTCCACCTGGCGCCGCTGGCGCGTTCGAGCGCGACACCGGCCAGGTGCGCCGCGCTGCCGGTGGCCGTCACGGCGAAGTTCAGGTCGCTGGTCTTCGAGAGCGCGACCAGTTCCTTCAGGTTGTTGGCCTTCACCGACGGATGCACCACCAGCAGGTGCGGTGAATACGCGAGCATCGCCACGCCGCGCAGGTCCTTGGACGGATCGAAGGCCAGCTTGGTATAGACCGACGGGCTGATCGCCAGCGCGCCGACGTCGCACAGGAGGACGTTGTAGCCGTCGGGCGCGGACTTGGCGACGAAATCGGCGCCGAGGTTGCCGTTGGCGCCCGGGCGGTTCTCGACCAGCACGGTCTGCCTGAGCGCGGCCGCGAGCGGCACGCTGAGCGCGCGCGCGATGATGTCGGACGACCCGCCCGGCGGATACGGCACGATGAGCTTGATCGGCTTGGACGGCCAGTCCGCCTGCGCCGAGGCGATCGTCGATACGGCGGGCAGTGCCAGGAACAGCGCGGCGGAGCAGGTGGCGGTGAAGCGGCGGCGGGTCGGCATGGAATGTCTCCTTTGTTTGCACGCATCTGAAAAAGCTCGCGCGCTCTTAGTGGTCAGTCATCGTACAACTTAAGGAATGACTTGTCCAGCCGGACAAGCAAGGGTCAGGTCTTGCGCGGCGCTGCGGTCGTCATCTTGTCCGCGGCCTGGGCCGCTTCCTGCGCCACGCGCAGGCGCTCCCGGCTGTTGGTCAGGTGAATGCGCATCGCCGCACGCGCGGACTCCGAATCGCGGCGCGCGATGGCCGCATAGATCTCCTCGTGCTCCCGGTTCACGCGGCTCAGGTAGCTGCCGCCGCGATCCTGGTTACGCAGCGCGCTGATGCGGGTGCGCGGAATGATCGTCGTACCCAGGTGGCTCATGATGTCGGCGAAATACGGATTGCCGGTCGACTGCGCGATCTGCAGGTGGAAGCGGAAGTCCGGCGCCACGGTGTCCCCCGCCACGCCGACGTTGCGCTCGAAGTCGTCCAGCGCCAGGCGCATCGCTTGCAGTTGCTCTTCCGTGCGGCGGCTGGCGGCCAGCCCGGCGGATTCGGTCTCCAGGCTGATGCGCAGTTCCAGCACCGCCAGCACGTCGACCGAGGTGGCGATGTCGCCGGCGTCCAGCCGGAAGACGCCGCTCGCGCGCTGCTGCATCACGAAAGTGCCCACGCCGTGGTGCGTCTCGACCAGGCCGGCGGCCTGCAGCTTCGACAACGCCTCGCGCACCACGGTGCGGCTGACGCCGAAGGCTTGCATGATTTCCGACTCGGTCGGCAGCTTGTCGCCCGGGCGCAGCACGCCGTCGCGGATGCGCGCGCCGAAGTCGTCGACGAGGTTGTGCGCCAGCCCCCGCCCACGCGGCCTCGGGCGCTCCACGTAAGCGGTCGTGGCGGCACCCGCGGCTTCGGAGATGGAGGGAACTTCTGTTGACAGGCGGGCCATCAGCTGATGATAATCGTCAGGCCAGTTGTACGACAACAGATAACTAAAGAGAGACGAGTCACCGATGAGCGATCCGACCGCGACATCCATCGACGCACGGAAGCTGCCGCGCCTGCTGCTGACCGGCGCTGCCGGGGGCCTCGGCAAGCAACTGCGGGAGCGCCTCAAGCCCTTCGCCGAGGTGCTGCGGCTTTCGGACATCGCGCCGATGGCGCCGGCAGACAGCGCGCAGGAAGAAGTCGTGGTCTGCGATCTTTCCGACAAAGCGGCGGTCGACGCGCTGGTCAAAGACTGCGATGCCATCGTCCACCTGGGCGGCGTCTCGGTGGAGCGGCCTTTCGAGGAAGTGCTGGAAGGCAACATCCGCGGCGTGTTCCACGTCTACGAAGCCGCGCGCCGCCACGGCGCGAAGCGCATCGTGTTCGCGAGCTCGAACCACGTGATCGGTTTCTACGGGCAGGACGAGGAAATAGACGCCGGTATGCGCAAGCGCCCCGACGGCTACTACGGCCTGTCGAAATCCTTCGGCGAGGACATGGCGCAGTTCTATTTCGATCGCTACGGCATCGAGACCGTCAGCATCCGCATCGGCTCCTCGTTCCCCAAGCCGCACAACCGCCGGATGATGAGCACCTGGCTGAGCTACCGCGACCTGACGACGCTGATCGAGAAGTCGCTCTTCACGCCCGACGTGAAGCACACCATCGTCTACGGCATGTCGGCCAATCGCGAGGTGTGGTGGGACAACCGCCAGGCCGCGCACCTCGGCTTCGTGCCGCAGGACACGTCGGAGGTGTTCCGCGACGAGATCGAGGCGCAGCCGCCGGTCGCACCGACCGACCCGAACGCCGTCTACCAGGGCGGCGGCTTCACCGCGCAAGGTCCCTTCGCCTGAGCGAGGCATGCAGGCCGAACTGGTCCTCGATGCGCGCAACGCGACCGGCGAAAGCCCGGTCTGGCTGGCCGCCGAGCAGGCGCTCTATTGGGTCGACATTCCTGCGAAGCAGCTGAATCGCTGGACTGCGGCGACCGGCGCCCACACGACCTGGACCGGCGACGAGATGCTGGCCTGCATCGCACCGCGTGCCGGCCGCCCCGGCCAGTGGATCGCCGGCATGGAAAGCGGCCTGTTCGCCGTCGCCACCCGCGACGACGGTACGCTCGCTGCCACGCCGCTGACCCGCGCGCCGCATGCCGCGCAGGGCATGCGCTTCAACGACGGCCGCTGCGACCGGCAGGGCCGCTTGTGGGCCGGCACGATGCTGATGGACATGGCCGCGGGCCGCGACGTCGGGCGGCTCTACCGCTACCAGGCCGACACGAATGCCGAAGTGGCGTTGCGGCCGGAACTCGACGCGATGGTGGTGCCCAACGGCCTGGGCTTCAGCCCGGACGGCCGCACGATGTACCTGTCGGACTCGCATCCGTCGGTCCGGAAGATCTGGGCCTTCGACTACGACATCGATACCGGCACCCCGCACGGACGCCGCCTGTTCGTCGACATGGCCCTCCTGCCCGGTCGCCCCGACGGCGCGGCCGTCGACGCGGAAGGCTGCTACTGGACCTGCGGCAACGACGCGGGCCTCGTGCACCGCTTCACGCCCGACGGCCGGCTCGACCGCTCGCTCGAAGTGCCGGTGAAGAAGCCGGCGATGTGCGCCTTCGGCGGGGCGCGGCTCGACACCCTTTTCGTGACCTCGATCCGCCCGGGCGGCGACCTCTCCGACCAGCCGCTGGCCGGCGGCCTCTTCGCGCTGCGGCCGGGCGTGCAGGGGCTGGACGAGCCGGCCTGCGCTTTCTGACGAGCAACACCAAGACCGACACGACAACCGAGACGACAAATGAAGATCCAACGCACCCTCCTCGCCATTGCCTGCGCCGTCACCGCCACCCTGGGTGGCCTCACGGCATTCGACGCAGGCGCCACCGAATTTCGCTCGGCCGACATCCATCCGGACGACTATCCGACCGTCACCGCCGTGAAGTTCATGAGCGAACGGCTCAAGGCGCTGTCGGGCGGAAAGCACAACATCAAGGTGTTCAACAACAGTTCGCTGGGCCAGGAGAAAGACACCATCGAGCAGACCAAGATCGGCGCGCTCGCGATGGTGCGCGTGAACATCGCGCCGATGAACAACATCTGCCCCGAGACGCAGGTGCCGACGATGCCGTTCCTATTCCGCTCGGTCGATCACCTGCACAAGGTGCTCGACGGCCCGGTCGGCGAGGAGATTCTGAAGTCCTGCGAGAAGCAGGGCTTCGTCGGTCTCGCCTACTACGACAGCGGCGCGCGTTCGGTCTTCACGGCCAAGCGCGCGGTGCGCAATTTCGCCGACATGAAGGGCCTGAAGGTCCGCGTGCAGCAGTCCGACCTCTGGGTCTCGATGATCGAGGCGATGGGCGCGAACGCCACGCCGATGCCCATGGGCGAGGTCTACACGGGCCTGAAGACCGGCCTGATCGACGCCGCCGAGAACAACTACCCGACCTACGAGAGCGCACGCGCCTTCGAGGTCGCCAAGTACTACACCAAGACCGAGCACTCGATGGCGCCGGAAATGCTGCTGTTCTCCAAGCGCGTCTGGGACAAGCTCTCGCCCGAGGAGCAGGGCTGGATCCGCCAGGCCGCCAAGGAGTCGGTGCCCTACATGCGCAAGCAGTGGGACGCGCGCGAGGTCAAGTCGCTCGCCACCGTGAAGGCCGGCGGTGCCGAGATCATCGAGATCGACAAGGCTGCGTTCCAGGCCGCGATGAAGCCGGTATACGACAAGTTCATCACCGACGCGCGGTTGAAGGATCTGGTCAAACGCGTCCAAGACACCAAGTAACCGTACCGGAACCTTTCCCATGTACACCCGCCTCTGCAGGACGCTCGCGCGCGTCTGCATGTGGCTGGGCATCGTCGGGCTCGTCGCAGTGATCTGCGCCGTGACCTGGCAGGTGTTCGGCCGCTACGTCCTCAACAACACGCCCACCTGGGCCGAGAGCCTGGCGCTGCTGCTGGTGCTGTACGTGACGATGTTCGGCGTCGCCGTCGGCGTGCGCGACGCGGGCCACATCGGACTCGAATCGATGCTGGTGCTCGCGCCCGACTGGCTGCGCTTGAAGATGGAATTCCTGATCCATGCCCTGGTGATGGTGTTCGGGGCCGCGATGGCCTGGAACTGCGCGCTGCTCGCCGAGTCGGTGTGGGACTACCGCCTGCCGACGCTGTGGATCTCCGAAGGCTGGAAGTACGTGCCGGCGACCGCCGCCGGCGTGCTGATCGTCATGTTCTCGATCGAACACATCATCGCCCTGGCCCGCGGCCGCGAAGTGGAGCCGGCCTGGGGCTGAGCAAGCAATGACGATCCCTCTCCTGATCCTCTGCGTGTCCTTTACGCTCTTCCTGCTGCTGGGCGTGCCCGTCGCGTTCTCCATCGGCCTTTCGGCCCTCGCCACGCTCGCCTACGAAGGCCTGCCGCTGGCGGTGGGCTTCCAGCAGATGACGTCCGGCATGGGCATCTTCTCGTTCCTGGCGATCCCGTTCTTCATCTTCGCGGGCGAGCTGATGCTCTACGGCGGCATCGCCGACCGCATCGTCGACTTCGCGCGCAGCCTGGTCGGCCACGTGCGCGGCGGGCTGGGCATGTCGAACGTGGTGGCCTGCACGCTGTTCGGCGGCGTTTCGGGTTCGCCCGTGGCGGACGTCTCGGCGATGGGCGCGGTAATGATCCCGATGATGAAAAAGGAGGGCTATCACGCCGACTACGCGGTCAACGTGACGACCCACGCGGCCCTCGTCGGCGCGCTGATGCCGACCAGCCACAACCTGATCATCTATTCGCTCGCGGCGGGCGGCAAGGTGTCGATCGCGGCACTGATCCTCGCGGCACTGCTGCCGGCGGCGATCCTCACCATCAGTAACCTCGCGGCCGCCTACCTGGTCGCGGTGAAGCGCGGCTACCCGGCCGGCGCCTTTCCGGGCTGGACCATCGTGGCGCGCTCGTTCGCGGCGGCACTGCCGGGCCTGTTCATCGTGGTGCTGATCCTGGGAGGCATCCTGTCGGGCATCTTCACGGCGACCGAGTCGGCCGCGGTGGCGGTGCTGTATGCGCTGGCGCTGACGATCTTCCTGTACCGCACGCTGAAGTGGGAGCACTTCGTCAAGGCGGCCTCGAAGGCGGTGCGCACGACCGGCGTGATCCTGCTGCTGATCGGCATCTCCAGCACCTTCGGCTACCTGATCAGCCTCTACGGCGTGGCCGAGCTCACCGGGCAGATGCTCTCGCAGATCACCAGCACGCCGTGGATCATCTTCCTGATGATCAACGTGATCCTGTTCGTGCTCGGCACTTTCCTGGACATGGCCGCGACCATCCTGCTGTGCACGCCGATCTTCCTGCCGATCGCGCAGCAGTACGGCATGACCTCGGTGCAGTTCGGCATCGTGCTGCTGATCAACTGCGCGCTGGGGTTGAACACGCCGCCGGTCGGCACGACGCAGTTCGTCGGCTGCGCCATCGGCGGCATTTCGGTCGGCGCGGTGATGAAGACCATCTGGCCGTTCTACGGCGCGCTGATCCTCGCGCTGGGCTTGGTGACCTTCCTGCCGGCGTTCTCGACCTGGCTGCCCAGCATGTTCATGGTGGTGCGATGAACACGTCTGCGTCGTCCGGCGCCGCACCCCTGACCATCCGCATGCATGCGGCCGACAACGTCGCGATCGTCGCCAACGACGGCGGCCTGCCCGCCGGCACCGTGCTCGCCTCCGGCCTGATCCTGGTCGACAAGGTGCCGCAGGCGCA
Source organism: Janthinobacterium lividum (assembly GCA_050954325.1). Lineage (GTDB taxonomy): Bacteria > Pseudomonadota > Gammaproteobacteria > Burkholderiales > Burkholderiaceae_C > Variovorax. The sequence continues at coordinate 108,470 of JBPBPG010000004.1, read as the reverse complement.
CAAGGTCGCGCTGGAAGACATTCCCGAAGGCGGCGTGGTGCGGCGCTACGACGTGCCGATCGGCTATGCGCTCAAGCCGATCCCCGCCGGCAGCTGGGTGCACGAGCGGCTGCTGCGCATGCCCGAGGCGCGCTCGCTCGCGGGTCTGCCGATAGCGACCGTGCGCGCGCCCGAACTGCCGCCGCTCGACGGCCACACCTTCGAGGGCTACCGCAACCTCGACGGTTCGGTCGGCTCGCGCAATATTCTGGCCATCACGCAGACCGTGCAGTGCGTGGCCGGCGTGGTCGACTTCGCGGTGCAGCGCATCAAGGCCGAGCTGCTGCCGAAGTACCCGAACGTCGACGACGTGGTAGGGCTCTCGCACAGCTACGGCTGCGGCGTCGCAATCGACGCACCCGACGCCGTCATCCCGATCCGCACGCTGCGCAACATCACGCTGAATCCGAACTTCGGCGGCGAGGTGATGGTGATCAGCCTGGGCTGCGAGAAACTGCAGCCCGAGCGCCTGCTGCCGCCCGGCAGCATCCCGCTGGTCGACGAGCGCAACGTCGCCGACGTCGGCGACAGCGCCAGCCCGAAGCTCGACGTGGTCTGCCTGCAGGACGATGCGCACGTCGGCTTCATGTCGATGATCGACTCGATCCTGCGCCAGGCCGAGGAACACCTCGAGCGTCTGAACGCCCGCCGGCGCGAGACCGTGCCGGCCAGCGAATTGGTGGTCGGCGTGCAGTGCGGCGGCAGCGACGCGTTCTCCGGCGTCACGGCCAACCCGGCGGTCGGCTTCTGCACCGACCTGCTGGTGCGCGCGGGCGCGACCGTGATGTTTTCGGAAACCACCGAAGTGCGCGACGGCATCGACCAGCTGACCTCGCGCGCCACCACGCCGGCGGTCGCCGAGGACATGATCAAGGAGATGGCCTGGTACGACGCCTACCTGGACAAGGGCCGCGTCGACCGCAGCGCCAACACCACGCCGGGCAACAAGAAGGGCGGGCTGTCGAACATCGTCGAGAAGGCGATGGGCTCGATCGTCAAGAGCGGCAGCGCGCCGATCTCGGGCGTGATCTCGCCCGGCCAGAGCCTGCGCGACCGCGGCATCGAGCGCGGCCTGGTCTACGCCGCCACGCCGGCGAGCGACTTCATCTGCGGCACGCTGCAGCTCGCGGCGGGCATCAACCTGCACGTGTTCACGACCGGTCGCGGCACGCCCTACGGCCTGGCCGAAGTGCCGGTCATCAAGGTCGCGACACGCAGCGACCTGGCGCGCCGCTGGCACGACCTGATGGATGTGAACGCGGGCCGCATCGCCGACGGCGAAGCCACCATCGAGGACATGGGCTGGGAGCTGTTCCGGCTGATGCTCGAGGTGGCGAGCGGGCGCAAGAAGACCTGGGCGGAACAGTGGAAGCTGCACAACGCGCTGGTGCTCTTCAATCCGGCGCCAGTAACCTGATTCGACGACAAGAACGGAGACGACGACATGGAAGACCTCAAGGGCCAGACTGCGCTCATCACCGGTGCCAGCACCGGCATCGGCGCTGCGGCCGCGATCGCATTCGGCGCGCGCGGCGTGCGGGTGGCGGTGCACTACAACCGGTCGGCGGCCGAGGCGCAGCAGGTGGTCGACACCATCGTCGCGGCCGGCGGCGAAGCCTTCTCGGTGCAGGGCGACGTGCGCGACGACGCGGCGATCGTGCGCGTGGTGCGCGAGGCGCACGAGCGCCTGGGACGCATCGACATCCTGGTGAACAACGCCGGCAGCCTGGTCAGGCGCGTGCCGATCGCGGAGTTCGACGACGCGCTGTTCGACGACGTGCTGCAGATCAACGCGCGCTCGGTGCTGGCGTTCTGCCGCGAAGTGGTGGTGCTGATGCGCTCACGCGGCCAGGGCGGCAGCATCGTCAACGTGACGTCGGTGGCGGCACGCAACGGCGGCGGCCCGGGCGCGTACCTGTACGCAGGTGCCAAGGGTTTCGTGAGTACGGCCACGCGCGGCCTGGCCAAGGAGCTCGCGCCCGACAACATTCGCGTGAACGCGGTCGCGCCGGGCGTGATCCAGACACCTTTCCACGACCGCTTCTCGACGCCGGCGATGCTCGAATCGATGCGTGCCGGCATCCCGATGGCACGCATCGGCGAGCCCGACGAATGCGCGGGCGCCTTCCTCTACCTCGCTTCGGCGCAGCTGTCGGGCTACGTGACCGGGCAGATCCTGGAAGTCAACGGCGGACAGTACATGCCGTGAGCCGTCCGCACGGACCCGCTCGTCGATTCATAAAACCTCAGGAGACATCGCCATGCGACGCCGCACGCTCGTCCGAACCGCCGCCGCGGCGTTCGCCGCCACCACCACCACCACCCTGCCTGCCTGGGCGCAGAGCACCTGGCCCACCGGCAAGGCCGTCACCTACCTGGTGCCGTTTCCGGCCGGCGGCACGACCGACGTGCTGGGCCGGCTCATCAGCCAGAAGCTCGGCGCCGTGCTGGGCACCTCGGTGATCGTCGACAACCGCGCCGGCGCCGGCGGCAGCGTGGGTTCGGAGATCGCGTCGCGCGCCGCGCCCGACGGCTTCACGCTGCTCGGCGGCACGATCAGCTCGCACGCCATCAACGTCAGCCTGTATCCGAAGATCGGCTACGACCCGATCAGGTCCTTCGCCCCGGTCACGCTGATCGGGACCAACCCGGTGGTGCTGGTGGTCAACCAGGCGAGCCCGTACAAGACGCTCAAGGACGTGCTCGACGCGAGCAAGGCGAAGCCGGGCGGACTCTCGTCGGCATCGGCGGGCACCGGCACCTCGCAGCACCTGGCGCTCGAACTGCTGTCCTACAAGTCGGGCGTGAAGTTCACGCACGTGCCGTACAAGGGCAGCGGTCCGGCGATCCAGGACGTGATCGGCGGCCAGGTCGACATGATGTTCGACACCACCGTGGTGGCCGGCCCGCACATCCAGAGCGGCAAGCTGCGCGCGATCGCGGTGACCTCCGCCAAGCGGATCGCCTCGCTGCCGAACGTGCCGACGGTGGCCGAATCCGGCATCGCCGGGCTGACGGATTTCGACGTCCAGTCGTGGCAGGCGGTCTTCGTGCCGGCCGGCACGCCCGCGCCGATCGTCGACCGGCTGCACAAGGAGATCCGCACGATCCTCGCGACCCCGGAGATGCAGGACAAGATGAAGGGATTCGGCATGGAGCCGTCGGACCTGACGATCGCGCAGATCGCTGCGTTCCAGAAGACCGAAGTCGACAAGTGGGCCCAGGTGATCAGGGCCGCGAACGTCAAGGTCGAATGACCGGGCGAACCGTCAGGGCCGGACGGGACGCAGCCAGAACCGGAGGCCGACGGCCACGGGGATGCCCAGCGTCAGCCAGGCGAGCATGTCGCCTGCACCGCCGTCGCTGAACAGCGCCGACACCAGGCCGACACCGGTCAGCAGACCGAGCGCGATCGGCCAGCTCCAGAGACTCCAGAACGCGTGGCGCGGCTTCATGCACCGATCTTCGTCACCGGTACGGGCTCGGCGCCGTGCGGCGCGTTCGCTTCGATACGCGCCCTTTCTTTGGCCGCGTGCGGCACGCTCCTGCCGCGCTCGAGCCACAGGTAGAGCCCGCTGCCGAGCACGATGATGGTCGCGATGTCGAGCAGTGCCCACAGGATCTGCATCGGCATGCCGCCGTAGTCGCCGAAGTGCAGCGGCTGCGACACCAGCAAGGCCGTCAGGTACCAGGGCAGCCTCGGCGCCGCGGTGACCTCGGCGGTCTTCGCATCCACCAGCACCGGCTGCAGCAGCTTCGACGTGAAGGGCTCGCTGCCGCGCAGGAACACGGTGTTGTGGTGCGGGCTGGAGAACGACGTGCCCGGGAACGCGATGAAAGACACCTTCATGCCCGGCACGCGCGCCTCGGCGACTTCGAGCGAGCGCTGCACCGATCCACGTTCGGCCACCGGCACCGTCGGCTGCCCCTGGTAGGGCTTGAGCAGCGCACCGAGCTGGTCGTGCTGCCAGTACTTGATCACCAGGTCGGCCCAGGTGTTGATCATGCCGGTGCCGCCGACCACGAAGGCCCAGACCAGCGTGACGATGCCCAGCAGGTTGTGCAGGTCGAGCCACTTGACGCGCGGCCGCTTGTCGTGGCGCACGGTGCCGAAGTCGAGCTTGCGCATGAACGGCGCATACAGCACCACGCCCGAGACGATGGCGACGAGCAACAGCAGTCCCATGAAGCCCAGGAAGAGCTTGCCCGGCAGCCCGGCGAACAGGTCGACATGCAGCTTGAACATCACGTGCATGAAGCCTTCGTCGAACTTCGGCTGCCCGAGCACCTCGGCCGTGCGCGCGTCGACGACGACCGACTTGAAATCGTCCGTCGGTGCGGGCGTCGGCGTGAGCGTGACGAACCACAGGTTGTCGTCGTCCTCCGAGCGCGAGACGAACTGCACCACGCGCTCGGGATGCTTCGCCTTCGCCACTGCCAGCACGCGGTCGAGGCTCGCGTGCGGCGTGCCGGCGGGCATTTCCGGCGACTCGACGTCGGTGCCCAGCAGACGGCCGATCTCGTGGTGGAAGATCAGCGGCAGGCCGGTCAGGCACAGCAGCAGCATGAAGACGGTGCAGACCAGACTGCTCCACTTGTGGACCCAGGCCCAGGTCTTGATCGTTCGGCTGTTCATGGTCGGAAGCGCATCAATCCATCTTTGATGAGAAAGATTCGCATTCTAGTTTCGCGCGTCGACGACGCGGTCGAAAGCCCGTGCCGTCCTCAGGCCGGCACGGTACCGGAATGCGCCACCACCCGGTCGATCCGGCGGCCGTCGAGCGCGATCACCTCGAAGATCCAGCCCACGCATTCGATGCGCTCGCCGACTTCGGGCAGCTGGCCCGACACCGCCATCATCAGCCCGGCCACGGTGTTGTAGCGGCCCCGCTCCTCCTCGGGCAGCTCGCGGATGCCCAGGCGCGCACGCAGTTCCGACACCGGCATCAGGCCATCGAGCTCCCAGGCGCCGTCGGCGCGCAGCACGGCCCAGGCGTTGGTCGTGAGATTGGGTTGCAGTTCACCGGTGATCGCTTCGAGCAGGTCGCGCGGCGTCATCAGCCCCTGTACCACGCCGTACTCGTCGACCACGAACACCAGCCGGCCGGCCCGGACGCGGAACTGCTCGAGCAGTTCCATGCCGCTCAGCGTCTCGGGCACGAACGAAGCCGGCTGGGCCACGCGTTCGATCGGGCCTTCGTGCTGCTGGCCGAGCCGCAGCAGGTGCGCGACACTGATCACGCCGACCACGTCGTCGAGCGAATTGCGGCAGACCGGATACCAGGAGTGCACGAGGTTCAGCGCGCCGGCGTCGGCCACCTTCTGCAGGCTGGTTCTGACGGTGTCGGACGCATCGAGCCACTCGATGTCCGCGCGCGGGATCATCAGCGAGCTCAGCCGCCGGTCGTCCAGGTGGAAGACGTTGCGCACCATCTGGTGCTCGTGCATCTCGATCACGCCGGCGTCGACACCCTCCTCCAGGCTCGCCGAAATTTCTTCCTCGGTGACGGTGCGTGCAGCGGTCGAATCGATGCGCAGCAGCTTCAGGATGGTCGCCGTGGCGCCCGAGAGTAGCAGCACGAAAGGCTTGGCCGCCGTCGCGAGACCGCGCATCGGGCGCGACACGAAACGCGCGACGCGTTCGGGATACAGCTGGCCGATGCGCTTGGGCACCAGTTCGCCGAAGATGATCGTGAAGAAGGTGATGCAGGTCACCACCACCGCGGTCGAGGCGACGCTCGCCGTACCGGTGCCCAGGCCCAGGCTCTCCATCCAGACGGCCAGCGGCGCCGCGAAAGCGGCCTCGCCGACGATGCCGCTGAGCATGCCGATCGAAGTGATGCCGATCTGCACGCTGGAGAGGAACTGCGTCGGATCTTCCATCAGTTCGAGCGCAGCGGCTGCGCCGGCATCCCCCGTCTCGGCGTGCGCCGCGAGCCGTGCGCGCCGGCTGGTCGAGAGCGCCATTTCGGACATCGCGAACAACGCGTTGAGCGTCGTCAGCAAAGCCAGCAGAAGAACATCCATGAACGAGGAAGAGAATGGGGGAATGGCACTCTACATGATCGGCGACGTGCAAGGCTGCGACGAAGCCCTGCGCGAATTGCTGGAACGCATCGACTTCTCCCCCAGCCGCGACAACCTGGTGCTGCTCGGCGACCTCGTCAACCGCGGCCCCGATTCGGCCGGCGTGCTGCGCCGCGTGCAGCGCCTGGGCGACGCCGCGCGCAGCCTGCTGGGAAACCACGACCTGCACCTGCTGGGCGTGGCGCACGGTGCGCGCAAGTCCGGACGCAAGGACACGCTCGACGGCGTGCTCGACGCACCCGACCGCGAACCGATGCTCGAATGGCTGCGCAACCAGCACCTGGCGCTGCACCGGGTCGTCGGTGGCCGCGATCTGCTGATGGTGCATGCCGGCGTGCTGCCGCAATGGAGCGTCGACCAGGTGCTCGTGCTGGCCGCCGAGGTCGAAAGCGTCTTGCGCGGCCCGTTGCTTGGCGAATTCGTGCGCGGCATGTACGGCAACGAACCAGCGCGCTGGGACGAGGCGTTCACCGGTAGCACCCGGCTGCGCGCCATCGTCAACGGCCTGACCCGATTGCGCTTCTGCGCCGCCGACGGCCTGATGGATTTCGACACCAAGGACAGCGCCGACGCGCCGCCTGCCGGCTTTATGCCGTGGTTCGAGGTGCCGGGCCGTCGCACGGCTGGCGCCACCGTCGCGTTCGGCCACTGGTCGACACTGGGCTGGAAGGCACACGGCGGCGTGATCTCCACCGACACCGGCTGCGTCTGGGGCGGTTGCCTGAGCGCCGCGCGCATCGGCACCACGCTCGACGACATCGAACACATCGACGTGCAATGCGAGCAGGCCCAGGCTCCGGGCTGACGCCGTCGACGTCGGGCGGCGATCCCGTCGCGCCCAACGGACGGTGGATCGCCTTCCTCGTCGCCGCCGCGTTCTTCATGGAGAACCTCGACGCGACGGTGATCGGCACCGCGGTTCCGGCCATGGCGCAGAGCTTCGGCGTCGCGCCGGTGGAACTCTCGACCGGCATCAGTGCCTATCTGCTGGCGCTGGCGGTGTTCATCCCGGTCAGCGGCTGGGTCGCCGACCGCTTCGGCCCGCGCAGGGTGTTCACCGCCGCGATCCTGGTCTTCACGCTCGCGTCGGTGGCCTGCGGGTTGGCGCAGAGCCTGCCGGCCTTCGTCTGCGCCCGCGTCGTCCAGGGCATGGGCGGCGCGCTGATGGTGCCGGTCGGGCGGCTGGTGGTACTGCGCAGCACCTCCAAAACCGACTTGGTCAGGGCGATCGCGACCATCACCTGGCCCGGCCTGGCGGCGCCGGTGCTGGGCCCGCCGCTCGGCGGCTGGATCGCCACGACCTGGAGCTGGCACTGGATCTTCTTCCTGAACGTGCCGCTGGGGCTGGCGGCGATGTTCTTCTCGCTGCGCTGGATCGACGGCACGCCGGGCGGCCGACGGCCTTTCGACTGGCCCGGCTTCGTCGCCAGCGGTATCGGCCTCGCCGCGCTGATGTACGGACTCGATTCGCTCGGCCACGGGCCGGTCGACGCGTTGCGCGTCGCGGCGCTGCTGGCCGGCGGCGCCGGCGCGCTCGCCTATGCGGTATGGCACCTCCGGCGCTCAGCGCATCCGCTGGTCGATCTCTCGGTGGTCGGCGTCAAGACCTTCCGGATCTCGATGGTCGGCGGCACCTTGTTCCGCATCGCGATCGGCAGCGCGCCGTTCCTGCTGCCGCTGATGTTCCAGCTCGCCTTCGGCTTCAGCATGGTGATGTCGGGCTTCATGATGCTGGCGCTGTTCGCGGGCAATCTGGGCATCAAGCCGGCGACCAGCTTCGTGATGCGTCGGCTCGGGTTTCGCAGCACGCTGCTGCTCAACGGGGCGCTGGTGTCGCTCGGGTTCGTGGCCTGCGCCGCACTGTCGCCGCAGACGCCTGTGGTGCTGATCGTGGCTGTCATGGTGTTCGGCGGCGTCTGCCGGTCGATGCAGTTCACAGCCTTCAATACGCTCACCTTCTGCGACACCACGCCCGCGCAGACCAGCGGTGCGACGACCCTGGCGAGCATGGTGCAGCAACTGGCTGCGGGCATGGGCATCGCGTTCGGCGCGGTCGCGCTGCAGGTGGCTGCGCGCGCCACGGGGCATGCCGGCACGCCCGGTGTCGTGGACTTCCGGATCGCCTTCGGAATGGTCGCCGTGGTGGCGCTGCTGGCGCTGGTCGATGTGCTGGCGTTGTCCCGCGACGCGGGCGAGCGCGTCAGCGGGCACCGTAGCGCTCTCAATCGGCCGTCGACACCGACGCCTTGAACAGTGCCGCGACCTTGCGCCTGGACTTGATGTTGCTCGAAATGCCGCGCGCGGGCGTGGCCCTGGTGGACGCTTCCCATGCCGGCTCGGCTTCACGGGCCGGAGCCTCGTAAGGCTTCTCGAAGAACGGGTCACGCGATGCCGACGCGCGTTGCGGACGGCCGTTGCCTCGCGCCGCGCCGTTGCCGAAGGTCGAGACGCGCTGGTCACGCGGGTCGCGCTGCTCGCGTACGTCGAACGGTGCCGCAACGGCGTCGAGCGCTTCGCGCGCATCGCCCGGCTCCGACTCACCCTCTTCGCGCCAGTGACGACGTCCGTCGTTGATACGCCCGCGCGGCCGGTCTTCCTCGAACTCGATCGCTTCGAGCTCGATCGGTTTCTTGATCAGCTTCTCGATGTCGGCGACCAGGCGCGCGTCGTTGCCGCCGCTCGCGAAGCTCACGGCCAGGCCCGACGCGCCGGCACGACCGGTGCGGCCGATGCGGTGGACATAGTCCTCGGCGTTGAACGGAATGTCGAAGTTGAAGACCGCCGGCACGTCCTTGATGTCGAGCCCGCGCGCTGCCACATCGGTGCATACCAGCAGGTCGACCGCCCCGGCCTTGAATGCGGCCAGCGCCTTGAGACGCTCGTCCTGGCTCTTGTCGCCGTGCAGCGCGGTGGTCTTGAGCCCTTCGCGCTCCAGCGAGCGTGCGAGCCGTGCGCAGCCGAGCTTGCTGTTGACGAAGACGAAGGCTTGCGTGATGCCGCGCTGGCGTACGATCTGCTTCAAGGCGCGGCGCTTGTCGTCGTCGCTCACGCTGAAGAAGCGCTGCTCGACGGTCGATGCGGTTTCGTTCGGACGTGCCACCTCGATGGTGACGGGGTCCTGCAGATAGCTGCCGGCCAGGCGCTTGATCTCGCCCGAGAAGGTGGCCGAGAACAGCAACGTGGTGCGCTGCTTGGGCAGGTAGCTCAGGATGCGCTGCAGGTCGGGCAGGAAGCCGATGTCGAGCATGCGGTCGGCCTCGTCGAGCACGACGTACTCGACCTGGTTGAGCACCGCGTTCTTGGCCTCGATGTGGTCGAGCAGCCGGCCCGGCGTGGCGACCAGCACCTCGACGCCCTTCTTGAGCTCCAGCGTCTGCGGCTTCATGTCCATGCCGCCGAACACGACCGCGCTGCGCAGCTGCGTGTACTTGGCATAGAGCTTGATCTGCTGGGCGACCTGATCGGCGAGCTCGCGCGTGGGGAGCAGCACCAATGCCCGGACGGGGTGACGCGCGGGCGAGGTCGAACCGTTCTCGTGCTTGAGCATCCGCTGCAGCAGCGGCAGCGAGAAAGCGGCCGTCTTGCCCGTGCCGGTCTGCGCGGCGCCCATCACGTCCTGGCCCGAAAGGACCACCGGTATGGCCTGTTCCTGGATGGGCGTCATGTGCTCGTAACCCATTTCGGCCACGGCGCGTGCCAGCGGTTCCGCCAGCGAAAGATTGGAAAAGGAGCTTGTCATTGAGCCGGCTATTGTCGCACCGCGATCGTAAACGCCAATGGAAGTGCGGTAACTCGCCGGAATGCTGCCGATTCGACAGTTTCGGAACTACAGATTCCTTGCGTTGAAGGTGTCGCAGCTCTGGATGCTGCCGTCCTTGTAGCCGGCGCCGAACCAGCGCTGGCGCTGCGCACTGCTGCCGTGGGTGAAGCTGTCGGGCACCACCGCCCGGCCGGCCGAGCGCTGCAGCGCGTCGTCGCCGATCTTCTGCGCGGCGTTCATCGCCGATTCGATATCGCCCGGGTCCAGCCATTGCTTGGATTGCTGCGACTTGTTGGCCCAGACGCCGGCGAAGCAGTCGGCCTGCAGTTCGACCCGCACGCTCATCGCGTTGTTCTGGCTCTGGCTGATACGGCCGCGCATGCCGTCGACCTTGGCGGTGATGCCAAGCTCGTCCTGCACGTGGTGGCCGACTTCGTGTGCGATCACGTAAGCCTGCGCGAATTCGCCCGGCGCGCCGAGCTGGCTCTTGAGCGTGTCGAAGAAGCCGAGGTCGATGTAGACCTTCTTGTCGCCGGGGCAGTAGAACGGCCCCATCGCCGATTCGCCGGTGCCGCACGCCGTCGGCGTCGCGCCGCGAAACAGCACCAGGCGCGGTGCGTCGTAGGTGCTGCCGTTCTGGCGGAAGACATCCGTCCAGACGACTTCGGTGTTCTTCAGCACGGTCGACACGAAAGCCGCCTCGCGGTCGTTCGCGGGCGGCTTGTGCGCCGGCCCCTGCTGCTGCACCTGCGGCGTTTGGCCGCCGCCGCCGCCGCTCAGCAGGCCGAGCACGGTCAGAGGATTGATGCCGAAGATCCAGCCCGCGACCAGCGCGACCGCGACGGTACCGATGCCGACGCCGCGGCCACCGATAGGAAAGCCACCGCCGCCGCCGCCACTGCCGTCGCGCCGGTCTTCGACGTTGTCGGACTGCTCATTGCCTTCCCATTTCATCGGATGCTCCTTGATGTGGTCATTTCACGCCTTCGGAAGCGTAACGCCGCGCTGGCCCTGATATTTGCCGCCGCGGTCCTTGTAGCTGGTCTCGCACACTTCGTCGCTTTCGAAAAACAACACTTGCGCACAACCTTCACCGGCGTAGATCTTGGCCGGCAGCGGCGTGGTGTTGCTGAATTCGAGCGTCACGTAGCCTTCCCACTCGGGCTCGAAAGGCGTGACGTTGACGATGATGCCGCAACGCGCGTAGGTACTCTTGCCCAGGCAGATGGTCAGCACGTTGCGCGGGATGCGAAAGTACTCGACGGTGCGCGCCAGCGCGAAACTGTTCGGCGGAATGATGCAGCTGTCGCCGTGGAAGTCCACGAAACTCTTCTCGTCGAAGTTCTTCGGGTCCACCACCGTGCTGTGGATGTTGGTGAAAACCTTGAATTCGGGCGCGCAGCGGATATCGTAGCCATAGCTCGAGGTGCCGTAGCTGATGATCTTGTGACCGTCCCGCTGGCGCACCTGTGCCGGCTCGAAGGGCGCGATCATGCCGGTCTGCTCGGCCATGCGCCGGATCCACTTGTCGCTCTTAATGGTCACTGACTAACCCCCAGTCTTCGCGCACTGCGTGTCGCTTCGCCAACCCCCTCCGGGGGCAACACCAGCGGCCCGGCGGAGCCGGTTCCGCGGTATTTCCGGATGAGAGGCGCCGCGGCTGCTGGGGCGCGATTGTGTCACGCGCAGTGTCATGCCTAGCCCGCGATCGCCTGTGAAATCACGGTCCGCTCGATCAGCCGGTCGTCGCCCAGCACGATCATCGAGAAGAGGAGTTCCTCGAGGTTCTCGGCCAGCGCTGTCTTGCGGGCCAGCAGCGGTGTCGCCCTCGGATCGATGACGACGAAATCCGCCTCGCAGCCGGGCTGCAGGTTGCCGATCACGCCCTCGAGCCCGAGCGCCCGCGCCGCGCCGCCGGTGTGGCGCCACCAGAGTTCGGACGGCGCGATGCTCACGCCGGGCTTGGTCTGGCCTTCGCGGCCGACGTAGTAGGCGGCCATCATGGTCGCGAACGGGCTGAAGCTGGTGCCGCCGCCGACGTCGCTCGCGAGGCCGTAACGGTAGCCGATGCGGTCGGCGCCCTCGAAGTCGAAGAAGCCGCTGCCGAGGAACAGGTTGCTGGTCGGGCTCACGGCGGTGGCGGTCCCGGTCTCGCGCATCAGGCGGCGGTCGTCGTCGTCGAAATGGATGCAGTGCGCGTACACCGCGCGCTCGCGCATCAGGCCGAAACCGCGGTAGACGTCGAGGTAGGAGCGCGCATCGGGGAAAAGTTCGCGCGCCCACTTCACCTCGTCCCTGTTCTCCGAGACATGCGAGTGGATCCAGGTGTCGGGGTACTTCGCGGCCAGCGCACCGGCACCGCGCAGCTGCTCTGCCGTGCTGGTCGGGGCGAAGCGCGGCGTGATCGCATAGCCCAGCCGGTCGATGCCGTGCCACTGGCGGATCAGCGCCTCGGTGTCGGCCAGGCTCTGCATGGTCTCGTCGCGCACGCCGTCGGGCGAATGGCGGTCCTGCAGCACCTTGCCGGTGATCATGCGCAGCTGCCGCCGCTGCGCCGAGGCGAAAAAGGCCTGCACGGACTCGACATGCGAGGTGGCGAAGGCCAGCGCGGTCGTGACGCCGTTGCGCAGCAGCTCGTCGAAGAACACCTCCGCCACCTCGGCCGAATGCGCCGGGTCGGCGAAGCGGCTCTCGGCCGGAAAGGTGTAGTTCTCCAGCCAGGGCAGCAGGCCTTCCGAGGGCGCGCCGATGATGTCGGTCTGCGGGAAGTGGATGTGCATGTCGATGAAGCCCGGCGCCAGAATGCGGCCCGGCCAGTGCGTCGGTGCGGCATCGAGGTGGCGCGGCGCGAGTTCGGCATGGCTGCCGGCTTCGAGCACGCGCTGGCGACCGGTGGCGTCGGGTGCGACGACCAGCAGGCCGTCCTCGTCGAATTGCGGGCGGCCTTCGCCGTCGAAGCGCAGCAGGGAGGCGCGGTAGGCTTTTTTCATCGTCTTGGTATCAGGAATGAGGGAACGGCTTCACGAGTGGCAGGCACAGGCTTCGCCGTGCGCCGCCGAGACCAGTTCGCCGAGGATGCCGCACTCCCTGGCCGGATGGCCGTCGGTGCATTTCGCGCGCAGCAGGGTCAGCTGCTTCTCGAGCGCCTGCAGACTCTGCAGCCGCGCCTGCACGCGCGCGATCTGCTCGTCGACGAGCTGGTTGATGTCGGCGCAGTCCTCGTTGGGCAGGGTGGTGAAGTCGAGCAGGCGCTTGATGTCGGCGAGCGGAATGTCCAGCGCCCGGCAATGGCGGACGAACGACAGGCCTTCCAGATGCTGCCGGCCGTACGACCGGTAGCCGTTGGCTTGCCGCTCCGGCACGGCGAGCAGCCCTGCGCGTTCGTAGAAACGGATGGTGCCGACATCCACGCCGGTCGCACCGCTCAGGTCGCCGATCTTCATCGTGTCGCCTCTTCAGGGTTGAAAAGAACCCGATCCTAGACACTTGACCCTGCAGTGGGTACAGGGTGTGAAATGACCTTGAAAGCGAAAACACCATGGCCTCCCATTCCCACACGCACACTCCCGACCATGCAGGCTGCTGCGCACATGCGGCAACGGACAGCACCGAGCCGCAACTCGGCCCGATCCTGTCGAAGGGGCCGGAGGGCTGCTGTGCGCCCTCCATCGCCCTGCCGGTCGATGCCGCGGTGGCGCCGAACACCTTCCGCATCGCCACGATGGACTGCACGATCGAGGAGTCGGAGATTCGCCGCGCGGTCGAGCCCCTCCCCGGCGTCCGCGGCCTGCACTTCCGGCTCGCCCAGCGCACGCTGCGGATCGACGGCACCGACGACGGCGTCGCCGTGGCGCTGACGGCGATCCGCAAGGCGGGATTCGCGCCGGAGCCCCTGGCCGCTACGGGTGCCACGGCAACCGGCGACGACGGCGCGCACGACCACACCCACGGCGCCGGTTCGAACACGAGCCATGCCCGATTCGCCGCCGCCCTCGGCTTGGCGATCGTCGCCGAAGCGCTTTCCTACTTCGCACCCGACACGCTGGCCTGGAAAGGCGCGGGCATGGCGGTCGCGGCCGTGGCGATCTGGCTCGCGGGCATCGAGACCTACAGCAAGGGCCTGATCGCACTGCGGCACGGCAAGCTCAACATCAACGCGCTGATGTCGGTCGCGGTCACGGGCGCCTTCGTCATCGGCCAGTGGCCCGAGGCCGCGATGGTGATGGCGCTCTACGCGATCGCCGAGCTGATCGAGGCGCGCGCCGTCGACCGTGCCCGCAACGCAATCCAGGGACTGGTCGAACTCGCCCCCGACGATGCCGAGGTCCGGCAGGCCGACGGCAGCTGGCGCCGCATCGCGGCGTCCGACATCGCGCTGGATGCGATCGCGCGCGTCAGGCCCGGGGAACGCGTCGCGCTCGACGGCGTGGTCACGCGCGGCGCGAGCAGCATCGACCAGTCCTCGGTCACCGGCGAGAGCATTCCGGTCGACAAGGAGACGGGCAGCCCCGTCTTCGCCGGCACGATCAATCAGAACGGCGAACTCGAGTTCCGCGTGACGGCCGCGGCGAGCAACTCGACGCTCGCGCGCATCATCCACGCCGTCGAGGAAGCCCAGGGCACGCGCGCGCCGACGCAGCGTTTCGTCGACCGCTTCGCCTCGATCTACACGCCGGCCGTGTTCGCCGTCGCGCTGGCCGTCGCCGTCGTGCCGCCGCTGCTGCTCGGCTGGACATGGCTCGCCGCGATCTACAAGGCGCTGGTGCTGCTGGTCATCGCGTGCCCGTGCGCGCTGGTGATCTCCACGCCCGTGACCGTCGTGAGCGGGCTGGCCGCGGCAGCCCGGCGCGGCATCCTGATCAAAGGCGGCACCTACCTCGAAGAAGCGCGGTTGCTCAAGGCGGTCGCGGTCGACAAGACCGGCACGCTGACCGAGGGCAAGCCGAAGCTGGTCGCCTTCAGCGCACTGAACGGCGCGGACGAGGAGTCGGCGCGCCGCTGGGCCAAGAGCCTCGCCGCGCGGTCGGACCATCCGGTGTCGAAGTCCATCGCCGCCGGTATCGACGGCGACACGTCCGATGTCGACGGTTTCGGTGCACTCGTCGGGCGCGGCGTGGAAGGCGTCGTCGAGGGCCGGCGCCTGGTCCTCGGGAACCATCGCCTGGTCAAGGAGCGCGAGCAGACGAACGCGGCGCTGGAAGCCGAACTCGCCGCCCAGGAATCGCAAGGCCGCACCGTCACGCTGCTCGCCGACGACAGCGGCGTGCTCGCGATGTTCGCGGTCGCCGACACCATCAAGGCCAGCTCGATGCAGGCGGTCGCGCAGTTGAGGAAGCTGGGCGTCGTCCCGGTGATGCTGACCGGCGACAACGTCGCCACCGCCCGGGCGGTGGCGCGCGAGGCCGGCATCGACGATGCGCGCGGCGCGCTGTTGCCCGAGGACAAGCTCTCGGCCATCAAGGAAATGCGCCAGCGCTACGGCCCGACCGGCATGGCCGGCGACGGCATCAACGACGCGCCGGCACTGGCCCAGGCCGACATCGGTTTCGCGATGGGCGGCGCAGGCACCGACACGGCGATGGAAGCGTCGGACGTGGTCATCATGAACGACGATCTCGGCCGCATCGCCGAGACGATCCGCCTGAGCCGCCGCACGCGTTCGGTGCTGATGCAGAACATCACGCTGGCGCTCGGCATCAAGCTGGTGTTCCTGGTGCTGGCCGTGTTCGGCACCGCGACGATGTGGATGGCGGTGTTCGCGGACATGGGCGCCAGTCTGCTGGTGGTGGGCAACGGGCTGCGGCTGCTGCGCAGGCCGATCGCCTAGCTCGACGGCTCCGCAGCATCGATCAGTTCCCGCACCCGGCGGAGAGAACGCCCAGGTCGAAAGGCTTGGTCGGCACGTGCATGCCGATGTAGAAATGCCCGTGGCTCAGCACCGCGTTCTCCGCATAGCCGGTGATGAACGGCACCCTGAGCCCGGCACGCACACCGCGCGCCGCATCGGCCACCTGGCGTTGACCGTCTTCGGCTCCAGCGTCTGCCGGCGGGAGAAGGCCAGCAACCGATGCGCGAGTGCCGCCGCCCGCCGGGCCGCACCTTGCGCAATCTCGATGTAGCGGTCGAGTTGGGTGAATCGACCCTCCAGCCCGCGACGCCGCATCAATTCCAGGCTGCCGGTGATCGCACCCGACAGGTGGTTGAAATCGTGCGCGAGGCCGCCCGTGAGCTGGCCGACCGCTTCGAGCTTCTGGCTCTGCCGCAGCTGTTCCTTGGCGAGTTCGAGTTCGAGCGCATGCTCCTTTTCCTCGGTCACGTCGTGTCCGGTCACATAGAGACGTTCACCGTCCGGCACCGCCGTCCAGGAAGTCCAGCGATAGGCGCCGGCCTTCGTGCGGTAGCGATTCTCGAGGGGCATGCACGCCTCGCTGAGCTTGAAAGGCGGTCAGCGCCGCGTTCGACGCTTCGAGTTCGTCCGGATGGATCAGCAGGCGGTACGGATTCGCACAGATCTCGGCCGCGCTCCAGCCCAGCACAGCCGTTCACGCCGGATTGACGCTTTCGAAATAGCCGTTGAAATTCATGATGCCGAGCACGTCGCGGCCGAGTGCCCAGGTGCGATCGCGCTCTTGCGGCGCGCCTGCACCTGCAGCTCTAGGGAATCGGCCAGCTTCCGCAGGTCGGCGCCCGAGTTCCGATGCCGTCGCAGCGAGTTCCCCGATACGGCGCAGCACGATTCAGAGCGGCCTTGCGTGAATCGCCGGCCCATTTCACCCTCTGGACGAGTTCCGGCCTGAACCAGATGATCTGGTGACGATGTATCTGGGAAACCGAAATCGCGAGCACGCCGGCAGCATCGCTGAAATTCGTGGCTTGGTCGAAATACGTCGCGAGTGCGCTGCTTTCATGAACCTCCACATCGAGCCCGCCGATCCAGCAGGCGAGTGACTGGATGTGCGCCACCTCGGGCACGTCGCCGACGGTCCAGACTTGGTCGCTCCGCGACCTTCGAGGTCGTCTCGGTGGACTGGATCTGGAGCGCCAGCAGATGGCCGAGATGCTCACATGCCAGTTTCGTCGGCGTGGAAAGATGCCTCATGGCATGGTGATGGTCGAAGATCAGTCCCCAAAGCCACCCTTTGATCACGATCGACATCGAGGCCGGCGTGCCCAGGTTGCATCGGATGCGCTGCAGTGCGATGTACGGAAACATCGAAGCGATGTTCGCCTACCGCCATCGACCCGATGGCGGTGAGCGGAGCACGAACATCCGCTGCGAAAAGGTCTTCATGGCGGAGCCGTTCGAAACGGCTCCGCCGGATCATCGCCGATCCGACTGCTGCGCTGTCTATGGCGCATGGATCAGTGTCGAGTCAGGTCCGGGTTGAGGCACGTGACAGAGACACTTCTCGGTCAGACGTTCAGCGGCGCGTGGCCCAGAGTGCGCCGAGAAAGAATCCGGCGCCGACGGCCGCAGCGATGGTCGCGACCGGGTTCGCCAAGGCGGACTCGCGCACCTGGTCGACCACTTCGCCGTAGGCCTTCTGTGCCGAACCTGCGACCTGCCGGGCCTTGCCCTCGGCCTGCGTGGAGCTGTCGCCGGTTGCTGCGCCGAATGCGTCCTGCACCTTGCCTGCTACTTTTTGAACTGCGCCTTCAGCTTGATCGAGCATGATGTATTCCTTGTGGAAAGTCGGTTGATTTGAAAGACAGGCGCCAATGTAGGTTTGCCGGAGCGCTCGCCGGTCACGCAGGCCGCGCGACGTTCTGTAGTGATCGGGACGGGCCCCGTGCAGGACTGGGCCTTGCGCCGTGACCCGATCGATCCGAGCGTCATCGGTCGGGCAGTCGGCCGGCCACCAGGCGCAGCACGCGATCGCAGCGCCGGGCCAGCGCTTCGTCGTGCGTGACCATCACGAAGGCCGTTCCATGGCGCTGCGCCAAATCGAGCATCAGCGCGAACACGCCGTCCGCCGTGGCGCGGTCGAGATTGCCGGTCGGCTCGTCGGCCAGCACGCAGTCCGGTCGCGTGACCAGCGCTCGTGCGATCGCGACCCGCTGGCGCTCGCCGCCCGACAGCTCCGCCGGACGATGCTGCAGCCGCTCCCCGAGCCCGACGGACGTCAGCATCTGCGTGGCGGCCTCCGTCATTTCCGCCGGCGGTGCGCGCCGGATGCGCAACGGCATGCCGACGTTGTCGAGCGCGCTGAATTCCGGCAGCAAGTGGTGGAACTGATAGACGAAACCCAGGTGCCTGTTGCGCAACCGCCCCTGTTCGGTCGCGCCGACAAGGGCGATATTTCTGCCGTGCAGCTCGACGCTGCCCGACGTCGGCGCGTCGAGCCCACCCATCAGGTGCAGCAGCGTGCTCTTGCCCGAGCCCGACGAACCGACGATGGCCAGCGTCTCGCCGGCGCGCACGTCGAGATCGACTCCGTGCAGCACGGTCAGGTCGATGCGCCCTTCGTGGAAGCGCTTGGTCAGCCCACGGACTTGAAGGACCACTTTCGAATCACTCATAGCGCAACGCCTCGGCCGGGTTCACGCGGCTGGCGCGCCAGCTCGGGTACAGCGTGGCGACGAAGGCCAGCGCCAGCGAGATCAGCGTGATCGGCATGATGTCCGAGCGCTGCGGATCGCTCGGCATGCGGCTGATCAGGTAGATGTCCTTGGGCAGGAAGCTCGCGTGGAACAGGCGTTCCAGCGCGGGCACGATGACGTCGATGTTGCAGGCGATGCCCAGGCCCAGCAGCAGGCCGCCGATGGTGCCGATCACACCCACCATCGCGCCCTGCACCACGAAGATGCCCATGATGCTGCGCGGGCTCGCGCCGAGGGTGCGCAGGATCGCGATGTCGGCGCGCTTGTCGGTCACGGTCATGACCAGCGTGGAGACCAGATTGAAGGCCGCCACCGCGACGATCAGCGTCAGGATGATGAACATCATGCGTTTCTCGACCTGCACGGCCGCGAACCAGGTCTTGTTCTGCCGCGTCCAGTCGCGGATCAGGAAGGAGCCGGGCAGCGTGGCGGCGAGCCGGTCGGCCACTTCGCGGGCCTGGTTCAGGTCCTTGAGCTTGAGCCGGATGCCGGTCGGGCCCTCGAAGCGGAACACGCGCGCGGCGTCGTCCGCATGGACCATCGCGAGCGCGGAGTCGTACTCGTAGTGGCCCGAGTCGAAAGTGCCGACCACCGTGAACTGCTTCAGGCGCGGCACCACCCCCGCCGGCGTCACCTGCCCGCCGGGCGCCACCAGCGTGACCTGGTCGCCCTCGCGCACGAACAGCGACTTCGCCAGCTCCACGCCCAGCACGATGCCGAACTGCCCCGGCACCAGCCGCGACAGCGCGCCCTGCTGCGCGGTGTTGCCGATGTCGGTCACCTGCGGCTCCAGGGCCGGGTCGATGCCGCGCACCAGCGTCCCTTTCATGTCCTCGCCGCGGGCGATCAGCGCCTGCGTGGCGATGAAGGGTGCGACGCCGATCACCTCGGTGTTCTTCCGCGCGGCGGCCATGAGGGCGTCGAGGTCGGGCAGCGCCTGGCCGTCGCGCGAGAAGATCTCGATGTGCGAGACGACGCCGAGCATGCGGTCGCGGACCTCCTTCTGGAAGCCGTTCATGACGCTCAGCACGATGATCAGCGCCGCGACGCCCAGGCCGATGCCGAGCATCGACACGCCGGAGATGAAGGAGATGAAGCCGTTGCGCCGCGTGGCCCGGCCCGCACGCGTGTAGCGCCAGCCGAGTTGCAGTTCGTAGGGGAGGGACATAGGGGCGGAATTGTGGCATCCCGGTCCTTGTCCCTCGGTCTTCCCGGGGCGCGCCGACAATGGGGTCCATGGCCGCACCCTCTCCTTCCCGACACCTGCTGATTCCATTCGCCGGTGGCTCTTCCACATCCTCCGCCGCCTGCAAGGCCGCACTCACGACACTGCGTCTTCCCAACCTCGAAGCCCTGCTCGGCCGTCTCGTGCCCGACAGCGACCGCGACGACGTCCAGCCCGACACCACGCTGTCGCCGCCGCACGAGCGCGCGCTCGCCCGTGCGCTCGGCATGTCGGTCGACGACGGCCTGATTCCCTGGGCCGCGCGCGAGGCGCAGCAGAGCGGCCTGTCGCGCGTCGGCTCCGGCGAGCCCTGGGCGCTGCTCACGCTGTGCCACTGGGAAGTCGCGGTCGACCAGGTCGTGCTCGACGACCCGGACGGCATCGCCATCACGGAAGCCGAATCGCTGGCGCTGCTCGAAGCCGCGCGGCCGTTCTTCCAGGAAGACGGCATTTCGCTGCGCCGTTCCGCCACGCCCGGGCGCTGGCTCGCGCGCGGCGAGCTGTTCCGCACGCTGCCGACGGCATCGGTCGACCGGGTCGCCGGCCGGTCGATCGCCGACTGGGCGCCGTTGTCGGACGCGCTCAAGCCGGTGCGCAAGCTGCAGAACGAGATGCAGATGCTGCTCTACACGCAGCGCGTGAACGACGAGCGCGTGGCGAGGGGCGCACAGCCGATCAATTCGTTCTGGCTCAGCGGGACGGGCGCCCTCCCCAAGGATGCGAAGGACACCAAGGCCACGAAAGACATGCCGCTGGTGATCGAGACGCTGCGCCGACCCGCGCTCGACGACGACGCCGCCGCATGGACGGCCGCCTGGCAGGCGCTCGACGCCGGCCCGGTCGCCGATCTGCTCGCCGCATGCGTGCGTGGCGACGCGGTCACGCTGACGCTGTGCGGCGACCGGGCCGCGCGCAGCTTCGTGCCGCGCAAGGGCGGCGCGCTCGACTGGCTCAAGCGCCGGCTTCATCGCACGAACGCGACCGCCGTGCTGGAAGCGCTGTGAAGATCGTCGCGCGCGACATCCCGCCACGCTCGGTCTGGGCGCTCGAACAGGCCGGCGTGCATCCGCTGCTGGCGCGCCTCTTCGCTTCGCGCGGCGTGCTGGGCAAGGAGGAGCTCGACGACGGCCTGGCCCGCCTGCTGCCGCCCGACACGCTTTTCGGCACCCGCGCCGCCGCCGTGCTGCTGGCCGACGCGATCCGCGACGGCAAGCGCCTGTGCGTGGTCGCCGACTACGACTGCGACGGCGCGACCGCCTGCGCGGTGGCCGTGCGCGGCCTGAAGCTGCTCGGTGCAAGGAACGTGACCTACCTCGTACCCGACCGCGTGGTCGACGGCTACGGCCTGACGCCGCCGATATCGGAGCGCGTGGCCGACGCCGGCGCCGACATGCTGATCACCGTCGACAACGGCATCGCCAGCGTCGAGGGCGTGGCGGCGGCGAAGGCGCGCGGCTTGCAGGTGCTGGTCACCGACCATCACCTGCCCGGCCCGACGCT
Source organism: Janthinobacterium lividum (assembly GCA_050954325.1). Lineage (GTDB taxonomy): Bacteria > Pseudomonadota > Gammaproteobacteria > Burkholderiales > Burkholderiaceae_C > Variovorax. The sequence continues at coordinate 87,258 of JBPBPG010000004.1, read as the reverse complement.
GCCCGAAGCGGACGTGATGGTCAACCCGAACCAGCCGGCCTGCAGCTTCGAGAGCAAGAGCATCGCCGGTGTCGGCGTGATCTTCTACGTGCTGCTGGCGCTGCGATCGGAACTGCGCACGCGCGGCGTCTTCGACGTCGCAAGCCAGCCGAAGCTCGACGCGCTGCTGCCGCTGGTTGCGCTCGGCACGGTCGCCGACGTGGTCGGGCTCGATGCCAACAACCGCCGGCTGGTCGCACAGGGCCTGCGCCGCATCCGTGCCGGCGCCATGCCGGCCGGCGTCGCCGCGCTGTTTCGCGCCGCGGGCCGCAACGCGCCGACCGCCACCACCTTCGACTTCGGCTTCGCGCTCGGCCCGCGCATCAACGCGGCCGGCCGGCTGGCCGACATGACGCTGGGCATCGAATGCCTGCTGACCGACGACCCGAACCGCGCCGACGAGCTCGCGCGCCTGCTCGACGGCATCAACCGCGAGCGCCGCGACATCGAAGGCGGCATGCGCGAGAAGGCGCTGTCGTTGGCCGGGTCGCTGTTCGTTTCTGAGGATGGCGAGGCGACGCCGGCCGCGATCAGCGTTTTCGGCCCCGACTTCCACGAGGGCGTGGTCGGCATCGTGGCCTCGCGCATCAAGGAACGGTTCCACCGCCCGACCTTCGTCTTCGCGGCCAGCGGCGCGCCGGGCAAGTCGCACGAGCTCAAGGGTTCCGGCCGGTCGATCCCCGGCTTCCACCTGCGCGATGCGCTCGACCTGGTGGCCAAGCGCCATCCGGGCGTGCTGCTGCGCTTCGGCGGCCACGCGATGGCCGCCGGCTGCACCATCGCGCGCGAAAAGTTCGAAGTCTTCGAGCGCGCGCTGGCCGAGGTCGCCCGCGAATGGCTCGATGCCGCGACGCTCACGCGCCGGCTCGACACCGACGGTCCGCTCGCCGCCGAATACCTGCGCGTCGACCTGGTCGACACGCTGCACCGCGAGGTCTGGGGCCAGGGCTTCGCGCCGCCGACCTTCAGCGAGGAGGTCGAAGTGGTTTCCCAACGCCTGGTCGGCGAGAAGCACATGGCGCTCAAACTGAAGCACCAGGGCAAGCCGATCGACGGCATCTGGTTCAGTCACACCGAGCCGCTGCCGCCGCGCGCGATGCTGGCGTTTCGACTGGATGCGGAAGAGTGGCAGGGCGTACGACGCGTGCGGTTCCTGGTGGAAGGCATGGCCGGGTAGCCGCACCGGCGAAGCGGGCGAGAACGTCTATCTGCCGTCGCCGCTCTTCGCCAGCAGCGCCACCAGCTCGGGCACGAACGCCTGCGCATCGCCTTCCCGCGTGGCGCGCTCGAAGGTCTGGCGCACGCCGTCGGCGATGGCGCGGGCGGAGTGGCTGTCGGCGGCCATCGTGGTGTAGTAACCGAGATCCTTGAGCGCGTTCGACATGGCGAAGCGCAGGCCGTTCGGGTCCTTGGCGAGAAGCACGGGCTTCAGGCGTTCCAGCGCGGTGCCGCCGCCGCCGCCCTTGCCCAGCACCTCGACGAACACCTCGGGCGCGACGCCGGCGCGCTCGGCGCAGGCCGCCGCCTCGGCGATCAGCGCGACCGACCCGAGCGACACGTAGTTGTGCAGCAGCTTCATGCGATGGCCGGCGCCCACCGGGCCCGCATGGGTGATGTTCTCGGCGAAGCAGGCCAGCAGCGGGCGGACTTCCTCGAACAGCGCGTCGTCGGCGCCGACCAGCAGATTGAGGCGCCCTTCGGCGGCTTCCTTGGGGGTGCGCGTCATGGCCGCGTCCATGAAGCGGCCGCCAGCTTCGGCCACGCGCGCGGCGAGGCGCTCGGTCGATGTCGGTATCGCGGTCGAGCAGTCGATCACGATCAGACCCGGTCGCAGGGCCTGCAACACGCCGCCCTGCCCGTTCTCGCCCAGAAGCACCGCCTCGACCTGGGGTGAACCCGTGACGCACAGCAGCAGCATGTCGACGCTGCCCGCGAGCTCGTGCACCGTCGTGAAGGTGGTGACGCCCGCCGCCTTCAGCGCGTCGATCGGCTGGTTGCCCGCATGCTCCAGCACGGCGAGCGAATAACCGTGCTTGACGATGTTGCTCGCGATGCCATGGCCCATCATGCCGACGCCGATCAATCCGATCTTCTTCATATTCTTCTCCTGGACAACCGAGTGGATTCTCGTGCGTTCAGCATAGAAGATCGTCGGGCGTGCACCCCTGTGCGAGCGCCTCGATGCCGTCGATGAGCAGCCCCCGCCCACACATCGACGACGTGCGCCGCGAGTTCCCGGCGCTGGCCGACATCCACGCCGACTGGCTGGAGGAGCCGTCCGCCTGCAACCACTTCGCCTCCTGCCGCGAGGCCGCGAAGATCACGCCGCTGGCGCCTATCGCCGCCGGGGCGAACCATTTCACGCGCCAGGCATCTGGAGTTCGGCCAGATGCCGGACGGGGGCGCGTTGCAGGCGTGGCAGTCCGACCTGCCGGACGCCGGCGGACCAAGGTAGCGAACGAGGCCGGAGTGAAGATCGGGCAGGGCCGATCCGCAGCCGGTGTGCACCCGTCCGGACGGCGGGAATTTCACGCACAACGAAAGCTGGAATCGCCTACGCGATGCAGTCTCGGCCGGGTCTACAAAACATCATCCCAACACGACATATCCGGAGTTCTCCAATGGCTACGCCTTCTTCGAACGACAAGACCCCTTCCACGCTCGGCGCCGAGTCGGCGACCGACAAGCAGGCCGTGGTACCCAACCTCGACCAGAAGAGCCACGAAACGCAGAAGTACGGCGACATCGTCAAGATGCCGAACGGTCTTTCCGAGAAGGTCTGCAAGGAAAGCGTCGCGTTGCTGAACCAGTGCCTCGCGGACACGATCACGCTGCGCGACATGTACAAGAAGCATCACTGGCAGGTCGTCGGCCCGACGTTCAACCAGTTGCATCTGATGTACGACCAGCATTTCATCGCGCAAGTGGAACTCGTCGACATCGTGGCCGAGCGAATCCAGCTGCTCGGAGGCATTGCACTGGCGATGGCCGGCGACATCGCCGAAACGACCCGGATTCCACGCCCGCCTCGCGGTCGCGAACCGGCCGCCGTCCAGATCCGTCGTCTGGCGGAAGCGCACGAGCACATCATCATCGAAGCTCGCAAGGCTGCCAAGGCGGTCGATGAGTCGGGTGACGACGGCACCAACGACGTGCTCGTCAGCAACGTGCTGCGTACCAACGAATTGCAGGTCTGGTTCCTGACCGAGCACCTGGTCGCCGCATCGCCGGTGGTTGCCTGAACCGGACCGCATCGGGCGGTCCCGGCGGCACCGATGCGGGTCAGACTTCGAACTGCGGCTGCAGGGCGCGAATCTTCTTGATCGCGACCCCCGCAGCCGCGGTTCGCGTTTCGACACCCAGCTTCACGTAGACGCGCTCCAAGTGCTTCTTCACGGTGGCCGGACTGCTGCCGACGATGTCCGCGATATCCCGGTTGGTCTTTCCCTTGACGACCCAGTAAAGCACTTCGGCTTCGCGCGCGGTAAGTTTCAGGCTCAGGCTCATCGCCTCGATCACGCCGGTGTCCGACACCTCCCGCATGATGACGAGCCAGTCGTCGCCGTCGTCGTCGTGACCGGTCTGCTGGTGCAGTCTCAGGATGAGCGTGAGCGGGCCCCGAACGATCGACAGCACCGGCGGTTCGATCTGGCGCCGCTTTGCGTCGGGCAGGTGCCTTGCCAGCCACTCCAGCACGGCCGGCGGCGTTTCGGGGGCCGCTGTCTCGCAGTAGCGCATCAGCAGCTCGCGCGCCAGTGCGGTCTGCCAGATGATCCTTCCCTCGGGCAACCGCACCGTGACGCTCGCATAGCCGAACGCGTCCAGGGCATTTCGCGCCTGCCCGGCCTGATGCGCCTCCTGCCGTGCACGACGGGCGCCTTGCAGATGGACGTTCATGCGCGCCAGCACTTCCTTCGGCTTGATCGGCTTGGTGACGTAGTCGACGCCGCCCGCCTCCAGCGCCGCGACGAGGTGTTCGGTCTCCGTCAGCCCCGTCATGAAGACGATCGGGATGTGCACGGTCGCCGGATCGGCCTTGAGACGCCGTGCGACCTCGAAGCCGTCCATGCCCGGCATCATGGCGTCGAGCAGCACGATGTCGGGGCGCGCCTGCGCCGCACGGGCCAAGGCAGCCTCGCCGCTGGTCGCCACCAATACCGTGTAGCCGGATTCGTCGAGTGCGTCGTGCAGCACCGCGAGGTTGTCCGGCACGTCGTCGACGATGAGCACCAGGTCGCTGTTGCCGACCAGCGCACGGCCGTCGGGCGTCACAGCATGGCCTCGAAACGGAACTGGCGGGCCAGCGCGCGCTGGCCGGCCGTCCAACTGGCGCACGCGGGTTCGGCGACGTCGATCTCATCGAGCTGGTTCATGATTCCCCGAAAGTAACCCAGGGCGACCGCATCGCGCAGTGCCGCGAGCCGACCGCCGGACGGCGCGACCCGGTCGGTGGACGATGCATCGACATCGGATGTCGCGATCGCAGGAATTTCCGTCCACTCCAGGCGCAGCCGATGCTCCAGCCAGTCGAGCAGCTCGCTGTGACGCACCGGCTTGACGAAGAAATCTTCCGGCGCGATACCGGCATCGTTCTCGAGCCGCTTGTCGAACGCATTGGCCGAGACGATGGCGACATGGCGGGGCGCCAGTCCGCCGGTGAAGGCACGCGCGCGGCGGATGGTCTCCCAGCCGTCGATACCGGGCATGGCGAGGTCGACGAACATAGCGTCCGGCCTGAAACCGGCCGCCAGCAGGTCGAGCGCATCGTGGCCGCTGGCCGCCGTGCGCAGTTCGAAGCCGAGCGGCGCGAGCACGCGGCCGAGCAACTCGCGATCGGCCTCCTCGTTGTCGACCACCAGCACGCGACGGCGCGTTCCGACGTAACCGCGCCGGGGCGTGCGCACCGGCCGGGGCGAGGACGTCTGCACGCCGTGCACGCGCGGCAGGAACAGCCGCACCCGAAATACCGTTCCCGCGCCCAGCGTGCTCTGCACCGCCATCTCGCCGCCCATGAGGTCGGTCAGCATCTTCGCGATGGTCAGGCCCAGACCCGCGCCCGGCGCCTGCCGCACCGCGCCGCTGCCGGCGGTGCCGATCGACGCACCGCGCGCGAAGGGCTCGAAAATGCGCTCGATCTCCTCGGTCGACATCCCCGGCCCGGTGTCTTCGATCTCCAGTGCGGCGAACTCGCGCGCATAGCGCAACCGCAGCGTCACGCGGCCGCTGGACGTGAACTTGATCGCGTTGCCCAGCAGGTTGATCAGGATCTGGCGCACGCGTTTCTCGTCGGCGCGCACCACGTCGGGCACGTCGCCCGTCGGTTCGAAGCCGAAGGCCAGGCCTTTCTCCGCCGCCTGCAGCTCGAACATGTCGGCCAGCTCGCGCATCGTCTCGCCGAACTGCATCGGCCGCGCATGCAGGGTGAGCTTGCCGGCCTCGATGTGGGCGATGTCGAGCGTGCCCTCGATCAGCGACAGCAAGTGCTCGCCGCCGCGCTGGATGACGGCCACCGCCTGCCGGCGGTGCGGCGGCACGGAGGCGTCTTCGCCCATGAGCTGCGCATAACCCAGGATGCTGTTGAGCGGCGTGCGCAACTCGTGGCTGATGGCGCTGATGTAGCGGCTCTTGGCCTGGTTCGCATGGTCGGCGGCGCGCTGGGCCTGTTCGGCGACCTCGCGCGCCTCGTCGGCGCTCTGCTTGGCGGCCTGGAGCGCGCGGTCGGTCTCGCGGTGGAGTTCGATCTCGCGCATCAGCAGGTGGGTCTGGCGGTTCGATTCCTCCTGCGCCACCTTGCGGCTCTGGTGCGCGAGCACCAGCCACCACACCACGATGCCGGCGATGAGCAGCAGCGCCATGTACGACTTGAGAAAGCCCGAGCGCAGCGATGCGTACTGCGCCTCGAGCACCGCGGCGGCGACGTCGCCGGGCGGCAGCAGCCCGATCGCGCCTTTACCGAGAGCGCGCAGCTCCTGCTGGTAGAGCACGCCGAAGACGGCCGCCAGCAGCGGCACGACGATCAGCGTAAGCAGCAGGAAATGCCCGAGCCCGGTGTCGAGGTACGGCCACACGCGGCGCGGCAGCAGCCAGCGCAACGCGCTCGACCACTGGAGGGCGAGGCTCGCCTGCGGTTTGCAGAGGTCGCCGCAGCGCGCGTCGAGCGTGCAGCACAGCGAGCAGATCGCGCCCTGGTAGGCCGGGCAGTGCGCCATGTCGGGCGCCTCGTAGTCGCGCTCGCAGATCACGCAGCGCTGGACGACCAGGCGCCGGATCGCCTCGGCCTGCGCGTCCGGCGAAGCCTCGACCCGCGCCCAATGCACCTGCGCGCGTCGTGCATCGTGCTCGGGCCCACGCGCCAGGTAGTACCGGCCACCGGTGGCCCAGGCGATCAGCGGCGAGGCGACCAGTGCGGTACCGAGCGCGATCAGTGCCGAGAACGACTGCGCCAGCGCACCGAACAGCCCCAGGTGCGCCGCGACCGAGAGCGCCGAAGCCAGCGCCATCGCGCCGACCCCGACCGGATTGATGTCCCAGAGGTGCGCGCGCTTGAATTCGATGCCGGGCGGCGACAGCCCCAGCGGCTTGTTGATCACGAGATCGGCCACCACGGTCATCATCCAGGCGATGGCGATGTTGGCGTAGAGGCCGAGCACGTCGCCCAGCGCCTCGAACACGTTCATCTCCATCAGCATGAAGGCGATCAGCGCGTTGAACACAACCCACACCACGCGTCCCGGATGGCTGTGCGTGACGCGCGAAAAGAAGTTGCTCCAGGCCAGCGAGCCGGCATAGGCGTTGGTGACGTTGATCTTCAGCTGCGAGATCACCACGAACAACGCGGTCGCCGCCACCGCCCAGCCGTAGTCGCGGAATACGTATTCGTAGGCGACCAGGTACATCTGGTTGGGGTCCACCGCGCGCTCGGTCGGCACCATGTGCGAGATGGCCAAGTAGGCCAGCAACGCCCCGCCGAGCATCTTGAGCACGCCCATCACGGTCCAGCCCGGCCCGCCGACCAGCACGCCGGCCCACCATCGGCCGCGGCTGGCGGCGGTGCGCACGGGCATGAAGCGCAGGTAGTCGGCCTGTTCGCCCATCTGCGTGATCAGCGCGATGCCGACCGTGAGCGCGGCACCGAACAGGTGCAGATCGAATCCCGAAGCGGCCTTTCCTGCGCCGGCGTAGTGCGTGATGCCCGAGAACGCACCAGGATCGCGCGCAAGCACGTAGCCGAAAGGCACCACCAGCATCACGAACCAGATCGGCTGCGTCCAGACCTGCAACCTGCTGATCGCCGACATCCCGTGCGTCACGAGCGGTATCACGACCAGGGCGCAGACCAGGTAACCCCACACCGGCGGCACGCCGAGCGCGAGCTCGAGCGCATAGGCCATCACGGCCGCCTCGAGCGCGAAGAAGATGAAGGTGAACGAGGCGTAGATCAGCGAAGTGAGCGTCGAGCCGATGTAGCCGAAGCCCGCGCCGCGCGTGAGCAGGTCCATGTCGACGCCGTAGCGCGCCGCGTAGATGCTGATCGGCAGGCCGGCCATGAAGATGATCAACCCGGTCGCGAGGATGGCCCAGAACGCATTGACAAAGCCGTACTGCACCAGCAGCGTCGCGCCGACCGCTTCGAGGATCAGGAACGAAGCGGCGCCGCCGAACGCCGTGCTCGCGACCCGCCATTCCGACATCCTGCGAAAGCGCTGCGGCGTGTAGCGCAGCGCATAGTCCTCGAGCGTCTCGCTCGCCACCCAGCTGTTGTAGTCGCGCCGGACCTTGACGATGCGCTGCGGGGCATCGGTGGCAGGAGTGGCGTCGGGGTCGGTCACTCCGATTCGGTGCAGCTTCCGTGCCACGGCACGACTGTTGCATCTGCCGCGCCATGGAACTGACCCCGCGCGAAAAAGACAAGCTGCTGATCTTCACGGCCGCGCTGCTGGCCGAGCGCCGGCGGGCCCGCGGACTCAAGCTCAACTATCCCGAAGCCGTGGCCCTAATCTCGGCCTCGGTCATGGAGGGCGCGCGAGACGGCAAGAGCGTCGCGGCATTGATGAGCGAAGGCCGTACCGTGCTCACACGAGACGACGTGATGGACGGCGTGCCGGAGATGATTCCGGACATCCAGGTCGAAGCGACCTTCCCGGACGGCACCAAGCTGGTCACGGTCCATCAACCCATCGTCTGATCCAGGAACAACTTCATGTTTCCGTCACGTTCTTCGCCCGCATCCATGCGGCCTTCCTTCGCTGCCGTGGTCTTCGGCGCACGGCCGCTGCTGGCGACCGCCCACGCCGGCGTCGACCGCGCGAAGCGTCAAGAGGCCGCGATGGCCGCCGTCAGCCTGCGGAGCGCGCTGGTCGCCCGCCGCAGGCACGACATGCTCTGTGCCCCGACGGGCTTCGCGGCAATGCTGCTGATCGGTGCGCTGGCGGGACTCACCGGCGTTCAGATGCCCGACGTCGAACCGATGATCTCGGTATCGCTCATGGCGATCGGCCTGCTGGTCGCCATCCGGATGAGGCTGCCGGGCCCGGTGGCCGCGGCGGTGGTCGGCACGTTCGCGGTCTTCCATGGCGTGGCGCACGGCGACGTCGGCGTCGCCCTGCTCGCCCCGCTCGCCTGAGGCCGCCGACATGACCCCCGGCGAACTCTTCACCGACGACGGCCAGCACACGCTCAACCCCGGTCGCCGCACGCTCACGATGGTGGTGCAGAACACCGCGGACCGGCCGATCCAGGTCGGCTCGCACTACCACTTCGCCGAAACCAACGGCGCACTCGGCTTCGACCGCGCCGCCGCGCATGGCATGCGGCTGAATATCGCCTCCGGCACGGCCGTGCGCTTCGAGCCCGGCCAGCAGCGCACGGTCGAGCTGTGCGACTTCGCCGGCGACCGTGTCGTCTACGGCTTTCGCGGTCTGGTGCAAGGAAAACTCTGATGGCAACGATCGGACGCCGCGCCTACGCGGAAATCTTCGGCCCCACCGTGGGCGACCGGGTGCGGCTGGCCGACACCGACCTGATCGTCGAGGTCGAGGCCGACTACACCCTGCGCGCCGGCGGTTACGGCGAGGAGGTGAAGTTCGGCGGCGGCAAGACCATCCGCGACGGCATGGCGCAATCGCAGCGCACGCGCGCCGAGGGCGCGGTCGACACGGTGATGACCAACGCATTGATCCTCGACCACTGGGGCATCGTCAAGGCCGATATCGGCCTGAAAGGCGGGCGCATCGTGGCGATCGGCAAGGCCGGCAACCCCGACGTGCAGCCGGGCGTCGACATCGTCATCGGCCCCGGCACCGAAATCATCAGCTGCGAGGGCAACATCGTCACCGCCGGGGGCATCGACAGCCACATCCACTTCATCTGTCCGCAGCAGATCGAGGAGGCGCTTTCCTCCGGCGTGACCACCATGCTCGGCGGCGGCACCGGCCCCGCGACCGGCACCTTCGCCACGACATCGACGCCCGGCCCCTGGCACATCGAGCGCATGCTGCAGGCTGCCGACGCCTTTCCGATGAACCTGGGCTTCCTCGGCAAGGGCAACGCCAGCCTGCCGGCCGCGCTGCACGAGCAGATCGACGCCGGCGTGATCGGCCTGAAGCTGCACGAGGACTGGGGCACGACGCCGGCTGCGATCGGCAACTGCCTGGACGTGGCCGACGCCACCGACACGCAGGTCGCGATCCACTCCGACACGCTCAACGAATCGGGCTTCGTCGAGAACACCATCGCCGCGGTCAAGGGCCGCGGCATCTGCGCCTTCCACACCGAAGGCGCGGGGGGCGGCCACGCACCCGACATCCTGCGCGTGGTGGGCGAGGACAACTTCCTGCCGTCGTCGACCAACCCGACGATGCCCTACACCGTGAACACGCTCGACGAGCACGTCGACATGCTCATGGTCTGCCACCACCTGGACGCCGGCATCGCCGAGGATCTGGCCTTCGCCGAGTCGCGCATCCGCAAGGAGACCATCGCGGCAGAGGACATCCTGCACGACCTGGGGGCGATCAGCATGTTCAGCTCCGACTCGCAGGCCATGGGCCGCGTCGGCGAGGTCGTGATCCGCTGCTGGCAGACCGCGCACAAGATGAAGGGGCAGCGCGGCAAGCTGCCCGAGGACGGCGAACGCAACGACAACTTCCGCGCCAGGCGCTACGTGTCGAAGTACACGATCAACCCGGCGATCGCGCACGGCATCGCGCACGAGGTCGGCAGCATCGAGGTCGGCAAGTGGGCCGATCTGGTGGTCTGGAAGCCGGCCTTCTTCGGCGTCAAGCCGTTCACCATCGTCAAGGGCGGCACCATCGCGATGGCCGCGATGGGCGACCCGAGCGCCTCGATCCCCACGCCGCAACCGGTGCACTACCGGCCGATGTTCGGCGCCTACGGCGGCTCGCTGCACCGGAGCTCGCTGACCTTCGTCTCGCAAGCCGGGCTCGCGGGCGGCATCGGGGAGCGCTACGGACTGTCGAAGACGCTGAGTGCCGTGAAGAACATCCGGGGCGTGCGCAAGCAGCACATGGTGCACAACGGCCACACGCCGAAGATGGAGATCGATCCGCAAACCTATGCGGTGCGCGCAGACGGGCAGCTGCTGGTGTGCGAGCCGGCGATTTCGCTGCCGATGACGCAGCGGTACTTTCTGTTCTGAATCAGGGTCGAAGGAGTCGAAGGTTGTCGCGAATCCACTTCGCGAGCACGTCTTCTTCGAGCCGACCCGCGGCAAGTTGCAGGGTCGCAACGACACAAGATTCGTCGTCGGCCATGAGTTCCCATCCATTGAGATCGAGAAAGACTTCAAGGGCGAAGAAGGCGGTGCGCTTGTTGCCATCGACGAAAGGACGGTCGCGCGCGATTTCGAACGCATGGCTCGCGGCCAGGTCGGCGATGTCGGGCGTTTCGTAGAGCGCCCGATGCCGCGGACGGTTCAACGCAGAGGAAAGAAGACCTTCATCCCGCAGGCCGGCAGGTCCGCCGTGTTCGACGAGTTGCTCGTCATGAATAGCGCGAACGAGTGCAGGCGTGAGCCAGATCGAGGATTCGTTCGCGGCGTTCATCTGGCGAGTTCGCGCAACACGTTGCGTCGTTTCTTCATGATCCGTCTCGCCGCTTCCATCTGCTGGCTGAAGACTTCGTCGTAGGGCGTCAGGTGGAATCCGCCCGTCGCAGCCTCCGTCAGATACACGGTGTCACCACGCTCGACGTTGAGCTTGGCGAGCACTTCCTTCGGCAAGATCACGCCGACCGAATTTCCGATTTGAGTAAGCTTGAGCGCGGACATCTCAGATCTCTTAAGTTATAACTTTTGTTATACTAGCTTCTTCGTTCCGACAGCGCAAGCTGTCGCCGACACGCCCTTTCCATCGTTCGCCGAGTCGTTACCCAATGCGCCAAATCTCCCCTTTCGCCCAACAGGCCGTCGACGACGTCGCCCGGCGCCACGGCTTCGGCGTCGACGCGACGCTCGCCATGCTCGATGCCGTGATCGCCGGGAACGGCACCCAGGCCCAGTTCAGCCATCGCGAGTTCTCCGGCTCCGGCCAGTGGATGCGGGGCGGAATGACGATGGTCTCCGACATGTTCAACAGCCAGCTGAAAAGCCGTGTCGACGCGCTCTGCGCCGATCTTTCCGATCTGGTCGTGGGCCAGCCCGACCTGTTTCGCGGCACCGGGCCGCAGACCTCCCTGTCGCACGACTGGTGGCCGTCCGACCTGCGCTGGCCCGACAGCACCGGCACGCAGAACGGCACGCGCTACGCCTGTTTCTCGCAGGCGCGGCGCCTGGTCATCGAGGTGGGCGGCACGGTTACCGTGTACGACACGCTCGAGCACCGCATCGGCGGTTTTTCGCAGCAGCAGTCCCGGGGCGGCACGCTGAGCTTCGACAGCCAGACCGGACCGGTCGACGTGGCCGGACTGCGGGTGGTGTCGGTGAGCGGCGCCGCCCCGCGTGCACCGATGGACCCGCCCGCACCACCCCTGCCCGCCGCCCATCCCCAGGAAAGCCGGACGCCGCCGAACACCCAGGACGTGTTCGCCACCATCGAGCGTCTGGCCGACCTGCGCAGCAAGGGCATTTTGAGCGACGAGGAATTCACGTCCAAGAAAACCGAACTCCTGAGCCGGGTCTGACATTTGCATCACCGTTTCCAATGATCACCGCCAACAAAATCATGCCGCAGGGCCGGGGTCTCGCACCCGTGCTGCTCAAGCGTGCCGCCACGCTCGAACTCGACTGGGACGTGCGCCAGAAAAGCCGCTTCGACGCCACCGATTCGCAGGGCCGCGTGCTGGGCGTGTTCCTTCCGCGCGGAACGGCGGTGCGCGGCGGCGACGTGCTGGTCGCGGAAGACGGCTCGCTGGTCCGCGTGATCGCGGCGCCGCAACCAGTCCTGGTGGTCACGCACTGCACCGCGCACGGCACGCCGTTCGACCTGACGCGCGCGGCCTACCACCTGGGCAACCGCCATGTCCCGATCGAACTGCAGCCCGAGCATCTGAAGATCGAACCCGATCACGTGCTGGCCGCGATGCTGCGTTCGATGCACCTGATCGTGCGCGAAGCCGAAACCACTTTCGAGCCCGAGAACGGTGCCTACGGCGCTCATGGCGGATCGCACGGCCACGTCCATGCCCATGCCCACGGCGAACCGCCGATCGGTCCGGTGCTGCATCCCGACGCCTACGTCGGCTCCACGCACGACCACGATCACGCGCATTGACCGAACCCATCTCCGCGCCGCCGGGCGTGCTGCCCGCCGCCAGCCTGCTGCAGCTGATGTGGCTCGCTTCGCCGGCGCTGCCCGTCGGCGGGTTCTCGTACTCCGAAGGACTCGAAGCGGGCGTCGAATGGGCCGGACTCTCGACCGAGGGCGCGGCGTCCGACTGGATCTCCGACCAGTTGCACCTGAGCCTCGCGCGTGGCGACCTGCCGGTGGTCGCGCAGTCGGTACTGGCCTGGCGTGCCGGTCACGACACTGGCCGCGAACGCATCGCGATCCTCAACGCCTGGGTACTGCAGACGCGCGAATCGGTTGAGTTCCTGCTGCAGACCGAGCAGATGGGCCGCTCCTTCGTCGAATGGCTCAGGCTGCACCACGACGACGTGGCGAGCGCCTTCGACGGCATCGCGGCCACCATCACCTATCCGGTGGCCTTCGCCTTCGCGGCTTCTCGCACGCAGGCCGACGTCCGCGACTGCTGCCTGGCCTTCGCTTTCGGCTGGGCCGAGAACATGGTCGGCGCGGCGGTCAAGTCGGTGCCGCTCGGCCAGAGCTCGGGGCAGCGCATGCTCGGCCGGCTGGCCGTGGAGATCCCGGCCGCGGTCGACCGTGCGATCGCCTGCGAAGACGACGACCGCCAGGCCTTCGCGCCGATGCTCGCCATCCATTCGGCAAGACACGAAACCCAGTATTCCCGGCTTTTCAGAAGCTGAGAACCATCGATTCATCCAGGAGACACCCCATGGCTTCAGCACTCCACCACATCCCCAACCGGACGAAGAAACTGCCGCCCCTGCGCGTGGGCATCGGCGGGCCCGTCGGCTCCGGCAAGACCACGCTACTGGAGATGGTCTGCAAGGCAATGCGCGACAGGTACGACCTGATCGCCATCACCAACGACATCTACACCAAGGAAGACCAGCGGCTGCTGACGGTGTCGGGCGCGCTGCCGGCCGAACGCATCATGGGCGTCGAGACCGGCGGCTGTCCGCACACGGCGATCCGCGAGGACGCGTCGATCAACCTCGAAGCCATCGACCGCATGCTGGCGCAGTTTCCGGAAGCCGACGTGGTCTTCATCGAGAGCGGCGGCGACAACCTGGCCGCCACCTTCAGCCCCGAGCTGAGCGACCTCACGATCTACGTGATCGACGTGGCCGCCGGCGAGAAGATCCCGCGCAAGGGCGGTCCGGGCATCACCAAGAGCGACCTGTTCGTCATCAACAAGACCGACCTCGCGCCCCACGTCGGGGCCGACCTCGGCATCATGGAAGCCGATACGCAGCGCATGCGCAAGCAGCGCCCGTACGTGATGACCAACCTGAAGACGCTGACCGGACTGGGCGACGTGGTGTCGTTCATCGAAAAGCGCGGCATGCTGATCGAGGCCTGAGGCCGCGCGCCCTTCGCGCGGACGGCTCAGAGCTGGCTGGCGTCCTTGAGCCGGCGCTGCCTGTAGACCAGCCGCACGCCGGCCCCGCGGCGCGGATCGTCGGTCCGCTGCGCATACACATCGGTGTCGCCGTCGGCCCACGATGCGAGCTCGCTGCCGGGATCGCGCGAAGCCATCTCGGTGCCGAAACGCGCGCGGCCCCATTCGACCAGACCCGCATAGGCCGCCGCACCGCGGTCGCCGTTTCCGTAGGTCTCCGGCAGCACCGCCACCCACTCGACGCGCCGCAATGCGTTGCCGGCGAAATAGAAGGTCGGCTCGAACGGCAGGCCCGCCACCATGTCCGGCCGACCGCGCCAGTTGCCCGCGAGACCCCCGGCGATCCGCACCGGCCGGGCGACGCGCTCGACCGTCGGCAGCGCGGCGCGAAGCCCATCGGGCGTCATGCCCAGCGCGACGCCGGGAGGCAGGTCCTGTGCATGCAGCGCTCCGGCGACGGACCACACGGACAGGGCGACGAAAGCGAAACGGACCGGCACGGAGCGCGTGGCAGGAAAAGGCGTCATGGGAAATGGGAAGGGTGATAACGAACGAGTCCCGAGTGAGTCGGCCGGCGAGATTCGGTTCATTTATGAAGGAACTGGATCCGCGCCGCCTGCGTGATGGCGATCACGCACGGATGGCGGACGCGGCGCTCGACGGAGATGCCGAAGAACTCCTCCACCAGGTCCGAAGCCCGTCCCAGCACCTCCACGCCGTACTGCGCGCACGTCTCGTCTTCGAGCACCGTGGGCGACATGAACACGCCCCGGCCCTCGCCGCCGAAGGCCTTGAGCAGCGCCGCGTCGTCGAATTCGCCGATCAGCTGCGGCCGCAGGTGACGCTCGGCCAGCCACAGGTCAAGCCGCTGCCGCATCGCCGACGACGAGCCCTGGATCACCATCGGCGCGCCGTCGAGGCATTCGGGAAACGTCGGCCCGATCGATCGTCGCAGTGCCGGCGTCGCGAAGAACGACATGCCGGTGGTTCCCAGCGTGTGGTTGAAGGCTTTCACGCTGGTCTGCTTGCCCATCGCTTCGTTGGCGATCACCAGGTCGAGCCGCTGGACCGACAGCTGCGCGAGCAGGTCGCGGAAGTTGCCCTCGTGGCAGATCAGGCGCACCTGCTCGGGCAGCGCGAGCGCCGGTTCGAGCAGCCGGTAGGCGATGGCCTTGGGCACCGCATCGGCGATGCCGACACGGAATGCCAGGCTGCGCTTGCCGGCACTCCTGTTGCCCACCGCGGCTTCGAGCTCGACCCCCAGCGCGAAGATCTGGTCGGCGTAGCTCAGCGCGGTACGACCTTCGGAGGTCAGCTCGACGCCGCGCCCGCTTTTCTGCAGCAGGTGGCAGCCGAGCGCATCCTCGAGCAGCTTGATCTGGGTCGACAGGGTCTGCGGCGTGATGTGCAGCTGTTCGCCGGCACGCACGATGCCACCGGCCTTGGCGGCGGCCCAGAAGTAGTAGAGATGCTTGTAATTCACGGCGCTCCGATGTAGGAGAAGTCCGATGCTACGCAAAAAGCGAAGTGACGATGCTGTTAATACGACTTTTTACGAAGGCTCGCAACGCATACAGTCGGTTCTTCCACTGCTTTGCAGGCCCTGAAAAGGAGATATTCCATGCGCCTCACCACCAAAGGCCGGCTCGCCGTCGTCGCCATGATCGACGTGGCGCTGCATCACAGGTCCGGCCCCATCGCTCTGGCCATCGTCAGCCGACGCCAGCGCATCTCGCTGTCGTACCTCGAACAGATGTTCGCCGAGCTGCGCCGCCACGGACTCGTCGCCTCGACCCGCGGTCCGGGCGGCGGCTACACGCTGGCACGTGACAGCAAGGAGATCACGGTCGCAGACATCCTCTTCGCCGTCGACGGCCCGGTTGTCCGGGCCCGATGTGCCGAAGGCGTCGCGCCGCGCGTGGCCAATGGCGAAGGGCAGCGCTGCACCACGCCCGAGCTCTGGGATTCGCTCAGCCGAAACGTCGTCGAATTCCTGGACGCAGTGACGCTGTGCAAGCTCGCCGACGATCAGCTCGCCGCCGGCGTGCAGCTGCAGGGCGATACCGTCAAGCGCGCCGAACCGCTGCGCCGTCCGGTCAAGCCGAAGCGTCCGAACGCGCCGAACTCGGTGTTCGAACTGGGCAAGTTCAGCATCGCCTGAACGGTTGAAGACCGGGCGGTGCGGCTGACGCCGTATTGCCGCGAGGTGCGTGTTAAGTTGTCGTCCCGCCACGGACGCCCGAAAGACCCGCCATGCGTATCCGCGATACCAGCGCCGCCGCGCTCTGCGCATCGACGATCTTCGTGTCGGCCTTCCTGCTGTTCCTGGTGCAGCCGCTGATCGCGCGCCAGATCCTGCCGTGGTTCGGCGGATCGGCGGCGGTCTGGACGCTGTGCCTGGTGTTCTTCCAGGTCGTGCTGCTGCTGGGCTATCTGTATGCCGACCGGCTCTCGCGCTGGCCGCTGCGCATCCAGGGCCGCGTGCATGCGGCACTGCTGCTCGCGGCCTGCGCGCTGCTGCCGATCGTGCCGTCGGCGATCTGGAAACCGGCCGCCGGCGATACGGATCCGGCGCTCGGCGTGCTCGCGGTGCTGGCCGCGACCATCGGCCTGCCCTACCTGGCCGTGTGCACCACCGGCCCGCTGGTGCAGAGCTGGGTCGCGCGGCTGCATGCCGGCGACGGCGTGCGCCAGGCGAGGGTCTACCGGCTTTTCGCGCTGTCGAACCTCGCCGCGCTGGTGGCGCTGGTGGTGTATCCGTTCGTGCTGGAGCCAGCCGTCGCGCTGCATGCGCAGGCGGTGGCCTGGTCGGCGGGCTTCGCGCTGTTCGCGCTGCTGGCCGTGGGCTCGGCATGGACCGTGGCGCGCGCGCTGCGCGACGCCCAGATCCCGGTCGCCATGGACATGCCGCCCGAGGACTCGCGCACGACCACGCCGACGGCGCCGGTGCGCCTGCAGGACATGTTGCTGTGGCTGTCGCTGTCGGCGCTGGGCACGGTGGTGCTGCTCTCGGTCTCGACCTACATCACGCAGGACGTCGCGTCGGTGCCGCTGCTGTGGATCGTGCCGCTGGCGCTCTACCTTCTGACCTTCGTGCTGTGCTTCGACAGTGCCTTCTGGTATCGGCGCTGGCTGTTCTGGCCGCTGGTGCTGGTCGCCGCGCCGCTCATGGCTTGGTACCTGAACGTCGCCGCGCACGACCTGCCGATCGCGACCTTGATCGCCTCGTTCTGCGCCGGGCTGTTCGTGATCTGCATGTTCTGCAACGGCGAGCTCGCACGCGCCCGGCCCGCCCCACGGCACCTGACGCGCTTCTATCTTGCGATGGCGTCCGGCGGCGCGCTCGGCGGCCTGTTCACCGGCGTCGTGGCGCCGGTGCTGTTCGACGGCTACTGGGAGCTGCCCGGCAGCCTGGCCGTGCCGGGGCTGCTGCTGCTGTGGGTCGCACGCGGACGGCGAACCTCGCGCCTGGACGCATGGGCGGTGGCCGGCGCCCGGGTGCTGGGCGTGCTCGGCGCGGTGGCGGTGGTGGCGACGATGGTCGGCAGCCGCGTCAGGACCGACGCGGCGACGGTGCTGCGCGAGCGCAACTTCTACGGCGTGCTGCGGGTCCAGCAATTCGCGTCCGGCGCCGGGGACGATGCCGGCGCCTCGCGCAGGCTCACGAACGGCGTCATCACCCACGGCGAGCAGATGCTGGCGCCGGGCAAGCGGCGCGTGCCGACCGCCTACTACGGTCCGCTGTCGGGCGTCGGTGTGGCCTTGACCACGCGGCGTCCAGCCGCGCAGCACGTCGGCGTGATCGGGCTGGGCGTCGGCACGCTGGCCGCCTACGGGCGCAGCCAGGACCGGTTCCGCTTCTACGAAATCGACCCGCAGGTCACGCGCATCGCGCGCGAGCAGTTCAGCTACCTCGGCGATTCGGCGGCGCGCATCGATATCGTGCCGGGCGACGCGCGGCTGGCGCTGCAGCAGGAATTCGACACCGGCCATGCGCAGGGATTCGACGTGCTGGTGATCGACGCCTTCACCGGCGACTCGATCCCGGTGCACCTGATGACGCGCGAGGCGCTGGCGCTCTACGCCCGCCACCTGAAGCCGGGCGGCGTGATCGCGTTCCACGTCAGCAACCGGCACCTCGACCTGGTCACGGTGGTCGGGCGGCTGGCCGACGACGCCGGCTTCGGCGCGCTGCGCCTGCGCTACGACCCGCCGAACGGCGACACGCTGGAGCATCCGTCGGACTACGTCCTGGTGAGCCCCGACATCGCCTTCGCCCGGGACCCCGGCCTGACGCTGCTGGCGAGCGACATGGGAGCCGGCAGCGGGCCGCTCTGGACCGACCAGCACAGCAACCTGCTGGCGGCGCTGCGCTGGCGCGGCCGGCGACCCGATTGAGCGCCGGGATCCGGACGAAGGCCGACCGTGTTCAGGGCAGCATGCGCTGGAGTTCGCGTTCGCCGTCGAACCACTGATGCTTCAGCGCGCCCGCCACATGCAGCGCGAACATCGCGTAGAGCACGTAGCCGGCCCACGCGTGCAGATCGCCGAAGGCGGTATGCAGCATCTCCTTGGTACCGGTGTCGACCGACATGATCCAGCCCAGCCGCGGCCACGGCACCAGGCCGAAGAGCTGCATCGGGTGCGTGGGCGCATCCTTCCAGGCCGAGTCGTGCATCCAGCCCGACAGCGGCAGCAGCACCATCAGCAGGTAGAGCACCGCATGGACCGCATGCGCGCCGAAACGCTCCGATCGTCCGTACGAAGACGGCATGGCCGGCGGGCGGTGCGTGAGGCGCCACAGGATGCGCAGCAGCACCAGGCCCAGCACCGTGATTCCGACCGACTTGTGGGTGTCGACCACCGGTCGCACCCAGTCTTCGGGAAAGCGCTCGACCAGCAGGATCAGCGCGACATTGACCGCCATCAGCATGGCGATCAGCCAATGCAGGATGATCGCGGGCCGGGTGTAGCGGGCAGAGGGCGCGGGGGCGACCGGGGCAGTGGCGGCGTCGCGGATGTCTCGGGAGGTGGATCGCATGGCGGGAATTCTGGGACCGCCGGCGTGTCCCATCAAGTCGCCCGTCCGAAACCGTTGCCCCGGCCGCCGCGTACCTCGTCCACTTGCATGGATTTCCGCTTGAACGACACCCTCCTCCGCGCCTTCGCCGCCGCCTCGCCCCGGGTGTCGCCGCCGCCCACGCCTGTCCGCAGCATGCTGATCCACGGCGGGGTGCTGCTGCTCTGGATCGGTCTCTTCGCGATGGCTTTGCGCCACGGCGGAAAGATGTCGGTCGAGGGCGGCGACGTGTGGTCGTGGTCGGTCGGCATCGCCTACGTGCTCTACGACACGGTGCTGCTGCTGTTCGTCGGCTGGCACACGCGCTCCCTGTTGCGTCGCACGGTCGTGCCTGTCGTGTCCGGCGCGGCGCCTGCCTCGCTCGGCGTGATCGTCGCGTCGCACGACGAAGCCGCCGTGCTGCCGGTGACGCTGGCCGCGCTGCTCGGCCAGTCGGACCTGCCCGACCGCATCGTGATCGCCGACGACGGCTCGACCGACGGCACGGCCGAACTGCTGGTCGCGCGCTACGGCCTGGCCGTCCCCGCCCTGGGGACGCTGAGCGGCGCCAGCAGCCTGTATCCGGGCCTGTACTGGCTGCGCCTGCCGCACGGCGGCAAGGCCGTGGCGCTGAACGCCGCCATCCTGTGCATCGACACCGAGACCGTGCTGACCGTCGACGGCGACACGCTGCTCGACGCTGGCGCCATCGCCGCCGTGCGCCGGGCGTTCTCGGCCGAGCCGGCACTGGTCGCCGCCACGGGCGTCATCACGCCAGTGTGCAGCCGCACGCCGGGCGGACGCTGCTTCCAGTGGTTCCAGACCTATGAGTACATCCGCAATTTCCTCTCCCGCTACGCCTGGATGCAGGTCGACGGACTGCTGCTGATCTCGGGCGCCTTCGCCGGCTTCCGGCTCGAGGCGGTGCGTGCGGTCGGCGGCTTCGACACCGACTGCCTGGTCGAGGACTACGAACTCATCCACCGCCTTCACCGCCATGCCCAGGCGCACGGCCTGCCCTGGACGGTGCGGGTGCTCGGCGACGCCCAGGCGCACACCGACGCGCCGAGCGGCGTCATGCCCTTCCTGCGGCAGCGCCGGCGCTGGTTCGGCGGCTTCCTGCAGACCCAGTACTGGTACCGCTCGATGGTCGGCGACCGGCGCTACGGCTGGCTCGGCCTGCTGATGCTGCCGGTGAAGGCGATCGACACGCTGCAGCCGCTCTACGGGCTGGCCGCCTTCTTCCTGCTGCTGACCTACCTGGTGCGCGGCGACCTCGGCGTGCTGGCGCCGGTGGCCGGCGTCATCGGCGCGAAAATCGCGCTGGACCTGGCCTTCCACCTGTGGTCGGTGTACCTGTACCGTCGCTGGGTCGGGCGGCGCAGCGAGACGAACATGGCGCAGGCCTTCCTGGCGGCCATCGTCGAGCCCTTCACCTTCCAGATCCTGCGGCACACCGGCGCCGCCTGGGGCTGGTGGACCTTCCTGACCGGCCACGGCAGCTGGGGTCGCCAGGTCCGCACCGGATTGCTTGACCGAGAAAAGGACGACAGCGCGTGACCGTCATCTGCGACAACTGCCAGGCCGTCAACCGAGACAAGGCCATGTTCTGCCGCGGCTGCGCCCGCAAGCTGCCGGCCTTCGTGGCGACCGCGCCGGCGCCGCTCTCGACGCCTGCGGGCGCCGGTGCGGCCGGTGTGGCCGGCGGCACTCGCTCCAAGGGCGCCACCAGCGCCACCGGAGACACATCCTTGCGTGGAAACCGGAGCATTCCGCGCTGGTGGTTCGCATCGATCCTGCTGCTCGGCGCGGCCGCGGCGGCGCTGGTCGGATGGATCGCGCTCACGCCGGGACAGACCGTCGCGCTGGCGCCCTCCGCGCCGTCCGCGACGTCCGCGGCACCCACGGCGTCGGCAGCTTCGCCCGCCACGGTATCGAGCGTCGTGCCGTTCGAGTCCGCGCTGGCCCCGGGCGAATCTGCGATCGCGGTCGACGCGGCGCCGCTTCCCGCAGTGGTGCAGACACCTGCCGCGCGCGCCTCGACCACTGCCCGTGTACAGAGCCGGCGCAGCGCCGACGACGGACGCGCCGACCCCCGGGCCGGTTGCGAGCACCTGTTCTTCGCCTTCGCCGCTCGCTGCGAGGCGAACCATTGCGCCGAGGCCGCCTACACGCACCACCCGCGCTGCGACGTCGTCCGCGCGGAGCGCCAGCGCGACGACGCGCGCCGCGACATGACATCGGGCTACTGAGCGCACGGCACGGTCCGCACGGCCGCCGGCGCCACCGACCTGACCGGCATGGTCAGGTTTCCCGCCAGCGTGCCCTCAGCACCGCGGGGCCAAGTCCGACGACCCGCGGAGGGGCTTGCCGTTGCACTCGCTGGGGATCACGACAACACGCAGAGGGATCGCCATCAAAGCCACCATCGCGCCCCGAGCGCACAAATCCGCGCGGACCCCCACGCCCGCACCGCCGTCCCCGCAGCAGCGCCAGCCGGTGCTCACCCAGGCCCGCAACACCAAGATGGCGCGTTCCGCCCATGCCTATGTGCGCGGCAACACGCAGCGCTTCTACGAATGGCTGGAATCGGTCGCGCCGAGCGCGTTGCCCGAAGGCCCGCCGATCTGGATCTGCGGCGATTGCCACGTCGGCAACCTCGGCCCGGTCGCCGACGTCGACGGCAACATCGACATCCAGGTGCGCGATTTCGACCAGACCGTCGTCGGCAACCCGGCGCACGACCTGATCCGGCTCGGTCTGTCGCTCGCCTCGGCGGCCCGCGGCTCGGACCTGCCGGGCGTGACGACCGCGCGGATGATCGAGCACATGGTCCAGGGCTACACCGACGCCTTCGCCAGCGGCCGCGCGATGTCGGCGTTGCACCGCCCCGCTGCCGTGCAGCATGCCTTGCGCGACGCACGCATGCGCACCTGGCGGCATCTGGCGGAAGAGCGCGTCGAAGGCGCGACGCGCACGATCCCTCATGGCAAGCGGTTCTGGCCGGTCTCCGGCGACGAGCGCCGCCGCATCCGGACGCTGGTCGAATCACCGGCGGTGCGCGACACCATCACCCAGCTGCACCACCGCGACGACGACGCCGAGGTCGCCTTCCTCGACGCGGCGTACTGGATGAAAGGCTGCAGCTCGCTCGGGCGCGGCCGCTACGCGGTGCTGCTCGACGTCGGCCGGTCGGTGAGCAAGGGCCGCGATTTCTGCCTGATCGACATCAAGGAGGCGGTGCACGCGGTCGCACCGCGCGCCGAAACGCGATACGGCGCCGATGCGATGCCGGCCGACAACGCCGAGCGCGTGGTCGCGGGCGCGCGAGCCATGTCGCCCTACCTCGGCGAGCGGATGACAGCCGCGCGGCTGGGCAGGAAGTCGGTATTCATGCGCGAACTGCTGCCGCAGGACCTGAAGCTGGAAATCGAGAAGCTCGACATCGCCGAAGCCACGCGCACCGCCTACTACCTGGCACGCGTGATCGGTGCCGCCCATGCCCGCCAGATGGAAAGCGCCGTGCGCCGGCAGTGGCGCGACGTGCTGATGCGCAACCACTCGAAGGCGCTGGAGGCGCCTTCGTGGCTGTGGTCGAGCGTGGTGGAGCTCGTCGTCTCGCACGAGCGCGGCTACCTCGATCATTGCCGACGGCACGCGCTGGAAGTCGCGCCGGCCTGAGCGGTTGCCGGCTGCAGGTGCCGGGCATCGCCCTTGCTTGCGCATCGGCACAGGCAAGCCGCCGAGGAGCCCCGCACTCATGGAAATCGATTTCGAGAAGCTCACCGAACACCAGCGCTACAAGCTCATGGCGAGCCTGATCGTGCCCCGTCCGATCGCGCTGGTGACGACGCTCGGCCCCGCCGGCACCGTCAATGCAGCCCCCTTCAGCATGTTCAACATGGTCGGCGAAGAGCCGCCGATCGTGATGATCAGCTGCAACCGCCGCAGCGACGATTCGCTCAAGGACACCGCGCGCAACATCGAGCGCACCGGCGAGTTCGTGGTGCATCTCGCGGACGAGGCCACCGCGCTTCGCATGCACGAGTGCAGCGTCGAGCATCCACCGCACGTGAGCGAAATCGAAATGGTCGGCTTCACGACCCTGCCGAGCACGTACGTGAAACCACCGCGCATCGCCGAGACGCCGGTGGCGTTCGAATGCACGCTGTACGAGAAGATGGAGACCGAGAGCCGCAAGGTCTTCATCGGCCAGGTACGCCGGCTGCACGTGCGCGAGGGCCTGGTCGACACCGGGACCTGGCGCGTGCGGCTGGAAGACTATTTCCCGGTCGGGCGTTTCGGCGCCGACCTCTATGTACGTACCCGGGACCGGTGCACCAAGGCCGACCTGCAACCGTAGAACACCGTCCCGATCGTCTCAGGTCTTCAACGACGCGACGATCTTGTCCAGCGTCACCGGGTAGTGCCGGATGCGGATGCCGCTCGCGTTGTAGACCGCGTTCGCGATCGCCGCGGCGCTGCCGCACAGGCCGAGTTCGCCGACGCCCTTGGCTTTCATCGGCGACGACTTGTCGTCCACCTCGTCCATGAAGAACACGTCCTGGTGCGGCACGTCCGCATGCACCGGCACGTGATATTCCGCCATGTCGTGGTTGACGAAGTAGCCGTAGCGCTTGTCGACGACGGCCTCTTCCATCAACGCCGCGCCCAGTCCCATCGTCATCGCACCGATCACCTGGCTGCGTGCGGTCTTCGGGTTCAGGATGCGGCCCGCCGCGAAGGCGCCGCTCATCCGGCGGACCCGCACCTCGCCGGTATCGGCATCGACGCCCACTTCGGCGAAATGCGCACCGAAGGTTGCCTGCGCATAGGTCTTGGTGAGATCGCCGAACTCGATGCTGTCCTCGACCGTGACGCCGTCCTTGCCCGCGATGTCGGCCAGCGTCATCGTCCGACCGCCGGAGAGGATGCGCCCCAGTTCGAACTTCGCGTCCTCGACCGGCAGGCCAGCCTTCTTCGCGAGGGCTTCGCGCAATTTCACGCAGGCCGCGTACACACCGGCCGTCGAACTGTTGCCGCCCCACTGACCGCCCGAGCCCGAGGACACCGGGAAGTCGGAATCCCCGAGGCGCACCACGACCTGCTCCAAAGGCACGCCGAGCATCTCGGCCGCGGTCTGCGCGATCACGGTGTAACTACCGGTGCCGATGTCGGTCATGTCGGTCCAGACGGTGACGAGGCCGCGACCGTCGATGCCGACCTTCGCGCCCGATTTCATCGTCAGATTGCCGCGGAACGCACTGGCCATTCCCATGCCGACGAGCCAGCGCCCGTCGCGGACCTGGCCGGGCATGGCGTTTCGCCTGTTCCAGCCGAAACGCTCGGCGCCCACGCGCAGGCAGCCGACGAAGTCGCGCTTGGAGAACGCACGGCTCGGCTTCTCGGGATCGACCTGCGTGTCGTTGGCGATACGAAGCGCCACCGGGTCCATCTTCAGCGCGACCGCGAGTTCGTCCATCGCGATCTCCAGCGCCATCAGCCCCGGCGCCTCGCCCGGCGCGCGCATCGCGTTGCCTTCGGGCAGGTCGAGCGTCGCCAGGCGATGGGCCGTCATGCGGTTGGCACCGGCGTAGAGCAGGCGTGTCTGCATGGCTGCCGTTTCCGGCTGGCCGCCGGGCAGATCGCCCGACCAGGATTCGTGCGCGATCGCCGTGATCTTGCCGTCGGCTCCCGCGCCGATGCGGATGCGCTGGATCGTCGCCGGACGGTGCGTCGTGTTGTTGGTGATCTGCGGACGCGCGAGCGCGACCTTCACCGGCCGACCCGACACGCGCGAACCCAGCGCCGCCATCACGACGTCGCTGCGGATCCACAGCTTGGAACCGAAACCGCCGCCGACGAAAGACGAGACGACGCGGAAACTGCTCTTGGGCATGCCGAAGATTTCCGACAGGTCGCGGCGCGCCCAGTCGATCATCTGGTTCGAGGTCCAGACCGTGAGCTTGTCGCCCTGCCACGAGGCGATGGTCGCGAAGGGCTCCATCGCCGCATGGCTCTGGTCGGGCGTGGTGTAGGTCTGGTCGACCTTGACGCCCGCCTTGGCGAAAGCGCCTTCGAAATCGCCGACCGCGGTGTCGGCCGGGTCGTCCATCTTCGGCTTGACGGCCGCGCTGCGTTCGGCGGCGAGGTCGAACTTGCCCTCGGCGCGCTGGTAGTCGACCTTGATCAGGTGCGTCGCGGCACGCGCCTGCTCGAAGCTCTCGGCCACGACGATGGCCACGGCCTGGTCGTAATGGTCGATCTGCGGGCCGGCCAGCAGCTTCGCGGTGATCTGCTTCGCCTTGCCGACCTTGCCGGCGTTCTCGTAGGTCACGACCGAGATCACGCCCGGCGCGGCCTGTGCCGCGCGGGTATCGATGCCGTTGATGCGGCCCTTGGAGATGGCCGCGCCGAGGATCACGCCGTAGGCCTGGTTGGCGACGACGTTGTGCCGTTCGTAGGCATAGGGCGCCGTGCCGGTGGTCTTGAGCGGGCCGTCGATGCGGTCGTGCGGACGCCCGACGACCTCCATGCGGTCGATCGGGTTCTGGGTCGCGGGTTTGTCGAACTTCATGGTCATGGCATCAACCTCTGGCTTCCTGGATGACCGATGCGAGCGTGCGCTCCACCAGCGTCTGTTTGAACGCGTTGTGCTCGCTGGTGCGGGCACCGGCGAGCGTCGCGCCTGCGATGTTCCTGGCACCGGACTGCGATTCCGCAGCTTCCACGCGCCATGGCTTGTGCGCGAGGCCGCCGTAGGCGAAGCGGCCGCGGCCGTCGGGCTGCACCACGGCAGCGACGGAGATCAGGGCGAAGGCGTAGGAAGCCCGGTCGCGCACCTTGCGGTAGATGTGCTTGCCGCCGATGGCCGGCGGCAGCGTGACGGCCGTGATGATCTCGTCGCGTGCGAGTGCGGTTTCGACGTTCGGGGTGGTGCCCGGCAGACGGTGGAAGTCCGCGATCGGGACCGTGCGCTGCGAGCCGTCGGCCCGCACCGTTTCCACTGTCGCGTCCAGAACGCGCATCGCGACCGCCATGTCGCTCGGGTGCGTGGCGATGCACTGCTCGCTGGTTCCCATGATCGCGAGGTTGCGGTCGAAGCCGCCGATGGCCGCGCAGCCCGCACCCGGCGTACGCTTGTTGCACGGCTTGGTGGTGTCGTAGAAATACGGGCAACGCGTGCGCTGCAGCAGGTTGCCGGCCGTGGTGGCCTTGTTGCGCAACTGGCCCGAAGCGCCGGAGACCAGCGCGCGGCTCAGTACCGCATAGTCGGTGCGCACGCGGGCGTGCGCGGCCAGGTCGGTGTTGCGCACCAGCGCGCCGATGCGCAAGCCGCCGCCGGCCGTGTCTTCCATGCGGTCGAGTTGCAGGCGATTGACGTCGATCAGGTGCGTCGGGGTCTCGATCTGCAGCTTCATCAGGTCGAGCAGGTTGGTGCCGCCGGCGATCAGCTTGGCGCCGGGCGTCGCAGCGAGTGCCGCAGCCGCGGCGGCGGGCGTCGTGGCGCGTTCGTAGGTGAAGCTCTTCATGCCTGGCCCCCGGAAACTTCGGTGATGGCTTCGAGCATGTTGGCATAGGCGCCGCAGCGACAGATGTTGCCGCTCATGCGTTCGCGGATCTCGTCGGGCGTGGCCTTCTGGATCGCGGTGATGTCGACGCTCACATGGCTCGGCACGCCGGCCTTGATCTCCTGCAGCGTCCCGACGGCCGAGCAGATCTGCCCCGGCGTGCAGTAGCCGCACTGGAAACCGTCGTGCTTGACGAAGGCCGCCTGCATCGGATGCAGCCTGCCGGGCTGGCCCAGGCCTTCGATGGTGGTGATCTCGTCGCCGTCGTGCATCGCGGCCAGCGTCAGGCAGCTGTTGATGCGCTTGCCGTTGACCATTACCGTGCATGCGCCGCACTGGCCGTGGTCGCAGCCTTTCTTGGTGCCGGTGAGCTGCACGTGTTCGCGCAGCGCATCGAGCAGTGTCGTGCGCGTGTCGAGGTTGAGGCTGTGGTTCCTGCCGTTGATCTTCAAATCGACGGCGATCATCGGCACGCCCGACGCCGCAGCGGCGGCCGGGGATGCGGCTGCGGGTGCGGGTGCCGCCATCTGCGGCTGCGCCTGCACGGCCTGCACCATCGCGCCGGCTGCGGTTCCGATGCCGCCTGCGAGGACGATCCTTCGTGTCACGGGCGTGGCACTGCTTGCTTGTTCTCTCATCGTGGGCTCCAAATTGGGGTAATCGCGGTGCAGCATCTCGTCTTGCCGGACGGACGCTGTCTCCGTGTCAGGCTAAAAGCCGTTGTATGGCAGACCTGTAGGACGCCGCGCAGCACCGTCCGACGACTTGACAGCGTGGTACCGCTCACTGCCGGCCCGCAACAGCGATCCGAGACGACTTCGTCCCTCGGACGATGTCGACATGCCGAACGCCGCCACTGCGTCTTCAGGAACGTACGAGCCGCAGACGCGCATCGAGGGCGACCTTCAGCAGCTTGCCCGCGGATTTTCCGGCGGCCGACCTGCGGCGCCTGCTCGCCGGCACGCAGGCGGGACGCCAGCACGGTGCGCAGGTCACGGCGACACCCCGATTCCTTCGACGACACCCTCCTCCATCGCCGTCCGGTTCCCGAACGGGCCCAACGCGAACTTCTACGGCCTGGACGCCGGCAAGACCTACGGCGGCGACAGCTTCCCGGTGCTGCAGCGCCGCTGCGAAGCCAAGGCCGCGACGCTGCAGGTCGACCTGCGTTTCCTGCAGTCGAACCAGATGCTGCAGAGCGGCCACACCGGCGCGGCGACGCTGGACGTCTTCGAGCGGGAGCCGCTGCCCGCCGGCGACCCGCCGTGGGCCCTGCCGAACGTGTTCGTCGCGCCGCACCTGGCATCGGTGGCGGCCCCTTCGTCGTCGACCGAGCAGATCGCGGCGGACATCCGGCGCGTATCGGCCGGGACCGCGCCCGAAAACGTCATCGACCCGTCGCGGGGTTATCGACGACCCGCGCTCCGCCGAGGTCGGTCCGCATCGATGCCGGCGCCGGACCGACGATCACGTACAGGGTCCGGGGCGGGCGGCTTCAATCGCCGACCTCGAACGCCTCCCTGAAGGCATCGCAGAACGCCGGCGACCCGCTCAGCGTGAAGGTCAACGTGGTGCGCGCGGCCGCACCGCCGGTGCCCAGCACGACCTCGCCGCGAATTTCGTCGAAGGCGATGTTCAGCGGCATGTCCGGCTCGGCGACGGCCTGCAGCGCATGGTCCCATTCGGCGACGTCTTGCGTATCTTGCGCCTCCGAGGACCCGAAGACGTCGACGGACCACCGCAACACGGTGGCGATCTCGGCCAGCAATGCGGGCAGACGTCGGGGCGGCGCCGAAGCCATTGCATCGAAGCTGCCGCGACCGGTATCTTCGTCGCTGAAATCGAAGTCGAGGTACTGGAGTTGCATGGAAGCCTCGGTGACCTGGATGACCCGGTCGGCAGGAATGGCCGGCCTATCTTGCAGGACAGCCGGCCTGTGGATGGTGCGAGGAGCGTCTGATGCGTTAATTCACATTTAGCAAGATAGTTTTTGTTGCAATCAGTCCTGCCTCGTAAATTCTTTGTAGTACGAAGTTACTATCGCGCATCTGTTCATGAGGATTCGCGAATGTTCCGCTCCGACGATTCAAGCACCGCATTTGCCGCAGATCAGGTCGGGCGAAAGGTGTCGCCGACCGCATCGCGGACGCCGCCGCGCAGGCTTTCGGTCGGGCAGCGCGTGCTCAAGCGCTGCTTCGACATCGTCGGTGCGCTTGCGTTCCTCACGCTGTTCTCGCCTTTCTTCATTGCGATCGCGCTGTGCGTCGGGCTGACCTCCGGGTGGCCGGTGCATTACCGCCAGACGCGCATGGGTCGCGGCGGAACGAAGTTCCATTTCTACAAGTTCCGCTCGATGGTGCGCGATTCCGACCGTGCGCTCTCGGAATTGCTCAAACGCGACCCGCGCGCGTGCGCCGAATGGGACGCCTTCCAGCATTTGCGGAAAGACCCGCGCATCACGCCGGTCGGCCGGTACCTCCGCAAGTTCAGCCTCGACGAGCTTCCGCAATTCTGGAACGTGCTCAAGGGCGACATGAGCCTGGTCGGTCCACGGCCCTGCATGGAACGCCAGGCCAGCATGTACGGCACCGCCTGGGGCCACTATTGCGCCGTGCGTCCAGGCATCAGCGGCCTGTGGCAGGTCAGTGGGCGCAACGACCTGACGTTCGCGCAACGGGTCGAGCTCGATGTCGGCTATGTCGACAACTGGTCGATCCTGCTGGATTGCAAGATTCTTTTCAAGACGCTGCGCGCCGTCGCGGCAGGCGATTGACCGCCGGGGCGAAATGATCGGTCAGCGAATCCTGCTCGTCGGCGCCCATGCCGACGACGTCGAACTCAACGCAGGCGGATCGATCCACAAGTGGCGCGCCGAAGGCAGGCAGGTGCATGTGGCGGTCCTCTCCGCGCAGAACGAGCAGTCGCGCCATTGCGAGAGCCGCGAGGCGTGCATGCATCTGGACGTCGACCGCGTCTACGCGCTCGGCGGGCACGACACGCGGTTGCGCGAAAGCTTCAATGTGTTGCTGGAGCGGCTGGAAGCCATCATTCATGCGTTCGCACCCGACGCCGTCTTCACGCACTTCCATGCCGATACGCACCAGGACCATGTGAGCACCTACGAGATCGCGATCGCGGCTGCGCGCAAGGTTTCGAATTTCCTGATGTTCAAGCCGACCTATCCGAGCGGCCGACCCAACATTCCGTTTCAGCCGAACGTGATCAGCTTGCTCTCGAAAGCCAACATTGCCGCCAAGGGCCGGGCGCTCGGCGAATTCGCGAGCCAGCGCGGTAAATATGGCGACGACCGTTGGGGCGAGGCGATGGAGTCCGTCGCGCGAGGCGACGCATGGACCTACGCCGGCGTGCACGGCTACGCGGAAATATTTCAGCTCGGCCGGCTGCAGATGTAAAAAAACCGGCTGCGAAGCCGGTTTCCAGGTTCGAAACGTCACCGCCACGTATTGCGGGGAGTGCTTCGCGAAGGCTTGTAGGCGCCGCCTGTCTTCTGCCCGCGGTACCAGCGATAGGCCATCCAGATCATGGGGGCCAGTTTCAAAAGCTTGAACATGTTCGATCCTCTGTGAAAAATACCGGTTGTGACTGTTTCGTGGATGGTTGCGGACGGTCCCCGGCGCGACCGTCAGCCTTTTGGCCCTCCCTCTGTCGGTGTGCCCGTGGCACGACGCCTCGACATGCGCGCCGAATCCATCGAACATTCGCGCATGAATTCAAATCAGTCGACGTACCAGCGCAAGCGCACGTCTGCGGCCGAGGCCGTGCGGCTCGTCGAGAACGGCGACTTCATCATCGTGCCGACCGGCGTGGGCGAGCCGCCGACGCTGCTGGCCGCGCTTTCGGAGCAGCGCCTCGACTTCCGCGACGTCAAGGTCGGCAGATCCTCGCGATGCGCAGGTACGGCTACCTCGATCCGGCGACCACCGCGCACGTGCGCCATGTGGCGTTCTTCTTCGGCGGTGCCACGCGGGCCGGCGGCCAGACCGGCTGGGTCGACTTCATTCCCGACTATTTTTCAGAGATCCCGGCGCAGGTCGCGCGCGGACGCATCGGCGCGGATGTCGTCTTCGGCATGGCGTCGCCGATGGATGCGGAAGGCTATTTCTCGCTCAGCCTCGGCGCCGACTACACCATGGCCGCCGTGGCCCGGGCGCGCGCGATCGTGCTCGAGGTCAATCCGCACGTGCCTTTCGCCTACGGCGACTGCCGGGTGCACATCTCGCAGGTCACGGCACTGGTCGAGGACGACGCGCCGGTGCTCGAAGTCGGTCTGCCGAAGTTCGGGCCGGTGCAGGAAGCCATCGGCGAGCACGTGGCCGACATGATCGACGACAGCTCGACCCTGCAGATCGGTTACGGCGCCATTCCGGAGCAAGACCTACCTGCCCGGCAAGATGGTGGCGACCTTCGCGCTGGGTTCGAACAGGCTCTACCGCTTCATGGACCGCAATTCCATGCTGGAGATGCACCCCGCCGACTTCACCAACGACCCCGCGCTCACCGGGCTGAACGACAAGCTGATCGCGATCAACGCGACGCTGCAGATCGACCTGCTCGGCCAGTGCGGCTCCGAAAGCCTCGGCCTCGCGCCGGTCTCGGGCACCGGCGGGCAATCGGACTTCGTGCGGGCGGCCAATCGCTCGCGCGGCGGCAAGGTGTTCATCGTGCTGCCATCGACCGCCAGACAAGACACCATCTCGCGCATCGTTGCGGTGCTCTCGCCGGGCACCCATGTGAGCACGAGCAAGAACGACGTCGACCACGTGGTGACGGAACACGGCGTCGCCCAACTGCGCGGCAAGTCCGCACGGCAGCGGGCGCGCGAACTCATCGGCATCGCGCATCCGGCGTTTCGCGACGAACTCGCGGCACAGGCGGTGGCGCTGCGGATTCTCTGAAAGGTCGCTCCCGCTCAACCCTGCGCGGCCGGCGCGGCGTCGATCCGGATGCGGAACAGGTCGTAGGGCGGCTGCTGCTGGTCGCTGCCTCCCCGGTATTCGGCACGGCGCTGTACCTGCGCAGCGTTGATGTAGAGCCAGCCGTCGTGCGTCAGATGGAACGTGTCGGGCCACAGCAGCCTGGGATCGGTCGCCAGGATCTCGATACGGCCGTCGGGATGCCGCCGGCCGATCGCGTTGGCTTCCTGCAGCGCGAGGTACACCCGGTCGCGGTCGTCGCAGGCCAGCCCACCGGTCATTCCCTTTTCGCCCAGATCCTTGACGGTGGCTGCCACGGCCGCATCGGAAGTCGCATCGAGCAGGGCGAGCGCGTCGACGCTGTAGAGCCGCCGCCCGATCAGCGGCGCGTAGTACAGCGTGCAGCCGTCGTCGCTCAGCGCGATGCCGTTGGCACCCCCCTGCACCGGCCGGCGATTGCCTGCGGCATCGACCTTCTCGACCGGACGACCCTCGACCAGCTTGAGCACGCCTTTCACCGAGGCCGTGCTGCCGTGCTCGCCCAGGCGCCGGACCGCGCGGCCGTCGCCGAGGTCGACCGCGATCACCGCGCCCTTGCCTTCCTGCCCCTGGTCGGTGATGTAGGCCACCTCGCGGCCGCTGCCGCCGGCACGCACGCGCAGGTCGTTGAGCGAGGATGTCGGCGTCGCCACGGCGGACAGCGGAATCACGCGCAGTACCTGGTTGCTCGCGATGTCGATGCACACCAGCTTGGCCGCGCCGGTCACCGGCGGGCCGGAGCCGTCCATCAGTCCGGCGTCGAGCAGCCACAGCCGGCCCAGCGCGTCGAAGACGCCGTTGGGCACATGCACCAGCGTGGCCTGGGGCCGTTTCGGGTCGGGCCGGTTCGTGGCCGCGTCGGGGTAAGGCGAGACGTTGCCCTCGGCATCGACTTCGCCGACAGTGAACGCGACCTTGGCATCGAAGCGCGGCATGAAGACGAACAGCCGCCCATCGGGCGACAGGGCGATGCCCGTAGGCGTGGACGGACAGCGCATCCTGCGGACAAGTTCCAGGCCGCCCTGTGTCGTCCCGGGTTCCGAAGCGCCCGGTGACGATGGCGAGCCGGCGGTGGCACAGCCTGCCGCCAATGCGGCACCGAGCGTGCTGGCCAGCATCTGCCGGCGGAGAACGGGAAACGAAGAATTCATCGGGTTCTCGAAAGTCATCGTGTTGAAGATCGACCTGCACCGCGAACGCGCATGGGCAGCGCATGGATGTGCTTTCCGCTGCAGATGAACAGGGTCCGGCCGTCCGCGCCGCCGAACGCGACGTTGCCGCAGGTGCCGGCGGTCCGGATCAGGCCGAGGGGTCGGCCGTCGGCAGCCCAGACGCGTATGCCGTCCATCGTGGCCGCATAGACACATCCCCGTTCGTCGGTCGTCAGGCCGTCGGGCAGGCCGGTGTCGAGCCGGGCGAACACGCGCTCGCGACGCACCGTGCCGTCGTCCTGGACGTCGAAGGCCCGGATCTCCCGCCCGCCGCCGTCCGGGTCCAGTGCGGCACCTGCCTCCGACACGTAGAGCGTCTTGAAATCCGGCGAAAACGCGATGCCGTTGGGCTGGTCGAAGGTGTCGCTCACCACGCTCAGCCGGCCATCGACGGAGCATCGGAAGACATGGCGGAACTTCTGTTCGGGCTCGGCCTGCAGGCCTTCGTCGGGCTGCGTGATCCCGAAGATCGGGTCCGTGAACCAGACGGCACCGTCGTCCGCCACCGCCAGGTCGTTGGGGGCGTTGAGACGCCGCCCTTCGTACCGGTCGACCAGCGTCACGCGCCGGCCGTCGGCCTCGCGCCGCACGACCGCGCGGCTGCGATGCTCGCAGGTCAGCAACCGGCCCTGCCGGTCGATCGCGTTGCCATTGCCGTTGTTCGACGGATCGCGAACGACATCGACGGACCGGTCGGCGCGCAGGCACATCAGGCGGTTGGCGCGCACGTCGCTGAACACCAGGCCTCCATCGGCTGGCGACCAGACCGGGCCTTCGCACCAGCGCCCTTCGGCATAGAGCGTCTCGACGACCGCGGCAGGATCGACGAGCGTCGCGAACGCGGCGCTTCGCGGTTCGATGACAGCAGCCGAAACGGTCGACCGGCTCTGGACAGCGCGTGTATACAGGCCGAAACCGATCGCCGCGCCGAGCGTCTGCCGACGGTTGATCGACGAGGGCGATGCACGGGAGCCTGGGTCTTCATCCATCCAGACGATCCTACGGGCGCACGCCACCCCCGACGTCAGCCATTTCTGGCCTCGCATGTCGGATCATCCGAAGCGAGACGGTCTTGCGGGTCTGCCGGCCTTCTTCGAAGGGTCGCCGTCGGGGCGCTCGTGCAATGCTCGCCGGTCCAATGAAAAGCCGATCCCTGGAGTGAACCCATGACCGCGCCAACCGATACCACCGATTTCGAGAAGGCCCGACAGCTTTTCGTCTACGGACTCGCGAGCCTGCTGGCGGGCCGACTCGCCGAAGCCGAGCAGCAGTTCGGCGACAGCCTGGCGCTGCTGCCGGACCGTGTCTCGACCCTCGTCAATCTGGCCGCCGCGAGGCTCGGCCTGTCACGCCCGGACGCGGCCCTGCAGGCCGTGGAACGTGTGCTCGCCATCGAACCCGACAACGTGGAAGCCTGGTTCCACCGCGGCGGCGCCATGACGCAACTGGGCCGCTGGGACGATGCGCTGGAGAGCTTCCATCGAGCGGGCAATCTCTCGACGACTTTCGCCCACCCCTGGTTGCGTCACGGCCAGGTGCTGCAGCGGCTCGACCGCGACGCCGAGGCCATGCGCTCCTATGAACGGGCGGTTGCCGCCGACGCCGGCTTCGCACCCGCATGGACGAACATCGGCACGATGCTGCGGGAGCTCGGACGCATCGGCGAGGCCGCCGATGCGTTTCGCAAAGCCAGGGAGAACGGCGCCGACGACGCCCTCAACGGCTATTACCTGGCCGCGGTCGGCAGCGGCGCGGTTCCCACGGTGGCGCCCGCCGTCTATGTCGAGACGCTGTTCGACGACTATGCCGAAGCCTTCGCGGCCCATGTCGTCGAGGCACTGGATTACCGCGCGCACAGCACCCTGGCCCGGACGCTGAAGGAGATCGCGCCGCGCAGACGATTCGAGCGCGCGCTCGACCTGGGTTGCGGCACGGGGCTGTGCGGCGTGCTGCTCAGACCGACGACCCGCCGGCTCTGGGGCGTCGACCTGTCCGGCGGCATGCTGGCGCAGGCCGAAGCGACGAAGGCCTACGACGCGCTGACGAAGCAGGACATCGTCGAATACATGCAGGCGACGCCTTCGACCTTCGACCTGGTAGCGGTGGCCGACGTGTTCATCTACGTGGGCGACCTGGCGCCGGCTTTCGCCGCGGTTCGAAAGGTGCTGGAGGACGGCGGAATCTTCTGCTTCTCGGTGGAACTCGCAGCGTCCGAGGCGACGGAGTTTCAGCTGCTCTCGAGCCTGCGTTATGCGCACGGCGAGCGCTACCTCGACCGGCTGGCGAGGGAGCACGGCTTTCGCGCGCTGCGCACGGTGAGGGGGCAGCTCCGGGACGACCAGAGGCAGCCCATCGACGGGTTGTTCGTGTTCCTCGCCGCCGACGCCTCGGCATAAGTCTTCGTTTCGCGCGCACGGCCCGACCGCAGGCGTGAGGAGCCGCAGAGGTCAGCTGCAGGTCATGCGCAATGGCGCAGCATCCGTTCGACTTCGTTCGGTCAGACGTTCAACGGGAGCATTCCATCGCCACTTTCATGTTCTGCACGGGAATCGAAAACAGCGTTCCCACCATCGACAACGGGCGCACACGCATCGATGAAATGGACAGTTGCGGTCACTACGCGAACTGGCAGAAGGACTTCTCGCTGGTCCGCGAGATGGGCATCCAGTACCTGCGCTACGGACCGCCGATCCACAAGACCTTTCTCGGGCCGGGGCGCTACGACTGGGCGTTCGCCGACGCCGCATTCGCGGAACTGAAGCGGCTGAACATCGTGCCGATCGTCGATCTGTGCCACTTCGGCGTGCCGGACTGGCTGGGAAATTTCCAGAATCCCGATTTCCCCGCGCACTTCGGCGCCTATGCAAGCGCTTTCGCCGAACGGTTTCCGTGGGTTCAGCTCTTCACGCCGGTCAACGAGATGTACGTCTGCGCGATGTTCTCGGCGCGCTACGGCTGGTGGAACGAGCAGCTCGCCAGCGACCGCGCCTTCGTCACGGCGCTCAAGCACATCGTCAAGGCCAACGTGCTGGCGATGCGGGCCATCATCGTGCTTCGTCCGGACGCGATCTTCGTGCAGAGCGAGTCGTCGGAGTACTTCCACGCGGAGAACCCGGCGGCCATCGCGCCGGCCGAATTCCTGAATTCGATGCGTTTCCTGTCGCTCGACCTGAATTACGGGCGCCGTGTCGACTCGGAGATGTACGAGTTCCTGCTGGACAACGGCATGACGCGGGACGAATACCATTTCTTCCTCGACAACCATCTGCGGCAGCACTGCATCCTCGGCAACGATTACTACGTCACCAACGAGCATCGGGTCGCTGCCGACGGCTCGACCCGGCCGTCGGGCGAAGTCTTCGGCTACGACGAGATCACGCGCCAGTACCACGACCGCTACCGCCTGCCCGTGATGCACACCGAGACGAACCTGGTGCAGGGCCCCGCCGGCACCGAAGCGGTCGACTGGCTCTGGAAGGAATGGGCCAACGTGCTGCGGGTGCGCAACAGCGGCGTGCCGATCGTCGGCTTCACCTGGTACTCGCTGACCGACCAGATCGACTGGGACAGCGCCTTGCGCGAGCGCAACGGACACGTCAATGCGCTCGGACTCTACGACCTGGACCGGAACATCCGTCCGGTCGGGCAGGCCTACAAGCAGCTCATCGCCGACTGGCAGGACGTGCTGCCGACGCAGAGCATGTGCTTGACCGTGCCCGTGGTGATGCCCGACCAGGCCGACAGCGCACATGCGCAGGCGCAGAAATCTCGCGCGCGCAGCATGAACACGAGTCGGGCGACGACCGCCCCGGAACAGGAAAAATGACCATGGCCGATTCTCAGAACCCCTCCTCGAACCCGACCGATGGCGCATCCGCCGCACCCGTCGGCGTCGCGCCCGCGGGTCGACGCTTCGACGGCCAGGTCGCCATCGTGACCGGCGCCGCCGGCGGCATCGGCGCCGCGATCGCCGGCCGGCTGGCCAGCGAAGGCGCCCGGATCGTGATCGCCGATCTACGCGAGGCCCCGGCACGCGCGAGGGCCGAGACGTTGATGCGCGACCACGGCGTTCAAGCCCTCGGCGTGGCGTGCGACGTCGGCGACGAAGCACAGGTGGGCGCCTGTGTCGCGGCGGCGCTGTCGGCTTTCGGCCGCCTCGACGTCGTGGTCAACAACGCGGGTCTGATGACCTTCAAGACGCTCGCCGAATGGACAGGCGACGACTGGATGACCGTGCTGCGGGTGGACCTGCTGGGCGCGGCCTTCTTCACCAAGCAGGCTTTCCTGCACATGGACGCGCAACGCGGCGGCGCCGTCGTCAACATCGCCAGCGTGCACGCGGTGATGACCAGTGCCAACGCGGCGCCGTACTCGGCGGCCAAGGCCGCCATGCTCTCGCTCACGCGCACGACGTCGATCGAGGGACGCCCGCGCGGCATCCGCGCCAATGCCGTCCTGCCGGGTGCCATCGACACGCCGATGCTGTGGGACAACCCGAACATCCGTTCCGGCGCCGAAGCGATCGACAAGAAAGACGTCGGCCGGCCGGAGGACATCGCGGCCGCCGTGGCGTTCCTGGCGAGCGCCGATGCCCGTTTCGTGACCGGCACCACCCTGGCGGTCGACGGTGGCCGTCTGGCCAAGCTCTGAGCGCCATGGCATCGCGCCTGTTTTTACGCGCCGGCGAGCTCGAGGTCCGGCTCGAGCCTGCCACGGGCGGCTGCATCGCCCGTTTCGACCGGCTTGGACCCCAGGGTCGTCGTCCCTTGCTGCGTGGCGCGGGGGACACGTTGAACGACGTGCTGCAGGCGGCCTGCTTCCCGCTCGTACCGTTCGCCAACAGGATACGCGGCGGACATTTCGACTGTGCCGGCCGCCGCGTGACGCTGGCGCCGAACATGGCGGGCGACGCGAGCCCTCTGCACGGACAGGGTTGGCTCGCCTCGTGGCAGGTACTCGACGCACAGGAGGCACACGCCGTGCTGGGCTTTCGTCATCGAGCAGGCGAGTGGCCCTGGGATTATGAAGCGATGCAACGTTTCCACCTCGGTCCCGATCGATTGAGGATCACGCTCTCCTGCCGCAATGTGTCGAGCGAGCCGATGCCGTGCGCGCTCGGATTTCATCCGTACTTTCCGTGCGAGGCGGACACCCGCCTGGACACCACGGTCGAAAGCGCTTGGACGGTCGACGCGGATGTCCTGCCGGTGACCAACGTCCCGGCGGTCGGCCATTACAGTCTGGAGAATCGGCTCATCTGCGGCCAGGGACTCGACAACGGCTTCGATGGCTGGAATGGCGATGCACGCATCGGTTGGCCCAACCTGTCGTCCAGCCTGTCGATTCGCTGTGCCGACGCAGACCGCTTCCAGGTGTATTCACCCCGCGAGGGCGGCGTGTTCGTGGCCGAACCGGTCCAGAACGCCAATGCAGCATTGAACGAGCCGGCTTCGGAATGGGAGCGCCTTGGCATCGAGATGTTGGCGCCCGGCGAGAAACGCTCGCTCACGGCCGAGTTCGTCATCGAAGATCGTTCGTAGAGCCTCCTGAAGATTGCGCCGGCGTCGGGTTCGGTGTTCAGGCGAGCGGGTTCACAATCGTCCGGGATGTTTCCGAATTCCTCGAAAGAAAGCACCATCGCCCCGTCGGCCGCCAAGCCCGCCCGCATCGGCCCGCTCGATCCCCTGAAGCTCCCCGTCTTCCGCATGCTGTGGAGCACCTGGCTGCTCGCGAACGTCTGCATGTGGATGAACGACGTGGCCGCCGCGTGGATGATGACCACGCTGGCCACGACGCCGCTCTGGGTGGCGCTGGTGCAGTCGGCTTCGACCCTGCCGGTGTTCCTGCTCGGTCTCCCGAGCGGCGCGCTGGCCGACATCCTCGACCGCAGGCGCTGGCTGATGGCCACGCAGTTCTGGCTGGCCGGCGTCGCGATCGTGCTGTGCGCGGCGGTGGCGCTCGACCTGATGACCGCGCCGCTGCTGCTGGCGCTCACCTTCGCCAACGGCATCGGGCTGGCGCTGCGCTGGCCGGTGTTCGCGGCCATCGTGCCGGAACTGGTGCCGCGCGCGCAGCTGCCGGCCGCGCTGGGTCTGAACGGCATCGCGATGAACGCGTCGCGTATCGTCGGCCCGCTGGTGGCGGGCGCGCTCATCGCCGGCGCGGGAAGCTCCCGGGTGTTCGTGCTCAACGCGGTGATGTCCGTGGCCTCGGGCGTCATCGTGTGGCGCTGGCGGCGCGAAGCCACGCCCAATCCGCTGGGTCGCGAGAAGCTGGGGAGCGCGATGCGGGTGGGCGTGCAGTTCGTGCGCCAGTCGCCGCGCATGCGCGCGGTGCTGCTGCGCATCGCGATCTTCTTCCTGCATTCCACGGCCCTGCTCGCGCTGCTGTCGCTGCTCGCGCGCGGACTCGAAGGCGGCGACGCCGGCACCTTCACGCTGCTGCTGGCGGCCATGGGCTCCGGCGCGATCGGCGCGGTGCTGGTGATGCCGCGGCTGCGGCAGGCCTACGTGCGCGACCAGCTCGTGCTGCGCGGCGCGCTGCTGCAGTTGGCCGCGACGGCGGTCATGGCGGTCGCACCCAGCACCTGGGTCGCGGTGCCGGCCATGTGCGTCGGCGGTGCCGCCTGGATCACGGTGGCTAATTCGCTCTCGGTGTCCGCCCAGCTCGCCCTGCCCGACTGGGTGCGCGCGCGCGGCATGTCGATGTTCCAGATGGCCATCATGGGCGCCAGCGCGTTCGGCGCCGCGCTGTGGGGGCACATCGCCACCGTGAGCTCGCTCCAGGCCAGCTTGCTGATCGCATCGGTCACCGGCGTCCTGACGATGGGCGCGGCCCTGCGCTACGTGGTCGACGGCGGCGTCGACGACGACGTGAGCCCCGCCGGCCCCGGCTGGGCCAAGGCGCCGCTGCAGGAGCCGCCGGGCGAGGGGCGGCTGGTGATTCTGGTCGAGTACCTGATCGAGCCGTCGCGCGCGGTGGCCTTCCTGGCCGTGATGCAGCTGACGCGGCGCACGCGCCTGAGCGAAGGCGCCATCGGCTGGGAGCTGCTGCACGACATCGCGGAACCAGGCCGCTACGTGGAGCAGATCGTCGACGAGTCCTGGACCGGGCACTTGCGGCGGTTCCATCGGGCGACGGCGGCGGACCTGGCGCTGCGCGAGCGGCGGCTGGCGTTTCATCTTGGTGATGGGGCGCCGGTGGTGACGCGGTATATGGTGAGGCGTTGAATGCCGTTCGCAGGTACAGCGGACGTCGCGGGCCGGTCAGCCGGACCAGCCTAGACCACCACGTCGGATTCAGCCTAGACAACGATCTCGCTGGCAGTTTCCGTCCCGTCCCCGAAAATCGCGGCGACGCCCGTCCGACGCCGCGAGAAAACCCTCGGGCGGCATCGGCCGCCCATGCAGCCAGCCCTGCTGCGACGGGCACCCGTGGTTCTCCAGAAACTGCGACTGCTCCGACGTCTCCACCCCCTCGGCCACCACGTGCAGCCCGAGGTGCGAGCCCATCGACAGGATCGAGCAGACGATGCCGGCGCTGGCCACGTCGTGCGGCAGGCCGACGATGAAGCTGCGGTCGATCTTGATTTCGTAGAGCGGCAGCTGGCGCAGATAGCCCAGGCTGGAGAAGCCGGTGCCGAAATCGTCGATCGAGAAGCGCACGCCCGTCGCCACCAGCTCGCGCAGGCGGTCGGTCACACGGTTCATGTCGGTGATCAGCACGCCCTCGGTGATCTCCAGGATCAGGCCGTCGGCCGGCGCCTCGGTGGCGCTCAGCGCATCGCGCACGTGCGACACGAAATCCGGGTGGTCGAACTGCACCGGGCTGATGTTGATCGCCATGGTCTGGCGGCCGCCGTCCTTGCGCAGGTCGACCAGGATCGCGCAGCCCGCGCGCAGCACCCAGATGCCCAGATCGATGATCGCGCCACAGGATTCCGCGAGCGGGATGAACTGGTCGGGCGGCACCATGCCGCGCTCCGGATGGTGCCAGCGCAGCAGCGCCTCGCCGCCGGTCACCACGCCCCTGCCGTCGACCTGCGGCTGTACGTGCAGGTACATCTGCGACGAACCGATGGCCGCGCGCAGGTCTTCCTCCAGCGCGAGCCGCTCGTGGAAGCCGGCCATCATGGCCTGCTCGAAGAAAGTCAGGCTGCCGTTGCCCAGGGTCTTCGAGCGCCGCAACGCGAGCTGCGCCTCGCGCAGCACGACCAGCCCGTCGGCCGTCTGCGAGTCGATCAGGCTCACGCCGGCGCTCGCATGCACGGCGACGATGCAGCTGCTCAGGTTGAAGGCCGCGCCGAGGCACCCGAGCAGCTTGCGCGTCACGTTCTCGGCGATATGTCGTGCGTCCTCGTTGCCGACGCTGCCCGCGACACCGGACGCGCCCGTGGGCACGACCGCGACGAACTCGTCGCCGCCGGTGCGCGCGATCAGGTCGGAATGCCGCAACACGCGCTCGAAGCGGCGCGCGGCTTCGCACAGCACCTCGTCGCCGATGTGCGAGCCGTGGGCCACGTTCATCAGCTTGAACTGGTCGATGTCCAGGCAGATCACCGCGACGTGGCCGGCACCCTCGACGACGCGCGCATGGGCCGAGGCGAGCTGCTCGACCAGCCGACGGCGGTCGAGCAGGCCGGTGAGGGCATCGCGATGCGCTTCGAAGGGTTTTGACGGGTCCTGGACCTCGGGCGCCTCGAGCAGCGCGGGCGGGCCCGGCATGCCCCGGGCATTGGAGAAGGCCGGGCACATCGACGCCGCCTCGCAGGCCGAGGGAGCGGAGGTCTCGACGCCGGTCTCCGCGATCACGAACCCGCCTTTGCCGGACTGCTTGACCGCGTACATCGCGGCGTCGGCCGCGTGGATCAACGTCTTCGAATTGGTCGCGTGCAGCGGGTAGCTCGCCACGCCCACGCTCGCGCCGACGCGGGCGAGCGCGCCGCTCGGGAGCTCGAACGCGACCTTGAAGCTGTCGATCAGCCGGTTCGCGAGCACGCCGATGGTCGGATGGGTCGCTTCGAAGCCCGCGATCATCACGACCAGTTCGTCGCCGCCCAGGCGGCCCACGACTTCGCAGCTGCGGCGGAACAGCGTCTTCAACCGGCGCGCGGCCTCCACCAGCACCGCGTCGCCGGCCGCATGGCCCCAGCGGTCGTTCACCAGCTTGAAGCCGTCGAGGTCGATGAACATCAATGTCACCGAGCCGTCGCTGTTGCGCGCGGTGTGCACGTGCTGGCTGAGGGTCGATTCGATGAAGGAGCGGCTCTTGAGGCCGGTCAGGGGGTCGTGTTCGGCACGGTGCTGCGCCGCGTTCTCCTGGCGCTTGCGCTGGGAGATGTCGTAGAGCACGCCTTCGATGCGATGCAGGCCCGAGATCTGGTCGACGATGTCCGACACCATGCAGTGCGCCCATAGCGTGGCGCCGTCTTCGCGCACCAGTTCGAGGTCGGCGGCCTCGGGCTGGGCCGAAGCATGGGCCCGTCCGACCAGCGTCTGGAGTTGCTGCGGGTCGCGGAAGACCGCTTCGGCGAAGTCGGGAAGCCGGGCGGCGTCGAGCATGCCGCCGGACATGCCGAGCAGGCGGCTCATCGCGGGATTGG
Organism: Janthinobacterium lividum; assembly: GCA_050954325.1. Taxonomy (GTDB): domain Bacteria; phylum Pseudomonadota; class Gammaproteobacteria; order Burkholderiales; family Burkholderiaceae_C; genus Variovorax. The sequence continues at coordinate 44,644 of JBPBPG010000004.1, read as the reverse complement.
CCTGCACGAGCTCGCCCTCGGCCGACAGGATGAAGATGCCGGCACTGGTCGAATCGAAGATGCCGCGGTAGCGCGCTTCCAGCGCCGAGATCTCGGCGCGCACCGCGCGTTCGCGCTCCAGCGCCTCCTGCTGCAGGTCGAGCAGCCGGTTGGCCGCCGCGGTGACGATGCCGACTTCGTCGTGCGCATGCTGACGCCCGATGGTCAGGCGTTCCGATGTGCCCGGCTCGATCCGCGCGAGCGCTTCGGCCAGGCAGTGCATCGGCCGCGAGAGCAACCGGCTCGCGAGCGCGTTGAAAACCGCCAGCACGCTCGCCAGCAGCACGATCAACGCGGCCACCAGGATGCTCGACTGCTGTCGCGCCTCGGCCGCGAGCCGCGTCGCATCGAGCCAGACGCGCAGCGTCCCGACCGACTCTTTCGGATTGAACGGCGAGGTCAGCCCCGTCTCGAAAGAAGCGCGCGCGGCCTGCTCGCCTTTCGTCGTGCCGAAGGCGGTGGCCATCGGCAGGCCCGTGGTGTCGAGCACGTCGACGCGCGCGACCGACGGATGGTGCGCCACGCCTTCGATGAGTTCCCTGAGCAGCACGGCGTCGCGCGCATAGGCACCGACGGCCAGCGTCTTCTGTACCGCCGAGACGATGGCGCGCGTCGAGGCTTCCCCGGCCTCGACGTAGTGCGTCTTGGCGCTGTGATAGGCGTAGAGCGCGACGACGGTCGCGATGACGGCGGCGATACCGAGCACCGCGTTTCGGAATCGGGCATGCAGGCTTCTGGAACGCATGGCGGTCTGCCGCCGGAGTTACGGAAACCGCAGGACCACGCGCACGGCGGGGCTCTGCGGTTCGTGGACGACGTAGCCGACGGCGCCGGGGTCGGCGCGCAGGCGCTGGATCACCGCGCCGTCGTCGCCGACGGACTGCGGTGGCTGGACCTGGCCGGTGAAGTGCAAGCGCGCCCAGTAGCTGTTGATGCGGGCGATGTCCATGCCGGTCAACGCCTGGTAGAACTCGGCGCGGGCCGGGCCGTCGCGCTGCTGGTCGATGGGCGTGGCCGGTTCGCCGCCCGGGAGCGTGCGCGATCGGCCCGTGTAGAGCGCCAGCACGTCTTTCTGCTCGAGCGCGCGCACCGGGCTCTGCGCCGACACCACCACGTAGATCGAATCGGCTGCAGTTGCGGGTAGCGACGCCAGTGCGAGCACCGGCAGCGCCACGAACAGCTTGCGAGTGCGGGAGAACACGATATGGACCATCACTGCCCCCACACGAAGTCGACCAGCACCGAAACCAGCATGCCCCGGGTCGCACGACCGTCGGAATAGCGCCAGCCCGCGCTGCCGTTGCGCTTCACGTCGAATCGGTCGACCTGCAGCTTGAGCGCGGCGTTGGCCTTGAAGTCCCAGCGCAGGCCGACACCGAACGTCTGCTGGTCGTAGCGGTAGTTGTTGCCGGCCGCGACCGCGTAGCCTGCCAGCGCCTGGGCCTGCTGCGCGCCCGCCTCGCCGATCACCGGGCCCAGCGTGTCCGCGAATGCGGGCGTGCCGATGGCGGCGCGATCGGGACGCACGCGGCTCGCGAGCCCGTAGTAGGTGACCATCCCCTGCCGGTAGCCTGCGCTGACGTAGGCGCGGCTGGCGCTGAGCGGACTGCCCGGCGCACGCGTACGGCCGGCTTCGCTGATCAGCGTCCACGGTCCGGTCTCGTACATGACGGCGAATGACAGATAGCTCACGTCACCGCTGTCCCAGAGATTGGGCGAGAGCGCCGCGATCCGGTCGGCCAGGCCCGGCACCGGAAGCTGCGACAGGTCGGCCAGCCCCTGGCGAAGTTGCGCCACCCCGGAGCCGATGTCGGTCCGCGCGCGGGTGCGGATGTAGCTGGCTTTCGTCTGCAGGCCCCCTTCCTCACGTGTCAGACTGACCGCCCAGGTGTCGTGGCCTTTGAAGCTCACCCGGGATCCCTCGATGTCTGTCACGCTGCTCTGGACCAGGCCGGCGGAAGCCCGGGCGCGCCATGTCGATTCGCCGCTGTACCAGTGCTGGTCGACATCGATGCCGTCGATCGAAGCCAACGGCACGAAGCCGTAGAAATCGACCGGCGGCCGTGCCCATGGCAGCGCGAAGCCGATGCTGCGACTGTCGGCGAACAGGAAGATGTCCGGGCTCATGCGGCCGATACGCACGCGCGTGTCCGGCCAGAAGCGGTAGCCCAGATAGGCCGATTCGATGCTTTGCTGCATCGGCGTGCCCGATGGCCGCGGCAACCACACGCCCTGCACGGCACCTTCCCAGCCGCCGCCGGGATCCCAGTCGACCTGCAGGCCCAGCCGCGAGTCCGGCAGCGCGCTCAGTCGCGAGCCGGGGCCGCGCTGCGTGCTGTTGCGCGAGAACCGGAGCTCACCGCCGCCCGACCGGTCGACCACGCCGAGCGTGCCGAAGCCGCTCAGGTTCCAGGTGGGCGTCGCGATCTGCGCGGCGCCGGTCGCCGGCGCCAACGCCGTGATCACCAGCGCCAGCAGGGAGGGCACGATCAGGCCGCATCGGGGCCGCTGATTTTCCATGGAGTGGTAATGCATGTCGATCTTGGAACGCGCCGTGGCGCATGCCTTGGTTTTCGACTCGCACGCAATGAACTTGAACGCTATCGGTCCGTCGGCGCCGGCCGCGCCGGTTCGCTCGTGCACGAGGATCGTGAGCGACCAGCCGAAGCAGCCGTTGACGAACGGCGAAAACTCCAGGTCGCCCGGCACGCCTGCTTGAGATGCGATCCGGGCGGGCCATCGAGCACCGCACGAACCCGTCTCGCCAGATCAGCCAGTCGATCGGCTTCTCGACCGCCCGAATTCCACGTTCGCAGCGACGTTCACGTTGAGCGGAAATACCTGCGCCCGGATTACCACCTCGTCGCGGCTTCCCACGACCGGCATGGTTTCCGTGCCGCCCCGCACGCCGAGGCTTTGGCGGTCGCCGGGACGTGGAAGAACCGGCAGTTCTGGCCGATGCTCTCTTTCGTGAATGAAAAGGACATCGAAATGAATGAGCATGTGCGAAAAAGATACCGGCCTTGTGGTCGGCAATTTCGTTGGCAGTGCCAAATGCGCCGACAGACGAGCCGAAGTTTTCTGGTTTCTCAGTAATTTGCATGGAGACGGAGGTGCGTCCACGATGACGTGAGAAGTTCGGGTATCCGGCCGTCGCCCGGCCTGCGCACGAGCAGACATCCGATCGATACACTGGAACTGGGCCGTTAGGTTTGTCAGGAGCGCGATGGCGGAACGGGTGCATCCAGCATCTCGGTAGATGTCTGGGTCGACACGGCACGAGCCATGGGTGCGATCGCTGCGACGGTTACTTGTATTCGGCCGCTTTCGCCAGTGCCTGGAACAAAGACCCAGCCGAAGAGCCGCTTCCGGGTTCAGAAGGCAGGTAGCGAGGTAGCAAAGCCTGAAGCAGGAGGTCGGTTTCGGGCGTGCGCACCAGCCATGTCATGGACCAGCCTCTGAAAACTCGCAGCATCACCAGGCGCGTATCGAGAAGCTGACAGCCCGTATGCCGACTGTCCTTTTGAATGCGGGCGTAGAGCGCCAGCAGCAACACCGTGTCTCCCTCCAGATATTGAAAGAAAACGTTTTCAGTCAGGTACAGGGCGCCGGTGATGTCGTGGCGCGCGTTGAAATCGCGGCCAGTTTCTAGAATTCTGGATATCTCGTCGTCGGTGCAGTTGCGCTTGCTGGTGTAGATAAGTCTGCTGAGCATGAATACAGCTTGAAAAGGTGGCTGCAACCCACAGAGTCCTCAATGACGTGCGCTCTATGTAGGCGATTGCCTATCGTCTTTTCTTCGGCATGCCGAGTCAGGTCGAATGCGCGTTCGCGCTTGGCGCTCGGCACTCGCGCTCGAAAAGTCAACGATTTTTATCAAGCTCCGTTGCCACGATGCCGGCAACGTATCGAAGCGAGTCGAGCTGCCGGCTGCCCAATGCACTTCGAGGCGCGTGGCTGATACAACAGAGGGTGCCGTACACGCTTCCGTCGCCCAGAACGACCGGCGTGGTGAGATAGGCGCCAATATCCAATGCCTTGACGGCCGCCAAGTTTGCGGCATCGGGTTCAGCGCGCACATCCTTCATCATCTGTGGCAGACGGCCATCGACGACGTGCTGGCAAAGTGTCGTCTCCAACGCCGCAGAGTCTCCCGGCGCGACACGAAGCTTCGCCTCGTCGGCGCTGCTGATTTGCCGATAGATCTTCTTGCCAGCGACAAACTCGGCCACGAAAGCGATGTCCATCTGGAGCACGACGCGAAGGTTGTAGAGCAGGTCACGCAACGCCTCGACCGATTGCGTCGCCGAATCCGCAGTGGCAAAAATATAGTTCTGCACTGCGGGTGTCAATGTCGCCGATTCCGTCAGGCTACTTGTGCGACGTGTCTCGGCAGGTTCGTTCTGCGACATCGACTGATCGATTTCCCGGAACCTTCGGCGAAGTTCTGCTTCGTGCCGCTGAGCTTCGGCAAGCGCATGGGCAGAGCCTGCGAGCGCTTCGCGGCGCCAGTGATGGGAAATTTCGATCAATTCCTTGTCGCTCAGAGTCCGGGTATTGGGCATACGACATTGTGTGAGTTGGTAATTAACACCGTCAAAATTCGTCAACACATTGTGCCCAGTTGACGATGAGGTCGACCTGAACGACGGCAGTGAAAACAATGACCGCCCTGCGCACCCGGCTGGCCCGGGCCCATGGCGATGCGTCGTTCACGCCTGGTCAGAGGAGGGTCAAAGGTCGTGTCCCCTCGAATCGAGACAGCCCCCGCACGACCACGCCCTGCGCTTTGGCATTCCGCACCGGTTGCGCAGGCGCCAAAAAGGCCGTCGGCTGGCTGATGAGCGGCGCTGCCAAATTCCTCGATCTGCTCGGCGATCCGATCCGCGAAGTCCTGCGTGTACCTCTACCTGCAGCCCGGCGCAACGGATCGGCTTCGCAGGTGGTGCAATCCGCCGGCAGCATCGCCATCCGCATCACTCGTTCCTGGAACAGCGGCACACCTAGCGTGCGCTCGGTCGTGAAATTTCACTCTGCGTCGCCGGACGCTCCCTCGGCGTCCCATCTCCTGCCCTGTCGATGCGACTGCGCATGCTCGAAGCGTGGCTGGGCCTCGCACTGGCCAACCGCACCTCGCGAAACCTGCATCCGACCTCGGACGGCGAGTGTTCAGGATGCAATGTTTACCGAAACGGCTTTATGAAAAAAGCGTCGAAGAAAGACCTCTGGGTGGACGGAAAGTACCTAGGCGAAATCGAAACGGAACCGGAGTTCTCGCCCAACTTTCTCGAAGTGTTTATGGAAGCCGACAGAAATTACTTCATGCGTCAATTCATCAAGACAGGTGCTTTCGTGGGAGGAACCGGCCTGGAGCAGATCTCGGAGGAGCAAGGCAAGGTCGATAGGGCCAAACTCGGCTCGGCGCAGCCGGGGGACATGTGGCAACCGAGTCGACTTTCCAGGGGTTGATGTTTCTGACCTGTTTGAATTGCAATCGTCGGTAGCGAACAAGACCCATCGCTTTGCCGCTGACGCAGCGCTCTCGCGCTACCGGGGTGACTGATACTTTGGTCGGCAGACTTCGCGCGTCTGCAAACTTGCGAGCAGTTGCTGCGTGAACACCGGCAGCGCATCGATGTCCCTGGTGCAGACAATGAGAGAACGTGTCGCCCAGACATCGCCGAGATTCACCGCCTTCACTCTTGAAAAGCGCTCGCAACGCAAGGCAGTCGACCGTGGCACGATGCCGATCCCGACGCCCTGTCCGACCATGCGACAAATCGCTTCGAAACTGCGCAGCCGGATCCGGTAGCGCGGTCGCAAGCCCAGTCGTCGTGCATGGCCAGCGAGATGTTCATCGAGTGCGCCGCCTGACGACATGCCGACCAGCTCATGCGCAAGAACCTCCGCGTACAGGACGCGACGTTCCTGTGCAAGCGGATGGTCACGTGGCGTGACCAACACCAGCGGGTCCGATCCCAGCATCGACACCTGCAGGCCTGTCGTATCGACCGAATCCGCCAGCACGCCGATTTCGCAGGCACCGTTGCGCAAGGCGTCCACGATCTCCTGACTCGGACGTTCGTCGAGGTCGACCGACATCCCGGGATGCTCGCGCAGAAATACCGCGAGCCGTTCGGGAAGCCAGTCGGTCAGGGCCGCGCTGTTGCACATCAGGCGGACATGCCCACGAAGGTTCGACGCGTGGTCACCGAGGTCTCCCTGCATGCGCTCGATCTGCTGCAGGACGGCGAGTGCATGGGCCTGCAGCGTTCGGCCGGCGGGCGTGGGCGACACGCCGCGTCGGTCGCGCAGCAGCAGCGGTACACCCAGGGCGGACTCCATTCCTCGAATACGCTGGCTGGCGGCTGCCAGCGTGATGCAGCTCGCAGCGGCACCGGCGGTAATGGTGCCGGCTTCCACCACGTTCGTGAACAGCCGCAGGTCGAGCAGGTCGAATGGCATGGGGCCACGCTATCACGCCCGGACTCAGGCGCCGGTTGAGGCTGGGTACGTCAGATCCCGATTGCCCTGCCGCAGCATGCAGCCAACAATTCCGGCCATGACCGAATCGTTTTCTCTTTCCATCGTGCTGGCGACCACCGCCGTGTTCCTGATCGCGGGGGTGGTGAAAGGCATTGTCGGGCTCGGCTTGCCGACGGTCGCCATGGCGCTGCTCGGGCTCGTGATGATGCCGGCGCAGGCGGCAGCGTTGCTGGTCATGCCTTCGCTGGTCACCAACCTGCTGCAGTTGCGTCCCTGGTCCACGCTGGGGCCGATGCTGCGCCGGCTAGGCGCCATGCAGGTCGGCATATGCGCGGGATCGCTTCTTGGATCGTGGTGGCTCGGCGCACCCATGGGCCAGGGCGCCGCGGTGGCGTTGGGCATCGTGCTGATCTTCTACGCAGTGTGGGGCCTGCTGGGCGTTCGTCCGACGGTATCGGCGCGAACGGAGAAGTGGGTGGGGCCGATGGTCGGTGCAGCAACCGGCGTGGTCACGGCGGCGACAGGCGTGTTCGTGGTGCCTGCGGTGCCCTACCTGCAGGCACTGGGCCTGGAGAAGGACGAGCTCGTGCAGGCCATGGGAATCTCGTTCACGGTCTCCACGATCGCGCTTGGCCTCGGTCTCGCAGCGCAAGGTGTCTTTTCAGGCGCCGCGGCTGCATCGTCGCTGGCGATGCTGGTGCCTGCCGTGGCGGGCATGGCATTCGGACAATGGCTGCGCGGCCTGCTTTCGCCCGCACTGTTCAGGACCTGCTTCTTCGTCAGCCTGATGCTGCTGGGCGCGCACATGGTCATCCGGGGCTCGACCGCATGAGCCAGTCAGGGTGCCGGGCGACACGGCTCCCACGTTCGTCGAACCTGCAGTCGAACGCCAGCGACAACGCTCGCGCTCAGGACTGCGCCATTTTCGAGCCGTCGGCCTCCCTCAGCCCAGTCGCGGTCTGAAAGCCGTCACACGAAAAGCGTCCTCGTAATACTCGCACTGCGGGTGCATTTCTCCTGATTTCAAGCGATAGGACGAGAAGGTTTGGCTAAAGTCTCCGAGATCGAAATTTCCTCGCACCCATGAATGAAACGACTGCCATAGTCGAGAACGCGTTGCTCCGCGAAATCTTGGACGCGTCTCCTACTTTTCTGCATGTGCTGAGAGGCCCCAGCTTCATCTTTGAATACGCGAACGACGCCTACTACCGGCTAGTCGGCCGTCGCGATCTGATCGGTCGTCCTGCGTTCGAAGCGATGCCAGAAGCTGCCGGAAGCTATCCTGAACGGATTGCTTCCGTGATGAAGACCCGGCAGCCGTTTCATGGTCGCGAACTGCCTGTGATGCTCGCGCGTGCGCCCGGCCTTGAGGCCGAAGAGCGTCTGATCGATCTGGTTTACCTGCCACTCATCGATGCGGATGGCATCTGCACACGTGTCCTGGGTCATGGCACCGATGTCACCGAAAACGTACTGTTGCGTCGACGTGCCGAGAATGCCGAGCGACTTTCGTTTGCCAAGCTGACCAATGCATTGTCCGCAGGCCGAATGATCGCCTGGGAATGGGACGTGCAGACAGACGCGATAACCAGTTCTGGCGCCTGGCTCGAGTTGTTCGATAGCACGATAGAGCTGTTCGATACAGGCCAGGCAGCATTGAAGTTTCTGCACCCCGATGACCGTGACGCGCGCAAGGCAACCGTCAAGGCCGCCTTGGCGGACGACCTGCCTTGGCACATCGAATACCGAGCGCTGCATCCCAACGGCGACGTCGTCTGGCTGGAAGAGCGTGCGACGCTGCTCCGGGACGCAAACACCGACCACCAGCTCGTCGTAGGGCTGGTCTGGGACATCAGCACGAGAAAGCGCGCTGAGGAAGCTCTGCGGCTGGCCGACATCCGGAAGAACGACTTCCTCGCGACCCTGTCTCACGAGCTTCGAAATCCTCTGGCGCCGATCCGCAGCGGCCTGCAGATCCTCAAGCACCTGGTCCACGGCAACGAACGACTCGACCGGACGCGCCAGATCATGGAGCGCCAGATGACCCATCTGGTCAGGCTCATCGATGACCTGATGGAGGTCAGCCGGATCAGTCGGGGCAAGGTCGCACTACGCTCGGAACGTCTCCTGCTGGGCTCGGTTCTGTCGGTGGCTGTCGAAGAGGTGTGGCCGGCGATGGACACCAAGTCTCTGCAGCTCGTTCAGGGTCCAAACGACACACTGGTCGTGGAGGGTGACAAGGATCGTTTGGCACAGGTGTTCGCAAACCTGCTGAACAACGCGGCCAAGTTCAGCGAGACAGCGTCGACGATCACGCTGACGATGCATCGCGAAGGAAACGATGCCGTGGTGGTTGTCGCGGACGAGGGCCAGGGCATTGATGCGAAGTCGCTCGAGACCGTGTTCGACCTGTTCGCCCAGGGCCCGTCACATCAGATGAGCGGCAGTCTCGGCATCGGTCTGGCGCTGATTCGACAACTCGTGAATCTGCACAACGGCAGCGTGCAGGTTCAAAGCGAGGGACCAAACCGAGGCAGCACCTTCACAGTACGGCTCCCGTTGGCCACGACCGACATTTCCGCGCCGAACCATCGCGAAGACGAAATCGACGATCGAGAACGGTCGGCGCACCGCATGCGCGTGCTGGTCGTGGACGACAACCAAGACGCTGCCGACACCCTTGCAACATACCTCGAGTTGGAGGGCCATCCTGTGGACGTTGCCTATGGCGGCATGCAAGCGACCGATGTCTTCGAAAAAATCCTGCCTGAAGTGGTTCTGCTCGATATCGGCATGCCCGAGATCGACGGCTACGAGGTTGCACGACGAATCAGACGATCGGCTTCGGGGAAGGTGACGAAGCTCGTGGCCCTTACGGGCTGGGGGCAGACCGAAGACAAGGCACGAGCGCTCGAAGCGGGTTTCGACGAACATCTGACGAAGCCCGTCGACCTCAAAACGTTGAGTTCCATCTTGAAAGTTGGAGCTTCATCCATTTGATGCATGAGGGCATCGAGAGCAAGATCGCCGACGATATTGGCTCAGGCCCGGGGAACATCTCGCGATCGATGGAAGGTCGGTGAAGTCTGCGGACATCGGTGGGCTGAGCCTCTTGCTTTCACATCCTGCCCAGCTGACCCGGCCGGGTGTTTCTCTTTGAATACTTCATCGCCGGCGATCTGAAGAAGCAATTCAAGATCTCTGCCAACGGGTAGGCGCGCAGTAGCCCGAGTGGGTTTCGTTCGAAGGTCATGGAATAAATCGCACGGCGTGCGTTTTTCACTTTCCTGTCAGTGTTGCTGCGATTTCACGCAGGCTACGAAAAAAGCGCCACGCCCATGGAACGGAACCCAATACGGCGCTTAAAAAAGCGAATATGTACGCCTGATAAGGATTGAGGATCTGACCTTGAGCTATAGCAATCTCTCGCTGAATGCCTGAGCAGCAATGTATCGCTGATCGCCAGATACTGAGGGTCAGAGTGAAAATTCAACATGGAGAATTTATGCAAAAGCAAATGGAACTGTTGATTTTCCAACAATAGCACTTGCGCTTTCGGAACCAGAATCGCTGAAAACGGCTCTTTTACCTCGGGTAAAAAGTCCTTGAATTCCGTACAAGCTGGTGCTGTGAAGCGCAGCTGCTCGCTTATTCAAATCAGTCAGCTGTCCAGGCAGGGAAACGTCTTCTGCCGTCTTTGAGAGGATCATCGGAGGTAGGAAAGCAAAACGGGCCGCCAGGGCACGTGAATGCTAGCGCACCGGCGGAGAGTGTGTCCGCAGGATCGTCAAGGCTGGCGCGGTTTGCGGAGCCTCTTGTCTTTTTTTCCATCATCTCCTCCATCATCAAAATAATGATGGATTTCTACGCAACCGAACATCCGACATTAGCCTCTGAGATTCAACCCTTGGCGGGTGAACAAGCGTGTTCTTCTCTAGGCTTAAAACGGTTTTTTAACATCACTCTAAGATCGGCTCTGTCATTAGATTTCAGTTGAGCACCTTCTTTTGGACAAGGCCATATCTCAGCGTGATACACACCTTGATCGTTCTCAGGGTGATGCTCAACCCGAAAAGTAGCTCCTCTACCACTTACTTCATTCCGAATATCTTGTACTAAAGCAGTTATGGCTCCAACATATCGATAGTCGGGTTTCTGAGGTTTCTTCCTAGCCTCTTGGCTGCATCCAAGATCATGGACCTCTTCGATAGTTGGTTTGTATTTCCGCCATACCAACGACTCGCCTTTGTTATCTTTAAACATAAAAACCGCTTCCCAAATGAGATCTTTGTCTTTGGTATAGCGATAAGGCAAATCGATATGTCGGCTCACCAAATGATCTGACGGAATATATTCGACCTCGTCAGCCAACTTGGCACCTAGCTCGAAATAATTGCTGCAAGCAAATTATCAGGGACTTTGTGTTCGCTAAAATCGATGTCATCATGATAAACCGCCATTGGACTACCGGCCTTTTCAACAAAGTGCAATTTAATTCCTTCAACGGTAACCACCAAAGGATTTAATGCATCCCACAGCAAAAGTAGTCCACCGCTGCCATCAGGAGAAATTTGCGGTAAACGAGAACCTCTCGGCAACGCATTCAATAGACTTAAGGCAGACGCTCGGGTTTGCAACGCAAAGCCTCCCGAAGCGCCAAAATATTCGACGTCGAGAGAAATTGCTTTCACCAAAGCGCAAAGACGTTGCCGGGCGAAAATATCGTCAAGCACGGCCTTGGTTACGGCCTCGCCAGGGAGTGCACTAGGATCGGAGGAGTTTGCTAGCCAAGAGTTGTTTACTGCGTCCGTAACAGTGCTGACGGACGATCGCAAGTTCCTACGCGAAGTGGTATGCCAACCAGATCGTTTTTTGTTGATAGTCGGCGAATAATTTTCTTCAATTACATCTGCGTAGGCGTAGCCGACGTCGAAAGTCATTGTGTTCTACCCCATGAATTATGAAGATCTGGTGAGGTTATGTCCGCAAACCCTTGCGTAATCCATGTATGAGCGATGTCAAACCATCGTTTGCAATCCTCCAAAGATGTATCTACTGGCAAGCCGCGGGCTGTTAGATCTACTCTTATCACCGATTCACCAGTTGTACTAAGTCGGGCATTTTGAGCAACTATGTGAAGTCTTCCAACGCGATAAGGAAGAGCATATGTGCTGTTCCACCGGAAAGATTCTGGCATTGGAAGAAAACGATGATTGCTCGTATTTCGATAGTGATCGATAAACATCCGGTCGGCAGACAGAAAGTCGCTTTTCTGTTCAATATGATTTACATACGCCAACTCAAGTTGCAATACACTTAAATCACCGAGTTGCTGCACATCAAGAAACTTGATAAATCGCTCAACCTCTTTGCTAAATTCGGCAAAGATTTTTTCGTAGCTTGGATAAGCGTCTTTCTCATCGACACGTTTCCAGTTATAAATAAAGCGATCTTCTTGAAGTTGTACTAAATTTCGGCCATCTGCAGACACAAACCACGATCTTCGCAACGGCGGCAATTGCATTACTTGAACCTCAGCGTCCGTAATGCCAGTAGTCGTTCCTTCGAGCGTCAAGTTGAGTGGAGCGACATCACGCATGTCTGGATAGTCACCTTTGATCTCATTCCAGAAAAGTCCGATATGAGCAGACTGAAGCGGCTTCGGCAGAGCGAACGACACCGACAGGACGACCTCAACGACTGGAGGGCGTTCGAACTTCACTGGTGCTCTCAACGGATCCGTCATCTACCCCTCTCTGTGTAACCAAACTGTAACTCATCAAGATTGACTCGTAGAGTATCAACTAAGTTCTATCGGTATCTTTGGTGTTACTTCTCTTGAAAGTTCTCATTTTGACCGACCTTTTGCTTCCTCAGCGAAGTCGTGAACTGGCAGTGGATACGCTCAACCACCTGAAGGAGGTATGTCCCGCGGGTCAACAGGGCGCGGGTGTGAGTAGAGGGTGCCGGCCACGCGCGCCCGAAAGATGCGCTGCCGGCTCACGGGGTTATGGGTGACTCACCCTGGCGCACTCACCGTGTAATCGCCTAGCCGGGCTGAAAAGTCAGCCCGGTTTTTCGTCAGGCGCGAGGCGCCAGGTAGGTCGCCCAGGTCTGCGTCGCGCCGCCGTTGTAGGGCGTGATCGCAGAGGGCCAGAGCGGCGTGCCGTCGACACGCATGATCATTCGGAACTGGATCACGTCACGGTCGAAGCCCGGGCCATTCGAGTTCTCCATGCGCGCGCTGCCTTTCATCAACAGCGCGTATTGGCTCATGTCGGCGAACACGATGTCGCCTGAGTCGCCGATCGAGGCTGCGATCTCGGTCACCACCACCGGGCGGCCGAAGATGCTCATCGCGGGTGCGCCGGCGCCGGCATCGTTGGTCCCACCGGACAGGAGCGCAGGCGCATCGGTGCCTGGTACCCGGATCGACATCAGCTGCGGCAGCGCGTCGGGCGTCACGAACCACACGGCGCGCTTCTGGCAGGCCGGCGACAGGCGCGCGTACATCGCGACCAGGTTGGCCCACATCAGCGTGTCTGCGGCTTGGTCGGTTTCCTTCGCGATCGCGATCGCACCCTGGCTGTTGATGATGCCCAGCGGCATGCCGACACCCGTGCCGTACAGGATCGCGGCGTCCAGCGTCTGAGCCGTGGCGAGGCTCATGCCCTCGGTGAGCTGCTGCGCGTAGTTGATGCCGTCTTCGACCAGCTCGCTCGAGGCTTCGCTGAGCACAAAGGTCTTCTTCAGTTTCATCTCGCGCGCAGTCCACTTCATGACCTGCGGCTGCTGCTGCTCGGCCTCGGCGGACCAGCGCGCGATCAGGCCGGCGACGCCGTTCTGCCGGTTGCGCGTGTCCAGCATCGGGATCGTGAGGTTGTTCGACTCGGCCGGGAAGATGCGGCAGCGCTGGGCGAACTCCGACACCTGCAGCGCTTGGTCGATCGCGCCGCGATACCAGATCTGAGGCACCGCGAAGCCGCCGTCGACGCCGACACCCTCGGTGCCTGTCGCCATGCGCGGATCGAAGGTGCGCGTGGCCAGGGCGTTGAAGTAGTCGTTGATCGCGCCGGCATCGGCCCGCGGTGCGGCGCCGAACAGGCGGGCGGAGAAGTCGCGCGTGCCGGCGTTGAAGATCACGCCACTGCGAGCAGCGCCAGCGGCGGATGCCTGCGAACCTTGTGGCTTGTCCGGGAAGGCGACGCTGCCGCGCACGTCGACAGACGTTTTGCGCCCGTTTGGTTGCCGGCGGCGTTCGTCCTCGGCGTTGAACACGGTCAGGCTTTCCTGCAAATCGCTGAGGCGCGATTCCTCCCGTGACGTGAGCTCGCGGCCCGACGCATCGGCCTTGATCTTTTCGATCAGCGTGTTGTGCTGCGAAATCGAGCTGTCGATGCGGTCCTGCGGCAGTGCGCGCACGCCGTCCTCGTCGATCTCGGTGTCCTGGGCAGGCACCTGGTTGCGCGCGTTGTGCGCTGCGACGAGTTGCATGGCAACGCCGATGCTCGAAGTACTCTGCGGATTCAACCGCTGGATGGCTGCCTGTTGGGCGGCCGTCATGTTCTCGATGTACGAATTTTCCACTGTGTACCTTCTGAAATCGCTGGTGCGACACGCGCACCGACTGAGCACCCAAGGGATGCCCGACGAAGCGCGCCAGGAACACAGTTCATGCAGCCAATCCAGGCGGCAGAGCGGAGATCAGGCGTCACAGTCACCGCGCCGGCCCAATCCAAGGCCATTGCCGTGCTGCTTGCACTTGCATGTTGATCGAAGTCATGGGCCTTAAGCGCTGGCACTTTTAGCGGCTTTGATCAACAACGCGGGTCGGACGTTATCAGAGAAAGAGCAGCTTTGCAAGCTACTCGGTCAACGCGATCAGCACTGCTTCACCGGCCGGGCTGTGCAGCCAGACCGAGACCACGGGCGCCGCGGTGCGCAGGCGGGCGCGCACCTCGATCTCGCCGCCGTTCTTCATGGCTTCGGCCACGCGCAGGCGCACCGTCTCGGGCAGGCTGTTCAGGCACTCCTGACTCACCAGGGCGGCGTCTTGGATGAGGTCGTTTGCGATCACGTTGTTCATGGGTGCCTTGTTAAGGTTGTTAAGGTTTTTTTGATCGTTGTGCGCTTAACAAACAGACCTCAATCGGGCTGCAGGCCGCGCCGGTATTGGGTTTTCGACGAATTCCAGTGTGTTAACCCCCCTTAACAAATCTCCTGCAGGGGGAAATTTTCTGCGCGTGAGAAGAACTGTCGTTTCCAGTTGGCCAAGGCTGGAGACTTCTGACCCACCCCCCGGCCTGTCGATGCCTCATGCCAGCACCGGACAAGCACCAGACAGCGCCGGGTCCACTCCCCAATGGGGTATGGATCACGATCGGCCGCAACACTGGGCGATGTGCTTTGAACAAGCGCATCTGAACCGTCTCCCCAAAATTGATGAGGCGGTCTGTCATGCGAGCCCCAGCAGTGGCCGAGCGGGCCGATGCAGCTCGATCAGGTACTCGGCCTTGGTCTGGTGCTCGTCGCATGCGAAGCCCTCAGGCTTGGCCAAGCCGTCAGCCATGTAGACCAGCTGCAGGCATTCGTACTCGGGGTCGATGTGCGCGCAGTTGCTGCAGCGTCGGGACGGGTGAACGTGGACGATGATGATTTCAGGCATGGCCGTACTCCGTGACGAAGTGGTCGAGCAGGTCGAGCCGCTGATGCAGCGGTATCGCCAGGCAATCGGCGCGCATGGCCTCGCGTGCTGCCTCGCCGTCGCCGTGGTGGTCGCAGGCGCGCATGGCAGCGTCGAGCAGCATCGGCGTGATGCGTTCGCAGGCCTGCAGGTACTCGATCACCTCAGCCTTCGCTTCAAGCAGCATGGTCCGCACCTCGGATGTGATGCGGTCGGCTGGCCTCACCACCAGGTCAGCCCCATCGGGGAGCAGCATGAGACCGGCATGGTGGGCGGCGATGATGACTTCGGCGGTAGTCAAAGCCGCTCCACGTTGTCGCCCAGTGCAATCTTGGCCTGAGAAGATTCCTCAACAAGGTTCCAAGATTCCCCGTTCGAAAAGTTGGAATCTTGGGAATCTTGTGTGGAATCTTGTTCGTTTTGCTGAGTTGAGCCGGTATTCGGTAGTCGCCAGTACCACCCATCGAATCGGCCGCTCTTTCCCTTCTGCCGGATCACGCCGACCTTCTTGGAAGCGGTCCAGATCTGCTTCTTACTGAACCCCGCGTCCTTCAACGGCTTGCACGCCACGTCCGCATTTGTCCACGTGTCGGCTGTCAGGCCTTCGCGCAGCAACTCGCATGCGTCGCTCGCATCAGCACCGGCCTCGTCATCATCAGGTTCGGCCAGTAGCTCGCGTGCAGTGCCGGCCACTGCTTGACCCCATGCGACCCGCGACGCTTGGATGCCCGGGAGCGCTTCTATCTGCTCGAGGTGGTACTCGAAGCCGCCATCGTCAGGCCCGATGTTCGATTTCGAGCGAGCCAGGATCCGCCGGTCCTCTCCGTCCACGCTCCTGATCTTGGCGGCGACCAGCACCACACGCGCCACGGCAGCGAAAGCGACGGAGCCCACGACACGCTGCGTCGGGTCCTGTCCCTGGCCACCCTTGGAGAAGTGGCTGATGCCCACCACCGCGGCGCCGGTGTTCGCGGCCAAGTCGACCAGCGGCTGCAGTGCGCGGCGTACCTCGGTGTTCTTGTGGCTGTCGCCGGCCACGGCCGAGACTACCGGGTCGACGATCAGCAGCTTGACCCCGCCGATCGCTTCCACCTCGGCCATGAGCTGGATCATGTCGCGGGCCGGATCGAAGGGCACCACCTCGCCATTGATGCGAGCCCCGTCGACGAAGAAGACGCGGTTGCGATCGGCGCCGGCGGCGATCAGGCGCGGCAGCAGCGTGTCGGATGGATCGTCCTCGCCTGACCAGATGAGGATGTTGCCGGCCTCGCATCGAGTGCCGTCTGGAAAGCGTCCGCCGATAGTGATCGTCGCGCCTATCGTCAAGAGAAGAGTCGTCTTACCTTGCCCAGGTGCGCCAGCCAGGATGTGGAGCTTCCCCTGAGCGATCCAGTATTGCCAGAGCCAGGCGATCGGCTGCGGTGTCAGGCTGCTACCGCATACCAGCACCACCCCATCCATGACACGCGATTGGGCGGGCGGTGTCGCTGCGCGCATGTACTCGGTTTCGGCTGGCGTCGGGCGGCGCTTTGGCAGCTTGGGTGGCGCGGCGTCGGGGATCATTTCGTCTATGTGGCTGAAGACGTCGCTGCTCATGGCTTCGGCCTCCATCCCAGGTCCCAAAGCCGCTGGCGGATCTCTTCCTTCAGGTAGGAGTCGATCCAGTCGCGGTGCGTTGGCCAGCTATCGCCGTGGGCCTTCGCGATGATCTCGATCTGACGTTCGTACCAGGCCTTGGCGCGCTGGCGGATTTCGCTATGAGTGAGCTTCTCGCCCACTGTGGTCTCAATGGACGTCTGTCCTGCAGGCGTAAACAAGCCCGACCGATGGTCGTCGTTCTTCTCCATGATTCGCTCCTTAGAGCGAACGGATCAGGGCATTGATTTCGGAAGCGCGCCAGCAGACGGTCTTCGGGCCGAGCTTGACGCCCTTCGGGAAGCGACCGTCCTTCACGCCGTTGAACCAGGCGGAGCGGCAGATAGGGAGACGTTCGAGAACTTCTTTGACGCGCAGCAGCTTTTCGTCGGGTTGCTGGGTCGATGTGGTTTGAGTTTGGTTCATGGTCATTGGTGGTGCTGGCTGCAATCCACCCGACCCGCTAAACTTGTCCTCCTCTCCTCAGAGGGGTGCCAGTTCTTCGGTTCAGGTGCTCAAGAGGGGGTCGTTGCACTGGTAATGCTTTGATTCCCTCGCCTATCTTCCTTCACGCCGCTTTGGTAGTTGCGTCGATTAGTCCAAATGGGCTGATTTCATTGTACGTATTCACAGTGCTTTGCGATTTAGATAAAGCTGTGGATAAGCGGTGTTTTTCCTGTGGAAAGCTGTGGATAAATGGCTGATTGCTTAGCTTTTGCTAAACAAATGCCTTTGTGCATAACTTGGGGACAGTGGTAGATCTCGCTGTCGTTGTCCTAATGGGCATGTTCTGCACGTCCTCGTCGGTGAAGTGTTTGTCCTGTCCTTGAACATGTAGTGGTGCGCAGCGCCTTCGGAGCCCCCGCACCGGGTGCGGACCCTCAAGAGTGCAACGCCATCCTGCGCTCGATCTCGGCGTCGATCATTTCCTTGGTGTACTCCATCAATGCTTCGCCAGCGAACAGCATGTCGTTGTCGCCTTCCTTCGCGATCGCGGTGATGACGGCGTTGGCCTTGCAGTACTGCAGAGAGAGCGCTTCAAGCGCATCCATGTCGTCTGCCTCCAGTACCTTCGCGGCTTCGGCGGCAGCCTGCTCGGCCAGCATGTGCAGCCCGTATGCGAGATCAGTTTGCACTGCACGGGCATAGGTTTCCAAGACCGTTTCGGCGCCGTACGCATAACGGCAGGCGCGCTCGCCTGGCGTGCGGCCTGCCGTGCTCACGACTGCACCTCTGCATCAAGCGCCCGAAAGCTGCACCGGTCCAGCAGCCAAACCTCTGCGCGTCCCTCGCGCATGCAGTTCACGCTGTTCATTTGATGAAGGGCAAGGTCTGCCTTCCAGCCCATTCGAGCGATCACTTGTCGCAGGGCGTGAATCTCGTCGTCCTTGTTTTCTTCTGGCGATTCGATCCTAAAGAAAAGGGTTTCCGTGAAGTAAGCGTCGGTCGTGATTTCTCCAAGCAGAGACTCGACGACGCCCATGGGCGCGGGCTGGGTAGACTTCTGAGTAGCCATGATGTGCGGTCCTTCAACAGTTGCACGTGGTGGTTAGAGCGGCTGCAGGTCTGATACACCTGTGGTCGTTCGCTTTTGTGTCTCAGATTCAGTGTCCTAATTCAGACAGCGACGCCCTGAGACGCGGCGTTCATTCGTTCGGTTTCAGCCGCTTAGCTTTGTCGGCTTCCTCGATCGCCTTGTTCAATGCGTCGCGCCTTTTCTTCCAAGCCGCTGTCATCTTGAAGTTATCGAGCGCGTCGCGGACCCACTGCGCGCCACCCAGTTCGCGAAGCTTGTCTTTTTGCTCCAGTGAAAGCTTGATCGTGACGGACGCAATGGCTGGCGCGCCAGCTACTTGCGGCTTCCTGCCAGCGCCTGGTCTGGCTCCGCCCATCTGCTTTTTTGATTCCATTGTGAAATCGTACCCTTTTTCAATTGATTTGGGTCACCTATCTTCAAAGCCTACGGGTAAACACTGAAAAAGTGTCCCAAATCTTGGCACCTCCTCAAATTGAAAGTACCCCAAGCAAAGTCCGCCCAGTCCTGCATTAGCGCCGCGCGCTTGGCCAGCATGTCGCCACGGCGGTAGGCGGCCTCCACGGCGCTCTCGATCGCATGGGCTAGCGCCATCTCGGCCAGGTCACGCGGGTAGTTCGTGCGCTCGGCCACCCAGTCGCGGAACGTCGAGCGGAAGCCGTGAGGAACGGCAGTGAGCCCCATGCGCCGCATCACAGAAGTCATAGACATGTCGGAGAGCGCGGCCTTGCGCCCGGGGAAGATCAGATCGGTCGTCTCTGACCGCGTGAGCCCCTGCAGCAACGCGACGGCCTGCGTCGACAGCGGCACGCGGTGTTCCTTCTTCGCCTTCATGCGTTCAGCCGGCACGGTCCACACGCGGGCATCGAGGTCGATCTCCGGCCAGCGGGCGCCGCGGATTTCGCCGGACCTGCCGGCAGTGAGAACAGCGAATTCGAGCGCGCGGGCACTGGCCCCATCTACCCTGCGCAGATCCACCAGGAACGCGGCCAGGGCATCAACGGGCAGCGCCTCGTGATGCTTCACCTTGGCGATCTTCTTTGGCCTGGCCAGCAGCTGGTCGAGGTGGCCCCGCCAGCGCGCCGGGTTCTCCCCGGTGCGGTAGCCGCGGACCGTGGCCCAGTCGAGGATCGATTCGAGGCGGCCGCGCAGTCGGGATGCCGTCTCGGTCTTCGTCGTCCAGATCGGCTCCAGCACCTGCAGCACGTTGGACACGTCGACGTCGGCCACCAGCAGCGCGCCGATGATGGGCGATGCGTAAGTCTCCAGCGTCGTCTCCCACTGGGTGTGATGCTTGGCGTTGACCCACTCGCCGGACTTGGCCTTGATATAGGCCGCTGCGCATTGGTCGAAGGTCTTGGCCTTGGCTGTGGCGGCTGCGACGGCGCTGCGGGCCTCCTTGCGCGCCTGGATGGGATCGGCGCCGGCATAGATCAGCGCCCGGGCGTCTCGCGCGCGTTGCTTGGCTTCTGCCAGGGTCACATCGGGAAAACCGCCGAGCCCCATGTCACGGCGCTTTCCGGCCACCATGGCGCGCAACACCCAGGACCGGGCGCCCTCCTCGTTGATCCGGAGCTGAAGGCCTGCGACGCCGCCGACGAAGTGAACACCAGGCTTCACAAGCCGGCTCACCTGCAGGGCGCCTAACTCAGCGGCTTTCTTTGGCATTCCAGCTTTCCATCATCCTTACCATCAAAACGAAAACGATTTGGTTGGATGATAACGGTCTACGCTGGATTCATTTTGAGGCGTTTTCCCTCTGTGAGAGGGGTTTCACGGCGCCCGCTCAGAGGGGGTGCCGGTGGAGAGTGTGAGATTCGAACTCACGGACGATTGCTCGTCGGCAGTTTTCAAGACTGCTGGTTTAAACCACTCACCCAACTCTCCTGTGCTGCCTCCGGAGTGGCGAAGACAGCTGGTGATTTTACCGTGACTCAGTCGTCGGCCAGGAACAGCGTCTGCAGATCGCTCAGGAAATCGAGCCCCCGTTCAGTCGGCCATGCATGCCGAAGGTCGCGCGCCAACAGGCACTTGCGCTCGGCCTCTTCCAGCCCGCGCTGGATGGACGTGATCGCCAGGCCCGTGCGTTCGCCGAACTGCGCCAGCGCGAAACCTTCTTTCAGTCGCAGCGCGTTCAGCATGAATTCGAACGGCAGCTCCGCGATGGCGACCTCCTCGCTGCGCGCCACGGCCGCACCGGCCAGCGCACCGTCCATGTAGCGCTTCGGGTCCCGGAAGCGCACCTGGCGAACGATGCGGTGCGCGAAGCTGAGCTTGCCGTGCGCGCCGGCGCCGATGCCCAGGTAGTCGCCGAACTGCCAGTAGTTGAGGTTGTGCGCACAGCGGTGGCCGTCGCGCGAATACGCCGAGATCTCATAGCGCGACATGCCGGCGGCCGCAGTGCGTTCGGTGATGCGGTCGAGCATCGCGTAGGCGATGTCGTCCTCGGGCACGACCGGCGGGAACTTGGCGAAATACGTGTTCGGTTCGATCGTCAGGTGATAGACCGACAGGTGCGGCGGTGCCAGGGCCAGCGCCTGGTCGAGATCGGCTTCGAATTGCGCGGGCGTCTGCCCGGGCAGCGCATACATCAGGTCGAGATTGAAGGTGTCGAATGCGCTCGCGGCTTCCTCGACGGCGGCGATGGCCTGCGCCCGGTCGTGCACGCGGCCGAGCGCCTTCAGGTGCGTGTCGTCGAAGCTCTGCACGCCGACCGACAGACGCGTCACGCCGGCGGCTCGAAATGCCCGAAAGCGGTCGCGCTCGAAAGTGCCGGGATTGGCTTCCAGCGTGATCTCGCAGTCGGGCGCCAGCTTGAGCCTCGCGCGCAGGTCGCCGATCAGGCGATCGATGGACGCGGGAGAAAACAGGCTGGGCGTTCCGCCGCCGATGAAGATGGTGTGGACCGTGCGCCCCCAGACCAGCGGCAGCGCGGCGTCGAGGTCGGCGACCAGCGCGTCGAGGTAGCGCTGCTCGGGCAGCGCGTCGCCGCCCGATCGCCATTCGTGCGAATTGAAGTCGCAGTAGGGGCATTTCTTCAGGCACCACGGCAAGTGCACATAGAGCGACAGCGGCGGCAGCGACGCGAGTTGCAACGGACCCGGCCGCATGAAATGCAGGACGTCGTTGGCGCGACCGTCACCGGTTTCGAGCGACGGCTCGCTTGCCACGACGGGAAGGATCGGAATGCTCACCAGCGTTCGCGCATCAACGCCACCATGGCGCGGGCAGCCAGTCCACGATGGCTGTGGGCGTTCTTCACGTCGGGTGCGAGTTGCGCGAAGGTCCTGCCGAACGCCGGCAGGAACATCACGGGATCGAAACCGAAGCCGTTGTCCCCGATCGGCGCGCGCGAGATCGCTCCCGCCACGCGACCGACGGCGATCAGCGGCTCGGGGTCGTCGACGCTTCGCAGCGCGACCAGCGTGCTGACCAGCGCGGCGCGGCGGTCGTCGATGCCGGCCATCTGTTCGAGCAGCGCACGGACGTTGTTGGCGTCGCCCTTCTCGTAGCCGAACTGTGTCGCGTAGTAGGCGGTATCGACGCCCGGCAGGCCGCCGAATGCCGCGACGCACAGGCCGGCATCGTCGGAGACGGCGGGCAGGCCGGTGATTCTTGACGCATGACGTGCCTTGGCCAGGGCGTTCTCGACGAACGTGCGGAACGGCTCCTCGGCCTCGCCGACGCCGAGTTCGGACTGCCGCACCAGATCGTGCCCGAGCGGCGCGAGCAGCGGCTGCAGCTCGGCCAGCTTGCCGGCGTTGTTGGAGGCGAGCACCAGCTTCATCGCGGCGTGCAATGCGTTGTCGACTTCAGGCGACAGACGACACAAGCGCCTGCTGCTGCATCGCGACCAGTTCGCCGATGCCTTTTTCCGCGAGGTCGAACAGCGCGGTCATCTCGGCGCGGGTGAACGCGGTGCCTTCGGCGGTGCCCTGCACTTCGACGAAGTGGCCGGCGCCGGTCATGACGACGTTCATGTCGGTGTCGCAGGCCGAATCCTCGGTGTACTCGAGGTCGAGCAACGGCGTGCCCTGCACGATGCCGACCGAGATGGCGGCGACGTGGCCACGAATCGGCGACGCGGCGATCTTGTCGGCCGCGAGCAGTTGGTTCACCGCGTCCTGCGCGGCGACGAACGCGCCGGTGATGGCGGCGGTGCGCGTGCCGCCGTCGGCCTGCAGCACGTCGCAGTCGAGGTGGATGGTGCGTTCGCCCAGCGCTTTCAGGTCAAATACCGCGCGCATGGAACGCCCGATGAGGCGCTGGATTTCCTGGGTGCGGCCGGTCTGCTTGCCCTTGGCCGCCTCGCGACTGCTGCGCGTGTGGGTGGCGCGCGGCAGCATGCCGTATTCGGCCGTCACCCAGCCTTCGCCGCTGCCCTTCTTGTGGGGCGGCACCTTGTCTTCGACGGAAGCGGTGCATAGCACGCGCGTCTGGCCGAACTCGATCAGCACCGAGCCTTCGGCGTGGATGGTGAAGCCGCGGGTGATACGCACCGGGCGCAGCTGGTCGGCGGCACGGCCGCCGCTTCGTGTGAATGCAGTCATTGTGGCAACGGAGAAACTAGGTTTTTCGGGCCGCGGAACGGCGGATGGCTTCATTGATCTCGGCGATCGAGCGCTCGATGGTCGCCTCGTCGAGGTCTTCGAGTTCGCTGTCGGACGGGACGTCGGCCTGGATGGTCGAGGCGAAGACGCCTTCGCTGATGCTGTCGGTCGACACGCGGCCGGGGCCGGGCACATCGGGCATTTCCCACTCGAGGGCGATGAGCGTGACGTTGTCGCTGTGGGAACCGCCCTCGCGCAAGGCCATCTCGGCAAGCTCGGGCGCGGCATCCGACACCGGTTTGCCAGAGGACAGCATGTGCACGATGGTTTCGTCGTCCAGCACGCCCCATACGCCGTCGGAGCACAGTAGCAGGCGATCGCCACGCTGCAGCTGCAGCGATGCGGAAACGTCGATCACGGGCGTGGTCGGCGAGCCGAGGCAGGTCAGCAACAGGTTGCGGTTGACCGGATCGTTGCCGGCGCCGGGACGTGGACGCTCGGCATGCGAATGATCGCGGGTGCGCATCATCAGTGCGCCGTCGCGCACCACGTACAGGCGCGAGTCGCCGCAATGCGCCCAGGTCGCCGTGTTGCCCTGCAGCACGGCCGCGACCACGGTGGTGCGCGGCGTGTCGAGCATGGCCTTGTGGCCCGCGTACCGCATGATCTGCTGGTGCGCGGTGATGGCCGCCGTCGCCAGGAAGGATTTCACGTCCTTGAGCGCCGGCCGGGCTTCCCGCTGATAAAGCGCGGCGATGGTCTGCAGCGCCATTTGCGCAGCCACCTCGCCCTCCGGATGCCCGCCCATGCCGTCGGCCAGCACGAACAGGCCCGACTCGCGCGTGTAGCAATAGCCCATGCGGTCCTCGTTCTTGAGACGGCCGCCTTTCCGGCTGACCTGGAAGACGGAGAACTTCATGCGGGGCGGGTCGTCGGCGCAGCTGCCTTGGGCAGCGATTTCTTCTCTGGCGAGCGAATGTTGTCGATCGACAGGCGCACTTTCTCGCCGACGCTGAGCTTGGTGTAGCGGCGCTCGCCTTCCCGGCTGAGCTCCTTCTGCAGCGCGAAGACCGACTGCGGACGCGACAGCGGGTCGAGCGACATGCACCACTCGACCACCTCGATCAGGTTGTCCGAGTAGATGCCGCGCAGCCGCGACAGCGACAGGCCGAGCCGGTCCTTCTCGATGCGCTGCGGCGCGTCGTTGGGCGGATAGCCCTGCATGCAGGCATAGATGCAGGCGCCGATCGCGTAGATGTCGGTCCACGGGCCCATGGACGAATCGCGACGGTACATCTCGGGCGCGGCGAAGCCGGGCGTGTACATCGGGCGGATGAAGTTGCCTTCCTTCGACAGCACCTCGCGCGCAGCGCCGAAATCGATCATCACCGCGCGGTCGTCGTCGGTCACGAAGATGTTTGCGGGCTTGATGTCCAGATGCAGCATCTTGTGCTGGTGGACGATGCGCAGCCCGCGCAGGATCTCGTCGAACAGCGAGCGGATGGTGGACTCGCGGAAAACCTTCTGCTTCTTGAGGTCGCGCGCGGTGACGATGAAGTCCTGGAGCGTCGCGCCCTCCAGGTAGTTCATCACCATGTAGACGGTCTCGTTCTCGCGGAAAAAATTGAGCACGCTGACCACCGACGCGTGCGAGATCTGCGCCAGCGAACGGCCTTCCTCGAAGAAGCTCTTGAGGCCGAGCCGGTAGAGGGAAAGTTTGTCGGCCGACACCTGCGGCGCAAGCTCCCCGATGCCGCGGGTCGCGAGCGAAGACGGAAGGTATTCCTTGATCGCGACCTGCTCGCCCGCGTGGTCGACAGCGAGATAGACCACGCCGAAGCCACCCGCCGACAGCCGGCGCACCACGCGGTAGCCGCCGATGACCGTTTCGGGCAGGAGAGGCGAGGGTTTGACCTTTGACATAATCCGGGAGTTTCGCCGAAGGCAATCGGGCGACACAGCGAGCGCTGTGTCATGACCTCCGTGCAGCAAAAAACCACAGGGAAGCTCAATGCCAGTTTACAGCATGACCGGCTATGCCAACGGCCAGAACGGCCCCGCTGGAACCCCGCCGGAAGCCGAAGCGCGGCCCGTTTCCATCGGTCGTCTCGGCATCGAGATCCGCTCGGTCAACAGCCGTTTCCTCGACCTCGCTTTCAAGCTTCCCGAAGAACTGCGCCAGCATGAAACCGCGTTGCGCGAACTGCTCACGGCGCGTCTCAAGCGCGGCAAGGTCGAAGTGCGCGCCGCCGTCGAGAACACCGCCCAGTCCGGCATCGCCGAGCCTTCGACGCGCCTGCTGCAGCGCCTGAATGGCGTGCAGGACAGCATCCGCGCATGGTTGCCGAGCGCGCGCGAACTCAGCGTCGCCGACGTGCTCCGGCTGGCTGGCAGCGACAGCGCGGCGCGCGGCGACTGGAGCATTGAGCTGGTCGAAGTCACCGAAAAAGCCCTGACCAGTCTGCTGGCCGCACGCGAACGCGAAGGCGCGCGCCTGGCCGCGATGCTGAAAGACCATGCCGCGCAGCTGCGCAAGCTGGCCAAGCTGGCCGGGCCGCTGGTACCGCAGCTGGTCGAGCAGCAACGCACGCGTTTTCTCGAACGCTGGAAGGACGCGATGGGGCTGGCCGGCAGCGCCGGCGGCACGCTGCCCGAAGCCGCGCAGGACCGCGCGCTGACCGAGGCCACGGCCTTCGCGATCCGCATCGACGTCGCCGAGGAGCTGACCCGCATCGCTTCGCACCTCGACGAGATCGAACGCCTGCTCTCAAAGGGCGGCGAGGTCGGCAAGCGGCTGGATTTCCTGATCCAGGAGCTGCACCGCGAGGCCAACACACTAGGGTCGAAATCCGCGGTCCTGGAGATGACGCGGATCGGCGTCGACATGAAGGTGCTGATCGAGCAGATGCGCGAACAGGTTCAGAACATCGAGTGAAATAGAAGCCATCAGATCAGCGGAACCCGCCGCAACGGACGTTCGTAATAGTCGCCGAGCGTCTCGAGCGCATGCGGCTCGAGGATGCGAAGCCTGCCGTCGTCGATCTCGTGCAGGCCCAGGCGCTGCAGCCTGCGCAAGGTCTTGTTCGTATGCACCAGCGACAGGCCCAGCGCGTCGGCGATGTGCTGCTGGTTGAGCGGAAACGCCACCCAGCCGTCCGCGATCATGCCGATGTGTTCGGCACGACGATACAGGTGCATGAGCAGCATGGCGATGCGTTCGCTCGCATTGCGGCGCCCTGTGGTGACAAGATGGTCGTCCATCATCTTCTCCTCGCGTGCAGCCAGCCAGGTGATGTCGTATCCCAGCTTGGGCTGGAGATGGAACAGTTCCCAGAGCCGGTCGCGCTCGAAAACGCAGAACGTCGCATCGGTGGCGGCCTCGACACCGTGCGTGTTGCCTTCGGCGAACTCGTCTTGAAGACCGATGAAGTCGCCGGGCAGCAGGAAGTTCAGTATCTGCCGGCGCCCGTCCGTCAGCGTCTTGAAGCGAAACGCCCATCCCGCATACAGCGTGAAGAGTTGCGGACTGCGGATGTGTTCCTCAAGGAGCGTACGGCCTGCCAAGATCGTGCGGCTGCCGACCCGGAACGATTCGATCGCAGCCAGGTCGGACGCTCCCGCCTCCAGAAAGGCCGGATTGCTCCGCAGGCCGCACACTTCGCATGCCTGCTTGCAGGGCGGCAGTGATTTCAGGGGGGCGTCCTCGCGTTCCACGGCGGCACTATAGATCGATACGACATGTCTTTTCACATTTCGTCGAGCGACCGGAATCCCTAGACTCGCGCACCTTCAAACGCCATCGATGTCCGAACTCCAGGAAATTCTCTACTGCAGCGTCCTGTCGCCATCCGAGCCCCCGCTCGTGGTAGGCCAGATCGTGGCGCAGGCGCGCGCGCGCAACGCGCAGCGCGGGATCACCGGGTTGCTGGTTTTCGACGGTTCGCGCTTTTGCCAGCACCTCGAAGGGCCGAACGAAGCCGTCGATGCGCTGATGCAGCGGATCGCGCACGACACGCGCCATTCGGACGTGCGCGTCCTGTATAGCGGACAGCGATCCGAGCGGCGTTACAGACGCTTCGACCTCGGCTTCGCCCAGAGCGAGGAGCCCGACGACATGGCCGGCGTGCACGAGCTGCGCGGCGTCGAGGCGCTCGAACGCTTTCTCGCGTTGCGACCCGGCTTCGACGTGAACGGCTGACCGCTCAGGCCGACGTGGATGCGATGTTCCACATGTAGGTCGCGCCGCCCGCGTCCCACGGCTCGATCACGATGCGGTCGCCGGCCGCCACGCGCAGGGACTGGCCGACACCGAGCACCACGTCTTCGGTCGCCCTGCGGGCGGTGGCATCGGGCGTGATCCACAACTTGCCCTGACTCACTTGAAGGATGCGCGCGCATTCCGCGCGCAGGCTGGCGGCATGGCCCGCTTGCAGATGCACCACATTGCGGCGGGAGGCAGCGATGACGGCGGCGTCTTCGGTCGCCGATCGCGACACGGAAACCAGCGACGGCGAGTTGCAGGCGACAGACATAGAAAAGCTCCTGGTTGCATCGACCGGAAGGCTGGGCACCTGAAAGAATTCGGGTTGCCAGGATTGCGCTTCGGGAATGAATGATCCTTCGACTATTACTTGCGGTCCAATGAATTGCCGGTAGGCTACTGATTCACGTTTCGCATCAATCCATGCAATATTCCCAGACCCACCTGCGCACCCGGCCCATCTCCGCAGGCCAGCTGCGTGCCTTCGAAGCGGTCGCCCGCCACCTCAACTTCCGTGCGGCCGCCGAGGAAATGGCATTGACGCAATCGGCCGTGAGCCGGCAGATCCAGGCGATCGAGGAAGAGGTCGGCGTGAGCCTGTTCCTGCGCCATACGCGTGCCGTCGAGCTCACCGGGGCCGGCGCGCAGTTGCTGCTCGCAGTGCAGCAGGCGCTGCCGCGCATCGACGGTGCGGTCCGGCAGATCCGGCAGAGTGCGGGGCGCAAAAGCGTTTCTCTGACGACTTTCGCGTCCTTCGCGTCGATGTGGATGATTCCGCGGCTCGAAGCTTTCCAGCGCGACAACCCCGAGATCGACATCCGCATCGATGCCAGCGACGTCACGGTCGACCTGGGCGTGGCCGACGTCGACATCGCGCTGCGCTACGGCCCGCGCGAGAGCATGCCGCCCGGAGCGCTGCGGCTCTTCGGCGAAACGCTGACGCCGGTGGCGAGCCCCTGGCTCATCAAGAGCAGCCCGCCGATCCGCAGACCGGCCGACATCGCCGGCTTCACACTGATCGAAGCCGGCGACGCGCACCGCACGCATCTCGAATGGCTGACCTGGCGGCGATGGTTCGAGGACAACGACGTCGCGCGCGCCCAGCCGCGCCGCTGGCTGTACTTCAACTACGCCTACCAGATGGTGCAGGCCGCGCTGACCGGCCAGGGACTGGTGCTGGCGCGCAGCTCGCTCATCGCCGAAAGCCTGGCCAACGGCGACCTGGTCGAGGTGCTGCCGCAGCACCGCATGGATTCGCCGATGGCCTACTGGCTGCTGATCGGGCCGCGCAACGCGCTGCGTCCGGAGATCGAGGCCTTCTGCGACTGGCTGCAGGACCAGGCCCGCATCACGCGCGAAACCATCGGCGAGGTGCCGGATCCCGACACCATCGACCACCTGGATTGAAGGGACGCGCGCTCAGCCGATCGGCCAGACGACGCCGTTGTCGTTGAGGATGGCGTCGAGCGGCAGGTCGTGCTCCTCGGGCGTGAAGTCCTCCAGATAACCCTGCGTGAAGCCCAGCCCGACCGTGAAGGGCCGCGGCTCCAGCGCCGCGAGCGTGCGGTCGTAGAAGCCGCCGCCATAGCCGAGCCGATAGCCGCCCGCGCTGTAGCCGAGGCACGGCACGAACAGCAGCGTCGGCACGATCAGCTCGGTGTCCTTGGGCTTGGGGATGTCGTAGGCGTCGTTTTCCATCGGGCAGCCCGGATACCACGAGTGGAAGCTCAACGTCTTGTGCACCCGGTCGACCACCGGCAGCCCGATGCGCCGGCGGTGCGGCTCGTCGAGCAGCTCGCCGTCTTCCTTCCAGCGGTGCAGCGCCGGCAAGGGATCGAATTCGCCCTTGATCGGCCAGTACGCGCCGATCACGCTGTCGGGCCGGCCGACCAGCCAGATGCGCATCACGCGCTGCAAGAGATCCGAGCGCTGTCCGCGGTCGGGCAGCGCCAGGCGTTGCTCGATCAGCGCGGCGCGCACCTGTGCCTTGAAGAAGGCGGCCGTCGACGCACGGCTTTCGCCGCCTTCCGCATTCCCATCGTGTGCCTTGTCCATAATCCCCCGATGAAGTTCCCAAGCATTCTGGCACCCCGCCGACATCTGTTCGGTGCACTGGCACTCTCGGTTGTCGCCCTCGTCCAGCCGGCCTGCGCGCAAAGTGCCAACGACGATGTCGTGCTGCAGATGAAACAGGCCTTCCAGCGCGGCGACAAGGCCCGCCTCGGCGCTCTGCTGCCCCAGGCACGCGGCAATCCGCTGGAGCCCTGGGCAGCGTACTGGGAACTCAAGGCGCGCCTGACGGAAGCGACGCCGCAGGAAGTTCAGGATTTCCTCGGCCGGTACGCCGGAACCTACCAGGAAGACCGCCTGCGCAACGACTGGCTGCTGCTGCTCGGCCAGCGCCGCGACTGGGAGAACTTCGCCACCATTCACGCCGGGTTCCGCATGCGCGACGATTTGCAGGTGCGCTGCTATGCCACGCTGGTGGACGTGCTCAAGGCCGGCGTCGCCACCAAGGCGCAGGTCGACGAGGTGCGCGACAACTGGCTGCGCCAGCGCGAAGCCGACGACGGCTGCCTGACCACCGCCGAGCGTCTGATCGCGTCGCATGCCCTGTCCGCCGACGATGCCTGGAAGAAGGCGCGCCTGGCGATGGAAGCCAACCGCCCGAAGGCCGCTGGCGACGCGGTCATGCTGGTCGCGCCCGACGCGATGCCGACCTTCGTGCAGGTCAACGCGAACGCGGGCAAGTTCCTCACGACCGCGGTCGTCGCGATTTCGCGCCCGCGCAAGGAGATGGTCGTGCTCGCGCTCGTCAAGACCGCCATCGCCGATCCCGACATGGCCGCATCGCTGCTCGACGGCAAATGGGGCGCCATGCTGTCGAACGAGGAGCGCAACTGGGTCTGGGGCGCCATCGGTCGGCAGGCGGCGACCAGGCTGTCGCCCTCGGCCATCGGCTACTTCGCCAACGTGACCAAGAACACCGACCTGTCCGACGACATGCTCGGCTGGAAAGTCCGTGCATCGTTGCGCGCCGGCCAGTGGACCGACGTGCGCACCGCCGTCTCGTCGATGAGCAGGGGCGCGCAGGAAGACCCGACCTGGATCTACTGGCACGCCCGAGCGCTGACGGCCCTCGGCGGCGACGAACGCCGCGCCCAGGCCCGCGCGCTGCTCGAAGGCATTGCCGGCACGCGAGGCTTCTACGAGTTGCTGGCGCTCGAGGACCTCGGCCAGCGCGCCGTCGTGCCGACCCGGCCCGCGCCGTTGACGCCGGAAGAAAAGCAGGTCGCGCGCAACAACCCCTCACTGGCCCGAGGCCTCTACGCGATCGCCATCGGCCTGCGCTCCGAAGGCGTGCGCGAGTGGAACTACGCGACCAACCTGCACGAGAACGGCGGCATGGGCGACCGCGAGCTGCTCGCCGCGGCCGACCTCGCCTGCCAGCGCGAGGTGTGGGACCGCTGCATCAACACCAGCGAACGCACCAAGGGCTCGATCGACGTCGAGCAGCGTTTCCCGATGCCGTTTCGCGAGACGGTGCTGCGCAAGGCGCAGGACATCGGCCTCGACCCGGCCTACGTCTACGGCCTGATCCGCCAGGAAAGCCGTTTCATCATGGACGCACGCTCCGGCGTCGGTGCATCCGGGCTGATGCAGGTGATGCCAGCGACCGCGCGCTGGACGGCCGGCAAGATCGGCATGACCGGCTTCACCCCGAACCAGATCACCGAACGCGACACCAACATCACGATCGGCACCAACTACCTGAAGCTCGCGCTGGACGACTTCGACGGCTCGATGGCGCTGGCCGCGGCGGCCTACAACGCCGGCCCGGGGCGCCCGCGCGCCTGGCGCAACGGCCCCGTGCTCGACGCCGCGATCTGGGCCGAGAACGTCCCGTTCACCGAAACGCGCGACTACGTCAAGAAGGTGCTGGCCAACACCACCAACTACGCCGCGCTCATCACGGGCCAGCCCCAGTCGCTGAAGGCGCGGCTCGGCCGGGTCGGTCCGCGCGACCAGCGCGAGCCGGAACCGAACAAGGACCTTCCCTGAACACGAACACAGGAATCGCGATGCTGCAGCTCTACGTCGGCAACAAGAACTACTCGTCCTGGTCGATGCGGCCCTGGGTGCTGATGAAGCAGGCCGGCATCGAGTTCGAGGAGCGGATGGTTCGCTTCGATTCCTTCGAAGCCGGCTCCGAATTCAAGAAGACCGTGCTGGCGGTGAATCCGCTAGGCAAGGTGCCGATCCTGGTGCATGACGGTCTGCCCGTTTCCGACACGCTGGCGATCTGCGAGTACCTGGCCGAGACCTTTCTCGAGAAGAAGCTCTGGCCGGAGGACAAGACGCTGCGCGCGGCGGCCCGCAGTGCCTGCGCGGAAATGCATGCCGGTTTTAGCGCGTTGCGCTCCCATTGCCCGATGAACATCGAAGCCGATCTGTCGCTGCAGGGCCGGATCGTCTGGCGCGACCAAGCCGGCGTGCGTGAAGACCTGGCGCGAATCGTCGACCTATGGCGTGGCCTGTTGAAAGCCTCCGGCGGTCCGATGCTGTTCGGCGACTTTGGCATCGTCGATGCCTACTTCGCGCCGGTCGCCTCGCGCATCCGGACCTACGCGCTGCCGGTGCCGGACGACGTGGCCGCGTACGTCGACTGCCTGCATGAGTTGCCGGGCATCCGCGCTTGGACCGAAGCCGCGCGCGCCGAGCACGACTTCGTGCCGATGGACGAGCCGTACCGCGACTCGCGCTAGGCGGTCAGAAGCGGTAGGTCACCGCGACATAGGAGACGATCGGGTCCAGCTTGAGCCGTGCCTCGCTGGTGCCGATGGTGTTCCCCGCGGCCGTGCGCGTCGTCAGGCTGGCCGTCGTTTTCAACGGGATATAGGAAACCGAGAGCAGCACGCCCCAATGCCTGTCGAACTGGTAGGCGGCACCGACGTTGAACACCGGTGCGAACGAGCTGTCAAGCTTGCCTGAAGTGCCGGTGCTGCCGGCCGGCCGGCGCAACTGTCCACCGATCGCGTTCTGCAGACCACCCGTCAGGTTGACGTCGCTGTACCAGACATAGGTCGCACCCAGCCCTGCGAAGGGACGGAACGCATCGGTTCCGTTGCCGAAATAGTATTTGCCGATGACCGTAGGGCTCCACTGCTTCGCTTCGCCGAGCTTGCCGACAGGTGACAGCGTGCCCTCACCCTGCAGTTTGAACTTCGGCGGGATGCCCAGCACGCCTTCGACCGCCCAAGTGCTGTCGATGAAGTAGATCGCGGTCACGCCGAGCGTGTCGGCCTTGTCGACACCCGCACCGGAGCCCGGAATCGTCGCGCGGACCGGCGAGGTGAACGTCAGCGGCTTGCTCAAGTCCTGCGGTGCGAAATGCAGCCATCCAGCGCCGAGCACCAAGTCGCCGGCCTGCTGCGCAGACGCGCCGCCCGAAGCCAATGCCGAGATTGCAGCCAGTGCAAGAAGTGATTTTTTCATCGCGATGCGTCAGTTCAATTGGAAAAGAGGAGAGGTCGGCAGGATTTTTGAACGGTCGTGCTTTTACGGGGCTCGGGACAATCCCTAGCGCGCTCGCCGCTCACTAAACTCGACCCATGAAAATCTACCTCGTCGGCGGTGCGATTCGCGATGCACTGCTCGGCAAGTCGGGCAGCGACCGTGATTGGGTCGTGGTCGGCGCGACGCCGCAGCTTATGTTGGCCGAGGGCTTCGTGCCGGTCGGGCGCGATTTTCCGGTATTCCTGCATCCGCACACGCACGAGGAGCATGCGTTGGCGCGCACCGAGCGCAAGAGCGCACCGGGCTATCGCGGCTTCATGGTGCATGCCGCGCCCGAAGTCACGCTCGAAGAAGACCTCGCGCGGCGCGACCTGACGATCAACGCGATCGCACTGCCGGAGGCGCTGGCTGCCGGCTCGACAGAGAGCGTCGCCGACACGCAGGCGCTGATCGACCCGTTCGACGGCCAGGGCGACCTGCGCAGGAAGCAGTTGCGCCATGTCACCGATGCCTTCCGCGAAGATCCGGTCCGCATCCTGCGGGTGGCGCGTTTCGCGGCGCGCTTCGCCGATTTCAGCGTGATGCCCGGGACACTGGCGCTGATGCGCGAGATGGTGACCGCGGGCGAGGCCGATGCGCTGGTGCCCGAGCGTGTCTGGCAGGAACTCGCGCGCGGCCTGATGGAGAGTCGACCGTCGCGCATGTTCGAGGTGTTGCGGGCCTGCGGCGCGCTCACCGTGCTGCTGCCGGAGGTCGACCGGCTTTGGGGAATTCCCCAGCCCGAGGCTCATCATCCCGAGATCGACACCGGCGTGCACCTGATGATGGTGCTCGACATGGCGGCCGCGCTCGACGCGGCGCTGCCGGTGCGTTTCGCCTGCCTGATGCACGACCTGGGCAAGGGCACCACGCCGGTCGATGCGCTGCCACGACACATCGGCCACGAACAGCGCAGCGCGAAGCTGCTGCGCGCCGTCTGCGACCGCTGGCGCGTGCCGGTCGAACTGCGCGAACTGGCCGACGTCGTCGCGCGCGAGCACGGCAACATCCACCGCAGCGGTGAACTGGGCGCAGCGGCGCTGATGCGTCTGCTCGAGCGCTGCGACGCGATCCGCAAGCCGCTGCGCTTCGACCAGGTGCTCGAAGCCTGCGAGTGCGATGCGCGCGGCCGGCTCGGCTTCGAGGCGCGACCGTATCCGCAGCGCGAACGACTGATGCGCGTGCTCGCCGCCGCCCGATCCGTCGAGACCGGCCCCGTGGCCGAACGCGCGGTGCTGCTGGGTGCGAAGGGACCGAAGATCGGCGAGGCGGTCACCCGGGCGCGGACCGCGGCGGTCCAGGAGATGCTCCACACCATGCCCTGAACCGTGCCGCGAGCCGCATCGCGGCGTTGACCGACGCGTCGCCTTCGCTCCCGGTGCTATCGTTTTTGACAATGCAGACACCTCCACGCCTCACCTCCGACGCCGCCCTCTTCCTGGATTTCGACGGCACGCTCGTCGCCCTCGCGGAGACGCCCGAGGCGATCGAGGTCCCGCCTGCGCTGGTCCCCTTGCTGACCGACCTGCATGCGTTGCTGGGTGGCGCGCTCGCCATCGTTTCGGGACGCCAGATCGATTTGATCGACCGTTTCCTCGCACCGCTGCGGTTGCCCGCGGCCGGTGAGCACGGTGTCGAACGCCGCGATGCGACCGGCGCCACGCACGAGCAGCACACGCCCGATCTGCACGCCGTGCTGGCCGCGGTGAACGAGCTCGCCGGCCGGCACGCCGGTCTGCTCGTCGAGCGCAAACATGCCGCCATCGCGCTGCATTACAGGCTCGCACCCCACCTGCAGGCCGTGTGCCAGGAAGCGATGTCGCGCATCGTCGCTGCGGAACCGCAGATGGAGTTGCTGCACGGCAAGTTCGTCTTCGAGATCAAGCCGGCGGGCGTGAACAAGGGCACCGCCGTCAACGCCTTCATGCGCGAGGCGCCGTTCGCCGGCCGCCGCCCGGTGTTCGCCGGCGACGACACCACCGACGAGACCGGCTTCGCCGTGGTGCAGCCGCTAGGTGGTGTGGCGATCAAGGTCGGCTCGGGCCCGACGCTGGCGCTGCACGGGCTGGAATCCCCGCTCGCCGTCCACGAATGGCTGTCGGCCGCGTGCGACTTGCTGCGGACGCCGGCCGAAGGAGCGGCCGCGTGAGCCGGCTCGTCGTCGTTTCCAACCGCGTCGCCGATCCGCGCAAGCCGACCGCGGGCGGGCTGGCGGTCGCGCTCGGCGAATCGCTGCAGCAGACCGGCGGCATGTGGTTCGGCTGGAGCGGCACCATCGTCGAGGGTGGCCCCACCGGCGAAGGCGAGATGCACAGGCACCAGGCCGGCAAGGTCACGCTCGCCACCATCGACCTCAGCCGCGACGACCACGACAGCTATTACGCCGGCTACAGCAACGACGTGCTCTGGCCGGTGTTCCACAACCGGCTCGACCTGGCGAACTTCGAGGCCAGCTTCATCGGTGGCTACCGGCGCGTCAACCAGTTGTTCGCGCGCAAGCTGCTGCCGCTGCTGAAGGACGACGACATCATCTGGGTGCACGACTACCACATGATCCCGCTGGCCGCCGAGCTGCGCGCGATGGGCTGCAAGCAGCGCATCGGATTCTTCCTGCACATCCCGCTGCCGCCGCAGATCATCATGGCCGCGATTCCGCAGCATGAATGGCTGGCGCGCTCGATGTTCTCGTACGACCTGATCGGTTTCCAGGCGCAGCAGGACGTGCAGCATTTCGAGCACTACGTGGTCAGCGAAGCGCATGGCGAAGCGCTGGGCGACGACATGTACCGCGCCTACGGCAAGACGGTGCGCTGCAGCGCCTTCCCGATCGGTATCGACGTCGACGAGTTCGCGACGCTCACGCATGCCAAGGAAGCGCGCGACATGTATGACACCATGAAGCGCGAGTACTCGACGCGTCGCCTGCTGCTGGGCATCGACCGGCTCGACTACTCCAAGGGCATTCCGAACCGGGTGCGCGCGTTCCGCGAGCTGCTCGCCAACTATCCCGAGAACCGGCGCAGCGCAACGATGATCCAGATCGCCTCTCCCACGCGCGAGAGCGTCGACGCTTATGCCGACATCCGCCGCGAGCTCGAATCCTTGTGCGGCGCCATCAACGGCGACTACGGCGAACTCGACTGGATGCCGGTGCGCTACATCCATCGCGTGGTGGCGCGCAAGCGGGTGCCCGGCCTCTGCCGCGCGAGCGCGGTCGGCCTGGTGACGCCGCTGCGCGACGGCATGAACCTGGTCGCGAAGGAATACGTCGCGGCGCAGGATCCGGCCGATCCGGGCGTGCTGGTGCTCTCACGCTTCGCCGGAGCGGCCGAGCAGCTGCGGGAAGCGTTGCTGGTCAACCCGTACGACACCCATGGCACCGCCGAGACGATCCAGCAGGCGCTGCAGATGCCTCTCGACGAACGGCGCGCGCGCCACCAGAAGCTGCTCCAGCGCATCCGCGACCAGGACATCCACTGGTGGCGCGACACCTTTCTCGCGGCGCTGCGCGAGAGCCATCAGTCGAGCAGCGCCATCGCCGCATAGTCGCCGACCCGATCGCCCAGGCCGGCGGGCACGAGCTCGACACCGCGCGTGAGTGGCGCCAGCTTGCCGTCGATCTGCGCCTGCAGCCGCGGCACCAGAAAGTCGACGTTGTGGGTGAAGACGCTGCCGCCCAGGCTGATGCGCTGCAGGTCGAGCGTGACCACCAGGTTGTAGAGCAGCCGTCCCATCACGCGGCACAGTGCATCGGCGGTGACGAGGGCGTCGGCGTCGCCGCGGCCGGCCGCGGCGAACAGGTCGGCCGACGAATGACCGAAGCGGCGCGCCACGGCGTTGCCGGCCACCAGTGCCTCGACATCGCCGTGATTTCCGCAACCGCAGAGCGCATCGTTCGCGTCGTCCGATACGAAGCTGTGGCCGGCATGCCCCGCATTGCCGTTCTTGCCGCGCAGCACGCGCCCGTCGACGCACAGGCCGACACCCACGCCCGTGCTCCAGGTGACATAGGCGCAGTCGTCGAAACCCCGGAGCGCCCCCCAGCGGCGTTCGGCCTCCAGCGCTGCCACGGCATCGTTCTCCACCCGCACGTGCGCGAACCTGCGCGCCAACGGCGCCTGCATCGGCGCTGTCATCCAGTCGTTGGGCAATCCGCGGGCCGGTCCTGCGATGCCGCCACAGATGTTGGGCGAAGCGAGCTCGACCGCGCCGTCGGCGATGACGAACGGGCCGGCCGACGACACGCCCACACGATCGACGGACGCCGGGTCCACGCCCTGGGCCGCACAGACGTCGTCGATCAGCCGAATCACCTGCTGCGCGACGGCGTCGCTCGTGCCGGTGCGCGCGGTCGGTTCGCTCGCACGCCCGAGCAGGGGGCTGTCGCCGTCGAGCGACAGGCTCACGGCCACCTTGGTTCCACCGATATCGACGCAAGCTCTCATATCTTCGAAGTCCTGGTAATCCTCAAATCAGTCGCGCAACCAGCGCGGCGAGCATGCTGAGCACGACCGTGCTCGCGATCGGCAACTGCCATTCGCGACCGAAGGCCCTGAAGACGAAATCGCCGGGCAGCTTCCCGAAGCCGAATTTCCGCAGCCACGCGGTCAATCCACTCATCAGCACGAGTGCCAGCACGACCACGAGCAGCCAACGGATCATCGGAGTATCTATGCGGCCAAGGCTTCGAGCGCCTGCCGGTGCAGTTCGCGCGTGGCCGCGGCGACCACGCGACCGTCCGAGCGAAGTCCGAGCGCGCGCCCTTCCCAGTCGGTGATCACGCCCCCCGCCGCCTCGATCAGTCCTGCCGGGCCAAGATAGTCATACGGCTGCAGGCCGGCCTCGACCACGAGGTCGATCGTGCCACCCGCCAGTTGCGCGTAGCCGTAGCAGTCACCCCCGAAGCGCCGCATCGCGCAGCGCTGGCTCAGGCGGTCGAAGGCCTGCAGGTCCGCGGCGCCGAAGATGTCCGGCGACGTGGTGACGATGCGTGCCCGGGCGATGTCGGCGCAGGCGCTCGCGCGGACGGCCTGGCCGTTGCGCTCGGCGCCGACGCCGGCCTGCCCGAACCAGCGCTCGCGGAGCACCGGCATGTCGACCATGCCGAGCACCACGCGATCGCCCTCCAGCACGCCGATCAACGTGCCCCAGAGCGGTGAGCCGGTGATGAAGCTGCGCGTGCCGTCGATCGGGTCCAGAACCCAGACGCGTCCGGCATCGATGCGCTCCGGCCCGTGCTCCTCGCCGTAGATCCCGTCGGTGGGCGACGTGGCGTTCAGGATCTCGCGCATGGCGGTCTCCGCGGCGCGGTCGGCGACCGTCACCGGGCTTTCGTCGGCCTTGGTGTCGACAGACAGCGCGGTACGGAAATGCATCATGGAGTGCGCAGCGGCAGCGTCGGCGAGCGCATGGGCGGTGTGCAGCAGTTCTGAATAGGAATTCATGGAGATCGATTAGAACCGAGAGCATCGAAAGCACCGCGCCGGTGGGCGGTAGGTAAAATCGCACGTCCTCGCCCGCGCACATGCTGCCGGCACCCCGACTCCCCTACCCACAGCAGCGAGCAGAGCGAAGCATGGACTATCCCGGCAATCTTTTCGTGGTCGCAGCACCGAGCGGCGCCGGTAAATCGAGTCTCGTCAAGGCATTGATGGAACTGGACTCCGCCGTCCAGCCTTCGGTCTCGCACACCACGCGCCCGCCGCGCGGGCAGGAAAAGCACGGGCGCGAGTATTTCTTCGTCTCGCAACCCGAGTTCGATTCGATGGTGCTGGCCGACACCTTCGTCGAATGGGCGCACGTGCACGGACAGCGTTACGGCACCTCCAAGCGCGCCATCGAAGAGCGCGTGGCGCTGGGCGCCGACGTTATCCTGGAGATCGATTTCCAGGGCGCGATCCAGATTCGCAAGACTTTCGCCAATGCGGTGCTGATCTTCATCCTGCCGCCGAGTTGGGAAGAACTGCGCTCACGGCTGGAGCGCCGGGGCGAGGACAGCGCCGAGGTCATTCAGCTGCGGCTCGGCAATGCGGCCGACGAGATGGCGCGGACCGGGGAATTCGACTTCGTTATAATCAACGAGTTATTCGAGCGCGCGCTTTTCGACCTGAAAGCCATCGTCCACGCGCAACGGCTCCGGTATTCCGCCCAGCGCCGCGCACGTGCCGACACCTTCGTCGCGTTGAACATTCCCTGATCCCCTGCCGATCTCTCCGAAAGAACATCATGGCCCGCATCACTGTCGAAGACTGCCTCGAAAAGATCCCGAACCGCTTCCAGCTGGTGCTTGCAGCCACGTACCGTGCGCGCATGCTGAGCCAGGGCCATGCGCCCAAGATCGAAAGCAAGAACAAGCCGGCCGTCACCGCCCTGCGCGAAATCGCCGAAGGCAAGATCGGCATCGAGATGCTCAAGAAGGTACCGGGCTGATCCGGTTCGCTGCGACGTCCCTGCCGTCGTCGCGCGAAATGAAGCACCGCCGCGCGGTGCTTTTTTTATGGCCGGACGCGATGGTCGTCCGCGCACGCTAAAGTCGTGGACATGAGTGCGGTCGCCAAGTCTCCATCCGAAGCCCCGAAGGGCATCCCGCGCCCGAGCCCCGCTGCGTTGAATGCGGCTGCTGCGAGTTTCGCCGCGCTGACGGCCCGGCTCGATTACCTGAACGTCGACGACACCGACATGGTGCGGCGCGCTTACCGGTTCGCGGACGAAGCGCATTTGGGCCAGCTGCGCAACAGCGGCGAACCCTATATCACCCACCCGATCGCGGTCGCCGCGCAATGCGCCGAGTGGAAGCTCGACGCGCAGGCGCTGATGGCCGCACTGCTGCACGACGCGATCGAGGACTGCGGCGTCACCAAGTCGGAACTCATCGAGCGTTTCGGCGCACCGGTCGCCGAACTGGTCGACGGACTGACCAAGCTGGACAAGCTGCAGTTCAACACCCGGGAAGAGAACCAGGCCGAATCCTTCCGGAAGATGCTGCTGGCGATGGCGCGCGATGTCCGGGTGATCCTGGTCAAGCTGGCCGACCGCACGCACAACATGCGCACGCTGGCCGACGCTCCGCGCGAGAAATGGGGGCGCATCTCCGGCGAGACGCTCGAGATCTATGCGCCGATCGCCTACCGGCTGGGTTTGAACCAGACCTATCGCGAGCTGCAGGAATTGTCGTTTCGGCACATGAAGCCGTGGCGCTATTCGATTCTTTCGAAGGCGGTGTCGAAGGCGCGCGGAAGGCGTCGCGACCTGATCCAGAAGGTGCAGCGCGAAGTGGAAAGCGCCTTCGGCGAGGCGAGCATGACGCTCCGGCTCGCAGGGCGGGAGAAGACGCTCTATTCGATCTACCGGAAAATGGAGGACAAGCACCTTAGCTTCGCGCAGGTGACCGACATCTACGGCTTTCGCCTCATCCTGCCGAACGTGATCGCCTGCTATACGGGCCTGGGCATCCTTCACCAGATGTACAAGCCGTTGCCGGGCAAGTTCAAGGACCATATCGCGATCGCCAAGCTCAACGGCTACCAGTCGCTGCATACGACGCTGGTCGGCCCTGCCAACGTCAACGTCGAATTCCAGTTGCGTACGGAAGCCATGAACGTCGTTGCCGAATCCGGCGTCGCGGCGCATTGGCTGTACAAGACCACCGATCCGAAAGCAGCCGACGCCAGCGACCGGCTGGGCACGAAATGGCTGCAGTCGCTGCTCGACATCCAGGACGAGACGCGCGACGCGGCAGAATTCTGGGACCACGTCAAGGTCGATCTGTTTCCGGACGCCGTCTACGTTTTCACGCCGAAAAGCCAGATCATGGCACTACCGCGCGGCGCGACGGTGGTCGACTTCGCCTATGCGATCCACAGCAATATCGGCGACCACACGTCGGCCGCGCGGATCAACGGCGACCAGGTGCCGCTGCGCACGGAGTTGAAGAATGGCGATGTGGTGGAAGTGATCACCGCACCCGTCTCGACGCCCAATCCGGCCTGGCTCGGCTTCGTGCGCACCGGACGCGCACGCTCGAAGATTCGCCACTACCTCAAGACGCTCGCGCATGTCGAGTCCGAAGGGCTGGGCGAAAAGCTGCTCGCGCAGGCATTGCGCGCCGAAGGCCTCGGCAAGCTGCCGGTCGACGACACGGAGCATCAGATGCTGTGGGAGAAGCTGCTGCGCTTCACCGGCAGCCGGAACCGCGCCGAATTGCTGACCGACATCGGGCTGGGCAAACGTGTCGCAAGCATCGTCGCCAAACGTCTCATGGCCCTGCTTGCCGAGCGCGGTCAAAAGCCCGATGCCTTGATGCTGAGTCGTGAGCGCTTCACTGCGCACGAGACGGTGTCTCAAGGTGCCGTGATGCTGGATGGCAGCGAGAACTCATCCGTGCGTTTCGC
Organism: Janthinobacterium lividum; assembly: GCA_050954325.1. GTDB lineage: Bacteria > Pseudomonadota > Gammaproteobacteria > Burkholderiales > Burkholderiaceae_C > Variovorax. The sequence continues at coordinate 3,510 of JBPBPG010000004.1, read as the reverse complement.
GCTGTGCTGTCGTCCGATCCCTGGCGACCTGATCGTCGGATACCTCGGTCACGGCGAAGGCCTGGTCGTGCATACCGATGCATGCGGCGTCGGGCAACGGTTGCGCTACAAGGACAGCGAGCGTTTCTTCGCAGTGGAATGGGCCGACGACCCGGTGCGTTCGTTCGAGACCGGCGTAGTGATCACGGTACGCAACGACAAGGGCGTGCTGGCGCGCGTCGCTTCGACGCTGTCGGATGCAGAAGCCGACATCAGGCATATCGAGATGGCCGAAGAGACGCCGCAGGATTCGACCGACCTGCGTTTCGTGATCTCGGTGCGCGATGTCAGCCACCTGGAAGCCGCGCTGCGGGCTGCCAAACGCACGCCCTCGGTGCTGTCGGCGGCGCGCACCGTTCCTGCCGCCTGATTCAGACGGCGGGGGTCAGGGACGGGGTCGGGGTCGGGTAGCGCACCGACACGACTTCCAGCTCGTGCGTGCCGCCAGGCGTAGCGAGCTTCACGACATCACCTTCCCTGAGCTTGAGCAAGGCCCGCGCGATGGGCGAGATCCAACTGATCTGCGCCTGGGCGCTGTCGGCCTCGTCGATGCCGAGAATCGTCACCTCGCGCTCTTCACCGGTCTCGTCGGCATAGCGCACCGTCGCGCCGAAGAAGACCTGATCGCCGCCGTGATGCACGGAGGGATCGGTGACTTCGGCGATCTCCAGGCGCTTGGACAGGAAGCGGATGCGGCGATCGATTTCGCGCAGGCGCTTCTTGCCGTAGAGATAGTCGCCGTTCTCCGAGCGGTCGCCATTCTTCGCCGCCCAATGCACCGCCTCGACCACCTTGGGACGCTCATCGTCCATCAGCGAGAGAAGTTCGTCACGCAGGCGAGCAAAGCCCGCAGGAGTGATGTAGTTCTTGCTGCCGGCCGGCACCAGCGGTGCGGCGCTGTCGAAGCCATCGTCTTCATCGGTGTCGTTTTCTTTGGTGAATGCCTTGCTCATCGAAGAATGTTCCAAATCTCAAGTTCTTGCGGCCAGAACAACCTCAAACGCCTTCGAACGAAGTTCCTACAAGAGCGAACACCAACGAATTCGACCCATGCCTGCGTATGGCGCGAATCGATTCGAAGGTCTTCATGCTCTTGCCCTTTTGTGCTTCAGTCACAAAAGTGAACTGTCGTGTCGCTTTCTAGGTGCAAGGCAGAAACCGCAAAAGCCAAACCTTGGGCTTGCATAAAATAACGGCTGGAGAGCAAAAAAGCGCACGCGACAAATGTCGAAGCTCAATGTTTCGCAAATGAAAAAGCCCTGGAACATTGCTGTTCCAGGGCCATCCATCTGGTGCGGCTGGCAGGAATTGAACCCACGACCCCTTGGTTCGTAGCCAAGTACTCTATCCAACTGAGCTACAGCCGCTGAGCTCTCTAGTATAGCACCGATTTTCCAAACGATTTTGCAGGATGTTCAGAAAAGTTCTCTGGACAAGGACGATGGCAAAACGGCAAGGGCTTCCTCGGGTTCTTTTCAGCGTCAGTGCGCTTTTGCTGCCGGCACGGTGCCGGTTGCGACGGCGCGCTTGCCGAGCTCGATCTTGGCGATCGCATTGCGGTGCACTTCGTCCGGACCATCGACGATCCGCACGGTACGCTGGTGCGCGTAAGCTTCCGCCAGCCAGAAGTCCTGGCTCAGGCCGGCCGCACCGTGCGCCTGGATCGCCCAGTCGACCACCTTGCACGACATGTTCGGTGCGACCACCTTGATCATCGCGATCTCGGCACGCGCTTCCTTGTTGCCGACGGTGTCCATTTTGTAGGCGGCGTTCAGCGTGAGCAGCCGCGCCTGGTCGATCATGCAACGCGACTCGGCGATGCGTTCGTGCCAGATCGACTGTTCCGACAGCGGCCGGCCGAACGCCACGCGTGAACGCAGGCGGTCGACCATCATTTCCAACGCGCGCTCCGCGGCCCCGATGGAACGCATGCAGTGATGGATGCGTCCCGGGCCGAGGCGGCCCTGCGCGATCTCGAAGCCGCGGCCTTCGCCGAGCAGGATGTTCGACGCCGGCACGCGCACGTTCTCGAGCAGCACTTCCATGTGGCCGTGCGGCGCGTCGTCGTAGCCGAGCACCGACAGGTGGCGCAGCACCGTGACGCCAGGTGCGTCGCGCGGCACCAGGATCATGGACTGCTGCGCGTGGCGTGGCGCGTTCGGATCGGTTTTGCCCATCACGATGAAGATCGTGCAGCGCGGGCTGCCGACGCCGGACGAGTACCACTTGCGCCCGTCGACCACGTATTCGTCGCCTTCGCGGCGGATCGTGCACTGGATGTTGGTCGCATCCGACGAGGCCACGGCCGGCTCGGTCATCAGGAAGCCGGAGCGGATGTCGCCGGCGAGGAGTGGCTCGAGCCAGCGGTCCTTCTGCGCCTCGGTGCCGTAGCGCTCGAAGGTTTCCATGTTGCCGGTGTCGGGCGCCGAGCAGTTGAACACCTCGCCCGACCATGACACGCGACCCATGATCTCGCACAGCGGCGCGTAGTCGAGGTTCGAGATGCCGGGCACACCGCGGTGGTCGTGCGGCAGGAACATGTTCCAGAGCCCGGCGGCGCGTGCCAGCGGCTTGAGTTCCTCGATCAGCGGCGAAACCTGCCACGCATTGCCCTGGCGGCGGAACCCGTCCATTTCCTCGTTGTAGCGCGCCTCGTTGGGATAGATATGCTGGTCGAAGAACTTCCGCATGCGCTGCATCAGGTCCTGGGTCTTGGCAGAGGGTTCGGCGAACATGTTTTTTCCTTGATCTGGATACGCGTTGGAACGAACCGGATTCAACCACCGCCGCCGTCGATGCGGCGTCGCCCTGGCGTCAGCTCGTCGCCTGGGGGGAGCGGATGAACGCGCCAACCGGTGGACTGTCGAGCATCGGCGTCGTGCGGCAGGAGACCAAGGCCAAAGTCCCGGTGAGCCGGTGCCTCACCCACGCGGCCAGCACCGGCAGGAAGGCTATGGCTTTCGCGGCACGGCAGTGGGTGCCTCGGGCCACTGCTGCAGAACCCGCTGCAGGTCGTCGGTCGAACAGCCCGGAGTCTTCAGGCGTGCCGCGTCGCCCTGGCCGGAGCGCCTCCGCGATTCCTGGCGCACAAGCCATGATCCATGGCGTAATCGCGATCGATGCGGCCGACGATGGTCAGCTGGTAGTCCTTTGTCGATGTCGACGATCACGTATGCGGCCTCGGTCGGCCAGATGAACTGCATGCTGCATGCCCCGCACGGCATTGTTCGTGCCCGGAACCACCATGACCACCGGGTTCATCGTCTGGAGCTCGCCAGCGAAGGCGTCCTCGCGGTAGCGGACATACCAGTCGCCCATGAAGCGCGCGAGGTCTCGATCTCGCGCGTCGGAAGAGCGAACGCTGTCCGAGCCATCAGTTGATGTTCGCGCCCATGGCGTGGAAGGGCTTGCCCGGCACCTTGTAGGCCCCGCCGTACTCGAAGGCCGCGTTGTCCAGCAGCCTGCAGCCGC
>JBPBPG010000002.1:0-1244375 GCA_050954325.1 Janthinobacterium lividum | reverse complement strand
CTTGTAGGGCACCTCGGGTGCGGCCCGGGCCGCCTGCACGGGCCGCGCGAACGATGTCGCGATGGCCAGCACCAGCAGCGTCGACGTGGCCAGCATGCTTCGGACGGACATGCCGGCTCCTTCGGGGCGTTGAAAACGAGGGGTCATTGCGAATGGCAGAGTGCGAGCGCGGCCAACGCGTCGTTGCAGTCTTTCGGTGGGGGTGCGGCAGTGCCGGTCGGGTTGGCCGCGTCTGCCGTCGAACCCGTGCCGAAGCCGAGCGACCGCGAGGCGTTCTGCGCCGCATCGCTCAATTGCTCGCGCCGTCGTGCCTGCGCCGACATATGCCGGTCCAGGCGCTGCTTGAGAGCCTGCATGTCGGGTTTCTCGATCTGCGTTGCATCCAGCATCGAGAACGCGTGTTCGGCACCGGCCAGATCGTCGCGGTCGAGCGCGGCGCTCATCCGCGCGACCGTGGTTTCGTAGGCCTGCTGCCGTCCGGCCTGATGGCGCATGCCGTCGTAGCGATCGATCCCCCACATCGAGCCGAATGCCACGATCGCCAGCGAGGCGACGATGCCCAGCACGGCGATCGCCGACGGTCGCCGCCCGGACGCCCGGGCCTGTGCGGCGGACGGCACGGGACCGATGCCGGTATCGGGCGTCTCGTCCATTCGCGGTCGCGACCAGCCGACGCCCTGGACCGCGGCGGCGTCCGAGAGGCCGGGCGCCGCACCCGGATGCATGAGCATCGTCCCCGGCGCGGCGGAGAAGAGCTGGTTTTCGCCGCAGGCGGGGCAAAACCGTTCGCCTTCCTGGAACAGTGCGTCGCAGTGCGCGCACGGCACGAGAAAAAAGGTGTCCGGGTCGGCCAGTTTGTCCATTGAGCGGGCTCTTTTACACCGTGCGTCGCCAGGACGTCGCGGCATTGGAAACAGAACGTAAGGAACAGGCCGTCCGTGCACCCGATCCTGACCCACCGCTGGCCTAGGGTTCCATCACGCTTTCGTGGAAGCGCTGCGCGGCCGAGGTCTGCGCTGCGGGCGGCAGCATCAGCGCGATGCCGATGGCGGTCTGCGCCCCGGCGCCGACCAGCGTCTTGAAGACGATGTCGCGCGTGGTGTGGCGCGTCGCGACCGACGGTACCAGCGCCACGCCGAGCCCGCTTTCGACCAGGCTGATCACGGTCTGCACCTGCACCGCGTCCTGCTGCACGCGCGGCAGGAAGCCTGCCTGCTGGCAGGCCATGAGCGCCGCCGCGTGCAGGCCCGGCACCTCGGCCGCGCCGTACATCACGAACGGTTCCTCGGCGAGGTCGGCGAGCGCCAGCTGGCGTTTGCGCGCGAGCCGATGGTCGGCCGGCAGTGCGGCGACGAAGACGTCGCGCTCGACCGGGAACACGCGCGCCTTGCAGGCTCGTCCGATCGGGAATCGCACCAGGCCGACGTCGATGTCGCCGTTCTCGACGCGTTCGACGATGCGCGCCGTGGTCGATTCGGCCAGTGCCAGCTGCACGCCCGGATAGCGTTCCCGAAAACGTGGCAGCACGCGCGGCATCAGCGCATAGGTGGCCGAGCCGACGAAGCCGACCCGCAGCGTGCCCGCCTCGCCGCGCGATGCCGCTTGCGCGGCGCGTGCGAACTGCTCGCCGTGGAACACCGCGCGGCGAGCGTCCTCCAGCGCCGCCGCGCCGGCCAGCGTGAGTTCGGTGCCGCGCCGGTTGCGCGCGAACAGCGGCACGCCGAGCTGTGTCTCCAGCCGCCGGATCGATGCCGACAGCGGCGGCTGCGACATGTGCAGCCGCTCGGCGGCGCGGTGAAAGTTGAGCGTCTCGGCCAGCGCGATGAAGTGGCGCAGCTGTCGTGTGTCCATGCGGGGTCTCCCTTGAGCCTGAAAAGCTATCACAGGAACACGATTTGATATTGGACCGATCGGCGGCGACTTCGCAGAATGACCGCCAGGAGACAAGACAACATGACGCTTCCCTTGCAGGGCGTGAAGGTGATCGACCTCTCGAGCGTGGTGTTCGGCCCGCTCGCGAGTCAGACACTGGCCGACTACGGCGCCCAGGTGATCAAGGTCGAGCCGCCCGAAGGCGATTCGACCCGCCATACCGGGCCGACCACCGAAGCCGGCATGGCGGCGCTGTTCCTCGGCAGCAACCACAGCAAGCAGAGCGTGGCGCTCGACCTCAAGCAGCCGGCCGCGCGCGCCGCGCTGATGGCGCTCCTGGCCGACGCCGACGTCTTCATGCACAGCATGCGGCCGCAGAAGCTGACCGCGCTGGGCATCGATGTCGAGACGCTCAGGGCGCTCTTTCCGCGGCTGGTGTACGCCGGGCTGCACGGCTTCTCGCAAGGCGGGCCGTATGCGGGACGCCCGGCCTACGACGATGTGATCCAGGGCATGTCGGGTCTGGCTTCGCTGATGGAGCAGCAGGGCGGCGAGGCGCGCTACCTGCCGATCATCGCTGCCGACAAGACCTGCGGGCTGGTCGCGGCCCAGGCGGTGATGGCGGCGCTGTTCCAGCGCGAGCGAACCGGGGCGGGCTGCTTCGTCGAGATCCCGATGTTCGAGACGATGGTGGCCTTCAACCTGGTCGAGCACATGTACGGCCGGCACTTCGAGCCTCCGCTCGCGGGCGCGGGCTACCCACGGGTACTGACGCCGTGGCGCCGGCCGTGGCGCACGTCCGACGGGCACGTCTGCATGATGCCGTACACGAACCTGCACTGGCGGCGCTTCTTCGCCGAGGTCGGCGAGCCGGCGCTGGCCGACGATGCGCGCTTCGTCGACATCGCGATGCGCACCCGCCACATCGGCGAGCTGCTGGAGATCGCCGGCAGCTTCGTGGCCGGCGGCACGACCGCGCGATGGCTGGCGATCTGCGAGCGGCTGGAGATACCTGCCGCGCCCGCCGGCCGGCTGGACGACCTGCCCGACGATCCGCACCTGGTGCAGACCGGTTTCTTCACCGAGCTCGACGATGCCCGGATGGGCACCGTGCGCTTTCCGGGCGTCCCGGTGAAGTTCGACGGCGTGCGGCCCGGGGTGCGCATGCCGCCGCGGCTGGGCGAACACACGCGCCGGGCCCTGCTCGCCGCCGGCCTCCCGCCCGCGCAGGTCGAGGCGCTCATCGAGACGGGCGCAGCGCGCGCCGCACTGGAAATTTCATGACCGCAGGCACCGAACTCCCCACGCTCACGCCGCAGCACGAGGCGTTGCCCCGGCTCGGCCAGGGTTTCGTCTGGCAGGACCTCGCGGTGGGCCAGCGCATGCGCACCTTCCGCCGCACCGTCACCGAGACCGACCTGGTCAACTTCATCGGCGTGACCGGGATGCTGGAGGCGATCTTCATCGAGGAAGGCCATGCGGGCAGCGCCATCGCCGGCCGCCCGGTGCCGGCCGCCCTGACCTACACGCTGATCGAGGGCTTCATCCTGCAGACCATGATCCAGGGGACCGGGCTGGCCATGCTCGAACTGGTGCAGAAGATCCATGCGCCGGTGCGCGTGGGCGACCGCATCGAGGCGGTGGTCGAAGTCACCGGCGTTCGCCCGACGTCGAAGGGCAATCGCGCCGTCGTCGATTCGCGCATCGACGTGTTCAACCAGCACGGCGCCTGCGTGATGACCTACGACGCGCGTCGCCTGCTCGCGGGACGCAGCGAAGGTTGACGCGTTCGAGCCGATCCGATCCCGAATAAAAGCAACGGAGACAAGACACATGACATTCATCGAACGCCGCCGCATGGCGGTCGGAGCGATCGCCGCATTCGCAGCCCTTGCCGCGGGCTCGGCTTTCGCGCAGGGCGCGGCACCGCCGCCCGGCGCCTATCCGACCAGGCCGATCACGATGGTCGTGCCGTTCCCGCCGGGCGGGCCGACCGACCTGGTGGCGCGCGTGCTGGCGCAGAAGATCGGCGAGCAGATGGGGCAGAGCGTGCTGGTCGACAACCGCGGCGGCGCCAACGGCAACATCGGCGCGACCTACGTCGCCAAGGCGACGGCGGACGGCTACACGATCCTCTACAACACCTCGTCGATCACGCTGAGCCCGTCGCTCTACAAGAACGTGCCCTACGACGTGACCAAGGATTTCCTGCCGGTCTCGTCGGTCGCGGTGGTGCCGCTGGGGCTGGTCGTGAATCCATCGATTCCGGTGAACAACGTGGCCGAGTTCATCGCCTATGCCAGGGCGAATCCCGGCAATCTGTCGTACGGCTCGGCGGGCAACGGCAACGTGACGCACCTCGGCGCGTTCCAGTTCCTGCAGGCCAACGGCCTGGAGGCGACGCACGTGCCCTACAAGGGCAGCGCACCGGCCGACGTCGACCTTGTCGGCGGCCAGATCCAGTTCATGACGGACACGGTGAACTCGGTGATGTCCTTCGTGCGCGACAAGCGGCTGAAGATGCTCGCGGTGACCACGGGCAAGCGCATGGCGCTGTTCCCGGACGTACCGACGCTGGCCGAATCCGGCATGCCCGGCTTGGAGGTCGGTGCCTGGCAGGGCGTGATGGTGCCGGCCGGTACGCCACCGGCCGTCGTGTCGCGGCTCAATGCCGAGATCGTCAAGGCGCTGAATACGCCGGCGGTGCGCGAGCGGCTCGCCTTGCAGGGTGCCGAGCCGCTGGGCTCCACGCCGGGCGAGTACGGCGCCTATGTGCAGAAGGAGCTCAAGCGCTGGGCCGGCGTCGTGAAGGCCACCGGCGTGACGCTGGACTGAACGCGAGGAAACCGACATGTCCACCCACCGCAGATTGCTTTGCCTCGTCGGCGCGCTGTTCGCCACCGCCCTGATCGCCGCCGCACCGGTTGCGGCGCAGGAATTTCCGTCCAGGCCGATCCGTTTCGTCGTTCCCTTCCCGCCGGGCAGCGGCACCGACACCTCGGCACGTTATTTCGGCCGCAAGCTGCAGGAGCTGACCGGGCAGCCGGTGGTGGTCGAGAACAAGCCCGGTGCCAACGGCTTCATCGCGGTGAAGACGGTGCTGACCTCGCCCGCCGACGGCTACACCGTGTTCGTCGGCAGCAACTCGACGCTGGCGGTCAACGTGGCGCTGTTCAAGGCGCTGCCCTACGACCCGGTGGCCGACCTCGCGCCGCTGACGATGATGATGCGGTCTCCGGCGTTGATGGTGGTGCCGGCGACATCGAGCTACACGACGCTGGCCGGGCTGGTCGCGGGCGCGAAGGCGAAGCCGGATGCGCTCAACTACGGCGCCGGCTCGGCCGGCTACCAGCTGATGGCCGAGCTGTTCAACGATGCGGCGAAAGTCCAGACGCACCATGTGCCTTTCAAGGGCGCGGGCGAGGCGGTGATCGCGGTGGTCGCGGGCACGGTCGACATGACGTTCGCCGAGATCACCAGCGTGCAGGAACTGGCCAAGGCCGGCAAGGTGCATGCGCTGGCCGTGGCCGCCGACAGGCGCGTGCCGGCGATGCCTTCGGTGCCGACGGCGGGCGAGGCCGGACTGCCCGGTTTCACCGCCTACACCTGGGTCGGCGCGATGGTGTCGTCGAAGACGCCGAAGGCCGAGACCGAGAAGCTCGCCGCGCTGCTCACGCGGATCGAGCAGATGCCCGAGACACGCGAGTTCTACGAGCGCATCGGCGCCGAGGTGATGCAGGGCGGGCCGGACGAGATGCGCAAATTCCAGGCCGACGAGATCCGGCTCTGGAAGCGCATCGCGGTCAAGGCGAACGTCGAGCAGCAATGACGGCCGCCGTTTCGAACGACCCCGGCCGCGCCGGTGCGCTCTCGCACATCCGCGTGCTCGACCTGTCGCGCGTGCTCGCCGGGCCGTGGGCCAGCCAGACGCTCGGCGACCTGGGCGCCGAGGTGATCAAGGTCGAGCGCCCGGGCACCGGCGACGACACCCGGCTCTGGGGTCCGCCCTTCCTCAAGGACGCGGACGGCGCCGACACGCGCGACTCGGCCTATTTCCTGTGCGCCAACCGCAACAAGCAGTCGGTGGCGATCGACTTCACGCGGGCGGACGGGCAGGCGCTGGTGTGCGACCTGGCCAGGCGCTGCGACGTGGTGATCGAGAACTTCAAGGTCGGCGGCCTCGCGCATTACGGGCTCGACTTCGCGTCGCTGCATGCCGTCAACCCCCGGCTGGTGTATTGCTCGATCACCGGTTTCGGCCAGACCGGTCCGTACGCGGAGCGCGCCGGCTACGATTTCCTGATGCAGGGCATGGGCGGGCTGATGAGCATCACCGGCCGCGCCGACGGCGAGGAGGGCGCGGGCCCGGTGAAGGTCGGCGTCGCGCTGACCGACATCCTGACCGGCCTCTACGCCAGCACCGCGATCCTTGCCGCGCTGCAGTCGCGCGACCTGACCGGCATCGGCCAGCACATCGACCTCGCGCTGCTCGACGTGCAGGTGGCCTGCCTGGCCAACCAGGGCATGAACCATCTCTATGGCGGCGCGCCGAAGCGCATGGGCAACGCGCATCCGAACACCGTGCCGTACCAGGACTTCCCGACGGCCGACGGCTTCATGATCCTGGCGATCGGCAACGACGGGCAGTTCGGCAATTTCTGCCGCGCCGTCGATCGCGGCGCGTGGGCGGACGATCCGCGATTCCGCACCAACGCCGATCGCATTGCCCACCGCGTGGCGCTCATCGCGCTGATCCGCGAGATTACCGCGACCCGCGACACGGCCGACTGGATCGCGCTGTTCGAACGCGTCGGCGTGCCGTGCGGGCCGATCAACACCATCGCCGAGGTCTTCGACGACCCGCAGGTGCGCGCGCGCGGCACGCAGATCCGCATGACGCACCCGGCGGGCGGCGAGATCCCGCTGGTCGCGAGCCCGCTGCGCCTGTCGCAGACGCCGGTGCAGTACCGCCGCGCGCCGCCGCAGCTCGGCCAGGACACGGACCGGGTGCTGGGCGACTGGCTCGGCCTGTCGGCCGGCGCCATTTCTGAATTGAAGGAACGAGGAATCGTCGAATGAGTGCCCTGAATTCGCTGTCGATGACGGCCATCCCGCCCGAGGACGAGGCGCTGCGCGCGCCGGTGCGGGCGTTTCTTTCCGACGCGCTGGCCGAGGTGCCGGCGCACGTGCGCTCCAAGTCGTGGTCGGGCTACGACACGGCGTTCAGCCGCGAGCTCGGCCGGCGCGGCTGGCTCGGCATCACGCTGCCGGTCGAATACGGCGGCGGCGGGCGCAGTGCCTTCGCGCGCTACGTGCTGGTGGAGGAATTCCTCAATTTCGGCGCGCCGGTCGGTTCGCACTGGATCGCCGATCGCCAGAGCGGCCCGCTGATCCTCAAGTACGGCACCGAGGCGCAGAAGCGCTTCTACCTGCCACCGATCTGCCGCGGCGAATCGTTCTTCTGCATCGGCATGAGCGAGCCCAACGCCGGCTCCGACCTCGCGAGCGTGCGCACGCGCGCCGTGAGGACGGACGCGGGCTGGACGCTCGACGGCCAGAAGATCTGGACCACCAACGCGCACCACTGCAACTACATGATCGCGCTGGTGCGCACCTCCGGCGATGCACAGGACCGGCACAAGGGGCTGTCGCAGGTGATCGTCGACCTGTCGCTGCCCGGCGTCACGGTGCGGCCCATCGCCGACCCGTCGGGCGATGCGCATTTCTGCGAGGTCTTCTTCGACAACGTGAAGCTCGCCGACGACGCGCTCGTCGGCGACGAGGGCAAGGGCTGGGAACAGGTCACGGCCGAGCTCGCCTTCGAGCGCAGCGGGCCGGAGCGGTTGTTCTCCAGCATCGTGCTGTTCGACGAATGGCTGGCCTTCGTGCGCACCGACGCCGGCCGAACGCCCGCATCGGTGCGGCTCGCCGGCAGGATCCTCGGGCAACTCGCGCCGCTGCGCGCGATGTCGATCGCCGTCACCGAGAAGGTGGCGGCCGGCGGCAGCCCGGTGGTGGAGGCGGCGCTGGTCAAAGACCTGGGCACCGGGGTCGAGCAATTGATCCCGGCGGCCATCGCCGACGACCTGTACGCCCGCGACGGCGCCGACATTCCGCTCGAACTGCTGCGCACCCTGGACTACGTGACGCAGGTGGCGCCGTCGTACTCGCTGCGCGGCGGCACGCGCGACATCCTGCGCGGCATGATCGCGCGCGGCCTCGGACTGCGTTGAAAAGGGACGGACATGAACGACGACACCGGACAATTCAGCGACGCGTTGCGCGACCTGCTCGCCGACCACTGCACGCCGCACCACGTGCGCGAGATCGAGGCCGGCAAATCGCCGCGCGCGCTGTGGGACGCGCTCGAAAGCTCCGGCTTCGCCGATGCGCTGCTGCCCGAGGACGAGGGCGGCGCGGCGCTGACGCTCGCCGATGCCTTCGCGCTGTTCGAACTCTGCGGCAGCTTCGCGCTGCCCGTGCCGCTGGCCGAGACGATGGTGGCGCGCGCGTTGCTGGTCACAGCGGACGTGGCGCCGCCGCCGGGCAGCATCGCGCTGGCGCACCTGCGGCCGCAGTCCGACGGCGGCGCCGTCTGCGAGCGCCTGGCCTGCGGGCGCACGGCCGATTGGGTGCTGGCGCTGCACGGCGAAGGCAGCGTGCTGCTGCCGACCGACGCGGCGACGAAGTCGGGCGCCGTGTTCGTGCTCGACGCGACGCTGGTCTGGAGTGAATCCGCACGGACCGGCGCGCAGGCGGTGCCGATCACCTTCGACCTGCGTCTTCACCAGGCCTGCCTCGCCGCGGCGCAACTCTCCGGCGCGCTGATGGCGGTGTTCGACCGCACGCTGCAGTACGCCAACGACCGCAACCAGTTCGGCCGGCCGATCGGCAAGTTCCAGGCGATCCAGCATCAGCTGGCCGTGATTTCGGAACACGTGTTCGCCGCTCGCATGGCCGCCCAGATCGGCTGCCGCGCATCCGGCCTGCTGCCCGACCGGCTGCGCGTCGCGGTCGCCAAGGCGCGCACCGGCGAGGCGGCCCTCGAAGTCGCGTCGCTGAGCCATTCGATCCACGGCGCGATCGGCTTCACCGAGGAATTCGACCTGCAACTGTTCACGCGGCGCCTGCATGCATGGCGCCAGACGGGAGGGTCGGAGTCGCACTGGCAGGACGTGCTCGGCGAAGCGCTGCTCGGTGCGCGCGACAGCCTGGCGCTCGACCTGATCCGAACGACCACCGACGTCGCCTGATGTCGAACCTGAACCCGAAAGACACCTTCATGCAGGACTTCCTGAAATCCGAACGCGACGGCGCCGTGCTCACGCTCACCATGAGCCAGCCTGCCACGCGCAACGCGCTCACCGGCAACACCGCCGTCGAGGAGTTCGTGCAGGCCTGCGCCGGCATCGTGCGCGATCCGGGCATCCGTGTGGTCGTGCTGACCGGCGAGGGGCCGGTCTTCAGTTCCGGCGGCAACGTCAAGGACATGCAGCGCTACGAGACCGGCGAACTGACGCCCGAAGTCATCCGCGAGGAATACCGCAATGGCATCCAGCGATTGCCCAAGGCGCTCTACAACCTGGACGTGCCGGTGATCTGCGCAGTCAACGGGCCGGCCGTCGGCGCCGGGCTCGACCTGACCTGCATGTGCGACATCCGCATCGCCTCGGAGAAGGCGACCTTCGCCGAGAGCTTCGTCAAGGTCGGCATCGTGCCGGGCGACGGCGGCGCCTGGCTGCTGCCGCGCGTGGTCGGCATGTCGAAGGCGTCGGAGATGGCGTTCACCGGCGATGCGCTCACGGCGCAGGAGGCGCTGGCCTGCGGGCTGGTGTCGCGCGTGGTGCCGCACGAGGAACTCATGGCGGCGGCGCTGCAGCTGGCCGCGCGCATCGCGGCCAACCCCGGCGGCGTGCTGCGCATGACCAAGCGGCTGCTGCGCGAAGGCCAGCGCAGCTCGCTCGAATCGCTGCTGGAGCTGTCGGCCGGCTACCAGGCGATCGCGCACATGTCGCCGGATCATCACGAGGCGGTGCGCGCCTTCGTCGAGAAGCGCAAGCCCAAGTTCGCCGACTGAGCTGTCGGGCGCTGTGCAGCGCTCAGGCGGCCGGGGACGGCAGCAGTCGACGCAGCGAGGCGAAGAACAGGTCCGACTGTTCGCGCTCGCCCTGGATCTGCGCGGCGGTGCGCGCGGCCAGCTTCTCGTCCACGCGCACCAGCGGCCGGCCGGTCGATTGCGCGATCACCTGGTGCAGGCTGGCACGTTCCAGGTAGTAGAGATCGTCGTAGGCATGCGCGATGGTCGTTCCGGCGACGACGATGCCGTGGTTCGCGAGAAAGGCGACGTCCTTGCCTTGCATCGCGACGGCGATGCGCTCGCCTTCGGCATCGTCGAGCGCCACGCCGTTGTAGATCCTGTCGATGGCGATGCGGCCCATGTAGCGCATTGCGTTCTGGCTCAGACGGGGGTCGATCGCACCGTCGACGGTGAGCGTCAGCGCGGTCGCGTACGGCATGTGGCAATGCAGGACCACCGCATGGCCGGTGATGCGGTGCACCGCGCCGTGGATGAAGAGGGCGGTCGGCTCCACGCGGTGCCGGCCGGCCAGGACTTCGCCGCGGGTATCGATCAGCACGATGTCTTCGGCGCCGATCTCGCTCCAGTGCAGGCCGCGCGGGTTGATGAGGTAGCGGTCGGGCGTGCCGGCGTCTTCGGGCAACACCACGCTGAAGTGGTTGCAGACGCCTTCGGCCAGCCCGTGGTGGGCGGCGGCGCGCAGGGCCAGCGCGAGGTCTTCGCGCAGTCGCCGGACGGCGGGGCCGGCGTACTGGGCGGCAGGGTCGATGCCGGTGGAGACGCCCATGTCGTCCATTGCAGTGCCTTTCTTCAGGCCCGCACGCTGCCGGTCCAGGCGGCGAAGAACTTCAGCGCATCGTCGCGAACGGCGTCGGCGGTCTTGGCCGGCTTGTAGATCGCCGAACCGATGCCGAACCCGGTGGCGCCGGCCGTGCGCCACTCGCCCATGTTCGACGGCGTGATGCCGCCGACCGGCATCAGCGGCGTTCCTTCTGGCAGCACCGCGAGCCAGGCCTTGACGACGGCCGGCGAGGCGGCTTCGGCCGGGAACAGCTTGAGCCCGCTGGCGCCGGCCGCGAGCGCGGCGAAGGCCTCGCTCGGCGTCGCGACGCCGGGCAGGCTGATCATTCCGAGGCGCACGGTCTCGGCGACGACTTCGGCACTGAAGTTGGGCGACACCACCAGCGTCCCGCCGGCCGCGTGCACGTCCCGTACCTGCTGCGCGGTCAATACGGTGCCCGCGCCCACCATCGCTGCGGGAAAGCGTTCGCGCATCGACGCGATGCTCTCGAGCGGTCGCGGCGAATTCAGCGGCACCTCGAGCAGGCGGAAGCCGGACTCGACGATGGCGTCGCCTACCGACGGCGCCTCGGCCGGCGTGAGACCGCGCAGGATCGCGATGAGGGGTAGGTGTCGGAGAGCGGCTCGAAAGGTGTCTGCGTGGGTCATGGAGGGCTGAGAAAGGTTCGTCGATGTGGCGTCAGGCCGGGTCGCGCATGAAGCCGCGAAGCGCATGCAGTCCCGCCCATGTCGCCTCGGCGCCGAGCGTGCGGCTGTGAACGCCGTTCGCCTGCAGCGCCATGGCATAGCGCTGCGTGAGATGTGGTGCGCCGACCAGCACCACCGGGCCGTCGGGCTGCAGCGCCTGCGTGCGCAGTTCCTCGCCGATCAACAGGCCCGAGAAGTAGCTCGCCAGCGGCCCGGCCGGCATGCGTTCGAACAGCGCCAGCGTGCGCGCGCCGAAGGCGTTGTGCAGCAGCCCGTGGCCGTTGCGCGACCGCGCGAGGCCCTGCAGGAACGCGGCGTCGTCGAGCGGCGCGGAGGTGTCGATGGTGCGCGCCAGGATCGAATGGGTGCCGAGCAGCGCGTAGAACTCGCCCGTCATGAAAGTACGGAAGCCGGTCACGCGGCCGTCGGCCACGCGAACCCATTTGTTGTGCGTGCCGGGCAGCACGAACAGGCCGTCACGAACGCCGGTCAGCGCGACGGCGCCGAAGATCTGCACCTCCTCGCCGCGCATCACGTCGGGCACGCCGTCGTCCTGGGCGCTGAGGCCGGGGACCATCGCGATGCGCGGCACGACCGGGACGATCTTCGCGGCGATGTCCGGCAGGCCGGCGGGGCAGCCGCAGTAGGGCGCCTCCACCCAGCCCTGCTTGCTGCCGGCCATGCCGGAGATCAGGCAGCGGGTGGCCGGCACCTGCATCCAGGCGCCGAAGAGTTCGTCGAACACGGCCGGGAATCCGCCTGCGGCGACCGTCAGGATGCCGCGCGCGGCACTCCGCTCCTCGACGACGTTGCCGCCCGCGTCGAGCAATGCGCCGCGCAGCGAACTCGTGCCCCAGTCGATGGCCAGCAGCGGTGCGCACGACGGGTGCGGAAAGGAGGATTCGGGGGCTTCGGACGTTGCGTTCATCAGGACGAGCGAGCAGGGTTTGCCCTGCGGAACGAGCAAATCGATGGTCATATGATAAGCGGGCCGATCGCCCGGCCAGCGAGGGTTTTCGCTGGGAAACGGCTGTCGCGCATCTCGATCCGAACCAGCTTTGAAAGAGACGATCCCATGACCTCAACCTCCCGCGCCGACGGCCACGGCCGCCGCCGCATCCTGCAGGGCCTGGGCGCCGCCATGCTGCCGCTGCCTTTCGCGCTGCATGCGGAAACCTATCCGGGAAAACCCGTCGAGCTGGTGGTGCCGGCCTCCGCCGGTGGCGGCACCGACGCGCTCGCCCGCGCTTTCGCCGAGATCGTCAAGAAGCACCTGCCGCAGCCGCTGATCGTCAACGACAAGCCCGGCGCGAGCGGCGTGGTCGGCATGAGCGATGTCATCAACGGCAAACCCGACGGCTACAAGGTGAGCGTCGTCATCGCCGAACTGGTGATCCTTCCGCACCTGAACCTCGCCAAGTTCACCTACGCCGACTTCCTGCCCGTGGCACGTCTCAACGCCGATCCGGCCGCCGTCACGGTGCGCGCCGACGCGCCGTGGAACACCATCGAGGAGTTCCTGGCCACGGCCAAGGCCAAGCCCGACGAGATGCGCGTCGGCAACTCCGGCAACGGCTCGATCTGGCATCTCGCCGCGGCGGGCCTGGAAGACAAGGCCGGCGTCAAGTTCAACCATGTGCCCTACCAGGGCGCCGCGCCGGGCGTGGTCGCGCTGCTCGGCGGGCACATCGACGCCGTGGCGGTGAGCCCGGGCGAGGTCGCAGCGCACGTTCAGGGCGGCAAGCTCAAGATGCTGGCCGTCATGGCCGACCAGCGCATCAAGTCCTTCGACAAGGTGCCGACGCTCAAGGAACGCAAGATCGACCTGTCCATCGGCACCTGGCGCGGCCTGGCGGTGAACAAGGCGACGCCGGCTGACATCGTGACGGTGCTGCGCGATGCCACGCGCAAGGCCGCTGCCGATCCGGCGTTGCCGGAGGCGCTGGAAAAACTCAACCTAGGCTTCGCCTACCAGGACGCACCGGAGTTCGGCAAGACCATGCAGCGCGATCACGACTATTTCAGGCAGCTCGTGCAGAAGCTCGGAATCCGGGCCTGACATGCCGCAGGACAACCGCCCCGAGGTGCTCGTCGTCGCGGCCCTGATGCCGTGGCTCATGGAGCGGCTGCACGCCGGCTACCGCGTGCACGACCGCGCGCATCTCGACACCGCGTCCGACGAAGCCCGAGAGGCCTTCGAGGAAGCCGCGCCGCGCATCCGTGCCATCGTCGCCAACGGCGAGGCCAAGGTGCCGCGCGCGCTGCTCGAACGCCTGCCGGCGGCCGAGATGATTTCCGTCTTCGGCGTCGGCTACGACGGCGTCGACGTGCCGGCTGCCAGCGAGCGCGGCATGCCGGTGACGAACACGCCCGACGTGCTGACCGACGACGTCGCCGACATGGGCATCGCGCTGCTGCTGGCGATCGCCCGGCGCGTGCCGCAGGCCGACCGTTTCGTGCGCCAGGGGCAATGGCTCGAGGGTCCGCATCCGCTCGCGCGCAAGGTCACCGGCGCCCGGCTCGGCCTCGTCGGCATGGGCCGCATCGGACAGGCGATCGCGCGCCGTGCGCAGGCCTTCGACATGCAGATCGCCTACACCACGCGCACGCCGCGCGACGACGTGCCGCATCGCCATTACCCCGATGCCGCATCGCTCGCGGCCGAGGTCGATTTCCTGGTCGTCATCACGCCCGGCGGCGAGGCGACGCGCGGCCTGATCGACGCGCGCGTGCTGGCCGCGCTCGGTCCGGACGGCTACCTCGTGAACGTGGCGCGAGGCACCGTGGTCGACCAGCCGGCCCTCGTCGCCGCGCTGCGCGACGGCACCATCGCGGGCGCCGCGCTCGACGTGTTCGTCGACGAACCCAACGTGCCGCCCGAACTGTTCGCGATGACCAACGTGGTGCTCACGCCGCACATGGCGAGCGGCACGCGCCAGACGCGCGAGGCGATGGCGCGGCTCACGCTGGACAACCTCGACGCGCACTTCGCGGGCAGGCCGCTGCTGACGCCCGTGCCCGCCTGAGCACGCGGCCGGCGACACCGATGGGCAGGGCCAAGAATTTCCATGGCCATACGGTCGACCTGCTCGGCGAAGCCGTGATCTTCGGGCGTTACGCCGTCGGCGCGTTGCTGCCTTCCGAGCCGGTGATGTGCGAGGAACTCGGCGTGAGCCGTACGGTGGTGCGCGAGGCCGTCAAGGCGCTAGCCGCGAAGGGCCTGGTCGTGACCGGGCCGAAGGTCGGCACACGCGTGCTGCCTTCCGACCAGTGGAGCTGGTTCGATCCCGATGTCATCACCTGGCAGGCGCGCGCCGGGTTGTCGGCCGATTTCCTTCGCGACCTGCAGGACCTGCGGCGCGTGGTCGAGCCCGCCGCGGTGCGGCTGGCCGCCGAGCGCGCGACCGCGAGCGATATCGCCGAGATCGAAGCCGCGTACGCCGGCATGAAGCGCGCGGTCGACGATGGCGGCGACTACGTCACCTACGACCTGCGCTTCCACCACGGGCTGCTGCGGGCCGCCGGCAACCGCATGCTCACGCAGATGAGCAAGGCGCTCGATGCGCTGCTGCGGACCAGCTTCGAGATATCGACGGCGCGCAGGAGCGGACCGAGGCTTTCGCTGCCGCTGCATCGCGCGGTGCTCGACGCCGTGATCGCGCACGATCCGCAGGGCGCGGAGCACACGCGACGGATCGCCTGAAACCGCGCGACTAAGCGTTTACACGGCTTATTCGCGAACCCGCTTTTCCCTACGCTCTCAGCTCGCGATACCGACACAACAACGGAGACAGCAACCATGAAATTCAAGTCGCTCATCACGCCCGCGCTGCTGGCACTGGGGCTGATCGCCTCGGGCCAGGCGATGGCGCAGGAGAAGCTCACCGTCTGGTGGGTCAAGGGCTTCTACAAGGCGGAGGACGACGCGCTCTTCTCGGCCATCAAGAAGTTCGAGGACAAGCACAAGGGCGTGAAGGTCGAGCTGTCGCAGTACCCGATCCAGGACATGATTCCCAAGACCGTGTCGGCACTCGATTCGGGCAACCCGCCAGACGTCGCCTATTCGGATGTCTACGACTTCCAGGTCACCGGCAAGTGGGCCTTCGACGGCAAGCTCGAAGACCTCACCAGCGTGCTCTCGCCGATGCGCGCGCGCTTCGCGCCCAACACGCTGGAGACCACCTTCCTTTACAACGACAAGGACAAGACGCGCGCCTACTACGCGTTCCCGATCAAGCAGCAGACGATGCACATCGAGTACTGGCTCGACATGCTGACCGAAGCCGGCTTCAAGGAGTCCGACATCCCGACCGACTGGAAAGGCTACTGGTCGTTCTGGTGCGAGAAGGTCCAGCCCGCGAGTCGACAGAAATCGGGCAAGCGCACCTTCGGCATCGGCCAGCCGATGGGCGTCGACTCGAGCGACGCGTTCTATTCGTTCCTGACTTTCATGGACGCCTACAACGTGAAGCTGGTCAACGACAGCGGCAAGCTGCTGGTCGACGAGCCGGCGGTCCGTGCCGGCCTGATCGGCGCCATGACCGACTATGTCGCGCCCTACCAGAAGGGCTGCACGCCGCCTTCGTCGACCAGCTGGAAGGACCCGGACAACAACGTCGCGTTCCACAACAAGACGACCGTGCTCACGCACAACGCGACGATCTCGATCGCGGCCAAGTGGCTCGACGACTCCAACAACCCGTCGCTGACCCAGGAGCAGCGCGACGAGGCCAGGAAGAACTACACCGAGCGCATCCGCACCGCCGGCTTCCCGACCAAGCCGGACGGCACCAAGATGGTCTACCGCACCGCGGTGAAGACCGGTGTCGTGTTCAAGGAAGCCAAGAACAAGGAACGCGCCAAGGAGTTCGTGACCTTCCTGCTGCAGGAGGAGAACCTGACGCCCTACGTCGAAGGCTCGCTCGGACGCTGGTTCCCGGTGACCAAGGCGGCGCAGGCACGTGACTTCTGGCAGGCCGATCCGCACCGACGCTCGGTGTTCACCCAGTACGCGGCCGGCACGGTGACCTTCGAATTCACCAAGAACTACAAGTTCACGATCCTGAACAACGAGAACGTCTGGGCCAAGGCCATGAGCCGCATCGTCACCGACAAGGTGCCGGTGGACAAGGCGGTCGACGAGATGATCGAGCGCATCAAGGTCGTGGCGCGCTGACGCGAGGCCGATGCGATGAGTTCCGCCGCGTCTTCCTTCAACGTCCCTGAAGTCGGCACGGCGGTACCCCGCGTGAAGCCGTCCGCGGTGTTCACGCGCTGGGAGCTGTGGGGCACCCTCATGGTGCTGCCCTACCTCTTGGTCTTCCTGGTCTTCGTGCTGTACCCGGTGGGCTACGGGCTGTGGCTGGCGCGGCACCCGCAGAGCTACGTCAAGCTGGTCGAAGACCCGATCTTCTTCCGCTCGCTGATCAACACGGTCGTCTTCCTGGTGGTGGCGATCAACGTCAAGATGCTGGTCGCGCTGGTGCTGTCGGGCTTCTTCGTGCAGTCGCGCTGGTGGATCAGGATCGTCTCGGCGATCTTCATCCTGCCATGGGCGATGCCGTCGATTCCGACCATCCTGTCGATCCGGTTCATGCTCAACCCCGAGTGGGGCGTGATCAACCAGACCATCTTCCGGCTGACCGGCGCCGACGGCCCGAACTGGCTCAACGACCCGACGCTCGCGCTCGGTTTCTCGATGCTGGTTCACATTTGGAAATCGCTGCCGTTCTGGACGCTGATCCTGCTGGCCGGCCGCCTCGCGATACCCGCCGACCAGTACGAGGCGGCGTCGGTCGACGGTGCGACGTCGTGGCAGAAGTTCCGCTACATCAGCTGGCCCTCGCTGCGCACGCTGTTCCTCACGTCGACCATCCTGTCGATGATCTGGACGCTCGGCGATTTCAACAGCGTCTACCTGCTGACCGGCGGCGGCCCGGCCGACCTGACGCACGTGCTCGCCACGCTGGGCATCCGCTACCTGAGGCTCGACCAGGTCGATCTGTCGATGGCGTCCATCGTCGTCGCCATGCCGCTGGTGCTGCCGCTCGTGTATTTCATGATGAAGAGGCTGTCCAAATGAAGATGAAGGCGGTGGCGACCGAAGCCAAGCTGCTGCTGATCGGCATCCCGGTGCTGCTCTGGACGCTGATCCCGATCTACCACATGGTGCTGTTCGCGATCTCGCCGAAGGACTCGGCGACCTCCGGCGCGCTTTGGCCGGCGCACCCGACGCTGGACAATTTCGCGATCGTGTTCCAGCAGAAGCATTTCTATTTGAACCACTTCTGGACACAGCTCGGCAATTCGCTGTTCATCGCGGTGGCGGTGGGCGTGCTGACGCTGTTCGTCGCGACCACCGCGGCCTTCGCGATCAGCCGCCTGCGCGTGCGGGGCGGCCGCACGGTGATGAACCTGGCGCTCTTCACGTACTTCATACCGGCCGCCTTCCTCGCCGTGCCGATGTACAAGACGATGGGCAACTACGGGCTGCTCAACAGCCAGTGGGCGCTGATCCTGGCGATGGTGACCATCGCCTCTCCGTACTGCATCTGGGTGCTCAAGCAGGCGTCCGACAAGCTGCCCTACGAGCTCGACGAGGCCGCGCGCATGGACGGCGCTTCGCCGCTGCAGCTGTTCCGCATGGTCTACATCCCGCTGATGGTGCCCTCGCTGGTGGCGGTGGGCACCTATTCGCTGCTGCTGGCCTGGAACGAGTACCTGTATGCGTTCCTGCTGCTGTCCAACGATCGCAGCGTGACGCTGGCCGTGGCGCTGGGCAGCTTTCTGTCCGCCGACGACTCGCCCTGGGAACTGCTGATGGCCACCGGCCTGATCTATGCGCTGCCACCGGCGGCGATCTACTACACATTCAAGCGCTACATGGTGGGCGGTCTCACGGCCGGTGCCGTCAAGAGCTGACGTCTGAAAAAGCAAGGCAGGAACCTCCCTTCATGGCAACCGTATCGTTCCGCAAAGTACAGAAATCCTTCGGCAAGGTGCCGATCATCCGGGGCTTGAGCTTCGACATCCTCGACGGCGAATTCGTCGTGCTGGTCGGACCCTCCGGATGCGGCAAATCGACGCTGTTGCGCATGCTGGCGGGGCTGGAGGCCATCAGCGGCGGCGAGATCCTGATCGACGACCGCGTGGTCAACGACCTCGAGTCCAAGGACCGCGACATCGCGATGGTGTTCCAGAGCTACGCGCTCTATCCGCACATGACGGTCGGCGAGAACATGGCCTTCAGCATGCGGCTGCGCAACGCCGACAAGGGCGACACCGAGTCTCGCGTCGACCGTGCCGCGAAGATCCTCGACCTCGGCGCGCTGGTGCACCGCTATCCGCGCGAACTCTCGGGCGGGCAACGCCAGCGCGTCGCGATGGGCCGGGCGATCGTGCGCGACCCGAAGGTCTTTCTGTTCGACGAGCCGCTGTCGAATCTCGACGCCAAGCTGCGGGTCGCGATGCGGGCCGAGATCAAGGCGCTGCACCAGCGCCTGAAGACCACCACCGTCTACGTCACGCACGACCAGATCGAGGCCATGACCATGGCCGACCGCATCGTCGTGATGCACGACGGCATCGTCGAGCAGATCGGCACGCCGCTGGAGCTGTTCGACCGCCCGACCAACCTCTTCGTCGCGCAGTTCATCGGCTCGCCGTCGATGAACGTGCTCGCCGGTACCGCCCGCCATGCGCACGGCCGGCCGTGGGTGGAGGCGCAGGGGGCGCACTGGCCGCTGCCGGTCGACGCCCGGGTGACCGAAGGCCAGGCCGTGCATTTCGGCGTGCGGCCGACCGACCTGGTGCTGGCGGCCGAAGGCGAGGGCGTTCCGGCGCAGGTGGTGGTGGTCGAGCCGACCGGCGCCGAGACCGAACTGCTGCTGCAGGTCGGCGACGAGAAGATCGTGCTGGTGATGCACGGCCGCGTCGATGTGAAGCCCGACGACACGGTCTACCTGACGCTCGACACAGCCAAGGCGCATGTGTTCGACAGCGCCAGCGGCGCGCGGCTGGACTGAGCGCCTCCTAGCGCACCTGTCCGCCGCGCAGGCCGACACATCGAACAGGCGCCGCACCGGCGGTTGAAGGCGGACCTGCCGGGCCGCGCGCTCAGTCGAAGTTCAGGATCACCTTCATCGCCTGCGAGCGATCCGCAGCCAGCGCGAATGCCCGGACCGAGTCGCGATACGACAACGTCGCCGAGATCAACGGCTTCACGTCGACCAGTCCCTTGTTCAGCAGCTCGACCGCGACCGCGAACTCCTCGTGGAAGCGGAACGCGCCGCGCAGGTCGAACTCCTTCGCGACGATGGTGTTGATCGGCAGCGTCATCTCGCCGCCGAGCCCGACCTGCACGATGATCCCGCGCGGGCGCAACGCGTCGAACGCGCCGACCAGCGCGCGTCCGTTGCCGCTGGCCTCGAACAGCACGTCGAAGCCGCCCTTGTCGGCCGTGAAGCGCGCGAGGCCGTCGGGCGTCTCGGCGACGTTCACGACCTCGTCGGCGCCGACCTTCAGCGCCTTGCCGAGCGTGTGCGCGCCGACGTCGGTCGCGACGATGTGCGATGCGCCCGCACGCCGCGCAGCGATGATCGCCAGCGCACCGATCGGGCCGCATCCCGTGACCAGCACGCGCTTGCCGAGCAGCGGACCGGCCCGGCGCACCGCGTGCAGCGCGACCGCCAGCGGCTCGGCCATCGAACCTTCAGCGTCGCTCACGCTGTCGGCCAGCCTGTGCGCCTGGTGCGTCTCGACGACGATCCGCTGGCGGAACGCGCCCTGGACGTGCGGCGTGCGCATGGCGCTGCCGTAGTAGCGCATGTCGAGGCAATGGTTCTGCAGACCCTGCTGGCAGAACTTGCAGCGGCCGCACGGATTGCTCGGGCTGATGGCGACGCGCTCGCCCGCCGCGAAGGCCGTGACGCCGTCGCCCACCGCCTCGATCACGCCCGAGACCTCGTGGCCCAGCACCATCGGTTCCTTGATGCGGATCGTGCCGAAACCACCGTGCTGGTAGTAGTGCAGGTCCGACCCGCAGATGCCGCCGCAGCGCACGCGCACCTGCAGCTGGCCGGTGCCGAGCGGCGCGGTGTCGATGGTCTCGACCCGCAGGTCGCCGGGGGCGTGGATGACGAGTGCTTCCATGTCGGTGCCTTCAGAGCTGTGCGGTCACGCCGCCATCCACGTAGAGGATGTGGCCGTTGACGAATTTCGAGGCGTCGCTCGACAGGAACACGGCTGCGCCGACCAGGTCTTCGACGTCGCCCCAGCGCCGCGACGGTGTGTGGTTGACCAGCCACTGCGTGAAATCGGGATTGTCGACCAGCGCCTGCGTCAGTTCGGTCTTGAAATACCCCGGCCCGATGCCGTTGACCTGGATGCCGTGCGGACCCCAGTCGATCGCCATGCCCTTGGTCAGCATCTTCACCGCGCCCTTGCTCGCGGTGTAGGGCGCGATGCCCGGCCGACCGAGTTCGCTTTGCACCGAGCAGATGTTGACGATCTTGCCGCGCTCGCGGCCGATCATGTGCCGCGCGACCGCCTGGCCCACCAGGAACACGCTGTCGAGGTTGGTCCGCATGAGTTCGTGCCAGTCGGCCTCGGCGAACCGGTCGAGCGGCGCGCGGCGCTGCATGCCGGCGTTGTTGATGAGAATGTCTATGGGACCGCGCTCGGATTCGATGCGGTCGACGGCGTTTTTCACGGCTTCGCCCGACGTGACGTCGAAGGCTTCGGCCGCTACGTCGGCGCCTTCGCCGCGCAGCGTCTCGGCGGCAGCTGCCAGTTTGTCGGCGTTGCGCGCATTCAGGACCACGCGGGCGCCCGCGCCGGCGAGACCGCGGGCCAGCGCGAAACCGATGCCGGCGCTCGACCCGGTGATGAGCGCGGTTCGCCCGGCGAGGCTGAAACTTTGGAGAACGGAATTCAAGGCAGGTTTTCTTTCGCGAGGTGGGCCTGCATTCTTTGAAGGCATCGCCGATCGGCGCATCCGGTCTTGCCCCGATGGAAACGAAAAAGGCCCCGAAGGGGCCTCTCAGTGCGATGCGGATGCTGCTTGCGATCAGCGTCCGTAGGAACGGCCACCGCCGCCACCCGAACGGCCGCCGCCGCCATAACCACCGCCACCACCGGACCGGTTGCCGCCGTAACCGCCGCCGCCGCCGCCGCCACCGCCACCCGTGCGGCGACCGCGACCGCCACCGAACGCGGCGTCGACGCTGGTGCGCAACGGATCGGGCTGGCCCTCGCCACCACCTACCGCTTCGGCGCGCAGGTGCGCGACCTGGTTGGCCTGCGTCGGGCTGTGGCTGTTGCCGTGATGGCGCGGCTGGCGCTCGTCGTGCGGCTGGCCTTCGTGCGGGCCGGCGAAGCCTGCATGCTGCGGCGCGCGTGGCTGCATCTCGCGTGGCATGTCGCGCGGACCGCGAGCCGGTCCGCCCGGTCCACGTGGACCCTGACCGCGCGGACCCTGTCCACCGCCGTTGCCACCGCTGCCGTAACCGGCGCTGCTGCCGTTGCCATTGCCGCCGCGTGCGCCCTGCGGTGCACCGCCGCCGCCGCCCGTGCGTCGCGGACCGCCGCCACCATTGCCACCACCGCCGCCGGCGCGCTCGCCCTGGCTGCCCTTGGTGTCGCGCATGCGCTGCAGCATCTCGGTGCGAGCCGCCTTGGCAGCGGCCTGCATCACGTCGCGGCTCGGCGGACGACCGGCGCCGCCCCAGATCGTCTGGCGCCCCATGGCGATCGGCTCGGCGCGTTCGCCTTCGTCCGGACCGAAGCCTTCGACGGTCACGACCGGGATCTGCTGCTTCGTGAAGCGCTCGATCTCCTGCATGAAGCCTTCTTCGTCAAGGCAGACCAGGCTCACGGCTTCGCCGCTGTTACCCGCGCGTCCGGTGCGGCCGATGCGGTGCACGTAGTCTTCGCTGACGTTCGGGATCTCGTAGTTCACGACGTGCGGCAGCTCGTCGATGTCGATGCCGCGCGCGGCGATGTCGGTGGCCACCAGGGCGCGGATGTCGCCGCTCTTGAAGCCGGCCAGCGCCTGTGTGCGGGCGCTCTGGCTCTTGTTGCCGTGCAGCGCCATCGCCTCGATGCCGTTCTTGGTCAGGAATTCGGCGACGTTGTTGGCGCCGAACTTGGTGCGCGTGAACACCAGCACCTGAGACCACTCGTGCTCGTTGATGATGTGCGCGAGCAGGGCCTTCTTCTTGCCGCGGCCGACCGGGTGGACGACCTGCGTGATGCGCTGCACGGTGGTATTGCGCGGCGTCACCTGGATGCTTTGCGGGTCTTTCAGCAGGTTGGCCGCGAGGTCGCGGATCTCGTCGCTGAAGGTGGCCGAGAACAGCAGACTCTGCTTCTCCTTGGGCACCAGCGCGAGGATCTTCTTCACGTCGTGGATGAAGCCCATGTCCAGCATGCGGTCGGCTTCGTCGAGGACCAGGATCTGGACCTGGCTCAGGTCGAGCATGCCCTGCTGCTGCAGGTCGAGCAGGCGGCCCGGCGTGGCCACGAGGATGTCGACGCCCTTCTTGAGCTTGCTGATCTGCGGGTTCATGCCGACCCCGCCGAAGATCACGGTGGACTCGAGCTGCAGGTACTTGCCGTAGGTGCGGACCGATTCCTCGACCTGCGCGGCGAGTTCCCGGGTGGGGGTGAGCACCAGTGCGCGGATGCCGGTGCCGCCGAACTTGTTGGTGGCGCTGCGGCTCATGGTGAGCTTGTGCAGCATCGGCAGCGTGAAGGCCGCCGTCTTGCCGGTGCCGGTCTGGGCGCCGCCGAGCAGGTCGTGCCCTTCGAGCACCACGGGAATCGCCTGTGCCTGGATGGGGGTGGGCGTGTCGTAGCCGTGTTCGTGCACAGCCTTCAGGATGGCCGGGGCCAAATTCAAATCGTCAAAGGTCATTGGAGAATCAGGCGCCTTCCATGGCGCATTGGCATCGGCCCGCCGTGATGCTCTTTGTTGGAGCGACCAGGCCAGTGGAGGCAGATGGAATCAGGGATGGGAGCCGAGAGCCGGTTGCACCTGCGTGCCGTAAGCCATCTTGTCCCCGGCAGAAGAGCCGCTGTTGCGGGTAACTGAGCCCGGCAACGGGACGCATTGTCGCATGAGTCGATAATCGACGGTTCTCCCGATCCAACGCAAGTACCCAGATGGCCCAATACGTCTATTCGATGAACCGCGTCAGCAAGACCGTGCCGCCCAAGCGGCAGCTCTTGAAGGACATTTCGCTCTCGTTCTTCCCCGGCGCCAAGATCGGCGTGCTCGGCCTCAACGGCTCGGGCAAATCCACCCTTCTCAAGATCATGGCGGGCGTGGACAAGGAGTTCGAGGGCGAGGCGCTGCCGATGCCGGGCCTGTCGATCGGCTATCTGGAGCAGGAGCCCAAGCTCAACGACGAGCACACGGTCCGCCAGTCGGTCGAGGAATCCATGGGGGCCGTTTTCGCGGCCAAGGCCCGCCTCGAAGAAGTCTATGTCGCCTACGGCGAGGAAGACGCCGACTTCGACGCGCTCGCGGCCGAGCAGGCCGAGCTCGAAGCCGTCATCGCCACTGCCGGCACCGACTCCGAGCACCAGCTGGAGATCGCCGCCGACGCGCTGCGCCTGCCGGCGTGGGACGCGAAGATCGCCCTGCTGTCGGGCGGGGAGAAGCGCCGCGTGGCGCTGTGCCGCCTGCTGCTGTCCAAGCCTGACATGCTGCTGCTCGACGAGCCGACCAATCACCTGGACGCCGAATCGGTCGAGTGGCTGGAAGTCTTCCTCAAGCGCTTCACCGGCACCGTGGTGGCCATCACCCACGACCGCTACTTCCTCGACAACGCGGCCGAATGGATCCTGGAAATGGACCGCGGTCGCGGCATTCCGTGGAAAGGCAACTACAGCACGTGGCTGGAGCAGAAGGGCGAGCGGCTGGCCCAGGAGCAGAAGAGCGAGGAAGCGCATGCCAAGGCGCTGAAGAAGGAACTGGAGTGGTCGCGCCAGAACCCCAAGGCGCGCCAGGCCAAGAGCAAGTCGCGTCTCGCGCGCTTCGAAGAACTCAGCGACATGGAATATCAGAAGCGCAACGAAACGCAGGAAATCTTCATTCCCGTGGCGGAGCGGCTGGGCCAGCAGGTCTTCGAATTCCACAACGTCAGCAAGTCCTTCGGCGATCGCATGCTGATCGACAACCTGAGCTTCACCGTGCCGCCGGGCGCGATCGTCGGCATCATCGGCCCGAACGGCGCCGGCAAGTCGACGCTGTTCAAGCTGATCGCCGGCAAGGAGCAGCCCGACAGCGGCGAAGTCGTCATCGGCTCGACCGTGCGCGCGGCCTTCGTCGACCAGCACCGCGACGAACTGGCCAACCAGAAGACCGTGTGGGAGGACATTTCCAACGGCCTGGACATCATCAACGTCGGCAAGTTCCAGATGGCCAGCCGTGCGTACGCGGGCCGCTTCAACTTCAACGGCGCCGACCAGCAGAAGAAGGTCGGCACGCTGTCGGGCGGCGAACGCGGCCGTCTGCACCTGGCCAAGACCCTGATCGCCGGGGGCAACGTGCTGATGCTCGACGAACCGTCGAACGACCTGGACGTGGAAACCCTGCGTGCGCTGGAAGACGCGCTGCTGGAATTCGCCGGCACCGTGATGGTCATCAGCCACGACCGCTGGTTCCTCGACCGCATCGCGACGCACATCCTGGCGGCCGAAGGCGAAAGCCAGTGGACGTTCTTCAACGGCAACTACCAGGAGTACGAAGCCGACAAGAAGAAGCGCCTGGGCGAGGAGGGCGCGAAGCCCAAGCGGATGCGCTACAAGGCACTGAAATAGGACTCGCCCCCGGCCCGCGGATCACTGCGGTCACGGGGAGGAACACGCGTTCGTGTGGAGACGCTCGGCTGGCGGCGTTACTTGCGATCCTGCAGGCGCTGGTTGACCCAGGCGCGGATCGGCGTATCGAACCAGCGGTCGGCGAGCCAGGCTGCCAGCACCGTGCAGCCCAGGATGGGAACCATGAGGGCGACGGATCGGCTCGGCTGCGTGTCCGGCGTGAGGTAGAGCCATAGCCATCCGTACAGGATCGGCCCGTGCATCATGTAGATCGCATACGACAGCACGCCGAGCTTCCTGAGTGCGGTACCTGCGAGTCCCCGGGGCACGTCGCTGGCGCCGAGCACCAGCATCAGCGCCGGAAACACCCCGAAGATCGCGGCCAGTTTCAACCAGTGCCGTTCGGGCGCGCAGACAGTCGCGAGCAATACGGCGAGCGCCAGCAGGCACCAGCCGCTCCGTATCGGTTTCGTCGCAGGGCGTTTCTGCAGCCACTCGTGGATCTGGATGCCCAGGAAAAACGAGAAGCAGACGCGCAGGATGCCGGCGGCGAGCGTGTTCCAGGCCGAGCCGCCGAGCACGTCCTGGACGGCGAGCTGCGCGGCCAGCATCGCACCCGAGACCCCGATCAGCGTCCACCTGAACCAGGGTCGCGAAACGTAACCACAGACCAGCACGAACAACAGATTGATCGCCAGTTCCAGAAAGATCGACCAGGCGGCGATGTTGAATGGATAGAGGTATGCATGCGGGTCGAGCGCCGGCGACGGAAGCATCAGCAGCGCGAACGGCAGTTTGCCAGCCATCGCCGTCGCCGACCAGAGCGTCGGCAGTCCGGCGAGCTTCATGCCCGCGAGCAGAACCAGCAGCGTCAGCAACGACACCAGATAGAGCGGGTACAGCCGCACCACTCTGGCGATGATGAAGTCGCGCACGCTCATGCGGCCGGAGGCGAGGCGCACGAGGTACGCGTGCGCGAGCACGAAACCGCTGAGCCCGAAGAAGAAGTCGACGGCCAGATCGCCGCTGCCGAAGAACGGGCCGCGAAATGCGATCGGAAGGTGGTAGAGCACGACGACGAGTGCCGCGACGCCGCGGGCGGCGTCGAGTGCGTGGAACACGCGGCGACGTACCTGCGAGTCGATGGTTGAAGCGGTCACGCGGGTTTTGCCTGGACACGTCGGCGGACCGATGCGATGTTGTTTCTCAATGCGTACAGTTCGTCTGCATACGATAGGGGGACGGCGACTTTGTCGACGACACGGTCGAGTTCGTCGAGTTCGCGCAGGAGCGCATCACGCCGGCTACGGCCGTCCTCGACCCGGGCTTCGACGTCGCGCAGCCGTGCATACCAGCGAAACACGCGCGAGCGCACCCGGAACTGATACAGCGGCGGCACGACACGACTGAGCGGCAGCATCAGCACCAGCAGGCCGCCGAGCACGAGCCACATGCGTTCGACCAGGTTGCTGGCCCAGAACGGCAGGTAGCGTTGCCAGAAAGGCGGCGTGCCGTTGATGGCGCGATCGCCCTCGGGGCTCACCGGCAGTTCGCTGGTGCGGGTGTTCGGGAAGTCGCGGGCGCGATTGAACCACCCGGCGGCGCCGTGGATCGTCTGTGCGCTCTGCGCGAGCAGTTGCCGCAGGGCCGGGTGGGTCTGCTCGCGCGCCAGCAGCGAGGTCGTCGCGGCCAGCATCGAGACGTCCTGCGGCGGCAGGTCGCGGGCGAGATCGACCACGCCGCGTGGCAGCGGCACGGCCGACAGGAAGGAGAAGCGGCGCGCATAGGCGTCGCTCTGGCCGAAATCCATCAGTTTCACGTCCGGCGCGCGCAGCAGGTGCTGCACCAGCGGCGACTGCGGTGCCGACGCCAGCACCATCGCGTCGAGCAGGCCGGCCTGCAGCGCTTCGGCGGCGGGCGTCTGTTCCAGGTTGGACAGCTGCATCGTGGCGGGATCGAGATGGTTGGCACGAAACATACGCTCCATGATCTCGGGCATGCCGCTGCCGGTCTGGTCGACGTTGACGCGCAGGTTCTTCAGCTGCGCGAGCGAGCCGATCGTCGCCGTCCTGCGGTCGACGGTGCGCGCCGATTCGCTCCGGTAGAACACCCACAGCGGCTCGTAGAACAGGCTGCCGAGCGAGCTCAGGCCCGCTTCGCCGTCGGCGAGGACATCGGCGCTGCCGCCGCGAACGAATGCGACGTCGGCCTTGCCGTCGCGCAGCAGCTGCAGGTTTTCCGACGAGCCGGCGGTCGGCGCGAGCACGACCTCGATCCTGCTGGCGGCCAGCGCCTGCGCGTAGCGCTTGCCGAATTCGGCGTAGGCGCTGCCGGCCGGGCCGGTCGCCATCGTGACGCGCCTGGGCGGCTGCGGGTCGAGCCACCAGTAGGCCGCGACCAGCAGACCGGCGACCAGGAACACCACCGGCCCCGCGGACGCGATCAGGTCGCGGATGGACAGCAGGATGAGCTTGAGGGTCTTGGGCATCGCCATGCGGGTTCTCAGGGGCGCGCGTGCAGGTCGGCCGCGCAGGGGATACGGAGCGTGTCGGTGGTGACCGAGCGCGCGGCGCGCACCGCCCGCAAGGTGGCGATGGCGACCGCTTCGGCGGCCATCGCGCTCAGGACCGTCATGCCCGGCGCGGCGCCCTCGATGGGCACGCGACACGTCGCCAGCGCGAACAGCGTGTCGCCGTCGCTCATGGTGTGCACCGGGTTGATGCTGCGCGCGAGTCCGTCGTGCGCGACCATCGCCAGGCGGTTGGCCTGCACCTTGGTCAGCACGGCGTCGGTCGCGACCGCGCCGATGGTGGTGTTCGTGCCCGCCAGCAGCGGCCGGGGCGGATCGCCACGCAGCAGGGCGCGCCGCGTGTCGCGCAGCGCCAGGCCGTCCTCGGTCCGCGCACCGGCCACGACCTGCGCGGTGTCGGGGTCGATCACGTCGCCCAGCGCGTTGCAGGCGATCAGCGCGCCGACGGTCACGCCGCCGACCGTGACCGACGCGGTGCCGATACCGCCCTTCATGGCGAGCTCGACGCCGAAGAGCTTGCCCACCAGCGCGCCGGTCCCGGCGCCCACGTTGCCTTCCTCAGGCGCAGCGGTCGACGCCGCCTCGCACGCCGCGTGGCCGGCGGCGGCGTCGGGGCGGATGCGCGCATCGCCCATCGGCAGGTCGAACAGCACGGCGGCCGGCACGATCGGCAGGGTGCCGAAGCGCACGTCCATGCCGATGCCGTGCTCTTCCATCCAGCGCATCGCGCCGTCGGCGGCTGCGAGCCCCCAGGCGCTGCCGCCGGCGAGCATCACGCCGTGCACGCGTTCGACGAGGTTGCCGGGCGCGAGCAGGTCGGTCTCGCGCGTGCCGGGCGCGGCGCCGCGCACGTCGACGCCGCCGACCGCGCCTTCGCGGGCGAGGATCACGGTGCAGCCGGTCGGCCGGCGACTGTCGGTGAAATGGCCGACCTCGATGCCCGGCACGTCGGTGATGGCGCCGGCGGTGCGCGACTTCATTGCACGTCCCGGCGCGGATAGGCGGCGGGCAGTGCCATCCCGTTGGACTGCAGCACGTCCCGCAGCGCATTCGGGTAGTCGGTGATCAGACCGTCGACACCGAGTTCGATCAGCCCGTTCATCTCGTTGCGCTTGTTCACCGTCCAGGGAATCACCTGCAAGCCGAGCGATTTCGCTTCCCGGATCGCCGTCGGCGTCGCATCGATGCTCGCCGGCGACCAGACGACCGGCCCGCTGGACGCGCCTGCGGCCGCCTTCACGAGCTGCGGCGTGGAGGCGAACGCGGCGGCATCGACGTCGTCGGTCCAGCGTCGGTCGCGCAGCGTGCGCGCGGTGGTGAGATAGGCGCGCGGCATCTTCGGCGCGCGCTGCCCGACCAGTGCGAGCGTGCGCCAGTCGAAGCTCTGGATCGTCACGCGGTCGGCCATGCCGGCGCGGTCGATCTCGGCGAGCAGCGCGCGCACGAGGGCGTCGGGCGACGCGGTGTCGTCCGGGCGGCCGGGTTCGGTCTTGGTCTCGATGTTGAAGCGCACGGCGTTCGCGCCGCGGTCGCGTACCAGCGAGAAAACGGCGGACAGCGTGGGGATGCGCTCGCCGTCGCGCGCGGACTGGTAGGCGAACTGTCGCGCGTAGTCGGTGCCGCGGCGGATGCGGCCGATATCGTAGGCCTGCAGCTGGGCGAAGGTCAGCGAGCGGATCAACGGTCCGGCCGCGGGCAGCCAGGCGTTGTTCGCGTCCCGCGTATGGTCGGGGTTCAGCGCGATGTCGTGCGAGACCACCAGCACGTCGTCGGCCGTCATCGCGACATCGAGTTCCAGCGTGTCCACGCCCAGCGTCACGGCCTTGTCGAAGGCGGCCAGCGTATTCTCCGGCCAGAGGCCGCGCCCGCCGCGGTGCGCCTGCAGATCGAAAGCCTGCGCGGCGACCGCGATGCTCGTCAGCACCGTCGCCGCTAAGACGGCGAGGCAGCGTCGGGGCAGCAGGTTCATTGGAGTTCGACCCGGATGTCGTCGGGCTCCACCGTGATCTGGCCGATGCGGTAGGTCTTGCGGCCGACGGTCAGCTGCTCGGGCTTGAAGACGATCAGCGCGTAGTCGCGCAGCAGCTCCTGCGCGACCAGCCCGCCGATCTGCTGCAGCCGCTCGGCCTCGCGGCCGCCCATGCCCTGCAGCACGAGGCGGTCGGCCTTCGGCTGGTCGAGCCGGATCGCGAGCGCCGCGGCGTCGTACTTGAGTGCGCTGCTCACGACCAGCGAGCCTTCCACGCTCGCCGGGCTCATCAAAGGGCTCTCGATGGTGGCGAGCGCGGCGATCGCCGCCCGGTTGGTCGTCGCGTCCAGCGACAGGCGCGGCTCGCGCAGCGTCACGGTGAACAGCTCCGCATAGCGCTGGCGTACCGGAAAGCGCCTGACGATCTGCGCCTGCAGCTCGTCGCGGCTGGCGGTGTATTCGCTGGTGAAGAAGTTGAAGCCGGCCAGCGCGGCCAGCGGCGCGTGCAGGGCGGCGGCACCCAGCACGGCGCGCAACAGGAGTCGGCGCGAAACCGGGGATGGGAACGGGCAAGGGTTCATAGGCCGCGGAGCTTGCCACAGGCGCGATCCCGTGCGACGTGCACGGCATGCATTTTCAGTCGTGCAGCGACGAGAGGAACTGCTTGAGCTCGGCCGTCTGCGGATTGCCGAACAGCTCGGCCGGCGGGCCCATCTCGTGCACCCGACCCTGGTGCATGAAGATCACGCGGTCGCCGACCTTGCGCGCGAAGCTCATCTCGTGCGTGACCATCAGCAGCGTCATGCCTTCGTCGGCCAGCGACTCGACCACGCGCAGCACCTCGCCGACCAGCTCGGGGTCGAGCGCGGAGGTGATTTCGTCGCACAGCAGCACGGCCGGCTCCATCGCCAGCGCGCGGGCGATCGCCACGCGCTGCTGCTGGCCGCCGGAGAGCTGGTCGGGCATGGCGTCGAACTTCTCGGCCAGGCCCACCCGGTGCAGCAGCTTGCGCGCCTGCGAAGCCGCTTCGGTGCCGCCGCGCTTCTTCACCAATGTCGGCGCCAGCATCACGTTCTTGCCGACGGTGAGGTGCGGGAACAGGTTGAAGCTCTGGAAGATCATGCCCACGCGCTGGCGGAGCTCGCGCATGGCCATGGCGCTTTCGTGCAGCAGCGGCTTGCCGTCGACGGTGAGCGCGCCTTCCTGGAACACCTCCAGCCCGTTGATGCAGCGCAGCAGCGTGCTCTTGCCCGATCCGCTCTTGCCGATGATGGCGATGACCTCGCCGCGCCTGACGGTCAGGTCGATGCCCTTGAGCACCTCGTTGGTGCCGTAGGACTTGCGCAACGCCGTGATCTGGACGATCGGCGCGCCGGAGGCGACAGGCGTTGCCACGGGTTTCTCAGCGACGGTTGGCATAGGTCTTTCTTTCGAGATGGCGGGCGAGAAGACTGATCGGGAAGCACAGCGCGAAGTACAGCAGGGCGATGCAGCTGAAGACCACGAAGGGGCGGAAGGTGGCGTTGGAGATCATGCTGCCGGCCTTGGTCAGCTCGACGAAGCCGATCACCGACGCCAGCGCCGTGCCCTTGACCACCTGCACCAGGAAGCCGACCGTGGGTGCGGTCGCGATCTTCACGGCCTGCGGCAGCACGACGTGGCGCATCTGCTCGCCGAAACCGAGCGCGAGGCTGCTCGAAGCCTCCCATTGCCCCTTCGGAATGGAGGCCACGCAGCCGCGCCAGATCTCCGTGAGATAGGCGCTGGTGTAGAGCGTCAGTGCCACCGATGCGGCCGTCCAGGCCGACACGTCGATGCCGAACAGCGCGATGCCGAAATAGCAGAGGAACAGCTGCATCAGGAGCGGCGTGCCCTGGAACAGCTGGACGTAGACGCCGACCGCGCGGTCCGTCGCCTTGCCGCCGCGCAGGCGCAGGAACAGCAGCAGCGCACCGACCAGCCCGCCGCCGATGAAGGCGATCGCCGACAGCGCCACGGTCCAGCGCAGCGCGAGCAGCAGGTTGCGCAGGATGTCCCAAAGGGTGAATTCGACCATGGGGGCTTGTCCTTCCTAGCGACCGAAGAAGTAGCGCGGCCCGGCCCAGTTCAGCAGCCGCCGCAGCGCCACCGACAGCGTGAGGTAGATCAGCGTCGCGACGATGAAGGCCTCGAACGCGCGGAAGTTCCGGCTCTGGATCAGGTTGGCCGCGTAGCTGAGCTCCTCGGTCGAGATCTGGCCGCAGACCGCGGAGCCGAGCATCACGATGATGATCTGGCTCACCATCGACGGCCACACCTTCTTCAGCGCCGGCGGCAGCACCACGCGCAGGAACACCTGCGCACGGCTCAGCGCCAGGCTCACCGCGGCCTCGATCTGCCCCTTGGGCGTGGCCTCAATGCCGGCGCGGACGATCTCGCTCGAGTAGGCGCCGAGGTTCATCACCATGGCGATGATCGACGCCGACTCCGCCGACAGCTTGAAGCCGGCCGCCGGCAGCCCGAAGAAGATGAAGAACAGCTGCACGATGAACGGCGTGTTGCGGATCAGCTCCACGTAGGTGCCGACAACGGCGCGCAGCCACGGCCCGCCCGAGGCGCGCGCCCAGGCGCACAGCGTGCCGACGATCATGCCGAGCACCGTGGCGATGGCCGTCAGGCCGATCGTCCAGGCCACGCCCCTGAGCAGCAGCGGCCACTGGCTGAGCACCGCCAGGAAGTCGAAGTCGATCCGCATGACCGTGCCGGATCAGAGCGGCAGGTCGCCGGCCGGGCGGCCCAGCCATTGGCTGGACATCTTGTCGATGGTGCCGTCCTTGCGGGCCGCCGCGATGATCTCGTTGACCTTGGCCTTGAGCGCGTCCTCGCCCTTGACGATGCCCACGAAGCACGGGCTGTCCTTGAGCAGCAGCTTGTATTCGACGCCGAGCTGCGGATTGCGCTTCATCATGTCCCCGGCCACGGCCGCGCTGGTGGCGAGGGTCTGCGTCTGCCCGGCCACGAAGGCGGCGATGGTCGCGTTGTTGTCCTCGAAACGCTTGTAGTCGACCGTGGTCGGCGCGACCTTGGCCAGCTCCTGGTCTTCCATCGCGCCGCGCGTCACGGCCACGCTCTTGCCGCCCATGTCGGCGAAGCTCCTGATGGGCATGCCCTTGGACGCGTAGACGGCCTGGAAGAAGGGCGCGTAGGCACTGCTGAAGTCGATGACTTTCTCGCGCTCGGCGTTCTTGCCCAACGTGGAGATCACCAGGTCGGCCTTGCGGGTCTGCAGGTACGGGATGCGGTTGGCGCTGGTCACCGGCACCAGCTCGACCTTGACGCCGAGTTTGGACGCGATGAGCCTGGCGGTCTCGACGTCCAGGCCCTGCGGCGCCATGTCGGGCCCGACGAAGCCGTAGGGGGGGTAGTCGGTCGGCACGGCGATCTTGATCGTCTTGGACTTCAGGATGTTGTCGAGTGCCGACTGGGCCTGTGCGCCGGTGGCGCACAGGATGGCCGCGGCGCCGAGGCCGAGGGCGAAAAGGCGTTTCGATACGTTCATAGCACAGCTCCTAGGTAAGTGGATGGGTCGTGGGAAGGTTCTTCGACGGGCGGGCGGGGTGCTTTCGACGCTGCGCGCCGGGCCGTGGCGCCCCGCATCGGCGCGAGCGCATCGCGCAGCTGCGCGAGCGGGTCGGTACTGGCCTGCACGCGCAGCGCCGACTGCACCGTGCCGATGTGTTCGGCCATCAGCGCCTCGGCGGCAGCGGCGTCGCCGCGCGCCAGCGCATCGACGATGCGCACGTGGTCGTCGCACGACTGGGCGGCGTCGTGCGTGGATTGGTAGAGCATGGCGATCAGGGTGGTGCGCGCCGTGAAGTCGCGCAGCGTGTCCGCCAGCAGCGTGTTGCCCAGGCATTCGGCCAGGCAGACATGGAAGTCGCCCAGCAGGAAGCTGCGTGCGCCGACATCGGTGCCCTTGACGGCGGCTTTCTCGCGCCGGAGGTGCGTCTTCAACCTGCGCAGCGCGCCCTGGTCGATGCCGCCGGCCGTTCCGGCGCTGCGGATCAGGCCGACCTCGATCACGCGGCGGGCCTCGAAGGCTTCGCGCGCCTCCGCCTCGGACGGCTCGATCACGAACCATCCGCGCCGCGCCGACACCGTCACGATGCCGCGCGCCGCCAGCCGCGTCAGCGCTTCCCGCACGATGGTCCGGCTGCAGCCGAACAGCATCGCCAGTTGCTGCTCGCCCAGCCGCGATCCCGGTGCGAGCTTGCGCGCCATCACCGCTTCGACGATGCGTGAGCTGATTTCGGAGGCGGAAACGGGCATGCCTGCAGATCAGCAGCTTTCATGCCAACTGGTATGCAAGCAGTGCGCACCAGCGAAGTGCAGAAATGGCGGGAACGCGAAGGCCGTTCGCAGGCAGAATCCGCCGGAAATCCAAGAAGGAACGTGCCCGTGAAGCAAGTCGCAGCCGATTTTCTCGCTTCCAGCTTGCCGCTGCAGCCCCTCGTCGAAGCGCTCGACAGCCTCGGCATTGCCGTCTGCCTGTTCGACGACGACGACCGGCTGATGCGCTGGAACCGGAGCTTCCTGGCCTTCTTTCCCGAACATGTCGACGCGATCGCTGTGGGCGAGCCCTACGTGCTCAATCTGCGGCGCTTCTATGAAAAACGGCTGAACGCCCAGGAGATGCCCCGGATCGAGCGCTATATCCAGGAAGGCGTGGCACGCCACCGCACCCAGCAGCGGCCGTTTGCGTTCGAGCACCGCGGCAGGCGCCTGCTGGTGGCGTCGCTTCCCGTACCCGGCATCGGCCGGGTGCGAATCTGGCGGCACGACGAAGGTACGTCGCCGCTCGACGCCGCGGCGTCGATGGCGATCGAACGCCTGAATCTGCCGGACGTGGACGGCACGGCGCTGTTCGACCATGTCGCGGACGGCGTGATGGTGAGCGGCGCCGACCGGCGCATCGTCTGGGTCAACCGGCCCTTCGTGAAGATGTACGGATTCAGCCATCGCGACGCAGCCATCGGCCTGACCTTCGAGGACGCCTACCGCAGTGCATGGCTAGGTTTCGAAGGCCACGAACGGGTTCTCTTCGAGAGTGGCCTCGCGGTGCTCGACGAGAACATGCGATTCGCCGGTGCCCCGTTCGAGGTGCCGCTGCCCGACGATCGCTGGAGCCGCGTCGTCGAGCAGCGCGGCCCCGACGACAAGCACTTCTTCGCGCATGTGGACATCACGGTGCTCAAGCGGCAGCAGAACGGCCTGCAGGCCGCCGAGCGCCGGGCGCGCGAGAGCGAAGCGTTGTTGCGCCAGAAGTCGGTGCTGCTCGAAACCACGTTCGAATGCATGGAGCAGGGAATCATGATGGTCAATGCCGAGGGCATCGTGGAGGTCTGCAACGACCGCGTGCTGCAGTTGCTGGACCTGCCGCGCGACCTGATGGCGACGCGCCCGCCCTTCGCCGACGTGGTGGCCTACCAATGGGCGCACGAAGAATTCGCGCGCACCGCGGAGGAACTGCTGCCCATGATGAAGCCGGACCTGGGGATCGAAAGCATTCCGCGCTACGACCGCGAGCGTCCCGACGGCCGCGTCATCGAGGTGTCGGTGGTGCCGATCGAAGGCGGCGGCGTGGTGCGGACCTACACCGACATCACGGAACGCAAGCGCAACGAGGAGCGTATCCGCCATCTCGCGAGCCACGACGGCCTGACCTCGCTCATCAACCGCGAGGTGTTCCTCGAGCATCTCGCCGGCGCTGTCGAATCGTCCGTCCGGGGTGGCGCGGGCTTCGCGGTTCACTACATCGACATCGACTAGTTCAAGCCGGTGAACGACCGCTTCGGCCATGCGATCGGCGACAAGGTGCTGGTGCTGGCTGCCGGGAAGATGAGTCTCGCCGTGGGCGGCGCGGGCATCGTCGGTCGCATGGGCGGCGACGAGTTCGCGATCTTGCAGTACCGCGTCCGCGATGCCGAGACGGCGCTCGAACTCGGACGCCGCGTGCTGCTGGCGCTGCGCGAGCCGCTCGAGGTGGAGGCGCACGTCCTGCGGCTGGACGCATCGCTGGGCATCGCCATCCATCCCGATGCCGGCACCGATGCCGACGTGCTGATCCGCAACGCCGACATCGCGATGTATGCGGCCAAGAAGGACAGGCGCAGCGGTGCCTCCGGCATCCGGGTGTTCGGCATGCCGACGGGTCGTTCCGTGTCGCGTTGAGAGGGGCGGGTCGCCTGCGCGACGCTACGCGGGCATCCCCTGTGTCGACCGCGCAGGCTCCCGTCGTAGTCTCGGAGACCTCGTCTGGAGACTTCAATGGACCGTCCGCACCACAAGTTCTGGCCCAAGCGGCTGCCCCACGCCATCAGCGTGCCGGCCACCTCGCTGTGGCACAACCTCGCCACCTCGGCCGACCGCTATCCGCACAAGGCGGCGCTGGTCTTCTTCGGCAGCGTGATCAGCTACCGGGAGCTGGTCGACCAGGCCGAACGCCTGGCCGGCACGCTGCATGCGCTCGGCGTGCGGCGCGGCGACCGCGTGGTGCTCGACATGCAGAACTGCCCGCAGCTGGTGATCGCGCATTTCGCGATCCTGCGGGCCAATGCGGTGGTGGTGCCGGTCAATCCGATGAACCGTGCCGAGGAGCTCAAGCACTACATCGTCGACTCCGACGCGAAGGTCGCGATCACCACCGGCGACCTGGCGCCCGAACTCGCCAAGGCCAGCAGCGCGCTGGAACCCGGCCAGCGGCTCGCGCACATGATCGTCACGCAGTTCACCGACACCTTCGATGCCGAAGCGACCGGCGAGGAAGCCCCCGCGCCCGCATGGCGCGACTGGCTGCTTGCGCGGCATCCGCTGCCGGTTCTCCCGGGTGCGCCCGAGGGCGCCGTCATGCACTGGGACGACGCGCTCGCCGCCGGCCACGCGCCGCCCGCGCATCTGGCGGGCGCCGACGACATGGCGCTCCTGCCCTACACCAGCGGCACCACCGGCCTGCCCAAGGGCTGCGTCCACCACCATTCGAGCCTGATGCACAACGCGGTCGCCGGGCAACTCTGGGGCGTGGTGTCGGCCGACACCGTGATGCTGGCCGTGATACCGATGTTCCACATCACCGGCGTGGTCAGCATGATGCACACCGCGATCTTCTCGGGCGCGTCGCTGGTCATCATGCCGCGCTGGGACCGGGAGGTGGCCGGCCGGCTGATCTCGCTGCGCCGGATCACCAGCTGGACCAACATCCCGACGATGGTGATCGACCTGCTGGGCAGCCCCAATTTCGCGAGCTTCGACCTGAGCAGCCTCGACTACATCGGCGGCGGGGGCGCGGCCATGCCCCAGGCCGTGGCACAGCGCCTGTTCGAGCTCTACGGCCTGCGCTACATGGAGGGTTACGGCCTGACCGAGACGGCCGCACCGTCGCATGCGCAACCCTTCGACCATCCGAAGCAGCAGTGCCTGGGCATCCCGTACATGAGCAGCGACTCGCGCGTGGTCGACCCCGACACGCTGCTGGAGATGCCAACAGGCGAGGCGGGCGAGATCATCACCAGCGGGCCGGAGGTCTTCCAGGGCTACTGGAAGCGCCCGGACGCGACCGCGTCCGCCTTCGTCGAATTCGAGGGCAGGCGCTTCTTCCGCACCGGCGACATGGGCCGTGTCGACGAGGACGGCTACTTCTTCATGACCGACCGCCTGAAGCGGATGATCAACGCCAGCGGTTTCAAGGTCTGGCCGGCGGAGGTCGAGCTGCTGATGTTCCGCAACCCCGCGATCCAGGAGGCCTGCGTCATCGCGACGAAGGACGACTACCGCGGCGAATCGGTCAAGGCCGTGGTGGTGCTGCGCGCCTCGCACAAGGACACGACCGAGCGGCAGATCATCGACTGGTGCCGCGAGAACATGGCGGTCTACAAGATCCCGCGCATGGTGCGATTCGTCGATGCGCTGCCCAAGAGCGGCAGCGGCAAGGTGATGTGGCGGCTGCTGCAGGAAGACGAGGCGGCACCGGCCGTTCCCGGCGCCTCGGCCTAGGACTCGCCCTTGCCCCCGGCCTCGACGTCGGCCACGACGCGGGCGTTGCGCTGGAAGCTCCAATAGGCGCCGGCCCAGTCCATCAGCACGACGAAGCGGTTGCGGAAGCCGATCAGGAAGTAGACGTGCGCGAAGAGCCAGAACAGCCAGGCGAGCTTGCCGCTGAAGCGCAGCGGGCCGAGCGGCGTTTCCAGGTCGACCACGGCCGAGTTGCGGCCGATGGTCGCCAGGTTGCCGTAGTCGGCATAGCGGAACGGCTGCGTCGCGCGACCCCCCAACCGATGCAGGACGTTCGCCGCGGCCGCGCGCCCCATCTGCTTGGCGCCGGGTGAAACACCGGGCACCGGCCTGGGCTCCTTGCCCGGCGCGTGGCTCATCGCTGCGGCCAGGTCGCCGATCACGCTGATCTCCGGGTGGCCGGGCAGGCTCAGGTCGGCCTCGACCCTGACCCTGCCGGCGCGATCCGTCTCCGCGCCGGTGGCGGTCGCGAGCAGTTTGCCGAGCGGAGACGCGGCGACGCCGGCGGCCCAGATCACGCAATGGCTGGGGATGCGTTCGTCGCGGCCTTCGACCGTGACCTGCAGGCCGGTGGCGTCGATCGACGTCACGCGGGCGTCCAGCCGCACCACGACGCCGAGCCGCTCGAGTTGTTCGGCGGCCTTGCGACTCAATGCTTCGGGCATGGCCTGCAGCACACGCGTGGCGCCCTCGACCAGCAGGATCTGGGCACTCGCCGGATCGATGCGCCGAAACTCGCCGGCCAGCGTGTGGCGGGCGATCTCGGCCAGCGTGCCGGCCATCTCGACGCCGGTCGGACCGCCGCCGATGACGACGAAGGTCAGCAGCGCACGTTGCCGCACCGGGTCCGGTTCCTTCTCGGCCTGCTCGAAGGACAGCAGCACGTGGCGGCGGATCTGGAAGGCATCGGCCAGCGTCTTCAGGCCCGGCGCGAACTCGGCCCACTGGTCGTTGCCGAAATAGCTGTGCGTGGAACCGGCGGCAACGATCAGGTGGTCGTAGCCGATGCGAAGACCGTCGGCGAGCACGGCTTCCCGGATTGCTGGAAGAATTTCGACCACTTCGCCCAGCAGCGTCGTCACGTTGGGCTGTTCGCGGAACAGCAGCCGTGTCGGCGCCGCGATCGAAGGCGCTGCGAGGCCGGCGGTCGCGACTTGGTAGAGCAGCGGCTGGAAGAGGTGGTGGTTGGTTTTCTCGACGACGGTGATGTCGACGTCTGCGCTGCGCAACCGCCGAGCCGCCTCCAGCCCACCGAATCCGCAGCCGACGATCAGCACCCGCGGGCGGGCGGCAGAGGGAGGAGAAGACATGTTCATCACGTGATTATCGACAGTGCCGGGGGCGAACATGTCCTACGAAAGCATCAGCGGGCGCCGGCTAAAACTTGCTCAAGAATTTTGGAGATCTCATGACTTTTCTCCGGCCCGTCGTGCCGAGCACCGCATCGCAGCGCGAAACCCACCGGAAATCCTTCGACGAAGTACGTGCCGCGAGCGTGGCGCTGGCCGCACCGCTGAGTGCCGAAGACCAGTGCATCCAGTCGATGCCGGACGCGAGCCCGACCAAGTGGCATCTCGCGCACAGCACCTGGTTCTTCGAGACGGTTCTGCTGCGGCCCCATGCGGCCGGCTATGTGCCTTTCGACCCGCGTTTCCAATACCTTTTCAACTCCTACTACGAGGCGCTCGGCCCTCGGGCTCCGCGACCGCAGCGTGGCCTGGTGACGCGGCCGTCGAACGACGAGGTGATGGCCTACCGGAAGCACGTCGACGCGGCCGCGAGCGCTTTTCTGGACAGCGCCGACGAAGCGACCTGGAACGAGATCGCGCCGGTCGTCGCGCTGGGTCTGCAGCACGAGCAGCAGCATCAGGAGTTGCTCGTCACCGACATCCTGCACGCCTTCTCGTGCAATCCGCTGCTGCCGGCCTACCGTGCGACCACAGGACCGTCGCTGCGTCTCGCGGTGTCCTCGTCGCCGGTGCGCTGGCTGGAGCAGCCGGGCGGAATCGTGCAGATCGGCGCGGCATCGACGCCGAGCGACGGCAGCATCGGTTTCGCCTTCGACAACGAGACGCCGCGTCACGACGCGCTGCTGCGGCCGTTCGCGATCGCGGACCGGTTGGTCGACTGCGGCGACTATCTGCGCTTCATCGAGGACGGCGGCTACCGGCGAGCCGAGCTCTGGCTCTCCGACGGCTGGGCCCAGGTGCGGGCGAACGGCTGGCAATGCCCGGCCTACTGGCTCGCGCCCGACGACCCGCGTCTCGCCTTCCAGCCCGCGACCGCCAGCGCCGGCAGAGCCGCGGCCGGCTGGCATGTCTTCGGATTGCACGGCGTTCGTCCGCTGGACCCGGCAGCGCCGGTGTCCCAGCTCAGCTTCTACGAGGCGGCAGCGTATGCCGAATGGGTCGGCGCGCGTCTGCCGACCGAATTCGAATGGGAAGCGGCTTCGGCCGATCCCGGACTGCGTCAGGCCACCGGCCATGTCTGGCAGTGGACCCGCTCTTCCTACGATCCGTACCCCGGCTTCCGGCCGATGTCCGGCATCGCGGCCGAATACAACGGCAAGTTCATGGTCGGCCAGGTCGTGTTGCGCGGCGGAAGCGTCGCAACGCCCGCCGGGCATGCGCGACCGACCTACCGCAACTTCTTCCCGCCCGCTGCACGCTGGCAGTTCACGGGGCTGCGGATCGCCAGGGATCTCTGATGGCCTCGCCCTTTGCCCAGCTCGACACGGCCCGTCAGCTGCCGCTGCATCTGCCCGAACGCGCTTCCACCGAGAACGAGAAGCTGTCCGAATTCTGTCGCGAAATGCGCGCGGGACTCACACGCACCGCGCGCAGCGTGTCGCCGAAATTTTTCTACGATGCGGAAGGCTCGGTTCTCTTCGACCGCATCTGCGAGCTGCCCGAGTACTACCCGACGCGTATCGAACTGCAGATTCTCACGCAGCATGCGGCCGACATGGCGTCGCGGATCGGTCCCGATGCCGAGATCGTCGAATTCGGCGCCGGCTCGCTGACCAAGGTGCGGCTGCTGCTCGACGCGCTCGAAACCCCGCGCGGCTACGTGCCGATCGACATCTCGGGCGACCATCTGGAAGCGGCGGCCCGACGATTGCGTGCCGACTATCCCGCGCTCCCGGTGCATCCCGTCGCGGCCGACTACACCATGCCGCTGGTACTGCCGGCACCGGGCGAAGGTGCAGGGCGCCGCGTGGGGTTCTTCCCCGGTTCCACGCTCGGAAACTTCGCGCCCGACGAGGCGCTGTCGTTCCTGCATCTGGCGGCCCGGCTGCTTCGCGGCGGCGGTCTGCTGCTGGGCGTCGACCTGGTCAAGGAGCCGGCGCGGCTGCATGCGGCCTACAACGATACCGAAGGCGTCACCGCGGCGTTCAACCTGAATCTGTTGCGCCGTTCCAATGCGGAACTGGGTACCGACTTCGACCTCGACGGCTTCGCGCATGCGGCGTTCTACAACGCGCCGTTGCGGCGCATCGAGATGCATCTCGTCAGCCGTAGCGCACAGCGTGTCTCGCTGGGCCAGGAGACCTTCGACTTCGCGGAAGGGGAGACGATCCACACCGAGAACT
Organism: Janthinobacterium lividum; assembly: GCA_050954325.1. Classification (GTDB taxonomy): domain Bacteria; phylum Pseudomonadota; class Gammaproteobacteria; order Burkholderiales; family Burkholderiaceae_C; genus Variovorax. Next base: position 1,202,977 of record JBPBPG010000002.1, on the reverse strand, counting down.
CGCACAAGTTCACCATCGACGGTCTGCGCGCGCTGGCCGGGAAGGCGGGTTTCGTGCCCGCCGCCGTCTGGACCGACCCGGAGCGCCTCTTCAGCGTGCACTGGCTGCAGGCGCCGGCGGCACAATAGCGGGATATCCCGCGCCCTGCGGATCACGGAGATCTACGAGCATGAAAGCTACCTGGAACGGCGTCACCATCGCCGAGAGCGACGACACCGTCATCGTCGAAGGCAACCACTACTTCCCCATCGAGTCGCTCGACCGCACGCATGTTACTTTCAGCAACCACAAGACGACTTGCCCCTGGAAGGGTTCGGCGAGCTATCTCTCGCTGCTGGTCAATGGCGAGCTGAATGCCGATGCCGCCTGGTACTACGCCGAGCCGAAGCCCGAGGCCGAGTCGGTCAAGGACCGCGTCGCGTTCTGGAAGGGCGTGAAGGTCGCAGCGTGAAGGTGGTCGCGTGACCACCACCGCTTTCCAGCCTGCAGCCACTTCCCCTGCCAACCTCGTCGGGGCGCTTCGCACGCACGGATACGCGGTACTCGATCCGCGCGGCGTCGCCGAATGGCTCGGTCTGCCCGATGTCACGGCGCTCGATGTGCTCGCGCGCGACTGGCACGATCTCCCGTCCGACGAATACCTGAAGGATGGCGGCAATTACCGGCAACGGCGACATGCCTGCTTCGAGATCGATGCCGACGCATCGGGCGAATTGGTGGTTCCCGTGCCGCATCGTGCGCACTGGCAGCCGGTCGAATACAACGCGTTGCACGGCGGCATGCAGCGCTGGTTCGCACCGATGCAGTCGTCGACGCTGGCATTGCATGTGTGGCAGCACCTGCTCGGTCGGCTTGCTGCGCTCGCCGGCGAATTGCGCGGCCCGCGGCGCTGGTTCGTCGAGGCGCACCAGTTCCGCATCGACACCGCCGCAGGCATCGGTCGGCCGACGCCCGAAGGCGCGCACCGCGACGGCGTCGACCTGGTGGCCGTCATGCTGGTCGCACGCCGCGGCATCAAGGGCGGTGAGACCCGCGTCTTCGAGGCCGAAGGCCGACGCGGCGAGCGCTTCACCATGACCGAGCCCTGGACGCTGATGCTGCTGGACGACGCGCGCGTGATCCACGAATCGACCCCGATCCAGCCGCTGGGCGGCGCATCGGAGGCCGGCGGCGGCTATCGCGACACCCTGGTCGTGACATGTCGCGCCAGCGCATTCCAGGGCGACGACGCGGTCGGGTAGATTGGCGTTTTGCGACTTCCCGGAGGCACATCCATGTTCAATCACATCCTGGTACCCATCGACGGTTCGGAAACCTCGATGTTCGCGGTGACCAAGGCCAGCGGACTGGCGCTGGCCTTCGGCAGCCGCATCACGCTGATCCACGTCATCGACAACTATCCGTTCATCGGCGTCGGTGCCGATTACGCGATGGGTCGGAACGAGTACCTGGCCGCAGCCACCGGCAGCGCCCATGCGGCCCTCGCGCGCGGCGTCGCCGCCCTGGCCGCCGAAGGTCTGCACAGCGACCAGCGGGTGATCGACGGCCATGTGGTGCACGAAGCCATCGTCGACACCGCGCATGCGCTGGGCGTCGACCTGATCGTCATGGGCTCGCACGGCCGTGCCGGCTTTGAGAAACTGCTGCTGGGCAGCGTCACGCAACGGGTGCTGCAGGACGCGGCCGTGCCGGTACTGGTGGTGAAATCGGAATAGCGGGCGATGGCGGGCACGCTCAGAAGGGCACCGCGCTTTCGAAACTGACCTTTTCTCCGGTCACCGGATGCTGGAGCGTCAGTGATGTGGCGTGAAGCATCAAGCGCGCGAAGCCGTCCTTCGCGACTCCGCCGGCGTAGAGCGAGTCGCCAAGGATCGGATGCCCGATCGATGCCAGGTGCACGCGAAGCTGATGTGTCCGGCCGGTCAGCGGCTGCAGTGCGAGGCGCGTCGTGGCGCAGGTGTCTGCAGGCGGAACATGCGCCAGCACACGCCATCGCGTGATGCTCGCCTTGCCTGACGGATCGGTCTTCTGCATCGGGCGACGTGGCCAGTCGGCGGCGATCGGCGCGTCGATGGTCGACCAGTCGGCGCTCGCGGCCAGCGTGCCGTCCACGAGGGCTTCGTAGCGTTTGCACACCTCTTGCGTTGCGAACGCGTCGCCGAGCGCCCGCTGCACCGCGGGGCTCCGCGCCATCAGCACCAGCCCGCTGGTCGCCATGTCGAGCCGGTGCACGACCAGCGCGTCGGGCCATCGGGCGAGCACCCGGGCGCTCAGGCAGTCCTGTTTGTCGTCACCACGGCCCGGCACGCAGAGCAGGTCGGACGGCTTGTCGAGCACCAGCAGATGGGGGTCTTCGTGAATGACGACGAGCCCCGGCGCGACGGCGGGGTGCGACAGCGGGGGAAAGGAGGGCAAAAGCGGATCGTTCATCGGCGGATCGGGCGGCGGTGGGCTATTCTCGAACGGATGTCCGCCGCCGCCCCCGATCCCGTTCTCGAAACCGCTCCGCCGACCTTCACCGACCTGATCCGCGAGCGCCCGTTCATGCGCATGTGGACCGCGCGGTTGTTCGGCACCGCCGCCAGCCAGATGCTGCTGGTGGCCATCGGCTGGCACATGTACGACCTCACGGGCAGTGCCTGGGACCTGGGGCTCGTCGGCCTCTACCAGTTCGTGCCGGCGCTGGTGCTGGCGCTCTATGCCGGGCACGTGGTCGACCGGCACCATCGCGGCCGTATCGTCGCTGCCTGTTTCGCGGTCCAGGGCCTGGTGGGGCTGGCGCTGCTCACGGCGCATGTCGGGCAGCACGATTCGCGGGCACTGCTGCTCGTGCTGTCGGTGGTGCTCGGCGCCGTGCGCGCGTTCCAGATGCCGGCCCAGCAGGCGCTGACGCCGATGCTCGTGCCGCCGGTGATGCTGCCGCGCGCGATGGCGTTCAGTTCGGCCGGCATGCAAGGCGCGATCATCGGCGGCCCGGCTCTGGGCGGCCTGTTGTTCGCGATGGGCACCGGCGTGGTGTACGGCGCCAGCGTGCTGCTGTTCGCGATCGGCGGCGTGCTGGTCGTCCAGCTGAAATACGCCCAGCCGGCGCGCATGCGCGAGCCGGTGACGATGGCGACGATCTTCGCCGGTGTCGACTTCATCTGGCGCCGCAAGCCGGTGCTCGGCGCGGTGTCTCTGGACTTGTTCGCGGTGCTGCTCGGCGGCGCCGTGGCGCTGCTGCCCATCTACGCGAAGGACATCCTGCACACCGGCGCCTGGGGCATGGGGCTGCTGCGCAGTGCGCCGGCCGTCGGTGCGCTGCTGACCTCGATCGTGCTCACGCGTCGGCCGATCGAGCGCCATGTCGGCCGCACGCTGCTGATCGCCGTGGCCCTGTTCGGGCTGTGCATGGTGGTCTTCGGGATCTCGCAGAGCTTCGTGATTTCGCTGATCGCACTGGCCGTGTCCGGCGGCGCAGACATGGTCAACGTGGTGATCCGCCAGACGCTGGTGCAGTTGGAGACGCCCGATGCGATGCGCGGACGCGTGAGCGCCGTCAATTCGATCTTCATCGGCGCGAGCAACCAGCTCGGCGAGTTCGAGTCCGGCGCGACGGCCGCGCTGCTGGGCCCGGTCGGCTCGGTGGTGCTGGGAGGCGTGGGCACGATCGCGGTGGCCGCGACGTGGGTCAAGCTGTTTCCGTCGCTTGCGAAGCGGGATCGGATCGTGCCGGAGACGGTGTCCTGAGCGTCTTCGCCGCTCAGTCGAACATCGAGAACGCCTCGGGCGCGAGCAGCGTGACATCGTCGAGCGCCACGGCCACGCAAGGCAGGATCCAGCCCTCTGCCTTTTCCTCGGCGCTGAGACCGGGCCAGTCGATGAGATGGCGCACGGTGCCGTCGATGACTCGGCAGAGGCAGGTGCGGCAGGTGCCGTTGCGGCAGGAGCTCGGCATTCCGATGCCGGCGGCTTCGGCGGCATGCAGCAGCGTCTGCCCGCTTCCTTCGTCGACGTCGATCGCGGGCTCGGCCTCGAATTCGAAGCCGCCCGGCATCACCCGTATCCAGGCTTGCGCCATCGTCATCGCTGCGTTTGCACCTGCTGCCGGCGCCGTTCGCGCAGCATGAACAGGTAGAGGCTCTCGACCTTTTCGCGTGCCCATGGTGTCTTGCGCAGGAACCTGAGGCTCGACGCCACGCTCGGGTCGGCGGTGAAGCAGCGCACCGGGATGCGTTCGCCCAGGCCTTGCCACCCGTAGGTGTCGGCCAGCGCGGTGACGATCGCCTCGAGCGTGAGGCCGTGCAGCGGGTTGCGCGGCTGGGCGGTGGCTTCGGTCGTCACTGGGCGCTCACTTGTTCTTGAGCTTGCCGCGCGGAATCACCGCAGTGGTGACGGTACGGATGGGTTCGCCGGCCACCGATGGCGGCTTCGGCGGCGAGGTGTCCTTGCGGGGTTTCTTGGCTTCCTTGTTGGTGCGTTGCTGACCTTTGGCCATGACTTTTTCTCCGGATGGGTACGATGCGATTGAAGGCAGCGGGCAGTTTAGCGGCGCAGCGACAATAGGCGGTCCATTGAACGACCCACGCTTTCCCTTCATGTCCCACTACGAAGTCCGCCCCGCCGAAATGCGCGATGCCAAAGCCATCGCCGAAGTCCACGCCGCCGCCGCCGCGGTCGCCTACGCGGACATCCTGCCCGAAGACCAGCTGCGCGCGCTGGCACCGTCCACGCGCGAAGCCAAGTGGCGCGACGCCATCGAATTCAGCGAGCCGCAGGTGCAGGTCGTCGAATTCGACGGCGCGGTCGTCGGCTTCGTCGGCTTCGACCGCTCGCGCGACCCGAAGACGCCGTCGACCACCGGCGAGATCTGGTCGCTCTACCTGCTGCCCGCGCACTGGGACAAGGGCGCCGGCGTGGCACTCTGGGACGCCGCGCGCGAGGGTCTGGAAGAAGAAGGCTGCACCAACGTCACGATGTGGGTGCCGCTGCGCAACGAGCGCGCACTGCGCTTCGCCGAACTCGCCGGTTTCAAGCGCGACATGAAGACCGCCAAGACGACGTCGCTGGGCACCGTGAAGATCGAAGAAGTCCGACTCAAGCGCGCTGTCGCCTGAGTTGCAAGGGGTCCCTATGGCCTCCAGTCTCTTCCTCCTCCTCGACGACATCGCGACCGTGCTCGACGATGTCGCCGTTCTCTCCAAAGTGGCGGCCAAAAAGACCGCCGGCGTGCTCGGAGACGATCTCGCGCTCAATGCACAGCAGGTCTCCGGCGTGCGTGCGGACCGCGAACTGCCGGTGGTGTGGGCCGTGTGCAAGGGCTCCTTCCTCAACAAGGCGATCCTGGTGCCGGCCGCGCTGGCGATCGGCACCTTCGCACCGTGGGCCATCACGCCGCTGCTGATGATCGGCGGCGCGTTCCTCTGCTTCGAGGGCGTCGAGAAGCTGGCGCACAAGTTCCTGCACAAGGACGAGCACGCGGCCGAGAAGGCGCGGCACGTGGAGTCCATTGCCGAGGCGAAAGTCGATGTCGTCGCACTCGAGAAGGAGAAGGTCAAAGGAGCGATCCGCACCGACTTCGTCCTGTCAGCCGAGATCATCGTCATCACGCTCGGCACCGTCGCCGGACAGTCGTTCGGCACTCAGGTCGCGGTGCTGGTCGGCATCGCCATCGCGATGACGGCGGGCGTCTACGGTTTCGTGGCCGGCATCGTGCGGCTCGACGACGCAGGCATGTATCTGAGCGGCAGATCGAGTGCCGGTCTGCGTTCGCTGGGTCGGGCGATCCTGGTGGCCGCACCCTGGTTGATGAAGGCGTTGTCGGTCGTGGGCACGCTGGCGATGTTCCTGGTCGGCGGCGGTATTCTGGTGCACGGCGTGCCGTTCATCGGTCACGGCGTCGAAGGCTGGGCCGAGTCGACGGGCGGCATGCTCGGCGCCATCGGCCCTTCGTTCGCCAACTTGGCGGTCGGGCTGGTCGCCGGCGCCGCGGTGCTCGCAGCGGTCGAGGCGGGCAAGAAGCTGTTCAGCCGCCGCGCTTCCTCTTCGCCCGCTGCATGAGGTCGACGGCGGCCAGCGCGATACCCAGCACCAGCGCGAACCAGCCGACGACGTATGCGCCGGCCACCATCTCGTAGAAGCGCGACGACTGCAGGAAACGCGGGCCGACAATGATGGCGATACCGATGAGCGCGCACAGGATGCCACGTTCGAACATGCGCGGTGCGCGGGTGGGTTTGGATGCCATATCGTCCGAGTTTAGGCGCCCGTTTTGCATATCGGACATTCCATGACCTCTAGCATCATGAAACCTGAAATCCGTTCGGCCTCGCTCGTTGCGCTCGCAGTGCTGCTGCATTCAGGCTTGACCGGTGCCCAGCCGGCGCGGCCGGATGCGACGCAGTTCCCGGCCGCGGCGGTTCGCTTCCTGGAAGCCGAATTACCGCAGATGGAAGCGGCGATCGCAGCCCGAGATCGCGATTTCTTCGAGGAATCCATGGCGCGCACCGTGTCCTTTTCTGAAGACTGGGGCTTCAAGGCGCGCGCCAATCCCGACCTGGCGCCTTACGCGGCATGCACCGATGCCGTCTCCGACTACGTCGTGGTCGGCCTCTGCCGCCTGATGCCGGCGAGCAGCACGTGCGACCCGACGCTGGCCTCCCGCTTCGACGCCAGCGTGCGCACCTGTCGCACCGCAGCGCGCTGAAACCGTCCCGATCGGTTCCGCGTCCGGTCAGCGCGCCGCGAGCTGATCGCTGAGCAGCAGACTGATGCGCGGCCGAGCGCAGGTTCCGCGGTATCGGCCGTTTGAGGCCGGTCGACCAACGAGATGCGCTCCGAAGCCTAGCGAATGCCGACCGTATTGCGCTCCGAACGACATGCCCCGGTGCCTCATTGACGGGCGAAGCGGTCACGCTGGTTGCCGTCGACGCCGTAGAAACCGCCGTTGAGCATCAGGCTGCTGCGCATGTCGAGCAGCAGTGGGTGGCTGGCCGAGATTTCGACCCGCCCGTTGGTGTTGAAGCGCTCCGGTGACGAGCCGTTGAAGAGGTTGCCATCGGGATACCCCCGGTAGCTCGTTGCCCGTGCCTTGAGCTACAGGCCTTCCGCCGATGGCTGTCACCAGCGTGCCGGCGCTTGCGACCGCCGCCGGCGCCACCTGGCGTGGCGGTACTGGTGCCACCCGCGCTCGCATGCGTTCTCCTGAGGTCGACGTCGTTGCAAGCCAGGCAGATCGATTCGCCTGGCGCTTCGCGCGCTCTCTACCATGGCGGCTTCCGATCGCGCTGAGATATTTGTAGACGATCGACCACAGTCTGTGACGTTCGAAAATCGAATGAACGATCCGCTGTCCGGCAGCTGCGTACACAAGTTTACGATTCAAGAAAGATGTTCTCTCCCTCTAGTACCGAAGACTTGAGGACGCCGCTTGAAAAGACGCCTACTTGGCAACAAGCCGGGCGGCGACCGCGCCCATATCCGTCTCGTTCCGTACGGAAGCCATCAGCGCCTGTCCATCGCCCGAGACGGCGGCTACCGCGATCGCCTTCTTGGGGCACAGCCCCAGGCATGAAGACTGCGCGATCTTCAGCCGGAAGCGGCTCTTGCCCAGCGCGCCCTTGAGTTCGCGGCGCACGTCCTTGGCAGTAAGCGTCGAGGGGCCGTTGCTGCGTTTCTGGCACACGCCACAGACGAGCACCAGGCCGTCGAACTTGGCTTTTTCGAAAGGTGGCTGCAAGGAATCGGTGTCCGCGGGAGAGGGGGTGTCTGTCTGCATCGTGAATCTTTCGGATATGTCGGCCCCGAGCCTAGACCCCAATGCCGTTGCGCTATGGTCGGTGCTCGAATTTTCCCGAAGCCCCGCCATGACACCCAGCCCAGCCCAACCCCTTCCGTCCGCCCCCCCGATAGAACTCCAGTCCGGCCCCGATCCCGTGGCCACCGTGATCGTGGTCCACGGTCTGGGCGCCGACGGCAACGATTTCGTGCCAATCGCCAAACAGCTCGACCTCTCGGCGGTCGGTGCGGTACGTTTCGTGTTTCCGAACGCGCCGGTGATTCCGGTGACGATCAACGGCGGCTATCCGATGCCGGCCTGGTACGACATCGCCGGCCCGGGCCGCCCCGAGGACGACGCCGGCCTGCGGCGCTCCCAGGCCGCCATCGAGGCGTTGATCGCCCGCGAGATCGCAGGCGGGATTCCGGCGAGCCGCATCGTCGTGGCCGGTTTCTCGCAAGGCTGCGCGATGGCGTTGTTGACCGGTTTGCGCCATGCGGAGCGGCTCGCGGGCATCGTCGGACTGTCGGGCTATCTGCCGCTCGCCGGCATGACGGCGGCCGAGCGCCATCCGGCCAACCAGGCCACCCCGGTGTTCCTCGCCCACGGAAATCGCGACGGTGTCGTGGCGCCCGAGCGCGCCGCCGCATCCCGTGACGCCTTGAAAACGCTGGGCTACGCCGTGGAATGGCATGAATACCCGATGGCGCATTCGGTCTGCGTGGAAGAAATCGTCGATATCGAAGCCTTCCTGCTGCGCGTGCTGGCGTCGTGATACGGATTCCCCCGGCCAGCAGCCTGTATGAGGAAGTGCTACCTTCCAGCCCCTGAAAGACTGTTGGGTGAGAAGAAAATGAACAAATTGCAGGAGCGGCTGGATGCGCTTTCGCCCGAACGGCTGAAAGGCGTGCGCCGGGGCATCGAGAAGGAAAGCCTGCGGTCGCAGCCGGACGGTCTGCTGGCGCTGACGCCGCACCCGACCGCCTTGGGGTCGGCCCTGACCCATCCGAACATCACGACCGACTTCAGCGAATCCCAGCTCGAGCTCATCACCGGCGTGCATGCCAGCGTCGAAGAAGCACTCGAAGAACTCGGGGACGTGCATCGCTTCACCTATGGCGTGCTCGACGCAACGGGCGAGGAGCGCATGTGGGTGTCCAGCATGCCGTGCGGGCTGCCGACCGACGAGACGATCCCGATCGGGCGCTACGGCAATTCCAACGTCGCGCGGGCCAAGAGCGTCTATCGCATGGGCCTCGGCCACCGGTACGGCCGCCGGATGCAGACGATCTCGGGCATCCACTACAACTGGTCGTTGCCCGGTGTGTCGAGCGAACAGTACTTCGGGCTGATCCGCAATTTCAGGCGGCATGCGTTCTTGCTCCTCTATCTTTTCGGCGCCTCGCCGGCGCTGTGTTCAAGTTTCGTGGCCGGGCGTCCGCACGAACTGCAACCGCTCGGCGACAGCACGATGCATCTGCCGCACGCCACGTCGTTGCGCATGGGACGGCTCGGCTACCAGAGCGAGGCCCAGGGATCGCTGCAGGTCAGCTACAACAGCCTCGAAGGCTATGGCGCCTCGCTGCAGGACGCGCTGACGCGTCCCTGGCCGGCCTACGAAGCCATCGGCATCCAGAATCCCGGCGGCGACTACAGCCAGCTGGCGACGACGCTGCTGCAGATCGAGAACGAGTTCTACGGCACCATCCGCCCGAAGCGCGTCATTCACCAGGGCGAGCGTCCGCTGCATGCGCTGCGCGAGCGTGGCGTCGAGTACGTCGAAGTGCGACTGATGGACCTCGACCCGTTCGAACCGCTCGGTATCTCGGCGGCGACCATCCGCTTCATCGAGGTCTTCCTGATGCATTGCCTCTTGAGCGAAAGCCCGGACGACAGCCCCAGGGAAATCGCCGAACTGGCGCACAACCAGCATCTCACTGCAGCGCGTGGCCGCGAACCGGGTCTCGCGCTGCAGCGCGGTGGCGCAGATATGCCACTCACGACATGGGGGCGCGAGCTGGTCGCCCAGTGTGCACCCATTGCCGTAGCGCTCGACGCGGCGCACGGCGGCTCGCTGTATGCCGCTGCGCTCGCATCGGCCGAGGCGGCGCTCGACGACGCATCGCTGCTGCCGTCGTCGCGGGTGCTGGCCGCGATGCATTCGGCACACGACGATTCGTTCACGTCCTTCGTGAGGGCGCAGTCGGAGGCGACGCGGATCACGTTCCTCGCAAAGCCGCTGCCAGACGCCAGGCATGCCGAGCTGGTCGAAGCCACCGCTGCATCGCTCGAGGCGCAGAAGCGCATCGAAGCCAATGACACGATGCCCTTCGAGATCTACCGCCAGCAGTACGTCTCGCCGGCGCGCCTTGGTGTCGGCAAACGCGTGCGGGCGCCGGCGACGGTCTGAGAAGAAGCTTCTGGAAAGTGCCAACTGCGCGCACATGAACGGTAGGTTTCAGCCTACTCCCAATGGCCGGCATCGCTCACCGTGGCGCAACATTGTCAACAGATGATCAATTCACTGATCTCTGCAACACGTGCCTTGTCGACCATGCCCATGCCTTTCAAAACTTACCTGGTCGAAGACAACCCGGTGATACGAGAAAACCTCGTCGGCTTTCTGGAGGACGTCGCCTCGACGACGGTTGTCGCCCACGCCAGTTCCGAGGAAGAGGCCGTGGCGTGGCTCCATTCGCATCGCAACGGATGGGATCTCGCGGTGATCGATCTTTTCCTGCAGCAGGGCAACGGCTTCGGCGTCGTGCGGGCGTGCCGTGATCGGGCGCCGCACCAGAAGGTGGTCGTTCTGAGCAATTACGCGACGATCGACATGCGGGAACGTTCCCGCGCGCTTGGTGCGGACGCGTTCTTCGACAAATCTGCGGAGATCGATTTGCTGCTCGCCTACTGCGAGAGCGCCCATCGCGACTGAGTCGACAAGCTTGTCCGCTCAGCGCGCCGGGGTCGCCACGGTGGCGCCGTTGCGCAAGGCCACCGGCAGATCCCCGTTCAACCACCCCATCCGCCAGGCCAGCACGCCCAGCGCGCAGACGACGATCAGCACCGCCAGCCAGGCCGCGAAGGTACTCTTCTCGGCGTAGGGATCGCGGATCGTCCGCTTCGAATGCGCCGGCAGGTGCGCGGTCTGCGACAGCGAGCCTCCCAGACGGACGTTGATCCGCATCCGCCCGTTGATCGCCCAGCCGCTCGCATCGAGAATCGGTCCCAGGCTGCGCTGGCGCAGCTTGAGCCAGGCGATCAGCATGCTCGGCCCCGAAATCGCCAGCACGATGCCTGCGACGGCGACCGGAATCCACTGCCCCAGGTCGACGAACTTGCCGAAGATGCCGACCATCACCGCGCTGATGCTGCCCAGCGCCACGCCGATGGCGGCCACCGTGCCCACGTCGACACGTCCCGGAACCTTGATCGGCACGAGCGGCTTGGCGCCGGGTGCGGCCAGCTTGTCGGCGGTCGTTAGCGTGGTCGCGAGGGACCCCAGCGTGCCCTGCGTGACGTTGTCGCTGGTGGCGGCCCGCTTGGCGACCTGCTCCTCGATCAGCCGGAGAAACTTCTTGTAGGGCGAGAAGAACGCCTGCGACACGCTGGTCGGGTTCTCGATCACCTTGGTGATGGTGGCGTCCCAGTCGCGGCCGTGACGGTCGTAGAACACGCCGTTGCGGCCGATGAACAGGAAGTCGACGTCGCCGGCGGTGAAGGCCGAGACGACGGTCATCGTCCTGCCGTCGCGCGTGCAGGCGCAGTACGCCAGGTAGACCTTGGCCAGACCGGCCAGCGGCGCATGCTTGGCGGCATCGGCCACCTCGACGCTGAGCTCGCAGCTGCGGCCGTCCAGGTACAGCGTGCCGGCCTGGAAGATCGCGCCCTCGCGGCGATAGAACGCCTTGAACGAGACGAAGTTGTTCAGCAGCGTCAGCAGGTCGCGCTTGAAGCGCAGCAGCTTTTCCAGGTCGGCGATGCGCGCGTTGTGCGGCTCGATGCGTTCGTCTTCACCGATCAGCACGAGCAGGGCGGCTTCATGCACCAGCACCTGCTCGATCTCGGCCGGCGACAACGCGCCGAGGAGCGTCGCCGGCTTCGCCGCCAGCCATGTGCCGGACGGTGCGACCCGCGATTGCAGCGACAGCCATTCGGCCTCGTCCATCGCGACGGCGTCGGCACGCAGCAGCGGCCGGACGGCATCGTGCTGCAACGTCCGCAGCGCCTCGGCCCACGCCGGGTTCGTGCCGTGCTGCAGCGGCAGGGCGCGGTCGGGCTGGACCGGCGCGAGCGGCAGCCGGGCGATGCCTTCCGAGCGCATCCGGAGGTCTTCCGCCGCCAGCGCCTGGTAGGTCTCGATCGACGGGTTGAGCGCCGCGACCGCACGCACGTCGTAGGCCGCAACCCGGCAGCGCGCGAAGAAGTCGTCGACCTTGTCGCGCACCGCGCCCACGGCCTGGGCGGCAGCCAGCATCGCTTCGTTCGGACGCGGCATGCCGTCCGCGGTCCCGGTGCCGCCATTGCCCATGTGCCAGTCGCGCAACGCGTGCGCCTGCCTGTAGAACGCCTCGACCTGCGCCCGGTTCACGCCGTCCTTGCCGTTGCGGTCCCGCGCACTGCCGTGCGTCTGCATGACCTGCCGTATCGCGGCGGCGACACCTTCGTCGTCGGCGCTCTCGGGCGGAATCACGCCGTCGCCGTTGAAGCGCATCGCGTCGAGCAACTGAGCACGGTCGGTGACGTCGGCCAGCGTGATGGTGTCGGCGCCTTCCTTGCCGCGCAGCTGCAGGATCCGGCGTGCCTCGTCGGCCAGTGGCGTCGGCAGCGCCTGATCGGCCGTCCGGGCTTCGTCATCGATGCCGTCGGCGATGTCGTCGAGTGCGATGGCGTCGCCGCCTTCGAGCAGCGTGTCCGGGTTCTTCAGGTGGCTGCAGGCCCAGGCGCACGCGGCGATGAGCTCCGGCGGACGGATGCGCCCGTCGCGGTCGGTGTCGATCAGGTCGAGCGTGCGCGGGTCGAATTCGATGCCGCGCGTGGGGCAGGCCAGCGCCACCCAGAGCTTCTGGTCGAGTTCGCCGATGTGCGCGATGTCGGCGCCGTTGCGGATCGCCACCTGGTCGACACCGCCGGCGCGGAAGAATTGCCAGGTGTGGCTGGAAGCGGAGGCAGGCGTTTCGGCAGGCATCGGGGCGGTGATCGAGGGATGGGTTTGCGGACCGGCGAGTGTGCCGCCGGCGCCGGCCGTCACGCGTAGTCCTGCGGGCCAAACGCCGCCTGCGTCGGCAACCGGCAGAATCGGAAGCAATACTGTCCGATACGCACTTCTCAAAGACGACCATGCAAGCCCTGCCGACCACCCTGTGCTATCTCAACGGCGACTACACGCCTGTCAGCGAGGCCAAGATTTCCGTGCTCGACCGCGGTTTCATCTTCGGCGACGGCATCTACGAGGTGGTGCCGGTGTACGGCGGCAAGCTGTTCCGCTTCCACGAACACCTCGCGCGCCTGGATCGCAGTCTCGCGAGCCTGCGCATCGCCAATCCGCACACTGCCGAAGAATGGCTGGAGCGTTGCCGCCGCCTGATCGCCCAGTTGTCCGCCGCCGACCAGATGATCTACATCCAGGTCACGCGCGGCGTCGCGCCGCGCGACCATGCGATGCCCCAGGACATCGTCCCGACGGTGTTCATGATGGTCAACGAGATGAAACCGCCCGGCGCGGACCTGCTCCGGAAGGGCGCCGCGTGCGTAACGGCGAGCGACTTCCGCTGGGAGCGCGCCGACATCAAGAGCACCTCGCTGCTTGGCAACGTGCTGGCGCGGCAGATTTCGGTCGACGCCGGCGCCACCGAGACCATCCTGCTGCGCGACGGCCTGCTCACGGAGGCTTCGTCGTCCAACGTCTGGGTGGTGCGCGGCGGTGCCGTCTTCGGCGCGCCCAAGAGCAAGCACGTGCTCGAGGGCATCCGTTACGAGCTGATCCGCGAGCTGTGCGAGGAGGAAGGCATCGCCTACGACCTGCGCCCGGTCGGCGAGGCCGAACTGCGCGGTGCCGACGAGCTGATCCTGAGCTCGGCCAGCAAGGAAGTGCTCCCGGTCACGCGGCTCGACGGCCAGCCGGTCGGCAGCGGCGAGCCCGGCCCGGTGTTCGCACGGCTGCACGCGGCATACCAGCGGGCGAAGCTCGCGCAGTCGATCTAGACGCCGGCCTGCGTCTAGGTCGACTGCGCTCAGCTCTGGATGTAGGTCCGTAGCTGTTCGATCGTCTGCTCGTGGTCCGCGATGATGTCGTCCATCAGGTCGCGGATCGACAGCATGCCGACCACCGTCGTGCCTTCGACCACCGGCAGGTGCCGGATGCGCCTTTGGCTCATCAGCGCCATGCATTCGTGCGTCGGGGTCTGAGGCGTCACCGTGAAGACGTTGCCGGTCATGATCTCCGACACCCGCACGTCCTTCGAATTCTTGCCCTGCAGAGCGACCTTGCGGGTGTAGTCGCGCTCCGAGAGGATGCCGGCCAGCGTATCGCCCTGCATCACGACCAGCGCGCCCACTTCGTGTTGAGCGAGCAGCTGGAGCGCATCGAAGACGGTGGTGTCGGGGGCGGTGCGCCAGACGCCGGAGGCGCGGCGCTGGAGCAGAAGGGAAACTGGCTTCATGGGCACTCCGGCAAGTGGATCTGAAAGCCATCATAGGGGCCGACCGCGACTGCGACAATGCAGTTCCGTCCCCGCGACGAACAAGCGAAAGTGATTACCGATGGCGATCCAGTGGTTTCCCGGTCACATGCACCTGACCCGCAAGGCCATCGGCGAGCGCATCAAGGACATCGACGTCGTGATCGAGCTGCTCGACGCGCGGCTTCCGGGCTCCAGTGCGAACCCGATCCTGGCCGAACTCACCGGCCACAAGCCCGGCGTGAAAGTGCTCAACAAGCAGGACGTCGCCGACCCGGCTCGCACCGTCGAATGGCTCGCGCACTACAACGCGCAACCCGATACGCACGCCATCGGCCTGGACGCGAGCCAAGCCACGGCCGCGCAGCAGCTGGTCGCGGCCTGCCACCAGCTGTCGCCCAGCCGCGGCGGCATGGCCAAGCCGATGCGGGTGCTCATCTGCGGGATTCCGAATGTCGGCAAGTCGACGCTCATCAACACGCTGGTCGGCGGCAGGAAGAAGGCCAAGACCGGCGACGAGGCCGGCATCACCAAGCTCGAACAGCGCATCACGCTGGCCGACGATTTCTACCTGTGGGACACGCCCGGCATGCTCTGGCCGCGCATCCTGGCGGCCAAGAGCGGCTACAACCTGGCCGCGAGCGGCGCCATCGGCCGCAACGCGTACGACGAAGAGGAGGTGGCGCTGGAGCTGCTCGACGTGCTCAAGGGCGCATACGCGCCACTGGTCGCGGCCCGGTTCAAGCTCGACGATGATGCCGCATCCGTCGCCGCCATGAAGGACGAGGAACTCCTCGAGGCCATCGGCCGCAAGCGCGGCGCGCTGCTGGGCAAGGGCCGCGTGAACCTGCAGAAGGCGGCCGAAATCGTGATGCAGGCCTTTCGCGACGCGAGCCTGGGACGCGTGACGTTGGAGACGCCGGCCGAATTCGCGCGCTGGGTCGCAGCGGGCGAACTGCTCGACGAGGCGCGTCAGGCCAGGAAGGCGGCGCGCGGCAGGAAGGGCGCTTCGAGCGCTACGTCCTAGCGATTGGAAAGTCGCACCGGCGACCCCGGTGCTACGGGTTGTCACTCTCCGCGGATTCTGGACTTGTCGTTACCTTTGCTGGGCCTCGCGCGCCGGCGATGATCTGCCGCGCGGGCAAGCACCCCGATATCCGATCCTCGTGGAGAAAAGACTCATGCAATTCCCGTTCAAACGCCTCGCCGTCGCCGGCATCGTCGCGCTCGCAGCCGCCGGCGCCTTCGCGGCCGACCCGATCAAGATCGGCGTGGATGGCCCCTTCACGGGTGGCTCGTCCTCCATGGGCGTGAGCATGCGCGACGGCGTGCGCCTGGCCGCCGAGGAGATCAACAAGGCCGGCGGCGTGCTGGGCCGGCAGATCCAGCTGGTCGAGCGCGACGACGAGGCCAAGAACGAGCGCGGCGTGCAGATCGCCCAGGAGTTCATCAACAAGGAAAAGGTCGTCGCCACCGTCGGCTACATCAACACCGGCGTGGCGCTGGCGTCGCAGCGCTTCTTCCAGGACGCGAAGATCCCGGTGATCAACAACGTCGCGACCGGCTCGATCATCACGCGCCAGTTCGACAAGGACCCCGAGAACTACGTGTTCCGCAACGCCGCGCACGACAGCATCCAGGCGCCGATGATCGTGGAGGAGGCGGTCGCCCGCCGCGGCTTCAAGAAGGTCGCGATCCTCGCGGACTCGACCAACTACGGCCAGCTCGGCCGCGAGGACCTGGAGAAGGCGCTCAAGGCCAAGGGCATCACCGCCGTGGCGGTCGAGAAGTTCAACATCAAGGACGTCGACATGACGGCCCAGCTGCTCAAGGCCAAGGAAGCCGGCGCCGAAGCCGTGCTCACCTACGGCATCGGCCCCGAGCTGGCGCAGATCGCCAACGGCATGACCAAGCTGGGCTGGAAGGTGCCGATCGTCGGCAGCTGGACGCTCGCGATGGCCAATTTCATCGACAACGCCGGCCCCGGCGGCGACGGTGCGCGCATGCCGCAGACCTTCATCCAGGAAGCGACGACGCCCAAGCGCAAGGTCTTCATCGACAGCTTCGTCGCCAAGTTCAAGCCCAAGAACAACCGCATGGATTCGCCGGTCTCGGCCGCGCAGGGCTACGACTCGATCTACCTGCTGGCCGCGGCCATCAAGCAGGCCGACAGCACCGAAGGCCCGAAGATCAAGGCCGCGCTGGAAAACCTGAATTCGCCGGTCGAAGGCGTCGTCACCACCTACGACAAGCCGTTTTCCAAGAGCGACCACGACGCCATCACCGCCAACATCCCGGTGTTCGGCGAAGTCAAGGCCGGCCGCGTGGTCTACGCGAGCGCCGACGACCTGAAGGCGGCTGCCAAGGTCCGCACGAAGGACACGGCGGCCAACGACGCCCTGATGAAGAAATAAGCCAGGCGACGGCGCTCGTTCGAACGCCTACGGTGCAGTGGCGCCGCTGCGGGATGTTCCGGCAGCGGCGTTTTTTTGAATGTCCGGGAACTCCATGCAAATCTTTACCCAACTCATCTTCAGTGGCATCGCGCTGGGCATGATCTACGCCGTCATCGCCTTCGGCTACCAGCTGACCTTCGCCACGTCGGACACCCTCAACTTCGGGCAGGGCGACGCGTTGATGCTCGGCGCGCTGGTCGGCCTGACGCTGGTCGGCCTGGGCGTGAACTACTGGCTGATGATCCCGATCGTGTGCCTGTTCGGTGCCGTTCAGGGCGTAGTCGTGGAGCGCATCGGCGTGCGGCCGGCGATCAAGATCAAGTCGGAGTTCGGCTGGATCATGTCGACCATCGCGCTGGGCATCATCTTCAAGAACGTGGCCGAGAACGTGTGGGGCCGCGACGACCTCAAGTTCCCGTCGCCGCTGCCCGAATCGCCGCTCGAGTTCCTCAACGCCAACGTGCTGCCGATGGAGATCCTGGTGGTGGTCGGCGCGTTGCTGATGATGCTGGCGGTCGAGTTCTTCAACCGCAAGACGATCTACGGCAAGGCCGTGGTCGCGACCTTCAACGACCGCGACGCGGCCAAGCTGATGGGCATCAACACCGGGTTGGTCATCACGTTCTCGTACGCGCTGTCGTCGATGACGGCGGCTTTCGCCGGCGTGCTGATCGCGCCGCTGACGCTGACCGGCGCCACGATGGGCGCAGTGCTCGGCCTGAAGGCCTTCGCCGTCGCGATCATCGGCGGTCTGACCAGCGGCATGGGCATCGTCGTCGGCGGCATCATCCTGGGCATCGCCGAGACCACCACCGGTTTCTACCTGAGCACCGGCTACAAGGACGTGCCCGGCTTGGTGCTGCTGCTGATCGTGCTGGCGGTTCGCCCGGCCGGCCTCTTCGGCAAGACCGCCATCAAGAAAGTCTGAGAACGATGTCGTCCATTGCCCTCACCGCGCCCGGGAAGATGAAGCGCAGCCACCTGCTGATGGTCGTCGTCGGCATCGCGCTGCTGCTGCTGTTCCCCATCGGGATCGACAACCCGTACTACATCCACTTGCTCGAGACCATCATGATCTACGCGATCGTGCTGTTCGGGCTGGACATCGTGGTCGGCTACACCGGCCAGGTGTCGCTCGGCCATGCGGGGCTGTTCGGGCTGGGTGCCTACACCGCCGGTGTGCTGGTCTTCAAGCTGGCCGCACCGTTCTGGATCACGGTGCCGGCGGCCATCCTGCTGACGGCCGGCTTCGGCGCGCTGCTCGCGCTGCCGGCGCTGCGCGTGTCGGGGCCGTACCTCGCGATGGTCACGCTGGCCTTCGGCACCATCATCCAGATCCTGATCAACGAGATGAGCTTCCTCACCGAAGGTCCGATGGGCATCAAGCTGGAGAAACCGGCGTTGTTCGGCCACAAGCTCGACGAGCGCGAGTTCTACTGGGTCGTCGTGGTGCTGATGGTGGTGGCGCTGGTCGTGGTGCACCGCATCCTGCGCTCGCACCTGGGCCGCGCGTTCGAGGCGCTGCGCGGCAGCCCGGTGGCGTCGGACTGCATGGGCGTCTCGGTGTATCGCTACAAGGTCTACGCCTTCGTTATCAGCGCCGGGTTCGCCGGGCTGGCGGGCAGCCTGTACGCGTATTCGGAGCAGTACATCTCGCCGAACTCGTACAACTTCGAGCTGACCGTGCTGTTTCTGCTGGCGGTCATCATGGGTGGGCGCAAGAGCCGCATCGGCTCGCTGCTGGGTGCGGCCATCATCGTGCTGCTGCCCAAGCTGCTCGACGACGTGGTGCTGTTCCGCTATGTATCGGTGGCGCTGGCCGTGCTGGTCGTCGTCACCGCGGTGATCGCGATCCGCCGCCAGCGCGCGACGGCGGCGCAGATGGCGATCCCGGTCGTCGGCAGCATCGCGCTGGCCGGGCTGGCCTTCTGGCTGGAGACGATGACCGACTGGCGCCTTTCGATCTTCGGCGTGATCATGCTGTTCGTCGTGTACTACCTGCAGGACGGCATCGTCGGCTTCGTGCGCACGGCGCTGAACATCCGCAGGCCGAAGCCCCAGGCCGACGATCTCGCCGCTGCGAAGGGTGCGTCGGACGCCGTGTCGGTCGCGACCAACGCGGGCGGCTCCGACGAGCTGTTGACCGCGAACGGCGTGCTGATGCAGTTCGGCGGCCTCAAGGCGCTCAACAACGTCGACCTGCGCATCCGTCGCGGCACCATCCACGGCCTGATCGGCCCCAACGGTTCGGGCAAGAGCACGATGATGAACGTGCTGACCGGCATCTACGTACCGACGGCCGGGGCGCTGAGCTTCGCGGGCCGCTCTCTGGTCGGGCGCACCTCTTCGGACATCGCGCTGTCGGGCATCGCAAGAACGTTCCAGAACGTGCAGCTCTTCGGCGAGATGACGGCGCTGCAGAACGTGCAGGTCGGCCTGCACCACACCTTCGACAGCAACCTGCTCGACGTGTCGCTGCATACGCCGCGCTACCGGCGCGAGCGCGACGCCGCGGCGCAGCGCGCGCTCAACCTGCTGCGCTTCGTCGGGCTGCACGAACTCGCCTCCGAGGAGGCGCGCAATCTGCCCTACGGCAAGCAGCGCCTGCTGGAGATCGCGCGGGCGCTGGCGCTCGATCCGCAGCTGCTGCTGCTCGACGAGCCGGCCGCCGGCCTCACGGCACCGGACATCACCGAGCTGATCGCCATCATCCGCAAGATCCGCGAGCACGGCGTGACCGTGATCCTGATCGAGCACCACATGGACGTGGTGATGGGCCTGTGCGATACGGTGTCGGTACTCGATTTCGGCCAGAAGATCGCCGAGGGCGTGCCGGCCTCGGTGCAGGCCGACCAAAAGGTCATCGAGGCCTACCTAGGCGGAACGGCAGCGTGAACACGCAGACGGAACAACCCATGCTGACCATCCACAATTTATCCGCCGGCTACGGCAAGGTGCAGGTGCTGCACGGCGTCTCGATCGAGGTGCCCAAGGGCAAGGTCGTCACGCTGATCGGCTCGAACGGCGCCGGCAAGACGACGACCATGCGCGCGATCTCCGGAATGATCGCGCCGACCTCCGGCGAAATCACGCTCAACGGCAAGCGCATCGACGGGCTGGAGAGCTATCACATCGCCAAGCTCGGGCTCGCGCATTCGCCCGAGGGCCGGCGCGTGTTCGCGACCATGACCGTGACCGACAACCTGACGCTGGGCGCCTTCCCGCGCCTGACCGGAAGCCGGCCGCGTGGCGACGTGCCCGGCGATCTGGAGCGCGCGCTGGAGCTGTTTCCGCGCCTCAAGGAGCGGCGGATGCAACTGGCCGGTACCCTGTCGGGCGGCGAGCAGCAGATGCTCGCGATGGCGCGGGCTGTCATGCTCAATCCGGAAGTGGTGCTGCTCGACGAACCGTCGATGGGCCTCGCGCCGATCCTGGTGGCCGAGGTCTTCCGCATCATCGAGCGGCTCAAGGGCGAAGGCGTGACGATGCTGCTGGTGGAACAGTTCGCCGCCGCAGCGCTCGGTGTGGCCGACTACGGCTACGTGCTGGAAAACGGGAAGATCTCGCTGCACGGGCCGGCGGAGAAGCTGCGAAGCGACCCGGCCGTGAAAGCCGCCTACCTGGGCGGCGGGCATTGACGAACTTCGGAGGTCTGCGCGTCAGGCTTCCAGCTCGATCTTGCCGGCTTCGACGTATTCGTCGAAGGTCGTGAGCGGAATCGCGGTGAGGCCGAGCACGCCGTCGTCCGCCTCCCAGCTGAGCGTGGCGCTGTCGGGCGCGAGCACCACTTCGACCCTGCCGAGCGGAATTTCCAGCGGTGGGCCGTCCCCCGGGGTGTAAGTGACATGGCCCTTGATGGTTGCGAACTGTGGCATTGCGGTTTCCTTTGTGCTGGTTTTCGAGTGGCTGAATCTTGAAGAATCGTAAGCTTGCCGCATGACCCGATCACGCCGCGCCGGAATCGCCTTCGTTTTTCTGTGGTTCGCCATCGGCGGCGTCGCGCATTTCGTCGCGACGCCCACGGAGATGCGCATCGTGCCGCCTTACATCTCCTGGCCGCGCGAGGCGGTTCTGGTCAGCGGCGTCCTCGAACTGCTCGGCGCCGCCGGGCTGCTATGGGCGCCTGTCCGGCGGGCTGCGGGCGTGGGCCTGTTTCTCCTCACCATCGCCGTCACGCCCGCCCATTTCTACATGCTGCAGCAGCCGGAACTGTTTCCGTCCGTGCCTTACTGGGCGCTGGTCCTCAGGTTGCCGATCCAGGTGGCATTGCTGGCATTGATCGCCTGGAGCACATGGCCGCGGGCGACGGTCGATGCGGGTCTCAACCGGCGATGAACAGCGCCGGGTCGACCATCGTGCGGTTCAGCATCACGCCCCAATGCAGGTGCGGCCCTGTGACGCGGCCGGTCGCACCGACTTCGCCGAGGCGATCTCCGGCACGGCAGACATCGCCCGGCTTCACATCGATCGCACTGAGATGGCAGTACATGGTCAGCAGGCCGCGCCCGTGGTCCAGCCAGACCGTGTTGCCGTTGAAGAAATAGTCGCCGGTGTCGATGACCTTGCCGGCGAGCGGTGCCTGGATCGGCGTGCCGGTGGCCGCGGCGATGTCCATGCCGCTGTGCGGATTGCGCGACTGGCCGTTGAAGACGCGCCGCAAGCCGAACGAACTCGATCGCCGGCCCGGCACCGGCACACGCATGAGGAGGTCCTGCGACGGCGGCGCCTCGGAAAAAGTCGCCATCACAGCGGCCAGGTGCGTGCGCTCGCGCTCGTAGCGTGACTGGTCTGCCGGCGACAGGTCGACCGTGCCGGGCGCGACCTTCAGGCGTTGCTCGCTGTATTTCTTGGCGCCTACGACGTATGCGACCGACCGGTCGGGCGTTTCCTGCGTGCGCACCGCGATGCGTGCGTTGCCGACCGTCGCGGCCAACGGAATGCCGACGAGCGCCGTCCACTCGATCGCGTCGCCGATCACCAGCAGCGGCACGTCGCCGGCGAATGCCGCAGGCCGCGTGGCTGCAGGGCCGAGCGACAGGCGCGCCACGCCGCCGGGGACCTGCGACGCCCGTGGCCACAAGTCGGTCGCCGCGCTCGGCAGGGCGGTACGGGTCTGCGCGACGAGCGGCAGCGTGAAGAAGCCGAGCGTCCCCAGCACGACTGCGCGGCGATTGGTTGAAGGATTGGGCATTTGCGAGCGGGGTCGATCGGTCATCGCTCGAGTCTATCGACGGCATCGGCCCAGGTTCCCGACGGCAAGCCATCCAGCGTGTACGGGCCGATGGCCATGCGGATCAGCCGCAGCGTCGGAAAGCCGACGGCCGCCGTCATGCGCCGCACCTGCCGGTTGCGGCCTTCCCTGATCACGAGTTCGATCCAGCTCGTCGGGATGTGCTGCCGCGCGCGGATCGGCGGCTGGCGCGCCCGGACATCGGGCGGCGGATCGAGCAGGCGCGCGCGCGCGGGTCTTGTCGTGCCGTCGTTGAGCTGCACGCCGTCGCGCAGGGCCTTCAGCGCGGCTTCGTCTGCCGTGCCCTCGACCTGCGCCCAGTACGTCTTCTCCATCTTGAAGCGCGGATCCGCGATGCGCGCCTGGAGCTTGCCGTCGTCCGTCAGCAGCAGCAGCCCCTCGCTGTCCGCATCGAGCCGGCCGGCGACGTGGACGCCCGGCAGGTCGATGAAGTCCTTCAGGCCCTGCCAGCGACCTTCGGCGGTGAACTGGCTGAGGACGCCGTAGGGTTTGTTGAAGCGGATCAGGCGCGAAGCGGCAGGAAAAAGCATGGGGTCGGCGAGCTCGGCGTCCGCCCGAGGAAATGGATCATTCCAGCTTCTCATCTTCCTTCTTGGCATCGGCCATGGCTTCGGGCTCCAGCTCCTCGGCCGACCGGTTCAGGTGGATGAAGAGGCCCCAGCCGCTCAGCACCAGGCCCAGCGAGCAGAACAGCGCCGACGCATAGAGCATCAGCTCGGGCGTCTCGCGCGACTTGAACGTGGCGACCAGCGCTTCCACCGCGATGGCGACCGCGATCACCACCATGAAGCGCGACAGGAAGCGCCGCACCCGCGTCGGCGCGCCGATGTGCGAATCGCGGATGACTTCCTCCTCGGCGATGGTCTGCGAGATCTGCAGCGCCACCACCGCCGCGGCCAGCAGGCCGATGGCCTCGATCACCGCCTCTCCCGCGGTCGCGTCGACACCGTCCATGATCGCGATCCAGCCGTTGTGGGCGGCGATCACCATGAGCGCGATGCTCGCCGCCGCGAAGAGCAGGGCCATCAGGGCGTGGACGACGGCGTAGATGCGGAGGAAGGGTTTCATGGAGGAAGGTAGGCAGGTAGGCAGGGGTGGGCGATTCTGGCGTGCGTGACGGGCGGCGGGTGTCGGCGGTAGGCGCGAAAGGCGGGATCGACGGCATGACGACGGCTATTGAGCCGGGCCCTGTGCCTGCATACTTCCATCCATGGCGCTCGTCGGAAACGGCTTTCACCACGACCAAGCTGATCGGCGCGGCCTATCTGGTCTGGCTGGGCATCAAGACCTTCCGCAGCGAAGCTTCGGCCTTGAAGGTAGAAGGCGACAGGACTGCGACGCCGCGGCGATCGTTCTATCTGCAGGGGCTGCTGGTGGGTGCCAGCAATCCGAAAGCGGTGCTGTTCTTCGCGGCGATCTTTCCGCAGTTTCTCGACCCCGCCACACCGATCGCGCCGCAGTTCGCGATTCTTGCCCTGACGTTCATGGCGTTCGAGTTCGGGGGTGCTGACGGTCTGCGCACTGAGCATCTCGCGATTGGCGCCGCTGGTGCGGCAGAGCGAGCCGGTGCGCTGGGTGAATCGCATCTGCGGGGGATTGTTCGCCCTGATGGGCGCACTGCTGCTGCTGACACGCCGAAGCGTTTGATGCTTTCGGGCGCCGAGCGAGGCCAGGGTCCGTTCCTCCTTCCGACCGTCGCACACGCCGGCCGAACGGTTGAACGCGTGCTCGAGTGGAGGGCGGTTGCCAGCTTGGATATCAGGCTGCCCCGAGTTCGTCGAAGCATCATGCCCGCGATCGAACCCTCGAATCTGAATAGCCGACTCCCGCACGTCCTAGAGAAAGGCCGGCGAGTCCAGTGTACCAAGGCACGAGTCAGGCATTGAAGCGCTGCGCTCCTGGAATCACGTGCCCCGGCAACTCGGGCAGTTCGCGGCGCTCCCCCCAGAACGGCCGCGCGAATTTGCTCGCGGTACGCCCGACCATCTCGGTGCCGTAACTGGCGCGCATGTGTTTTCGGTGGCGATATCCGTCGACTTGTCATGCCGAGCGAATATCAAGTGGCCCACATTACTTTCCCCAGCTGTCACGCATCCCTGCCGCGCGGTTGAAGAGGGGCGTTCCAGCGGCCGCATTCGTGTCCACCACGAAGTAGCCATGCCGTTCGAACTGGAAGCCTGCGTCGCCAGTAGCGTTCGCCAAAGATGGTTCGATAAATGCCGAGCACGTCACTAGACTGCCCTTGTTCAGCTTGTCCATCGATTCCCCACTTCCAGGCTGCGCCTCGGCGAACAGCCGCTCGTACAACCGCACCTCTGCCGCCACCGCATCCGCCACCGCCACCCAGGTGACATTCCCTTTCACCTTGATCGCATCCGCACCCGGTGTGCCGCTCTTGGTGTCAGGCACCAGCATGGCATGCACTTCGAGCAGCTTTCCGTCGGCGTCTCGTGCAGCGCCGGTGCATTCGATGGTGTGGCCGTACTTCAGCCGCACCTTGTTGCCGGGGAAGAGCCGGAAGAAGCCCTTGGGCTGCACGTCCTCGTAGTCGGTGCGTTCGATCCAGACTTCGCGGCCGATCTTGAAGTGGCGTTCGCCGCGTTCCGGGTGGTGCGGATGAACGGGCGCGCTACAGTTGTCGAGCACATCGTCGCCGCCCATGAGTTCGCCCCAATTGGTGATGACGAGCTTCACCGGGTCGAGCACCGCCATGGCCCGCGGCGCGATCGGGTCGAGGGTTTCGCGCAGCGCCGCTTCGAGGCTCGCGTAGTCGATCCAGCCGCCGGACTTGGTCACGCCGCTGCGCTCGCAGAACAGTTTCAGCGCTTCGGGCGTGTAGCCGCGGCGACGCAGGCCGGCCAGCGTGGGCATTCGCGGGTCGTCCCAGCCGTCGACGTGGCCTTCCTCGACCAACTGGCGCAGCTTGCGCTTGCTGGTGATGACGTGCGTGACGTTGAGCCGCGCGAATTCGTACTGGCGTGGGTGCGGCGTGGCGATGAGGCCGCCTTCGCAGAGGCGGTCGAGCAGCCAGTCGTAGAACGGGCGCTGGTCTTCGAATTCGAGCGTGCAGATGCTGTGCGTGATCTGCTCCAGCGCATCCTCGATCGGGTGCGCGAAGGTATACATCGGGTAGATGCACCACTTGTCGCCGGTGTTGTGGTGCGTGGCGCGGCGGATGCGGTAGAGCGCCGGGTCGCGCAGGTTGATGTTCGGGCTCGCCATGTCGATCTTCGCGCGCAGGATGGCGGCGCCGTCTTCCAGGGCGCCGTCGCGCATCTCGCGGAAACGGGCGAGGTTGTCGGCGACGCTGCGGCTGCGGAACGGGCTGTCGGTGCCGGGCGTGTTGAAGTCGCCGCGGTTCACGCGCATGTCCTCGGGCGACTGCTCGTCGACGTAGGCGAGGCCGGTCTCGATCAGGTGCTCCGCCGCGCGGTACATGAAGTCGAAGTAGTTGCTCGCGAAATACTCGTGCGGCTGCAGCGTGCCGGGTGCGCTCGGGCGGTCGGCCAGGTAGGTCTCGTAACCCATCCATTCGATCGCGTCGCGGATCGCATCGACATACTCCTGCTCTTCCTTCTCGGGGTTGGTGTCGTCGAAGCGCAGGTGGCAGACGCCGCCGTATTCCTTCGCCATCTCGAAGTTGAGCCAGATGCTCTTGGCATGGCCGATATGCAGGTAGCCGTTCGGTTCCGGCGGGAAGCGCATGCGCACCTTGGCCGGGTCGGCCATGCCTTGCGCATGGTGCTTCGCGTCGCCGGGCGAGCCACCCCAGCGGCGGTCCGCGTAAGTGCTTTGCGCGAGGTCGTTCTCGATGACGTGGCGTAGGAAATTGCCCACTTTCGGAGAGGCTTTGTCGGCGGGAGAGGTCATGCTTTCATTCTAGGCGGCACGATTTCGGGGTTACGTCTGGCAACGAACTTCACCGGCCCGAGTGAACCTGATCCGCACCTGATGCGTTCAATGCAGGCACAGGACGCTTTCGCCCTTTTACGGAGCCCTTCATGACTCTCTTTCGTTCGACATTCTTCAAGTGGGCCGCTGCCGGCGCGGTGGCCGCCGCGGCGCTGTTCGGCGCCGCTGCCGCCAGCGCGCGCACTGACGTCGGCATTTCCCTGGGCTTCGCGGCCCCGGGCGTGGTCGTCGGCGGACCGCAGTACTACGCACCCGCGCCGCAGTACTACGCACCCGCGCCGCAGTACTACCAGCCACCGGCACCGGTCTACTACCAGCCGCCACCGCCCGTGTACTACCGCCCGGCGCCGATCCACTACGCACCGCCGCCGCCCGCTTACTACGGCCCGCCGCGTGGTTACTACCGTCCTGCGCCCGGCTACTACCGTGACGGCCGCGAAGGCTACGACAGGCACGATCGCCGCGACTGGCGCTGAGGCGCGGTGACAGGCAGGCGGGCCGAGGTCCGCATTGCCGTCTTCACGGCCATGCCGCGCGGCATGGCCGTTTCGCATTCCAGCGTGTTTCTGAATGCGTTCTTCCTTTACGGGCGCTTTACGACGTTGTCGGCGGACAGTCGTAAAGCCTGAAATGGTGCAGGCTACGATCCAAGACGAAGTGCCCGCCGAGGCCGCTCACGCTCAGGATCGTTCATGGACCCCCGCCCGCCGCCGCCACCTTCCAACCCTTCGAACACGTTCGCGCCCGCGCCGGTGATCGCCCGGCGCCGTCGCTGGGTGGGCGGCATCGTCGCGGTGGCGGCGACCGCTGCCGTGATCGGCGGTGCGTGGTACCTGGCGAATCGCCCGCCGGCCGATGCGGCGGGCCCACCGATGGCTGGCGGTCCTCCGGGGCCGGGCGGGCCGGGTGCACCCGCAGGAGCAGGCCGGCCGGGTGGCGGCGGCGGCGCCCCCGGACCGACGCTGGTCACGGTCGGCATGGCCGTCGCAGCCCGCGCCGACATTCCCGTGTACCTCGACGCCCTCGGCACGGTCACACCCGTGACCACCATCACGCTGCGCGCCCAGGTCTCGGGGGTCATGACCGACGTGCTCTTCACCGAAGGCCAGCCGGTGAAGAAAGGGGACGTGCTCGCGCGCATCGATTCGCGCCCGTACGAGCAGGCGCTGATGCAGGCCCAGGGCACGCGGCAGCGCGACGAAGCGCAGCTCGAAGCCGCGCGCGTCACCGCCGAGCGCTACCGGACGCTGCTCGGGCAGGATTCCATCGCGCGGCAGGACGTCGACACGCAGGCCGCACTGGTCAGGCAGCTCCAGGGCACCGTGCTCGCCGACAAGGCGGCCGAAGGCGCAGCCAAGCTCAATCTCGACTACACCCGCGTGACCTCGCCGGTCACCGGCCGTGTCGGCTTGCGGACCGTCGATCCGGGCAACTACGTCACCGCCGGCGCGACCACCGGCATCGCCACCATCACCCAGATGACGCCGATCGACGTGCAGTTCGCCGTGCCGCAGGACCGCGTGCCCGACATCGAGACGCGCGTGCGCACCGGTGCGAAGATGGCGGTGACCGCGCTCGACCGCACGCGCGCTACCACGCTCGACACCGGGACCTTCTCCACGCTCGACAACATCGTCGACACCACCACCGGCACGGTCAAGGCCAAGGCGCGCTTCGCCAACACCGGCAGCACGCTGTTCCCGAGCCAGTTCGTCAACGTGCGGCTGCTGCTGCGCACCATCGGCGGCGCGGTGACGGTGCCGGTCACGGCGCTGCGGACTTCGGGCACCGGCAACTACGTCTACGTGATCAAAGACGACCGCACGGTATCGATGCGGATGGTCAAGCGCGGCGAGTCGACCGTCGAGTCGGTGGTGATCACCGACGGGCTCAAGGAGGGCGAACGTGTCGTCACCGAGGGCGGCGACCGGCTGAAGGACGGCTCCGCCGTGCAGCTACCGACCGATGCGCCACGTCCGCGCGCCGGGGCTTCGGGCGCGGCAGGCGCGCGCGAGGGCGCATCGGGCGCGCGTCGGCGGCGCCCGGAATGAGCCCGTCGCGCCCCTTCATCGAGCGGCCGGTCGCGACCGCGCTGCTGATGGTCGCGATCGTGCTGGCGGGGCTGGTCGGCTTCAAATTCCTGCCGCTGTCGGCCCTGCCGCAGGTCGACTACCCGACCATCCAGGTGCAGACGCTGTATCCCGGCGGCAGCCCGGAGGTCATGAGCCGCACCGTGACGGCGCCGCTGGAGCGGCAGTTCGGCCAGATGCCCGGGCTCAACCGCATGAGTTCGACCAGCGCGTCGGGCGTGTCGATCATCACGTTGCAGTTCGGCCTGGGCGAGACGCTCGACGTCGCCGAGCAGGAGGTGCAGGCCGCGATCAACGCCAGCAATTCGCTGCTGCCGGCCGACCTGCCGGCGCCGCCGGTCTACGCCAAGGTCAATCCGGCCGACGCACCGGTGCTGACGCTGGCGATCGGCTCCGCCACGATGCCGCTGACCGAGGTGCAGAACATCGTCAACACGCGCCTGGCGCAGAAGCTCAGCCAGGTCTCGGGCGTCGGGCTGGTGTCGCTGGCCGGCGGCCAGCGTCCCGCGGTGCGCATCCAGGCCGACACCGCCGCGCTCGCGGCCTACGGCATCGGGCTCGACACGCTGCGCACGGCCATCACCAATGCCAACGCCAACAGCGCCAAGGGCAGCTTCGACGGCCCGAAGCGCTCCTACACCATCAACGCCAACGACCAGCTGGTCACGGCGAACGACTACAGGAGCCTGATCGTCGCCTTCCGCAACGGCGCACCGGTGCGCATGAGCGACGTGGCGACGGTGGTCGACAGCGCCGAGAACACGCGGCTGGGCGCCTGGTCGGGCATCGACGGCCAGCTCACGCCGTCGATCATCCTGAACGTGCAGCGGCAACCTGGCGCGAACGTCATCGCCACGGTCGACGCGATCAAGAAGCGCCTGCCCGAACTCCAGGCCGGCCTGCCGGCGACGCTCGACGTCAGGGTGCTGAGCGACCGCACGACCGGCATCCGCGCCTCGGTCAAGCACGTCGAGATCGAGTTGCTGCTGGCCGTGCTGATGGTGGTGCTGGTGATCTTCTTCTTCCTGCACAGCCTGCGCGCCACGGTGATCGCCAGCCTGGCCGTGCCGATCTCGCTGATCGGCACCTGCGGGCTGATGTACTTGATGGGCTACAGCCTCAACAACCTGAGCCTGATGGCGCTGACGATCGCGACCGGCTTCGTGGTCGACGACGCGATCGTGATGATCGAGAACATCTCGCGCTACCTGGAGGAGGGCGAGAAGCCGTTCGCCGCCGCCATCAAGGGCGCGGCGCAGATCGGCTTCACGATCATCTCGCTGACGGTGTCGCTGATCGCGGTGCTGATCCCGCTGCTGTTCATGGGCGACGTCGTCGGCCGGCTGTTCCGCGAGTTCGCGGTGACGCTGGCGATCACGATCCTGATCTCGGCCGTGGTGTCGCTCACGCTGGTGCCGATGATGTCGGCGCGCTGGCTGAAGAGCGAGCCGCACGATGCGACGCGGGGCTTCGCCGGCAAGGTGCAGGCGTTCTTCGACCGCGTGATCGCGCGCTACGACGTCTGTCTGCAGTGGGTCTTCCGCCGTCAGGGGCTGACGCTGATCGTCGCGCTCGCCACGATGGCGTTGACGGTGCTGCTCTACGTCGTGATCCCCAAAGGTCTGTTCCCGACGCAGGACACCGGCCAGCTGCAGGGTCGCATCGAGGCCGCGCAGGACGTGTCGTATGCGCGCATGGCCGAGCTGCAGCAGGCGGCTGCGCGCGCGATCCTGGCCGATCCGGAGGTCGAGAGCCTGAGCTCCTTCACCGGCGTCGACGCGGCCAACAACACCATGCTCAACACCGGGCGCCTGCTGATCAACCTGAAGGCCGAACGCGGCGCGCAGGAGGCGATCATGAACCGGCTGCGCCAGCGGGTGTCGCAGGTGGCCGGCGTGACGCTCTACCTGCAGCCGACGCAGGACCTGACCATCGATGCCGAGACCGGTCCGACCGAGTTCCGCTTCTCGATCGAAGGCGTGGATTCGGCGACGGTGACGCAGTGGGTGGACAAGATCCGCGCGCGCCTCGCGAGCGTAAAGGAGGTGCGCAACGTGACGAGCGACGCCGGCGCGCAGGGGCTGTCGGCGTACGTCGACATCGACCGGGCGACGGCCTCGCGGCTGGCGATCACGGCGAGCGCGGTCGACGACGTGCTCTACAGCGCGTTCGGCCAGCGCATCGTCTCGACGATCTTCACCGAGACGAACCAGTACCGCGTGATTCTCGAAGCCAGGACGGATTCGATCGAGACGCCGCAGCAGTTGGGTACGCTGAACCTGAAGACCGGTTCGGGCACGGCGACGCCGTTGTCGGCGATCGCGACGGTGCGCGAGCAGCTCGCGCCGCTGCAGATCACGCACGTGGCGCAGTACCCGGCCGCGACGGTGGGATTCGATACGGCGGCCGGGGTTTCGCTGGGACGGGCGGTCGATGCGATCCGCCAGGCGGCCAAGGACGTGGGCTTGCCGGTCGGGGTGACGATGACGTTCCTGGGCGCTTCAGGCGCGTACGAGAACTCGCTGTCGAACCAGCTGTGGCTGATATTGGCCGCGGTGGTGTGCGTGTACATCGTGCTGGGCGTCCTGTACGAGAGCTACATCCATCCGCTGACGATCCTGTCGACGCTGCCTTCGGCCGGCGTCGGCGCATTGCTGGCGTTGATGGTCACGGGCAACGACCTGGGCGTGATCGGGATCATCGGGATCATCCTGCTGATCGGGATCGTGAAGAAGAACGCGATCATGATGATCGACTTCGCGATCGACGCGGAGCGCAGCCAGACAATGACGCCGCTGGAGGCGATCCATCAGGCGGCGTTGCTGCGCTTCCGGCCGATCCTGATGACGACGCTGGCTGCGCTGTTCGCCGCGGTGCCGCTGATGCTGGGGTTCGGGGAAGGCGCGGAGTTGCGCCGGCCGCTCGGGCTCGCGATCTTCGGCGGGCTGGTGGTGAGCCAGGTGCTGACGCTGTTCACGACGCCGGTGATCTATCTGGCTTTCGATCGGCTGGGGCGGCGGTTTTCCCGGCGTGGTAGCGGGGTCGTGCACTTGGACGGTTCGCATGAACCTCTCTAGACCCTTCGTCGAACGCCCCATCGCCACGATCCTGCTGACCATCGGCATCGCCCTGGCCGGCATCGCGGCGTATTTCGTGCTGCCGGTCGCGCCGCTGCCCAAGGTCGACTTTCCGGTGATCTCGGTCAACGCCACGCTGGCCGGTGCCAGCCCGGATACCATGGCCAGCAGCGTGGCGACGCCGCTGGAGCGGCGGCTCGGGACCATCGCGGGCGTCAACGAGATGACCTCCACCAGCTCGACCGGCACCGCACGCGTCACACTGCAGTTCGACCTCAACCGCAATATCGACGGCGCGGCCCGCGAGGTGCAGGCGGCCATCAACGCGGCGCGGGTGGACCTGCCGGCCACGCTGCGCAGCAATCCGACCTACCGCAAGGCGAATCCGGCTTCGGCGCCGGTGGTGATCCTGGCGCTGACGTCCATGACCAAGACGCCGGGGCAGATCTACGACGCGGTTTCTAACATCGTGAGCCAGCGGCTGTCGCAGGTCGAAGGCGTGGGCGATGTCGAGATCGGCGGCGGGTCGCTGCCGGCGGTGCGGGTGGAACTGCTGCCGTTCGCGCTCAACCGGTACGGCATCAGCACCGAGGACGTGCGCGCCGCGATCCAGGCGACGATCGCCAACCGGCCGAAGGGCGCGATCGAGGGCGAGGGGCGGCGGCTTCAGATCTACACGTCGTCGCCGGGGCGGCAGGCCGCCGAGTACCGTTCGCTGATCGTCGCCTGGCGCAACAACGCGGCCGTGCGGCTGTCGGACGTGGCGAACGTGGTCGACGGCGTCGAGAACCGCCGCACGCTCGGGCTCTTCAACGGCCAGCCGGGGATCATCATCCTGGTCACGCGCGACCCCAACGCCAACATCATCGAGACGGTCGACCGCGTGCGCGCGCTGGTGCCCGAATTGCGCGCTCAGCTGCCGCAGGACATCGACGTGGCGGTGGCGTCGGACAGCACCAATTCGATCCGCGCCTCGCTCGCGGAGATCGAGTTCACGCTGATGATCTCGATCGTGCTGGTGGTGCTGGTGGTCGGGCTGTTCCTGCGCAAGGTGCGCGCGACCATCGTGCCGGCGGTAGCGACGGTGGTGTCGCTGCTCGGCACCTTCGGGGTGATGTATCTGCTGGGTTTCAGCCTCGACAACCTGAGTCTGATGGCGCTCACGGTCGCGACCGGCTTCGTGGTCGACGACGCCATCGTGGTGCTCGAGAACACCATGCGCCACATCGAGGCCGGCATGGACCGGGTGGAGGCCGCGTTGCTCGGCGCGCGCGAGGTCGGCTTCACGGTGCTGTCGATCAGCCTGTCGCTGGTGGCGGTGTTCATCCCGCTGCTGTTCATGGACGGGCAGATCGGGCGGCTGTTCCGGGAATTCGCGATCACGCTGTCGGCGGCGGTGATGATCTCGCTGGTCATCTCGCTGACCACCACGCCGATGATGTGCGCGCTGCTGCTGCGCGCGGAGCCGGAGGAGAGCGACGGCCCGCCGCGCCGCGCGTCCTGGCCGGCGCGCTGGGCCGAGCGCGGCTACGACGCGCTGCTGCGCACCTACGAGCGCAGCCTCGACTGGGCGCTCGACAGCAAGGCGCTGGTGATGCTGATCCTGCTGGCCGTGGTAGGGCTCAACGTGTACCTGTTCGCGAAGATTCCGAAGGGCTTCTTTCCGCAGCAGGACAACGGCCAGTTGAACGGCGGCCTGCGCGCCGACCAGAGCATCTCGTCGCAGGCGCTCGGCGAGAAGCTCAGGCAGGCGGTCGACATCATCCGCGCCGACCCGGCGGTCGACACGGTGGTCGGTTTCTCGGGCGGCAGCCGCGCGGGCGGAGGCTTCATGTTCGTCAACCTGAAGCCGATCGCCGAACGCAAGGTGCCGAGCGAGGTCGTGATCGCGCGGCTGCGCCCGCAGCTCAACCGGCTGACCGGCCTGCGCGTGTTCCTCGGCCAGGTGCAGGACCTGCGCGGCGGCGGACGGTCGAGCAACTCGACCTACCAGTACACGCTCAAGGCCGACAACCTCGCCGACCTGCGCACCTGGACCAACAAGCTGGTCG
This sequence comes from Janthinobacterium lividum, assembly GCA_050954325.1. Lineage (GTDB taxonomy): Bacteria > Pseudomonadota > Gammaproteobacteria > Burkholderiales > Burkholderiaceae_C > Variovorax. Next base: position 1,169,704 of record JBPBPG010000002.1, on the reverse strand, counting down.
AGCGCCTGAAGACCGAGCCGTCGCTGACAGACCTCGACAGCGACCAGTCCGACAACGGCGTCGAGACCTTCGTCACCGTCGACCGCGAGAGCGCCTCGCGCCTGGGCGTCACCTCGAGCGCGGTCGACAGCGCCCTCTACAACGCCTTCGGCCAGCGCTCGGTCGCGACGATCTACGACGAGCTCAACCAGTACGCGGTGATCATGGAATGGGCGCCGCGCTTCATGCAGGGGCCCGTCGCGCTCGAGGATCTCTACCTGCCGACCTCGGCGTCGTCGCTGACCGGCGCCACGGTCGTCACCACTTCGGCCAATCCCGGCCAGCGTGGGGCCTCGACCGGCGCGCCGCTGAGCACGACCACGACGACGATGGTGCCGCTGAGCGCGGTCGCGAAGATTTCCGAACGCGCGATCCCGACATCGATCTCGCACGAGGGCGGCGAGCTGTCGAGCACGATCTCCTTCGATCTCGCGCCCGGCGTCGCGCTCGGCGCCGCGCAGAAGATCGTCGAGCAGGCCGGTGCCGACATCGCCATGCCGATCAACGTGCGCGGCGCGTTCGGCGGATCGGCCGCCACCTTCCAGCAGGGGCAGGGCCAGCAGTTCTGGCTGATCTTCGCGGCGCTGGTGGTGATCTATATCGTGCTGGGCGTGCTGTACGAAAGCCTGGTGCACCCGATCACGGTGCTCACCACCTTGCCGTCGGCCGGCGTCGGTGCGGTGCTGGCCTTGCTGCTGCTGCGGATGGAGTTCTCGGTCATCGCGCTGATCGGCGTGTTCCTTCTGATCGGCATCGTGAAGAAGAACGCGATCCTGATCATCGACTTCGCGCTCGACGCCGAACGCGCGCGCGGGCTGAGCGCGACCGAGGCCGTGCGCGAGGCCTGCATGCTGCGTTTCCGCCCGATCCTGATGACGACGATGGCGGCGGCGCTCGGTGCGCTGCCGCTGGCGATCGGCTTCGGGCAGGGCGCCGAACTGCGCCAGCCGCTGGGCGTCGCCATCGTCGGCGGGCTCGTCGCGAGCCAGCTGCTCACGCTGCTGACCACGCCGGTGGTCTACGTGCTCATGGACAAGCTGCGCCGTCGCGCGCCGAACGAACGCGAACTCGCGCGCGCCGCTGATTCGACGCTTCCCACACCTTCTCCTTCGTCATGAACGCAATGCAATTCCGTTTCACCCCCGTTGTCATCGCGCTCGCCGCCGTCCTCGGTGGCTGTGCGATCGGGCCGGGCTACGAACGGCCCGTGGTCGCCGACGCGGCGGCCTGGAAGGGCGCGACGGCCGCCGAAGGCTGGCTGCCGGCCGCCCCCGCCGATCTGCTCGATCGGGGTGCGTGGTGGCAACTCTTCGCCGATGCCGACCTGAACGGGCTGGTCGAGCGCGTGCAGGTGTCGAACCAGAACATCGCTGTCGCGGCCGCCAACTACGCGCAGGCGCTGGCGCTGGTGCGAGAGCAGCGCGCGACGCTGTTCCCGAGCCTGGCGCTCTCCGGCGGCGCCTCGCGCAACGGCAACCGCAACGGCGACCGCAGCACCGCGACCGGCAGCGCCGACCTGTCGCTCGGCGCCAGCTGGACGCCCGACGTCTGGGGACGGCTGCGGCTGGCGGTCGGCAGCGCGGTGGCCCAGGCGCAGGCGAGCGAAGCCGATCTCGCCGCGGCCCGGCTCTCGGCGCAGGGGTTGCTGGCCTCGAACTACTTCTCGTTGCGCGAAGCCGATGCCGAGCTGGCGCTGGTCGCCGAGACGCTGACCGGCTACGAACGCTCGCTGACGATCACGCAGAACCGCTACCAGGCCGGCATCGCGGCGCAGAGCGACGTGTCGCAGGCGCAGACGCTGCTCGCCAACACGCGCGCCGACCGGGTCGCGCTGCAGCGGTCGCGCGACGCGCTCGAGCATGCGATCGCGGTGCTCGTCGGCGTCGATCCGGCGGATTTCAGCGTGCCGGTGCTCGCCGCCTGGACGCCGGTGGTGCCTTCGGTGCCGCTGGGCGTGCCGTCGACGCTGCTGCAGCGCCGGCCCGATATCGCGGCGGCCGAGCGGTCCGTCGCGGTCGCCAACGCGCAGATCGGCATCCAGCGCTCGGCCTACTATCCGAGCCTGAGTCTCAGCGCGTCGCTCGGGCGTTCGTCGAGCGCCGTGTCCGATCTGTTCAGCGCGTCGAACCTGCTGTGGTCGCTCGGCCTGTCGGCCACGCAGGTGCTCTTCGATGCCGGCGCCATCGGGGCGCGTGTCGACGCGGCGAGGGCTTCGTACGACGCGTCGGTGGCGAGCTACCGGCAGACGGTGCTGGCGGCCTTCCAGGCGGTCGAGGACCAGTTGACCGCCACCGCCAGCCTCGCGCAGCAGGAGGTGCTTCGGCGCGAAGCCTCGGCGGCGGCCGACCGGACCGAGCAGCAGATCCTCAATCGCTACCGGGCGGGGCAGGTGAGCTACACCGAGGTCGTGACCGCGCAGGCCACGGCGCTGAACGCACGGCGCACGGTGCTGCAGGTGCTGGTGAGCCGGCAGAACGCGGCGGTCGGGCTGGTACAGGGGCTGGGCGGAGGCTGGTCGGCGACGCTACGTTGAGGGATAGGGAACCTCATGAAAAACGACATCTTCCGCAAACCCTCGTTGCGCGAGGTTCTGACGGCATCCTTCGCAGCGGCGCTCGTTTGCGGCTTCGGCTTCGGCTTCGGCTTCGGCTTCGGCTTCGGCTTCGGCTTCGGCAGTAGTTCGATTCGAAACGCCCGCATTCGCCGAAGGGCACGAGGATTTCACTTCGCATGCCGAGGCGTTCGGTTTCCTCGATGCGCTGGTCCGGCGCTCGCCGCGCGTGGTGCTGGAAACCGTCGGCAGGTCGCGATGACCGGGACGCGCGCCAACCCGGATGCCGCGGCGAGATTCGCTCGGGTATCGTCCAGCGGCATCGACGTCAACCGCGACCATCTTCTGTTGCGCACGCCGGAGGCGCAGGCCATCGCCGCCGCGGTGATGCGCTACGACGCCTTGCTGCAGGCGGCCGGCGTCGCCAACCTGAGTCCGGCCGTGCGGGGCGTGCAGACGCGCTACATGGCGGCCGCGCGGGCCGCGTGACCCGCGTGCCGCGTCGGCTTTCGCCACCAGCGAAATGAAGGCCCGAAGATGTCGGCCGACCGCCTCGGCACGAGCTGTCTGAACGAAGCCTGACGTCCGTATTGGCCATAATCGGCGCTCTTCTCAGGAGTAAGCGTGGATATTGTTTTGCTGGCCAAGGCCGCCATCATGGGGATCGTCGAAGGGCTCACCGAGTTCCTGCCGATCTCGTCGACCGGTCACCTGATTCTCGCCGGCGCACTGCTCGGCTTCGACGACGAGAAGGCCAAGGTCTTCGACATCGCCATCCAGACCGGCGCGATCTTCGCGGTGATCCTGGTGTACTGGCACAAGATCAGGTCCACCGTGACCGCGCTGCCGCGGCAGGCCAGGGCCCAGCGCCTGGCACTGAACGTGGTCATCGGATTCCTGCCGGCGGTGATTCTCGGGCTGGCCTTCGGTTCGATCATCAAGGCGCACCTGTTCACGCCGGTGGTGGTCGCCACCACCTTCATCGTCGGCGGCTTCATCATCCTCTGGGCCGAGAAGCGCCCGCCCGGCTCGGTGCGGATCGAGAACGTGGACGACATGACCGCGTTCGACGCGCTCAAGGTCGGCCTGGTGCAGTGCTTCGCGATGATTCCCGGCACCAGCCGCAGCGGCTCGACCATCATCGGAGGCATGCTGCTCGGGCTCAGCCGACAGGCGGCGACGGATTTCTCGTTCTTCCTGGCGATCCCGACGCTGATCGGTGCGGGTGCCTACAGCCTGTACAAGTCGCGCGCGCTGCTGTCGACGGCCGACCTGCCGATGTTCGTCGTCGGCCTGGTGTTCTCCTTCGTCAGTGCCTGGCTGTGCGTGCGCTGGCTGCTGCGCTACATCAGCTCGCACGATTTCATTCCGTTCGCCTGGTACCGGATCGCCTTCGGCATCGTGGTGCTGGCGACGGCCTGGAGCGGCCTGGTGGTCTGGGCGGAATAGAAAAAGAGGCGCCGCGGCGCCTCTCCTGGGTGAGCCGGACGAGAAGCTAGATCAGCTTCTCGTCCGGCGTCGAGATCTTGCGCAGCGGGCTGTGGCGCGCGGCCGGCAGCATCAGCGGGAACTGCGTGACGCTGTCGTCCCAGACCGGGTCGTCGATGCTGTCGAACACCTCGCGCAGCTTCTGGCCCCAGCTGTTGTGCATCATCTGGTAGTAGGGGTTGTTGGCATCGATGCAGACGATCTTGTCGGTCTGCAGCGCGTTGGCCTCGTACACCACCAGATCGAGCGGCAGGCCGACCGACAGGTTGGACTTCATCGTCGAATCCATCGACACCAGCGCGCACTTGGCGGCTTCGTCGAGCGGGGTCTCGGGTGTCAGCACGCGGTCGAGCACCGGCTTGCCGTACTTGGATTCGCCGACCTGGAAATAGGGCGTCTCGTTGGTCGCCTCGATGAAGTTGCCGGCCGAATAGACCAGGAACAGCCGCATGCCTTCGCCACCGACCTGGCCACCGAAGATGAACGACACGTTGAAATCGAGCCCGGCGTGCTTGAGCGCTTCGGCATCGCGGTCGTAGACGTGGCGCACCGCCGAGCCCAGCACCCGCGCGGCGTCGAACATGCTCTTGGCGTTCCAGATCGTGATCGGCGGGCCGACCTTGCCGTCCTCGGTGGTCTCGCGCAGTTCCTCGATCTGCAGGATCTCGCGCACGGACTGCGAGATGCTCAGGTTGCCGGCCGACAACAGCACCATGACGCGGTCGCCCGGCTGCTCGTAGACGATCATCTTGCGGAAGGTGCTGATGTGGTCGACGCCCGCGTTGGTGCGCGAGTCGGACAGGAACACCAGGCCGGCGTTGAGTTTGATGCCTACACAGTAAGTCATGGTGATCGCGGATTCAGTTTCTGGAGGGTGTAGAGCGCTTCGAGCGCTTCCCTCGGGCTCAGTGCGTCGAGGTCGAGTGCGGCTAGCGCGGATTCTACGGCGCTGTCCTGCAGCGGCGGCGGCGCGGGCGGTGCCGCGAACAGGTCGACCTGGGCCCGCGACCGCGTCTGCTGGGCCTCCAGCGCTTCGAGTGCCTGGCGCGCATGGTTCACCACGGCGGCCGGCATGCCGGCGAGCCGCGCGACCTGGATGCCGTAGCTCTTGCTCGCCGGCCCGGGCTGCATCTCGTGCAGGAAGACGATGTCGCGGCCCGTATTGCCTACGCTCTCCGTTGCGCTGACGTGCATGTTGACCGCGCCGTGGTGCGTGGCCGCAAACTCCGTCAGTTCGAAGTAATGCGTCGCGAACAGCGTGAACGACCGGGTGCGGTCGTGCAGCTGCGCCGCGATGCCGGCGGCCAGCGCCAAGCCGTCGAAGGTGCTGGTGCCGCGGCCGATCTCGTCCATCAGCACCAGCGACTGCGCCGTCGCGCCGTGCAGGATCTGCGCGGCCTCGGTCATCTCCAGCATGAAGGTCGACTGTGCGTTGGCCAGGTCGTCGGCCGCGCCGATGCGGGTGTGGATGGCGTCGATCGGCCCGAGCCGGCAGGCGTCGGCCGGCACGTGCGAGCCGATCGAGGCCAGCAGCACGATGATCGCGATCTGCCGCATGTAGGTCGACTTGCCGCCCATGTTCGGCCCGGTGATGACCTGCATGCGCTGGTGCGGGCCGAGCTGGGTGTCGTTGGCGATGAACGCGCCCGACGATTTCTCCGCCAGCCGCGCCTCGACCACCGGATGGCGGCCCTGCGCGATTTCGATGCACGGGTGCGAGACGAAGCAGGGCGCGTTCCAGTGCAGCGTGTGGGCGCGCTCGGCCAGCGCGCAGAGCGCATCCAGCGCCGCCACCGCGCCCGCGAGTCGGCCCAGTGCCGCGACATGCGGTTGCAGCGCGTCGAGCAGCTGTTCGAAGAGCCATTTCTCGCGTGCCAGCGCACGGTCCTGCGCCGACAGCGCCTTGTCCTCGAACGTCTTGAGTTCGGGCGTGATGAAGCGTTCGGCATTCTTCAGCGTTTGGCGGCGTCGGTAGTTGTCGGGTACCTTGCCCAGCGCGCCCTGCGACACCTCTATATAGAAGCCGTGCACGCGGTTGAACTGCACCCGCAGGTTCGAAATGCCGGTGCGCTCGCGCTCGCTGACCTCGAGCTTCAGCAGGAACTCGTCGCAGTTGTCGCTGATGGCGCGCAGCTCGTCGAGGTCGGCGTCGTGCCCGGCCGCGATCACGCCGCCGTCGCGCACCAGCGCCGAAGGGTCGGGCTTGATCGCCGCGGCCAGCAACGCCTCGCAGCCGGGCGGTGGCACGAGGTGGTCCGCGATGCGCTCCAGCAGCGCGCCGCCCTCTGGCAGCAGCGGCCCGAGCAGCGCGGCCTTGGTCAGCGCCAGCCGCAACGCGACCAGCTCGCGTGGCTTGACCTGGCGCAGCGCGATGCGGGCGGCGATACGTTCGACGTCGCTGGTGTTCTTCAGGGGCTCGCGCAGCACGCGCCACGGTGGCGCGATCGAGGACGCAGCGCCCAGCCCGACCGCCTGCAGCGCACCGATGGCTTCGAGCCGCGCCTGGGCCTCGCCGCGATCGCGCCGCGGCGACAGCAGCCAGCGCCGCAGCAGGCGGCTGCCCATGCCGGTCATGCAGGTGTCGAGCAGCGAGAACAGCGTCGGCGCATCCTCGCCGCGCAGCGTCTGCACCAGTTCGAGGTTGCGGCGCGTGGTCGGCGGCAGCTCGATCAGGTCGCCGTCGCGTTCCACGGTCAGACGCTGCAGGTGCGGCAGCGCGCGACCCTGCGTGTGTTCGGCATAGCCGAGCAGGGCGGACGCCGCCGCGTGGGCATGGACGAGCGCATCGGCGTTCCAGGCCGACAGGCTGGCACTGGAAAGCTGCTCGCGCAGCTTGCGCTCGCCGAGGGCGCCGTCGAACTGCCAGGCCGGACGCACCGACAGCGTGAAGGGCGTCGCGGCGCGCGCGGCCTTCAGGCGGTTCTCGAAGGCGGGCGTGACCTCGGCGCTGTAGAGCAGCTCGTTCGGCGCGATGCGGGCGATCCAGGCTTCGAGCGCGTCGGCCGCGCATTCGGCCAGCCGCAGCTCGGCGCCCGTGACGCTCGCCCACGACAGCCCGCACACGTTGCGCGCACCCGCATACACGCACAGCAGCAGCGCGTCGCGCCGGTCGTCGAGCAGTTCCGCATCGGTGAGCGTGCCCGGCGTGACCACCCGCATCACCTTGCGCTCCACCGGCCCCTTGCCCAGGCCGACCTCGCCGACCTGCTCGCAGATCGCCACCGATTCGCCGAGCTTGATCAGGCGCGCGAGGTAGGTATCGACCGCGTGGAACGGCACGCCGCACATCGGGATCGGCTGTCCGGCGGACTGGCCACGCTGGGTCAACGTGATGTCGAGCAGGCGGGCGGCCTTTTCGGCATCGGCGTAGAACAGCTCGTAGAAATCGCCCATCCGATAGAAGAGGAGGGTGTCGGGGTGGGCGGATTTGAGGCCGAGGTATTGGGCCATCATGGGGGTGTGGCCTGCTCCTGCGGCTTTCCCGACCTGTTGATCCGACTGCGATTGCGACCTTATATCGTTGATCTCGTTGGTGAATTCGGTACGCACCTGGGTCATGGTTGGCTTGCTGTCGCTTGTCCTCGCGACACTGCTTGCGCCGACAGGGTAGGTTTTCAGGCTCGTGATTTCAGAAGTTGTGCCGGGTGGCGGACAGGTCATGGGCGAACCTGCGTCGAAGACATCCTGATGCGGTTCGACACCCGACCAGCGAAGCTGTTGCAGTCAGGCAAGCACATTATGGTTGACCGTCGCCACCGTGGTTTGCCAAGCACTGCGCCAGCGGATTGATGCAGGCGAAGATTGTGCGCAGACCAAATGCAAGGCCGGAACCGCGCCTTCGGTCGAAAAGCGCGCAGATGCGTACACCGTTCGTCAGCTCCCGCATGCTCTTTCTTCAATTTCGCGGAACGAATTCCTTTCGATCCGACAAATCAAGCGTGGGCGCAGGGCAGGTCGGTTCACCGGGGGGCGTGCAGCCGGGGTGGTGGCTAGCGTCAGCGCGCCCTTGACCTTAGCGGTCGCCGATGGCGCCCATCGCTCACATGAGGCGACTGCGATCCTCGCGATCGTCCTCCGGATCAAGCGCGTTTCGTTCCATAGCCGCGTTTCACCGATCGAGCAGTAGCACACCTGCCTTCGCATCAGCGGAATCGACACACATGGCATCAGCGCCACGGGCTGTTTGATGTAAACGAAAGTACTGGTAATGCGTCCAGTATAGTTTTGCCATGTACTTTCGTATTCACAGTTCGGTAAGTTGGTGCCTGGTGGTGGAGCGGTGAGAAGAAGAGCTGCTCGAGGATCGGGCGGTGGTCGGACGTTGGCGGCAGTGCGTCGAACCGGCGTTGGGCTGCTGCTGGGCCTGATTGCCGCGATCCAGATTCCAGGCTGCAGCCTCAAGCCGTACACGGCGCCGCCAACGGCTTCGACACAGCGCCCCGGCATTCCCCCAACGTCGCCGCAGGACGGCCGCGCGATCAGCGGCGCATTCGCGCGATGCATGCGGCACTTTCCCGGTTACGTGCCCGCGGTCGCATGGCCGGGCCGGCAACGCGCGCTGTGCTTCGACGGCTTCGCGGTGCTGCATTCGGGCGAGAGCAAGACGCCGGTCTATGCCGTCGAGCGCCTTACGCGCGCCAGCGTCGAAGCTGCGAAGGGCATCAGGCGTTCGGATCGCTTCTACCCCGAGGCGCGCCTGCCGAGTGCCGATCGTGCGCAGCTCGGCGATTACGTCGGCAGCGGATACGACCGAGGACACATGGCGCCGGCCGGTGACATGCCGGACGCGGCGGCGAAGGCCCAGTCTTTCTCGTTGGCCAACATGGTGCCCCAGGTGCCGGAGTTGAATCAGCGCGCCTGGAACCAGATCGAGCAGGCGACGCGCAAATATGCGGCGCGTGCGCCGGGCGACGTCTACGTGTTCACCGGGCCGTCTTTCGATCAGCGTCCCTCGACCATCGGCGCCGGTGGCGTCTGGGTGCCGAGCCACACCTGGAAGGTCGTCTACAGCCGCGGGGAACGGCGTGCCTGGGCTTATTGGATGACGAACACCGCAGGCACGCACAGCATGAAGCCGATCGACTACGCCGAATTCGAGCGGCGGACCGGGCTGGCGCTGTTGAAGCAGCCGCTGTTGTGAGCCGGTAGGTCGAGTTCGTGTGCAACCGATGCGAAGCCCCGTCATAGATCGCGATCGAGCGCTATCGGCATTCCGGCTTTGAGAACGCGTCCAAGCTGTGGCCGCGCGTCGTTCTTCCGCGTACACCAGGCCCGTTCATCCGCCGCGCTCGACAAGTGTCGGGCTGCGAGCGCGAACCCGTCGTGGGCCAGTGGGCCTGACTCCGTGGTTCGCGAAGCGGCCGAGGCTCAAGTTCCCGACGAACAACGCACGCAGCGAGGAACTCGAGGCGAAGGCCGGCTGCAAGGAACCGTGGAAGCGCGGCCAGCGCGCATCATCCCGGCGTCGACCTTCGACGCATCCATTTGGAAGACCGGGGAAAACATCCGGCGGCAGTTCAAACGCGCGGACGGCGACCCGTGGGGTCTGGCCGGGCTCTGAAACACCTGGAACACCCGGATCGACAGGGCGACCGGCGAAGTGCACGAAAGCTACCCGGTGCTCACTGTCGACGCCGACGATCGTCCGCTGGTGCGGTGCATGCACAAGCTCGATCCGAAGGCGCCGCCGGACAAGCAGGACAAGCGCTCCGTGATCCCGCTGGAGGCTGCGGACTTCGACCAATGGCTCGAAGGCAAGGTCGAGCAGGCGAGGGGGCCGATGAAGCCGGCGCCGGTCGAAATCTTCGATGCGAGACCCACGGAGCCTCCGCACCACGTATTGGTTCAATGCAAACTGAAGCGTAAGTTACAGCGTAACTTCTCGATTTGGCTTCTAGTTTTCGCTGGTGAAACGCACAACCGTCATGGGGTAGGACTGACGAGGACCTGCGACACAGACTCGAAAGTTGTTTCTTCAGAAATCAACGACTCGTCGTTCATCGGCGCTTTCATCCGTTTCTGGTTTCGCTGCTTTGGTCAGCGATCGATGGTATTCGTGGTGCTTCAGGAATCTGGGTCCTTCATCTGCGGCGAAGGGGATCCGGTGCCATCCATAGCGAATTCATCCAGATACCTTGTGGGTCAAGACGCAGTTTGCACCCACGAAAATGTGAAAAAAGTCTTACTTTGAGAACTAAAGTAGCATAATCCGTCTGCTAGACGTAACCTCGTGTTTGAATGTGGACAAGGTTCAGGGGCGATCGAAAATCGAGTTTCAATGAAGTTGATTCTTCCGGCCTGCTCGGTTGGGTCGCGTTGGTCAGAACTGACTGTTTTGGACTCACCAATGACGCAATTCAAGCTACATGCAAGGTGGGGTGGCAGACGATTGTTTCGATTCTGGCGGCAGGGGGGAACCGTTCGATGAAAAATTCTATTTTTTGCAAATTTCAATCCAGCAGAAAAATTTCGACAATTCAAAAGTGAAAAAAACCTGCAGATATGAGAATTCTTCATCTAACAAACACCTTCAAAGCCGATGGGACAGGAATTACCAACGTAGTCGCTGATCTGTCGGTCAGTCAGGCGAGGTCCGGGCACTCCGTGACGATCGGTTGCGCGGAAACCGATGCCTCGATGCGGCAGCTCGCGTCGAAGTACGAGATCACGCTGATCGACGGCTTGTCGGCTCATGGTTTTTATGCGATCGCGAGAGCCGCGCATCTGCTTCGCACGACCGCATCGGGCAAGGCGCCGGAGGTAGTCCATGTACATACCGTCCGGGCCACGTTGATGGCTGCGATCGCATTTCCCAGATTGTTCTTCACGAGTTCGGTTTCGACCATCCACAACGGATACCAGCGATCGGTTCTGGCCATGTGTGTGACCCGCACCGTCGTGTGCGTGAGCGAAGGCGATGCCAGTCTCATCAGGAAGAAGAGCTTCGTACGCCGGCCGGTGGTGGTGAAGAACGGAAATCTGGGCTCCACTCGCCTTTGCGACATCGGCAAAGTGGTCGCGGAACCGCTGGTGGAAAAGGCCATCGTCTACGTCGGTGCCCTGATCACACGAAAAGGTGTCGATGTGCTGCTGAGATCGATGGTGACGTTGATCGAACGACATCCAGGGGTGCGGCTCTATCTCGTGGGCAATCGAGACAACCCTTCCTTGGAAAAAATGGCTGTAGAGCTCGCCGTTGCCGACAACGTCGAGTTCGTCGGTTTCCGCTCCGATCCCAGGTCTTACATGCTGGGGGCGTCCGTTTTCGTACTGCCATCCCGTGCCGAGCCCTTCGGTCTGGTACTTGTCGAAGCGCGCGAATGCGGGGTTCCCATCGTGGCGAGCGATACCGGTGGCATACCCGAGGTGCTTTTCGGTGGAAAGGCGGGTTTGCTGGTCACGCCCGGCGACGCCCAAGCGCTTGCCCATACCTTGGATCGTGTGCTGCGGGATGCCGATCTCGCCAAGGAGATGAGGTTGCGCAGCCGCGAAGGCATCGACGTCTTCGCCGTCGGTAAGATGGCTCGCGGCTACGAAAACGTCTACGGTGCTCTGCCGTTCCAGGCCAATCTGGCTTGTTCGGACTGAGCACGCAACGACCGCAGCCGAACCCTACTTGTTGACCACGACCCGCGCGATACTGAATTGCGAATGCGCCGGCCCGTCCGTATCGAAGCTGAAGTTGAAACCGTACATGCCGACGAATCGCGCATTCGGAATCACCCACGTCTTCTCGTAGAAGTTCGTTCCCCTGATATTGAACCAGCCATTATCGATCCCTTGAAGGCCGTTGCCGTCGGTGTTCGCAATCGGTACATCGGATTCGTATTTGAGATTGAATCCCGGATCTCCGGTGCCGTGACCACGCACCATGGCAGTGATGCTGATGCGTCTAGAGCCGTAAGGTAGAAACGCTGGATCGACTGCGAAGCTAACGCTGCCCCGACCTTCGAGGTCGAATTCGGCCACGTTGTCGACGATGGTGACTGCGGGCGGGTTCACCATGAACACGCCATTGGGCATGGCGCCCGCGACCAATTCGACCGTGGGCGACGCGCTGTGATCGCCGTTCCACGGAAACGCCTTGCTCGCGTTGCTGACCGCTTCGTTCAGCCACTGTATGGCTTGCGCCGAGTTGGTGGGCGCGACCAGGACGACGGGTGCATCGGTGATCGTCTGCGTGCGCGTTATGGCGATGTTGCCGGTGCGCGGGTCGACAGCAGTGACGTCCGATGGGAGAAGTCGCGTACTCGACTGCCCGGCACGCGACCATGCCACCATCACCACGCTCTTGTCGGTTTTGAAGATGAAGCCGTAGTAGGCGTTATCGGGCTGCGTCCAACCGAGGTAGAAAGGCGCCGTACCGAGATATTTGGTTAGGCTGCGCATCGCGTAGAAGGCTGGCCGTTTCGTGCCGTCTGCGGTCGTCAAACCGAGTGACAGCCCTTCGCTGTCCCGGGGCTCGAACCAGAAGGTGCGTGCTGCACCTTGCGCCATCGCCATCGTGTAGATCTTCGTAAGAACATCTGCCTGCATGTCGGGGCCAATGCCACCGTTCGCCGGCGACGAGGCGGGGACCCCAACTTCGGTGAACCACACCGGCACTGCTTTTTTCGCCGGATTCATCGCTTGCAGCATTTGGCGTACGCGGGGGACGATGCCCATGAATTGGCCCTCCCATCCCAGGGGCAGCATCGAGACGACCTCGTAAGGGTGAAGCGTGATGAAATCGAACTTGTCCTTCGCCCCTGCGGCGATGGATTCGGCCAGGTAGTTGACATGGTTGCTCTTCGCGGCCAAGCCGATCTGTACGCTAGCATCGACCGCCTTGGCAGCGTCGAATGCCACTGCCACGACTTTCGCATACGAAGCGGGCGACCTGTCGGCCGTGAAGTTGGGCGGCTCGTTCCAGACTTCCCAGTGCTTTACCTTGCCCTTGAAACGCGTGACCTGTGCGGTCACGTAGCGACGCCAGCCGTCGAGATCGTTTACAGGCAGCGAGTGTGGATCGCTGGAACTCCACTGCAGGATACCCACACCGGACATCCCGGCGACTGCGACGGGAGCGAACCCGTCCTGTGCGGGAGGCGCCGGCGCATAGAAACCACGCACGCTCGTAACGCCTGCTTCGGCCATCGCTGGCAACCAGCCCTCCGGGTTATACGAAAGTGCTGACGAAGGCGCCACGCCCCAGGGGCTGTCGCGGCTGATGGTCGCACTGACCTTGTCGGTCGCCGACGCGGCGATGGCACTGACCGTGAGTGCGAACGTCATCACGGTCGTCGCGGGCACTAAGGGTGTCTTGAACATGGGCGTCGCGGTGTGGCCATTCGACAGTTCAACCGATGGGCCATCGAGCTGCTGCCAGCTATAGCTTAGCTCGACAGGCGCCAAGGCATCGGCCGCCGACCCACTGCCGTTCAACACGACATCGACGCCGGAGCCTGCTTCCTGCGCCGAACCTGCGTTAGCAACGACTTTCGAGGTTGCGGTGGAGGTGGCGGACATCGTCTGCGTTCCGACCGCGCCGATGCGGTCGCTAGAGCTTCCGCCACCCCCGCAGGCCGTGACGATCGATAGAACGGCGATTTGAGCGATGAAGAGTGTGCGTTGAAGAAACGTGGAAAGCGTTGTCATGATGAGACAGCATGGAAGCTGCGTCTAATTGAAAACAAAAGATCTATCTAAAACCTTTTTATTAAAACTTTAGGTTGCAATTCATGGATTCATGTAAAAAGCAATGCTAAAGAACAAATCTTATCAGTCAGCAAAAAAATATTTTCAATGTCCGCCCGCAGTGTGGGTAAATTCCAAAATACTGCAGCGTCAGATCGATAGAAAATAAGTATTAATTTAAACCGTTGAAAATATGGAAAGTAACTAAAAAGTATCTATATTTTTTAACTTATATATTATTAAGATTTATAAACTTTCGGAACCTAAAATTATTTTTCGACAGAGTGCCCTGTTTTGATGCATTTATTTTTTTCGAAAACATTCGTGCACCAAATAGTTCGCAACATCGAAAATGACTAAAACAAAAGATGTAATAAAATGTTGACAAAATCTTGAGAGGCTCGGAACATCGAGAAGGGCATGCGATATCGCGTGCCAGTAATTCAGCTGCCATGCGAGGAAACCGATGAAAGTCGCGCTCTGCACCCTTTTCGAAGGTCATTACCATCACGGCGTGGCCGCACTGATCAACTCCCTCGTATCCGCAGGCTACAAGGGCACCGTTTGGGTGGGCCATCGTGGGCCGTTGCCGACCTGGGTCGTCGGTCGCGCTGGTTTCGACCCGCAGTCGGCAAAGCTGCAAGTAACGCCGTCTCTTGAATTGCGCGCCATTGAACTCGATCCTGCAGTAAGTCTGAATTACTACAAACCAACGTTGATGCGTGAGATTTTGCTGAGTTATGACGCTGAAGCGGACGCAGTGAGCTATCTGGATCCGGACATGGTCGTCAAATGCAGTTGGGACGCCATGCAGAATTGGGTGATGCAAGACGGCATTGCGGTGGTGGAAGACGCGGACTGGGACATGCCAGCCAGCCATCCGAAACGAGCCCGGTGGTGCCAGTTCTTTTCATCACTAGGAGAAAGGCGGCCGCAGCGTGATTCTCACCGCTATTACAACGCCGGCTTCGTCTGCGTGCACCGCAACGACATTGGATTCCTGCAAACCTGGGAACGCATCAATCACCATGTGGCCACGGAAAGCCGCAGCGGCTTGCGCCAGCGCAAGAGCGGAGCACCGGACAGCCTGTTTCATTCGACCGACGAAGACGCGCTCAATTTTTCCATTACGCTCTGTCTGACGCCGCTCAACGCCGCAGGACCGGAGGCGATGGATTTCGTGCCGGGTGGCAACCATCTGTCGCACGCTGTTGGTGCAGCCAAGCCTTGGCAGGGCCACCATGTACGCCAGGCCCTGCGTGGACACCCGCCTAGCGTGGCCAGCCAATGGTTCTACCGATTCGCTGAAGGGCCATTGACGCCTTTTTCACATGCCGTGCTGGCACGCCGGCGATTGTCCATGTCGCTTGCGTCCATGGTAGGGCGGGTATGGAACGGCACTCGTCAGGCATAAGGTCGAATGACCGAGCTGAACCACGTCGTCGAACCGCGCACTGTGCCTTTTCGATGAACCAAAAACAGACAGGTCACATTCGTTTAACGTTTTGACATGTTGTCAAGGACGTTGACAGGATGCAGAAATTTTATTTCTACATTGTTGCAAATACAGCAAATTTAGTACTTAACTATTCATTTTTTCTTTTCTATCGAGGAGAATTACCCCTTGGCTAAAGAGGTTATGCCGATTTCTGGCACGTCATATGCTTGTAGTGACATTCCAGTATCAATATTTCTAGATCGTTAACATCGGTATATAACTACCAAGGGGAGTGTTGGTCATGAACGCTGCGAACTTTGTCGCTGGGGCTGTGCTTGTTCATCAGGTCGTGTCACGTTCCTACTGGCGGGAGCAGATCGCACTCCGGATCAACCAGCTTCTGGCGCTTGGACTGCTGTGGGTTCTGAGTCCCATGCTCCTCATCGTCATATTTCTTATCTGGAAAATCGATGGTGCACCCATCCTCTTCGCCCATTACCGGGTCGGCAAGAACGGCAAGCTGTTCAAGTGCTGGAAGTTTCGCTCGATGCGCCGCGATTCGGAGGAAGTTCTTGCGAAGTTGCTGAAGACCGACAAGGCGGCGCGCGCCGAATGGGCACGTGATCAGAAGTTGACGAACGACCCACGCATTACGCCGATTGGGCACTTCCTGCGGAAGTCGAGTCTGGACGAATTGCCGCAACTGCTGAACGTCATCAAAGGGGAGATGGCACTGGTCGGTCCGCGTCCTGTGACGGTTTCCGAACTTGCACGCTATGGCAAGGCGCGGTGGCACTACGTGAGCGTTTCCCCCGGAATGACGGGGCTCTGGCAGATTAGCGGCCGCAACAACACCACCTACGAGGAGCGTGTCGCGTTTGATCGCGAGTATGTCGAGAACCGCTCGTTCATGGGTGACATCTCCATCTTGTTCAAAACCGTTCGCGTCGTTGTCTTTCGGGAAGGGGCGAGGTGAGCTCGGCGGCGCCTCATACTGGCGAGTCGACTGCGGCGAATCGAAACCGTTACGAGCATTCGTCGCACGACGCTCATTTGCTGCACGTCGTAGGATCGGTCACCGACGAAGTCTTCAGCTTTCTGGGACCCGCCACTCGTGCGCTGGCGAGCAACGGCCATTCGCAGCGCGTGCTGTTGATCGATTCGCCCGAGCATCGGCACAACGTTGACCAATTCGATGGCTACGCTGCAGTCGTCCGAATCGCGAAGGCAGTTAATCCGATCGGCGAATGGCATGCTCTCTTTCGCGCTTGCAAGGGCGAACTTCAAAAGGATGGCCTGAGCGCGGTGCACGTCCATGGGCTGCTGCCTTTTCTGATGGCGTCGGTCGGCATGCGATCGTCGAATACGCATGCCCCCGTGGTCTATTCACCGCATGGCTCTAGGTCGCTGGGAACATTGCGCTTCGCAGGCAGGTTGGCGATGCTGGCGGCGCATTCCGCGACCCGGCACGGCCGAAGGTCGGCGATCCTTACCGTGCCTGGCGAAGTCGGCGCATTCGAAAAATGGGAGGCCACGGACGTGGTCGACAATCCGGTCGCCGACGTATTCTTTTCGGTGATGGAACATGAGGCCGAAAAGCCGCTGATCGTTACCGGGGGTTGCCGGAACAGCATCCGCAGTACCGAGATATTCAGTCAGTTGGCCGTTTTGTTGAGCGGCGAGGAACTGGGTCTCGAGTTCAACTTGATGGGCACGGTGCCCGCGGCGGCGCAACAAAGATTGAAGGCGGCCAATGTCGCTGTGCTGCCCATCCTGAACGATGCGGAGTGCGCGAAGAGCTTGGCTTCGGGGTGGATGTATGTGGCCCCGTGGTCCACGCGTGGATTTCCCTTGTTCTTGGTCCAGGCGATGGCAGCGGGCTTGCCGTGCGTCGCACTCGATTGCGACCGGCACCGGGAAGTGATCGAGGACGGCAAGAACGGCTTTCTTTGCACGTCGGAGCAGGAAATGATCAGCAAGATCGCTGTGCTGGTCGACAATGCCTCGCTGCGCCGGGAAATGGGCGCTGCAGCGCGTGCGATGGCGAAAGCCAGGTTCAGCAATTCCAGTTTTGAAAACAAGCTCATGACAGCTTATTCGACGCGATGGTGAAAATTCTGTGAAGGTTGCGATCGTCCACTATTGGCTCGTCGGAATGCGTGGCGGCGAGAGGGTCGTCGAGGTGTTGTGTGATCTGTATCCCGATGCGGATATTTTCACTTTGGTATGCGATCCTTCGGCCATTTCGGAAAAACTGAAACGGCATCGCATCACCACGTCGTTTCTGCAGAACATCGGCGGCGTACGGCACTATCAAAAAATGCTTCCGCTGATGCCTTATGCATTGGAGTCGTTCGACTTGACCGGGTACGACCTGATCGTTTCCAGCGAAGCGGGCCCGGCAAAAGGCATCATTCCCGGTCCGGACGCAGTGCATATCTGCTACTGCCATTCGCCGATGCGATACATCTGGGATCTGTATCCGCAATACCGCGCATCGGCCGGACCTGTCACGAGAGCTGTGATGTCGATGACCGCACCCTCGTTGCGGCAATGGGACGTCAGCACCTCGCACCGCGTCGATCATTTCATTGCGAATTCGGCTTATGTAGCACGCCGTATCGAGCGCTTCTATCGCCGCAAGGCGCACGTCATCCATCCGCCGGTCAACCTCTCGCGGTTCGCGCCGGCCGCCGATCACGGCGACTTCTACCTTTGTGCGGGGCAAATCACACCGTACAAGAAGATCGAACTCGCCGTGGAGGCCTGCACGCGATTGAACAAGAAGCTCGTCGTCATGGGAGCCGGCGCGACGGCGGCGCTGCGACGGATCGCGGGTCCCACTGTGCGATTCCTCGGCGCCGTGGACGACGCCACGATGACGCATCATTTCGCACGTTGCAAGGCGCTGCTGTTTCCTGGTGTCGAGGATTTCGGAATCGTGCCACTCGAAGTCATGGCCAGCGGCAGACCCGTCATCGCTTTCGCGAAGGGCGGCGCTCTGGAAACCGTTGTCGAAGGTGAGACAGGTCTTTTCTTTCACGCGCAGACCGTCGATGCGCTCGTCGACGTCATTCGCCGATTCGAAGCGCGTCCCGACATGTTCGAGACATCGGTGATGCAAACTCACTCGCGCTCGTTCAGCACGGAAACATGCAAATCGAGCATCGCGGCGTTCATCGCTTCGGTGCTATCCGATGGCGCGATGCAATCGGTGACCTAGCAGTCCTTGTGAAATGGAAGCAATCCCGATAGTCGCTTTCTGGTGTCTGGCCGCCTGGGCAACGGTGCAGCAGCGGCATGTGCTTGTCTATGCACTGTTCGCTTCGATGCCGTTCGGGGCACTCGCGGTGATCCCGACATCCTTGACAGCAGGTCTGACGCTGACGCCGGCACCCATTCTCACGCTTATCTTCATCGTCAGGGAATTGAGCGTCGCCGGCGGCCTGAACTACGCGGTATCCAGCGCATTGCGTCCGTCGCGTCTTCTGCTGCTGTTCCTTTTCTGGCTTGTGGCGGGAATTGTCACGGCGTTCATGCCACGCTTTTTCGCCGGTCGCGTCGAAATAGTACCGATGCGCGTCTCCGGTTTCATGGAGACCGCCTTGCTGGTGCCTACGACACAGAACATATCTCAGTTCGTGTATATCAGCATTTCGGTGTTGGCCGTTTTTGCGTTCTCGCGGGCCCTGGCGTCGGTCGTCATGCGGAGGCACGTTTTTCTCGCACTATGCCTGGGCGCCGTTGTGACGATCCTCACTGGCTTACTCGATTTCGCGTCGCAGTACATGCCGCTCGATGCGATCCTGGACACGTTCCGTACCGCGAACTATTCGCTGCTGACCACCGACGAAGTTCTTGGTGGGAAACGCGTTGTCGGTCTTCTTCCGGAGGCGTCCTCGTTCGGCAGCCTGTCCCTGACATTTCTCACATCGCTCTATTTCTTTCGCCGTGCAGTGCCCCGTGGGTTTCTGACGACACGCGTGGTCCCTGCGTTAATGGGAAGCCTGTTGCTCCTGGTCTGGATGTCGACATCGTCCGCCGCCTATCTGGGCCTTGGCGTATTCGGAGTGGTCGCAGTCGTGGAGTGGTGCTGGAGAGCGATGACGGCCCATGACAATCCCTATCTGAGACGAGGGATCCTGAGCGAGTTCTATCTGGGTGCTCTGGTCTTGACGGTTTTGATGCTGCTGTTCATCGCGATGCCCCGGATTTTTTCGCCGGTCCAGGAAATGCTGGACGTGATGGTTTTTCAGAAATCGACCTCGAGTTCTTATGAGGAAAGAAGCATGTGGACGCAGGTATCCTGGAATGCGCTTCTTTCCACTTTTGGTCTAGGTGTCGGGATGGGCGCAACACGTGCTTCGAACTTCGCTGTCGCACTCGTCAGCAGCGCAGGGTTTCTGGGGGGACTTCTCTACTTCTCGTTCGTGGTGCAATGCCTGATCGTTCGTCGCACACCCAAGAACGATCTGCAAGGCCATGCGATGCTGGCTGCGATCCGGTGGTGCTTTCTACCGTCGTTCTTCGCCGGCCTGACCGTCGGAACTACACCGGATTTCGGGGTATTCAATGCGTTTCTGTTCGGATTCTCCGTCGCGCTCGCGCGTGGAAACTTGCGACTTCCGGTTCTCGTGAAGCATTTTCCGATTCGGTCTGCCCTCAAACAACCCCGTTGGCCCAAGGTGACCACCAAACGAATTTTTCCATGAAAAGCAATCCGTCGAGTTTGGCATCGCGAGCCATGGGCGCGGGCGCTTGGACTGTTGGAACAAGGCTGATCAGCAAATTGATCGATCTTGCCATGCTGCTGTGTCTCGCCCGATATCTGGGGCCCGGCGAGTTCGGCGTCGTCGCTGCCGCGATGGCAGTGGTACTCATTGTCGAGGCACTCTTCGAAATGCCGATCGGTTCGGCATTGATCCGGATGCCGACCATCGATGCGGAGATGCTGCATACGGCGTTCAGCATCAGCTGTGCGCGCGGCATCATCATTGCTGCACTTCTCGTGCTTCTGGCATGGCCCCTCGCGGCGTTCAGTGGCGAGCCCAGATTGAGACTTCTGTTGCCTGTGCTCGCCCTGGCGCCTGTGGCTCGCGGAATGGTGAGTCCGCGCATGGTGGAATACGCCAGAGCTTTCAATTTCAAACCGGATGCGATCCTGGAATTGTCTGGAAAATCGCTTGCGTTCATCGCTGCTGTCGGCATCGCGGCCATCACGAACAGTTACTGGGCGATCGCTGCAGCGACGATATGCGGCCCTCTGGTTGCGACGACTGTGTCGTATTTGATAGCTCCTCTGGCGCCGAAGATCACGTTCAGCCAGTGGAAACTTTTTTCCAATCTCATCGGCTGGAATTTTTTAAGCCAGCTATGTATGGCGTTGAATTGGCAGGTAGACCGCTTGCTCCTTCCTCGCCTTACGACCATCACCGCATTCGGCCAGTACGCGATGGCCCGGCAAATGGCAGAATTGCCGATCCAGGCGCTTATTCAGCCGTTGGTCAGGCCTGCCATGACGGCACTTTCATCTGCCAAGGAAAACTTGGCTTCGCGTTACCTGCAGTTGTCCCATGGCGTCGTGCTGATAATGATTCCAGTGCTTGGCGTCTTGGTATTCTGGCCAGAAGTCGTGATTCGTGTTGCACTCGGATCACCCTGGTTGCACGCGGCCGTATGGCTGAAGTGGCTGGGTGCGATATCGATGCTTGATCTTTCCGCGCTTTTAATGGCTCCATTGGCCATCACGCTTGACCAGACAAGATGGCTGGCAATCAGAACCTTTTTCGAATTGATGCTGAGACTGCCGCTCATCTGGATCGGTGTTGTTATCAGCGGAATCGCGGGCTCCATCATCGGTAGCGCAGTGGCGACCGCCATCGTGGCGATTGCGGGTCTCCTTATCATTCGTCGGATGACAAATATTACCTTAAGGTCGCAGCTGGTAAATATGATGACGCCTTTCATCGCACTTGTTCCGGCCGGCGCAATGCTGTATTACACACAGCCAACGGTCATGCACGCCGCCAGCCTGTTGAATGTCATCGGACTTGCAATTATTTTCGGTTTTTTATACGCGTTGCTGTATATCTTCATTCTTTTTTCTACTTGGTGGTTTCGAGGTGCCCCGGCAGGGCTTGAGCATTTCATTTTTTACAGTTTAAAATCAAGAGTTTCCAGCAGTGGAGTACCGCTGCTGTTTTCGAGCTCGGACACCAGAGATTCAAATTAGGCGTCATGAAATTTTTTAAATATTGCGCTGGTGAAAAGATTCGTGGAGAAGTGCCGACACTCAAACTTGCAATAAACGGTAAATTTTTAGGACAGGTTTCAGGTCGATCGGGTGTGTATCGTGTGGCCTACGAGATGGTGCTTGCTATAGACAAGCTGCTTTCGAAAGACGCTGGTCTTGCGCAAAGAATTACATGTTGCATATTGTTGCCTCTAGACAACTTCAGTGATCTGAAATTGCAGAACGTGGAGTTGATCGCATCAGGCCCTTGGAGCGCAGCGCTCGATAGCAGATTGTGGGAACAGTTCGTGCTTCCGTGGGCAGCAAAAGGACATGTTCTCCTCAATCTATGCAATCTCGGACCAACGATCTACAAAAACGCCTACACCATGATGCACGACGCGCAGGTTCGTGCCAGCCCGGGCTCGTATTCCCTGACATTTCGGCTCTGGTATCAACTTATTCAACCGAGACTTGCCAAAGTCAACAGAGGTGTACTGACGGTATCTCAGTTTTCGCGAGAGCAACTCGATCGATATGGAATCGTGCCAGCCTCCCGTGTGAGAGTCATTCATAACGGATGTGATCACGTTCTTCGCCATGGGGCAGACGAAACCATGGTGGAACGTGCCGGGCTTACGAGCAAGACGTACGTTGTGGCGCTTGCCAATACGCAGAGACACAAGAACATCGGGATCCTGTTCAAGGCTTTCGAAGCCGAGTCGATGCGGGATATTACGCTCGCGCTTTTCGGATCCGCGATCCGGGAAGATTTCGAGAAACTGGGATATCACGTTCCTTCCAACGTGAAATTCGTCGGGCGCATTTCTGACGAGGAATTGAGCGGGCTCCTTGGCGAGGCCATCGCACTCGCGTTTCCGTCATTGACGGAAGGATTTGGACTTCCACCTCTGGAAGCTATGCTTCTGGGTTGCCCGGTCGTGGCGGCACCATGTGGTGCATTGGTCGAAGTGTGCGGTGACGCCGTATTGTGGGCGAATCCGCATGTGGCGAGTGAGTGGGCTTCGCAGATCGCGTATCTGCATGCTGATTCAGGGCGAGCCGGACGGATTGCGAATACTGGTCGATTGCATGCCGCGTCCTATACTTGGGAAAATGCCGCGCGTCGGTTGCTGACGATGATGCTTGAGGACTCTGCTAATGATCTTGAACTTGAATCGGGCGGCCACTCGAACGGTAATGAAATTTCCGGAGATCGCCAATTGAGCAAGAAGTGGTAAAACGCAATGCGCCTCTTTTTAAAATCATAATGGATACAAGTGTCATGAGTTTGAAAATTGCTATTGCCATCGCCACGGCTGGCAGGCGAGACATACTGTCCGAAACCATTCGTTTTCTGGCTAACCAATCTCGACCTGCAGATGAGTTGCTGATCTGCCCTGCCAAGGAGATCGACTTGGACATCGCGTGTCTTGATAAATTTCCCAGTCCATCAAAGGTGGTGTCGGGTCCGGTCGGAGCATCCGCTCAACGCAATGTCCTTATCAATGCCTCGACAGCCGATGTAATCGTTTTTTTCGACGATGATTTCCTCCCTGCTTCCAATTTTCTATTTGAAATCGAGCGTCTGTTTTCTTCGAACAACAAGATCGTGATCGCCACCGGCAACGTGCTGGCGGACGGTGCACCTGGAAAGGGATTGAATCATGACGAAGGCGTCATGCTGCTATCGACGCTGAAAGCGGCTACACGTTCAAAAACCATTACTCCGATCTTCAACGGTTACGGCTGCAACATGGCAGTGAGAATGTCGGTCGTTCGTTCGACCGGAATTCGATTCGATGAACGTCTTCCTCGCTACAGTTGGCTCGAAGATGTAGATTTCTCAAGGCAATTCGCCTCCTTTGGTCAAATCGTGAAGGTCGACGCCTTGGAAGGCGTTCATCTCGGCACAAAAAAAGCAGGTCGCAGTCCTGGAAAAAGCCTTGGCTATTCGCAGATTGCCAATAGGGTCTATATTATGCGAAAAGGTAACATGTCGCGCAAGCAAGCGTTCGAAGGTAGCTTGCGCAATATCGCAGCCAATCTCGTACGTAGCTTGAATCCAGAACCTTGGGTCGACCGCCGTGGAAGGCTCCATGGAAACTTTCTTGCTTTGTGGGATTGGATGAGAGGACGAAATGACCCTGAAAAAATCCTTAAATTCTAAGAAATGGTCTCCCGTCGCTGTAGTTGGACTTGACTTGCGAACGTGCATCGGGAGGATGATGAGGTAATTTGGTGTGCGGACATGAAGCCGCAAGCACTTAGATTCCTTGCAATGAAGAAATAAAACGGTTTTGTAAACTGAATCATATTTGTTGATAATTCGGAAACTGAACTTGTTTCGGAACTAGAATTTTTGCTTTCTGATCGGCCCTGAAAATTAAGGCTAAGATTAGATAACTAGATTTCGAAGTTCGATTCGGCTGCTCGCTGTTGGATAATCAGTGTTTTTCTGATTGCCTCCGTGTCGTCGAATTTATTCGCATCGTTCAAGTAGGACGCTGCGTGATAGCCAAAGATTTCTGCAAAAGGACGAAGTTTTCCAGCAGAGCCGGTGGTATAAAAAACTTTTCTGCCATATAGCGCGCCAACGATCAGGCCATGAAGCCGCCCGGTAATGATCCATTTTGCGCGAGCATAGGGATTCAGCAAACCATCTTGAATTCTGCTTGAATTGATAAGATCGACATCGACGGAAAGATCGCTTCTTATTTGTCTTGCAAGATTGGCGCAAAACGAACCGCCTAAGTTCTCTCTGGAATCATGGGACACGATCATCACCTTGTGCATTCCTAGCTTGTCTATCATTACCCGAAGCAGCTCCATGATCTCCGATAAATTTTCATGTCTGCCTTCGCTGAGGTCGATTCCTGGAGAAATCAGACCAGTGAATTGTTCGGGCGCTCCGGCTTGAAGACGTACGCAATCCTTGAGAAATGCCAAGTCACCCGTCAGCTCGACTTTGGTATGCAATGCAGGAAAGTCGGAAACGAGAAATTTTTTGGAATCATTGTCTCTTAAGCAGATCTTGTCGCATGTCGAGAATATCTTCGCAAAAAGCCATTTTTTTCTTTTGGAAGTCACCGTGGTCGCTCCACTGCCGACAACCCTGACCCTCCGTCCCGAAAGTTGTGCCAGCTTGGAGGCGATCAGTGTAAAAAACAGCCATCCGAGCGACACATTGTTTCTTACCGAGTGTCCACCCCCGATAAATATCGAACCGGATTTGCTAGCCCATAGAGCTTTAAACGGGTGATCGCGCACTCCGACGATGTTGAATCCTTCGGCTTCGAATTCCTTGCGTATGTCTTCGCTAGGGCTTCGATACGGCAGCAAAGTGCATGTATCACGTCCTCCGTCGCTGATATGCCTCGCAGCGGCCAAGGTCAGCATCGCATCTCCGAGATTCTCGAAATCTCCTGGCAATAAAACGAATTTTTTTTTCATCTTATCGCGGTCTTAGAAACTTTTTTGGAAGTCAGATGGTTAAAAATTCGAAATTTTGCTTCGCTCATATGCTGAGAGCTGGCAGTTTCAAATAAAGTAATTTGAAATGCAGCGACGATGTCGAGTGTCGAGTGTCGAGAATGCCGCGCCACATTTGCAGCATCAAAATGTGCATATGCGCCGAAACATGGATGATTCCGTGCGCGTCGACAGGATTTTTGAAAGTCACAGGCATGCAGCCGATGATTTTCAAGATCTGTCGATCGACTCACGCTGATGCCTTTTTCCGGTGATTTACGGAGCCATTTTCGTAGCTGTAATAACCGTAATACTGCCGACTGTTATCGGCACCGTTCATTAATAGTCCGTCGACGGTGGCGCCGGCTTGCGCAAGGCGCCGTACGCCTTCGGTCAGTTCTTTCACGCCGGTGAGCCCGGCTCTTGCCACCAGAAGTACGCAACCACAATACGGAGCGACAGTCGCAGCGTCTGCTGCAACCAGAATGGGTGCGGTGTCGATTAGTACGTGGTCGTACTGCGCCGACAGTCGTTCCAACAGGTCGGCGAAAGATTTCGATTCGAGCAAGTCTGCGGGATGGTCAGGCAACCGTCCGGTGGGGAGAAGATCAAGATTCGATTTCAGGTTGACTTGGATCGCCTGCTCCAGCACGATTTCACCATTCAAAAATTCCGAAAGACCGATGCTGCGATCAACTTCGAAATCACCGGTTTCGTTGCCTTTGCGAAAATCCGCATTGACGAGAAGCACTTTTTTTCCGGTCTGCGCGAGCAGGAATGCGAAATTCGACGCGACGAAACTTTTGCCGATATTGGGCGTCGCACCGGTTACCAGAATACAGTTGTTCCTTGCATTGTTGAGCGTGTTTTTCAAACTCACTCGCAGGCCCCTGAGTGCCTCGACCGACCGGCTGTGCGGATACTGTTCCGCGAGCAGAGCGCCAGCTTTGCCTTTCTGTCCAATCGCTTCAATTTTCATCTGTTCGCGACTTTGGGGAATCACGCCATACAATTCCAGACCCGTGCGGGCGGAGAGCTCATTGGGACTGTGTTGACCATTTCTCGCTCGCCCCGAAAAAATGGCATAGGCCGGGCCCGCGAGTGCGCCCAGAATCAATGCAAAAGCCACGATCAGCGACTTTTGCGGCTTCACCGGTTCTTTGGAAACCATCGCGCCGTCGAGTAGTCGTACATTTCCGACCTTCCCTTCCTTCAACAGTCTCATCTGCAGCGCGTTGTTCTGCATCGACTGATACTGCGCGTCGTTCGCACGCATGTCGCGTTCGAGCCGCAGGGCATCCCGCTGGACATTGGGCATCGCCGTGATCTTCTTGTTGAGGTTGGCGAGCTGGCCTTGTACCGCGGCGATCTGCTGGTTCAGCGTCTGGACTTTCGGATGGCTGTCGTTGCTGATACGCATCAGGTCCAGGCGGCTCTGCTGCAGCTGCAGCAGATTCGTCTGCAGATCGGCCGAACTCCGCAACCAGACTTTGGCCTCTTCGTCGAACGCGATGGTGCCGTGTTCGTTTCGGAAGCGAGCGAATGCATCTTCGGAAGTCTTCAACTGGCGTTCGAAGACGGGCAACTGCTCACTGAGAAAAGCGAGGGTTTTTTCTGCCTCTGCAGACTTGCGCTCGACGTTCTGCCTTACATACTGGTCACCTATGGCGTTCAGAGTGAGTGCCAAGCGCGCGCGGTTGCTATCTTCGAGCGAAACACTGACCACGTTGGAGAGTCGTCCCTGCTCGGCCAGCAGCAGGCGTTGTTGAAGCCGCTCGATCGCCTTGAGACGAGAGAACACGTTGACAATGAATTCGGCGCCCCTGCGTCCAGCCAGCGTAGAAATCTGGATATCGAACGTTCCGTCGGGAACTTTCATTTCCAGCGGTTTTCCGACGACGCCGTCGATCGCGGTTTCGAGCAGCGGGTGTCTTACAACGTAATGTCCATCGTCCAGAACGGTGATCGTGAAGCGTCCTGTGTCTTCGAACGAAGCCGGCACGTCGAAGCGTTGCACGACGATCCGTTCCGTGCCCGTCACATACCCGCCCATCCCCAGGATGCCTGGTGTCGACAGATTCGTGGCTCCCCGTGCCAACCATTCTCCGTAAAAGGGCGCATACCGGGGCTGTGCCTCGACTTGCAGACCGGCTTGGTCGACTGCCGCGCCGAGCACCATGCGAGAGCCGAGCACTTGTATTTCGCCGCTGGCCGTCGTCTTCAATTCCCCAAGACCGGTCGTATCGGTCAGGTAGCTCTTGCTGGCCGGGGCGGAGTCTTCGATCTGCAGTAGCAAGTTGGCGCGGTAGATCGGTGCGGCCAACGTCACGTAGAGCAGGCTCGCAGCGAAAGCGACGGCCATCACAGCGGCAATGAACCACTTTCGGTCGAGCACCATATCGCGGTATTCGACCAGACTCGGCCCATCGTCCGTGTCGAGGGCTGACGTTTCAGCAGAAAGATAGGAACGATGCTGATCATCGCGCTGTGCTATGAAGGGCGGTTGGCTCATGAGTCAAGATTTTCTGAATGCGCACAAGGCATAAGGGTCAATACTAGGACATAAAGTGGTGTCGAACCGCTTTCTTGGCTGAGTAATATGACAAAGTTTTCCAAATTGTCTCCGATTGGATTTCGAGTCCGGACTTCTGCTCCGACAGAATGACATTAGGTCTTGAGCTTCCGTTGCCGAAGAAACCGTCGTATCAAAGGCACACAGCCGAAATATGCTCGAAATGTTTTCGATACAAAGCTGGTACTGGAAATGTCACATGACAGCCTTGGCGAAAAGCATGTTGCAGCGCTATCAACTGTCGTATATACGTCGTTCGACGCTGAATCTTCGCTAAACTGAAGTGGGCGGCATGACGGTCGGCTCGGACTTCGATGCATCCAGATGCGATAGGAAAACCATCGATTGATCCACGGTTGTCGAAACGCCGATCGCGGTGTTCGACCTGGGCATGGAGCGTCCGATACCGACTGGAGAAACATTTCGCATGCTTGGGCAATTCGAGATCCTAGCTCTTGCTTTTGCGCCGAATTGAAAAAGATCTGGTTGCCATATGGCGAACATGATCGGCGACCAGCTTGAATACTTTGCGATTCGGACTTCTCGAGGCGACCATGAAAAGCTGCAGTGCATAAAGCGCGACACGCACTCTCCCAATGTAAGTCCCGTCGAGTTTCTTGCCGCCGCGTGCGACAAGGCTCGGCCACGCATGGCCGTATTTTTCAAGCACTTCCTGTATATCATCTTCGTACCGCCGGCCGATGAATCCGTTTTCTTCTTTTTGTCCCCCAACAGGCCGGGTATGCAGAACCGGAGTTTCGTCAATTATGCCACTTGCTCCAGGTAAAACGAGATTGCACCAGATCAGGTCGATTCCGCTCTCGTAACCCAGTTCGAAAAGTTCTCTGACCTTCAGCAGCGATTCCAGTTTGAAGAAAGGAGCCATCATCTCGACATAATTGACGTGTCGAAATGACAATCCCTTGATCTGCAATGTTCCTGCATAGGTGAAATAGCTTTTCCAAGCCAAGCTCGGTTGCCATATTTCAAGATTTTCCTTTTTGCCGATATCAAAGCATTTCGCGATCGTCGCATGCGATGTGCTGATATCGTCGTCCATGAACGCGATGCGTTCATAGTTAGACAGGAGCGAAATATTCTGTTTTATCAATTCATTGTAGCCTGCAATCTTGTTGCCTGGAGAATAGAGGTGTCTGACGCCGATCGCGTCTTTTTCCAAGACCCCTTTCGCATAGCAGCATATCAATAGATCGAATCCTCTTTGCGCGCGAGGGGCCGCTATCCACTGCTTGTGCAAACTTTTCATTCCGGCGCGAACGACGACCAGATTTTTTACAGGATCAGCGATCAATTTTCCAACCTCGTTGCGATTTTGAATTCATGGTTTTTCTCGAGCACGCTCGAATTCCCGCCGCACTCGTCGTTCGTCTCGCTGTTGCTGCGACTCGGGTGAGAATCAGACTCGGTCTTCAACTTGATTCACATGACGGACATGCGA
Organism: Janthinobacterium lividum; assembly: GCA_050954325.1. Lineage (GTDB taxonomy): Bacteria > Pseudomonadota > Gammaproteobacteria > Burkholderiales > Burkholderiaceae_C > Variovorax. Next base: position 1,140,779 of record JBPBPG010000002.1, on the reverse strand, counting down.
TGATTATTCGCACGTATTCCGGCCAGACAAAAGTCACCGATTCGGCTTGCAAGGATTTTTGCGAATTTGTTCGCGTCTTGTGGTTCCATTATCTCAGCAAGGCTACGGCTCGATTCGCAGATCGCGGCGGTGCGCTTTCGAGCTTGCAGCTTCCATGCCGGCTATTGCATCCCGACATGGTTCACGACATCGGCTCGCAGTCGGTGGACGTCGACGGTCTGTTCGTACTTCGGGCGCACACCGTCGTCTTTGTCGCAGACGCAGGCGCAGGCACGGCCGTCGTTTCTCATGGTTCCAATCCCGTATGGCAGTGCACACGCGCGTCCCGAGGAACGCTTCAAGCGAAACCTCCTCTTGCCCTGCGACCCCGCGCGCGGCAGCCTGCCTTCGTGCAGCAGTTCGAACACGCGCTTATCACGCCGTCGGCGGTGCGCTGTTCGCCGCGCAGGCCCGAGGTCGACGCGAAGACGATCACCACGTCCTTCCGGCTGTGCGGCATGGCGTGTGCCAGCACCTGCCGCAGCAGGTCGCGGCGCTCGATCAGGCGCAAATCGCGCAGCAGGAAGCGCATGGCGTCGCAGCAGCCGGGATAGCGGAGGTCTTGCGGTCGAGGCTGCGAATACTGCGTGCAGGGTCTCGAACAGCGCTGGGCCGCCTCGGCCGTGACCGACTGTGCCAGGAAGAAGGGCAGGGTGCCGATGACCACGCCGTTGGCACGCGCAACGCGTCGACGCACGCCGTCCCCGTCCGGCGCGAAATCCGCGCTCGAATCGTTCGCCCCGCATGAACGCGGCACTCGACCCCTCGACTGCCATCTGCCGAGCCTGTTGCAGGCCCACGTGCGCGAGCCGGCGGCCTTGTTGGCGCGCAAGCTCAAGGTGCCACGCACCACGGTGATCGCGCGCATCGCGCGTCCTGAGCACGACGGCGTGGCGACGGGCCACGGCGTATGGCTCGGGCGGGCGCTGGAAGAAGCGCTGGTGCACGCGTTCTGCGGCCTGAGCGTCGCCGCGCTGGAGCGTCTGCCCGAGGTCGAGGAGCTATCGACCGTCCGCGGCCCGTTCGTTGACGCGCCCTGAGCGGCTGCCGGTCCCGCCATCGGCGCGGACGTCGGCGGCGACATGGAATGCCCGCTTCCCTTTGTACGGCCGTACTTTCAAAATCTACACTCCCAACAGCGAAGGAGACATCCGTTGAACGAACGAGAACATCGATCCCCACCAGTGCCGACCTCGGCGCCGACGCCTTCCGCGCTGCGCGGCGTGCGCGTCGTCGAGATGGGCCAGCTCATCGCCGGCCCGTTCGCCGGCAAGACGCTCGGCGAATTCGGCGCCGACGTGATCAAGATCGAGGCCCCGGGCGACGGCGATCCGCTGCGCAACTGGCGGTTGATCCAGGAGGGCACGTCGGTCTGGTGGCAGGTGCAGTCGCGCAACAAGCGTTCGATCGCGCTCGACCTGCGCGGCGCCGAGGGCCAGGACATCGCGCGCAAGCTGATCGCCGAGGCCGACGTGCTGGTCGAGAACTTCCGGCCCGGCACGCTCGAAGGCTGGGGCATGGGCTACGACGTGCTGTCGAAACTCAATCCGGGGCTGGTGATGCTGCGGATCTCGGGCTACGGCCAGACCGGGCCGTACCGCGACCTGCCGGGTTTCGGCGTGATCGGCGAGGCGATGGGCGGGCTGCGCCATCTCACCGGCGAGCCGGGCCGCGTGCCGGTGCGCTGCGGCGTGTCGATCGGCGACACGCTGGCCGCGCTGCACGGCACCATCGGCGTGCTGACCGCGCTCTACCACCGCAAGGTCAACGGCGGGCTGGGGCAGGTGGTCGACGTGGCGCTGCACGAGGCGGTGTTCAACGTGATGGAAAGCCTGCTGCCCGAATACAGCGCCTTCGGTGCGGTGCGCGAGGCCGCGGGCAGCGCGTTGCCGGGCATCGCGCCGTCCAACGCCTACCGCTGCGTCGACGGCTACGTGCTGGTGGCGGGCAACGGCGACAGCATCTTCAAGCGGCTGATGCAGGCCGTCGGCCGTGGCGACCTGGCCGAGGACGCCGCGCTGGCGAGCAACGCGGGCCGCGTCGCACGCGTGGCCGAGATCGACGCCGCCGTCGAGGCCTGGACGCTGGCGCGGCCGATCGCCGAGGTGCTGGCGACGCTCGGCGCGGCGCGGGTGCCGGCCGGCAAGGTCTATACCGCGAAGGACATCGCCGAAGACCCGCACTACCGCGCGCGCGACATGGTTCTGCGGCAGACCACGCGCGACGGCCACGTCATCGACGTGCCGGGCGTGGTGCCCAAGCTCTCGGGCACGCCCGGCACGTTGCGCACTTCGGCGCCGCGCCTGGGCGACGACACCGATGCGGTGCTCGGCGAGATCGGCTTCGCCGCCAGCGACATCGTCGCGCTGCGGGGCAGGAAGGTGGTCGCATGACCAACGACATCGGCCGGTGGCAGGGTGCGGGACGGCGCATCCACATGCAGGAGGTCGGCACGCGCGACGGCCTGCAGGTGGAGGAGGTCTTCGTGCCGACCGAAGACAAGATCGCGCTGGTCGATGCGCTGTCGAAGGCCGGCATGGCGAAAATCGAGGTTACGGCGTTCGTCTCGCCCAAGGCGATTCCCGCGCTGCGCGATGCCGAGGTCGTGCTGCGCGAGATCCGGCGGCAGCCCGGCGTGGTCTACAGCGCGCTGGTGCCCAACGTGCGCGGCGCCGAACGCGCCATCGACGCGCGCGCCGACGAGCTGAACCTGGTGATGTCGGCCAGCGAGACCCACAACCTGGCCAACCTCCGGATGACGCGGGCGCAGTCCTTCGTGGCGCTGTCGGCGGTGGCGGCGCTGGCGCGGCAGGCGGGGGTGGCGGTCAACGTGTCGCTGTCGTGCACCTTCGGCTGCCCGATGGAGGGCGATGTGCCGGTGGAGACGGTGATGGACTGGTGCGCGCGCTTCGTCGACGGGATCGGCGCGCGCGGCGTCACGTTGTGCGACACCACCGGCATGGCCTATCCGGGGCAGGTCGCGCAGATCACGGAGGCCTTCCGTGCGCGCTGGCCGGGCACCGAAGTCACCCTGCATTTCCACAACACGCGCGGCATGGGCCTGGCCAACGTGATGGCCGCGATCGGCGCGGGCGCCGACCGCTTCGACGCCTCGCTCGGCGGCATCGGCGGCTGCCCGTACGCGCCGGGCGCGACCGGCAACGTCTGCAGCGAGGAGATCGTGCATGCGCTGGAACTCATGGGCTACGACACGGGCGTCGACCTGCGGCTGCTGGTGGAGGCTTCGCGGCGGCTGCCGGCGCTGATCGGGCACGAGATTCCGAGCCAGATCGTGAAGGCCGGCTGCCGGCTCGACCTGCATCGGGTGCCGGCGGATTTCGCGGCGACGCGCGAGCGCGCGATGGCGCGGCAGGCTTGAACCGGGCGATCGTGCCGCCCGCCCGCCCGGTGCGTGCGTCGACAGGCCGATAGAGATATCGATCGTGCGAGCGTCGTGGCGAAGCTCAGCGCGCCGGCTTCATGCCCTTCGACGCCAGCACCCCAGCTGCCTCCGGTCCGGCCATCGCCGCGAGCAGGCTTCGCGCCGTCGCCGCATGCGCCGTGTCGCCGGCGATGGCGCCGGCGTAGGTCGTCTCGTTCTGGATCTCCGCCGGCAGCGGCCCCACCAGTTCGACGCCCGCGACCGGCAGGATCTCGCTGATCTGATGCACCGCGAGATCGGCCTCGCCGGTGACGAGCCGTTCGGCGACCAGGCCGCCCGGTACCAGCACCGCCTTGGCGCGGATCGCGTCGGCAATGCCCAGGCGCTGGAACAGGCCGTCGACGTAGATGCCGCTCGACCCGCCGGCAGCGGGATCGATGTAGGCGACCTTGCGCGCATCGAGCAACGCCTGCCTGAAGTCCGCCACGGTATCGAGACGCGGTTTCGGCGAGCCGGCCTTGACCGCGACGCCGATGCCGACCGTGGCCAGCGGCGTGACGCTGTCGGGCACCACGCGACCGGCGGCTGCCAGCGTCTGCAGTGCGGCAGGGGTGAGCATCAGCACGTCGAAGCTTTCCCCGGCGCCGACGCGGCGCAGCAGGGCGCCGGCGGTGTCGTTCTGGATGTCGAGCTTGTGGCCGGTGCGGGATTCGAAGGCCGGCGCGATGGCGACGACGACCTGCTTGAAGGCGCCGGCGGTCAGCACCTTCAGGGTGTCGGCATGCGCCGCGGCGGCGCTTAGAACGGCGACGGGGAGAACGAGAGTACGGAGCAGGCGGTGCATCGCGGGCCTTGTCGTGGGAAGCATGGAAGGTGTCAGGCGGCGATCCGGGACCGGGCGCTGCCGCGACCCAGCCGCACGGCCAGCCGTGCCAGCGCCGCTTCCGCCGTGTCGGCGATCTCGGTCGAGCGCGTCAGCATCAGGTTCAGCCGCTGGCCCAGGCCTTCGACCATCGTGCCGCAGGCGCGTTCGCGGATCGCGCCGGCCGCGTCGACGTCGCAGTCGACCGCGGCGCACACGCGCTGCGCATAGGTGCCGGGCGCGACGCCGTAGGCCACGACCGGTTTGCCGAGCGCCACGGCGAAACCGACCTCGAACACCGTGCCCGAATCCGGCTCGTGGCCGCGGAACGGTACGAGGTTGGCGACGATGCCGTCGGCTTCGCGGATCAGGCGGACGTTGCCTTCGTAGATGCGCTGCGCGCGTTCCTCGTCGGTGAAGCGCAGGTCGGCGGCGAGGTCGCCGTCGGACGGCGGCAGGCCCTGCAGGCCGAGGCTGTCGCAGCACGCGATCAGGTTCCGGAAGATGGCCTCGCTGTCCTCGAAGAAGACGTCGGGGCCGGCGAGATAGATGCGCGGTTTCATCGCGCCATTCTCGCGCGGCCGGCGGCACGGAGCGTGCGGGCTCAATAGGTCGCGCGGCCGCCCGAGAGATCGAACACCGCGCCGGTGGTGAACGAGTTCTCGGCCGACGCCAGCCAGGCCACCATCGCCGCGATCTCGTCGACCTCGACGAAGCGCCCGCGCGGAATCTTCGACAGCATGTAGTCGATGTGCTCCTGCGACATCTGCTCGAAGATCCGCGTCCTGGCCGCCGCGGGCGTGATGGCGTTGACCGCGACGTTGCGCCCCGCCGTTTCCTTGCCCAGGCTCTTGGTCAGCGCGATGACGCCGGCCTTCGAGGCGCTGTAGGCCGACGCGTTCGGGTTGCCTTCCTTGCCGGCGATGGACGCCACGTTCACGATGCGGCCGTAGTCGCGTTCGATCATCCCGGCGACCAGCGCGCGGTTGACGTTGAAGGTGCCCGTGAGGTTCACGTCCAGCACGCGCTGCCATTCGGCCGCCGCATAGGTCGCGAGCGGGCCGTTGGCGCCGGCGATGCCCGCGCTGTTGACCAGCACGTCGACCTCGCCGAGCGATTGGGCGGTCCGCGCGGCCGCGGCCTCGACCTCGGAGAGGTCGGTGACGTCGACCTGGAAAATGCCGATTCCGCCTTTGCCTCCGAGCGATCCGGCTGCCTCCTCCAGCGCGCCGGCGTCGTGGTCCCAGAGCGCGACCTTCGCGCCGCCCGCGAGCAGCCTCAGCGCGACCGCGTAGCCGATGCCCTGTGCGCCGCCGGTCACCACGGCGGTCCGGCCTTCGAAGTCGTAGGTGTTCATGTCGTCGAGGTCCTTGGGTTGTTCGCGCCGAAGATGCTTGCGCGCGTGCCGATGTCGTCCCCGTAATTACCCTCGTTCGACTTTCGTTCAGCGCGGCAGCGACAGCGCGAACGGCAGGCTCGCGACGCCGAGCACCGTCGACATCGTGACCAGCCCGGCCACGAACGGCCCGTTGTAGCCCATGCGCGCCGCCAGCACGTAAGCGCTGGAGGCGGTCGGCACGGCGGAGAACGCCATCAGCACCGCGGCCTGCATCGCGTCCAGGTGCAGCGCGCGGCCGAGCGCCCAGCCGATCAGCGGCAGGATCAGGTGCCGTATCGACAGCACCGAGAGCGCCAGCACCTTGCCGCGCGCCAGCGTCGCGAACTGCATGCCCGCACCCGCGGCCATCAGCCCGAGCGCGAGCGACGCCGCGCCGATGCGCGAGAGCGTCGGCTCCAGCCACGCCGGCACCGTGATGCCGAGCACGTTGACCAGCAGCCCGCTGGCCGTGGCCACGATCAGCGGATTGCGCACCAGCTGGTGCAGAAAGCCGCCCTTGGCGTGATGCGCCATCGGCCAGATCGCGGCGATGTTCATGAGCGGCACGCAGACGCCGATCAGCACCGCGATCAGCAGCACGCCCTGCGCGCCGCCCAGGCGGTCGGCCAGGGCCAGGCAGATGAAAGAGTTGAAGCGGAACGCGACCTGCGCGCTCGCGGCATGGTCGCGCGGGTCGATGTGGCGACCGAGTCCCGGCACGTGCGGCAGCGCGTAGGCCAGCAGGATGCCGCTCGCGCCGACGCCGATGCCGCCGACCAGCAGGTTCGAGGTGGCGCCGAAGTCGATCGGGCTGCGCACGATCGAATGGAACAGCAGCACCGGGAACAGGAAGTAGTAGACGAGGCTTTCCACCTGATCCCAGACGCGGCGGTCGAGCGCGGTGTAGCGGCACAGCAGCCAGCCGCAGACGATCAGGGAGAAATCGGGGAAAAGCAGTTGCGCGTAGTTCACCGGGCGAGGATAAACCGCGTGCCGGCGGGGTAATCCTCGTGTCCGGCCGACGCCCGACCCGGTAGCATTTCCCTTTCGTTTTTCCGTCAGGAGTCTCGCGATGCAACGTCGTCCATTCAACCAACGCGCAGCCGCCACCGCATGGATCGCCTTGAGCGCGGGTGCCGGCATCGCGTTCTCGGCAGGTCCGGCCGCTGCGCAGGGCTACCCGAACAAGCCGATCGAACTCTCCGTGCCGTTCGCGCCGGGCGGCACGACCGACATCGTCGCGCGCGTGATCGCCGACCCGCTCGGCCGGGTGCTGGGCCAGAGCGTGATCGTGGTCAACCGGCCGGGCGGCGGTGGCATCGTCGGTGCGGCCGAGACCGCGCGCGCGGCGCCCGACGGCTACAAGCTGGGCATCGCCACCGTGTCGAGCACGGCGGCCAACCCGGCCATCAATCCGAAGGTGCCGTACGACCCGATCACCGACTTCACGCCGATCATCAACATCGCCGCGACGCCCAACATCATCGCGGTCAATCCCGGTTTCCCGGCGAAGAACTACGCCGAGTTCGTGGCCGAGTTGAAAAAGAACCCGGGCAAGTACTCGTACTCGACCTCGGGCACCGGCGGCATCGGACACATGCTGATGGAGCTCTACAAGAGCCTGACGAACACCTTCGTGACGCACATCCCGTACCGCGGCGCGGGCCCGGCGCTCAACGACACGGTGGCCGGCCAGGTGCCGATCATCTTCGACAACCTGCCGTCGGCGCTGCCCTTCATCAAGGCCGGCAAGCTGGTCCCGATCGTGGTGAGCGCACCGCAGCGCGTGGCCGCATTGCCCAACGTGCCCACCTTCAAGGAAGTCGGCCTGGAGCCGGTCAACCGCATGGCCTACTACGGCATCCTCGGGCCGAAGGGCCTGCCCAAGGACATCGTCGACAGGATCGGCGAAGGCACGCGCAAGGCGCTGGCCGACCCCGCTGTGCGCAAGCGCATCGAGGACACCGATTCGGTGATCGTCGCCAACACGCCCGAGCAGTTCGCCGCGCAGATCAAGGCCGAGTACGAGGTCTACAAGCAGGTCGTGGTCAAGCAGAAGCTCAAGCTCGACTGAGCGAATTCCGGCAACGCTCGTCGCTGCGACGCCGCCTTTCGGGGCGGCGTTGTCGTTGGGGGTTTGGTATCTTGGCGGCCATGCCCAATGCCGTTTCCAATACCGCGTCCGAAGCCGTGCCTGCCTCCACATCGATGCCGCAATGGCCCGAGATCGACGATTTCATCGATGCGCTGTGGCTCGAGGACGGCCTGTCGCGAAACACGCTCGCCGCCTATCGCCGCGACCTGACCGTCTTCGCGCGATGGCTCGCGAGCCAGCGCAGCATTTCGCTCGGCGCCGCGACCGAGCATGACGTGCAGGCGTACATGGGCACGCGATTGCTGGAGAAGAACAAGGAAGGCAGGAGCGGCAAGGCGACCTCGGCCAACCGGCGCCTGACCGTCTTCAAGCGCTACTTCCGCTGGGCGGTGCGCGAGCAGCGGCTGGCCGCCGATCCCACGCTGCGACTCGCGCCGGCCCGGCAGGCGGCTCGCGCCATCAAGACCCTGACGGAAAAGCAGGTCGACGACCTGTTGAACGCGCCCGATGCGGGCGAATCGCTGGGTCTGCGGGATCGCGCGATGCTGGAGCTGATGTACGCGAGCGGCCTGCGGGTGAGCGAGCTGGTGTCGCTGAAGGTGTTCGAGCTCAGCATGAACGACGGCGTGCTGCGCGTGCTCGGCAAGGGGAACAAGGAGCGTCTCGTGCCGTTCGGCGGCGAGGCGCGGCGCTGGATCGAGCGCTACCTGGCGGACGCGCGTCCGGCGATCCTGGGCGGCCAGCAGACGCCCGACCTGTTCGTGACCGCGCGCGGAGCGGGCATGACGCGGGTGATGTTCTGGATCATCGTGAAGAAGCACGCGGCGACCGCGGGCATCCTGGTACCGCTGTCGCCGCACACGCTGCGGCACGCGTTCGCGACGCACCTGCTCAACCACGGCGCCGACCTGCGCGCCGTACAGCTGCTGCTCGGCCACGCGGACATCTCGACGACCACGATCTACACGCACGTCGCGCGCGAGCGTTTGAAGCAGATGCATGCGCGGCATCATCCGCGCGGGTGACCGGGTCAGCGGACGGCACTTTCCTGGCAATCGTGGCTGAACGCGACTCTGGAGGGTGGCCCGTCGTTCATTCGGCTCGACAGCCGCTGGCGACCGGTCTCCAGCGCCATGCGGGCTTCGAAGTCTCGTCCGACCAGCCCGTCTTTTCTCGGCAGGGTGGCGCCGGTTCGAAGATGGATGGGGGGCGACGGCAAGCTGTCGGCAGTGGGCGTTTCTCGCTATCTCGGCTGCGGAACCGACCGCCGGGAGGTTGCGCAGCGAGACCGGAACGCATGCGATACATGTCGGTATCGGCGACCCGGCGTCGATCGGAGCCGCTTTCGTGCAGGTGGCCGAACGGCCAGGGCGCGACGGTTGGGACGCCTCGGGAATCCGATCCGGATTCAAAAGAGCCTGAACGACACCGTCGGGTCCGTCGCGACACGCGCCTCCAGCGTCCGTTCCCACTGCAGGTAGTCGGCCCACGCGCTGTCACGCCGGTCGGCCGGCACCCGCATCACCGAACCCCAGTCGTCTTCGAAAGGCGTGAGCAGCTGGTCGGCTCGCCATGCCTGCTCGGTCGGAAATCCGGCATCCCGCCATGCGCGGGTGCCGCCTGCGAGCCAGCGTGCAACGCAGCCGGGCCAGCGCTCGTTGGCGTCGCGCGCCGCGATGCGGGCGGCGCGCCCGTCGGGTGAGGTGAACACGAGGCAATGCGCTGCCGGATCCAGCGTCGCCAGCGGCTCCAGCGTGTAGGGAAGCAGATAGCGCGCGCCGGGCAGGTGATGGCGCTCGAAATCTTCGCTCGGCCCGACGTCGACGACGTGGACTCGATCGCACTCCGTGTCGAGCAAGACGGCCAGCGCGCCGGGCGTCAGGCTCGCCGCGTCGTTCGCATGCTGCGCATCTTCGAGTTCGGTTCCTGAAGACCACGGCTCGGGCAATACACCATCGAGGATGAACACCTCGGCCTGGTCGAGCTGTACCAGCCAGAACGCCGTGATCGCCGCGCGCAGGCGGTGGGGATCGTCGAGCAGGACGATGCGCGCATTGCGCGTTCCGACCAGATGCTCGAAATGCATCAGCAGCTGGCCGCCGGGCACCGCACGAACACCGGGCGGTGGTGCGGCGTCGGCAGCTGGCCGCGGCCGGAGGTCGAAGACATAGAGCGTCCGGTCCGCGTCCGAGCGCAGCGTCTGCAACGCACGCGGGTCGATGACTTCGAGCGCGTAGCGGTCGATCAACGCGTCCGCGCGACGCCGGAGTTCGTCCGCGGACGCTTCCGGCAGATCGATCGTCGGCTGCGCGTTTTCGACGACGGGCGCGCCGTCCAGAGCCCACCGCATCACGCCGTCCTCGAGGAAACGTGCATCGGGATGACCGAGGAGGTGGAGGGTCGCGGTGCCGATGATTCCACGCGTGCGGCTGAAGCAGTTGACGACCCACGGCATCGACTGCGCGTCGACAGGCCATTCGCGCAATGCGAGTTCGGTACCGGCATGGTTCGCCGTCCCGGGCAGGGCGAGGTAGGCATATTCGTCCGCCGGGCGGGCATCGATCAGCGTTGTCGCCTCGCCCGCTTCCAGGCGCGATCGCAGGGCGTCGCCGCCGACGGCCGGCACGGCGCGATGTCGGCGGACCCGGTCGCCGAAGGCCTTGAGCAGCGTGCCGTAGCCGTCGACGACCGGAAGCGATGCGGACTGCCAGGCGTCGATGCCACCCGCGAGCACATGCACGTCGCCGTAGCCCATCCGGTGCAGCAATGCCGCGGCTCGGGTCACCGGACCTCCAGTCGCTCCGGCATCGACCAGAACGACCGTCGTTCCAAGGCGCGGTACGAGCGCGCGAACATTGAGTTCGAGGTGCGAGAGCGGCGTCATTCGGGCCAGGTTCAGATGTCCCGCGACGAAAGCCCGCGCCTCGCGGACATCGAGCAGGGCGATCTCGCTGTCGGACCGCAGGAGCGCCAGCAGCGCCAGCGGTCGGATCCAGGAGGGCGTGGGCGGATTCGGCGAATTCATGCGCCATTGAAGGCGTCGTTCCAGGTCGTGGGGAGAAAGCTTCGGGCATTCTCCGCGTAGGTTGGCGAGCACTGTGCACGTCCGGCCGACGGTTTGCGCATGTGTTCATGCGCAAAAAGAGCAAAGCGCCGACGGTGGTGCGGGCGCTGCCCGTCTATGCGGCTGTCTGGCGATCGTCGAATCGAACGCCTTCTTCGGGCCGCTGTTCCTCTACAACAACCTGCACCACATCCATCACCGTTCGCCGACGATGCCCCGGTACGAGCTGCCCGGACACTTTCGACGCGACCGCGCCGCGGTGCTCGCGGCCTACGGCAACTTCTACCACCGGGGCTACGGGGAGGTCGCGTGCCGCTACCTGCTCGAGCCGGTGTTCCGTCCCGTCCATCCGCAGTGGTGAGGCCGGAGGGTCGACGAGGGGTTGCTAGACTGACCCTCGTGCCTACCCTTCGACAATTTTCCCTCGTGGCGCTGACCACGACCGACGCCGATGCCAAGGCATCCCTGGTCCGCTCGTTCGACGCGCACGCCACCGAGGCCGGCGAAGCGGAATTGCTGGCCGAGCCGCCCGGCATACCCGGCCGCCAGTCCAGGCCGGTGCTCGTCAGGCCCTCCGAGCTCAAGCAGCGGTCGATGGCGACCGTGGAGGGCAGGGCGGCGCTGATCCACGCGCTCGCGCACATCGAGCTCAACGCCATCGATCTCGCGCTCGACCTGACTTGGCGCTTCGCGGGCATGCCGGCCGCGTTCTACCGGCAATGGTTCAACGTCGCGCAGGAAGAGGCGCTGCATTTCGAACTGCTGCGCGACCATCTCGCGACGCTCGGCTTCGCCTACGGCGACTTCCCCGCGCACAACGCGCTCTGGGAGATGGCCGAGAAGACCCGGCACGACATGCTGGCGCGCATCGCCCTGGTGCCGCGGACCCTGGAAGCGCGCGGACTCGACGCCTCGCCGCTGCTCAAGGCCAAGCTGGTCGGTGCCGGCGACCGGCGCGCCGGCGAAATCCTCGACGTGATCCTGCGCGACGAGATCGGCCATGTGAAGGTCGGCAACGACTGGTTCAACACGCTGTGCGCGGATCGCGGCCTGGAGCCTGTCGCCACCTACGCGGAGATGGCCGAGCGCTACAAGGCGCCTCGGCTGCGAGGGCCTTTCAACCTCGCGGCACGACGTGCGGCCGGCTTCACGCAGGACGAACTGATGGCGCTGGTCGGCTGAACGCCGGTCGGAACGCATCCCTACAATTCCCTTTTTGACCTTCGGAGACAAACGATGGCACTCTACGAACTCGACGGCCAGGCGCCGCAACTCGGTGAAGGCACCTGGGTCGCGGACAGCGCCCAGGTGATCGGCAAAGTGGTGCTCGGCGAGAACGCCAGCGTGTGGTTCGGTGCCGTGCTGCGCGGCGACAACGAGACGCTCGCCATCGGTCGCAACAGCAATGTCCAGGACATGTCGGTGCTCCATTCGGACCACGGCAGTCCGCTGACGATCGGCGAGAACGTGACTGTCGGCCATCAGGTCATGCTGCACGGCTGCACCGTGGGCGACAACACGCTGATCGGCATTCAGTCGGTGATCTTGAATAACGCCAGGATCGGCCGCAACTCCATCGTCGGCGCGGGCAGCATCGTGACCGAAGGCAAGGAGTTTCCGGACAACTCCCTGATCATCGGCGCGCCGGCCAAGGTCGTGCGCACGCTCGACGACGCTGCCGTCGCCAAGCTGCGGCAAAGCGCCGACAACTACGTCGCCAACGGTCGGCGCTTCGCCAGGGGCCTGCGCAAGATCGCCGACTGACATCACCCATAGATCGAGGATTCCCGTGAGCGAGCTGCATAAATTTCTGTTCGACGGCATGCCGGTGCGCGGCATGATCGTCCGCCTGACCGACGGCTGGCAGGAAATACTAGCGCGTCGGGGCTCCAACACGGCGACCGGCGCCTACGCCCGGCCGGTCGCCGAACTGCTCGGCGAGATGACGGCCGCGGCCACGCTGATGCAGGCCAACATCAAGTTCAACGGCTCGTTGATCCTGCAGGTGTTCGGCGACGGTCCGGTCAAGGTGATGGTGGCCGAGGTCAAGCACGACCTGGCGCTGCGCGCCACGGCGACGGTGATCGGCGATCTGCCCGCCGGTGCGCGTCTGCCGGACCTGGTCAACGTGCACAACAAGGGCCGCTGCGCGATCACGCTCGAACCCAGGGGCCGCCTGCCGGGCCAGCAGCCCTACCAGGGCGTGGTGCCGCTGTTCGGCGACGACGGCGAGAAGCTCGATAAGCTCAGCGACGTGCTCCAGCACTACATGCTGCAAAGCGAGCAGCTCGACACGACGCTGGTGCTGGCCGCCGACGACAAGGTCGCCGCCGGCCTGCTGATCCAGCGCCTGCCGGTCAAGGGCCAGGGCAATCTCGAAGGCACGTCCGAGCGTGACCGCAATCCGGAGAACGAGGACGAGATCGGCCGCAACGAGGACTACAACCGCATCTCGATCCTGGCCGCCAGCCTGACGCGCGACGAACTCTTGACGTTGGATGTCGACACGATCTTGCGCCGCCTGTTCTGGGAAGAGAAGCTGCTGCGCTTCGAGCCGCAGACCGGCGCCGAAGGTCCGCGCTTCGCCTGCAACTGCAGCCGCGAGCGCGTGGCCGGGATGATCCGCGGGCTGGGCATCGAAGAGGCCGAGGACATCCTCGCCGAGCGCGGCGACATCGAGGTCGGCTGCGACTTCTGCGGCCGGCAGTACCGTTTCGATGCGGTCGACGCGGCGCAGATCTTCAAGCCGCCGGGCGACCGGATTCCGCCGACCGCGACGGTCCAGTAGTCGTCAGTCCGCGACGCGCGCACCGTCGAACGCGCCGAAGCGGATATCGGGTGCGCTGGTGTTGTGGCGGGACGGCCGGCTCCGGCCGAACCGCACGTCGACCGCGCGGAACGTCGTGACGTCTGGCAGGTCGTGCGTGATCGACACCGGCGGATCCTCCGTCGTCCACTGCACTTCGCTCATGTCGGCATTGTCGGGAGCGACGTACATCGAACGCAGGACCGCGAACGAACCCGCGACCGTCGAGGCGGAACGCCTGCCGGCGACGAGGCGTACGTCCAGCGTCGTCCGTGCCTGGCTGACTTCCTCGACCTTCACGTTCGCGGTGCTGCCGTCGGCGAAACGCAGGCGCAGCGCGAGCGGCGAGACGGTGACCACGATCGACACGATATCGACCACCGGCCGCGCGTCCTGCGTGACCGGTCCCATCAGGAACGAAGAGCCGTAGACGCCGTCGCCGAAGCGTGCCTCGGGCAACGGCTTGATGCGCCAGTAGCCGTCCGCCGGGTACATCACCAGCGCTTCCATCGGCCTGCCGCCGTGCGGCGTCTTGGCGAAGATCTGCAGCAGGTGCAGGCCTCGCTCGGTGCGCAGTCCGACCTTCACCGGCACCTGGTTCGGCCGCCAGAACGTGGGCAGCACGATGCCCGCGATCCGCCAGCGGGGTCCGTCGTACAGCACCACGTGGCGTTCGGCGAAACGGAAGGCCGGGTCGGTGGGATGCGTGCCACCGTCGAAGTCGCAGGCCGAGAAATCCGGCGCAGCGATGTCCTTGTCGACATCCGCGAGGTAGACCGGCGGCAGCGCCTCGACGCGAAAGCGGGCGACCGGCGACTTGCCAGCGGCCGTGCTCAGCACCAGCGACACGTTGTCTTCTTCGGCGCAAGCCGTGGGGCGGGTCTGGTTGTCCACGGTGACGGAGAGCGGCGCGGCCTGGGCAGCGACCGTCGTCGTGATCAGCGACAGCACGGCGATCGAGGCGTGGACGGCGCTCCTTCGCAGGCGCATCAGTTCTTCCTCGCGAGCAGGTCCGTGAACATGCTGTGCTCGCATGCCGGGTCGGAACATTTGTCGCAAGACCAGCGCCAGCTTTCGGAAGAGCGTCCCTCGGCCTGCGATGCGAGGTTGAGCGCGTTCCAGGCGCTGGCCAGACGGTCTGCGCCGCGCCCGTGCACCACGGCATAGGGCACGGCGCCACGCGCCAGCGCCGCGCGGACCATCGCATCGACCGGTTGGCGCACGTGCGGGCCGTCGCGCTGAAGCCCGTCGGCGACCCAGGGCAGATCGAGCGCGGTGAGCAGCGTGATCGCGTAGTCGCGCTGGGCCGCGATCGCGCCGGCGTAGAGCGACGCGTCGTCGAACAGCATGTCGCTGTAGACCGCGGTCATGACGGCGGTGGTGTCGGCCACGACCACGCCGCGTTTCGCCGCTTCGGCGATGCGGTGCATCTGCTCGCCCGCGATGCCGGCCTGTTCGCCGGGCTGCGGCACGCGGCCTTCGCGCTCGCACCATTGGCGCAGGTATTCGGTGACCAGCGTGGTCGGAATGCCGCGCTGGTTCAGGCGGGCGGCGAGGGATGCGGCGAGCTCGGTCTTGCCCGTGCTCTCGGCACCGATCACCGCGATCACGCAGCCGCGGACCAGGGCCGGCGTCATGGCATCGACGGCAGACGCCGCCGCCAGGCCAGGTAGCCGGCCACGCTCAGCACGGCGAAAAGCGCATACAGCGCCACCGTGAGCCACAGCCCCTTGTGGATGAAGAGGCCGATGCTGACCAGGTTCACGGCGAGCCAGACCAGCCAGTTCTCGATGAACTTGCGGCCCAGCAGGAACTGGCCGACCAGGCTGAGCCCGGTCGCGAAACCGTCCCACCACGGCACGTCGGTGTCGGTGAAGCGGTGCAGAAAGAAGGCGACGGCCGGCCATGCGAGGGTGCAGGCGAACAGCGTGATGGCCAGGCCCCGTCCCGAAAGCCGTGCGACGTTCGGAGAATCGGTTCTTGCACCGTTGCTTCCATTACGGCTGGCGCGACCGCCTCGCAGCCATTGGAACCAGCCCCAGAAGGCGACCGCCGCGAAGACGATCTGCAGCGACGCATCGCCGTAGATGCGTGCCTGCGCGAACACGAAGAAGTAGAGCAGCGAACTCGCGATGCCGAGCGGCCAGCCCCAGTGGATCTCGCGCATGTTGCAGCCGACCATCACCAGCGCGAGCACTGCGGCGATCACCTCGGTCCATGTGGCCGGCGCGCCCCACGCGAAGAATGCCGGGGCGGAGAGGAAATCCGGCATCAGCGCGTGATCTGGACGAAGACTTCGTCGGGCTTGACCATGCCGAGCTCCTGCCGCGCGCGTTCCTCGACCATCTCCAGGCCTTCCTTGAGGTCGTTGACCTCGGAGGCCAGCCGGTCGTTGGCGAGCGTCATGCGGGCATTGGCTTCCTTCTGACGCACCAGCTTCGTTTCGAGCTGAGAGACATCGCGTACGCTGCCGCGCCCGGTCCAGAGCTGCATCTGGAGCACGAGCAGCACCACCGCCAGAACGACGGGAACGATGCGAAGGCGCACGGACTGCGATCCCGCCGCGTCAGCGGAGGTTGTAGAACGCGGCGCGGCCCGGGTAGCTGGCGATATCGCCGAGGTCTTCCTCGATGCGCAACAGCTGGTTGTATTTCGCGGTGCGGTCGGAGCGCGACAGCGAGCCGGTCTTGATCTGGCCCGCATTGGTGCCGACCGAGATGTCGGCGATCGTCGAATCCTCGGTTTCGCCCGAACGGTGAGAGATCACGGCGGTATAGCCGGCGCGCTTGGCCATCTCGATGGCGGCGAAGGTCTCGGTCAGGGTGCCGATCTGGTTGATCTTGATCAGGATCGAATTCGCTATGCCCTTGTCGATGCCTTCCTGCAGGATCTTGGTGTTGGTGACGAACAGGTCGTCGCCCACGAGCTGCACGCGCTTGCCCAGGCGCTCGGTCAGGTGCTTCCAGCCGTCCCAGTCGCCTTCGTGCATGCCGTCCTCGATGCTGATGATCGGGTACTTGTCGACCCAGTTCGCCAGCATGTCGGTCCAGCTTTCGGCCGACAGCGTGAGGTTTTCGCCCGACAGCACGTACTTGCCGTCCTTGTAGAACTCGCTCGCCGCGCAGTCCAGTCCGAGGGCGATCTGCTCGCCGGCCACGTAGCCTGCCTTGTCGATCGCTTCCAGGATCAGCTGGATGGCTTCCTCATGGCTCGCGACGCTGGGCGCGAAGCCGCCTTCGTCGCCGACCGCCGTGCTGATGCCGCGGTCGCCCAGGATCTTCTTGAGCGCATGGAAAGTTTCCGCGCCGTAGCGCACCGCCTCGCGGAAGCTCTTGGCGCCCACGGGAATGATCATGAATTCCTGCAGGTCCAGGCTGTTGTTGGCGTGCGCGCCGCCGTTGATGACGTTCATCATCGGCACCGGCAGCTGCATGCCGCCCATGCCGCCGAAGTAGCGGTACAGCGGCAGGCCCGATTCTTCGGCGGCGGCGCGGGCCACGGCCATCGAAACGGCCAGCGTGGCGTTGGCGCCCAGGCGGGCCTTGTTGTCAGTGCCGTCGAGGTCGTTCAGCGTGCGGTCGAGGAAAGCCTGTTCGCTGGCGTCGAGGCCGAGCACCGATTCGGAGATCTCGGTGTTGATGTTGTCGACGGCCTTGAGCACGCCCTTGCCGAGATAGCGGCCCATGTCGCCGTCGCGCAGCTCGATCGCTTCGCGCGAGCCGGTCGATGCGCCCGAAGGCACGGCCGCGCGGCCCATGACGCCCGATTCGAGCAGCACGTCGCATTCGACGGTGGGGTTGCCGCGGCTGTCGAGGATCTCGCGCCCGACGATGTCAACGATTGCACTCATTGTTCAAGTTCTCCAGCTTTAAAAATTCAGATTTCGGTGGCGGGGAGGTTACAGGCCTTCGACGACGACCATGCGCATCACGGCGCCACCCTGGCGCGATTCGCGCGCCTTGCCGTATTCCGGCGAGTCGTTGAAGGCCTTGGCGGCCTCGACCGACGCGAACTTCAGCAGCACCAGCCGCTGCGGCGCCCAGTCGCCTTCGAGCACCTCGATCTTCCCCCCGCGCACGCAGACCTCGGCGCCGTGGGCCTGCATGGCCGCGGTCGACCACTTCTTGTAGTCCTCGTACTGGGCCGGGTTCGTGACTTCGACGTTGGCGATGATGTAGGCGCTGGTCATGATTGGATGGTGTCCTCGAGGAAGGCGTTTTTCTTGGTGACGGCGTCGAGCGCGACGAGCGTCTCGAGCAGCGCCTTCATGTGCTTCAGCGGCACGGCGTTCGGGCCGTCGCTCATGGCCTTGGACGGATCGGGATGCGTTTCCATGAACAGCCCGGCGACGCCCACGGCGACCGCCGCACGCGAGAGCACCGGCACCATCTCGCGCTGGCCGCCCGAACTCGTGCCCTGGCCGCCCGGCAGCTGTACCGAATGCGTCGCGTCGAACACGACCGGTGCAGCGGTTTCGCGCATGATCGCCAGCGAACGCATGTCCGAGACGAGGTTGTTGTAGCCGAAGCTCGCACCGCGCTCGCAGGCCATGAAGTTGTCTTCCGGCAACCCGGCTTCCCGGGCCGCTGCGCGCGCCTTGTCGATCACGTTCTTCATGTCGTGCGGCGCGAGGAACTGGCCCTTCTTGATGTTGACCGGCTTGCCCGACTGCGCCACGGCGCGGATGAAATCGGTCTGGCGACACAGGAAGGCGGGCGTCTGCAGCACGTCGACCACTTTCGCGGCCTCGCGGATGTCGTCCTCGGTATGGACGTCGGTGAGCACCGGCAACCCCAGCTCGCGCCTGATCTTCGCGAGGATTTCAAGGCCTTTTTCACGGCCCGGGCCACGGAAGGTCGTGCCCGACGAGCGGTTGGCCTTGTCGAAGCTGCTCTTGAAGATGAACGCAATGCCGAGCGCCGAAGTGATTTCCTTCAACTGGCCGGCGACGTCCATCTGCAACTGCTCCGACTCGATCACGCAAGGACCGGCGATCAGGAAGAAGGGCCTGTCGAGCCCGATGTCGAATCCACACAGCTTCATGCGACCGCCTTCAATGCTTTCCTGTCGACGCCCTGGTGTTCGAGCGCGGCCTTGATGAACGCGTTGAACAGTGGATGGCCCCCCCACGGCGTCGATTTGAATTCAGGGTGGAACTGCACGCCGATGAACCACGGATGCACGTCGCGCGGCAGCTCGACGATCTCGGTCAGGTGCTCGCGCTGCGTGAGCGCGGAGACAACAAGGCCGGCATCGCGCAGCTGGTCGAGGTAGTTGACGTTGGCCTCGTAGCGGTGGCGATGACGCTCGGTGACGATATCGCCGTAGATGTCGTGCGCCAGCGTGCCGGCGGTTACGTCCGAACTCTGCGCGCCCAGGCGCATCGTGCCGCCCAGGTCGGACTTGGCGTCGCGCGTCTTGACGGTGCCGTCGGTGTCCTTCCACTCGGTGATCAGCGCGATCACGGGGCAGGGCGTCTCGGGGTCGAACTCGGTGCTGTTGGCGTTCTTCAGGCCGGCCACGTTGCGTGCGTACTCGATGGTCGCGACCTGCATCCCCAGGCAGATGCCGAGGTAGGGCACCTTGTTCTCGCGGGCGAAGCGCGCGGTGGAGATCTTGCCTTCGACGCCGCGCTGGCCGAAGCCGCCGGGCACCAGGATGCCGTCGTACTTGTTGAGCCGCGACAGTTCCTGCGGCGTGATGGTTTCCGAATCGATGTACTCGATCTTCACGCGCGCATGGTTCTTCATGCCCGCATGGCGCAACGCCTCGTTGACCGACTTGTAGCTGTCAGACAGGTCGACGTACTTGCCGACCATGGCGATGAGCACCTCGCGCTGCGGATGCTCGACCTCGTAGACCAGGTCGTCCCAGCGCTTGAGCTTGGCCGGCGGCGTGTTGATGCGCAGCTTGTCGCAGATCAGGCCGTCGAGGCCCTGCTCGTGCAGCATGCGCGGCACCTTGTAGATCGTGTCGACGTCCCACATCGAGATCACGCCCCATTCGGGCACGTTCGAGAACAGCGAGATCTTGGCGCGCTCGTCGTCCGGAATCGGGCGGTCGGCGCGGCACAGCAGCACGTCGGCCTGGATGCCGATCGCGCGCAGTTCCTTGGCGGTGTGCTGGGTCGGCTTGGTCTTGAGCTCGCCGGCCGCGGCGATCCACGGTACGTACGAGAGATGCACGAAGGCCGAGTTGTTCGGGCCGCTGCGCAGGCTCATCTGGCGCACGGCTTCGAGGAAGGGCAGCGATTCGATGTCGCCCACGGTGCCGCCGATCTCGACGATCGCCACGTCGACCTCGTGCTGCGTGCCGATGCCCGCACCGCGCTTGACGTATTCCTGGATCTCGTTGGTGATGTGCGGGATCACCTGCACGGTCTTGCCGAGGTAGTCGCCGCGGCGTTCCTTCTCCAGCACCGACTTGTAGATCTGGCCGGTCGTGAAGTTGTTGGCCTTGCGCATCCGGGTGTTGATGAAGCGCTCGTAGTGCCCGAGGTCGAGGTCGGTTTCGGCGCCGTCGTCGGTGACGAAGACCTCGCCGTGCTGGAACGGCGACATCGTGCCGGGGTCCACGTTGATGTACGGGTCCAGCTTGATGAGGGTGACTTTGAGGCCGCGCGATTCGAGAAGCGCGGCGAGCGATGCGGAAGCGATTCCCTTGCCCAGGGAAGACACCACACCGCCGGTGACGAAGACGAATTTGGTCATGCCATTTCCAGACGTGGAGGTCCGGTCAGTGGGAAATCGGGATTATAGATGTGCGGAAAGTCCGACCCCGCCCGAGCGGGCGCCGGCCCTTAAACTGCCGCGATGCAGCAACTCGATCTCTCCGGCAAACACATCGTCCTCGGCCTGACCGGCGGCGTGGCCTGCTACAAGTCGGCCGAATTGTGTCGGCTGCTGATCAAGGCGGGCGCCACGGTGCAGGTCGTGATGACCGAGGCCGCGACGCAGTTCATCACGGCGGTGACCATGCAGGCGCTCTCGGGCCGCACGGTCTACACCTCGCAGTGGGATGCGCGCGAAGGCAACAACATGCCGCACATCAACCTGGGCCGCGCGGCCGACGCGATCCTGATCGCGCCGTGCAGCGCCGACTTCCTCGCCCGGCTGGTCGAAGGCCGCAGCGACGAGCTTCTGAGCCTGATGTGCCTGGCGCGGCCGACGGCGCAGGTGCCGCTGCTGCTGGCGCCGGCGATGAACCGGGAGATGTGGGTCCACCCGGCCACGCGGCGCAACCTGGAGCAGGTCGTCGACGACGGAGCGACCGTGCTCGGCGTCGGCAGCGGCTGGCAGGCCTGCGGCGAGACCGGCGACGGACGCATGCTGGAGCCGGCGGAGATGCTGGAAGACCTCGTCGCCTTCTTCCGGCCCAAGGTGCTGCGCGGTCATCACGTGCTGGTGACGGCCGGGCCGACGTTCGAGGCGCTGGACCCGATCCGTGGCATCACCAACCATTCGTCCGGGAAGATGGGTTTCGCGGTGGCGCGCGCGGCGCGGGAGGCGGGCGCCGAAGTGACGCTGGTGGCCGGACCCGTGCACCTGCCGACGCCGCGCGGCGTGCGGCGCGTCGATGTCCAGTCGGCGCAGCAGATGCTGGAGGCCGCGCTGCGTGCGTCCCAGGCCGCGTCCGTCTTCGTCGCGACCGCGGCGGTCGCCGACTGGCGGCCGGCCACCCCGAACGCGCAGAAGATCAAGAAGGACGGCAGCGGGTCGCCGCCGGTCCTGCATTTCGTCGAGAACACCGACATCCTGCTGACCCTGGCGCAAGGCGAGCGCGCGCGCGGCCGGAAGCTGTTCTGCGTCGGTTTCGCCGCGGAAAGCGAGAACCTGCTCGCACACGCCCGGGCCAAGCGCGAGCGCAAGGGCATTCCGCTCTTGGTCGGCAACATCGGCCCGCTGACCTTCGGGCAGGACGACAACAGCCTGCTGATGGTCGACGCCGACGGCGAGCGCGAGTTGCCACGCGCTTCCAAGATCACGCTCGCCCGGGCACTGGTCGACGAGATCGCATCACGCCTGCCGGCTTGGAGCAACGCATGAACCCGCAATGGAACACGCCGCCGGATGGCGATTTCGCGAGCTACGTCGAGCGTCTGTCGGCGCAGTCGGCGACGGCGCGGCGAACTTCGCAGGCCGAAGGCGAGCACAGCCTGGAGGGCGGGCCGACGCACGTCCCCGCCGTGGCGCCGTATCGGGGCGATGCGCTGCCGCAGCAGGGCGCGGTCATCGGCCCGGCCTGGGGTCGCACGCCGTCGGGGACTGCCGCGAAACCGATGGCGCCCGGCAGCAGTCCGGTGCCATTCAGGATCGCCAGGATCGCAGCCGCGGCCTGGGTTCTTGCGCTCGTCACGCTCATCGGTGCCGGCGCGTCCGCCGGTCTGGTGACCGCGCTCGTGCTGGGTGGACTGTGGGCGGCCGTCGGACTGCGCAAGTGGGCCCTCCCGCAGGGCCACGCAAGCTGGCGCGGATGGTTGCAGGGGACCGTCGCGACGTTGGCGCAGCAGCAGCGCGACAAGATCGCCAAGACGAAAAGCAGATGAACAGACAGAAAAAAGGCAGGTTTCCGTGAAAGTCGACGTCCGCATCCTCGACCCGCGCATGGCGGACCCGCTTCCCGCCTATGCCACGCCCGGCAGCGCCGGACTCGACCTGCGCGCCTGCCTCGACGCACCGATCACGCTCGAACCCAACGGCTGGCAGCTGGTAGGCACCGGCATCGCCGTGCACCTCGCCGACCCGGGTTTCGCCGCGCTGATCCTTCCGCGCTCCGGCCTCGGGCACAAGCACGGCATCGTGCTGGGCAACCTGGTCGGCCTGATCGACAGCGACTACCAAGGCGAACTCAAGATCAGTGCCTGGAACCGCAGCACCACCGCCTTCGTGCTGCAGCCGATGGAGCGGCTGGCGCAACTGGTGATCGTGCCGGTCGTGCAGGCCAGCTTCAACGTCGTCGAGGATTTCGCGCCGAGCCAGCGCGGGACGGGCGGCTACGGCTCCACCGGGCGGCAATGACGGCAGCACCGACGTGCAAAACGCGGAACTCCCTACAGGGGCCGCCCTCCAACATGCCGACCCTTCCAGACGCTCAATTCCAGGAGTACGAGATCATGAACAGTTCCATCAAGAAACCCTTGCGTTTCCTTTGCGTCGTAGCTTCGGTCGTCGCGCTCACGACCCTGACGGCCTGCGTCGCGCCGCAGCCGATCTACGAGACCAGCCGGCAACCGTACCAGCCGCAACGCTATTCGGCACCGCAGGGGCCGTATGTCGAATACGGCCGCATTGCGAACATCGAAGTCATGCGCAGCGAGACGCGGGGTGCCGCACCATCGGGCGGCGGTGCGGTCGCGGGCGGATTGCTCGGCGGTGTCGTCGGCAACCAGTTCGGCCATGGTGGAGGGCGGGCCGCGATGACGGCGCTGGGCGTGGTCGGCGGTGCGCTGCTCGGCAACAACGTCGAAGCCAACAACAACGCGCCGCGCGCCTACGAAAGCTACCGGATCTCCGTGCAGACCGAAAACGGCGGCTATCGCGTGTTCGACGTGCCGACGCCGGGCGACCTGCGTGTCGGCGACCATGTCCGCATCGACAACGGGCAGTTGTCGAGGTTCTGAGCGGGCCCTAGTGCAGCAGGCCGTTTTCCGACGGCTTTGAAGCGATCCTGAAGAATCCGGTGCCGGCGGTACCGCGACCGATTTCGTCCTCGGTCGCCTCGCGCACCGAACGCACCGTCAGGTCGAGTCGCAACGCGATGCCGGAGAGTGGGTGGTTGCCGTCCAGCACGAGATGCTCGGGATAGATCTCGCTGACCGTATAGATTGCATCGCGCGCGATGTCCGCGCTGACGCCCTCGGGCAGCGCGGCGCCGTCGAAGGTCATGCCGGCCTCCGTGCCCCGAGGAAACAGCGCCAGCGGCTCCAGGAACAGCAGCTTGTCGTTGAAATCGCCGAAGGCCTGCTCGGGCTCCAGGTGAAGCTGAACGCGCGCGCCGGGTTCATGACCCTGCAACGCTGCTTCGATCGCATCGAACAGATCGTCGCCGCCGATCAGGAATTCGACGGGCTCGTCCAACTCGTCCAGTACGTCGCCAAGCGTGTCCTTGAGCGTCCAGGTCAGACCGACCACACATTGTTGAGAGATTTCCATTGCAGAATTCTCCCATGGAGATCAACCAACCCTCGGTGCTGCTCGGCGGCCTCACGCCGGCTCAGTTCATGCGCCGCCACTGGCAGAAGAAGCCTCTGCTGGTACGCCAGGCCGTGCCCGCGCTTTGCGATCCTGCGGCGCTGCCGGTCGGTCGTTCGGCGCTTTTCGACCTTTCGGCGCGCGAAGACGTGGAGTCGCGCCTGATCCGTCGTGCGGACGAGCGCTGGACGCTCAAGCACGGCCCGTTCGCGCGTCGCGCACTGCCGCCGCTGCAGCAAGCGGGCTGGACCCTGCTGGTGCAGGGCGTCGACCTGCACGACGATCGGGCGAGCGCATTGCTGCAACGGTTCCGCTTCCTGCCCGACGCGCGACTCGACGACCTGATGATCAGCTACGCCAGCGACGGTGGCGGTGTCGGGGCGCATTTCGACAGCTACGACGTGTTCCTGCTGCAGGCGCACGGACACCGACGCTGGTCGATCGGCCGGCAACGCGACCTCAGCCTGCAGCCCGACGTGCCGCTGAAAATCCTGCGCGAATTCGTTTCCGAGCAGACCTTCGATCTGGCGCCGGGCGACATGCTGTATCTGCCGCCGCGCTACGCGCACGACGGTATCGCCATCGGTGGCGACTGCATGACCTATTCGATCGGCCTGCGGGCTCCCGCGGCCGCGCCGCTCGGCGCCGATCTGCTGGTGCGCGTCGCGGAGGCCCACGCCGACGCGCTTCAAGACGAGGATGCGCCACGACCTGTGCACTACCGCGACCCGGCGCAGGAGGCGGTCGTGGCGCCCGCGTCCATACCCTCCGCGCTGCGGGCCTTCGCGCGGCAGGCGGTGGAGGCTGCGCTGCGCGATGCCGATGCGATCGACCGCGCGCTCGGCGAGTCGATGACCGAACCGAAGGCCAACGTCTGGTTCGATCAGGGCGAGGCACCGGACGCGGCGCCCGTGAAAGTGACGCTCGACCGTCGCACGCGCATGCTCTACGACGAGCGGCACGTCTACATCAACGGCGAAAGCTTCCGGGCCGGCGGACGCGATGCGGTGCTGATGCGACGACTCGCCGACCGGCGGGTGCTCGATGCCGAGGACCTCAAGCGCGTGAGCGACGACGCGCTGGCGCTGATCGGCGACTGGTGCGAAGCGGGCTGGGTCCATGCCGACTGATCCTTCCCCTCCCTTGAACGCACTGCCGGGAGGCGCGTTCGATGGTCGCCAGGCGTTCCACGAACGGCTGCGTGCGGCGCTGGCCGCCGCGGCGCGTGAAGGGTGGCGCGAACTCGTCTTCAGCGATTCGACCTTCGCGGACTGGCCCCTCGGTGAACGTGCCTGCATCGAAGCGCTCAACGCCTGGGCATCGGGCGGTCGCAGTCTGCTGATGTTGGCAGCCAACTTCGCGGTCTTCGATCGCGAGCATGCGCGCTTCGTGCAGTGGCGCCGTACCTGGAGCCATGTCGTCGACTGCCGTGCCTGCAGCGGCGCCGGCGCGCCGCGCGTGCCCAGCGCCATCTGGACGCCGGCCTGGCAGATGCACCGCGTCGACACCGAACGCAGCCGTGGCGTCAGCGGCAGCGACCCCGAGCGCAGGCGTGCGCTGCGGGAGCAGATCGACGAATGCCTGCGCCATGGCAGGCCTGCGTTTCCAGCGACGACGCTCGGTCTCTAGCCCTGCTCAGCGGTGGGCGACCACGTAATCTCGGTGCACCTGGGCGGTGTAAGCCGAGGCCGCGACCACGGCGCGATGCACCAAACCGGTTCTAGAATTTTCCTTTTCAAGATCGCTCAAGGAGATTCGCATGAACAAGTCCGTACTGCTCGCCGCCGTCATCGCCGCCGCTGCGCTCACCGCCTGTGGCAAGAAGGAAGAAGTCGCGCCCACCGTTGTGACGCCTGCACCCGTGGTCGTGACGCCAGCCACGCCGACCGCCCCGATGGCGACCCCGGCCGCACCCGCTTCGGAGGCTTCGGGGACGATGGCGCCGTCGTCGTCGGCTTCCTCTGCGCTGGACGCGGCCAACGCCGCCACGAGCGCGGCGCGCAACGCGGCTTCCGCTCCGAAGTAAGCGCACCACAGGCTCGCCTGCCTTTTGGGCAGTCGCAGAAAAAGCCCGCCAGGTTCGATCCCGGCGGGCTTTTCTGTTGGGTCCGGCAACTCGATGAACTCAGGATGGGCCCCTTGTCCTGTGTGCGACCGACGCCGCTGAAGATGCCGATCCAGAGCGTCGGTACGCCCATACGGAAGCACTTCAGCAGAGACCGTCGAAAAAGATCGGTAAACCGGCCATGTAGATCGCGAAGGACATGTTCTCGCTCCGAAACGGATGTGCGGGGATCATGGCGACGCGCTACGCGGCCACCGCTTCATCGCTCGCCGTGTCGAGTTCGGCGATCGATGCGGCATCGAGCTTCAGCGCGACGGCCGAAGCCAGGTCGTCGAGCTGCGCGGTCGACGTGGCACTCGCGATCGGCGCTGTCACCGAAGGCCGGGCCAGCTGCCAGGCGATCGCGACCTGGCCGGGCGCCACGCCGTGCCTTGCGCCGACCGCATCGAGCGCCGCGAGAATGCGCAGGCCGCGCGGGTTCAGGTACTTCTTCGTCGTCGTGGCGCCACGGGCGCTCTTCGCTGCATCGGCTTCGGTGCGGTACTTGCCGGTGAGGAAGCCCGCCGCCAGCGCATAGAAGTTGATGACGCCGACGCCGCGCTCGACGCAAAGCGGCTCCAGCTCGGCCTCGTAGGCCGCGCGGTCGCAGAGGTTGTAGAGCGGTTGCAGGCTTTCGTAGCGCGGCAGGCCGGTGCGCTCGGCGACGTCCAGTGCTTCGGCGAGCCGCGCCGCCGTGAAGTTCGATGCACCGATGGCGCGCACCTTGCCGGCCTTGATCAGGTCCGCGAAGGCGCCGGCGGTTTCTTCCAGCGGCGTGCCGGCATCGTCGTCGTGCGACTGGTAGAGATCGATGTGATCGGTCTTCAGGCGCTGCAGCGATGCGTCGACCGCCTCGCGGATGTACGCCGCCGAGAGCCCGACCCTGTCGTCGCCCATCGGCTTGCCGACCTTGGTGGCGAGGATCACGCGGTTGCGCTTGTCGGTCTGCCTGAGCCATTTGCCGATGATCGTCTCGGACTCGCCGCCGTCATGGCCGGGCACCCAGCGGGAGTACACGTCGGCGGTATCGACGAAGTTGAAGCCGGCGTCGAGCCAGGCGTCGAGCAGCCGGAACGAGGTGGCCTCGTCGACCGTCCAGCCGAACACGTTGCCGCCGAAGGCGAGGGGAGAGACCTGGAGGCCCGAACGGCCGAGCGCGCGCAATTGCATGGGAAGTCCTTGAAGTTCAAACGAAACCTGCCGCACCCAGCACGGCGCCGACGCCGAGCAGCCAGAGCAGGTGGATCCGGGTGCGCCAGACGACGAGCGCGCTGGCGAACGTGACGAGATACAGGTGCCAGGCCGGCGCCTGGCCGCTGGTGTTGCCCGCGGCCAGCACCCAGCCGGTGGCGACCAGCAGCCCGACGACGATCGGCGCCATGCCCTGCTTGAAGGCGCGCACGCCGCGCCGAGCGCGGTTGCGATGTGCCCAGCGCGTGGCGAACCAGGTCAGCGTGGTGCTGGGCAGCAGGATGCCGAGCATGGTGAGTGCGAGCCCGAGAATGCCGAGCGCCCAGGCGTGCGGCCCGCCGCCGATGCCGCCGCCGGCGTTGAGCCCGACGTTCCAGCCCATCAGGCCGACGAAAAGTACGTTGGGTCCCGGCGCGGCCTGCGCGATCGCGATGGACGACGTGAACTGAGCGTCCGTCAGCCAGTGGTGCCGGTCGACCAGGTAGCGGTGCATGTCGGGCACGGCGGTGATGGCGCCGCTGACCGAGAGCAGCGACAGCAGCATGAATTGCGCGAGCAGCGCCATCCAGTCGTGCCACTGCATGACGATCATGGCGCGACCTTTCGCCAGGTCAGGCCGCAGGCCGCGCCGCCCAGTGCGAGCAACACCCAGCCGAGTGGAATGCGCGCGACGGCGATGGCGAGGAAGACCGAGACGGTGAAAACCATCGCCAAACCGAAACCCATCGGGTGCCTGCGCAACTGCGGAAGCAGCTTGATGCCCGTCGCGGCGATGAGCCCGCCGGCCACGGCGCCCATTCCGCGCAACGCGCCGGCGACCTGCGGATTGCCGGCGAAATGCGCATGCAGGATGGCCAGCGCCAGGATCACGAACAGCGGAACCGTCAGCATCCCGGCGAAGGCGGCCGCGGCGCCGCGAAAACCGAAATGGCGGTCGCCGATCATCACGGCGAGATTGATCACGTTCGGCCCGGGCAGCACCTGGGCGACGGCCCAGTCCTCGAGAAACTCGTCGGCGGTAAGCCAGCGTTTCTTCTCGACCATCTCGCGCTGGACGATCGCCAAGACGCCGCCGAAGCCCTGCAATGCCAACAGCGTGAAAGAAAGGAACAGGTCGCGCGGCGAAGACGGTGCAGGACGGGCCTGGACGGAATGCGCGGGCTCGGCCGCGGCGTTGTGGGGGGCCGGTTGCATGGCGATCGATTATGGTGGGGTTCGCTCTGGGCCGCCCACCGGCAGGACGCCGGGTGATGAACCGACAGCCCGCATCTCGATCGCTGCGAAACTCCGACCATGCGATTCCGTCCTCTTCTCGATCTCTGTACCGAAGCTTTTTCCTCGTGGAAGAACGATTACGCGCCCAGCATGGGCGCGGCACTCGCCTACTACACGGTGTTTTCCGTGGCGCCGCTGCTGCTGATCGTGATCTCGGTCGCAGGCCTGGTGTTCGGGCAGGACGCGGCACGTGGCGAGATATTCGCGCAGCTCTCCGGGCTGATGGGCCCGCAGGGCGCGTTGGCCGTGCAGGGCATGCTGGAGGCGGTGAACAAGCCGACCGAGGGCATCGTCGCGACGGTGGTGGGCATCGTGCTGGTGATCGTCGGCGCGACGACCGTGTTCGGCGAACTCCAGGATGCGATGGACCGCATCTGGCGCGCTCCGGCCCGCGATACCAGCAGCGGCATCTGGAGCCTGGTGCGCGTGCGGCTGCTCTCGTTCAGCATGGTGATGGGCATCGGCTTCCTGTTGATGGTGTCGCTGGTCGCCAGTGCGGCGCTCGCGGCGCTGGGCAAATGGTGGTCGCCGTTGTTCGGCGGCTGGGCCACGCTGGCGCAGGCGGCGAACTTCGTCTTCAGCTTCGCGATGGTCACGGTGATCTTCGCGATGATCTACAAGCTGATGCCTCGCGTGCGCGTGCAGTGGCGCGACGTTTGGACCGGTGCCGGCGTGACGGCCCTGCTGTTCACCGTCGGCAAACACCTGATCGGGCTCTACATCGGCAAGAGCAGCGTGGCGTCGGGCTACGGCGCGGCCGGCTCGCTGGTCGTGGTGCTGGTGTGGGTCTACTACTCGGCGCAGATTTTCCTGCTGGGCGCGGAATTCACCTGGGTCTATGCCCACAGGTACGGGTCGCTGCGCCATGTCGATGAGGCCGCGCCTCGGGTCGTTCCGATGCGCGACACGCAGGACGAAGCGCCCGCGCGTGCGGTTCGTGGCTGACCGACCGTTGGGAGAACCGACACCATGGAACGACACAAGAAGTCGGTCCGCACGGACATCACGGACGCGCCCCGCGCGCTGGTCCTGCAGGGCGGCGGCGCGCTCGGCGCCTACCAGGCCGGGGTGTATGCGGGCGCGTCGGAGAAGAAGAAGCAACCGGACTGGGTTGCCGGCGTGTCGATCGGCGCGATCAACGCCGCGCTGATCGCCGGCAATGCGCCGGAAAAACGCGTCGAACGGCTCCAGGAGTTCTGGCACCTGGTTTCTTCCGCACCCGGCCAGCAGCTGCCGTCGTGGTCGGGCAAGCGCGAATGGCTCAATCAATGGAGCGCCGGGGCGGCTGCGCTGTTCGGCATTCCGGGTTTCTTCGAGCCGCGACGCAACCCGGCGTTGCTGCTCGGCGGCGCCGCGCCGGTGCTGAGCTATTACGACACCACGCCGTTGCGCGAGACGCTCGAACGGCTGGTCGATTTCGACCGCATCAACCATCGCGAGATGCGGCTGAGCGTCGGCGCGGTCAACGTGCGCACCGGCAACTCGGTCTACTTCGACAACACGACGCACCGCATCGGTTCCGAACACATCATGGCCAGCGGCGCGTTGCCGCCGGGCTTCGCGCCGGTGCACATCGAGGGCGAGGACTATTGGGACGGCGGGATCGTCTCGA
Organism: Janthinobacterium lividum; assembly: GCA_050954325.1. Taxonomy (GTDB): domain Bacteria; phylum Pseudomonadota; class Gammaproteobacteria; order Burkholderiales; family Burkholderiaceae_C; genus Variovorax. The sequence goes on along the minus strand of JBPBPG010000002.1, from coordinate 1,110,781 downwards.
ACACGCCGTTGCAGTACGTGCTCGACGTGCATCCGCGCGATCAGGCGTTGCTGGTGCTGCAGGTCGACCTGTTCAGTGCGCACGGCGTGATGCCGCGCACGCTGTCGGAGACGCTGGAGCGGCAGAAGGACATCACCTATTCGAGCCGCACGCGCCTGAACACCGACGTGCTGGCCTCCAACATGAACCTGCAGCAGGCCATCGCCGACCTGATCGAGAAGCTGCCGGCCCGGCTGCGCGAGGACGCCAGCGTCGCGGCCGTGCGCGCCCAGCTCACCCATGCGCCGATCGAGATCGTCCATCTGATCTATCGCAACAAGTCCTACGAACTCGAATCGAAGGACTACGAATTTTCACGTGCCTCCGTCGAGGAGCATTGGGACAGCGGCTTGCGCGACATCCGCAATACGCTCGACCATCCCGAACTGCTGCGCGAAGCGTCGCAGGTCCACGGCGTCACGACCTTCGACCTGACCGAGCCCAACGCGCGCCGCGTGCGCCATCCGCTGCAGATCGTCGCGAAACCGGACCCGCACTGACCCTCCATCACTCATCACAGCCAAAGGAAAAAACGTCATGCAACTCAAGGACAAGGTCGCTTTCATCACCGGCTCGGCCAGCGGTATCGGCAAGGAGATCGCCGTGCTGTTCGCCAGGGAGGGCGCGAAGATCGTCATCGCCGACCTGAACAAGGACGCCGCCGACGCGACCGCGGCCGAATTGAAGGCCTCGGGCGCCGAGGCCATCGGCGTGGCGGTCGACGTGACCAGCGAAGAGCAGGTCGATGCGGCGGTCGAGGCGGCGGCGGGCGCGTTCGGCGGCATCGACATCCTGGTGAGCAACGCCGGTATCCAGATCGTGCATCCGGTCGAAGAATTCACCTTTGCCGAGTGGAAGAGGATGCTCGCCATCCATCTCGACGGCGCCTTCTTGACGACCAGGGCCTGCCTCAAGCACATGTATGCGCAGGGTCGCGGAGGCAGCGTGATCTACATGGGTTCGGTGCATTCCAAGGAAGCTTCGGTGCTGAAGGCGCCCTACGTGACGGCCAAGCACGGGCTGATCGGCCTCGCCAAGACCGTCGCCAAGGAAGGCGCCAAGCACAACGTGCGGGCGAACGTGATCTGTCCCGGCTTCGTACGCACACCGCTGGTCGACAAGCAGATCCCGGAGCAGGCCAGGAGCCTCGGCATCAGCGAGGACGACGTGGTCAGGAAGGTGATGCTCAAGGACAGCGTCGACGGCGAATTCACCACCACCGACGATGTCGCGCGCGTCGCGCTGCTTTTCGCGGCTTTCCCGACCAACGCGCTGACGGGTCAGTCGCTGGTGGTGAGCCACGGCTGGTTCATGCAGTAAGTGCGGCAGGCGGCTCCACACCCATCCGTGTCGCCCAGGCCGCCAGCGTCGGCATGATGGTCGGATAGAGCACGACGCCTTCCGCACGCTGGCGGCCGGCCAGGGCGATGCCTTTTTCGCCGGGCGTCCGCACCGGCGCGTTCGCATCGATGGGTCTGGCGGCATGGCACTGGTCGCTGACCCTGCCGGTCTGCTGGATGAAGGCGTCGACACCGGCAAACGCACGTGGATCGATGATTTGCAGATAGACGGTCGCGCCCCAGCCCTCGGGCGGATCGGCGCGGCCGTGGCCGGCGAGTCCGCCGGTCAGCGCCTCGACCAGCAGGGTCAGGCCGTAGCCCTTGTGCCCCGAATCCATGCCGCCGAGCGGCAGGATGGTCCCTTTCGGGTTCGCGAACAGCACGGCCGGGTCGTCGGTCGGCACGCCCTGGGCATCGACCAGCCACTGCGCCGGCAGCTTGCGTCCTTCCTTGTTGAGTCGGCCGGTCAGGCCGTTGGTGGTGGTGGAGGTCGACACGTCCATCAGCACCGGCACGCCGGTCGTCGGGAAACCTGCCGCGATGGGATTCGGCGTGAAGACGGCATCGAGACCGCCGTGCGGTGCGACACTCGCGCCGGTCGGGTCCGAGCAGGTCAGCACCATCATCAGACCTTGGTCGGTGGCGCGTTTCAGGTAGGCGGCAAGGCATGCGATGTGATGGCTGCGCCGGATCACCACGGTGCAGGTGCCCTGCGTGGCGGCTCGCTCTGTGGCGAGCGCCATCGCCTCGACCACCAGCCACGGGCCCGGCAGACGGCGGCCGTCCCAGGTCACGGCGGCGGGAAAGTCGGCAAGTACGGCGGGGTCGCCGTCCTTTTCCATGCGGCCGGCGGCGAGCTCGTCGAGGTAAGGGCCAAGCAGGCCGAGGCCGTGGGTGTCGTGGCCCATCAGGTCGCCTTCGACGAGGATTTCAGCTACGGCGGTGGCCTTGGCGGCGTCGAGGCCGGACCGGACCAGGAGCGTGCGGGCGAAGTCGACGAGGGCCGGGTAGGGGTAGCGAAGCGTTGTCATCCGTTCACTCTATCGGAGCAAACCACTGTCGGAACCCCGGGGAGACCATGCACCGAGTCGCCTTTCTCGCCTGCGGGGCGACAAAAACAGGCCGGAACCTTAAAATACCGGGTTGCTCCGAGCGGGCACCACCCCCCGAGGCGATGCGCGGACCCCGTCGCGACCTGCCTCCTAGCGCTTCACAGCGCATCGAGTCCATACACCACCGATGAACGCCCCCGTCGACGTCTCCTTCTTCGCGCGCGCCGCCAAACCGCTGACCAGCTACCGCAAGTATTGGGCGGCGCGCTTCGGAACGGCGAAATTCCTGCCGACCTCGCGCGATGAGATGACCGCGCTCGGCTGGGACAGCTGCGACGTGATCGTGGTCACCGGCGATGCCTATGTCGACCATCCGAGCTTCGGCATGTCCGTCATCGGCCGCATGCTGGAGGCGCAGGGCTTTCGTGTCGGCATCATCGCGCAGCCCGACTGGCAGAGCGCCGAACCGTTCAAGGCGCTGGGCAAGCCGAACCTGTTCTTCGGCGTGACCTCGGGCAATATGGATTCGATGATCAACCGGTACACCGCCGACCGGAAGATCCGCAGCGACGACGCGTACACGCCCGGCGACATCGGCGGCAGGCGCCCCGACCGCGCGGCCATCGTCTATTCGCAGCGCTGCAGGGAAGCATGGAACGACGTGCCGATCGTCCTCGGCGGCATCGAAGGTTCGCTGCGCCGCATCGCGCACTACGACTACTGGTCGGACAAGGTGCGCCGCTCGGTGGTGGTCGATTCGAAGTGCGACCTGCTGCTCTACGGCAACGCCGAGCGTGCGATCGTCGAGATCGCCCACCGGCTGGCGGCGAAGGAGCCGGTGCAGGACATCACCGACGTGCGCGGCACGGCCTTCGTGCGCCGCGCGACGCCGCAGGCGTGGTTCGAGATCGATTCGACCAGCGTCGACGAGCCTGGCCGGGTCGAGGCGCACGTGAACCCGTACCTGATGGTGTCGGACCAGGCGAAGGCCAACGGCGCGACCTGCGCGAAAGAGGACGAGGCCCAGGTCGTAGCGGCGACCGCCGAGGCGGCCGGTGCCCAGGCGCTGGCCGCCGTGCGTGCCCGCGCGGCCGACGCTAATCCGGCGCTCAGGCCGATCACCTTCGTCGCCAATCCGTCGGTCAAGCTCAAGGTGCCGCCGCGCGACCGCTCGGTGATCCGCCTGCCGTCGTACGAGCAGGTCCGCGCCGACCCGATCCTCTACGCCCACGCCAACCGCGTGCTGCACCTCGAAACCAACCCCGGCAACGCCCGTTCGCTGGTCCAGGCCCACGGCGAAGGCGCGACGGCACGCGACGTCTGGATCAATCCGCCGCCGATCCCGCTGACGACCGCCGAGATGGACCATGTGTTCGACCTGGCCTACGCGCGCAGCCCGCATCCGCGCTATGCCGACGAGAAGGGCGGCCACGACGGCGCGACCAAGATCCCGGCCTGGGAAATGATCCGCTTCAGCGTGAACATCATGCGCGGCTGTTTCGGCGGCTGCACCTTCTGCTCGATCACCGAGCACGAGGGCCGCATCATCCAGAGCCGCTCCGAGGAATCGATCATCAAGGAGGTCGAGGCGATCCGCGATTCGGTCACCGGTTTCACCGGCACGATCTCTGACCTGGGCGGACCGACCGCCAACATGTACCGGCTCGGCTGCAAGAGCCCCGAGATCGAGGCGGCCTGCCGCAAGCCCAGCTGCGTGTATCCGGGCATCTGCTCGAACCTCGGCACCAACCACGATCCGCTGATCAAGATCTACCGCCGGGCGCGTGCGCTGCGCGGCATCAAGAAGATCCTGATCGGCTCGGGCTTGCGTTACGACCTGGCCGTGCAGAGCCCTGAGTACGTCAAGGAACTGGTACAGCACCACGTCGGCGGCTATCTGAAGATCGCGCCCGAGCATACCGAGCAGGGCCCGCTCACCAAGATGATGAAGCCCGGCATCGGCAGCTACGACAAGTTCAAGCAGATGTTCGAGAAGTTCTCTGCCGAGGCGGGCAAGAAGCAGTACCTGATCCCGTATTTCATCGCCGCCCATCCGGGCACCAGCGACGAGGACATGATGAACCTCGCGATCTGGCTGAAGAAGAACGGCTTCCGGGCCGATCAGGTGCAGACCTTCTACCCGTCGCCCATGGCCACGGCCACGACCATGTACCACTCGGGCCGCAACCCGCTGCGCAAGATCACGCGCACCAGCGAGACGGTGGACATCGTGCGCGGCGACAAGCGCCGCCGCCTGCACAAGGCCTTCCTGCGCTACCACGATGCCAACAATTGGCCCCTGCTGCGGGAGGCGCTCAAGTCGATGGGCCGCGCCGACCTGATCGGCAACGGCAAGCATCACCTGATTCCGACCTGGCAGCCGCTGACCGACGGCAGCTACACCAGTGCGCGGAAGAAGAATTCGAGCGGTGGCGCTGTCGAACGGGTCGCTTCGACGCCCGTGAATTCACCGGAGAAAGGCCGTCTGCTGACGCAGCACACCGGCTTGCCGCCGCGGGACCACGGCTCGCTCGCCCGACCGAAGCCGCTGCCGGTCCGGCCCATTCGCAAGGGCCGACCCTGATCGACGGTCAGCCCGGCAGGCTCGCCACCTGCACCGAGAGATCGAACAGTTTCGCCTTGCCGGCGTAGTAGCGGTCGATGCGCCATTCCTTCAGGATGTCGATGGCGATCTCGAAGGTTTCCAGTTCGAGCTTGTAGAGATCGGCGATCTCGAACTTCGTCTCCGATTCGAGTGCCATGACCAGTTGCGCCAGCGTCCGGGACGATGCGCTCGCGGGGTTGGAGGCGATGAATTTCCGGGCCGACTTGATAGCGTTCATGAGTAGTTTCCTCTTACCTGCAAGCGGTGGATTGTCGCAATCCGCATATGACAGATCCGTGACGCTCGCCGGGAGCGAATTCGGTCGCGCATGAGTCGCAGACGGAGATCCTGCGATCGTGACAACGTCAGAATTTCATTGCAGCCGAGGTCTTCCGGCGTCCGGTCCGCGGTCGCGTACCGCGCCGCCGGAAGCCGTCTCATGATCGCTCAGACGAGGCCGCCGTTGGCGCGCAGCGTCTGGCCGTTGATCCAGCCCGCGTCCTGGCCCACCAGCATCGCCACGGTGCCGGCAATGTCCTCAGGTTCGCCCAGCCGTTCGAGCGGCGCCATCTTCGACATGCGCTCGATCTGCTCGGACGTCTTGCCGTCGAAGAAGAGCGCCGTGGCCGTGGGGCCCGGCGCGACGGCATTGACCGTGATCTGGCGGCCGCGCATCTCCTTGGCCAGGATGTTGGTCATGACCTCGATCGCGCCCTTGGTCGCGGCGTAGATCGCGTAGCCGGGCAGTGCCAGCCCGATCACGCTGGTCGAGAAATTGACGATGCGGCCGCCCGGACGCAGCCGGGTCGCCGCTTCGCGCATGGTGTTGAAGCTGCCTTTCACGTTGATGTCGAACAGCCGGTCGAAGGTCGCGTCGTCGGTGTCGGCCAGCATCGGCAGCGCCGCGGCCATCACGCCTGCGTTGTTGACCAGCACGTCGACGTGCCCGAAAGCTGCGACGGCCTCGTCGAAAAGGCGTCGCGCGTCGGCGCTGTCGGCCACGTTCGCCTGCACGGCGACGGCGGCGCCGCCAGCGGCCGCGATGGCGTCCACCACCTTCGCCGCCTCCGTCGCGTTGCCGGCGTAGTTGACGACCACCGCGTGCCCGTCGCGGGCGAGTCGCCTGGCGATGGCGGCACCGATGCCGCGCGAGGCGCCGGTGACGATGGCGACCTTGCGGTCCTGCGAGTGGCTGCTGTTCATTCTCGATTCCTATTAAAAAAAAGACGGGGTTCAGGTGCCGACGACGCCGCCGTCGCGGCGGCGTACCGCCACGGTCGCCGAGCGCGGCCTCACGGTGGAAGGCGGGTGGCCGTTCGGCCAGGCGCTGTCGAGCGGGCCGGTGCCGTCGTCGCGGCGTTCGCCGGGATGCTGGATATTGACGAACAGCGTGCGCCGGTCGGGCGTCAGGACGCAGCCCGTGACCTCGCAGCCCGACGGCCCGACCATGAAGCGCCGGATGCGTCCGCTGGACGGCTCGGCGCACAACAGCTGGTTGTTGCCGAGCGCATTCGCGGCGCCTTCGCCGATCGCCTGGCCGCCCATGTCGGTCTGGATCCAGAGCAGGCCGGCGCTGTCGAAATGCAGGCCGTCGGGATTGCCGAAGGCGTCGTCGTCGGGCCGCGGGTAGCGGGCATCGATTTGCGCGAGTGCCGGATCGCCGGCCCGTACGAAATGGTCCCATGCGAAACCCAGGCTGCCGGCGTCGCCCTCGTCCTCGCGCCAGCGCAGGATGCCGCCGAACAGGTTGGGCGCGCGCGGATTGGCGGCGTCGGCGGCCGGCCTGCCGGGCGTGCCGCGCAGGCCGTTCTCGGTCAGCGTGACGTAGACCTCGCCGGTCTGCGGATGCACCGCGATCCACTCGGGTCGGTCCATCCTGGTCGCGCCGACCGCGTCGCCGGCCAGCCGTGCGTGGACCAGCACGTCGGCCTGGTCGACGAATCCGCCAGCGCTATCGACGCCGCCCCGGCCGTGGACGAGTTCGATCCAGCGCCCACGGCCGTCGGCGTCGTAGCGGGCGGCGTAGAGCGTGCCCACGTCGAGCAGGTCGCGGTTGGCGGCGCGCGCGTCGGCGTCCCGGCCGGGGCGCACCTTGTCGTGGCTGACGAACTTGTAGATGTATTCGAACGGCGTGTCGTCGCCCATGTAGACCGCGACCCGGCCGTCGCGCGTCAGCGTGCAGGTCGCGCTTTCCTGGCGCTTGCGGCCGAGCGCGGTGCGCTTGACCGGCGTGGAGGTCGGGTCGAACGGATCGATCTCCACCACCCAGCCGAAGCGGTTCGGCTCGTTGGGATGCTTCGATACGTCGAAACGCTCGTCGAACCGCCAGTACTCGACCCACTGCTTGCCGGCCACGGTGCCGTAGCGGCGCTGGGGCGTGGTGGCGCTCGCGGCAGCGGATTCCGGGCCACCGAAATAGCCGTGGAAGTTCTCCTCGCAGGTCAGGTAGGTGCCCCAGGGCGTGACACCCATCGCGCAATTGGCGAGGGTGCCGAACACCCGGGCGCCGGCGGGGTCGGCCGCGGTGCGCATCAGCGGCGTGCCGGCCGCCGGGCCCGCCAGGCGGATCGGCGTGCGGCCATGGATGCGGCGCGCAAACGGGGAGGGCAGCACCTGCGTCCAGCGGCCTTCGGTGTCGCGCGCGATCTCGATCACCGACACGCCCATCGCGTGCAGCGACTTGTGGACCTTGTCTTCTGTCCAGCGTTCGACGCCGTCGGTGTGCAGCAGGCGCTCGTCGGTGTACTCGTGATTCAGGACCAGGAGTCCGCGCGCCGGACCGAGCGCGAAGAAGTGCATGCCGTCGTGGTGCATGCCGGCCTGCACCGCCTGGTCGGCTGCGCCGTTGGCGGCGTCGTGCAGGAAAGCCGGCATGTTCCCGGCGATGCCGGTCGGCGCGCCCCAGGGGTAGAGCACCTGGTGCGTGTATTCGGGCGGCAGCGTGATGCCGTCGTGCAGCGTGGCCGGCACCTGGCCGAACCCGAGCGTGTCGCAGACCTGCCGCGAAGCCGGAATCGCGAAAGGTGCGGCGCAGCCTTGCGCGAGCAATGCGACGATGGCGGCGGCGCCGGTTTGAAGGAATCGGCGGCGTTCTATGGACATGAACCCGATGATGCCGCATCGAAAACCCGGAGCCCTCCCATGCGCATGCGAAAGAAAGCGGATTTGCCCCAGAAGATCTGCGCCCACTGCGGGTTGCCCTTCGCCTGGCGGAAGAAGTGGGCCAAGGACTGGGACGAGGTGAAATACTGCTCCGAGCGGTGCCGCGGGACGTCGAAAAGCAAGGCATCCACCTCTGGATGACGAGCTCCTCCGGTAGCCCTCGGGCACCGAGAGGCCATGCAGGACGCCGAACTTCAGGTCGATGGCCAGAGGCTTGCGGGCGCGCTGGATGCCGACGCTCGATCGTGGGCCGCCGGTCGAGCAGTCGACCACGATCCGGCGCGAGACCGGCGCCGGGGTCGTCGCGTTCGGGCGCAACGTGCGGATGGCCGGGCCGTTTCGTCGGGGGCACGACATCGCGATCGACGCCAAGGGGCACCCTTCACGCCGGCGCCCTGATCAGGGCAGCCGGCGCAGTCGCGCGAGCAGTTCGCTGCCCGCGAAACCGTCGGCCGGCAGCCCGGCGCTGCGCTGGTAGGCGCGCACGGCCGCCCGCGTGGCCGGACCTGCGACGCCATCGGGCTCGCCGCTGTCGAAACCGCTGGCCGACAGCGCGCGTTGGAGTTCCGCCGTGTCGCTGCGGCTGAGCGCTGCCAGATCGCGTGGCCATGGCGCCGATACGTCGGCGCCGCCGGCGATCCGCTGCGACAGCATGCCCACCGCGAGTGCGTAGCTCGTCGAATTGTTGTAGCGCAGGATCGCGCGAAAGTTCGCGCCGACCATGAACGCCGGGCCGCGTGCGCCTGCGGGCAGCAGGAGGTAGGCATCGGCGACAGGAGGCAGCGGCGCGCCATCGGGCGATGTCAGGCCCTGCGCCGACCACTGCGCGCTCGACTGCGAAACCGAGGTGTCGGCACGTCCGAAGTCGAAGCCCGCGGGCAGCCGGACCTCGAAGCCCCACGGCTCCTGCGCGCGCCAGCCCGACTTGGCCAGGAAGTTGGCGGTGGAAGCGGCCACGTCCGCCAGGCTGCCCCAGATGTCGCGTCGGCCGTCGCCGTCGGCATCGACCGCATAGGCCAGGAAGCTGGTCGGCAGGAACTGCGTCTGGCCCATCGCGCCAGCCCACGAGCCGATCATCTGCTGCGGGGCGATATCGCCGCGCTCGACGATGCGAAGCGCCGCGATCAATTGCTCCTGCGCCCAGCCCGAGCGGCGACCTTCGAAGCCGAGCGTGGTCAGTGCGTCGAGGGTCGGCGTGTCTCCGGTGTTCGTACCGTAGTTGCTTTCCATGCCCCAGATCGCGACCACCGTTTCGGGCGGCACGCCGTAGGGCTTGAACACGTCCGGTGCTCCGGTGCGGAGTCGCTGCAGCATTTCGCGGCCCTTGGTCACACGCTGCGGCGTCACGGTGCGGTCGAGATAATCCCAGACCGTACGGGTGAACTCGGGCTGCGTACCGTCGAGCTCGATCACGCGCGGCAGGAAGCGGACGTTGTCCAGGCTGCGCGCCAGCGTCGCGTCGCCGATGCCGGCGGCCTCGGCACGCGTGCGAAATGCGCCCACCCATGCAGCGAAGGCCTCGTCATGGACGTCCGAGGGCGGGCTCGACGGACCGGCCGTGATTTCCGGCGCCGGATCCCGCGCCGGGGGCGTGGTGCATGCGACCGACAGTGTGGCGGCGAGGATCAGTGCGGCAGACAGGCGCGCATGCGATGGACGAGGAGCGAAAAGGTGCATCGCGCCATTTTCACCACACGATCGGCAGGCTTTCCGCCAGAACGGGTGCGCATCGCGTCATAGCATTTTCCGGACGGATATCAGGTCGCCGGCACCACGGCGAAAAACGGTTCGTCGATGATCCTCGATGAAACGGAACCGAACGTCTTCGCGTCCGAGGTCGAACGTTCGTGGTGCGCCTCTGCGAGGCGTCGATGTCGCAGGCGGCGCAAGGCGGTGAGGCGGGTATAGGCGAAACTGGTAGCTTCTGCCGCGTAGACGGTGGAGCGGGTGAAGAGAATCGAACTCTCGTCAGTTGCTTGGGAAGCAACAGCTCTGCCATTGAGCTACACCCGCGTCGAGCGCGGATTCTAGCGGGCGCGGTCCGGCAAGGATTTTCGTTCGTGCAGACCGAGCGAAGTGCAGCCGTCGGCGTGCGGAACGACCCGGGCTCGTTCGAGCCGCATTTTTCCCATGGCTTTGTTGACTCGGTCACACCGTATCTCGGCGACGGCGCCAGGACTGCATACAAAATACACATCTTCTTACATGGACGAATGTAGGTAGGCCTTCAGTTTGTAGTGCGAGACAACACACCGATTCAAATGCAAAACAGTTCGCCTGAAAATTTCGCCATCGCGTCTGCCGCGGCAGCTGTCGATCACGCGGTCGCAGCCTTCATGGAGGAGCACGGGCCGGTACCGTTCTGCCAATCGACCGATTTCTCCGTGATGGAGCCCGACCAGCAGAATCTGGTGCAGCGCAGCGAGGCCGCCTATTACAAGGATGTGCCGGAGCTTTCGGCGGTGCATTTCTGCCTGACTTCGGCGCAGGCGTTGCTCGAGATCAGCAAGACGCTGGTGCGGCATCAGGCCGTGCTGTCGCCGCTGGAGCAGGAACGGCACTGGAAGGCGCTCGCGGAGGAGGCCAAGCTCGCAGGTCGCGCGGCGTACCGGGCGGTCCTGATCCTGTCCGACCCGTCGTCGGCCGAGGCGCTGCAGCCATGAGCATGTTCAACTGGCGCGGCGGCAAGGCGGACGCGGGTGGCGAGGGTGGCACGGTCCCACGGCCGAAGGTGCCGTCGCAATCGAGTTTTCTCGAACACTGGGCGGCCATCAGCCGGGATGGCATCACCGCCTCGCAATTCATCGAGTTCCTGCAGCCCTTCGCCGACCTGGACGGCATCTCGGTGTCCTATGTCTACAACGACGCCGACGGCCAGGAGCGCGTCTACCACCGCCGGCGCGACGACGACACGACCGCGAACCCGCTCTCGGAAGCCATCCGGCAGAACAAGATCTCCCGCGAGGAGGCGCTCCGGCTTGCGCTGAACGACGAAGGCCGCGTCTGGATCGAGAGCAATTTCATCGAGTTGAAGTAGCACGGCGCCGATGGCCCGTGGGCCTTGCTGCGCATGAGGCACCGCATCTCGCGGCCGGGGCCGGCGACGGATAATGCGGAATTGTCCGGTCGCCTGCCGGCCGCTCCCTTTCCGAAGACTTCCGACCTCATGACCACGATCACGCCCACCGGCGCACCCATGTCCGTCGCGGACATCCGCAAGACCTTCCTCGACTTCTTCGCTTCCAAGGGCCACACGGTGGTGCCGTCGAGCCCGCTGGTTCCGGGCAACGACCCGACGCTGATGTTCACGAATTCGGGCATGGTGCAGTTCAAGGACGTGTTCCTCGGCGAGGACAGGCGTCCCTACGTGCGCGCGACGTCGGTGCAGGCCTGCCTGCGCGCGGGCGGCAAGCACAACGACCTCGAGAACGTCGGCTACACCGCACGCCACCACACCTTCTTCGAGATGCTCGGCAACTGGAGCTTCGGCGACTACTTCAAGCGCGAGTCGCTCAAGTGGGCCTGGGAACTGCTGACCGAGGTCTACAGGCTGCCGGCCGAGCGGCTGCTCGCCACGGTCTACGAGGAAGACGACGAGGCCTACGACATCTGGACGAAGGAGATCGGCCTGCCGGCCGAGCGCGTGATCCGCATCGGCGACAACAAGGGCGGCCGCTACAAGTCCGACAATTTCTGGATGATGGCCGACACCGGCCCGTGCGGCCCGTGCAGCGAAATCTTCTACGACCACGGCGACCACATCCCCGGCGGCCCGCCCGGCAGCCCCGACGAAGACGGCGACCGTTTCATCGAGATCTGGAACAACGTGTTCATGCAGTTCGACATGGCCGCCGACGGCAGCGTCACGAAGCTGCCCGCGCCCTGCGTCGACACCGGCATGGGCCTGGAGCGCCTGGCCGCCATCCTGCAACACGTGCACAGCAACTACGAGATCGACCTGTTCGACGCGCTCATCAGGGCCGCGTCTCGTGAGACCGGCGAGAAGGACCAGGGCAACAACAGCCTGCGCGTCATCGCCGACCACATCCGCGCCACCGCCTTCCTGGTGACCGACGGCGTGATCCCGTCGAACGAAGGCCGCGGCTACGTGCAGCGCCGCATCGTGCGCCGCGCGATCCGCCACGGCTACAAGCTCGGCCAGAAGAAGCCGTTCTTTCACAAGCTGGTGCCGGATCTCGTGGCGCTGATGGGCGATGCGTATCCGAAGCTGGTGGCGGACGAGGCGCGCATCACGGCGGTGCTGAAAGCCGAGGAGGAGCGCTTCTTCGAGACGCTGGCGAACGGGATGGAGATCCTCGACACGGCGCTTGCCGGCGATGCGAAGACGCTGCCCGGCGATGTCGCGTTCAAGCTTCACGACACCTTTGGCTTCCCGCTCGACCTCACGCAGGACGTCTGCCGCGAACGCGGCGTGAGCGTCGACGAAGCCGGCTTCGACGCCGCCATGAAAAAGCAGAAGGCCGCAGGCCGCGCGGCAGGCAAGTTCAAGATGGACCGCAACGTCGACTACGCCGGCAGCGGCAACGTCTTCACCGGCTACGAGCATCTCGAAGAGAAAGCCGTCGTCGTCGCGCTGTACTTCGAGGGCACGTCGGTGCAGCAGCTTAATGAAGGGCAGCCCGGCATCGTGGTGCTCGACACCACGCCGTTCTATTCGGAGAGCGGCGGCCAGGTCGGCGACCAGGGTTTCGTCGGCGCCGAGGGCGTACAGTTCGGCGTCGAGGACACGCAGAAGATCAAGTCCGACGTCTTCGGCCACCACGGCACGCAGACGCAGGGCACGCTGAAGGTCGGCGATGCGGTCGAGGCCACGGTCGACGGCGCGCGTCGCCACGCCACGCAGCGCAACCACAGCGCGACCCACCTGATGCACAAGGCGCTGCGCGAGGTGCTGGGCACGCACGTGCAGCAGAAGGGCTCGCTGGTCGACGCCGACAAGACGCGCTTCGACTTCGCGCATGGCGCCGGCGTGACGCCTGCCCAGGTGTTGGAGATCGAAAAGCGCGTGAACGCGGAAATCCTGCTCAACGAGCCGACGGTGATCCGCACGATGGCCATCGAGGAGGCGCAGAAGACCGGCGCGATGATGCTGTTCGGCGAGAAGTACGGCGAGACCGTGCGTGTGATTGATATCGGCAGCAGCCGCGAACTCTGCGGCGGCACGCACGTGCGGCGCACCGGCGACATCGGCCTGTTCAAGGTGGTGAGCGAAGGCGGCGTCGCGGCCGGCGTGCGCCGCATCGAGGCCGTGACCGGCGCCAACGCGCTGACCTACCTCCAGGACCTGGAATCGACCGTGCAGAGCGTCGCGGCCACGCTGAAGACGCCGCCGGTCGAAGTGCAGGGTCGTCTCGCGCAGATGATGGACCAGGTGAAGGCGCTGGAGCGCGAGATCGGCGCGCTCAAGGGCAAGCTGGCTTCGTCGAAGGGCGACGAGCTCGTCGCCCAGGCGATCGACGTCAACGGCATCAAGCTGCTGGTCGCGAAGCTCGACGGCGGCGATGCGAAGACGCTGCGCGACACGATGGACAAGCTCAAGGACAAGCTCAGGAACGCGGTGATCGTGCTGGCCGTCGCCGACGGCGGCAAGGTGCAGCTCGCCGCGGGCGTGACCAGCGACGCGGTCGGCAAGGTAAAGGCTGGCGAACTGGTCAATTTCGTCGCGCAGCAGGTCGGCGGCAAGGGGGGCGGCAAGGCGGACATGGCGATGGCCGGCGGCACCGATGCCGGCGCGCTGCCGGCGGCGCTGGCGTCGGTGCGGGGCTGGGTCGGCGAACGCGCCTGACGCGCGAGCGCTTCAGTTCAGCTGCCCGCTCGCCAGCGCCGCGGCAGCGGCCCGGGTCTCGACGCCGAGCTTCTCGAAAATATGCTCCAGGTGCTTGTTCACCGTGCGCGGGCTGGTACCCAGGATTTCGCCGATGTCGCGGTTGGTCTTGCCCTTGGCCAGCCACGACAGCACCTCCGTTTCGCGCGGGGTGAGTGCGGCATCGGCCAGGCGCGACGAGGCGAGCGCGCCGTCGCGCTGGATCGCGAAGAGCAGCATCGTTTCGCCCAGTGCCGCCGCGCCCAGGTTGCGCACCGACAGGCGCGTGCCGGCGGCCGTCACGACGACCGATGCGGCGCCCGGTGCCGGCGCCGGCACCAGGGTCGCCGGCAGCAGGCCGGGTGCGGCCGGCTCGCCGAGCGAGTGCAGCCAGAGCGCGGCCTGCGGCGAGCGCCAGGCGACGCGTCCTCGCGCATCGACGAAAACCACGCCCATGCCCGCCACGTCGACCGCATCGCGCGCCATGCGGGTGATGCGGGCGTTGCGCGCATGCGTATGCAGCCGCGCCAGCACCTCCTGCGCGCGGATCGGCTTGACCACGTAGTCGACGCCGCCGCACTCGAAGCCCTCGACCACGTCGACGGTCTCGGACATGCCCGTCATGAACAGCACCGGGATGTGCGCCAGCGCCGGGTCGGCCTTGATGCGGCGGCAGGTCTCGAAGCCCGACAGCCCGGGCATGATGCCGTCGAGCAGGATCGCGTCGGGCACGACGAGTTCGAGCCGCTGCAGGGCGGCCTCGCCGTCGACGGCGATGAGGACGGTGTAGCCACTGGCTTCGAGCGTGTCGCACAGCATGCCGAGGCTGCTGGGGGCGTCGTCCACCACCAGCACCACGGGGCGGTCGGATTCAGGAGTTGGCGGTGTTGGCATCGTCGGTCAGCGCCTTGCGGATGTCTTCGAGTTCGAAGCGGTTGGCCATGCCGCGCAACCAGGTGCAGGTGGCGGCGAGGCGAGGGTCGGCGGCGGCGAAGCGGTCGAGCAGCTGGTGCACGCCGCGCACGTGGCCGATCTGCACGAGACGCATCAGTTCGGCGCGGTCGTCGTCCGCCAGCGCCAGTTGCGCCGGTCGCGCGGCAGGTGCCTCCGGTGGTGCGGAACCTGGCGACGCCAGCCACTCGAGGCCGAGGTGGCGCGCCAGCGTCGCGGTCAGTTCGGATTCGAACACCGGCTTGCCGACGAAGGCCTGGCAGCGCGCGGCGGCGAGGCGTTCGGCTTGGTTTTCGAACATGTTGGCCGACACGATGATGATGGGGAGCTGCTCGAAGCCGGCGCTGCGCACCCGCGCCGCGGTCTGCCAGCCGTCCATCTCGTCCATGGTGAGGTCGAGCAGGATCGCGGCCGGCACGAGCTCGCGCAGGCTGTCGAGGCATTCGGTGCCGCTCGCGGCCTCGCGCACGTCGAAGCCCAGCGGCATCAGCATGCCGGCCAGCATCTGGCGCTGCACCGGCTGGTCGTCGACCACCAGCAGCGTCCGGCGAGGCCCGGTGTAGCCCGAGATGTTGCGCGGGCTCGCGGTCTGCGGTCCCGGATCGGCCACGGAGCGCAGGTACACGCGCACGCTGAAGGTGCTGCCCGCCGGGGATGTCGAGGCGAGTTTCAGCTCTCCGCCCATCAGCGAGGTCAGCAGGCCGGTGATGGTGAGGCCGAGCCCGGTACCGGGCTCGCCGCGCCGGCGGCCGGCCGCACCGCGCTCGAAGGGCAGGAAAATGCGCTGGTGATCCTGCGCCGCGACGCCGATGCCGGTGTCGATCACGTCGAAGCGCAGCACTTCGCGCCGGGCGTCGACGTTCAGCGTGACCGTGCCCGAATCCGTGAAACGAACCGCGTTCGCGAGCAGGTTGATGAGGATCTGCCGCAGCCGCTTGGCGTCCGCATGCACCCAAGGCGGCAGGCGCCCGCTGTGGGTGTGGGCGAAGACCAGTCCCTTGGCTTCGGCCTGCGGGCGGACCATCTGCACCACCTCGTCGAGGAAGGCCGGAAACGCCAGCGGCGCCGGCTCCAGCTGGAGGCGACCCGCCTCAATGCGCGCCAGGTCGAGCAGGCCGTCGATGAGGCCCAGCATGTGCTCGCCGCTGCGGTGGATGGTCTGCACCGCGTCGCGCGGCGGATGCGTGGCGTCGGGCTTGAGCAGGATCTGCGAATAGCCCAGGATGCTGTTGAGCGGCGTGCGCAGTTCGTGCGTCATGCCGGCCACGTAGCGCGTCTTGGCCTGGTTGGCGGATTCGGCGGCTTCCTTGGCCGTCTGCAGCGCGGCGTCGGTGCGGCGGTGGGCTTCGATCTCGAGGGTGAGCAGGTGGTTGTGCCGGTTGGATTCTTCCTGCGCCATCTGGCGGCTCTCGCTGCCCAGCACGACCCACCAGGCGGCTACCGCCACCACCAGCGAGAGCAGTGCGAAGACCTTCAGGAAAGCGTTGCGCAACGTCGGGTCACCGAGCGCGTCGCCGCCGCGCAGGATCGCCTCCTGGCCGTAGACCACGCTCATGATCGCGGCCAGCAGGGCCACCAGCGAAGTCACCACCATCAGGTAGTGCGCCACGCGGAAATTGAGGCGCGCGGACAGCGCGGACGGCAGCAGCGCCTTGAGCCAGCCGCTGATCTGCTCGGCGGCGCGCGAGTCGGTCTTGCAGCGGTCGTGGCAGCGCGATTCGAGCGTGCAGCACAGCGAGCAGATCGGTGCGCTGTAGGCCGGGCAGTGCGCCATGTCTTCCGACTCGAAGCGGTTGTCGCACACCGAGCACCGCACCAGTTCGCCGGGTGCCCAGCGGGTGATGTCCTTGCGCGCCAGATAGTAGCGGCCACGCGTTCGCCAGGCCAGCATCGGCGACACCACCAGCGCGGCGACGAGCGCGATGAACGGCGAGAACGCCGCGGCCCATTGTCCGAGCAGGCCGGCGTAGGCCACCATGGCCAGCGCGGCGGCGACCAGCATCGCGCCGAGCCCGACGGGATTGATGTCGTAGAGGTGCGCGCGCTTGAATTCGATCGTGGCCGGGCTCCAGCCCAGCGGCTTGTTGACGACGAGGTCCGCCACGAGCGCGCCGACCCAGGCGATCGCGATGTTGCTGTAGAGCCCGAGCACGCGCTCCAGCGCGGCGAAGACGCCCAGGCTCATCAGCAGGATGGCGATCACCACGTTGAAGACCAGCCACACCACCCGCCCCGGATGGCTGTGCGTGAGGCGGGCGAAGAAGTTCGACCAGGCCAGCGAGCCCGCATAGGCGTTGGTCACGTTGATCTTCAGCTGCGAGACGACGACGAACAGCACCGTGACGCCGAGCACCCACCTCGGGTCGGCGAACACGTAGGCGAAGCCGGCCAGGTACATGTGCGTCGGCTCCACCGCGTGCTGCGGCGAGATCTCGTGCTGCAGCGCCAGGAAGGCGAGGAAGGCGCCGCCGAACATCTTGAGCATGCCCGGCACGATCCAGCCCGGGCCGGCGACCAGCACCGCCGCCCACCACCGGCCGCGGTTGGCGGCGGTCTTCTCGGGCAGGAAGCGCAGGTAGTCGACCTGCTCGCCGATCTGCACGACCAGCGAGAACGCCACCGTGGCGGCGGCGCCGAACATCAGCGGGTCGAAGCCGCTGCCGCCCGAAACGCGACCGACCAGGCCGGTGAAATCGAGGTAGATCTGCGGGTTCTTCCAGAGCACCGCGAGGAAGGGGAGGAAGAACAGCACGATCCAGATCGGCTGGGTCCACAGCTGCAGCCAGGAGATGAGCGTGATCCCGCGCATCACCAGCGGAACGATCACGATCGACGACACGAGGTAGAGCAGCGGCAGCGGCCAGTCGACGAGCAATTGCAGCGCGAGCGCGAGGATCGCGGCTTCGAGTGCGAAGAAGATGAAGGTGAAGCTCGCGTAGATCAGCGAGGTCAGCGTCGAGCCGAGGTAGCCGAAGCCCGCGCCGCGCGTGAGCAGGTCCATGTCGACGCCGTGGCGGGCGGCGTAGTAGGCGATCGGCAGGCCGGTAAGGAACGTGACGATGCCGACCATCAGGATGGCCCACAGTGCGTTGGAGAAGCCGTAGCTTAGCGCGATCGCGCCGCCGATCGCCTCCAGCGCGAGGAACGACGTGGCCCCGAAGGCCGCGTTCGCCACGCGGAACTCCGACCATTTGCGAAAGCTGCGCGGCGTGTAGCGCAACGCGTAGTCCTCCAGCGTCTCGTTCGAAACCCAGGTGTTGTAGTCGCGGCGGATGCGGAAGATCTTCTGGCCGTTGACGGAGGACATGGTGGGTGGGGGTGTCGGCGTCGGCATGGAGAGCGTCGTTGCAAGAAACGCTCCGTGCGCCGCGTCATGTGCGAGCCATGCCGTCGGGCCGGCTCGCGAGTCTCGCCGCGTTCGGGCCGCAGGCCGCTACGTTGAATGACGTATTCAGGTATGCACTCCCGCTTCCTAGAGTACGGGTCATGGTGTTCACGGCACCTCCGCCGCACCATGGAGGTGCGCCGGTCACGCCTTTCTCAACCTTGCCTGGAGTTCCCGATGTCCCGTCATCCCGATTCGCCCCTCGATGCGCTGGCCCTGCGCCGCCGCCGTCTTCTGCAGGGTGCCGCCGCCTTGCCGGTCATGGGTCTGAGCGGCCTGTCGTTCGGCCAGCAGTTCCCGACCGCGAAAGTGAACACCACCAAGCTCGCCGTGACCGACACCGAAGTCACCGTGGGGCAGCTGCATTCGTCGAGCGGCACGATGGCCATCTCGGAGACCGGCTCGATCCAGGCCGAGCAGCTCGCCATCGACGAGATCAACGCGATGGGCGGCATCCTGGGTCGCAAGATCAAGGTCATCAAGGAAGACGGCGCCTCCGACTGGCCGACCTTCGCCGAGAAATCGAAGAAGCTTCTGGTCAACGACCACTGCGCCGCGGTGTTCGGCTGCTGGACCTCGGCCTCGCGCAAGGCCGTGCTGCCGGTGTTCGAGAAGGAGAACGGGCTGCTGTACTACCCCACCTTCTACGAGGGCCTCGAGCAGAGCAAGAACGTGTTCTACACCGGCCAGGAAGCGACGCAGCAGATCATCTGGGGCCTCGACTGGGCGCAGAAGGAGAAGAAGGCCAAGACCTTCTTCCTGGTCGGCTCGGACTACATCTGGCCGCGCACCTCGATGAAGATCGCGCGCAAACACGTCGAGAACTTCCAGAAGGGCTCGATCAAGGGCGAGGAGTACTACCCGCTCGGCCACACGAACTTCAATTCGCTGATCAACAAGATCAAGGTCGCCAAGCCCGACTGCATCTTCGCGGCCGTGGTGGGCGGCTCGAACGTGGCTTTCTACAAGCAGCTCAAGGCCGCCGGCATCACCGGCGACAAGCAGTTCCTGCTGACCTTGGCCGTGACCGAGGACGAGATGACCGGCGTGGGCGGCGAGAACTTCGCCGGCTTCTACTCCTCGATGAAGTACTTCCAGTCGCTCACCAACGACAACAACAAGAAGTTCGTCGCCGCGTTCAAGGCCAAGTACGGCAAGGACGCGGTCATCGGCGACGTGACGCAGGCCGGCTACCTCGGCCCGTGGCTGTGGAAGGCGGCGGTCGAGAAGGCCGGCAGCTTCGACGTCGACAAGGTCGTGGCCGCATCGCCGGACATCGAACTGAAGAACGCGCCCGAGGGTTACGTGAAGCTCGACGCGAATCACCACCTGTGGAGCAAGGCGCGCATCGGGCAGGGCCAGCCCGACGGCACGTTCAAGGTGGTGGCGGAGTCGCCGGAACTCATCAAGCCCGATCCGTTCCCCAAGGGTTACCAGTAAGTCGCCCGGAAACGCGGAGTCCTGCAATGAGCATTTCAGACATGTGGAACATCGGCCTGATGCAGGGCTTCGCGGGGCTGAGCCTGTTCGCGGTGCTGCTGCTGATGGGCCTGGGGCTGGCGATCATCTTCGGCCAGATGGGCGTCATCAACATGGCGCACGGCGAGTTCATGACCATCGGCGCCTACACCATCTACATGGCCGCGCGTTTCACCGAGCATCTCGCGCCGGCGTTCATGCCCTACTACTTCCCGCTGGCCATCGGGCTGGCGTTCGTGCTCGCGTTCGCGGCGGGCTGGGTGGTGGAGTGGGCGCTGATCCGCCACCTCTACAAGCGGCCGCTCGACACCCTGCTGGCGACTTTCGGCGTGAGCCTGGGCATGCAGCAGATGTTCCGTACCTTCATCGGCCCGAAGGAGGTCAGCCCGACGCTGCCCGAATGGATCATGGGCTCGTGGGCCCCGGCCCAGGGGCTGGACATCCCGATCAACGGCCTTTTCGTTCTCGGCCTCACCGCGGTGGTCACCGTCGGCGTGCTGTTCGCGCTGCACCGCAGCCGCTGGGGCCTGCGCGTGCGCGCCACCGTCGCCAACCGCGTGATGGCGAACGCGACCGGCATCGACACCAAGAAGACCGACCGCCTCACCTTCGCGATCGGCTGCGGCATCGCCGGCGTGGCGGGCGCCGCCTTCACCACCATAGGCTCGACCGGGCCGACTTCGGGCTCGCTCTACATCGTCGATGCCTTCCTGGTCGTCACCTTCGGCGGCGCGGCCAGCCTGCTCGGCACGGTCGTCTCGGCCTTCGGCATCGCGCAGACGCAGTCCATCGCCGAGTTCTTCATCACCGGTTCGATGGCCAAGGTGCTCACGCTCTCGCTCATCGTGCTGATCCTCATGGTCCGGCCGCAAGGCCTGTTCGCCTCGAAAGTGAGGCGCTGAAAATGATCGACACCCTCAAGTCGCTGATCGTGCGCTACCAGCTCGCCAGCATCGTGCTGCTGACGGTGCTGCTGGCGGTGGTGCTGCCGCTCGCGCTCGACATCTTCCGGCTCAATCTGGTCGGCAAATACCTCACCTACGCTTTCGTCGCGGTCGGCCTGGTGATGGTGTGGGGCTACGGCGGCGTGCTGAGCCTGGGGCAGGGCGTGTTCTTCGGGCTCGGCGGCTACGCGATGGCGATGTTCCTGAAGCTGGAAGCGTCGGACCCGGTCACCACCAGGATCCAGTCGACGCCCGGCATTCCCGACTTCATGGACTGGAACCAGATCACCGAACTGCCGCTCATGTGGCTGCCGTTCAAGAGCCTGACGCTCACGCTGGTCCTGGTGATCGCGGTGCCGACCGTGCTGGCCTGGATCATCAGCTACGCGATGTTCAAGCGGCGTGTGGGCGGCGTGTACTTCGCGATCATCACGCAGGCCGTCGCGCTGATCGTCACCGTGCTCATCATCGGCCAGCAGGGCTACACCGGCGGCGTGAACGGCATGACCGACCTGAAGACGCTGCACGGCTGGGACACCCGCACCGACAGCGCCAAGTACGTCCTCTACTACGTCTGCGTGGGCCTGCTGATCGCCAGCATCGTGCTGTGCCGCTGGATCCAGACCAGCAAGCTCGGCACGCTGCTGCTGGCCATGCGCGACAAGGAAGACCGCGTGCGCTTCTCCGGCTACGACGTCTCGAATTTCAAGGTCTTCACCTTCTGCCTGGCGGCGGCGCTTTCGGGCATCGGCGGTGCATTGTTCTCGCTGCAGGTGGGCTTCATGTCGCCGAGCTTCGTGGGCATCGTGCCGTCGATCGAGATGGTGATATTCGCTGCGGTCGGCGGTCGCATGAGCCTGGTCGGCGCGGTGTACGGCACGCTGCTGGTGAACGCCGGCAAGACGCTGTTCTCCGAGAGCTTCCCGGACCTCTGGCTGTTCCTGATGGCGGCGCTCTTCATCGGCGTGACGATGCTGTTCCCGATGGGCCTGGCCGGCGTCTGGGAAGAGCACGTCCGGCCGCGCCTGCAGCGCCGCAGGCTGCCGCTCGGCGACGCCGCGCCGCAGTCGCCCGCGCTGGCCGCCGCCGCCGCGGCAGCGACCGTCGACAGCGCGAGGACCGAGCCGTCCGCGCCGTCGCTCCCCGACGGCATCGGCACCCAGCGCGCCTGACCCGCCGACCCGCGTCACTCCGAAAGCCCCGCCCCATGAGCAACACCGACTTCGCACTCGCGGTGGAAGACCTGACCGTCTCCTTCGACGGCTTCAAGGCCATCGAAGACCTCACGCTCTATATCGACAGGAACGAGTTGCGCGTAATCATCGGCCCCAACGGCGCCGGCAAGACCACGCTGCTCGACCTCATCTGCGGCAAGACAAAGGCGAGCTCCGGCAGCATCAAGTTCAAGAACACCGAGCTTACGAAGATGGCCGAGCACCAGCGCGTCCGTCTGGGCATCGGCCGCAAGTTCCAGACCCCGTCGATCTACGAGAACCTGTCGGTCTTCCAGAACCTGGAGGTGTCGTTCCCGAGAGGCCGCTCGGTCTTCGGTGCGCTGGCCTTCCGCTGCGACGACGAGGTCAAGGCCAAGGTCCAGGCCATCGCCGAGGACATCGGCCTGGCCGACAGGCTGCGCACCGAGGCCGGGCTGCTGTCGCACGGGCAGAAGCAGTGGCTGGAGATCGGCATGCTGCTGATGCAGGAGCCCGAACTGCTGATGCTCGACGAGCCCATCGCCGGCATGAGCGCGCGCGAACGCGAACTCACGGCCGAGCTGCTCAAGCGCATCTGCGTGAACCGCGCGGTGATCGTGATCGAACACGACATGGATTTCGTCAAGCGCATCGCGCACAAGGTCACCGTCATGCACCAGGGAAAGATCCTCGCCGAAGGACCGATGGAGAAGGTGCAGGCCGACCCGAAGGTCATCGACGTCTACCTGGGCCATTGAGATGAGCGACATCATGCTGAAGGTCGACGACCTGCACACCGCCTACGGCCAGAGCGAGGCGCTGCACGGCATCAGCTTCGTCGGCCACGCGAACGAGACGGTCGCCATCATGGGCCGCAACGGCATGGGCAAGACCACGCTGTTCAAGAGCCTCATGGGCGTGCTGCCGATCAGGAGCGGGCGCATCGAGGTGGCCGGCAACGACGTGTCGCGCGACGAGAGCTTCAGGCGCGTCGCCAAGGGCATCGCCTACGTGCCGCAGGGCCGGATGATCTTTGCGTCGCTGACGGTGGAGGAGAACATCCAGACCGGCCTGGAGAACTCGCGGACCCGCCGCATCCCGGAGGATATCTACGCGCTGTTCCCGGTGCTGTGGGACATGCGGCGGCGCAAGGGCGGCAACCTCTCGGGCGGCCAGCAGCAGCAGCTCGCCATCGCGCGCGCGCTCGTCACCGACCCCAAGGTGCTGCTGCTCGACGAGCCGACCGAGGGCATCCAGCCTTCGATCATCAAGGACATCGCCAAGGCGCTCAACGAGATCCGCAGGCTGCGCGGCATCACGATCGTCGTCTCCGAACAGGTACTCAGCTTCGCGCTGGACGTGGCCGACCGGCTTTTCGTCATCGAGGGCGGCCGGCTCGTGCACGAGACCGCGCGCGACAAGACCGACGTCGACCACATCAAGGCATATCTCTCCGTATAACCCCACCCCTGGAGCCAAGGCAATGACAGACACGCTGATCAAGGTCGACCTGACGAAGTCGCCCACCGAGAACGAGAACATCCACAACCGGTGGCATCCGGACATCCCGATGGCCTGCTGGGTGAACCCGGGCGACGACTTCATCCTCGAGACCTTCGACTGGACCGGCGGCTTCATCAAGAACGACGACAGCGCCGACGACGTGCGCGACATCGACCTGAGCACCGTGCACTACCTCTCGGGGCCGGTCGGCGTGAAGGGCGCGCAGCCGGGCGACCTGCTGGTGGTCGACCTGCTCGACATCGGCGCCAAGCAGGATTCGCTCTGGGGCTTCAACGGCTTCTTCTCGAAGAAGAACGGCGGCGGTTTCCTGACCGAGCATTTTCCGGAAGCGCAGAAGTCGATCTGGGACTTCAAGGGCATGTTCACCAGTTCGCGCCACATTCCCGGCGTGAACTTCGCCGGCCTGATCCATCCGGGGCTGATCGGCTGCCTGCCCGACAAGCCGATGCTCGACATGTGGAACGAGCGCGAGCAGAAGCTCATCGACACCGACCCGACGCGCGTGCCCGGCCTGGCCAACCCGCCGTCGGCCGGCACCGCCCACATGGGCCGGATGACCGGCGAGGCGCGCGACAGGGCCGCCGCCGAGGGCGCGCGCACCGTGCCGCCGCGCGAGCACGGCGGCAACTGCGACATCAAGGACCTGTCGCGCGGCTCCAAGGTGTTCTTCCCGGTCTACGTCGACGGTGCGGGCCTCTCCGTGGGCGACCTGCACTTCAGCCAGGGCGACGGCGAGATCACCTTCTGCGGCGCGATCGAGATGGCCGGCTGGGTGCACATGAAGGTCACGCTGATCAAGGGCGGCATGGCCAAGTACGGCATCAGGAACCCGATCTTCAAGCCCAGCGTCATCACGCCGCAGTACAACGACTACCTGATCTTCGAAGGCATCTCGGTCGACGAGAGCGGCAAGCAGTACTACCTCGACGTGAACGTCGCGTACCGCCAGGCCTGCCTGAACGCGATCGAGTACCTGAAGAAGTTCGGCTACTCGGGCGCGCAGGCCTACTCGATCCTCGGCACGGCGCCGGTGCAGGGGCACATCAGCGGCGTCGTCGACGTGCCGAACTCGTGCGCCACGCTGTGGCTGCCGACCGGCATCTTCGACTTCGACATCAACCCGAACGCCGACGGGCCGACGAAGTTCATCGACGGCAGCATCCAGATGCCGCTGTCGCACGACCTCTGAGGCGACGCGCGCCATGCCGACCTACGACTACCAGTGCGCCGAATGCGGCTGCTTCGATGCGCGGCGCAGCCTGGCGCTGCGCAACGACCCCGCCGCGTGCCCGGTGTGCGCCGCCGCCTCGCCGCGGGTTCTCGTCAGCGCGCCCCGGCTCGCCTGCGCGAGTCCCGATCAGCGTCGCGCGTCGGACACCAACGAGCGGGCGCAGCACGCGCCGCGGTCATCGCGCGACGTCGAGAAGGGCAGCTACGCCCGCATGCGGCATCCCTCGGGGTGCGGGTGTTGCAGCACGGGCGCCACGCGCGGCGCGACCGTGACCGCCCCCAACGGCGCCAAGGCGTTTCCATCGAAGCGGCCGTGGATGATCAGCCACTGAGTTTCAGGCCTGCACGGCCTCCAGGGCCGCATTCAACGTCGCGCTCGGCCGCATTACCGCATCCGTCTTCTTCGCGTCCGGCAGGTAGTACCCCCCGATGTCCGCCGCCTTGCCCTGCACGTCGGCCAGCTCGCCGACGATCTTCTGCTCGTTGTCGGTCAGGGTCTTGGCCAGACCGGCGAACCGGGTGGCCAGGGCCGCGTCCTCGGTCTGCGCGGCCAGCTCCTGGGCCCAGTACATCGCCAGGTAGAACTGGCTGCCGCGGTTGTCCAGCTGGCCGGTCTTGGGGGACGGGTTCTTGTTCTGGTCCAGCAGCTTGCCGGTGGCGGTGTCGAGCGTCTTCGACAGCAGCGTGGCCTGCGCGTTGCCGGTCTTCAGGCCCAGGTCTTCCAGGCTCACGGCCAGCGCCAGGAACTCGCCCAGCGAATCCCAGCGCAGGTGGTTCTCCTCAACCAGCTGCTGCACGTGCTTCGGGGCCGAGCCGCCGGCGCCCGTCTCGTACAGGCCGCCGCCGGCCATCAGCGGCACGACCGACAGCATCTTGGCGCTGGTGCCGAGTTCCATGATCGGGAACAGGTCGGTCAGGTAGTCGCGCAGGATGTTGCCGGTGACCGAGATCGTGTCGAGGCCGCGGATCACGCGCTCCAGCGTGTAGCGCATGGCGCGCACCTGGCTCATGATCTGGATGTCGAGGCCGGAGGTGTCGTGGTCCTTCAGGTAGGTCTTGACCTTCTTGATGACCTCGTTCTCGTGCGGTCGGTACGGGTCCAGCCAGAACACCGCCGGGGTGCCGGAGTTGCGGGCGCGCGTCACGGCCAGCTTGACCCAGTCGCGGATCGGGGCGTCCTTGACCTGGCACATGCGCCAGATGTCGCCCTGCTCGACGTGCTGGCTCAGCAGCACTTCGTCGGTGGCGATGTCGACGATGTTCGCCACGCCGTCCTCGGGCACCTCGAAGGTCTTGTCGTGCGAGCCGTATTCCTCGGCCTGCTGGGCCATCAGGCCCACGTTGGGCACGGTGCCCATGGTCTTCGGGTCGAACGCGCCGTGCCATTTGCAGAAGTTGATGATCTCCTGGTAGATGCGGGCGAAGGTGCTCTCCGGAATCACCGCCTTGGTGTCCTTCAGGCGGCCGTCGGCGCCCCACATCTTGCCGCCGTTGCGGATCATGGCGGGCATCGACGCATCGACGATCACGTCGTTGGGCGAATGGAAATTGGTGATGCCCTTGGCCGAATCGACCATCGCCAGCTCGGGGCGGTTCTCGTGGCAGGCGTGGATGTCGCGCTTGATCTCGTCCTGCTTGCTCTGCGGCAGCGCGGCGATCTTGTTGTAGAGATCGACCATGCCGTTGTTGACGTTGACGCCCAGCTCGTCGAACAGCTCGGCGTGCTTGGCGAACGCTTCCTTGTAGAAGATGCGCACGCAGTGGCCGAACACGATCGGGTGCGAGACCTTCATCATGGTGGCCTTCACATGCAGCGAGAACATCACGCCGGTCTTGTGCGCGTCCTCGATCTCGCGCTCGTAGAAGTCGAGCAGGACCTTCTTGCTCATGAACATGCTGTCGATGATCTCGCCGTCCTTCAGCGCGACCTTGGCCTTGAGCACCACCGCCTTGCCGCTCTTGCCGACCAGCTCCATCTTCACGTCGCGCGCCTTGTCGAGCGTCAGCGATTTCTCGCCGTGATAGAAGTCGCCCTTGTGCATGTGCGAGACGTGCGAGCGCGATGCCTGGCTCCACTCGGCCATGCTGTGCGGGTGCTTGCGGGCGTATTCCTTGACCGCCTTGGGCGCGCGGCGGTCGGAGTTGCCTTCGCGCAGTACCGGGTTGACCGCGCTGCCGATGCACTTGTTGTAGCGGGCGCGGATGTTCTTTTCTTCGTCGGTCGTCGGGTTCTCGGGGTAGTCGGGGATCGCGTAGCCCTTGCCCTGCAGTTCCTTGATGGCGGCGCCCAGCTGCGACACCGAAGCGCTGACGTTGGGCAGCTTGATGATGTTGGCGTCGGGCGAGAGCGTGAGCCTGCCGAGCTCGGCGAGGTTGTCGGACACGCGCTGGGCTTCGGTCAGGCATTCGGGAAACTGGCCCAGGACACGGGCGGCCACGGAGATGTCGCTGGTCTCCACATTGATGCCCGCCGGACCGGCGAAGGTTCGCACGATGGGCAGAAAGGCGGCTGTCGCCAGCGCGGGGGCTTCGTCGGTCAGCGTGTAGATGATGGTCGGTTGCGTCGTGCTCATGCGCTTGGTTCCTAGGGAGGGGAAATCGGATCGGTCTCGATTTTCGTGCTTTTTGGGCCCGGGGTGGTTCCTGGGTGAAGGATGGCGGCTCCCCTACGTCAATCAACGTATTCGCAGCGGCCGGCCGGCTTCGCAGAATCGGGTCTGTTCTCAAGCCACAGACAAGGTTGCGCTCATGATCCACGGCGATATTTCAAGCAGCAGGGACACCGTCGGTGTTGCGGTCGTCAACTACAAGATGCCGAGGTTGCACACCAGGGCCGAGGTGCTCGACAACTGCCGCGCCATCGCGAAGATGGTGGTCGGCATGAAGTCCGGGCTGCCCGGCATGGACCTCGTCGTCTTCCCGGAATACAGCACCCACGGGATCATGTACGACAGCGCCGAGATGTACGAGAACGCGGCCAGCATCCCCGGCGCGGAGACCGAGATCTTCGCCGAGGCGTGCCGCAAGGCGAAGGTGTGGGGCGTGTTCTCGCTGACCGGCGAGCGTCACGAGGAGCATCCGAACAAGGCGCCGTACAACACGCTCATCCTGATGAACGACCAGGGCGAGATCGTCCAGAAGTACCGAAAGATCATGCCGTGGGTGCCGATCGAGGGCTGGTATCCGGGCAACTGCACCTACGTGAGCGACGGCCCCAAGGGCATGAAGATCAGCCTGATCATCTGCGACGACGGCAACTATCCCGAGATCTGGCGCGACTGCGCGATGAAGGGCGCCGAACTCATCGTGCGCTGCCAGGGCTACATGTACCCGGCCAAGGAGCAGCAGATCCTGATCAGCAAGGCGATGGCCTTCGCCAACAACACGTACGTGGCGGTGGCGAACGCGGCGGGCTTCGACGGCGTGTACTCGTACTTCGGCCATTCGGCGCTGATCGGCTTCGACGGCCGCACGCTCGGCGAATGCGGCACCGAGGAGATGGGCATCCAGTACGCCGCGCTGAGCAAGTCGCTGATCCGCGATTTCCGCAGGAACGGCCAGTCCGAGAACCACCTGTTCAAGCTGGTCCACCGCGGCTACACCGGCATGATCAATTCGCGCGAGGGCGACAAGGGCGTGGCCGACTGCCCGTTCGACTTCTATGCCAAATGGGTCGCCGACCCGCAGGGCACGCGCGAGCTGGTGGAGTCGTTCACGCGCACCACGGTCGGCACCGCGGAGGCGCCGATGGACGGCATCCCGAACGAAGACACGATCGCTCTGCACAAGTGATGCCCGACCCGCTCGCGGCCTGGCGCATCGCCGGGGAGCCTTACTACCGCCCGCTCGGCGACGAGTGCGAGCGTTTCGAGGCCGCCTGGTCGCAGCGGCTGCCCTTGCTGCTCAAGGGGCCCACCGGCTGCGGCAAGACGCGTTTCGTCGAACACATGGCGTGGCGCCTCGGCAAGCCGCTGGTCACGGTCGCCTGCAACGACGACACCACGGCCGGCGACCTCGTCGGCCGCTGGCTGCTCGACGCCGACGGCACGCGCTGGCAGGACGGCCCGCTGACCCTCGCCGCGCGGCATGGCGCCATCTGCTACCTCGACGAGATCGTGGAGGCGCGCGCCGACACCGCCGTGGTGATCCACCCGCTGACCGACAGCCGCCGCATGCTGCCGCTCGAACGCAACGGCGAGCTGGTGCGCGCGCATGCGGACTTCGCGCTCGTCGTGTCGTACAACCCCGGCGGCAGCCGCGGCCTGAAGGCGTCGACGCGGCAGCGCTTCTGCGCAATGGAGTTCGGCTATCCCGGCAGCGAGGACGAAACCGGGATCCTGATGCGCGAAGCCGGCGTCGACATCGAGCTCGCCGCGGCGCTGGTCGCACTCGGCACCCGCTCGCGCCGGCTCGCGGGGCACGGACTCGAAGAAGGCGCATCGACACGCATGCTGGTCCGGGCCGCGCAGCTCGTCCGCGGCGGCATGACGCCGCCCGCCGCGAGCCGCATGGCGCTCGTCGCGCCGCTGACCGACGACGCGGTGCTGCGCGACGCACTGCTCGCGGCGGTCGATGCTTCGTTCTGAATTTGCGCCGCTCGGGCCGTACCTGCGGCTGCTGTGGAACGTCGCACCGCCGTTGCTGCCTGCGCTGTCGCCGGATGACGCCGCTGTCTCCGGCGTCGATGCACCCCGGCCCTATCTCTCCCACGCCGGGCTGCACTTGCCGCCCGCACCCGCCGGGCTGGACCGGGAAGGGGCCGCGTGCTGGCATCGCGCCGCAGCGGCGCATGCGGCCGCGCATCTCGTGTTCTCGCGCAGCGTGTTCGTTCGCGAAGGCATGGCGCCGATCACGCAGGCCCTGCTCGGTTTGCTGGAAGATGCGCGTGCCGAGGCGCTCGCCTGCCGCCAGCTGCCCGGCCTGCGGCGACTCTGGGCGCCGCTGCACACGGCCGCGCCGGGCGACGGCGACGACTTCGAGACGCTGATGCTGCGCCTGGCCCGCTGCCTGATCGACCCGGAGCGCGACGACCCGCATCCGTGGGTCCGCAAGGGCAGGGCGCGCTTCTTTCTGGACGACGACGGCGAGGTGCTGGCGCAGACGGCGCCGGGTGCGCTGCGGCAGCTCGCCTCGGCGCTCGGCAACGACATCGGGCAGATGCGCATCGGCTTCAATCCCCGTCTGTACCGGCCGGGCCCGAGCTACCGCGACGACAACCGCTGGCTCTGGCACAGCGACGAGCAGCATGCCGGGCTTTCCGAGCCGGCGCCGGCCGCCGCCCGCATCACCGACCGGCCGCCCGCGGACGTGCCGCCCGCTCCGGTGCAGTGGCGCTATCCCGAATGGGACCGGCGCATCGGCCGCGAGCGGCGCGACTGGTGCACCGTGGTCGAGCGGATCGCCGACGGATCCGCGAATCCCGCGCCCTCGCCCGAGGCTGCGGCTGCGGCTGCGGCCATGGTCGCGTTCCCGGCGGCCCGCCTGCGCGCGGTGCTGCGGGCCGCGACGTTGCAGGACCGTCTCGTGCAGCCGCGTGAAGCCGAGGGCGACGAGTTCGATCTCGATCCCGCGATCCAGGCGCTGGCCGCCCTGCGCCATGGCCTGCCCGGGGAGGAGCGTCTGTACCGCCGAACGAAACGTGCGCCGGCCGACGTGGCCGTGATGCTGCTGCTCGACACCTCGGCGTCGAGCGGGCGGCCGTACGCCTGTGAAGGCGCGCGGACGGTGCTGGCGCTCGCGCAGAGCGCGGCGGCCGAACTCGCGGACGCGATGTCGACGCTCGGCTGGCGCATCGCGGTCCAGGGCTTCTGCTCCGACGGCCGGCATGCCGTGCGTCACAGCCGCGTGCTGGACTACGGCCAGCCCTGGGACGAAGCGGCCGGACGCCGCCTGGCGGGGCTCCGGGCCGGTGACTCCACCCGCATCGGCGCCGTGCTGCGTCACGCGACGCGCATGCTCCTGGCGCAGCCGTCGACGCACCGGCTGGCCATCGTGCTGGGCGACGGCGAGGCTTTCGACATCGACATCCACGAGCCCGGCTACCTGGCCGAGGATGCGCGCCATGCGGTGCGGACCGCGCGGCTGGCCGGCGTGCGCAGCCTC
This sequence comes from Janthinobacterium lividum, assembly GCA_050954325.1. GTDB lineage: Bacteria > Pseudomonadota > Gammaproteobacteria > Burkholderiales > Burkholderiaceae_C > Variovorax. Next base: position 1,079,951 of record JBPBPG010000002.1, on the reverse strand, counting down.
TGCCTCATGCCCGGTGCAGGCGCGCCGGAAGCAGCGCACGTGTTCGGACAGGGCGCCACGGCGCTGCTGCGGGATCTGTCGTCCCTGCCGCTCGCGATGGGCCGGCTGTTGTCGGACGGAAAACGGCCCTGAAGATGTCCCGTGCCGGCGCCCGGCGTCGATTCAGGCGGCAGTGACGACGCGCTCGAACACCACGTCCCACACGCCGTGGCCCAGCTTCAGACCGCGATTCTCGAACTTCGTGAGCGGCCGGTAGTCCGGCTTGGGTGCGTAGCCGTGCGCGCCGGCGGCGGTGTTGCGCAGCAGCGGTTCGGCCGACAGCACCTCCAGGATCTGCGCCGCGTACGGCTGCCAGTCGGTCGCGCAATGCAGGTAGCCGCCGGGCTTCAGCCGTTCGGCCAGCTTGGTGACGAAAGGGCGCTGGAGGAGCCGACGCTTGTTGTGGCGTTTCTTGTGCCAGGGGTCCGGAAAGAACACGTGCACGCCGTCCAGCGTGCCGGGCCGCAGCATGTGGTCCAGCACGTCGACCGCGTCGTGTGCGCAGATGCGGATGTTGGTCAGGCCCTGTTCGCCGATGCGCTTTAGCAACGCGCCGACGCCGGGCTCATGCACTTCGCAGCACAGGAAGTTCGTCTCCGGCATCAATGCCGCGATGTGTGCGGTGGCCTCGCCCATGCCGAAGCCGATTTCCAGCACGGTGCGCGCGGGCCGGCCGAATGCGATCGCCAGGTCGATGTGATCGGCGCGATAGGGCAGCAGGAAGAGCGGGCCCAGCTCGGCGAAGGCGCGCGCCTGGCCGTCGGTGGTACGGCCGGCGCGCTTCACGAAGCTCTTCAACCGGCGGCCGTGCAGCGGGTTCGCGGCGGTCGGATCGGTGGCGTCGCCGGCCGATGCGTCGGACGGGTGGGATTCGGTATCGGGAAGGGTGGTCACGGGCGCGGATTGTAGAGAGCGCCCCACTCGGGCACCCAGCCGGCGAGGGCGTCGGCGATCGAGTCGCCGCGTGTCGGGCGCAGTCCGAGCGCCCTTGCGGCGGTGCCGAGCGAAGCCAGCGCCGCGTCCGGCGTCGACGTGTCGAGCGGTCGTGCGCCGTTCTGTTTCGACAGCTTTCGTCCGTCCGGCGACAGCACCAGCGGCGTGTGCAGGTACGTCGGCGTCGGTACCCCGAGCGCGCGCTGCAGAACGATCTGCCGCGCCGTGTTGTCCGCCAGGTCTTCGCCGCGCACCACGTCGCTCACCCGCTGGTCGGCATCGTCGACGACCACCGCCAGCTGATAGGCCCAGACGTCGTCCGCACGTCGCAGCACGAAGTCGCCGACCTCGTCCGCCACGTCCTGCCGTTGCGCACCGAGGCGGCGGTCGCGCCATGCGATGTTCGTGCCCCCGTCGTCGGCAGGCGCGCCCAGCGGCACGACCGCGAGACGCCAGGCACGCGCCGACCGGCCGCGCAGACCATCGCGGCACGTGCCGGGATAGACGCGCTCGGCGTGCCGGTCGTGCACGTCGCCCCGGCGGGCGAGTTCGGTTTCGATGTCGCGGCGCGAGCAGGCGCACGGATAGGCGCGTCCGTCGGCGACCAGCCGGTCGAGCGCACCGGCGTAGCGCATGCCGCGCTGCGTCTGCCGGAGCGGCGGCGTGTCGGAGTGCAGCCCGCAGGCAGCGAGTTGCGCGAGGATGTGCTCGCCCATGCCGGGCAGGCAGCGCCCGGTGTCGGCATCCTCGATGCGCACCAGCCACCGCGCGGCTGGTCCGCGCGCGCGGACGTCGAGCCAGCTCGCCAGCGCCGCGACCAGCGATCCCGCGTGCAGCGGACCGGTCGGCGAAGGCGCGAAACGGCCGATCGGGTCGGGTCGCATCCGCGCGGATTTCGCTCAGGCGACGGCGAGGGCGAGCGACAGGCCCGAGAGGAACGCGTCTTCCACCCGATGGCCCATGCACCAGTCGCCTGCCACGCCGATGCGCGCCTTCGCGTCCCACAGGTGGGGCTTGCCGAGCGGCACCTGCGTCTGCGCCTCGGGCCAGCAGCGCGCGCGTGCGTAGTTGGGGGTGGCGTGGATGCCGGTGATCTCGGCGAAGGCGCGCATCAGCTTGCCCTCGACGCGCTGGGCGTCGTCGCGCAGATGCTCCTGCGACCAGTTCGGGCTGGCCTGCAGCGTCCAGCGCTCGATCGGGTCGCGGCCCGGCTTGGAGGACTCGCGCGCCAGCCAGGCCACGCGATGGTGGGTGCTGCGCGCGACGTTCCATTGCGGGCCCAGGTGCGACATCGTCGGCTGGTTGGCCTGCGGAAAGGCGATCATCAGCGTCCAGCACGGCGACGCCTGCACCTTGGCGACGCCACGCGCGATCGGCTCGGACGCCTTGCTGCGCGACAGCAGCAGCCGCGCACAGGCCGGAGGCACGGCGAGCAGCACGCCATCGAAGCCGGAATGCACGCCGGTCGCGCCGCCTGCGCTTTCGGTGCGCAGTTGCCAGCGGCGCGGCTGTAGCGCGTCCGTTTCGATCTGGACCACCAGTGTTCCCGTCATGAGACGTCCACCGAGCGGCTGGGCCCAGGCCGCGACCAGCGCGTCCATGCCCGGCTGCGCGACCCAATGCGATTCCAGCGACGGCAATGCAGCTTCGGCCACGCGGCCGTGCGGGTCGAGCACGCGCACGAGGTTGGCGCTCCAGCGCTTGCAGACGCCAGGTACGGTCGCGAGCGCCAGTTCGAAGCGCGGGTCGCGCACGGTGAAGTACTGCGCGCCGCTGTCGAAGCGGCCGAACGATGTCGATTCGCTCGCCATGCGGCCGCCGGCTGCGGCTTCGCTCTCGAACACCGTGACTTCATGGCCGGCCTGCAGCAGCGTGCGGGCGCAGGCGATGCCGGCCATGCCGGCGCCGACGACGGCGAACTTGCGGGGTGCCGGAGCGGCGCGGGCGGTGGAAGTAGGCATGGCGACGGCTCTCGTTTTCTGGAAACGCACTCTACATCGGCTTTCAGCGGCCTCGATGGCGCTCCAGCAGGGCACGCCGCGTGCCCTCGCGATCGAGTTGCGCCAGCCACCAGCTCAGGGCGCGACCCGCATGCCCCGCGGCGCGCACGCGCCAGGCCGCGTGCATCTGCCCGACCGGCTGGAGCCGTTCCGTCGCGAGCTCGACCAGCTGCCCGGCCTCGATGTAGGGGCGTGCCATCGGCTCGGGCAGGTAGCCGCCGCCCAGCCCGTGCAGTTGCGCGGCGAGCTTGCTGTGCATCGTCGGCACGGTGAGCACATCCTGCCCGCCGATCATGTTGACGTTCATGGTCGGTCCGGCGCGCGACGAATCGGCCGCCGCGACCGCGCGATGCAGGCGCAGCGTCGCGTCGTCGATCGGCTGCGGGAGCCGGGCCAGCGGATGGTCGGGCGCGACCGCGTAGACGAAACGCAGTTCGCCCAGCGGCCGCGTGCGGATGCCCGGCGAGGTGAATGCGAGGCTGGCCGCGTCGAGCACGGAGCCGATGGCGAGATCGGCCTCGCCGTTGGCCAATGCCGCGATGGTGCCGAGCAGCGTTTCGTCGCGCAGCTTGAGGCGCGTCGGCGGATCCTTGGCATAGAACGCGCCGACCAGGTCGAGTATCGGGTCGCGTGCGATCACGCTGTCCAGGGCGATGGTGAACAGGGGCTCCCAGCCGGTCGCCACGCGCTTGACCCGGTTGGCGACCGCCTCGACGTCGTTCAGCAGGCGAGGTGCTTCGTGCATCAGTTCGGCGCCCGCCTCAGTGAGGCGGGCCTGTCGCGCCCTGCGGTCGAACAGCAGCACGTCGAGCGCGTCCTCGATCTGGCGCACGCGGTAGCTCAACGCGCTGGGCACGACGCCGAGCGCGCGTGCCGCGCCGGCGAAACTGCCCGCCGCAACCACCGATTGCAGCATCACGAGCGCGTCGGGCGTCAGGACATCGCGTGGGCTCCGCATGGAGGTCTCCGATCATTCGAATAATTTGAATGATGCCATCAAAGGGGTGCGACTGCGGACGTCGTTCAGCGCCCTAAAGTCGGTTCATCGGCGGCACATACGGTGGCGCGTTGAGGAAAGTCCCCTCGGGGCAAGGAGTTCAACCATGTTGACGATTCGCAAATCCCAGGACCGCGGTCACGCCGACCACGGCTGGCTCCAGTCATTCCACAGCTTCTCGTTCGCCGGCTACCACGACCCGGCGCACATGGGCTTCGGCAATCTGCGCGTGATCAACGAAGACCGGGTCGCAGCCGGCGCGGGCTTCGGCACGCACGGCCACAAGGACATGGAAATCATCAGCTACGTGATGTCGGGCGAACTCGCGCACCGGGACAGCATGGGCAACGTCGAGAGCATTCCGCCGGGCGAAGTCCAGCGCATGAGCGCCGGCCGCGGCGTGCTGCACAGCGAGTTCAATCACAAGAAAGACGAGACCACGCACTTCCTGCAGATCTGGCTGCTGCCCAACGCCCACGGCATCGAGCCGGGTTACGAGCAGAAGAAGTTTCCGGCGGTCGACAAGCGCGGCCACCTGCGGCTCGTGGCTTCGCCGGACGGCAGCCACGGCTCGGTCACGGTGCATGCCGATGCGCGGCTGTATGCGGGACTCTTCGACGGCGACGAGCAGACCGCGCTTGCCCTCGATCCGATGCGCAAGAGCTACGTGCACCTGGTGCGCGGCGAACTCGAAGTCAACGGCACGAAGCTGTCGACCGGCGACGCGGCGCTGATCGAAGGCGAATCGCGACTCGCGTTGGGCGCGGGCAACGATGCCGAAGTGTTGGTGTTCGATCTCGCGGCATGATGTCGGGCCGCTTTCGGGCGGCCCTTTTTCATTTTGTTTTTTCTATAAATTTTCAGGAGTGAATTCATGGCTACCACGGCATCCACCGGCATCACGACCACCTCGACGCAGGACGTCGTCGCCCTCGTCGGGCGCATCCTCGTCGCCTATCTGTTCATCCCGGCCGGCTTCGGCAAGCTGATGGGCTTCGCCGGCACGGTCGGCTACATCACGTCCGCCGGGCTGCCGCTGCCGCAGGTGGCCGCCGCGGTCGCGATCCTCGTGGAACTGGGCCTGGGCATCTGCCTGCTGCTGGGCTTCAAGACCCGCATCGTCGCGATCGTGCTCGCGATCTTCACCCTGGCCACGGCGCTGTTTTTCCACAAGTACTGGGCCGTGCCCGACGCCATGAAGATGGCGCAGATGATCAATTTCAACAAGAACGTCGCGATCGCTGGCGGCCTGCTCGCCTTCACCGCCTTCGGCCCTGGCCGTCTGAGCGTCGACAAACGCTGATCCAACTCCTCAAACTTCCGGGAAGCATTCCATGACCAACATCGCAGTCGTCTTTCATTCGGGCTACGGCCACACTCAGCGCGTCGCGCAACTCGTCGCCGAGGGCGCCGGCGCGACGCTGATCGCCATCGATGCCGATGGCAACCTGCCCGAAGGCGCCTGGGAAACGCTGGCCGCGGCCGACGCCATCATCTTCGGCACGCCGACCTACATGGGCGGCGCGAGCTGGCAGTTCAAGAAGTTCGCCGACGCGTCGTCGAAGGTATGGTTCGCGCGCGGCTGGCAGGACAAGGTGTTCGGCGGCTTCACCAACAGCGCGAGCCTGAACGGCGACAAGCAGGTCACGCTGCAGTTCCTGCACACGCTGGCGTCGCAGCACGGCGGCATCTGGGTGAGCCTGGGCCTGCCGCCGGCCAACACCAAGGCCGCGACGCGCAACGACGCCAACAACCTCGGCGGTTCGGTCGGCCTGCTGGTGCAATCGCCGTCGGACGCCGGCGTGCAGGAAATCCCGCAGGGCGACCTGGACACCGCCAGGCGCTACGGCCAGCGCGTCGCCGACGTCACCGCGAAATTCCGCGACTGAGGAACCGGGGCACCGTCGTGAACGATCTTCTCACGCTGACCGGTCATGACAAGGACCTCGGCGGCGGCTTCAAGGTCAGGCGCCTGCTGCCGGCAGCCAGGCGCCGCTCGGTCGGGCCCTTCGTGTTCTTCGACCATTTCGGTCCGGCGCACGAACGCCCCGGCGAGCAGCACGACGTGCGGCCGCATCCGCACATCGGCCTGGCCACGGTCACCTACCTTTTCGAGGGCGCGATGATGCATCGCGACAGCCTCGGCAGCGTCCAGGAGATCCTGCCCGGTGCGATCAACTGGATGACCGCCGGTCGCGGGATCGTGCATTCGGAGCGCAAGCCCGAACGGCTGCAGTCCGACGCGTACGTCAACCACGGGCTGCAGCTGTGGGCCGCGCTGCCACGGGCCTTCGAGGAGGTCGAGCCGAGCTTCTCGCACACCGCGAGCAGCGAGATTCCCGGGGTGACGGAGCAGGGCGCCCGCGTGCGGGTGCTGGTCGGCGAGGCGTTCGGAGAGCGATCGCCGGTGAAGACCTGCGCGCCGGCCCTCTATCTTGACATCGTGCTGCAGGCCGGCGCGCAATTCGTGCTGCCGCCGCTCGCGCCCGAACTGGCCGTCTATACGGTCGACGGGGCGATCGGTATCGACGGCACGACGGTCGATGCGCACACCATGACGCTGTTGCCCGACGGCCAAGGCGCGACCTTCACGGTACCGGTGGGTACGACCGACGGGCCGTCGGTGCGACTGATGGTCGTCGGCGGAGAGCCGCTGGACGGCCCACGCTTCATCACCTGGAACTTCGTCTCCAGCAGCGAGGAGCGGATCCTGCGGGCCGGCGCGGACTGGACGGCACAGCGCATGGGCCATGTGCCCGGCGAGACGGAATTCATTCCGCTGCCGGGGCCGCCGTTCCAGGTGCAGAGCCCGGTGCCGGACACCGGAACCACGCCGGTCTGAGGGCTCAATCAACATTTGGCTTGCATACGGGCTCGAGAATCCAAGCAACGGTAATTCTCATTTTTCAGTTGCTAGCCGATCGCGTGCCGTGCCTCGACTTCTTCCATTTCTCCTCGCTTCCTGCGCACCGCGCGCTGCTCACGCTCGGCCTGCGTCGCCAAACCGTGGATTCGACGGCGAGCAGCGCCATCGTGGGTTGGAATTCGCGGTCTAACTGCGAGCGACGTCAACACGATCTCGATCCCGGGCTGGACGCGCGTGGATGCCGATGCGCGCTGCCGCACGAAGTTCGCCGGAAAGGCGATGGGGCTGCGCGCCGGCATGGAGAACGTAGGCGACAGAAATGTCTGGCTGGAGAGCGGCAACGACGACCTGACGGTGAGCACGCCGCGCACCTTCGTGCTGTCGCCGACGTTCGACTTCCGACGGGTTGAGGGTGAACGGCGCGGTGTGTCCGGGCTTGTCAGCCCATATTCGGTTGCCCATTGGCGGCCGTGACGCCGCCGTCGACCGGCAGCATCACGCCGGTCACGAAGCTCGCATCGTCGCTGGCGAGAAACGCGATCACGGCAGCGACCTCGCTGGGTTCCGCAGGCCTGCCGAGCGGGATGCGTTCCTCGAACTTCGCGAGAAGCTCCGGTTTTTCCTGCAGGCCTTCGGACATCGGTGTCCGCGTCAGGCTCGGACAGACCGCATTCACGCGGACGCCGTCGACGCCATGGTCCAGCGCGAGCGACCGCGTGAGGTTCACGACCGCGCCCTTCGACGCGTTGTAGAAACCCATGTTCCAGTCGGCGCCGAGGCCGGAGACCGATGCCGTATTGACGATGCAACCGCGGCTTTTCTTGAGTTCCGACATCGCCGCCTTCGCACAATGGAAGACGCCATCGACGTTGATCCCCATCAACTTCTTCCAGTCTTCGAGCGTGCCCTCCGTGGCCTTGCCCATGACCGCCTTGCCGGCATTGGCAACCAGCACGTCGAGCGCGCCGAAGCGTTTGACGGTGGCTTCCACCAACGCCTGCACCTGTTCGAAATCCGCGACGTCGGTCCTGCAGACCAGTGTCCTGTCGGCCGGCAGGCCCGCTGCGACCTTGTCCAGCTTGGCCTGGGTGCTTCCGGCCAGCACGACGCAGGCGCCTTCCTCGGAAAACCGGATGGCCGTGGCCTCGCCGATGCCCGAGCCGGCGCCCGTGACGACGACGACCTTGTCGGTGAAGCGGTGGAAATTCAAGTGGACTCCTTCAATTGATCGGTGGTTCGGGTGCATTGGAACCCAGCCGGACAGCTTGAGGACTGCGATGGCGCGACGGCGTCAGCGGAGGGCAACACGGGCTGTGGGACCGCTGGGGAGGGTGATGGGCGCTGGCGCGCTGTGAACGCAGCAACATCCAGGTGGATCGCCCGTGCGCAAGCCGCCTGTCGCCTCGAAAGCGTCGTCAAAGGTCACTGCCGCTCGCACGCGAGGTCATCCCGGAGGCTGTTGATCATCGACAGCGCATCGGACGATGCGGATTCCGAGGCTAGCGTTTGACTGCAAGATCCGGGTCCTCGACAGCCCATGCACTGGCAGCACCGCCGGTCGCGCTCAGGTCGGGCGCGAGCGTCCGCCGGCCGTCGAACACGAAACAGTCGCCCTTGTAGTGCGCGCCGCCGACCTCCTCGAAGTACTTCAGGATGCCGCCTTCGAGTTGCAGCACGTCGTCGATGCCGGCCTCGCGCATCAAAATCGCCGCCTTCTCGCAGCGGATGCCGCCGGTGCAGAAGCTCACGACCGTTCTGCCGGCGAATTCGTCGCGGTGCTCGATCAGCGCCGGCGGGAATTCGGTGAATTTGGCGATGCGCCAGTCGATCGCGCCTTCGAAGGTGCCGTGGTCGACCTCGAAGGCGTTGCGCGTATCGAGCAGCACGATCGGCTTGCCGGCGTCGTCGTGACCCTGGTCGAGCCAGCGCTTGAGCGTCGTCGGCGCCACGCCCGGCGCGCGGCCCGCGGCCGGGTTGATGGCAGGGTGGTCCATGCGGATGATTTCCCGCTTCACCTTCACCAGCAGACGGCGAAACGGCTGTGCGGCCGACCAGCTTTCCTTGGTCTCCAGCGTCTCGAAACGGAATTCGGCGCGCAGTTCGACGACGAAGCCCCGCACGGCTGCGGCCTCGCCAGCGAGGAACAGGTTGATGCCTTCGGTGGCCAGCAGGATCGTGCCTTTGAGCTGTCGCGCGACGGCGCGGTCGAGCAGCGCGGTGCGCAGCGTCTGCGGGTCGTCGATCGTGGCGAACAGGTAGGCGGCGATGTTGAGCGTGCGGGCGCCGCTGGTTGCGTTTTCGGAGAGCGTGGCGGTGGGGTCGGGCATGCGCACGATTGTAGGAAACGTGTCCGCGACCCGTCGGAGGGCGCCCGGCGCAAGCACGAAACCGGGACTTGCGGCTTTTCTGGGTTTCCGGCGGTTTTCTACAATGCCCCGATGTTCGTCCACCTGCGTCTCCACACCGAATTCTCCGTCGTCGACGGCACCAACCGCATCGACGAAGTCGTTGCCGCGGCCAAGGCCGACAGGCAGCCCGCGCTGGCCATCACCGACCTGAACAACCTGTTCGGTGCGGTCAAGTTCTACAAGGAAGCGCGGGGCGCCGGCGTCAAGCCGGTGCTGGGCGCCGAAATCTATCTCGACGGTCTGGGCAGCGAGCCCGGCGTCTTGACCCGCATCGTGCTGCTGGTTCAGAACACGCAGGGCTACCTGCACCTGTCGGAGCTGCTGGCCCGTGCCTGGACCCGCAACGTCGCACGCGGCCAGGCGCAGACGCAGGCGCTGTGCAGGCTGGAATGGCTGGAGGAACTCGGCGCCGGACTGATCGCCCTGTCGGGCGCGCAGGCCGGGCCGCTCGGCGCGCCGCTGCTGCAGGGCCAGGCCGCGCGGGCGGCCGAGATCGCGGGACGCCTGGCGGCGATCTTCCCCGGCCGCTTCTATATGGAGCTGCAGCGCGCCGGCCGGCCCGAGGACGAGCCGCACGTGGTCGCCGCCGTGCAACTGGCGGCGCGGCTGAAGCTGCCGGTGGTCGCCACGCACCCGGTGCAGTTCGCGACCGCCGACGACTACGAAGCCCATGAGGCGCGTGTCTGCATCTCCGAAGGCGAAATCCTCGGCAATCCGCGTCGCGTGCGCAAGTTCACCCGCGACCAGTACTTCAAGTCGGCGTCCGAGATGGAAGCACTGTTCGCCGACGTGCCCAGCGCCATCGCCAATACGCTGGAGATCGCCAGGCGCTGCAGCCTGACGCTGGTGCTGGGCAAGCCGCAGCTGCCCGATTTCCCGACGCCGGTGGTCGACGGCGTGCCCATGCCGATCGACGAGTTCTTCCGCGTCGAGTCGCACGAGGGCCTTGAGGCGCGTCTCGCGCACCTGTACCCCGATGCGGCGAAGCGCGACGCGCAGCGGCCCCGCTACGCGGAGCGGCTCGAGTTCGAGATCAAGACGATCCTGGGGATGGGATTTCCGGGCTACTTCCTGATCGTGGGCGACTTCATCAAGTGGGCCAAGGGCAATGGCTGCCCGGTGGGTCCGGGCCGGGGCTCGGGCGCAGGCTCGCTGGTGGCGTACGCGCTCAAGATTACCGACCTCGACCCGCTCGAATACAACCTGCTGTTCGAGCGTTTCCTCAATCCCGACCGCGTCTCGATGCCCGACTTCGACATCGACTTCTGTCAGGGCAACCGCGACCGCGTGATCGACTACGTGAAGGACAAGTACGGCCGCGAGGCGGTCAGCCAGATCGCCACCTTCGGCACCATGGCCGCGCGCGCGGCGATCCGCGACGTCGGCCGCGTGCTGGACATGAGCTACATGTTCTGCGACGGCATCAGCAAGCTGATCCCGAACAAGCCCGGCCAGCCGGTGACGATCCAGTACCCGCCGAACCCGAAGAAGGAGGGCGACAAGAACAACTACGCCATCGAGATGGAGCCGCAGCTCGCCGCGCGTATCGAGAAGGAAGAGGAGGTGCGCATGCTGGTCGAGCTGGCGCAGAAACTCGAAGGCATGACGCGCAACATCGGCATGCATGCCGGCGGCGTGGTGATCGCACCGGGCAAGCTCACCGATTTCTGTCCGCTCTACCAGCAGCCCGGCAGCGATTCGGCGGTGAGCCAGTACGACAAGGACGATGTCGAATCGATCGGGCTGGTGAAGTTCGACTTCCTGGGCCTGGCCACGCTCACCATCCTGGAGATCGCGCGCGAGTTCATCGCCAAGCGCCACGCCGGGCAGGAGAACTTCAACTACGAGGACATCGCGCTCGACGACGTGCCGACCTACCGGCTGTTCTCCGAGGGCAAGACCGAGGCCGTGTTCCAGTTCGAGTCGCGCGGCATGCAGGGCATGCTGAAGGACGCCCGGCCGACGCGCCTGGAGGACCTGATCGCGCTGAACGCGTTGTACCGCCCCGGCCCGATGGACCTGATCCCGAGCTTCGTGGCGCGCAAGCACGGCCGCGAGGACGTGGAATACCCGCATCCGGCCGTGGCCGAGATGCTGTCCGAGACCTACGGGATCATGGTCTACCAGGAGCAGGTCATGCAGACCGCGCAGATCCTGGGCGGCTATTCGCTCGGCGGCGCCGATCTGCTGCGCCGTGCGATGGGCAAGAAGAAGCTCGAAGAAATGGCCGAGCACCGCGACAAGTTCCGCTCCGGCGCGCTGGCGACCCACGGCATCCCGCAGGACAAGGCCGACGAGATCTTCGACCTGATGGAGAAGTTCGCGGGCTACGGCTTCAACAAGTCGCACGCCGCCGCCTACTCGCTGCTGGCGTACCACACCGGCTGGCTGAAGGTGCACTACACGGCCGAGTTCTTCTGCGCCAACATGACCGTGGAGATGGACGACACCGACAAACTCAAGGTGCTGTTCGAGGACGCGGTCAAGAATTTCGGCATCACCTTCGAGTCACCGGACGTGAACAGCGGCAACTACCGTTTCGAGCCGGTGACCGACAAGTCGATCCGCTACGGCCTGGGCGCCGTCAAGGGCACCGGCCAGCTCGCGGTCGAGGCCATCGTCAAGGCGCGCGAGGAGGGCGGACCGTTCGGCAGCCTCTACGACTTCTGCGTGCGGGTCGACCGCCAGCGTATCAACAAGCGCACGGTCGAGGCGCTGGTCAAGGCCGGCGCCTTCGACGCCATCCACGACAACCGCGCTTCGCTCGTAGCCTCGATCGACCGCGCCTTCGAATTCGCCAGTGCCACGCAGGCGAACGTCGCTCAGGTCGACATTTTCGGCGACAGCGAGCACGGTTCGGCGGCGGCGGAGCCGGAACTCGTCGCGGCGGTGCAATGGGGCGTCAAGGAACGGCTCACGTTCGAGAAGGTCGCTGTCGGCTTCTATCTGTCGGGCCATCTGTTCGACGAAGTGGCGCACGAAGTGCGGCGCTTTTGCAAGCGCGAGATCGACGAGCTGCTCGACACGCGCGAGCACCAGGTGATCGCCGGCATCGTCAGCGACCTGCGCGTCATCAACGGCCAGCGCGGGCGGCTCGCGATCTTCAAGCTCGACGACAAGTCCGCATCGATCGAGGCGACCGCCGACGAGGCCGTGATGAACGCCAACCGCAACACGCTCAAAGACGATGAACTGGTGATCGTCAGCGGCCGGTTGCAGCCCGGACGTGGCGGCTTCGAAGCGCGCTTCCAGGTGCAGCAGGTCTGGGATCTGGCGAGCGCGCGATGCCGCTTCGGCAAGTTCCTGCGGGTGGCGGTCAACGGCAAGGCACCCGACATCGCCCGGCTCGTCAAAGACTTTCCTCCACGCCTGGAAACCACCGAGGCGGGCGAGGTGCGCCAGGGGATGCCGGTGCGCCTCACGCTGGCGCGGGCGGGAGCGCGGGTCGAGTTGCAACTCGGCGAGAACGCCAAGTTCTTCCCGAACGACGCGGCGCTGGCCGGCTGGACCGCGCAAGCGGAAGCCGGGCAGGCCGTTATCGTGTACGAGTAGTCATTTAGACCTCTTACTTTGGAAACTACGACGTCGGAACGGCATGGCGGGGTTACATTTGGACAGATTTTCGTAACAAAGCAGCTGCTTCGACGTTACGCCAGCACTCCACCTTGATCTACCGGAATCCACCGTATGCGCTGTTTTGAAGATTCGCCTTCGCTCGACCTCCTGGACCGTGAGACCTTCAAGTTCCAGCACAAACTGGCGGAACATCCCGCACTGAGCCTCGAAAGCCTTTCCTGCTCGCTGCCAGCGCTTTCCGAGGGGAGAGTGCGGTATTCGAAAGGCCTGCTCCAGAACGGTGACGATTTCGAATCCGTGATGTGCAAGGGGCCGCCGAAGACCCGAACCATCGAGGAAACGATCGAGGAGATACGCGCTTCGAACTCCTACATCATGGTCGACGGTCCCGAGGAAGACGCCTCCTTCAAGTCGCTCTACCGTGAACTGATTTCCGATGTCGAAAGCGTGATGCGCCGCCGTGGCGTCGGTACGCGCGTCGTCGACCCGCGTCTCTATCTGTTCATCGCATCGCCCAACAGCGTCACGCCGTTCCACATCGACCGCTATTCGAATTTCCTGATGCAGATTCGTGGCAGCAAGGAAGTTTCCGTCTTTCCGCAATGGAACGAGCAATTGGTGAGCCAGCAAGATCGCGAAGCGTACATCGCGGCCCAGAGCACCAAGCTGCCCTGGAAGCCCGAATTCGACACGCTGGCGACCAAGCACGACTTTCGGCCCGGCGATGCGGTCCACATTCCGTTCACGGCCGGCCACCATGTCCGCAACGGGCCGGAAGACGTTTCGATTTCGCTGTCGATCTTCTTCAGCACCCGCGAAAGTCTGGCGTGGCAGAACGCGCTTCGGTTCAACCACGCCACGCGGGGTCCGCTGCGAAGGGTCGGCATGAAGCCCGCGCCCGTGGGACATCAGGCTTGGCGGGATGCCGGCAAGTCGTACATGTGGCGGGCGATGCGCAAGGTCCGCAACACGCTTCGATAGCCGGTGCCCGACGATGCTGGTCAGCTTGCAGTCGGTATTTTCGAATAGAACGACTGCATTTCTTCGCGCCGATCAAAGCGCAATTCAGAGGAGAAGCTGCGATGCACAGTTTCGAGGATGGCGCGGTCTTCGACGGGTTCGACCGTGAACCTTTCAAGTTTCGGCATACGCTGCTCGGACACCCGGCGCTGAGTCTGGAAAATCTTTCGCGTGTGATTCCGGCGTTGCCGAAAGAGCGCGTGATGTATTCGATGAAGCGTCTCGCGAACGGCGATGATTTCGAGACGACGTTTCGCGATCGGCCGGCCGATCGCAGCATCGAGCAGACGATCGAGAGCATCCGCACATCCAACTCCTACATCATGGTCAGCGGTCCGGAGATCGAGCCGTCGTTCGCACCGCTGCACCGGGAACTGATCGCCGATGTCGAAACGCTCATGCGCCGATACGGCGTCGGCACGCAGGCCATCGACGCCCAGCTCTACCTGTTCATCGCGTCGCCCGGCAGCGTGACGCCATTCCATATCGATCGCTACTCGACCTTCCTGATGCAGTTCCGCGGCACCAAGGAAATCTGCGTTTTTCCGCAATGGGACGAGCGGGTGGTGAGCGCTGCGAACCGGGAGGCCTACGTGGCGTACGCGAACACGCGGCTTCCGTGGTCGCCCGAGCGCGAAAAGCTGGGCATCAGACATACTTTCGAACCCGGCGAGGCCTTGCACATTCCCTTCGTGGCAGGTCATCACGTGCGCAATGGGAACGACGATGTGTCGATCTCGATGTCGGTGATCTTCAATACCCGGCAATCGATGGGCTGGCGACGTGCACTGTCCTTCAACCATTCCGCGCGGCGCGTGCTCGGCCGGGTCGGGATGCGGCCGGCGCCGGTGGGCGTGCAGCCCTGGCGCGACGCGGCCAAGTCCCAGCTCTGGCGCTCGGCTTCGGCGGTGAAGTCGGTGGTGAAATGAAAGTCGGCGCCGATCGGCCCGCGGGCGATCAGCGCTTGGGCTGAAGCGCCACGACCAGCGACGGGAAAGTCCGGCCGTCGTTGTCGCGCGGCAGTTTATCGGTCTTGCGAAGGCCGCGCTCGGCCGCCTGATCCCAATTGGGCAGACCGCTCGACTTCACCAGCCTGACGCCGACGATCGTGCCGTCGGGCGCGAGCTTGACTTCGAATTCGGCCTTCGGGTTGCCGTCGACCAGGTCCGCATCGGGAAAGACGACGTTAGGCCGCACGGCGGCCGCGACCTTGGCACCGTAGCTCCCGGAAGGGCCGCTCGACTTGAGGGCGTTGCCGGTGGCGCCGTCGTCGCCACTTGCGCCGGCCAAGCCTTGCATCCGCTTGAGCGTCGCCGCACGGTCTGCCGCCGCCTGCTTGCCGGCCTCGGCCGCAGCGGTTTTCTTCGCGGCTTCGGCCTGGGCCTGTTTCGCGTCGGCTTCCTTCTTCTTGGCCGCTTCGACCTGTGCCTGCTTCGCTTCGGCCTGCTTGGCTTCGGCCTGCTTCTGCTCGGCCTCTTTCTTCCTGCGCGCATCGGCCACGACTTTCTGCTGCGCTTCCTTGCGGTCCTGCGCTTGCTCCTCGGCGCGCTGCCTGGCTTCCAGCTCCTTCTTTTCCTGCGCGGCTCTACGGGCCGTCTCGACCTTCTTGTCCTGGCGCGCCTGCTCCAGTTCGCGTTCCTTCTGTTCCCTGGCCTTCTTCTCGCGTTCCAGAGCGATGTCCGGGGCGCGGGGTGCGGGAGTCGGATCGGCTGCGCGGACCGCGGGCGTCGGCGGTGGGGGCGGCGGTGCCGGTCGGGGTGCCAGAGCGGGCGGTGGCGGCGGCGGAGGGGGCGTCACCGGGGCAGGCGTCGGGGCAGGCGGTTGCGAGAGGCGCTGCGCGGCGCGCTGCACCGTGGTCGACCAGATCTCCGCCTCGACCGCGTCGTCCTCCGCGTCGCGTTTCCAGTGCACTCCCCAAGTCAGCGCCGCGATGAGCACGACGTGCGCCAGCAGCGCGAAGACGATCGCACGTGGCGTTCCGCGCTGCGGCGGCGGCGCGAACTCGGGGCGATCGGCAGCGAGCGACATTCCTTATTTCGCGCCGTTGGTGGTGACCGAGAGCCCCACGCGCTCGACGCCGGCGCGCTTGAGTTCGTTCATGGCCTTGACCACCGTTTCGTACTTCACCGACTTGTCGGCGCTGATCACGACCGGGCGCTGGGCGTCGCCGCCCTGTGCGGCCAGAACGGTCTTGCCGATCTGCGTGAACGGCACGTTGGCGCCGCCGGTTCCGCTCGATGCGTCTTTCTTGACCTGGATCTCGTCGTCGGACTTGATCACGATCTCGATCGGTTTGTCGGGCTGCTTGTTGGCCCGGTCGACGCTCGGCAGGTTGATCACGCTCGGCGTGATGAGCGGGGCCGTAACCATGAAAATGATCAGCAGCACCAGCATCACGTCGATGAACGGGACCATGTTGATCTCGTTGATGGTGCGACGCCCGCGCCCTCGGGATGAAACTGCGGCCATGAACTGTGCTCCGGTCGGTGTGGCTCAGCGGCCGGTGGAGGATGCTTGCCCCGCGGCTCCCGCCGGAACGTGCGTCGACAGGTTGCGCTGCAGGATGTTGGAGAACTCTTCGGTGAAGGTTTCCAGCGCGATGGCGATCTTGTCGATCTCGCGCGCGAACCGGTTGTAGCTGACCACCGCCGGAATCGCGGCGAACAGGCCGATGGCGGTCGCGACCAACGCTTCGGCGATGCCCGGCGCGACGGTCGCGAGCGTCACCTGCGCGAGCGCGGCCAGGCCGGTGAACGCATGCATGATCCCCCAGACCGTGCCGAACAGCCCGACGTACGGCGACACCGAGCCGACGGTCGCGAGAAAGGACAGGTTGGATTCGGCCACGTCGAGCTCGCGCTGGAAGCTCGCGCGCATGGCGCGGCGGGCGCCGTCGAGCAGCGTGCCGGCGTCCGACACTTGGCGTTCGCGCAGCTTCTGGTACTCCCGCATGCCGGACGCGAAGATGCGTTCCATCGGCCCCGACAGTTTGGCGTTCTGTGCCGCCGATGCGAAAAGTTCGTTCAGGCTGGTGCCCGACCAGAAGTCGCGCTCGAACTCGTCGTTGAGCGAGCGCATCCGCTTGAGCGCGAAATACTTGCGAAAGATCGCGGCCCAACTGGCGATGGAGATGCCCACCAGCAAGAGCACGACCAACTGCACGACGAAGCTCGCGTGCAGGAGAAGGGTGACGATGGAGAGATCTTGGTTCATGACGTGAAAGTGTGAGACAAGGCGATGCGATAGCGCTCGAGGGTTCCCGCGACATCGCGCGGCATGCGTGCGGGGCGAAGCGTGGTGTCGTCGACCCAGCCGATGCGGATCGTGCCTTCGCAGACCAGAAGCTGCGGGTCGGACGGTTGTTCGAGCTCCCGGTCCGGCGCCGGCACCGGTTTCAGCAGCACGCGCTGGCCGATTATCAGCGAGGCCGACCCGATCTGTCGGAGCTCCGCCGTCACGCGGAGTTCATCGTCCAATCGCGTCGGGCGGTGGTACTTGAGCTGCGTCTCGCTGACCACGAACATGCCGCCGGCGGTTTCGCGCAAGGTGTGCTGCGCGATGCCGAGCGAGCGCAGCCATTCGGTGCGCGCGCGTTCCATGAATTTCAGGTAGTTCGCATAGAAGACGATGCCGCCGGCGTCGGTGTCTTCCCAGTACACGCGGACGTCGAAAGCGAAGCTCATGCGGCAGAGGCCTTGAGCGCGGCCAGGCGAACGATCGCCGCTTCGAGGTGCGCCATCGAACTGGCGGTCGAGAAACGCACGAAGCTGCCGGTATCGGCGCTGCCGAAATCCCGGCCCGGCGTGATCGCGACGTGGGCGCGCTGCATGACCTCGTAGGCGAAATCCCAGCTGCCCGAAATGCCGAGCCGACGGGCGAAGTCGGTGCAGTCGGCCCAGGCGTAGAACGCGCCGTCGGGCATGACCGGCACAGGGAGGCCGAGCGCGTTCAGCTGCGGGATGAACCAGTCGCGCCGCGCCTTGAATTCGGCCCGGCGGCGGTCGTACTCGGCGATGCTCGCGCTTTCGAAGCAGGCCAGCGCTGCGTACTGCGACACCGTGCTCGCGCAGATGAACAGGTTCTGCGCCAGCCGCTCGACCGCCGGCACGATGGCGTCGGGCACCACCATCCAGCCGAGCCGCCAGCCGGTCATGCCGAAGTACTTGCTGAAGCTGTTGATGCTGATGATCTGGTCGTCGATCGCAAGTGCCGTGTGCCCGAACTGTTCGTCGTAGGACAGGCCGAGGTAGATTTCGTCGACGATCGTGATGCCGCCGCGCCGGCTCACGATTTCGTGGATGCGGCGCAGTTCGTCCGGCGCGATCGAGGTGCCGGTCGGGTTCGAGGGCGAGGCCAGGAGCACGCCGCGCGTTCGATCGGTCCACGCCGCCTCGACCTTGTCGGCGCTGAGCTGGAAGCGCTCGGCGGCCGTCGTGGGGATCAATACCGCCCGACCGTCTGCAGCGGTCACGAAATGCCGGTTGCACGGGTAGCTTGGATCGGGCAGGAGCACCTCGTCGTCCGCCTCGATCAGCGCCAGACAGGCCAGCTGCAGCGCTGCCGAAGCGCCGGCGGTGATCACGATGCGACGTGCCGGCACGTCGATGCCGAAGCGCTGCCGGTACCAGGTGCCGATCTTCTCGCGCAGCGCGTCGAGGCCGGTCGCATGCGTGTACTGCGTCGCGCCGGCGCGCACCGCGCGCATGGCAGCCTCCTGCACCAGCGGCGGCGCGGTGAGGTCGGGCTCGCCGACGTTCAGGAAAATCATCGGCCGGTCGGTGTGCGCCACCTCGCGCGCCAGGGCGCCCGCGGCCTTGGCGACCTCCATCACATAGAACGGTTCGATGCGCTCGGCGCGCGACGAGATTCTCACGGGCGTGCCTTGCCCGATGCGCGGTCGGACTCGACTTCGAGCGCGCGCAGCTGCGGGGCGACGCCGTTGAGCACCGCGTTCACGTACTTGTGGCCGTCGGTGCCGCCGAATTCCTTGGCGAGTTCGATGCACTCGTTGAGCACCACGCGCCACGGCACGTCGAGGCAATGCTTGAACTCGTAGACGCCGATCCACATCACCGCATGCTCGACCGGCGAAATTTCCGCCATCTTGCGATCGAGCAACGGGACGATCAGCGCATCCAGTTCCGCTTCGTCGCGGATCGAGCCGTGCAGCAGCGCGTCGTAGTGGGCCGCGTCGGCCTTGTGAAAGCCGGCGAGGTCGCGCGTGAAGTGGTCGATGTCC
The DNA here is from genome assembly GCA_050954325.1 of Janthinobacterium lividum. Lineage (GTDB taxonomy): Bacteria > Pseudomonadota > Gammaproteobacteria > Burkholderiales > Burkholderiaceae_C > Variovorax. The sequence continues at coordinate 1,060,873 of JBPBPG010000002.1, read as the reverse complement.
GTCGCGTCGTTGCGGCCGACCAGGTGCTGGTAGAGCGCCTGCAGCGCGAATTCGCGCGAGCGGCTGCGGTTGGACTTGGCCGAAGCCTTGCGTGCGCCGGTGCTGGTCAGGCCGGTGCGCGTCTGGCGCGGCGGCTTGCCGGTGGCGATGGTCTTGGTGGTTTCTTCGGTCATGTCAGGTCAATGCGGCGAGGAGCCGCGCCATCTCGACCGCCACGCGGGCCGCGTCGCGGCCCTTGTCGGTCTGGCGCGCGACGGCCTGTTCGAGGTTTTCGGTGGTGAGGATCGCGTTGGCGATGGGCAGGCCGTGGTCGAGCGCGATGCGGCTGACGCTGGCGCCCGATTCATTGGCCACCAGTTCGAAATGGTAGGTTTCGCCACGGATGATGCAGCCCAGCGCGACCAGTGCCTGATAGCTGCCGCGTTTGGCCAGCGCCTGCAGTGCGACCGGGACTTCCAGCGCGCCCGGTACCTGGACATGGTCGATGTCGCTGTCGGCGACGCCGAGCGCCGCCAGTTCGGCCAGGCAGGCTCGGGCGAGCGCGTCGGTGATGTCGGCGTTGAAGCGCGCCTGCACGATGCCGATGCACAGGCCCTTTCCGTCGAGCGCCGCTTCGGCACCTTTGTTCGCGTACAGCATGGATTCAGTCCTTCTGGATGTAGCCGACGATCTCCAGCCCGTAGCCGGCCGCCATGCTGGGCATGCGGCGCGGCGTGCCGAGCAAATGCATGCGCTGAACGCCGCATTCGCGCAGGATCTGTGCGCCGATGCCGTAGCTGCGCAGGTCCATGCGCCCGCGTTCGGGCGCCTGGGCCGGGCGGGCCGTGCCTTCGAATTGCGCCAGCAGATCGCTCGCCGATTCGCCGCAGTTCACCAGCACGGCCACGCCTTTGCCCTGCGCCGCGATGTAGGCGAGGCTGGAATCGAGGCTCCAAGAATGCAGCGAGCGGTCGACTTCCAGCGCGTCGAGGACCGAAAGCGGCTCGTGCACGCGCGTCGCGACGGCTTCGTCCGGGCTCCACGCACCGCGCACCAGCGCCAGGTGCACGCCGCCGCTGGGTTTGTCGCGGAACGCGTGCGCGTTGAAGGTGCCCCAGGCGGTCTCGAGCTCGCGCGAACCGACGCGCTCCACCAGCGATTCGGTGCGGCTGCGGTGCTCGATTAGCGCGGCGATGGTGCCGATCTTCAGGCCGTGTTCGGCGGCGAAGAGCTGCAGGTCGGGCAGGCGCGCCATCGTGCCGTCCTCGTTCATGACCTCGCAGATCACCGAAGCCGGCGAGCAGCCGGCCATGGCGGCCAGGTCGCAGCCTGCCTCGGTGTGGCCGGCGCGCATCAGGACGCCGCCGTCGACCGCCTGCAGCGGGAAGATGTGGCCCGGCTGCACCAGGTCGGTCGCCGTCGCGTCGCGGGCGACGGCGGCCTGCACGGTGCGCGAGCGGTCGGCCGCCGAGATGCCGGTCGTGACGCCCTCCGCGGCCTCGATCGACACCGTGAAAGCGGTCGAATACTTGCCGCCGTTGCGCGCCACCATCGGCGGCAGGTTCAGCCGCTCGCACATCTCGCGCGACAGCGTGAGGCAGATCAGCCCGCGCGCATGGCGGGCCATGAAGTTGATGGCCTCGGGCGTGACGTGGTCCGCGGCGATGACGATGTCGCCTTCGTTCTCGCGGTCTTCCTCGTCGACCAGGATCACCATGCGGCCGGCCTTCATGTCGGCCACGATGTCGTCGACCGGCGAGACCGGCGAGGGCGGGCGTCCGCTGCGGGTCGCAGTGCCGATCGGCGTGACGGAAGCTTTCATGGGCGCTGTTCTTTCTGTGGAGGAATCTGCAGCGCGCCGGCCTGGAGCATCCGCTCCACGTAGCGCGCCACGGTATCGATTTCGAGGTTCACGCGGCTGCCCTGCGTCAAGGTGCCGAGCGAGGTGTTCTCGACCGTGTGCGGGATGAGGTTGATGCTGATCTCGCTGCCGTCGGCCACGTCGGCGACGCTGTTGACCGTGAGGCTCACGCCGTTGACCGTGATCGAGCCCTTGTAGGCCAGGAAGCGCGAGAGCGCGAGCGGCGCGAGGATGCGCAACTCCCAGCTCTCGCCGACCGCCGCGAAGTGCGCGACCGTGCCGATGCCGTCCACATGCCCGGAGACGATGTGGCCGCCGAGGCGGTCGTTGGCGCGCAGGGCTTTCTCGAGGTTGATGCGCGGCGCTTCGCCGGCGAGGCCGGCGGTCTTGTCGAGCGACTCGACCGAGATGTCGATGGTGAACTGCTGCCGCGCAGGGTCGAGCGAAGTGACGGTCATGCAGGCGCCGTTGAGCGCGATGCTGTCGCCGAGCCCGACGTCGTCGAGATAACCGTCGGGCACGGCGATGCTGAGCCGCTTGCCGTGGGATGAAGAGCTTCCGAGGTCGTGGGCGGCGACGATGCGCCCCACGCCGGTGATGATTCCGGTGAACATCCGTGCATTTTCGCCTAACTCGGCATCAGCCCTCGAACGCGTCCCGTCCGACCACGCGCGCGACGATGCGCAGATCGGGCCCGAAACGATCCACCGACATGAATTCCAGCGCCGTCGCCTGCGCCAGATCGGTCAACGGACCGCCGGCGAAAGGTGCGCTCGCGATGCCGAGCCCACTGCCGATGAACTTCGGCGCCAGATACACCAGCAGTTCATCGACAAGTCCTTCGCGCAGCAACGAGCCGTTGAGTTTCTCGCCGGCCTCGACATGCAGCTCGTTGACTTCGCGTGCGGCCAGATCCCGCAAGAGTGCGGGCAGGTCGACCTTGCCGTGCGGATTGGCAATGCAGGTGACGCTGGCGCCACGCGCTTCCAAAGCGGCGGACCTGGTCTCGTCGCCACTCGCGCAGTAGATCCATACCTGGCGGTCGGGCACGTCGAACAGCCGCGATGCGGGCGGCGTCTGCAGCCGGCTGTCGACGATCACCAGGTGCGGCTGGCGCGGGGTCTCGACCAGCCGCACGTCGAGCAGCGGGTCGTCCTCGATCACCGTGCCGACGCCCGTGAGAACGGCGCTGGCCCGCGCGCGCCATGCATGACCGTCGGCGCGCGCCGCGTCGCCGGTGATCCATTGGCTGCGGCCGTTCTCGAGGGCGGTCTTGCCGTCGAGCGAGGCGGCGGTCTTCATCCGGACCCACGGCATCTTGCGGACCATGCGGCTGAAGAAGCCGATGTTGAGGGCGCGCGATTCGCCGGCACCTTCGCCGACCCGCACCTCGACACCCGCCGCGCGCAGCCGTTCGAAGCCCTGGCCCGCGACCAGCGGATTCGGATCGGCGATGCAGGCCGTCACCCGCGCGATGCCGGCCGTGATCAGCGCATCGCAGCACGGGCCGGTGCGCCCGTGGTGCGCGCACGGCTCCAGCGTGACGTAGGCAGTCGCACCCGCGACGGAGAAACCGCGCGCGGCGGCGTCGCGCAGCGCCATGATCTCCGCGTGCGCGCCGCCGACGCGCTGCGTCTGCCCGACGCCCACGACCGTGCCGTCGGGCAGCGCCAGCACGCAACCCACGCGCGGGTTCGGGTCGGTGACGAAAAGGCAGGCCCGTGCCTGCTGCAGGGCGAGTGCCGTGCCGCTGGAGGAAGAAAGGTGCGTAGCGGATGCGGATGCGGATGCGGAAGCGGACATTGCGAAGTGATCAGGAATCGGTCTCCGGCAATTCGCAGCGCGCGTCCTTCGCGGAAGCCGGGGTGCACATTCGAATGCGCCCGGTCCGTGCGATGAAGATGCGACGCGTCTGCGAAAAGGCCTCTGCTGCCGGAGCGTCGTTGCGGGAAAAGCTCATGCTCAGGGCGATGAAGCTGCCGCTGGCAGTCCTGGCGAAGCCCGAGCCATCGTAGCGCACGTACGCCGGCGTGGACTTGGCGGTGCCGGTGCCCGTGACGCTGAGGAAGGGCGCCGAGATCGGCTGGCGCAGCACGGTGATGTCGACCGATTCGGTGTATGCACCGTCCATGTCGACATCGACGAAAGCCACGAAACCCTGCGACCAGTCCCGGCGCGCCGCGTCCAGCGGCATGACCAGCGCCGGCAGGTTGCGTTTCATGGCTTCGGAGCGTGCAGCATTGACGCTGGCGACGAAGCTGTTGGCTGCCGTGGTCAGCTCCGCATTGCGCAGAAAACCGGTGAAGCCCGGCGCGGCCGTCGCGAGTGCGATCGCCAGCACGGCAAGCACGACCATGAGCTCGACCAGCGTGAAGCCCGTATTCATGCGCGTTGACGTCGCATCAGTCCGCTTTCGCACGCCGCAATTCCTGATAGTTGTTGATGCGCCTCCAGCTCAGCACGCCGAAGGTGCTGCGGCGCTCCAGCGAATCCTTCGCCATCTGCGTCCCGCGCGTACCACGCATGACGATGCGGCCGCGGCTGACCGATTCGCCCTGGCCGACGGCGTTCGCCACACCGTGCGTCGAGGCGCCGACCTGCACCGCGTAGGGGGCGTCCAGCACGCCGACGGTGGACGGCGATGACGCACCGCGTCCGGTCGCGAGGTCCATCACGTACAGCCGGCTGCCGGGACTGCATCCTTGCGACGAACCTGCACCATCGTCCTGCGGCAACAGGGAGGCGAAGAGCAGCGTCTGTCCGAAGGTCCGCATCGCGCCGACCTGCCGTTCGCCGGCCGCCGGCAGGTCGAAATACCAGCCAGCACGGCTGGAGACGTCTTCGTCCGTCGATGGCCGTCCCCAGGCAAAGGCGGGCAGGCGGACCGCGCCGTCGTCGACCGTGCCCCGGGCGAGCCGCGCGCGGCCGCCAATGCCGGCGATATCTGCCTTGCCGTCGGGTTCGATGCGGCCGTCGTCGTAGAGCGTGTAGACGGACTGCGGTTGCACATCGGTGCCGTCCGCATCGCTCGCCTCGAGGTATTTGCCGGTGCCGAACGACACCAGGGTGCTCTTCCCGGGTCCGCCGGTCAGGCTCGGCGCCATCGTGACGGGCTGCACCCGGCCGCTCGGGTCCTTGGCGACGAACAGCGGCAGGGCACTGCGGTCCTTGCGAAAAGCCGACAGGGCATCGAAGGTCCAGCCTGCGCTGCCGAGCATGGTGAAGTCGAGCTTCCACAGCCGACCGTGGAGGTCGCCTGCATACAGCGCACGGACTTCGCCCGCCGGCCCCAGCGTCGTGCTCGGCTCGACGACGCCGGGCGCGACGGTGCGCGAAAGCGCCGCGTCGGTGGGCACGTCGAGCCTGAAGTAGTTGGCGTTCAGTCGCCAGGGCGTGCCCACGGGCTTGGAAAGGTCGAGCAGGAAGACGGCCGGTGCGCCGTCCGGCCGGGCGAAACCGTCGGCCAGGGCGCTGTTCACACCGCTGGCCACGACGGCGAAGCTGCGGTAGACCGCGCCACCGGAGGCGCCGGCCGCGCTGGTGCGGAACCTGGCGATCGATGGCCGGCCGACGACGTTGCCCATTTGCGGATCGTCGCGGTCGGTGAATTCCCACAGCACCTTCGATGCATCGAATGCGCCCGGATCGGTTACGTCCAGCGCGAAGACGCCCTGGCCGCCGGCGCCGGTGCCGCCGACCAGCACCGTCTTCCAGCTGCCGTCCGCCATGCTCGTGTCGGCGACGCGCGGCGTGGCGTCGACATACGCACGATGTCCGCCCGCGTCGTAGCCGGGTCCGGTCAGCGCAGCGAGATTCGGCCCGACCCAGCTGGGGATGTAGGCGAAGAGTTCGTGTCCGTCGCGCGCATCGAACGCGTGCAGCATTCCGTCGTTGGCACCGACGAAAAGCGATTCGGCCCGGCCCTTGTTCGCGTCGTGGAAGGCGGCATATCCCGGCGCGCCGATGCCCGTTCCCGGCGGGCCCGACGTGGCGATGCCCGAATGCACGATGTCGCCGAGACGGCTCGCACGCGTGCGAAAGACGCTGCCCTCGAGGCTCCGATCGCCGCGCAGGAAGTCCAGCCGTTTTTGGCCGAGCCCGTCGGCTGCGGAGGTCGGCGCGGGGCGATCGAGAAGGGCGCGCAGGCTGTAGCCGCCTGTGGCAGGCTCGAGCGCCGGCCAGCTGAATTCGGTCGCGGCGGTCTGCCGGCTGTCGACACGTCCGACGAAGATTCGTCGTGCCGCGGGGTCGGTCGTCGGCGCGTCGAGCTTGTCCGCCGCAGACCAGCGTGCTTCCTTTTTCCCGTTCGCAATACGTACTGCGGCTTCGGCGTCGACCGTGACCGGAAGCGCGAGCACGTCGCCGCTCCATCGATCGGGATCGAAGCTGGCCTGGTAGTTCAGCAACTCCTGGCCGGGCGTCAGGATGCCGGTCGGCGTGTCGCCGGACGCAACGGCGTTGCTGCGGGAAGCCAGGCTTGCAAAGATCTCGTCGAGGCCTCGCAGTACGGCCGGCGCGCTGCTCGACAAGTAGTAGTTGCGCGGATCCCCATTGCCGTTCGAGCCTTCCCAACCGTTGTTGTCGAGTGCGCCCTGTGCGTCCAGGAAGGGGTTGCCCGTGGTGGACCGATCCTTGAATCCGCCGTATTTGGCGGCGAGGAACAGCTGCTTGCGTCGGCGGTTCTGCAGCGCCGCGTCGGCGCCCCCTTCGTTGACATCGATCGCATAGGTCGTCACGCGCATCCCGGGGCGTCGCTTCGAAGGCTCGGCCGTCCACTGGGCACCCCGGATGTCGTGGGTGTTCGCCCAGTACGCCATGCCGGCCATGTAGAAACTGGCCCGGTCGGCGCCGGTGTCGGCATCGGCGATGCCCGAAAGGGTCTTCTGCGGGGCGTGCGGAACATCGGCCATCGCGTTGGGATTCGAAGTGGTCCGCGGTAGGCCGGCTGCGTCCTGGTACGACACTGCCGAACCCGCTTCGAAGCCGCCGACGACGCGGGTCCAGGCGACGAAGTCGGGTTCGTTCGCGGACGGGTCGGCGGGGCGCGAAAACTCGCCGCTGTCGAGCCGGGACGTATTGCCGGGAATGGACTTGTCGTTGTGCGTATTGACGTCGCCGATAACGAGGATGTTGTTGCGCACGCAGGCGTGATTCCGGTCGGGCGAGCCGCCGGCATGCGGGTCCTCCCACCGCTCGTAGGCGGGAAAGCCGTCCTTCATTTCATCGGTCATGCCGGCGACCGCTCGCGGGGTCGGCGCCAGGCCCTGCAGATAGCGCAACGCCTCGTAGTAGAGCTCCCCGATGGGGTCCATGACCTTGTAGCGTCCGGCGACCTGTCCGGTGCGGCCGAACTGGTTCAGGTAGTTGACGACCCCGCTGCGGCCTTCGACGGCGTCTTCCGGGTTGGACCGGAATACGCCGGTCGCCTCGTCCCACTCCAGCCGGGGATTGGCGGGCAGGCGCCGGCCGTCGGCGTCGAAGTTCTGCGGCCCGACGAATTTCATCGGTGCGCGCAGCACGCCGCCGTAGCGCTGGTTGCCGTCGTCCATTAGATAGCCGAAAGCGGCGACGCGAAGCCGGTCGCTGTATTTCTGCAGGTTGCCCACCGGCTTGAAGTTGCCGGCCGGGTAGCGTGCGCAGTAGATCTTTCGCGGATCCTGGAGTTCACCGGACGAGGACGATTCGCAGACCCTGACGCGTGCGTAGAAAAAGACGTCGCTCGACAGCGCGGCCGACCCGTGCGCGTGCCCGGCGCCGCCGAGGTCGGCGTTGTCGCCCGGATGAAGGCAGGTGCCGTGGGTGCCGGTTCCGAAAGTCATCCGGTCGAGACAGTTCGAGATCACGACGTTGCCTGCCCATTCGCCGCGCAGCCGGGCCGGCACGGCGCCCGCGACTTCGGCCGCAGCCAGCGTCTTCTTCGCGAAATTGCCGTCGGCCGCTTTGTAGAGCACCGCGCGCTGGAGAACCGTCATCGTCGCGGTGTCGACGATACGGTCGCCGCCCGTCAATCCGAGGCGCAGCACGTCGATCGCCGAGCTCGACGCCCAGTTCAGGAAATTGCCGCTGAAACCTTCCCCGCCGCAGCGTCGGTCCGGCGCTGCGGCGATGCGGTCGAAGCGGCGCAGGGCGGGGTCCGCATCGTCGACGTAGGCGTAGCAGCTTTCGGCATCGAAATAGCCGATGTACGCATCCTGCGGCGTGTAGTTCCGCTCGAGATACTGGGCCCCCACGGTCGGGAATTCCACCGAGAGCGCCAGCGCCAGGGTCGGCTTCTGCGACGTGCCGCCCGAAAGCGGCTCCGCCGACAGTGCGACCAGTCTGGCCGGTTCCACCTGCGCGACGACCACCCAGGAAACGGCCAGGGATACCAGGGCACCGAGCACGAACGTCCATCGGAGCGAACGACGCATCATCATTCCTTCTTTTTTCTATAAAGCATCTGGACCACGGCCTGGATGTCGCGCCGCGGGCCGAAACCCATCGCGGTGACGCGGTAGACCAGGCCTGGCGGTCTGGAAAGATCCCTGAAGAGTTCCTTGTCCTCGATCGCTTCGACGACGTAGCGGGGCAGGGCGGCCGGCATGAGGCCGCGTGCGTCACCCGAAGCGGTGGCGAAGGAACGACCCGTGAATTCGCCGAAGGCAGCAGTGCGGGCGCTGTCGGCCAGATCGACCGTCTGCCATGCCGGCTTGCCGCTCGACGCCTGACTGCACAGGCCCTTGCCCGGGCCGGCCGTTCCGCATCCGGATGCGAAATCCAGCAGATTGCCGTCCGCGAACGCGTGCGCCCGCTCGGACGAACCGGGCGGGCCGTCGATGTCGGACACCGCATCGCGCAAGGTCGCTTCTGCCGATTGCGATGCCAGTTGCGCGTCTCTGTCGTTGCGCGCGCCGCGCTCGGCCATCATCGAAAGCTGCACGGAGCCGATACCGAGCAAGGACACGATCACGAGCACCACCATGACGACGATCAGCGCGACGCCGGCCGATCTCCGGCGATGTCCGAAGCCGTGACGCGCGTTCACGGTTGCTGTCGGTTGTGCAGGTGCACCGTGAAGGTCAGCGTCTGCCGCAGACGACCGTCCAGCGTGGGGACGAAGCGGCTGCCTGCGTCCTGCGTCGCCGACATCGCTTCGCCGAGCGGGAAGAAGGTGATGCTGGCCGATCGGTCCTGCGCCGAATCGGGCGGCCCGCGCAGCACCATTCCGATTCGCAACGCCCGCACCCGTTCCCAATTCAGGCGCGTGCCTTCGGGGTCGCCGGGCACGACCATCTGCGACGCACGCAGATAGCGCTCGGCGACAGCGTCGCCCGGGCCCGTTGGTCGCGTGTTCGGCAGCACGCCGTCGACGCCGTAGAGCACCTGGAAGTTCTCCACGCCCTGAACGACGGGTTGGGTCTTCCCGACGAGCGTGGTGACGGTTCCCTTCGTCGTGCCGACGCTGCACATGAGCGACGGTTCTCCGTCGTTGCCGACGCGCAGATGCAGCACGCTGACGCTCGTCTCCGTGCGGTCGGCCGGCACGACGTCGATGCTGTCGCCCATGCAGTCGAGCATCGTGCCGTCGGTCTTCGTCGATCCTGGCCAGCGCGCATTGGCCTGCGAGCGCAGGACGAGGATGTCGCTGCCGTTGTTGCAAGCCGAGCCGGCCGACGCGGTGCAGCCGACGCTCCGGCTCCCGTTGGCGCCGACGGCGGTCACCGCACCGGCTGCGCCGGCAGGAACGATGGCATCGTCGTAGCCCTCGACGAACGGCGGTGCCGAATTCGCCGCTGCCAGCATGAAGTTGCCAGTGTCGGTCTCGACCGCGTTGTCGGCATCGAGGTAGCCGGCCTGACCGGCGATCCTCTGGGCCATGTCTGCCGCGAAACGGGCGTTGTCCTGCAACTGGCTCAAGGCGTCGACGCTCGCCTGACCGCGCCGAGCCACCTGCAGGCATGCAGCCGCGACCACGACCAGCAACAACGTCAGTGCCAGCGCCACCATCAGCTCGACGAGGGTGAAACCGTGCGCGCTTCCTCCTCGGATGCGAGCCAGACGGAGCGTCGGCAGGTGCTTCACGACAGCTGGCCGGAAGCGACGGGCAGCACGACGCCGGGACGGCTGCCGGCGTCGGTCGGGCGGTCGAGAGCGAGTCCGCCGCCCTTTGGACGGCCGGTCGTTGCGCGTGTCCAGCCAAGCTTCACGTAGGCCATGTCACCGCTGCCGGAGCACTGCCAGCGCGGCAGGCCGTCGCTGTCGTAGGGTGTCTGGTCGAAGCAGACGACGACCCGGGCGCCGGGCAGTCCACCGTCGATCGCGAACACGCGCTGCAACCATTCGCTGGCGTCCCAGCGTGCAACGGCCTGCGCAGAGGTGCAACTGCCCGCAAAGCAATCGACGTCCGCTTTCGCAGGCGCGGCGATCGTGTTTTCCTGCAGGTAGGGGTTGCCGCCGACGTCCGGTTCAGCAGCGACGGCCGGATTGCCACGCATGCGCTCGGCCAGTTCCGCGCCCAGGCGTACCGCGTTCGACTGGAGCCGGGCCTCGCGGTGGCTCTGCAGCGAAGCGGCATGCAGGCCGACCATCCCGAGCAGGCCGACCGACAGGACGACGATCGCGACGAGCACCTCGATGAGCGTCGAGCCACGTGTCCGGCGTGCGATGTTCTGTGCTTGTTGTCCCAAGTGCGCCTCGTCTCGTTGCACCGCCTTCCTGCAAGGCGATATCGAGACGGATTTTGAAAGTCGGGATCCGCTCGATGCCACCGGTCGCGCGCACGATGGAACCGCCCGGCGCCTGCCGCGTCGGTATCGATCTTTCAGGTATTAACCCGGAGCCGAAAAGTCGTCGGCTTGAATGCTTTAGATGTCGCGCAGCAACTGACGAAACTCGTCGACGTCCTCGAAGCTGCGATAGACCGATGCAAAGCGGACGTACGCCACCTTGTCGAGACGTTCGAGTTCGCGCATGACGTGCTCGCCGACCTGCATCGAGCCGATCTCGCGCAGTCCGCTGGCCAAAAGCTTCCGCTCGATGCTCAGAAGTGCATCGTCGATCTGTGCGATGCCGACCGGGCGCTTGCGCAACGCCAGCATCATCGACGCACGGACTTTGCGCGAATCGAAATCGGCCCGGCTGCCATCCTTCTTCACGACCACCGGAAAGGTGACGTCGGGCCGCTCGTAGGTCGTGAAGCGTTTTTCGCAGTCGCTGCACTGCCTGCGACGCCGCACGAAATCACCGTCTTCCGAAACGCGGGTCTCGACGACCTGGGTTTCGGCATGACTGCAGAAAGGACATTTCATGCGAGCCGGCGCGGATGCGGTTTGCCGAGCGCCGGAGCCACGCGCTTCAGCGGTAGACCGGGAACCGGCTGGTGAGCGCGTGCACCTTCGCACGCACTGCTTCGATGTTCGCCGCATCGCGCGGATTCTCGAGCACGTCGGCGATCAGGTGGGCGGTCGTGCGCGCTTCCTCGTCCTTGAAACCGCGCGTGGTCATCGCCGGTGTGCCGATGCGCACGCCGCTGGTGACCATCGGCTTTTCCGGATCGTTCGGGATCGCGTTCTTGTTGATCGTCATGTGCGCGCTGCCCAGGACCGCCTCGGCTTCCTTGCCGGTGATGCCCTTGGCGCGCAGGTCGACCAGCATGACGTGGCTTTCGGTGCGGCCGCTGACGATGCGCAGGCCGCGCGCGGTCAGCGTATCGGCCACGATCTGCGCGTTCTTCACGACTTGCTGCTGGTAGATCTTGAATTCCGGCGCCATCGCTTCCTTGAAGGCCACGGCCTTGGCCGCGATCACGTGCATCAGCGGGCCGCCCTGCAAACCCGGAAAGATGGCGCTGTTGATCGCCTTTTCGTGCTGCGACTTCATCAGGATGATGCCGCCTCGCGGACCGCGCAGGCTTTTGTGCGTGGTCGAAGTGACCACGTCGGCGTGCGGCACCGGGTTCGGATAGACGCCCGCGGCCACCAGGCCGGCGTAATGCGCGATGTCGACCATGAAGATCGCACCGATCTCTTTCGCGATCCTGGCGAAGCGCTCGAAGTCGATGCGCAGCGAATACGCCGAGGCGCCCGCGATGATCAGCTTGGGCAGATGCTCGCGCGCCTTGCGCTCCATCGCGCCGTAGTCGATCGCTTCGTTGGCATCGAGACCGTAGCTCACGACGTTGAACCACTTGCCGCTCATGTTGAGCGGCATGCCGTGCGTGAGGTGGCCGCCTTCGGCCAGGCTCATGCCCATGATGGTGTCGCCGGGCTTGAGGAAGGCCAGCATGACGGCTTCGTTGGCCGATGCGCCGCAATGCGGCTGCACGTTGGCGGCGTCGGCGCCGAAGATCTGCTTGACGCGGTCGATGGCCAGCTGCTCGGCCACGTCGACATGCTCGCAGCCGCCGTAGTAGCGCTTGCCGGGGTAGCCTTCGGCGTACTTGTTGGTGAGTTGCGAGCCCTGGGCCTGCATCACGGCGGGAGATGCGTAGTTTTCGCTCGCGATCAGCTCGATGTGATGTTCCTGGCGTGCATTCTCGGCCTGGATGGCGGCCCAGATTTCAGGATCGGTCTGTTCGACCAGGATGTTGCGGTGGTACATGGCAGTCCTTTGAAGACGGTGGTCCTTGTTTCAACCAAACAAGGGCTGCCCAGGCGAACGGCTGTGCACCCGCTTTGCATGGCGGGCGGTACGCTTCCCAGTGGTGTTCCACGTCAGCGCCGACCACCATTGATGGAGGCGGCGCCTATCGCCAGTCGCGTACCCGGTCAGTGTAGCCGAGGGCATTGGTGCTTGTATTCAGGCGGAGCAGGTCGCGAGGGAAGTATCAGTAACCGGCTAGCGCGACGACCTTGCGGGCCTCGACGGCGGTGCCCGCCGTGCCGGCATCGGTCACCTCGTTCGAAGCCGGTTTCTGCAAGGAAGCGACAGGCAGCGCTGCGGACGTCGGACGAACCGGCTGCGCACGGCTGATCGCGGGCGCGCCGGACGGCGTGGTCGGCACCGATTTCACACCGCCGGCCACCAGCCTCAGACGTTCGTGCTCGGCCAGTACTTTGCCCGCATAACCGCCGTCGTCCTCAAGGTTGGCCGCGCCGACATAGAACCGCAGCCCGGCTTCGAGCGAACCTGCGCGGGCGATGCATTCCTGCAGCACCTTGACGCCGACACGCATGTTGGTGACCGGGTCGAAAGCCGTCAACGAACCGCCGGCGCTCTCGTACTTGTCGGAGTGCACGCGCGTCATGACCTGCATCAGACCCTGCGCACCGACGTGGCTCTGCGCGAACGGATTGAAGCTGGATTCGACAGCCATGATCGCCAGGATCAACGTCGGATCGAGCTTGGTCCGCTTGCCGAGCGAATACGCTTCTGACACCAGCACGCTCAGCGGCTCGGCCGCGACGCGGTACTTCCTGCTCAACCAGAACGCGACGGCGGCCTGCTGGCTCGGCAGATCGCGCGGGCTGGCCGCCGTGGTGCGTTCGATGGCCGTCACGTCGAGCGCGGTGGCGTCGGGCACGACGACCGGTTTGCGCGCATCGAGCCAGCCGGCAAGGTGCTGTTCGCCGGAGACGCGCAGGTCCGGCCGGGCCATCAGGGTCAGCACGGCGAACACCGTGGCCAGTCCGAGAAGGGCGAAACCGTTGTGCATGATTTCGAAAAAGCCGTCGACCACATCGGAACCGAATGTCCGTAACCCTCGGGCTGTGGCCTCTAACGCCTTGCTCATCGCTGTTCCTTTCTATGCGGCATCGAAAGCTCGGCACCGCAGGGGTGAGGGCTTGATTCAGATGCAGCGCTGATTGGTATGAATCAGTACCGCGCATGAAGTGGTTGGAGCGCGGATCTCTGATGTAGCCGAAAAGATTTACTTTCAGCAGCGGATCGGGACGGCCCGGCGACAAGGGTGGCACAGGCGAGCCGGATTCTAGAAGGCGCTTAATATCCAGTCAATAATAAAGAAACTATTCTTTATGCAAATAAATACTTATCAAAGTAACACTTTGGTATTTGAATGCCGTAGAAGAAATGAAATCTAGGCATTTTCTCAATCTGCAGGACCGAACCGGCGCTTCGGCGTTTTTGAGGGGTCACGGTGCGTGAACGCACTTTGTTCTGCGGCACACTCGCCCGATGAATCGGGTTTCTTTGATGCAAGGCAAACGGGTGCGGCGTGCCGCGATGGCGGTCATCGCGCTGGCGGCCTTCTATCTCATGGCGTGGCTGGGGATGCCGCCGCTGGTCAAGAGCCAGCTACAGCGGATCGCCTCCGAAAAGCTCGGGCGCCAGGTGACCGTCGGCCAGGTCGACTTCAAGCCATGGACACTCGAGCTCACGTTGCGCGACCTGCGCATGGCGACAGCGGACGGCAGCCAGACCCAGGTGGAGGTCCGGCGCATCCACGTGAATGCCGAGATGCAGTCGCTGCTGCGTCTGGCGCCGGTCATCGACGCGGTGACGGTCGAAGGGCCGGCGGTCAGGCTGACGCATCTCGCGGACGGCAGGTACGACATCGACGACATCCTCTCCAAACTGGCCAGCGCACCCGGGAAGCCACCGGGGAAACCGGCACGCTTCTCCATTTACAACATCGCCATCTCGGGCGGTTCGGTCGACTTCGACGACCAGACCGTAAAGCGCAAGCACGCGCTGCGCGATCTGGTGTTCCAGGTGCCTTTCCTGAGCAACCTCGACTCGCAGCGCGACATCACGACCGAACCGAAGCTCGCCTTCAGGCTCAACGGCGTCGCCTTCGATTCGGCCGCGGCAAGCACGCCTTTCGCCGACAGCCGCAAGACGGACGCGCGATTGAGCTTCAAGGGTCTCGATCTCGTGCCCTACCTGGGCTACCTCCCGGGTGGATTGCCGATCAGGCTGCAGTCCGGCCTGCTGGACGCCGAGCTCAGGATCGATTTCGAACGCGCTGCGACCGCCGGACTCGAGATCACCGGCACCGTCGAAGCGCATGGCGCCAAGGTCGCCGATGCACGGTCGCGCGACCTGCTCGCCTTCGATTCGCTCAAGCTCACCTTGACCGATGTCCGGCCGCTCGACGGTGTGTTCCATCTCGGCGAGATCGTGTTGGCGGCGCCCAAGCTCAAGGTCGCACGCGATGCGTCCGGTCAACTGAACCTGCTGGCCACCGACCCGAAGACCGGCGCGACCGAGAAGGTCGCTGCCGTGCCTGTCGCTGCGCCGAAACCGCAGATGCGTGTCGAAATCGACCGCTTCGTGCTGAACGGCGGCGACATCGGCTGGACCGATGAAACCACCCGACCCGCAGCAGCGATCGAGGCACGCGCGCTGGCGCTCGAAGTCACGGCGATCCGTTGGCCTTTCGATAAGCCGGCGCAGTTCGACGGCTCGACGAAGGTGGGCGGCGGCACGCTGAAGTTCAAGGGCCAGGCGAGCGACAGGCTCGCGCGGGTACAGACCGAGGTCGACGCCTTGCCGTTGTCGCTCGCCGCGCCGTATCTCGCGCAGAGTCTGGTGCCCACACTCGATGGCAAGCTCAGCGGGCAGATCGAGGTGGCCTGGACGCCGGCCGACCTGAGGCTTAAGGCCACCCGCATCGCCGCCGACGGTCTCGCGCTGACGCAGGCCAAGACCGCACTCGCCAGCCTGGGCCGCTTCGAACTGGTCGATGCGGAAGTCGACATGACCCGGCACACCCTGGCCATCGCGTCGCTGACCGCCGTGAACCCGAAGGTGAGCATCGAGCGGGACAACGAACGCCGCTGGATGTTCGAGCGCTGGCTGCGCACGCCCACGGCGGGCGATGGCGTCGGGTCGGGCACCGGGGCTGTCGCCAAGGTCGCCGCACCGAAGCCGGTCGAGGCCGCGGCTGCGCCGGCGGGCGCCGACAGGACGCCCTGGAAACTCACGATCGCCTCGGTCGCCGTCGACGGCGGAGCGGTCTCCTACGCCGACAAATCGAGCGCGACACCGGTGGCGTTCGATATCACGGCGCTCAAGCTGGCGGCGAAGAACATCGCGCCCGGGACGGCGGCCGCGTCGGCCGTCGAGCTATCGGGCCGCATCGGGGCAGGGCGCGCCGACGCGGGTCGCTTCGACTACAAGGGCAACGCTGTGCTGCAGCCGCTATCGGCAGAAGGCCGGCTGGAGGTGAGCGCGTTTCCCGCGCACGCCTTCAAGGCCTACTACGCCGACGCACTCAATATGGATATACGGCGTGCGTACGCCAGCTACAAGGGCACCGTGCGTTTCGCGAGCGCACCGGCGGGCATCGACCTCAAGCTCGCGGGCGACACGTCGCTGGACGATTTCCGCGCCAACAGCGCGTCGCTCACGCAGTCGGACGCCCCGGGTCTGGAGCGCAGCAACAACCAGCTGCTGAGCTGGAAGACACTGAGCCTGCGCGGACTGCAGGTGGCGCTCGCGCCGGCCGTGCCGCCGACCGTCGACGTGCGCGAAACCACGCTGACCGACTTCTTCGCCCGCGTCATCGTCGATCCGAGCGGGCGCATCAACCTCCAGAACCTGACCAGAACTTCCGCCCAGAACGCATCGGCCGCGACGCCGCAGAAAGAAGCCGTCACGCGTCGCGAGGCGGACGGCGAGACCACCACGACGGCCGGCGCGGCGACCACGCCGCCGCCCGCGAAGGCGCCGTTCGCGATCCTGCGCTTCGGCCCGATGAGCCTGGTCAACGGCAAGATCGATTTCACCGACCTTTTCGTCAAGCCCAACTACTCCGCCGACCTCAGCGAGCTCACCGGCAAGCTCAGCGCTTTCGCGCTGCAGCCGGGCGCGAAGCCGGAATCGGCGGACCTTGAGCTGCACGGCAAGGCACAGCAGACCGCGGCGCTGGACATCGTCGGCAAGATCAACCCGCTCGCGCGGCCGCTGGAGCTCGACATCACCGCGAGGATGCGCGACCTCGATCTGGCGCCGCTCACGCCGTACGCGGTGCGCTACGCCGGGCACGGCATCGAGCGCGGCAAGCTCAGCATGGACGTGACCTACAAGATCTTGGCGGAAGGCCGTCTCGCCGCGACCAACAAACTGGTGCTCAACCAGCTGCGCTTCGGCGAGGAGGTCAAGGGGGCGCCCAACAGCCTGCCCGTGCGCCTGGCGGTCGCGCTGCTGGCCGACCGCAACGGCGTGATCGATGTCGACCTGCCGATCAGCGGTTCGCTGAACGACCCGCAGTTCAGCATCGGCTCGCTGATCTTCAAGGCCCTGGGCAACCTGATCGTCAAGGCCGTGACCTCGCCGTTCACCCTGCTGACAGGTGGCCTGGGCGGCGGCAGCGGCGGGGAGGCGAGCGCGATCGCCTTCGACGCGGGCAGCGCCACGCTGACGGCCTCTGCCAGCGAGAGCCTGGACAAGATCGCGAAGGCCTTGACCGACCGCCCGGCACTGCAAATGACCGTCGTCGGCACCTCGAATCTCGCGGAGGAGCGCGACGGCTACAAACGCCAGCGCCTGCGGCAGCTCGCCCAGGCCGAGAAGCGTCGCAGTGCCGCGCGTGCCGGCGAGGACGCGGCCGACGTCGCACCGGTCACCGATGCCCAATACGCTGCGCTCGTCACCGCCGTCTACAAGCGCGCCGACCTGACCAAGCCGCGCAACGTGATCGGCCTGGCGAAGGACCTTCCGCTGGCCGACATGGAGGCCATCCTGCTCGAAGGCATCACGGTCACCGAGGACGCGATGCGTCAGCTCGCGGTGGAGCGGGGTGCCGCGGTGCGCGATTACCTGCTCGCGCAGAAGCTGCCGAGCGCACGTCTTTTCCTCGGCGCACCCCTCGTGCGGTCGACCGCCGAAGCCGGTTGGAAACCCTCCGCCGAACTCAAACTGGCGACCCGTTGACCGCAAATCTCCCGGGTCGGTGAAAATGGCGGATTGCGCCGTCGAAATCGGCGCTTTCCGCTTTCCCATTCAGACAACGATCAGCAGCGCGCAGTGACCTCCAATTCTTCCAAGCACCACGACCTCCAGTCCCTCGATACGCTCACCGGCGGCGCCTTCACGGCACCGACCTCGGGCGAGCGCGCACAGCGCATCCGCGATTGGCTCGCCACGAGCCCGTCGCCCGAGCAGATGCAGGAGGTGTTCAAGGAATTGAGCGGCCGCGACAAGGGCGCGGCCCGCCTGTTGCGCGAGAAGCTCGACGAGATCAAGCGCGCGAAGGGCCAGGAGGCGATCGGCGTCGAATGGGCGCAGAAGGCCGAGACGCTGCTCGCCCAGTCGAAGCTCAACATCGCCGATGCGCTCGCCTGGCAGCGCGATGCCGCCAAGGCCGGCGCGCCGCTGTCGCGCGATCCGCTCGCCGCCCTCAAGGCACGGCTCGCCGACCGCGTGAAGGGCGTCGAAGACCTCCAGCACCGCGCGCAGGTCCAGCGCGAAGCCGCCGTGCTGCTGGCGCAGCGTTTCGAAGTGCTGTCGACCAAGGGCTGGCGCGATGCGCAGGGTGCCGAGGAAGCACTGCGCGGCGACGTCGCGCACTGGCAGCAGCAGGCTTCCGAATTGGGCGGCGACGCGAACTGGAGCAGTCTCGATGCGCGCTTCGCGCCGCAACTCGAAGCCTCGAAGGCGCAGTTGCTCTCGGTGTCCGAAGCGTTCCATGTCGCGCTGGGCCAGGTCGTCGCCGCCGCGGCGGATGCTGCCGCGCCGCTGCCACCGGTGCCGGTCTGGGCGGACGAATTGCGTGTCGCTCGGGGCCTGCCGACCGAGGCCCGCGCGGCAGCCGCGGCGACGGCCGCCGCGCCCGGCAAGCCTTCGGGCGCCCGTGGCGATCCGCGCGTCGATCCAGAAAAGCGCGCCGCCGCTCAGGAGGCCGTGCAGGCTGCGCTCGACACGCTCGAGAAGGAAACCGCAGAGGGTCACGGCAAGGCCAGCGCCGGCGCCGCCGCTGCCCTGCGAGCGGTACTGAAGGAACACGGCAAGCTGGTCGAGCCGCCGCTCGAAGCGCGCGTCCATGCGGCGCTGGTTTCGGCCGGCGAACTCGAAGGCTGGCAGCGTTGGAGTGCCGACAAGGTGCGCGAAGATCTGGTCGCGAAGGCCGAGGGCCTGCTCAAGCGTCCCGAAGGCCAGGCCCTAGGCGGCCGCAAGATCCAGGAATCGTTGCGCACGCTGCGCGACCAATGGAAGCAGGCCGACCAGGGCGGCGTGCCGAACCACGGCCTGTGGAAACGCTTCGACGAAGCCTGCAACGAAGCCCACAAGGTCGTCGAGGCCTGGCTCGACAAGGTGCGCTCCGACGCCGCCGAGCATCGCGCTCATCGCCTCGTGCTGATCGAGGAAGTCCGTGCCTGGGCTACGGAGCATGCCGATGCGGCCGATCTCAAGGCACACAGCCGGGCGCTGCACCAGTTCGCCGACCGCTGGCGCGATGCCGGCCATGTCGGAGAAAAACTGTTCGCCGAGCTCCAGCCGCAATGGAACGAAGCTTTCGGTGCCGCCCGTGCGCCGTTCGAGGCTGCCCAGAAGGAAAGTGTCGAGCGCCGGCAAGCCATGATCGCGGAAGCGGTGGAACTGGGTGCCATGCCTGTGCTTCGCATCGACGCTGTGAAGGCACTGCAGCAGCGTTGGCAGGCCGAAGCGCAGGGCGTACCGCTCGACCGCCGTCACGAGCAGAAGATGTGGGATGCGTTCCGCGCGCCGATCGACGAAGCGTTCAACCGCAAGACCGCAGAGCGCGAAAAGGCGTCGTCGGCGATGAGCGAGTTCGACCGCCATGTGCTGGATGCCTCGAAGGCGCTCGAAGCGGCCAACGTTACCGGCGATGCCCAGAAGATCCGCGCCGCGGTGTCGCGTCTCGAAGGCGCACTGCGCGGCGAGGCACCGCCTCCTGCGTCGCCCGCGCCGGCACCGGTCGCGAAAAAGGCGGAAACCGGCGCTACGGACGGCCCGCCCGTCGGCGCGACCGAAGTCGTCGCGCCCGGACAGGCGGCCGCCGAATTCAGCGAAAGCGCGAGCGTCCAGCCGGCCGCGCACGAGGCGGACGTGCCGTCGTCCGCACCATCCTCGGCCGCTTCGACCCCGAGCGATCTCGTCGCCCCGGCCGACAGCGCCGATGCCGGCGCGCGCGCGGACGGTGACGACGACACGGTCGGTGCCGTGCCCGACGAGAGCGATACCGAATCACCGGCACCCGCGCCCAGGCCCGCTCAGAAGCCGGTCGTGGTCGCCCGCCGCGGTGACGACCGTCCTGGCAGTCGCAAGGCCGAGCCGGCCGCGGCGGGTCGCGACAGCCGCTTCGGCGGCGATCGTCGCGACAGCCGCAGTGGCGCCGGTGGCCCGGGCGGGCGTCCGAACGACCGTGGCCCGCGTCCCGATTCGCGCGGCGGCAATGACCGCGGTGGTGCCGGTGCTGGCGCAGGCCGCTTCGGCGATCGCAGCGCACCGCGCTTCGAAGAACGCGGACCGCGTCTCGGCGATACCGCTTTCCGCGCCCAGCGCGAAGCGCTCGAACGCGCCGAACTCTCGCTGCGCAAGCTCGCGGCGCAGGCGCATGGCGAAGCGCTGACCCAATTGCTCGGTGCCTGGGAAAAGCGCGATGCATCGCAACTGCCCAGCGTGCAGGAGCTCGGTCGCGCGGTCACGCCGGTGGTGCGCACCGCATGGTCGCAGGCCGTGGGTTCGGCGCCGTCGGGTGCCTCGGCCGGCAACGCCGACGTGTCCGAAGCGCTGCTGCGGCTGGAGATGGCCGCGGAAGTGCCGACGCCGGCCGACCAGATCGACGCGCGGCGGGCCCTGCAGCTCAAGTTGCTGACCAAGCGTGGCGACCCTGCGCCGGCCCAGACCTGGGGCCAGGACGCCGGCAAGGTGCTGGCCACGGTGCATGAGGCGAATGCGGCACGCCGATTTCAGAATGCCTTGAAGGCTCTGCTGCGCAAGTGACGTGATGGCAAGCCCCGGGCGGGCCGAAGAAGAGCCGGGTTTCGTCGTCCGCGTCTTCGCGCCGGGGGATGCGGATGCCGTCGTAGCGCTATGGCGCGAGTGCGGGCTGACCCGCGCCTGGAACGACCCATACAAGGACATCGCACGCAAGGCGACAGCGCAGCCCGACATGTTTCTGGTCGCCTGCACAAATGCGGAAGAGGGTGGTACGGTCGTTGGCTCCGCGATGGCGGGCTTCGACGGTCATCGCGGATGGGTCTACTACCTTGCCGTCGCACCCGGGATGCAGCGTCGCGCGTTGGGCCGTGCGTTGATGGATCGTGCGGAGCGACTGCTGACCGAACGCGGTTGCCCCAAGCTGACTCTCATGGTACGCCGCGAGAACGCGACCGTGATCGCGTTCTATCGCGAGCTCGGTTATGCCGAGGACGACGTCGTCGTGCTCGGCAAGCGGCTCATTTCGGATCTTTGAGGAAGAACGTGTCGAACAGCTCGCGCACGGTGGGAAAGTCCTGTCCCAAAGCTTCGCGATTGACGAAATACCCTTCGCAGGCCACGGCGAAGAATTCGGCGACCGACTCCGCACCGTAGGCATCCAGCCAAGGCGTCTCGCCGCCGAAGCGCTCGGCGAGGATCGTGCGCTCCCTGAAGGTCGCGTAGGCGGGTTCCATTACCGCCACCCATGCGGCATGCGCGTCGCGTGGGTTCGACATTCCGCCGAAGCCGGGCGGCAACGGCGGGCAGCCGTCGGCCGCACCGCCGCGCATGTCGAGCTTGTGCGCGAACTCGTGGATGACGACGTTGTAACCGTCCTCGGTCGCAATGCTGCTGGCGAGCACGTCCTGCCAGCTCAGCATCACCGGCCCGCGGTCCATCGCTTCGCCGGCGAGCACTTCCTCGTATTCGTGCACGACGCCCGCTTCGTCGACCGTCTTGCGGTGTGCGACGACCTCGGCCGAATGCATCACGATGCCGACGAAGTCGTCGTACCAGTCCAGGCCTCCCGGCAGATAGAGGATCGGAAGCACTGCCTGTGCCGCGACGGCGACCGCGACTTCGTCGGTGACGACGAAACCATGGGCGCCGTGGAATTCCTTGTCGCGCAGAAATTCGGCGGCCAACGTCCGCAGCCCCTCGACATCGGCCGGAGGGCGTTTTGCGAGGAACGGGTAGCGCGCGAGCGTCGCCTGCCAGACCGTGTCTGGAATCGGGGGAGCGGCCCGCAAGGCGCGCAGCCATCGGAACATGGCCGTCAGCGGATGTCGACGCGCAGTGCGCCCGCAGGCGAAAGACACAGCGCCTGGGCGCGCGGCGGATGCGTTGAGGCATCCCAATCGCTCAGGACGATGCGGCGCAGACCGCTCGGCGTGGCTGTCCTGTCACCGATGTCGTCGAGCGAATGCTCGGCCGGCCGATGCGTGTGGCCATGGACCAGCACGCGGGCATTCGCGTTGTCGAGCCATGCACGCGCCGCGTCGGCGTCGACATCGGCCCAGACCGAGCTCATGTCGCGTTTTGTGGCTTCGCTTCGCGCACGCATCGCGCGCCCGAGGGCGCGGCGCTCTTCGAGCGGCTTGGCCAGAAAGGCTTGCTGCCAAGCCGGCGCACGCACCTGAGCGCGAAAAAGGATGTAGTCGGTATCGTCGGTGCAGAGCGCGTCGCCGTGGCTGAGCAGCCAACGCTCGCCGTGCAGCACCAGCACCGTGGGGTCGGCGAGCATCGTCATGCCGCACTGCGTCGCGAAAGCCTGGCCGACGAGAAAGTCGCGATTGCCATGCATGAAGAAGATGGGGTGGCGTTCGGAAGCCCGACGCAGCAGCGCGGCACATCGCGCCTCGAAGCCCGCGACCGACGCAGCGTCGTCGCCGACCCAGACCTCGAACAGGTCGCCCAGGATGAAGATCGCATCGGCGGGCGTGGTTTCGAGGTAGCCGCGCCAGGCATCGAAAGTCTCCGGCTCGCCGGCCTGCAGATGCAGGTCGGCGATCAGGTCGACCGTGCGCCAAGCGGCCGGCGCGACGAGTTCGGCGAAAGCCGGATCGGCCCGACCGGTCGCGGGGTCGTTCATCTCGCGCAGCGCTTGGGGATCACTCGACCGTGATCGTGGCTTTCTCGATCACGACGTCTTCGACCGGTACGTCACCATGATGGCCCTTGTTGCCGGTCTTCACGCCCTTGATCTTGTCGACCACGTCGGTGCCGGCGACGACCTTGCCGAACACCGCGTAGCCCCAGCCCTGCGCGGAAGGCGCAGTGTGGTTCAGGAAGCCGTTGTCGGCGATGTTGATGAAGAACTGCGCGGTCGCCGAATGCGGGGCGCTGGTGCGCGCCATGGCGACGGTGTACTTGTCGTTCTTCAGGCCGTTGTTGGCCTCGTTCTCGATCTCCGCGTCGGAAGGCTTCTGCTTCATGCCTGGCTCGAAGCCGCCGCCCTGGACCATGAAACCCGGGATCACGCGGTGGAAGACGGTGTTGTCGTAATGGCCTTTCCTGGCATAGGCCAGGAAGTTTTCGACCGACTTGGGCGCCTTGGCGCGATCGAGTTCGAGGGTGATGGAGCCGTAGTTCTTGATGGTGAGTTCGACCTGGGGATTGCTCATGGGAAAGCTCCTCTGTTATTTCGCCACGACGGTGGCGGACTGGATGACGATGGGTTCGAGCGGCACGTTCTGCATGCGGCCCTTGTTGCCGGTCTGCACCGTGCGGATCTTGTCGACCACTTCCTGGCCCGAGACGACCTTGCCGAACACCGTGTAGCCGTGGCCGTCGGGGTTGGGCGCGTCGAGCATGGCGTTGTTCTTCACGTTGATGAAGAACTGCGAGGTGGCCGAGTCGGGGTCGCCGGTGCGCGCCATGGCGATGGTGTAGCTGTCGTTCTTCAAGCCGTTCGAAGCCTCGAGCGGGACCGGTGCACGGGTCGATTTCTCCTTCATGTCGGCGGTGTAGCCACCGCCCTGGATCATGAAGCCGTCGATCACGCGGTGGAACACGGTCCCGTTGTAGTGCTTGTCGTTCACGTACTGCAGGAAGTTCGCGACCGTCTTGGGGGCCTTGTCGGGCGCGAGTTCGACCACGATGTCGCCGGCCGAAGTGGCCAGCTTGACGCGCGGTGCCGTCTGCGCGGAGGCGGCGCCCGCGAACGCGAGCGACGCTGCGACAGCAAGTGCAGCGCGGCGGGAAAAAAGGAAAGAGGTGAACATCGAGAACGCTTTCGGTTGCATGGCCCGGTGCTTACTTGCGGTTCGCTGCGCGTCGCGCATCGGGGGCTGCCGGCAACGTCGCATTGCCGGGGGTGGTGAAGATCTGGCGGATGAGGGCGAGCTTGGGCGCGGGCGTCGCGATGCCCGGCGCCAGCTGCTGGGAGCGGCTGTACGACTGCGCGGCGAGCCGTGCGTAGACGTCACCGAGGTTCTCGTAGGCGGTGGCGTAGGAAG
The DNA here is from genome assembly GCA_050954325.1 of Janthinobacterium lividum. GTDB lineage: Bacteria > Pseudomonadota > Gammaproteobacteria > Burkholderiales > Burkholderiaceae_C > Variovorax. Next base: position 1,036,750 of record JBPBPG010000002.1, on the reverse strand, counting down.
GATTGAGCTTGATCGCCGTTTCCAGCGCGTCGCGTGCCTGGTCGAACTTGCTCTGCTGCGCATACAGCGCCGCGAGGTTGTTGTACGGCTCCGGCAGTTCGGGGAAATCCTGCGTGAGCTTGGTGAAGGTCGCGGTGGCGTCGGCGTTGTTGCCCTGCTCGGTGAGTATGACGCCGCGCAGGAAGCGCATCTGCGGGTCGCGCGGCTTGCCGGCGATGTAGGCGTCGGCCCTGGCCAGCGCCTCGGCCGGCTTGCCCTGTCGCAGCAGCTGGTTGACGTCCGAATAGTCGCTGGCCCAGGCCGGCAGCGCCGCCGACAAGCACAGTATCGCCCCCATGCCCAGTCGGCGCGCGAGCGTGCGAGACGAAGTGACGGACTGGTCTGCAGCTGAACGTGGGAGCGGGGCGGGAACGGCGTGCTTCATGAAGCCTCGGATGATGGTCTGGCGCGAGTGGCGATAGCGGCAATACCGGCAAAACTGCCGAAAGGCCCTGCGCGAAACCACCCGGAGAAAGCCCGTCGAGGGCCGTTTATACTTCGGGCAATTGTAGCCGAGGGGCCATGTTCCACCTCTCTGCGCCAGACCTCTCTCTCCTGAAAACCCTGTCGATCGTCCGTGGCCGACGACCGTCCGGCGCATGTTCGTCGACCGCGACGGCCCGCTGCGAATCGACGCTCCCGAATCCCATGAGCTTGCGCATCTACAACACGCTGACGCGTGCACTGGAGGAGTTTTCCCCGCTGGAACCCGGCCATGTCCGCATGTACGTCTGCGGCATGACGGTCTACGACTTCTGTCACATCGGGCACGCGCGCTCGATGATCGCCTTCGACGTGGTGCAGCGCTGGCTGCGCCAGGGCGGCCTCAGGGTCAGCTACGTGCGCAACATCACTGACATCGACGACAAGATCATCCGCCGCGCGACCGAAAACGGCGAGACCGTCCGCGCCCTGACCGATCGCATGATCGACGCGCTGCATTTCGACGCCGACACGCTAGGCGTCGAGCGTCCCACGCACGAGCCGCGCGCCACCGATCACGTGCCGCAGATGCTCTCGATGATCGGCGCGCTGGAGGAGAAGGGGCTGGCCTATCGCGCGCCGAACGGCGACGTCAACTACGCGGTGCGCAAGTTCGCCGGTTACGGCAAGCTGAGCGGCAAGTCGCTGGACGAGCTTCATGCGGGCGAGCGTGTCGCGGTGCTCGACGGCAAGGACGATCCTCTGGACTTCGTGCTCTGGAAGGGCGCCAAGCCGGCCGAGCCCGACGAGGTGCGCTGGGGAAGCGATTTCGGAACCGGCCGGCCCGGGTGGCACATCGAGTGCTCGGCGATGGCCTGCGCCTTGCTGGGCTCGACGGTCGACATCCATGGCGGCGGCGCCGACCTCCAGTTCCCGCATCACGAGAACGAGATCGCGCAGAGCGAGGGCGCCACCGGCCGGCCGCTGGCGCGCACCTGGATGCACAACGGCTTCATCAACATCGACGACGAGAAAATGTCCAAGAGCCTGGGCAACTTCTTCCTGATCCGCGATGTGCTGAAAAGCTTCGATGCCGAGACCGTGCGGTTCTTCGTCGTGCGTGCGCACTACCGCAGCCCGCTCAACTACAGCGACGCGCACCTCCTTGACGCGCGCGCGTCGCTCAAGCGGCTCTACACGGCGTTGCATCTGGTGCCGCCGGTCGACGTGGCGATCGACTGGGAAACCGGACATGCCGCACGCTTCAGGTCGGCGATGGACGAGGACTTCGGCACGCCCGAGGCCGTGGCGGTACTGTTCGACCTGGCGGGCGAGATCAACCGCACGCGGTCGGGCGAACTGGCCGGGCTGTTGCGTGCGCTCGGCGGCTGCCTGGGCCTGCTGCAGGACGACCCTGAGGCCTTCCTGCAGGCCGGCAGCGTGCTCGACGACGCGGCCATCCAGCTGCTGATCGCTGAACGCGCGGCGGCCAAGGCGGCAAAGAATTTCGGCGAGGCCGACCGTATCCGCCAGGAACTCCTGGCCAAGGGCATCGTGCTGAAGGATTCGTCCGCCGGCACGACATGGGCGGCTGCACAGTGATGGAGAAGATGGCGACCAATTCATACCCCGACGACCCGGTTTCGTCGGAGCCGGACGCACGCGTGCCGGTGAAGATCATCACACCCGACTACTGGGAGGAGGCCTGCCGGCACCTCAAGAGGAAGGACCGCGTGATGAAGCGGCTGATCCCGCAGTTCGGCGACGCTTGCCTCGAATCGCGTGGCGACGCCTTCATCACGCTGGCGCGCAGCATCGTCGGCCAGCAGATCTCGGTGAAGGCGGCGCAGGCGGTCTGGGACCGCCTGGTCGTGCTGCCGCGCCGGTTCACGCCGGCCGACGTCCTCAAGCTGAAGGTCGACGACATGCGCGCGGCCGGGCTTTCGGCGCGCAAGGTCGAGTACCTGGTCGATTTGGCGATCCATTTCCAGTCGGGTGCGGTGCACCTCAATGCCTGGAAGGACATGACCGACGAGATGATCATCGACGAGCTGGTCGCGATCCGCGGCATCGGACGCTGGACCGCCGAGATGTTCCTGATCTTCCACCTCATGCGCCCGAACGTGCTGCCGCTCGACGACATCGGGCTGGTCAACGGCGTGAGCCAGAACTACTTCTCGGGCGAGCCGGTCAGTCGCAGCGACCTGCGCGAAGTGGGCGTCGGCTGGGCGCCTTACTGCAGCGTGGCCACTTGGTATATTTGGCGCTCGCTCGACCCGGTGCCGGTCGCGTACTGAACAACAGGAGAAGACGTTGGCGAAACGAACCTTCCTCGACTTCGAGCAGCCCATCGCTGAACTCGAAAGCAAGATCGAAGAGCTGCGCTATGTGCAGACTGAATCCGCAGTCGACATCTCGGAAGAAATCGATCAGCTCGGCAAGAAGAGCCAGCAGCTCACCAAGGACATCTACAGCGACCTGACGCCCTGGAAGATCACCAAGATCGCCCGGCATCCGGAGCGTCCCTACACGCTCGACTACGTCAACGAGATCTTCACCGACTTCGTCGAACTTCACGGCGACCGGCATTTCTCGGACGACCTCTCGATCGTCGGCGGACTGGCGCGCTTCAACGGCACGCCCTGCATGGTCATCGGCCACCAGAAGGGCCGCGACACCAAGGAGCGCACGGCGCGCAACTTCGGCATGAGCAAGCCCGAGGGCTACCGCAAGGCGCTGCGCCTCATGAAGACGGCGGAGAAGTTCAAGCTGCCGGTCTTCACCTTCGTCGACACACCCGGTGCGTATCCCGGCATCGATGCCGAGGAGCGTGGCCAGTCCGAAGCCATAGGCCGCAATATCTTCGAGATGGCGCAGCTCGAAGTCCCGATCATCGTGACGATCATCGGCGAGGGCGGCTCCGGTGGCGCGCTGGCGATCTCGGTCGGTGACCAGTTGGTGATGCTGCAATATTCGATCTATTCGGTCATCAGTCCCGAAGGCTGCGCGTCGATCCTCTGGAAGACCAGCGACAAGGCCCAGGAAGCCGCCGATGCGCTGGGCATCACGGCGCACCGGCTCAAGGCGCTCGGGCTGGTCGACAAGATCGTCAACGAGCCGGTCGGCGGTGCGCATCGCGACCATCGCCAGATGGCGGCTTTCTTGAAGCGGGCGCTCAACGACGCTTTTCGCCAAGTCAGCGACCTCAAGGTCAAGGAACTGCTCGAACGGCGCTATGAGAGACTGCAGAGCTACGGTCGATTCTCCGACACCAAGGCCGATATCAGCCGCTGATGAGGTCGGGCAGCGCTTTCATGGCGCCTGGCCTTCCAGCTTCGGATTCGATGGAAAACCCCGCCGCCTCATTGCTCGCGGCCTGGGCGCCACCGTTGCCTTTTGCGGTCGCCTACAGCGGCGGTGCCGATTCCACCTTCCTGCTTCGTTCGGCTGCGGCGCTATGGCCGGGCCAGGTGCATGCCCTTCACGTCCACCATGGGCTGCAGACTTCCGCCGACGCTTTCGTGGCCCACTGCGGGGAAACCTGTCGTGCCATCGATGTCCCGTTGCACGTCGAGCATGTCGACGCGAGACACGCACCGGGACAAAGCCCGGAAGACGCGGCCCGGCGCGCCCGCTATCGCACGCTCGCAGCGCTCGCGCAGGCACGCGGCCTCGGACATGTCGCGCTCGCACAGCATGCCGACGACCAGGTCGAGACGCTGCTGATCGCACTCGGCCGAGGGGCTGGCGTGGATGGCTTGGCCGGCATGCCTCGAACCATGCGCCGCCACGGCGTCGTATTTCACCGTCCGTTGCTCGACTTGCATGTCGGTGCGTTACGGGCATGGCTGGCGTCGCAACGCTTCGGCTTCCTCGAAGACCCGAGCAACACCGACGAGCGCTACACCCGCAACCGCATCCGCCACCGGCTGCTGCCGGAGCTTGCCGAGGTCTTGCCACGGTTTCGCGAGACCTTCGCGCGCAGCGCCCGCAACGCGGCCCGTTCGTCGACCTTGCTGGCTGACTTGGCGACGATCGATCTGGCGACGGTCGGCACGCCGCCGCGCATCGCGGGTCTGCAGACATTGACGCGCGAGCGCCGAGCCAACGCGTTGCGATACTGGCTGCGGCAAGCGCACGAGGCGGTGCCGAGCGAAGCGCAGCTGCAGCAGTTGCTCGACCAGATCGACGCCTGCCGCACCCGCGGACATCGCATCCGCCTGAAGGTGGCGGACGGTTTCGTCGAGCGAGAAGGCGAGCTGGTGCGTTGGTACAATTTCGCGCCTTCTCCCTAGCAAATTCGGCACTTCGCCTTGCAGCGCAGACCGCCCGGTTCCGTTCTTCTTCTTTGATTCAACCCCCATGGCATTGATCGTTCATAAATACGGCGGCACGTCGATGGGCTCGACCGAGCGCATCCGCAACGTCGCCAGGCGCGTGGCCAAGTGGCAGCGCGCCGGCCACCAGATGGTCGTCGTGCCGAGCGCGATGAGCGGCGAGACCAACCGCCTGCTCGGCCTGGCCAAGGAGCTGGCGACGAACAGGCACGACGCCACGCACGACCGCGAGCTCGACATGCTGGCCTCGACCGGCGAGCAGGCTTCGTCGGCACTGCTCGCGATCGCCTTGCAGGCCGAAGGCGTGCCGGCCGTGAGCTACGCGGGCTGGCAGGTCTCCGTGCGCACCGACAGCGCCTTCACCAAGGCCCGCATCGAGAGCATCGACGACACCCGCGTGCGCGCCGACCTGGATGCAGGGAAGGTGGTCGTCATCACCGGCTTCCAGGGCGTGGACGACGCCGGCAACATCACCACGCTCGGGCGCGGCGGCAGCGACACCTCCGCCGTCGCGGTGGCCGCCGCGATGAAGGCTGCCGAATGCCTGATCTACACCGACGTGGACGGCGTCTACACCACCGACCCGCGGGTGGAGCCCGATGCACGCCGGCTCGCGACCGTCAGCTTCGAGGAGATGCTGGAGATGGCGAGCCTGGGCTCCAAGGTGCTGCAGATCCGTTCGGTCGAATTCGCCGGCAAGTACAAGGTTCCGCTGCGCGTGCTATCGAGCTTCACGCCGTGGGACATCGACATCAATGAAGAAGCGGCCTCCGGTACGCTGATCACTTTCGAGGAAGACGAAAACATGGAACAAGCCGTCGTATCGGGCATCGCCTTCAACCGCGACGAGGCCAAGATCTCGGTCCTCGGCGTGCCCGACAAGCCGGGCATCGCATATCACATCCTCGGCGCCGTGGCGGACGCCAATGTCGACGTCGACGTGATCATCCAGAACCTGAGCAAGGACGGAAAAACCGACTTCAGCTTCACCGTCAACCGCAACGACTATGCGCGCACGGTCGACCTCCTGAAGTCGAAGGTGCTGCCGACCCTGGGCGCGGCGGAGATCGTCGGCGACACGAAGATCTGCAAGGTGAGCATCGTCGGCATCGGCATGCGAAGCCACGTCGGCGTGGCGAGCAAGATGTTCCGCGTGTTGAGCGAAGAGGGCATCAACATCCAGATGATCTCGACCAGCGAGATCAAGACGTCGGTCGTGATCGACGAGAAGTACATGGAACTCGCGGTGCGCGCGCTGCACAAGGCCTTCGACCTGGATCGGCCGACCGCTTGATCCAGCCTGAAGATGAATGAGCGAAATGCCGTTACGTGAAGCGGAAACGCTTTCATAAGCTGGCATAATCGATGGCTCAGGAACTGTGACCGAGTGGCCGAAGGTGCTCCCCTGCTAAGGGAGTATGGGGTGTAGAGCCTCATCGAGGGTTCGAATCCCTCCGGTTCCGCCAAGACGAAGAAGCCCTGCTGATTTTTGATCAGCAGGGCTTTTTTCTTGCGCAGCTCATTTCGCAAGCGTCCAATCACGTTTTTTTGAGGATCGGCGGCGGAGCGAAATCCGCTCTGACCTTGACGATGTCGGGGACTTGCGAATACCGGAGCACGCGATACCCCGCGTCGGCGAGTTTCTTGTCTCTTTGCGCGTCTTGCCGTTCTCTTCCCTTGTGGCTCTTGTCGTCGAGTTCGACGACGGCTTGCACCTGGAAGGCGGCGTCGCAAATCACGAAGTCGGCGACTTTCCGGTCGAAGGTATTTCGCGTTGCGCGCGATGTCGCAGCAAGCAATGCGCTGAACGCGACTTGCGGCAGGACATGCAGATCGGGCAGCGACTGCGTCAACCGGCTGTACATGACTTGCTCCCGATCGGTCAGCAGTCGCTTGCGCCGCGGTTTGTCTTGCGTGTTCGACGCCTTTGTCTTGAAGGCTGCTGACGCGACGGCTGCGATGACCAAAAGCACGATGAGGAAGATCAGACTTTTCATGAAGAGGTGGATTCCCGCTGCAGATTGGTTTCATCATGTTACAGGCGGCCTGCTGCTGGCTGCCGTTCGAACTATGGCGCGGCACCTCCGAACAGCCCCTGCTCATCGAGCAGATCGAACACGATCTGCGGATTCCGCTCCATGCTCGTGCGAATCGCCGCAGGAATCGACTGCCTCGTTTTCTTGCACAGTCCCGGCTGTTCCACGACCAGCACGGCGATGCCGCGAATCGTCCGCACCTCTCGCGGCCCGACCGTGATCCGCAGCCGAATGCCCAGCTGCTCCGCGAGCCGCGCTTCGATGCGCCTCAACCCGACCAGACTGTCCAGCGTTTCCAGCCGTTCCAGCAGACGCTTTTCCTCGTCGCGCGTGAGCCGGAGCACCCGCAGGTCGCCCGAGGTCGCGCCCAGCAAAGCCTCCCGCGCACAGACGCAGGCGCCCGGCGGGCATTCCGTGCGGATCGGGAAGGGCGGTGGAGTCGCTGGCTGCATCTGCGTCGGCTTCGAGGTCAGTCCACCGAAGCGCCCGATTCCTTCACGACCTTCGCCCATTTCGCGGTTTCGGCCTGGATGAAGGCCGCGAACTTGTCGGGCGTCTCGCCGATCGGTTCGCCGCCCTGTTCGGCGATCTTCTTCGACAGGTCGGTGGTCTTCATCGCCTTGATCAGCGCGTCGTCGATGCGCTTGACGATGGCCGGCGGCGTGGCGGCTGGGGCGAGCAGGCCGAACCACGACGAGGCCTCGAAGCCGGGCACGCCGGCCTCGGCGATCGTCGGCAGGTCGGGGAATTGCGGCGCGCGCTTGCTCGTGGTCACCGCGATGGCGCGCAGCTTGCCGGCCTTGATGAACTGGATCGCCGAGGGCAGGTTGTCGAACATGATGTTGGTCTGGCCGGCCATGAGGTCGGTCAGGGCCGGCGCGCTGCCCTTGTACGGGATGTGCTGCATCGTCACGCCGGTCATCGACTTGAAGAGTTCGCCGGCCAGGTGGATCGACGTGCCGCTGCCCGACGAAGCGAAGGTGAGCTTGTCGGGATTGGCCTTGCCGTAGGCGATCAGTTCCTTCACGGTCTTGTACGGCTGCGCGGGGTTGGCGACGAGGATGTTCGGCACCGCGGCCACGCGCGAGATCGGCGCGAAGTCCTTGATGTGGTCGTACGGCATCTTCCTGTAGAGCGACGGGTTGATCGCGTGCGTGCCGACCGTGCCCATCACCAGCGTGTAGCCGTCGGGGTTGGCGCGCGCGACGGCCTGCGCACCGATGTTCCCACCGGCGCCGGGGCGGTTGTCGACGATCACCGGCTGTCCGAGTTCCTGCGACAGCGCCTGGGCGGCGAAGCGCGCGACGATGTCGGTCGTGCCGCCGGCCGGGAACGGCACGATCACGGTAATGGCGCGGGTCGGCCAGGCGTCCTGCGCGAACGCCGCGGGCGATCCGAACAGGCCGATGGCGCAAGCCGATGCGACGGCGGCGGTGAGGACCGCGCGGCGGCGCGTCGGCGGCGCGACGAGCGCGAGATGAAGGTCGAATGAGGGCATGGTTGTCTCCGTTGTGTGAACGGAATTCTGACGCACCTCCGCGGGATCGTTAGGATTCGCCCTCTCTCATGGCGCCCAAATGATCTCCGTCACCTCCCGCAGAATCTTCCTCGGCGCCTGCATCGTCGCGATTGCCTTCAACCTCCGGCCCGTCTTCTCCAGCCTTTCGGTGGTGCTGCCGGAGATCGTCGCCTCGACCGGCCTGTCGGCCACCGGCGCCAGCGCGCTCACGACGCTGCCGGTGGTCTGCCTGGGGTTGTTCGCGATGCTCGCGCCGGCGCTGGGGCGCCGCCTCGGCATGGAACGCGCGTTGCTCGGCTGCATGGTCTTCATCATGCTCGGCACGGCGCTGCGGGGTACGGGCAGCGTCGCGGTGCTGTTCGTCGCGTCGGCACTGGCCGGTGCGGGGATCGCGGTGAGCAACGTGCTGCTGTCCGGCCTGGTCAAGCGCGATTTTGCCGATCGCTCGGCGCTGATGATGGGTCTCTACACCATGGCCGTGTGCGGCGGCGCGGCGACCGGCGCGGGGCTGACGGTGCCGCTGGAGCACGCGATGGGCGGCGGCTGGACCGCCGCGCTCGCGGTCTGGGCCGTCCCGGCGCTCGTCGCCACGCTGCTCTGGGCGCCGCACGCGCTGTCGAGCCGGCCGTTGGCGAGCGAGTCCGGCCACACCGTGCGCGGGCTCTGGCGCGACCGCGTGGCCTGGCAGGTCACGCTGTTCATGGGGCTCCAGTCGTCGCTCGCCTACGCGATGATGGGCTGGCTGGCGCCGATCCTGCGGGAGCGTGGGCTGTCGGCCGAGACGGCCGGCTTCGTGGTGTCGGTGTCGGTGCTCGCGCAGCTCGCGACCTGCCTGCTGGTGCCGGCGCTCGCGTTCCGCCAGCGCGATCAGGTCGGCATGACCGTCGGACTGGTGGCGATGACGATCGCGACTATGCTCGGTTGCATGTTCGCGCCGCTGGGCGGCATCTGGGCCTGGGCCGTGCTGCTGGGCCTGGCGCAGGGCGGGACCTTCGCGCTGGCGCTCACGCTGATCGTGATGCGGTCGCCGGATTCGCACGTCGCGGCGCATCTGTCGGGCATGGCGCAGGGCATCGGTTACCTCGTCGCGGCCTGCGGGCCGATGGCGGTCGGGCTCATCCGCGCCGGAACCGGCAGCTTCGGCGCGTCGGCGCTGCTGTTCTGCGCGGTCGGCGCCGTGCTGGCGTTCGTGGGTGCGGGCGCGGGCCGGGCGCGGCTGGTCGGCGCGACGCGGACGTCATCGATCCCATGAACGCCACGGCCCTGATCGTCACCCTGCAGATGGACCCTGTCTCGGCCGAGCATTTCACGTCGTTGCGACAGGCCCACTTTCCGTCCGGGCGCAACTGGCTCTCTGCCCACCTGACGTTGTTCCACGCGCTGCCGATGGAGGCGCTCGACGCCGTATTGCGCGACGTCGCCGACGTCGTGCAGCAGACCCAGGCCTTCGAGATGACCGCCGACCGATTGCTGTTCCTCGGCCGCGGCGTCGCGTACGGGGTCGCGTCGCCGCAAGCCGTGCGCGTTCGCGGTGAACTCGCCGCGCGGTGGCGTCCGCTGCTGTCGCGTCAGGACAGCGCCTGGCATGGCCGCCTCCATATCACGGTCCAGAACAAGGTCGAGCTGGCGGTCGCGCGGGCGCTGCATGCGGAGCTCCAGAGAGGCTTCACGCCTCGGCTGATCACGGCGACGGGACTTCAGATCTGGAACTACGTCGGCGGGCCGTGGGAGCCCGTCGCGACGCTGCCTTTCATCGACTGATCACACCGCTCGACCGGGGCGCCGTCGATCACGCACTTGCTGCTTCGAATGCGACGGACCGGGCGATCTCGAGGTGGTCGGTCGGAGAATTCGGTGTCAGCAGTTGGCCGTCGAAATCGATCTGGGCAGCACTGTTCATGCCGCGGAAAAAACCAAGGTTGTGTAGAACGACGCCGTTCTGTTGGACGGAAGTATGGATTTCGTTGCCGACGCCTTGAATTCGCAATGCGTGGAAGCCGGACCGCTCGGCATTGACGGGTCCCAGCTTGATGGCCGAGTTCCATGACGCTCCGATCGGCCAGAAGGACAGGGCCTCGTTGGCCAGTGGAACGGCGCTGTCGTAGGTCGTGTTGTTCGGCGCGATGCCGCCCTTGTCCCGCACCGCGGACGTCGCGTTGAATGCATTTGTCGAACGCGCGGATGGAGCGTGATCGCGAGTGAATTTTTTCGCTGACGGCCTGCCGTCGGTTGGAGGCTCGCTCGTCGCAACGCGCTGCGAAACGAGGGCGGACGGCGTCGAATATAGGGATGGCATGCGCACGGTGTTCTCCTGGATCGATGAAGAGCCGAAATCTAGGTATCTGCCGGTCGCGGCGATCTAGGACGCGTCCTGGACTGCGATGGGCCGGATTCAATCCAAGTCGATTCCAGGCTTCGCGCCGACATCGGCGCCGGCGTCCCCCAACACCGGCAACAACGCCAGCAACGCCCGCAGCAACGGCGAATCGTCCTCCCGCCGCCACACCGCCAACGTATCGATATACGTCTTCTCCCCCTGGATCGGCCGATACACCACCCCCTCCCGGTGCTGTGCCTCCACGCACGCCGGCACCAGCGCGACGCCGACGCCGCCCGACACCAGGCTCACGATCGTGTTCATCTGCCGCGCCGGGAACATGCGCGGGCTGAAACCGCGTCGCATGCAGGTCGCGACGATCGCGTCGAACATCTGCGGGCCGAAGTGGCGCTCGAAACCGAGAAAGCGTTCGCTGGCGAAGCCTTTGAGCGCGACGCTGGCGGCGCCCGGCCCGGCCAGCGGATGGGCCTGCGGCATCGCGAGGATCAGCGCGTCGTTCTGCACCAGCCGCGAGACCAGCGTCGCGGGCAGGCTCGACGGCTGCAGCACCAGCCCGAGGTCGAGCCGGCCCGCTTCGACGTCGCCGATGATCTGGTCGGTCGTGCCTTCCCATAGCGCGATCTCGGCGCGTTCGTTGTCGTCCGAGAACTGCCGCAGGGCGCCGGGCAGGAAGGAGTAGGCCGGCAGGCTGATGAAGCCGAGCGATATCGATCCCATGAGCCCGGCCGCCGCGTCGCGGGCGCGCCGGCGCAGCGTCTCCAGGCCGACCAGCACCACGCGCGCGTCGCGCAGTGCCTGTTCGCCCGCCCGCGTGATCGCGATGCGGCGCGAGGTGCGCTCGAACAGCGTCACGCCCAATTCAGCCTCCAGCTCCTTGATGGCCAGGCTCACCGGCGGCTGCGAGAGGTTGAGGCGCTTGGCGGCCCGGCCGAAATGAAGCTCTTCGGCCAAGGCCACCAGACAACGAAGATGGCGGATTTCCATCGATCTGATTATCGGATCGATCGATTTGAATTGTAAATTTGCGCCTATCGATATCCACTCCTAGACTTTCGGCCATACCGAACGGCGCCGGCACACAGCACGGCGCAAGGAGACAAAGACATGCAGGACCGACCGGCCGCATTCCCGCGCGCCCGCACCCTCGTCCATCCCGGGCCCAGCGACGCCGTGCGCATCGACCACATGAGCGACGCGCGGGGTCGGCACTTCCGCCTCTCGCTGCCGAGCGGCGAGACGATCCACGACGCCCTCGTCGACGCCCTGGCGCAGGAGGGCGTGACCAGCGCTTCCATGACGCTGCTCGGCGGCGACCTCCAGGACCTCGGCTTCTGCCTCGCGCAGCCCGACCCGAGCGGGCGTCGCGTCGCGATGTACGGGCCGCCGCACAGCGAATCGCAGGCACGCCTGATCTTCGGCAACGCGACGCTCGGCAAGACCGCCGAGGGCACGCCGACCGTCCATTGCCACGCGGCTTTCCGCACGGCCGACGGCACGGTGCGCGGTGGCCACATCCTGACCGACCGGACGCGCGTCGGCCGCGCGCCGATCACGGTCGTCGTCAACGCGCTCGACAGTTTCGAGCTGCGCATCGGCTTCGACGAGGAAACCTGCATGCCGCTGATGCGGCCCCACAAGAGGAGCACCGATGTCCGCACTGTCTGATTTCCGACTGGTCGAGCGCGGCGACATGGGCCGCGTGGCCTACGCCCGCATCGCGCCCAACGAGGACCTGGTGCAGAGCATCGAGAAGCTCTGCGTGGCACAGGGCTTCCGCAACGCCTTCGTGCGCGGCGCGCTCGGCAGCCTGGTCGACGCCTGCCTGGAAGACGCAGCCGGCACGCCGCGGGTGATCCGCGGGCCGGCGATCGAGATCGTCAGCCTGGCCGGCGAGGTGCGCGCGCAGCCCGACGGCTCGACGCGCGCCGCACTCAGCGGCGTGGTGGCGGACACCGAAGGCCGCCTGTTCGGCGGGCCGTTCGTCGCCGGCGCCAACCCGGTCTGCGTCACCTTCGAGGTCACGCTCGAAGAGTGGCTGCCCTCCACGGCGATCGTCTGATCGCCGGACTTCCCTTCGAAGACAAACAGAGACGAAGAGACACATGACAAATTCCACCACTGCGACCTCCGGCGAAAACGCCCGCGTCGCCGTCGTCACCGGCGGCGCGCGCGGCATCGGTCTGGCCGTCGGCCGCTGGTTCCTCGCGCACGGCTACCGGGTGGCGCTGCTCGACCACGACGGCGACACGCTCGACAGGACCATCGCCGAACTTTCGCTGCCCGACACCGTGCTCGGCCTGCGCTGCGACGTGTCGAACCCGACCCGGGTCGGCGACGCGGCCAGGGCCGTGATCGCACGTTTCGGCCGCGTCGACGCGCTGGTGAACAACGCCGGCGTCGCGGTGTTCAAGACCGCGCTGACCACCTCCTTCGAGGAATGGCGTCATGTGCTGGGCACCAACCTCGACGGCACTTTCCTGTGCACACAGGCGTTCGGCGCGCTGATGGTCGATGCCGGCCAGGGCGGCGCGGTCGTGAACGTGGCCTCGATCTCCGGCTTGCGTGCCAGCACGCTGCGGGTGGCCTACGGCACCAGCAAGGCAGCGATCATCCACCTGACCAAGCAGTACGCGGTCGAGTTCGGCAATTCCGGCGTGCGCGTCAACGTGATCGCGCCCGGCCCGGTCGAGACCGAGATGGCGAAGCTGGTGCACAGCGTGGCGATCCGCTCGGACTACTACGACACCATTCCGCTCGGCCGCTACGGCACGCCGGAGGAGATGGCCAACGCGATCGGCTTCCTGTGCAGCGACGACGCGAGCTTCATCAACGGGCAGGTGATCGCGGTCGACGGCGGCTTCGACGCCGCCGGTGTCGGCCTGCCGACGCTGCGCAAGAACATGGCCGCCGGTCAGGCGCAGGCACAAACCCAACCTCGTGGGAGCAACGCATGAGCGACGACAACGCCTTCATCGTCGGCTGGGGCCACACGCCCTTCGGCAAGCTCGACGCGATCGACGCCGAACAGCTGATCCGTGACGCGGTCGAGCCGGCGCTGGCGACCTCGGGCCTCGCCGCCGAGGACATCGACGGCATCTTCGTCGGCCATTTCAACGGCGGTTTCCTGCCGCAAGACTTCAGCGCCTCGCTGGTGAGCCTGGCGGTGCCGGGCCTGCGCCACGTGCCGGCGGTGCGGCTGGAGAACGCCTGCGCCACCGGATCGGCCGCGATCTGGGCCGCGCTCGACGCGGTGCAGTCGGGCCGCGTCAGGCACGCGCTGGTGGTCGGCTTCGAGATCATGAACGCCGTGCCCGCCGTGCGCATCGGCGAGACGCTGCTGCGCTGTTCGTACGTGAAGGAAGAGGCGAGCACGCCCGCGGGTTTCGCGGGTGTGTTCGGCAACATCGCCGACAGCTACTTCGAGCGCTTCGGCGACCAGAGCGACGCGCTGGCCGCGATCTCGTCGAAGAACCATGCCAACGGCGTGCACAACCCGTACGCCCACATGCGGCGCGACCTGGGCTTCGATTTCTGCCGCAACCCTTCGGACAGGAACCCGTTCGTCGCGGGTCCGCTCAAGCGCTCGGATTGCTCGTTGGTGTCCGACGGCGCGGCCGCACTGGTGATCTCCGCCGCGCCCGTCGCTTCGGCCGCGGTGCCGGCGGTGCGCTGGCGTTCGCGCACGCAAGTCAACGAGTATCTGCCGCTGTCCAGGCGCGACCCGACGCGCTTCGAAGGCGCGGCGCTGGCCTGGCAGAAAGGCCTGGCGGAAGCCGGCCTGTCGCTCGACGACCTCGGCTTCGTCGAGACGCACGACTGCTTCACCATCGCCGAACTGCTGGAGTACGAAGCCATGGGCCTGGCGCCGCACGGGCAGGGGGCGCGCGTGATCCTCGACGGCGTGACGCGCAAGGACGGCCGGCTGCCGGTGAACCCGTCGGGCGGCCTGAAGTCGCGCGGCCATCCGATCGGCGCGACCGGTGTGTCGCAGCACGTGATGGCGGCGATGCAGCTGACCGGCATGGCCGGCGACATGCAGGTCGGCACCGGCAGGCCCGGCGCGGTCTTCAACATGGGCGGGGCGGCGGTCGCCAACTACCTGAGCGTGCTGGAGGCGGCATGAGCGCGGCGGCCCTGGCGGGCCGGCCCGTTCAGGCGTGCGCGATGAATCTGTCGACGCTGCTGGCGCAGACGGCGGCGCTCTTTCCGGACCGGCCGGGGCTGATCCAGGGCGACCGGCAATGGTCGTGGCGCGAGATCGACGACCGCGTCGACGCGCTGGTGCAGGCACTGCGCAAGCTGGGCATGCAGGCCGGCGAGAAGCTGCTGGTGATGTCGCGCAACAACGCGGCGCTGTTCGAGAGCTGCTGGGCCGCGTTCCGGCTGGGCGCGGTCTGGGTGCCGGTCAATTTCCGGCTCACGCCGCCGGAGGTCGCCTACCTCGGCAGTTCCAGCCAGGCTTGCGTGATGCTGGCCGAGGACTGCTTCGCGGACCATGTCGATGCCGTGAAGGCCGCGTCGCCGAACCTGCGCGAGATCGTGGCCATCGGGCGGCGGCGGGACGGCGAGCACGGCTACGAAGCGCTGCTGGCGGACAACGCCGACGCGCGCAAGGACGCGGCGCAGGTCGATGCCGACCAGCCGCTCTGGTACTTCTACACCTCGGGCACCACCGGCCGCCCCAAGGCGGCCGTGCTCACCCATGGCCAACTCGGCTTCGTCGTCGTCAACCACCTCGCGGACCTGATTCCCGGCACCACCGAGCGCGACTGCTCGATCGCCGTCGCGCCGCTCTCGCACGGCGCGGGCATCCACGCACTGCTCAACGTCGCGCGCGGCGCACCGACGGTGCTGCTGCCGTCCGACAGGCTCGATCCGGCGGTATTTTGGGAGCTGGTCGAGAAGCACCGCGTGACCAACGTGTTCACGGTGCCGACGATCGTCAAGATGCTGGTCGAGGACCCGTCGGTCGACCGCTTCGACCACGGCTCGCTGCGTTACATGATCTATGCCGGCGCCCCGATGTACCGGGCCGACCAGAAGCGCGCGCTCGACAAGCTCGGCAAGGTGCTGGTGCAGTACTTCGGGCTGGGCGAGGTCACCGGCTGCATCACCGTGCTCGCGCCCGACATGCATTCGGCCGACGACGCCGACCCGAACGCCCACATCGGCTGCTGCGGCCGCGCGCGCACCGGCATGGAAGTGGCGATCCTCGACGCCGACATGCAACCGCTGCCTCCTGGCACGGTGGGCGAGATCTGCTGCCGCGGCGCCGCCGTGTTCTCGGGCTACTTCAACAATCCGGAAGCCACGGCCAAGGCATTGCGCGGCGGCTGGTTCCATACCGGCGATCTCGGGCGGATGGACGACCGCGGCCTGCTCTACATCACCGGCCGCGAGTCCGACATGTACATCTCGGGCGGCTCCAACGTGTACCCGCGCGAAGTCGAGGAGATCCTGCTGACGCATCCCGGCGTCGGCGAGGTGGCGGTGCTGGGCATCGCGGACGAGAAGTGGGGCGAGATCGGCGTGGCGGTGGTCGTCGCGTCGCGACCCGATCTGACGGCCGAGGCGCTGCTGCAGCATCTCGAAGGCCGCTGCGCCAAGTACCGCTGGCCGCGGCACATCTTCTTCTGGGAATCGTTGCCGAAGTCGGGTTATGGAAAAATCACCAAGGCCGAAATACGCAAGCAGCTCCACGAGCGCGGCGACGTGAAGGAAGTCGCGACGAATTGAGCCGATCCAACCGATAGCGAAGACAGATTTCACAAGAAGACAGGAGACACGAAATGACAATGACCCGCCGCACCGTGCTGCGTTCGACCGCACTCGCCACCTCGCTCGCCGTGCCCATGCACCGCGTTTTCGCCCAGAAAGCCGAGTTCAACTACAAGTACGCGAACAACCTGCCGGTCTCCCACCCGATGAACCTGCGGGCCAAGGAGATGGCCGATGCGATCCGCACCGAGACCAACGGTCGCGTCGACATCCAGATCTTCCCGAACAACCAGCTGGGTTCCGACACCGACGTGCTGAGCCAGCTGCGTTCGGGCGGCGTCGAGTTCTTCACGCTGTCGGGCCTGATCCTCTCGACGCTGGTGCCGGCCGCATCGATCAGCGGCGTGGGCTTCGCGTTCAACGACTATGCGAGCGTCTGGAAGGCGATGGACGGCGACCTGGGCGCCTACATCCGCCAGCAGGTCGCCAAGGCCAATCTGGTCGCGATGGACAAGATCTGGGACAACGGCTTCCGCCAGATCACGACGTCGAGCCGTGCGGTCGCGACGCCGCAAGACCTCAAGGGCCTGAAGATCCGCGTGCCGGTGTCGCCGCTGTGGACCTCGATGTTCAAGGCGCTCGACGCCGCGCCGACGTCGATCAACTTCGCCGAGGTGTACTCGGCGCTGCAGACCAGGATCGTCGACGGCCAGGAGAACCCGCTGGCGATCATCGCCACCGCCAAGCTCTACGAAGTGCAGAAGTTCTGCTCGCTGAGCAACCACATGTGGGACGGCTTCTGGTTCCTCGGAAACCGCCGCGCCTGGGAGAAATTGCCGCCCGATCTGCAGGCCGTCGTCGCGAAGAACATCAACGCCGCGGGCATGAAGGAACGCGGCGACGTCGCCGACCTCAACGCGGGCCTGCAAAAGGAACTCGCAGGCAAGGGCATGACCTTCAACCAGCCCGATCCGGCGCTGTTCCGCGACCAGCTGCGCAAGGCCGGCTTCTACGGCGAGTGGAAGGGCAAGTACGGCGACGAGGCCTGGGCACTGCTCGAACGCACGACCGGCAAGCTCGCATGATCCCCGGCGCTCATGGGGAGGCGGGCCGCGCCGGCGCCGCCGGTATGAGCGCGCGCAGGACGGCACTGACGACGGCGGAGCGCCGGATCGGCGGCGTGGTCGATTTCGCGGCTTCGGCGCTTGTGGCGGCCGACATCGTGGTGCTGTTCATGGGCGTGATGGCGCGCTTCGTGTTCCGTGCACCGCTGATCTGGTCGGACGAACTGGCCTCGATCCTGTTCATCTGGCTGGCGATGCTGGGCGCGGTCGTCGCGCTGCGGCGCGGCGAACACATGCGCATGACGGCACTGGTGTCGATGCAGCCGGCCTCGCGGCAACCGCTCTTCGAGGCGCTCGCGATCGTCGCCTCGCTCGCATTCCTCGCGATGGTGGCCTGGCCCTCCTGGGAGTACGCATCGGAGGAGCGATTCATCACCACGCCGGCGCTCGGCATCTCCAATATCTGGCGCGCCGCAGCGTTGCCGGTGGGTATCGGCCTGATGGCGCTGTTCGCCGTGCTGCGGCTGCTGCGCGACGCCGAATGGCGCACGACCGTCACGGCCGTGGTCATCGTCGTCGTGCTGGTCGTCGGTTTCACGCTCGGCCGCTCGGTGTTCCAGGACCTGGGGCGGCTGAATCTGCTGGTGTTCTTCGTCGGCGTGGTACTCGCGGGCGTGCTGTCGGGCATTCCGATCGCGTTCTCGTTCGGCCTCGGCACCTTCGGCTACATGGCGCTGGCCACCGACACGGCGTTGCCGGTGATCGTCGGGCGCATGGACGAAGGCATGTCGCACCTGATCCTGCTGGCCGTGCCGCTGTTCGTGTTCCTCGGGCTGCTGATCGAGATGACCGGCATGGCCAAGGCGATGGTCGCCTTCCTCGCGAGCCTGCTGGGCCATGTGAAGGGCGGGCTGTCGTACGTGCTGGTCGGCGCGATGTACCTGGTTTCGGGCATTTCGGGCGCCAAGGCAGCGGACATGGCGGCGGTGGCGCCGGCGCTGTTCCCGGAGATGAAGAAGCGCGGCGCGAAGGAGGGCGAACTCGTCGCGCTGCTGGCCGCGACCGGCGCGCAGACCGAGACCGTCCCGCCGAGCCTGGTGCTGATCACCATCGGCTCGGTGACGGGGGTCTCGATCGCGGCGCTGTTCACCGGCGGCTTGCTGCCCGCCGTCGTGCTGGGGCTGGTGCTGTGCGTGGTGGTCTATTTCCGCAGCCGTGGCGAAGACCTCAGCCACGTCGTGCGCGCACCCTGGCGGCAGGTGGGTCGGCTGGGCGTGATCGCGTTGCCGGCGCTGGCGCTGCCGTTCGTGATTCGTGCGGCGGTGGTCGAGGGCGTCGCCACGGCGACCGAAGTCTCGACGCTGGGCATCGTCTACGCGGTCGTCGCCGGCCTGGCCGTGTACCGCCAGTTCGACTGGAAGCGGCTCGGCCCGATGCTGCTGGCCACCGCGTCGCTCTCCGGCGCGATTCTGCTGATCATCGGCACCGCGACGGCGATGGCCTGGGGGCTCACGCAATCGGGTTTCTCGCGCCTGCTGGCCGAGGCCATGACCGGTCTGCCCGGCGGTGCGCCGATGTTCCTGGCGGTGTCGCTGGTGATCTTCGTGGTGCTCGGGTCGGTGCTGGAGGGCATTCCGGCCATCGTGCTGTTCGGGCCGTTGCTGTTCCCGATCGCACGTGCTCTCGGGATCCATGAGGTGCACTACGCGATGCTGGTGGTGCTGTCGATGGGGCTGGGCCTGTTCGCGCCGCCGCTCGGCGTGGGCTACTACGCGGCCTGTGCCATCGGCCGCGTGCATCCCGACAAGGGCATCCGGCCGATCGCGGGGTACATGTTCGCGCTGCTCATCGGCACCATCGCGGTGGCGGCGATCCCGTGGTTGTCGATCGGCTTCCTCTGAACCGGAGGTGGCGCGAGACGTCTAGCCGCGCAGTTTTTCCAACTCGTGCGAGACGATCTCCGCCACTTTGCGCAGGGCGTCGATCTGCCGGCTGCCGAGCGCCGTCCGCGGCGCATGGCTGATGCAGCACAGCGTGCCGTAGATCTCGCCGTTGCGCAGCGTGACCGGCACGCTCAGGTACGCGGCGATATTCAACGCGGCGGTTCCCGGCAGAGCGACGGCCTCGGGCAGTTGCAGCACATCGGGAATCACGTTGGGGAAGTGACCGTCGTTGACCCGCTTGCAGTAGGTCTGTGCCAGCGGGGTCGAGGCGCCGACGGAAATCAGCGAGGCGGACGTCGGCTCGGTGTCCAGGTGACGCATCGTGAGGTGATCGTCGACGAACTCCGAGACGAACGCGATGTCCATGTCGAGCAGCGTGCGCATGGTGCGCAGCAGATCCTGGATCACGCGATTCGATGAATCCGAACTGTCGGCAGTCGCGACTTCGATGCGGCCTTGCGACTGCTGCAAGGTGGCTGTCGAGACCGATCCGGAAGCCGATATCGAAACCGAAGACGTTGCGTCCATGAATCCGATCTCCTTGAATCGATCGCGAAGACGGGTTTGCATCGCCGCCATGGCGCCTCGTGCTTCGCTGTTGCCGTTCATCGCCGGAATCCTGAACCATCGGGCAGCCGCGACGGACTGCGTTTCGGTGAGAGCTTGTGTGCGATGCATGAAGAATTATTGTTGCACTTTGTACCTAATAAAACTTTTTATCACACAGTCTTTGTGTACTTATCCACTAAAACTCATGTTCGAAACGCATTCGGCGTTGCGCGGCAACAACCGGGCCGGCGTTGCAGGCAGTCGTCCGCCGCGGCTCAGGGCATCGGGATCGTTCGCCCTCGATGCATGTCGTCGCCTGCAGTGCCGGGTCGTTTTCAGGCCGCGTCAAGCCGAACCGGTGCGGTTCTCTTCCCGCCGCTGCAGCGCTGCAATGAACCATCGGCCGTAGAGCCATTCCAGGTGCTCGAAGGTTTTCGATTTTGCGGCCGTGGAGCCGTCAGGCGCCTGTCGCCGCTGGGAAACCAGGGGCCCCGCCGCTTCGTACACACCGCAAAGGATTCCGCGCAGCGTGTTCTTCAGCAGTTTCTCGTCGAGGTCGCCGTAGCGGATGCCGACGGCGATGAATTCGAAATAATTGAGCAGATAGCGCAGCGCAGCGATCTGCGCCTCGGCAGACGGCACCGCGACTTCGGCCGGGGTCAGCCGGTAGAGCCCGCCGCTCGGGCTGAAATACCGCGCGTTCACGAGCCGTGTCTGGCTCATGTAGGTTTCCGAAAGCCGCGACGACAGCAGCGTCGTCACCGTGTGCTGCCGGATCGAATTGCGCATCGTCACGATGGCCGAAATGATCCATCCGGCCACGGCGGCGACCACCCCCAGCAGCACCACCCACTGCGACTTCTCGAGGCCGGCGGGTGGCTCCTCGAGAATGAATCGCTGATGGCCGGCCAGCTCCGACAACGAAAAGACGATCGTCGTCAGCAATACGGCCGCCAGCAAAAAGCCCAGTACTCGACTGGGCTTTTTGGGGTTTGTCGGCGGGTTGCTAGCCCAGGCCATCACCTTCCCGGTGCAGCGTGTGCATGTTCATGGTGTCCCTCGGTGTCCTCTGAATGCCCGCCAGGGGTGCGAGCGATGAAAGAAGCGGTTCCCCTGTTCGACGCGGCAATTTTGACATGCAATTCGAGGCACGCGAACCGTTACCACAAAAGCCGTTCGGAATTGCGGTAATTCACGAACGTGTATTGAATCGGCAAAGCGGCAATTCGCCGCTGGTCCAAAGTGGTTGCAACTGTTAGTTTCAAAGTGTGCCGATTTCGGTACGCCAACAAAGTCCAACATGAAAAAGATCGCTCTCGCCCTCGCGACACTCGTCGTTTCCATCGCAGCCGTTGCCCAGCCCGGACCGTCCCCGCGTCCCGTGGCACCTCACATGGATCGTCAGCAGATGCAGCCGCATGGCCGCCCGCACGCCATGAAGAAGCGGAAAGTCTGGGTGCCGGCACATCGCGAACACGGTCGCATGGTGCGCGGCCACTACGCCTATCGCTGAAAGGTACCGCCGCGCGCGGCGGTCACATGACCGTGGCGTGCGGATGCAGCGGATGCGCGAGCGTGTCCGCGATCAGTCGCAGTGCGTGATCGCATTCGTCACGCGTCATCGGCCCCCCAAGGCAGATCCGGACCGCTTCGGGCGGCATGCCGTCGGTCGAGAACGCGGCGCTGGCGACCACGCCGACGTTCTGCGTGCGTAGAAAGGAAGCGAATTCCAGCGTGCTCCAGGCGGACGAGAGCGGCAGCCAGAGATGGAAGCTTTCGCTCACCGGCAGCACGCCGTGCACCGCCAGGTGCCTGCTCGCCAGCGCCTGTCGCGCATTCGATTCGTTGCGCACCGCCTGCAGCATGGCCTCGGCGGTGCCGTCTTCTACCCACAGCGTCGACAGCGCGTTGGTGATCGGCGATGCCATCACCGTCGTCGCCCGCATCGCGCCGGCCAGGCGTTGCGATTGCCGCGCGCTCGGCGAACGCACATAGGCGTTGCGCAGACCCGCGCCCAGCGTCTTCGAGAAGCCGGTGATGTAGTAGGTGAGGTCGGGCGCCAGCGTCGCGAGCGGCGGCGGCACCTGGCGCGGCAGCATCGCGTAGGCGTCGTCCTCGATGATCGGAATCGCATAGCGCAGGGCGATGTCGACCAGCGCTTCGCGCCGGCCGCGCGAGATGGTCGCGGTGGTCGGGTTGTTCAGCGTCGGGTTGCAGTACAGCGCTTTCGGCTTGAGCGTCCTGCAGGCATGCTCGAAGGATTCGCCCATCGGTCCTTCTTCGTCGATCGGCAGCGCCTGCAGCTGGATGCCCAGCTGCGTGGCGATGGCCTTCACGCCGGGATACGTCAGCGCCTCGACGCAGATCAGCTCGCCCGGCCGCGCCAGCAGCGAGAACAGCGCCGTCAGCACGCTGTGAATGCCCGGACAGACCAGGATCTGGTCGAGCCGGCAGTCCGGAACGCGACGCCGCAGCCACTGCATTCCGGCTTCCTTGTCGCGCGCGGTGCCGCCGAAGTCCTGGTAGCGCAGCAGGTTCCAGGGATCGGTCTCGGCCATGATTCGCGCTGCGCTCTCGCGCATGCGTTCGAGCAGCGCCGCGTCCTGCGGCTCGGGTGGCAGGTTCATCGTCATTTCAGCGCCGCCGCCGCCGCGCAGCGGCAGGCTCGGGCTGCTGCCGCGGATGAAGGTGCCGGTGCCGGCGCGCGAGTCGATCAGCCCGCGCTTGCGCGCCTCGGCATAGCCGCGCGCGATGGTCGTGTAGTTGAGCCGCAGCTCCGCCGCCAGGTCGCGCAGCGTCGGCAGCCTGTCGCGCGCGCTCAGTCGACCGGTGCGGATGTCGTCGGCGATCAGGTCGGCCAGCATCAGGTAGGCCGGCTTGTCGCTGGTGTCGAGCTGCCTGTGCCAGTGCTGGGCGAGTTTGGTCATTGATCGCACGACTTGATCGCATCGGTTGATCGCATGTCGGCCGTTTCGACGACGCATGAAGCGTGCCCGTGCCATGTACCGCGCATGCATGGATCGGGTGCGATCGCCACCGATGATCGGGTGCATTGATCGCATGCCGCGCGCTTCATTCGGGTGCGGAATCGGCATGGCGGGAACCGTTCGGCAACGGCTTCGCAACCGCTCGGCGGTGCATGAAATCTTTTTTGTGTTCCGCAGCGCGCGCCGGTGCTGCTTGATCGCAGCTTGATCGCATCCGGACGACGGCGACGTGGCACATCGCATGCGATGGAGAAGGGCGCTCGACACACGTTCAACCCTCATTCCCTACGGAGTTCCGCATGCCCAAAGTCACCAAGCCCGCCCACCAGAAAGGCGACTTCCTCGTCGACTACGAAGAGAAGGTCTTCGAGGACGTGAAGGCCGAACCGGGCGAGAAGGCGCTGGTCACCTTCCACACCGTCGCTTTCGAAGGCTCGATCGGTTTCGTCAACCTGCTGCAGGCCACGCGCCTGAAGCGCAAGGGCTACGAGACCTCGGTGCTGCTCTACGGCCCCGGCGTGACACTCGGCGTGCAGCGCGGTTTTCCGACGCTCGGCGACGAAGCGTTTCCCGGCCACCAGAACTTCAACAAGCAGATCTCGAAGTTCATGGAAGAGGGCGGCAAGGTCTACGCCTGCCGTTTCGCGCTGCAGGCGCTGTACGGCCACGGCGAAGGTTCGCTGATTCCGGGCATCGTGCCGATCAGCCCGCTCGACGTGCTCGACATCGTGCTGCTGCACAAGAAAGCCGGCGCCGTCATCCTCGACACCTGGACGCTGTGAGATGAGCCGCATCGTTCGCGCCGCCGCCGTCCAGATCGCGCCCGACTTCGAGAGCGAGCACGGCACGCTGGCCAAGGTGTGCGACGCGATCGATGCGGCCGCGGCCAAGGGGGCGCAGATCGTGGTCTTTCCCGAGACCTTCGTTCCCTATTACCCGTATTTCTCCTTCGTGCAGCCGCCCGTGCTGCAGGGGCCGGCGCATATCCGCCTGATGGAGCGCGCCGTGGCCGTGCCGGGGCCGGTGACGGCGGCGGTGGCCGAGCGCGCACGGGCGCACGGCGTGGTCGTGGTGCTGGGCGTGAACGAGCGCGATCACGGCAGCCTCTACAACACGCAGCTGGTCTTCGACGCCGACGGCACGCTGGCGCTCAAGCGCCGGAAGATCACGCCGACCTACCACGAGCGGATGATCTGGGGCCAGGGCGACGCGGCGGGCCTGAAAGTGGTCGATACCGCCGTCGGCCGGGTCGGCGCGTTGGCCTGCTGGGAGCACTACAACCCGCTCGCGCGCTACGCGCTCATGGCGCAGCACGAGGAAATCCACTGCGCGCAGTTTCCCGGCTCGCTGGTCGGCCCGATCTTCGCGGAGCAGATGGAAGTGACCATCCGGCATCACGCGCTCGAATCGGGCTGCTTCGTCGTCAACGCGACGGGTTGGCTCACAGACGCGCAGATCGTCGCCATCACGCCGGAT
Organism: Janthinobacterium lividum; assembly: GCA_050954325.1. GTDB lineage: Bacteria > Pseudomonadota > Gammaproteobacteria > Burkholderiales > Burkholderiaceae_C > Variovorax. Next base: position 1,012,321 of record JBPBPG010000002.1, on the reverse strand, counting down.
GCCGGATTGCAGAAGGCGCTGCGCGGCGGCTGCCACACGGCCATCGTGTCGCCGGAAGGCAAGCATCTCGCTTCGCCGCTGACCGAAGGCGAGGGCATGGTCGTCGCCGACCTCGACATGGCACTCATCGCCAAGCGCAAGCGAATGATGGATTCGGTCGGCCACTACGCGCGGCCCGAACTGCTGAGCCTGGCGATCAACGGCCGGCCGGCTTCGACGACCTTTGCGATGCCTGCGGGCGCGCCTCTTTCCACGAATTCCAACGGAAGCACCCACCATGACCACGACGACAGCCGATCCGTCCAGCCGCCAGTTGATGACCGAATTGCAATCCTTCGGGTTGCGGCTGGTTGATCCTTCGGCCGGCGCGGCCAGCCGGCGCGGGGGCGCGGGCCCGTCGGACCACAAGGCCGTCACGGTCGACGGCCACACGATCATGGTGCCGGTGCACACCTCGACCGCGTGGAACTCGCCCTTCACCGCGCTCGCGCCCGACGCGCAGGGCCACAGCGTCATCACGCGCGGCGCCATCCCGATCGCCAGCGTGAGCTTTCCGAAGCAGCCGCGCTTCTACAAGCTGCAGACCTTCGACGGCGTGCCGTATTCGCAGATCGCCACGCTGCACGGCGCCGACGTGCTCGCCACCACCGTGCTGCAGACCTGCATCCGCTACGAAAGCCGCAGGAAGACCTGCAAGTTCTGCGCGATCGGCCAGTCGCTCGCGGCAGGCCGCACCATCGCGCGCAAGACGCCCGAGCAGCTCGCCGAAGTCGCGCGCGCCGCGGTGCTGCTCGACGGCATCAAGCACATGGTGCTGACCACCGGCACGCCCAACGCCACCGATCGCGGCGCGCAGATCCTCTGCGAGAGCGCCTTCGCGATCAAGGCGGCGGTCGACATTCCTATCCAGGGCCAGTGCGAGCCGCCGGACGACGACCAGTGGTTCCACCGCATGCACGCGGCGGGCATCGACACGCTCGGCATGCACCTGGAAGCGGTCACGCCCGCCGTGCGCGAACGCATCATGCCGGGCAAGGCGTCGGTGCCGATCTCGCGCTACATGAGCGCCTTCGAGGCGGCGGTCGGTGTGTTCGGGCGCGGACAGGTCAGCACCTACATCCTCGCCGGGCTGGGCGACACGCGCGAAGCGATCCTGGAGATCTGCGACAAGCTGCTGGCGCTCGGCGTTTATCCGTTCGTCGTGCCGTTCGTGCCGATCGGCGGCACGCCGCTGGAAGACCATCCGGCGCCGACGCCGGAATTCATGCGGTCGATCCTCCAGCCGCTGGGCCAGCGCGTGGGCGCGGCCGAGCTGCGGTCGAGCGACATCAAGGCGGGATGCGGCAAGTGCGGCGCGTGTTCGTCTCTTTCCGTGTACGAGACCTGATCCATGTCCTGCATCGACGACACGGTCGACGAGGTCGCGGCGTATGCGCCGGCGGGATTCCTGGTGCGCGAGGCCGTGCAGCAGTGGGAGCGCGACGAGGCGCATGCGCTGCGGCGCGCGGTGTTCTGCAGCGAGCAGGGCATCTTCGTGGGCGACGACCGGGACGCCGTCGACGACCACGCGCAGCTGCTGGTCGCGATGTCGTGCATCGGCGGCATGCCGGACCGGATCGTCGGCACGGTGCGCATTCACGAGGCGTCGCCCGGGCTGTGGTGGGGATCGCGGCTGGCGGTGCATGCGGCCTTTCGCAACCAGGGGCACCTGGGCGCGACGCTGATCAGGCTGGCAGTGACGCGCGCACGTGCACAGGGTTGCCGGACCTTCATGGCACATGTGCAGGCGCAGAACGAGACGATGTTCCACAAGCTGCATTGGCGAACGACCGGGGCGCTTGCGATCCATGGGCGTGCGCATGTGGAGATGCAGCCGGATTTCGCTTTCTATCCGCCTTGCCACGACCCGGTGAGCGGTTTCGTCGCGCGCGGCAGGAACTCCGCATGACGCTTGCCGAGATCGTCGCCGCGCTGCGCGAGAGCCGAGGTTTCGCGCACAAGCGCGACATCGGCGACGTCGTCTCCGCGCTCGGCCGCGCACTGCCCGGCGGCGCGTCGGACCTCGCGCAGGCGGTGCCGGTCGGCGACGACTGCGCCGCGATCCCCGACGGCCACGGCGGCTACCTGCTGTTCGCCATCGAAGGGCTGGTGGAAGACTTCATTCGCCGCATGCCGTGGTTCGCCGGCTACTGCAGCGTGATGGTCAACGTGAGCGACATCTACGCGATGGGCGGGCGGCCGACGGCCGTGGTCAACGCGATGTGGAGCCAGGGCATGGACCCGGCGGCCGAGATGCTGCGCGGCATGGCCGAGGCCTCGGCGCGCTACGGCGTGCCGATCGTCGGCGGCCACAGCAACAACCGCAGCGAGCGGCCGCAGCTCGCGGTGTCGATCCTGGGGCGCGCGAACCGGCTGCTGACCAGTTTCGACGCCATGCCCGGCGACCGGTTGGTGATGGCGGTCGACCTGCGCGGCGCCTACGAAGAACCGTTCCCGTACTGGAACGCCTCGACCGAGGCACCCGCCGCACGGCTGCGCGACGACCTCGAACTGCTGCCGCTGCTGGCCGAACGCGGACTGTGCAAGGCCGCCAAGGACATCAGCATGGCCGGCGCCGTCGGTACGTCGCTGATGCTGCTCGAATGTTCCGATGTCGGTGCCGTCATCGATCTCGATGCGATCCCCCGGCCGCCGGGCGTGCCGCTGGTGCGCTGGCTGAGTTCGTTCCCGAGCTTCGGCTTCGTGCTCAGCGTCGCGCCGGACGATGTCGATGCCGTCTGCGCGCTGTTCCTCGAACGCGGGTTGGCCGCGGCGCCGATCGGCGAGGTCGACGATTCGCTGGCGCTGGTTCTCACGCGGGGTTCCGAACGCGCGTTGCTCTGGGATCTGCGGCAGGACGCGTTCATCCGCGAAGCGGTGTCGGCGCCATGACCGCGCCCCTGATCGCGACGCGCGCGCTGCGCATCGGTCTGCTCACGCATTCGACTAACCCGCGCGGCGGCGTGGTCCACACGGTCGAACTCGCGCATGCGCTGCACGACGCCGGGCACGACGTGACGGTCATGGCGCCGGCCGCACCCGGCCAGCGCTTTTTTCGTCCGCTGCGCTGCACCGCTGAGCTGATTCCCGCGGAACCCGCGTCGCACGACATGGTGGCGATGGTCGGCAGTCGCATCGAGGCGATCGGCGCGCACCTCGGCGAACTGCTGAAGCACCGCAGCTTCGACGTGCTGCACACGCACGACCCGATCGGCGGCAACGCCCTGGCCAACCTGGTCGCCCAGGGCGTCGTCGGCGGCTTCACGCGCACGGTGCACCACCTCGAAACGTTTGCCGAGCCGCAGTTGATGGACTGGCAGGAACGCGGTTTTCGCGCGGCGAGCCAGGTGCTGTGCGTGAGCGCGAAGTGGCGCGAGACGCTGGCCCGCACGCATGGCATCTCTGCGCACGAGGTGCCCAACGGCGTCGACAACCATCGTTTTTCGAGCGTCGCTCGATCGGGCGGCGCGTCGGACGCGGTCTTGGCGCAGCGGTTGGGCATTCGCACCGGCGCACCGGTCGTGCTGGCGGTCGGCGGCGTGGAGGAGCGCAAGAACACGCTGCGGCTGCTGGAGGCCTTCGTGGCGCTGCGTCAGCGCTGGCCGGCGGCGCAGCTGGTCGTGGCCGGCGGTGCGAGCCTGCTCGACCATGCGTCCTACCGAAAAGCTTTCCACGCGCTCGCCCATGGCAGCGGTCTGGAAGCCGGACCGCTGCGACCACTGTTGATCACCGGCCCGCTCGCCGACGCCGACATGCCGGGCCTCTACCGGCTGGCCGACGTGGTCGCGATGGCGTCGCTCAACGAAGGTTTCGGGCTGGTCGTGCTCGAAGCGCTCGCGAGCGGCGTGCCGGTGGCCGTGTCGCGCATCGCGCCGTTCACCGAATACCTGCGCGACGACGACTGCAGCTGGGCCGATCCGCTCGACCCGGTTTCGATAGCGGACGCGCTGCACCACGCCATCACGGGTCGCTCGGCCGCGTGCATCGCGCAGTCTGCGGCCCGGCTCGGCGCGCGCTTCAGCTGGGCGGCGAGTGCGGCCCGCCATGCATCTCTCTATCGACGGCAACTTGCGCGGCCACCCGCGCGGGAAGCCGTCGCATCCTGAAGGAACTTCCATGCCCGTCATGCATTTCCGCGTCCGCTGGCCCGACCGGAGCGAGTCGCGCTGCTACTCGCCGTCGCTGGTCGTACACGACTTTCTCGTGCCCGGCGACAGCTACGCGCTGAACGATTTCGTGGCGCGCACGCGCGAGGCGCTCGGCATCGCTTCCGAACGGGTGCGCGCGAAGTTCGGCTTCGCCTGTTCGCAGGCGATGGACCAGCTGGCCGAGATCGAGAGCCGCGCCGCCCTTTTTTCCGACCAGCCGGGCGCGCGCGTCGCGGTGATCGAGTTCGACTGAACCACAGGCTCCACCATGTCCACCACGCCCATCGATTCTTCCGCGACATCGACGCACTACAGCGTCGTCGTCGTCGGCGGCGGCCAGTCCGGCCTGTCGCTCAGCCATTGCCTGCAGCAGCGCGGCATCGATCACCTGGTGATCGAGAAGCGCAGCCTGGTGCACTCGTGGCGGACCCAGCGCTGGGACTCGTTCTGCCTCGTCACGCCGAACTGGCAGTGCCACCTACCGGGCTGGTCGTACGAGGGCGACGATCCGCACGGCTTCATGGTCAAGGACCAGATCAACGACTGGCTGGCCGGCTTCGTCGCCAAGGTGCGGCCGCCCGCGCTCGAAGGCGTGAGCGTGGAGAAGATCTCTCGGCCTGGCGATGGCGTGGCCTACGTCGTCTCGACCAGTGCGGGCGTTTTCACGGCCGACCAGGTGGTGGTGGCGTCGGGCGGTTACCAGAAGCCGGTGGTGCCGCGCATGGCCGAGCGGCTGCCGGCATCGGTCGTGCAACTGCACTCGGCGCAGTACCGCAACCCGGCGCAGCTGCCCGACGGCGCGGTGCTGGTCGTGGGCTGCGGCCAGTCGGGCGCGCAGATCGCCGAAGACCTGCACCTCGCCGGACGCCGGGTGCACCTGGCGACCGGCAACGCGCCGCGCTGCGCACGCTTCTACCGCGGCAAGGACGTGGTCGACTGGCTCGCCGACATGGACTACTACGACATGCCGGTGACGCAGCACCCGCTGCGCGAGGGCGTGCGCGACAACACCAACCACTACGTGACCGGCCGCGACGGCGGGCGCGACATCGACCTGCGCCGTTTCGCCAGCGAGGGCATGGAGCTTTACGGCATGCTGACGGCCCTCGACGGCGACGTGCTCCGGTTCGAGCCGAACCTGGCGGAGCACCTTGACCATGCCGACGGCATCTTCAACGGCATCAACGCGTCGATCGACCGGTTCATCGCGGCACGCCGGATCGACGCGCCGCAGGGCGGTGCCTACGCGCCGGTGTGGCGACCGCAGCAGGAGCGCACGGCGCTGAGCCTCGCCGAGGCCGGAATCACCAGCGTCGTCTGGTGCATCGGCTTCACGCCCGACTTCGGCTGGGTCGACGCGCCGGTGTTCAACGGCCGTGGCGAGCCGGTGCACGTGCGCGGTGTGACCGGGCAGGCCGGGCTGTACTTCCTGGGGTTGCCGTGGCTGCACACCTGGGGATCGGGCCGCTTTTCCGGCGTCGCCCGCGACGCGGAATTCCTGGCCGAGCGGATCGCCGCGCTGAAGCAGGAGCCGACGCCACGACTTCCGACACCCGCGCAAGCGAACGAATCGGCACTCGCCGCATGAATCCGGAAACGTAACGATTGGTACGAAAAATGTGAACTAAACACTTCGTATTTACCGGGTACCCCCGTACAAACGTTATATCGACCTAATCATGGAGCGCTCCGATGAGCATCAATCGAAAGAACGCGGAAGGCAATGTCACCGCGAGCCGCGAACTTCGCCGCGTCGCGCTGACCGTGGACGAGCCGTGGCCGGGCCTGTTTTTCTGGGTGCTGCAGGAAGAGAAGGACGAGGTCGGCCTCTACGAACCGATCGACGTGGCGGACTCGCCGGTCGCGAGCTACCACGATGCGCTGGCACATGGCTACGTCGCGTTGCAGGCCCTGTGCGGTCACGACGGCCCGCGTCATGGCGAAGACGCGGCGCCGCTGTTCGTCAGTCCGCCGACGGATTTCGCGCCCTCGACGCTCCAGTGACAGGAACGGCGGAGCCCGACGGTCTCAGATGCCGCCAGCCTGGGTCTCGTGTTCGATCACGATCGACTTCTCGACGCGCCGGCTGATCTCCAGGTTCAGCAGGTTGGGCAGCCGGCTGAGCGACGTCAGCAGGAAGAGGCCGACGCTGAACACGCCCACGCCGACGAGCGGCAGGATCCACTCGATATCGGAGAGAAATACATTGGCCATGACATTTATCCTTCGTTGCGTGCCCGTGGCGGGTGACGCGGCGAGCTTGCGACAAGTCGCGGGCACCGGCCATACGCCATTCGGATAACGCCGGGGGACAGACTTCGCAACGACCTCATCCGCCGTCGTCTCCGTCCACGCTGGCGCTCCAGCGCGAACCCCAGCCGCCCGCCGCGCCGTCGAGATCGCGACGTTCGCGCTTGGTGGGCCGGCCTTGCGCGATGGTCAGTGCCGGCTCGCTGCCGAGCCGCCGCTGCTCGCGCGCCTCGGCCTGCGCCGCGATGCTCTCCGGCGTCTCGTCGTAGAGTTTCTGCGCCACCGGCGCGGGCCCGCGCTGGCCACTGAGACCGAGCACCACGACCTGGCGGGTCGTGGATCCCTGGCGCAGCGACACCTTGTCGCCGGCCTTGAGTTCGCGCGATGCCTTGACGACGTCGCCGTTGACCTGCACCCGGTGCTTGTTCAACTCTTCCGCCGCCAGCGAGCGGGTCTTGAAGAAGCGCGCGGCCCACAGCCACTTGTCGATCCGCAATCGGTCCATCGTCATCCTTGCGTCATTCCTGAGAAAGCGGCAGCCATACCGTGGCGTCCAGGCCGACGATATGGTTGCCGACCCGGCGGTTTTCAAGCGAGATCGTGCCGGCGAGCGTCTGCACGATCTCGCGGCAGATCGTCAGGCCGAGACCGGAGCCGCTGGACATGTCGCCGGCGGAGAAGGGTGCGAACAGCCGCTGGCGAAGCTCTGGCGATATGCCCGGGCCGGCATCGTGAATTCCGAGCACTGCCGAAGCCTGGTCGATGCGCACCCGTACGGTGAGCGCGCCGCCGGTCGGGCTGTGTCTGATCGCGTTGTGCAGAAGGTTGCGGCTCAGCTCCTGCAGCATCCACAGGTGCGCGTGCACCGGCACCACGCCGGCATCGAGCTCGAAGTCCAGCGCCTTGTCGGCGATCAGCGGCGACACGTCCAGCGCCACCTCGCGCACCACGTCGCCGAAGTCCACCGTGCTCGACTCCGGCCGCTGGCGCAACTGCTCGACCTTGGCCAGCGAAAGCATCTGGTTGGCCAGTGCCGTGGCGCGCGCCACCGTGTGGTCGATCTCGGCGAGCGCCTGCCCGGGCGGCATGTCGCCGCGGCGGGCCGACTGCACCTGCGCCTTGAGCACGGCCAGCGGCGTGCGCAGCTGGTGCGCGCTGTCGCGCACGAAGCGTTTCTGGTGGTCGAGCAGCGCCTGCAGCCGGCGCATGACGTGGGTGGTCGACTCCAGCAGCGGACGCAGTTCGCGCGGGGCGTCGGGCGCGTCGATGGGGGTGAGGTCGTCGGCGGCGCGCGCCTCGATCGCCTCGCCGAGCTCGCGCACCGGTCGCGTCGCACGTTGCACCACCAGCGCCGTCACCGACGCGATCACACCGAGCAGCACGAGCTGCCGCCAGAGCGTGTCGATCAGCAGCTTGCGGGCGAGCGTCTGGCGCAGCTCCAGCGTCTCCGCCACCTGGACCACGGCCATGCCGCGGCCCTTGGCGCTCGCCACCGGCTGCAGCAGCACGGCCACGCGCACCGGCTGCCCGCGGAATTCGGCGTCGTAGAAATCCACCAGTGCGGCATAGGCCGAGCGCGCGGGCATCGTGCCGTGCCAGGCGGGCAGTTCCTCGAAGCCGGAGATGAGCCGGCCGCCGAGCGTGGAGACGCGATAGAACAGCAGGCTCCGGTTGTCGGCCTCGAAGGCTTCGAGCGCCGAATACGGCACCACGGCGCGCAGCACGGCCGCCTCGTCGTAGCCGGTCACGTCGAGTTGCTCGCCGATGGTCTTGGCCGAGGCCAGCAGCGTCCGGTCGTAGGCGAGCGTCGCCGCGGCCAGGCTCTGGCGATAGAGGCTCACGCTGTTGAGCGCGATCAGGATGGCCACCGGAATCAGGATGCCGATCAGCAGCCGTCCGCGCAGGGACCACGCGCCTGCGGTGCGCGTGCCGACCTTCCTGTCGTTTCGGCCCGTGCGGCGAATGCGCTTCGGGATGCTCATGCGTCGGCGCGCAGCAGGTAGCCGAGACCGCGCAGCGTCATCAGCGTGGCGCCGGTGCCGGCCAGCTTCTTGCGCAGGCGATAGACCACCACTTCGACGGCCTCGTACTGCACGTCCGCTTCGCCGGGAAACACCAGCTCGAAAAGCCGTTCCTTGCCGACCGCATGCCCCGGCTTGACCATCAGCGCCTTCAGCAGCGCGAGTTCGCGCGGCGTCAGTTCGAGCACCTCGGCGCGATGGTAGATAGCGCCGCTCTCGCTCTCGTAGCGAAGCTGGCCGACCGGCTGCGGCCCGTCGGGCACATCGTGGGCCGCGTTCCGGTGCCGGCGACGCAACGCGCGGATGCGCGCTTCCAGTTCGTCGAGGTCGAACGGTTTGGGCAGGTAATCGTCGGCGCCCGCGTTCAGGCCGACGATGCGATCGCCGACCGTGCCGCGCGCGGTCAGCAGCAGCACCGGCGTGCGCAGTCCGGCGGCGCGGGCCTGCTCCAGCACCTGCAGGCCGTCGAGATGGGGCAGATTGAGATCGAGCGCTACCACGTCGGGATTCGTCTCGCGCCACTGCGCCAGCGCCAGCGCGCCGTCGCCGCAGATCCGCACGTCGATGCGCCGACGCGCCAGTGCGCGTTGCAAAGTGATTTGCATCGATAGGTCGTCTTCGACCAGCAGCAGCTTCATGAAGGCGCTTCGTTCGGTGTTTACCCCAGTACGCTGGACAGCCAACTGACAGCGGGGCGGCGCATCATAGCGGCGATCAACAGATGGAGACATTCATGCGTCGAGACACCTTCCTGAAGTCACTGGCCGCACTGGCCGCCACCGGCGCCCTGCCGCTGTCCGCCCGGGCCGCAACCAACGTCAAGATGATGATTCCGGCGAACCCGGGCGGCGGTTGGGACACCACCGGCCGCGCGTTGGGCAAGGCCTTGACCGATGCCAAGCTGGCCGACACGGTCACCTACGACAACAAGGGCGGCGCGGCCGGCGCCCTGGGCCTGGCGCAGTTCGTCAACGGCTCCAAGGGCGACCCGAACGCGCTGATGGTGATGGGCGCGGTGATGCTCGGCGGCATCATCACCGGCAAGCCGCCGGTCAAGCTCGAGGCCGCGACGCCGATCGCCCGCATCACCAGCGAATACAACGTCTTCGTGCTGCCGACCAACTCGCCCTTCAAGACGATGGCCGACGTGGTGGCACAGCTCAAGAAGGACCCGGGCAGCGTGAAGTGGGGCGGCGGTTCGCGCGGCTCCACCGAGCACATCGCCGCGGCGATGATCGCGCAGAAGGTCGGCGTCGATCCGTCGAAGATCAACTACGTCGCGTTCCGCGGCGGCGGCGAGGCGACGGCGGCGGTGCTCGGCGGCAACGTGACCATCGGTGGCAGCGGCTACAGCGAATTCGCCGAATACATCGGCGCCGGCAAGATGAAGGCGGTCGCCGTGACTTCGGCCACGCGCCTCGCCGGCTCCGACGTGCCGACGCTGAAGGAGCAGGGCATCGACGTCGAACTCGGCAACTGGCGCGGCATCTACGGCGCGTCCGGCATCACGCCCGACCAACGCAAGAAGCTCACCGACATGGTGCTCGCCGCGCTCAAGACGCCGGCCTGGCTCGACGCCGCGAAGAAGAACGACTGGACCCCGGCCGTGCTCGCGGGCGATGCGTTCGGCAAGTTCGTCGACGACGAATTCGCCAGCCTGCGTGCGACCATGACCAAGTCGGGCATGGTCTGACCGGCTCCACCCGCTCGCGCCTGGCGCCTCGGAACTCACGACAATGACAACAAGCTCTTTTCCGCCGGACATCCCGGCACCCGCGGCATCGGCATCGGCGCCGGTGGCATGGTCGCAGACCGTGGTCGGCATCGGGGTGTTGCTGGCGGGCCTTTTCCTGGCGTATGGGGCGACGGGCATCTCGTCCGAAGCCGGCTACGGCGGCGTCGGGCCCAATTTTCTGCCGTGGCTGACGGCCATCGTCCTGACGATCTGCGGTGGCTGGATCGTCTATGAGGCGCGCAGCGGTGGCTTTCGCGAGATGGATGCACCGAGCGGTGCGGCCGAGACCTGCTGGTCGGGTTTCGTGTGGGTGTCGGCCGGGCTCCTGCTCAACGCCTCGCTGATCACGACCATCGGTTTTATCCTGAGCTGCACGCTGTGCTACGTGCTGGCCGTGCAGGGACTGCGCCGCGCTGCCGGGCAGAACGTGGCCAATCGGCCGCGCACCTGGCTCGTCGACGCGGTTACCGGTGCGCTCATCGCAGCGCCCGTGTTCTGGATGTTCACCCAATTCCTGGCGATCAATCTGCCCGGACTCACCGAGACCGGCTGGATCTGAGATGGACATCTTCAACGCACTCATGGCGGGCTTCGCCGCGGCGATCACTCCTGCCAACCTGCTCTGGTGCCTGGTCGGCTGCGCGCTGGGCACGGCGGTCGGCGTGCTGCCCGGCATCGGCCCGGCGGTCGCGGTGGCGATGCTGCTGCCCATCACCGGCAAGGTCGACGTCACGGCATCGATGATCTTCTTCTCGGGTATCTACTACGGCGCCATGTACGGCGGCTCGACCACCTCGATCCTGCTGAACACGCCCGGAGAGACGGCCAGCATGGTGACCGCGATGGAGGGCAACAAGATGGCCAAGAGCGGGCGCGCGGGCGCCGCGCTCGCGACGGCCGCCATCGGCTCCTTCGTGGCCGGCACCATCGCCACCGTCGTCGTCACGTTGTTCGCGCCTTTCGTCGCCGAATTCGCGGTCAAGCTCGGCCCGCCGGAATACTTCCTCTTGATGCTGTTGGCCTTCACCACCGTGAGCGCGGTGCTCGGCAAGAGCACGCTGCGCGGCATGACGGCGCTGTTCATCGGTCTTGCCGCAGGCTGTGTGGGGCTCGACCAGATATCCGGCCAGGGCCGCTACACCGGCAACGTGCCGGAACTGCTCGACGGCATCGAGATCGTGCTGGTCGCGGTCGGCCTGTTCGCGGTCGCCGAAGTGCTGTACGCGGTGCTGTTCGAAGGCCGCGTCGTCGAGGCGCAGAACAAGCTCAGCCGCGTGCACATGAGCGGCCGCGACTGGAAGCGCTCGATCCCGGCCTGGCTGCGCGGCACCGCCATCGGCACGCCGTTCGGCTGCATTCCGGCCGGCGGCACCGAGATCCCGACCTTCCTGAGCTATGCGGTCGAGAAGAAGCTGGCCAAGGACAAGGACGCGAAGGCGGAGTTCGGCACCTCCGGCGCGATCGAAGGCGTCGCCGGGCCCGAAGCCGCCAACAACGCCACGGTGACCGCCGCGCTGATCCCGCTGCTCACGCTCGGCATCCCGACCAGCAACACCACCGCGATCCTGCTGGGTGCGTTCCAGAACTACGGCATCCAGCCCGGCCCGCAGCTGTTCACCACATCGGCCGCCCTGGTCTGGGCGCTGATCGCGTCGCTCTATATCGGCAACGTGATGCTGCTGGTGCTGAACCTGCCGATGGTCGGCCTGTGGGTCAAGCTGCTGAAGATTCCCAAGCCCCAGCTGTATGCGGGCATCCTGATCTTCGCGACGGTCGGTGCCTACGGCATGCGCCAGAGCGCGTTCGACCTGTACCTGCTCTACGGCATCGGCGTGCTCGGCGTGATCATGCGTCGCTTCGACTTCCCGACCGCCCCCGTGGTGGTCGGCATGATCCTCGGCCCGCTCGCCGAAGCGCAGCTGCGCAACGCGATGTCGATCGGCGAAGGCAGCGCGATGGTGTTCGTGCAGCGGCCGATGTCGATCGCGCTGGTGGTCGTGATCGTGGCGGTGCTGGCGCTGCCGCGGCTGATGAAGCGGGCGAGCGAGCGGAAGATGAGGGCACTGGGCGCCTGAAGAGAAAAAGCCGCGTTTCGCAACGACGCCTTGTGTTCCGCAAGGGCACGAGGCGTCGTGCATTCAGCGCACCGGCGCCCGACCTGCAGGTTCGACCAGGGTCGCGCGGCCGTCGTCGATGGTGGTCGTACCCGATCCGCTCAAAGGCGTGCGCGAACCGGCCGGCGCGATGATGGTCGCGCGGCCGTCCGCAGACTCCATCTCGACGTTCGTCGGCGCACCGCCGCGTGCGGCGTCCATCGCCAGGCCGGCGCCGCGGATGCAGGCTTCGCGTTCGGGTGCGGGTATCGTGCTCATGTTGCAGGCGTCGAGCCGGTTTTCGTAGCGTTGCGTCGCCGTCTCGGGCACCGGAGTGTTCTGGGCCAGGACCGTGGTGCAGGCGAGCACGGAGAGCATCGATGCGGATGCGGCGTTTCGAAGAGTCAGACGGGTCATTTCGGTTCCTTGGCGTCGGTTCGTTGCGGCGATTCTGGGGAGCCGTGACCGGGGCGGCGACGTATCTTCGGCGCGGCTGCTTGTCGGCGCCGAGCCCGAAGTCGATGGCTTGCTCTTTCGTCAGTCCGGGACGCCGGGCCGAGGGCGGCGGGTGACCCCCTGCGCTCGTGTCCCCCGCCTTCGGCTCCTCCTTTACTTCGCTGCGGGGGTTACCCACCGCCCTCGGTCCTTGGCCAGGTCCGTGGTGGGGCCGATCGGAATCAGCGCCGGAACCGCCGCGCCGTCCGCACCAGGAATTGCTCCACATCGTCCACATACGTGAACACCGCCGGCACCACCAGCAGGCTCAGCACCGTCGACGTGATCAGCCCGCCGATCACCGCGATCGCCATCGGCGACCGGAAACTCGAATCCGCCGCCCCGAACCCGACCGCGATCGGCAACATGCCCGCGCCCATGGCGATGGTGGTCATGATGATCGGCCGCGCGCGCTTGTGGCAGGCGTCGCGCAACGCGTCCCGGCGGCTCATCGGTTCGATCGCCGGGCGGCCGTCGGCGCCGTCGTGTCCGCGGCGCGCGACCAGCGCGTATTCGACCAGCAGGATCGAATTCTTGGTCGCCACGCCCATCAGCATGATCAGGCCGATCAGCGACGGCATCGACAGCGCCTTCTGCGCCAACAGCAGCCCGACGAAAGCGCCGCCGAGCGCCAGCGGCAGGGCGCACAGGATCGTGACCGGATGCAGGAAATCCTTGAACAGCAGCACCAGCACGATGTAGATGCACAGTACGCCGGTCAGCATCGCCAGACCGAAACTGTTGAAGAGTTCCGTCATCACCTCCGCGTCGCCGATCTCGGTCAGGCGCACACCCGGCGGCAGGGCGCGGATCGACGGCAGCGCCATCGCCGCGGCCTTGGCGTCGCCGAGACCGAGGCCCGACAACTCGATCTCGAAGTTGACGTTGCGCGAGCGGTCGTAGCGGTCGATGACCGCCGGGCCGCCCTCGATCGTCAGGTCCGCGACCTGACCGAGCATCACCGGGCCGCGCGCGCCGGGCACCGACAGCCGCTCGAGCAGTTCCAGGTCCTTGCGCGTCGAATCCTCCAGCTTGACCACGATCGGCACCTGCCGCTGGGCGAGGTTGAGCTTGGCGAGCGACTGGTCGTAGTCGCCGACGGTGGCAACACGCAGCGTCTCGGCGATGGCCGAACTGGTCACGCCCAGGTCGGCGGCGCGCGCGAAATTCGGTCGCACCGCGATCTCCGGGCGAATCAGGCTGGCGGTGGAGGTGATGTTGCCGAGGCCGCGGATGGTGTGCAGGTCGCGCTCGACCGCGCGCGCCGCAGTGGTCAGCGCGACCGGGTCTTCGCCGGAGAGACCCAGGATGTACTTCTCGCCCGAGCCGCCGAGCCCCACGGTGCTGCGCACGCCCGGCAGCGATTCGAGCGTGCCGCGGATCGCGTTCTCGATCACCTGCTTGCGCGGCCGGTCGCCGCGCGGGTCGAGCTTCACGGTCAGCGTCGCCTTGCGGGTTTCGGCCGAACTCAGGCTCGCGACAGGATCGCCGCCCGCGCTGCCGCCGCCGACCGTCGTGTAGACGCTGCGCACGTGGGCGACCTGCATGAGGCGCTGGCGCGCGGCTTCGGCGGTGGCGCTGGTCTGCGCCAGCGTCGCGCCGGGGGCGAGCGACAGGTAGACCTGCGTCTGCGAGTTGTCGTCCGGCGGGATGAAGCCGGTCTTGAGCAGCGGGATCAGCGCGATCGAGCCGATGAAGAAGACCGTCGCCAGCAGCATCGTCGTCAGACGGTTGCGCATGCACCATTGGGCCGTGCGCATGTAGACCGTGAGCCAGCCGGGTTCCTTCTCGGCGCCGACGATCGGCTCGAGGATGTAGGCCGCCATCATCGGCGTCAGCACGCGGGCGACCACCAGCGAGGCGAACACCGCCAGCGAGGCGGTCCAGCCGAACTGCTTGAAGAAGCGCCCGGCCACGCCGCTCATGAACGCGGTCGGCAGGAACACCGCGATCAGCGTGAAGGTGGTGGCGATCACCGCCAGCCCGATCTCGTCGGCGGCCTCCATCGCGGCCTGGTAGGGCGACTTTCCCATGCGCAGGTGGCGCACGATGTTCTCCACCTCCACGATCGCGTCGTCGACCAGGATGCCGATCACCAGCGACAGCGCCAGCAGCGAGATGATGTTGACCGAGAAGCCCAGCACGTGCATGCCGATGAAGGCCGGTATGACCGACATCGGCAGCGCGACCGCCGAGACCAGCGTGGCGCGCCAGTCGCGCAGGAACAGCCAGACCACGATCACGGCCAGGATCGCGCCTTCGTACAGCAGGTGCAGCGAACCGTCGTATTCCTCCTGCACCGGCGTGACGAAATTGAAGGCTTCGGTCAACGCGATGTCGGGGCGTTGCGCGCGCAGTTCGGCCAGCGCCTTCTGCACCGCCTTGCCGACCGACACCTCGCTCTCGCCGCGACTGCGCGCCACCTCGAAGCCGACCACCGGCTTGCCGTCGAGCAGCGCGGCCGCGCGCGGCTCGGCGATGGTGTCCGTGATGCGCGCGACCTGGTCGAGCCGGATGCGCCGGCCGTCGCCGAGCACGATCTGGATGTCGCGCAATTCGTCGGCCGAACGCACGGTCGCCATGGTGCGTACCGGCTGCTCGCTGCCGCCCAGGTCGGTGCGGCCGCCGGCGCTCTCGATCTGCACCAGCCGCAGCTGGCGCGAGATCTCCGCGGCGGTCGCACCCAGCGCCTGCAGGCGCGCCGGGTCGAGGTCGACGTGCACCTGCCGCGTCACGCCGCCCACGCGGTTGACCGCGCCGACGCCCGGCAGCGACAGCAGCTTCCTGGTGATGTCGTTGTCGACGAACCAGCTCAGCGCCTGCGGGTCGAGCCGCGTCGAGGCGATGGTGAAGGCCAGCACCGGCTGGCCGGCGAGGTCGAGCTTGGTGACGATCGGGTCGCGCACGTCGGCGGGCAGGTCGGCGCGCACGCGCTGCACCGCCGAGCGCACGTCGTCGACGGCCTCCTGCACCGGCTTCTCCAGCCGGAACTCGACGATCAGCGTGGCCACGCCGTCCTGCACCTTGGTCGTGATGTGGCGCAGGCCCTGCACGGTGGCGATGGAGTTCTCGAGCTTGCGCGCGACGTCGGTTTCGAGCTGCGCGGGCGCGGCGCCCGGCAATGCCGCCGAGACGGTGACGATCGGCAGGTCGATGTCCGGGAAGTTCTGGACCTTCATCGCCTTGAATGAGAAGAACCCGCCGAACGTGAGCATCACGAACAGCATCACCGCCGGAATCGGATTCCGGATGGACCAGGCGGAGACGTTCACGGCACCACGCGGACCAGGTCGCCGTCGTTCAGGAAACCCGCGCCCTGCGCGACCACGCGCGCGTCGGCCGGCAGCCGCGTGACGATTTCCACGCGATCCGCGACGCGCCGTCCGATTTCGACCTTGAGCTGCGAGACACGGCTGTCGGGCTGCAGCAGCAACAGGTGGTTGAAGCCGTCGCGCGGCACGATCGACGCCAGCGGCACCGTCGCAGCGGCGGTCTTGCCCAGCCTGAACTCGCCGCGAGCGAACATGCCGGCCTTCAACGCGCTGTTCTGCAGCACCGTCGGCACATCGACGTAGACCAGCGCGTTGCGCGTCTGCGGATCGACGGTCGGCGCGATGGTGCGGACCTTGCCCTGCACCGTCGCGCCGCTCGCACCGACGATCACGACCGGCGTGCCGACGGCGATGCGCTCCAGCTCGGCGGAGGTGACCTCGGCACGCCATTCGAGCCGGCTCTTGCGGATCAGGCGGAACAGTTCCGCGCCGCCGGCGACCACGCCGCCGACCGTCGCGGTGCGGGTCGAGATCACGCCGTCGTCGGGCGCCAGCACCTGCGTATTGCGCCCGCGCACCTGCTGCGCGGCCAGCACGGCGTTCGCCGCCTCGACGCGTGCGCGGGCGGTCTGCTCGGCGGTCTGGTACTGGTTGATCTGCTGCTGGCTCAGGGCGCCGGTCTCCTGCAGCGTGCGGGCGCGGGTCGCGTTGCCGGCCGCATCGGCGGCCGTGGCGCGCGCCTCGGCCAGCGATGCGCGCGCCTGCGCGACGTCGGCGTCGATGGTCTCGGGCGAGAAGGTCGCGAGCACCTGGCCCTTCCTGACGACGTCGCCGACATTCGCGCGCACTTCCGCAAGACGCAGTCCGCTCGCCTCCGAGCCGACGATCGCCTCCTGCCACGGCGCGATGTTGCCGTTGGCCGCGAGCGTCACGTCGAGCTCTGTGGTTTCCGGTCGGGCGACGGTGACGGTCAGCACGGCACGCGGCGCCGCGGCCGACGTGCCCGGCTTGCCGGCCTGACTGCCGCCGTCGTGTACACCGCCGAGCTTCCGGAACGCGAAGCCGCCCGCCACGACGACGAAGGCGACCGCGAGCAGGGCGAAAAGGGTCTTGCGTTTCATGGGTTTGCCGCCTTCGAGGCGGACGTTGCGGCAACCTGCGGATCGGCGTGGCCGACGGCGGCGGCATCGGCGGGCGCCGGACCCGTCCAGCCGCCGCCGGTGGCGCGGTAGAGCGCGACGCGTGCCTCGGCGCGTTCGCGTCGCAGCGACACGCGGGCGGTCTGCGCGGCGAACAGCGTGCGGCGGGCGTCTTCGAGCTCGAACAGGGTGCCCAGGCCGGCGCGATAGCGGGCCTGCGTGGCGTCGAGCGACGCCTGGTAGTTGTCGACCGCCGTCATGGCATCGGTTTCGCGTCCGTCGGTGCTCCTCAGGTTCAGCAGCGCGACCTCGACTTCGCGCACGGCCTGGCGTGCGCTCGACCGGTAGAGCACGACCGCCTCGTCGTAGCGCGCCCGGGCCGATGCCACGTTGGCCGCACGCACGCCGCCGTCGAAGATCGGCAGCGACAGCGCGACCGGGCCGATGGTCCAGGTCTGAAGCGATTGGTGGATGCCGCCGCTGCGCAGTTGCAGGGCCGCGACCGAGCCCTGCAGCGACAGGCGCGGATAGCGATCGGCCTCCGCCGCGCCGACATCCGCGCTGGCCGCGGCGACGGCCGTTTCCGAGGCGTACACGTCGGGGCGCTGCGCCAGCAGGCGGGCCGGCACGCTGTCGACGACCGGCAACGGACGCGTCACCAGCGGATCGTGCTCGGCAGGTACGTCGTCGAGCAGCGCGTCGAGCGACGGCCCGTCGAGCGCCGTCATCGCCACCAGGCCCCGGCGCAGCACGGCGCACTGGGAGCGCTGCTGGGTCAGCCGCGCGGACGCATCCGCGGCGCTGGCCCGCGCGAGCGCGGCGCTCGCGGGTGCGGTAAAGCCGGCCTTGGCCGACAGGTCGGTCAGGCGTGCGGTTTCGCCGCGCGACCGGGCGTCCGAGCTGGCGACCGCGAGTTGCCGCTGGCAGGCGCGTTCACCGACATAGGCGTTCGCCGTCTCGGCCGCCACCGAGACACGGGCGTCGTGCCACTGTGCATCGGCGCGGCCCAGCCGGTAGCCGGCGGCCTCGCGTCCGGCCAGGCGCCCGCCGAACAGGTCGATCTCCCAGCTCGACTGCAGACCTGCCTGCAGCGTCGTCACGCCAGGCAGCGCGTTGGCGCTTTCGCCCGTGGCACCGGACACGCCGGCGAATGGCGAATTGCTGCGCTGTGCCGACAGCGTGCCGTCGAGCGTGGGCAGCAGCGCCGCACCGGCCTGCGTGCGCGCCGCACGGGCATCGGCGATGCGCACCGCGGCGCTGGCGAGCGTGGGGCTGGCGCGCTGTGCCGCGTCGATCAGCTGGAGCAGCACCGGATCGTCGAACTGCCCCCACCAGGTCGACAGCGCCGTTTCGGAGCCGGAGTGGGGCAGGGCGGCGCTGTCGGAAACCGGCGTCTGCCAGCGTGCGGGCGCACCCGGATCGACCACGGCCGGAGGGCGCGCGAGGCTGCAGGCGGCCAGCAGCATCGCAAGGGTGAACGAAAGAAGCGTCTGCATGCGCCGCGCCGGGGTTCGAACGCCAAGGCGACGGGAGTTTCTGGTGATCGGAATCATGTGCACGGAGTGTCGACGACATCGGGGCGGACAAAAGAAGCTGGCTCGCCGTTCGGCGTGGCATGCAAAAGCTGCACGAAATCGATTCGATTTCCGGAAACGAGGTTTCGTTCACCAGAACCGGCGTTCTGTGTCCGCAGCCGATCTGTTTCCAAACCGCTCGCAATACTTGGCGAACGCAAGAAATGTTGCTGCCGATGAACCCGGCGCACCCCACGAACACACCGTCGACTCTGTCGGCAAGGAAATCAGGAAATGAAATACGTAGATATCCGGGTCTTGGCCGCGGTCGCCGCGCTCGCCTCGTCGGCATTGGTTTTCGATGCGGCGGCGGCCGAGCAGGACATGTCCCCGGCCGATGTCGTCGGCATGGGTGCGCAGGTCCTCCAGATGATCGATGCCGGACAGGCCGAAAACGTCTGGGACAACGCTTCTCCCATCCTGAAGGCGCAGGTGTCCAGGCAGCAGTTCAACGGCAAGAGCAACGATCAGCGAAAAGCTTTCGCCGCGAGCGGTGGGCGGCTCTGGCTCAACGTGTCGCGCAATCGTTTTCCGCAAGCCGCACCGCCGGCGCCGCCGGCCGGGCTGTATGCCAACGTCGTTTTCCTCACGCCCGGCAGTGCCGGCGAGACGCTTTCCGAACTGATCAGCTTCCGACTGGAATCCGACAACCGGTGGCGGGTGGTCGGCTACGTGCCCGAAATCCGGAAATAAGACGCCGGCGCCCCGTCATCGTCCTTTCTTGCCCCCGAAGATTCCGCCCAGCACGCCGCGCAGGATCTCTTTCCCGAGCGTCGTACCGACGGTGCGGACCGCCGACTTCGCCATCGTCTGTGCCAGCCCGTCGTGCCGGCCGCCGCGCGGCCCGGTCGTGCCGAACAGGATGCCGTTGAGGCTTCCCATCAGACCGCCGCCCGCGCTGCCGGCCGCTGTGGTGGTGGCCATGGTCGGGCTCACGGGTCCTGCCGTTCCGACCGGTTTCGACGATGCATTCGACGTATCGTCGGGCATGCCCGGCGCCGTGTCCGTACGCGCCTTCAGCTTTTCGTAGGCCGACTCGCGGTCGACGATCTTCTCGTACACGCCCGCCACCAGCGAATCGCTCATCAGCGCCTGCCGTTGCGCCGCGGTGATCGGCCCGAGCTGGCTGGCCGGGGGCAGCACGAAGACCCGCTCCGTGACGCTCGGGCTGCCCTTGGCGTCGAGGAAGCTGACCAAGGCCTCCCCGACCGCGAGATCGGTGATCGCGGCTTCGATGTCCAGGCCGGATTTCGGCCGCATCGTCGTCGCGGTCGCCTTGACGGCTTTCTGGTCGCGCGGCGTGAAGGCACGCAGCGCGTGCTGCACGCGGTTGCCCAGCTGCGCCAGCACCGGATCGGGAATGTCGAGCGGGTTCTGGGTGACGAAATACACGCCCACGCCCTTGGAACGCACCAGCCGCACGACCAGTTCGATGCGTTCGACCAGCGCCTTGGGTGCATCCTTGAACAGCAGATGCGCCTCGTCGAAGAAGAACGCCAGCACCGGCTTGTCCGGATCGCCGATTTCGGGAAGGTGCTCGAACAACTCCGAAAGCATCCACAGCAGGAAGGTCGCGTAGAGCCGCGGCGCGTTCATGAGCCTGTCGGCGCTCAGGATGTTGATCACGCCCTTGCCGCCGACGGTCTGCATGAAGTCCGCGATGTCGAGCATCGGCTCGCCGAAGAACCGGTCGCCGCCCTGGCTCTCGATCTGCAGCAGCCCGCGCTGGATCGCGCCGACGCTCGCCGCACTGACGTTGCCGTAGCGCGTCGTGAACTGGCTCGCGTTCTCGCCGACGTATTGCAGCATCGCGCGCAGGTCCTTCAGGTCGAGCACCAGCAGGCCGTTGTCGTCGGCGATCCTGAAGACGATGTTGAGCACGCCGGCCTGGGTGTCGTTCAGATCGAGCATGCGGGCCAGCAGCAGCGGCCCCATGTCGGTCACCGTGGCGCGCACCGGGTGGCCCTGTTCGCCGAACACGTCCCAGAGCGTGACCGGGCAGGCGGCGGGCTCGGCCGGCACGATGCCTCGGGTCTTGAGTGTGGCGGCGAGCTTGTCGCCGATCTTCCCGGGCTGGCTGATGCCGGCCAGGTCGCCCTTGACGTCGGCCATGAACACCGGCACGCCGATGTTCGACAACCGCTCCGCCATGGTCTGCAGGGTGACGGTCTTGCCGGTGCCGGTGGCGCCGGTGACGAGGCCGTGCCGGTTGGCCAGTTCCGGCAGGAGGAAGCATTCGGTCGCGTCGCGGCGGGCTATCAGGAGAGGGTCGGCCATGCATGTTCCGGTCGTGTCGAAAAGGGGAAGTCTAGCCAACGTGGACTTCTATAATCCGCGGCGTCAAGCACCTTATTGCGTGAATTTGTACCAGGAGTTTCCGTGTCATCGACTGCCCCCACTTCCTATCCCGCCGATGGCGCCCCGACCGAACAGACCCCGCTCGAGAACGAACTCGCCGTGCTGCTGGTCGACTCCCTGAACCTCGAAGTCGCACCGGGCGACATCGAGCCGAACGCGCCGCTCTATGGCGAAGGCCTGGGCCTCGATTCGATCGACATCCTCGAAGTGGCGCTCGAGGTCTCGCGGCGCTACGGCTTCCAGCTGCGTTCGGACGACGAGCGCAATCAGCAGATCTTCACGTCGCTGCGCACGTTGGCGACGCATGTCGGGCAGAACCGCGCACCGGCAGCCGCTTGAATGAAGGGCCGCGGCATCGGTCGACTTCGATACGCACCGGACTGAGCGATGTCGCGCTGGCGTCTGGCGCTCCTGCTGATCGCAGGTGTCGCCTATGCGGGTCTTTCCCATTGGATGATGGTGTTCCACGCCGACGCGCCCTGGGCCATCGCCGTGCTGCTCGGCCCGCTGTGGCTCACCGCCCTGGGCATCGCCGGCACCCGGCTCGGGCGCTGGGGGCTCGCAGCGGTCGCGGTCGGCGGTGCAATACTGGTCTGGGCGCTGGCACGCGGCGAGGCGGGCAACCCGGATCGTCTCTACGTGCTGCAGCATTTCGGCATCAACGCGGTGCTCGGCTGCTGGTTCGGCGGCACGCTGCGCGGCGGCCGGCTGTCGCTCATCGGGGAATTCGCGCAGCGCATCCAGCCGATGGACGGGGCCTTGCGTGCCTACACGCGGCAGGTGACCTGGGTCTGGACCGGCTGCTTCGCCGTCACGGCGCTGGGTTCGATCGCGATCTACCTGTGGCTTCCGTTCGCTGCCTGGTCGCTGTGGGCGAACGTGCTGAGCCCGCTGATGGTCGGCGTGCTCTTCGTCGGCGAACACCTGCTGCGCTACCGGTTGCATCCCGAGTTCCAGCGCACCCGCATGATCGATGCGATACGCGCTTTCTACAGCCACGGCGCCGCGCCGCCGGCTTCTACTCCGAACCTGCCTGACGCATGAGCCTGTCGAACGCATCCCTTCTCTTGCCGCTCCTGGCGGCGCGCGACCTCGACGCGCCGCTCGCATGGCAGCGCGGTGTCGCGATCAGCGGACGCACCTATCTCGCGGAGGTGGCGCGGCAGGCCGAGAACCTGCCCGCGCACGGCCCGCTGGTCAATCTCTGCAACGATCGCTACGCCTTCGCCGTGGCACTGGGCGCGGCACTGGTGCGAGGCCATGCGAGCCTGCTGCCGCCCGATGCGCGGCCGGAGACCATGGCGCGCCTGCGCGCGTCGCACGGCGACGTGGTCGCCATCACCGACGAACCCTCGCTGGAGGTGTCGGGCCTCTCGCGCGTGCTGGTTCCGAACCGCACCTCTGGCGCGACCGATGCAAGACCCGATGTCGATACGTACCCGGAGCCAGCTGTCGTGCCGGTCCCGTCCTTCTC
Organism: Janthinobacterium lividum; assembly: GCA_050954325.1. Taxonomy (GTDB): domain Bacteria; phylum Pseudomonadota; class Gammaproteobacteria; order Burkholderiales; family Burkholderiaceae_C; genus Variovorax. Next base: position 989,723 of record JBPBPG010000002.1, on the reverse strand, counting down.
CGGCGACATGCACGCGGTCAGCTTGCTCACCTCCGGCTCTACCGGTGTTCCGCAGCCGCACGCCAAGCAGTGGCGCACGCTGGTCGGCGACGTCGCCGCCGCCGCCGGCCCGCTCGCGCGGTGGCTGGATCGCGCGTCGCTCGAGGGCGTGACGCTGGTGGCGACGGTCCCGGTCCAGCACAGCTACGGGCTCGAATCGTCGGCGCTGCTGGCGATGCTCGGCGGTGCGGCCTTCGACAGCGGCCGGCCGTTCTTTCCTGCCGACATCGTGCAGGCGCTGGCTTCGGTGCCGCGGCCGCGTGCGCTGGTCACCACGCCGTTTCACCTGAAGACGCTGATGCTGTCGGGGCTGGCGATTCCACCGGTCGACCTGATCCTGTCGGCGACGGCGCCGCTGTCGCCGCAGCTCGCGGCGCAGGCCGAGCAGGCGACCGGCGGCGTGCTGGTCGAGATCTACGGCAGCACCGAATCCGGGCAGGTCGCATCACGGCGCCCGACCGCGAGCGAGGTCTGGGAGACCTTCGGCGGCATCCGCGTGCGCGTGCAGGCAGCGCCAGCCACGCTGGGCGCCGAGGCAACGGAGCAGTTCGTGTTCGAGGGCGACTTCATTCCGCAACCGACGCCGATGGCCGACGTGCTGGAGTTGCTCGACGACCGGCGTTTTCGCCTGTTCGGCCGGTCCAACGACCTGATCCATGTCGCCGGCAAGCGCAGCTCGCTCGGCCATCTGAACTACCACCTCAACAGCATCCCGGGCGTCGAGGACGGCGCCTTCTGGCTGCCCGAGGAGGTCGCCGACGGCATCGTCAGACCGATGGCCTTCGTCGTCGCACCGACGCTTGCGCCGGGGGCGGTCGTCGCGGAACTGCGTCACCGCATCGAGTCGGTGTTCATACCGCGCCGGGTGGTGCAGGTGCGAAGCCTGCCGCGCGAGGCCACCGGCAAGCTCACTGCACGCGCATTGCGCGAATTCGCGCTGTCGCAGATGGCCGCCGACGATACGCCGGTGCACGTCACGCACGACGTGCCGGCCGATCATCCGGTGTTCGCCGGCCACTTTCCCGGCCAGCCGCTGCTGCCGGGCGCGCTGCTGGTCTCCGAGGTGATGGAAGCGATGCTGCGCGTGCCGGCGATGGTCGCGCGGCTCGGTACGCACCCCACGCTGGCCGCGGTCAAGTTTTTGGCGCCGGTGCGGCCGGGTGCGACCGTCGACATCGCACTGCATCCGGAGTCGGGCGCCTCGCGCGGCGTGCGCTTCGAGGTGCGCTCCGGCGAGACGATCGCCGCCAGCGGACGCTGGGTGGCGAGCTGATGGCGGCGCCGACCGCCAACGCTGCCGGTTGGGCGCACGCGCCCGAGCGCAGCAACATGCTGGCGCTGCGGTTCATCTGCTGGACGGCGCTTCGGTTCGGACGGCGCGCGACGCGCTCGATCCTGCATCCGATCTGCCTCTATTTCCTGTTGTTCATGCCGCACGTGCGGCTCAACGCCCGGCGCTATCTGGAACGTGCGCTCGGCCGCAAGGCCCGATGGGCGGATGTCTATCGGCTGCTGCACGGCTTCGGCTCGACGGTGCTCGATCGGGTGTATTTCCTGCGCGGCCGTCTCGAACTCTTCGACGTCCGCGTGAGCGGGCAGGAGCCGGTCGAGACCGAAGCCGTCGAGGGACGCGGCGCGATCATGCTGGGTGCCCACATCGGCAGCTTCGAGGCGCTGGGCGCCTGCAAGCAGCAGAGCGCCGACCAGGAAGGCCTGCGCATCGCGATGCTGATGTTCACCGGCAACGCGCAGCGCATCATGGAGATCCTCAACGCGATCAGCGTTCCGCGCATGCGGCCGAACGTGATCGCGCTGGGCCAGCCGCATTCGATGCTGGAACTGCGCGACTGGCTCGACGGCGGTGGCCTGGGCGGTCTGCTGGCCGATCGCACGCTGCCCGCGGCGGACGATCCCTCGGGCCAGTCGCGCGGGAGCGCGGTGGTGGTGCCGTTCCTGGGCCGGGCGGCGACCTTCAACGACGGTCCGTTCCGGCTCTCCGCGATCCTGCGTCGCAAGGTGTTCTTCATGGCCGGTCTGTACGCCGGGGGCCATCGCTACGATGTCCTGTTCGAGCCGCTGGCCGACTTCACCGAACGCGTCAAGGACCCTGCCGAGCGGGAACGGCGCATCCATGCGGCGGTCGAAGCGTATGTCGCGCGGCTCGAGGCACTGTGCCGCGCCTACCCCTACAACTGGTTCAATTTCCATGATTTCTGGCTTGAAGACGCGCCTGCGTCGTGACTTGGCGGTGCTCGCCGCGTCGCTCCCCCTGGCCACCGTGCCGGCATGGGCATTCGACCTGCCCGAACTCATGGGCCTGCTCGGTCAGCAGAAGCACGGCGAAGCCAACTTCGTCGAGCAGCGCTACGTGCGCGGTTTCGATGGCCCGCTCCCGGCCAGTGGCACCCTGAGCTTCACCGCGCCCGACCAATTGGTTCGCAAGACGCTGTCACCGCGCGCCGAGACGATGTCGGTCGACGGCAATGCGCTGGTGCTATCGCGCAGCGGCCGCACCCGCAGCATGACGCTCGACAGCATGCCCGAACTGCTCGGGCTGGTCGAGGCGATGCGGGCGACGCTGGCCGGCAATGCGACCGTCCTGCAGCGCTATTTCAGGACGAAGATCACCGGCACCGTGAACGAATGGGCCATCGACCTGGCGCCGATCGACGAACGGCTGGCGTCGCAGGTGGATTCGCTGCGCCTGACCGGGCGCGGCGGCGAGGTGCTCGGCGTCGAGATGGAATTCCGCGGCGGCGACCGGTCGGTGATGACGATCTCGCCGCGCCGGCCGGGCACGGCGCAGTGAGCGTGCCGACTCCGGCCGCGCCCGGTCGCGGTCGCCGCGCGCTGGTGCTGCTGCTCTGGCTGGCGGCCGTGCTGGCCGGCGTGGCGGTCGTTTCGCGTACGCAGTTCAGCGCCGATCTGTCGGCCTTCCTGCCGGCGAGCCCCGACGCGCGGCAGCGCGTGCTGGTCGAGCAGCTGCAGAGCGGCGTGGCGTCGCGCACGTTGATGGCGGGCATCGAAGGCGGCAAGGATGCCGCCCGGCGCGCCGACATCTCGCGCGCGCTCGGCAAGGCGATGCGCGCGAGCGGCCTGTTCGAGCAGGTGCAGAACGGCGACACCGGCGACTGGCAGGAAGCCGGCGCCTTCGTCTTCGACCACCGCTATCACCTGTCGCCCGACGTCACGTCCGAGCGTTTCACCGAAGCCGGATTGCGCGAGGCGATCGTCGACACGCTGTCGATGCTCGGCACGCCGGCCGGCAACATGGTGCGGCCGCTGCTGGAGCGCGACCCGACCGGCGAGACGCAGCGCATCGCCGAAGGGCTGATTCCCGCGAGCTCACCGCGCACCGAGAACGGTGTCTGGGTGTCGCGGACCGCGCCGCGCGCGATGCTGTTGACGACGACCCGGGCGTCGGGCAGCGACCTCGATGCGCAGGCCGTGGCGATCGCGCGGGTGCAGGCGGAATTCGACAAGGCCGTCGGTGCGAGCGGCGCGAGCGGATCTGCGGCCGACAGGCCGCGCCTGCTGCTCAGCGGCGCCCCGGTGTTCTCCGTGCAGAGTCGCGACAAGATCAAGGGCGAGGCGATCCACCTGGCGGGCATCGGCGCCGTCGTGATGGGCTGCCTGCTGCTGCTGGCCTTCGCCTCGCCGCGCGCGCTGGTGATCGCGCTGCTGCCGGTGCTGACCGGTGTGGTGGCCGGCACCACCGCCGTCGCGCTGGTCTTCGGCTCGGTGCACGGCCTCACGATGGGTTTCGGCAGCACGCTGATCGGCGAGACGGTCGACTACGCCATCTACTACCTGATCCAGGCGCGCGGCGCCGCCGTGCCGGGCACCGGCTGGCAGCGCTGGCGCGACCTGAACTGGCCGACGGTGCGGCTCGGCCTGCTGACCTCGGTCTGCGGCTTCGCGGCGCTGCTGTTCTCCGGCTTTCCCGGGCTGGCCCAGCTCGGCGTGTTTTCGATCGCCGGCCTGATCGCCGCGGCCTTCGTCACCCGACACGGCCTGCCGATGCTGGCGCCGGACGGCGCGACCGGCATGGGCATGCGGCGGCAGATGGCACGCATGGCCGGCGCCATCGTCCATCGCCTGCCGCGCCTGCGGCCGGCCTTCGTCGTGCTGGGCGTCGCCGCGCTGGCGCTGATGGCCTGGCAGGGCGGCGAACTCTGGCGCGCCAGTCTGTCGTCGATGAGCCCGCTTTCGAAGGCGACGCAGGACCTGGACGCCAGCCTGCGCGCCGACATCGGCGCGGCCGACGGCGGCACGCTGGTCGTGGTGCAGGCACCGGACGAGCAGGCGGTGCTGCGCGCGACCGAGGCGGCCGGACTGAAGCTCGATGCCCTGGTAGGCGAGGGGCAGCTCGGCGGCTATGAGAGCGTGACCCGCATGCTGCCGAGTATCGCCACGCAGCAGGCGCGCCTCTCGAGCCTGCCGGATGCCCCGACCTTGCAGGCTCGACTGGACGCCGCGACCTCCGGCCTGCCGCTGCCGGCATCGCGGCTCTCTCCCTTCGTCGATTCGGTGCAGGCCGCGCGTGCGTTGCCGCCGATCGTGCGTGCCGACCTGGCCGACGGCGCACTGGCGCCGGTGGTGCGCGCACTGCTGTTCGAGCGTCCCGCAGGAGGGTGGTCCTCGCTGATCGCGCTGCACACGACCGACAAACTCGATGCGGCGAAGCTCGCCGCGAGCCTGTCGTCGCTGCCGGAAGTTCAGGTGGTCGACATCGGCCACGAACTCGGCAGTCTCTACGACCGCTATCTGCACGAGGCTTTCGTTCAGGTGCTGCTCGGCGCATTGGCCGTGGTGGTGGTGCTCGGGCTGTATCTGCGCTCGATCAGGCGTCTCGTGGCGGTTTGCCAGCCGTTGCTGCTGGCGGTGATCCTGACGCTCGGCGGCATGGCGGCGCTGCAGGTGCCGCTGGGCATCCTGCACCTGGTGGGGTTGCTGCTGATCGTCGCGGTCGGCTCCAACTACGCGTTGTTCTTCGACCAGCTCCAGGCCACCGGCCGCGCCGACGAAGACACGCTGGCTTCGCTGGTGCTCGCCAATCTCACGACCGTCGTGTCGTTCGGGCTGATCGCGATCTCCGACATTCCGGCGCTTTCGGCGATCGGCCGCGTGGTCGCACCCGGTGCGCTTCTTGCGCTGCTGCTGTCCGCGGCCTTTGTCGGAAAAGACAACCGAGCGCTTGACCGTGTGCCGGGCTGAGTTACAAGGTCGACATGTCTTCCACCGTTTCCTCCTCAACTCCGAGCGCTTCAGGTTCGCCGACGCTCCCGACCTGGATCAAGGCCAGCATCGGCCTTCACGCGGCCGCCCTGGGGTCCGCATTGCTGGCCTCGGAGACGGCACCCTGGGCGATCGGTGCGGTGGTTCTCAACCATGCGTTGATCACCGGCGCCGGACTGACGCCGCGCAGCAGCCTGATCGGGCCGAACGTGACGCGATTGCCGGTGGCCGCCGTCGCACGGCGCGAGATCGCCTTGACGATCGACGACGGCCCGGACCCGGAAGTGACGCCGCAGGTGCTCGACCTGCTCGACCTCCACCGTCAGAGCGCCACCTTCTTCTGCATCGCCGAGCGCGTCGCCGCCCACCCGGCGCTGGCGCGCGAGATCGTGGCGCGCGGCCACAGCATCCAGAATCACACGGCCTGCCACCGACACAACTTCTCGGTCCTCGGGCCGCGTGGCTACGCGGCGGAGATCTCGCGCGCGCAGGACATGGTGACCACGATCACGGGTGAGCGGCCGACCTGCTTCCGTGCACCGGCCGGATTGCGCAATCCGTTCCTGGCACCGGTGCTGCGCCGGCTCGACCTGTCGCTCGTCAGCTGGACGCGGCGCGGTTTCGACACCCGCGAGCGCGATCCGGCGATCGTGCTGGCGCGGCTGGTGAAGAAGCTTTCGGCAGGCGACATCCTGCTGTTGCACGACGGGAACGCTGCACGCACGGCTCGCGGATGCCCGGTACTGCTCGAAGTGCTGCCACCGCTGCTCGCGCGCCTGAAAGCCGATCGCCTGCGCGCGGTCACGCTGCCCCAAGGACTCGCCGCATGAATTCCGCTTCTTCCCGCGCGGCGACCGACGCCGCCTGGCACCGCCTGCACGACGCCGCCTCCGAACCGTACCGGCGCGGCGGCAGGTTCGCCTGGCACTTCGCGCGCGGCAAGCTCGGACGGGACCCGGTGTTCCGCGGCATGCTCGAACGCGGTCTGATCGGTCCCGACCGGGCGCGGGTCGTCGATATCGGCAGCGGACAGAGCCTGATCGCCAGCCTGCTGTCGGTCGCGACCTCGATGCAGGCCGATGGGCTGTGGCCCCGGAGTTGGGCGCCGACGCCGCCGCGCATCAGCTATACCGGCATCGAGCTGATGTCCAGCGACGTGAAGCGTGCGCGTGAATCGCTCGGGCACCTCGTGCCTGCGCCCGAGATCTTCTGTGCCGACATGTGCACGGCCACGCTGCCGTCGTGCGATCTGGTCGTGATCTTCGACGTGCTGCATTACGTCGATATCGAGTCGCAGGAGGGTGTACTGCGCCGGGTGCGCGATGCGCTTTCGCCGGGCGGACGGCTCCTGTTGCGCATAGGCGACGCGTCGAACGTGCGCGGCTTCGCGGTCAGCCAGTGGGTCGACCGGACGGTCACGCGCGTGCGCGGCCACAAGGCTTCCCCGACCTGGGGTAGAACGCTGGAACAATGGAAGGTGTTGCTGACAGGCCTCGGTTTCGTGCCGCAGACCGTGCCCATGAGCGAAGGTACACCGTTCGCCAACGTCCTGCTCGTCGCCGACCTCGCACCCCCCTCATCACCCATCCGATCATGACCACTTCCCAAACCCTCGACCGCGCCGACATCGCGCGCCGCATTCCCCACGGCGGCAGCATGTGCCTGCTCGACCGGCTCGAAAGCTGGGACGAGATTGCCATCCACTGCACCACGTCGAGCCACGCGCTGGCCGACAACCCCTTGCGCACCGCCGGCGGCTTGCTGGCGCCCAACCTGATCGAGTACGCGGCGCAGGCCATGGCGCTGCATGGCGGACTGCTGGCACCGGCAGGCGCAGCGCCTTCGGCCGGCTTTCTGGCGAGCGCACGCAACGTGCGGATGTCGGTCGCTCGCTTCGACGATGTGCCCGGCGACCTCCAGGTGCACGCGCAACGCCTGTCGGGCGATGCGAATCAGGTGCTCTATACGTTCGCGGTACGCGACGTCGACGGCACTGCGCTGGCCGAGGGCCGTGCGGTGGTGGTGTTGAACACCCCGCTGGCTTCCGACACCACCACCGGTGCTTCGACCCCATGAGGGCGTTCGTCACGCGCCTGCGCTCGCATCCGCGCTATTCGAAAATCTTCGAATGGGGCGTGCTGGTTTCCATGACCGGATCGGGCCAGCTCCTGGTGCAAGGTCTCGGCGTCCTCAGCGGATTCTTCATCATCCACATGCTGTCGACGCACGAATACGCGCTCTACACGCTGGCCTACACCATGATGGGTACGCTGATCACGCTGGCCGACGGCGGCATCAATGCCGGCGTGATGGCGCACGGGGCGAAGGCGTGGCAGGACAAGGGCTCGATGGGGGAGGTCGTCGCCACAGGCCTGCAGTTGCGGCGCAAGTTCGCGCTCATCGCGCTGGCCGTGTCGCTGCCCGTGCTTTTCGTTCTGCTGATCAAGCACGGCGCGGCGTGGCAGTTCGCGGTCCTGATCCTGCTGGCGCTGGTGCCGGCATTTCTGGCGACGTTGACCGAGGACATCTTCGAGATTCCGGTGATGCTCAATCAGGACATCGCGGCGCTGCAGAAAAATCTCATCATGGTGGGCGTGCTGCGTTTTGCGCTGCTGCTCGCGACGATCGTCGTCCTGCCGTTCGCGGCGATGGCCATCCTGGCGAATGGAATACCGCGCATCTGGGCTAATTACAGGCTGCGCAAGATCACCGTCAAGTTCACGGATTTCTCGCGACCGCCCAATGCCGAAGTGCGCAGCGGCATCCTGGCGATGGTCAAGCGAACGCTGCCGGGTGCCATCTACTACTGCCTTTCATCGCAGCTTTCGGTCTGGCTGATCTCCATCTACGGCAACACCGATGCGATCGCGCAGATCGGCGCGCTGGGACGGCTCGCGGCCATCCTGACCGTCGTCGGGGGCATCTTTTCGACCCTGATCGTCCCCCGGTTCGCCCGCCTGCCGGAACGAAGCGAGCTCCTGCTGAAACGGATGATCCAGGTCGTCGGGCTGATGGCAGGCATCTGCGTGGTGCCTACCGCCATCACCTATTTCTTCCCCGACCTCGTCCTCCAACTGCTGGGCAAAAATTACCGAGGTCTGCACGTCGAACTTTTACTGAGCGTGCTCGGCGGTTGCGTGTCGATGTTGCTGGGCTTTTGTTACGCGCTCTCTCTCAGCCGCACCTGGGTCGTGCCGGTGGCGTTCAACGTCGTCTCCTGCATCGCCGTGCAGGCGCTGCTGATTTTCCTGCTCGACTTCACCACGACGCGCGGTGTGCTGCTCTACCAGCTTCTCAACAACATCTGGGCCTTCACGATGTTCTTCTCCTACCCCGTGTACCGGATCATCCTGCTCCGCAAGGCGGAGGCCGTGGCACCTGCGTCCGACGCCCGTGGCAGCGATACCTGAAGGAAAAAAGATGAGCCTTGCCGGAAAACGCGCCCTGATCACCGGGGCCAGCGGTGCGCTCGGCGCAGCGATCGCCCAGCGCCTCGCGCGCGACGGTGCCACCGTGCTGCTGCACGCCAGTTCGAGGCCGCAGGCGGTGGAGGCGTTGGCCGAGACCGTTCGGGAGGCGGGTGGAACGGCCGAATGCCATGTGTTCGACCTGTGCAGCGACGAAGCGACCGCGTCCGGGTGCGCTGCGATCCTCGCCGGCGGGCCGGTGCAGATACTGGTCAACAACGCCGGGATCCACGACGACGCGGTGCTTCCGGGCATGCGACCTGCGCAGTGGCACAAGGTGATCGACGTGTCGCTGAACGGTTTCTTTCGCGTCACCCAGCCCCTGCTCCTGCCGATGTTGCGCACACGCTGGGGCCGGATCCTGAACGTCTCTTCTGTGGCGGCGTTGACCGGCAATCGCGGGCAGGTCAACTATTCGGCAGCCAAGGGCGCAATCAACAGCGCGACCAAATCCTTGTCGCTGGAGGTCGCGGCACGGGGCGTCACGGTCAACGCGATCGCGCCCGGCATCATCGCGTCGCCGATGGCCGATGCGGTGTTCGACCCGGCCGTGATCGCGCAGATGGTGCCGGTCAAGCGTGCAGGCAGGCCGGAAGAAGTCGCCGCACTCGCCGGTTTCCTGGCGAGCGACGATGCTGCCTATATCACCGGGCAAGTGATATCGATCAATGGCGGAATGATCTGACGCATGCGGTGGTCACGCAGTCGCGGCGAAGGCGTAAAGGAAAAGCCGCACCGTCTCGGTGGCTTCTTTTCGCTGTTCGACGCGGGATGCATCGGAGTTGACAGGCGTCGTGCGGATCGGTCGAACGCCACGTGGCGCAGGGTATGTTCCTGCCATGCTGTCGCCATCACCTCTCGCGAGGTGGTCATGGCATGCAATGCCGCAGACGCCGTCGAGGGTCATTGCGCTGGCCGTGTCCGCGACCGCCCTGATGCAGCACGACGGGTTGTTCGCGAACCGGATGCCGGCGCGTTCCGATGCAACGACGCTCACCTGGTCGCAGCCGACGCCGTAGCGGACGAACGATCCTGCACTTCGTCAGGCGGATCCGGCCTTTCCATACCGCCGGCGTGTTCTCGTTCAGTCCGCGACGCACGCTGGCCCGCAGGCAGGTCCGGATGATTTCTTGGCCGACTTCGTTGTTGCGGCTCCCGGGCTCGGTCGGCGCGAACGCCTGGCGCATTCCGCCAGCGCAGGCATTGATCGCCGTGGCCTTGCAAAAGCCGAAACTCTTTCAGTTCGTCGAACGTCCTGATCTTCGCGCACATGACGAACTTGCGGAAACGTCGCTGCCGAAAGGTGTCGCCGACGCACATGCATGTTCGACGACCAGGCGGCTCGAAGGGTTGCGCGACGGGCGCATTCGGATGGCCGATGGGGCCCGCCCGAATCGCGTTCAGTGCGGCCGCGCGAAATCCGGCACCGAGTTCGATCCGCCGAAAACGAAGGAACTGCCGATTCCCGCATGGAGATCAGGGGCTGCGCCGGCGGTCGATCGTCAATACGGTGACCCACAGTCTTCCAGCGCACCGGCTGCGCCCAGGAGACGGCCGTGCAGCGCATCGGTCGAGCTCACGCGCAGGTCCGCAAGCGCATCGCCCCAGATTTCGGCGAGCGCCGCGCCTTCGACCGCATTGGGCGGCGGGTGCGTTCGGCATGAAGGCCGGGACGGTCAGCAGCGGTACGCGTCCACCGTTGCGGTAAGCCGCTTCGAGCGCCGCTGCGCCGCCCACGCCGCAGCCTGCGAAAGCCCCGATGCGTTCCGACGGAACCGCGCCTTTTTCCAGTCCCGCGCCGGGCATCGCCAGATCGGCGGCTGCCACGGCCAGCTGGCTCACGCGGTCGATACCAGCGAGGTGCGCCGAAGGCGACCGTGATTGCGATGACCGGTCGGGCAAGTTCGGGAAAGATGGGTTCCAGTGCCGACTCGGCACGCATCAATGCATCGAGAAGCGCATGCAGATCGTCACCGTGCGACGACACCGTCCCGAGCCCGGTGACGCTGACCTGAAGGGTTTGCATGGGCGGGGCTGCAGGCATCGCCTGATTCAGGCCACGTCCTCGGCCTCCTTCGCCTCTTTCGCGTCGTTGGCCGCGATGGCGCCGTCGACCAGCGTGGCGACATGGAAATGGTCCTCGACGGCGAAGATGAATTCGGCCAACGCAAGCGAATCTAGACCCTTCTCGCGCACGGACGCCCGAGGATCGAGTTCCGATGCCGGGATGTCGTACTTTTCCTGGATCAGCGCCTCCGCCGGTGCAGGGACGACAGTGCAAAAAGAATGCCCAGAAGCGCCCCACCGGCGGCATCCAGCGCGACGTGCTGCCGCGTGGCGAGCGTCGACCAGGCGATGGCAACGAACCACAGCACGTTGAGCGTGCGCAGTGCGCGGGGCGCGCCGATGCCGCGCAGCACGTGCGCGATGCGGATCACCGTGAACATCGCTGCCGCGACATGCATCGAGGGGCATGCGTTGCCCGCCGCATCGACTCCCTGCAGCAACTGGAAGCCGAAGAAGCCCGAGGCGTCCAAGCCCATCGGCGGCACCGCGGTCGGCCAAAAATGGAAGATGGCCAGGCCGGTCACGCACATAGCGACCATCCAAAGGCCGCAGGCCAGGAGTTCCGCGAGATCGCGCTGCATGCCGGGCCCGATGCCGACGTAGAGCCAGAGCGAAAGGTACGGGAACAGCGCCTCTGGCCGGAATGGAACCAGCCGGTCGAGCGCCGTCAGCGGCATCGTCGCGACCGGGTAGGCGGGATGGCGCAGCAGCTGGAAGTAGGCGACGAAGAAAAGCGTGATGAGGACGGTCGTGCCGACCAGCTTCAGCGTGAAGAGATGCCGCATGCGATAGACGAGTTCGGTCGTCCACAATGCGTCTGCCGGCGGTGCGTTCACGGTGACGGAAACGTGGCGCGGTGCATCTCAGGCCTGGAACGGCGGCAGGCGGCGCACGCGGCGCAGGACCAGGCCCGGCAATCGCATCAGGAACTCGCTCATCAGCCGTGCGTGCATCCAGCTCAGCAGCAGGTTGTCGCGGACGTAGTTGAAGTGCGATACGCCGCCCTCGGCCGCCTTCAGGTACTTGACCGGGGCATCGATGTTGATCGGCTTGGCACCGCCCCAGATCAGGCGCACCACCGCTTCGGTGTCGAAGTCGAAGCGACGCATCCAGCTCTGGCGCTTCATTACCGCGATCAGCGGCGACACCGGGTAGATGCGGAAGCCGTAGAGCGAGTCGCCCACGCCGGCCCACAGCGTTTCGATGTGGGTCCAGCCGTTCGAGAGCTTCCGGCCCTGCACGCGCACCATCGGCGCAGTGGCGTCGAAGATCGGTCGGCCGAGCACGATCGTGTCGGGGCGTGCCTGCGACGCGTGCATGAAGGACGGGATCAACTCCGCCGGGTGCTGGCCGTCGGAATCCATGGCGAGCGCATGCGTGTAGCCGGCTTCCTCGCCGGCCTGCAGTCCGTGCAGCATCGCCGCACCCTTGCCCTGGTTCTGCGGCAGCACGAAAACGCGCAGGCCAGGGTCTTCCGCAGCCATCTGCACCATGCGCTCGGCGGTGCCGTCGGTGCTGCCGTCGATGACGACCCAGACCGGATTCCATTGTGCGCGGGCCGCTTTCACGGTGGAGAAGAGTCGTTCGCCGGTGTCGTAGCTCGGGATCAGGACGAGGTGGGTGCGCGAAAGTTCAGGCATTCGATTTGCGCCTCTGACGGGCGCGTTTCCAGGGTGTGGCGAAAGTAGTGTTCGAGCTGCTGCAGCAGCAGCGCGCTGTCCGGTATCGGTGCGAAGCGCTGGCCCAGGCGCAGCGTGAAGACCAGCGGCAGCGGCGGCACGCGCCAGAGCGGCCATCCTTTGCCCAGATACGGCGAGTCGGTGTCGATGAAGACCGTCTGGATCGGTGCCTGCGCCAGCTTGGCGATCAGCGTGACGCCCGGCCGGAAGGCGTTGAGCGACGCACCCGCGTTCCGCTCGCTGCGCGTGCCCTCGGGAAAGATCACCAACTGCCCGCCGCGCTTCAGATCCGCGACCGCCAGCCGGATCATGCTGTGCGGCGAGTCGTTGCGGATGTAGTGCGCCAGCCGCGCGCCGCCGGCCAGGAAGACGTTGCGCATCAGCGTCGCCTTCATGATGCAGGCGCTGCGCGGCAGGCGCGAGACCATCAGCAGTGCATCCAGCATCGTCGGATGGTTGGCAGCGAGGATCAGCCCCGGTTCGTCGCGCAGGGCGTCGAGACAGCGCGCATCGATGCGCATCATCCCGCTGAGCGTCGCGACCGTCCAGAAAACGCGGTAGGCGTCGGCGATGACGCGGCGCCCGAGCGCGCGCGCCGTCGGCGTCGGCAGCACCGGCATCAGCAGCACTGCGACCAGGTTCCAGGCCAGCGAACCCAGGCCGAGCGCGAGCAGAAGGGCGTAGAGCGGTGGCGCGAGCGCGATCGATCTCGCGATCTGCAGCAGCCGACTCATCGCGCTGGCGCCGCGGTCATGTATTCAGCGTGCCGGGCGCCACGGCGTGCGCCTCGATCTCGACCAGCAGGTCCTGCCGGCAGATGTCCGCTTCGAGCACCACCGCATGCCGCAGCGTGGGTGCGTCGAAGCCCAGCACCTCTTCGAGCAGGCCGCGAACCGCATCCGCGTCCGCGACGTGGCGCACGTAGATCACCGCTTCGAGTTTCGGCAGCGCGAAGACAGCGCTGGTGCGTGCGTTGGCGGCCGCGATCACCGCGTCGAGATTGCGCAGCGTCTCGCGCGTCTGCGCGCGGACGTCGCCGAGATGGACGGTTTCATGGCCGACGATGCTCGCCGTGCCGGAGATGAAAAGCGCGACGTCGCCGCCGCTAAGTTCGGCCAGCGCCGCGCGGGAGAAGGTCGGCGAGCGCGGCCCGTAAGTGTCCGGATAGCGGTAGGCCGAGACCTGGCGCGGGTTCTCGACCGGCACGGGTGCGATCTGGCCGGCGAGGAAGCGGATGCAGAGCGCACCCTGGCGGATGCCGAGCGCACAGGCAGCGGGCGCGCCCTCGAAGGCGGCCTGTCCGGCTTCGAGGAACGCTTCCTGCCGCCCTGCGTTGAACTGCCGGTAACGCTCCAGGCCGCCGCCGTCGCCGTTGATCTGCGGCAGGTAGTTCCAGATGCGCAGCAGGTGCGGGCAGCCGGTTTCCTTCAATGTCTCGAACAGGTCGTGATAGGCCCGCTCGGCCAGCTTGGCGACACCCTGGCGCTCGACGGTCTCGTCGAGGTCGATCGCGCCCAGCACCCAGTGGCCGTCGGTGCGCCAGCGCACCCGCCCGGTCGTGCCCGACTGCACCTGGCCGCTCGCATGCCACACGTCGGCCATCGGGCCGCGCTCGGAGAGCACGTTCGCGTTGACGGTCGGCATCCAGGCCAGGTCGTCCGGCGTGCCGTAGCCGAGTCCGCCGAAGGGCGAGACGCCGCCGTCGGCCATCGCCAGGCCTTCCGCCAGGGAAAGGCGCTCGATGCGCAGGGGAGGCACTTTCAGAAGATCGCGAGCGCTCATGTCGCTTCCTTTGTCCGGTTTCGCCCGGCAGGGTTTTGCAGATGAAGAAAAGGCAGACGGACCGTGCGCCGGGCAAGCACATGGCCTCTCGACGGCGGATTATCCCAAATGCTTTCGGTGTCTTGCACGCACCGCCCGCGTGAAACGCGCCGCCATGTCGCGGACAGTAAACTCGACGCCACTTTCGAAACCTACGATAGCGAGAAGAAAACGCCATGGCCGGACACAGCAAATGGGCAAACATCCAGCACCGCAAGGGCCGCCAGGACGAGAAGCGCGGCAAGCTATGGACCCGCGCGATCCGTGAGATCACCGTCGCGGCGCGTGCTGGCGGCGGCGACCTCGGCGCGAATCCCCGGCTGCGGCTGGCGGTCGAGAAGGCGAAAGCGGTCAACCTGCCGGCCGACACGGTCAAGCGCAACATCGACAAGGCGACCGGCGCGCTGGAAGGCGTGAGCTACGAGGAGATCCGCTACGAGGGCTACGGCATCGGCGGCGCGGCGATCATCGTCGACACCATGACCGACAACCGCGTGCGCACGGTGGCCGAAGTCCGTCACGCGTTCAGCAAGTACGGCGGCAACATGGGCACCGAAGGATCGGTGGCGTTCCAGTTCAAGCATTGCGGCCAGTTCGTCTTCGCGCCCGGCGCGGACGAGGACAGGGTCATGGAGGTCGCGCTCGAAGCGGGCGCGGAAGACGTCGTGGCCGACGACGACGGCGCGATCGAGGTGCTGACGTCGGTCGCCGATTTCGAGGGCGTGCAGAAAGCGCTGGAAGCCGCCGGCCTCGTGCCGGACCTGGCCGAGGTCACCATGCGGGCCGAGAACACCGTCGAGCTGTCGGGCGAGGAGGGAGCGAAGATGCAGCGCCTGCTCGACATCATCGAAGACCTGGACGATGTCCAGGACGTGTTCCACAACGCGGCGATCTCCGAATGAAGACGCTCGTCATCGGCGGTGGCGGCCGCGAACATGCGCTGGCTTGGCGCCTGGCGCAATCCGAGCGCGTGTCGAAGCTCTACGTGGCGCCGGGCAACGGCGGCACGGCGGCCGACCGGCGCTACGAGAGCATCGACATCACCGATCCGGTCGCGCTGCGCGAGTGGGCGCAGAAGGAAAAGATCATGCTGACGGTGGTCGGCCCGGAGGCCCCGCTGGCGGCCGGGGTGGTCGACGAGTTCCGCGCGCACGGCCTGCGCATCTTCGGTCCGACCAAGGCGGCGGCGCAGCTCGAAAGCTCGAAGGCCTTCTCGAAGGCGTTCATGAAGCGTCACAAAATCCCGACCGCCGATTACGAAGCCTTCACCGATGCCGCTGCCGCGCATGCCTACGTCGATGCCAAGGGGGTGCCGATCGTCGTCAAGGCCGACGGCCTGGCGGCCGGCAAGGGCGTGGTCGTCGCGACGACACTGCAGGAAGCGCACGGCGCGGTCGACTTCATGCTGGCGGACAGCAAGTCCGGTGTGTCGCACAACGCCGGCGCGGACGGCCAAGCCCTGCCGCGCGTGGTGATCGAGGAATTCCTGCAGGGCGAGGAAGCCAGCTTCATCGTGCTGTGCGACGGCAGGAACGTGACGGCCCTCGCCACGAGCCAGGACCACAAGCGCCTGCGCGACGGCGACCGGGGGCCCAACACGGGCGGCATGGGCGCCTATTCGCCGGCGCCGGTCGTGACGGCCGAGATCCATGCGCGTGCCATGCGCGAGATCATCCTGCCGACCGTGCGCGGGATGGAGAAGGACGGTATTCCGTTCACCGGCTTCCTCTACGCGGGCCTGATGATCGACGCGACCGGCCACCCGAAGACGCTCGAATTCAACTGCCGCATGGGTGACCCCGAGACGCAGCCGATCATGATGCGGCTCAAGTCCGACCTGTTCGAGCTGTTCTGGCATGCCACCGACGGCACGCTCGACAAGGTCGATCTGCAATGGGACCGGCGCGTCGCGCTCGGCGTCGTGCTGGCGGCGCACGGCTACCCGGAGTCGCCGCGCAAGGGCGACCGGATCACGAACGTTCCGCCCGAGACGCCCGATGCCGTCGTATTCCATGCCGGCACTACGCTGGAAAACGGCGAACTGCGCACGAGCGGCGGCCGCGTGCTTTGCGTGACGGTGCTGGCGGACAACGTCAAGCTCGCGCAGCAGCGAGCCTACGAGATGGCGGCGCGCATCCAGTTCGACGGCGTGCAGTACCGCAAGGACATCGGTCACCGCGCGCTGGGGCGCAACGGCTGATGCTGGAGGTCGATCCCGCCGCCGTCGGCGACTACCTGCGCGGACTGCAGCAGCGCATCGTCGGCGCGGTGGAAGCCGCGGACGGCGGCATCTGCGTGCGCGACGCTTGGGAGAAGGCGCCCGGCGAGCCGTTGCAGGGCAATGGCCTGACCTGCATCCTGGAAGGCGGCGAACTGTTCGAGCGCGCGGGTTGCGGTTTCTCCCGGGTGCGCGGGCCGCGCCTGCCGCCGTCGGCGACGCAGCACCGGCCCGAACTCGCCGGCGCGCCGTTCGAGGCGATGGGTGTTTCGCTGGTATTCCATCCGCGCAATCCGTATGTGCCGATCGTCCACATGAACGTGCGCATGATCGCCGCGCTGCCGGCCGTCGGTCCGGCGGTCTGCTGGTTCGGCGGCGGGATGGACCTGACGCCGATCTACGGCTTCGAGCACGACGCGGTCCACTTCCACCGGACCTGCAGCGATGCGCTCGCGCCGTACGGCGAAGACAAATACCCGCGCTTCAAGAGATGGTGCGACGAGTATTTCTTTCTGAAGCACCGCAACGAGCAGCGCGGTGTCGGCGGTGTCTTCTTCGACGACTTTTCCGAGCTTCCTTTCGAGCAGAGCTTCGGCATGCTGCGCTCGGTCGGCGATGCGTTCTCGAATGCGTACCTGCCCATCGTCGAGCGGCGCAAGGACACGCCCTACGGCGTGCGCGAACGCGAATTCCAGCTGTACCGGCGTGGTCGATACGTCGAATTCAACCTCGTGTGGGACCGCGGCACGCATTTCGGACTGCAATCGGGCGGGCGCACCGAATCGATCCTGCTGTCGATGCCGCCGCTCGCGAGCTGGGCCTATCGGCAGACGCCCGAGCCCGGCACGCCCGAGGCCGCGCTTTACAGCGATTTCATCGTCCGGCGCGACTGGCTTTGAGATGAAACCTCGCGTCGGTGTCTTCGGCGGTGCGTTCGATCCGCCGCACAACGCCCACGTTGCGTTGGCGATGGCGGCGCTCGCGCAATGCGATCTGCTGGAACTGCGGGTCTTTCCGACCGGCCAGAGCTGGCACAAGGCGCACGCATCGAGCAACGCGACACATCGCCTTGCCATGGCACAGCTGGCATTCGACACGATCCCCGGCGCGCGGGTCGATGCGCGCGAGATCCGCCGCAGCGGACCCACCTACACGCTGGACACCCTGCTCGAACTGCGGCGCGAAAGGCCGGACGTGCAACCGGTGCTGATCATGGGAAGCGACCAGGCCGGAGCATTGCCGCAGTGGCACCGCTGGGAGCAGATCGTGGTGCTCGCGGTGGTCTGCGTGGCCGAGCGCTTAGAATCTGCAGCTCCGGGCGGTGCAGGCGAAGCCGGCGCCCGCACCGTCGGTGCTGCGATCCGCTTCGATCCGCGCACCCTGCCAGGCCTTCCGTCCGGCGCCCGCTTCGAAACCCTTGAATTTCCCGCGGTGGCCACCAGCGCCACCGACATCCGCGAACGCGTCGCGCGGGGCCTGGACATCGCCCGTCTGGTTCCGCCGGCCGTTGCGAGCTATATTGACCGAAACCACCTCTACGTCCCCGCCTGATGACCACTGAAGCCTCCGCCAAGAAAGACACCCAGAAACTCCAGCGAGCCATCGTCGACGGGCTCGAAGACGTCAAGGCGCAGGACATCCAGGTCTACGACACCGAGCACCTCTCGGCACTTTTCGAACGCGTGATCATCGCGTCGGGCACCTCGAACCGCCAGACCAAGGCGCTGGCTTCGAGCGTGCGCGATGCAGTGCGCGAGGCCGGCTTCCCGAAGCCGCGCGTCGAGGGCGAGGAAAACGGCGAATGGATCATCGTCGACTGCGGCGCGGCGGTCGCGCACATCATGCAGCCGGCCATTCGCCAGTACTACCACCTGGAAGAGATCTGGGGCGACAAGCCGGTCCGCCTGAAGTTCGGTGCGGTTAAGCCGGTCGCGGCGAAAGACGACGACGAGGACAGCGTGCCGGCGAAGAAGGTCGCCGCACCGGCCAAGACGCTGCGCCGCGCGAGTGCCGCCAAGACGGCGATCAAGGCGGCCGAACAGGCAGCCAAGGCCGAGAAGGCGGAGCGCGCACGTCCTGCAGTCCGCAAGTCGCCGGCGCGCAAGACGGCGGCACCCGCCAAGACCGCTGCTTCGAAAACGCCGGTTGCCCGCACTGCGGCCAAGCCGCCGATGAAGACGCCCGTCAAGGTGATCGGCAAGCCGGCCGCCAAGAAGTCTCCGGCCCGCAAGACCGCACCGCGCAGCCCATGAGGCTGCTGGTGGTCGCAGTCGGGCAGCGCATGCCCGACTGGGCGCAGACCGCCTGGGATGACTACGCCAAGCGATTTCCGCCCGAGATCAAGCTCGAGTTGCGGGCTGTCAAGACCGAGCCACGCGGCTCGAAGACCCTCGAGACGCTGTTCGCCGCCGAACGCGAGCGCATCGAAGCGGCCATTTCCAAGAACAACGTGCGGAACATGCGCATCGTCGTGCTCGACGAACGCGGCACCTCCCTGACCACCAAGGCGCTTGCGACACGCCTGAAGACCTGGCAGGGCGAAGGAGACGACGTGGCACTGGTCATCGGAGGTCCGGACGGGCTCGATCCGATTTTCAGGGCATCGGCGCACGAGCGGATCCGCTTGTCCGACCTGACCCTGCCGCACGCGATGGCGCGCGTGCTGCTCGTCGAGCAGCTCTACCGCGCATGGTCCGTCAATGCAGGCCACCCCTACCACCGCGAATGAGCGATCCAGTCTCCACCTTCCTCTACCTCGCATCGCAGAGTCCGCGACGAGCACAATTGCTCGGCCAGCTGGGCGTACGCCATGAGCTGCTGCTGGCGACGCCCGAGGAGGACGCCGAAGCGCTTGAAGCGCTATTGGCCGGCGAGGCCGCTTCCGATTACGTTCAACGTGTGACCGGCCTCAAGCTCGATGCCGCCGTCGCGAGGCGAGAGCGGCGGGGTCTGGCGTCGGCACCGATCCTCTGCGCGGATACGACCGTCGCGCTGGACGACGGAATTCTCGGCAAACCCGTCGATACGGACGATGCGCGGCGCATGCTCGCGCGCCTCGCCGGCCGCACGCACAGCGTGCTCACCGCCGTCGCGGTGCAGCACGGTGCTGTCCGTCATGCGGCACTGAGCGTTTCGCGCGTCCGCTTCGCTGCGATGTCCCAAGCGCAGATCGCCCGCTACGTGGCCAGTGGCGAGCCGCTCGGCAAGGCGGGGGCGTACGGCATTCAAGGAACGGCCGCTGCCTACGTCGAGCACATCGATGGTTCCCATTCGGGCATCATGGGGCTCCCCGTGTTCGAGACCGCGCAGCTGCTGCGCCGCATCGGCATGCTGCCCGACTGATCCATGACACCCCGAGTGCCGATTCCGTGACACACGACGTATTGATCAACTGGTCGCCGCAGGAAACCCGCGTGGCGCTCGTCGAACATGGCGCGGTGCAGGAGCTGCATGTCGAACGAACGCTCGAACGCGGTCTCGTCGGCAACGTCTACCTCGGCAAGGTATCGCGCGTGCTGCCCGGCATGCAGTCGGCCTTCATCGACATCGGGCTCGACCGCACGGCGTTCCTGCACGTCGCCGACATCGTCTCGCCGTTCACGCCTGGCTCGCGTCCGGCAGCGCAGTTGCCCGACCGTGACCGCCGCGACGCCGCCACGGCGATGGTGCCGATCGAAAAACAGGTGTTCGAGGGCCAGGCGCTGCTGGTGCAGGTGATCAAGGACCCGATAGGCACCAAGGGCGCGCGGTTGTCGACCCAGATCAGCATCGCGGGCCGGCTGCTCGTCTTCCTGCCGCAGGACAACCACGTCGGCGTGTCGCAGAAGATTCCGGTCGACCAGCGCGAGAAACTGCGCAGCCGCATGCAGGCGCTGATCGATGCCGCGGCGGCATCCGACAGCGCTGGCAGGGGGCCGGCGACGACGGGCGGCTTCATCCTGCGCACCAACGCAGAGGACTCCACCGACGCCGAACTCGCCGAAGACATCGCCTACCTGCGCAAGACCTGGTCGCGCATCCGCGACCGCTCGACGCGCATGCCGCCGATGTCGCTGCTGCACCAGGACCTGAGCCTGCTGCAGCGCGTGCTGCGCGACATGACCAGCGAGGAGACGCAGACGATCCGCATCGATTCGCGCGAACAGTTCGACGTGCTGCACAGGTTCGGCGTCGAGTTCATGCCGCAGGCGGCCGCCAAGCTGTATCTCTACAAGGGCGAACGTCCGATCTTCGACCTCTACTCGATCGACGAGGAGATCGCGCGTGCGCTCGGCCGCCGTGTCGATCTCAAGTCGGGCGGCTACCTGGTGGTCGACCAGACCGAGGCGCTGACCACCGTCGACGTGAACACCGGAGGCTTCGTCGGTGCGCGCAATTTCGACGACACCATCTTCAAGACCAACCTGGAGGCGGCGCAGGCCATCGCGCGGCAGTTGAGGTTGCGCAACCTGGGCGGCATCGTGATCGTCGACTTCATCGACATGGTGCGTGACCACCACCGCGATCAGGTGCTGGGCGAATTCCGCAAGCAGCTCGCGCGCGACCGGGTCAAGACCAGCGCAGGCGGGTTCTCGCCGCTCGGGCTGGTCGAGATGACACGCAAGCGCACGCGCGAGTCGCTGGCGCACATGCTGTGCGAGCCGTGCGTGGCGTGCAGCGGGCAGGGCATCGTCAAGACCGCCCGCAGCGCCGCCTACGACGTGATGCGGGAGATCCTGCGGGAAGCGCGGCAGTTCAACCCACGCGAATTCCGCATCGTCGCGGCGCCGCAGGTGATCGAACTGTTGCTCGACGAGGAAAGCCAGCACCTGGCCGGTCTCAGCGACTTCATCGGCAAGCCGATCTCGCTGCAGTCGGAGCCGGCGATGGGGCAGGGTCAGTTCGACGTCATCCTGCTCTGACTCGTCCCCACGCCCAACCGCTCTACAGCGTTGCGATCTGGCCCGGCGCAGCAGCCCGGACCGCGCGGGTCTGCAGGCGCGCATACAGGCCGTCGAGCGCCATCAGCTGCGCATGGCTGCCCTGTTCGGCGATGCGGCCGCGTTCCATGACGACGATGCGGTCGGCATGCTGTATGGTGCTCAGCCGATGGGCGACGATCAGCGTCGTGCGGCCCCGCATCAGCCGGGCGAGCGCCTCCTGCACCAGGCGTTCGGATTCGGTGTCGAGCGCGGACGTGGCCTCGTCGAGCAGCAGCACCGGCGCATCCTTGTAGAGCGCGCGGGCGATCGCCAGGCGCTGTCGCTGCCCGCCGGAGAGCTGTGTCGCGTTGTGGCCGAGCACGGTGTCCATGCCTTGGGGCAGGCCATCGACGTGTGCGCTCAGGTTGGCGGCGGCCACGCATCGCGCGACGCGTTCGCGGTCCATGGTGCCGCCGAGCGCCACGTTGGCGGCGAGCGTGTCGTTGAGCATGACGACGTCCTGGCTCACCATCGCGATCTGGGCGCGCAGGCTCTGCAGGCGCCATTCGGCGAGCGAGCGGCCGTCGAGCAGCACATCGCCGGCACTGGGCAGCACGAAGCGCGGCAACAGGCTGACAAGCGTCGTCTTGCCCGAGCCCGATGGACCGACGAAGGCCACCGTCTCGCCGGGTTCGATGACGAGGTCGACGCCGTCGAGCGCGCTGGCCTCGTCTTCGTCGCGGTAGCGCACCTGGACGCCGCGGAACTCGATGCGGCCCTCGGCGCGTGTCGTCGACATCGTGCCCTGCTGTTCCGGCGCCACGTCGTCGACCAATGCCAGACCACGCTCCAGCGCGGCCAGCCCGCGCGTGATCGGATTGGCCATGTCGGCCAGCCGGCGGATCGGCGCGATCAGCATCAGCATCGCCGTGATATAAGCCACGAAGCCACCGACCGTGAGGCCCTGTTCGTTGCTCTGCCACAACGCGATCGTCACCACCACCGACAGCGCGACGGCTGCGAGCAACTGCGTGAGCGGCGTCATGGCGGCGGACGCGATGGTCGATTTCACGGCGAGACGGTTCAGTGTCTGGCTCAGGCGCTCGAAACGCTCGCCCTGGCCGGCTTCGGCGCCGTGCAGTCGCACCATGCGGTGTGCCAGCACGTTCTCCTCGACCACGTAGGCGAGATCGTCCGTCGCGGTCTGGCCGAGCCGCGTGAGATGGTAGAGCCGCCTGGAGAGCACCTTCATGATCCAGGCCACGCCCGGCACCAGAAGGCCGACGATCAGCGTCAGTTTCCAATTCAGGTAGACCAGATAGCAAAGCAGCGCCACCATCGTGAAACCGTCTCGGGTCAGGCCCAAGAGCGCCTGTACAAGCAGCATCGAGCCGGTCTGCACCTCGTAGACCACGGTGTTCGACAGCGTGCTGGCCGACTGCCGCGTGAAGAGTGCCAGCTCGGCCGAAAGCAACCGCTCGAACAACACGCGGCGCAGGCGCTGCATGCCTTCGTTGGCGATGCGTGCCAATGCGTATTGCGAGACGAACTGGGCGACGCCGCGGACGGCGAACAGCACGATGATGAACGTCGGCACCATCCACAATGACAGCTGTCCTTGCGTGAAGCCCCGGTCGAGCAACGGCTTGAGCAACGCCGGCATCAATGGCTCGGTGATGGCGGCCGTGAGTGCCGCACCGAGCGCGATGGCCCACCAGCGACGCGAACCTGCGAACCACGTCATCAATCGGGCGAGCCGGCGGAACAGAGTAGGCCGCGCGTTGTCGCCGGGGGGTGCAGAGGGCATGGGCGCGGATTCTACGGGCGACTGCGAGGGCGGCGGCGTGCGGGTCCGCCTTCGGCAGTGTGTACGATGGCGGACGCCCACGCCGGTGAACTTTGTCTCCGGAAACCCTCTCCGAACCGCATGAACAAGCCGTTGCCCGATCTCTCCCCGACTTCTCCCTCATCGCTCATCGCCCGCCGCAGCCTCGTTGCGGTCATGGCAGCTTCCCCGGTGATTCCTGCCTTGGCCCAGTTTCGGGTCGAGGTGTCCGGCGTCGGCCTCACGCAGTTGCCGATCGCGCTGGCGCCGTTCAAAGGTCAGGATGGATCGCCGCAAAAGATCTCGGCCATCGTCCAGGCCGACCTGGAACGCAGTGGCCAGTTCCGTGGTGTCGACGCGTCCGGCCAAGCGCTCGACGAAGCCTCTCGGCCCGACCTCACGTTATGGCGCCAGCGCATGGCGGACTCGCTGGTCGTAGGCAGCGTCACGCACCTGGCCGACGGCAGATACGATGTCCGCTTCCGGCTTTGGGACGTGGTACGCGGACAGGATCTCGGCGGGCAGAGCTATACGGTTCCACAGGGCGATCTGCGGCTCGCGTCGCACCGTGTCGCCGACTACGTCTACGAGAAGCTGACCGGCGAAAAAGGCATTTTTTCGACTCGCATCGCCTATGTGACCAAGGCCGGAAGCCGCTACACCCTCTGGGTGGCCGATTCGGACGGCGAGAACGCGCAGGCTGCCTTGGCCAGCCCGGAGCCGATCATTTCGCCGGTGTGGTCGTCGAACGGCACGCAGCTCGCCTACGTGTCGTTCGAATCCCGCAAACCGGTCATCTACGTGCACAACGTGTCGACCGGCCAGCGTCGTCTGCTCGCGAATTTCCGCGGCTCGAACAGCGCGCCGGCCTGGGCGCCGGACGGCAATTCGCTCGCCGTGACGCTGAGTCGCGAAGGTGGCTCGCAGCTCTTCAGCATTTCCGCAGCGGGCGGCGAACCGCGTCGACTCACGCAAAGCACCAGCATCGACACGGAGCCGGTGTTTTCCGCCGACGGCAGCACGATCTATTTCGTGAGCGACCGCGGTGGCGCGCCGCAGATCTACAGGATGAGTGCCAGCGGTGGCTCGCCGACGCGCGTCACGTTCAGCGGTTCTTACAATATCTCACCGTCCATCAGCGGCGACGGCCGGTGGTTGGCCTACATCTCGCGCGTCGGCGGTGCCTTCAAACTGCATGTGATGGAGCTGGCAACCGGGAACGTGGTCGCCATCACCGATACGACTGCCGACGAAAATCCCAGTTTTGCCCCCAACAGCAAGCTGCTCGTCTATGCGACGCAACTGGGTGGTCGCGAGGCGCTCATGACCACGACGCTGGATGGGAAGATCAAGGCGAGGCTCGCGGGTCAGGCCGGTGATATACGGGAACCGGACTGGGGTCCGTTCCAAAAGCAATGATTAACTTGAGGAGTTGGGAATGTTGAAACGCACACTTTATTCGCTGGCCATCGTGGCCTTCATCGCTGGCTGCTCGTCGGGTGCCAAGCTGAACGACACGCCCGTGGCCGATGCCGGGGCCGGCGGCAGCGGCGGCATGGGCAACAGAGGCTCCGCCAGCGGCGTGGCACCTGTGACCATCGATCCGAACGCACAGAACGCTGCGGGTCCGGTCGGCGTCGCGCGCATCGTCTACTTCGACTACGACAGCTATACCGTGAAGCCCGAGTACCAGTCGTTGATCGACGGTCATGCGCGGTTCCTGAAGGCCAATCCTCAGCGTCGTATCTCGATCGAAGGCCACACCGACGATCGCGGCGGCCGCGAATACAACCTGGCCCTCGGTCAGAAACGTTCCGAAGCGGTACGTCGTGCACTGAATCTGCTCGGCGTGAACGACAGCCAAGTCGAGGCCGTGAGCTTCGGCAAGGAAAAGCCGGCGGTACAGGGTACGGGCGAGTCTGCTTTCGCACAGAACCGCCGCGCTGAAGTCACCTACCGTTGATGATGCGCGAGTTTTCTTTGCGCAATGCCGTATTGGCAGCGATGTTCGCCTGCTCCAGCGTCGTTTCGCATGCGGCGCTGTTCGAGGACGACGAGGCACGCCGCGCCATTCTCGATCTACGTCAACGTGTCGAGGCGCAGCGCCTGCAATCCGAACAGCGCAGTACAGAAGACACCGCGCAACTGCGCCGCAGCCTGCTCGATCTCCAGACGCAGATCGAATCGATGCGTGGCGAACTCGCGCGCATGACCGGCCAGAACGAACAGCTGACGCGTACCGTCACCGAAATGCAGCAACGACAGACCGATCTCGACGACAAGCTGCGCAAGAGCGAGCCGTCGAAGGTGTCCGTCGACGGTCGCGAGTTCGCTGCCGATCCGAAGGAAAAATCGGATTTCGATGCGGCACTCGGTATTTTTCGTTCGGGACAGTTCGCACAGGCACAAACGGCCTTCGCCGAGTTCGTGAAGCGCTATCCGCAAAGCGGCTACAACGCTTCGGCGCTGTTCTGGCTCGGTAATGCACAGTACGCGACGCGCAACTACAACGAGGCCGTTGCGAATTTCCGTTCGATGCTGTCGCTCGCCCCAGACCATGCGAAAGCGCCGGAGGCGGTCCTGTCCATCGCGAACTGCCAGATCGAACTGAAAGACACGCGCGCGGCACGTCGCACGCTGGAAGACCTGACCAAGGCCTACCCGCAGTCCGAGGCGGCGCAGGCCGGCAAGGAACGTCTTTCGCGCCTCAAGTAGGCTGGATTTCGCGATGGTGTACGACATGGCCGCACGTCGTTTCGGCGGGCTCGAGCGGCTCTACGGTGCGGACGGCGCTCGGCGCATTCGCTCATCGCATGTGATGGTCGTGGGCATCGGCGGCGTCGGTTCCTGGTCGGTCGAAGCGCTGGCGCGAAGTGGCGTAGGGCGCTTGACGCTGGTCGACCTTGATCATGTGTCCGAATCGAACATCAACCGGCAAATCCATGCGCTGGAATCGACTGTGGGCCAAGCGAAGGTCGAGGCCATGCGAGAGCGGATCGGACAGATCAACCCAGCGTGCGCGGTGCTTGCGATCGACGACTTCGTCGATCCGGACAACTGGCTCGCGATCGTCGAGCAGGCCGAAAGGACCCAGGGCGCCTTGACCGCGGTTATCGATGCCTGCGACCAAGCCAAGGCCAAGCTCGCGATGAGCGCGTGGGCACGAAGCGGAAAGCGACATTTCATCACCGTGGGCGCGGCAGGAGGCAAGCGGCACGCACATCGCGTGGAAATCGACGATCTGTCGGTCGCAACACACGATCCGTTGCTCGCTACGTTGCGTCAAAGGCTGCGCAGATCGCATGGCGCACCGGGCGAAGGCCGGAAGATCGGCGTGGCCTGTGTATTCAGCCGCGAAAGCGTCGCCCCTCCCGACGTGTCGTGCGCAATGGATGGAGACGGATCGCTGAATTGCCAGGGCTATGGATCGGTGGTCAGCGTAACGGCTACGTTCGGGCAATGTGCCGCTGGTTGGTCGATTGACCGAATCGCCTCGAAGGTCACGCTATAATCGAAGGCTTGGCGGAACGCAGAGCGTTCAGCCGAGCCCAAATGTCGGGACGTTAGCTCAGTTGGTAGAGCAGCGGACTTTTAATCCGTTTGTCGTGGGTTCGACCCCCGCACGTCCCACCATGATTGATTTGCACAGTCATTGAAAAGCCTGCTACTTAATCGGTAGCAGGCTTTTTTTATTGTGGCCAGCTGTTTGAACATTCGCAGTGGGTGGTCGAGAGTACGGATTTCTTGGCGTCTGCGCATCGGGTACCACCGTGTCGCACAAGTGTGCCGTTCTGACGGCCCTTCACCAGAACCTGAGCAATGTATATGCAGTTGGGCGTTGTCGAGAAGCAGGAGCCTTTCTACGACCTTACGGCATGGTGCTGAACAGAGAGGAGCGCTCCGACCGGCCACCGTCACCGCCCGCAGGTAGCTGCGGCAGGGTGTCCGCAGGTCCCAACGCGGCTGCCGACCCGCGCGTTACTGCATCCGGACGTTCAGGAACGTCGGTGGCCGTCGCGGTTGACCATCGGACGACGATCAGACTCTCGGATCGCCGCTCTACACTGCATGCGAACTCGATGTCACGAGACCGACGGCGCTTGCGCGAAGCAGTTCGCGCTTGATCGCGATCTCGAGATGGAGGCGTGCAGTGTCCGAATTTTCGTGCTCGTATTCGCTGTCAAGCTCGCAATGGAGGTAGTAATCGACTTTTTCCATCACCCGGGCGGTCGCAGAAGCAAGATCGACATCGTTCATTCGCGTGCTCCGCTTTGGCGTTGATTGACGATGCATTGGCTCATCGACTCAGCGTAACATGTCAATACAAAACAAATTAAAACAATTGTTTTACTCGGCTGCCAAAATATCACCGCTTGTTTCGAATGGTTGACAAATATGTGTCAATCCGAGTTCCAACGCTTATGACGCTTGAAGAAACCGGATTTCGGACTCGATGCCGCATCGATCGTGAGGTCGCGGTCCTCCGGAGTCACGCTCAACGCGGCGACGACCGGTGCGGGGAGCAGATGCTGTGCCGCCTGCGCCACCTTGACGCAATCCTTGATGTGTTGCTCGCCCAATGCACGCAGCGCCGCATAGCCAAGTATGGCCGACACCGCCTGGCCGGCGATCGGCACGTATTTGGTGGCCTGCTTCGCAGTGAGCCGGATGCCGGCATGCTTCGCCAGCGCGATAAGCAATTCGCCCGTGACCAGCCGTCCGACCAGCAGCGCACCGACGGTCGTGGCGGCTTTCTGGATGCGTTCCTGCTTCTGCGGCGCCAACTGATCGATCTGCGTGACCGACAGGCCGAACTCGCTGCTGATCTGCGGCACCAGGCGCGAGAGCAGGGCGGCGTCGGCGGCCCAGTCGATGCCGGGCAACGGCACGGCGCTCGCGGCCGCGGACATGAGCGCCTTGCGTGCGATCAGCTTGCGGCTGCGGAGAATCGCTGCGATCAGTGCCGGATCACCCTGGGCGAGTTCGATGGCGGACGGCATTGCGTTCTCCCGGCGGTTTCGTCGTCCGTCAGGCGACGAGTGCTTCCAGCTGGCTCGATACCGTCATCCACCGCTCTTCGAGCCGTTCGATCTCGTCGTTCAGGGACTTCAGGCGTTTGCCGAGGTCTGCAATTTCCACCGCGGGCAGCTTTTGCGAAAGCTTGGCCTCCAGCGTCGACTTTTCGCTGCCGGCGGCGGCCAGCCGCTCGTCGATCTCGCCGATCTCGCGCTTGAGCGGCTTCTGCTGCTCGCTGCGCTGCGCCCGGTTCGGTGCGGGTGCGGCGGGTGCCGGTGTCGGGGCCGCAGGCATCGCGACGGCAACAGGCACCTTCTTGAAAGCCTCCTTGGCTTCCTCGCGCTGGCGCTTGGCTTCTTCGAGCAGGTAACGTTGGTAATCGTCCAAATCACCATCGAAATCGGCGACGGCGCCGCGGCCGACCATCCAGAACTCGTCGCAGACCGAGCGCAGCAATGCGCGGTCGTGGCTCACCAGCATCAGCGTGCCCTCGAATTCGTTGAGCGCCATCGCCAGGGCTTCGCGAGTGGCGAGGTCCAGATGGTTGGTGGGTTCGTCGAGCAGCAGCAGGTTGGGGCGCTGCCAGACCATCATGGCGAGCACCAACCGTGCCTTCTCGCCGCCGCTCATCGTGCCGACCGGTTGCTTGACCATGTCGCCGTTGAAGTTGAAGCTGCCGAGGTAGCTGCGCAGGTTCTGTTCGCCGGTCGGTTCCTTGGCGGCGGCACCCATCTCGCGGGCCATGCGCACCATGTGTTCGAGCGGCGTGTCCTGCGGGCGAAGCACGTCGAGTTCCTGCTGCGCGAAGTAGCCGATGTTCAGGCCCTTGCCTTCGGTCACGGTGCCGGCGATGGCGCCCATCTCGCGTGCGACGGTCTTCACCAGCGTCGACTTGCCCTGGCCGTTGGCGCCCAGGATGCCGATGCGCTGGCCGGCGAGCACCGAGCGGTTGACGCCCTGCAGGATGGTCTTGGTCACCGCTTCGTCCGTGCTTCCTTCTTCGGGCTGCATGATGTATCCGAAACTCGCGTTGCTGATCGACAGCATCGGATTCGGGATGTTGCCCGGCTCCTTGAATTCGAAAGTGAAATCGGCTTCGGCCAGCAGCGGCGCGACCTTCTCCATGCGTTCCAGCGCCTTGACCCGGCTCTGCGCCTGCTTGGCCTTGCTGGCCTTGGCCTTGAAGCGGTCGATGAATTTCTGCAGATGGGCGATCTTCTCCTGCTGCTTGCCGAACGCGGCCTGCTGCTGCTCCATGTGCAGCGCGCGCATTTCCTCGAACTTGCTGTAATTGCCGCCGTAGCGCGTGAGCTGGGCGTTGACGATGTGCAGCGTGACGGTGGTCACGGCATCGAGGAATTCGCGGTCGTGGCTGATGACGATCATCGTGCCGGCATAGCGTTGCAGCCAGGCTTCGAGCCAGACCAGGGCGTCGAGGTCAAGGTGATTGGTGGGTTCGTCGAGCAGCAGCAGATCGCTCGGGCACATCAGCGCGCGGGCCAGCTGCAGGCGCATGCGCCAGCCGCCGGAAAAGCTGTTGACCGGCAGGCCGAGTTCGTGCGTCTTGAAACCCAGCCCGAGGATCAGCGCCTGCGCGCGCGGCACGGCGTCGTGCTCGCCGGCATCGGCCAGGTCGGTGTAGGCATGGGCCAGCGCCATGCCGATGTCGGCGTCGTCGGGCGTCGCTTCGTAGCTGGCCTCGGTCACGGCCAGCGCTTCGCGCAGCTCGACCAGCCGGGTGTCGCCGCCGACCACGAAATCGGTCGCCGATTCGCTGGTCTCGGGCATGTTCTGCGCGACCTGCGCCATGCGCCACTGCTTCGGGATGTGGAAGTCGCCGCCGTCCTCGTGCAGCGTGCCGTTGAAGAGCGCGAAGAGCGTCGACTTGCCCGCGCCGTTGCGGCCGACCAGGCCCACGCGCTCCGCAGGGTTGATGGTGACGTTGGCGCCGTCCAGCAGGACTTTGGCGCTACGACGCAGGACGACGTTCTTCAGGTTGATCATGGGGTCGGCGTTAGGAAACTCAGGGCTTCGACCGCAGCCAGCACCGTCGCGGTCTGCGTGTCGTGCGCCAGGATGAAAGGATCACCGTGGACGGTCTCGTCGGGAAACTCGGTGATCAGGGTCAGGGCGGGTCCGGGACGGTCGACCTCGCCGATGGTGCAGGCCGTGCCGTGAAGCACTTCGAAAGGAAGCTCGCCGGCGTGTCTATTGTAAGTTGCGAGCTGTGCCGCGTTGAACGTCATCAGATCGGCCCTCTCGGCGAGCCGGCGGCAGACGTGTTCGGCCAGCTGCCGCGCCTGGGTCGCCCAGCCGGGGCGGTGCCGCAGGATCAGGAAGAAGCCTTTGGGTACCGTCCAGAGATCGAAGCCGCGCGGGATGTAGCCGCTCAGCGGCCGGGTCCATTCGTGCGCCGGATAGCCGTGCAGGTTCACGTGCAGCGTCGCGCCGGTCATTTCGAAGGCCTGATGCCGCGCCTCGCGCTCGTAATAGGGTGCGCGATCGCGGTATTCGAGGTCGTCGCCGAGCGCGGTGTAGCGAGCGGCGTGCTGCATGTGCTCGCGCTGCGCCGGGCCGTGGGCGCAGAGTTCGTGGCGAAGCGCGTAGCCGTCGGGGTTTTCGAGCGCGATCAGCGCGAAGTCGGCGTCCGCGCGAGCGGCCAGCGTCTGCGCCGCCCGCAGCGCGCCGACGACGCCGGACGTCTCGTTGGCATGCTGCCCGCCGCTGATGATCACCGCCGGCACGAGTTCGCCCGCAATGCGACGCACGCCGAGCACGCTGCGTCCCTGCCGGCTCGTCGCCTCGAACCGCGTGCCGCCGATTGCCGCCATCTCGCGCGCGATGCGGGCTGGCGTCAGGGAGGACACGACGCCGGCGAGCGGCGTGATGTCGACCTGCGCCGGCGTTTCGCTTTCGTCGGTCACCTCGGGGTATGCACGCAGGCCGATCCGCACCGACACACGCCCGTCGATGCTCGACCGTATGTCCGGCACGATCTGGCCCGGCTGCAGACGCCGGTCGCCCAACGGCCGGCAGCTGCGCTGCTGGAAGGTTTCCAGCAGCGAGAAGTACAGGTCCTCGTGCATCGCCTCGTGCAGGTCGATCCAGGCGCTGCCGGGCGGGCGCGTCGAGTCCGGCAGGTCGATGCGGAGGTCGAGCCGCTCGAAGTACGGTTCGGTCTTCGGCCAGTCGTGATGGTGCAGCGTGTGCATCGCGAGGCGGAAGACCTCTTCGTAATCGGCGTTGTGCGGCGTGCCGGCGAACCACGCGCAGGGCGACAGCATGGTATTGCCGATCAGGTCGTCGTGAAGGCGGTTCGGCGCGAAGACGCTGTCGACGCGGCGGGTGCCGTCGTGCCAGCGCAGTTCGACTTCGTAGCGTGGCACGGCGTCGGCTTCGCGCTGCGCCTCGAGTCGCAACGCGACGCCGGCCAGCATCGCGGCGAGCGGATAGCTTTCCAGCGCGAAGCGGCGCGGCGACGCGCCGGGATGCACCGGGTACCGCACGACGACGTCGACGAGACCGTCGATGTCTACCTCTTCCTCGAAATGATGGACCAGCGGCTTGTACGCGCTGCGAAAACGCGCGCGGATACCGGCCGCGGCCAGTCGCGCTTCGGCGGCACGACGGGCCACGGCACCTTCGAAGAGCCATCCTTCGACCAGCGCCCCGCGGGCACCGCCGGCGAGCAGTTCGTCGACCCAGACGTCGAGCGTCCGGGGCAGTTTTCGGTCGAGCAGCAAGGTCATGGTCATGCCTTTTCCGACGGGTCGAGTCGGTCGCGCAGCCAGTCGCCGAGCAGGTTCAGGCCGAGCACCGTCAGCATGATCGCGAGACCCGGGAACACGCTGACCCACCAGGCGGTCTGCAAATAGTTGCGGCCGTCGGCCAGCATGCCGCCCCAGGTCGGGATCTGCGGATCGACGCCGAGGCCGAGGCCGAGGAGGGTCAGGATGCTTTCGAGCAGGATGTTCTCCGCGACGTTGAGCGTCATCAGGATCACCATGGGCCGACCGTGAACACCGGGCTCAACGACGTCATCGGTTCCTGGAAGATCATCGACATCTCGTTGCCGCGCATGCGCAGCAGCGTGGCCGGTTCGGCCTGCGTCATGTCGAGCACGGTGCCGTCGCGCGAGCGGAACATGACGTGGCCGCTGGCGATGCGGCCGCGGTTGTAGTCGGTCAGCCGCATGAACGCCATTGAGGTCACCGACTTGCCGGAACCCGATTCGCCGACGACGGCCAGCCTGCGGCCGGCCGCGGCGTCGAAGCTCAGGTCGTCGACCGCGCGAAACACGCCCTGCGGCGTATGGAATTCGACGCTGAGGTTGCGGACCGACAGAAGCGGCGCTTCCAGTGCGCCCGTAGCGAACTGGTTCGAGGAAGGGTGGGATGACAAGAGAGATTTTCTTCGTTGGCTGCGGGTGTCGTCGACGACAACCTGCTTCGGTGCATGACAGCATTCGAATCGGGCATGCGCGCTTTCGTGAACGGCTGCACGAAGAACTTGCAATTCGCATGCCACGGCCCGCACGGCCGGAAGCTCGATTCACCGTGGAACGGCGAGCGCCTCGCGCGTGATCAGCAGCACCTGGTCTTCACCGGCCGATGTTTCCAGCCAGACGACTTCCAGCTGCGGAAAAGCCGCCTCGAAATGGTCGCGTTCGTTGCCGATCTCCAGTACCAGGACGCCACGTTCGTTCAACGCGGCCGGCGCATCGCGCACCAGTCCGCGGATGAAGTCCATGCCGTCGTCGCCGCCGGCGAGCGCCAGGTCGGGCTCGGCAAGGTATTCGGCGGGCAGCGCCGACATGCTCTGCGCGTTGACGTAGGGCGGGTTGCACAGGATGAGGTCGTAGGGGCCGCGCACGTTGTCCAGTCCGTCCGAGACCAGCAGCGTGATGCGCGCATCGAGTTCGTGGCGCGTCACGTTGATCGCGGCCACTTCCAGCGCCGTGGTCGACAGGTCGGCCGCGTCGACGGCGATGTCCGGATACGTCATTGCCGCCAACACCGCGAGACTGCCGTTGCCGGTGCAAAGGTCGAGCACGTGCCGCGTGTGTTCGCCCAGCCAGTAATCGACGCTGCCGTCCACCAGCAATTCGGCGATGAAGCTGCGCGGCACGATCGCGCGCTCGTCGACGTAGAAAGGGACACCCTGCAACCAGGCTTCCCTCGTGAGGTAGGCCGCGGGCTTGCGGGTGGCGATGCGCTCGGCGAGCAGCGCCTCGACGCGTGCGGCGTCGGTCGGCGAGACCGTCTTCCCGGCCACCTCGTCGATGGCATCGAGCGGCAGCTTCAGCTGCCATAGCACCAGCCAGGCCGATTCGTCGAAGGCGGTGGCCGTGCCGTGGCCGAAGGCGACACCGGCTTTCGTCAGGCGCGCGGCGCTCGCCTCGATCAGGTCGATGACGGTGCGCGTGGTCATGCGGCGGCCTGCAGCGCTTCGAGGTGTTCGAGCGTGCGCCGGTACATGTTCTTCAGCGGTTCAATGTCGGCGACCGCGACGTGCTCGTCGATCTTGTGGATGCTGGCGTTGACCGGCCCGAGCTCGATCACCTGCGCGCAGGTCTTCGCGATGAAGCGCGCGTCGCTGGTGCCGCCGCTGGTGGACAACGCAGTGTCGACGCCGGTCTCGTCGCGGATCGCCTGCTGCACCGCGACGACGAGGTCGCCCGGCGGGGTGAGGAACGGCAGCCCACCGACGGTCCAGGCCAGCGTGCAGTCGACGCCGTGCGCATCGAGCACCGACCGCACGTGCCGCTGCAGCGATTCGGGCGTGGACTCGGTCGAGAAGCGGAAGTTGAAGTCGATCACGGCCGCGCCCGGAATCACGTTGCTCGCGCCGGTGCCGGCGTGGATGTTGCTGACCTGCCAGCTGGTCGGTTGGAAGTGGTCGTTGCCTGCGTCCCAGCCGCCGGCGGCATCGATCGCGACCAGCTCGGCCAGCGCGGGCGCGACCGCGTGCACCGGGTTCCTGGCCAGATGCGGGTAGGCGATATGGCCCTGTACGCCGTGCACGGTGAGCTTGCCGCTCATGGTGCCGCGCCGGCCGTTCTTGATCATGTCGCCGCAACGTTCGACCGAGGTCGGTTCACCGACGATGCAGTAGTCGATCGCCTCGCCGCGCGCCGCGAGCGTGTTGCAGACGACGACCGTGCCGTCGACGCCCGGGCCTTCCTCGTCGCTGGTCAGCAGCAGGGCGAGCGTCAGGCGCGGATCGGGATTCGCAGCGAGGAATTCCTCGATCGCTACGACGAAGGCCGCGATGGAGGTCTTCATGTCGCAGGCACCGCGTCCGTAGAGCCTGCCGTCGCGGTGCGTCGGCGAGAACGGGTGGCTGGTCCACTGCGCGACCGGGCCGGTGGGCACCACGTCGGTGTGGCCGGCGAAGACGACGGTGCGCGACCTCGTGCCCGATGCCTGCGCACCTGCCTTGCGAACCGCCCAGAGATTGGTCACGCGGAATTCGGCGGGTCCGCTCTCGATCGTCTCCAGCGTGAACCCCAGCGGCGCGAGGCGCTCGCCGAGCAGTTGCTGGCAGCCCGCGTCGTCCGGCGTGACGGACGGGCGGGAGAGGAGGAGCTCGGCGAGCTGCAGCGTTCGGGACATCGGATGCGAGGGCTTTCTCAGAATTTCACGTCGAGCGTGATGTCGGTGAAGGTGGGGATGTCGTCGAGCAGGTTCTGGCGCATGTCCTCGTCCGCGAGCGCGCTCTTGGGCGCCTGCCGGTTCTGCAGCCGCCACATCAGGTTGGTCGGTGAGTCGGCGTTGGCGAGGCCTTCCTCGCGTGTCACGACGTTCTCGCCGATCATTCGGGCGATGTCTTCCTCGAAGGTCTGCGAACCTTCGGCCATCGACTGCACCATCGCCTCCTTGACGGCGGTGAAGTCCGATTTCTCGATCATCTCGGCGATGAGCGCGGTGTTCAGCATGACTTCGACCGCCGGAATGCGAGCGCCCTGCGGCGTGCGCAGCAGCCGCTGCGCCACGATGGCGCGCAGCGCGCTCGAGAGGTCGCCGAGCAGCGTCGGGCGGACTTCGACCGGGTAGAAACTTAAGATGCGGTTCAGCGCGCGGTAGCTGTTGTTCGCGTGCAGCGTGGCGACGCAGAGATGGCCGGACTGCGCATAGGCGATGGCCGCGGTCATGGTCTCGCGGTCGCGGATCTCGCCGATCTGGATCACGTCGGGCGCCTGGCGCAGCGCGTTCTTGAGCGCGATCTGCAGCGACTGGGTGTCGCTGCCGACGTCGCGCTGGTTCACCATCGACTTCTTGTTGGTGTAGGTGAACTCGATCGGCTCCTCGACCGTGAGGATGTGGCCGGACACGTGCTCGTTGCGGTAGTCGAGCATCGAGGCCAGGGTCGTCGATTTGCCGGCGCCCGTCGCGCCGACCATCAGGATCAGTCCGCGCTTCTCCATGATCAGCGTCTTGAGCACGTCGGGCAGCTGGAGCTCGGCGAAGGACGGGATCTTGAGCGCGATGTGCCGCACCACGACCGCGTAGCTGCCGCGCTGGCGCATCGCGCTGATGCGGTAGTTGCCGGCGCCCTTGAGCTGGATCGCCATGTTGAGCTCGCCGGTGCGCTCGAGCTCCTCGACGCGCGACGGGTGGACCACCTCCGCGAGCAGCTTCAGCGGCGCGTCCGCGGGAAGCACCTGCGGGTTGATCGGCACGCAGGTGCCGTTGATGCGGATCAGCGCCGGCGAATCCGCCGAGAGGTAGATGTCCGAACCCTTGCGCTCCGCCATCAGGCGGAGGATGCGTTCCATGGTGTTCATCGGCGCGCTCCGGTGTGATGGCGGAACGGAGGTCAGTCGCGCAGCAGGTCGTTCAGGCTGGTGGTCGAGCGCGTCTTGGCATCGACTTTCTTGACGATGATGGCCGCGTACAGGCTGTAGCGGCCGTTGTCCTTGGGCAGGCTGCCGCTGATGACCACGGAGCCGGCGGGCACGCGGCCGTAGGTGGTCTCGCCGGTGGCGCGGTCGTAGATCGGCGTGCTCTGGCCGATGTAGACGCCCATCGACAACACCGAGTTCTCCTCGACGACCACGCCTTCCACCACTTCGGAGCGGGCGCCGATGAAGCAGTTGTCCTCGATGATGGTCGGGCCGGCCTGCAGCGGCTCCAGCACGCCGCCGATGCCGACGCCGCCCGAGAGGTGCACGTTGGCGCCGATCTGCGCGCAGGAGCCGACGGTGGCCCAGGTATCGACCATCGTGCCTTCGCCGACGTAGGCGCCGATGTTCACGTAGGAAGGCATCAGGATCGCGCCGCGCGCGATGTAGCTGCCGTGGCGGGCGACGGCCGGCGGCACGATGCGCACGCCGGCTTCCTTGAGCTCGGCTGCCGAAAGGTGCGAGAACTTGGTCTTGACCTTGTCGTAGAAGCCCAGCGCGCCGGCCTGGATCTGCTCGTTGTCCTTCAGCCGGAACGACAGCAGCACGGCTTTCTTGATCCATTGGTGCACCGTCCACTGGCCGACCGATTCGCGCGTCGCGACGCGCAGGTGGCCGTTGTTGAGTTCGGAGATCACATGGTCGACGGCTTCGCGTACTTCGACCGGAGCCTGGGTGGGCGAGAAGCTGGCGCGGTCTTCCCACGCGGCGTCGATGGTCTGCTGGAGTTGCTGGGTCATGAGAGTGGTTCGAAAGATGACGAAGAGTCAGTTCTTGAAATACTGGATGAAGTCGACGATGCGTTGCGCGGCTTCTACGCATTCCTGCGTGTCGGCGACCAGCGCCATGCGGATGCGGCCCCTGCCGGGGTTGAAGCCATCGACCTCGCGCGCCAGGAAACTTCCCGGCAACACTGTCACATTGTATTGAGCGTAGAGCGCGCGGGCGAAGGCGGCGTCGTCGTCCTTCCACGATTCGGGCAGGCCGGCCCAAAGGTAGAAACCGGCGTCCGGCAAGCGCACATCCAGCACCTTTTCGAGGAGCGGCGTGACCGTGGCGAACTTGGCGCGGTACATGGCGCGGTTCTCCACCACGTGCGTTTCGTCGCCCCATGCGGCGATGCTGGCGGCGGCCACGGCGCCGCCCATCGCGCTGCCGTGGTAAGTGCGGTAGAGCAGGAAGGCCTTGACGACGGCCGCATCGCCGGCGACGAAGCCGCTTCGCAGGCCGGGCACGTTGCTGCGCTTCGAGAGCGAGGTGAGCGCGATCAGGTTGCGGAAATCGGTGCGGCCCAGGCGCTGCGCGGCTTCGAGGCCGCCGAGCGGCGGCTCGTCGCGGAAATAGATCTCGCTGTAGCACTCGTCGGCCGCGATCACGAAGCCGTGTCGGTCCGACAGCGCGAACAGCTTCTGCCACTCGTCCAGCGGCATCACCGCGCCGGTCGGATTGCCCGGAGAGCAGACGAAAACCAGCTGCGTACGTGCCCACACATCGTCCGAAACGCCGTCCCAGTCGACCGCGAAGTTGCGCTCGGCCACGCTCGGCACGTAATGCACCTGAGCGCCGGCCAGCAGCGCCGCGCCTTCGTAGATTTGATAGAACGGATTGGGCGACAGGACGACCGCCTGGCGGGTCGGGTCGATCACCGTCTGCGCGAGCGCGAAGAGCGCCTCGCGCGACCCGTTGACTGGCAGTAGCTGCGTCGCCGGGTCGAGCGACAGCCGGTAGCGTTTCTGCATCCAGGCCGTGAACGACTGGCGAAGCGCCAGGTCGCCGGCCGTCGACGGGTACACGGCAAGGCCGTCGAGACCGGCGGTGAGCGCTTGGCGGATGAAGGGCGGCGTGGGATGCTTGGGTTCGCCGATGCCCAGGCTGATAGGGCGGTAGGTCGGGGTAGGCGTGACGCCGGCGAACAGTTGTCGCAGCCGCTCGAAGGGGTAGGGCTGCAGCGTGGAAAGCAGGGGGTTCATGGGTCCAATTATCGGCGACGGGTCATGAACGAACCGGTCGCCGGCGCACCTAGCGGCCTGCGAACCGCCAATCGCTCCGCGCAGGGCGTCCCCAGAGGTGCAACCGTGCCGTCGCCGGCGGCGTCTCCGCCAGCAGCACGCCCTTGCGAAACACCTTCAACCTCGTGGCGCGCAAGCGAATGGCTTCCACCGGGTCCTTCGCCTGCAGCAGCACGAAGCTCGCATCGCAACCCACCTCCAGACCATAGTGCTGCAGTCCGAAGACTTTCGCCGCATTCGTCGTCACCGCCTCGAAGCAGCGCTGGATACCGGCTTGGCTGGTCATCTGCGCGACGTGCAGTCCCATGTGCGCCACTTCCAGCATGTCGCCCGAGCCCATGCCGTACCAGGGGTCCATCACGCAATCGTGGCCGAAGGCGACGTTCACGCCCGCGGCCATCAGTTCGGGCACGCGCGTCATGCCGCGGCGCTTGGGGTAGGTGTCGTGGCGGCCCTGCAGCGTGATGTTGATCAGCGGATTGGCGATCACGCTGACGCCGCTCTCGGCGATCAGCGGCAGCAGCTTGCTGACGTAGTAGTTGTCCATCGAATGCATCGACGTGCAGTGCGAACCGGTCACGCGCCCCTGTAGCCCGAGCCGCTGCGCCTCCGAGGCCAGCGTCTCGATGTGGCGCGACATCGGATCGTCGGATTCGTCGCAGTGCATGTCGACCCGCTTGCCGCGCTCGGCGGCGAGCTCGCACAAGAGCTTCACGCTCGCCGCGCCGTCGGCCATGGTGCGCTCGAAGTGCGGAATGCCGCCTACCACGTCCACGCCCCTGTCGAGCGCGCGAACGAGGTTCTCGACGCCGCCGGGCGATCGCAGCACGCCGTCCTGAGGGAAGGCGACAAGCTGCAGGTCGAGGTATGGCGCGACGAGGCGTCTGACTTCCAGCAGCGCGTCCACCGCCAGCATGCTCGGGTCGCTGGTGTCGACATGCGTGCGGATCGCGAGCAGGCCTTTCGCAACCGCCCAGTCGCAGTAGGCGAGCGCCCGTTCGATCAGCGCTTCCTGCCTGAGCAGCGGCTTGAGCTCGCCCCACAGCGCGATGCCTTCGAGCAGCGTGCCGCTCTCGTTGACACGCGGCAGGCCGTGGCTGAGCGTGGCGTCCATGTGGAAATGCGGGTCGACGAAATGCGGCGCGACCAACTGGCCGTCGGCATCGAGCGTCTCGAGCGCCCGTGGCTCTTCGTCGGACAGCCCGGCCGCGACTTCGACGATCTTTCCGTCCCGCACGGCGATCGACATGCCGTTACGCCCGTCGGGCAGGGTCGCGTTGCGCACGAGAAGTTGGAGCATGGCATGGCCTGTGGGAGTGCAATTGGACACGGACGGTGTGCAGCGTCGGCTCACGAGAGGTCGAGTTTCCCGAGCCGCGCCACGACCAGGTCATGCAAAGTCTGTGCCGCCACCGACAGGCTGCCTTCGCGCCGCTGGACGATGTAGACCGTGCGCGTCAGACCCGCCACCGGCAGCGGCCGCGTCACCAGCGTATCGCGGCGGAAGTGGAAGAGCGTGAGCGCCGGCACGACGCTGATGCCGAGCCCGGCCTCGACCAGCCCCATCACGGTTGCGAGATGCTCGACCTCGAACACCGCGTTGAGGCGCATCGGATGAAGCGCCGCGTCGAGCGACTGCCGCACGCTGCTGTGGCGCGCCATCTGGATGAAGGGCCAGGGCGCGAGCTTGCGGGCGCTCAGCTTCGGCTCGGTCGCGAGCGGATGGCCGGTTCGGCACACCAGGTGGAAACGATCGCTGCACAGCTTGCGGCTGCGCAGGTCGATCGCCGCGGCGGCGTCGGCAGCGTCGCCCGAAGAAGCCAGCGCGAAATCGGCCCTGCCGCTTCGCACGCGGGCGATGCAGGCGTCCGACAGGGCATCGTCGAGATCGACACGGATGCCCGGCCAGCGCGCCGTGAATTCCGCCAGCACAGCCGGCAGCCAGCCCGCGGCCAGCGAGGGCAGGGCGGCAATGCGCACCCGGCCCTTGCGCCGTTCGACATGGTCGGCCAGGTCGGCGATGGCGCCGTTCATGTCCTCGAGCAGGCGCTGCGCGGCGCCCTCGAAAAGCCGGCCTTCGGGCGTGAGCTGCACGCTGCGCGTATCGCGGTCGAACAGGCGGGTGCCGAGCGCGCCTTCCAGCATGCGGATCAGTGCGCTGAAAGCCGGCTGCGACAGGTGCGAGAGCTGCGCCGCGCGCGTGAAGTTGCGCTGTGCGGCGAGCGCGAGAAATGCGCGCAACTGGCGGGACGACAGTTCAGGTGTCTTCTGCGTGGGCATCGATCGGTGACCTCCCATGGTCGGGTGATCTGGAAAGCAGATCAATTCATCCGATCTTTCGATTTTACGGATGGCATCGGGAAAGCCTAAAGTTCGCCGACAACGGGCTCTTCGAGCGAACGAACAGGAGACAGGCGATGCGCGACCCGAATTCCCCCTCATTGCTCATCGGCTGCGCGGCCGGGTTCTCGGGCGATCGTTGCGACGCGGCCGGCCCGGTCGTCGACACGCTGATCGCCCGTCTCGCAGCGGGACCGGCCAGCCAGCGCGCCTTCCTGATCTTCGAGACGCTGGCCGAGCGCACGCTGGCCCTGGCACAGCTGCGACGCCGCGCCGACCCCGATTCCGGCTACGAACCGCTGCTCGACGACATGCTGCGGCCGGTGTTGGCCCGCTGCCTTCGGCACGGCATCCGCATCGTGAGCAACTTCGGCGCCGCCAATCCGCGAGCAGCGGCGCGTCATATCGCCGGCATCGCGCGCGAGCTGGGGCTCGACGTGCCGGCCATCGCGGTGCTGGAGGGCGACGATCTTTCTTCGCCGGCGCACATGGCGTTGCTGCGCGACACGCTCGGCAGTGCGCTCGACGGCCTGCGCATCGTCAGTGCCAACGCCTACATCGGCGCGGAGCCGATCGCCGCCGCGCTCGATGCCGGCGCGCAGATCGTGGTCTGCGGCCGCGTGGCCGATCCGTCGCTCGCGGTCGGCCCTGCGATGTCGCATTTCGGCTGGGCCGCGGACGACTGGGACACGCTGGGCCGCGCGACGATGGCCGGCCACCTGCTCGAATGCGGCGCGCAGGTCTGCGGTGGCTATTTCGCCGACCCCGGCTACAAGGACGTGCCGGACCTCGCCGAGGTCGGCTTTCCGATCGCCGAGATCGAGGCGGACGGGCATTGCACGATCGGGAAAGCCGACCGCACCGGCGGCTGCGTGACCGAGGCGACGGTCAAGGAGCAACTGCTCTACGAAGTCCACGATCCGGCCGCCTATCTGACGCCGGACGTGGTGGCGGACATCGGCGAGGCCGAGGTGCGTTCGCTGGAAAGCGGTGACGGCTTCGGGAACCGCGTGTCGCTCTCGGGCGTGCGCGGGCATGCGCGACCGACGCATTACAAGGTCAACGTCTGTCACGAAGGCGGCTGGCTGGCCGAGGGCGAGATCTCCTATGCCGGGGCGCGAGCCGAATCCCGTGCCCGTCTCGCCGCCGACGTGCTGCGCCGGCGGCTGGACGGCCTCGAATTGCGTGTCGACCTGATCGGCGCCATCAGCATCCTGGCCGACGACGGTGGCCGCGCGCTCGCCGCGACTCCCGACACCGGCGCCCGCGACATCCGTCTGCGCGTGGCCGCCACGCATGCCGAGCACGCTGTCGCGCAAAGGCTCGGTCGCGAGGTCACGGCGCTCTACACCTGCGGCCCGGCCGGCGGTGGCGGCGTGCGCACGGCGTTGACGCCGCGGCTCAACACGATTTCCTGCCTGCTGCCGCGTGACGCGGTGCCGGTGCATTTCACGATGGTGGAGGGCGCATGAACCATCGGGCATTTCCGCTTTGGCGCGCTGCGCACGGGCGCACCGGCGACAAGGGCGACCGCTCGAACGTCAGCGTCGTCGCCTGGCACCCGGCGCTCTGGCCGCTGCTCGTCGAACAGGTCACGCCGGACGCGGTCGCGGCACAGTTCCGCCATCGCGCGCCCAGCGAAGTGCGGCGTTTCCTGCTGCCGAAGCTTCAGGCCATGAACTTCGTGCTCGACCGGGTGCTCGACGGCGGCGTGAACGACGCGCTCAATCTGGATACGCACGGCAAGTCGCTTTCCTTCCTGCTGCTCGATCTGCCGGTCGAGGTGCCGGCCGAACTCCAGCGATTCCTCCACGGCCCATGCGAAGGCTGACCTTTCCCACTTTCAACCGGAGACAAACGACCATGCATCGATTCCACTGCTTCGCCACGACCGCCATCGCCCTCGCGGCCACCGCCATCGCGATGGCGCCCGCGCTCGTCCAGGCCCAGGCTTTTCCCGAGAAAGCCATCACCTTCGTCGTGCCGTTCGCGGCCGGCACCGCGACCGACCAGATCGCACGTGCCGTGGGCAACGCGGTCACGGAAGAGACGAAACAGCCGGTGATCATCGACAACAAGGCCGGCGCCAGCGGCTTCCTCGCATCGCAGAACGTGGCACGGGCGCCGGCCGACGGCTACACGGTGCTCGTCACCACCAACACCACGCACGCGGCCAACGAGCATCTTTTCAAGAAGCTGCCCTACGACCCGGTGAAAGATTTCGCGCCGATCACCGCGCTGGGCAAGGGCGGCCAGATCATGGTCGTGAGCCCGTCGTTCCCCGCGAAGACCGCGGC
The DNA here is from genome assembly GCA_050954325.1 of Janthinobacterium lividum. GTDB lineage: Bacteria > Pseudomonadota > Gammaproteobacteria > Burkholderiales > Burkholderiaceae_C > Variovorax. The sequence goes on along the minus strand of JBPBPG010000002.1, from coordinate 946,903 downwards.
CGAATTCATCGCGCTCGCCAAGAAGCAGCCGGGCAAGTACAGTTTCGGCAGCGGCAGTTCGTCGAGCCGCATGGCGGGCGAGTTGCTGCAGCAGATGGCCGACGTGAAACTGCTGCACGTGCCCTACAAGAGCAACACGCTGGCCGTCACCGACCTGCTCGGAGGCCAGATCGACATGATGATCACGGATGCCGCCACCGGCCTGCCGCAGGTCAAGGCCGGCAAGCTGCGTGCGATCGGCGTGTCGAGCGCCACCCGGTCGCCGTTGGCACCGGACGTGCCGACCATCGCCGAGGCCGGCGTCAAGGGTTACGAGATGGGTTACTGGTTCGCGGCCTACGCCCCGGCCAGGACACCACCGGCCGTAGTGAAAAGGCTGAACGAACTGCTGGTGAAGGCGGCGCGCAGCGAGACCGCCAGGGCTGCGTTCTACGAGCCGACCGGCACCGACGTCTTCACGACCTCACCGGAGGAAATGGCGAGGTTCCAGAGCGGTGAATCGCAGAAGTGGGGCCGCATCGTCAAGGCCGCGGGCATCGAGGCTGAATGAGGGCGCCCGGCGGTAGCATCGTTCCTGTTCCGGCAAGGATGCCGGGGACGTCTTCGAAAAACCCATTCCCAACCAACGAGACCCTCATGAAACTCCTTCGCCGCACTTTCGTCGCCGCCGGCGTCGTCGCGCTTGGCACCGCCTGCAGCGCGATGGCCCAGCAGGCCTGGCCGACCAAGCCGATCCGCCTCGTCGTGCCGTTCTCGGCCGGCGGCGCCAACGACCTGATGGCACGGGCAGCGGCCGACGGCGCTTCCAAGGCACTGGGCCAGCCGATCATCGTCGACAACAAGCCCGGTGCCGGCACGGCGCTGGGCGCCGACCAGGTGTCGAAAGCCGCGCCGGACGGCTACACCTTTCTGGTGAGTGCCGCCGGCGTGATCTCCAACAGCATGATCCGCAAGAGCATGCCGTACAAGGACGAGGCACTGATGCCGGTCGCGATGATCGGGCTGGCGCCGTCGGTGATCGTGGTACCGGTCGATTCGCCGTACCAGGACCTGAAGGAATTCGTCGCGGCTTCGAAGAAGTCGGCGAACGGATTCCATTGGGCCACCGCCGGTACCGGCAGCACGCCGCACTTCGTCGAAGGCATCCTTGAGACGAAGTACGGCGCCAAGCTGGACCTCGTGCCGTACAAGAGCGGTTCGGAATCGATCACCGCCGTGCTCGGCAAGCAGGTCGAGGCGACATCCGAAGCCAGCATCGTGGTGCTGCCGTACATAAAGAGTGGCAAGCTCAGGGCGCTCGCCGACACCTGGACGCAGCGGATTTCGGCCTATCCGGAGCTGTCGACAGCTTCGGAGCAGGGCTTTCCGGATCTGCGCATCGCCCACTGGGCGGGTGTGCATGCGCCGGCCGGTACGCCGCCGGCGATCCTCGACAAAATGGCTGCGGCCATCGATACCGCCATGAAGACGTCGACGACTGCCGAGCGCCTCAAGGGCATGGGCATCGAGCCGATCGGCGGAACCCGGGCCTATTTCGTCAAGTTCGTCGACGAGGAACGCAGCAGGCTCGGTGCCGTCGTGAAAGCCACGGGCATGAAGGAAGACTAGAAAGACTGAAAAATGAACAGGGCACCCGAGGGCGCTCTGTTGCGTATCAGCTCAGCGATGCGCCGGAGCGCGTGGACTCATTTATTCACGCGCTTCGAGCCGGCGGTTGATCGTCAGTGCGATGAGCGTCGCGGCGCAGCCCGACAGCAGGTAGACGCTCACGTAACCCAGTCCGAAATGCGCCGACAGGCCGAGCGCCGTCAAAGGCGCGAAGGCGGCACCGATGAGCCACGCCACGTCGGCGGTCAGGGCGGCGCCGGTGTAGCGGTACTTGCCGGTGAAGTTCGAGGTCACGGTTCCCGAAGCCTGACCGTAGGACAGACCGAGCAGCGTGAAGCCGACCAGGATGAACGCGTCCTGGCCGATCGCGCCGCCATCGATCAGCTTCGGGGCGAAGCAACCGAAGACGGCGATCAGCACCGCGAGAGCGCCCAGCGTGTTGCGCCGTCCGATCCGGTCGGCGATAGCGCCGGAAGCGACGGTGCCCATCGCAGCCAGGCATGCGCCGATGATCTGCACGATGAGGAACTGGCTTACCGACTGGTCGGAATACAGCGTGATCCACGACAGCGGGAAGATCGTGACGAGATGGAACAGCGCATAGCTGGCCAGCGCCGCGAATGCACCGATCAGGATATTGCCGCCCTGCGCGAGACTGATCTCGACGAAGCCGGTCGGCTCCAGTTCGCGTTCGTCGAGCAGCTTCGAGTACGACGTCGCGGCCACGAGACGCAGACGCGCGAACAGCGCGACGACATTGATGGCGAAGGCGACATAGAACGGATAGCGCCAGCCCCAGGACAGAAAATCCTCGGTCGTGAGACTCGAGACCAGGAACGAGAACAGCGCAGCCGCGACGATGAAGCCGAGCGGTGCACCCAGTTGGCCGAGCATGGCGAACCAGCCCCGGCGACCCTTGGGTGCGTTCAGCGCCAGGAGCGACGGCAGGCCGTCCCACGAACCGCCGAGCGCGACGCCCTGCAGGATCCGGAAAACCCCCAGGAGCATGATCGACGCGATACCGATGCTGGCGTAGCCCGGCAGGAATGCGATCACGGCAGTGGACGTGCCCAGAAGGAACAGCGCCGTCGACAGCTTCGCCTCCCGCCCGTATCGTCGCTGGATGGCCATTGAGATGGCGGTACCGAACGGCCGTGCGAGAAACGCGAGCGAGAATATCGCGAACGAATAGAGCGTGCCCGTCAATCGGTCGACGAACGGAAAGAAGATGCTCGGGAAGACGAGTGCCGAAGCGATGCCATAGACAAAAAAGTCGAAATATTCCGAAGCGCGCCCGATGATCACGCCGACCGCGATCTCGTTCGGATTGACCTGCGGATGGTCGTCTGCACCGACCGCGTGGCCTAGATCGTTACCGGGTGTCGGGTCGCTGCTGTGCTGACCGATGTTGGACGTGGACGTCGTCATTGAGAGTTCGGAAATTCCGGGTAAGGTTGCGGCTAAGCCGTGAGCGTCGCACTAAGGCGCTTTTTTCGCCATAGGACAAAACGTCCACTGCCAATTTTCCCTCATTCGCCGTAGATTCGGGTCTTCCCCGCGTTGCATACGCTCACTATTTCTGGCATGCCCCACCTAAAGAACCTCCGCGGTCTGCTCCTGTTCCCGGCCATGCTGCTGGCCGGGTGCAATACCGTGCTGATGAACCCTTCCGGCGACATCGCGAACCAGCAGGGCCGCCTCATCGTCGTTTCGACGGTGCTGATGCTCATCATCATCATCCCGGTGATCGGGCTGACGGTGTATTTCGCCTGGCGCTATCGCCATTCGAGCGAGGAAGCCAAGGCCGAATACGCCCCCAACTGGGACCACTCGACGTTGCTGGAACTGGCGATCTGGGCGGCGCCGCTGCTGATCATCATCGCGCTGGGCGCCGTGACCTGGATCAGCACCCACACGCTGGACCCGTACCGCGCGCTCACGCGTATCGACGCCAAGCGACCTTTGCAGCCGAACACGCAGCCGATGGTCGTCGAGGTGGTGGCGCTCGACTGGAAATGGCTTTTCATCTATCCGGAGCAGGGCATCGCGCTGGTCAACGAGATGGCAGCGCCGATCGACCGTCCGATCCAGTTCAAGATCACCTCTACCACGGTGATGAACTCGTTCTTCATTCCGGCGCTCGCCGGTCAGATCTACGCCATGCCAGGCATGGAAACGAAGCTGCATGCGGTGATCAACGAGACCGGTGTGTTCGACGGTTTTTCGGCGAACTACAGTGGCGCCGGCTTCTCCGGCATGCGTTTCAAGTTCCATGGCATGTCGCATGACGACTTCGACCGCTGGGTGGCCCGCACCAAGGCAGGTGGAGGCGCGCTCGACCGGCCGACGTTCACGAACCTCGAGAAACCAAGCGAACGCGTGCCGGTCCAGCGTTTCGCGACCGTCGCACCCGACCTCTATGACGCAATCCTGAATCGCTGCGTCGACAGCAGCAAGATGTGCATGAAGGACATGATGGCCATCGACGCCCGGGGTGGTCTCGGCCGGCCCGGTGCCTACAACGTCGCCTCGAAGCCGTGGCGTCCCGACAACAACAACGAATCGTCGACGCGTACCTATGTCGCGGCGATGTGCACTCCACGAGATTGAAGATGCTCGACCGTATCGATTTGACGAAGCTGATCTTCGGCCGCCTGAGCTGGGAATCCATCCCGCTGCACGAGCCGATCCTGCTGTTCACCTTCGCTGCCGTGCTGCTCGGCGGCGTGGCGCTCATGGGCGCGCTGACCTACTTCAAGGTCTGGGGCACGTTGTGGCGCGACTGGATCACCAGCATCGACCACAAGAAGATCGGCATCATGTACATCATCCTGGGCCTGGTGATGCTGCTGCGCGGCTTCTCCGATGCCATCATGATGCGGGCGCAGCAGGCGTTTTCCTTCGGCGCCAACGAAGGCTTCCTGCCGCCGCACCACTACGACCAGGTGTTCACCGCCCACGGCGTGATCATGATCTTCTTCGTCGCGATGCCGCTCGTGACCGGGCTGATGAACTTCGTCGTGCCGCTGCAGATCGGTGCGCGCGACGTCGCATTCCCGTTCCTGAACAACTTCAGCTTCTGGATGACCACGTTCGGCGCCGGCCTCGTGATGGCCTCGCTGTTCGTCGGCGAGTTCGCACGCACCGGCTGGCTGGCATATCCGCCGCTCTCGGGCATCGCGTTCAGTCCTGACGTGGGGGTCGACTACTACATCTGGTCGCTGCAGATAGCGGGGGTGGGGACGTTGCTCTCGGGTATCAATCTGCTGGCGACCATCATCAAGATGCGCGCGCCCGGCATGGGCATGATGAAGATGCCGATCTTCACCTGGACCGCGTTGTGCACCAATGTGCTGATCATCGCCGCATTCCCGGTCCTGACCGCCGTGCTCGGCATGCTGTCGCTTGATCGCTATGTGGGTACGAACTTCTTCACGAACGACCTGGGCGGTAACTCCATGATGTACGTGAACCTGATCTGGATCTGGGGCCATCCCGAGGTCTACATTCTGGTTCTGCCAGCCTTCGGCATCTTTTCCGAAATCGTCTCGACCTTCTCCGGCAAGCGCCTGTTCGGCTACGCGTCGATGGTCTATGCGACGGTCGTGATCACGATTCTTTCGTATCTCGTGTGGCTGCACCACTTCTTCACGATGGGCTCGGGTGCGAGCGTGAATTCGTTCTTCGGCATCACGACGATGATCATCTCGATCCCGACAGGCGCGAAAGTCTTCAACTGGCTGTTCACGATGTACAAGGGCCGCATCCGCTATGAGTTGCCGATGATGTGGACCATCGGTTTCATGATCACCTTCGTGATCGGCGGCATGACGGGCGTTCTGCTGGCAGTGCCGCCGGCCGACTTCGTATTGCACAACAGCCTTTTCCTGGTCGCCCATTTCCATAACGTGATCATCGGCGGTGTGCTGTTCGGCATGCTGGCCGGCATCACTTACTGGTTCCCGAAGGCCTTCGGCTACAAGCTCGACGAGTTCTGGGGCAAGCTGTCGTTCTGGTTCTGGATCGTGGGCTTCTGGATGGCGTTCATGCCGCTGTACGTGTTGGGCCTGATGGGTGTCACGCGACGCATGAGCCATTTCGAGGACATGTCGCTGCAGATCTGGTTCCAGATCGCCGCATGCGGCGCGGTCCTGATCGCTCTGGGCATCGCCTGCTTCCTGATCCAGCTGGTGGTGAGCTACGTCCGCCGGGATTCGCTGCGCGACACGACCGGCGATCCGTGGGACGGCCGCACGCTCGAATGGTCGACGTCGTCGCCACCGCCGTCGTACAACTTTGCGTTCACGCCGCAGGTTCACGACAACGATGCGTGGTCGGACATGAAGGCGCGCAATTACGTGCGGCCGCAGGAGGGCTTCAAGCCGATCCACATGCCTAAGAACACCTGGGCCGGTTTCGTGATCTCGGCGCTTGCTGCAGCTTCGGCATTCGGCCTGATCTGGCACATGTGGCTTCTCGCCGGTGGTGCATTCCTCGTGATGCTCGTCGCCGCGATCGTCCATACCTTCAACTACAAGCGCGATTACTACATCCCGGCCGACGATGTCGTCCGGGTCGAGGGCATCCGCACACGCCTCCTGGCTTCCCATGTCTGAGTCCGCTGTTCTTTCCCCTTCCGGCGACGTTCGCGAGCAGGACAACCTCCGCTTCCACGTCGAAGGCGAGCACCATGTAGAGAACGGCACGCTGCTGGGCTTCTGGCTCTACCTGATGAGCGACTGCCTCATCTTCGCGTGTCTGTTCGCCATCTACGGCGTGCTGGGTCGCAGCTATGCGGCGGGCCCGTCGGGCGCCGACCTGTTCGACCTCAAGCTGGTCGCGCTCAACACCTCGCTGCTGCTGCTGTCGTCGATCACCTACGGTTTCGCGATGCTGGAGATGCAGCGCAAGCGCCTGAAGACGACGATGACTTGGCTCGCGGTGACGGGGTTGCTCGGCGCGGGTTTCATCGGCCTCGAACTGTATGAGTTCGCACATCTGATCCACGAAGGCGCGATTCCGCAGCGCAGCGCCTTCCTGTCGTCCTTCTTCGTGCTGGTCGGCACGCACGGACTGCACGTCTTCTTCGGTTTGATCTGGCTGACGGTTTTGATGTTCCAGTTGGGCCAACGTGGTTTGGTTGCAGAAAATCGTCGCCGTCTGATGTGCCTGTCGATGTTCTGGCATTTTCTGGACGTGGTCTGGATCGGCGTATTTACCTTCGTGTATTTGATGGGAGTGCTGCCATGAGCGCGATTCAAGCGAACGCGGCACGCGGTGCCGATCACGGCCATGGCCATGGCCATGACAACCACGACCACGACGACCATTCGGAAGGTGCGAGCCACAGCACGCTCAAGGGCTATGTCACCGGCTTCGTGCTTGCCGTGCTCCTCACTGCGATTCCGTTCTGGATCGTAATGGGCAATGTGTTCGAGAAGTCGGGCACGACAGCCTTGGTGATCCTCGGTTTCGCAGCGGTACAGATCGTGGTGCACATGATCTATTTCCTGCACATGAACACCAGGTCCGAGGGCGGCTGGACGCTGTTGGCGCTGATTTTCACGATCGTGCTGGTGGTCATCACGCTCGCAGGATCGTTGTGGGTGACGTATCACCTCAATAGCAACATGATGCCGGGGTCTATGCACGAGACCCACGACACCGTGAGCACGCCGGCGGAGCCTGCCAAGTCGGTCACCACTCCCTGATGGTCGACGCGTCCCGCCGGCGGTCGACGGCCGCCCGCGTTGCGCGGTCGCTGTTTCTGATCCTGGCATTTGGAGCTTTCGCCGGATTCGTGGCGTTGGGTACCTGGCAGGTCGAACGCCGCGCCTGGAAGCTGGCGCTGATCGAGCGCGTGACGCAGCGTGTGAACGGCGTGCCGTCCACGCTTCCGGATTTCGAGCGCTGGTCGGTGGACGAGGCTGCGGGAAGCGAATACCGGCGTGTTGGCGTCGCGGGCATTTTTCTCAACGATCTCGAGACGTTGGTACAGGCGACCACCGACTACGGTGGCGGTTTCTGGGTCATGACGCCGCTGCAGCTGACCGATGGGCATGTCGTGCTGGTCAACCGTGGTTTCGTCTCGCCGGAGCGGCGCGACCGAGGCTTGCGCAACGACGGTTCCAGCGCGTCGCGCATGCCGGGGAACGTGGTCGGGCTGCTGCGACAGAGCCAACCGACAGGCAGTTTCCTGCGCCGGAACGATCCTGCGAGCGAGCGCTGGTATTCGCGCGACGTGCAGGCGATTGCACAGGCGCGCGGGCTCGTCGGCGTAGCGCCGTTCTTCATCGACGTACAGGACACCACCAGACCGGGCAACGCATTCGGCGGCGAGATCGTCGCAGGAACCGAGCCGCGAAAATGGCCCGTTGCCGGGCTCACGGTGATCGAATTCCATGACAATCATCTCGTGTACGCCGTCACCTGGTTCGCACTCGCGGCGATGGTGGCGCTCGCGACCGGCTACGTACTGCGTGAAGACCGGCGTCGGAGGCAGGCCGACGATGCGCGAACTGTCTGACAACCGTCGCGACCACCTCACGGGCCTGGACAATCTCCAGCAACTGATCCAGTTGCGATGGATCGCGGTTGTCGGGCAGATCGTCACGATCGAGGTGGTGCACTACGGATTCCAGATCCGGTTGCCGCTCGATCAGATGCTCGCGATCCTCGGTTGTCTGGTGCTGTTCAACCTGCTGAGTCTCTGCCGCTGGCGCATCGGGCGCGAAGTCACCAACACCGAACTGTTCGTCACGCTGCTGGTCGACGTCGGCATGCTCACGGCGCAGCTCTACCTGAGCGGCGGTGTGACGAACCCGTTCGTCTATCTCTACCTGCTGCAGGTGATCCTTAGCGCCGTGCTGCTGGAGGCTTGGTCGAGCACCGTGATGGTGGTGGTGACCACGACCTGTCTCGCGGTGCTGGCGCTGTTCTCGCGGCCGCTGTCTCTGCCGATGGACCACGACCGTGGCTTGGCGAGCCCGTACATCCAGGGCATGGTGGTTTGCTTCGCGCTCAATGCCGGCCTGCTGCTGATCTTCATCACGCGCATCAACGCCAATCTGCGCGCGCGCGATGCACGGTTGGCCGGACTGCGCCAGCGTGCCGCGGAAGAAGAGCACATCGTGCGCATGGGCCTGTTGGCCTCCGGTGCGGCGCACGAACTCGGGACGCCGCTCGCCACGCTGTCGGTCATCCTCGGCGACTGGCGACGCATGCCCGAGTTCAGCGCCAACGCCGATCTGTTGCAGGAAGTCGGCGAGATGCAGGCGCAACTGCAGCGCTGCAAGACGATCGTGAGCGGCATCCTGCTGTCGGCCGGCGAGGCGCGTGGCGAGTCGTCGGTCGCGACCACCGTCGTGACCTTCCTCGATGCGCTCGCGGCCGAATGGCGTGCGACGCGGCAGGTGATCTCGTTCAGTTACACCAACCACTTCGGCGACGATCTGCCCATGGTGTCCGATTCGGCATTGAAACAGACCATTTGCAACGTGCTCGACAACGCGCTCGAAGCGTCGCCCTATCGGGTCGAGCTGGAGGTGACGCGCATCGACGAGAGTCTGGTGCTGACGGTGTCGGACGCCGGCCCCGGCTTCGCGCCCGCCATGCTGGCGCATCTGGGCAAGCCCTACCAGTCGAGCAAGGGGCGCCCGGGTGGGGGACTCGGACTTTTCCTGGTGGTGAACGTGGTCCGAACACTCGGCGGAAGCGTGTCCGCGTTCAACCGGATCGATGGCGGTGCGGTGGTGACGATCCAGTTGCCGCTGGCTGCCGTTACGCTCGAAGAAGTCGATTCCGACAGTGGCGACTATCGCTTCTGATGCAATCGCCCGAACATCGACCGCAGAACATGGAAGAAGAACGCCGCCATCTGCTGATCGTCGAGGACGACGCTGCTTTCGCACGGACGCTCGGTCGTTCGTTCGAACGGCGCGGCTATCGCGTCACGCTGGCCGCGAGCTTTGACGAGGTGCACGCGTTGCTGGTGGCGTCGCCGTCGCCCGGCTATGCGGTGGTCGACCTAAAGCTCAACGGTGAAGCTTCGGGCCTCGCCTGCGTGCAGGCGCTCTACGCACACAATGCCGAAATGCTGATCGTCGTGTTGACAGGGTTCGCAAGTATCGCGACGGCGGTGGAAGCAATCAAGCTCGGTGCCAGTCACTACCTGGCCAAGCCGTCGAACACGGACGACATCGAAGCCGCGTTCGGTCGGGCCGAGGGCACGGTCGAGGTCGAACTCACGAACCGCTCCACCTCGATAAAAACGCTCGAGTGGGAACGGATCCACGAGATGCTGGCCGAGACCGGCTTCAACATCTCCGAGACCGCCCGACGCCTGGGCATGCACCGCCGTACGCTCGCGCGCAAGCTCGGCAAGCAGCAGGTCAAGTAGGGCAGCGCTGGGTCAGCCCGGAATCTTCAGTCCCCGTTCGACGGCAGGTCGCGCCACGAAGGTGGCAAGCACCCGGGCGACTTCCTGGAAGCTGTCGAAGCCGACCAGATCGCCGGCCTCGTAGAAACCGACCAGGTTGCGGACCCATGGGAAGATCGCGATGTCGGCGATCGAATAGTCGTCGCCCATGACCCAGGCGCGCCCGGCCAGGCGGCGGTCCAGCACGCCGAGCAGGCGCCTGGCTTCGTCGACGTAGCGATCGCGCGGCCGCTTGTCCTCGTAATCCTTGCCGGCGAACTTGTTGAAGAACCCGAGCTGGCCGAACATCGGCCCGATGCCGCCCATCTGGAACATCAGCCACTGGATGGTTTCATAGCGACCCGCAGCGTCCGCCGGGATGAACCTGCCGGTCTTGTCGGCCAGGTAGATCAGGATCGCCCCCGATTCGAACAGCGCCAGCGGCTTGCCCTCGGGGCCGTCCGGATCGAGGATCGCCGGGATCTTGTTGTTCGGGCTGACCGACAGGAACTCGGGCGTCATCTGGTCCTGCTTGTCGAACGCGACGCGATGCGGCTCGTAGGGGAGGCCACATTCCTCCAGCAGGATCGCGACCTTCACTCCGTTGGGCGTCGCAAGCGAATACAGCTGCAGGCGCTCCGGATGCTGCGCCGGCCATTTGCGGGTGACGAGGAAAGAGGAGAGGTCGGTCATGGTGTGCAAGGAATGGTTGTGTCTGCAAAAGGACAGGAGCGTGTCCGGCGCTCACACGCCGCCGAGCCCGCGTGCATGCAGCGCAGCCCGCAGGTGCCGGACTTCGCGCTGCAGATCGAGGATGAGCGCCGCGGCGTCGAGCTCGACGCCGAAGTCGCGCTCCAGCCGCCGTGCTTCGAGCGCGCGTTGAAGGTCCGCGCTCCGGAATCGCCAGTCGTCCGGCTTCGCGTCGGGCGGCGTGACCTCCACGATGCCGACGTCGACGAGCTGCACCACCCATTCGATACCGGCCCCGCACGCATGTGCGATCTCGTGGACCGCGAGCGGATGTGCCGTGTCGAGTGGGATCGCGGTGGTGGAGGACGAAGTCGACGAAACGGTGGTGGTGATTCTGGACAGTCGTGCCATGGATTCAGACTCCGAGGTTGCGGCGCGGTTGGAAGGAAGCTGCGGCCTTCGCCAGTTGTTCGTAGGCCTGGCGAACCGCGTCGCTGTCGGCGGGCGGCAGCGCGATGTCGAGCATCAGGTAGAGGTCGCCCGCAGGATTGCCCGCGAGACCCCGTCCCTTGAGCCGCAACTTCAGGCCGTTGCGCGCCTTTGCCGGCACCGTGACTTCGACCGCGCCGCCGCCGGGTACCGGCACCTCGACCTGGGCGCCCAGTGCGGCTTCGCTCGGCGTGACGGGCAACGTCATGTAGAGGTCACGCCCTTCGATCCGGTAGAGCTTGTGCGGCGCGATGCGCACTTCGAGGTACAGGTCGCCCGGTGCCTCGCCGCCGTGGCCGGGCATGCCCTGCTTCGCGAGCCGGATGAACTGGCCCGGATGCACGCCCGCGGGAATCTTTACACCGAGCGTGCGGGTCTTCCATTCGGGTTCCCCGTTCGCGCCGGTCTCCATCGCACGCAGGGAGAGTTCGCGCTCGGACCCGTTGAGCGCATCCTCCAGCGATATCACGATGGCGGCGTGGTGGTCCTCGCCGCGTGCGCGGTGGTTCTGTCGGGCCGCGCTGCGCCGTTCGGATTCGCCGAACAGCGAGGAGAAGAAATCGCTGAAATCGGCCTGTTCCCCGGGACCGCTGCCGCCGTTGCGGGGGCCGCGGTGGAATTCATAGCCTTCGTCCCAGCCCGGTGGCGGCTGGAAGTCGGCTTCGGGATTGCCGCCGCGCGCGACGCGGTCGGCGAGGGCGTCGTAGGCAGCGCGCTTTTCCTTGTCGCGCAGCACGTCGTTGGCTTCGTTGACATCGCGCATTTTCACTTCGGCGTCGGCTTCCTTGCTGACGTCCGGATGGTACTTGCGAGCCAGCTTGCGATAGGCCTTGCGCACTTCGTCTTCGCTGGCGGTGCGCTCGACGCCGAGCACCTTGTAATAGTCCTTGAAATCCATGGTGTCAGGCCAGTGCCGCGGCGTCGTGAGTGCGCGCGAGCAGCGGTTCGATCCGCCATGTGGCATGAGTGCGCTGAAACCGCAGCGGCTGCGCATTGCCCAGCACGTTCGGCTCGATGGTCACGCCCAGCAGCGCGGCCAGCACGTACAGCGTGCCGCCATGGGCGACGATGAGTACCGGCGCAGGTGCGGTCAACGCCTGTGCCAGCGCATCGCGCTTGCGATCGACGAACGCCGCGAGCGTTTCGCCGCCCTCCGGCGCGCAGGCCCAGTCGAGGTTCGCCGACGAGGTGCCGATCAGCGCGCCGAAATGCCGCTCGCGCAAGTTATCGCGGGCGATCGGCAGGAGCTTCAGGCCGCCCGCGACGGCGTGTGCCGTGTCGAACGCACGCCGGGCATCGCTGCAGACGATGGTGCGGATCGGCTCGCCGGAGAGGCGCTCGGCGGCGGTCGCGGCCTGTTGCAGGCCCAGTGCGCTCAGCGGTTCGTCGACGTCCTGGAAGATCCGCGATGCGTTGCGGCCGGTCTGCCCGTGGCGCAGGAAATAGAAATGGTCGCACACCGGTGAAAGACGTTGCGCCGAAGCGAGGCGCACGAGTTCGTCGAACCCGGCAGGGTGGCACCGCGTGAAATGGAGCGAGGGTGTCGTCGTCATGGTCAGAACTTCGGGATGCGCAGTGTCTTGCTGATCATCAGGGTGCCGGAGAGCCCGAACATCACCGTCAGCGGATGCAGCACCCACGGCCCGAGCGTCATGACGCCTCCCCAGAGGTCACCGCCCAGTCGGCCCTGCCAGGCGGCGATGGCGAGGATCCCGACGAGCACCACGCTGGTCGGGATCGGCGTGCCCTCGAAGAACCGCACCTTGTCGGCGCCTTCGGACAGCGCTTCGGCAGTCACGTTGTAGCGCGCCAGCCGGCTCACGCCGCAACCGACGAAATAGATCAGGATCACACAGTCCCAGCCGCCGTTCAGTCCGGCCGCGAAGCCCAGGGCGGCGGGCGCCACGCCGAAGGAGATGATGTCGGCGAGCGAGTCGAGTTCGCGGCCGAGTGCCGAATGCGTCTGCCGCCAGCGCGCGATGCGGCCGTCGAACACGTCGAAGATGAAGGCCGCCGGCGCCAGCGCCGCGGCCCAGAGGAAATGTGCGACCGAATGGCTGGCCATGTAGGCCATCGCCAGGAACACGCCGCCGACGCCGCAGGCCGCATTGCCGAGCGTGAAAACGTCGGCCAGATGGAAGCCCCGAATCATCGAGAAGTGCTTGCGGACCGGCGCACCGGGGGTCGGAGAAGGCATGGCAATGATCCTGGTGAAAGTGCAACGTACCTTAGCGCAATCGCCTCGTGCCGCCTGTAGGTACAGTGCGTCCCGTCATCGGCGCTGGGCGGCGCGGTCCGGGTCGTCGGCCGTGGAAGCGAGCAGCGCTTCGTTCGCGCTCGCAGCGACGTTGTCGACCACCGCCGCTCGCTGCGTATCGCCGGCTCCGGCTTGCCGGCGAGGGCGCAGGCCCGACTCCCATTCCGGATGGCTGCGAGCCGGTCGCAGCGTCTTGATCACTGCCGAGACGGCTGTACGAAACCCTTCCGAACGCGTCGCGGCCGGGCCGTCGTCCAGCGCCAGGCGCCGCGTCGCGGCATGACCTCGCCGCTCGAGTTCGCGGACCAGGTCGAGCTGCCATGTCAGCAGCACGGCGAGAACCGGCTCTTCGACGCTGAGTTCCCGCATCTCGCGCAACCGGCTCGCCAGCTTTCGGCCCAACGGACTCCAGCCCTGCATCAAGGCGCCGCCCAGCGTCGCGCCGAGCGCGGCACCGGCGCCCAGCGACAGTCCGCCGAGCGCGACGTCCGCCATCACGCCGAGCGCCGCGCCGACCACGGCACCCTGCCCGAGACGCACGCCCGCCTCCTTCATCGCCTCGGGGCTGAAGAAATCCATGGACCATCGCCCTTCGAGGAGCGGCAGCGGCGTCTCGTCGGCATCGTTCTCGCGAAAGCCGTAGAGCGCGAGCAGGTCCGATGCGCAGCGCTGCGCCTTGTCGGCGATTCCCTGGCGCAAAGCAGCGACCAAAGGCGTCCGCCGGGCCTCGTCGGCGAAATCCGCGGCGGTGATCGTGCGACGGGTTGCCGCAGCGTCGAGCAGCATTTCGGCGATCCGTGTGGCTGAAGCCCGCCGGCGCTGTACGGCTTCGTCGTCCAGGAAGGTCGCGACCTCGCGCAGCACGGCGCTCCGGTCGCGCAGCAGCGTCACCAGGTCCTGGTAGAGGTCGTGCTCCGCACCGACGAAAGGCGCCGCGGCGTCGAAACGGACCACCGCGTGCATTCCGTAGGCGGCCAGCAGCGCACGCCACTCGGATTCCAGGCTGGACGCGTCGCGCACGAAGTTGAGCACCGGCAACACCGGCCGTGCGCACGAGCCGATCAACTCGATCTCGTCGCGGTATTTCGGCAGCACCGGCTCGCGGGCGTCGATGACCAGAAAGGCGGCATCGACGTCGAGCAGCATGCGAAGTACCTTGGCCTCCTGCTCGAAATTGCCGCGCGCTTCAGGACCTTCGAGAAACCACCGGATGCGATCGAGCGGAGTCGGCATTGCGGACGTGTCGGCGCTCCCGGCGATCTGCGCGATGTGCTCGCACAGGCTGACGGCGTCTTCGAGGCCGGGCGTGTCGAAGAAGCGCACCGCGGCGCGTCCGTGCACCAGCAGGTCGACGCGCTCGACATGGCGTGTGGTGCCAGGGCGCGACGAAACCTCGCCGAACTCGACGCGGCGCGTCAGGGTACGCAGCAGCGAGGTCTTGCCCGCGTTGGTGTGGCCGACGACGGCGATGCGGATCGCGTCGTCGCTGCGGTCGGTTCTCATGTTGCCGAGCCTTCCGATGCCGCAACGAGGTCGTCGTACGCGGCCACCGATGGCAGGCCGGCGTCGGCGAGCCATCGGCGCCATCGCACGCGGCCTTCTCGATCTGTCGGCGCGCCCGCGTCACCGACCAGCCACAGACCGCAGTCGCCGCAATGCGCGAGCAGTTCGCGCAGTAATCTCTCGGTTCCTCGGTCCGGACTCGATGCGGCGCGGCAGGCGAGCAGCAGACGGCGAGGGCGGACGCGCGAGGCCACGTCGAGCAGTCTCCGCCGGCTCTGGGCGCTGCCGTCGATGTCGAGCCATGTCGGGGCGGGTCGCGATGGGTCGCGCGGAACCGACAGTTCGACCGGTGGCCAGGGATGTCCGGTCGGCAATTCGTAGCCTGCGATCACCAGCGCGTCGCTGAAAGGGACGGCCATGTCGTTCACGGTCTTTCCACTGCCGATGGAGCTGCCGACGACGCTGCGGTCCGCATCGACGATGTCCTTGAGCGCTATGGCGTCGAAACGTGCGATGAGCCGGTGGAAGTAGGGCAGAGAGAGATCGGGTTGCAGCCCGCCGCTTCGCGCTTTCCAGACAGCCAGGCAGACAGCGAGCGCCAGCAGGCGCGGCAAGAAACCGTAGATCGCGATGCAACCGGCGAGCCACCATGCCAGTGCTCGCTGTACATCGGGGGCGTCGAGCGCGGCGCCGCCGGAAGCCAGGATGGACGCCGGGTCCGGTACCGGAAAACCGAGGCGCTCCGGCAGCCAGCCGAGCCACTGTACGGCGCGAACGAAGAAGTCGGCATCCAGGATCGTCGTCTCCCAGCCGAGCGTGTAGCGATGGAACGCCAGCGCGAAAAGCACGGCCGCCAGGACCACGGCGAAAGAAAGCGTCCAGATCGCATGACTCGCGGTGCCCATCGCCCAGGGAAGCAGGCGCGCTCGCATCAGCAGGCGCGTGGCCGACCGCAGCAGCACGGGCATCTGGCCGTTGCGGCCACCCGCCACCCGCGCCGTGAGCGTCAGCCATAGCCAGCCGAGCGATGCATGGGGCAAGGATCGCAGACGTGAAGGCAACAGCAGTCCGGCGAGCCAGACCATCATCGTGAGAATGTGAAATCCGAGCAAGCTGAACAGCGCTGCGAGGATGTTGATGCGCCGGTCGACGCTGCCGGTCACGCTCGCGGCGAGGGAAAGTCCGGCCAGGACGACCAGCAGCGTCAGGCCGAGACCGATCCAAGGCGCGAGATGCCGGGCGCGATCGATGTCGGTTTCGAGGCCGATGCGACGGCCGAGCACCGCTGCCCTTCGCGCGATGCGGTCACTGGAATGCGTCGCGCCGGCCGCTTCGCGCATGGCGGACGCATCGTCCAGCGGCCCGGTTTCCTCGATCAGACGGATGGCGTCGGTCACGACCGAGTCGTGAACGGCGAGCGGGGTCGGGTGCGGTTTCAAGCGTGAAATCATGCTACCCACCTTCCTGACCTCCCCAGAACGACAACGGGGCCGCATGTGCGGCCCCGAGGCATTTGGAAGCAGGCGTGCAGGACCTGAATCAGAAATGGTGGGTTCAGCGCAGGCCGAAGAACGAAAGCACTGCGACCACGACGACCACCAGACCGACGATATAGATGATGGAATTCACGCGAAGCTCCTCTTTGTTTGGAAAACGAGGACCATGCTTTCCGCTACGTAAAGACCCTGTCGGCGACAGACTGCGTGTTCTGTAGGACTCGCCTGCTCAAACTTCGCCGAGGAATCCGCCACTCTGGTGCGCCCACAAGCGCGCGTAAAGCCCGCCTCGGGCCATCAGGCTCTTGTGATCGCCCTCTTCGACGATGCGGCCTTCGTCCAGCACGATCAGCCGGTCCATCGCGGCGATCGTCGACAGCCGGTGCGCGATGGCGATGACGGTCTTTCCCTCCATCAGGCGGTAGAGGCTGGCCTGGATCGCGGCTTCGACTTCGGAATCGAGCGCGCTGGTCGCCTCGTCGAGCAGCAGGATCGGCGCGTCCTTGAGCATCACGCGCGCGATGGCGATCCGCTGGCGCTGGCCGCCGGACAGCTTCACACCGCGTTCGCCCACATGGGCGTCGAAGCCGTGCCGGCCCTTGGCATCGCCGAGCGTCGCGATGAAGCCGGCCGCCTCGGCGCGTTCCGCCGCAGCCAGCATGGCCGCATGATCGGCATCCGGTCGGCCGTAGGTGATGTTGTCGGCGACCGAACGGTGCATCAGCGACGTGTCCTGCGTCACCATGCCGATGTGCTTGCGCAACGAGTCTTGCGTCACTTCGGCGATGTCCTGTCCGTCGATCAGGATGCGGCCGCTCTCCAGGTCGTGAAAGCGAAGCAGCAGGTTGACCAGCGTCGACTTTCCGGCACCCGAGCGACCGACCAGTCCGATCTTCTCGCCTGAACCGACCGTGAAGTCGAGGTCGTCGATGATCCGGCGCCCATCCTTGCCGTAGTTGAAGCTCGCGTGCGAGAACCGCACCTCGCCGCGCGGCACCTGCAGCGCCTGGGCGCCGGGCGCATCGACCACCGTGCGCGGCATCGACAGCGTCCTGATGCCGTCCTGCACCGTGCCGATGTTCTCGAACAGGCTGGTCATCTCCCACATGATCCAGTGCGACATGCCTTGCAGGCGCAACGCCATCGCGGTCGCGGCCGCCACGGCGCCGACACCGACCGAACCGTTCGACCACAGCCATAGCGACATTCCGGCCATGCCGGCGGTCAGGCCCATGCTCAAGGCGTGGTTGACGATCTCGAACGCGCTCACGAGCCGCATCTGCGCATGTCCGGTCGCCTCGAACTCCCGCATCGCGTCGCGGGCGAAGCCGGCTTCGCGCTGCGTGTGCGAGAAAAGCTTGACGGTCGCGATGTTGGTGTAGGCGTCGGTGATGCGGCCGGTCATGAGCGACCGCGCATCGGCCTGAGCCTTGCCGACCTTGCCGAGCCGCGGCACGAAGAAGAACAGCGCGCAGAAGTAGAGCAGCAGCCACGCGACGAACGGAATCATCAGCCGCGTGTCGAGCACCGCGGCCAGCACGATCATCGTGGAGACGTAGATGCCCATCGCGACCATCACGTCGGCCATCACGAAGATGGTATCGCGCACTGCGAGCGCGGTCTGCATGACCTTCGCGGTAATTCGGCCGGCGAATTCGTCCTGGTAGAAGGCCATGCTCTGGCCGAGCATCAGGCGGTGGAAGTTCCAGCGCAGACGCATCGGCAGGTTGATGGCCAGCGTCTGGTGCTTGACGATGGTCTGTAGCGCGACCACCACGACGCTCGCGAGCAACGCGATGCCCAGCCAGATCAGCGTGGTCCCGCGATCGTCCCACAGCCGGGCCGGCACCTGGCCGCCGAGCCAGTCGACGATGCGCCCGAGCATGGCGAATAGCAACGCCTCGAAGACCGACATCGCGGTCGTGAGCAAGGCGAGCGCACCGATGGCGCCGCGCAGGCCGTCTGTGCAGGACCAGATGAAAGACAGGAAACCGGAAGGTGGCGGAATCGGCTCGGCTGCCGGATACGGATGAAGCAGTTTCTCGAAAAAGCGGAACAAGACAGGTGATCTCCCAAACAGGGCGGGACTTTACCGGGGCGCTCCCGACCTGTTCACCGTGGGGATGCCCGAACCTCAGCGGCGGATCTGAAGCGCACCCGGATTGACGATGTTGGTCGGGTTGCCGCGAATGAAGTTCACGACGTTGTCGAAGGCCTGTCCGAAATAGGATTCATAGCTTTCCTGCTCGACATAGCCGATGTGCGGCGTGCAGATGCAGTTTTCCAGCCGGAGCAGCGCATGCCCCTGCAGCGGCGGCTCGCTCTCGAACACGTCGATCGCCGCCATTCCGGGCTTACCGCGGTTCAAAGCCGCCAGCAACGCGTCCGGCTCCACGAGTTCGGCCCGCGAGGTGTTGACGAAAAGGGCGGTCGGCTTCATGCGCGACAGATCTTCGAGCGTCACGACACCACGGGTTTCATCGTTCAACCGCAGATGGACCGTCACCACGTCGGACGCCTGGAAGAACGCCTCCCGGCTCGGTGCGACCTGGAAACCGTCGGAGCGCGCCTGTTCGCGGCTCTGTTCGCGCCCCCAGATCACGACCTGCATGCCGAAAGCCTGTCCGTAGCGCGCCACCAGCTTGCCGATGCGCCCGTAGCCCCAGATGCCCAGCGTCTTGCCCTTGAGCACCGAGCCGAGTCCGAAGTTCAGCGGCATCGATGCCGACTTAAGCCCCGACTGCTGCCAGGCACCATGCTTGAGATTGCTGATGTACTGCGGCAGTCGCCGCATGGCGGCCATGATCAGCGCCCAGGTCAGCTCGGCGGGTGCCAGCGGCGAGCCACTGCCCTCGGCAACCGCGACACCGTGCTCGCTGCATGCGGAGACGTCGACGTGGCTGCCGACACGGCCGGTTTGCGAAATCAATCGGAGCCGCGGAAGTTTTTCGATCAGCTGGCGCGAGATCTGCGTTCTTTCACGAATCAGCACGATCGCATCGGCATCCTTGAGCCGTACGGAGAGTTGACCGACCCCCTTGACGGTGTTGGTGTAGACCTTGGCTGCAAAAGCGTCGAGCCTGGATGCACAGCGTAGCTTGCGCACTGCGTCTTGGTAGTCGTCGAGAATCACGATGTTCATGGCGTCCCATTGTGCCTTCTGGAACGTGAACTTCTTCCCGTATGCCGGCCGATCGAAGATGAGCCGGTAGACGTTTCCCGCACGACTGCCGACCGGTCAATGCAGGACGCGCGTTCCCATCGGGACGTGAGAAATTTCGGCGGCTTCGAGCGCTGCCAGCCTGTCGAGCTCGGCGCATACGTCCACCAGGCGACCGGACAATACGACCTGGCCGGTCCGGCGTCCCGCGCATTGTGAGTCGACGGTGCGGACCACGCGGAGCGGGCGTGCCGCAGCCTTGCTGGGCGTTACCGTCGCGACCGTCGCTGTCCGCGCGTTGCCTACTATTTCCGATGCTGCGTCTCGAATCGTGCACGCCGGACGCACGGCGACGTAGCGCAGTCCGGCAGAACGGTCGGCGGTCGCAGCACTGCGCTTCGGCATCCAGCGACAGGCGAGCGATTGCAGCGGTGCGAGCAAATCCACGAAAGTAAGCAAAGCGATTCCCATGCGATCTCCAGTTCAGAGGTTGGACACAGGCAGGATTGCAGTCAGAAGGCTGGAAGAGGGTGATGGCCACTCGCCATACGCCCGCCACCTCTCGCAGCCGGTTTTGTTTCAGTGCATGCGCACTCGGTTCACATGAGCATCGTGTTGCGGATAAGTCCGACGGCGAGGCCCTCGATCTCGAATGGCTCGCCCGGCTGAACGACGATGGTCGGGTAATCGGGGTTCTCGGCATGCAGCTCGATCAGGTCGCTGGTGCGCTGCAGGCGCTTGACCGTGACTTCCTCGCCGAGCCGCGCCACGACGATCTGCCCGTTGCGCGCGTCTTTGGTGGACTGCACAGCCAGCAGGTCGCCGTCCATGATGCCGATGTCGCGCATCGACATGCCACACACCTTCAACAGGTAGTCCGGTTGCTGCTGGAACAGCGTGTTTTCGAGGTAATAGGTCTGCTCTACATGCTCCTGCGCCAGGATCGGAGAACCCGCCGCCACGCGGCCGATCAGCGGCAGGGCCAATTTCGCCATGCCGGGAAGCGAGAGCGAAAACTGGTTGCGCGATTCGTTGAGCGAGCGAAGTGCCTCGCCTTTGAGCCGGATGCCACGCGACGTGCCGCTTACCAGTTCGATCACGCCCTTGCGCGCGAGAGCCTGAAGATGCTCTTCCGCCGCATTGGCGGATTTGAAGCCGAGTTCTGTCGCGATCTCCGCGCGCGTCGGCGGCGCACCGGTGCGTCCGATGGTGCTGCGGATGAGATCGAGAATCTGTTGCTGACGGGCTGTAAGCTTGACGGCGAACTGCATTGAGGATGCTCCTTGCACTACTGTCTGGATATCCAGTACCTGTATTTTTAAACAGTTTCAGAGAGTTTGCAAGCAATGAGCGACAAAGATGTAAAGGTGCCTCGGCGCGTCGTCGTGATCGGCACCGGCGGAACCATTGCCGGACGTGCATCCAGCGCGACCGACAACGTCGGCTACAGTGCCGCGGAGGTCGGCATCGCCGAGCTCGTGCAGGGTTTGGCGCCCGAAGGCGTCACGCTATCGACGGAGCAGGTCGCGCAGCTCGACAGCAAGGACATGGATTGCGATGTCTGGCAATCGCTCGCGGTGCGCTGTGCCGAATGGCTCGCGCGGCCCGATGTCGATGGCATCGTCGTCACGCATGGCACCGACACGCTGGAAGAAACCGCGTACTTTCTCCAGTCGGTGCTGGCGCCGGACAAACCCGTGGTGCTGACTTGCGCGATGCGCCCGGCCACGGCACTCGCGCCCGACGGACCGCAGAACCTGCGCGACGCCATCTGCGTCGCGAGCGGGCAGGCCGCTCCCGATGCGCGTGGCGTGGTGGTCGTGTGCGCAGGGCGGGTCCATGGTGCTCTGGATGTACAGAAAATCCATACGTATCGGCTCGATGCCTTCGATTCGGGCGATGCCGGACCGATCGGTCATATGGAGGAAGGTCTGCTGCGCCGCGTGCGCGAATGGCCGCATGGCGCCACCGGGAGGGCTGCAGCTTTGCTGGTCCGGATCCGCACGCTGCCTGCCAGCAATTGGCCGCATGTCGAGATCGTCATGAGCCACGCCGGCGCCCGAGGTTCGCTCATCGACGCATGCCTTCGGAACGGCGAGAACGCATCGGTGGTGAAGGGCTTGGTGTTGGCGGCAACCGGCAACGGTACTTTGCATCGCGGGTTGGAAGATGCTGCGATGCGGGCGCAAGCGGCGGGCATCGCGGTGGTACGCGCCACACGCTGCGTGGAAGGGCGAATCGTTCCTACGCCGCATGCGACGTTTCGCGACGCAGGGGGGCTGACGCCGGTCAAGGCGCGCATCAGGCTGATGTTCGAACTGATGAACACCGAGGGCAGCCCCGGCAATTGAAGATTCGGCGCCTCGACGCTTCGGTGCTCCAAACCGCCCGCCAACGGGCGGCGCGGACCAACCACCACCGGATCAGTCGCTCAGCGCTTCCAGAGCCCGGTGGGTGATCTCGTCGACCGAGCCCACACCGCTGATCGCACGATACTTCGGTGCCGCCTCAGGCTCCGTCCGTGCCCATTCGGCGTAGTAGTCGACCAGCGGACGCGTCTGCTGGCTGTACACGTCGAGGCGCTTGCGTACCGTCTCTTCCTTGTCGTCGTCACGCTGGACCAGCGGTTCGCCAGTCAGGTCGTCGACGCCTTCGAACTTCGGGGGGTTGAAGGCGACGTGATAGATACGTCCGGACGCGGGGTGCGACCGACGGCCGCTCATGCGTTCGATGATGTCGCTGAAGGGCACGTCGATTTCCAGCACGTGGTCGAGCTTGACGCCAGCGGCGCGCAACGCATCGGCTTGCGGCAGAGTGCGTGGAAAACCGTCGAACAGGAATCCGGCGGCGCAGTCAGGAAGCGCGATGCGTTCCTTGACCAGATCGATGATCAGGTCGTCGCTCACGAGGGCGCCCGA
The DNA here is from genome assembly GCA_050954325.1 of Janthinobacterium lividum. Lineage (GTDB taxonomy): Bacteria > Pseudomonadota > Gammaproteobacteria > Burkholderiales > Burkholderiaceae_C > Variovorax. The sequence goes on along the minus strand of JBPBPG010000002.1, from coordinate 924,366 downwards.
CGCCATGACGGCTTCCGCCTGGCGGCCGAGCGGCGTGCCGGCCTTGACGGCCGCACGCAGCATGTCTCCGGTCGATATCTGCGGGATGGAAAACCTGCTGCACAGGAATGCTGCCTGCGTGCCTTTACCCGCCCCCGGGGCGCCCAACAAAATCAGTCTCATGGTGTCCTCGCACGTTTCTTGAATTCTTGTCACACCTCGGGGTCACGCGGTGATCGTGGGTGGCGCCGGGCGGAGATACATCGAGGATAGCATGTGCTTCCGTGCGAAACGCCCTTGCAAAAAGGCCTCGCTCAGGCGTGCGACAGCAGCGCGCGCACCCGCGCCAGGTCCTCCGGCGTGTCGATGCCGGGGCCGGGTCGCAGCGTGCTCACATGCACCGCGATGCGATAGCCGTGCCACAGCGCGCGCAGCTGCTCGAGCGTTTCGGTCGCCTCGATCGGCGCGGGCGGCAGCGACGGAAAACCGCGGACGAAACCCGCGCGATAGCCGTAGATGCCGATATGGCGCAAGGGTCCGGGTGAAAGCGGCGGCGTGCGCAGGCCGCTCGCGGACGTCGGACCGTCGCGCCACCATGGAATCGGCGCACGGCTGAAGTACATCGCGTTCCCGCGCACGTCGAGCACTGCCTTGACGACGTTCGGATTCGCGTAATCCTCCGGCGAGTCGATCGCGTGGGCTGCGGTGCTCATCGCGGCGTCGCCCTGTGCGACGAGCGTGAAGGCCACGGCGTCGATCAGCGACGGATCGATCAGCGGCTCGTCGCCCTGAACGTTGACCACGATCGCGTCGTCGGAAAGGGCGAGCTGAATGCACGCTTCCGCGAGGCGGTCGCTGCCGCTCGGATGGTCGGTGCGTGTCAGCAGCGCCTCGATGCCGTGTGCTCGACATGCATCGACGATGCGCATGTCGTCCGCCGCCACCACCACGCGCGACGCCTTCGACGCCTTGGCGCGTTCCGCCACGCGCACGATCATCGGCAGGCCGGCGATGTCCGCGAGCGGCTTGTCGGGCAGGCGGGTGGATGCGAGGCGCGCGGGGATGAGGACGATGAACGTCGGGTCCGCCACGGTCATTCAGAGCCCGAGTTCTTCGTCGGAAAGCACGCGGGATTCGTTCTCCAGAAGCACTGGAATGCCGTCGCGCACCGGGTAGGCGAGGCGGGCGCTCCGAGAGCGCAGTTCTCGCTTCTGCGCATCCCAGGTCAGTGGCCCTTTGGTGACGGGGCAAACGAGCAGTTCAAGCAGCTTGGTGTCCATCGGTCGATGATAGCTTCGCGTCCAGCGCCTCGAAAAAGCGCGGCTCGGGCGTGAAGACCAGCGGAACCGCCAGCGCGTCGGGCATCACGCGCCAGAGTTTGACCGCGTCCTTTTCCGTGCACAGCAGGATCGGCGTCTTCCCGTCGATCGACGGCATCGCTTCCCAGTCGCCGAAGTCGTGATGGTCCTTCAGTGCGATGGCGCGGGCGAGCCGCAGGCCGCGCGCACGCAGCATCGAAAAGAACGCTTCGGGCCGCGCGATGGCCGCGACCGCGACGAGCGGCGCCGCGCCCGGCTTGCACAGGTCGTACAGCGGCATGCGCGTGCCGTCGCGGCGCAGGGCGTGGTCCGCGAGCGCCCGTTGCGCGTTGAAGCCACCCTGGAACGCGGGACGGTTCCCCGTGTGGATCAGCAGATCGCAGGCGCGCGGCCACGGTTCGCGCAGCATTCCCGCAGGAAGCAGCCAGCCGTTGCCGATGCCGCGGTCGTCGAAGACGCAGATCTCGACATCCCGGTGCATCGCCAAGTGCTGCAGCCCGTCGTCGCTGACGATCAGCCGGACCTCCGGATGCTTCGCCAGCAGCGCGCGCGCAGCCTCTATCCGTCTGCGTGCCACGAAGACCGGCACGCCGGTCATGCGCCGCAGCATCGCCGGTTCGTCCCCGACGTCTTTCGGGTCGCTGTCGGCCAGCACCTCGCGGCAATCGTCGGTGTCCCTGCCGTACCCGCGCGAGACGACGCCGACCGGGATGCCGCGCGACCGCGCGTGGCGCACGACGGCGATCACCACCGGCGTCTTCCCCGCGCCCCCGGCGATCACGTTGCCAATTACGACCACCGGCACGCCGGCACGTTCGCTCGCGAGCCATCCGGCCTTGTAGAACGATCCGCGCAGCGCGACCAGTGCGCCGTAGAGCCGCGAGAGCGGCCAGAGTGCTCGCGCGATCTTTCCTCGATGGTGCCAGGCGCGTGGCGGGCCGGACGCGGTCAAGGTCAGCGTCCGGCCGGCGTGCCGGCTGCGGCCGGCGACGACTGCGTGGCGAAGGTGATCTGCGAGAGCCCGGCGCGTCGGGCCGCTTCCATGACGGTGATGACCGACTGATGCGGGCTGTTGGCATCGGCGCTGATGATCACCGTGCCGTCCTTGCCGTCGATGGCCGCGCCGAGCGCCGCCGTCACGGTCTCGACGCTTCGGTCTGCGAGCGGCGATCTGTTCACCGAATAGCGCCCGTCGGCCGCGATGGAAACGATGGCCTCTTTCGGGTGGTCGCGCTGCACATCGACATCGGCGACGGGCAGCGTCAGTTGCATCTCGGTGAATTTGCTGTAGGTGGTCGAGAGCATCAGGAAGATGAGGACCACCAGCAGCACGTCGATGAACGGGATCAGGTTGATCTCCGGCTCGTCGCGCGAGCCGCGCCGGAAAGACATGCGACCGGGCTTCACGGCGTTATTTCCTGATGGCGTTCAGGTGGCGCGCGAAACGTTCGCCGGCGAGTTCGAGGTTCAGCAGGTACTCGTCGACACGGCTGCGGAAGTAACGCCAGAAGATCAACGTGGGAATCGCCACGATCAGGCCGAACGCCGTGTTGTAGAGCGCGATGGAAATGCCGTGTGCGAGCTGTGCCGGGTTGCCGGCACCGACGGCCCCGCCGGCCGGGGATTGCGCGCCGAAGATCTCGATCATGCCGATGACGGTTCCCAGCAGGCCCAACAAGGGCGCGGCCGATGCGATGGTCGCCAGCGCCGGGAGCCAGCGTTCCAGCCGATGAGCGACCTCGCGGCCGGCGCCCTCCATGGCGGCATGCAGGTCCTCGTCGCTGCAGCGCGGGTCGGCGTGGATCGCCCTGAAACCCGAGGCGAGTACTTCGCCGAGCGCGGAGCTGCGTTCCAGCTTGGTCACGACGTCGGCGCCGGGGATGGCGCCGCGCGAGACTGCGACGGCTTCGGCGAGGAGTTTCGGCGGCAGGACGCGCGAGGTTTTCAGGGTCGAGAAACGCTCGATCACGAGGGCTAGCGCAACCACCGAACACGCAAGCAGCGGCCAGATCGGCCAACCCGCAGCAACTATGATTGAAAACACGAAACCTCCTGCCTTGGACCGGTATGCGCGGCGATTATGACCGAGGTACCGGCGTCGACGAGACTGTTCCGAACCCAGCCGCAGACGCACAGAATCTGTGGATAACTTTGTGAGTAACTACGTTGTGAAGTGCTCCGAACCCGCATGGGCCGTGACTTGCAACAATTTGATCGAATTTTGAGCAGCTATTTATTCAATGGAATCAACGGGTTATACGGTAACCCGGGCATCGGGGGCGGGTTGTCCGGGCGACATTCGCCGCTCCGACGCGCCTGTGGAAGAGTTCGCTACCACAAGTCCTCGAAAGCGCAATCCGCATGAGCGCCCGGCCCCCGGTTTCGGCGTCGGGCATGCGTGTGTGGGACGTGGGCGCGTTGTGCCATGCGGTGGCGGAAACACTCGATACACGCTTCAACCCGGTCTCGGTGCGCGGTGAGATTTCCAATTTTTCTCGCGCCGCCAGCGGCCATTGTTACTTCGCGCTGAAAGATGGCAGTGGACAGCTGCGTTGCGCGATGTTCAGGCGCGCGGCGAGCCTGCTCGACTTCATTCCGCGCGAGGGTGACCAGGTCGAGGTGCGTGGGCGGCTGGCGGTCTACGAACCTCGCGGCGACCTTCAACTGGTGGTCGAAAGCCTGTCGCGCGCGGGGCAGGGTGCCCTTTTCGAGCAATTCCTGCAGCGCAAGGCACGCCTCGAAGCCGAGGGCTTGTTCGACCCGGCCCGCAAGCGCGCGCTGCCGGTGATGCCGCGGACGATCGGCCTCGTGACTTCGCTCGGCGCAGCGGCGCTGCACGATGTCGCGACCGCGCTCGCGCGCCGTGTACCCCATCTGTTGGTGGTGCTGGCGCCGTCGGCCGTGCAGGGAGCGAACGCACCTGTCGAACTGGTGCGCGCGCTCGAATCGCTCTATGGGCTGCAGCGACCGGCGCTCGACGCGATCCTGCTGGTGCGCGGCGGTGGATCGATCGAGGATCTCTGGGCCTTCAACGATGAGTCCCTGGCCCGCACCATCGCCCGCAGCCCGGTCCCCGTGGTCAGCGGTGTCGGTCACGAGACCGACTTCACGATCGCCGATTTCGTCGCCGACCTCCGCGCGCCGACGCCGACCGCCGCCGCGGAACTGATCGCGGCGCCGCGCGATGTCTGGCTGAATGCGCTGGCGCAGCTCGAGGACCAACTGACCGATGCGCTCGGCAGCCGGCTCGACACGCTGGCACAGCGGCTCGACCTGGCGGCCAGCCGGCTCGGCCGTCCTTCGAACGCCGTCGCGCGGCAGCGCTTGGCGTTGGCGCAGGAAGCACAGCGGCTGCGCTATGCCGTCGCGGGCCAGAAGGACCGCCTCGCGACGCGCCGGCGCAACGTCGAAGCCGCGCTCGAGCCGGCGCTGGCCGGCTATGTGCGCCAACGGCAGGAACGCCTCGACCGTCATGCGGCGCATCTGCGCCTGCTCGATCCCGCGCTGGTGCTCCAGCGCGGCTATGCGTGGCTCACCGATGCGCAGGGCCAGGCGATCACCAGCGCGCAACGGGCGAGGCCCGGCGACGCGGTGTTGGCACAGCTTGCGGACGGCGTGATTCCCATGACGGTTTCGGGTGTGCCTACAGGGGATCTGCCTGCGAAAGTCAAGTAACTGGTTCCTGGAATCGTCGGTCCTCTTTCCGTCCTCTTTCCCAAAACCGGCGCCTCTGGAATTGCATGAAGCCGCAGTGTGGTGGCGCACCGTCCGGCGCGCTGGCTGCGGCCGTCGACTGACGGTCGACGTGCGGAAACCTGCCTGCTACAACGACTACCGCAACCTGCGCCCGGAGTTCGTCGAGACCTTACTGTCGAAGCTCGTTGTCGAAGCTCGTGAATTGGGCGTTCGCCGAGAAGAATTCCGGCCGACCGGCCAGAGGGTCGTTCATGAAACAGGCGGCTCGAAGGCCGGCTTTTTCATGGGCGCTGCGACTTGAACGGGGCGCCGGCGAGCCTGGCGCCTTTGAGGATGTTCTTCTTGACGAACCAGCCCTGGTTCATCTCGAGCACGAAGCGGACCGGCTCGTCGGAGCAGTGCGAATCGAGTGTCTGCGGCTGCATGTCGGCCAGATTGACGATGCGGCCGTCGTCGGCGATGAACGCGGCGGTCAGCGGCAGCAGCGTGTTCTTCATCCAGAAGCATTGCGTGCGCGGCTGGTCGAACGCGAACAGCATGCCCTCGGCCTGCGGCATCTCCTTGCGGTTCATCAGGCCGATTTCCTGCTGGGGCGATGTCACTGCGACCTGGGCGTCGATCTGGTACATGCCGGCCGAAAGTTTCACACGCTGCAGGCTCGTCTGGGCCTCCTGGGCCGACGCCCCGGCTGCGACCGCCATCGACAGGGCGAGAAATGTTGCGAAGCGCTTGAACATTGAAGACGACTTTCGAAGGAAGTGTGGAATATCGACGAATCGGTGGGTCCAGATTATTGCGGCCTAGAATTTCGAGACTATTCGGCGGCTGAAGGTTCCTTTCAGTCATTCACGTCATTTCGCAACCCATTCGTTCATGTCCAGCTACCAGCACATCCAAGTCCCGACCGAAGGCCGGAAGATCTCGGTCAATGCCGACAACTCGCTCGATGTGCCCGATCAGCCGATCATCCCGTTCATCGAAGGTGACGGCACCGGTGCCGACATCACGCCGGTGATGATCAAGGTGGTGGACGCCGCGGTGGCCAAGGCCTACGGCGGCAAGAAGAAGATCGCCTGGATGGAAGTCTTCGCCGGCGAGAAGTCGACCAGGATCTACGGGCCGGACGTCTGGCTGCCTGAAGAAACGCTCGATGCGGTGCGCGATTACGTCGTATCGATCAAGGGCCCCCTGACCACGCCGGTCCGCGGCGGTATCCGCTCGCTCAACGTCGCGCTGCGCCAGCAGCTGGACCTGTACGTCTGCCTGCGCCCGATCCGGTACTTCAAGGGCGTGCCTTCGCCCTTGAAGGAACCCGAGAAGACCAACATGGTCATCTTCCGCGAGAACTCGGAAGACATCTATGCCGGTATCGAATTCGAAGCCGAGAGCGACAAGGCCAGGAAGCTCATCAAGTTCCTGCAGGACGAGATGGGCATCGACAAGATCCGCTTTCCGAACACTTCCGGCATCGGTATCAAGCCGGTGTCGCGCGAAGGCACCGAGCGCCTGGTACGCAAGGCGATCCAGTACGCGATCGACAACGACAAGCGCAGCGTGACCACCGTGCACAAGGGCAACATCATGAAGTTCACCGAAGGTGGCTTCCGGGACTGGGCCTACGGCCTCGCCGCCAGGGAGTTCGGCGCCGAGTTGATCGACGGCGGTCCCTGGATGAGGTTCAGGAATCCGAAGTCGGGCAAGGAAATCACCATCAAGGACAGCATCGCCGACGCGTTCCTGCAGCAGATCCTGCTGCGGCCGGCCGAGTACTCGGTCGTCGCCACGCCGAATCTGAACGGCGACTACGTGTCCGACGCGCTGGCGGCCCAGGTCGGCGGCATCGGCATCGCTCCGGGTGCGAACCTGAGCGACACCGTCGCGATGTTCGAAGCCACCCACGGCACCGCCCCGAAGTACGCCGGCAAGGACTACGTGAATCCGGGTTCGGAGATCCTCTCGGCCGAAATGATGCTGCGCCACATGGGTTGGACCGAAGCGGCCGACCTGATCATCGGCTCGATCGAGAAATCGATCGCCAGCAAGAAAGTCACTTACGACTTCGCCCGCCTGATGGATGGCGCGACGCAGGTGAGCTGCTCTGGCTTCGGTCAGGTGATGATCGACAACATGTGACCGTGCGGATGATGGGCGTGCCTGCACCGGCGCTGCGTCCGTCCTGTGGTTCGAGCTCTCTTCATCGCGACCTTCGCGATTCGAGCCATACGACCAGCACCAACCCTGCCAGTACGAATGCCAGTCCGGCGAAGGCCGTCGCCGTCGGCCGTTCCCCCAGCAGGAGCATCGCCAGCACGAAGGCCACCACGGGCTCCGCGAGCGCCAGCGTGACGCCTGTCGCGGCGGAGATCCGTTGCAGCGCGTAGCTGAAAAGCAGATACGCGACGCCTGTGGACACCAGCCCGAGGTAGATCACCACGGTCCAGCCGGGCAGGGCGGATGCGAACGGACCGGAGGCCATGAATGCCGCCGGCACCGCGATGGCGGCCGCTACTGCGAAGACCCAGAGCGTCACCGTCGCTGGCAGGGCTTCGCTGACGAGCCGCTGGCTGACGAGCGTGTAGCTCGCATACGACAAGCCGGCAGCGAGGCACAGCACGATGCCTGTCGCGCCGATCGTCGAGCCGGTTCCGCCGTTACCTGGAGCTGCCGCCGGTACGACCATCAGGCAGCCGCCCGCCACGGCGAGCAGCGTTCCCGCCCACCAGGCGCGCGTCGGCGTCTGGCGGAAGAAAATCGCCTGCAATGCGCCGGCCCAGACCGGCCCGCTGCCGATGGCGACCGCGGTGCCGACGGCGACGCCCACCGCCTTGACGCCGGCGAAGAACGTCAGGTTGTAGACCGCCACGCAGAGTCCGGCGATGGCGACACGCCGCCAGCTGTCGCGCGGCATCCACAGCGCCGCGAGCTGCCGTTTCTGCGTGATCCAGAGGAAGCCCGCGAAGAACAGGCTGGCGACGACCAGGCGCAAGGCGCCGACCCAGTAGGGAGACGCCAGAGCGGGCGCCAGGCTCTGAGCGGTTCCGGTGGTGCCCCACAGAGCAGCGGCGGCGAGCGCCATCGCGGCGCCGGTCATGGAGGCGTTCTTCATGCCGCGATGCCCGGACGGGCGGCCTGCATGAAGGTCGAGCAACCCTCGAACTCATCCTTCCGACTTCGGCCGCCGCATGCCGGTCTGCCGATCCCGTCGCAATATGAAGGTGAAAGCAAATGCGCTGGCGTGCGATAACCGGTCTGCAGCGTGGTCATCGCGAAGCGTCGGACGCGGTCGACGCCGTTCTGGTCGGGCTCCATCCGTCCGCGCAATGCGAACGCGATCTGCGCATGGTCGTGGGCATGGCACGTGGCTTCGCCGTTGTAGCTGGGGAGGGTGCACGTTGGGATGGACGACGACATTCGGGAAGTCTAGCTGTCTAGAATCCCGCCCCTTGTCCACGTTCCTGCAGCTGCCGCACATGCCAATCGTCGTCAACGAAGACCTCCGCGCCTACATCGATCCTCTGACGCCCGAGGAGGAACAGGCGTTGGAGCGCAGCATCCTCACCGAGGGCTGCCGCGATGCGCTGGTGCTGTGGGGCGACGTGCTGGTCGACGGCCACAACCGATACCGCATCTGCCGCAAGCACGACCTGCCGTTCGAGACACTGCAGAACCCGCGCTTTCGCTCGATCGACGATGTGCACCTCTGGATGATCGACCAGCACCTGGGACGACGCAGCGTCTCCGACTTCCAGCGCGGAGTGCTCGCGTTGCGCAAGAAGGAGATCGTGTCGGCACGCTCCGAGGGGTCGTCCGGCGCGCGTGGCGATGCGCCTTTCGATGGCGGCACCACGGTAGCGCCCGCAGCCCCGATGATCGGCCGCGACGCTCTCGCCAAGGCCGCTCGCCTGAGCAGCAGCCAGATCGTGATGATCGAGAAGATCCAGAGGCACGCTGCGCCGGAGGTGGTCGAGGCCGTGCGTTCGGGCACGATTTCGATCAATGCGGGCGCTGCGGTGGCCAGCTTGCCGGCCGAGGAACAGTCGGCCGCGGCTGCCGCTGGCAAGGACGAACTGAGGCAGGCCGCCAAGCGGGTGCGGGAAGCCAGGAAAAAGCCGCGCGAGGCCGCACCGGCCGACGAAGAATCCGCTGCGGACGGCGACGAGCCGGTCCATCTGATCGCCGCACTGCGCCACCGCGTAGTCGAACTCGAGGCCGAAAACCAGGCGCTGCGCCGCCAGGTCGATGAACTCCAGGCCTGAGGCCGACGCGGACCCGGTTGTGTCGCATGGCCACCCGGAACCCTCCTCGAGGCAGGATCACGAGCGCGCCGGCGTGGCTCCCTTTCTCGTCGGACAGTTCGGGGCCGATTGCCGGTCCCGGACCGGAGACGCGCCGTAGCGCACCACTCGGTCGAAAGGCGCGCAGCAGCCGAGCCAACCCGTCATGGTGAGCGCCATGACCGAGAGGTGATCGTCATATCCGGGGCTCCTTGGATGCGAAGGGAATGGTTGTGGCGTCAGAATCCTGCTCAAGCCGTGCGGATTCGGCTTTTTTCATTCTTCTACGCGATCGCAGTCGCGTATTTCCAGGAGCATTTTCGATGACCTATCCCGACACCCGCCTGTTCATCGCTGGCCAATGGCAGGACGCCGCCGACGGCAGGACGCTGGCCGTCTCCAATCCGTCGACGGGCAAGGAAATCGGCAAAGTAGCGCACGCAGGCATCGCCGACCTGGACCTCGCGCTCGCTGCAGCGCAAAAAGGTTTCGAGGCCTGGCGCGACGTACCGGCGTTCGAGCGGGCCAAGACCATGCGGCGTGCCGCCGGGCTCATGCGCGAGCGGGTCGACGCGATCGCCGAGATGCTCTCGCAGGAGCAGGGCAAGCCGCTCGCCGAAGCCAGGATCGAGACGCTGTTCTCCGCCGACATCATCGACTGGTTCGCCGACGAGGGGATGCGCGTCTATGGCCGCATCGTGCCGTCGCGCAACCTCGCCGCGCGCCAGATGGTGCTGAAGGACCCGGTTGGCCCGGTGGCGGCCTTCACGCCCTGGAACTTCCCGATCAGCCAAGTGGTCCGCAAGATGTCGGCAGCGCTGTCCACGGGTTGCTCGATCCTCGTGAAGGCGCCCGAGGAAACGCCCGCCAGCCCGGCGGCGCTGGTGCAGGCTTTCGCCGATGCGGGCGTGCCTGCTGGTGCCATCGGCCTGGTCTACGGCGATCCGGCTCAGATTTCCGAATACCTGATTCCGCACCCGGTGATCCGCAAAGTGACGTTCACCGGCTCGACGCCGGTGGGCAAGCAGCTCGCCGCGCTGGCCGGCAAGCACATGAAGCGCGTGACGATGGAGCTGGGCGGTCATGCGCCGGTGATCGTCGCGGAGGACGCGGATGTCGAGCTCGCCATCAAGGCGGCGGGGGCGGCCAAGTTCCGCAACGCCGGACAGGTATGCATCTCGCCGACACGGTTCCTGGTGCACGAGAGCATCCGCGCCGAATTCGCGGCGGCGCTCGTGCGTCTGGCGCAAGGCCTGAAGGTCGGCGACGGCCTTGCCTCGGACACCCAGATGGGCCCGTTGGCCAACCCGCGGCGGCTGACCGCGATGGCGGATCTCGTGGAGGACGCGGTCAAGCTCGGCGCGAAGGTCGCGGCGGGCGGCGAACGCATCGGCGCATCCGGCAACTTCTTCGCACCCACGGTGCTGACCGACGTGCCGCTCGGCGCCAAGGTCGTGAACGACGAGCCCTTCGGACCGGTCGCGGCGATCCGCAGCTTCACGAAGATCGAGGACGCCATCGCCGAAGCGAACCGCCTGCCGTTCGGGCTGGCAGGCTACGCCTTCACGCGCTCGCTCAAGGATGCGCACCTGCTGGCCCAGCGGCTGGAAGTCGGCATGTTGTGGGTCAACCAGCCTGCTGCGCCGTTTCCGGAAATGCCGTTCGGCGGCATCAAGGACTCCGGCTACGGCTCCGAAGGCGGCCCGGAAGCGCTGGAGTCGTACCTGAACACGCGTTCGGTCGCCATCATGAACGTCTGATCGGCTCCAGGAAATTGCGGATCGCGCTTGATTTCCCGACTGGCGCCTCAAGCTCTTCGAAGGGCCCCGTTTCCTGAGCACGGTGCCGGACCGCTCGATAGAATGAAATTGATGGCAACGAGAAATCCACTGAAACCAACGACACCTCCGGTGCAGAAGCCCGGCCGTGGCGACGGCGATTCGGTCGTCCTGGAACGACGGCCCCTGAAGACTGCACCTCCCCAGATGTTCCAGGTGGTGATGCTCAACGACGACTACACGCCAATGGAATTCGTGGTGATGGTCATCCAGGAATATTTCAGCAAGGACCGCGAAAGCGCGACCCAGATCATGCTGAAGATCCATCTCGATGGCCGTGGCGTCTGCGGGGTCTACTCCCGCGACTTGGCGGCCACCAAGGTCAACCAGGTGATGGAGGCGGCCAGCCAGGCCGGGCATCCGTTGCAATGCGTCAGCGAACCGGTCGGATGATGCGGTTCGAGAAAACTGTTGATTTCTGCGGGCTCCTACCCATCTCAGAAGTTCAGTCGTTATTTACAGCAAGGCAAAAGGAAATCTCATGATTGCCCAGGAACTGGAAGTCAGCTTGCACATGGCCTTCGTCGAGGCCCGGCAACAGCGCCATGAGTTCATCACCGTCGAGCACCTGCTGCTCGCTTTGCTGGACAATCCGAGCGCCGCGGAAGTTCTGCGCGCCTGCTCGGCCAACGTCGACGACCTTCGCGCGTCGTTGACCAACTTCATCAAGGACAACACGCCGCAGGTGGCCGGTACCGACGATGTCGACACCCAGCCCACCCTCGGCTTCCAGCGCGTGATCCAGCGCGCCATCATGCACGTCCAGTCGACGGGTAACGGCAAGAAGGAAGTGACCGGTGCGAACGTGCTGGTCGCGATCTTCGGCGAGAAGGATTCGCACGCGGTCTACTACCTCCACCAGCAGGGTGTCACGCGCCTCGACGTGGTGAACTTCATCGCCCACGGCATCAAGAAGAGCGATCCGCCGGAAGCCGCGAAGGGCGCTGCCGAATCGTCCTCGAACGAGGGTGAAGAAGGCGGTGGCGGCGAGAAGAACGAGAAGTCTTCGCCGCTCGAGCAGTTCACCCAGAACCTCAACCAGATGGCCAAGGACGGCAAGATCGACCCGCTGATCGGGCGTGAGTACGAGGTCGAGCGCGTGATCCAGATCCTGTGCCGCCGGCGCAAGAACAATCCGTTGCTCGTGGGTGAGGCCGGCGTCGGCAAGACAGCCATCGCCGAAGGCTTGGCCTGGCGCATAACGCAGGGCGACGTGCCCGAGATCCTGGCCGAGGCGATCGTCTACTCGCTCGACATGGGCGCACTGCTGGCCGGTACCAAATACCGCGGCGACTTCGAACAGCGCCTGAAGGGCGTGCTCAAGTCGTTGAAGGACAAGCCCAATGCGGTGCTTTTCATCGACGAGATCCATACGCTGATCGGCGCAGGTGCCGCTTCGGGCGGCACGCTCGATGCTTCCAATCTGCTCAAGCCGGCGCTGTCCAGTGGCCAGCTCAAATGCATCGGCGCGACGACGTTTACCGAATACCGCGGTATCTTCGAGAAGGATGCGGCACTGTCGCGCCGATTCCAGAAGGTCGACGTGGTCGAGCCGACGGTGCAGGAAACCGTCGATATCCTCAAGGGTCTGAAATCGCGTTTCGAGGAGCATCATGGCGTGAAATACGCGGTGGCCGCGCTGCAGGCCGCGGCCGAACTCAGTGCCAAGTACATCAACGACCGTCATCTGCCCGACAAGGCGATCGACGTGATCGACGAGGCCGGCGCTGCCCAGCGCATCCTCGCGCCGAGCAAGCGCAAGAAGACGATCACGAAGCTCGAGGTCGAGGAAATCGTCGCCAAGATCGCCCGCATTCCCCCGGCCAACGTCAGCAACGACGACCGCGGCAAGCTCCAGACGCTCGAACGCGACCTGAAAAGCGTGGTGTTCGGCCAGGACAAGGCGCTCGAAGTGCTGGCTTCTGCCGTCAAGATGGCGCGCTCGGGCCTGGGCAAGGGCGACAAGCCGATCGGGTCGTTCCTGTTCAGTGGCCCGACCGGCGTCGGCAAGACCGAGGCGGCCAAGCAGCTTGCCTACATCATGGGCATCGAGCTGATGCGTTTCGACATGTCGGAATACATGGAGCGCCATGCGGTAAGTCGGTTGATCGGCGCCCCACCGGGCTACGTCGGTTTCGACCAGGGCGGCTTGTTGACCGAGGCCGTCACCAAGAAGCCGCATGCGGTGCTGTTGCTCGACGAGATCGAGAAGGCACATCCGGACATCTTCAACGTGCTGCTGCAAGTCATGGACCATGGCACGCTGACGGACAACAACGGGCGCAAGGCCGACTTCCGCAACGTCATCATCATCATGACGACGAACGCGGGTGCCGAAACCATGAACAAGGCGACCATCGGCTTTACGAATCCGCGCGAGGCGGGCGACGAGATGGCCGACATCAAGCGCCTCTTCACGCCCGAGTTCCGCAACCGCCTGGATGCGACCGTGAGCTTCAAGGCCCTGGACGAGACGGTCATCCTGCGGGTGGTCGACAAGTTCCTGCTGCAACTGGAGACGCAGCTCGCCGAGAAGAAGGTCGACGTCACCTTCACCGACAACCTGCGCAAGCATTTGGCGAAGAAGGGCTTCGATCCGCTCATGGGCGCGCGCCCGATGCAGCGCCTGATCCAGGACACGATCCGTCGTGCACTGGCCGACGAGCTGCTGTTCGGACGTTTGCAGGACGGCGGTCGCCTGACCGTCGACCTCGACGACAAGGACGAAGTGCAGCTGGACATCCAGCCGTTGCCGAAGAAGGAAGGTCGAGGCGCGAAACCGGAAGCCGAAGAAACGGCCACGGGCTGATTCTTCCGGACCGTCTGAAAAGGCCGGTAGCATCGCGCTACCGGTTTTTTTTCGTCCGCTCGTCTTCTTAATTCTTACCCGCCCCTTGGTCGTCCCCGAACTTACCGCCGAGTGGCGCACTGGTCTTTCGCTGGCATGGAGCGCCTACATCGGCGTGCTTTCTGTCTGGATCGTGATGCAGAAGCGAGCACCGGTCTCGACGATGGGCTGGATCCTGTCGCTTGCGTTGCTGCCCTTCGCGGGATTCGTGATCTATTACTTTCTCGGTCCGCAGCGCCTGAAGAAGCAGCGCCTGAAGCGCCTGCGGAGCCGGGCGATCGCCGACTCCCCTGCGGAGAAGGCACGTCTGCAGGATGCGGCGAAGGAAGCGCCACCGGCGCTGCGACAGCTCGCCGCGCTGGGAACGGCGTCGTGCGGCATACCGGTCTCGAGCGTCACCTCGGCGGAGCTGCTGGCGGGTGGGGCGCAAACCTTCGATGCGATTTTCGAGGCGGTGCGCAATGCGCGCGATCATGTTCATCTCGAGTACTACATATTCGAGCCGGACAAGATCGGCACCGCGCTGCGCGACCTGCTGATCGAGCGGGCGCGACAGGGCGTAGCGGTGCGCCTGCTGCTCGACGCACTCGGTTCCAAGCGCGTCGGCCGCAAGTTCATGGCGCCGATGCACGCCGCGGGCATCCATGTCGCGCTGTTCCATGACTCCCGCATCGGACGACGGGCGCGGCCCGTCACCAACTACAGGACTCACCGCAAGATCGTGGTGTGCGACGGATGCGTCGGCTTCACGGGCGGCGTGAACATCACCGATGAGGAAGACCGCCGCACGCGCTCCGATGCCTACCACGACGTGCACCTGCGCCTGGAGGGCAGCGCGGTCCGATGGCTGCAGACCACCTTTCTGGAAGACTGGAGCTATGCGACCGGCGAGAGCATGCGCCACATGGTCGACGAGTCGATCGATGCGATGATGCCGCGCACCGAGGGCGGCGACATCGCCGCGCAGATCGTGACCAGCGGCCCGGATTCACCGCTGGAAGCGATCCACCGGATGCACGTGGCGGCCATCAACACGGCCGACCGGCGCGCGTGGCTCACGACCCCGTACTTCGTGCCCGGCGAACCGGCCCTGATGGCGCTGACGAGTGCGGCGTTGCGAGGTGTCGACGTTCGCCTGCTGGTGCCGCGCCGCAGCGATTCCGCGATCGTCAGCGCGGCGGCTCGTTCCTATTACGACGAGCTGATCGCCGCCGGCGTCAAGATCTGGGAATACGAAGCGCGCATGCTCCATTCGAAGACCCTGCTGGTCGACGACCAGTGCGCGATGGTCGGCACCGCCAATTTCGACAACCGCAGCTTCCGCCTCAATTTCGAGGTCATGGCGGTTGTCTACGGCCCGGCGATGGCGCATCAACTCGAAACGCAGTTCGAAACCGATCTGCGCAGCGCGAGCGCCGTTCCGCCGCACCGGCAGCAGGCGTTCCCGCGTCGGCTGGGCGATGCCGTGGCGCGGCTTTTTTCTCCCTTGCTCTAGAGCATCCGCACCCTCCGAACCTTCCGATGCCCGCCCACACCTTTCTCTGGCACGACTACGAAACCTTCGGCGCCGTACCCCGGCGCGATCGGCCGTCGCAGTTCGCAGCCATCCGTACCGATGCCGAGCTCAACGAGGTCGGCGAACCGCTGATGCTCTACTGCAGGCCCGCGCCCGACTATCTGCCCAGCCCGGAAGCGTGTCTGCTCACCGGCATCACGCCGCAGTTCGCACTGCAGCGCGGGGTGCCCGAGCATGAATTCGCCGCTGCGATCGAGAAGACGTTCTCGCAGCCGGGCACCATCGGCGTCGGCTACAACACCATCCGCTTCGACGACGAGGTCACGCGCTTTCTGCTGTGGCGCAACCTGGCCGATCCGTACGCCCGAGAATGGCAGAACGACTGCGGGCGCTGGGACCTGCTCGACGTCGTGCGGCTGACCTACGCGCTGCGGCCCGACGGCATCCAGTGGCCGAAGAAGGAAGACGGCAAGCCCAGTTTCAAACTCGGCGACCTCGCGCGCGCGAACGGCTTGCTGCATGAAACCGCGCACAACGCGCTGTCGGACGTGCGCGCCACCATCGCGCTGGCCCGGCATATTCGCAATGCGCAGCCGCGCCTGTTCGATTTCGCATTCGGCATGCATCGCAAGGACCGCGTCGCGTCCGAGCTCGGGTTGCCGGCGACGCGCGAAACCGCCCGGCCGTTCCTGCACGTCTCGGGCATGTTCGCCGCCGAGCGCGGTTGCCTTGCGGTCATGTGGCCGCTGGCCAGCCATCCCTCGAACCGGAACGAGATCATCGCCTGGGACTTGGCGCACGACCCTTCCGAACTGCGCGACCTCGACGTCGCCACGCTGCGTCAGCGCCTGTTCACCCGCAGCGCAGACCTGCCCGAAGGTGTCGTTCGCCTGCCGGTCAAGGGTGTCCACCTGAACAAGTCGCCGATGGTGGTCGGCAATCTGAAGACGCTGTCGCCGGCGATGGCGGCGCGCTGGAACATCGACATGGACGCTGCGATGCGCCATGCCGAAATCGCGGCGAACCTGCCTGACATGAGCGCGATCTGGCCGCAGGTCTACGAGCGGCCGGAGGGCGTCGGTCCGATGGACGTCGACGAGGACCTGTACGGCGGCTTCGTCGGCAATGCGGATCGCCGGCGGCTCAACGATCTGCGCGAGCTGTCGCCCGAGTCGCTGGCCAGGGCACGCACCGGGTTCGACGATCCGCGCCTGGAAGAACTGCTGTTCCGCTACCGTGCCCGCAACTTCGCGGAGACGCTGCGACCCGAAGAGGTCGAGCGCTGGGAGACGCACCGCGCGGCCAAGCTGCTAGAAGGCGAGGGCGGTGCGCGCAACGTCGACCAGTTCTTCGCCGAAATCGACGCACTGGCCGAGACGGCTGACGAGCAGACCGAGGAAGTCCTCGGCGCGCTCTACGAGTACGCCGAGGCAATCGCGCCGGCGGACTGATCGGATCGCGACACTACATTGACGACGCCAGCATCTCCCGATAATCGGTCCGCGTCGCCAGCCGCGGATTGGTCTTGTGGCAGTGGTCGGCCATCGCGCCGTCGATGACCTGCTCGAACAGGTCCGGCGTCACGCCGAGTTCGGCCAGGCCGCCCGGCAGGCCGAGGCGTGCGGCCAGATCGCGGATCGCCTCGCCCAGACCGTCCGCGCTGGCCGAATCCAGGTTCATCGCGCGTGCCATGCGCCCCAGGCGCCGATCCTTCTTCACCGACTCGGCGTCGGCGTTGAAACGGATCACCGCGGGAAGGAACAGCGCGTTGAGCGTGCCGTGGTGCAGCCGCGGATCGACACCGCCGAGGCTGTGGCTCAGCGAATGCACGCAGCCGAGGCCTTTCTGGAACGCCATCGCGCCCTGCATCGACGCGCTCATGAGGTTCATGCGCGCGTCGCGGTCGCTGCCGTCCTGGGTCGCGCGCTCGATGGCGCCCCAGGCGCGTTCGAGTCCGTCGAGCGCGATGCCGTCGGCCGGCGGGTTGAACGCGCCCGACATGAAGGTTTCCATGCAGTGCGCGATGGCGTCCATGCCGGTGGCCGCGGTGAGCTTCGGCGGCAGGCCGAGCGTGAGTTCAGGATCGCAGATGGCAGCCTTGGGCATGAGGAACCAACTGTGGAAGCCGAGCTTGCGGTGGTCGTCCACGATGATGATCGCGCCGCGCGCGACCTCGCTGCCGGTGCCGCTGGTGGTCGGCACCGCGATCAGCGGCACGACGTCTTCGGTGATCCTGGGCGAGCCGCCTTCGATGGTCGCGTAGGTCTTGAGCGGTCCCTCGTGCGTCGCGGCGATCGCCACGCCCTTGGCGCAGTCGATGGCCGAGCCGCCGCCGACCGCGATCAGCCCGTCGCAGCGCCCTTGGCGGTAGGCCTCGACCGCGGCACGCACCGAAGCCTCTGTCGGGTTGGACGGCGTGCCGTCGAACACCGTGACCGCCATGTCGCCGAGCGCGTGGAGCGCCTTCTGCAGCACGCCGGCCGCGCGCACACCGGCGTCGGTCACGATCATCGGCCGGTCGATGCCGATGCGCGCGCACTCGGAGGCGAGCAGGCGGATCGCGCCGAACTCGAACTGGATCTGGGTCAGGTACTGGATGAGGGCCATGGTCGGTCGTTGAGAGGTGAGGGAGTTCAGCACTGCGCACGCGAGCGGTACGATTCGCGGCCTTCGAATCTAGCAACAGGACAGCCGCTTGCCCACGAACAAAACCCTCGCTCCTGTCCCGCCGGGTACTCCGAGCACAACGAGCGCCGCGCTGACGCCACGCATGGCGGATGTGGTCGGTCGCATGGCACGAGCCGGTCATGCCGCTTTAAATACACTAACGGCTGAAGAAGCGCGTTTTTTCTACGAGAAAGGTGCCGGTGTGCTCGAAGTGCCGAAACCAGCGCTGGAGCGCGTCGAAGATTTCACGATGCCCGCGCGCGACGGCCATGTGTTGCACGCACGGCTGTATGCGGTGTCGCAGGACGTGCTGCCGGTGCTGCTGTACTTCCACGGTGGCGGATTCACCATCGGCAGCATCGCGACGCACGACACGCTCTGCCGCGTGCTGGCGCAGCGCAGCGGCTGCGCCGTCGTCTCGCTCGACTATCGCCTTGCGCCTGTGCACAAGTTTCCGACCGCTTCGGACGATGCGTGGGACGCGCTGCAGTTCCTGGCAAGTGAGGCCGCGACGCTCGGACTCGACGGCGGCCGCATCGCCGTGGGAGGGGACAGCGCGGGCGGCACGCTCGCGGCGGTGTGCGCCGTGATGGCGCGCGACGCCGGCCTGCCGCTCGCATTGCAGATGCTGTTCTATCCCGGCACCACCGCCCACCAGGACACGCCGTCGCACGCCCGTTACGCCTGCGGGCCGCTGCTCGACGAGCCGCTCATCAGCTGGTTCTTCGATCAATACGTCCGCACTGCCGCCGACCGAGACGACTGGCGCTTCGCGCCGCTGAACGCCGACGACGTCGAAGGTGTCGCGCCGGCCTGGATCGGACTGGCAGAGGCCGACCCGCTGGTCGACGAAGGGATCGCTTATGCAGACAAGCTGCGTGCGGCCGGCGTACCGGTCGCGCTGGAAATCTACCGCGGCGTGATCCATGAATTCATCAAGATGGGCCGTGCCGTGCCCGAAGCGCTGCAGGCGCATGCCGATGCGGCGAATGCCATCGAGGAGGCGCTCCAGCCATGAACGAAACCACCACGATCCCGGCCGCGCGCGGCGACTTCCGCTTCTTCCACCGTCTGCGCGTGCGCTGGGCCGAAGTCGACATGCAGAAGATCGTCTTCAACGCACACTACCTGATGTACTTCGACACCGCGATTTCCGACTACTGGCGCGCGCTTGCGATGCCCTACGAGGAATCGATGCAGGCACTGGGCGGCGACCTGTACGTCAGGAAGGCGACGCTCGAATTCCACGCATCGGCCCGCATGGACGACCTCGTCGATGTCGCGATGAAATGCCGACGCATCGGCAATTCGTCCATGGTGTTCGACGGCGCACTGTTCAGGGGCGATGCGCTGCTGGTGGGTTGCGAACTGGTCTACGTGTTCGCCGATCCCGCGACGCAGACATCGCGACCGGTGCCGCCGGCGTTCCGGGCGATCCTGGAAGCCTGGGAGGCCGGCGAGCCGGTGTACGCCGTCCGCACCGGCGATTGGCAGCAGCTCGGCCGCGAGGCCGGCGCGCTGCGGCGTGCCGTGTTCGTCAAGGAGCAGCGGGTTCCCGAAGAACTCGAGTGGGACGAATTCGACGCCACGGCGCTGCATGCCGTCGCGCGCAACAAACTGGGTCGCGTGGTGGGAACCGCACGGCTGGTGGCAGGCGGTCCGAAGCAGGGACGCATCGGCCGGATGGCGGTGCATCGCGTGCTGCGTGGCGGCGGCATCGGTGCGGACGTGCTTCAGGCACTGGAAGACGCGGCACGGACGCGGGGCGACCTCGAAATCACACTGCATGCCCAGCTCGGTGCGCAACCGTTCTACCGTCGGGCTGGCTACGCGGCTTTCGGCGAGCCTTTCGTCGAAGCCGGCATCGCGCACATCGAGATGCGCAAGGCGCTTTGACCCGCGCTCAGATGTCGTCGCGCAGCAGGTAGGGCAGGGGCTCGACGCGCAGGGCCGGGCCGCTCGTCGAGCTGGCGCGCAGACCACCGGTTTCCAGCGCGGACACCTGCATCGACACCAGCGCCGACCATCCGCCCGCAGGCGACGCCGCGGACTGCACGACGGTCCCGACCGGCTGCTCCGTGTCGTCGCCGGCGAACACGTCCTGCCCGGCCTCCACGGGCAAATCCGCATCGACAACGTACGTCCGGCGTTTCAGCGTGCCGCGGAACTGGCTGCGCGCGACGATCTCCTGGCCCGGATAGCAACCCTTCTTGAAGTTCACGCCGCCGACGGATTCGTAGTTGAGCATCTGCGGCACGAAAACCTCGACCGTCGGCAGCGTCAGCGTCGCGACACCGCTGCGCACTTCGCTCCAGGCCCAGAGTGCCGGCTCGATCGGCGTGCCGGTCGGCGGCGGGACCGCGGCAGGCGCGATCCACAAGGCACGTGGGACGCCGTCGGCGGGGTATAGCGCGACGATGCTGGCCCCGGCAGCCTCGAAACCGGCCGGCGCGACCGCCGTGCGCATGCCCGGCGAAGCCGCCGGATCGCCGCCGTTCGCCGCGATGGCATCCCCGGCAAGGCCTCGAAGCACGTAGTCGGCGGTCGCATCGGTCAGCTCGAGCTTGGCGCGCATCACGAACATCGAAAGCCGCTTGAGCGTCTGCGCGAGGATGTCTGCGCTGACGACCAGCAGCACGGTTTGCGGCGTCGGACGGATACCGATGAAGCTGGCGATCATCCGGCCCTTGGCCGTGCAGAGCGCGGCGAGGCGCGCCTCGCCGGCGGTCAGCAGGACGAAATCCTGCGTGAGTTGACCGTGCAGGAAACTGGCCGCATCGGGACCTTCGGCGCGGATCACGCCGCGGTTGTGCAGCGGGACGATACCGTGAAAATCGACTGTGTTCATCGCTGAATTATCATGGCCGGAACCGACCCGGTCGGCCCGCAGGGCCAACGGTCCACCCTCCGATCCCGCCCATCCGAACCTCCCTTGCGACGTTTTTTCCTCACCGTTTTCCTGCTCGCCGCGCTGGTCGTGCTCGGCGCCGGCGCCTGGGGCTTGTGGTGGTTGTACCGACCGCTCGAACTTCCCGCGCCGACGGTCGATCTCTCGGTCGAGCCGGGTACGACGCCGCGTGGCGTGGCCGACGCGATCGTCGCGACCGGCACACGGGTGCAGCCGAAGCTGCTCTACGCCTGGTTCCGCCTCTCCGGCCAGGACCGACAGATCCGCGCCGGCAGCTACGAGCTCGAACGCGGCGTGACGCCGCGCACCTTGCTCGCCACGCTGGTGCGCGGCGAAGAGGCCACGCGCAGCGTCGTGCTGGTGGAGGGATGGAATTTTCGCCAGGTGCGCGCGGCGCTCGCGAAGGCCGATCAGCTCAAGCCGGAAACGATGGGCGAGGGTGACGAAGCGCTGATGACACGTCTCGGTAGACCGGGTCTGCATCCGGAAGGGCGGTTCTTCCCGGACACGTACACCTACTCGAAAGGCTCGACCGACGTCGCGCTGCTGCAGCGCGCCCTGAGGGCGATGGACCGAAAGCTCGACGCCGCATGGGCTGCCCGCGCCAGCGATCTCCCGATCAGGACGGCCGATGAGGCGTTGATCCTGGCCAGTATCGTCGAGAAAGAGACAGGCCAGGCCAAGGACAGGCCGGAAGTCTCGGCCGTCTTCACGAACCGCCTGCGCATCGGCATGCCGCTGCAGACCGATCCGACGGTGATCTACGGGCTCGGCGCGGGTTTCGACGGAAACCTGCGCAGGAAAGATCTGCTGACCGATACGCCCTGGAACACCTACACCCGCCGCGGCCTGCCGCCGACGCCGATCGCAATGCCGGGGCGGGCGGCACTGCTCGCCGCGGTCCGGCCGGCCGCGAGCAAGTCGCTGTATTTCGTCTCGCGTGGCGACGGCAGCAGCCAGTTCAGTCCTTCGCTCGACGAACACAACCGAGCCGTGAACCGCTACCAGCGCGGCATCGAACCCAAGCCGCAAGCCGGACCGTAAAGTTATGCCCCACGCACTTTTCATCACGCTCGAAGGCATCGACGGCGCCGGCAAGTCCAGCCATCTCGATGCGCTCGAAGCGTTTTTCAGAAAGTCGGGGCGCGCGGTGACGCGCACGCGCGAGCCTGGCGGCACGCTGCTGGCAGAATCGCTGCGCGATCTGATCCTGGGTCAGCCGATGGACCCGTTGACCGAATCGCTGCTGGTCTTCGCGTCGCGTCGCGACCACATCGCGCGCGTCGTCGCGCCCGCGCTGGCGCGTGGCGAGGTGGTGCTGTGCGATCGTTTCACCGATGCGACCTTCGCCTATCAAGGTGCGGGACGAGGTTTCGACCTGCGGGTGCTGGAAACGTTGGAAAAGTGGGTGCAGTCGCAAGACGGATCGAGCGATCTGCTGCAGCCCGATCTCACACTCTGGTTCGCGCTGCCGCCCGAAACCGCGGCCGAACGGCTGGCCGGTGCGCGGTTGCCGGACCGCTTCGAGGCCCAGCCGGTCGAATTTTTCCGGCGTGTAGCAGCCGGTTACGCCGCCCGTGCGGAGGCCGCGGCGTCGCGTTTCGCCCGTATCGATGCCGACCAGCCGCGCGAACGGGTCTGGCAACAGGTCGCGACCGTGCTCGGTGAACGGGGCATCGCATGACGCAGGCCGCACGCTCCCCCTGGCTGGCCGCACCCCTGTCGGCCCTGCTGCGCCAGCGGGGCCACGCATGGTTGCTGCAGGGGCCGTCGGGGCTGGGCCAGTACGAGCTGGCGCTGGCGCTGGCGTCGGCCTGGCTGTGCGAGCGGCCCACATCGAACGGTGCCTGCGGCCGTTGCGGCAGCTGCCACGCGATCGATGTGCGCACCCATGCCGACCTGTGCGTGCTGATGCCCGAGGTCGCGATGCAGGAACTCGGCTGGCCGCTGGACGAGAAGACGCAGTCCGACATCGACGACAAGAAGCGCAAGGCGAGCCGCGAGATCCGCGTCGAGGCCATGCGCGACGCGGTCGGCTTCGCGCAGCGCACCAGCGCGCGCGGGCGCGGCAAGGTGGTGCTGGTGTATCCGGCGGAACGCATGAACGCGATCACCGCCAACGCGCTGTTGAAGACGCTGGAGGAGCCGGTGGGCGACGTACGCATCGTGCTGGCCAGCGAGGCGGCCTGGCAACTGCTGCCGACCATCCGCAGCCGCTGCATCGCGTTCAACCTGCCATGGCCGCAGATCGAGGAGGCGCAGACCTGGCTCGCCGGCCACGACGTGGCGCCGGCGGACGCGCCCGCCTTGTTGCGCGCGGCCGGTGGGCGGCCACGCGACGCGCTGCGGATGGCGCGCAGCGGCCAGTCGCCCAAGGCATGGTCGCTGCTCCCCAAGGCGATGCTGCGCGGCGATGTCGCCGCGCTCGCCGACCAAGCGCCCGCACAGGCGGTCGATACCTTGCAGAAGCTTTGCCACGACCTGATGGCCGTCGCCAGTGGTGCCGAGCCGCGCTTCTTCTCTGTCGCCGAACTGCCCTCGCCGCCCTCGCACCTCGCATTGGCGCGGTGGTCGAAATCGCTCGCCGCCACCGCGCGCACTGCCGAGCACCCGTTCAACGCCGGCCTGATGCTGGAGGCGCTGACCAGCGAGGCGAGAAGCGTCCTAAACTCGTCCGGTCGACCATGAACACGCCCAGCTCCCAACATTCGCCGCGTCCCAGCGTGATCCAGCTGGCGATCAAGGAGAAGGGCGCGCTCTACGCCGCCTACATCCCGCTGTTCGCCGAAGGCGGAATCTTCATCCCGACATCGCGCGAATACCGCCTCGGCGACGACGTTTACGTGCTCCTGACGCTGCCGGACGATCCGCAGCGCTATCCGGTGGCCGGCAAGGTCGCCTGGATCACGCCGGCCCGGGCGGCGGGCAGCCGTGCGCCGGGTGTCGGCGTGCGCTTTCCGGCGGACGAGAAATCGCGCCAGCTGAAGGTGCGCATCGAGGAAGCGCTCGGCGCCGCCATGGCCTCCGACCGGCCGACCCAGACCATTTGAGGCAAAGTCGGGTCGTCGCGCGACGACCTCCCGTTTCAGTCGCAGCGAGCGCCGGTCGGACCTTCGCAGCCGCGAAGGCTCAACTTTTTTCAGCCATTCAAGCCGGTCAGCCGGCATGCCCGTCGATGTTCACAGACTCCCACTGCCACCTCATTCATCCGGAACTCGCGGACGACATCGTCCAGGTCCGCGCCGCGATGGCCGAGGCGCAGGTCGATCGTGCGCTGTGCATCTGCACCACGCTGGAAGAGTTCGACGCCGTGCAGGCGCTCGCCGCGCGCTTCGACAATTTCTGGGCCACTGTCGGCGTGCATCCAGACAACGAGGACGTCGCCGAGCCCAGCGTCGGGGACCTGGTGCGACGCGCCGCCATGCCGAAAGTCGTCGCGATCGGCGAGACCGGGCTGGACTACTACCAGATGGTCGAGCGCAAGGGCGGTCGGAGCATCGGCGACATGGAATGGCAGCGCGACCGGTTTCGCGTCCACATCCGCGCGGCGCAGCAGGTTCGCATGCCGCTGGTGATCCATACGCGCGAAGCGTCGGCCGATACGCTGGCGATCCTCAGGGAGGCGGGCGAGGACGGTCGTGCGACGGCTGCGGGAGGCGTTTTCCATTGCTTCACCGAGACGGCGGATGTCGCGCGCGCGGCGCTCGACCTCGGCTTCTACATCTCCTTCTCGGGTATCCTGACTTTCAAGAAGGCGCAGGACCTGCGCGACGTAGCGGCCTTCGTCCCGCTCGACCGCATGTTGATCGAGACCGACAGCCCCTACCTGGCGCCGGTGCCCTACCGCGGTAAACCCAACAGTCCCGCGTACGTGCCGTTCGTGGCGCGGCAGATCGCTCAAGTGCGCGGCATCGCGGTCGAAGCCGTCGCCGCAGCCACCAGCGCCAATTTCGAGACACTTTTCCCAGGCATCAGATGCTCAACCGATCTTTGAAGAAACTCGTCTATCTCGTTGCCGTCGTTGCATCTCTTTCAGCGAACGCGGATTCTTTCAGCGATTTCTTCCGTGCCGTTCGCAGCGACAACGCGAGCGGCGTCAAGAGCCTCCTGCAGCGCGGGTTCGACCCGAACACGCGCGACGAGAAGGGCCAGACCGGCTTGCTGCTGGCGTTGCGCGAGCCTTCCCCGCGTGTCATCGACGTGCTGTTGGCTTCGCCGAAGACCAACGTCGAGGCACGCAACGAGAGCGACGAAAGCCCGCTGATGCTGGCCGCGATCAGGGGCCAGCGGGACCTCGTGCAGAAACTCCTCGCGCGCGATGCCGACATCAACAAGCCGGGCTGGACGCCGCTGCACTATGCGGCGAGTTCCACGGCGACGTCGGGTCAGGTCGAGATCATGAAGCTGCTGCTCGACAAGTACGCGTTCATCGACGCCCAGTCGCCCAACGGCACGACGCCGCTGATGATGGCTGCGATGTACGGCTCCACGGCGAGCGTGAAGCTGCTGCTCGACGAAGGCGCCGACACCGCCATGAAGAACCAGCAGGGCATGACCGCGATGGATTTCGCGAAGCGCGGCAACCGGCCCGACGCGATCCAGTTGCTTTCGGCGCCGAAGTAGCCGGGCGCCGAGCCACGGGCCTCAGAGCCGGTCGCGATTGTGGTGCAGGTGTGCCGGCAGCAGCGCGGGGCGTTCGCGTGCCGAATGCTCGACGCGCAGGATCTCGTTGCGCACCGCATTCATGAGTCCCTTGCTCTGCGAATCGTCGACGATCGCCTTGGCGGCCTCCGGCGCCGGAACCAGCGGCTGCGGCGCGTCGTCTGCGCGGCCTCCGACGACGCGGTCGACCGCAGCGGCGAAAATCCGACCCAGCGCAAAAGAAGGCACCCGCACGCATGCGACGGCCGCGATGCGCCGGCTTTCGGCGCGCCGTGCCCGCGCGATGGCGCTCTGCCGATGTGGGCAGCGCGGCTGCAGCGCCGGATCAGAGAAAGGCCGTCGAGAACCACGGCACGGCCGCGATCACGACCACGCCGACGAACAGCGCCACGATGTAGCCGACCAGCGGTCGCAGGCCTTCCTGCGGATCGATGCGGCTGACCGCGCAGGCCGAGTAGTAGCCGACGCCGAACGGCGGCGCGAACAGCCCGATGCCCATCGAGAGGATCACCACCATCGCATAGTGCACTTCGTTGACGCCGACCTGGTGCGCGATCGGGAACAGCAACGGCCCGAAGAGCACGATGGCCGGAATGCCTTCGAGCACGCTACCGAGGATGATGAAACCGACGATCGACGCCGCGAGAAAGCTCCACTTGCCGCCGGGCAGCGCCATGGCCGCTTCGGCCAGGCTGGTCGAGAAGCCCGATTGCGTCAGCGCCCAGGCCATGGCCGTGGCCGAACCGATGATCAGCAGGATGGCGCCGGAAAGCGAAACCGTGTCGAGCAGCATCGGCTTCATCCGGCGCCAGTCGAATTCGCGATAGATCAGCAGCCCGACGATCATCGAATAGACGATGCCGATGGTCGACACCTCGGTGGCGGTCGCGATGCCTTCGACGACCGCGAAGCGGATGACGAAGGGCAGGACGATCGCAGGCAATGCCGCGAGGACGTGACGTGCGATCTGCGCTCTGGTGCTGCGCGAGGCGGTGCTCAGGTCCTCGTGGCGGTGGCGGCGCCAGACCACGATGCAGAGGAAGAAGCCGACCACCACCGCCGGCAGCATGCCGCCGGCGAACAGCGCCGTGATCGACACGCCGGTCACCGAGCCGACCGTGATCAGCACCAGGCTGGGCGGAATGGTCTCGGTCTGGGCGCCGGTCGCCGAAAGCAGGGCGACGAGTTCGCCAGGCTTCGAACCGCGTTTGCGCATTTCCGGGAAAAGCGCCGGCGCGATGGCCGCCATGTCGGCGACCTTGGAACCGGAGATGCCCGAGACCAGGTACATGGCGCCGATCAGCACGTACGAAAGCCCGCCCTTGACATGCCCGAGCATCGCGCCGAGGCAGCCGATCAGGCGCCGCGCCATGCCCGTGACCTCGATCAGCAGCCCGAGGAACACGAACATCGGCACCGCCAGCAGGATCAGGTGCGAAAGACCTTCGCCCATCCGGCCGACCATCACCGACATCGGCGTCGAGGTCGTCAGCGCCAGGTAGCTCAGCGTCGCCAGCCCGAAGGAGAAAGCGATCGGCACGCCGGAAAACACGCAGACCGCGATCATCAACACGAAGAAGATCGGCAGGTTGAGGTTGCCCAGCGTCGAGAACAGCGGGCGCGCCAGCACGAGGCCCGTCGCGATCGCTCCCACCACCAGCGCGGCCACCAGCACGACCTTCCACTCGGCGACCACCGCCAGGCGCAGCACGCCGGCGACCACCATCAGCGCCATTCCCATAGGTAGAGCGGCGGCGCGCCATGAACTGGGCAGGTCCAGCCCCGGCATCGTCATGAAATGCTCGTCGACGGTATATTCGTAGGCCGGCGGCAGGATGAAGGCGAGGAAAACCATTGCCGCGACCATCGCGACGGTCTCGAGCAATGCCCTGAACGCGGGCCGCGCCCTGTTCGCGAAGGTCGACATGCGCATGTGTTCGCCGCGGCGCAGCGCGATCACCGCGCCGAGCATGGCCAGCCAGATGAACATCAGCTGCGCGAGCTCGTCCGACCAGATCAGCGGCGCATGGAAGACGTAGCGCGCGACGATGCCGGCGAAGAGGATGCAGATCTCGCCGATCAGCAGCAGCGCCGCCACGTTTTCGACGACGCTGAAGAAGAGACAGTCGAGCGTCGCGGCGAGCGGCCGGAACGGCACCGCGACCCCGAACTCAGTGGCGGAGGGCGACAGGGCCTGGGTGTTCATGACCGCGCCTCGTCAGGCGAGCTTGCCGGTGGCAGCCTCGAGCTGGGCCCAGGCCTCGTCGCCGAACTTGGCTTTCCATTCCAAATAGAACCTGCCTTGCCGGAGCGCGGCGCGGAACGGTTCGACCGGCGGCCTGTGGAACGCGAGCCCCTTGCTGCCGAGCTCCTGCTGCAGCGAGACGGCGAGCTTTTCGCTGTCGGCGCGCTGATTCATCGCGCCCATGTCGAAATTCCTGGCCACGATCTCGCGCAGGTTCGTGGGCAAGCTTTCGAACCCGCGCCGGTTGGCCAGCATCCAGTAGCCGTCCCAGACGTGACCGGTCAGCGCGCAGTTCTTCTGCACCTCGTAGATCTTGGCCGACTCGATGATCGGCAGCGGATTCTCCTGGGCGTCGACCAGCCTGGTCTGCAGCGAGCTGTAGAGTTCGTTGAAGTTGATCCCGGTGGGCGACGCCTTCAACGTCTTGAAGAGCGACAGCAGCAGCGGGCTCACCGGCACACGGATCTTCAGCTCGTTGAGGTCGGCGGGCGTGTTGATCGGCTTGTTGGCGGTGATGTGCCGAAAGCCGTTGTCCCAGATCCTGTCGAAGACATGCAGGTTGGCCTTGGCGATGTGCGAGCGCATGAACTTGCCCATTTCGCCGTCCATCGCCTTCCACACCGCCGGATAGTCGGGAAATGCGAAACCCACGCTGTTGAGCGAGGCCATCGGCACCAGGTTGGCGAGCACCACGCCCGGCATGGTCAGGAAGTCGACGCCGCCCGAGCGGACCTGGCTCAGCATGTCGGTGTCCGAGCCGAGCTGGCCGTTCGGGAACACGCGGATCGCGACCTTGCCGTCGGTGTCGGCCTTGATCTTCTCGGTCGCCTCCGACAGCCGCAGGAAGATCGGATGCGTGTTCTGGACGTTGGTCCCGACCTTGAAGCTGAAGGTCCCGCTCTGGGCGTTGGCGCTCTTGCCGCCTAGGCCGATGAGTCCGATGCCAGTGACTGCTGAAGCGGCCGTGGCCGCCGTCGCGGCTTTGAGGATGGTGCGGCGTGAGGTCTGCATGCTTGTGTCTCCGTCATGATTCTTATTTTCTCGACCGTCCGGCAGGGAGCCTGAAACCTGCGTTCAGGCTGCTTCGGCCCGCGGCGGGGCGAACATGGATTCCATCTCGGCGCGCAATCTGTACGCATCGGTAGAAACATCCATCGCCACGTCGGCCCAGCTCAGGATCTGTCCCTTATTCACGGGCCGCGTCAGCTTCACGTCGTGCGCGAGACCCAGGGGCAGGGCGCCGACGCGCATCGAACGGTCGGCCGGCAACAACTTGCCCCAGACCGTGTAGCCGCCTTCGCCATCGAGCATTTCTCCCGGCTTGAGATCGCGTTTCGCCGTCGCCACCACGTCCGCGTTCCAGCAGGTGGCGACACCCGTGGCTTCGCCGCGCAGCGCGACGCTCGCGACCGAGACGCCGACCTCCAGCCCGATCAGATGCCAGCGCTTGTAGAGCGTGAAGTAGCGCCCGCTCGGGTCGGTGTGCGCGTTGTATTCCTCGAAGCAGTTCTTGATGTAGTCGGTTTCGGCTTCCACCGTGACCCACACGCCCATGCGGATGTCGTAGGGAATTCGCCGGCCATCGGCTTCCAGGGAGGACACCACCTCGACCATTCCCTTGCGTTCCAGCACACCGCCCTCGCTGCGCGGCCGCGTGACGACCGGGATGTCTTCGACGCTGGCCGGCGGATAGAGCAGGCCGTCCGAGGGGACGAACAGCCCGGTCGCATTCGCCACGGCCGAGCTTTCGATGGACGGCTTGGACCCGTCGAGGAAGCTGTTGAACATCTTCGGGTTCAGGCCGCCGCGCGTGGCCTGCTCCGGAGTCAACCCGTAGTTGGCCCAGACGGTCTCCGGCGTCGATTCGCTGAAGTGCGGCAACCACTTGTGGCCCCGACCCGCCGCAACGACCGGAAAGCCGCAGGTGCGCGCCCAATCCACCAGGTCGCAGATCAGCGCAGGCTGGTCGCCGAAAGCCAGCGAATAGACCACGCCGGCCTCCTCGGCCTTGCGCGCCAGCAACGGGCCGCAGAAGGCGTCGGCTTCGACGGTCACGTTGACGACGTGCTTGCCGTGCGAGAACGCGTCCAGGCAGTGCTGGACGGCAGCCACCGGATGCCCGGTGCATTCGACGACGACGTCGATGTTCGGGTCGCGCGTCACGGCTTGCCAGTCGTCGGTGATCCAGGTGCCGCGCGTCTTCAGCGCGTCGTCGGCCGACTTCGCCTGCGTGCGCGCCGGATCCCAGCCGACGCGGGCCAGATTGGTCCGCGCCGCATCCGGCGAGAGGTCCGCGATCGCGACCAGATGGACGCCCGGCGTTCTCGGAACCTGCGCCAGGTACATCGAGCCGAACTTGCCGGCGCCGATCAGCCCGATGCGGACGGGTCGCCCCTCGGCCTCGCGCTGCTGCAGTTTGGAATGGAGACTCATCCGTGTCTCCGGTCAGGCGACCGCAGCGGCTTCGTCGATCGGCTCCGACGAGGTTTTCATCGCGCTTTCGGGCAGACCTTCCTTCCAGGGCGTCTCGACCGGGTAGGCGTTCAGCAGGCAATCGTCCGGCAGCATGTCGATCGGCGTGAAGTCGCGCTGCGCGATGAATTCCGGCCGCCTGAAACGACGGATGTGGTTGCTGACCGCGCACAGGCTCAGGTACACCGCCACGCGGTTGAACGGCGACAGGTTGCTGCCCGAGGCGTGCACGAGGCAGCTGTGGAACAGGATCATCGAGCCGGCCGGACCCTTGGGCGAGACGATGCCGCCGTCCATGCCGCCGGCGCGGTCGACCAGCTGGCGGATCAGGTCGTTGTCGACGGTCCACAGCGGGTAGCTGGTGGTGGTCAGGTCGTGCTGCGCCTCGACCACGCCCTTCTTGTGGCTGCCGGGGATGAACATCAGCGGGCCGTTGTATTCGCTCACGTCGTCCAGGAAGATCGCTACGTTCATGGCGCGTTCGGTGGGCATGAGGTCGTCGTTGAGCCAGGTGCCGTAGTCCTGGTGCCATTGCCACACGTCGCCCGCGAAAGCCATCTTCCCGTTGATCTTGAACTGGTGCATGTAGACCTCTTCGTCGAAGAGATCGGCCACCGGCCCGACCATCCGCGGATGGCGCGCCAGGCGCGCGAACGGCTCGCTGATCAGATGCGCGCCGAAGTTGGTGCGCACGGCGTCGGAATCCTTTTCGCGAACGTTGAAGGGCGCGCGCTTGCTGTAGAGGTCGGGAACCGCGTCGGTCAGGACGCGGGTTTCCTCGGCCGAGAAATGGCCGGGGAAGAACAGATAGCCGTCGCGATCGAATTGCGCGCGTTGTTCGGGTGTCAGCTTCATCGTTTGTCTCCTGAAATGGTCGTGGTGGTCGGGGGAAAATTGGTGATGCCGTCGAGCCGTTCGGCAAGACGCCGTCGAAGGTTGGTGCTCGCCCGCGCGCCGTGCGCGTCGCTCAGGCGCGACGCGCCGTCGATGTCGCCGGCGGCGATCGCCTCGGCGATCGCCTCGTGTTCGTCCCACAGGGATTCGCGCTGCGTTTCGGCCTGCAGCACGGCACCCATCGCGCGGCGCAGATGGCGCCAATGCCGGTCGGCGCTTTGCGCGATCAGCGGGTTGCCGGAGGCGGCGTAGATCGCCTGGTGGAATGTCATGTCGGCGTCGAGCATCTCCTCGACGCTGCGACCGCGCGCTGCCTTGCGCCCGCGTTCGATGAGTTTCGGGTCGACGCGAAAACGCTGTTCGGCGGCCAGGCGGGCGGCCAGCATGTCGAGCGCTCCGCGCACTTGGTAGACCTTGCCGGTCCATTCGACATCCAGCGGCGCGACCCAGACGCCGCGGCCGGGCGCGTCATGGACGAAGCCGTCTTTCTTGAGCAACCGGAGTGCCTGCAGCACTGGCTGGCGCGACACGTTGAGGCGCTTGGCCAGGTCTTCCTGAGTCAGGCGCTGGCCCGGCTCGAGCGAGCCGCTGCTGATCGCGTCCAACAGGGCGCGATAGACTTGATCGACCAGGTCGGGTGTCGAATTGATCTGAACGAGACTGACAACCATCTTTGCTCCTGAACTCTGTATACAGAATACAGTGAGACCGTCAGGTTGCCCTGCGGGTATTCACCAGTTGGAGGTCGCCGAAGACGGGCAGGGCGCGGGGACCGGGGAGTTCGTCGATTCGACGGACCCGGGGCGGATCGACCGGTGTGTTCATGGGGTCCGCGCATCTTCGCGAAGACTCGGCTCGCCGGTCGCACGCAGTCGATGACAATAACGGATCACCCGCGCACGAGGAGCGCCGAATGCTTGACGAGACCGATCCTGCCTTGCTGTCCGACGAGGCGCTTGCCGTCGCCATCCAGAAACACCGACGCGCCACGCTGCGCGGCAGCGGCTATCTGGCGCAGCGCGGCGATGCGCTGGAGCAGGAGTTGCGCCGGCGCGCGGGAATCGTGAGTGAATTCGGCGCGCCGCTGCGTTTCGCAGATGCGCGACGCCGGCCGTGGTGGCGGTTCTGGTGACGGAAGGTCAGGGAGCGCCAGCAGCAACAGCGCCTGGGGTTGCTGCGCGCGGCCTCGTGGCCTGGTCACGCATTTCCCGGCCCAAAGCTGCGAACCGGGCATCGACCGATTCGGCGAGCAGTTGGCCGACTTCGTCCAGGAAGCCGGGTGTCGCGGTCAGCGGCACCCGGCGCAACCATCGCAGCGACGCTTCGGTTTCGCCACGTTCGGCCAGCATGCGCGCATAGGCGTATTGACCGCGGAAATCGCCGCCCTCGGCACCGCCGCGATAGCAGGCCATCGCCTTCGAGGCGTCCTGCGCGACACCGAGGCCGTGTTCCAGATGACGTCCCGACCTGGTCATCGATTTCGCATGGCCCGACCGTGCGGCTCGCTGGTAGAGCGCAAAGGCCTGCGTATCGTCGCGTGGCAAACCCTGGCCGGAGGCCAACTGATTGGCGAGGTTGTAAAGACCCGCATCGAGGCCTTTGTGGGCGGCGTGGCGATACCAGCGGATGGCTGCCTGCAGATCGGGCGCCACGCCCCAGCCGTTCTCGTAGCAACGCCCGGCCATGTTCATCGCCATCGCGTAGCCTTGCTGCGCCGCCTTCAGGAACCATCCGAAAGCGCTTGTGGGGTTCGGCGACATGCCGCGACCATCGAGCAGCCATTGGCCCAACAACGTCTGCGAGCCCGGGTGGTTTTGCCGCGCGGCCTCCGTGATCCAGCGCAACGCTTCTTGCACCGGTGCGTCGAGCACGAGTTTCCATTGGGCGGCGTTCATCTTCGCGAGCGATGTGGGATCCGTGGGAAGTTGAACTGGAAGGGTGAGAGGCGCGGACGTGGTCATGGCATCGCGAGGGTCGGGTTACTGCGACTGTAAAGCCGTGAGGACGATCTTCGGTGCGCCGTCGGGACTTGCCGTAGTCGGCTGTAAGCGGCACAGTCACGCGCTCCAATTCCAACCAAAGAAAAACCTCATGCCAAAAGCCTACTGGGTCAGTGTCTACAGTGCCGTCCACGATACCGACAAGCTCGCTGCCTACGCAAAGCTCGCCGGACCGGCGTTGACCGCAAGCGGCGGGCGCTTCCTCGCGCGCGGCGAGCCAGCCAAGATCTACGAGCTGGGCGTGATGCAGCGCACCGTTCTGCTGGAGTTCGACAGCGTGGCGCAGGCCGTGGCGGCACATGACAGTGCGGCATATCAAGCTGCACTCGACGCGCTCGATGGCGGGGCCAGTCGTGAGATCAGGATTCTGGAAGGCGTCTGATTGTCTGAAGTCGGATGTCTGTCTGTAATTTATACAATGTATATTATGTTAAATGTAGTGCTGGTGGATTTCCTGCACCATCACTTTCCTGACCGGCGGTGGCTTTAGCATCTTCATGGAACCAATGAATCACACGCGCCGGGGACTCGATCGTCAGGCCTCGCTTGTGTCCGTTGCCTTGGTGAGCGAGGCCATGTCGACCATGTCGCGAAATGCACGTCACTCTTCTCGACATGATCATGCGCATCGTCGATATCCTGTTTTTCTGGAATGGTCGACAGGGTCGACCGTTCGAGCTTTCTTTCGGACAAACGACGTAGCGGAGAACTTTGATTTCCATGTCGTGCGATCCCGCCTTCTCCCTTGCCGCTTCGAAAAGCCTGAGCCCCCTGAAGGAACGCCCTGTCGCCGTGTTTGAGCACGCTTCATCTAGTCGGGCTTCAGCTTGGAGAAGCAAGTTCTGCCCTGAACAATCGCCAATACGATCGTCCAAATATACACTAACGTCAAGATCTCAGGTTATTGATGATCTTAACAAATGATTTTCAATGTGTTCCTTAAGATTAAAAGTGATAATTAAACGTCGATGCCGTTAGTGTAATTACGAGTATGAATTTATCCCTGTTCCCTGAACTGCAATCGCCGAGCCACATAGCAGCCTTCGAATCGTGGCTGATCGATCGGCGGACGTCGGGCTTTCTACGCGAGCCGGGCTCCGTTCAGGTCTACCGAGACATGTGGGGCGCGTTCACTGCCTGGTGCTTGAGTCAAAGCCCGGTCGTCACGCTGACCTCGATCAACGCGCTGGACGTCAATGCCTTCCAGGCGGCTCGGTTCGGAATGAAGAGCTCGGATCTGTCGCTCACTCCCCGGCACGCGTTGCGGTTGATGCGGTTGATCGACCGCGTGCTCAAGCATCGGGCGCATATCACGGGCGAAGCTGCGAATCTCGCGGTCGGTCAATGGCTGACGGACCATCCATCGGTTCGTTATGCCGAGGCTGCCAGTGCCGATCCGTTGCCCGAGTTCCTGTCGGTCGCCGAAGCCAAGGCCTTGATCACATTCGTCTCTGCCGCCCGCCCCCGTCCGGGAATTTCGCGAACGCAACGCGACAGCCAGGCTGCGATGAGGTGGCAGGACGTGAGAAACCGCGCCTCGGTCGCATTGCAGCTGGGCGCGGGACTGGCGCCGGGCGATGTGCGTGCGATGTCTCTCGCGTCGCCGACCTCGCACGGAGGGCGGGTACCGAATCGGCCCTGGAAGGTCGCCCTGCCGGGCAACGGCAATTCACCGGCGCGCGAAACGCCGATAGCGCCTTGGGCTGCCGAGTTGCTCCAGCACTGGCTGCAGGTCCGCGCCGAGAGTGGGATCGTGGGCGAA
The DNA here is from genome assembly GCA_050954325.1 of Janthinobacterium lividum. Taxonomy (GTDB): domain Bacteria; phylum Pseudomonadota; class Gammaproteobacteria; order Burkholderiales; family Burkholderiaceae_C; genus Variovorax. Next base: position 889,286 of record JBPBPG010000002.1, on the reverse strand, counting down.
CATATGTTTCCATCGACGCGCACCGGCAAGCCCTGGAGCAAAGATTCGCAGTACCGCGCCGCTCGGGCCGTGATGGAGGAGGCCGGAATCGAAACGGCCGACGGCGGCTCCTTCCGGCTTCGGCACACCTTCGCGATCAGACAGTTGCGCCGAGGTACCGCACCGGAACAGGTTGCCCGGTGGCTGGGCGTCGAGCCCGAGGTCATGGAACGCTACGAGCGGCTGGTGCCGAATCCGACCGACGTCGTCTGAAAGGCTGCCGGTGCTCAGACGCGCCCAGGGGCTCTCCTCATAAATGGCCGTACGTGAACCATAGGCGTCGCGATCGCGCCTACATTCGACGGGACGACGCCCAGGCTCGCCCACCCTCCTCCTTCTTTCCTTTCTCCTCCATCTACCACCTCGGACAACCATGCGCAGTGACCTCCCTCCTTCGCAGTCGCCCCCGCGGGCACTGGCGGACATCGACACGCCGGCCGCCGTGATCGAGACCACGCGCATGGTGCGCAACATCGAGCGCATGCAGCGTCAGGCCGACGCGCTCGGCGTGCGCCTTCGCCCGCATGTAAAGACGAGCAAATGCCCCCAGGTCTTCGCGGCTCAACGCGCGGCGGGTGCGCAGGGCGTCACGGTATCGACGCTCAAGGAAGCCGACCGGTTCTTCGCCGACGGCGTCACCGACATCCTGTACGCCGTCGGCATGGCCGCGCACCGGCTGGAGCATGCGCTGCGGTTGCGGCGCGACGGCTGCGACCTGAAGATCATCACGGACAGCCTCGAAGGCGCGACGGCGATCGTCGACTTCGGAAAACGCGTCGAAGAGGCCTTCGACGTACTGATCGAAGTCGACACGGACGGCCATCGCTCCGGCGTCAAGCCCGAGGAGCCCCGGCTGATCGACATCGGCCGGGCGCTGCACGGCGGCGGCATGAAGCTCGACGGCGTGATCACGCACGCCGGTTCGAGCTACGAACTCGACAACCCGCGAGCACTGGCCGCGTTGGCCGAAGTCGAGCGGGCGGGCTGCGTGCGCGCCGCGCAGCGACTGCGCGATGCCGGCCTGCCATGCGATGTCGTCAGCGTCGGGTCGACGCCGACCGCGCTGGAGGCCGCATGCCTGGAAGGCGTGACCGAACTGCGCGCCGGCGTCTATGTGTTCTTCGACCTGGTCATGCACAACATCGGCGTCTGCAAGACCGACGACATCGCGCTCAGCGTGCTTACGACGGTGATCGGCCACCAGCCTGAGAAAGGCTGGGCCATCGTCGATGCCGGGTGGATGGCGATGAGCCGCGACCGCGGCACGGCGCGCATGGGTCACGATTTCGGTTACGGCCAAGTCTGCACCATGGACGGCGAGGTCTTGGCCGGCTACGTGCTGAGCGGCGCCAACCAGGAGCACGGCATCCTGTCGCGAGAAGGCCCGACCGATCCCGATATCGCATCGAGATTCCCGGTCGGCACACGCCTGCGCATCCTGCCGAACCATGCCTGCGCGACCGGGGCGCAGTTTCCGTTCTATCGAGCCGTCGACGTCGACGGCAAAGTCCACACCTGGGAGCGTTTTCATGGCTGGTGAAACTCATCCGTCGCCCGAACGCATCGACGTGCCGGGACTCGCACGGCCGGGCGGCCATTACAGTCATGCGGTACGCGCCGCGGGACTGGTTTTCGTCTCGGGACAATTGCCGATCCGTACGGACGGCACGTGCATGGCCGACGCGAGTTTCGAAGACCAGGCGCGCCAGACGCTCGACAATCTGGCGCAGGCCCTGCTCGCGGCAGGCACGGAGATCGCGAAGCTGGTGCAAGTGCGCATCTATCTCGACGACGTCGAGAACTGGCCCGCGTTCAACGCCATCTATGCGGCATGGGCGGGAAACGCCCTGCCCGCTCGCGCCATCGTCCCGGTGCCGGCGCTTCACTACAAGCTCAAGGTGGAGATCGAAGCGGTCGTCTTGGCCTGAGGCCTGAGACTTGCGCCCGTCGGCCGAGCCCCGCGCCGACGCAACGCAATGCAGGGCCGACGAAGCGCCGATGATGGAAACGATGGACACCGCAGGAGCCGGACGCCTGATACTGCGGCGCCGACAGCTGGCAGAGCAGCCGGCCGCGTTGCAGGCCCGCTGCAGCTCGCGTCCCTCGGGTCCGCGACGTGAACTCGACCGCGCCGAAACCGAGCTCTGCATGCTCGGGCCGAGGCTGTGAATTCGCCCGACCGGCCGCTGCCGGCGACATCGCCTTTCGCAGACTGGCTCGGCATCGTCCTGGAAACATTGGGCGACGGCCATGCCGTCATGCGCATGGTGCCGCGTACGGAAACCCACAACCGGCGCGGCGCCGTGCACGGCGGCGTGCTGGCGTCGCTGCTCGACAGCGCCATGGCGCGTGCTGCCCGCACGATCGACGGCGTCGCGGAACTCGGCGGTACGACCGACCTGCACATCCAGTTCCTCCGGCCGGCGCTCGGCGAATTGCGGGCCGAGGCCTGGGTGCAGCATGCGGGTGGCACGCTGGCTTTCTGCCGTGCCGAACTGCACGACGCATCGGGTGCACTGGTCTGCTCCGGAACCGCTTCGCTGCGGTTGCGGCGCCGGCCCGGGATCTAGGCGACGCCGGGCGCGTTCGCGACGTCCAGCATCCGCTCGAACTCGTCGGCCGCCAACGGCCTGCCGAACAGGTAGCCCTGGAACAACATGCAGCCCTGCGCCTCCAGGAACGTCTGCTGCTCGCGGGTCTCGACCCCTTCGGCGATCAGCTCGACACCCAGGTTGCGCGCCATGCCGACGATCGTCTCGACGATCAGTTCGATCTTCGGATCCCGCCCGATGCCGCCGACGAAGTACCGGTCGATCTTGAGCTGGTCCAGCGGCAGCTGCGTGAGGTAGGAGAGCGACGAGTAGCCGATACCGAAATCGTCCATCGAGAACCGGATGCCGATCAACTTCAGGCGCTGCATCTTCTCGATCGTCTCCTGCACCTGGCTCTGCAGCAGGCTTTCGGTGAGTTCCAGCTTCAACAGCGCCGGGTCTGCGCCCGAAGCGACGACCACCCGAGTCACCTCTTCGACGAAGTCGGCACGCCGGAACTGGCGTGCGCTGACGTTGACCGCCACCTGCAGGCGCGAGCGGGTCGGCACCTCGTGCCATGCGGCCAGCTGGGCACAGGCCATCTCCAGCACCTGGAGTCCGAGCGGCACGATCAGTTCGGTGTCCTCGGCGACGCCGATGAAATCGCCCGGCATCACGATGCCCTTTTGCGGATGCCGCCAGCGCACCAGCGCCTCGGCCCCGAACACCCGCCCCGCCCCGTCGAACTGGCCTTGGTAATGAAGGATGAATTCCCGCGCGACGAGCGCCGCATCGAGTTCGTTTTCCAGCGCCGAGCGCGCCGCAACGGCTGCCTGCATCGCCGGCTCGAAGAAACGCAGCTCGTTGCCGCCGGCCGTCTTCGCGACGTACATCGCAATGTCGGCCTGCTTGAGCAGTTCCTCGATCGAACGTTCGCTGCCGTCGAACAGTGCGATGCCAAGGCTGCAGGTGCGGTGGTAGGTCGTGGCCGTGTCCAGCTCGAACGGTTTGTCGAGCGCCGCGATGACGCGTCTGCCGACGGCACTTGCCTGGTCGCGGGCGATTTCCGGGCCCTCCCCCAGCCCTTCGAGCATGACCACGAACTCGTCGCCGCCCAGACGCGCCACCACGTCGCCCGGACGAACGTGCGAGCCGATGCGCGTCGCGGCCTCGCGCAGCAGCACATCGCCCATCGCATGGCCCAGCGCGTCGTTGAGCGTCTTGAAGTTGTCGAGGTCCAGGAACAACAGGGCGCCGTACTGGCCGCTGCCGGCCTCGATCCGGACCGCCCCGTCCATCAGGTCCAGCAGCAGCCGACGGTTGGGCAGGCCGGTGAGCACGTCGTAGAAAGCCAGCTGCTGGATGTGCCGTGCCGCGAGATCGGCCTGCGTCATGTCCTGGTAAATGCAGACCAGCCCGCCTTCGGGCGTCCGGTTCTTCGTGAAGCGGATCACCCGGCCATCGGGCAGTCGCATCTCCGCCTCGTCCGGGTTGCCGGCGATCTGGCGGCGCGGGTACTGCGCCGCATGTTCCCGGATCGTCTGGAACGGGCGCTGCGGCCCGCTCATTTCGGCAGCCCAGGGGAAGATCTCGAGGAAAGACCGGTTCCATACCAGCATCCGTTCCTTCGCATCGAGCAGGACGAACCCGACCTGCATCGACTCCAGCGCCTGGTGCAGTGTGGCACGGGAACGCGCGCGTTCGATGCGCACGGCCAACTGGCGCCGGATGCCGCGATGCAGGAACAGCGCGCCCAATAGCGTTGCCAATACAAGCACGATCGCGATCCCGACGATGAAATTCCGCTCGCGCCGCCAATCGGCCAGCGCGAAAGACAGCGGAATGCTCGCGGTGACCAACACCTTCGTCTGAAGCGACGGCCGCGCGACGACGATGGCGGGTACGCCGCTCAGGCGGGCCAGCCGCATCTCGTCGACGGCGCTGCCACGCTGCGCGTCGAAAGGTTGCGCCGGCACGGGGTTCTTCGGCACGACGTAGGCCGGCACGCTCGCCAGCAGTGCGCCGCTCTCGTGTTCGAGCGTGACCTCGAGGCCGTTGATGTCCGCCCCCTGCACCAGCACGTTCATGAGGAGTCCGATATCGACTTCGGCCACCGCCACCACGCGCTCGCCGTCAGGCGACCAGAGAGAGCGCGCGAAATAGAGGACAGGCCTGGCGCTCGACGGACTGGTGACCGGCACTCCGATCCGGAGCGAGGAAATCGGCTCCGCCAGGGTGGCCCGCAAGAAATCCTCCGGCAGCCAAACCTTCGCTCCACCGCCACCGCCACCGCCCCCTCCATCGCCCCGTCTGCGCTCGCCGGACGACACCAGGACGCGGCCGTCTTGCGCGACCAGGAACAGCTGCTGCACCAGCGGGTTCTGGTCGACCCCGATGTCCATCAGCCGCGACGTCCTGCGGCGCACGTCGCGGTCGGCCAGTTCCGCAATGCGCGGAATCATCTCGCCCGCACCAGCGAGCAGTACATCGACACCCAGCACGGTGCGATTCAACGCCGCCTGCGCGCCGCCGATGAACCGTGATGCCTGCTGCGCTACGCCCGCCAGCGCACGGGCATGGAACTCGTGGCCCGCGAAGAATGCGGTGCCGACGATCAACGCGACCATGCAGACCGCCGAGCCGAGGATCATTGCCGCGAAACGCGACGACAGCGGCCGGGTCACCTGCGACCCGATGCTCGGACACCGGCGACGGGTGCGATGGTGCGACTCCAGCGCTGCGCGCGGTCGGGGCCGCGACGTTCGATCCAGCCCGGAAGCACTCGGCGCTCGAACGTGGTTCGCCACAACCGCTGGTCTTCAGCCGACGGGCGCGCACCGGCGTCCTGCGACAGGCCGGCGAGATCGGGGGCCGCGAACTCGGGATACCGGGCGCCCACGAAGTCGAGCGGGACGATGTCCGCCGCACGGCGGCCACCGCTCAGGCGGCTCAGTCCACGGATCCCGAACAGCATTCCCAAAGGGGCGAGAGCAGCCAGAGCGATCCGGATGCGTGCGAGGAACCGACCTGAACCCTTCGTCATTGCGGATGCACTCCTCGCGATCTCTTGCGCCTCGCGTTGTCTTACCATCTTGCGTGTCATGTCGACAGCACGATGTAAGGAGACGACCCGATGGCGCAAAAGATCCTGATGCTACATGGCATCAACCACAACATGTTCGGCAAGCGCGATCCGGCGCAATACGGAACGATCACGCTCGCGGAGATCGACGCGCAACTCGCAACGTTGGGCACCGAGCTGGGTGCCGAGGTGGAAAGCTTCCAGACCAACAGCGAAGCCGCGATGTGCGAGCGCATCCACCAGGGGTTCACCGACGGCGTGAACGCCGTGCTGATCAATGCCGGAGCGTGGACCCACTACAGCTACGGCATCCGGGATGCGCTGGCGATCCTCACCTGCCCGGTGGTCGAACTGCACATGTCGAACATCCACGCACGCGAGCCGTTCCGGCACCAGTCGGTGTTCGCCGAGATCGTGAAGGGACAGATCTGCGGCTTCGGCGTCGACAGCTATCTGCTGGCGCTGCGGGCGGCGGTGTCGGCAACGTCTGCCGATCGGAAGACGTCGTCGACACGACCGTAGAGCGCGGCGACAGGCAGGTTCGACGCCACCGGTCGTCTCCCGCCCGTTCAGGCGCGGACGCCGGTCGCAGGCAGGGTCGCGTCCAGGGCCTGCCGACGCAGGCGGTCGTATTCGGTCTGGGGCACGGCCACGGCGTCCTTGTCGCCCAGGTCGTTCAGGTGCACGCGATAGGTCTCGCGGGCGGTCCAGGCCGAGATCGCGGCCACCGCGCAGATGGCGAGCGTGATCAGCCCGATCGTCGAGGGGATGTTGACCGCACCGGGAGGCGCCACCGTCACGAACAGCACCGGCAGCAGTGCCGTCACGGCGGTGCCGAGGTTTTGCGAGATCGCCATGCCCGAGACGCGGGTCCGGGTCGGGAACATCTCCGGGTAGAAGCTCGGATAGACCGCGTTGTAGCCCTGGTAGACCACGCCCCACATCAGCAGCGAGCAGACGATCGCCAGCGGCACGTTGTGGATGCTGATCGCGAAGAGATAGGCGAACGACAGCAGGCCCGAGCCGATCGCGCCGACCATGATCGGGATGCGGCGGCCGATCTTGTCCGAGAGGTTGCCGACGAACGGAATCACGATCACCGCGACGATGTTGCCCATCACCGGGATCCACAGGTAGACGTCTTTCTCGAAACCGATGCCGTAGCCCGGCTGCACCGCGTAGGCAGCGCCGAAGATGGTCGTGACCACCGGGATGACGTTCATCAGCGAGCACAGCATCACACGCACCATGTCGCGCCAGCTCTCGGTCACGGCCTGGATCACGGGCGCCTTGGGCACGGTGCCGGACTTGTCGACCTCGGCGAAGGCCGGCGTCTCGTCGACTTCGCGGCGGATGATGTAGCCCGCCACGATGACGATGAAGCTCAGCAGGAACGGAATGCGCCAGCCCCAGGAGTTGAACCGCTCGGCGGGCATGTAGTGCGCGAGCGGCAGGAACACGGCGGCGGCCATGATCTGGCCGGCCTGCACGCCCTGCAGCGTGAAGCTGGCGAAGAAGCCGCGGCGCCCGAACGGCGCGTGCTCCAGGATCATCGAACTGGCGCCCGAGATCTCGCCCGCCACCGCGAAACCCTGCACCAGCCGCAGGAACACCAGCAATGCCGGCGCCAGCAGGCCGACTTGGTCGTAGGTAGGCAGCAGGCCCACGGCCACGGTGGAGAAGCCCATCAGGAACATGCAGATGACCAGGACCTGCTTGCGTCCGTGCGTGTCGCCCATATGGCCCAGGAAAAACGCGCCGATCGGACGCGCCACGTACCCCACGCCGTAGGTCGCGAGCGAGGCGATGATCGCGATTTTCGGATCCCCCTTGGGAAAGAAGATCTGCGGAAAGATCAGCGCCGCCGCGGTGGCGTAGATGAAGAAGTCGTAGTACTCCAGCGCCGAGCCGATCCAGCCGCTGGCCGTCGCTTTCTTGGTCTGGTGCCTGCCTTCAGGCTCGTGATGGATCGCCGAACTTGCCATGGTCTGTCTCCGGTCTGGATGGTGAATTGTTATGGGGAATGCAGGGAATGTTGCTGGGCCTGGGCCTGGGCTGCCATGCGGGCCGGGGCGTTGCTGGCGCCGTAACCGTCGTAGGTGCCGATGCGCTGGACGATCTCGAAGAAGGTGCCCTCGCCTTCGAGGCTCTCCGTATAAACGTGCAGGTAGTCGCCCGCGGCCGAACGGTCGAACAGCACGCCGACCTCGCGCATGCGCTCGACGAGCACCGCAGGGATGTCCAGGCGCGTCGACAGGTCATCGTGGTAGTTGCGAGAGATCGGCACGAAGCGCACGCCATCCTCGCGCATGCGGGTCACGGTCTCGAAGATGTCGCTGCAGCGCAGCGCGATGTGATGCACCGCACCGCCGCCGGTCACGTTCAGCATGCGGGCGGTGCGCGTGCGCTGGCTCGTCGATACGTTGAGCACCAGCCGCACGGTGCGGTCCGTGTTCGCGACGCCGCGGCTGCGGATCAGGCCGAACGGATCGGCCAGCTCCAGGCTTTCCCCAGGCTCCAGGCCGAGCACCGCGCGCGCGAACAATACCCAGGTGTCGAGCTGGTCGACGGCCAGGCCGAGCGCGACGTGATCGATGGCGAGCGGCACCGCATCGGTCTTCCCACGCGCTGCGCTCGCGCCGTCGAGGACGAAGTCGGCTTCGTACAGGCCGTCGAGCCCGAGCGACGCCGGCACGAAATGCAGCAGGTTGCCGCCCGGCGCGACGATCGCCGGCACCGTCGTCTCGTCGGGCCCGAGCGGGCTGTCGTGGCGCTGCGATCGCATGGCGGTGGCTCGCTCGATCGCTGCCTGCGGGTCGGCGGTGCGAATGCCCAGCGCGCACACCGACGTGCCGTGCGCGGCGAAACGCTCGCTGGCGAAGGAGTCGGGCTGCGCGTTCACGAGCAGGTGCACGTCCCCTTGGCGGTACAGCGAAACGGCCTTGGAACGATGCCGGCCGACGCGACGGAAGCCGAACTGCCCGAACAGCGTGTCGAGCGTCCTGGCGGCCGTATCGTCCGCGGCGAATTCGATGAAAGTGAGGCCTTCGAGTTTCGGCAACGGCGGCATGCTGGACAGTCCGATCGACGGCGCGGCCGCAGGTGCGGACGGGACCGCCAGCCTCGTTTTCGCCTCGCTCTCCAGGTAGAGCAGCGAACGCATCGCATCGACCGCGACGCGGCGGTTCGGCGTCTCGCGGAATACGTCGTTGAAGATCTCCAGCGACAGCGGGCCGGTGTAGCCCGCGCGCAGCGTCTGCACGAAGAAGTCCACCACATCGAAATCGCCCTGCCCCGGGAACGAACGGTAATGGCGCGCCCACTGCAGCACGCTCATGTCGAGCAGCGGCGCATCGGCCATCTGAAGGAAAAATATCTTCTCGCCGGGAATGTCGGCGATGCCGGCCGGATCGTCCTTGAGCGACAGGGTGTGGAAGCTGTCGAGGATCAGGCCGAGGCTCGGGTGATCGGCACGGCGCACGATGTCCCAGGCCTGGCCGTAGCGCGTCGTCTTTCGACCCCAGGCCAGCGCCTCGAAGCCCACGCGCAGCCCGCGTCGCGCAGCGCGTTCGGCGAGTTCGTGCAGTTGGGCCGCGGCCAGTGCCGGGTCGTCGATGGTCGCCGGCGAGGTGTTCGAGCAGCACAGCATCAGCGGCGCGCCCATCGCCTGCATCAGGTCGAACTTGCGCTCGGCGCGGTCGAGGCTGCGGCGGAACAGCGGCTCCGGCATGCCTTCGAAATCGCGGAACGGCTGGTAGAGGTCGATCGTGAGGCCGAGGTCGGCGACGATGCGGCCGAGCTCGGCGGCGGTGCCCTGGAAATTGATGAAGTCGGCCTCGAACAGTTCGATGCCGTCGAAGCCGGCTGCCGCGATGGCGGCGAGCTTCTGGCGCAAGGTGCCGCTGAGCGAGACGGTGGCGATGGAACGGTGCATGGGCACGACTTTAGAAAGTCGTGGAATTCGTCACAATGCCCGCGAACCCTAGGGCGATCGATGATCGATCGCACGCGGTCACCACACGAACGAAAGTCGGGTTACCCCCGAGAAGATCATGAACACCTCCGACATCGAGATCGACCCCGCCATCGACCGCAAGGTGCTCATCGAAGGGCTCGGCCGAGGCCTGCGCGTCATCGAGGCGTTCTCGGACGACCGGCCACGCATGACCGCGACGGAAGCCGGCGTCGCGGCCGCCCTCACCCGGACCGCCGCCCGACGCTACCTGCTGAGCCTCGTGCATTACGGCTATGCCGCGACGGACGGCAAGCATTACTGGCTGTTGCCGCGCGTGCTGCGTCTGGGGCAGGCCTTCCTCGACAGCGCGCGCGTGCCGCGGCTGGTGCAACCGTACATCCAGCGCGCCTCGATGCAGTGCGGCGAGACACTGAACGTCGGCGCCCTGGACGGCGACGAGGTCGTCTACATCGCGCGCAGCAACGCGCCGCGGATGGTGTCGATCGGCTTCCATCCCGGTGCGAGGGTGCCGGCGCATGTGGTGTCGCAGGGCTTCGTGCTGCTGTCGACCTTCGACGACGATGCGCTGGCCACCTGGATCGCCAGCCACGAATTCGCCAATTTCACCGACTCGACGCCGGTCGATGCGAAACACTTCCGCGCCAGCGTGGCCGCGGCCCGGTCGCTGGGTTACTGGCAAGCCGACCAGCACCTCAACTTCGGCCTGAGCGGCCTCGCATTGCCGCTCAGGGACCGCAAGGGTCGTTGCCTGTATGCGCTGAGCGTGACCGTCCAGCGACAGCTCTATCCCGACGACCAGATGGTGAAGAAGTTGCTGCCGGTGCTGCGAGAGGTGGCAGAGGCATTGCGGCCGGTGCTCTGAACGCACCAGGCGTTCAAAGGCTGCGCCAGAAATCGACCAGCAACTCGGCGAACGCTTCCGGGCGCTCGGCGGCACTGACGTGCGCCGCATCGATGGTGGCCAGCCGCGCACCGGGGATCGCGTCGACGATCTGCTGCGACATGGCGGGTGGCGTCGCCAGGTCCTGCAGTCCGGCGACGACCAGCGTCGGCACGGCGATGCGGCGGTTGCTGTCGCGGAAATCGATCGCCGCCACGGCGGCGCAGCTCTGGATGTAGGCCCGGTCGTCGTTGCGCACGAGGACGTCGTACAGCTGCTTCGCGACGACCATGCCCTCGGGAGTCGCCGCGAACGCGGGCGTCAGCCAGCGGTCCACCGCGCCTTGCGCGACGCCTGCCACCCCTTTCGCGGCCACGGTCTCGGCACGGGTGCGCCACGGGTTCTGGTCCGGGTAGTGCGAAGACGAATTGGCGATCACCAGCGTGCGCAGAAGTTCGGGGCGGCTCGCCGCGAGCGCCTGCCCTGTCATGCCGCCCATCGAGAGACCGACGAAATGCACCGGTTCGCCGCCGGCCTCGCGCTCGATGAGTTCGGCCACGTCGCGGGCCAACGTGTCGATGCCGAACGCGCCGGGCACCGCTTCGGATGCACCGTGATTGCGATGGTCGTGGCGCAGCACCGTGTGCGCGCGCGCCAGCGATGCCGCCACGCCGTCCCACATGTGCAGGTCGCAGCCGAGCGCATGGCTCAGCACGACGATGGGGCCGTGGCCCTCGCGGAGAACGTTGAGACGCGGGGAAGTCATGGGGTTTCCTTTTTCGCAGGGGTGAGACAGGGCAGCCAGAAGTGCGCGATCGTCATCAGCACGACACCGGCGACGAGCATGGGCACGACCATCGGCCAGGCGCCGTTGGAAAAATCCGCATCGACGAAGCGCGAGGCGATCTGGCCGACACAGAACGCCACCATCATCATTCCGAAGCCCGACCAGGAGACGGCCCGTCCGGCCAGCTGCGGCAGTTCGCCGACGGAGCCGGCCTGCCCGCAAGGCTGGTGAATGCCATGGCCGAGCACATAGACGGCGTGGCCGAGCAGCAACGGCGCCGCACTGTGCGGCGCCACCCAGCAGCCGAGTCCCTGCATCACGGCACCGCTCAGGCTCAGCACGGCGCCGAACTTCACGGCCTTCACCGCGCCGATGCGGCGCAGCAGCCGCCGGCACAGCAGGGTGCCCAGGATATAGATGGCCGAGCCGCCCGCGGGAATCCAGCCGTAGACCGCCGTCGGCAGGCCGAGGTAGCCGATGTACACCATCGGCGACAGCAGCAGGAACGCGAAGATGCCGCCGTACGTGGCCGCCGCCAGAGAAGCCCAGGCACGGAAAGCGGCACTCGCGAACACCGCGCGGGCGCTGCCCCGGGGTGCCGACTCGCCGCCGGCGTGCGGCCTGCGGGTCTCGCCGAACCGGCGCCAGCACATCGCGAACAACGCCAGCGCGTACGCCGCCATCGCGCACATCACCGAACGCCAGCCCAGACCCTGCACCAGCCAGGCACCGAGCACCGGCGCGACCAGCCCGACGACGCCGAGCCCGGCGAGACCGCGCGCCATCACGTGCGGGCCTTCGTGCGCCGGGTAGAGATCGCGCACCGCCGCCCGCGCGCAGACCAGGATGGCCGCCATGGAGAGCCCCTGCACGACGCGCCAGGCGCCCAGCATGAGGATGCTGCCCGCGAACGCACCGCCGATGGCGGCGATCGCGTAGAAGCCCAGACCGCCGAGCAGCACGGGCCGGCGTCCGATGCGGTCGGCCAGCGGACCGAAGATCAGCTGCGCGACGCCGAAAGCCAGCACGAACAGCGTGAGGCTGGCGGTCGCCGAGCCGAGCTCGACGGCGATCGCGGGAAGCGCCGGCAGGTAGCTGTCGGTGGCGACCGGCTGCGCCGCGAGCAACAGCGGCAGCAGCAGCGCGAAGCTCGCGCCGTGCGGCGCCTTCGTGGCGCGCGGCGCGCTCACTTCGCCGGTGCGGCCGGCAGCAGCCCCTTCTCGCGCAGGATCGCGGTGGCGATGCCGAACGCGTGGTTCGCGACCGGCACGCCGCAGTAGATGGCGGACATGATGATCACCTCCTTGATGTCCTCCGGTGTCAGGCGCGATTCGGGCGGGCCGTCGAGCGCGGCGCGCACGTGCATCGCGAACTCTTCGTACGCATGGATGCCCAGCATCATCGACAGCACCATGTAGCGCCGCGTCTTGTCGCCCAGCGCCGGTCGGCCCCAGATGTCGTTCCAGGCATGGCGCGTGATGAGTTCCTGGAAATCGGCGTTGAATTCGTTGCGGTTGGCCAGCGACTTGTCGACCCAGGCGTCGCCCAGCACGCGGCGGCGGTTGACCAGGCCGGACTCGTAGCCTTCAGCGGACGCGGGGGTGGAGGAATCGGTCATGAAGCGTTGTCCTTGTGCTCGTCTGTCTTTTCAAGTCGCCCTCGCAGGCGTCCGGCGAATTCGGTCGCGATGGCGCCGGCGTTCCCGGCAAGCGCGGGGTCGAACCATTCGTCGGCCGCCGACCGCGGCAGTTCGGCGCGCAGCCGGTCGATGTTGGCGCGCATGCGCACGGTGTCGACCTGCAAGCCCGGCAGCGCCGCCGCCAGCGCGCGGACGCTGCCGTGCGCCGACATGAGCAGCTGCGGCCATTCGGCGAGCTCGGCCTGCCAGGCGCCGAGCGCGCGTTCGTGCTGCTGGGGCATGGCCGCGAGCATGGCCGCGACGCGCTGCGGCACACGATGCGCGGCGGCGACCGCCACCATCGACGCCACGGGATTGCGTTTGTGCGGCATCGCCGACGAGCCGCCGCGCCCCGCTTCGCTCGGTTCGGAAACCTCGCCGACCTCGTACTGCCCGAGCAGCCCGATGTCGACGGCGATCTTGCCGAGGCTGCCCGTCATCAGGCCCAGCTCGCAGCCGAGCGCGACCCATTCGTCGCGTTGCGTGTGCCAGGTCGCGCCGGGGTCGGCCAGACCCAGCGCGCCGGCCAGCCGCGCACGCACGGCGGCGCCGCGTCCGCGCATCTGCGCCAGGGTGCCGACGGCACCGCCGAGCTGCACCTGGAGCGCGGTACGCGACACCCCGCGCAACCGCTCGACGCTGCGCACCAGCGGCGCGGCCCAGCCGGCGCACTTGAAGCCGAAGCTCGTGATCGACGCCGGCTGCATCAGCGTGCGCGCGAGCATCGGCGTGGTCGCGTAGCGGACCGCATGGTCCAGCAACGCGCCGGCCGTGTTCGCGAGATCGGTTTCGATCAGCGCGACGACGTCGCGCGTCACCAGCGACGTCGCGCTGTCGATCACGTCCTGGCTGGTGCTGCCGAAATGGACGAAGGGCGCCGCGTCGGCGCTCGCCGCCGCGACGGCCTCGCGCAGTGCCTTGACCAGCGGAATGGCGACACTGCCGGCCCGGCCGCTGTCGCGGACGATGCCCGCGACGTCGAAACGCGCCGAATCGCAGCAGCCTTCGATGGCGGCGGCGGCGGACTCGGGGATGAGCCCCTCGGCGGCCTGCGCCCGCGCCAGCGCGGCCTCGAACCGCAGCATGGCCTCGACGAAGGACCGGTCGCCGAAGGCGTCCAGCGACTCGGTCGAGGAAAGGAAGCCCTCGAAGATGCTCATGATCCGGGTTCAGTAACGCAGTTGCGCGACCGCGCGCAGTTCGTCCGGCGTGGTGGTGCCGAAACCGAAGAATTCCAGGTAGGCCGGAATCATCTCGAACAGCATGTCGGTGCCGACCTGCACCGCGCAACCCTTGGCTCTCGCGGCCTGCAGCAGCGGCGTGAACTCCGACTTCATCACCACTTCGCCGACGAAGGTCTCGGGCGCGATGCGGTCGATGTCGAAGGGCAGCGGATCGTCGTCGCGCATGCCGAGCGGCGTCGCGTTGACGACGACGTCGAAACCCGCCGGATCTCTCGAGCCGGTCGTGACCTGCATCCTCGGGTAGTGCGCGCGAAGCCGCGAGGCCAGCGCCTCGGCCGATGCGGCGCTGAAATCGTAGAGCGCGAGTTCGGCCGCCCCGGCCGCAGCGATCGATGCGGCGATCGCCGAACCGACGCCGCCCGTGCCCGACACCAGCACGCGCGTTCCCTCGAACGGCCGTCCCTTGCGCTCGACGCCGCGCACGAAGCCGGCGCCGTCGAACTGGTCGCCCAGCAGCGTGCCGTCTGGACGCTTGAGGATCGCGTTGCAGGCGCCGGCGATGCGCGCGGTCGGCGTGACCTCGTCCATCAGGCCGACCGTGACGACCTTGTGCGGCATCGTGACGAGCGCGCCGCGGATGTTGCTGAACCTGAAGATCGACGCCAGCGAGGTCGGGTAGTCCTCCGGCTTGACGCCCATCGGCACCACCAGGGCGTCGATGCCGTGCTTGTCGAACCAGGGGTTGTAGATCATCGGCGCCTTGAAGGCTTCGGTCGGGAAACCCAGGTGGGCGATAAGCGTTGTCTTGCCAGAAAGCATGGGGTCCGGGCTCCGATCAGGGGGTATGGGGTTTGTCGATCTCGCCGCGCATCGAGGGCGGATAGATCAGTTCGCGAAGGAAGTCGGCATCGTCCTGCAACGCATCGGCGGCGGCTTCATGACCGAAGTGGCGCAGGTAGTGCGGCATTTGCTGGATCAGCATCTCGAAGCCGGCCTGCGCGTGCAGGCCGCGCGCGCGGGCCGCCTGCACCAGCGGCGTCGGCTGGTTGCGCAGCAGGGTGTCGAACAGCGCGGCGCCGGGCTCCATGCGGGCGACGTCGACGGGCGGCGGATCCTCGTTCGAAAGGCCCGCCGTGGTCGCGTTGATCACCAGGTCGAAGCCTTCCGGCGCGTTGCTGCCGACCGCGACCACGTCGGCCGCGAAGAACGAATCGAGCTTCGCCGCCACGCGCTCGGCCTTGCCGGCGACGGCGTCGTGGAACGCGATGTGCGCCACGCCGCTGGCGGCGCCGCCTTCCACCAGCGCGGTGCCGATGGCCGCCGCCGTCACGCCTGCGCCCAGCACCAGCACGCGCTTGCCGCGGTACGGCATCGCGTAGTGGTCGAGCGCGTCCAGCAGGCCGTCGCCGTCGAACAGGTCGCCTTCGAGCGCGTCGTTCGCCGTGCGCCGCACCACGTTGACCGAGCCCGCGATGCGCCCGGCCAGCCCGCAGGCGTCCAGCAAGTCGATCACCAGCGGCTTGTGCGGCGGCGCGATCACCATGCCGCCGACGTTGCGCGCGAGGAACGCCGCCTTGAAGAACACCGCGAAATCGCGCTTGGAAACCTGCATCGGCATCAGCACGGCATCGATGCCGAAACGCTCGAACACCGCATCGAACATCTTCGGCAAGCGGACGTTGCGCACCGGATCGCCGGGAATCAGGTAGACGGTCGAGTCGCCGTTGAAGCGCGAAGCTTTCCGGGCGGGGGTGAATTCCATGAGGCTGCTCCGGTGCTGCGTTTTCCGGGAAGCGCAGGCGTCAGACGCGCTCGAGGATGACGGCGATGCCCTGCCCGACGCCGATGCACATCGTGCACAGCGCGTAGCGGCCGCCCTGCCTGTGCAGCTGGTTGACCGCGGTCGTCGCCAGCCGCGCGCCGCTGGCGCCCAGCGGGTGACCCAGCGCGATGGCGCCGCCGTTGATGTTCACGCGCGCGTCGTCGTCCGCAAGGCCGAGCAGGCGCAGCACGGCGAGACCCTGCGCCGCGAAGGCTTCGTTGAGTTCGATGACGTCGATCTGGTCGAGCGTGAGGCCGGTCAACGCCAGCACTTTCTGCGTCGCCGGTGCCGGTCCGATGCCCATCACGCGCGGTGCGACGCCGGCCGTCGCCATGCCGACCACGCGGGCGCGCGGCGTCAGGCCGTACTTGCCGGCGCTGGCTTCGTCGGCCAGCAGCAGCGCGCAGGCGCCGTCGTTCACGCCGCTGGCGTTGCCGGCGGTCACGGTGCCGTCGGGGCGGACCACGCCCTTGAGCTTGGCCAATGTTTCCAGCGTGGTGTCGCGCGGATGCTCGTCCTTGCTCACCACGACCGGGTCGCCCTTCTTCTGCGGCACGGTCACGGGCACGATCTCGGCGTCGAAGAAGCCGGACTTCTGAGACGCAACGGCGCGCTGCTGCGAAGCGAGCGCCATGCGGTCCTGCGCCTCCCGCTCGATCCTGTAGTCGGTCGCCACGTTCTCGGCCGTCTCGGGCATCGAGTCGACGCCGTACTGCGCCTTCATCAGCTTGTTGACGAAGCGCCAGCCGATGGTGGTGTCGTAGACCGCATTGGCGCGGCCGAAGGCCGTCTCGGCCTTGGGCATGACGAAGGGCGCACGGCTCATGCTCTCGACGCCGCCGGCGATCATCAGTCCCGCCTCACCGGCCTTGATGGCGCGAGATGCGGTGCCCACGGCGTCCAGGCCCGACCCGCACAGGCGGTTGAGGGTCGCGCCGCCGAGTTCGAGCGGCAGGCCGGCCAGCAGCGACGACATGCGCGCGACGTTGCGGTTGTCCTCGCCGGCCTGGTTGGCGCAGCCGTAGATGACGTCGGTCACGGCCTGCCAGTCGACGTTCCTGTTGCGTTCCATCAGGGCGCGCAGGGGCACGGCGCCCAGGTCGTCGGCGCGGATGCTGCTGAGGGCGCCGCCGTAGCGGCCGAAGGGCGTGCGGATCGCGTCGCAGATGAAGGCTTGGTTGGTCATTCTTGTCTCTCGTGAAGGTTGTTCAGGACGCGATCGGAAGGCCCACGAGCGTTTCCAGCTCGGCGTGTTCGAGGCCGTCGACCTTGTCGATCAGCTTCAACCCATCGGGCGTGCATTCGAGCGTAGCCAGGTCGGAATAGACGCGCTTGACGCAGCCGATGCCGGTGAGCGGATAGCTGCACTGAGCGACCAGCTTGCTCGCGCCCTGCCGGGTAAGCAGGTCCATCATGACCCAGGTCTGCTTGGCGCCGATGGCCAGGTCCATGGCCCCGCCGACGGCGGGAATGGCATCCTTCTCGCCAGTGTGCCAGTTGGCCAGGTCGCCGGTCGCCGAGACCTGGAACGCGCCGAGCACGCAGATGTCGAGATGGCCGCCGCGCATCATCGTGAAGCTGTCGGCATGGTGGAAGAACGAGCCGCCCGGCAACAGCGTCACGGGCTGCTTGCCGGCGTTGATGAGGTCGTAGTCCTCCTCGCCGGCCACCGGCGCGGGGCCCATGCCGAGGATGCCGTTCTCGCTTTGCAGGATGACCTCGCGACCGGCCGGCAGGTGGTTGGCCACCAGCGTCGGCTGGCCGATGCCGAGGTTGACGACGGCGCCGTCGAAGATGTCCTGCGCTACGCGGGCGGCGAGCTGGTCCTTGGTGCGGCGGGTGTAAGTAGCGGTCATGGTCATGCTGCCTTCTTGAAACCGCCGGCCTGGGTGGCGACGCGTTCGATCCTGACGACCTGGTGCACGAAGATGCCCGGCGTCACGATGGTCTCGGGGTCGAGCGTGCCGAGTTCGGCGATCTCGTGGACGGTCGCGATGGTCTTCTTCGACGCCATGGCCATCACCGGGCCGAAGTTGCGCGCAGCCTTGCGATAGACCAGGTTGCCCCAGCGGTCGCCGCACTCGGCCTTGATCAGCGCCACGTCGCCGTGGATCGGGTATTCGAGCACATAGTGGACGCCGCCGATGACGCGCGTTTCGCGGTCGCCGGAGAGCTGCGTGCCGTAGCCGGTCGGGCAGAAGAAGCCGCCGATGCCGGCACCGGCCGCGCGGATGCGTTCGGCCAGGTTGCCCTGCGGCACCAGTTCGAGTTCCAGCTTGCCGGCGCGGTACAGGCCGTCGAAGACCTGGCTGTCGGCCTGGCGCGGGAAGCTGCAGATGATCTTGCGCACACGCCCGGCCTTGAGCAGCGCGGCCAGCCCGACCTCGGCATTGCCGGCGTTGTTGTTGACGACGGTCAGATCGGTCGCGCCCTGTTCGATCAGCCCGTCGATCAGTTCGTTGGGGATGCCGGCGGTGCCGAAGCCGCCGATGAGGACGGTCGAGCCGTCCTTGATGTCGGCCATCGCGTCGGCGACGGAGCGTGCGATCTTGTCGATCATTGGAAGTTGTCTCCTGCGTGAATGAGGCAAGGCTCGGGCCGGTGCCGAACGGTTTCCCTGAAACGATACTTGCGAATTCTAGTTGTTCGCATGTAGAACATTTGTTCTTATAATGAATTCTAGGAGCTTTGCACGCACATGGCAATCACCCCCGTCGAAACGACGCCGCCCCGCCCCGGCGACAGCTACGTGCAGTCGTTCGCGCGCGGGCTCCAGGTCATCCGCTCGTTCAGCGCCCGGGCGCAGCGCCAGACGCTCAGCGAGGTGGCGGCGGCCAGCGGCCTCACCCGCGCCGGCGCCCGGCGCATCCTGCTCACGCTGCAGACATTGGGCTACGTCGAGACCGACGGCAAGCTGTTCGCGCTCACGCCGCGCATCCTCGAGCTCGGCTTCGCCTACCTGTCTTCGATGCCGATCTGGAACCGGGCCGAACCGGTGATGGACGCGCTGGTGGCGCAGGTGCAGGAATCCTGCTCGGCGGCCGTGCTCGACGACACCGACATCGTCTACGTGATGCGCGTCGCCACGCAGAAGATCATGAGCATCAGCCTGGGCGTCGGCTCGCGCCTTCCGGCCTCGTGCACGTCGATGGGCCGGCTGCTGCTGGCCGATCTGGGCGAAGCGGAAGCGCGGTCGCGCATCCGGGCGTCTTCGCGCGAGGCGCTCACGCGCCACACCGTCACCGATGCGGAGGCCGTCCTCGCACGCGTGCTGCAGGCCGGGAGACAGGGTTGGTGCCTGGTCGACCAGGAGCTCGAGGAAGGGCTGGTCTCCATCGCGGCGCCGATCGTGAATCGCGTCGGGAGGACGGTCGCCGCGCTCAACATCAGCGGCCAGGCCAATCGCACCAGCGCCGAGGTGATGCGCGAAACGATGCTGCCGCGTCTGCTGGCGGCGGCGCGGCGGATTTCAGCGCTGCTCTAGCCCCTGCTGGCCGTGGCCTCGTCTCGCCGCCAGGCTCGCTCGCGACTGCCGGCGGGCCTCGTCGCGCAGCAGGCCGGCCATCGCCCCGCGCAACGCCGACGGATCGGCATCGCTGCGCATCAGCAGACCGACCGGCTCCTCGGTGCCCGCCGTGGCGATGGGCAGGCGCACCAGCCGGCCGTCCTCCAGTTCGGCCCGCGCAGCGCCGAGCGGCGTGATCCACACCGCATCGGAGATCGCCACCAGCGCGCGTGCCACCGAGACGTCGAGCGTCTGCAGCGCGGCGGCAGGCAGCGTGAGCCCCAGCGCGGACAGGAAGCTCTCGGTGTTGTGGCGCGGAATCGTGCCTTCGCCATAGACGACCAGCGGACAAGACAGCACTTCCTGCACCGTGGCGCCGCGGCGTGCGAGCGGATGGCCGGCGCGCGCCGCGAACACCAGCGGTTCGGTGTGCAGCAGCTCGAAGCTCAGTCCGGCCATCAGACGCGGATCGCTCATGCGTCCGGCGACCAGATCGAGCTCGCCGGCGCGCAGCGCCTCCAGCAGCACGCCGTTGGCCGCGCTCTCGACGACCACCTGCACGTGCGGCCACTGCGCGCGGAACGCCGCCAGCGCACGTGGCAGCAACGACGGCGCCACGCTCGGCAACGCGCCGATGCGAAGGCGCTGCAGGCGCTCGCCATCGACCGGCGCGAGCGCCAACGCGCCGGCATCGACCGCTTCGAGCACACGCAACGCATGCGCCAACAACTGGTCGCCGACTGCCGACAGCCCCTGCACGCCGCGTCGCCCGGCGATGCCGCGCTCGACCAGCCGAACGCCCGCCAGTGCCTCCAGTTCCGCCAGCGTCTTCGACACCGCGGGCTGGCTCAGCGCGAGCCGCTCGGCCGCGCGGGCCAGATGGCGCTCCTGAGCGACGGCCACCAGGCAACGCAGGTGGCGCAGTTGGACGTTGCGCAGGAAGCTGTCGGCAGGCACGGGCATATCGATTACCGGCGGTTATGAAAATTCCACGAATGTTCAATTTACAGCATGAGACAGCGCTTCTAGAGTTGCGGCTCCCCACAGGAGACAACACATGCAGAACAGCAGCCCACCGGCTTCGTCGCCCACGCTCGACCCGCGCGACTGGAAGAGCCACCCTTCGTACCTCTATCCCGGCTACCGCTCGACCCTGAAGCGCGGCCCGACCCGGGCGCTGATTCCGCTGAAGGCCTCGCTCGGCGAGCTGCGGCAGCCGGTCTACGGCCACGACGCGATCGGCGAGTTCGACAACGACCTGACCCGCAACGCCCGCCGCAACGGCGAGCCGATCGGCGAGCGGATGATCCTCGCCGGCCAGGTGCTCGACGAGCGACGCCGCCCGGTCGCCAACACGCTGGTCGAGATCTGGCAGGCCAATGCTGGCGGCCGTTACGTCCACAAGGTCGACCAGCACGACGCGCCGCTCGACCCGAACTTCCTGGGCGCCGGTCGCTGCATGACCGACAGCGAAGGCCGCTACCGCTTCCTGACGATCAAGCCCGGTGCGTATCCCTGGGGCAACCATCCCAACGCATGGCGTCCGCAACACATCCACCTGTCGCTGTTCGGCCAGCATTTCGCGAGCCGGCTGGTGACGCAGATGTACTTCCCGGGCGACCCGCTCATGCAGTACGACCCGATGGTGACCGGCACCCCTGAAAAATACCGCAACCGGCTCGTGGCCGACTTCAGCCTCGACCTGACCGAGCCCGAGTACGCACTCGGCTACCAGTTCGACATCGTGCTGCGCGGCACCGACGAAACCCCGTTCGAAAACCGTTGAGGAGACCCCGATCATGATGAGCGCCCTGGAAGCCGACTTCGGCCAGACCCCTTCCCAGACCGTCGGCCCCTACTTCGCCTACGGCCTGACCGCGACGCAGTACGGCTACGACTTCGACCAACCTTTCGATGCCGTGCTGGCACTCGACGGCGCCGTCGGCGAGCGGATCCGCCTCGAAGGCCGCGTGATCGACGGCGACGGCAATCCTGTGGGCGATGCGCTGGTCGAGATCAGCCAGCCCGACGGTTCGGGCCGCTACCCTGCCTCGGTCGAAGACGCGCGCGCCATGGACTTCCGGGCCTTCGGCCGCTGCGGCACCGGCACCGACGCGGAGAACCGCTTCGTCTTCCACACCGTGAAGCCGGGAGCGGAATCTGCTGGACACGCACCGCACATCAACGTCATCGTCACGATGCGCGGACTGCTGCTGCACGTGTTCACACGCGTCTACTTCGATGACGAGAACGTCGCGAACGCGGACGATGCGGTGTTGGCCAGCGTACCGGCCGACCGGCGCGACACGCTCATCGCACGGCGCTTCGAAGACGGCGGCGCGGTGCGCTATCGTTTGGACATCCGCATGCAGGGTACGGACGAGACGGTCTTCTTCGACGTCTGACAGAACTGGGCGCCTAGCGCTCGTCGCGACGCGACAGCAGCAAATCGCCGCCGGCCATGTTGAACGAGATCGTCGGCGCACTGAAATCGTTGAGCGGCGCGCCCAGGCCGATCTCGCCGCTGCCGTGCAGCACGCATTCGTCGCGCCGCAAGGCGATCTCGCTGCTCGGCCCGGCCGATCCATGAAAGCGCACCCAGGTGCCGTACGTACTGACATCCACGAGTATGCAACTGCCCTGGCGCGCCTCGATGCGGGCGTGCAGGCGCGACACGCGCGGATCGTTGACCACGAACTGGGCGTCGTCGACCCGCCCCAGGTGGATCGGCAATTCGGCCGCGCTGAACATCGTCCGGATGTCGAGCCACTTGAGTTCGATCTGCCCGAAGGCCGAATCGGGTGCCCGGCGCGCTTGCACCAGTGCGGCGGGCATGGTCATGAAGTCCGTGATCTCCTCCTGCCAATCGATGCGATGAACGAGGGGCAGTTCGTTCTTTCCGCGGATGTTGATCGGGCCCAGGCTGCGGTGCCGCACTTCGCCCTCCTTCAACTGGCTGACGACGGATTCGGTCGCCCATATCTGGCCGGGACCGGCGAGATCGCTCAGGCGCGACGCGAGATTGACGGCGTCGCCATAGCAGTCACCATCCACCTCGAGAACGTCGCCGCTGGCCACGCCGATCTGCAGATCCATGCGCAGCGGCGCGGGCCAGGCCTGGAGACGTTTCTGATGATTGCGTTGAAGTTCGAGCACCGCCTGAGTCGCAGGATGGCCATCGGAAAAGATCGCCAGCACGCCGTCGCCGAGCATCTTCACGATCCGCCCGCCATGGGCCTCGCACACGCCCGCGATCCACTGCGTCAGCCGCGTCACCGTGTCGGTAGCGCGTGCGTTTCCCATGGCCTCGAAAACCCGCGTACTCCCTGTCAGATCAGCAAACACGACCGTTGAATGAGCGCCCATTTTGTGCAGTTTTTGGTAGCAATCCCTGATGGATTATGGCAAAGCGCTGAACGGTTTTTCCTAGAACGAGTTCGACCGTCCGACGGCCGGCGAAGTTCGCTGAAAACGCCGAGCCGGGCATTTTTGCCGTGGAGCTGATTCCAAAGCTTGCATTGACCTTGCGCGAAAAATACGGAGTAGAACTTAGGTCTTCATCAGACTGGCTCAAGGTGAAAGATATGTGAAGAATTTTGTTATCGAACATGTTTGATCGCTCCCGTACTTGTGCCCGACATGGCCTGCCCTTAACGTCGTACGCATCGTCGGCTTTTCGGGTATCAGGGTGGCTTCAATGTCTCTACGCAACATCGTTCGGTTTCTGTCGCTTCCAGGGTTGGGCCTGCGTATCGTTGCGGATCGGCGTATCGGACGGATTCGTACTGCGATGCTCGCGTTGCTGCAGGGCCGTTCAGGCGTCGAGGTGAAGCGTATCGAGCAGCGCGTCAGGTTCGCCGAGAACCTCGAGGCTCTCTGGTATCTGCGCCAGGATCTCGTGGCGACGCTGAGCGCGATCGGCGAGGAAACCACGGCGCGCGAACAGATCGCCCGCATCAATGTACTGTTCAAGGGCTGGCTCCCGTCGACGATGGTGCCGCGTGTGCACCATCGTTTCACGGCCTGAGGGAGCTCGAACGACGTCAGTGCGGGTGCTCGCCGTGACGGTGCACATGGTCGTGGCCGTGCGCATGCCCGACATGGCCCCACATCATGACCACTTCACGCCCGCTCGAGGCCATGTCGACCTTGGCGCCTACCGGTAGCAGCACCTTGGTCGGCACATGGCCGAACGGCAGACCGGCAATCACAGGCGCCCCGACCAGACCCCGCAACCGTTCCACCACCGTCTGCAGACCGAAGCCCCGATCGTTGGGCACCTTCTTGAACGCGGTGAACTGCCCGAGCAGGATCGCGCGCTGGCGGCCGAGCACGCCGGCATGCCGCAACTGCTCGAGCATGCGTTCGATGCGATAGGGATGCTCGCCGACGTCTTCGAGAAAGAGCACGCCCTTGTCGACGACCGGAAAATACGGCGTGCCGAGCAAATGGGTGAGCATCGCGAGATTCCCGCCCCACAACGTGGCCCGTTCGATGCGTCCGAGGTCGGGTGCGTCGCCGTCGCGTGCCGGCACGCGCCAGCCGGTGCCTTCGCCCTGCCCTTCGGTCAGGTCTCCGAAGCACGCCTCCATGATCTCGTCCGGGCCACCCTCCGCCCCGAAATCTTCACCTACCGCCGGGCCCGCCCAGGTCACGGCGCCGGTTTTCGCGAGCAGCGCGTTCTGGAACGCGGTGAAGTCGCTCAGGCCGACGAACTGCGTTCCCTTGTCGACGGCCTTCGCCACGGCCTTGTACGGAATCGCGTCGAGGATGCGGCTCAGGCCGTAGCCCCCGCGCGAGATCAACGCCACGTCGGCGCCGCTCGCTGCCGCACGCGCGATGGCGGCGAGCCGGGTCGCGTCGTCGCCGGCGAAGCGCTGCGACACGGCGAGTGCCGCCTCGTCGATCTCGACTTCGTAGCCGAGGGCCTGGAGCCGCTTCACGCCGCGCCGGAAGGCGGGCTTGTCACGCACGGCGCTGGAAGGGGAGTAGATATAGATGTGTTTGCTCACGGCGCGAAGTATCCCATCGCGTCGCGGGCGATCTGCGCGCATTGAGCATGCGACGGACCCGATGCCTTGGTGCTGCAAACGCCCAGGGCACGCAGCGCCGCTTCATGGCCGCGGTCGGGAAACGGCGCACGCCAAGCAGCGCTCGCACCGTTGTCCGCGGTGTCGGGAACCACAAGCGCACCGACGAAACGGTCCGGCGTGCGACATAGCAGCAAGTCGGCCAGCGGGCCGGCGCCAGGAGCCACCGCAATCGCCAGACGCCCGACTCCAAGCGTGTCGGTCCATTCCAGCAGCACGTCGGCATGCAGTGCGAGCGAATGCACGTCTTCGCGCTTGGGTTTGTCGCTCATGCCGAAACCGATCAGGTCGGGTGCGAGCCAGCGCGGTCCGGCTTGTGCTACCAGGCGCCTGAAGAAATAGCTCCATTGACCGGGGGCATGCAGGCAGAGCACCGTGGCCGCGCCATCCGGCGGGCCTTCGTCGAGATAGTGCATGCGCCAGCGGCGCTGGCTTGTCAGCCCTGAAGACCAGCGCGACACGAAGGCGTAATCGGGCAAGCCTTCGAAACGCTTCGCGGGCGTCCGCAGTGCATCTTCGCGCAAGGGTCGGGCCGCCAAACGCGACGCTTCGCGACGCTGACGGAAGAAACCCTGCAGCAGGGTCGCGCAGTCGAGGGCGCGCACACCGCCTGCGATTTCGGTCCGATGGTTGAGTCGCGGCTCCGCGAACAGGTCGATCACGGAGCCCGCCGCACCGCTCGCCGGCTCGGCCGCGCCGAAAACGATCCTGTCGAGCCGTGCATGCAGAGCGGCACCGGCGCACATCGCGCAGGGCTCCAGAGTGACGTACAGCGTGCAACCGTCGAGCCGGTAGTTGCCAAGGGCGGCGGCGCCGGCGCGCAAGGCGTCGATCTCGGCATGTGCCGTCGGGTCGTGCGACGCGATCGGCGAATTGCGGCCCGTCGCGACGATAACGCCGTCCTTGACCAGTACCGCGCCGACCGGCACCTCGCCGCGCTCGCCGGCCTCGCGTGCCGCGTCCAATGCAATTCCCATCCAGTCGGCGTCGGTCACTGGTCTTGCGGCACCCGGGGCCGCCGCATGGCCTGGTCAAGCTGCCGCAGAACCTCCTGCTGGATCCGCTTGCCCTGCGCGGGTGCCGACAACGGCTCAGTCGCAGCCGGCGCGCCGAGCTGCTTTTTCGCAACCAGTCCCGCGACGAGCAGTGCCACCAACAAACCGATCCATCCGAACATGCGCATCGCGCCCTCCTTCGCAACCATAAAGGTATATCAGAATGCCGGTTCATTCCGACACCGCCATGCAGAACACGCTTTTCCCCGCCGACGACGAAGCGCAGCACCCAGGCAGCGGCAAGTCCGCCGGTGGGGGTGCCGGGGCTGTCGCCAAACCGACCATGTTGCCGAAGAAGCCCGGGCAGCCGCGCGCAACGACCGTGCTGCCGCATCCGGCCGAACCGGAAGTCGTGGCGCTCGCGCATGCGCTCTCGCCGCGGATCCGGCTCGGTACTTCGTCGTGGTCGTACCCTGGATGGGCCGGCATGGTGTGGCACCAGCCATATGCGGATTCGATGCTCTCCCGGCACGGGCTCACGGCCTATGCGGCGCATCCGCTGTTTCGCGCGGTCAGTGTCGACAAGGGGTTCTACAAGCCGCTGAGCGTCCTCGAATATGCGCGATTCGCCGCGGCGGTGCCGTCGGACTTCCGTTTCGTCGTCAAGGCGCCGAGCGTGGTCACCGATGCGCTGGTGCGCGACAAGGAGGGCCGCGGCAAGCAGCTCAATCCGGCGTTCCTGAACCCGGACATCGCCGTGAGCGAATTCGTCCAGCCGGCGATCGACGGCTTGGGGGAAAAGATCGGCGCGCTGGTCTTCCAGCTGAGTCCGCTACCGATGCCGATGCTTGCGAACCCGCAGCCTCTGCTCGAACGCCTCGCGACCCTGCTGCACGCCCTGCCCGCGCTGCGACCGCTGGCGCCGGACGGCGTCATCGCCGTCGAGGTGCGCGATCCGCAGTTGCTCGGCCAGGCGCTGGCGAACGTATTGCGCAAGGCCGGAGCCACCTTCTGCCTGGGCCTGCACGCCAAGATGCCCACGATCGAGTCACAACTGCCGATGCTCCGCGCGCTGTGGCCCGGGCCGCTGGTGTGTCGCTGGAACCTCAACCCGCTCAACGGCGCCTACGGTTACGAGGACGCGCGCGACCTCTACGCGCCCTACGACAGGCTCGTAGACATCGATTTGCCGACACGGGAATCGCTGGCCCGGGTTGCCAATGCGGCCGCGCGCGCGGGACATCCGGTCTACATCACCGTGAGCAACAAGGCGGAGGGTTCGGCGCCGCTGAGCGTTCGCGGACTTGCAGAAACTCTGTGCGCTGCGTGCTAGATGTTTCAGGGGTACGCTGCGTCCATTGCATTGAAAGGCAGTTCAATAATGACAACTTCCGGCGCATCCATGCCCACCACCCGTTTCGGCCGCACCGGTCTCACTGTCTCGCGCATGGCGCTCGGCACCATGACCTTCGGACTGCAGACCGAGGAGGAGGTGTCATACCGCATTCTCGACAAGGCGACCGAGGCCGGCATCGATTTCCTCGACACGGCCGACGTCTACCCGCTCGGTGGCGGCCTGAAGACGGTCGGCCGCACCGAGGAGATCATCGGCAACTGGCTCGGCGCAAAACCGGGACGACGCCACGGCCTCGTCATCGCCACCAAGGCCGTCGGCACGGTCGGCCCGCAGGCCTGGAACCAGGGCGCATCGCGCAAGCATCTGCTCGAAGCCATCGACGCTTCGCTGGCGCGCCTGAAGACGGACTACGTCGATCTGTACCAGTTGCATTCGGACGACCCCGATACGCCGATCGACGAAACGGTCGAAGCGCTGGACGTGATCGTGAAATCGGGTCGTGCGCGCTATGTCGGCGTGTCGAACTTCCTGGCGTATCGGCTGGCGAAAGCGCTGGGCCGGGCGGAGTTGCTGCGCGCGACGAAATTCGTCTCCGTGCAGCCGCGCTACAGCCTGCTGTTTCGCGAGATCGAGCGCGAGTTGCTGCCCCTCGTGCGCGAGGAGGGTCTGGCCGTGATTCCGTACAACCCGCTGGCCGGCGGCCTGCTCACCGGCAAGTACAAGAAAGGATCGGCGCCGGAGGCGGGCACGCGCTTCATGTTGGGAACGGCCGCCGAGCGCTACCAGGAACGCTATTGGAACCAGCGGTCCTTCGAGACCGTCGAGCAGCTCGCGAAGGTCGCCGATGAAGCGGGCGTGTCGCTGACGACGTTGGCCGTCGCGTGGGTGATGGCCAACCCCGCGATCACCGCACCGCTGCTGGGCGCGAGTCGGCCGGAGCAGCTAGACGCCACGCTGGCCGCGGCGACCTACGTGCTGACGCCCGACCTCAAGCGCGAACTGGACCGGCTGACGCACGAGTACCGGTACGGGGACGCGGCACGCTAGGCGTCCGGTCCGGCGTCACTCCCACTCGATCGTCGCCGGCGGTTTGCTGCTCACGTCGTAGGTCACGCGGTTGATGCCACGGACCTCGTTGATGATCCGCCCGGAAACCTTCTTGAGCAGCGCGTACGGCAACTCCGCCCAGTCGGCGGTCATGAAGTCGCTGGTCTGCACGGCGCGCAGTGCGACCACGTAGTCGTAGGTGCGCCCGTCGCCCATCACGCCGACGCTCTTGACCGGCAGGAACACCGTGAACGCCTGGCTCGTCAGGTCGTACCAGTTCTTGCCTGTCGCCGGGTCGATGAAATTGCGCAACTCCTCGATGAAGATCGCGTCGGCACGGCGCAGAAGATCTGCGTATTCCTTCTTCACTTCGCCGAGGATACGCACGCCGAGCCCCGGACCCGGGAACGGATGGCGATACACCATCGCCGGCGGCAGGCCCAGCGCGACGCCGAGTTCGCGGACCTCGTCCTTGAACAGGTCGCGCAGCGGTTCGAGCAGCTTCAGGCCCAGTTCGGCCGGCAGCCCGCCGACGTTGTGGTGGCTCTTGATCGTCATGGCCTTCTTGCTCTTGGCGCCGCCGGACTCGATCACATCGGGGTAGATCGTGCCCTGCGCCAGCCACTTCGCGCCCTTGGCGCCGGCGCTTATGAGCTTCGCGGCTTCCTGCTTGAAGACCGTGACGAACTCGCCGCCGATGATCTTGCGCTTGGCTTCGGGGTCGCTCACACCGGCGAGCTTGCCGAGAAACAGGTCGCTCGCGTCGACTCGGATCACCTTGGCATGCAGCTGGCCGACGAACATGTCCATGACCATGTCGCCCTCGTTCAGGCGCAGCAGGCCATGGTCGACGAAGACGCAGGTAAGCTGGTCGCCGATCGCGCGATGGATCAGCGCTGCCGCGACGCTAGAATCGACGCCGCCCGACAGGCCGAGGATGACTTCCTCGTCGCCGACCTGCTTGCGGATCTTCACCACCGCTTCTTCGACGTGGTCGCGCATGACCCAATCGGATTGCGCCTTGCAGATGTCGAGCACGAAGCGCTCGAGAATGGCCTTGCCTTGCTGCGTGTGCGTGACTTCCGGATGGAACTGCACCGCGTAGAAATGCCGCGCTTCGTCGGCCATGCCGGCGATCGGACAGCTTTCGGTGCTGGCCATCAGCTTGAAGCCGGGCGGCAACTCGGTGACCTTGTCGCCGTGGCTCATCCAGACGTTCAGCATGCCGGCGCCGTCCGCGGTCGTGAAATCGGCGATGTCCCTGAGCAGGTCGGTGTGGCCGCGCGCGCGCACGGCGGCGAAGCCGAACTCGCGGTTGTGCCCGCCCTCGACCTTGCCGCCGAGCTGGTAGGCCATCGTCTGCATGCCGTAGCAGATGCCGAGCACCGGCACGCCCAGTTCGAAAACGGCCTGGGGCGCCTTGTCGGTGGTGTCTTCGTACACGCTCGCATGACTGCCCGAGAGGATCACGCCCCTGAGCGTGCCGTCCTTGGCATATTCGCGGATCCAGTCGTCGCCGACGTCGCATGGATGCACTTCGCTGAGCACATGCGCTTCGCGCACGCGGCGCGCGATGAGCTGGGTGACCTGGGAGCCGAAGTCGAGGATGAGTATCTTGTCGTGTTGCATGCGGTGGGATCACTCGGCTCTGTAGTTCGGCGCTTCTTTGGTGATCTGCACGTCGTGGACGTGACTCTCGCGGATGCCCGCGGTCGTGATCTCGACGAATTCCGCCCGGCCCTGCATGTCCTCGATCGTGGCGCAACCGCAATAGCCCATGCTGGCGCGGACCCCACCGGCCATCTGGTAGATGATCGAGACGATCGAGCCCTTGTACGGCACCCGGCCTTCGATGCCCTCCGGCACGAGCTTGTCGGTGTTCGGGTTTCCGGTGCTCGACTCCTGGAAATACCGGTCGGCGCTGCCCTGCTGCATCGCGCCGATGGAACCCATGCCGCGGTAGCTCTTGTAGCTGCGGCCCTGGTAGAGCACGATCTCGCCCGGCGCCTCTTCGGTGCCGGCGAACATGCTGCCCATCATCACGGTGCCCGCGCCGGCGGCGATGGCTTTGGCGATGTCGCCCGAGTAGCGCACGCCGCCGTCCGAGATCAGCGGCACGCCGGTTCCCTGCAGAGCGGTCGCCACGCTATCGACCGCCATGATCTGCGGCACGCCGACGCCGGCCACGATGCGGGTCGTGCAGATCGATCCCGGGCCGATGCCGACCTTGACCGCATCCGCACCCGCGTCGACGAGCGCGCGTGCCGCATCGCCGGTCGCGATGTTGCCGCCGACGACATCGATCTGCGGGTAGTTCTGCTTCACCCAGCGCACGCGGTCGATGACGCCCTTGCTGTGGCCGTGCGCGGTGTCCACCACGATGGCGTCGACGCCGGCGCGCACCAGCGCCTCGACGCGCTCCTCGGTACCTTCGCCCACGCCGACCGCCGCGCCCACGCGAAGGCGACCGCTCGGATCACGCGCGGCATTGGGGAAACTGGTCTGCTTGGTGATGTCCTTGACGGTGATCAGGCCCTTGAGCTCCCAGGCGCTGTTGATCACCAGCAGGCGCTCGAGCTTGTGCTTGTTGAGCAGCGCTTTGGCATCGACCAGCGTGGTGCCGTCGGGCACGGTGATGAGCTTGTCGCGCGGCGTCATGATCTCGGTCACGGGCGCGTTGCAACGGGTCTCGAAGCGCAGGTCGCGCCCGGTCACGATACCGATCACGCGACCGGCATCGATCACCGGAAAGCCGGAGATGCCGAGTTGCTCCGAAAGCGCCATCACCTCGCGCACGGTGTGCGTCGGCGTGATGACCACCGGGTCGCGCAGCACGCCTGACTCGTAACGCTTGACCTTCGCCACCTCGGCGGCCTGCTGCTGCGCGGTCAGGTTCTTGTGGACGATGCCGATGCCGCCTTCCTGGGCGATCGCGATGGCGAGCCGGGCCTCGGTCACGGTGTCCATCGCGGCGGAAACCAGGGGCAGGTTCAATGCGATGTTGCGGGAAAATCGGGTGGCGAGGGAAGTGTCCTTGGGCAGGACCTGGGAGAACGCTGGCACCAGCAACACATCGTCGAAGGTGAGCGCTTTGCCGAGAAGGCGCATGACTGAAGCTCCAAAAGGCGGATTGTAACGAGCGCTCCGTAGGAACCCTTGTCCGGCGCTAAACTGCCGCGCATGAAACGCCTCCACGCCTCGGCCCTGGCCCTCGTCGCTGTCATTTCCATCCTGCCGACGACGGTCGGTGCCCAGTGGCAATGGACCGACAGGCAGGGCAAGAAGGTGTTCAGCGACCAGGCACCGCCGCCCGATGTCCCGGAGAGAAACATTCTCCAGCGCGGCGGAAGGCCGGCATCGCACGATGCGACCGATTCGTCCGTCTTGCCGGCAGGCCCGGGCACATCCGCGCCAGCTGCCAGGAACATGGTGGCCGCGCCGTTGAAGCCGGCCGGCGTCGACAAGGAACTCGAAGAAAAGACCCGACGGGCCGAAGCCGACGAGAAGGCACGGCAGGCGGCCGAAGCCGAGAAGGTGGTGCGCGCGAAGGCGGACAACTGCGAACGCGCGCGCCAGGGCAAGGCGACCTACGACAGCGGGATCCGCGTGGCGCGCCTCAATTCGCAGGGCGAACGCGAGATCCTGGATGACAGCGCGCGCGCGGCCGAGAACCGGCGGCTGCAGAACGTGATCGACAGCGAGTGCAGCTAGCCGGATCTGCCGCCCCCGCGTCGACGCGCGAAAAGACCGGTGCCGCGTGCGCCCTGCTTCTGGAACCGTTCGCGACGCGCCACCTTCGGATCCACCAGCAGGGGCCGGCACAGCTCGATGCGATCGCCCTCGGCCAGCACCCGGTCCCACGCGACCGCCTTACCCCAGATGCCCGGCATCATCGCGTGCCAGTCGAGCCCGGGGAAGGTCGGGCCGATCCGGCTCGCCGCGACGGCATCCTGCGCAGTCGTGCCCGGCACAACGACGAGCGTCTCCTCGAAAACCTTCCGCACGGTCGGCGCATAGGCCAGTGTCACGGTGACCGTCATGTCTTGCCGTAGACCTGCTCGGCGCGCTGGACGAACGCCTCGACCAAGCTCGAAGCGATCTTGTCGAACACCGGCCCGACGATGGCCTGCAGTGCGAAGTTGCTGAAGCCGTAGTTCAGGTCGAGGTCGACGCGGCAGGCACGCTCGCCGGCTTGGCCCACGGGGTCGAATTTCCAGGTGCCGTCGAGGTCGGAAAACGGCCCCTTCACAAGCTTCAGATGGACCTCGCGGCCGGGCACGTGCGTGTTTTGCGTGGTGAAGCTTTGACGAATGCCGCCGAACGAAAGACCGATCTCGGCGGTCATGGTGTCGGGTCCTTCGTCGATCACGCGCACCGCATCGCACCACGGCAGGAACTCGGGATACCTCGCGACGTCGGTGACCAGCGCGTACATCTCTTGGGCGCTGTACCAGATGAGTACGGACTTGTGAACGGTTTTCATAGAATCTGCACGACATGTGCGTTTCGATTGTATTGATGCCGTGCACCCCTATTTAAATCAGACATGGCTACCAAGAAACAAGAAACCTCCTCGCGCATCGCCGACAACAAGAAGGCCGCATACAACTACTTCTTCGAAGAACGGTTCGAGGCCGGCATGGTGCTCGAGGGGTGGGAAGTCAAGTCGCTGCGGGAAGGCAAGGTACAGCTCACCGACGGCTACGTGATGATTCGCGAGGGCGAGATGTTCATCGTCGGTTGCCAGATCAATCCGCTGCGCAGCGCCTCCACGCACACCACGCCTGATTCGATCCGCACCAAGAAACTGCTGCTGCACAAGGAGCAGATCCGCAAGCTGACCGGCAAGATCGAGCAGAAGGGCTACACGCTGGTGCCGCTGAACCTGCACTGGAAGGCCGGCAAGGTGAAGTGCGAGATCGCGCTGGCCAAGGGCAAGGCCGAGCACGACAAGCGCGACACCATCAAGGATCGCGAAGGCAAGCGCGAGGTCGAGCGTGCCATGAAGAGCCGAGCGCGTTAAGAACCCGGTCGATCGGCCGAAGAACACAAGAACCAACAGAGAAACAACCGATGGCACTCAAACCCCTGGACGCCGCCATATCCAATCCGAAAGAGGAAGGACCGAGCTTCTCGCTCTCCAACCGGATCGAACGCGCACTCTGGATCATGACCTGGGGCCTGCTCGCCTCGTGGACCCCGCCGCCGATGCGGCCGTGGCGGCGTTTCCTTCTGCGCTGCTTCGGCGCGAAAATGGGCGCGGGCTCCGACGTGCGTTGCGGTGCGCGCGTCTGGTACCCGCGGCATCTGCAGATGGAAGAGGCCTCGGTGCTGGCGAGCGGCGTCAACTGCTACAACATGGCTCCCATCCACATCGGCGCAGGCGCGATCGTCTCGCAAGGCGCACACCTCTGCGCGGGAAGCCACGACATCACGTCGCCCGTCTTCCAGCTGACGATGCGGCCGATCAGGATCGGCGCGAACGCGTGGATCGCGGCCGACGCGTTCGTCGGGCCGGGCGTCGATGTCGGCGAGGGTGCGGTCCTCGGAGCCCGAGGCGTGGCATTTCGATCGCTCGATGCGTGGGGGGTCTATGCCGGCAACCCGGCGCAACGTATCAAGCAACGCGTGATGCGCAGCTGACTTGTAGGTCGGGCGCCCAAACGCGGTGGCGCAGACATGGCATGCAGATAGACTGCCGGCCGCACGCCCGTTTTTGTCTTTTTACCGAAGGTGATATCCATGAAACTGCTCAGCGCCACTCTCCTCGCCGCCGCCCTTCTTTCCGGCTGCGGCAGCATGTATCCCTCCAGCACCATGCGCGACACGCCGACCCGCACCGCCGACGGCGTGCTGGTCGGCCCGAACGGCATGACGCTCTATACCTTCTCGCGCGACATGGTCGGCAACGGCAAGTCGGTCTGCAACGGCCCGTGCATCGCCAACTGGCCCGCGTTGCTGGCGCCCGAAGCTGCGCGTCCGATGGGCGACTACAGCGTCGTGACGCGCGACGACGGCGTGAAGCAGTGGGCCTACAAGGGCGCACCGCTCTACTACTGGGCCAAGGACACGAAGGCCGGCGATCGCAGCGGCGACGGCGTCGGCGGCGTCTGGAAAGTCGCCCGCCCCTGAGCTGTCCGGCGACCGACGTTCCGAAAAAAAGCCGGCGCATTCACATGCGTCGGCTTTTTTTCGCACCGGCCGGTCAGGCCGGCGCGACTTCGAACGATCAGCGGCTCGCGCGCTTGCGATCGCTCTCCTTCAGATGGCGCTTTCGCAGGCGAACGCTCTTCGGCGTGATCTCGACCAGCTCGTCGTCCTCGATGAATTCCACGCCGTATTCCAACGTCAGCTCGATCGGTGGCGTGATCTTGATCGCGTCTTCCTTGCCCGATACGCGAAAGTTGGTCAGCTGCTTGGTGCGCGTGGCATTCACGACGAGATCGTTGTCGCGGCTGTGAATGCCGACGATCATGCCTTCGTACACCGGATCGTTGGCGCGCACGAACATTCGGCCGCGGTCGTCCAGCTTGCCCAGCGCGTAGGTGAAGATTTCGCCGTCGTCCATGGAGATCAGAACGCCCTGCTTGCGCCCGCCGATGTCGCCCTTGTGCGCTTCGTAGCTGTCGAAGATGTTCGAGATCAGGCCCGAACCGCGTGTCAGATTCAGGAATTCGTTGGTGAAACCGATCAGGCCACGGGCCGGAATGCGGTATTCGAGACGGACGCGGCCGCGGCCGTCCGGTTCCATGTTGACCAGTTCGCCCTTGCGCTCGCCGAGCGCCTGCATCACGCCGCCCTGGTGCTGCTCCTCAATGTCGGCCGTCACCAGTTCGATCGGCTCGTGCTTCTCGCCGTCGACGTCCTTCATCACCACGCGCGGCTTGCTCACGGCCATCTCGAAACCCTCGCGGCGCATGTTCTCCAGCAGGATGGTCAGGTGCAGTTCGCCGCGACCCATGACCTCGAAGATGCCTTCCTCGTCGGTCTCGCTGACGCGCAGCGCCACGTTGTGCTGCAGTTCCTTCTGCAGGCGGTCCCAGATCTGGCGGCTGGTGACGAACTTGCCTTCGCGCCCGGCCAGCGGGCTGGTGTTCACGCAGAAATTCATCGTCAGCGTGGGCTCGTCGACCTTGAGCATCGGCAGCGGCGCCGGCTTGAGCGAATCGGTCACGGTGACGCCGATGTTCAGGTCGGCGATGCCGTTGATCAGCACGATCTCGCCCGGGCCGGCTTCGGTCGCCTGCACGCGCTCCAGGCCCTGGAACGTCAACACCTGATTGACGCGCCCCTTGATCGCCTTGCCGTCCGGACCTTCCATGACCACGACGTCCATCATCGGCTTGATCGTGCCCTGGCTGATGCGGCCCACGCCGATGCGGCCGACGAAAGTCGAGAAGTCGAGCGCGGAAATCTGCAACTGCAGCGGTGCGGCCGGGTCGCCCTTCTGGGCCGGCACGTGCTGCAACACGGTGTTGAACAGGGCCGACATGTCGGGACCCCACTGCTCGCCTGGTGCGCCTTCTTCCATCGACGACCAGCCGTTGATGCCGGACGCGTAGACGACCGGAAAGTCGAGCTGTTCGTCGGTGGCGCCGAGTTTGTCGAACAGGTCGAACGCGGCATTGACCACGAAATCGGGGCGCGCGCCCGGCTTGTCGACCTTGTTGACGACCAGGATCGGCTTCAGGCCGAGGGCCAGCGCCTTCTTTGTCACGAAGCGCGTTTGCGGCATCGGGCCTTCCTGCGCATCGATCAACAGCACCACGCCGTCGACCATCGAGAGCGCGCGTTCGACTTCGCCACCGAAGTCCGCGTGACCGGGCGTATCGACGATGTTGATGTGCGTGCCTTCCCAGGTCACGGCGCAGTTCTTGGCCAGAATGGTGATGCCGCGTTCCTTTTCGATCGCGTTGTTGTCCATCACGGTGTCGACAACCTTCTCGTGCTCGGCGAAGGTGCCGGACTGGCGCAGCAGCTGGTCGACCATCGTGGTCTTGCCATGGTCGACGTGGGCAATGATGGCGATATTGCGGATTTGCTTGAGGCTCATGGTGTCGTTTCGCAGAGGTTTGCGCTCGGTGACGCAGTCAGAAGAATTTGCTGGATTTCGATGGGGTTCAGCAAGCGACCCGGGATCAGTTCATTGGCCACGACATGGGCCGTACCGAGAAAAGCGGCCGGCTCGCCGCCGAAGACGGCGACCGCGTCGGCGTTCGGCCATTCGCCGCGACGGCGCAGGCCCGACAGGAAGCGCGCCGCATCTTCCACGCCCAACGTGACCCGATCATGGCCTTCGACCAGACACTCGGCCGGCAGCAGCTGCGCGAGTCGCTCGTTTTCGCTCATGGCTTCGAGCGCCTCGAGCGTGATGCACTGCGAGATGTCGAAACTGCCGGTTGCGACGCGGCGCAGCGACGTCAGGTGGGCGCCGCAACCGAGTGCTTCACCGATGTCTTCGCCGAGCGTGCGAATGTACGTGCCCTTGCTGACCTTGGCCGTGATGCGCACGTCGCGCAGGCAACCGTCCGTTGCTTGAACTTGCGCAACGGGCTCGATCGTGAGCGCATAGACCAGGACTTCGCGCGGCGCACGCTCGACTTCAATGCCTTCGCGCGCGTATTCGTAGAGCGCCCTGCCGTCTTTCTTCAACGCGCTATGCATAGGCGGCACCTGCGTGATGGGGCCTACGAACCGCGCCTGGACGCGTGACAGGCCGTCCGTCCCGACGCGCACCTCACGCTCGGCGATCACTTTTCCTTCGGCATCGCCGGTAGACGTCTTCACGCCCAGCCGTGCCGTGGCAACGTAGGTCTTGTCTGCATCCAGATGCAACTGGCTGAATTTCGTCGCTGCACCGAAGCACAGCGGCAGCACGCCGGTCGCAAGCGGGTCCAGCGTGCCGGTATGACCGGCCTTTTCGGCCCGCAGCAACCACTTGGCCCGCTGCAGGGCTTGATTGCTCGAAAGTCCGAGCGGCTTGTCGAGCAGCAACACCCCATGCACGGGGCGCCGCTGCACCCTGGTGCGTGGCGCGTTCATGCCTATTCGTCTTTGGATCGGGAAGCGACGGCCTGAGCGATCAGCGCGTTCATATCGGCCGCGCGCTCGGTGGTGCGATCGAACAAGAAGTGCAGCGTCGGCACGGTGTGGATGTGGATGCGCTTGAACAGGCCGCTGCGCAGGAAGCCCGCGGCTTGGTTCAGCGCTTCGGTGGTCGCGGCGACATCGCCCGTGAGCACGCTGAAGTAGATCTTCGCGTGCGCATAGTCGGGCGTCACCTCGACCGCCTGGATCGTGACCATGCCCACGCGCGGGTCCTTCAACTCGCGCGCGATCAGTTCCGTCAGATCCCGCTGGATCTGGTCGGCCACCTTGAAGGCGCGATTGGGTGCGGCGGCTTTTCTTTTCGGCATGGATTGCGACGCTTACAACGTGCGGGCGATCTCTTTGATCTCGAAGAACTCGAGCTGATCGCCTTCTTTGATGTCGTTGTAGTTCTTCAACTTGATACCGCACTCGAAGCCTTCGCGGACTTCGCGGACGTCGTCCTTCATGCGCTTGATCGAGTCGACTTCGCCGGTATAGATCACCACGTTGTCGCGCAGCAGGCGGAAATGCGCGCTGCGGTTTACCGAACCGGAGGTGACGTACGAACCCGCGACCGTACCGATCTTCGAAGCCACGAACACCGTGCGGATCTCGGCCGAACCGATGATTTCTTCGCGGCGTTCGGGTGCCAGCATGCCGGACATCGCAACCTTGATCTCGTCCACGGCGTCGTAGATGATGCTGTAGTAGTTCAGTTGCACGCCGTTGTTCTCGGCCAGCTTGCGCGCGCCGGCATCGGCCCGCACGTTGAAACCGATCACGATGGCCTTCGAGGCGATGGCGAGGTTGATGTCGCTCTCGCTGATGCCGCCGACGCCGGCGTACACCATCTGGACCTTGACCTCCTCGGTCGCCAGTTTGAGCAGCGACTGAGCCAGCGCTTCCTGCGAACCCTGGACATCGGCCTTGATGATGATGCGCAGCGTCTGCACCTCGCCTGCGGACAGGTCCGTGAACATGTTCTGCAGGTTCGATGCCTGTTGCTTGGCCAGCTTCGTGTTGCGGAACTTGCCCGCGCGATAGGTCGCGATTTCCCGCGCACGGCGCTCGTCGGACATCACCATGAACTCGTCGCCAGCCTGTGGCACTTCGGTAAGGCCCTGGATTTCGACCGGGATCGACGGACCCGCGGTCTTGATGGTCCTGCCGTTCTCGTCGAGCATGGCGCGCACGCGGCCATAGGTCGAACCTGCCAGCACCACATCGCCTGCCTTGAGCGTGCCGGACTGGACCAGCACCGTCGCCACGGGACCACGGCCCTTGTCGAGCTGCGCTTCGATGACCAGACCCTTGGCAGCGGCTTCGACCGGCGCCTTGAGTTCCAGGACTTCAGCCTGCAGCAGTACCTGTTCGAGCAGGTCGTCGATGCCTTGGCCGGTCTTGGCCGACACCGGCACGAATGGCACTTCGCCGCCGTACTCTTCAGGCACGACCTCTTCGGCCACCAATTCCTGCTTCACGCGGTCGAGGTTGGCATCCTGCTTGTCGACCTTGTTGATCGCGACCACGATCGGCACACCGGCCGACTTGGCATGCTTGATGGCTTCCTTGGTCTGCGGCATGACGCCGTCGTCGGCGGCCACCACCAGGATGACGATGTCGGTGGCCTGCGCACCGCGCGCACGCATGGCGGTGAACGCCTCGTGACCGGGGGTGTCCAGGAACGACACCATGCCGCGTTCGGTCTGTACGTGGTACGCACCGATGTGCTGCGTGATGCCGCCGGCTTCGCCCGCAGCGACCTTGGCGCGGCGGATGTAGTCGAGCAGCGAGGTCTTGCCGTGGTCGACGTGACCCATGACGGTAACCACCGGCGCACGTGGCAACGATTCGCCCGTCTGTGCGCCGACGTCTTCATCGGTGAAGGCTTCTGGATCGTCCAGCGCGGCAACCACAGCCGTGTGACCCATGTCCTCCACGATGATCATCGCGGTATCCTGGTCGAGCGACTGGTTGATGGTCGCCATCATGCCGAGCTTCATCAGCTGCTTGATGACTTCCTGAGCCTTGACGGCCATCTTGTGCGCAAGTTCGGAGACGGTGATGGTCTCGGGCACATGCACTTCGAGCACACGCGCTTCCACCGGTGCGGCCTGCACATGTTCTTCATGCCCGCCGCGCTCGTTGCCACGGCGTCCACGCGGACCACCGCGCCAGTTGCCGCGGCCAACGCCACCGCTGGCATCGCCGCGGGTCTTGATTTCCTTCTTCTTGGCCGGATCGCCAGCCCAACTCGACGAGAGCTTGGCGGACTTGACGTCTTTCGTGGCTCCAGGCGCAGCAACGGCACCGGGTGCGGCAGGCGCGCCTGGACGTGCCGGCGGTGCGACAGGTTTGTGCAGCGTGCCCTTGACGGCCGGCTTCGGCACTTCCTTCTCGGGCGCCTTGTGCGGCACCAGCACGCGGGCCGGGGCATTCATCATGGCGCGGATGGCTTCGGCTTCGGCGAGCGCCTTGCGGCGACGCTCGTCCAGGTCCTTGGCGCGCGCGGCTTCCTCGTCGGCTCGGGTCTTGGATTGGGCAGCGGCCTCGGCCTTGGCATCCTCGCGCGCCTGTGCGGCAGCCTCGCGTGCCCGCGTAGCGTTTTCGGCGGCGGCGACGGCCGCAGCTTTTTCCGCAGCGGCCCGCTCCAGGGCAGCCGTATTCACCATCGACACCCGTTCACCGACCCTGGGCGTCTTTTCCACGGTCTTGGCCGCCGCCGCTGGCGCAGCAGCAGCAGCAGCAGCAGCAGCAGCAGCAGCTTTTTGCAGTGCAGCGGCTTCAGCCACGGCCCGCGCCTGCTGCTCTGCCTTCTCGGTTCGTTCGGCCTGTTCTGCCTGCTCGCGTGCCGTGGCCTCGGCTTCTTCGCGTTGACGGCGCTTTTCGACCAACTCTTCCTCCTGACGACGAATCAACTCGGCTTGGCGGCGCGCTTCTTCCTCGCGGCGGGCGAGTTCGGCTTCGTCGATCTTTGGTGCGGCAGGCGCTGCCGCTTCGGCTTGTACGGGCTCGGAATTTGCAGCAGGACCTTCGTCGCGCTGGATGAACGTACGCTTTTTGCGCACTTCCACCTGGATCGTGCGCGCGCGGCCCATCGCATCGGCTTGCTTGATCTCGCTGGTCGACTTTTTCACGAGCGTGATTTTCTTGCGTTCAGGCTCGGCCGTACCATGGCTGGCCTTCAGGAATCCGAGCAAGCGCTGCTTGTCCGACTCCGTGAGCGCGTCGGAGGGTGCACCTTTGGGCACCCCTGCACTCTTGAGCTGGTCAAGCAAGGTTTCGGGGGTCTTCTTGAGTTCGTTCGCGAACTCGGCGACTGTGGTGCTGGACATATATGCTTCGTGCCTCCATGACCGTCACTCTTGGCCCGCGAACCAATGTTCACGGGCTTTCAAGATGATGGCTTTGGCGTCATCGGCGCTGTGGCCGGTGATCTCGGTGAGTTCGTCGACCGCGAGGTCGGCCAGGTCGTCGCGGGTGTGGACACCCGCCTCGGCCAGTTTCGGAATGAGTTCGGCGTCGAGGCCTTCGAGGTCGCGCAGATTCTGCGAGACGCCTTCGGCATTTTCTTCCCGGGCGATTTCCATCGTGAGCAACGCGTCCTTGGCGCGGGTGCGTAGCTCGTTGATCGTGTCTTCGTCGAAACTTTCGATTTCGAGCAGTTCGGATATGGGCACGTAGGCCACCTCTTCCAGACTGGTGAAGCCCTCGTTGATCAGGATATCGGCGATTTCCTCGTCCACATCGAGCTTCTCGATGAAGAGCTTGCGGCTCGAATCGGTTTCGAGCGCGAGCTTCTGGGCGGACTCGTTGGCATCCATGATGTTGATCTTCCAACCCGTGAGATCCGAAGCCAACCGCACGTTCTGCCCGCCGCGGCCGATGGCGATCGCGAGGTTTTCCTCGTCGACGACCACGTCCATCGCATGCTTTTCCTCATCGACCACGATCGACGAAACGTTCGCGGGCGCCAGCGCGCCGATCACGAACTGCGCCGGGTCTTCGGACCACAGCACGATGTCGACGCGTTCGCCGGCGAGCTCGTTGGTCACGGCGTTGACCCGCGTGCCACGCACGCCGACGCAGGTGCCGATCGGATCGACGCGCTTGTCGTGCGAGAGCACGGCGATCTTGGCGCGCGAACCGGGGTCGCGGGCGCAGCTCTTGATTTCGAGCAGGCCCTGTTCGATCTCGGGCACTTCCTGGCGGAACAACTCGATCATGAATTCGGGCGCCGAGCGAGACAGGATGATCGGCGCGCCGCGCAGCGTCAAATCGACTTCCATGATCATGGCGCGCACGCGGTCGCCGTTGCGCAGGTTTTCCTTCGCGATCATCTCGCTGCGGCGCAGGCGTCCCTCGACACGTCCGGCCTCCACGATGATGTCGCCCTTGTCCAAGCGCTTGACGGTGCCGACGAAGATCTTGTCGCCTCGGGACATGAAGTCGTTGAGCAGCATTTCGCGCTCGGCATCGCGGATCTTCTGCAGGATGACCTGCTTGGCCGCCATCGCGCCGATGCGACCAATCGGCACCGAGTCCACCGTTTCCTCGATGTATTCGTCGACCTCGATGTCGGGCATCTCTTCCTTGGCTTCGAACAGCAGGATTTCCTGGTCAGGCAGCTGCAGGCCGGCTTCGTCGGGGACGACGTGCCACCGGCGAAAGGTCTCGTATTCGCCGCTGTCGCGGTCGACGGCGACACGGATGTCCACGTCACCTTGATGGAGTTTCTTGGTGGCTTGAGCCAGTGCGGATTCGACCGCGCCGAAAACCACGTCGCGTTCGACGTTCTTCTCGCGCGAGATCGCATCTACCAACATCAACATTTCGCGATTCATGCCTCTACGCTCCTCTTGTCAGTCCGACACTTCCGTGCCGCCAATGTCCGAAAAACCATCGGGATGAACATCCGACGGAAAACCCTCTGGGGTTTTGGCCCTGCGGCCCTTGAAATCCACGATCGGAGCGAGCCGCGCTTCGCGCAGTTCGTCCAAAACGAAGCCGAGCGCCCGCAACGGCGCCAGCGCCCGTTTCTTGCTGATCTTCTGTCCTGGCTTGGCAGCAGGCGCGTCGCTCCAGACGATCTGCCATCCGCCGCTTTCGGCGCGCTCGAGCGTGCCGCGAAACTTTTTGCGGCTGGCGGCCACCTGCCCGCCCGCCGCGGTGCCCATCGGGGCCTTCAGCGTCACGTCGATCACCTCGCCGACGAAACGCTCGAAATCTTTTTCACCCCGCAGCGGACGGTCGATGCCGGGCGAGGAAACCTCGAGCCGCTTGTACTCGGCACCATCGACTTCCAACGTGAACTGAAGCTGGCGCGTCACCTTCTCGCAATCCTCGACCGTGATGAACGGCTCTGGCATGCCCGCGGCGACAGCTTCCGAAGTTGGGGCAACCCATGGCAAATCAATCGTCACGCGCAACAATCCGCCTGTCGAGCGTTCGATCTCGATCAGGTCGTAGCCGAGACCGGCCACGGTTGTTTCCACTGTTTGCTGCAATGCCACGTGTCTGAGAGCGCCTTTGGGGTTGCCCGATGATCTGTAGGCAGCCCACGCCTGCAACATCGAGAATGCTTCGACCAATAAAAAACGGGCGGTTGGTACCCGCCCGTCTGGTCGTGAGCCCCGGATTATATGCCAAATTCTTCCTCGATCGAGGGGCCTTAGACCTACATCAGCCGATAGGCACTTGTGCTGGCGCCTTGGGCGCCCTGCTCCAAACCCTCAACCACAACGCGGCACCTGCTGCAAGAACTGCGGCTGCAACCAGCAGCGGAACGGCGAACGAGCCCGTGCGCTGTGCCAGGGGTGCGGCGAACAGCGGGCCCAGAATCTGGCCCACACCGTAGGCTGCCGTGCAATATCCGATCAGCGCGGCAGCTTCGTTGCCTCGCAGCCGCCGCGCTTCCCGCATCGCGAAAAGCGTAAGTGCAGTGAAAGGCAGTCCGAGCAGCAGGCTTCCCAGAGCGAATCCCATGATCGTCGGCCACGTCACCGAAAGCACAACACCTGCGGCCTGCATGACATAAGCGATCGACAACAGCATGCGATTGTCCCACCGCGCTGGTGCCTGGGCGCCGATCAGCGCGCCGGGCACGACCGCCAGGCCGAACAGCGGCCAGAAATAGTCGGGCCACGGCGATCCGGGCAAGGCCTGCCGAGCGATCACGGGCAGGAAGGTCGCCGTGATGATGTAGCCGAAGCCCGCCAGTCCGTAGATGCCGACCAGCCACCGCACGTCCCTGCGGTTTTCTCGCGTGGCGATCGGTGTCGCGGCTATCGCTTCGGAGGCGCCGGGTTTCTCGGCGCCTGGCGCTACCATGTGACCATCATCGAAGACACGCCAGATCACGGCGACCAGCGCGATCGCCACGACTCCGAAGCCGATCCAGGCGCTGCTCGAGCCCAGCCGTCCGATCGCTCCGCCCAGCAGCCCGGTGACGGCGATCCCGATTCCGGGACCAGTGAAGATCACGCCCGCCAGCGTCGGGAACCCGGTCTCGGCAAGCCGGCGCAAACCCCAGCCCGATGCGAAGACGAACACCCAGGCGCTCATCACGCCGGCAGCGGTTCTGAGCACGCCCCACGCGGTGAAGTCGTTCAGCAATCCCATGCCCAGCAGCAGGACCGCCGTGATCGCCAGACCGCTGCGCACCATGACCGGCGCTCTTGTCCGGATGGCCGCGCAGGACAGCGCGCCGATGAAATACCCGAGGTAATTGAGCGAAGCCAGCAATCCGCCGCCCTGCAGGTCGAGCTTTCCCTCGTGCAGCATGATGGGAAGCATCGGCGTGAACGCGAAGCGCCCCAGTCCCATCGCGACCGCCAGCGTCACCATGCAGGCCAGTGCCGCGCGCCATGCGCCCTTGCGGTCGTATCCGATGTCCGGCATTCGTCTTCCTTCCTGTTTTCAGTCGGCCAGCGCCGCGGCCACCAGCTTTTGCGTATACGGATGACCGGGCGCGTCCAGCACCTGCCGAACGCTTCCGTGTTCGAGGATGACGCCGTCCTTCATCACGATCACCCGATGCGCCATCGCGCGGATGACTTCGACGTCGTGCGTGATGAGCAAGTAGCCGAGACCACGCTCCTTCTGCAGCCTTTGCAGCAGGCCCAGCACCTGTTTCTGAATCGTCACGTCCAGCGCGCTGGTCGGCTCGTCGAGCACCAGCAGATTGGGATCGACGATCAGCGCACGCGCGATCGCCAGGCGCTGGCGCTGGCCGCCTGAGAATTCGTGCGGGCAACGGTCGAGCAATGCCGGGAATTGCGC
Source organism: Janthinobacterium lividum (assembly GCA_050954325.1). GTDB lineage: Bacteria > Pseudomonadota > Gammaproteobacteria > Burkholderiales > Burkholderiaceae_C > Variovorax. The sequence continues at coordinate 844,942 of JBPBPG010000002.1, read as the reverse complement.
TTCGCTCATGCCGACGTCCACCAGCGCTGCGAGCACCCGCACGCGTCGCGCGGCGGTGTCGAGTTCGGGCGCGTGCACGGTGAGGCCTTCGCCGACGATCTGCTCGACCGTCATGCGCGGTGACAACGACGAGAACGGATCCTGGAACACGACCTGCATCACGCGCCGCAGAGCCCGGTCGGCGGTGCCGCCCTCGCCCCACGACCGGCCCGAGATCGTCAGGGCGCCCTCATGGCGGACCAGTCCGAGCGCCGCCAGTGCCAGCGTCGACTTCCCGGAACCCGACTCGCCGACGACGCCCAGTGTCTCGCCCGGTTCGATATGAAAGTCGGCACCCTGCACGGCAACGAAGGCGCCCTTCCGAAACCAGCCGCGCACGCCGCCGATCGGCACCGGGTAGCTGACGCGCAACCCACGTGCCGCGAGCAGCGCTGCCGGTGCTGCCGCAGCGCCGTTGACGGTGGCCTCCACCACATCGCGCGTCGGACGGCTGTCGATCAGCCGGCGCGTGTAGGGGTCCTGTGGCGCGCAGAAGACCGTCGCCACCGGACCCTGCTCGACGATGCGGCCCTTCTCCATGACCGCTACGCGGTCCGCGAACCGCCGAACGAGGTTGAGGTCGTGCGTGATCAACAGCACCGCCATGCCGTATCTGCGCTGCAGACCGGCCAGCAGTTCGAGGATCTGCGCGCGCACCGTGACGTCGAGCGCCGTGGTCGGTTCGTCGGCCAGCAGCAGGCGTGGCTTGCAGGCCAGCGCCATGGCGATCATCGCGCGCTGGCGCTGGCCGCCGGAAAGCTGGTGCGGCAGCGCCCGCGCTCGCCGTCGCGGCTCCGGGATGCCGGTGTCGGCCAGCAGCTGGACCGCGGCCTCGTGCGCCGCGCGCCTCGACAGTCCCTCATGCAGTTCGAGCACCTCTGCCACCTGCTCGCCCACGCTGTAGAGGGCGTTCAGCGCGGTCATCGGTTCCTGGAAGATCATCGCGATCTCCTTGCCGCGCACGCCGCGCAACACCTGCTCCCGCAGCGTGAGGAGATCGCGTGGCGCGTCGGCCTGGATGTGAGGACGACGGGCCTCGCCTGCATTTTCGAAACGCGCCGATCCGCTCACCGTAGCGTTCTGCGCCAGTCGCAGCAGGCTCAGTGCCGTCACCGTCTTGCCGGAACCGGACTCGCCGACCAGTGCGAGCTTCTCGCCCGGCGCGATCGCGAAGTCGATGCCGTGGACGACCTCCTTGTCGCCGAAAGCGACGCGCAGACCGCGAACGTCGAGCAGTGGCTCAATACCGTCGGGTACGTTCATCGCTCGGCCTTCCGCGGGTCGAGCGCATCCCGCAGCGCATCGCCCATGAAGGTCAGCAGCATCAGCGTGACGACGAGCACGGCGAAGGTCGACAGCGAGATCCACCAGGCGTCGATGTTGGCCTTGCCCTGGCTCAGCAACTCGCCGAGCGACGGAGTGCCCGGCGGCACGCCGAGCCCGAGGAAGTCGAGCGAGGTCAGCGCGAGGATCGCCGCGCTCATGCGAAACGGCAGGAAGGTCACGACCGGCGTCATGCTGTTGGGCAGGATGTGGCGCCGCATGATCTGCAGGTTCGACACGCCGAGCGCGCGGGCGGCGCGCACGTAGTCCATCTGGCGGTTGCGCAGGAATTCGGCGCGCACGTAGTCCGACAGGCCCATCCAGCCGAACAGGCTCAGCAGCACCAGCAGCAGCGCCACGCTCGGCGCGAAGATGGCGCTGAAGATGATCAGCAGGTAGAGCTCCGGCATCGAGCCCCAGATTTCGATGAAGCGCTGGAAAGCGAGGTCGGTGTTGCCGCCGAAGAAACCCTGGATCGCGCCGGTAATCACGCCCAGCACCACGCCGATCGCCGTCAGCGCCAGCGCGAACAGAACGCTCACGCGGAAACCGTAGATGAGCTGCGCCAGCAGGTCGCGCCCGCGGTCGTCGCTGCCGAAGAAGTTCTCGCGTGACGGAGCCGCAGGGTTGGGCGAAGTCGCGAAATAGTTGAGTGTCTTCGGGCCGTAGGGGTTGGGGGCGTACACCGCCCAGTTGCCGTCCTGGGCGAGGCGCTGGCGGATGAACGGGTCGAGGTAGTCGGCAGGCGTCTCGAAGTCGCCGCCGAAGGTTTTTTCCGAATAGTCGCGCAACACCGGGAAATAGGTCTGGCCGGCGTAGCGGACGACCAGCGGCTTGTCGGTCGACAGCACTTCGGCGAACAGGCTCAGCACGACCAGCCCGGTGAAGGCGACCAGGCTCCAGAAGCCCAGCCGGTTGCGCCTGAAGCGCAGCCAGGCGCGGCGGCCCGGGCTCGGCGATACGGTGGGCACGGTCTCAGTCGAACTTGACACGAGGGTCCACCCAGACGTAGCAAAGATCGCTGACCAGCTTGGTCACCAATCCGATCAGCGTGAAAAGGTACAGCGTGCCCAGCACCACCGGATAGTCGCGCCGGATCACGCTCTCGTAGCTCAGCAGACCCAGTCCGTCGAGCGAGAACAGCGTCTCGATCAACAGTGATCCGGTGAAGAAGGCGCCGATGAACGCGGCCGGGAAGCCGGTGACGATCGGGATCAGCGCATTGCGGAACACGTGCTTCCAGAGCACCTGGCGCTCCGACAGGCCCTTCGCCCGCGCGGTCAGCACGTACTGCTTGCGGATTTCCTCGAGGAAGGCGTTCTTCGTCAGCATGGACGTGACGGCGAAACTGCCGAGCACCATCGCCGTCACCGGCAACGCGATATGCCACAGATAGTCGACCACCTTCGCGCCCCCGTTCAGTGTGTCCCAGCTGGGCGACGTCAGCCCGCGCAGCGGAAACCATTGAAGCTGTCCGCCGAAAACCACCAGCAACGCCACGCCGAGCACGAAACCCGGAATCGCGTAGCCGATCAGCACCACCAGCGTCGTGACGAAGTCGAAGCGCGAGCCCGCACGCACGGCCTTGGCCACGCCCAGCGGCACCGCGATCAGGTAGCTGATGAAGAAGGTCCAGAGGCCCAGGCTGATGGAGACCGGCATCTTTTCCTTCACCAGCTGCCAGACGTCCTTGTGCTGATAGAAGCTGGTGCCGAGATCGAAGCGTGCGAACTGGCCGATCATCTGCCAGAAGCGCTCGGGTGCGGGCTTGTCGAAACCATACAGAGCCTTGATTTCCGCGATCTGCTTCGGGTCGAGCGCGCGAGCTGTCGGACCGCCAGCGATGCGGCCCTCCTTGTCGGAGAGTTGCGAGAGCAACTGCTCCGCGGGCCCGCCGGGCACGAACTGCACGATGGCGAAATTGAGCAGCAGCACGCCTAACAGCGTGGGAATCATCAACGCGAGGCGGCGAAGGAGATAGGTTCCCATGGAGTGTTAGCGCCGCGCGTCCCACCACATCGTCAGGAGCCAATAGCCGGCAGGCAGGCGCTGCGGCAAATCAGGTTCGGGCCGATGGAGATGACGCTTGTGCGCGATGAAGTATTGCTTGCCGTAGTACATGGGAATCACGTAGTGCTGGTGCAGAAGATAACGGTCCAGCACGCGCGCCGCAGCTGCGAGCGCCTCGCGGTCGGCGCTGTTGACGATCAGCTCGATGAGTTCATCCACCACGGGGTCGCAGATGCCGCTCAGGTTCTGGCTTCCTTTCTCCGTTGCGGAGGCCGACCCCATGTCGTCGTACAGCTCGTTGCCAGGGCTCGAGGAGCCTCCCAGAACGTTCACGGCCAGATCGAAGTCGAAGTCGTCCTGTCTTTTCTTGATGAGACTCTGATCGCGCAGCCGCAATTGCAGCACGACCCCCAGCGTGCGGAGGTTGCGAGCCCACATCGCGAGCACGGGCTCGGAATTGCGATCCGCGATGTCGATCTCCATCACGAGAGGCTCTTCCTTCGCATTGCGCAATGCGCCGTCCCTGTAGGCCCAGCCCGCGGCGTTCAACAAGGCTTGGGCTTCTACGAGATCGCGGCGCAATCCAGCCGCTGTATCGCCGGTGGTCGCCGGACGAGGCAAAAGACCGTTCGTCTGTGCGAGGTAACGCTGCCTGTTCTTGAGCTTCGCGACCAGCGCACGCTCCTGAAACCCGGGCTCGGGCTGTGCCATCAGATCGGCACTGTTCTGGAAATAGCTTTGCGTTCGCGCCCGACGACCGTAGAAAAGGTGCTGATTCAGCCAGTCGAAATCGAAGGCGAGTGCCAGCGCCTGCCGCACACGCGCATCCTGGAATCTGACTTGGCGCAAGTTGAAGACGATGCCTTGCATGCCGGTGGAGCGGCTGTGCGAAATCTCGTCCTTCACGATTTCGCCGGAGTCGAATCGCTTTCCCTTGTAGCGACGGACCCAGGCGGTGATCGAACTCTCTTCCAACGCGTCGAGCTCACCTGTCTTCAGTGCTTCTTCCTCGCCGAGACGGTCTTTGAAATACTGGTAGCTCACATTGCCGAAATTGAACATTCCCTTGCGGCTCGGCAAATCGGCAGCCCAGTAGTCGGGCCTGCGTCGGTAGCTGATCGATCTGCCGAAGTCGACCTTGTCGATGACGTAAGGCCCGGTGGCGACGGGCGCCTCGGTCACGATTTCGTCGAATGGCTTGCCCTTGCCCCAAGCGCGTGAAAAGACCGGAAGCTGGCCGACGATCATGTGAAGTTCGGCGTTGCGGCGCTTGAAGTCGAAACGGATGGTCCGCTCTGCCACGACCACGGCACCCTTAACATCGCCCCAGTACGACCGGAATGTCGGGCTCGCGCGCTTGCTCATCAGCGTGTCGAACGAATATTTGACGTCTTCGGCCAACACCGGCGAGCCATCCGAAAAACGTGCCCTCGGGTCGAGCCGAAACGTGATGCTCAGCCGATCCTGCGCGAGTTCGGCATCTTCGGCGAGCAGGCCGTAGTTCGAGAACGGCTCGTCTTCGCTGTGCGTCATCAGCGAATCGAACAGCAACCCGTATTCGGCGAAGACGAAGCCCGTGGCGCTGTATCCCATGCCGACAGGCGGACGGCCCTTGAGCGTGAAAGGATTGAGCTTGTCGAAGCTGCCGCTGGCGGAAAGCACGAGCGATCCGCCCTTGGGCGCATTCGGATTCACATAGTCGAACTGCGTGAAGGACGCGGGGTACTTCGGCGCGTAACCCATCCCCATCCCATGCGCGGCCCAGGACGAACTGCTGACGCAGGCCACGATGGGCATCAGTGTCGAAAGCAGCCAGATTCGCATGCGAGAATTCTGCACAAGATTTCTACAAGGTGACCTCATGGGCTTTCTCTCTGGAAAAAAACTGTTGATCACCGGGGTTCTGAGCAATCGCTCCATCGCCTACGGCATCGCCAAGGCCTGCCATGAACAAGGTGCCGAGCTCGCCTTCAGCTACGTCGGCGAGCGCTTCAAGGACCGTATCACCGAATATGCCGCGGACTTCGGCTCCAGCCTGATCTTCGACTGCGACGTGGGCGACGACGCGCAGATCGACAAGCTCTTCAACGATCTGTCGCAGACCTGGACGACCTTCGACGGCTTCGTCCATAGCATCGGCTTCGCGACGCGCGAGTCGATCGCCGGCGATTTCCTTGATGGTCTGTCGCGCGAAGGCTTCCGCATCGCGCACGACATCAGCGCCTACAGCTTCCCGGCATTGGCCAAGGCTGCACTGCCCTATCTGAATCCGAAGTCGGCGCTGCTGACGCTGACCTACCTGGGCTCCGAGCGCGCGCTGCCCAATTACAACACCATGGGACTGGCCAAGGCCAGCCTCGAGGCTTCGGTGCGTTACCTGGCGGAGTCGCTGGGCCCCCGGGGCATGCGAGTGAACGGCATCAGCGCCGGCCCGATCAAGACGCTCGCGGCCAGCGGCATCAAGGGTTTCGGCAAGATCCTGTCGGCGGTGGCGGAGGTTTCGCCGATCCGCCGCAACGTGACGATCGACGAGGTCGGCAACGTCGCCGCGTTCCTGCTCAGCGATCTCGCGAGCGGGGTGTCGGCGGAGATCACCTACGTCGACGGCGGCTTCAGCCAGGTCGTCGGCGGCATCTCGGAATCCTGAGGGTCCGCGGCGTTGAACCGCAGGGTCTTGATCCTCGGCGCGCTCGCCGGCATCGCGCTTCAGGCCGTCTTGCCTCGCGCGGTGCTCGCCGCTTCACCGCCGCCGCTGATGCTGGCGGACGTCTACCGGCACGGCATGCCGCTCGACGACTACTGGGTCAGCGAGAAATACGACGGTGTGCGCGGCTACTGGGACGGCAAGGCGTTCTGGACACGTGGTGGCGAGCGCATCCACGCGCCGGCCTGGTTCACGGCGCCGCTGCCGGACATGCCGATGGACGGCGAACTGTGGGCGGGCCGCGGCCGCTTCGCGCTGGCGGTATCGACCGTCAGGAGCGAGACGCCCAACGACGCGGCCTGGCGCGAGATGCGTTTCATGGTCTTCGACCTTCCCGCGCAAGCCGGCGACTTCACGACGCGCCTGACCGCGCTGCGCAAGCAGCTGTCGTCCACCGCGGCGCCGTGGGTGGTCGCGGTCGCGCAGGAGCGCGCGACGACGCACGACGCCCTTCAGGCGCTGATGGAGAAGACCGTGAAGATGGGCGGCGAAGGGCTGGTGCTGCACCGCGGCGGCTCGCTCTACCGTGGCGAACGCAATGCCGACCTGCTCAAGGTCAAGCCTTTCGACGACGCCGAAGGTCGCGTCGTCGCGCATCTTCCTGGCAAGGGCCGGCATGACGGTCGACTGGGCGCATTGGTGGTCGAGATGCCGGACGGCCATCGTTTCAGGCTCGGCGGTGGCTTCACGGACGCGCAACGCGACGATCCGCCACCGGTGGGCAGCCTCGTGACCTACCGGTACAACGGAACGTTGCCCAGCGGCCTACCGCGGTTCGCGCGATTCCTGCGGGTTCGCAGCGACGTCTCCTAGAGAAAGTCTTCAAGGCCGCTCGCCTCGCGCGAGACGGTTCCCGATATCGTCGAGCACCGGCAGCAGGTCGGCCACGCTGTCCGCCACGCAGTGCACGCCGGTGCGCGAAGCCTTCCGGATGCTGGAGGAAGCCAGCCTGGTTCGCACCGAAAAAGACCGCGACGACTTCGTTAGGTACGTGCCGGTCGAGGAAGCACTGGATATCTTCGAAATGCACGCCGTGATGGACTCGTGCATCGGACGCAAGCTGGCCACCGGCCTCGGCGCGGTCCAGATCCGCGGCATCCCGCGGCCACGAAAGCCTTTCGAGCGACAGCGCGCGGAGGGCACGCTGGTCATCGTCTGCAGCGTGATGACACTGCAGATGCAGATCGGCCGACCGACCCGCGACGCGTTCAGGCCGGCACGCGCACGCAATCCGCGTAGTAGCGCTTCCGGCCGGTCGCCTCGTCGATGCGCGCCACGAGTCCGTGGATATCTGTTTCGAAGCCCGGGCATTCCTTGTTGAATTCGCGGGCGAACTTCAGGTAGTCGACGATCTTCTTGTTGAAGACCTCGCCCGGAATCAGCAGCGGAATGCCCGGCGGGTACGGCGTGATCAGGCTGGTCGTGATGCGGCCTTCGAGCTCGTCGATCTCCACACGCTCGGTCTTGCGGTGCGCGATGTGCGCGAAGGCGTCGCTCGGCTTCATCGCCGGCGTCAGGTCGCTCAGGTACATCTCGGTCGTCAGACGTGCGACGTCGAAGCGCGCATACAGCTTGTGGATGTGTTGGCAGAGGTCGCGCAGGCCGAGTTTCTCGTAGCCCGGATGCTGCTGGCAGAACTCCGGCAGGATGCGCCACATCGGCTGGTTACGCGCGTAGTCGTCCTTGAATTGCTGCAGCGCTGTAAGCAGCGTGTTCCAGCGGCCCTTGGTGATGCCGATAGTGAACATGATGAAAAAGCTGTAGAGGCCGGTCTTCTCGACGATCACGCCGTGCTCGGCGAGGAACTTGGTCACCACGCTGGCCGGGATGCCGGTCTCGGCGAACTTGCCCTGCAGGTCGAGCCCCGGCGTGACCACGGTCGACTTGATCGGGTCGAGCATGTTGAAGCCGTCTGCCAGCTTGCCGAAGCCGTGCCAGTTGCGCTTCGCGCTCTTGGCCTTGCTGTCGGTACTGCCCTCGCCCTTCATGATCCAGTCCTCGGCGCGGCCGATGCCTTCGTCGACCAGCTTCTCGGGGCCCCAGACCTTGAACCACCATTCGTCCTTGCCGAACTCCTCTTCCACCTTGCGCATCGCGCGGCGGAAATCGAGCGCTTCCAGGATGCTTTCCTCGACCAGTGCGGTGCCGCCGGGCGGCTCCATCATGGCCGCGGCGACATCGCAGCTGGCGATGATCGCGTACTGCGGGCTGGTCGAGGAGTGCATCAGGTAGGCCTCGTTGAACAGGTCGCGGTCGAGCGCACGGTTCTGCGAATCCTGCACCAGCACGTGGCTGGCCTGGCTGATGCCGGCGAGCAATTTGTGCGTGGACTGCGTGGCGAAGACCAGCGAGTCCTTGGGCCGCACGCGGCGCTTGCCCATCGCGTGGTAGGCGCCGTAGAACGGGTGGAAAGCCGCGTGCGGCAGCCAGGCCTCGTCGAAGTGCAGCGTGTCGACGTAGCCGTCCAGCATGCCCTTGATCGTCTCGGTGTTGTAGATGACGCCGTCGTAGGTCGACTGCGTGAGCGTCATCACGCGTGGCTTGATCTTGTCGTGATCGACACCGGCGAGCAGCGGATTGGCCTTGATCTTGGCCTTGATCGCGCTCTGCTCGAACTCGCTCTTGGGAATCGGCCCGATGATGCCGAAGTGGTTGCGCGTGGGCTTCATGAAGACCGGGATCGCCCCGGTCATGATGATCGCGTGCAGGATCGACTTGTGGCAGTTGCGGTCGACCACCACCACGTCGTCCGGCGCCACCGTATGGTGCCAGACCATCTTGTTGCTGGTGCTGGTGCCGTTGGTGACGAAGAAGCAGTGGTCGGCGTTGAAGATGCGCGCCGCGTTGCGCTCGCTGGCCGCTACCGGGCCGGTGTGGTCGAGCAGCTGGCCCAGTTCTTCCACCGCGTTGCAGACGTCGGCGCGCAGCATGTTCTCGCCGAAGAACTGGTGGAACATCCGGCCGACCGGGCTCTTCAGGAACGCGACACCGCCCGAATGCCCAGGGCAATGCCACGAGTACGACCCGTCTTCCGCATAGTCGATCAGCGCCTTGAAGAACGGCGGCTGCACGCCTTCCAGGTAGCTCTTGGCCTCGCGGATGATGTGGCGCGCCACGAACTCCGGCGTGTCCTCGAACATGTGGATGAAGCCATGCAGCTCGCGCAGGATGTCGTTCGGTATGTGGCGCGCGGTCTTGGTCTCGCCATAGATGTAGATCGGCACGTCCGCGTTCTTGCGGCGCACTTCACCGATGAAGGTGCGCAGGTTCAGCACCGCCGGATCGAGATCGGGTCCGACGGTGAACTCCTCGTCGTCGATCGACAGGATGAATGCGCTGGCGCGGCTCTGCTGCTGGGCGAACTGGCTCAGATCGCCGTAGCTGGTGACACCCAGCACCTCGAAGCCCTCGGTCTCGATGGCGTCCGCGAGCGCGCGGATGCCGAGGCCCGAAGTGTTCTCGGAGCGGAAGTCCTCGTCGATGATGACGATCGGAAAACGAAATTTCATGCGGGCGGCTCCAGGGGCGCGGGGAATGCGGGGCGGAATGCAAAGAGGGGGCGAGTGTACGGAATTCACAAGTCATTCCGTTCGGTCCGATGGTCGAGAATGACGGCATTCGATCAAGAGGAAACCATATGGCCGATTCCACCTGGTGGTGGCTGATAGCGGGCGCAGCCATCGTGCTCGAGTTGCTATCGGGCACCGTCTATCTTCTGTTGCTGGGCCTCGGGTTCGCCGCTGCGGCACTCGCTGCGCATGCAGGGTTCGGCACGACGGTGCAACTGCTGGCCGCTGCGATCGTCGGTGTCGGCGCCGTGGCCGCCTGGTATGCGGTACGTCGCGGCCGCCCTGCCGAGGCGCCCAGCCGATCGAATCGCGACGTCAACCTCGATATCGGGCAGCAGGTGCAGATCGACGGCTGGAACGACGACGGCACCGCGACCGTGCGCTACCGGGGCGCTCGATGGAGCGTCGTCTCCGGTGCCGACCAGATCCGCGCAGCCGGTGCCTATCGCATCGCCGAAGTCGTGGGAAGCCGCTTGGTCGTCGACAAGATCTGAAACCCAAACCTTCCAACTTCAAGGAACCCTCGATGGATTTCGCCGTAGTACCTCTCGTCATTCTCGTCATCGCCGTCATCTTCGTCAGCCAGTCGGTCAAGTTCGTGCCGCAGCAGAACGCCTGGGTGCGCGAGCGCCTGGGCAAGTACCACAACACGATGACGCCCGGGCCGAACTTCCTGATCCCATTCATCGACAAGGTCGCCTACAAGCACAGCCTGAAGGAAATCCCGCTCGACGTGCCGAGCCAGATATGCATCACGCGCGACAACACCCAGTTGCAGGTGGACGGCATCCTGTACTTCCAAGTCACCGATCCGATGCGTGCGAGCTATGGATCCTCGAACTACATCGTCGCGGTCACGCAACTGGCCCAGACCTCGCTGCGCAGCGTGATCGGCAAGCTCGAACTCGACAAGACTTTCGAGGAGCGCGACATCATCAACGCCCAGGTGGTCGCCGCCATCGACGAAGCGGCGCTGAACTGGGGCGTGAAAGTGCTGCGCTACGAGATCAAGGACCTGACGCCGCCCAAGGAGATCCTTCAGGCCATGCAGCGTCAGATCACCGCGGAGCGCGAGAAGCGCGCCCTGATCGCCGCATCCGAAGGTCGCCGCCAGGAGCAAATCAACATCGCCACCGGCGAGCGCGAGGCGTTCATCGCGCGTTCCGAGGGCGAGAAGCAGGCCCAGATCAACAACGCTCAAGGCGAAGCAGCAGCCATCACGGCGGTGGCGGATGCGACCGCCTTCGCCATCGAGCGGGTCGCAACGGCGATTCGCCAGCCGGGCGGGGAACAGGCGGTGCAACTCAAAGTCGCCGAGCGCGCCGTCGACGCCTACGGCAAAGTGGCAGCCGACGCCACGACGACGCTGATCGTGCCGAGCAACATGACCGAGACTGCGGCGCTTATCGCTTCGGCGATGCGTATGGTGCAGGTCGGAAAACAGAACGGTCAAATTTGAATCCGTCATGGGCCGCTGTTGCTATAATCATGAGCTTCGCGGAACGGTGGATGAGCGGTTTAAGTCGCACGCCTGGAAAGCGTGTGAGGGTTAATAGCCCTCCGCGGGTTCGAATCCCGCCTGTTCCGCCAAAGGTTTGAAAAAGAAGGCCGATAGCGTTGTTCCTGAACCTCCGATTCGGGTATGACCGGCAAACGAGAAAGCCCCTTCGCTGGGGCTTTTCTCATTGGCCGACAAATCCCTTGAAAGTCATGCTTGCCGATGTGCAGCGTGCTGCCGGAGACCTCGTCGTGGTCGACAGCGTACTGCAACAGGAACCCCCCAAGAAATTCAGTTCGGCGATGTGGCGCTCGCGATCACACACACCAACGAGTTCGAGAAGCAGCAGACGGAATCGGCACCTAAGCTTGCCGAGGCCGGGAAGTGCTCGATCTGAAGTAAAGCGCCGGGTCGTGGTTACCCAGCAGCTCGATGAAAGCGAGGTCAAGCTTGAAGCGTCGATCGAGAAGACCGGCTGAACGATCGGTTCCTGGTCCGCGAAAAAAAAGGACCCTGAGGTCCTTTTTTCGTGGGGTGAGCGCGAGGTTCGCCGCAGGCGATCAGCGCACAACGGCGATCTGCGTGCGCGCACCGGCCTTGTAGGTGTACAACGTCAGCGCACCATTCTTGATGTCGCCCTTTTCGTCGAACATGATCGGACCGGTCAAGCCCTTGTAATCGATCTTGCCGATCTCGGACAGGTACTTTTCAGGATCCGAGGAGCCGGCCTTGACCATCGCGGCGGCAAGCACTTCGACCGCGTCGTACACGTAGGGGGCGTAGATCTGGACGTCGACGCCGTTTTTCTGCTTGAAAGCAGCCTTCCAGGCATCCAGAGGGGCCTTGAAGTCACCGTCGACACCGCCGGCCTCCGCACACACCACCATGTCTTCGCCGATAGCGTCGCCGGCCAGCTTCGCTAGCTCGCCCGTGCACAGGCCGTCGCCGCCCATGAACTTGACGTTCAGGCCGAGTTGCTTGACCTGCTTGAGCATCGGGCCGCCGACGGCATCCATGCCACCGAAGAACAGCACGTCGGGCTTGGTGCCCTTGAGCTTGGTCAGGATGGCATTGAAATCGGTCGACTTGTCGGTCGTGAATTCATGGCCGACGACCGTGGCGCCGGCGGCCTTCACGGCCTTTTCGAACTCTTCGGCCACGCCTTGGCCGTAAGCCGTGCGGTCGTCGATCACGGCGATGTTCTTGCCCTTGAGCGTCTCGACGGCATAACGGCCGAGCGTGCCGCCCAACTGCGTATCGTCGGCTACCACGCGGAAAGCGGTCTTGAAGCCTTGGCGGGTAAACTTCGGATTGGTCGCCGACGGCGAGATCTGCGGGATGCCCGCATCGCTGTAGAGCTTGGAAGCAGGAATGGTGGTGCCCGAATTCAGGTGACCGACCACGCCATTGACCTTGCTGTCCACGAGCTTCTGGGCCACAGCGGTACCTTGCTTCGGATCGCCTGCGTCGTCTTCGGCGATCAATTCGAACTTGGCAACGCGGTCGCCGATCTTCAAGCCCTTCGCGTTCAGGTCTTCGATTGCCATGCGGGCGCCGAATTCGTTGTCCTTGCCGAGGTGGGCGATGGCGCCGCTGGTCGGTGCGACATGACCGATCTTGACGAGCAGCGCATCGACCGGAGCGGCGGCTGAAGCCGCTGCGGCAGGGGTCGAAACGGCGGCAGGTGCTGCAGCTTCTTCTTTTTTGCCACAAGCCACGAGCGTGAGCGCAGCAAATGCGACCGCGGTCCATTTCAGTTGCATGAAAATCTCCAAGGAACGAGTTGAATGAGTTGAAGAACGGCCTTTGAGACCGCGTACGACACTGGAGCAAGTTCCGCACCGCCCTGTGTCCGTCGGTATCTTTGCACCTTGAACGGGGCGCAGTGTAGCCGAGGCAATCGGTGTTTCAGACGAGGGTTGACCCCGGGTTCGAAGGGCTCTCGCGGCCCAGGGCATCGTTCACGAGCCGGCGTAGAACCTTCTCGATTTCACTGCGCAAACGCGGCACCATCAGGTCGAGTTGCGCCTGCACTTCGGCTGCGACGACGTCGCTGATCTGGTTTTCGAGCGAGCGGTCGACGCGTTCGAGGACACGTTGCATCAACTCCTCCGCCAATGCTCCGTCTTCCACGTCGATTCGCGCCCCGCTCACCTTCGCCTCCGTCGCGATCAGCGTTGGCGTCTCCGGTGCAGCGTCGGCATCCGGCACGACATCGATGATCGTCGTCAATGTTGGAACGAATCGCGGCGGCGTGCGGGCGGCCATCACGATGCTGCGCGAACGCCGGCCTGGAAATCGTGCCTGACGATCGCATAGCCGCGATCAGCGTAATGACGCCAACGGGTGCGGGCTGCCAGGCGATCGGACTCGTCGTTGCCGACGATGTCGATCAGTCGCTCGAAGCGTTCGAAACCCGACGGCACCTCGGCACCGAGATTGAGCATCACCTGCCGATGCGGCAACGGCGCATCCTTGCGCATGGCGATCACCACAGGAGAGCGCGCCAGTACGCGCGGATCGGCATCCATATCACAATGTGCGATAAAATCCGCCGGCGACAGTTGCCACAGCTGCAGGTCGATGGCACCGAGTACGACGGTGTCGCCTACCACCACCACCTGCGCACCGCGTGCCGCGACCGCCTTGCGCAGCAACCGGCAGGCGTACCCCACCCTGTCGGGCGTATTGAAGTGAAAGTCGATGCCGGTCATGCGCCAGTTATTCGCTCTAGGCCGCGCGCGTCCTGCGAACCGACTTGCGTGGTGCCGTCGGCACGGTCCTTTCTTCGGCCGCCGCGCGGTCCAGCAGGTACGTCAGCAGCAATCCGACCGGACGACCGGTCGATCCCTTGGCCGCCCCGCTCTTCCAAGCCGAGCCGGCCACGTCCAGATGCGCCCACGGAAAGTCGCCGACGAAGCGCTGCAGGAACTTCGCCGCGGTAATGGCCCCGCCGGCACGCCCGCCGATGTTCGCCACGTCCGCGAAGTTGCTCTTCAGGCCTTCCGCATATTCATCGTCGAGCGGCATGCGCCAGCAGCGGTCCTGCGAGCGCTCTCCAGCGGCATACAGTGAAGCAGCCAAGGCGTCGTCGCTCGAGAACAGTCCGGTGCGCACGCCACCTAAGGCGACCACGCACGCACCGGTCAGGGTCGCGATGTCGATCACGGCGACGGGCGAGAACCGCTTGGCGTACGTGAGTGCGTCGCAAAGGATCAGACGTCCTTCGGCATCGGTATTGAGCACTTCGATGGTCTGGCCACTCATGCTCGTGACGACGTCGCCCGGCTTGATCGCACGACCGTCGTTCATGTTCTCGCACGAAGGGATCAGGCCGACGACGTTGATCGCCGGCTTGATCTCGCCGAGTGCGCGGAAAACGCCCATCACGCTGGCGGCACCGCACATGTCGTACTTCATCTCGTCCATGTCGGCCGCCGGCTTCATCGACACGCCACCGGTGTCGAAAGTGATGCCCTTGCCGATCAGCACGACCGGCGCCGCGTCCTTCGCGCCGCCCTGGTAGCGCAGCACGATGAAACGCAGCGGCTCGTCGGAACCCTTGGCGACGGCCGCGAAGGAACCCATGCCGAGCTTGGCGACCTCCTTCGGCCCGAGCACTTCGACCTTGATGCGCGGCAGCGCTCCGAGCTCGGAAGCCGCATCGGCGAGCATCGTCGGCGTGGCGTGGTTGGCGGGGCGGTTGCCCCATTCTTTCGCCAGCTCGACGCCGGCGACCGTCGCTCCGGCCTGCGCGAAGGCGTCGGATACAGCCGATGCCTCCGGAACGCCCAACACGAGCTGACGGACGCTGCGGGCATCGGCCTTCGGCTTGGTCGTGGTGTAGACATAGGTCGCATCGGCAGCGGCATGCACGGCGGCCTGTACGGCACCGTCGTCCGCCGCGAAGGCGAAGACGATGGTCAGCCGTTTCGGGTTGCACGTCTTGACGGCACCGACCGCGGCCACGACGGCAGTGCGTACCGAAGCCGGCTTGCCGTCGCCGGTCGCGACCAGTACCACGCGCGGCGCGACGATGCCGTCGGGCCGGTAGAGCGACAGCAGACGGCCGACCTTGTCGGGCAGATCGCCCGCGGAGCGCGCCTTGTCGACGAACGCCGCCAGCGCATCGTTCGATGCAGCGACGGTCGTCGTCGACTTGGCGGCGGTGGTTTCTGGTCCGACGAGCACGATCAGTGCGTCGGTCTTTTCGCTGGCCGCCTGGGCGGTCGTGAGGGTCTTGAGCTGGAAGTCCATAATCCTTTTTTTCCCTCGACGATGTTATTCCATTCCTCTCTCCGCAAGGAGCTGGCCCGAAGCTTCGGTGCCACGCTCGTCGTTCTGGCCACCATCGTGATGACCATGATGCTGATCCGAACCCTTGGGCTCGCATCGAAGGGCAGCGTCGATCCGTCGGACGTGCTGCTGGTCATGGCCTACACCGTACTCGGCTACATGCCGACGATTCTCAGTCTGAGCCTGTTCGTGTCGATCGTGGGCACGCTGTCGCGGATGTACCGCGACAGCGAGATGGTGATCTGGTTTTCCAGCGGCCGCGGACTGGTCGACTTCGTCAAGCCGCTGTTCGGCTTCGCCTGGCCGGTGCTCGTGACCATCACCGTGCTGGCGCTGGTCGGCTGGCCCTGGGCCAATTCGCAGACGCAAGGCATGCGCGACCAGTACGAGCGCCGTGGCGACCTGGAGCGGATCGCGCCAGGGGAATTTCGTGAATCTTCCGGCCGCAACCGCGTCTTCTTCATCGACAAGGACACGCCCGACGGCGCCACCGCCACCAACGTCTTCATCTCGTCGATCGAACGCAATCTGCAGATCATCACTTCGGCGCGCAGCGGCAATGTCGACACGATCGGCGATCTGCGGTACCTGATGCTCGGCAACGGCCAGCGGCTCGAACGGCCACTCAACGGCGCAGGGCTCAAGATCAGCGAATTCGAGACCTACGGCGCGAAGATCGGCAGCGATGTCTCTGCCGCTGCCATCGACACGCCGGTACGTGCACGCTCGACGCGCACGCTGCTGGCCGACCCGACCCCGCTGAACCGTGGCGAACTGGGCTGGCGTCTGGGGCTGCTGTTCGCGGGCATCAATTTCGTGCTGCTGGCCCTGACGCTTTCCAGCGTGAACCCGCGCGTCGGGCGCAGCGGCAACCTGATGCTGGCGTTGTTCTCGTTCATCGTCTATTACAACTTGCTCAATCTCGGGCAGAACTGGGTCGGCTCGGGCCGCTTCAGCATGGTCGGATTCATGCTGATGCTCCATGGCGGGCTGATGGCGCTGGCGCTACTCTGGCTGGCCAAGCGCAACAACAATTGGGGCCGACGCACTCGCGCAGTCACCCCACCGACCCAGGTGGCGCACATTTGAAAACCATACGTCACCTGATCTACAGCGAGATTCTGCGGTCTGTCGCCTTCGTCACGCTCGGCTTCCTGAGCCTGTTCTTCTTCTTCGACTTCGTCGACGAACTGCAGAGCATCAGCCGGTCGACCGGCGATGGCTACGGCGTCCCCCAGGCACTGGCGTACGTCGCGCTGCTGATTCCGAGCCACCTCTACGAATTGCTTCCCATCGCGGTGCTCATCGGCACCATTTTCGTGATGGCGCGCCTTGCGCAGAGTTCCGAATACACCATCCTGCGCACCAGCGGGCTCGGACCCTGGCGAGCGCTGCGGACGCTTCTGATGCTCGGGCTCGGATTCGTGGTGCTGACCTTCGCCGTGGGTGATTACGCAGCACCGTATGCGGACCGTGCGGCCCAGCTGCTGAAGACGCGCTATCGCGGGGACGTTTTCGCGACGACCGGGAACACCGGCGCCTGGCTGAAGGAAAGGCAGGGAACGATGTCGTACGCCGTGAACGTGAGTGCGTTGAATCGCAACGGCACACTGGCGACGCCGCGCATTTTCGAATTCGATGCCAAGGGATATGTCGCCTCGCAGACCTCGGCCACCTCGGCGCGCATCGAAGGCGACGCCTGGGTGCTGTCGGATGTCGAACGCCAGCAGTACGACGTGCGCAAAGCCAACGATACGGCGCATATCGTCAGCACCCGCATGCCCGAGCTCCGCTGGCCGACGACGCTGACCAGCGAGATGGTGTCGGTCGCATTGCTCAAGCCCGACCGCATGCCGACCATCGACCTGTTCGAGTACATCCGGCACCTCGACGCCAACGGCCAGACCGCGCAGCGCTACGAGATCCAGTTCTGGCGCAAGGTTTTCTACCCGTTGTCCTGCCTGGTGATGGTGGTGCTGGCACTGCCCTTCGCGTACCTGCATTTCAGGCAGTCCGGCATCACCAGCTACGTGTTCGGCGGTGTGATGATCGGCATCAGTTTTTTCCTGCTGAACAACGTCTTCGGCTACATCGGCAACCTCGGCACCTGGCTGCCGTGGCTCACTGCCGCCGCGCCGGGGTTGATCTACACAGTAATGTCGCTGGCCGCGTTCGGCTGGCTCGTCCTGAGGCGCTGACGATGCGAGCCGTCATTCTTTTCGCTCATGGTTCACGCGATCCGCGCTGGCGCGACCCGATGGAGGCCGTGGCGCAGCGCATGCGTGCCCAGGAGCCGCAGACCGCCGTCCTGTGTGCCTTCCTGGAGCTCGCCCAGCCCGATCTGGCGACTGCGGCGGCGCAGATGATCGCCGATGGCGCCAGGAGTCTGCATGTCGTTCCGATGTTCCTGGGAATGGGAAAGCATGCGCGCGAAGACCTGCCAGAACTGGTCGCAGCCCTGCGCGCGGCGCATCCTGCGGTACCGGTATCGGTCGCGCGCGCGGTCGGCGAGGAAAACGAAGTCACCGAGTTGCTCGCGAGGATCGCGCTGAGAACCTGAATCGATAGATTGCGAAGGCATAATGAAATCCGTAGAAAGACGGAATCTGTTATGAATCTCCATCAATTCAAGTTCGTGCAGGAAGCGGTGCGGCGCAACCTGAACCTGACCGAAGCCGCGAAGGCACTGCACACCTCGCAACCCGGTGTTTCCAAGGCGATCATCGAACTCGAGGAAGAGCTCGGGATCGAGATCTTCGCGCGCCACGGCAAGCGGCTCAAACGCGTGACCGAACCCGGCGAACACGTGATCAAGAGTATCGAACTGA
Organism: Janthinobacterium lividum; assembly: GCA_050954325.1. Taxonomy (GTDB): domain Bacteria; phylum Pseudomonadota; class Gammaproteobacteria; order Burkholderiales; family Burkholderiaceae_C; genus Variovorax. The sequence goes on along the minus strand of JBPBPG010000002.1, from coordinate 826,675 downwards.
TCATGCGCGAGGTCGGGAATCTCCGGCGCATCGGCGAGCAGTTCAGCGCCCAGGACAGCGGCACGCTTTCTATCGCGACCACCCATACCCAGGCACGTTACGTCTTGCCGCTTCCGGTGGCCAATCTGCGCGAGGCGTATCCGAAGGTGAACGTGAGCCTGCACCAGGGCTCGCCCGATCAGGTGGCACGCATGGTGATCGACGAGATCGCCGAAATCGGCATCGCGACCGAATCGCTCGACGGCTATGCCGAACTCGTCACTCTGCCTTGCTACGAATGGCAGCACGTGCTGGTGCTGCCCAAGGGGCATGCGCTGGCCGAGAAGGAACGGGTGTCCCTGGAGGACATCGCAACCGAACCGATCATCACCTACCACCCGTCTTTCACAGGCCGCACGCGCATCGACCACGCGTTCGCGCAGAAGAAGCTCACGCCGCGCATCGCGCTCGAGGCGATCGACTCCGACGTGATCAAGACCTACGTGCGACTCGGCCTGGGCATCGGCATCGTGGCCGAGATGGCCGTGCGCGACGACACCAACGCCGATCTCTTGGTGCGGCCGATGGGTCACATCTTCGGCACCAACATCGCGCGCGTGGCCTTCAAGCGCAGCGCCTACCTGCGCAATTTCGTCTTCAAGTTCGCCGAGTTGCTCAGCGACCGGCTCGATCGCAATCTCATTGCCAAGGCCCTCAGCGGCCATGCGCAGGACTACGAACTCTAGAAAATAGGATCGCCCCCAGGCTTCACGCACTTCGTGTCGCTTCGCCAACCCCCCGTCCGGGGCAACACCTGAGGCCCGGCGGAGCCGGTTCCGCGGTGTTCGCGAAAGGGGTCTAATTCAATCTCGACAATCATGAGCACTGTGTCCTCTTCCCGCACCCCCGCCGTCGTCACCAAACTGCCGGCTGTCGGCACCACCATCTTCACCGTGATGTCGGCGCTGGCCGCCGAGAAGAAGGCCGTGAACCTCGGCCAGGGCTTTCCGGATTTCGGCTGCGACCCGGCGCTGCTCGACGCGGTGACCGGCGCGATGGCCGCGGGCCATAACCAGTACCCGCCGATGCCGGGCGTGCAGGCGCTGCGCGACGCGGTGGCCGGCAAGATCGCCGCGATCTACGGCCGCAGCTACGACCCGGCGACCGAAGTGACGATCACCGCCGGTGCCACGCAGGCGATCATCACGGCGATCCTCGCTGTCGTGCATGCGGGCGACGAGGTGATCGTGCTGGAGCCGTGCTACGACAGCTACGTGCCCAACATCGAACTGGCGGGCGGTGTCGTCGTGCGCGTGCCGCTCGTACCGGGGACCTTCCGTCCCGATTTCGACCGGATCGGCGCGGCGATCACGTCGAAGACACGAGCGATCATCGTCAACACGCCGCACAACCCGAGCGCTACCGTGTGGACCGGCGAGGAGATGCGGACGCTCGGCGAATTGCTGGCGCCGACCGACGTCCTGGTCATCGCCGACGAGGTGTACGAGCACATGGTCTTCGACGGCGTTCGTCACGAAAGCGTCGCCCGCTATCCCGGTCTGGCAGCGCGCAGCTTCATCGTCAGCAGCTTCGGCAAGACCTATCACGTGACCGGATGGAAGGTCGGCTACGTCGTGGCGCCGGCGGCGCTCACGGCGGAATTCCGCAAGGTGCACCAGTTCAATGTCTTCACGGTCAACACGCCCATGCAATACGCCCTCGCACGCTACATGGAAGACGCCGGGCCCTACCTGGACCTGCCGGCTTTCTACCAGCGCAAGCGCGACCTGTTCGCCGCGGGGCTGGCGCGCACGCGTTTCAAGTTGCTGCCGAGCGCCGGCACCTACTTTCAGTGCGTCGACATCACGAACGTGAGCGACCTCGGGGAAGACGATTTCTGCAAGTGGCTGGTTGCGGAGATCGGCGTCGCGTCGATACCGCTCTCGGCGTTCTACGGGAGCGGCTTCGACCAGCGGGTCGTGCGTTTCTGCTTCGCCAAGGAAGACGCGACCTTGCAGATGGGGTTGAACCGGCTGGCCAAGCTCTGACACGTTTCGTCGGCGTACCCTGACCTGCAACAGAGCGGCGCACGCTTGGTCGGGTCGCGTTGTTGAATGACGCTCGGAAATTCAATGGTTTCTCGGAGAAGAAATGTCGCTCATCCTCATCGTCATCCTTGTTTTGCTGCTGGTCGGCGTACTACCGACCTGGGGACACAGCCGCAGTTGGGGCTATGGCCCCAGCGGCGGACTCGGTCTGGTACTCGTCGTGGTGATTGTGTTGCTGGTCATGGGACGAATCTGACCTGCGGTCCGGAACTCCCGCTTCCAACCGCTTTTCGAACTCGGTGCCCGTTCGGTCAAATGACCGCGACGGGCATTTTCTTTACGGCATGACGACGTTGCGAGTAAAGGTCGAGAACGCGGTATGCAGCCAGGGAAACAGCGAACGCCACTGCAAAGTAGAGGTAAGGCGACCTCGAAGCTGTGCGGTGCAGGAGTGCGAAAACCGGCACGTGAAGCAGATAGAGCGGAAACGAGATATCGCCCAACGCTCGCATCCAGGCCGATGGCTCGCCGCTACCGTCGCGCCGCAGGATATTCACGAATACCAAGCCGACGCCGGCGAGCGTGCAGGTTCTCAATACCAAGTCGATCAGATCGACTCGGAAAAACCGAGCCAGATCATCGTTCTTGAGCCGATAGCCTCCCTGGATCGCCGCGCACATTACGATGTAGATCGCGAATATCACGAATATCGAACGCAGCACGCCGTCGTGGCTTCTGCCCTTTTCGAGACGCGCGAGACGCAGACCGGAGAGCCAGATGAATGCGAGCAGCAGCAGATTCAAGCCATAGGACGTGCCGGAGTAATAGGTCCAGTGGAAAAGCGTCCGGCCGCAGGTGTAGATGCAAAATGAAACGAATGAAACGGCAACGAGAAATTTCGTCGACCGATCGGAAAGCATGAAGAGCAGCGGGGTGAGGCAATACAGCCAGAATTCCAGTGACAGGCTCCATGCAGGCCCGACGATCGATGTCGGCACGACGAGCTGGTTCAGAAACAGCAGATTTGCGAGCCATTGCCGTGCGGGTGGCCACGCATCCGGTCCAGTCGCGAGCACGACGCCCATCAGCACGAGGCTGAACAGATACACCGGGTAGATCCGCTTGATCCGGCGCCAGAGGAAATGCCGGGGCTGCTTGCGATAGGACACCCCGATCGAGTAGCCGCTGACCAGCAGGAAACCCAATATCGCTTCGAAGGTGCCCAGCATCGGGATCACCGAGAACACGCCGATCGGCATCATCTCGGCCAGATGATTGAACGCGACGATCGCCGCGAGGACGAAGCGGAGGACTGCGAGCTTGCTCCAGGAATCGATGAAACCGCTTTTGTTCAATAGACCATTCATTGCGGCCGAAGTCTATACATAGAACTTTCAGCGTACATCTAATGCGCAATACCCGACCAAGTTACAACTCAGCCCGACACACGTTGACTTATGCGGCAAGTTGCGTCCATGCCTTGTCGAGCCGTTTTCCACTCACGGGCTGCGGAGTGCGCAACTCCTGTGCGAAAAAGCTCACGCGAAGCTCTTCCAGCAACCAACGAAACTCCATCATCCGCTCGTCCTGCACGCCCTTGCGTTCCGCGACCAGCCGCCAATATCGCTGCTCCTGCGGCCGAAGCTCCGCCAGTTTCGCAGCGTCGCGCGCAGGGTCGGCCCGGAGCTTGTCGAGTCGTGCCGTGATCGCTTTCAGGTAGCGCGAGAAATGCTGGAGCTGCACCCACGGCGTCTCGGCGATGAAGCGCTTGCCGACCAGTCGTTGCATCTGCTGCGCCGCATCGGCCGTGGCCTCCGGCTGGATCTTGGTGTCCTTGATCTTTCGCACCGCGACCGCGTGGTCGACAAGGATCGACGATGCCAGCCGTGCGACTTCGTTGGCGATCAATGTGAGGCGCCCTCTGCCTTCGTCGATGCGGCGTTTGAAGTCGAACTCGTCGATCGGCAGAGGCTCCTGCAGAAAGGCACGGTCTAGCGCGACGTCCACGATCTGTGCACGGAGCTCGTCGGCGGTGCCGAGCGGCATGTAGGCGACAGCCATCTTCTGCAGGTCGGGGATGTTCTTTTCGAGGTACTTCAGTGCGTCCTTCAGCTGCAGCGCGAACAACCGCCTGAGACCCGCACGATGTTTCGCAGCCGAGACGGCCGGTTCGTCGAAGACCTCGATCGTCACCGCATCCCCACCGTCGACCAGCGCCGGAAAACCGATCAGCGACTGCGCGCCGCGCCGCACCTCCATCAGTTCGGGCAGTTCGCCGAACGTCCAGGCCGTGTAACGGGTGCCTGCGGGCATCGACGGCGTTGCAGCAGACTCTTTCTTCTGCGACGTTGCATCCGACGGCTTCTGCGAATTTCTTGCCCCGCCGACCTCCAGCACTTGCGGCGCCGTGCGCACGTTCAACCCGGCCAGCGCCTGGAATGCACCCCGCGCCTGCGTTCCCAGCTCGGCCTTCAGCGCACCGAGATTGCGCCCCATGCCGAGCTGGCGTCCATGCTCGTCGACGATCCGCAGGTTCATGAACAGATGCGGCGGCAGCATGTCGAGCTTGAAATCGGCACGCAGCACGTCGATGCTGGTCAGCGCACGGACGTGTTTGAGCAGCACATCCGTCAACGAGCCGGCGCCGAACGCATCGGGCTCGCCCAGGCTTTCGGCCAGCTTCGTCGCCGACTCCGGCAACGGCACCAGCCGCGAGCGCGGGCGCTGGGGCAGGCTCTTGAGCAGCGCCTGGATCTTGTCCCTGAGCATGCCGACGACGAGCCACTCGCAACGCTCCTCGTTGACCTGGTTGAGGACGAAGAGCGGCACCGTGACGGTCAAGCCGTCCTTGGCATCGCCGGGTTCGTGCAGATACGTCGCCGCGCAGTCCACGCCACCGAGGCGAACGGTCGAAGGAAACGACTGGACCGTGATTCCGGCGGCCTGGTGGCGCATCAGTTCGTCGCGCGACAGGAACAGCAGCCGCGGCTGGGAACGGGCGTTTTCCTTGTACCAATGGTCGAAGGCCGCTCCGCTCGCGACGTCGCCGGGCAACTGCGCATCGTAGAACGCGTAGATCAGTTCGTCGTCGACCAGCACGTCCTGCCGGCGCGACTTGTGCTCCAGCCCTTCGACTTCCTGGATCAGCTTGCGATTGGCCGCCAGAAACGGCAGCTTGCTGTCCCACTGGCCGCCGACCAGCGCCTCGCGGATGAAGATCTCGCGCGCGCCTACGGGATCGATGGCGGTGAAATCCATGCGCCGGCCGCTGTAGATCACCAGGCCGTACAACGTCGCGCGTTCGAGCGCCGTGACCTGCGCGCCCTTCTTCTCCCAATGCGGATCGAGCAACTGCTTCTTCAGCAGGTGCCCGGCGACTTCTTCCAGCCACTGCGGTTCGATGTTGGCGATGCCGCGGCCGAACAGCCGCGTGGTCTCGACCAATTCGGCCGTGACGATCCAGCGCCCGGGTTTCTTGCGCAGGTGCGCGCCCGGATGCGGAAAGAACTTGATCCCGCGCGCACCCAGGTATTCGCCCGACGGGCGCCCGCCGCCCTGCTGTGGCGCCTGCCCGCCGCCGCTCGGCGCCTCTTCCATTTTCCAGCCGATATTGCCCAGCAGGCCGGCGAGCATCGACAGGTGCAGCGCCTCGTAGCTCGCCGGCCGGGTGTTGAACTTCCACTTGTGCTCGGCGACGACCGTGAGCAGCTGCGAGTGGATGTCGCGCCATTCGCGCACGCGGCGGATGTTGACGAAGTTCTGGCGCAGCAGCTGCTCGTACTGGCGGTTGCTGAGCTTGTGGGCCGGCTGGACGTCGGCGGCCACCGCGGCGGGCACGGCCGCAGCCACCAGCCGCTGCGCGATCGGCAGCACCGCGGCGCTCGCACGCCGCGGCTGCACGCCCTGCGCCGCCTGCATCTCGCGCCGCGAGGTCGGCACCGGCGCGCCGCCGCGAGCGTCGCCGAGCCATTTCCAGAGCGTCAGGTAGCCGCTGAATTCGCTCTTCTCGTCGTCGAACTTGGCATGCGCCTGGTCGGCCTGCTGCTGCATGTCCATCGGACGGTCGCGCACGTCCTGCACGCTGAGCGCGCTGGCGATGACCAGCACCTCTTCGAGCGCGCCACGCGTGCGCGCCTCCAGGATCATCCGGCCGACGCGCGGGTCGAGCGGCAGGCGCGACAGCTCGCGGCCGACGTTCGTCAGCTCGTTGGCATCGTCGACCGCGCCGAGCTCGGCGAGCAGCTGGTAGCCGTCGGCGATGGCGCGGCGCTGCGGCGGCTCCAGGAAAGGGAACTGCTCGACGTCGCCCAGGTGCAGCGATTTCATGCGCAGGATCACGCCGGCCAGCGACGAGCGCAGGATTTCCGGATCGGTGAAGCGCGGCCGGCCCGCGAAATCCTTCTCGTCGTAGAGCCGGATGCAGATGCCGTCCGCCACGCGGCCGCAACGCCCCGCGCGCTGGTTCGCCGCCGCCTGGCTGATCGGCTCGACCAGCAGCTGCTCGACCTTGCTGCGGAAGCTGTAGCGCTTGACCCGCGCCGTGCCGGTGTCGATCACGTAGCGCGTGCCGGGCACGGTGAGCGAGGTCTCGGCCACGTTGGTCGCCAGCACGATGCGCCGCCCGGTGTGGCCTTCGAAGATGCGGTCCTGCTCGGCCGGCGAAAGCCGCGCGAACAGCGGCAGCACTTCGGCGTTGCGCATCACCGGCTGGTTGGCCAGGTGGCGGCGCAGGTGGTCGGTCGCTTCGCGGATCTCGCGTTCGCCGGGCAGGAACACCAGGATGTCGCCCGCGTGGTGCGGATCCCGCCAGAGCTCGTCGACGCCGTCGGCGATCGCGTCGTTGACGTCGTACTCGCGCGATTCCTCGTACGGCCGGTAGCGCTGCTCGACCGGGAACGTGCGGCCCGAAACATAGATGACCGGCGCCGGCCCCTTCGCCGACTTGAAATGCTGCGCGAAACGGTCGGCGTCGATCGTCGCCGAGGTCACGACGACCTTCAGGTCGGGCCGGCGCGGCAGGATCTCGCGCAGGTAGCCGAGCAGGAAGTCGATGTTGAGCGAGCGCTCGTGCGCCTCGTCGATGATGATCGTGTCGTAGGCCTTGAGCAGCGGATCGGTCTGCGTCTCGGCCAGCAGGATGCCGTCGGTCATCAGCTTGACCGAGGCGTCGCGGCTCAACCGGTCCTGGAAGCGCACCTTGAAGCCGACCACGTCGCCCAGCGGCGTCTTCAGCTCCTCGGCGATGCGCTTGGCCACGGAACTGGCGGCGATGCGGCGCGGCTGGGTGTGGCCGATCAGCCTGCCCTGCCCCGGCGAGCTGCCGAGCTTGCCCCGGCCGAGCAGCAACGCGATCTTGGGCAGCTGCGTCGTCTTGCCCGAGCCGGTCTCGCCGCAGACGATCACGACCTGGTTGGCGGCGATGGCCTCGGCGATCTCCTCGCGGCGGGCGGACACCGGCAGCGATTCGGGGAATTCGATCTTCAGGGGAATGGTGGTTGGAGCGGCAGCCAAGAGATGCAGTCGGGCACGAGGGAGATCAGGGATATGGGGACATGCGGGAGAATTCAGGATTATCCCAGTCCGGTTCCGCGGCTTCAACGACTCCCCAATCACCCTTCTCGCACACGAATGTCCGCCGTCTTCAACTTCACTTTCGTTCCCTGGTTCCGCTCGGTCGCGCCCTACATCCACACGCACCGCGGCAAGACCTTCGTGGTCGGTCTGGCCGGCGAGGCGATCGCCGCGGGCAAGCTGCAGAACATCGCGCAGGACCTGGCGCTGATCCAGTCGATGGGCGTCAAGGTCGTGCTGGTGCACGGTTTCCGTCCCCAGGTCAACGAACAACTGCGCGCCAAAGGGCACGAAGCGCGTTACTCGCACGGCATGCGCATCACCGATGCCGTGGCGCTCGACTCCGCGCAGGAGGCCGCCGGCCAGCTGCGCTACGAGATCGAGGCGGCTTTCAGCCAGGGACTGCCGAACACGCCGATGGCCGGCTCCACCGTGCGCGTCATCTCGGGCAACTTCATCACCGCGCGCCCCGTCGGCGTGATCGACGGCGTCGACTTCAAGCACTCGGGGCTGGTGCGCAAGGTGGATGCCGAAGGCATCCGCCACACGCTGGACTACGGCGCGATGGTGCTGATGTCGCCGTTCGGCTTCTCGCCCACCGGGGAGGCCTTCAACCTGACGATGGAGGAAGTCGCGACCAGCGTGGCGATCTCGATCCGTGCCGACAAGCTGATTTTCCTGACCGAGATTCCCGGCATCCGCATGGACAGCGAACTGCCCGAGAGCGACGACAACCCGATCGACACCGAACTCCCGCTCGACGCCGCCAAGAAGCTGCTGGCGACCCTGTCGCCCGCCCAGCGACCGACCGACACGGCCTTCTACCTGCAGCATTGCGTCAAGGCGTGCGAGTCCGGCGTCGAGCGCAGCCACATCCTGCCGTTCTCGGTCGACGGCTCGCTGCTGCTGGAGGTCTACGTGCACGACGGCATCGGCACCATGGTGGTCGACGAGAAGCTCGAATCGCTGCGCCAGGCCACGGCCGACGACATCGGCGGCATCCTGCAACTCATCGAGCCCTTCGAGCGCGATGGCACGCTGGTCAAGCGCGACCGCACCGAGATCGAGCGCGACGTCGACCACTACACCGTGATCGAGCACGACGGCGTGATCTTCGGCTGTGCGGCGCTCTATCCGTACACGGAAGAACGCACGGCCGAGATGGCGGCGCTCACCGTGTCGCCGCTGTCACAGGCGCAGGGCGACGGCGAGCGCATCCTCAAGCGCGTCGAGCAGCGCGCGCGCGCGATGGGGCTGCAGAGCATCTTCGTGCTGACGACCCGCACCATGCACTGGTTCATCAAGCGCGGCTTCGTGCAGGTCGACCCGGACTGGCTGCCGGAAGCGCGCAAACGCAAATACAACTGGGACCGGCGCAGCCAGGTGCTGGTCAAGAAATTCGGCTGAGGCGGAATCAGAGCGGCAATTCCAGGAACCTGGCTGCGCCGGATTCGACGAAAATTTCGTGCACGGCGCTCTGCATCTGCTGCGGTGTGAGCTTGGTGTCGCTGGTCACCTGGCGCAGCTTGGCGACGAGTTGAGGATCGATCTTGAAATCCTGCAGGTGATCGCTGATGTCCGCATGGGACATGCTCATCACCCGATCCGCTGCCTTTTCCGTTTTCCCATGCCTGAGATCGTTCGCAAGACGCTTCAGATCGTGGTTCAAGGCTTCGTGGACGAAGGACGGATTGAGAAGTTTGCCTTGGTGCATGCAGCCGCTGGCGAGGTTGGGTTTACCAGGATACGGCTCGCTTCTGTAAGACTTCCCGTTCGCCCGTTCATCGAGCGGCGATTTCACGGCCGTCGGTGTCAGGCTATTTGCCGTGGCGCTGCGCGAGAAGCTGGGCGTGGCGGATTTCTCGCTCGCTCGTGCTGACGGGCTCGAGCTCGCGGCGTGGTTGCGCACCGGTGCGGCCTGGACGTTGAAGTTGGACACGTGGTTTCCTTGAGGAGCGATGGAGATGCGTGACTCTATGGCGCTCCCCGCTGCTTTTCTCCTCGGAATGAGCCCATTCACGAGCCGCGACAAGCACCGCCACGGCCTAGCCGACGAGCGCTTTGTAGGCCGCGCAGGTCGCCGGCGATACCGAATCGACCAGCAACGCGTACGACGTCCGGTGCCGCGCCATCATGCGCGCGGACGCCACCATCTTCGAACGGCAGAACCAGTGGCAGGTGTGCTGCATGAGGAAAAGCTCGGCCGACATGGTGAAGGCCTTCGCCTTCGGCGACAACTGCTGGACGTTGTCCGCGGCGTCGGCGATGCCGCGGGCATGGATCGCAAGCGCCTTGCGCAGGTCGAACGTCGCCGCGGGAAACAGCCTGTCGGCGAAGGGCACGGCGATCGGCAGCTTGCTCACGTGCGTTCGCGCCTCGTCGACCCTGGCGAAGCCGGCCGAGAAGCGCGCGAACTGCGAGGACACGGACTGCTCGCTGGAGGCCAGCAGTTGCCAGATCTGCCCGCGGCGCTGCGCGTCGTCTTCGCCCAGGCAACGCAGGTAGCCCTGCGTCAGGCTCTCGATCAGTTTCTCGATCTGGTAGTCGCCCAGGTGTTGGCCGAGCAAGGCGATGCGCCGTGCCTGCTCCCGGGTCTTGAGAACGTACGCGCCGCCGAGGAGCAAGGCGGCCAGGAGAAGGAAATCCATGAAGCGGGCGGTCGTTTCGCGAAGTGGGGTCGGCGCCCATTGTCGGCGACGCCACAGGCACACCGACAGCTCGACGTCTAGCGCCGGCGCATCGGCATGCGGTCGATCTCGGCGAAGACCGCATCGAGGTCGACGTCGGTGCCTTCGGTCATCTTGACGCCGCCATCCTTGCCGACCAGCAGGAAGGTCGGCGGCGCATCGGCGGCGACACCGAGCGCCCGCAGCATCGCCAGCGTCCGGGTCGCGCCGAGCAGCTTGCCGTCGCGACGGCCGACGCCCGCGACCACGGTGTAGAACACCATCTCGCTACTCCCGCAGGCCGCGCAGTTTCGCGAACGCGCTCGCCATCTGGCCCGCAGGCTGCGGCGCCGCATCCCGGCGCCCCTTTTGCTGGTCACGGCTCGCGCGCTCGAAACGGTTGTCGCGCCCACTCCGGTCGCCGTCCCGGCGCACCGGCGTCGCGTCCAGCCTCATCGACAGCGCGATGCGCTTGCGCGCCGCGTCGACCTCCATCACCTTCACCTTCACGATGTCGCCGGTCCTGACCACCTCGCGCGCGTCGTCGACGAACTTGTTGCTCAACTGGCTCACATGCACCAGCCCGTCCTGGTGCACGCCGAGGTCGACGAAAGCGCCGAACTGCGCCACGTTGCTCACCGTGCCCTCCAGCACCATCCCTTCGACCAGGTCCTTGATGTCGTCGACGCCGTCGTTGAAGCGGGCGACCTTGAAGTCGGGACGCGGATCGCGGCCGGGTTTTTCGAGTTCGCCGAGGATGTCCTCCACCGTGATGACGCCGAACTTCTCGTTCGCGAACAGTTCGGGCCGGAGCGTCTTGAGCATGTCGGCGCGGCCCATCAGCTGGCCGACGGCCAGGCCGGTCGTCGCCATGATCCGTTCGACCAGCGGATAGGTTTCCGGGTGCACGCCGGTGATGTCCAGCGGATTGTCGCCGTCGCGCACGCGCAGGAAGCCGGCGCTCTGCTCGAACGCCTTCGGGCCGAAGCCGGCGACCTCGAGCAGCTGCTTGCGCGTCGAGAACGCGCCGTTGGCGTCGCGCCAACGGACCACGGCCCTGGCAACGCTCGCCGACAGGCCCGAGACGCGCGACAGCAGCGGCACGCTGGCGGTGTTCAGGTCGACGCCGACCGAGTTCACGCAATCCTCGACGACCGCATGCAGCGTGCGCGCGAGTTCGCTCTGGTTCACGTCGTGCTGGTACTGGCCGACGCCGATGGATTTCGGGTCGATCTTCACCAGCTCGGCCAACGGGTCCTGCAGCCGCCGCGCGATGCTGGCCGCGCCGCGCAGGCTGACGTCGACATCGGGCATCTCCTGCGATGCGAATTCACTCGCGGAGTAGACCGACGCGCCGGCTTCGCTCACGACGACTTTCTCGATCGCAGGCCCAGGGCAGACGGAGGAGGAATTCGTCTTCACCAGCAGCTTGATCAGGTCGGCAGCCAGCTTGTCGGTCTCGCGGCTCGCGGTGCCGTTGCCGATCGCGATCAGGTTCACGCCGTGCTTCGTGCAGAGCTTGCCGAGCGTGTACAGCGAACCTTCCCAGTCCTTGCGCGGCTCGTGCGGGAACACGGTCGCCGTCTCGACCAGCTTGCCGGTGACATCGACCACCGCCACCTTCACGCCGGTACGGATGCCCGGGTCCAGGCCGAGCACGACGCGCGGGCCGGCAGGCGCCGCGAGCAGCAGGTCGCGCAGGTTGTCGGCGAAGACCTTGATGGCGGTTTTCTCGGCTTCCTCGCGCAGGCGCGCGAACAGGTCGCGCTCGGTGGAAAGCGACAGCTTCACGCGCCAGGTCCAGGCCACGCACTTGCGCAGCAGGTCGTCCGATGGCCGGCCCGCATGGCTCCAGCCGAGATGGACCGCGATCCGGCCTTCGGCAATGGAGGGCTTGCCGGGTTCGGGCTCGACCGGTAGCACCAGCTTCGCGTCGAGGATCTCGAGCGCACGGCCGCGGAACACGGCGAGCGCGCGGTGCGAAGGCACGCGACCGATCGGCTCGGCATAGGCGAAGTAGTCGCGGAACTTGGCGACATCGGCGTCGTTCTCGTCCTTGCCACCCATCAGGGTCGACTTGAAGAGGCCTTCCGTCCAGAGCCATTCGCGCAGGCGCCGCACCAGCGCGGCGTCCTCGGCCCAGCGCTCCGAAAGGATGTCGCGCACGCCGTCGAGCACGGCCGGCACGGTCGAGAAGTCCGGGCCCGGCTTGCCGTCGTCGAGCATCTCGGCGGGTCTGAGAAACGCCTTCGCTTCCAGAGCCGGGTCGCGCGCCGGGTCGCCGAAGAGCAGGTCGGCGAGCGGTTCGATGCCGGCTTCGCGGGCGACCTGGCCCTTGGTGCGACGCTTCTGCTTGAAGGGCAGGTAGAGGTCTTCGAGTTCCTGCTTGGTGGCCACGGTGGCGATCGCGACACGCAGCACGTCGGTCAGCCTGCCTTGCTCGTCGATGGTCTTGAGCACGACTGCGCGGCGGTCTTCGAGCTCGCGCAGGTACGAGAGACGTGCTTCGAGTTCGCGCAGCTGGATGTCGTCGAGGCCGCCGGTGGCCTCCTTGCGATAGCGTGCGACGAAAGGCACCGTGGCGCCGCCGTCGAGCAGTTCGATCGCGGCCTTCGCCTGATGCTCGCCGATCCTGATTTCGTCAGCGAGCTGGCGAATGATTTTTTGCATGTCTGGAGCGTTCCTGGCAAGCGTCGCCGGCCTGCGCGATAAAGCGCGTAAGTTTGCCATAGGCGCCCCGGCGCACAGGTCACAATCCCTTGCCCATGACGCCCATCGCCGTCCTCCGAAAACTGCTCCACGCCATCGCCACCATGGTGCTGGTGCCGGTGCTGCTTTTCGAGGAATGGGGCTGGGATCCGCTCGCCGCGCAGGTGTCGAAGCTGGCCCGTCTGCCGCTCTGGGCCCGCTTGGAAGAACGGGTGCGCACACTGCCGCCGTGGGGTGCGGTGCTGGTGTTCTTCCTGCCGTTGGTGGTCCTTTTCCCGGTCAAGCTCGCCGCGCTCTTCCTGTTCGGCCGCAGCCACTACGCGAGCGGTTTCGTGCTGCTCGCCGGCGCCAAGCTGGCCGGCACCGCCGTCGTGGCGCGGTTGTTCCAGCTGGTGAAGCCGACACTGCTGACCATCGGATGGTTCGGCCGCTGGTACCCGCGCTGGACCGCCTGGAAGGGCCAGGTGCTCGACCGCGTGCGCCGCAGCGGCCCCTGGCGTTCGCTGCGTGCCAACCGGTACGGCATGCGGCGACGCTGGCGCGTGTTCCGCGACACGGTGCGCCGCGTGTTCGGCAGCGCCGCCTCGTAGCACCGCCCCGCCGTGCAGTCGATCCGTCGAATTCGACCTGTAACGTTCCTGTTCCCGTCCACCATCCCGTCCACGCCGCTGCCCGGCTCCCGAGAACCGTCCTCATGCGCATCGATCACCACACGCTCCTCGCCGCCTTGACGGCCCTTTTCACCACCCTGCTCCCCACGCTGTCGCAAGCCGCCGACGTCGATGCCGATACCGACGCCGCGCCCGAGCGCTGGAATGCCCATGTCCAGGCGACCTATGTCTGGCAGAAGAAGCCGTCGTTCTCGGCCGCCTATTCCGGCCCGAACAGCCTGACCACCGATCGGGAACGCAGCTATTCGTTCACTTCCACCGCCTTCTTCGGCGCCCGGTTGTGGCGCGGCGGCGAGCTCTATTTCAACGCCGAAGGCGCCCAGGGCGTGCCGCTTTCGAACCTGACCGGCTTCGGCGGCTTCACCAACGGCGAGATGGCGCGCTCCTCGGGCCCGAACCTGCGCGTCTACCGGGCCCGTTTCTTCCTGCGCCAGACCTGGGACGGCGGCGGCGAGCAGACGGCGGTCGAATCGGCCGCCAACCAGCTCGGCGGCTCGCGCGACAGCCGGCGCTGGGTGTTCACCGCGGGCAATCTCTCGGCGCTGGACATCTTCGACGCCAACGCCTACAGCCACGATCCGCGCACCCAGTTCCTCAACTGGTCGGTCATGACGCACGGCGCCTACGACTATGCGGCCGACGCGCGCGGCTATTCGTGGGGGGCGGTGCTGGAGTGGTACCACGACGACTGGGCGATTCGCGGCGGCCGCTTCATCCAGCCGATGGAGCCGAACGGACAGAAGCTCGACGAGAACCCGCTCAGGCACTACGGCGACCAGGTGGAGATCGAACGGGGCCACACGATCGCCGGCCAGGCGGGCAAGCTGCGGCTGCTGGCCTTCAACAATCGCGCCCGCATGACGCGCTACGACGACGCCCTCGCGCTCGCGCAGCAGACCGGCACCGTGCCCGACATCAACGCCGCGCGCTACGGCAACCGGATGAAGCGCGGTTTCGGCCTCAACCTCGAACAGGCGCTCACCGACGACCTGGGCCTGTTCGCGCGCACCAGCTGGGCCGACGGCAAGACCGAGACCTACGCCTTCACCGACATCGACCGCTCGGTCTCCGGCGGCCTGCTGATGAAGGGCACCGCCTGGCAACGCGCTCAGGACACCGTCGGCTTCGCCCTCGCGCGAAACGCCATCTCCAAGGCCCAGCGCGACTACCTGTCCGCGGGCGGCATCGCGTTCTTCATCGGCGACGGGCGGCTGCGCTACCGGCAGGAAGGCATCGCGGAGGTGTTCTACAACATCAACCTCACCAGGGGGACCTGGATCACGCTCGACTGGCAGTACATCCGCAACCCGGCCTACAACGTCGATCGCGGGCCGGTGAACGTCGGCTCGGTGCGTCTGCATACGGAGTTCTGATCCACGCATGATCGACGCCCCCGACATCCCCGGTCCCCGCCTTCCGGTCGCCGACCGGCCGCTCTGGAGAACCTTCCTCGTGTTCCTCGCGCCGATGCTGCTGAGCAACATCCTACAGTCGCTCTCCGGCACGCTGAACAACGTCTATGTCGGCCAGATGCTCGGTGTAGGTGCGCTCGCGGCGGTGTCGAGCTTCTTTCCGGTGATGTTCTTCTTCATCGCCTTCACGATCGGCCTGGGCGCCGGTGCATCGGTGCTGATCGGCCAGGCCTGGGGCGCGCGCGACACCGGCAAGGTCAAGGCCGTGGCCGGGACCACGCTGACCGTCGGCGTGGTCTTCGGCCTGCTGGTGGCGGTCTTCGGCGGCACCTTCACGACGCCGCTGCTGTCCGCGCTCGGCACGCCGCCCGACATCCTCGCCGACGCCACGCGCTATGCGCGGATCATGCTGATCGCCATGCCGGGCCTGTTCGTGTTCCTGCTGTCGACCGCGATGCTGCGCGGCATCGGCGACACGGTCACCCCGCTCTTCACGCTGGGCATCTCGACGTGCATCGGGCTGCTGCTGACGCCGGCGCTGATCCGCGGCTGGGGCGGGCTGCCGGTGCTGGGCGTGGCCAGCGGCGCGGCGGCGACGGTGGTGTCGTTCGTCGTGGCGACCGTCTGGCTGGCGTTCCGGCTGCGCAACCGGCGGAGCGCGCTCGCGCCCGATGCCGACTTCGCACGCAGCCTGCGGATCGACTGGCGGCTTCTCGGCAAGGTGCTCAGGGTGGGCGTACCGACCGGCGTGCAGATGATCGTCATATCGCTGGCCGAGATCGCGCTGCTGTCGCTGGTCAACGGCTACGGCTCCGATGCGACGGCCGCCTACGGCGCGGTCAACCAGGTGGTCGCGTACGTGCAGTTTCCCGCCATCTCGATCGCGATCACGGCGTCCATCCTCGGTGCACAGGCCATCGGCGCGGGGCGCATCGACCAGCTCGGCGCCATCGCACGCACCGGGCTGCTGATGAACATCGCGCTGACCGGCACGCTGGTGCTGCTCGGCTACCTGTTCTCGCGCCACGTCATGGGCGCCTTCATCACCAGCGCGCCGGTGATCGACGTGGCGCAGAAGCTGCTGCACATCATGCTGTGGAGCACGGTGGTGTTCGGCATGGCCTCGGTGCTCTCGGGAATCATGCGGGCGAGCGGATCGGTGCTGGTGCCCACGGCCATCTCGATCGCCTGCATCGTGCTGATCGAGGTCCCGGTGGCCTGGATCATGAGCCGGCGCATCGGCATCGACGGGATCTGGATCGCCTATCCGGTGACGTTCGTCGCGATGCTGGCACTGCAGACGGCGTACTACCGGCTGGTGTGGCGCACGAAGCCGATCACGCGGCTGGTCTGACTGCTGCGACCGTTCTGCAGCGCTATACCGCGACCGGCTGCCCGCTCTGCGCAGACTCGTAGATCGCCTCCATCAGGACCTGGTCGCGCAGCCCCTCCTCGCCCGGCGTGCGCGGCCGCTCGCCGCTGCGCACGCAACCGGCGAAATGGTCGATCTCGGCGGCGAACTGGTTCTTTCGCGGCAGCACCAGTTCCTCCTGCGTCTTGTCCGCGTCGCGTCGCCGCCCGACGAGCAGGCGCTGGCCCTGGTAGTCGTAGGCGTTGGGCATCTCGATGGTCGCGGTCTCCATCTGCAGGCGTTGCCATTTGTCTTCGCGCGCACCGTAGGTCGCCATGCACTGCGCCACCAGGCCCGACGGGAAGCGCAGCATGAAATCGACGGTCTCCTCGACCTCCGCGAAGCGCGGATCGCCGGGTGGGCTGTAGGTGCGCGCATAGACCTCGACCGGTTCCTGGCCGCTCACGAAGCGCGCCGTGTTCAGGCAGTACAGCCCGATGTCCGGCAACGCGCCGCCACCGGCGAGCGCGCGCTTGTGGCGCCACTGCTCGGCGGCCGTCGCATGCACCGTCTGCGCATTGCCGGCGCTGAAGGCGACCAGACGGCCGAAGGTCTTCTTCGCGACGAACTCGCGCGCCCGCAGGTGATGCGGCTGGTAATGGATGCGGTAGGCCACCATCAGCTTGACGCCGGCACGGTCGCAGGCGGCGATCATCGCGCGCGCATCGGCGGAACTGGTCGCCATCGGCTTCTCGCAGAGCACATGCTTGCCGGCCGCCGCGGCTCGCTCGACGAAGCTGCGGTGCAGCGCGTTGGGCAGCACGATGTAGACCACCTGCACCGCGGCGTTGTCGCGGATGCGGTCGAATTCCTCGTAGCTGTAGCAGGACTCGGGTGGAATGCCGTACTGGCGCGCGACGGTCGCCATTTTCTCGGGCGAGCCGGACACCAGCGCGGTCGGGCGCGCTCGCGTGGATTCGGCGAACGCCGGCAGGATCTCGTCGAGCGCCAGCCGGCCGAGCCCGACGATCGCGTAGCCGACGCGCTGCGCAGGTGGCAACGGCGCCGATGGTGGCGTGTCGGGCTGGTCCGCGTCGCCACGCCATGGTGGAAACACCACGCGACCGTCCTGCACCGCGCCGGTGTCGACTGCGCTCGGGCCGGGCAGGCGCTGCGCCGCCGCGGCGCCTGCGAGCAGCAGGCCGGTGGTACCGGTGGCACCCAGCTTGAGAAGGTTGCGCCGCTCGGGCGACTTCGGGAAAGACGGCCGGGCCTGCGATTCTGAATCGGACATCGGGGAGTTTCCTCGCAAAGAACGCGATGTTGGCGTCGCCCGGAATGTCGCCGGTCAGCCGATTGCCCGTCGGCCCATCGGCGCCGAGGCGATACCGATCGACCCGGGAACACGGCACGGGTGAGAATCCGCCTCCGGGCGCATTCGGGCGCCGTAACGACAAGGAGCCGCACATGGGCGCGCAGTGGAAAGCAAAGCACAAGGACCTGGCGGCCAACGCCAAGGGACGTCTGTTCGGGAAACTGGCCAAGGAAATCATGATCGCCGCGCGCGGCGGTGCCGATCCGGCACTGAACTCGCGCCTGCGCCTGGTGGCCGAACAGGCGCGCAAGGCGTCGATGCCCAAGGAAACGCTGGAGCGCGCGATCAAGAAGGGCGCGGGCCTCACGGGCGAGGCGGTGCATTTCGAGCACGTGATCTACGAAGGCTTCGCGCCCCACCGCGTGCCGCTGATGGTCGAATGCCTGACCGACAACGTGAACCGCACCGCGCCCGAGATGCGCGTGCTGTTCCGCAAGGGCCAGCTCGGCACGTCCGGCTCGGTCGCCTGGGATTTCGACCACCTGGGAATGATCGAGGCCGAGCCGGCGAAGCCGGATGCCGATCCCGAAGTCGCCGCCATCGAGGCCGGCGCACAGGACTTCGAGGCCGGTTCCGAAGACGGCCACACGCTGTTCCTGACCGATCCGACCGACCTTGACATCGTGAGCCGCGCCCTGCCCGCGCTGGGCTTCACCGTGATCGCCGCCAAGCTCGGCCACAAGGCGAAGAATCCGGTCGATCCGTCGAGCCTGAGCGCCGAGGAACTGGAAGAAGTCGAGAGCTTCCTGGCGGCGATCGACGCGAACGACGACGTGCAGAACGTGTACGTCGGGCTGGCCGGGTAGCACACCCGCTGTGCGGTCTCGCCGGACTCAGCGCCGCGCGTGCTTCGGCTTGCGCATTTTCGGCCCGGCGCCCAGCGCCGAGCGCGCCAGCGCGTCGGCTTCGGCGTTGCGTGACCGCGGTATCCAGTCGATGCGGAACTGTTCGAACGTTGCCGCGAGCGTGCGTGCGGCATCGAACGCGGCCGCAAGCCGCACGATGGGCGCCAGCACGTTGTCCATGCCGGCGAACGAGCCGCCGAGCTGCGCCACCACGACGCTGTTGTCGCTATAGACCCTGACGTGGAGCGCGCCGCGCACCTTGAGTTCTTCGAGCGCCAGCATCACCGCACGCAGCTCGGCGTCGTTGTTGCAACCCACGTCCTGCGACGCTCGCGATAGCGCGTGACGCGTGCCATCGGGCGAAACCAGCACGACACCAAGGCCCATGCGCCCGGGATTCGGAATCGCGCTGCCGTCGCACCAGGCCGTCCAGGTCGCCACGGCCTCGACCGGTACCTGGCTCAGCTGCAGGCCGCCGCGCCACCCGAGGCAGCCAGGCGCCCCACGTTCGCCGCGATGGCCTCGGCCGCCCTGGCCGTCACACGCTGCGCACCCTGCGCGAGCGCATCGATGCCGTCGCCGACCGGCTCGGTGCCGGTCCACTGGCACGTCGTGCTGCGCTCGCCATCGGCACGCCGCGCGGTCCAGCTGAAGGTCGCGTCGACCCGGCTGTTCTCGACCGCATCGAAGTTCTGCAGCTGCACCGCGATGCGCCATGCAGGCTGCGCCGGCTGGCGCCCGCCCTTGCTCAGGTCGACGGCACCCAGCCGCGTCGCGATGCCGCTGGCCAGCGCATCGCGCATCTCGTTCTCGAACGACGAGGCCCACCGGTGCTGCTCCAGCAGCTCGACCTCGGCGCCGGGGCCGCCGCCGGACGGCGCCTTGCGCACCAGCATCTGCGGCCGCGCGAGCCGCTCGGGCATCGCGACGGGCGCGAGCTCGACGAACATCGGCGCACCGCCGGGGGCGGTGCGTGCGGCCGGCTGCGCGGGAGCCGGCATGGCGAGCGTGAAGTAGCGGTCGGGCGGACTGGCGCAGCCGGCCATCAGCGCCACGAAGGCGATGCCGCCGAGGCCGGCGACGACCGAACGCAGCGTGCAGGGAGTTTTCATGGGCCGATTCATTTCTTGTCGTCCGGTTTACCGCGCAGCAGCGATTCGGGATGTCGTTCGAGGTAGTCGGTCAGCACACGGACGGAGCCGGCGGCGCGCGTGAGTTCCTGCAGCGTCTGGCGCATGTCGTTCTGCAGCGGCGAGTCTTCTGCCAGCGCACGCTCGGCGCTGCCGATGGTCTTGCGGGCATCCTTCATGGCGGCGGTGATCTCCGGCGACACGTCGTTGTTCAGCGTGCGCGTGAGTTGCTCCGCGCCTCTGAGCGTTTTGTCCAGCGTGCCGAGCGCAGTACGCACGTCCTTGCCGATTTCCTCGAACGGCACCTTGTTGAGCTTGGTCGTGATTTCCTGCACCTGCGACTGGAGTTCGTCCAGGCTGTTGGGCATCGTCGGCAGCTCGTAGGTCGGCTTGGAGAGATCGACGGTGGCTTTCGGTGCCTTCGGGAAGAAATCGAGCGCGATGTAGATCTGCCCGGTCAGCAGGTTGCCGGTGCGCATCTGCGCACGCAGGCCCTTGCCGATCAGGTATTCGAGGTGCTCCCGGCGCTGCTGCTCGGACTCGACCGGCTGGGCCGTCTGCCCCGCGACCGGCCGCCGCAGGCGATCGGGATAGATCTGCACCAGCACCGGCATGCGGAACTCGCGTTGGTTGCGATCGAACTGAACGCCGATCGACTTCACCTCGCCGATCACCACGCCGCGGAAATCGACCGGCGCGCCCGGCGCCAGACCGCGCAGCGACTGGTTGAAGTACAGCATCACCGTCTGCGCCGGGCCGTCGGGCACCTTCATCGCGGTCGACTCGTCCTCGGCCAGCGCGAAGGACGTGTTCTCCTGCGCGAACGGTCCGGGCGTGTCTTCCGGCGCACGGAAGGCGATGCCGCCGAGCAGGATGGTCGCGAGCGACTGGGTGCGCAGCGTCAGGCCGCTGGCGTTGATCTGCATGTCGAGCCCGCTCGCATGCCAGAAACGCGTGTTGGCTCCGACGAACTTCTCGTAGGGCGCGTTCACGAAGATGCGCAGCGTCACGCCGCGGCCGTCCGGATCAAGCTCGAAGGCGGCCACCTGGCCGACCTTGATGCGCCGGTAGTACACGGGCGAGCCGACGTCGAGCGAGCCGATGTCGGTGGCGCGCAGCAGATACTGCTGGCCAGAGGCGTCGCGCGTCACGATCGGCGGCGTCTCCAGGCCGGTGAACTCCTTGACGCTCTCGTCCGAAAGCCCGGCGTCCGCACCGATGTAGGCGCCCGACAGGAGCGTGTTCAGCCCCGAGATGCCGGACGTGTCGAGCCGCGGCCGCACCACCCAGAAGCGGGTGTCCCGGGCGATGAAGGCGTCGGCGTCCTGGTTGAGCTGCACGGTCACCGAGACGTGCGAACGGTCGCGTGCGAGACGCAGCTTCTCGACCACGCCGATCTGCACATCCTTGTATTTCACGGCGGTCTTGTTGGCTTCCAGGCCTTCGGCGGTCTTGAAGGTGAGCTCTATTTCCGGACCCTTCGACAGCAGAATGCGGCCCACGAGCGTGAAGCCGACCAGCGCCGCCACGATCGGTATCAGCCAGATCAGCGACGGCAGCCAGTCACGGCGACGGGCCACGCGCGGCGAGGGCGGCGGAGACGACGGCGTCGAAGCCGTGCGCTCGGGTGTTTCGGGGTTCTGGTCGCTGCTGCTCATGGGAATGGGGATGCTCTGGTTGTCATATCGGCGTGTTCGGGATTTTCTGTACCGGGATCGCCATCCCATGTGAGCTTCGGATCGAAGCTCAGCGAGGCCAGCATCGTCAGCACCACCACCGAGCCGAACGCCGCGATGCCGATGCCGGCCGTGATCTCGGCGAAGCCCTGGATGCGCACCAGCCCGGCCAGCAGCGACACCACGAAGACGTCGAGCATCGACCAGCGTCCGATCAACTCCACCAGGTGATAGAGCCTGGCGCGTTCCTCGCGTCGCCAGCTGCTGCGCCGCTGCGCCCCGACGACCAGCACGAACAGCGATGCGAGCTTGAACAGCGGCACGAGAAAGCTGGCGACGAACACGATGGCCGCCAGCCCGTACGACCCGCTGACCCAGAAGAAGATGATGCCGCTCAGGATGGTGTCGTTCTGCACGCCGAAGAGCGACCGCGTGATCATCACCGGCAACAGGTTGGCCGGGATGTACATCACGCAGGCCGCGATCAGGAAGGCCCAGGTGCGTTTCAGGCTGTGGGGCTTGCGTACGTGCAGGCGGGTACCGCACCGGGCGCAATCGTCGCCGTCGGCGGCGCCTTCCCATACGGTGGTGCAGTGGCGGCAGCCGACCAGGCCGCGCTCGACGGCAGGCGCCGTCATGTAGCCTCGCCCTCCGAGGCGATTTCCTCGGACACTTCGATCGCGACCCTGGCCTTCTGCGCGTCGTCGAGCATTTCCCAGAAGCCGCGCGGATCGAATGCCAGCACCGCCGTCAGCAGCACGGTGAGCCCCATGAAGGCCCAGAGCGCCGGCCCGGGGATCACGGTCGCGAGACCCGAAAGCTTGACCAGCGCCACCAGCACGCCCAGCAGGAACACTTCGACCATGCCCCACGGTCGCAGCGACTGCATGGTGCGCACCATCACGGCGAAACCGCGCACGCGACGGTGCCGCTGCAGCGGCACCAGGAGCCACAGCAGGATCAGCAGCTGCAGCAGCGGAAACAGCAGGGTCGTCGCCAGCACCAGCAGCGCCACGATCGACATGCCCTCCCCCGCCAGCGTCATCACGGCACCGGCCAGCGTGGTCTGGTTGCGCAGGCCGCGCAGCTCGATCTCGACGATCGGGAACAGGTTGGCGATGGCGAACAGGATCAGCGCCGCGACCGTCAAGGGCAGCAGACGTTCCCTCTGGCGACCGCAATGGCGGTCGAGTTCGGTCGCGCAGCGCGGGCAGCGCGCGACTTCGCGGCGATGCAGCGGCACGCGCGCATAGACCGCGTCGCAACCCGGGCAGACGATGGATCCGGGGATCTCGGTCATCGATGCGCCGCCGCAGGCACGACCCTGAGCCGCAGGCTGCTGAAGATGCCCGCCACGGCGGCGAAGACCGCCGCGACGACCAGCGCGATCAGCGGTCCTCGGCCCTCGTGCGGGCTCCAGACGCTGAACACCGCCGCCACGATCACCGCGCCCAGGGTCTGCCCGGTGAGCCGCGCCGTGCCCAGCATGCCGCTGGCCGCGCCGCTGCGGTGGCGCGGCGGCGAGGTCACGATGGTGTGGTTGTTGGGCGACTGGAACAGCCCGAAGCCGGCGCCGCACAGCGCCATGCGCCAGGCGATGTCGAGATTCGACGGGTCGTGCGGCAGCGCCGCCAGCAGCGCCAGCCCGGTCGCCAGCAGGCCCAGGCCGACGCCGCCGAGCAGGCCGTCGGGGTAGCGCCCGATCAACCGGCCCGCGATCGGCGCGACCACCACGATCGCCAGCGGCCAGGCGGTGATCAGCAGGCCGGCCTGCAGGTGCGTGCGTCCGTAGACGTCCAGCAGCAGGAACGGCAGCGCGATGTACGACAGCATCTGCGCGCAGAACGCGGCCACCGACGTGCCCATCGACAGCGCGAACACCGGGATGCGCATCAGGTCGACCGGGAACAGCGGCACCGCCAACGCCAGCTGGCGTCGCAGGTAGAACACGCCGATGGCCACGCCAGCCGCCAACATGGCCCAGGCGCCCATGGGCGCGGCCGGCGGTGTGCCGCCCTGCGCGGCGGCCTCGCGCACGCCCAGCCCGTCGGCGCCGAGGAACACCAGGCCGAACATCAGGATGTTGAGCACGACGTCGAACCAGGTGAAACGCCCGGCGCCGGTCCGGGCCAGCGCATTGAAGGGCAGCGCCTTGCGGCCGAGGAACAGGACCGCGATGCCCAACGGCATGTTGAACGCGAAAAGCCAGGGCCAGGAAGCCACCGACAGAATCGCCGCCGCCACCGACGGCCCGGCGACCGACGCCGTCGCCACCACCATCGAATTGATCGCCATCCCGCGCCCGAGGCTCGCCGACGGATAGATGAGCCGCACGAGCGCCGCGTTGACGCTCATGATCCCGGCCGCGCCCAGCCCCTGGAACGCGCGCGCCGCGATCAGCGTGTCGAGCGAGTTCGACAGTATCGCGGCCAGCGACGAGAGCGTGAACATCACGATCCCCAACAGGTACACCCGCCGGTAGCCCACGCGGTCGCCCAGCGACGCCAGCGGCAGCAACAGCACCAGCACCGCGATCTGATAGGCGTTGACGACCCAGATCGCATGCGCCGGGCTCGCGTTCAGCTCGCGCGCGATGCCCGGCAGTGCGAGATTGACGATGGTTCCGTCGAGCACCGCCACCGAGATGCCGAGGATCATCACCGCCATGGCCCGGTAGCGCTGTGGCACCGGCAGCCCGTCGACGGGAGGCTGCTCGGCCGGCGAAGCAGTGGTCGAAGTCATTTCAGTTCACCACCATCTTGTCGGATGACGCCTGTCCGAGCGTCAGCCAGGTCAGCACCACGGCCGCCAGCGCACCGACCGCCATGCCCGTCACCATCGGCAGCGGCCTGCCGTCGCTGAACAGGCCGACGATGCCCATCGCGACCGCACCGGTCAGCATCTGCAACGTGCCGAGCAGCGCCGAGGCGGTGCCGGCGATGCTGCCGTGCTTTTCCAGCGCCAGTACCGACGTGGTCGGGATCACCAGCCCCATGAAACCGCTGGCGATGAAGTACAGGACGATCAGCGCCCAGATCGAATCGCCTCCCAGCAGGAAGTAGCCGAACATCAGCACCATCGCCGCGCCGCAGCCGCAGACCGCGAACTTGACCAGCGGCACCAGCCCGAAGCGATCGCCCAGCGACGCGGTGAACTGCGATGTCCCGATGAACGCGGCGGCGTTGATGCCGAAAGCGATGCCGTACAGCGTCGGCGACAGTCCGTAGTGGCCGATCATCACGAACGACGAATTCGCCAGGTAGGTGAAGAAGCCGGCCATCGCGAAACTGCCGATGAACACCAGCCCGAGGTAGTGCCCGTCGCGCAGCAGCGTGCCGTAGGCCGCCATCGCGCTGGCGAAGCTGCTCTCGACGCGCTCCGCCGCCGGCCGCGTTTCGCGCAACGACGAGGCGATCAGCGCCAGCCCGGCCACCGCCGCCAGCGCGACGGCCCAGAACACCGCGCGCCATCCCGCCAGAGCGATCACGCCGCTGCCGGCCAGCGGCGCCAGGATCGGCGAAACGCTGAAGACCAGCATCAGCAGCGACATCAGCCGCGCCGCGTCGGTGCCGGTGTGCAGGTCGCGCACGACGGCACGCGGGATCGCCATGCCCGCCGCGGCACCCAGGCCCTGGACGAAGCGAAGTCCGATCAACGCGTGGATGTCGGTCGCCAGCGCGCAACCCACGCTGGCCAGCGCGAACAACACCAGCCCGAAGACCAGCGGCGGCCGGCGCCCGAACATATCGGAGAGCGGTCCGTAGAAAGGCTGGCCCACCGCCAAGGCGACGAAGAAGACCGTGAGGCTCATCTGCACCGGGCCGATCTGCGCACCGAGGCTGGCGCCGATCGCGGGCAAGGCCGGCAGGTACATGTCGATGGCGAACGGCCCGATGGCCGAAAGCAGGCCCAGCACGAGCGCCATCCTGAGGAAGCGGGAAGAAATCATTGCCCGCATTGTCGCCAAGCCGCAATGGGCGCCCGCGGGCGCGATCCGCCGGCGTGTGCTAAGCCGTTCTGCAGCGCTTCAGCCGCGCAGCTGCGCCCGGAGTCGCGCACCGATGTCCGGCCGCTCCAGGAACGGATCGGCCGGGTTGGTGCCCGAGAGGATGTGCTCCATCCGACTCTTCACGTTGCCCAGCGCCTCGGGATGGCTGAACACGTAGAACTGATTGCCCTCGATCGCATCGAAGACCTTGGCCGCGACGTCGGCGGCGCCGACCTTGCCGCTGCCGACCGCCTTGGCGATCATCGCGCGGCCGATCAGCTGGCTCTGCGTCGCCTCGCCCGCCCGCAGGGCACCGGGCCGGTTGCGGTCGCTGGTCGTGATGCCGGTGGGCACGAAATACGGGCAAAGCAGGCTGGCGCCGATCTGGTCGGTGACCAGCGAGAGGTCCTGGTAGAGCGTCTCGGTGAGGCTCACCACCGCCGCCTTGGCCACGTTGTAGATGCCCATGTTCGGCGGCGTCAGCAGGCCGGCCATGCTGGCCGTGTTGACGACATGGCCGCGCCAGGACGGATCCTGAGCGGCCGCTTCCAGCATCATCGGCACGAACAGGCGCACGCCGTGCACCACGCCCATCAGGTCGACGCCCAGCACCCATTCCCAGTCGGCGGCGCTGTTCTCCCAGACCAGGCCACCGGCGCCGACGCCGGCGTTGTTGAAGACGAAGTGCGGGACACCGAAGCGTTCCTTGACCGCCTGCGCCAGCGAAGCCATGGCGGCGCCGTCCGCCACGTCGACCCTGCACGCGAGCACTTCCACGCCCGACGCCTCCATTTCGGCCTGGGCCGTGTCCAGCGCGTCCTGCTGCACGTCGACCAGTACCAGGTTCATGCCGCGCGCCGCGCCGATGCGCGCGCATTCGAGTCCGAAGCCCGAGCCGGCGCCGGTCAGCACCGCCGTCCTGCCCTGGAAGTCCGAAATCATGGCGAGCCCGCCTCGGCGAGCCGGAGCACGTAGCCGATGCGCGGGAAGTGAACGTCGACCGTGCCGGCGCGGGGATCGATACGGCGCAGCGTGTAGTGCATGCGGCTCGCGGCGACCAGCTCACCGGCCGTTTCCTCGGGTCCGAAGGTCTCGGCACGGATCGTCACCTGGCTGCCCAGTGCGATGCCATGGTCGTCCTGGAAAGTGCTGTCGCTGAGCAGCGATTGCGAACCCGCCGCCGAGCCGGAAACGGCGAGCGCCTCTTGCGCGCCCATCGGCGAAGAATCGCCGTGACCGACGGCAGCGACGCGGTCCATCCAGTCCAGCACGGCCGGCGTGAGGTCGAGGATGTCCTTCACCGCGGCGATGCGGCGCGTGTACCAGAGCGGGTGGTAGGCCGAGAAATCGGCGATGCACGGCATCTCGCCGAGCAGAAAGGGCTTGTCGTCGAGCATGTCCGAGAGCCGGCGCAGGTACGACTTGTATGCACCCGCCGCATCGGCCGGCCGCAACCGGGTCATGCCGCTGCCGCTCATCTTCCCGCGGTCTTCGCCGAAGGCCTTGGCCGCTTCCGGCGGCATGCCAGCGAAGACCTCGGCGGCACCCTCGGGTTGCAGGTTGTAGGCCATCGCAGCCCAGAACAGCGTGCCGTCGGCCCACTGCGCGAGGATGCGCGACATGCCCTTCTCGGGCTCGGGGTAGAGCGTCGGCGAAGGCGCGATGTGTTCGAGCACGTCGGCGATGAGCGCGGTGTCGCAGTAGACGTCGCTGCCGATCTGCAGAACGGGCGTCCGGCGGTAGCCCCCGGTGAGGGCCTGCAGGTCGGGCTTGGGCATGATCGCCGGGATCGTCACCGACTTCCAGGTCAGTTTCTTGTGGCCCAGCAGCAGCCGGACCTTCTCCGAGAACGGCGAGCGCGAATAGTTGTGCAGGATCAGGTCTGGCATGGCTTCTCTCCTGGATCAGACGAGCTTGACGATCTGCTTGCCGAAATTCCGGCCCTTGAGCAGCCCCAGGAACGCTTCGGGTGCCGACTCGATGCCGACCGCGACGGATTCGCGCGGCCTCAGCTTGCCGCTCGCTACCAGGCCACCCAGCTCCTCGAGCGCTTCCGGCCACACTTCCATGTGCTCGCTGACGATGAAGCCCTGTACCTTGAGGCGGTTGATCAGGATCAGCGCCGGGTTGGTGAGCGGCAGCGGCTTGCCGTCGTAGCCGGCGATCATGCCGCACAGCGCGATGCGGGCGAACGCGTTGGTGCGCAGCAGCACGGCGTCGAAGATGTAGCCGCCGACGTTCTCGAAATAGCCGTCGACGCCGTCCGGGCACGCTTCCTTGAGCGCCTGGCCCATGCTCTCGAGGTCGGGATGCCGCTTGTGGTCGATCGCCACGTCGAAACCGAGCTCTTCCGTCAGGTAGCGGCACTTGTCCGGACCGCCAGCGATCCCGACCGTGCGACAGCCGCGCGCCTTCGCCAGCGCGCCGAACGCGCTGCCGACCGCGCCGCTGGCAGCCGACACCACCACCGTGTCGCCGGCCTTCGGCTCGATGATCTTCACCAGCCCGTACCACGCCGTGACGCCCGGCATGCCGACCGCGCCGAGGTAGTGCGACAACGGCACCTGCGCGGTGTCGACCTTGCGCAGCGCGCCCGGCTGCGACGCATCGACCACGCTGTACTCCTGCCAGCCGCCGAAGCCGACGACCTTGTCGCCGACCGCGTATTTCGGATGCCGGCTCTCGATCACCTCGCCGGCCGTGCCTCCCTGCATCACCTGGCCGACCGGCTGCGGCGCGGCATAGCTCTTCGAATCGTTCATGCGGCCGCGCATGTAGGGGTCGAGGCTCAGGAAGTGGTGGCGCACCAGCACCTCGGCGTCCTTCAGGGGCGGCGTCTGGGTGGTCGCCAGCTTGAAGTTGCCGGCGACGGCCTCGCCGTCGGGGCGGCTGTCGAGCAGTTGTTGTCGGTTCGTGGGCATGCGGTGCTCCTGGATGGGTTGCGGGTGTCGTCAGTCGGTGGAAGGCAACCGGTCGATCACGCCGCGGTTCTTCACATACTTGAAGGTGCCGGTCGAGTGCGCGCAGGCGCGTCCGGCGTCGTCGTAGATGGTCGCTTCGACGAAAGCCAGCGAGGCCGTGCGATGGATCAGCCGGCCACGTGCGCTTAACGGCCCCTTCGAGGGTTGCATGAAGCTGGTCTTCATCTCGATCGTGACCACGCCGTCGTCGGGCGTCTGGCTGCGCGCGGCCGCGGCCATCGTCACGTCGAGCAGCGTCATGCAGGCACCGCCGTGCGTGACGTCGAAGGTGTTCAGGTGGTCGGGCTTCGCGGTGTAGAGGATCTCGGACTCGCCGTTCTCGAATTTGACCAGCTCGAAACCCAGGTGCCGCGCGAATGGAATGCGCCGGGCGTAGGAGAGCTTGTCGACGGCGCCGGAGCTGCGGTCGGAGTGCTCGCTCATGCGCCGGTCACCACGCTGAC
The DNA here is from genome assembly GCA_050954325.1 of Janthinobacterium lividum. Classification (GTDB taxonomy): domain Bacteria; phylum Pseudomonadota; class Gammaproteobacteria; order Burkholderiales; family Burkholderiaceae_C; genus Variovorax. The sequence goes on along the minus strand of JBPBPG010000002.1, from coordinate 797,830 downwards.
GCCGCCGTCCACCGCGAGCCATTGGCCGGTGATGTGCTTGCCGGCCTCGCTGGCATAGAGCAACGTGATGCCTTTCAGGTCCTCGTCGTCGCCGAGGCGGCGCAGCGGCGCGTGCGAAATCATCTTGTCCTCGCCCATCGATTCGATCAGTCCCGACGCCATCTTCGTCTTGAAGAAACCCGGGCAGATCGCGTTCACGTTGATGCCGTACCTGCCCCACTCGGCCGCCAGCGTGCGGGTGAAGCCGATGACCGCCGTCTTCGAGGTGTTGTAGGCGATGGTCTGCATCTCCGGTGGATTGCCGTTGAGCCCGGCGATCGAGGCGATGTTGATGATGCGGCCGCGCCGGTTGGGGATCATCCACCGGTTCGCGACCTGCTGGGCCAGCACGAAGTAGCCGCGCACGTTGAGGTTCATCACCTTGTCCCAGGCCTGCACCGGATGCGATTCGGCCGGCGCGCCCCAGCTGGCCCCCGCGTTGTTGACCAGGACGTCGATCGCGCCCATGCGCTCCAGCGTCTGGTCGGCCAGGCGGCGCGTGTCCTCTTCCTTGCCGCAGTCCGCCGCGATCCAGCGCGCGTCGATGCCCGCCGCCTGGAGATCGGCGGTGGCCTGTTCGAGGTCGTCGGCCTTGCGCGAGCTCAGCATGACGCGAGCCCCCGCCTCGCCGAGCGCGTGCGCCATCTGCAGGCCGAGCCCGCGGGAGCCGCCGGTGACCAGCACGGTCTTGCCCGAGAGGTCGAAGAGTTGCTGGACGGTGCGCGTCATCGGGATTCCTTCAGCCGTGAGCGGACATAGACCAAGACGATGCCGACGACGATCGCCACCGCGCTCGGCACGACGATGAGCCAGCCGATGGCGGCGTCTTCGCGCAGCGTGGCGATGCCGAGCGCGAGCGCGAAGCCGCCGATGAAGATCAGGAGCCAGGTCCATTTCTCCAGTGCGACGTACGGGCTGATGCGGTCGTCGGCCGCGGCGACGAGCCCGTCGGCGTGATTCGATACGGGGGGTGGCTGCGGGCGGGGGGAATGGGCCATCAGAAAGCATCCTCGGGGAGTGCCGTGCAAGTCGGATCGCGACCCTCGACGACGCCGAGCCACGCGCCGATCTTCGGCAGTTCGTAATGAAAGAAATAGCGCATCGCGCCGAGCCGGCCGAGTGTCGCGGACTTCGACGAAGCTTCGTCCTTTTCGAGAGAGCGAAGCGCGACGTCGAGCCAGGTCCAGGCCAGCACCGTGTGGCCGAAGGCCTGCATGTAGGGTACCGCGTTCGCGAGCGCTTCCTGCGGATCGCCGGTCGACCATGCGGCGCGGGTGGCGGTCGCGATGCGCTGCATGGCGGCGTCGAGCGCCGTTGCGTATTCGGCGAGCGCCAGTGACGAGGCCGCACGGCGCACCGTCGCGCCGATGCGCGTGCCCAGCAGTTGCAGCCCGCGCCCCTCCTCCATCAGCACCTTGCGGCCGAGCAGGTCGGCGGCCTGGATGCCGTGCGTGCCTTCGTGGATCATGTTGAGGCGGTTGTCGCGCCAGTACTGCTCGACCGGGAAGTCGCGCGTGTAGCCGTAGCCGCCGTGGACCTGGATCGCGAGCGAGTTGGCTTCGAGGCACCATTCGCTCGGCCAGCTCTTGGCGACCGGCGTGAGCACTTCGAGCAGCAGCCGCGCATCGTCGGCGGACGTCGCATCGCCGGCCGCACCCGAAGTTGCGGCCGTCTTCTGCTCGTCGACCAGCCGCGCGCAGTACAGCATCAGCGCCAGCGCACCCTCGCAGTACGACTTCTGCGCCAGCAGCATCCGGCGCACGTCGGCGTGCTCGATGATGCGCACCTGCGGCCGAGCGGCGTCCTTGCGCGCGCCAGCCTTCTCGATCAGCCGGCCCTGCGGACGGTTCTTCGCGTAGTCGAGCGAGGCCTCGTAGCCGGCCATGCCGAGCATCGTCGCGGCCATGCCGATGCCGATGCGCGCCTCGTTCATCATGTGGAACATGCAGTGCAGGCCCTTGCCGGGCTCGCCGACGAGGTAGCCCACTGCGCCGGCCCTGCCGTCGACCGGAAAGCGGCCCTCGCCGAAGTTCAGCAGCGTGTTGGTCGTGCCGCGCCAGCCGAGCTTGTGGTTCAACCCCGCGAGCGCGACGTCGTTTCGCTCGCCGGTGAGATGGCCTTCGACGTCGACCATCTTCTTGGGCACGATGAAAAGCGATATCCCGCGCGTACCGGGAACCGGCCTGCCGTCGGCATCGGGAATCTTCGCCAGCACGATATGGACGATGTTCTCCGTCAATTCATGATCGCCGGACGAGATCCACATCTTGTTCCCGGTGAGCCGGTAGCGCGGGCCGAGCGGATCGCTCTCGAAGTCGGCACCGTCCGGCAGCGCGCGCGTCGCGACATCGCTCAAGGACGAGCCGGCCTGCGGCTCCGACAGGCACATCGTGCCCGACCAGCGTCCGGAAAATTCGTTGCGCGCGAACACGTCTTTCTGCATCGGCGTCCCGTGCACCATCAGCAGGTTGGCGTTGCCGCTGGTCAGCATGCCCGAGCCGATGCTCACCGAGGCCATCGCGAAGAACGCGTTCGCCGCAGCCTGCACCGTGTAGGGCAGCTGCATGCCGCCGATCTCGCAGTCCTGCGCGGCGCTCAGCATGCCGGACGCCGCGAAGGCCGCATGCGCGTCGTGCGTGGCCTGCGGCAGGATCACCTTTTCGCCGTCGAAGCGCGGCTCGTGCGTGTCGACGGTGCGGTTGTGCGGCGCGTACTTCTCGCGCGCGATGCGTTCGCAGGTGTCGAGCACCGCATCGAAGGTCTCGCGCGAATGGTCGGCGAAGCGCTCGCGCCGATTGAGCGACTCGGCATCGAGCCAGTCGTAGAGCAGGAAGTCGAGGGTCGGGCGCAGGCTCATCGGGGCGCTTTCAGAGGACTTCGAAGACTCCCGCCGCACCCATGCCGCCGCCGATGCACATCGTCACCAGCACCTTCTTCGCGCCGCGCCGCTTGCCTTCGATCAGCGCGTGACCGGTCAGGCGCTGTCCGCTCACGCCATACGGATGCCCGACCGCGATGGCACCACCATCCACGTTCAACCGGTCCGCGGGGATGCCCAGCTTGTCACGACAATAGATCACCTGCACCGCGAACGCCTCGTTGAGCTCCCACAGGTCGATGTCGGCCACCGTCAGGCCCAGGCGCCTGAGCACCTTGGGAATCGCGAACACCGGGCCGATGCCCATCTCGTCGGGCTCGCAACCCGCGACCGCGAAGCCGAGGAAACGGCCGAGCGGCTTCAGGCCCTTGCGCTCGGCATAGGTCTCGTCGACGACCACGCAGGCGCCGCCGCCGTCGGAGAACTGGCTCGCATTGCCGGCCGAGATCACGCCCCCCGGGATCGCCGGGCGGATGCCGCTGATGCCATCCTTGGTCGTGCCGGCGCGAATGCCTTCGTCGTTCTCGACCGTGACTTCCTTGGTGCGCAGGCCCAGCACCGCGTCGGCGAAGCCGGCCGTGACCGTGATCGGCGCGATCTCGTCCTTGAAGCGGCCGGCCTCCAGCGCGGCCGTCGCCTTCTGCTGGCTCGACGCGCCGTATTCGTCCATCGCGTCGCGGCCGATGTCGTAGCGCTTGGCGACCTGCTCGGCGGTCTGCAGCATGTTCCAGTAGATCTCGGGCTTGTGCTTGACCAGCCACGGATCGTGGATCATGTGGCGGTTGGCTTCGTTCTGCACGCACGAGATGCTTTCGACGCCGCCGGCCACGTAGACCTCGCCCTCGCCCGCGATGATCCGCTGGGCCGCCGTCGCGATGGTCTGCAGACCCGACGAACAGAAGCGGTTGATGGTCATGCCCGAGGTCGTGATCGGCAGCCCGGCGCGCAGCGCGATCTGGCGCGCGATGTTGGCGCCGGTCGCGCCTTCGGGCGTCGCGCAGCCCATGATCACGTCGTCGACTTCGGCACCGTCGATGCCGGCGCGGGCCACCGCGTGCTGCACGGCGTGGCCGCCGAGCGTCGCGCCGTGGGTCATGTTGAAGGCGCCCTTCCAGCTCTTGGCGAGCGGGGTGCGGGCGGTCGAAACGATTACGGCATTCGTCATGAGGGTGTTCCTGAAAATCTGGGAATCTGGAAAATCAGCTGAACTTCTTGCCTTCGGCCACCAGCTTCCGCAGCAGGGGCGCGGGCTGCCAGAACTCGCCGTCGTCGCGCGGGTTCTTCGCGAAACGCTTCATCGACTCGGCGACGTTGTAGAGGCCGACCTCGTTCGCGTAGTGCATCGGGCCGCCGCGCCAGAGCGGAAAGCCGTAGCCGGTGAGATACACCATGTCGATGTCGCCCGACTTGCTGGCGATGCCGTCTTCGAGAATGCGCGCTCCCTCGTTGACCAGCGAATACACCAGGCGCTGCACGATCTCCTCGTCGCCGATCTTGCGCGGGGTGATGCCTTCGTCCTTGCGGTGCCTGTCGATCAGTTCCAGCACGACCGGGCTCGGAATCGCGTCGCGCTTGCCGGGTGCGTAGTCGTACCAGCCCGCGCCGGTCTTCTGGCCGAAGCGGCCGAGCTCGCAGAGCTTGTTGGCCGTGCGGCTGTACTTCATATCGGCGCGCTCGGTCGCGCGGCGCTTGCGGATCGCCCATCCGATGTCGTTGCCGGCCAGGTCGCCCATGCGGAACGGACCCATCGCGAAGCCGAACTTCTCGACGGCCTTGTCGACCTGTTGCGGCGTGCAGCCTTCGTCGAGCAGGAAGCCGGCCTGGCGCGAATACTGCTCGATCATCCGGTTGCCGATGAAACCGTCGCAGACGCCCGAGACCACCGCCGTCTTCCTGATCTTTCTGGCCAGCGCCATCACGGTCGCCAGCACGTCCTTGCCGGTCTTCTTGCCGCGCACGACCTCCAGCAGCTTCATCACGTTGGCAGGGCTGAAGAAGTGCATGCCGACCACGTCCTGCGGACGCCTGGTGAAGGCGGCGATCCTGTCGACGTCGAGCGTGGAGGTGTTCGAAGCCAGGATGGCGCCGGGCTTGGCGACCTCGTCGAGCTGCGTGAACACCTTCTCCTTGACGCCCAGTTCCTCGAAGACCGCCTCGACGATCAGGTCGGCGTCCTTCAGGTCGGCGTAGTCGAGCGTGGTCGTGAGCAGCGCCATGCGCTCGTCGTACTTGTCCTGCTCGAGCTTGCCCTTCCTGACCTGCGCCTCGTAGTTCTTGCGGATGGTCGCGAGGCCGCGCTCGAGCGCCTCCTGCTTCATCTCCAGAATCTTCACCGGGATGCCGGCGTTGAGGAAGTTCATCGAGATGCCGCCGCCCATCGTGCCGGCACCGATGACGGCGACGCTCTTGATCGCGCGCTGCGGCGTGTCGGCCTCGACGTCGGGCACCTTCGACGCGGCGCGTTCGGCCATGAACAGGTGGCGCAACGCCGACGATTCGGGCGACAGCATCAGTTCGGTGAACAGGCGGCGTTCCTCGACGATGCCGGCGTCGAACTTCATGGTGGTCGAAGCGCGTACGGCTTCGAGACACTTGAGCGGCGCCGGATAGTTCTTCGACATGCCGGTGACCATGTTCCGCGCGAACGCGAAATAGGCCTCGCCGTTCGGGTGCGTGCTCGGCAGGTTGCGCACCAGCGGAAGGTCTTCGGGCCTGGTTCCGGCGACTTTCTTCGCGAAGTCGATGGCCTCGTCGACGACCGTCTCCGCGGAGGCCGACAGCTTGTCGAACAGCTTCTGCCCGTGCAGCGACGCCAGCACCTCGCTCTTCACCGCCTCGCCGCTGACGATCATGTTGAGCGCGGTCTCCACGCCGAGCACGCGCGGCAGGCGCTGCGTGCCGCCAGCGCCCGGCAGCAGCCCGAGCTTGACCTCGGGCAGCGCGACGCTGGTGCCGGGCGCCGCGACGCGGTAGTGGCAACCCAGCGCGAGTTCGAGTCCGCCGCCCATGACGACCGAATGGATGGCCGCGACGATCGGCTTCTGCGAAGCTTCGAGCGCCAGGATCACGCTGCCGAGGTTCGGCTCCTGCGATGCCTTCGGCGTACCGAATTCCTTGATGTCGGCGCCGCCCGAGAAAGCCTTGCCGGCACCGGTGATGACGATCGACTTGACGGCGTCGTCCGCGTTGGCCTTGTCGAGGCCTCCGGTGATGCCCGCGCGGGTGGCGAAGCCGAGCCCGTTGACCGGAGGGTTCGCCAGCGTGATCACGGCGACGTCGCCCACCACTTTGTATTCAGCCGTCATGCTTTTTTCCTTGGATATGGCAACAGGGGAGACGAGAGAAAAAGAACATCCGTTCTTTTTCGTGAAATTCTAGGCATTTGAAGGTGCCGGGCAACCGCGGAAAGTCGCTGCAGGGACTCGGCGCGGTGGCGCCGTCACACCTCCAGCCATTCCTTGCGCGTGGCCGCATCGGCACGCAGGCCGTCGGGCGTGCCGTCGAACACGATGCTGCCGTGGCCCATGACGAGTGCGCGGTCGGATATGCGCATCGCGATGGTGAGCTTCTGCTCGATCAGCAACACCGAGACGCCGCGTTCCTTGAGGCGCTGCAGGTAGTCGCCGACCCGTTCGACGATCTTCGGCGCCAGCCCCTCGGTGGGCTCGTCGACGATGATCAGGTCGGGGTCGCCCATCAGCGTGCGGCACAGCGTGAGCATCTGCTGCTCGCCGCCCGACAGCACGCCGGCCTCGGTGTGCCGGCGCTCCCTGAGGCGCGGGAACATCGCATACATGTCGTCGAACGACCAGCGGCTCCTGGCCTTGCGCGATGTGCTCTTCTGGCCGAGCAGCAGGTTCTGGTGCACCGTCAGCCGTGGGAACACGTCGCGGTTCTCGGGCACGTAGCCGATGCCGAGGTGCGCGATCTCGTAGGCCTTGCGGCGCAGGATGTCCTGCCCTTTCCAGTGCAGGCCGCCCTCGGCATGCACCAGCCCCATGATCGCCTTGGCCGTCGTCGAGCGGCCCGATCCGTTGCGCCCGAGCAGCGCGACGATCTCGCCCGCGCGGACCTCGAAGGACACGCCGTGCAGCACATGGCCCTTGCCGTAGTACGCGTGGACGTCCTGCAGTTTCAGCATCTCAGTGCCCTTCCTGAGAAACACCGGTGTCGGCGACCGGCGACCCGAGGTACGCCTCCTGCACGCGCGGATTCGCGCGCACCGCCTCCGGGGTGTCGAAGGCGATCACCTCGCCGTAGACGACGACGGCGATGCGGTCCGCCAGCCCGAACACGACGCCCATGTCGTGCTCGACGGTGAGCAGCGTGCGGCCGACGGTCACCTCGCGGATCAGCCCGATGAAACGCGTGGTCTCGGTCCTGCTCATGCCGGCCGTGGGTTCGTCCAGCAGGATCACGCTCGCGCCTCCAGCGATCGTCACGCCGATCTCCAGCGCGCGCTGCTCGGCATAGGTGAGGTTCACCGCCAGCACGTCGCGCTTGCCCGCCAGCCCGACCTGCAACAGAAGTTCCTCGGTGCGCGCGTTCGCATCGTGCATGCGCGAGAGGAAACGCAGCAGCGAGTAGCGGTAGCCCAGGCTCCAGAGCACGCCGCAGCGCAGGTTCTCGAACACGCTGAGCTTCGGGAAGATGTTGGTGATCTGGAAACTGCGCGAGAGGCCCAGCCGGTTGATCTCGTACGGTTTCAGGCCGTCGATGCGCCGGCCGTGCAGCCTGACGGCGCCGCTGGTCGGCGCGAGGCGTCCGCTGATCAGGTTGAAGAGCGTCGACTTGCCCGCGCCGTTCGGCCCGATCACGGCGACGCGCTCACCGACCCCCACCGACAGGTCGGCGCCGCGGATGATCTCGGTGCGACCGAAGTTCTTGCGCAGGTCGATCAGTTCCAGCGCGGGCATGGCGGGCGCGTTCATCGTCGAATCGCTCATGCCGCCTCCGCGCGCCGCATGTCGTGCTCGATCGCTTCCTGCGCGAAAACCCATGCGAGGACGAAGCGCCGCCGCACGGCCTCGAGCAGCGCGCCGCCCGCGACCAGCAGCGCGGCCGCGCCCGCCCATGCCGTCGTGCCCGAGGTGTCGAGCGACAGGCCGAGGAACTGCAGCGTCGGGCCGACGGCCGCATTCAGTTGCCGGTGGTAGATCATCTCGATCAGCGCCGCCGCGCCCGCGACCATCACCGCGCCGGTCGCGAGGAGCCCCGCGTAGAGCGCCCAGAACGGCCTGAAGCGGCCGAACCTGGCGACCCGCAGGTTCATCATGATCAGGCTCGCGACGCCGCCGGGCACGAACATCACCATGAAGAGGAACACCAAGCCCAGGTACAACAGCCAAGCCCTGCTCAATTCCGACAGCAGCACCGACGCGAAGACCAGCAGCAACGCGCCGATGATCGGCCCGAAGAAGAAGCCCGCGCCGCCGAGGAAAGTGAACAGCAAATAGCCGCCGGAGCGCACGCCGTTGAGACTGTCGGCCGCGTTCACGATCTCGAAGTTGATGGCCGCCAGGCCGCCGCCGACGCCGGCGAAGAATCCCGCGACCATGAAGGCCAGGTAGCGCACGCGCCGCGTGCTGTAGCCGATGAATTCGACGCGTTCGGGGTTATCGCGCACCGCGTTCAGCATGCGGCCGAGCGGCGTGCCGGTAAAGGCGAACATCAGCGCCGTGCAGACGAAGCAGTAGGCGGCGATCAGGTAGTAGACCTGGAGTTGCGGGCCGAACGTGAGGCCGAAGAACGGGGTGCCGTAGACGCGGTTGGTGGTCACGCCGCCTTCGCCGCCGAAGAAGCTCGGGAACATCAGTGCCATCGATGCCACCAGTTCGCCCAGTCCGAGCGTGATCATCGCGAAGGTCGTGCCCGATTTCCTGGTGCTGACGTAGCCGAACAGTGCCGCGAAGAACAACCCGCCGAGCCCGCCGACCAGCGGAATCAGCACCAGTGGAACCGCCGACTCGCCGCCGGTCGCCAGGTTCATCGCATGCGCCGCGACGAACGCGCCGAGCCCGGTGTAGACCGCATGGCCGAAGCTCAGCATCCCGCCTTGCCCCAGCAGGATGTTGTAGCTCAGGCAGATCACGATCAGATAGCCGATCTGCGAGAGCATGGTCAGTGCGAGACCGCTGCGCAACACCATCGGCGCGACGACCAGCCCGGCGGCGAACAGCGACCAGACGACGAGACGGGAAAGCTTGAATCGGTCGTCGGTCATCTCAATCTTCCCGCTTGCCGAGCAGGCCGCGCGGCCGGAAGATCAGGATCAGCACCAGGAACAGGTACGGCAGGATCGGCGCGACCTGCGAGATCGTGAGCCTGAGCAGTTCGCAGCCGAAGGTCTGGTCGCCGACCGCGACGCCGAGCGACTTCAGGCCGGTGGCGATCGACCAGTCGATCGCCACCGCGAAGGTCTGCACGACACCGATCAGCAGCGACGCCAGGAAGGCGCCGGCCAGCGAGCCCATGCCGCCGACCACGACCACCACGAAGATGATCGAGCCGACCGAGGCCGCCATCGCGGGTTCGGTGACGTAGGTGTTGCCGCCGATCACGCCGGCCAGTCCGGCCAGCGCCGCACCGCCGCCGAACACCAGCATGAACACGCGCGGCACGTTGTGGCCGAGCGCCTCCACCATCTCCGGATGCTTGAGCGCCGCCTGGATCACGAGCCCGATGCGGGTGCGCGTGAGCAGCAGCCAGACGGCCAGCAGCATCAGCAGCGCGACGGCCATGATGAACGAGCGCGACTTCGGGAATTGCGTGCCATAGAGCGTGAAGAGCGGTCCCTGCAGCTGCGTCGGCAATCCGTACGGCACCGTCGAACGGCCCCAGACCAGTTGTACGACCTCGAGCACGAGGTACGAAAGCCCGAAGGTCACCAGCAGTTCCGGCACGTGGCCGAACTTGTGCACGCGCCGAAGGCTGTAGCGCTCGAAGGCCGCGCCGAGCGCGAACACGGCCAGCGGCGCCAGCACCAGCGCCGGCCAGAAGCCGACCACGCCTGAGATCGCGTAGGCCAGGTACGCACCCAGCATGTAGAAGCTGGTGTGCGCGAAATTGAGCACGCCCATCATGCTGAAGATCAGCGTGAGCCCGGAGCTGAGCATGAACAGCAGCAGCCCGTAGCTGACGCCGTTGAGCAGGGAGATCGCGAGGAATTCGGCGTTCAAGGTCGCTTCATCTGGCAGGAAGTGGGCGTGCTGGCGACGTACGCATCACGCCGCCGCCGTTGTAGTGGGTATAGCCGATCTGGTACACCTTGCCGTCGGATGCCGCACCCATGGCCGTCGGGGTTCCTGTGGTCGCGGCGTAGCAGGAATAGAACTTGGACGTCGAGGCCGGCCGTCGTTCGACGCCTTGAAGTCGCGCACCTGCGCCAGCGGATGCAGGTCGTCGCCGACGATCTCGATATCGGGGCGCTTGCGTTTCAGGGTTTCCTTGGCGAACTTCGAGACCTTCCTGATCTCGGGCTGCTCCTTCATGAAGGTGGTCAGCGTCTCCATCTTCATGGAGGTATCGGCGTCGAGCCGGAAGTGCCAGCAGTTGCACTTGCCGTTGGTCAGGTCGGGATCGACGGCCGCGTAGTTCTTGCGGACTGAGCTTGTTATCGATGCCGATGATCTCGAACTTCACGCCGGCCGAGTTCTTCTTGTTGCACTCCTCGGCGAAGAACTGGAAGGTCTTGAGCTGGTTGGTGCCGACCGCCGCCGTCAACCCTGAAAGCGGATCGAGCCAGGCGATCCTGACGGTCTCGCCCTTCTGCGCGAAGGCCGCCGAGGCGCCGAGCTCACCTGCAGCAACGAGCACTGCAACGATTGGTTTCATGTCTTGTCTCCTGCTCTCGTCTTGTGACGGCGACGCGACATTCCGACCGTTTGCAGCCGGCCCCGTCAGCGAATCCCCTCGACGCTACCGCCCGGTAGCAACAGCATTCACGTGGTCGGCAGTGTGTAGCCGCGCAACTGCTCGCGCAGCCGGGTCTTGAGGATCTTGCCGGTCGCGCCGATCGGAATCGCGTCGACGAAGATCACGTCGTCCGGGATCTGCCATCTGGCGGTCTTGCCTTCGTAGAACTTCAGAAGCTCCTCGCGGGTGACTTCGGCGCCGGGCCGCCGCACCACGGCGATCACGGGTCGCTCGTCCCACTTCGGGTGCGCGACGCCGATGCAGGCGGCCATCGCGACGCCGGGGTGCGCCACCGCGATGTTCTCGATGTCGATGGAGCTGATCCATTCGCCACCCGACTTGATCACGTCCTTGCTGCGGTCGGTGATCTGCAGGTAGCCGTCGGCATCGATGGTCGCCACGTCGCCGGTCGGAAACCAGCCGTGACCGTTGGCGTCCGGCACCAGCGGATCGCCGCCCTCCCCCTTGTAGTACGCCCCGACGATCCACGGCCCCTTGACCATCAGGTCGCCGTAGGTCTTGCCGTCCCAGGCGATCTCCTCACGGTTGCCGTCGACGATCTTCATATCGACGCCGAAGATCGCCCGACCCTGCTTCAGGCGGATCGCGTCCTGCACGTCGGCCGGCTGTGCGAGATGCTTGTTCTTCAGCGTGCACAGCGTGCCGAGGGGACTCATCTCGGTCATGCCCCAGGCGTGCAGCACCTCGACGCCGTAGTCCTGCTGGAAGGCGTGGATCATGGCCGGCGGGCAGGCCGAGCCGCCGATCACCGTGCGCTTCAGGCTGGAGAAGCGCAGGCCGCCGGGTTTCATGTGCGTGAGGAGCATCTGCCAGACGGTCGGCACGCCGGCCGCGAAGGTCACCTGCTCGGCCTCGATCAATTCGTAGACCGATTTGCCGTCCAGCGCCGGCCCGGGAAAGACCACCTTGCAGCCCGTGAGCGCCGCCGAATACGGCAGGCCCCAGGCGTTGACGTGGAACATCGGCACCACCGGCAGCACCGCATCGCGCGCCGACAGGCACATCACGTCCGGCAGCGCCGCGCCGTAGGCGTGCAGCAGCGTGGAGCGGTGGCTGTAGAGCGCCGCCTTCGGGTTGCCGGTGGTGCCGCTCGTGTAGCACATGCTCGAGGCGGTGTGCTCGTCGAAGGTCGGCCAGGCGTAGCTGTCGGACCGCGTGCCCATCCAGCTTTCGTAGCTCTCCAGGTTCGGCACCCCGCTGTCGACCGGCAGCCGGTCGGCATCGCACAGCGCGATCCACTTGCGCACGGTCGGGCAACGTGCATGCACGGCCTGGACGAGCGGCAGGAAACTCAGGTCGAAGCAGAGGATCCGGTCTTCGGCATGGTTCGCGATCCAGGCGATCTGGTCCGGATGCAGGCGCGGATTGATGGTGTGCAGCACGCGGCCCGAGCCGCTGACGCCGTAGTAGAGCTCCAGATGGCGGTAGCCGTTCCAGGCCAGCGTCGCGACGCGGTCGCCGAAGCCGAGCTGTTCGCCGTTCAGCGCATTGGCCGCCTGGCGCGAGCGCCGCGCCACGTCGGACCAGGTGTAGCGGTGGATGTCCCCTTCCACGCGCCGCGAGACGATCTCGCCATCGCCGTGATGGCGCTGCGCGAATTCGATCAGCGAAGAGATCAACAGCGGTTGGTCCTGCATCAAGCCCAGCATGGGGAGCACTCCTGAATGATTTTGGTTGATTTCGATTGTTACCCGGCCTTCCGTCCGGTCGTAGGGGGATTGCCCGTAAGCCCCGGGGGCACCGTCCGCGTGCGGGAAAATCGACCGGATGAATTCGATCACCCACGATGCGGCGGCGCCAATCGCGACCCTGCCCTGGCGCAACGGCTTCGCCCGGATGGGCGCGACCTTCTCGACCCGTCTGCAGCCGACCCCGCTGCCCGACCCGTACTGGGTGGGGCGCTGCGATGCGGTCGCGGCCGAGATGGGTCTGCCCGACGGCTGGCTGGATTCGGCCGCGGCCCTCGAAGCGCTGGCCGGCAACGCGGTGCTGCCGGGCAGCGAGCCGCTCGCGAGCGTCTACAGCGGCCACCAGTTCGGCGTCTGGGCCGGCCAGCTCGGCGACGGCCGCGCCATCCTGCTCGGCGAACTCGACACGCCGCACGGCGCGCTCGAACTGCAGCTGAAGGGCGCCGGGCGCACGCCGTATTCGCGCGGCGGCGACGGCCGGGCCGTGCTGCGGTCCAGCATCCGCGAATTCCTCTGCAGCGAGGCCATGCACGGGCTCGGCATCCCGACCACCCGCGCGCTGTCGGTCGTCGGCTCCGACCAGGGCATCCGCCGCGAAACGATGGAGACGGCGGCGGTCGTCGCGCGCGTGGCGCCGAGCTTCATCCGCTTCGGCCATTTCGAGCACTTCGCGCATTCGGCGACCGATCGCAGCGTCGAACTCAGGACGCTGGCCGACGAGGTCATCGACCATCACTATCCGGAATGCCGCACCTCTTCGCGTTTCGACGGCAATGTCTACGCGAGTTTCCTCGAAGCGGTCAGCGAGCGCACGGCCCGGCTGCTGGCGCAGTGGCAGGCGGCCGGGTTCTGCCACGGCGTGATGAACACCGACAACATGAGCATCCTCGGGCTCACCATCGACTACGGGCCGTTCCAGTTCCTCGACGGCTTCGACCCCGCGCACGTCTGCAACCACAGCGACACCGCCGGCCGCTACGCGTTCAACCAGCAGCCGAACGTCGCGTACTGGAACCTGCATGCGCTGGCCCAGGCGCTGCTGCCGCTGATCGGCGACCAGGATGCCGCGGTGGCCGCACTGGCCTCGTACAAGACCGTATTTCCCGAGGCCTACGACGACCGCATGCGGGAGAAGCTCGGCTTGCTCGCTGTGAGCGGTGCGACGGAACACGACGGCGCAGAACGCGAACTCATCGACGGCGTACTGCGTCTGCTGGCCGCGGAGCGCACCGACTGGACGATCTTCTGGCGCCGCCTGTGCGACTGCGCCGAAAACGGCGACACGGCACCGGTGCGGGATCTGTTCATCGACCGCCAGGGCGTCGACGCCTGGCTCCCGCGCTGGCTCGAGCGGCGCAACGCGCTGGCGTCGATGCTGCCGATGCACCGGGTGAATCCGAAATTCGTGCTGCGCAACCATCTAGGCCAGCAGGCAATCGAGCTGGCGCAGCAGCGGGACTACACCGGCGTCGCGACCTTGCTGAACCTGCTCCAAACCCCATTTGAAGAACACGCCGGCCACGACACGCATGCCGGCTTCCCGCCCGACTGGGCCTCCACGATCGAAATCAGCTGCTCCTCATGAACGACTCATCTTCTTCCTCCGCCGCCGCCAAGGTCCAGAAAACCGATGCCGAATGGAAGGCCGTGCTGGCCGAGAAAGGCGCCGAGCCGGCAGCGTTCCAGGTCACGCGCCATGCCGCCACCGAGCGTCCGTACACCGGCAAGTACGATGCGAACTGGGCCGACGGCTCCTACCACTGCATCTGCTGCGGCGCCAAGCTGTTCGAGTCGGGCACCAAGTTCGACGCGGGCTGTGGCTGGCCGAGCTTTTCCGAAGAGGCCGTGCCGGGCGCGATCACCGACATCGTCGACCGCTCGCACGGCATGGTGCGCACCGAGAACGTCTGCACGAACTGCGGCGCCCACCTGGGCCACGTGTTCCCCGATGGCCCGACCGGGACGGGGTTACGCTATTGCATGAACTCCGCTTCGCTCGACTTCAAACCTGAAGAGTGAGGCGCCCCCGCCCATGAAACTGCTGCTCGACTTCTTTCCCATCCTGCTTTTCTTCGGCGCCTTCAAGCTCGCCGACATCTACGTCGCGACCGCGGTGCTCATGGCCGCGACCGTGCTGCAGATGGCGATCACCTATGCGATCGAGCGCAAGCTGCAGACGATGCAGAAGGCGACGCTGGTGCTGATCCTGCTCTTCGGCACGCTGACGCTAGCGTTGCACGACGAGCGCTTCATCAAATGGAAGCCGACCGTGCTGTATGCGACGATGGCTGTCGCGCTGGCCGTGGCGATGTGGGGATTTCGGAAGAACTTTCTCCAGACGATGCTCGGTGCGCAGTTGCAGTTGCCGGCGCGCATCTGGACGCACCTGAACATCGCCTGGATTGGCTACTGCCTCTTCATGTCGGCGATCAACGCGTACGTGGCGCTGTACTTCAGCACGGAAGCCTGGGTCAATTTCAAGCTCTGGGGCTATGCGTTCCCGATCGTGTTCCTCATCGGCCAGGGCCTGTACATCTCGCCGCATCTCAAATCCGAAGACAAGCCTGCCGCATGACCATTCCATCCAACGCACCCGCCCTGCCGACCGCTGCCGACCTGGACGCGACGCTTCGCCGGTCGATGGCCCCCACGAGGCTCGAAGTGATCGACGAGAGCGGCCAGCATGCGGGGCACTCGGGCGCCGGCACCGAGGGCTACGGCACGCACTTCCGCGTGCGCATCGCCAGTGCGCTTTTCGAAGGAAAGTCAAGGGTCGCGCGACATCGCCTTGTGTATGATTCCTTGCAGTTTTTCATCGCCCAGGGCGTTCATGCCATCGCGATAGAAACGCTCTGAAACTTTCCCGCGATCCGCTCTCTTGCGAGCTTCACGCGATCTTGACATCCGCCTCGTTGCGCAAACACTTTCCATGAAAAAACAAATCCTGAAGACCGTCGTGGTCGCTGCCTTCATGAGCGCAGCGTCGATCGGCGCCATGGCGCAAAACGTCGCCATCGTGAACGGCAAGGCAGTCCCGAAAGCGCGCGTCGACATACTGGCCCAGCAGTTGGCGAAGGCCGGTCGCCCGGTCACGGCGGAAATGGCGCCTCAGCTGCGCGACGAAGTCATCGCCCGCGAAGTTTTCATGCAGGAAGCGCAGAAGCAGGGTCTCGACACTTCGGACGACTACAAGAATCAGCTCGAACTCGCTCGCCAATCCATCCTGATCACTGCGCTGCGCGAGAACTACCTGAAGCAGAACGCGGTGTCCGATGCGGATGTCCAGGCCGAATACGACAAGTTCGTCGCTGCCAACGGCGGCAAGGAATACAAGGCGCGTCACATCCTGGTCGAGACGGAAGACGAGGCCAGGAAGATCATCGCCGACCTGAACAAGGGCGCGAAGTTCGAGGACCTGGCCAAGAAGCTGAGCAAGGACCCGGGGTCGGGCGCCAACGGCGGCGACCTCGACTGGGCCGCACCGGCGAGCTTCGTGCCCGAGTTCTCGGAAGCCATGATGAAGCTGGGCAAAGGCCAGACCACGGCGGTCCCGGTCAAGTCGCAGTTCGGCTATCACGTGATCCGCGTCGATGAAATCCGGCAGGCGCAGTTGCCGAAGGTCGAGGAGGTCAAGCCGCAGATCACGCAGCAGTTGCAGCAGCAGCGCCTGCAGAAATTCCAGGAAGACCTTCGCGCCAAGGCCAAGATCGAGTAGAAGCTCGGCCCCAGACCCGCGCACTTCGTGCAGCGGCATGGAAAAAAGCGGCTTCGGCCGCTTTTTTCATGAGGTTGCAGAGGCGATCAGCCGACCCACTTGCGGGCGTTGCGCCAGATCTGCATCCATGGGCTGAGTTCGTTCTGCGCGCCGGGCGTCGCCCAGCTCATCTGGATGTTGCGGAAGACACGCTCGGGGTGCGGCATCAGCGCGGTAAAGCGGCCATCCGGGGTCGTCACGGCCGTCAGACCCCCGGCACTGCCGTTCGGGTTGAACGGGTACTGGTTCGTCGGCGCACCGTGGTTGTCGACGAAGCGCATCGCGGCGATGGCTCGTGCCGCGTCGCCGCGACGATCGAAGTCGGCGTAGCCCTCGCCGTGCGCGACGGCGATCGGAAGGCGGCTTCCGGCCATCCCGGTGAAGAACAAGCTGGGCGACTCGAGCACCTCGACCATCGACAGGCGCGCCTCGAAGCGCTCGCTGCGGTTGGTGGTGAACCGAGGCCATGCTTCGGCGCCGGGGATGATGTCGGCAAGCTCGGCGAACATCTGGCAACCGTTGCACACGCCCAGACCGAAAGTGTCGGCACGGCCGAAGAACGACTGGAAGTGCGCGGCCAGCTTCGGATTGAAGGTGATGCTGCGCGCCCAGCCGATGCCCGCGCCGAGCGTGTCGCCGTAGCTGAAGCCGCCGCAGGCGACCACGCCCTTGAATGCCGCCAGGTCGGCGCGACCCGTCTGCAGATCGGTCATGTGAACGTCGTGGGCTTCGAAACCGGCTTCGGTGAAGGCATAGGCCATCTCGACGTGCGAGTTCACGCCCTGCTCGCGGAGGATGGCGACCTTCGGGCGTGACCTCAGAAAAGCGGGAGCACCGAGGTTGCTGTCCGTGCCTTCCCCCGGGGCGAACGGGAGAAATACATGCAATCCGGGGTCCAGGGGGTCTCCCGCGGCCGCATGCTCGGCGTCGGCGCAGACCGGGTTGTCGCGCTCGCGGGCGATCTTCCAGCTGACCGAATCCCAGACCTGGTGCAGGTCGTGCAAGGTGGCGCTGAAGACCGACTTCGCATCGCGCCACACTTCGACCTTGCCCTTGCCGGCCGCCATCGTGGATGTCTCGGGGCGTGTCTTGCCGACGAAGTGGCTGTGGGCGCTCAACCCGTGCGCACGCAGCACCTGCATCACCTCGTTGCGTTCGGCCGTGCGCACCTGCACCAGCATGCCGAGCTCCTCGCTGAACAGCGCCTTCAGCGTGAGTTCCTCGCGCCGCGCACCGACCTGCGTGGCCCAGTTCTTGGCGTCGCCGGTCTCCATCCGGCTGTCGGAGATGCCATCGCCTTCGATCATCAGCATGTCGACGTTGAGCGCCACGCCGACATGGCCGGCGAACGCCATTTCGCAGGCGGCGGCGAAAAGCCCGCCGTCGCTGCGGTCGTGCATCGCCAGGATCTTGCCGTCGGCACGCAGCGCGTTGACCGCCGCCACCAGGCTCACCAGATCCTGCGGCCGATCGAGATCGGGCACGGCGTCGCCGGTCTGGCCCAGCGTCTGCGCCAGGATGCTGCCGGCCATGCGGTGCTGCCCACGACCGAGGTCGATCAGCACCAGCGTGGTGTCGGGCTCGTCGCGGTCGAGTTGCGGCGTCAGCGTACCGCGCACGTCGGCCAGCGTCGCGAAGGCGGTGATGATCAGGCTGACCGGCGACGTGACCTTCTTCTTTTCGGCACCATCGGCCCAATGCGTACGCATCGACAGCGAATCCTTGCCGACCGGAATCGAAATGCCCAGCGCCGGACAAAGCTCCAGCCCGACCGCCTTGACGGTCTCGTACAGCGCCGCGTCCTCGCCCGGCTCGCCGCAGGCCGCCATCCAGTTGGCCGAGAGCTTGACGCGCGAGAGCTCGATCGGCGCGGCCAGCAGGTTGGTGATGGCCTCGGCCACCGCCATGCGGCCCGAGGCCGGCGCGTCGACCGCCGCCAGCGGCGTGCGCTCGCCCATGCTCATGGCCTCGCCGGCGAAGCCCTCGTAGTCGGCCAGCGTCACGGCGCAATCGGCCACCGGCACCTGCCACGGCCCGACCATCTGGTCGCGATGCGTCAGGCCGCCGACCGTGCGGTCGCCGATGGTGATGAGAAAGCGCTTTGAAGCGACCGTCGGGTGCGACAGCACGTCGATCGCCGCCTTCTGCAACGCGACCCCGGTCAGGTCGAGCGGCCTGAAGCGTCGGGTGACGGTCTTCACGTCGCGCAACATCTTCGGCGGCTTGCCGAGCAGCACGTCCATCGGCATGTCGACGGGTTGCGCTTCGGCGCCCTCGTCGGCCACGACCAGCTGCCGCGCTTCGGTCGCCACGCCCACGACCGAGAACGGGCAACGCTCGCGCTCGCAGAAGGCCCGGAACTGCGCGAGCGATTCCGGTGCGATCGCCAATACGTAGCGCTCCTGGCTTTCATTGCACCAGATTTCCTTCGGCGCCATGCCCGACTCCTCGAGCGGGACCGCACGCAGGTCGAATCTCGCACCACGGCCGGCGTCGTTCGTCAGTTCCGGGAACGCGTTGGACAGCCCGCCCGCGCCGACGTCGTGGATCGCGAGGATCGGGTTCGCCGCGCCTCGCTGCCAACAATGGTTGATGACCTCCTGGGCACGCCGTTCGATCTCCGGGTTGCCGCGCTGCACGGAGTCGAAGTCGAGTTCGGCCGCATTGGCGCCGGTCGCCATGGAGCTGGCAGCGCTGCCGCCCATGCCGATGCGCATGCCGGGGCCGCCGAGCTGGATCAGCAGGGATCCGGCCGGAAACAGGATTTTCTTCGTCTGCGCCGCGTCGATGCTGCCGAGACCGCCGGCGATCATGATCGGCTTGTGATAGCCGCGCCGCACCGTGGCGGCCCCCTCCGGGCCGGTGCTTTCGACGGCTTGCTCGTACTCGCGGAAATAGCCCAGCAGGTTCGGCCGGCCGAATTCGTTGTTGAACGCGGCGCCGCCGAGCGGTCCCTCGGTCATGATCTGGAGCGGGCTGGCGATGTGCGCCGGCTTGCCGTAGGGGCCGTGACCGCCCTCCTCCGGCCAGAGCTTCGACACCGTGAAGCCCGTCAGTCCCGCCTTCGGCTTGGAGCCGCGACCGGTCGCGCCCTCGTCGCGAATCTCTCCACCGGCGCCGGTCGATGCACCCGGAAACGGCGAGATCGCGGTCGGATGGTTGTGAGTCTCGACCTTCATCAGCACGTGGCTCAGTGCCGATTCCTTCTCGTAGCTGCCGCCGGCCGTGCCGCCATCGACGTCGTGGCGCGGCACGAAGCGCTCAATCTGCGTGCCCTCCATCACCGACGCGTTGTCGGCATAGGCGATCACGGTGTGCTGCGGATTTCGGCGTTCGGTGTGCCGGATCATTCCGAACAGGCTGTGCGACTGAGGCCGGCCGTCGATCACGAAGTCGGCGTTGAAGATCTTGTGGCGGCAGTGCTCGCTGTTGGCCTGCGCGAACATCATCAGTTCGACGTCGCTCGGGTTGCGCCCGAGCTTCACGAAAGCATCGACCAGGTAATCGATCTCGTCCTCGGCCAGCGCCAGGCCGAAATCGGTGTTGGCCGCGACCAGCGCGCCGCGCCCGCCGCCGAGCACGTCGACCTGCGCCATCGGCTGCGCCGGCAGTTCGGCGAACAGCGCCGCCGCACCGCCGATGTTGCCCAGCACCGACTCGGTCATGCGGTCGTGCAGCAGATCGGCCACCGCCGCCAGCGCGTCGCCCTGGAGCACGGGTGTCTTGCCGAGCGTGCGGTCGAGCAGCGGCGTTTTCAGCGTCAGCTGGAACTGCGTCGCGCGTTCGACGCGCCGCAGCACCAGGCCGCAGTTGTGCGCGATGTCGGTGGCCTTGGAAGCCCAGGGCGACACGGTGCCCAGGCGCGGCGTGACGACCAGTTCGACCATACCCTTGCCGCCGGCCGCGATGAAAGGCTCGCCATAGGTCAGCAGCGCCGCGAAGCGGTCGCGCGCGGCCACATCGGGCTGGCTGTCGGTCACGACCAAGTGCACGAAGCGCGCGACGATCGACTCGATCCGCGGATCGACGCCCTGCAGGCGGGGCAACAGCTGGCGGGCGCGGAAATCGCTGAGCGCGCTGCCGCCCTCGAACACGGTCACGACGGGTGGGCGGAAGGGGGGGGTCTGCGTCACTTGGCGGCCAAGAGTGAGTGGAAAGAAGAAAACACGCGGGACGACCGCTGACTGGGGCCATCCGTGCGAACCCGCGATTTTAGGTCACCCCGGAGTGGGAATGCCTGCCATGACGGGCCTTCCGCAACGGCGGATGGGATAATTCTTCCATGAGCATTACCTACCACGACGCCGCCGGCGCAGCCGCGATGCGCGTTGCCGGGCGCCTCACCTCCGAGGTCCTGGACTACCTCGCGCCTTTCGTCAAACCGGGTGTCACCACCAACGAACTCGACCGCCTCGCCGGCGAGTTCATGGTCGGCCAGGGCACGACCTCCGCCTGCCTGGGCTACATGGGCGCGAGTTCGGTGCCGTACCCGAAGAACACCTGCATCTCGCTCAACCATGTCGTCTGCCACGGCATACCGAACGACAAGCCGCTCAAGAGGGGCGACATCCTCAACATCGACGTCACCGTCATCAAGGACGGCTGGTTCGGCGACAACAGCCGGATGTTCATCGTCGGCGACGCGTCCATCGCGGCGAAGCGGCTGGTGCAGATCACCTACGAGGCGATGTGGCACGGCATCCTGCAGGTGCGTCCGGGCGCACATCTGGGCGACGTGGGCCACGCGATCCAGAAATACGCCGAGGAACACGGCTATTCGGTGGTGCGCGAGTTCTGCGGCCACGGTGTCGGCCGCAATTTCCACGAGGAACCGCAGGTGCTGCACTACGGGCGTCCGGGCACGCTCGAGGAACTCAAGCCCGGCATGATCTTCACCATCGAGCCGATGATCAACGCCGGCAAACGCGACATCAAGGAAGACGCCAAGGGCGGCCAGTACGACGGCTGGACCATCGTGACGCGCGACCATTCGCTCTCCGCGCAGTGGGAGCACACGGTGCTGGTGACCGAGACCGGCTACGAGGTGCTGACGCTGTCCGCGGGCAGCCTGCCGCCGCCGGCCTTCGTCACCGCGGCGAATGCTGCTTGCGCATCGTCGAAAGCCGCCGATGTCCAACAGCCCGACGAGGCCCGGAAGATCGCTGACACCGCCTCGGCCGGCTGAGCGCGGGCCGGCGCCGTGATCGAAGTCGCGAAGGTCGATGTCGCCACCCTCCGGGAGGCCTACCGCGCGCGCAAGCTCGCGCTGTTCGACACGCTGCGCTTCGCCCGCGCACCGACGCGCAGCGTGCACGCGGTGCTGCGGCAACTCGCGGCGCTGGCCGACGAGACGCTCGTCGCGCTCTGGAACGACGCCGGCTTCTGCGCCTCGATGTCGCTGGTCGCGGTCGGCGGCTTCGGGCGCGGGGAGCTGTTTCCGTATTCGGACGTCGACGTGCTGGTGTTGCTGCCCGAAGTGGATGCCGGCCAGGTGGAACCGGCGCGCATCGAGGCCTTCATCGGCAGTTGCTGGGATGCGGGGCTGGAAATCGGCTCCAGCGTGCGCACGCTGGTCGAATGCCTCGACGAGTCGTCGCGGGACGTGACGGTGCAGACCTCGCTGCTGGAGGCGCGCCTGATCACCGGCGAGAAGAAACTGTTCAGCACGTTCCGCAGACAGTTCTTCTCGACCTTCGACGCCCAGGCCTTCTTCGCGGCCAAGTCGCAGGAACTGCGCCACCGGCACCACAAGTTCGACGACACGCCCTACGCGTTGGAGCCCAACTGCAAGGAATCGCCCGGCGGCCTGCGCGACCTGCAGACGATCCTCTGGGTCACCAAGGCGGCGGGTTTCGGCAACCGCTGGGAAGAACTGGCCAGGAACGGGCTCGCGACGCCGTTCGAGATCCAGCAGATCAAGCGCAACGAGGCCCTGCTCAGCCTGATCCGCGCCCGGCTGCACGTGACGGCGAACCGGCGCGAAGACCGGCTCGTCTTCGACCTGCAGACCGCCGTCGCGGCGACCTTCGGGTACGTCGCCGTTGCCGACGGCGGGCAGCGCAAGGCCAGCGAAGCGCTGATGCGGCGTTACTACTGGGCCGCGAAGGCGGTGACGCAGCTCACGCAGATCCTGATGCTCAACATCGCCGAGCGCCTGCAGCCCGAGGCCGAGGCGCCGACCCGCATCAACGAGCGTTTTTTCGAGAAGGCCGGAATGATCGAGGTCGCGCACGACGACCTCTACCTCACGGATCCGCACGCGATTCTCGAGACCTTCCTGCTCTACCAGAAGACGATCGGCGTGAAGGGCCTGTCGGCGCGCACGCTGCGTGCGCTCTACAACGCACGCCCGGTGATGGACAGCCGGTTCCGCAACGACCGGGTGAACCACATCACGTTCATGCGCATGCTGCTGGAGCCACGCGGCATCACGCACGCCTTCCGCCTGATGAACCAGACCTCGGTGCTCGGCCGCTATTTGCGACCGTTTCGCGGCATCGTCGGGCAGATGCAGCACGACCTGTTCCACGTCTATACGGTCGACCAGCACATTTTGATGGTGCTGCGCAACGTGCGGCGTTTCTTCATCGCCGAGCATGCGCACGAATATCCGTTCTGCTCGCAGCTCGCCGCGGGTTGGGACAAGCCGTGGATCATGTATGTCGCGGCGCTGTTCCACGATATCGCCAAGGGCCGGGGCGGCGACCATTCGACGCTCGGCGCGCGCGACGTGCAGCGCTTCTGCCGCCAGCACGAGATACCGCGCGAGGATTCGAAGCTGATCGAATTCCTGGTGACCGAGCATCTGACGATGAGCACCGTCGCGCAGAAACAGGACCTGAGCGACCCGGAGGTCATCGGCGCTTTCGCGAAGCGCGTCGGCAGCGAGCGCTATCTGACGGCCCTCTACCTGCTGACGATCGCCGACATCCGCGGCACTTCGCCGCGGGTGTGGAATGCGTGGAAAGGCAAGCTGCTGGAAGACCTGTACCGCGCCACTTCGCGCTCGCTCGGCGGACACATGCCCGATCCGGATGCCGAAGTCGAGGCACGAAAGCGCGAGGCATTGATCGAACTCGCGCTGCACGCGATGCCCTTCGAGTCGCACAAGTCGTTGTGGGAGACGCTGGACGTCGGCTATTTCATGCGCCACGACGCCTCGGAGATCGCCTGGCACACGAAGCAGCTGTCACGCCATGTGCGCCTCAAAGGCGTGCCGCTCGATCTCAAGATGCCGCCGATCGTGCGCGCACGACTGTCGCCGGTCGGCGAAGGCCTTCAGGTGGTCGTCTACACGCCCGACCAGCAGGACCTCTTCGCGCGCATCTGCGGGTATTTCGACCAGTCGTCCTTCAGCATCCTGGACGCCAAGGTGCACACCACCAGCACCGGCTATGCGCTCGATACCTTCCAGATCGTGATGGCGTTCATTCCGGAGCATTACCGCGACCTGATCAGCATGGTGGAGACCGGCCTCGCGGGCACACTGGCCGCCGCCGGTCCGCTGCCTTCGCCGAGCAAGGGCCGCGTGTCGCGGCGCGTGCGCAGCTTCCCGATCCAGCCGCGTATCAACCTCACGCCGGACGACAAGGCACAGCGCTGGCTGCTCAACATATCGGCGAGCGACCGGCCGGGGTTGCTGTATTCGGTCGCGCGGGTGCTGGCGCGGCACCGGCTGCACATGCAGTTCGCCAAGGTGACGACGCTCGGAGAGCGTGTGGAAGACACCTTCCTGATCAGCGGACCGGAGCTGCAAGGACAGCGCGCGCAGTTGGCGATCGAGACGGAATTGTTCGAGGCGCTGGCTTCCTGAGCAGGTCCGGGAGGGCGATCTCGAAGGGAGTCGAGGCGTCCTCGACAGCACGCAATGTCGACGCCTCTGTGTATTGGAAGTGTCGAATAGCTGACGCACAATTCCTGCGCATCTCGCAACTTCGTTTCCATTGAAAGGACCTTCCCATGACCCGTAACGACGACGCCGGTAAATTGATTGTTCGCCTGGCAGTGGGCATCCTGATCCTGCTGCACGGCATCTCGAAACTTGGGTCGGGCGTCGGCGGCATCGCGGGCATGCTCGCATCGCACGGACTGCCGACGGGCATCGCCTACCTCGTCTACATCGGCGAGATCGTCGCACCCGTGCTCTTGATCGTCGGCATCTTCACGCGCCCCGCTGCGATCGTCGTCGCGATCAACATGCTGTTCGCGTTTTCACTCGCTCACATGTCGCAGCTCGCAACGCTCGGCAAGACCGGTGGATGGGCGCTCGAGCTGCAGGGCATGTTCCTGTTCGCCGCCATGGCAATCGCGTTCCTGGGCGCCGGCCGTTTCAGCATCGGCGGTGTCGCCGGCAAGTACAACTGACACAACCGAGGTCGCGATCGACCCGGCCGACGGACTGTCAGTCGTCCGCGGCGTCCAGCCCCGGAAACAGGACATCCGTGAATCCGAAGCGCGAGAAATCGCGAACGCGCATCGGATACAGCACGCCCAAAAGATGGTCGACCTCGTGCTGCACCACACGGGCGTGGAAGCCGTCCGCGATCCTGTCGATCGGGTCACCGTGGAGATCGAAGCCGGTATATCGAACCCGTGCCGCGCGCGGCACGACACCGCGCAGTCCGGGCACTGAAAGGCAACCCTCCCAGCCTTCTTCCTGGTCGTCGCCGAGTGCAGCGACGACAGGATTGAGGAGGACGGTGCGCGGCACGACCGGCGCGTCCGGGTATCGCAGGTTCGGTGCATCCGTGCCGAAGATCACGAGTTGAAGATCGACGCCGATCTGCGGCGCGGCGAGTCCGGCACCGTTGACTGCGCGCATCGTGTCGAACATGTCGGCGACCAGCAGGTGTAGCTCGTCCGTGTCGAACCGCGTGACCGGTTGCGCAACGCGCAACAGCCGCGGGTCCCCCATCTTCAGGATTTCGTGCTGCGCCATGAAGCCGCCTCAGTTGTTGCCCGGCAAGACCGACGTGTTCGCGTTCGGGTTGGAAGTGCGACTGCCCGGAATCGAGGCACCGCCGGCTCCTGGATTCGAGGGACGACCGCCGCCGCCGAACTGCGGCTGGCGAGCCGGATTACCGACCGCCGGCCCCGGACGACCCGGGCGCACGTTCTGGCCTGGCGGACGCCCACGCCCATCACGCCCATCACGATCGTCCCGGTCGTAACGGCCGTCGTAGCCGCGACCGCGATAGCCGTTCTGACGGCTTTCGTAGACCACCCCGCCGTACGCCGGGCCACCGTAATAAGGACGGCCGCCGTAGTAGCCACCGCCACCACCGTAGTAGCTCTCCTGGTAGTAGACGGACGGCGCTGCCACGGCCGCGGGCGAGCCGTAGTAGTAAGGGTCCGAATACCCGCCTGCCGGCACCGCAACGCAACCGCTCAACAAGACGGCGCCGCAGGCTCCCAGGACTGCCACGGCGATGCGACGGGCGCCGACATGCGAAAAGCGGTAAAGAAAAGTGTTTTTCATGAACGTTCCTTGTTCGACGCCCCGGTGACGGGAGGCGTTGGCCGTATCAGGGGCTGTCGAACCCGTTTTCCAGGATTTCGAGCATGCCCCCTTCATCGATCACTTTCACGCCCAGCAAGATCGCTTTTTCGAGCTTGCTGCCGGCTTCGGTGCCGGCGACGACGTAGTCCGTCTTCTTGCTGACGGAGCCGGCGACTTTCGCACCGGCAGCCTCCAGCTTTTCCTTCGCATCCTCGCGGGACAGCGTAGGAAGCGTGCCGGTGATCACGAAGGTCTTGCCCGCCAGTGGCTTCGCGGGACGTGCGGTCGGCTCGAACTCGGCCCAGACGAGGCCGCAGACCCGCAATTGCTCGACCACCTCGCGGTTGTGCGGCTGATCGAAAAACGTCCGCACGCTGGTCGCGACGACCGGCCCGACGTCGTTGACCTCCAGCAGGGCCTCTTCGCTGGCGTCCATGATCGCGTCCAGCCTGCCGAAATGTTTCGCCATTTCCTTGGCCGTGCTTTCCCCGACATGGCGGATGCCGAGCCCGAACAGGAAGCGCGGCAGCGTCGTCTTCTTTGAAGCTTCCAGCGCGCCGACCAGGTTCGAGGCCGAGCGGTCGGCCATGCGCGCCAGTCCGGACAGCGTCACCAGACCGAGCTTGTAGAGATCGGGCAGCGTCCGGATCAGGCCGGCGTCGACCAGCTGCTCGACCAGCTTGTCGCCCAGCCCCTCGATGTCGAGCGCGCGCCGGGCGGCGAAATGCAGGATCGCCTCCTTGCGCTGCGCGGCGCAGAACAACCCGCCGGTGCAGCGGTAGTCGACCTCGTCCTCCTCACGGAGCGCGTCCGAGCCGCAAACCGGGCACTTGCGCGGCATCGTGAAGACGGCGCCGCGCCGGTCGGGCGGGCGGGCGACGCTGTCCGGCGTCACGCCGACGACTTCCGGGATCACGTCGCCCGCGCGGCGCACGATCACGGTGTCGCCCACGCGCACGTCCTTGCGGCGCGCCTCGTCCTCGTTGTGCAGCGTCGCGTTGGTCACGGTCACGCCGCCCACGAACACCGGCGCCAGCTTGGCCACCGGCGTCAGCTTGCCGGTGCGCCCGACCTGCACCTCGATCGCCAGCACCTCGGTCAACTGTTCCTGCGCCGGGTACTTGTGCGCCACCGCCCAGCGCGGCTCGCGCGAAACGAAGCCGAGCTGGCGCTGTTGTTCGACGCCGTCGACCTTGTAGACCACCCCGTCGATGTCGTAGGGCAGCGCATCGCGCGCCAGCCGGATCTTTTCGTGGAAGGCGACCAGTTCCCCGGCACCGCTCGCACGCTGCGTCTGCGTCGCCACCGCGAAGCGCCATTCGCGGAACTGCATCAGCAGGTCGTACTGCGTGGGGCAGTCCGGCCCGCCCCGCTCCGGCGGCGTGATCTCGCCGAGCCCGTAGGCGAAGAAACTGAGCTTGCGGTCGTTGGTGATCGCCGCGTCGAGCTGTCGCACCGCACCTGCCGCGGCGTTACGCGGATTGACGAACAGCTTCTCGTTCTTCTGGCCCTTGGCGATCTTCTCGCGCTGGCGCTCGTTGAGCTTCTCGAACTCGTCGCGCCGCATGTAGACCTCGCCGCGCACTTCCACCACCGGCGGGGCGCCACGCAGCACCAGCGGAATCTGGCGCACGGTGCGGATGCCGGCCGTGACGTCCTCGCCGATCTCGCCGTCGCCGCGGGTGGCCGCCTGCACCAGACGGCCGCTCTCGTAACGCAGGTTCATCGCCAGGCCGTCGAACTTGAGTTCGCAGACATAGACCACCGGCGGCGCCTCCGCAGCCAGCCCGAGTTCGCGGCGCACGCGCGCGTCGAAGGCGACGGCTCCGGCGGCGCTGATGTCGGTCTCGGTGCGGATCGACAGCATCGGCACCTTGTGGCGCACCTTGGCGAAACCTTCGAGCGCCTTGCCGCCCACGCGCTGGGTCGGCGAATCGGGCGTGCGCAGATCGGGATGCAGTTCCTCGAGCGCCTGCAGACGCTGGAACAGGCGGTCGTACTCGGCGTCGGGCAGCGCCGGTTCGTCGAGCACGTAATACAGATACGCGTTGTGGCGCAATTGCTCGGTAAGGGCCGCGATTTCTAGAGCGGCGGCGGAGGCGTCTAACATGGGAAAGCCGTAACGGTGAGAGCGGTGAAGACGGTGAACTTCAGCTGAAGAGCCTTCGCGCCAGCAGCGACCCGGCGGCCAGGTCGCGCGATTCGAGCATGTCGTAGAGCTGCTCCAGGTCGGCGCCGATGATGTCCATCGTCTCCTCGCGCAGCATCTGGCCGTCTCCGTCGGTGATGACGCCATCCATTTCGAGCGCGAGTGCCGCAGCGGACTCGCGCATGCGGCCGAAAGGCCGTTCGGCGCGGTCGACCTGCGGCACGTCCAGGCTGAGCGTGAGTTCGCGGATCGCCGATTGCGCCGGGTCGTCGGCCAGCGCGGCCTGGGTGTCGAACGACAGGCCGATGATCGGCGGCATGCCCGCCTCGCCGGCCGGCAGCACCATGCGCCCCGGAATCATCCCGAAGACGAAACCGAGCCGGACGGCGTTCTGCTGCACGTAGCCGGGACTCCAGGCCGCGTGGCGCGCGCGCAGCACGAAGCCCAGCTGCGCATCGTGCGCGCTGGCGAACTGGTCGAGTTCACGGGCACGCGCCACTTCGTCGAGCATTTCCGGAAATTCCGGACTGCCGTTGATCGCGTC
The DNA here is from genome assembly GCA_050954325.1 of Janthinobacterium lividum. Classification (GTDB taxonomy): domain Bacteria; phylum Pseudomonadota; class Gammaproteobacteria; order Burkholderiales; family Burkholderiaceae_C; genus Variovorax. Next base: position 769,344 of record JBPBPG010000002.1, on the reverse strand, counting down.
GGCGAACGCCTGCGCCTTGACCACGTATTCGGAATACTCGATCTCGTTGAGCGCGCCGGTCCGATTGGCCAGTTGCACGCCGACCTGGAACGCGCCGTAGCGCTGGCCGGCCACCGGCGTCTCCCACTCGCCGTTGTGCTCGTTCAGCCCCTCGACCGCAACCGGCTTGCTGCCGGCGCGGCGCGTCGGCGGCATGGCGGCGAGCGCCGCGTCGCCCGACACCAGGCCGTCGAGCGACACCGGCGCGATGACATCGATCAGCGGATCGAGCCCGCCACGGCGCTCGGCCGTCATCGCGATCGGCATGGCGCTGGGCGCCGGCAGGTCGGGGTCGAACAACGGTTCGTGGCGCTCGTTGCCGGGCGTGGGATGCGGCTCGACGTGCAGCACCGGCCCGTCGCCGGCCTTCGCGCCGCGGCTGAGCTCGCCGAACGCGCTGGTGCCGAAAGAGGTCGGCGAAGCGCCTTCGGACAAGTCGGGCTGGCGCGGCAGATTGCGGCGCGAGGCCCAGGTGTTGTAGGCGATCAGGCCGGCGAGCACGAGGCCCCCGAGGATGGCGAGGGCGACGGTGAGACTGCTCATGGAAGGAAACTCGCTGTCGGAAAGTGGCGGACGTGCAAAAGGGCCATCGTCATGCGGGATCGACCATCGACACGGCGGATTCCATGTCCACGGCCACGATGCGCGAGACGCCCTGCTCCTGCATCGTCACGCCGATCAGTTGCTCGGCCATTTCCATGGCGATCTTGTTGTGGCTGATGAATAGGAATTGCGTACTCTTGCTCATGGCTCTAACCAGTTTGGCATAGCGCTCGGTGTTTGCATCGTCCAGCGGGGCATCGACCTCGTCCAGCAGGCAGAAAGGCGCCGGGTTCAGCTGGAAGATCGCGAAAACCAGCGCGATGGCGGTCAGCGCCTTTTCACCGCCCGAGAGCAGATGGATGGTCTGGTTCTTCTTGCCGGGCGGCTGGGCCAGCACCTGCACGCCGGCGTCCAGGATCTCGTCGCCGGTCATCACCAGCCTCGCATTGCCACCGCCGAACAGCTCCGGGAACATCCGGCTGAAATGCCCGTTCACGATGTCGAACGTGCCGCCGAGCAAGGTGCGCGTCTCGATGTCGATCTTGCGGATCGCGTCTTCCAGCGTGCCGATGGCCTCGTTCAGGTCGGCGGACTGTGCGTCCAGGAAGGTCTTGCGCTCGCTGGCCTGCGTGAGTTCGTCGAGCGCGGCGAGGTTGACCGCCCCCAGCGCGACCACCTCGCGATGGAGCCGGTCAATCTCGGCCTGCAGGCCGGCGAGGCGCACCTTGTCGGTCTCGATCGACAGCGCGACCGCTTCCAGATCGGCCTGGGCATCGTCCAGCAGCGTGGCGTACTGCTCCACACCGAGACGCGCCGCCTGTTCCTTGAGCTGGAATTCGGTCATGCGCTGGCGCAGCGGATCGAGTTCGCGCTCGAGCTGCAGGCGCCGCTCGTCGCTCGCACGCAGCTGCAGCGTGAGGCCGTCGTAGTCGCTGCGGGCCTGGCCGAGGGCGGTTTCCCGCTCCAGCTTGAGCGCCAGCGCATCCTGCAGTCCGGCCTGCGCAGCGGCGTCCGACAGCAGGCCGAGTTCGGCCTGCGCGCGCTCCAGCTCTTCGGCGAGCGATATGGCCTGCTGCGCCGCGGTGTCGATCGCACGACCGAGCTCGCCGCGTCGCGCCTCGAGAGTGCGCCGTGCGAAAGTCGCTTCCTGGGCCTGGCGTTCGAGCCCGCGATGCTGTTCGCGGCTCGCATTCAGCGCACGGCCGGCTTCGATCACGCGTTCGTCGAGCTGCGCATGGCGCTCCTGCGTGTCCGCCAGCTGCTGGTCGAGTTCCCCGAAACGCTCCTCGGCGGCGATGCGGCGCTCCTGCAGGTCTTCGAGTTGCGCATCGACCTCGCCGAGGTCGGCGGCGAGCTGTTCGCCGCGGGCGCGCGTCTGTTCGGCCAGCTGGGTCAGGCGCAGCGTCTCGACCTGCAGCGCATGTGCGCCGGACTGGGTTTCGACGGCCTCGCGGCGTACCGCGACCAGGCGTTGCGCCGCGTCCGCATAGCCGGCTTCGGCGCGGACCAGCGCGGAACGTGCGTCGTCGCTGACGAGCGTCTGCGCGCGCGATTTGTGCTCCAGGCTCTCGATTTCCTGCTGCCGCGCCAGCAAGCCGGCCTGTTCGGAATCGGGTGCGTAGAAGCTCACGCTGTGCGGGCCGACCGCGTGACCGCTCTGCAGGTAGATCGCCTCGCCGGGTCGGAGCTGCGCGCGCTGCGCGAGCGCTTCGTCGAAGCTGTCCGCCGTGCGGCAGCCGTGCAGCCATCCGACAAGCAGCGACTGCAGGCCGGCATCGGTGACGCGAAGCAGATCGGACAGCTGCGGCGAGCCTGTCGCGCCCGATTCCGCAGCCGCCGTCGCTTGCGGCGGGCTGTAGAAGGCGAGCTTGACGGGCGGCGCCGCGGCAGCGAAGGCGCCGACCATGTCGAGCCGCGACACCTCCAGCGCACCGAGCCGCTCGCGCAAGGCCGACTCCAGCGCGTTCTCCCAGCCCGGCGCGATATGGATGCGGCTCCACAGCCCCCGCAGCCCGTCGAGGCCGTGCTTCGCGAGCCACGGCGCGAGTTTGCCGTCGGTCCCGACCTTTTCCTGCAACGTCCGCAACGCCTCCAGCCGCGCCGAGAACTCCGCCTGTCGCGCACCTTCGACGTTGACGGACTGCTGGCGCGCGCGGCGCTCGTCGTCGCGCTTCGGCACGGTTTCCTGCAGTTCTTGCAGCCGCGCATCCGCCTCGGCCGCGGCCTCTCGCGCGGCAGCGAACTGCGCCTGCATCTCCTGCAGTTTCTCCTCGTCGGGCGCGGCGAGCGCCTGCCTGTCGCTGCGCAGGCGTTCGCCGCGCAGCGTGAGCTGGCGACTCTGTTCCTCGATGTTGCGCTGGTCGGCAGCCAGCACCTGGATCTGCTGCTGCACCTGCACGACCGTCGCGCGCTGGGCGTTGGCCTCGTTCTGCGCGCGCTGCCGGGCGTCTTCGAGCTCGGGCAGGCGCGCATCGTGTTCCTCGAGCTGCGCGGCCAACAGTTCGGCCTGCTCCTCGGCATCGACACCCTGCCCGGCCAGCGCTTCGAGTTCGACCTCGGCGTCCTCGCGCCGCGTGCGCCATTGGCCGAGCTGCTCGCGCAACTGCACCAGCCGCTGTTCGACGCGCTGCCGCCCTTCGACGACGAAACGGATCTCGCCCTCGAGCCGGCCGACCTCGCCGCTGGCTTCGTAGAGCTTGCCCTGCGCCTGGTTCACCAGATCGCCGGCGTCGTAGTGCGCCTGGCGCACGGTTTCGAGTTCGGACTCGATGCGGCGCAGGTCGGCGGTGCGTGATTCGAGGTCGTTCAGCGCCTTGCCGGCGTCGGCCGCGATGCGTGCCTGGTCGGCTTCGCTCTCGGTCCGGCGCAGGAACCACAGCTGATGCTGCTTGCGCGTGGCGGCGCCGGTCAGCATGTTGTAACGCTGCGCGACCTCGGCCTGCTTTTCCAGCCGTTGGAGGTTCGCATCGAGCTCGCGCAGGATGTCTTCGACGCGGGTCAGGTTCTCGCGGGTGTCGCCCAGGCGGTTCTCGGTCTCGCGGCGGCGCTCCTTGTACTTGGATACGCCGGCGGCTTCCTCCAGGAACAGCCGCAGCTCTTCGGGCTTCGACTCGATGATCCGGCTGATCGTGCCCTGGCCGATGATCGCGTAGGCGCGCGGGCCGAGACCGGTACCCAGGAACACGTCCTGCACGTCGCGGCGGCGCACCGGCTGGTTGTTGATGAAGTAGCTGCTGGTGCCGTCGCGCGTGAGCACCCGGCGCACCGCGATCTCGGCAAAGAGCGACCATTGCCCACCCGCCCGGTGGTCGGCGTTGTCGAACACCAGCTCGACGCTCGACCGGCTGGCCTGCTTGCGCGACGTGGTGCCGTTGAAGATCACGTCCTGCATCGATTCGCCGCGCAGTTCCGAAGCGCGCGATTCGCCCAGCACCCAGCGCACCGCGTCCATGATGTTCGACTTGCCGCAACCGTTCGGTCCGACCACGCCGACCAGTTGGCCAGGCAGCAGAAAATTGGTGGGTTCGGCGAACGATTTGAAGCCGGAGAGCTTGATGGAGTTGAGACGCACGGACGGTGGAGCTGGCTCGGCGAAGATGCCAAGCTGTTGATTCGTAAGGAAAAATATGCAATTGGGCGCTTGCCGCCCCAGATCGCGATGATAACGTGCGTGCCATGCGTGATTTCTCGTTCGATGCTTCGGCTGCGCCGCATTTCTCCTCGATCGCCCGTTGCGCACGCGTCGGCGTCGCGCTTGCCGTGGGTCTGTTGCTCCAGGGCTGCGTCGCACCCTCCACCCAACGCGCCGAGCCGTACGACACCCACGAGTGGCTGCAGTCGAGCGCCAATCGCATCGCCAACCTCGCACTGCGCGACAACCTGCAGTCGATCCGGCGCGTGCAGCTGTCGCTCTACCGCCGCAATCCGCGCGAATGGCGCAAGTGGGCGAGCAGCGAGGACGATGCGGTCGCGCGCACCTGGGACGGCGTGATGCAGATGCCAATCCCCGTATCGCGGACTTCGCGCGCTCCCGTCGATCCGGCCACGGACGCGCCGCCGGTCGCAGCAGTTGCAGCGACCCCGCCCGCACCCGTGCCGGTCGTCCTGCAGGCGCTCAACGGCGCGACCGGCATCGACGCGATCCGGCTGGCTTTCGAGACCGCACCGCATCCTTACACCGGTGACCGCGTCGCGGCGCTGGTCGTCGGCTGGGCGTCGTTGCTCCGGCAGGCCAACGGCGACACCTGGTCGCAGACCATGATCGACGGCGTCAACGCCGAGAACAGCTACCGCGCGGCGCGCAACGTCGAGATCTCGCTTTGGCTGATCGGCTCGAAGACCGCGCCGGACGGCCAGCCGCTGCTGCTCGCGACCGAGATCGGCGAGCGTGGCCGCAACCTGGTGGTGGACCGGGAGCTGTCGAAGGTGGTCGCACGGCTCGACCTGATGGCCGCGCAGGCCGACGAGAAGTACCGGCGTGCGGCGCTGGACTTCACGCAGGGCTGGGTGCTGGGAAGCCTGGGCCCGTTCCTGCAGCTTGCGAGGCCCTGAAGTCGCTGCCCGAAGGCATCCTGCGAACACACATCGCGCAGCTGCGCGGCTGCGCGGCTGCCGTAAGGACGACCATTTGGAGCTGCTGGCTGCTGGCTGCCGGCGGCGGCGACCTGTCCGGTGCCGGCAGCGCACGGCCGGCGGCGGTCGAACCGCGCGACGCTGCGGCGCCTGGTCACGCAGGACCAGGACGCGCTCGAAATGACCGTCGTCGCGCTGCCGCGTCGCGCTGCCGATGCCGCGAGGCATTTCCGTCTCGGGCGTGCAACCCAAGCTCGGTCTTCGCCTCCAGGGCGGGCGTTGCGTGGCGCGCCCGCGCGCCGGCGCGAGCACCCGCGTGATTTGATTGCCAGGCGGCCGGCCGCACATGCAGCAGCCGGAGACGCCGTCGCTCGACCTGGCGCGGGCAGCGGGTATCGACGCCTGCGAGGCCCGGCTCGCACCGCTGTCGGCCATCGACGCCGAGCACAGCCATGCGCTGCCGGACGAGCCCGGCTTCCTGGGCGTGACGCGCTTCGACCGCGACGGCGCCGGCGCCGGCGCTGGCGCTGGCGCTGGCGATGCGGGCTTTCCGTCGCTCGGTGAACCGGCGCTGATGGAACTCGTCCGGCGCCCGATGGTGAACGATCTGCTCGGCAACCCCTGCGCGCACCTGAAGAACTTCGGCGTGCCGTACGCGGACGGGATCGCGCCGCGCCTCGCGCCGGTCTACGACATCGTGGCCTTCGACGCGATGCAGGGCGCCGACGGTCATGCACTGCCCCTGGTACCGGCGCCGCCGCATCCGCAAGACGCCGCCAGCCCGAAACGCGCACCGCGCCCGCCGTTCTTCACGCCGATCTCCGTGCGCGCCTTCTGCCATGGCACCGGCCTGAACGAGCCGCTGATGCGACGCACCATCGCCGATACCGGCGTGCGGTACGTGCGGCCTGGAAGCAGCGCATGCGCGAGCGGCTCGAAACGCACCCGCTGGATGCAAGGGCTCGCACGGCGTGGCACCTAAAATGCGCGGCTGAATCCGTGGAATTTTTCTCGAACCCGATCCGGTTCCTTCATCTCTCCCATCTCTCAATCGAAAACCACATGAGCTCCATCAATTTCATCGGCGGCGAAAAAGGCGGTGTCGGCAAGTCGGTCACCGCGCGCGTGCTGGCGCAGTACTTCATCGATCGCGGCCGGCCGTTCACCGGTTTCGACACCGACCGTTCGCACAGTTCGTTCACGCGCTTCTACGAAGGCTTCGCCTCGCCGGTGGTGGTCGACAGCTTCGAAGGGCTCGACACCATCGTCAACGGCTTCGAGAGTAATCCGCAGCAAAGCGTGATCGTCGACCTCGCCGCGCAGACGCTGGCGCCGCTGGCCCGCTGGATCAAGGAATCCGATCTGCTCGACGTCTTCGCCGAACTGGGTGTGGCGGTCGATTTCTGGCATGTGATGGACGACGGCAAGGATTCGAGCGACCTGCTCGGCACGCTGATCGACACCTTCGGCCGCCGCCCCAACTACATCGTGGTGCAGAACTACGGCCGCGGCACCGATTTCGGCCTCCTTCTCGGCTCGCCGTCGATGACCAAGGCGACCGACGCCGCGGCCCGCGTGATCGCGCTGCCGCGCCTGCACGAGGCCAGCATGCGCAAGATCGACGCGCACAACAGCAGCTTCTGGAAAGCCGTGAACGACCGCGAAGGCGCGCACGCGCTCGGCCTGCTCGAACGCCAGCGCGTCAAGACCTGGCTCGCCACCACCTACGCCGCGTTCGACACGCTGCCGCTCTGATCGACAGCCGGTGCGAAGGAGACGGTTCTCCCTGGGCGTGGGCGGATCGCTGGCCGCCGCGGCGTTCGGTGCCACGGCCCGGTCTGCAGGCAAGGACGATGCCTTGCAGCGCCTCGAAGCGGCGAGCGGCGGACGCCTGGGCGTCTTCATGCTCGACACCGGCACCGGTCGCAGCCGGGACTACCGCGCCGACGAACGCTTTCCGATGTGCAGCACCTTCAAGTTCCTGGCCGCCGCCTTCATGCTCCAGCGTGCGGACGACGGGCTCGAAGAACTCATGCGCGCGGTGCCCGTTCCGCCGAAGGCCGAACTCGTGCCGTACTCGCCCGTGACCGGCCCGAGCGCCGGCACGACGATGGCCATGGCGCAGCTGTGCGAGGCCGCCGTCACCGTCAGCGACAACACCGCGGCCAACCTGATGCTCGCCAGCTTCGGCGGCCCGGCCGGACTCACCGGATTCGCGCGCGCGCTCGGCGACCGCTTCACGCGACTCGACCGCAACGAGCCGACGCTCAACGATGCGACGCCCGGCGACGATCGCGACACAACCACGCCCTCGGCGATGGTCGGCCTGATGAAGAAGCTGCTGGTCGACAGGACGCTCGAGACGAGCTCGCGCAATCAGCTGCAGGCCTGGCTGGTCGCCAACACGACCGGTGGCCGGCAGCTCCGCGCCGGACTGCCGAGCGGCTGGCGTGTCGGCGACAAGACGGGTGCGGGCGCGAACGGGACGGGTAACGATATCGCGATCGTCTGGCCGCCGGGCGTGGGCGCGGCGCCGCTGCTGGTGGCGGCCTTTCTCACGGGCTCGACGACGACGAGCGTAGAGCAGCGTCAGGCGACGTTGGCTGCCGTCGGCGCGCTCGTCCCGACCTTCGCCGGCATCGCCGGCAAAGGCTGACCCCGGCTCAGGCGACCCGGCGAAATCCGACGGGTGCGACCGAGATCGGCGTCCGCCGGACGATCAGCAGGAACAGCAGCACCCCGAGCACGGCGAACGCGATGAACGACCAGTTCGCGATCGACAGGCCGAACAGCGTCCAGTCGACCTTGCTGCAGTCGCCGCTGCCGCGAAAGATCATCGGCAGCGCGCGCTGCAGCGGAAAGGTCTCGATCATTCCGTAGATGTCGCGCCCGCAGGTCACGACCTCGGGCGGATACCACTGCAGCAGGCTCTGCTTGGCGGCGGTGAACGCACCACCGATGGAGAACAGCAGCGCGAGCGAGCCGGCGACGCGCTGCCCGGTCCGGCCTCGCACCATAGCCGCCAGGCCGGTGAACAACGCCGCCAGCACGAGCGCGTAGCGCTGCACGATGCACATCGGGCACGGCTCCAGGCCGACCACATGCTGAAGGTACGCGCCGAAGGCGAGCATGGCGATGCAGGCGGCGCAGATCAGCGCGAAAGCCCGGCGCGGCGAGCGGAAGTACCATTGAATCAAGGCGAAACCCAATCTTCGACGAACACCTTGGCCCTGCGCGGCGTGGCGATCACGGTGTCGCCGTCCTTCAGGCCCAGGTCCCGGAACTGTTGCGCAGGGAGTTGCGCTTCGATGATGGTTCCGGATGCCGGATTATCGGTATTCGATTCGACCGGCTGGAGTTCCAGCCGCGCGGTCGGGCCGACGACGATGGAACGGGCCAGCGTGGCGACGATGCCGCGCGAGTCGGCCGTGCCGCGTGCGCCACTCGCGCCGGGCGTGTAGCGCGTCACCTCCAGGTCGTGCGGTCGCACATAGGCCAGTGCCTTGGCATCCTGCGCGCCGACGTGCTCGGGCGACGCGAGCCGCATGCCGTCGAGCTGCACTTCGCCGTCGGTGGCACGTCCGTGGAACAGGTTCACGTCGCCCAGGAAGCCGTAGACGAACGGGCTCGCCGGATGGTCCCAGACCTCCTGCGGCGAGCCGACCTGCTCGATGCGACCCTTGTTGATCACCACCACGCGGTCGGCCACTTCGAGCGCCTCTTCCTGGTCGTGCGTGACGAAGATCGAAGTGACGTGCAGTTCGTCGTGCAGGCGGCGCAGCCAGCGGCGCAGTTCCTTGCGCACCTTGGCGTCCAGCGCGCCGAAAGGCTCGTCGAGCAGCAGCACCTTCGGCTCCACCGCCAGCGCGCGGGCGAGCGCGATGCGCTGGCGCTGGCCGCCCGAGAGCTGCGACGGATAGCGGTCGGCCAGCCAGTCGAGCTGCACCAGCTTGAGCAGGTCGGTGACCTTGGCCTTGATCTGCGCATTGCTCGGCCGCTGGCCGCGCGGCTTCACGCGCAGGCCGAAGGCGACGTTCTCGAACACCGTCATGTGGCGGAACAGCGCGTAGTGCTGGAACACGAAGCCGACCTGACGCTCGCGCACATGCACGTCGGTGGTGTCTTCGCCGGAGAACAGGATGCTGCCCGCGTCGGCCGTCTCCAGCCCCGCGATGATGCGCAGCAGCGTGGTCTTGCCGCAGCCCGACGGGCCGAGCAGCGCCACCAGTTCGCCCGAGGCGATGTCGAGGTTGACGTCGTTCAGCGCCCGGAAGTCGCCGAACTGCTTGCTGATGCTGCGGATTTCGATGCTCATGGTTCTTCTCGCTCTCTTATCACTCAGGCCGTGGCCGGGGGGCGTTCCGGCGGCAGGTCGGCGATCAGCTTCATCTCTCGCTCGTGGCGCCATTCGATGACCGTCTTAATCAGCAGCGTCACCAGCGCCAGGATCGCCAGCAGCGACGCCACGGCGAACGCCGCCACCGACTGGTACTCGTTGTAGAGCACCTCGACGTGCAGCGGCATGGTATTGGTCTGGCCGCGGATGTGCCCCGAGACCACCGACACCGCGCCGAACTCGCCCATCGCCCGCGCGTTGCACAGGATCACGCCGTAGAGCAGGCCCCACTTGATGTTGGGCAGCGTCACGCGCCGGAAGGTCTGCCAGCCGGTCGCGCCCAGCACGATCGCGGCCTGCTCCTCGTCGGTGCCCTGCGACTGCATCAGCGGGATCAGTTCGCGCGCGATGAACGGGAAAGTCACGAACACCGTCGCCAGCACGATGCCGGGCACCGCGAAGATGATCTTGATGTCGTGCGCGGCCAGCCACGGGCCGAACCAGCCCTGCGCGCCGAACACCAGCACGTAGATCAGGCCCGCCACCACCGGCGACACCGCGAACGGCAGGTCGACCAGCGTCGTCAGGAAGGCCTTGCCGCGGAACTCGAACTTGGCGATCGCCCAGGCCGCTGCCATGCCGAACACCAGGTTCAGGGGCACCGCGATGGCGGCGGTGATCAGCGTCAGGCGGATCGCGCTCCAGGCGTCGGGCTCCCGAAGCGCTTCGAGGTAGGCGCCCAAGCCCTTGCGGAGCGCCTCCGCAGCGACCGCCGCCAGCGGCAGCACCAAGAACAGGAGCATGAAGATCAGCGCGATGCCGATCAGCGTGCGGCGGACCCACGGCGCCTCGGTCGTGCCCGCCTTGGCGCGACGCACCGTGCGTGCGTTGTTGCCACTCATCTCACGCGCCTCCCGAACGCCGGCGTTTCCAGCCCTGGAGACCATTGATCACCAGCAGCAGCAGGAACGAAAGCACCAGCATCACCAGCGCGACCGCCGTGGCGCCCGCGTAGTCGTACTGCTCCAGCTTTCCGATGATGATCAGCGGCGTGATCTCCGAGATCATCGGCATGTTGCCGGCGATGAAGATCACCGAGCCGTATTCGCCGATGGCGCGCGCGAAAGCCATCGCGAAACCGGTCAGCAGGGCCGGCATGATCGATGGCAGGATCACCTTGGCGAACGTCTGCAGGCGCGTCGCGCCGAGCGAAGTCGCCGCCTCCTCGAGCTCTTTCTCGGTGTCTTCGAGCACCGGCTGCACCGTGCGCACCACGAATGGCAGCCCGATGAAGATCAGCGCGATCACGATCCCCGCGGGCGTGAAGGCCAGCTTGATGCCGTGCGGCTCCAGAAACTGCCCGACCCAGCCGTTGCCGGCCAGGAGCGCGGTCAGCGAGATGCCGGCCACCGCCGTCGGCAGCGCGAACGGCAGGTCGACCAGCGCGTCGACGATGCGCTTGCCCGGAAACCTGTAGCGCACCAGCACCCAGGCCACCAGCAGCCCGAACACCAGGTTGACCAGCGCCGCGATGAACGAGGCGCCGAAGGTGAGCCGGTACGACGCCATCACGCGCGGCGAGGTCGTCGCGGCCCAGAACTGGTCCCAGGTCAGCGTGAAGGTCTTGAAGACCAGCGCCGACAGCGGGATCAGCACGATCAGGCTCAGGTACAGCACCGTGTAGCCGAGCGCCAGGTTGAAGCCCGGCAGCACACGGCGCGATCCGCCCGCACGACCCGAAGCACCGGCAGACGAAATCGGCGCTGCCGGTGGCGACAGCACCGAAGAAGAAACGTCGCTCATCTTGCGACGGTGTAGAGCTTGTCGAACTGTCCGCCGTCGTTGAAGTGCACCTTCTGGGCTTCAGACAGGCTGCCGAAGAGCTCCTGCACCGTGAACAGCTGCAGCGGCTTGAAGGTCGAAGCGTACTTCCTCAGAACGGCCTGCGAGCGCGGACGCAGCGCATGTTTCGCGGCGATTTCCTGGCCCTCGTCCGAATACAGGTAATCGAGGTACGCCTTGGCGAGCACGCCGGTGCCCTTTCTGGCGACCGTGCGCTCGACCACCGCCACCGGGTTCTCGGCCACGATGCTGATCGACGGATACACCGCGTCGACCTTGCCGGCGCCGAATTCGCGGTCGATCGACACCACTTCGGATTCGAAGGTGATCAGCACGTCGCCGATGCCGCGCTGCAGGAAGGCCGTGGTCGCATCGCGCCCGCCGCGCGCCAGGATCGGCACGTTCCTGAACAGCTTGCCGACGAATTCCGCCGCCTGAGCGTCGGTGCCGCCCTTCTTCCTCACGTAGCCCCAGGCCGCGAGGTAGGCATAGCGGCCGTTGCCGCCGGTCTTCGGGTTGACCACCACGACCTTGACATCGGGCCTGATCAGGTCGTCCCAGTCCTTGATGCCCTTCGGATTGCCGTTGCGCACCAGCAGCAGCATCGTGGACGTGGTCGGCGACGCGTTCTCGGGAAAGCGCCTGGCCCAGTCCTTGGCGACCACGCCCGCATTGGCCAGGAATTCGATGTCGGTCGACGTGTTCATGGTCACCACGTCGGCATCCAGGCCGTCGGCCACAGCGCGTGCCTGGGCGCTGGAGCCCGCATGCGACTGGTCGACCTTCACGTCCTGCCCGGTGGTCTTTTTGTAGTGCGCGACGAAGGCGGTGTCGTAGTCCTTGTAGAACTCGCGCGCGACGTCGTAGGAGACGTTGAGCAGCGTGGCGCCTTGCGCCGCCGCGTTGCCGCCGATGAAGGCCGACGAGGCGATGGCGAGCGCGAACGCGAGTGTCTTGATCGTGGAAGTCATAGGGGATGCGGAAATTGCGAAGGAGACGGAGAGGAAGAGGAAGAGGAAGAAGCCGTTTTCGAGGACGCTTCGAGCAGCGACTGCAACAACGCCAGCCCCAGCGGCCAGTCGCCGTGTCCCGAGTCGAAATTGACGTGGCCCGCATTCTGCATGCGGACGAATTCACTGCGCCACGACCGTGCGTAGGCGCCGGCCAGGCGCACCGGACAGTACGGGTCGGTGTCGCTCGCGACCACGATGCTGCCGTAGGGCAACGGCGCACAGGGCACTGGCGCGAAATCGTGCAGCGCGGCGCGGCGTTCGGGGTCGGCCGGCGCCACCAGCAGCGCACCGGAGATTCGCGCCGCCACCTCCGGCGACAGATGCGCCGTCGCGATGCAGCCGAGGCTGTGCGCGGCAACGACCACCGGACCGTCCTGCGCAAGGATCAGTTGGCCGATCGCGCGCACCCACGACTCGCGGCGGGGCGACACCCAGTCGTCCTGCACCACGCGCACGGCGCCCTGCATGCGTTCGGCCCACAAGCTTTGCCAGTGGCCGGGACCGGAATCGCGCCAGCCCGGGACGATGACGACCGTCGCGCTCACGCGGTCACTTGTTGGGCTGCGGCGTGATGCGCAGGTACGGCCGCACGGCCTTGAAGCCCTTCGGGAAGCGTTCGGCCAGCTCGGCGGGGTCCTGGATGCTCGGCACGATGACCACGTCGTCGCCGTCATTCCAGTTGGCCGGCGTCGCGACCTTGTGGCTGTCGGTGAGCTGCAGGGAATCGACGACCCGCAGCAATTCGTCGAAGTTGCGCCCGGTGCTGGCCGGGTAGGTCAGCGTGGCGCGGATCTTGTGCCGCGGGTCGATCCAGTAGACGGTGCGCACGGTGGCCGTGGTCGATGCGTTCGGGTGGATCAGGTCGTACAGATCGGCAATCTTGCGGTCCGGGTCGGCCAGGATCGGAAAGTCGACGGTCGTGTCCTGCGTCGCGTCGATGTCGGCGATCCATTGCCGGTGCTTGTCGACCGGGTCGACGCTGATGGCGATCGGCTTGACGCCGCGCTTCGCGAACTCGCCCGAAAGCGCCGCGGTGCGGCCCAGTTCGGTCGTGCAGACCGGCGTGAAATCTGCCGGGTGCGAGAACAGGATCACCCAGGAATCGGCGGCCCATTGGTAGAAATCGATCGGGCCGCTGCTCGAGTCTTGTTGGAAATTGGGTGCGGTGTCGCCGATGCGAAGGGTGGCCATGTCGTCGTTCCTTGGGTTGCAATGACTGAAGGAACGTCGATTGTCGGAAGTTCGGCTCGGATAACAAACGAATATCCATTTGTTTGTATATACGATTTTCCTGCTAAGGCGCTGTCGCGTCACGGCATACTCAGTTCGTCGCCACGGAGCTCGGTCGCGAGGAATTCGATCAGCTGCCGCACCGCCGGTACCAGCGCCCGGCGCGGCGGATAGACGGCGTGGACGATGGCCGGCGGCGGACCCCAGCCAGGCAGCACCTCGACCAGTTCGCCCGACCCGAGTTCGGCGCGGCACATGTAGTCGGGCAGCATCCCGGCACCGACGCCCTGCAGGATCGCGAGCTTGAGCGCCAGCAGGTCGTCCGCCACGTAGCGCGGCGCATGCGTCATCTGGTGCAGCCGACCGTCCGGTCCCAGCAGCGGCTGGCTGGCGCGACCTTCGCCGGCGGACGACATCGCCACCGTGTCGATCAGCACCAGGTCTTCCGGCTCGCGGATCGGCCCGTGCGCGCGCATCCGCGTCGCGCTGGCCACCCATACGCCGCGGCTGGCGCCCAGGTGGCGGGCGGCGAGCGTCGCACTGTCCTCGATCATCGAACGCACGCGAAGCGCGACGTCGACACCCTCCTCCACCGGATCGACCGGCCGGTTCACTACCCGCATCTCGATCCGCACCTTGGGGAAACGCGACATGAAGACCGGCAGCAGCGCACCGACCGAACCCTGCGCCAGCGTCACCGGGCAGCTCAGGCGCAGCGTGCCTTGCGGCTCTGTCTGCACCTGCGCAACCGCTTCCGCGGCTGCGCTCGCGGCGTCGCGCATCGCGGCGCAGTGCCGCAGATACAGCTCGCCGGCCGGCGTCAGCGACAGGCGGCGCGTGCTGCGCTGCAGGAGCTGGACCCCGAGCGACGCCTCCAGGTCGGCGATCCGCCGGGACAGCCGGGACTTCGGCACGCCCAACGCCCGGCCGGCCGCAGAAAAACCGCCGCGCTCCGCCACTTCGGCGAAGAAGACCATGTCGTTGAGATCCTGCATTGCCTTATTGTCCCGAAAACAGAACGAACCGACTCGAAAGCAGGTGGTTATCAAACACTCGGCTCAAAAATAGAATTCGGCTCATGCCGGTCGACGATCAACCGATCAACGATCAACCCGGTGTCATCACCGACAACGAAACGAGTGAACTGGTCATGAAATTGCTGCAAGTGGATTCGAGTGTGCTGGGTTCTGCATCGACGTCGCGCGTCTTGACCGCCGAAGTCACGGCCGAGTGGTTGCGCGCGAATCCCGACACCACCGTGGAACTTCTCGATCTGGCGCAAGACGCACCGAATCATTTCGACGCCGATTGCCTGGGTTCGAAAGTCGGCGTCCAGGCCGAACCGACCGAGGCGCAGAAGCGCGAGAACGCCGTGTCCGAGCGCTTGGTCAGCCAGTTCCTCGCGGCCGACGTGATCGTGGTCGGAGCGCCGCTCTACAACTTCTCGGTGCCGAGCCAGCTCAAGGCCTGGATCGACCGCCTGGCGCAGCCCGGGCGCACCTTCAAGTACACCGAGACGGGCCCGATCGGCCTGGCGGCCGGCAAGACGGCGATCCTGGTGTCGACGCGGGGCGGCATCTACTCGACCACCGCCGGTGGTCAGGCGATGGAGCATCAGGAGAGCTACCTGAAGACCGTGCTGGGCTTCTTCGGCATCACCGACTTGCGCATCGTGCGCGCAGAAGGATTGGCGATGGGCGATGCCGCCAAGGCCGCGGCGTTGGCGACGGCGCGCGGGCAGATCGCTCTGGTCGTCGCCGGCGGCGAAGAAACGGCCGCCACCTGATTCCCGGCGCCGTCAGGCGTTGTGGATCTTCACCCAGGTCACGTACTTGTCGACCCAGGTCTGCAGGAACTGCCGGCTGGCCTCGGAAACGTGGCCCTCGTCGTCGAACAGACCTTCCTTGTTCTGGATGAAAGCCTCGGGCTGACCCAGCGTCGGCACGTCGAGATAGGCCAGGATGTTGCGCAGATGCTGCTGCGCCAGCGCGGTGCCGATGGCGCCCGGCGACACGCCGATCACGCCTGCGGGCTTGCCGCTCCAGACGCTCTGGCCATAGGGCCGCGAAGCGTGATCGATCGCGTTCTTCAGCACCCCCGGCACCGAGCGGTTGTATTCGGGCGTGACGAAGAGCAGGCCCTGTGCCGAAGCGATCTCGGTCTTGATGCGCTTCACCGACGCCGGCTGGTTGCCGTCGTCGTCCTGGTCGTAGAGCGGCAGGTCGCCGATCTCGATGTGCTCGAAGGTGAAATCCTGCGGCGCGAGGTGCGCCAGCGCGAGTGCGAGCTTGCGGTTGAGGGAGTCCTTGCGCAGGCTTCCGACAACGACGGCGATCTTGAACGGGTCCATGTTTTTTTCCTTTGTGTTCGGGTTATTGCCTCGACGCCCCGTCGGTGATCTCGCGCGACAGCGCCTGCGTCACGCTGCAGCCTTCCGGCACGTCCTGCGTCACCCAGACATTGCCGCCGATGGTCGCGCCGCGACCGATGGTCACGCGTCCGAGGATCGTCGCGCCGGCATAGATCACGACGTCGTCCTCCAGCACCGGATGGCGCGGCAGACCCTTCTCGGGATGACCATCGCTGTCGAGCGGAAAACGCTTGGCGCCGAGCGTGACGGCCTGGTAGAGCCGCACCCGCTCGCCGATGACCGCCGTCTCGCCGATCACGACCCCCGTCCCATGGTCGATGAAAAACGCCGCGCCGATATGTGCGCCGGGGTGGATGTCGATACCGGTCTGCGCATGGGCGCGCTCGGTCACGATGCGCGCGAGCAGCGTCAGCCCGAGCCTGTAGAGCTGGTGCGCCATGCGGTAATGGATCATCGCCAGCACGCCGGGATAGCACAGCAGCACCTCGTCGACGCTGCGCGCCGCCGGGTCGCCATGAAAGGCCGCCATCACGTCGGTGTCGAGCAGCCGGCGCAGGCCGGGCAAGGCCTCGGCGAAAGCCCGCACGCGCTCGTGCGCGTCGGCGCCGATCGAGGCCGCATCCGAGAGCGAACGGCGGCGCTCGTGCCGCAGTTCCAGCGTCGCCTGGGCGTGCAACTGGTGCAGCGCCGCATCCAGCGTGCGGGCCACGTAGAAATCCTCGCTCTCTTGTCGCAGGTCCGTCGGACCCAACCGCATCGGAAACAGCGCACCGGTCAGGGACTCGATCACCTGCGCCACTACGTCGCGCGACGGCAGTTCCCGCTCGCCACCCTCCTGCGACCGCTGCTGCGACTCGCGCCAGTCCCGCCGCGCCTGATGCAGCGCCGTCACCACCTCGTCCACCTGAAATCCCGCCATGTCCGCCTCTTCTTTCTGTCCAACGACGATGTGCCGAGCATCGCATTGTGCAGAACGGCACAAACCGCGACGCAACGAGGTCACTCGCCCCGGCTGCCGCATTACCTGGGTCCAGAAACACCGCGCAACCGGCTCCCCAGGTCGCCGGTGTTGCCCCCGGCAGGGGGTAGACGCTAAGGCACGATGGGCGCAAGCCTGGGGGAGAGCCTATTTCCGGGTGTAGATCTGGTCGAAGGACCCGCCGTCGGCGAAATGCGCCTTGTCCGCCTTGGCCCAGCCGCCGAATGCGCCGTCGATGGTGACCAGCGTGATCTTCGGGAACTGAGGGTCGAACTTGGCCTTCGCCTTGTCGCTGGTCGGCCGGTAGAAATTGCGGCCCGCGATGTCCTGGCCTTCGTCCGAATACAGGTACTTCAGGTATTCCTCGGCGATGGCGCGCGTGCCCTTGCGGTCGACCACCTTGTCGACCACGGCCACGGTCGGCTCGGCCAGGATGCTGATCGACGGCGCGACGATCTCGAACTTTTCGGGGCCGAATTCCTTCAGTGCCAGATAGGCTTCGTTCTCCCAGGCCAGCAGCACGTCGCCGACGCCGCGCTGGACGAAGGTGATGGTCGAGCCGCGGGCGCCGGTGTCGAGCACGGGCACGTTGGAGAACAGCTTGCCGATGAATTCCTGCGCCTTGGCGTCGCCGCCGTACTTGCGCCTGGCGAACTCCCAGGCCGCAAGGTAGTTCCAGCGGGCGCCGCCGGAGGTCTTCGGGTTCGGCGTGATCACCTGCACGCCGGGCTTGATCAGGTCGTCCCAGTCTTTCAGGCCCTTGGGATTGCCCTTCTTGACCAGGAACACGATGGCCGACGTGTAGGGCGCGGAGTTGTGCGGCAGCCTCTTTTGCCAGTCCGCCCTGACCAGGTTGCCGTGGGTCACGAGCGCATCGACATCCCCACCGAGCGCCAGCGTCGCCACGTCGGCGTCGATGCCGTCGATGATCGAGCGGGCCTGCTTGCCGGAACCGCCGTGCGACTGCTTGACGGTGACGTCCTGGCCGGTCTTGCCCTTCCAGTACCTGGCGAAAGCCTGGTTGTATTCGACGTACAGCTCGCGCGTCGGGTCGTAAGACACGTTCAGCAGCGTCACCGGGCCGATCGCGGCCGGCTGCGCGAACGCGGGCAATGCGCCGAGTCCGAGGCTGCCGGCTATTCCTGCGACGGCAGCGGCTGAAGAAAGCTTGATAAAGTCGCGACGAAGGCTCATGGGTACGGCTCTTTGTTCTTGCACGGGGCATATCGATGAAGCGGCCGATTCTCGAGTCGGCGCAAGGAACTGGGAACGACGAAATTCTCAGCTTCTAATTACCAAAACAACTAAAGGATGCAGCGCGATCTTTGCGACGTACCGCAGGACGGGTTGTACGCATCCTTGGAACCCACTCGAAAAGGCAATTCAAAATGGCACGCACGGTCCAGTGCATCAAGCTCGGCACGCAGGCGGAGGGACTCGATTTCCCGCCCTATCCCGGCGAACTCGGCAAGAAGCTGTGGGAGAACGTCAGCAAGGAGGCCTGGGCGGCCTGGCTCAAGCAACAGACGATGCTGGTCAACGAGAACCGCCTCAATCTCGCCGACCTGCGGGCGCGTGAATACCTGAAGCGCCAGATGGAGAAGCATTTCTTCGGCGACGGTGCCGATGCCGTGCAGGGCTACACGCCGCCGCCCGGTGCCTGAGCCGGACCGGCTGTCGTGAGCGAGGCCGTCGACTGGCGCGCCGACGGCGTGCCGCAGAGTCCCCGCTTCGGCGACATCTATCACACCGAGACCGGCGCGCTCGCGCAGTCCCGCCATGTGTTCATCGCCGGCTGCGACCTGCCGTCCGCCTGGGCCGGTCGGCCGCAGTGGCGGATCCTGGAGACCGGCTTCGGTTTCGGCCTCAATTTCCTGGCCTGCTGGCAGGCCTGGCGCGACGACCCATTGCGCGCGCGCATGCTGCACTTCGTTTCGGTGGAAGCGCATCCGGTGTCGCGGTCCGACCTGCTGCGAGCCGCCGCGGCCTGTCCCGAATTGCGCGATCTGGCCGGAGCACTCGTCCGGCAGTGGCACGGCCTGCTGCCGGGTTTCCATCGACTGGCCTTCGACGACGGCCGCGTGCTGCTGACGCTGTGCATCGGCGATGTCCAGCCGATGCTGCGCGCGCAACGCTTCGAAGCCGACAGCATCTTCCTCGACGGTTTCAGTCCGACGCTCAATCCGGCGATGTGGTCGGCGGACGTGCTCAAGGCGATTTCTCGTTTCGCTCGCCGGGGCACCCGGATCGCGACCTGGACCATCGCGCGCGCCGTGCGCGACGCGCTGGCACGGAACGGTTTCCAGGTCCGCAAGGCACCCGGCCTGCCGCCCAAGCGCGACTGCCTTCGCGGCGAATTCGCACCTGCCTGGACCGTGCGCCACCGCACGCCGCCGCCGATCCCGGTCGCCGCCGGGCATTGCGCGGTGATCGGTGCAGGCCTTGCCGGCGCGGCCGTGGCTGCGAGCCTGGCGCGCCGCGGGTGGCAGGTGACGGTCATCGACGCCGCAGACCGGGTCGCCGCCGGCGCCTCCGGCGTGCCGGTCGGCGTGTTCGCGCCGCACGTGTCGCCGGACGATGCGCTGCTTTCGCGCCTCGCGCGCGCCGGGCTGCGGCTGACCTGGCAACAGCTTGAGGCGCGACTGGTGCACGGCGTCGACTGGCACGGCGTCGGCGTCATCGAACGTCGCGCTCCGGGCGATGTCCGCATGCCGCCGACATGGAGCGCGACCGGGCCGAACGAATCCTGGCGCGCCACGCCGACCCGGCTCGAAGCGGCGGGTATGGCCGCCGACACGCCCGCGCTCTGGCATGCGCGCGCCGGCTGGGCGAAACCCGCACGGCTGGTCGCGTCGTGGCTCGGCGATCCGGGCGTGCGTCTGCTGGCGGCGCGGCGCGTCGCCCGCATCGAAGCCGTCGACGGCGAGGTCGGACGCCGCTGGCGCCTGAGCGCCGCGGACGGCGGCGTCGTCGTCGAAGCGGACCGGGTGGTGATCGCCGCAGGTCACGACAGCGATGTGCTTGCGCCGCTCCAGTCGCTCCAGCCGGTGCGCGGTCAGGTGGCCTGGGGGCCGATGCCGCCACCCATGGACGCCGGAGCAGCCCTCGCCCTTCCTGCCACGCCGATCAACGGCGACGGACATCTCGTCGCGCAGGTACCGCACGCCGACGGCGCGTTCTGGCTCACCGGCGCCACGTTCGATCGCGACCGACGCGATGCGACGGCCCGCGTCGAAGACGTGGAAACGAATCGTCGACGTCTCGCCCGGCTGCATCCCGCTGCGGTCGCATATCTGGCTGAAACTTTTGCCAGGGGAAAAACCGAAGCTTGGGCCGGCATCCGCTGCGCATCGGCCGATCGACGACCGCTCGTCGGGCCGCGCGACATGCAGGAGCCGGAAGGACCGTGGATGTGCGGCGCGATGGGCTCGCGCGGACTCACCTTCGCCGTGCTGTGCGCCGAACTGCTGGCGGGGCGCTGGCATGGGGAGCCCCTGCCTCTGACCTCGGCATTGGCCGCGGCGCTCGAGACAGGACGCTCGAATCGAAAACCGGCAGCGTCGTAGCGTCGCCGACGCGCATGTCAGCGTGGCATCCGGCTCGCGACGCCCAAGAGGGCCGGAGCGATCTCGTGAATCAGCAGGCACTTGTCGGGGTGGTCGCCGATCAGTGCACTGCCGGGCATCTCGGGATGCTCGCTGTCGGCGACGCTCTGCACCAGCAAAATTCCGCCGGCGGCGCCGATCGCCCTCGCTCCTTCGGTTCCGTCGTCGCCCTTGCCGCTGAGGATGAGGCCGGCACAGCGTTTGCCGAACACCGCGGCTGCCGACTCGAACAGCTGGTTGACCGCAGGGCGGGTCGTCCGGAGGCGTTTCGGTGCCGTGATCTCCAGCACCCCGAGCGCATTGATGCGGGCATGGCAGCCGCGCGGAACCACATGCACACGGCCGGACGACACCTTCTCCCCGTCCGCCGCCGTGCTGACGAAGGTCCGGCCGGTGCCTTGCGCAAGCTGAGGCAGCGGATCGGCCTCATCGACGCCGGAATGCAGCAGAAACACGATGGCGCCGTCGAAATCGTCTCGCAGCCCCTGCAGAACGCGACGCATGACCGGCAACCCGCCATCGCCCGCGCCGACCACGATCACGTAGGGCGCGGCCATGGGCTCTTCTCCGCTGAGGCATTCGCCGTCTCACCGACCGAACGCTGCGCAGAACGCTTCTGTCGCCTGACGGTGATAATTCTCATGAATCGTTTCCAAAAGGTTAAAAATAAACCCTAGAGCAGTGCGGGTCCGCATTTCGTAAGAACAGAGGTGACCGGTCGCAGGAGATCGCCTACGAACACGATGTTACATCCTGACCGTTCGAACCGGCCGGCATCGACCTGTCCGGATCGGAAACCGGCGTCGCAGCCGCCGGGGCCGTATTCCACCGTCGGTCGTACGACGCGCCGGAACCCGGTGGCTCGATCATGGCGACCGCTCGAAATCGGGCTCGAGCGGATGCGCGCGCGCGCGCCCTGAATTCGGCCCGCGGCCCCCACAATGCGCTCATGCCCACCCGATACGACATCGTCCACACCACGGTCTACCGCTACAGCAAGCCCGTGACCTTCGGCGAACACCGCGTGATGTTCCGCCCGCGCGACAGCCACGACCTGAGGGTCCTGGCGACCGACCTGCAGGTCAGCCCCGAGGCGATCGTGCGGATGATCCAGGACCCGCACTCCAATTCGGTCGCGCTGGTGCAGCCGATCAAGCCGGCGCTGGAACTGCGCCTGACCTGCTCCTTCACGATCGAGCGGGCCGACGTGTCGCAGGATCTCTCGCTGCTGTCGTCGTCGGCCGAATTCCTGCCGTTCGCCTACTCCCTGCAGGACCGGCTCGACCTCGAACACTATCTGCGTCCGCACCACGACGACCCCGACGGCAAGCTCATCGCCTGGGCGCACCAGTTCTTCCGCCACGACGGCCCGACGCCCACGCGCGACCTGCTCAGCCGCATGAACCAGCACATCTTCGAACACTTCCGCTACGAGACACGCAACGAGGAAGGCACGCAGACACCACTGCAGACGCTGGCGCTCAACAGCGGCACCTGCCGCGACTACGCGCTGCTGATGATGGAGGCCACCCGCCGCCTCGGCGTGGCGACGCGCTTCGTATCGGGCTATCTCTACGACGTGGCGCTCGACGCCAACGCCACGAGCGCGAACGCCGGGACCGGCCGGGCAGGCCCGCCGACGACCGGCGCCGGCGCCACGCATGCCTGGCTGCAGGCCTACCTGCCGGGCGCCGGATGGGTCGCCTACGATCCGACCAACAACCTGCTCGGCGGCAACCAGCTGATCCGCGTCGGCGTGGCGCGCGACCCGGCCTTCGCGGCACCCGTCTCGGGCAGCTGGTTCGGCGACGCGGACGCATACCTCGGCCTCGAGGCCAGCGTGACGGTCACCCGCCGCGGCGGCTGAACCGGCGAGCCGGCGGTGGCGGGAATGCGCTGGCTGTTGCTGGTCGTCTTCACGGCCGCGGGGGCAGCCGCGTACGCCGTCCATATCGGCGCGCTGAACATTCCCGCGCGCTTCGACCCCTGGGCGCCGCTCGATGTCGCCGCCGCGCCCGACTGGCTGACGCCGATGAAGCTCGCTCGCACGCGGGACGATCCCGCGTTGTGCATCGCGGCGCTCGCCAGCACCGGCATGCAGTACGACCCGGTGCCCGACCGCGTGACCGGCGCCGGCTGCGGCTTCGGCAACGCGGTGCGCCTGAAGTCGGCTGCCGTGCGCTTCGGCCCACCGGTGCTGCTCAGCTGCCCGATGGCGCTGTCGTTCTACATGTGGGAGCGGCATGCGCTCCAACCGGCGGCGCAGCAGCGCTACGGCCAGCGCGTGGCGTCGGTCGAGCATCTCGGCAGCTACGCGTGCCGCAACGTGAACCTCGGCGAAGGCGTGCCGCCCGGCGCTTCGCGCAGCCGGCATGCGACGGCCGACGCGCTCGACATCGCGTCGCTGGTGCTGGCCGACGGACGGCGTATCGGCGTGCTGTCGCAATGGCAGCGCGAAGCGGTGGCCGACGGCAACGGGCTCGGCACGGAGGACGACGCCGAAGCCGCCAGAACTGCCGAACTGCCGCTCGCCGCTGTGTTCCTGCACGATGCGCACGACGGCGCCTGCCGCTATTTCAAGGGCGTTCTCGGTCCCGACTACAACGCCGCGCACCGCGACCACTTCCACCTGGAAACCGGCGGCCATTCGATGTGCCGGTGACGCCGGGCCGGCCAGCTACCAGGGCAGTTTCTCGCCCGCACAGGTGAAGAAGCCGCCCGTGTCGGCGGCGCTCAGTCCGTCGACGACCCGCAGCAGGTCGCCCGCGACCGCGTCCGGCGCCCGGCCGATCCGTGCACCGCGGAACGGCCCCGAGAGCGCCGAGTCCACCGTGCCGGGATGCAGCGCGACCAGCACCGCGTTCGGCTGGCTTCGCTGCACCTCGATGGCGGCGGTCTTCATGAACATGTTGAGCGCCGCCTTCGAGGCGCGATAGCTGTACCAGCCGCCGAGCCGGTTGTCGCCGATGCTGCCGACCTTGGCCGAAAGGACCGCCAGCACGCCGCGCTCGCGATCGAGCAGCGGCGAGAAATGCGCCAGCACCAGCGCCGGGCCGAAGGCGTTGGTGCGGAAGGTCGCTTCCATCTGCGCGTAGGTCATCTGGCCGAGCCGCTTCTCGGGCATGAACTCGTCGGTGTGCAGGATGCCGGCGGCGTTCAGGATCAGGTGGAACGGGCCCTGTGCGGCGGTCCGGGCGGCGGCTGCGGCGATGCTGTGCTCGTCGTCGAAATCGACGACAGGGTCGGTGCGACGTCCCAGCCCGACGACGCTTCCGCACCGTGGGTCCGCGTCCAGGCGCTCGACCAGCGCCGCACCGATGGCACCGGAGGCGCCGATCACGAGCGCACGGAAACGATCGGGGAACGAATTCATGCGGCCTTCGTGCGCGCAGCCACCCATTGCGCGAACCGCCGCTCCGCCTGCATCCTGAGCTCGTTGCGCATGCGGTTGCAGACCTGGTGCGCCAGCCGCCGGTGTTTCTGCTTGCGCACGCTGCCGAGCGTGGCGTCGTTCAGGTGCTCGACCGTGGCCGATGCCTCGCGGTCGCGAGGTTCGTCGAAATCCATCGGCATGCCGCACCAGTGGCAGTTGGGGCCGAAAGTGGCGCGCAGGTTTTGTATGGTCATGGACTTGGAAAAGTGAAAGAAAGCCGGCATCCGACATGGTCGGCGGAGCTTGCGAGCCTTATCCGGAAAAGCCTGCCGATCGGCCTACAACCCGCATGCATGCTGGCGAATAAGCTTATCCGCATAACGCGCGAACCAAAAAATAGTTGGTTCGGAACCGTCGCACCCCTACAGTTTCGGCTTTCCGGCCGGCGCTGGACGCTCGCGATCCGCGACCCCATCAAAGCAGTACCACGATGTACCAATACACAGATTTCGACCGCCAGTTCGTGCGTGCGCGCGCGGCGCAATTCCGCGACCAGCTCACGCGCTGGCAAGCCGGCAAGCTGTCCGAGGACGAATTCAAGCCGCTGCGCCTGCAGAACGGCTGGTACGTGCAGCGCTACGCGCCGATGCTGCGGGTCGCCGTGCCGTACGGCGAGGTGTCGAGCGCGCAGCTGCGCGTGCTGGCCCGCATCGCGCGCGAGTACGACGAGCCCGAGGCGGCCGTCTACGAGACCGCCAACGCCGTGCAGGGCGCGCTGGGCTCGCACCGCCTGCCGACGCACTACGCCCACTTCACGACGCGCCAGAACGTGCAGTACAACTGGATCCCGCTGGCCAAGAGCGCCGACGTGATGGACCTGCTCGCCTCGGTCGACATGCACGGCATCCAGACCAGTGGCAACTGCATCCGCAACATCACCAGCGACGAACGTGCGGGCGTCGCGGCCGACGAGATCGCCGACCCGAGGCCGTTCGCCGAAATCATGCGGCAGTGGAGCACGCTGCATCCCGAATTCGCGTTCCTGCCGCGCAAGTTCAAGATCGCGATCACCGGCGCGACCGAAGACCGCGCCGCCACCGGCTGGCACGATGTCGGCCTGAAGCTGATCAAGAACGCGGCCGGCGAACTCGGCTTTCGCGTGCAGGTCGGCGGCGGCATGGGCCGCACGCCGATCGTCGGTGCGGTGCTGCGCGAGTTCCTGCCTTGGAACCAGATCATGAATTACCTCGAGGCGGTGATCCGGGTCTACAACCGCTACGGCCGGCGCGACAACATCTACAAGGCGCGCATCAAGATCCTGGTGAAGGCCGAGGGCCAGCGCTATATCGACGACGTGGCTGCCGAATATGCGCAGATCCTCGAGCACGACGGTGCGCCGCACACCATCACGCAGGCCGAATACGACCGCGTCGCCGCGTCCTTCGTGCCGCCTGCGCTCGCCACGCGCGTGATCGAGGGTGCCGACAAGACCGAAGCGGCGCTGCGCCAGCACGCGGCCGACGACGAGCAGTTCGCACGCTGGCTGGCGCGCAATGTCGCTGCGCACCAGAACCCCGCGCTGCGCTGCGTCACGCTCTCGTTCAAGCGCCTGAAGCAGGCGCCGGGCGACGCGTCGGCCGACCAGCTCGACGTCGCCGCCACGCTGGCCGACCGCTTCAGCGCCGGCGAGGCCCGCGTCACGCACGACCAGAATCTGCTGCTGCCCTGGGTGCATGCCGAAGACCTGCATGCGCTGTGGACGGCGGCCCGCGCCGCCGGCTTCGCGAGCGCCAACGTGCGCCTGCTGACCGACATGATCGCCTGCCCCGGCGGCGACTTCTGCGGGCTGGCCAACGCGCGTTCGATCCCGATCGCCGAAGCCATCACCGAGCGCTACCAGGACCTCGACGAGCTCGACGACCTCGGCGAGATCGACCTGCACATCAGCGGCTGCATCAATTCCTGCGGCCATCACCACAGCGGCCACATCGGCATCCTGGGCGTCGACAAGGACGGCAAGGAGTGGTACCAGGTGTCGCTCGGCGGCTCCGACGGCTCCGCGCTGAGCGGCGCGTCGGTGGCGGGCAAGGCGGTCGGCCCTTCGTTCTCGGCCGCCGAAGTGCCCGAGGTGATCGAGGCGGTGCTCGGTGCCTACCGCGACAACCGCGCGATCGTCGACGGCAGGCGCGAGACCTTCATCGACACGCTGCGGCGCGTCGGGCCCGACCCGTTCAAGGCGGCGGCCAACGGCGCGCGCTTCAAGGTCGAAGAGGTGTCCGCATGAACCAGTCGTTGCAACTCATCGCCGCCGAAGACCATGTCGACGACGGCAGCCCGAAGGTTCTGCAGCTGCAGAACGACGCCGATCCTCAGGCCATCGAGGTGTGCCTGGGCGACGTCGAGCGCATCGACCTTCACTTCCCGAAGTTCACCGACGGCCGTGCCTACAGCCAGGCCTTCCTGCTGCGCCGCCGCCTGGGCTACCAGGGCGACATCCGCGCGACCGGCGACGTGCTGATCGACCAGCTGGTGCAGATGGAACGCGTGGGCTTCTCCAGCGCCGTGCTGAGAGAAGGCGTCGACGCAGCGGACGCGCAACGTCAGTTCGACCGCTTCTCGGCGTTCTATCAAGGCGACGCGGTGCACACCGCGCCGCATTTCGCTTCGCCTGCCGCAGCGAACTGACCAGGCATTTCCATGAGCACCGATCTCGACCTCCGACACGTCAACGCCGAACTCGGGCGCGACGCCCAGGGCCTGGTGGACTGGGCCGTCGGCCTCGGCCGGCCGGCCATCGTCACCACCAACTTCCGTCCCTTCGAAGCGGTGATTCTGCACATGGTGACGCGCGCCCAGCCCGACGTGCCGGTGATCTGGATGGACAACGGCTACAACACCGAGGCGACCTACCGGTTCGCCGACGAGGTGACGAAGCAGCTGGGCCTGAATCTGCGCATCTACCTGCCGCTGCGCTCGCGCGCGCACCGCGAAGCCGTCGAAGGCGCGACCCCGGCACTGGACGATCGCCGCCATGCCGCCTTCACGGCCGAGGTCAAGCTGGAGCCCTTCGCGCGCGCCTTGAAGGAGGCCGCGCCGAAGGTCTGGTTCACCGCGCTGCGAGCCACCGACACGGCGGTGCGCGCCCAGATGGAACCGGTCAGCCTCAACCCGGACGGCCTGATCAAGGTCGCGCCGCTGCTGCACTGGTCGTCGAAGGACCTTCACGAGTACTGCCAGGCGCACGGCCTGCCGAACAATTTCGACTATGTCGACCCGACCAAGGGCGAAGACAACCGCGAATGCGGATTGCATCTCGCGCACTGACGGTCCCGGCCCTGATCACGATTTCCCCATGAACGCCCGTACCGAAGCCGAATTGCTGCCGCCCGACATGCGCTCCCCCGCGCGCCTTTCCAACACCCACCTCGACGGGCTCGAGGAGGAAGCGATCTTCATCCTGCGCGAAGTCGCCGGCGCGTTCGAGCGCCCGACGCTGCTGTTCTCGGGTGGCAAGGATTCGCTGGTGCTCCTGAAGTGCGCCGAGAAGGCCTTCGGCACCGGCCGGATTCCCTACCCGCTTCTGATGATCGACACCGGCCACAACTTCCCAGAAGTGACCGATTTCCGCGACTTCCGGGCGAAGGAGCTGGATGCCGAGCTGATCGTGCGCAGCGTCGAGGACTCGATGGCACGCGGCACGGTACGGCTCGCGCATCCGGGCGAATCGCGCAACGCGCACCAGTCGGTCACGTTGCTCGAGGCGATCGAGGAATTCCGCTTCGACGCGCTGATCGGCGGCGCGCGCCGCGACGAAGAGAAGGCCCGCGCCAAGGAACGCATCTTCTCGCACCGCGATGCGTTCGGCCAGTGGCAGCCCAAGGACCAGCGTCCCGAGCTCTGGAACCTGTTCAACACCCGCCTCGCGCCGGGCGAGCATTTCCGCGTGTTCCCGATCTCGAACTGGACCGAGCTGGACGTCTGGCAGTACATCGAGCGCGAGAACATCGCCCTGCCCTCGATCTACTACACGCACAGGCGCGAGGTGGTCGAGCGCCGCGGCCTGCTGGTGCCGGTGACGGCGCTCACACCGCCGCGCGACGGCGAGCGGGTGCAGGTGCGCGACGTGCGTTTTCGCACCGTCGGCGACATCACGACCACCTGTCCGGTCGAGAGCCTGGCGGCCGATGCGGGCGACGTGGTGCTGGAAACGCTGACGGTCGACGTGAGCGAGCGTGGCGCGACGCGCATGGACGACATGACATCCGAGGCTTCGATGGAGAAGCGCAAGAAGGACGGGTATTTCTGATGAGCGAAATCGACACCGGCGCGGCGCTGCGCTTCATTACCTGCGGTTCGGTCGACGACGGCAAGAGCACGCTGATCGGGCGGCTCCTGGTCGACAGCAAGACCGTGCTGCGGGACCAGCTCGCGGGCGTGCAGCGCGGCGGCGAGACCGATCTGGCGCTACTGACCGACGGCCTCTCGGCCGAGCGCGAACAGGGCATCACCATCGACGTGGCCTACCGTTACTTCTCCACCGCCAGGCGCAAGTTCATCATCGGCGACGCGCCGGGCCACGAGCAGTACACGCGCAACATGGTCACGGCCGCGTCGAGTGCCGACGCGGCCGTGGTGCTGGTGGATGCCACCAAGCTCAAGTGGGCGGCGGAAATCGGCAACGGGGAAGTCGTCCGTGGCGACCTGCTCGCGCAAACGCGCCGCCACACGCTGCTGTGCAGCCTGTTGCGCGTGCAGTCGATCGTCTTCGCCGTCAACAAGCTCGACGCCATCGACGACGCCGAACTGGCTTTCGAACGAATTTCGACCGCGTTGAACACGTTCGCCGCAAGCGCCGATGTCCGGGTCACGGCCATCGTGCCGATCTCGGCGCTCGAAGGCTGGAACGTGGTCACGCCGCACCCGGGCTGGGCCGGCTACGAAGGTCCCGGTCTGCTCGACCTGCTCGAAGCGCTGCCCGTCACCGCGCAGGACGAGGACGTGCCTTTCGCGTTCCCGGTGCAGTGGGTCGAGAAGTTCTCGGCATCGGCCGACACCACGCAGG
The DNA here is from genome assembly GCA_050954325.1 of Janthinobacterium lividum. Lineage (GTDB taxonomy): Bacteria > Pseudomonadota > Gammaproteobacteria > Burkholderiales > Burkholderiaceae_C > Variovorax. The sequence goes on along the minus strand of JBPBPG010000002.1, from coordinate 740,379 downwards.
GCCGCCGCATCTTCTGGGGGCGCGTCGCCAGCGGCCACGTCGCGCCGGGCCAGCGCGTGACGGTGCTGCCGAGCGGCCAGACCGCCACCGTCGCTCAGGTGCTCGACCACGCGCGCCGCCCCGACGCCGTGCACGCGGGCCGCAGCGGCGGCATCGTGCTGGACCGCGAAGTCGACGTGTCGCGCGGCGACTGGCTGCTCGCGCCCGACGCATTCGAGCCGGTGCGCGAGATCGTGGCTACGGTCGCCTGGCTCGACGACGAGCCGCTGGTGCCGGGCCGCGTCTACTGGGCGTTGCAGGGCCATCGCTGGGTCAAGGCCAAGGTCGCGCGCATCGTCGACCGCGTGAACATCGCGACGCTCGAATCCGAGCCCGCGACGCAGCTCGAAGCCAACGCCATCGGCGACATCGTGCTCACGCTGCAGCAGCCGCTCGCGGTACTGCCGTTCGCGAAATCGCGCGCGCTGGGTTCGCTGATCTTGGTCGATACCGCGTCGCACAAGACCTCCGCCGCGGTGCTGGTTCGTCCGGTTGCGGATTAATCCTCTTGCGACTTCCCTAAAATACCGGGTTCCCCTCGATCCACCCCAGGCCGCATCAAGCCGGCGACAGACTCTCCAGACTCCCATGACACACGTCGTTTCCGAAAACTGCATCCGCTGCAAATACACCGATTGCGTCGACGTGTGCCCCGTGGACTGCTTCCGCGAAGGTCCGAACATGCTGGTGATCGACCCGGACGAATGCATCGACTGCGCGGTCTGCATCCCCGAATGCCCGGTCAACGCGATCTTCGCCGAGGAAGACCTGCCGGCCGACCAGATGGCCTTCATCCAGCTGAACGCCGAGCTCACGACGGCCGACGGCTGGAAGAGCATCACCAAGCGCAAGCCCGCGCTGCCCGACGCCGACGAGTGGAAAGACAAGCCGAACAAGATCTCGGAACTGGTGCGTTGATCGAGACCGACGCGCTCGTCGTCGGTGCCGGCCCGGTCGGCCTGTTCCAGGCTTTCCAGCTCGGCCTTCTCGAGATCTCCTGCCATATCGTCGACACCCTGCCCCACGCGGGCGGCCAGTGCGTCGAGCTGTACGGCGACAAACCCATCTACGACGTTCCCGGCACGCCGGCCACGACCGGCCGCGGGCTGGTCGACGCGTTGCTCGCGCAGGTCGCACCGTTCGAGCCCACGATGCATTTCGGCGAGCAGGTCGCGACGCTCGAACGCCAGGCCGACGGCCGGCTGCGCGTCGGCACCGATCGCGGGACGAGCTTTCTCGCGAAGACGGTCTTCATCGCCGGCGGCGTCGGCGCCTTCGTACCGCGCCGGGTGGCCGTCGAAGGCATCGCGCGCTTCGAGGGCACGCGGCTTCTGTATCACCCTGACCTGCATCCCGACGCCATCGAACGCTTCGCCGGCCAAGCCGTCGTGGTGCAGGGCGGCGACGAATCGGCGCTGCAGACCGCGCTGGCGCTGAGCGCGCTCGAACGCCGCACCGGACGCGGTGGCAGGGTCGCGCTGATGCACCGGCGCGACGGTTTCCAGGCCGAGCCCGACACCGTCGCGAAACTGCGCGAGGAGATCGAATCGGGCGACATGGCCTTCGTCGTCGGGCAGCCGACCGCGCTCGACGAGACCACGCTGCAGATCACCCGGCCGGACCGGTCGGTGCTGAACCTGCCGGTCGACGCGCTGATCGCCTGCCTCGGTATCTCGCCGCGCCTCGGCCCGATCGCGCAATGGGGCCTGGAACTCGATCGCAAGCAGGTGCCGGTCGACACGCAGAAATTCGAGACGCGCGAACCCGGCGTGTTCGCGGTCGGCGACATCAACACCTATCCGGGCAAGAAGAAGCTGATCGTCTGCGGTTTCCACGAAGCGACGCTGGCGGCATGGGCTGCCGCGGCGATCGTGTTCCCGGGCAAGGCGATGCCGCTGCAGTACACGACGACCAGCACGCGGCTGCAAGCGCTGCTGAAGGTCTAGCCGGTCCGCCATGTCGTGGTGGCCGACGGCATCGCCCAGTCGGGTGGATGGCGCGACCATTCCTTGAGGAACTCCAGCAGGTGGCGCACGCGCGTGGGCATGTTGCGTTGCGTCGAGAAGACGACGTTGATGTCGAGCTCCTCGGGCACCGCATCGGGCAACAGCACTTCGAGCAGACCCGCGCGCAGTTCCTCCGAGACCATGTAGTACGGGTGCAGGAAGACGCCGGCGCCCAGCAGCGCCGCCTGCTTCAGTGCGTCTCCGAGGTTGGACCGCACCGTGCCGCGAACCTTGACCTCCTGCGGCGGCTCGCCTTCGAAACGCCAGATGCCGGCGCCGGACTTGACGGTGTGCACCAGGCAGTTGTGCCGCACCAGGTCGGCGACCACAGCGGGCCGGCCGTGCAGTTTCAGGTATGCCAGTGAAGCGACGACGACCTGCGGCGCCTTCATCAGCGACTGCGCGACATAGCTCGCATCTTCCAGCGAGGGCGCGATGCGGATCGACAGGTCGAGCGCCTCCGCGACCAAGTCGGCGCGGCCGGCGTCGTGTACCACGGTCACCTCGATGTCCGGATGGCGGTGCGTAAACTGCGCCATCAGCCGCATCAGGTGGTAGGCACCGAAGGATGGCGGCGTGCCGACGCGGATCGCGCCGCGCGGCAGCTGCACGACATCGCGCACCTCGCCCTCGATCGCCTCGTAGCGCTCGACCAGGTCACGCGCGGCCTCCAGCACGCGGGCCCCGGCCTCGGTCAGCGCCACCTGCTTGGACGTGCGCTTGAGCAGTTGCGCGCCCATCGACGTCTCCAGCCACGCGACGTGCTTGGTGATGGTCGCTGGCGACAGCGACAGGTTCATGGCGGCGCGCACGAAGCTGCCGCAGCGCGCGACCTCGGTGAATATCTGCAGGCAGCGAAGGCGATCCATGCGTCGAGGTTTCCGAAATCGAAACCTCGGATTGTCGAATCGGGTGCGTCGCGACGCAAGCCGCTTCTTAGACTCGGGCCGGAGACAAATGGCGGGCCGACAGAGGCATTGCCCGAACCGAAACCATGCACACCACCTCATCCGCTTTGTCCACGTCATCCGCAATTGCCGCTGCTGCCTTGTCCGAACTCACCCAGGTGCTGCACCGCTTCTTCCACGATCTGGACGAGCGGCGCTACGACGCGATGCTCGACCGGTTCACCGAGGATTGCCTCTGGCTGCGCCAGGGCAAGTGGCTGGCAGGCAAGGCGGCGGTCCGCGAGGCGCTGGAGACGCGGGCCGCCGATGTCGACACCCGTCACGTCATGAGCAACACCTGGGTGCGCAGCCTCGGCGACGATGGCGCCGTGCTCGAGGCCTACATGACGGCCTACCGCTACCCCACAACCGCTGCTGGCGAAACCGCGCCGACCATCTCCAGTCCGCTGCGCTTCAACCTCACCACCACCGTGTTCCGTCGCGACGCCGCCCTGGGTTGGCGCATCGCCGAGCAGCGCATGGTGACAGCCTTCAACTTCGCCGGATGACACCACCCCACCTGCCGGCCACTCCGATTCCAAACCTCAAGGACACACCATGACACTCCGCATCGTTCCAACCGGCGCTACGCTCGGCGCCCGTGTCGAAGGCCTCGATCTCTCCGAGCCGCTGAGTGCCGAGGTCTTCGCGCAACTGCTTCAGGCCCTGGGCCGCTATGGCGTGCTGAGCTATCCGGCGCAGGATCTGACCGCCGCCGAGCTGCGCGACTTTTCGCAGAACTTCGGCCGGCTCGAAGTCAACGTGGCGGGCGCCTACCAGGAGCCCGGCCTGCCCGAGGTAATGGTGCTGTCGAACATCGTTGAGAACGGCAAGCCGATCGGCCTGTCCGACGCCGGGCAGGATTGGCACACCGACATGTCGTACGCCAGCATGATCGCCTTCACCAACGTGCTCTTCGGCATGAAGATTCCGCACCGCGACGGCCAGCCGCTGGGCAACACCGAGTTCTGCAACATGCATGCGGCCTACGATGCGCTGCCGCAGGCGTGGAAGGACCGGCTCGAAGGCATGACCGTGCTGCACGACTTCGACAAGTTCTGGGAAATGATGCGCCGCGAGCGCGGCAGCACCCGTCCGCCGCTCACACCCGCGCAGCGTGCCGCCCGCCCGCCGGTGTCGCATCCGATCTTTCTCCAGCACCCGATCACCGGCCGGCGCGTGCTCTACGCCAACCCCGGCTATGCGGTGCGCATCCACGAGATGGGGCAGAAAGAAAGCGACGAAGCGCTGGAATTCCTGTTTACGCACCAGACGCAGCCGCAATTCCGCTACGCGCACCGCTGGAAGGCCGGCGACGTGCTGATGTGGGACAACATGGGCACGATCCACAACGCGATCCCCGATTACCGGCCCGACGAGCCGCGGCTCATCAAGCGCTGCCAGGTGATGGCGACGCGTTTCTTCCACGACGACGGCACGCCCCGCGCGGCGGCCGGACTGCAGCCCGAGATGCAGGCCGCATGAAGCGCACCCGATGAACGCACGACGCATTCCGGCCCCGCGCGACGCGGCCGGTTGCTACTCGATCGCCGACCTGCGCGCCCTCGCCCGTCGCCGCCTGCCGCGCGCGGTGTTCGATTTCTACGACGGCGGCGCCGAGGACGAGGTCACGCTCGACGGCAACCGCCGCGCCTACGCCGGCTGGCGCATGGCGCCGCGCGTGCTGGTCGACGTCGCGGGCGCATCGTCGGCTTGCCGGCTGCTCGGCGCGCCGGCAGCCATGCCTGCGGCCATCGCGCCGACGGGCGCCGCGGGCTTTGGCTGGCGCGGCGCGGACCTGGCGCTGGCGCACGCGGCTGCGAAGCTGGGCATCCCGTACACGCTGTCGAGCAGCGCGACCACGACCATCGAGACCATCGCGGAGAAAGCGCCGGGACGCCTCTGGTTCCAGGCCTACGTACTGCGCAACCAGGACTTCTTCTGGCAACTGATCGAGCGCGCACGCATCGCCGAGTACGAGGCGCTCGTCATCACGGTCGACCTGCCGGTCGGCGGCAAGCGCGAGCGCGATTTCCACAACCACTTCTCGATCCCGTTCCGTTTTACCGCGCGCAACATGCTGGACTTCGCGACGCGGCCGACCTGGGCGCTCGACATGCTGGTGCGCGGCATGCCGACGATGGAAAACCTGCGCGGGCTCGAAACCTCGGCCACCAGCGCGACCGCGATCGCCTCGTCGGTCGGCCGCAGCTACGACCCGAGCTTCGACTGGGCACGCCTGGCGGAGGTGCGCGACCGCTGGCCGCGCAAGCTGATCGTCAAGGGCGTGAGCCGCGGCGACGATGCCGCGCAGCTGGCGGCAATGGGCGTGGACGCGATCGTCGTCTCCAACCACGGCGGCCGCCAGCTCGACGGCGCGGTGCCCGGCCTGCAGGCGCTGCCCGAGGTGCTGCAGGGTGCCGGCGACAAGCTGCCCGTGATGCTCGACGGCGGTATCCGGCGCGGTACCGACATCGCCAAGGCACTGGCGCTTGGCGCGCATGGCGTGCTGCTGGGCCGCGCGACGCTGTTCGGCGCAGTGGCGGCCGGCGACGCGGGTGCCGCAAGAGCCTTGGAAATCCTGCACGACGAGCTGCTGCGCACCATGCGCCTGTGCGGCGCACCGACCATCGGGCAGCTGACCGCCGACCTGCTCAGACCCGCCGCCTGAGCCGCGCGACGAACAAACCAAAGGAGAAAAAATGACGAGACAAGATCCCTTTCGCCGCCTCATCCTGGGCACTGCGGCCGCCGCAGCACTGCTGGCTGCAGGGCTGCCTGCCCATGCCCAGGGCGACTACCCCGACAAGCCGATCAAGCTGGTCGTCGGCTACAGCGCCGGCGGCCCGACCGACGTGCTGGCCCGCGTGCTCGGCCAGGAAATCGGCGCTTCGCTCGGCCAGCCAGTGATCGTCGACAACAAGCCCGGCGTCAACGGAAACATCGCCACCGATTTCGTGCAGCACGCACCGCCCGACGGCTACACGCTGGTCGTCAATACGATCTCGCACAACGTCAATCCGCTGCTGCAGCCCGATCGCATCAAATACGACCCGGTCAAGGATTTCACGCCGATCGCGATGGTGGCGGTGCTGCCGCAGCTGATCGTCGTCGCCGGCGACTCCCCCTACAGGACGCTGGCCGACCTGGTGAAGAAGGCGCAGGGCAAGCCGATGGCGGTGAGCTACGGCACGGCCGGCGTGGGCGGCTCGGCGCACCTGGCGGCCGCGTTGCTGGAGCAGCGCAGCAAGACGCAGATGAACCACATTCCGTTCAAGGGCAACGCGCCGGCCCTGACCGAAGTGATGTCGGGACGCGTCGACTTCATGTTCTATCCGATGATCGGCGTGGCCGACTTCGTGACCGGCGGCAAGCTGCGCATCCTCGCTGCGACCACCGCGACACGGCATCCGGACTATCCGCAGGTACCGACCACCGCCGAGCTCGGGTTCCCCGGCTTCGAGGACTACGCGCAGCCGATCGGCTTCCTCGCACCCGCCGGCCTGCCCGCACCCATCGCCGCCAAGCTCGACGCGGCCATCGTCGCGGCGCTCGCCAAGTCGGCGGTGCAGGCGCGTCTCAAGTCGCTCGGTGCCGAACTCCAGCACCTCGACCCGGCCCAGTACCGCGACTGGCTGGCCAAGGACCGTGTGCGCTGGGCCGACCTGATCCGCACCGCCAACATCAAGGCGGAATGAGCCATGCGCTGGATCAAGTTCACCGCCCCGGGCTCCGCCACCAGCGCGCACGGCATCCTCGGCCCCGACGACCGTATCACCCAGGTCCATGGCACGCCGTTCGACGAAGCCCGTCCGACCGGTGCCGTGCACCGGCTCGCCGACGTGAAGATCGAGGTACCGCTCGTCCCGCGCACGTTCTACGCAGCCGGTCTGAACTACGTCGGGCATATCCGCGAATACGCCGCGCTCGGCGAGACCCCGGTGGCCGAGCCCACGCAGGCCGACATCGGCTATCGCGCGATCAACGCGCTGATCGCCCACGACGAGCCGGTGGTGATCCCGCCGGATGCGCGGCAGGTCGAGTACGAAGGCGAAGTGGTCGTGGTGATCGGCAGGAAGGCGAAGAACCTGAGCGAAGCCGATGCGCTGTCGTGCGTGCTCGGCTACACCATCGGCAACGACGTGAGCGAGCGCCTCTGGCAGGCCTCCGACCGCACTTTCTTCCGCTCGAAGAACACCGACACCTTCAAGCCGATGGGCCCGTGGATCGAGACCGAGTTCGACATCGACGCCGCCGAGACCACGGTGCGCCTGAACGGCGAGGTGCGGACACGGTTCCGCACCGCCGACATGCTGTTCGACATCCGCACCTTCATCGCCCGCATGACGCGCTACGTCACGCTCCATCCCGGCGACGTGATCTGGATGGGCACGGACGGCAAATCGCCCAGGCTGAAGGCAGGCGACGTGGTCGAGGTGGAGATCGGCGGACTGGGTCGCCTGCGCAATTCGTTCGTCGATCAGCGCCCGGTGCCCGCCAGGTAGCGCTTGCGCGCCGGGAACGGCGAGTCGGCATCGGCGGCGTGACGGTCACAGCAGCGACATCGATTCGTGGCGCCGTCCGCGCTGCGGCTTCGGCGGCGACCTCGTCCACCCACGTCCAGCGCCTGCTTCACGTCCGGACGGAAAGCGCTTTCCAGGTCGAGCTCGCGCGGGGTATCGGCGAGCTCTCCGCGCCCGGAGATGACGGTGCAGCGGGCCGCACGGCGCCGGTCCGCGAGCTGGAAATCCAACTGCTGGGCGGCAGGGTCGCGAATCCGGCGACCGTGGCGTGGCGCCTGAACGATCAGTCGGCCTTGATGTTGCGATCGCGGATGACCTTGCCCCAGTACTCGGTGTCTTTCCGGACCAGTGCCGCCAGCGCTTCCGGCCCCAGATAGCGCGGCTCGATGCCCAGGGTATCGGCGCGCTTCTTCGTCTCCGGTTGCGCGAGCGCCTGCCTGACGCCTTCGGACAGTTTGGCGATCACGTCGGGCGGCGTGCCGGCCGGTGCGAACAGGCCGACCCAGGCCTCCAGCTCGAAGCCCGGAAGACCGGCCTCCGCGGTGGTCGGCACGTCGGGCAGCATCGGATGGCGCGTCCTGCTGGTGACGGCCAGCGCCCGCAGCTTGCCGGTCTGGATGTGACCGATGACCGACGGCGGCGTCGTGATGAACACCTGCACCTGGCCGCCGAGCACGTCCTGGATCGCCGGACCCGAACCCTTGTACGGCACGTGCGTCATCTCGGTCCGCGTGGTCTGGTCGAACAGCTCGGTGCCGACGTGGGACAGCGAACCGTTGCCCTGCGAGGCGTAGTTGACCTTGCCGGGGTTTTGCCCGAGGTACGCGATGAACGACTTCAGGTCCTTCACCGGCAGCGACGGGTTGACCGTGATCACGTTGGTCGCCGCGGCGATCAGCGCGACCGGCACCAGGTCCTTCGGGTCCCACGGCAACTTGGCGAACATCGCCGGGTTGCCGACGTGGTAGGCCGAATACGAAGCCAGCAGCGTGTAGCCGTCCCTGGGCGCGCGGGCCACCATCTGGTAGGCGATGTTGCCGCTGGCGCCGCCGCGGTTGTCGACCAGCACCGGTTGCCCGAGCAGCCGCGCGAGCGGGTCCGCCGCGAGCCGCGCCGACGAATCGACCACGCCGCCGGGCGGGTTCGGCACGACGATCGTGACCGGCCTGGACGGGAATCCGGCGGTGCCCTGGGCCGATGCCGTCGGTGCAGCCAATGTCGCGACCGCTGCGCACAGTGCGAGCGAAGCCGCACGAAGCGTGCGGCGGGGGAAAATCGTCGTCTTCATCCTCTTGTCTCCTGATCCATGTTGTTCGACCCGCTGAATGCGGCGGCGCCAATGTACTGCGGCTGCGCGTTTCCATGAACGTCGTCTCCCAGTACCTGAGCGGCGACGTCCTGCGCACGCGCCGCGTGAGCGACCTGGTCCCGCACGCCACGCTCGACCTGCCGACGCTCCCGGCGCGGCTGCTGGCCGACTGGGAGCGCGAGACATCGTCGCGACTCGACCTGGAGCCCGGCGACGTCGAGCAGCTGCCGCTGGCCCGGGCACGCGCGCGCTGGCCGGACCACCGACGCTGCGTGCGGGCCGCGGCCGACTGGACGGCGTCGATGGGTCTGGGCACGGTGCTCGCCACCGCCGACATCGCGCTCATGGCCTGCCGTGGCGCACGCTACCACCACGACGGCGCGCGATACGGCGCGATGGCGTTCTGCAACCTGTTCCTGAGCGAAGACAAGGGCCTGGACCTGCACTTCCCGCGGATCGATCTGCGGATTCCGCTCGTCCGCGGAACGGTCGTGGTGTTCGACACCGGCCAGCCGCATGCCGTGGTAGCGCGGGGGCGCAACGTTTTCGACGTGGCCGACTTTCCGGACGGCCGGGAATGCAGTCAGGTCTTCCTGACCTGGGAACTGCCGATCGAGAACGCCGATGTCGCCCATGCGATGCGCATCGTGTTCGATACCGATCCCGTGGAAGGGCATGGATCGGAGGAAGAGCAGATCCGCGTGGACGGCCGATGTGCCGACGTATGTGCCGAGTCGGGGCGATGGATTTCGAGCGCTTCGTGAAGACCCGGAGGCCGCTGCCTGCGGAACGAACGCTTCGGCCTTTGGCATACGGCGATCACGGCCGCCGGCCCGGTCCTGCGGCCTGGCGAGCGACATCGCAGGCACTGCCCGCGACCTCAATGCAGGCTCTGCGGAAGTTCCTGTTTCGACACGGCCTTGCCATCTTGCGATCCGAACCCGTGTCGAGGCACGAACAACGCGACCACGACGACGCCCATCGCGACGAACAGCATCACCAGGAACGTCGATTGCAAGGAGCCCGTCAGCGCCGCGCGGATTGCGGCGTCGCCCAGGCGTGCCGCCGTGCCGCCGTTCGCTCCGCTCAGCAGATGCTGCAGCTGCGCTTCCGAAACGATCGCCCCGTCGTTGGCCCGGCTCAGCCCGAAATTGAAGATCGCGCCGAAGAACGTCGCGCCCAGCGCGCTGCCGAGGTTGCGCGAGAAGATGTTCGATGCGGTCGCGACGCCGCGCTGCGAGGTTTCGACCGACTCCTGGATGTAGATCAGCGAGGTCAGGCTGAGCACACCCATGCCCAGGCCGATCACGAACGAACCCACGCCGGCCAGTACCGGCGAGCTGTCGGGCCGCAGCAGGGCGAACGCGAGCGCACCCAGCGGAATCGTCACGGCGCCGACGAACACCATGCGCCACGGCCCGACGCGGTGGATCAGCCGTGCGGCGACCGTCGAGCCCAGCGGCCAGCCGAGCATCGTCATGGTCAGCGCGAGCCCCGCGACCACCGACGAGCGCTGCAGCACCACCAGCACGTACATCGGCAGGAACGTCGTGATGCCGATGAGCGTCATGCCCACCAGCATCGACGCGCCGTTGACCGTCGCGACGAGCCGCGAGCCCCAGAGGCGGAAGGACACCATCGGATCCTGCGCGCGGCGTTCCTGCATCACGAAGAGCGCCGCCGCCACGGCGAAGCCGGCCGACCAGAGCATCGCGGTCGCGTGGCTGCCGATGCCGAACTCCGTCAGCGCGATCATCAACGCGGCGACGCCGACGGTGAAGAGGAAAGCGCCGGCCAGGTCGATCGAACTGCGCCGTACCACCGGTGCCTCGCGAAGATAGAGCCAGAAACCCAGCGCCGACAGCAGGCCGATCGGGATGTTGATCCAGAAGATCCAGGCCCACGAGAGCTTCTGCACGATCAGCGCGCCGAGCACCGGCCCCAGCACCGCCGCCACGGCCCACACGCTGGCGAGATAACCCTGCACCTTGCCGCGTTCGCGCACCGCGTAGAGGTCGCTCACGATGGTCAGCGCCACCGGCTGGATCGCACCCGCACCGACGCCCTGGATCAGACGCAAGCAGATCATGGCCGGCATCGACCACGCGAAGCCCGCGAGCAGCGAGCCGATCAGGAAGATCGCGATGCCCGCGAACATCACCGGCTTGCGACCGATCAGGTCGGAGAGCTTGCCGAAGACCACGGTCATCGCCGTCTGCGCGAGCAGGAAGGACGCGAACACCCAACTGTAGAGATGCAGGCCGCCGAGCGAGGTGGCGATCTGCGGCATCACGGTGGAGACGATGGTGGCCTCGATGGCCACCATGGCCATCGAGGCCATGACCGCCGCGATGACGAACGGTCGGCGGGTGGGCCTCTCTGTCTTCGTCGTTCTTGTTGTGCTCGTCGTGCTGGAGGATGGAGGCATGAGGTACCGCGGGAACCCGGGCTCGATGAAAACGGGAATGCTAACGAGTACCGGCCATGCGTGCCGAGGTGTCGTATCGCCGCCTAGAATGCAGGCTAGCTAGGGGTGCTGTGTCGGATGTCCGATGCGGCTGAGAAAGTCCCTTTGAACCTGATTGAGTTAATCCTCGCGCAGGGAAGCCGGCCCGGTCGCCGTCACGCCGTTCGCGCGTGAGGCATGCTCACTTTTGCGGGAGCGCCCGGTCACGTCCACCTGCCACACGATTTGCCGGAGCAAACGCATGGCCATTCCCGACATTCCCAAGAAAATCTCCTTCGACGCGCGCGTCGACCGTCGCACGGTCTTCCGCCGACCGACACCGGTCGCCCGGGCCGTCGCGACGATATGGGTGCTCGCGGCGACCACCGTCGCCGCGCAGGCGCAGACGACGACCGGCACGACCGCCGCCGCCGAGCCGACGCTGTCGGCCGTCACGGTCGATGCGCGCGCCGCCGCGCCACAGGCCGACATCAGCGGCTTCGGCGACCTGCCGCTCCAGGACGTGCCGCTGTCCGCCACCATCGTCGACAGCCGCACGCTGCAGGCCTTCGGCGCGCGCCGCCTGGCCGACCTCGCGCAGTTCGACGCTTCGGTGACCGACGCGTACAACTCGCCCGGCTATTGGGACTACCTCACCGTGCGCGGCTTCGTGCTGGACAACCGCTTCAACTACCGGCGGGAAGGTTTGCCGATCAGCGCCGAGACCTCGATCCCCCTCGACAACAAGGAGCGCATCGAGATCCTGCGCGGCACCAGCGGCATCCAGGCCGGCACCAGCGCGCCCGGCGGGCTGGTCAACTACGTTGTCAAGCGGCCGACCGAACAGGACCTGCGCGTGGTGCGCACCGAGGTCTCCGGACGCGGCAGCGTGCTGGGCGCGGTCGACCTCGGCGGCCGCTTCGGCGAGGACCGCCAGTTCGGCTACCGGCTGAACATCGCCGCCGAGGACCTGAAGCCGCGCACCTACGACCTCGACGGCCGCCGCAACCTGTTCTCGCTGGCGGCCGACTGGCGCATCGCGCGCGACTCGGTGCTCGAAGCGGAGGTCGAATACAGCAAGAAGACCCAGCCGAGCCAGAACGGCTTCAGCCTCTTGGGCAACACGCTGCCGGCGCATGTCGATCCGCGCCTGAACCTGAACAACCAGCCGTGGTCGCAGCCCTCGGTGTTCGAGGGGCTGACCGGCACGCTGCGCTTCACGCAGGCGATCGGCAACGACTGGCGCTGGAGCGCGCAGGTCGGCCGGCAGCGCCTGAAGAGCGACGACCGCCTCGCCTACGCCTTCGGCTGCGGTGCCGAAGGCAACTTCGACCGCTACTGCTCCGACGGCACCTTCGATTTCTACGACTTCCGCAGCGAGAACGAGCGCCGCGTGCAGACCGCCGGCAGCCTGAACCTGAAGGGCAAGGCGACGACCGGCAGCGTGCAGCACGACCTGTCGTTCGGGCTGCTGTCGAGCCGCGTGCGCAACCGCTTCCAGGACCAGGCCTACAACTACGTCGGCACCGGCAACGTGCAGGGCACAGCGATCGTGCCGGCAGACCCGTCGCTGACCGACACCAACACCAACCGCGACGAGCGCTCGACGGAGTTCTCGGTGCAGGACGCGATCCGCTGGAACGACCGCTTCACCACCTGGGTCGGCGCGCGCTACACGCGCCTGGATCGCGAGAGCGTCCGCACCGACGGGTCGCGCCCCACCGGCTACAAGGACGGCATCGCCACGCCGTGGCTCGCCGTGAGCTACGCGCTGCAGCCCGGCCTGCTGGCCTATGCGAGCTGGGGCCAGGGCGTCGAGTCGCAGGTCGTGCCGAACCGCGCGTCGCGCTACACCAATGCCGGCGAGGCGCTGCCGGCGCTCACGTCGCGGCAGTGGGAGCTCGGCTTCAAGGGCGGCGCCGACCGGTTCGCGTGGCAGCTGGCCTGGTTCGACATCCAGCGCCCGGCGACGAACCTCGACTTCTGCGTCAACACCGGCGCCGCCTGCACCATCGCCACCGACGGCAAGGCCGTGCACCGCGGCCTCGAAGCCAGCTCGCAATGGACGCAGGGCCCGTGGCGGCTGGCCGGCAGCGTGACGCTGATGGACGCCAAGCGCGAAGGCAGCCTCGCACAGCCCGACATCAACGGCCAGCGCCCGACCAACGTGCCGAAGAACGTCGCACGCGCGCAAGTCGCCTACCGCGTGGCCGCCGTGCCGGGGCTGGAACTGCAAGGCTCGATGTCGTACGAAGGCCGCCGCAACGTGCTGCCCGACGGCTCGATCACGCTGCCTTCCTGGACGCGCCTGGACGCCGCGCTGCGCTACGACACCAAGCTCAACGGCATGGCGACCAGCTGGACGCTGGGCGTGGAGAATCTCGCCGATCGCCGCTACTGGAAGGAATCGCCTTACCAGTTCGGCCACGTCTACCTGTTCCCGGGCGCGCCGCGCACGCTGCGGCTGGCCGTCACGGTGGCGCTGTAACGGCGCGCTCGATGCCTTCGATGCGCCACCACGGCGGCAGCAGACGCAGCACTTCGGGCCGCGCGAAGCGGTCGTCCAGCAGGTGCAGCACGCCCGCGTCGCGCTCGGTGCGGATTACGCGGCCGGCGGCCTGGATCACCTTGCGCAGGCCCGGGTAGAGGTAGGTGTACGCATAGCCGTCGCCGCCGAAACGCGCGTCGATGCGCTGTCGCATGGCTTCGTTGCGGGCGTCGTGCTGCGGCAGGCCGAGGCTGGCGATGAAGACGCCGATCAGGCGATCGCCGGGCAGGTCGATGCCTTCGCCGAAGGCACCCCCCAGCACCGCGAAACCCACGCCCCGACCGCCCGCCCTGAAACGCGCGACGAACGCGTCGCGCTCGGCCTCGGGCATGCCCGACGACTGCGCCCAGGCGGCGATTTGCGGATGGCGCTGCGCGAACAGCGTCCGCGCCTTGTCGAGAAAGTCGAAGCTGCTGAAGAACATCAGGTAGTTGCCCGGCCGGCGCGCGTACTGCTCGGCCACCGCGTCGACCAGCCGACGCATCGAGCCGGCACGATGGTGGTAGCGCGTGGAGATGTCGTGCGCGATGCGCACTTCGAGCTGCGCTGCGCGGAACGGCGAAGCGACCTCCAGCTCGGCCGCGTCGTCGGGCAACCCGAGCATGTCGCGATAGAACGCGAACGGCGCGATGGTGCCGGAGAAGCAGACGGTCGTGGTCGACGTGGCGAAGCGCCACTTCAAATGCGGCGCCGGGATCAGGTTGCGCACCGCGATGGCGTCCGACGGGCCCATGCCTTCGAGCGTGCTCTCGAACACCGAATGATCGGCCAGCGATGCCGCCAGCCGCACGAAATGCAGCGCCTCGAAGAAGAAGCGCTGCAACGGCCCTTTGGCATCTTCGGGCGCCGCCGCGAAATGCTCGGCCATCGCGGCGACGGCGTCCTGCAGCGCCTGCTGCAGGTCTTCGGGCACCTCGTCGTGCGCCGCGTAGTCGGTGGTCTGGGCGTGCTGGAGCTTGCGCCATTCGCGCCGCACGCGGTCGACGGCCGGCTGCAGCGCGGCAGGCGCGACCGCCCTCGCCTGCGCCAGCGCGCCCGCGTCGAGCGCGGCCGAATACATGCCGCGTGCGCGTTCGAGCAGGTTGTGCGCCTCGTCGACCAGCACCGCGACCTTCCAGTCCTCCTGCCGCGTCAGCGCGAACAGGAAAGCACTGCCGTCGAAGTAGTAGTTGTAGTCGGCGACCACCACGTCGGCCCAGCGCACCATCTCCTGCGACAGGTAGTACGGACACACCCGGTGCGCGAGCGCGACCTGCCGCAACGCGGCCAGCGTCAGCCGGAGCGTCTCGACGGCGGCGGCACGCGCGGCCGGCAGCCGGTCGTAGAAGCCGGCGGCGAGCGGGCAGGCCTCGCCGCTGCAGGCGCGACCCGGGTATTCGCAGAGCTTTTCGCGCGCGCGCAGCTCGACCACGCGAAGGGGCACGGTCGTCGCAGGGTCGGCCTGCGGTGCGATGCGGTCGAGCGCTTCGAGCGCGATGGCCCGGCCCGAGGTCTTCGCCGTCAGGAAGAACACCTTGTCGGTGCCGTGTGCCGGCCAGCCGCGCAGCACCGGAAAGATCGTCGCGACCGTCTTGCCGATGCCCGTGGACGCCTGCGCGATCAGACACCGCCGGGACGCCGCCGCGCGGTACACGGCCTGCGCCAGCTCGCGCTGTCCGGTGCGGAACTCCGCATGCGGGAACGCGAGCCGACCGAGCGCGTCGCGCAGCGCCTCGCGATGCCGGCCTTCCTGCTGCGCCCAGGCCGTGAACCCGCGGCACAAGGTCTGGAAAGCGGTCCGGAGCTGGTCACGGGTCATGTGCTCGGCGAGCACACTTTCCTCGCCCGACGCCAGGTCGAGATAGACCAGCGCCACCTCGATGGCCGGAAGCGCATGCTTTTCGCAGAGCATCCAGCCGTAGGTCCGCGCCTGGGCCCAGTGCAGCGCACGGTGGTGCTGGCGGATCGCCTCGAAGTCGCCGCGGAAGGTCTTGATCTCCTCGACGCGCGGCACGGTGCCGCAATCGGACTGGAAGCCGTCGGCGCGACCGCGCACCCGCAGTCCCTCGAACTCGGTGCTCAACGTCACTTCGCGCTGGTAGCCCTCGCCGCGCCTGCCCTGCACCAGCAGATGGCCGGCGATGCCTTCCTGCGCGCTGGGCACCGGCGCGAAGCGGAAGTCCAGATCGCCGGCCTTGGCGCCGAAGGCGCACAACGCCTTCACCGACACCGTGAACACGGGGCGGTCGGACAGTGGATCGGGGGCACTGGGTCTGGTCATCGCGCAAGTCGGGGGCTGGTTAAATATACAGGTCTTCCAAGACTGTCGCGCAGGCGATAGCTGCACCGGGTAATTCCTTGCAGCGTGGTGGCGTCCATCGCCCTAGGCTGCAGGGCGTTCCGCTACACCCGACATTGGAAACATCCGGATGAACAACAATAAATTACCTCTGCTCGCCACGCTCGCCGCTTCGCTCGCGCTCGCCGCATGCGGCGGCGGTGGCCATGGCTCCGGCACGCCGGCCGCGCCCGAGGAGACGCGCGTGCAGGACACCCGCACCAGCTTCGCTCCCGCGACGCCGCCCGCCACCACGTTCGCCGCACTCGCACCGGCCGCCGGCGACGCCATCGACGTCTCCTCGACCAGCCGCTGGGCCGGCACCATCGGCAACGCGGCCTACCGCGTCGAGGTACCGCCGAACTGGAACGGCAAGCTCGTGATGTATGCGCACGGCTACGCCGGCACCGGCAACCTGCTCGCGGCGCAGAACCCGCAGATCCGCCGCTACCTGATCGCCAACGGCTACGCCTGGGCCGCATCGAGCTATTCGAAGAACTACTACGACGTGCGCGCCGGCGTCGAGGACACCAACGCGCTCGCGAACGCCTTCATCCGGATCGGCGCCGACAACGGCCGCAAGCTGACCCCGCCGAGCCGCATCTACATCACCGGCATCTCGATGGGCGGCCACATCACGGCCGCCGCCATCGAGGACGAGACCTACGCGACCGCCAACAACAAAGTCCGCTACGACGGCGCGGTGCCGATGTGCGGCGTGCTGGGCGACACCGAACTGTTCGACTACTTCGGCGGTGCGCAGGTCACGGCCCAGGCCCTCGCGGGCGTGCCCGACAACCCCGTGGGCAACTGGACCAGCGTGCAGGCGCAGGTCACCGCCGCGCTTTTCACGCGCTTCCCGGCCACGCCGGTCGCGACCACCGCACAGGGTGACAAGTACAAGAGCGTGCTCAAGAACCTCACCGGCGGCGAACGCCCGATGTTCGAGCTGGGCCTGGCCTACGGTGGTTCGTTCTCGGCGGTCTACGGTGTGTTCGGGCTCGACGGCACGGTCAACGGCATCCTGAACAGGAGCGCGCTCGACACCACCCGTTTCGTCTACGCGATCGACAACGACCCGGCCGGCTCCGCCGCGCTCAACGCCTCGGTGCAGAAGCTCGCCGCCACGCCCGACGCCAACCGCCTGCGCCGCGACGGTCTGCGCTGGATACCGGTGACCAGCGGCGACATCCGCATCCCGGTGGTGACGCTGCACACGCTCGGCGACCTCTACGTGCCCTTCAGCATGGAACAGATCTACCAGAAACGCGTGACCGCCAAGGGCAACGGCGACCTGCTGGTGCAGCGCGCGATCCGCGGCGCCACGCACTGCGACTTCACCATCGCCGAGCAGGCCGAAGCCTTCGAAGCCATGGTCCGCTGGGAGCGCGACGGTGTGAAGCCGGCGGGCGACGACGTGGTCACCGCCGCGACCGTGGCGCAGGCGAGCTACGGCTGTCGCTTCACGCGCAATGCCATCGGCGCCGACGACGTCGCGTCGACCGTGCAGTTGCGCACGTTGATCGCGAGCACCACCGCGCCCTGCCCCGCGCAATGAAACAGGCAAGGACGCACGCATGATCAAGGTGGAAATCGTCCGTCCGGACGTGACGAAGGTCGGCCATGTGCCGGTGATCGATTGCCACCGGTCCGGCGCACCGGGGACGGCCGACGCGGGCTGGTAGGAGTTTTCGCGATGCCCCGCTTTGCCGCCAACCTGTCGATGCTCTATCCCGAGTTCGATTTCCTCGACCGTTTCGAAGCCGCTGCGAAAGACGGATTCAGGGCCGTCGAGTTCTTTTTTCCATATGCGCACGCACCCGACGAACTCGCTGCGCGGCTGAAGGCCCACGACCTGCGGCAGGTGCTGTTCAACGGCCCGCCCGGCGATTGGGAAGCCGGCGAGCGGGGCCTGGCCAGCCTGCCGGGGCGCGAGGCTGAATTCCGCGACGGCATCCTGGCGGCGCTCGATTACCTGGTTGCGCTCGACTGCCCTCGCCTGCACGTGATGGCCGGGCTGGTGCCCGAAGGCGTGGCGCGCGAAGCGGTGCAGCCCGTGTACGTCGACAACCTTCGCTGGGCCGCCGAACAGGCCGGGAAAATCGGCCGCGACGTGCTGATCGAACCGATCAACACGCGCGACATTCCCGGTTTCTTCCTCAACCGCCAGGACCAGGCGCATGCGATTCTCGACATCGTCGGCGCGCCGAACCTCAAGGTGCAGATGGACCTGTACCACTGCCAGATCGTCGAAGGCGACGTGGCGATGAAATTGCGCAAGTACCTTCCCACCGGGCGCGTCGGGCATCTGCAGATCGCCGGCGTGCCCGAGCGGCACGAGCCGGATCTCGGGGAGCTGAATCACCTCTACCTGTTCCAGGTGATCGACGAGATCGTTGCGGCAGGACAGTGGGACGGATGGGTCGGGTGCGAATACCGGCCGGCGCGCGGCTTCGCATCCAGCGGGACGTCGAAGGGACTGGGTTGGATCGAGCAGTTGCGGTGATTTCGGCGACATTGATCGCGCTCGGCAGTGGGCATCCCGTAGCCAGGTCGGTTGGAACGCGGAACTCGTGCATCTACGGCCGAGCGCTGGCCTTGACCGAGCTGTAAGACAGCTGGACGGACGAGGACGGTGCACGGCAGCTGAGTTTCGCTGTGCCAACAGTGAATGTCGATGAGTCTGCTGATGCGCGACTACCACCGCTCGAAGGTGGAAAAAGAATGTTGGTGATACTGCCTCGTGGCCTGTATCGCAGCTGGCTGCATGCGCCGACCGATCGGTCGATGAATTTCCCGCGGCAGTTCCCTGCCGATCGGCTGCAGGGTTGACGCCCGTGTGCGTGAGGTGGATTCAGGGTGCCGCACGATGCGTGCGCAGCCCATGGCCCAGCACGCGCTGGCACGTACCACTCGCGTCGATCGATGGCACGCACACCGAATCGATCCAGTGCTTTTCATTGCAGCGCGCTAAAGGCCTGCGACAGCATCACCGAAATTTGCCGACCATAGAACGATCGTTTGGTGGCCATCACCTGCGCGATTCGCTGTGAATAGGTGCTTGCAGACTCGGACATAGCTTCGAAAGCGCGGCGTTCGATCAGATCCTGACGATTTACCAGGTGGTAGCAGGGCTCGTTGGCGCGTTCAAAAATGCAGCGATCAAAAAGCCTAACCAGTACCTGCGTCGGCAGGCACATGTCCATTCACACAGACTTCAACCTCGAGATTTCTGTCTTTCCCTGGCCTTGCACCGATCCTGGATTTTTTGGAGGGTATGATTTTTCTCCAGCTGAGTCTTTTGTCGATCGAGGCGAGTTCGACTTTCAGGAAAACTTTTTGAACTTCCAGAAGGATCGAGCGTTTTTATGTTTTCGCGTCAGGATATCTTTTATTTTTCATGTATGAATCGCCACGGTATTCGTGGAGGCTGTTTGGTTTGAATCAGGCCGTCACCGCAGTGGCCTGAGTGGCGAGTTGCCGGTAGCAGTTTGCCTAGGCCTCTGACGGTGAAATAGCCGACGGGTTCAAGCAGGCGATGGTTGTCGGACCAGGACACCCATTCGAGCGTTGCGAATTCCCCCCCGCCGATTTCTTCGTTTTCCATGACATGCGGCGATGGATCAACTCGGCTTTGCAAAGCCCGTTTCAGGTTTATGCAACAGCGCTTTTTATATCGAACAGGTGAGCTTGCCTCCATAAGCTCACAAGCAATCATCATTTTTTCAAGTGCGCATTCATGAATGTCCCGATCTCGCTGAATGCTTCTCGAACTTCAGGGATACGGTCGTCACGTCCGTATTGAGCATGCGACTGTCCTTCGTAGATTTGCAGGAACGAATCGATACCGAGGTTGCGTAACTTGCGGTGCACGCGAACCGTGTTGCTGAGGAGCAGATCGCGAGTTCCAGAAGTGAGAATTGTCGGCGGGAAGCCACTCATGTCCCCATAGATCGGCGAAATCAGTGGGTCTTTCAAATCATGGCCTTGGGCATAGAAAGCAGCGGCTGCATCGCAAAAACCTTCAGTCGACACCAGCACGTTATCAAGCATGGCATTCGTGTAGAAGCTGTCGCCCGTCTTCGTGCTGTCGGACATGGGTGTGCCGGAAGCTATCGCACCCGGCAGAGGGAGCCCTAGCTGCTTGGCACGCAGGCCCATTTCGAGAACCAATGCGCCGCCCGCAGAAGTACCGATGAGGCCCACGCGTTTAGGATTCGTCTTAGCGATCACGGCCTTATAGACAGCCATCGAATCATCCAATGCGGCTGGAAAATAGGCTTCAGGTGGCATGCGATAGTCGATCGCAATGACCCGGTAGCCACCGATTGCAGATATCAACATCGCTTCCGGCAGCGCCGCTTCTGCTGGATTTAGAACGTAGCAACCACCGTGGATTTGTAGCAGCACGCGACTGCGATTTTCCGGCAGGATTTTCTCTGGCGTTACTGTATAGATTTTTACGCCAGCGACCATGCCGGGTTCAACTCTCACTTTCAACCGCTCACGCATGGCTTCAACGTTTGGCAGGGCGTTCACCCGCGTGCTCTCCGCCAACTGCTTCCAGCCTTCCACAGTCGTCGGTGGCGTGTTCCAGCCCGAGCGCAACGGCTGGGCGATGATCTGCTGCAACGCCGGGCTCACAGTATTCGGCACTGGAATGGTCTTCGCGGGCACTTCCCGCGGTGCAAGCGGGACGGACTGCGCAAAGCTGCAAGAACCGATAGCCATCAAGGCGAAGGCGGCAAACGCGGTGCCCGGACGGCGCAATTTGAATGGCATGTTGTCTCTCCTTTAGTATTTCGATCCAGCAAAATTTCTTCCGGGCCTTTCGACTCCGGAGATCTGTCATCCTACTCGTCTCCCACACTGGTAGAGGAGAGATCCGTGGCGCAAATTTTTGCAAGACCGCACCCAGCGGGGGCATTGGCCGGCCTGCGGTTTCCAGCGACGCGGCCATGCAGTTCTGCCTGACCTTAGAAGTGCATGTTCGGTCTGGGCCCGAGGCAGGCCACCGGCCCGGCCGAGAGTCCGCTCAAGCTGGCCCGGTTCGAGGGGAACGTGCCCGACTACAGCACCCTGTCACGACGCCAGAAGACCTCGAGCGTGACCATCACGGCACGCCCGAGCCGAGAGTGGCCTGCATTCACTGGTCGACAGCACGGGTGTGAAGATGCTGGGTGAGGATAAGTGGAAAACCAAAAAGGCCTGATGCCGACTACCGTCACCCGTGGCGCAAGGTGCATCTGGGCGTGAATGTCCAGACCTTGGAGATACGGGCCATCGAGGTCACCTGCAACACCATCGGGGATGCGCCGATGCTGCCATGGAGCCATCGCACGCCGACAGGCCGTAGCCATCGGCCCGACTCGTAGAAACGCCAGGCTCTGGACAGAAAGCCGGGGCAGGAGCTCGAGCAACAAACGAGAGCCCGAGGGCGACCCGGGAGTTGGGCCGCTCGATCTGGTCGAGGCTTGAATGCCGCAAAACGAGCTCACGCCAGCAGCGCTAAACATGGCCCGCGCTGTCGCGGCCAAAAGCCCTGTCTCGACTTGCATAGGTAAACAACACGGTCAACACGCTGGAGGACATAGGCACCTCGCTACGAGACGGCTACCGCTATGTGATGTTGCCCCCGTATTTCCGGCCTCGTCCTAGTCGCAATAAAGCGCCCGGTCCATTGGAGGTTCCGGGCGCACTTGGTCGGCCTGCTGCCGTCTGAACTCCCGAGGCGAGCGCATTTTCAATGACGAGTGCGGGTGCGCCTCGTTGAAGTGCTCGAAGGCGGCTGGCAACTGGGCTAACACGGTCTGCGCGTCGCACCGGTCCATGCGGGCCACGTAGTCGCGCTTGAAGGTGTTGACGAAGCTTCGGCCATGCCGTTGCTCTGCGGGCTGCAAACGGGTGTGTTGATGGGCTGCAAGCCCAGCGAGCGCGCAAGCGCCCGCGTGTCGGCCGCAATGTAGGCCCCGCCGTTGTCGCTCAGGAACTCCAGTTTGTGACCGGCAGGAACCGCATCTACCGAGCCGAAGCGACGCTCCACTGCCTCGATGAGCATCTCGCGCACGGGCTCACCAGGCAGTCCTTTGCCTTCCCACGCACGCCACGCCATGACCTCGCGGTCGCAGCAATCTTTGGCGAAGGTGGCGGTCACAGTCTGGCCCGAGTCGCACTTGATTTCCAGGCCGTCGGAGCACCAGCGCAGGTCGCTGCGCGTCACGGACACGGTGCCTTCATGCGTGCGGGCCGACTGGCGTCGGCGCGGCGCCTTGGGCAGCAGCAAGCCTGCTTGAGCCATGACGCGATAGACGCGTTTGGGATTGACTCGCGCACCGCCATGGGCGGCACGCTGGCGGTTCACCAAGGCGCAGGCGCGGCGGTAGCCATAGCTGGGCAGGTCGGCTATTTCCTGGCGCAACTCGGTGAGCAGCGCGTCGTCGTCGTGGGGCGTGCGATAGGTGCGACCGTCCGTCCAGTCGTCACCTCGCTCGAGCAGGTCACGTACATGCGAGCGCGCCAACCCCAGCGTCCGGCAGACCGTCTTCACAGGTCTTCCCCGGGCAACAAGGGCGAGCGCGCAATCCACTTTTTTTCGGCGGCGTACTCCACTGCTTCCTTGAGGATTTCGTTCTCCAAGGTCTTCTTGCCAAGCACGCGCTGCAGCTTGGCAATTTCTGAGCGGGCAGCAGCCAGCTCGGATGCAGGCACAACCGCTTCGCCTGCGGACACGGCGGTCAACGCACCTTGGCGTTCAAGCTTGCGCCACATGAACAGCAGGCTTGCCGCCACGCCTTCCTGGCGGGCCACCAGCGACACGCTCATGCCTGGTTCGTAGGTGCGCCGAACCAGTGCCGCTTTCTCGGAGAGGGACCAGCGCCTGCGGCGCTGGTCTTTCAAAATCACCTCTACCGACTCCGTATGCCTAGTCGTATTCATAGTCCTATTCCTATCTGAAAGATAAGCGATAGAACGGGGCCGGGGAATCAGGGGGCTATCTCATATGAATGAGACATGACGGCTCAAATCGGTCAGATGGCTGGTGCGAAGGAGAAACGAAATGCTTTTCGCGAAAAGCGATTGCCGATATTCACAGGTCGGTGAAGACTGCGTCTGCTGAAGCGTATGAGGCAAGGGCGACTCAACCTCCGAAGCGCGGCTCAGGCGTGCCCATTACCCCGAGGTCATGAACAGCAAACAGACTACCGCCCTGAACCCCATCGATCGGGAAGCGTGGTAGCGGCGGTTTTGCCATCGACGTCACGTAAAGGATGTCCAGGTTGGGCCCGCCGAAATTCACGCTGGTGACCTTCTTCACCGGCATCTCGATCACGCGATCGACCGTGCCATCGGGTGCGTAGCGCATCAACTTGCCGTCGTAGACCTGCGCATTCCAGAGAAACCCTTCGGCATCGACAGTCGAGCCGTCGGCCGCTCCGCCGGTCGACATGTCCAGCTTCGTGAAGGTGCGGCGATTCGACACGTCGCCGGTTTCTATGTCGTAGTCATAGGCCCGGATTTCGCCCGACCAAGTGTCGGCGAAATAGAATGTGCGGTCGTCGGGACTCCAGCACGGGCCGTTGGAGCAGATGATCTTGTCGTCGAGCTTGTGAACGGAAAGGTCGGTATCGAGCCGGTAGAGAGCGCCGTTCGCCCCCTCCTCTTTGGTGTCCATCGAGCCCGCGATGAAGCGGCCTCGCCGATCAACCTTGCCGTCGTTAAGCCGGTTGGCCGGCTTGTCGGGTTCCGGGTCGACGATGAGCTGCGTATCACCCGTCCTGAAATCCAGGAAATGAAAGCCGTTGGCCAGAGAAAGAACTGCACCGCCGCGGCTGCGCAACGCCATCGAGCCGATGCGCTCGGGCACGTCCCAGGCCCGGATTTCCCGACCATCTGCTGTGCAGCGGAAAACCTTGCGGCCGAAGCTGTCGATCCAGTAGAGGCGTTGCTCCTCGACGTCCCAGACCGGGCCTTCGCCCAACTCCGTCTTCACGTCTACCAGTATTTCGATGCGCATGAATGTCTCCTACGATTCAGGTTCTCTAAAGAATGGCTGCGTGCGATCAACGCCGTTCACGCAATCCGATGACGGCCACCAGCACCACGATGCCGAAAAGGATCGCGCGTGACGCATACGGAAGCGTGGTTCCCGACAGCAGTGTCTGCAGCGCCGTCAACAGCAACACACCACCCAACATTCCAAGGTAATGCCCTCTTCCGCCGACGATCAAGGTCCCACCGATCAGCACCACCGCGATCGACGGCAACAGGTAGTCGTCGCCCATGCCCAGGCTGGCCTGTCCGGAGAGCCCTGTCAGCAGAATCGCCGCGATGGCCGAGCACACGCCGGAAAGCACATAGACGCCGATCAGCGTCCGCCCGACCTGCACGCCCGACAGCCGCGCAACGCGCTGCCCGTTGCCGACCGCATAGACCGAACGCCCGAAGCGTGTGCGGCCGAGCAGCAACACGGCCGCAACGGCGAAGACGATAACGAACAGCACCACCGGCGTCACGCCGAGCACGCGCTCCGTCATGAAGGCGCGCAGCATCGGCGACGCGAAGCCGTCCGGCGTGCCGTTCGAATAGATCAACGCTGCGCCCTGCAGGATGCCGTTCATCGCCAGGGTGACGACGATGGGCGACACGCCCAGCATGACGACCCCGGCGCCGTTCAGAAGCCCGATGAGCGCGCCGATGCCGACGGCCAGCGGCAAGGCGTAGACCAGCGCCGCGTCGGAGCCTTTGACAGTACCGGCCAGCACGATTCCTGTAAGCGCGATGGTCCAGGGCAGCGAGAGATCCAAACCACCGGTGAGGATGACTGTGCCCTGCCCCAGCGCCAGCACGACCAGGCAGGCGCCCAGCACCAGAAGCGAGTTGTAGTAACCCCAACTCGTCAGCGAGTGTCCGAGAACGACTTGCGTGACCAGCACGATGACCGCGAAGCCAATATAGGCGGGCACCGCGAAACGCAGCGTGTCGGCATGACGACGCAGGAAAGACGGCTGCCGGGAGGCTTTGCCGGCTTCGGTCGACGCGGAGAGCTGCACCGCAGGAACGACCGCCTTGCGCTGGGCGACGAGCAGCCCGGCACGCCGCGCTCGCAACCAGTGCTGCGCCTGCTTGAGATTGTGGGCCAGCGGCGCCTTCGTGCCGAGCGATCCGGCCAGCACCGCGAGCATGAGGATCCCGCCTTCGGCGATGGTCGAGAAATAGGCCGAGACGTTCAGCACTAGCAGGATGTTGACCACCATCATCAGCACGTAGGCACCGAACACCGTGCCCAGCAAACCACCCCGCCCGCCGCCCAGCAGCGTGCCGCCGACCACGACGGCCGCGAAGATCTGCAGCAGCATCGGTGCACCGATCAGCGGATCGCCGGAACCGGTCTGCGCGCTGATGAAGACACCCGCCATGCCGTAGAGGCCGCCTGCGATGACGTAGACGAAGAACTGCACCCGGCGCGTTGGCACGCCCGCCGCGTGTGCGGCATGGAAGTCGCTGCCGATCGCGTAGACGGCAGTTCCGAAGCGGGTGCGTTTGAGCCAGGCCCACAGCACCAGGATGACCGCGATCAACAGCACCGGCTTCGGCAGCAGCCCGGGAATCGCGTCACCGAGCAGCAGTTCGCCGACACCCATGGGAACCGCGCCGCCGGGCTTGTCCATTACCAGCAGCGTGATGCCCTGAAGGATGAACATGGTCGAAAGCGTTACCACGATGGGCTGCATGCGAAGCAGGGAAATGAAGAGCCCGTTGAAGGCACCGGCCGCCATCCCGATGCCGACACCCAGCGCCATGACGAGCCAGGCGGACGCATTCGGATCGACGAATCCCGATGCCAGCACCACGTTGACCAGCGAAACGACCGCGCCTGCAGACAGGTCGAAGCCGCCGGACAGGATCACCACGCTCTGTCCGAGACCGGCGACGGCCAGCGTCGCGCCGGTGGTCGCGACCGAGGAGAGGTCGTAGTAGGTAAGCCGGGTGGTGCCTACACTGGTGATGCCCAGCAGCAGCGCCAAGAAAGCCGCAATGGCGATTAGCAGGCCGCTGTGCCGCCGGAGGCCTCTAAAGGCGGAGGCATTGCGGATCGGCCCGGTGCGCGAAGTGAAGGCGGCTGACGTCATGCGGCAAGCTCCAGATGGGTGGCGGGCGAGCCGAGCGCCGCGCACAACAACGCTTCTTCACTGAGTTCGGCGGCATCGATCTCGGCAGCGATCTCGCCGCCGTAGAACACCAGGGCGCGATCCGCCAGATGGACCAGCTCGGGTATCTCTGTCGAGTAGAAAAGCACGGCACCGCCGGCATCGGCATAGTCGCGCATTAGCCGGTAGATCTGGTTCTTGGTGCCGACGTCGATGCCGCGCGTCGGATCGTAGAGAAGCAGCACGCGACTCTCGGCCAGCAGCCATTTGGCGATCGCGATCTTCTGCTGGTTACCACCGGAAAACGCACCGGCGCGGGTCCAGAGCGCTCGTCGATCGATTTCCATGCGGTCGAAAACACGTTCGACGGCCTCTTCCTCGGCCCTGGTGTCGATCAGCATGCCGCGACGAAAGCGATCGAGCACCGGCATCGACGCGTTGTGCCGACCCGAAAGTTCAAGAAAAAGACCTTCGGTCTTCCGGTCTTCGGGCACCAGGCTGATGCCGGACTTGACCGCTTCCGCAGGCGAAAGGATGACCGCCGGACGGCCGTCGAGCTGCAGCGTTCCGCCGGTGACTTCGACCATGCCGAAACAGGCGAGGAACAAGTCGAGCTGACCCATGCCCTGCAGCCCGGCGACGCCGAGTATTTCGCCGGCATGCAGGGAAAACGAGGCGCGGTGAAGCTTGCCGGATGTCGAGAGATCGACGGCGCCCAGCACTTTGGTCCCTCCGGTGGCGCGTTCCGCACGTCGACCAGGGAACGCATGCGCCATCTCGCGGCCGGCGATCATGCCGATGATTTCGCCGTCGCTGTAGGTTGCGGAGGGCCCGGTCGCGATGTGTTTGCCGCCGCGCAGCACCGTGACGGTCTCGCAGAACGCGCGCACCTCGGGCAGCCGATGCGAGATGAACACGACCGTGACGCCGAGCGCGCGCTGCTTGACGATCAGGTCGCCGAGCCAGTCGACATCGCTGCCGGACAGCGTGGATGTCGATTCGTCGAGCAGCAGCACGCGCGGCTTCCTCATCACGGCGCGCGCGATCTCCAGCTTCTGCCGCACCGCCAGTTCCAGGTGCTGCACTTCCTCGTCGAGCGAGATGTCGCCCAGACCGAGTTCCGCAAGTCCGCCGCCGATCTGCTCGCGCGCCTGCCGGCGCCGCATCATGCCGAGCGGGTTCACCGCGCCGTAGGGGAGCAGCATGTTGTCCAACACGCTGAGGTCCTTGACGTGCGTCATCTCCTGATACGCCGTCTGGATGCCTTGCGCATGCGAATGGCGCGGACTGCGCAACGCCACTTCCGCACCGAACAGGCGGATCGATCCGCTGTCGGGCACGACCAGGCCCGAGAGCAGCTTGACGAGGGTCGACTTGCCGGCACCGTTCTCGCCGAGCAACGCGTGCGAGCCGCCTTGCATGATCGAGAAAGACACGTCGTCGATGGCCCGCGTCGCACCGTAGGATTTCGAGAGGTGCGCGATTTCGATCGCCGGTGCGGCGCCGGAGGTTCGCCGCAGCAAAGACACGTCGCTCACTGCTCGGGTTGTCCGACCAGCGCGGCAGACAGCCCGATTTCGGGCATCTGGTCCGAGAAAATCGAAGCGAACCATCCGGGATTCGAAATCACCGCAGGCGCAAAGGCATTGCAGCCCGCCTTCATCTCGGCCCAGGTTCCTTCCTTGCAGTACTTGACCGTGTCGTTGGTCACCAGCGGTAGCGGCAGCTTGGAATTCTTCGGAACGTCCTTGCCTTCGAGCTTCTGCACGGCCAGCTTGAGTGCGTACGCGCCTGAGTACGGCGGCGAAGCGTAAGAAATGCGCGGCGCGCCCATGGGCGTGTAAGTACCGTTCGCACCGTCGACGACCGTGCCGGCCGGTAGCATCTGGATGCGCCCGCCGTTGGAGCCTTCACCGGCGCAGGGCTTCAGGTCCGCCGGCTTGGAGCCCGACTCGATCTGCATGGTGTTCGCGGTGTAGCAGCCCACCTGCATCCAGAGCCCGTCGATCTGGCTCCAGTTGCGCGTCGCGAGAATCTTCGACAGTTCGGTGCGCGCGACAGCCTGGCTCCACATGCCGTTGGCTTCGTTGACGATCTTGATGTCCGGATACTTCGCGAACACTTCCTTGGCCGCCTTGGTGCGTCCGGTATCGACCGACGTTCCCGGCACGCCGTTGATGACCACGACGTTGCCCTTGCCGCCGAGCTTCTTCGCCAGCCATTCGGCCGTTACGCGACCGGCCTCTTCCTGGTCGATGGTCACGTTGTAGGCGCACGGTTCCGTGATGACGGCGTCGTAGGCGATGACCATCACGCCCTTGTCGCACGCATTCTTGACGGCTGAATTCAGCGCTGTCGGCGATATTGGAAAGACCACGATGGCCTGCGCACCTTGCTGCACCATCGCGTTGATCTGCTGGATCTGACGCTGGGCGTTCGGGCCGGCGACCTGCACCTTGAGGTCAAGCTTGTCGGCGAAGCTCTTGTGTGCGGCAAGCGCCTTGACCATGTTGGCCGCCTCGGCCTGCCAGTCGTTGCCGATGTAGCTCATCGACAAGTAGACCTGGAACTTCTTGTCTGCCGCATGGGCTGCGCTTGTCAGCATCGCGCCCGCGGCAAGCAGCGCCGCGCCGGCCAATAGAACCGGCTTCTTCATCGACCTGAATTTCATGGTTGTCTCCTGCATGGTTGTCTCTCGTTGGTAGTTCTTGATTCAGCTCAGTGCTTGTGTGTGGCCGTCGACCACCAGCTCTTGTCCGGTGACGCTGCCGGCCAGATCGCTTGCGGCGAAGAGCACCATGTTTGCGATGTCCCGCGTCGTGACCATGCGGCCGAGCGCAGCCTGGCCGGTATACGAGCGAGTCACCTCTTCGAGCGACTGGCCCGATGCTTCTGCCTTGGCCGCGATCACCGCGCGGATGCGGGGACCGTCGACGGCGCCCGGAAGAATCGCATTCACACGGATGCCGTCGGCACCCAGCTCGATGGCGAGCGTCTTGGTGAAGCCCACCACGCCCCATTTGGACGCCGAGTACGGTGAGCGGCCCGGCATCCCCAGATGACCGGCCGCCGAAGCGAGATTGATGATCGACGCATCGTCGCTCTTGCGCAGGCGCGGCACCGCCAGGCGAACGCAAAGGAACTGCCCCGTCAGGTTGACGGCGAGGGTGCGTTCCCAATCCGTGAGGGAAAGGGTTTCGACGCCGCCGGTCGGACCGGCGATACCGGCGTTGTTTACGAGGATGTCCAGGCCCCCGAGCTCCGCATCGACCACTTCGAACAACGCGGCCACGTCCGCTTCGCTGGAGACGTCGCCTCGGCATCCGTGGATGACCGGCAGTTCAGTATTCAGACGTGTCAGCGCGGTCTCCTGGACGTCGCAGACCAGCACCTTGGAACCCGCAGATGCAAAGGCACGCGCAATCTCCAGACCGATGCCGTCGGCCCCGGCAGTTACCAACACACGCTTACCGACAAGCGAACTCTTATTCCACATATTTCTTGTTTCCCAATTCATTTCGATCTTCGAAATCATAGATTTGTGATCACAGTAAAAATATGGTATTTACCCCCGACACGGATGCCCGGCTTGGGGCGCTCGGCGCGAATAGCGCCTTGATTCCATGCTTTCGCAGTCCGGAAACGATCAGAAGGAAACGTTGTCGCCGCCCTTGAGCTGGAGAATCTCGCGCGCATCCTCGGGCGTGGCGACCGACAGGGACAGGCCTTCGATGATTCCGCGCATGCGCCGCACTTGGTCGGCGTTGGTCCTTGCCAGTTCGCCCGGGCCATCCCACAACGAATCCTCCAGTCCCACGCGGACGTGGCCACCCATGGCTGCAGCCTGTGCACCGATCGACATCTGGTTCTTTCCCGCCGGCAGCACGGACCACTGATAGGCGTCGCCGAACAGGCGGTCTGCCGTGCGACGCATGTGCAGCACGTCTTCCGGATGCGCGCCGATGCCGCCCAGGATGCCGAAGACGGACTGGATAAGGAACGGCGGCTTGATCAAGCCGCGTTCGATGAAGTGAGCTGCCGTGTAGAGATGGCCGATGTCGTAGCACTCGATCTCGAAGCGGGTGCCCTTGTCGCTGCACGACTGAAGAATGTGCGCGATGTCGGTGAAGGTGTTCTTGAAGATCCGGTCATGGCTGCCTTCGAGGTACGGCCGTTCCCAGTCGTGCTTGAAGTCCTTGAAGCGGTTCAGCATGGGATACAGGCCCATGTTCATCGATCCCATGTTCAGCGAGGCGACTTCGGGTGCGAACTCGTGTGCGGGCCGCAGCCGGTCCTCGATCGACATCGTCGGCGCACCGCCGGTGGTGAGATTGATCACGACGTTGCTGGCCGCCTTGATCTGCGGCAGGAACTGCTTGAACAGCGCCGGATCCTGCGACGGGCTGCCGTCGACCGGATCGCGTGCGTGCAGGTGGACCATCGCGGCGCCGGCTTCGGCCGCACCGACGGCAGCATCGATGATCTGTTGCGGCGTCACCGGAAGGTAAGGCGACATCGAAGGCGTGTGGATGGCGCCGGTAACGGCGCAGGTGATGATGACTTTGCGGGACATGTGAAACTCCGGTGGTTGTCTGTTTTCAGGATGCGGGTGTTCAGGACGCAGGTGCCTGGCGCTTGTGTGCGGCGAGTGCCATCAGGCGGCGGTCTCGCCATGCCGAGCGCGCTCCGATGTCTTCAACGGCCAGTTGCTTGCGGCGCTCCCGGTCGACCCGGTCGATCGGCTCCTCCGCCCAGCTGAACGCCTTCGCGTCGGCCATGGTTTCGCGGTTGGACCTTCCGTAGCGGCTGGCGTAATCCTTCACACCGGCGGGCGCATTCAGGTCGATGGTTTCGAACGGCCCCATGAACGACCAGCGGAGCGCCAGCCCGTCTTTCAGGACCTTGTCGATGTCCGACGCACTCGCCAGCCCCTGCTCGAACAGCGTGAAGCATTCGTTCAGCACGGCAGCCTGCACGCGGTTCAGCAGGAAACCATTGATCTCGCGTGTCAGCAAAACGGGCGTCTGCCCTGCCGCTTCGTAGATGGCGTGCGCACGTGCCATGACCTCCGGCGCGGTCCAAGGCGCGGGGCACAGTTCGACCAACGGAACCAGATACGGCGGATTGGTCGGATGGCCGACCAAGCAGCGCGTCCGTCCGGGCAGACCTTCGGTGAACGTAGAGGCAGGCAGCCATGAAGTGGAACTGGCGATGACCGCGTCGGGCGGCGCCAGCGCGTCGAGCTGCTTGAAGATCGCGGTCTTGGCCTCAACGGTCTCGCGGATGTTTTCCTGCACCATCACGACGTCGCGTACGGCTGCGGCGAGGTCTGGCTCGCAAGTTATGCGGGCGAGCACGACCGCCGGCGAATCGTTCAACAGCCCGAACCCGGCAAGCTCTTCAAGGCGCTCGGCGATGTAGGCCAGGCTGTCTTGCATCGTGCGTGCATCGGCGTCATGCAGCCGGACGGGATGGCCGTAGCGGGCGAAAACGATTGCCCAGGCGCGCCCGATCAGGCCGGCGCCGACGACGGCGACCGGTGGGCGGCTCACGTCCGATACTGATTTCATGCTGCGCTCCAGATTGAATTCTCAAAATAGTGATCTTAGATACTGTGATCACAGGATTTGGCTAGGGATTGCCCTATGGAGCCGGCCCGGGTCGCCGATCGTCAGGGGCAATGGGCTCGAGTCGATCGTGCTAAAAGATCACAACTACGTTTGCCGGAAAAACAGCATGGACCTCTCCAAACTCGTTACTCCGCTGATGCGTCAGACGCTCAGCGGCGACGTCTACAAACAGTTGAGCGATCTGCTCATGAGCGGTCGCGTGATGCCCGGCGAGCAGCTTTCGTTGCGCACCATCGCGGAAGGTCTTGGCGTGAGCGTGATGCCCGTGAGAGAAGCCGTTCATCGGCTTCTTTCGGAAAAAGCGTTGGTCCTGCTTCCAAACCGTGTTCTCAAAGTGCCGACGATGACGGTCAGCCAGTTCCGCGAGATCACGAACATCCGCATTCACCTGGAAAGCCTTGCAGTGAGCCAGGCGGCCCAGCGCGTCGACGCACCGGCCCTCGTGGAAATCCGGGGCGCACATGAGCGCTTTTCGAAAGAAATTTCAGCGAAAAAATTGAATGAATCGAATCTGATCGCACTCAATAAGGAGTTGCATTTCGCCATCTACAGACAAGCACAAATGCCGATGCTGCTCGAGATGATCGAATCGCTCTGGCTGCGCATCGGGCCCATCCTCAACTACGATTTCCGCTCGGGCTCGGCGCGTGTGACGGAACATGTGTCCGCATTGCATCACGAGCGCATTGTAAATTCGCTCGAAAAAGGCGACGCTTTGGGTGCGGCCCAGGCGCTTGCGGGAGATTTGCAGGGTGCGGCTGACTTCATCGTTTCAGCCGGCGTGCTTTTGGTTGACGATCCGGCAAAAGCACCGGCCAGATCGGTGCGTACTGCTGCAAAGCGTTCACAACTGGGCAAGTCGGCACCGCAGCGTGTCGACGTTCAGGTCTAGCAACGACATTTCCAGCGGTTCAACGGTGTCCAGAAAACAAAGGGTGATTTATTCTGAATTCCGCAGGGTGTCTTAGACTTCTGTACGCTGATCAACGCACGTCTCATCGCTGACCGTTGCTGTCTCACTGGGCCGCACTACCGCTCAATGCCCCGATATCATGCCGATAATTTCAGGTTGAATCAGATATGCAAACGGCGCCGTTGCAGCCGGCCGTCATTAATTAGACGGAATGTTTTCGTAGTTTTTTACTTGTCTATAAGCAGACTATCCTGAGCTACGCACCGTTCGCCAAATAGATGCGCTGCTGAACAGGCAAAGCGTACTCGAATACACCATCACAACTCCAAGCTCCAAGCTTCAAGCCAACCGCGCCAATTTCCAATGCCGTCGCTCACCAGTTCCAAAGGGCATTGCTCTGCTTCGAAAAAATGGTGGCGACCAATGCGAAACTAGCTGAAGCAGTTTCAGCAAGAGTCTTTGTCTCTTAACCCTGAAATTATGTAGCGCTGGCAGCACTATACTTGACAAGGATTTGAATGACGAGGGTATGACTTGTAGAAAGTCCGGTCACGACATATCAAGGAAGCCGAATGTGATGTTGTCAGGATGCCCGGCAGTTCGAGAGAGCCATCGGCTTACCTTATCGAACAGAGCGCGAAATACGATTTAACGGTCACAGGCAAGGCGGCAGATGCTCCACCCTGCTCCACGTCCCGCGCGACTTAATCTCAAACTCCTCGATCGACTTTCCCGCCGACAGTGACGCAAAGTTGGTCTTATCCGTGTCTGACATCTCGTACTCGGCATTCAAGGTGCTTGCACGCGTGGGTCTGTAAAACTTGGCCGCAAGACTTGGCCATGCGATCGAGTCACAGGTGGAGGCTGCTCCCTATGTGTACTTCGTTTAATTTTCATTCCAGACGCAGTATCTCGACACACCCAATCGCAGCAAATGTTGGCATTGGATCGCCTGGAGCCGCCGACGTCGCCACGTGTTCGGATTGCTCGGCTGGCAAGAGAACTTACCGATCTCGCCAGCGATCTGCCAGACGAGGGTGAGAGCGGCGAACCGAAGCGCAACCGTCGTCGCTGAGCAGCGCCTGTGGCTCGCTGAATTCGTTGTGCAAGCGCGTGAATCGCCAAGCCCTCAGCCTTGCGGGATCGTCTGGGAATGCGTTTCAGGATGGAATCCACACCGTGGCCCAGACATTCCGGCGCCGAGTGACCATGAGGTCCGTGCGGTGACCGCGACAGTGACCTTCAGAATAAATACGGGCCGTTGAACATCGACCCTGGCTTGGCACAGCCGTCAGGATACCGACGCGAGACCAGCGCTCGGGGTACAGCATCGCCGTCAGGGGGCTTTTGCGCCGATCGGTATGTAGTTGTTCTGACAGTTTCGAAAGCCGGCAGTGTGGCTGACGGTTCGGCACGTCGTCGCTTGCGCCTACCTGACGAATCAGGACACTGCTAGGACACGATGCTGGAAAAAAATGTCAGCAGGCACTTACCTTGCAATCTTTATCAATGCTCGCGAGGCCGCTGGGAGCCCCGGCCGCGCGTAAGGGTGACACCGGAAAAGATTTGCCATGCTTATTGCCAACCGGATTCGACCCTGAAACGGTTTTGCTTGAAGCGAGCAAGACGCGGCAGGTTCGTCGAGAGGTTGCGCTGAATCGAGAAGGTTAAGACGCATGCCTGAACGCACCACACCACGCGCCCACTAGGCTATGGACTAACAGCGTCAAATTCTCACTAGGCTGTCAGTAACTTGATCGTGACAAAACAGACTGCACGCACCAATTAAAAAAGCCTGCTATTGACTAGATAGCAGGCTCTCTCTGTGCCATGCGGCATGTAAGTGGCTCCTCGACCTGGGCTCGAACCAGGGACCTACGGATTAACAGTCCGGCGCTCTACCAACTGAGCTATCGAGGAACAAGCCTCAGATTATAGCGTGGAATTTCAGGCTCCATCAAACGCGACCAGAAAATTCAGAATCAACCCATCTGCAGTCGGCGCACGACGCCGAGCCCCGCGAACCATGCGGCCATCGGACTCTCGTGAGCACGCTCGCCAAGTTCTCGTGGGCGGAAGCACAACAGTTCGCCCGGCATCGTGACGGCCTCCAGCAGGACGTAGTAGTACTCGCCCTCCTCCAACTCGTTGACGCTCAACGCAAATCGTCCAGTTCCGGTCATTTCGTGCTTCCCGTTCGCCTATCGAAGCCCCGGTTTTAAGGCAGGCGTGATGAATGAGCACGGAAGTTTTACGCGATACGCTGTCTCGTCCGCACGCCGATTTCGTCGGCAATGCCTTTGCGTGAAAGAGTTTGCAAGAATCTGTCACGCAGTGGCATTCCGTATCAACCAATGCGCACCGGCACGAAGATCCTTTCGCCTTCGCGAAGAATCAGCAGGGCCACCGATTTGCCCGCTTGCGACGCCACCTCGCGCACCTGCTCGATGCTCCTGACCGGCGTTCCGTTGATGGCCAGCAGCACGTCGCCGGCCTGCACCCCGGCGCGTGCGGACGGTCCACCGGTGTCCTCGATCAACAGTCCGTTTTCAACCTGCGCTTCCCGGCGCTCCTGCGGCTCCAACGGGCGCAATGCCAGACCGAGCTTGCCGTGAGAGGCGTCGACGTCGTCCTTGCTCGCCACGGCCCGCGTCTTGTCGACGGCATCGCCGAGCTTCGCCGTGATCTCGATCCGCGCACCCTGGCGCCAGATCTCCAACGCGACATTGCTGCCGGGTTTGAGCTGCCCGATCACCGCCGGCAGGTCGCCCGAGGACACGATCGCCTCGCCGCCGACCTTGCGGATCACGTCGCCGGAGCGCAGGCCGGCCTTGTCCGCCGGACCGCCGCTCTCCACGTTCGACACCAGAGCGCCTTCGGGTCGATCGAGCCTGAACGAATCGGCGAAGGCCTGGTTCACCTCCTGCACCGAGACGCCGAGGCGCGCGTGCGTGGCTTTGCCGGTCGCCACGATCTGGTCCTTGATCTGCACCGCGACATCGATCGGGATCGCGAAGGAAACGCCCTGGTAGCCGCCGCTGCGGCTGTAGATCTGGGAGTTGATGCCGACCACTTCGCCGCGCACGTTGAGCAGTGGGCCCCCGGAGTTGCCGGGGTTGATCGCCACGTCGGTCTGGATGAACGGAACGTAGCTGTCGTCGGGCAGCGTGCGGCCCTTGGCACTGACGACGCCGGCCGTCACCGTGTTCTCGAAACCGAACGGCGAGCCGATGGCCAGCACCCACTCGCCGACCTTCAGCTGCCTGGTGCTGCCGAGCGCGATCGTCGGCAGGTTCTTCGCCTCGATCTTGAGCACGGCGATGTCGGTTTTCGGGTCGGCGCCCAGCACCCTGGCGCGGAATTCACGGCGGTCGGTGAGCTTGACGGTGACTTCCTTCGCATCTTTCACCACATGCGCGTTGGTCAGGATGGTGCCGTCCGCGCTGACGATGAAGCCCGACCCCTGCCCGCGCGTCGGTACTTCGCGCTGCTGCGGCTGTTGCCGATCGCGCCTGCCCTGAGCACCACCCTGGAAGCGGCGGAACAACTGCGCCATCGGATCCTCCGGGTCCATGCCGCCGATCACCGACGCGTCGTCGTCGGCGGTCTTGGTCACACCGGTGACGCTGATGTTGACCACGGCCGGGCCGTCGCGCGAAGTGATGGTGGAGAAGTCGGGCATCGTCACCAGCGGCGCAGCCGGCGTTGCGGCTGCCACCGTCGCACCGGACGGCTCCTGCGGCGCGGTCAGCGCGCGAGCGCTCCCGTATGCACCGGCACCCACGGCGCCGATCACGCCTGCGGAAGCCAGGGCGACGACGAGTGCCTTGGTCGAGATCGTTCGGTCAGTCATTTCGAGAATCCTTCTGTGAAACATCGCAACGTCGGATCGACGCGATGGAAGGAATGTCGGCGCGAAGACTTAAGCCCGGCTTAAAACGACATGCGGACCTGCAGCCCGCCCAATGTGGGCGATACCCCGAATCCGACACGCGCGCCGTGCAGCGTGGCGATCGACTTCACGATCGAAAGACCGAGCCCGCTGCCCGGCACCTGCGGCTGGCCGGCGCGGTAGAAGCGGTCGAGCACGCGTTCGCGCTCGGCCGCCGGCAGCCCGGGACCGCTGTCTTCCACGACGATTTCCGGGCCGGCGCGCTCGCCGTCGGCCCCGACGATCCGCAGATCGATGCGCCCGCCGTCCGGCGTGTACTTGACGGCGTTGTCGAGCAGGTTGCGCAGCAGCATGCGCAGCGCCTCCGGCTGGCCCTCGACGACGGCCGCGTCGGCCTGGGCGATGCCGATGTCGATGTGGCGGTCCTGCGCGGCGGCCAGCACGTCGGAGACGGCAAGCCGTGCCAGCTCGGGCAGGTCGACCGGTACGAGCGGCACGCCCGCCGCGGCGCCGGCTTCGTGCCGGGCGAGTGCCAGCATCTGCTCGACGAGACGCGTCGCGCGGTCGATGCCCGCCACCAGGCGGCGCACGGCGAGACCACGCGTGGGTTCGTCGGCGGCGCGCTGCAGTCCCTGAACCTGCAGCTTCAATGCCGCGAGCGGCGATCGCAGCTCGTGCGCCGCATCGGCGACGAAGTGCTGCTGTGCCTCGAACGCGCGGCGCACGCGACCGAACAGCAGGTTGAGTTCCTGCACCAGCGGCCGCACCTCGGCCGGCAGTCCGGTCTCGCTCACCGGCGACAGGTCGTCGGCCTGACGTTCGGCGACCTGGCGACGCACGCGCGCGACCGGTGCCAGCGAGAGGCTCACCACCAGCCACACCACCAGCATCAGCACCGGTGCCATCAGAGCCACCGGGGCGGTCGTGCGCACCGCCAGCGCACGCGCCATCTGCCGGCGCACCGCCATGTCCTGCGCAACCTGGATCACGAGCGAGCGCGTCTGCATCGAGAACACGCGGTAGGTGGTGCCGCGCGCGCCGACGTCCGCGAAGCCCAGCACCGCCAACTGCGGCAACGCGGCCTGCTCCGCGGACTCGAAGATGCGAACGCCGTCGGTGGTCCAGACCTGAACGACGAACTCGAAATTCTGGTCCGGCCCGCCCAGACCGCCGGTCACCGCGCCAGGCGGCAGGCCGGAGCGCAGCGACAGCGCCATCTGCTGCATGTGGTAGTCGAAGATCTCGTCGGCTTCCTTCAGCACCGTGCGGTAGGCGACGAAAGCCTGCGCGGCGGCCGCCAGCACGATGGCGGCGAGCAGGAACACCAGCAGGCGCGAGCGCAACGACGTTCCGTGCTGCGACACCGATTTCATTCCCTGGGCACCATGTAGCCGACGCCGCGCACGTTGCGGATCAACTCGGCGCCGAGCTTCTTGCGCAGACCGTGGATATACACCTCCACCGCGTTGCTGCTGATCTCGTCCTTCCAGCTGTAGAGTTTTTCCTCCAGCTGGGCACGCGAAAGCACCAGACCGGGACGCGCGATCAGCGGCTCGAGCACCGCCCATTCGCGCGCCGAGAGCACCACCGGCTGGCCGGCCGACGTGGCCTCGCGCGTGCCGGGATTGATCGTGACACCCATGTGCTCGTAGACCGGCTCGGCACGTCCTGCCGCACGGCGCAGCAGGGCGCGGATGCGCGCCAGCAGTTCGTCGAGGTCGTAGGGTTTGAGCACGTAGTCGTCCGCGCCGGCATCCAGGCCCTCGATGCGCTGCTGAACCGAATCGCGTGCCGTGGCGATCAGCACCGGCATGCGTTCCTTGCGCGCACGCAAGGCGCGCAACACCGCCATTCCGTCGCGGCGCGGAACGCCCAGGTCGAGCATGACCAGGTCGTAGTGCTGAGCACGCAACGCGCTCTCGGCCGCCTCCCCGTCCTTGACCCAATCCACCGCATAGTTCTCGGCACGCAACAGGTCGAGAACGGCTTCACCGATCATCACGTCGTCTTCGAGCAGCAGCAGGCGCATCGTGGATTCGTCTTGGAGGTTCGCGGATGAGGCTCTCCGCTGGAAACCTGAAGTAAATCACAGTCGGGCTTCAGCC
This sequence comes from Janthinobacterium lividum, assembly GCA_050954325.1. Taxonomy (GTDB): domain Bacteria; phylum Pseudomonadota; class Gammaproteobacteria; order Burkholderiales; family Burkholderiaceae_C; genus Variovorax. The sequence continues at coordinate 701,556 of JBPBPG010000002.1, read as the reverse complement.
GGGCCGATCAGAGTCGGTCGAATTTTCGGGTGCGCGGGAACCGGAAGTTCTGGCGAAAGCGCATCGATCTCGGCATCGGTCGGATTCGATCTTTTGAAATGCTTCGTGATGCACGATTAGATTGATTCGTTCTGATAACTCGCGATCGATTTTCACGATGACGAATTCGATAGTTCCACAGACTTCGTCGTGGATGGTGTTCGCATATGCGGGCGCCTCCTTAGCAAGCGTTCGAACCGCCGTTGCAACAGCGGCGCGCGCTTCCCCGGTCCTTGGTTTGACTTCACAGTCCAGACGAACGGTGAAGTCCGAAAGCGTTGCGAATGGAAGGCACCGGAACGAAGTAGCGCGTTCAAAAATCTCAAACGCGTTACTGCGATGATTGATGTGAGTTTGTTTAAGAAAAATTGAACATTGCATGCAGATTCATGGGTATGTGAAGCCCGCGTGCGAAAAGTCATTCCCAAAAAGCAGGCAATGCGCACTTCGTCTCAAACCCTCGGCGCCGGCCTTGCGGTCCATATACGTCTATAGATTCGCAACCTGTGTGCGCACGTCGAGCAATCGTGCCAGAGGCTCGATGTTCTGAGCAATCGCTGCCGACGAGAACTCCTCCAGCTGATTGAAACTCAGATCGACGAACAGTTGAGCGTCTCCTGATAAGGTGCTAGGTACGACGAACTCCGGGTGGGGTCGAATGGCTTTCATGCGATCGATGAAACCGTCGACATCGATTTCGAAAAACTTTCGATCTGCTATAGCTGGAACAGGCTGAGCAGAGACACCAGAGAGCTCCGAAATTATGCCAGTCACAAAGGGCAACTCGACGTACTTCTCAGAATTGTACACTTCGCCCTCATATCGACTTGCACACGAGGCGGCCGGTCGCATGCAATGAATTTCCGACTGTTTTGATTCGATTTATACCTTCGTTGGCGCCGCAAGAGCACACGCGGCAACTCCCAGACCGGCATTTTTCTCATTTTCCACAACCCGTGCACCAGACGTTCAGAATTGCACCTGATTGACCTGACTCGGAACGATACGTCACGTCTATTCGCACTGCGTGTATTCACCGAAAATTCGGATCGGGTGCATGAATCGGTTGGTCGGCGGCAAAGATAGTACTTTATAACCAGTAAAATATCATAAGATAAGCTTTTCCTGAATTCCAAAGCGAAAAACATGAAAATTCCGTGGATTTTTCCGGGCGAACGGCTTCCTCCAGCCGACTCCGCATGGGGTGTGAATGATCCGGTTCCGGGTTTGCTCGCCGCTGGCGGGGCGCTGGATGTCGAGTCTTTAAAAAGCGCCTATGAAAGCGCTGCATTCCCTTGGTTCAACGACGATCAGCCCATTCTCTGGTGGAGCCCGGATCCGCGAATGATCCTTTCCACAGACGCCTTCGTCCTGCACCGCTCACTAAGAAAAAAGCTACAGCGATTCCGCGACGACCTCAATTGCGAAATCAGAATGGATCATGATTTCGAACGAGTCATCAAAGCGTGCTCGCTTGCGCCGCGAGAAGGACAATCGGGGACTTGGATCGTTTCGCAAATCGTTGCTGCGTACTGTGATTTTCATCGCTCCGGCTTCGCGCACAGCGTCGAAACCTGGGTGAACGGCGAATTGGTCGGTGGACTCTATTGCGTAGGAATCGGGCGTGCGGTATTCGGCGAGTCGATGTTCGCGCGAACAACCGATGCATCCAAGATCGCGTTGGCTGCATTGATATGCTTTTGTCTTCGAAACGGCATATCGCTCATCGATTGCCAGCAGAACACGAAGCATCTCGCCAGCCTCGGTGCCACCGAATTAACACGCACCCACTTCGCTTCGCACGTGGGACGGGCAAGCGCGGAACCTGCGCCGATCTGGCGTTTCGAGCCCGTATACTGGAACGAACTTCTGCCCAAACTGCATTCCCAGACGACGTGACGCATCCGAAGGAACTTCCGCTCCACGCCTTGCAGTTCTATGCAACGGCGCCCTACCCGTGCAGCTACCTGCCCGACCGGCAAGCACGTTCGCAGGTGGCGACGCCCAGTCACCTGATCCACAACGACGCCTACTCGGATCTGGTTCGAAGCGGGTTTCGTCGCAGCGGTATGTTCACGTACCGCCCCTATTGCGACGGATGCGGCGCCTGCGTGCCGTTGAGAATCCGCGTACAAGACTTCAATCCGACACGCAGCCAACGTCGTGCATCTAAAAAACATGCGAATTTGCAGGCGCGTGTGCTGAAGCTGGGTTTCGTGTCCGAACACTACCAGCTCTATCTGCGTTATCAGAATGGTCGCCATTCGGGCGGTGGCATGGACCACGACAGCATCGACCAGTACACCCAGTTTCTACTGCAAAGCCGTGTCAATTCACGACTTGTCGAGTTTCGTGAAGCTACTTTCGACGGCAGCCTGGGTGCTCTCAAAATGGTGTCGATCCTCGACGTGCTCAACGACGGAATTTCAGCGGTCTATACGTTCTATGAAGACGATCCTGGAGCGGGTTACGGCAATTTCGGAGTGCTCTGGCAGATCGGCCAAGCACGCCAACTCGAGTTGCCTTATGTCTATCTTGGCTACTGGATCGCCGAAAGCCCCAAGATGAACTACAAGTCGCTGTATCAGCCATGCGAGATTCTTATCGACGGCCACTGGATATCTCATGGGCGATTACCGGCCGTCGAAAGTGATTTCACCAAGTAAAATAGCCGTTTTGCCGTTCCGGCATTTCACGACACTGCACACATGAGAAAAGTACGGTCCGACGGTCCGGCGACCCCTGTCATCCAAGTCATTGAAAGAATGTTCGCGCTTATCGACGTGCTTGCGTCGCGTGAAGAAGCGATTTCGCTCAAGGAAATCAGTGACAAGACGGGTTTGCATCCCTCCACGACGCATCGAATCCTCAACGATCTCGCCGTCGGCCGGTTCGTCGATCGGCCAGAGGCCGGCAATTATCGACTTGGCATGCGTTTGCTGGAATTGGGAAATCTGGTCAAAGGGCGCCTCAATGTCCGCGATGCGGCACTGCTGCCGATGCGCGAACTGCATAAGATGACGCAACAGCCGGTGAACCTCAGCCTGCGTCAGGGCGATGAGATCGTCTACATAGAACGCGCGTTCAGCGAGCGTTCAGGCATGCAGGTGGTCAGGGCCATCGGTGGTAGAGCACCACTGCATCTGACATCGACCGGCAAGTTGTTCCTGGCTGCAGACGACGCGCCGCGCGTGCGTGCCTACGCCACACGCACTGGTCTGGCCGGGCATACGCGCAATAGCATCACGCAGTTGCCAATGCTCGAACGTGAACTGTCGAAGGCACGCCAGCACGGCATCGCACGCGACAACGAAGAATTGGAACTCGGCGTCCGATGCATGGCCGCAGGCATATACGATGATCAGAACAAGCTTGTCGCAGGCCTGTCGATTTCCGCGCCCGCCGATCGGCTAGACGACAGTTGGCTGCCAAAGCTTCAGGCAACCGCTGCAGAAATATCGACGGCGCTCGGTTATGAAACCAAGCCGGCAACCTGAAAATTACCGGACCGCCGCCGCTTGGATCTCTGCAGCACGGTTGTCTCTGCCTGAATCAATCGCCTGCAACGTGCTGTGACGCAATGGTCTGCATCGATGGTGATGCGAAATGAGTCGCCTCGACCCAGCGACGCACGCGCTCGGCGTCGCCAATACGACTCAGTTTGCCCGCGGAATCCAGGAACACCATGATGAGTTTGCGCCCTGCAATTTTGGTTTGCATCACGAGGCACTGACCAGCTTCCGAGATGTAACCGGTTTTCTGCAGGCCGATGTCCCAGTCCGGACTTCTCACCAGTCGATTGGTGGTGTTGTACTGTAGCGTGCGATTGCCGACTTCGACCTGATAATTCGGCGATGTCGACAACTCGCGCACCATGGCATTGGCCGAAGCCGCATTGACGAGCAGCGCCAAGTCTTGCGCACTCGATTGGTTATGGAAGGAGAGACCCGTCGGCTCCACGTAACGCGTGTCCTTCATGCCCAGCATCTTGGCCTTGGCATTCATCATGCTGACGAAGGTCGCCAGACCGCCGGGATAGGTACGACCCAACGCATGCGCCGCGCGGTTCTCGCTCGACATCAGCGCCAGGTGCATCATTTCTCCACGCGTCAAGGTCGCACCGATGCGAAGGCGGGAACTGCTGCCCTTTTCAGTGTCGACATCATCCTGCGTGATAGTGATCAGTTCTTCGTCGGGCAGATGTGCCTCGCTGATCAGCAGTCCGGTCATCAGCTTGGTGAGTGAGGCAATCGGCAAGACCGCATGGTCGTTCTTGCTGAACAGCACTTCGCGCGTTTCCTGATCGATAACCAACGCGGCGTTGGACTTGAGATCGAGAACATCGCCGGTCCGGTGCAGGCCGGCCATCTGACCGTACGAAAGGCGCGGCATCTCTGCGACCCGGATCACCGAGCGACGCTGAACCATGACGACGGTGCTGCCGTTCTTCTTCCGGAGCGTGGCGACGACGTTGCTGCCACCGCGTACCGACTTTTCGATACCGGCACTGCGTTGAGGACGAGCCGAGATTTTTGCCGACGCACGCTTGTCACCGGTGGAAGCCGTTGTCTTCTTGACTGCTACATGCTTTTGTACTGCATGAGCGGCAGGAAGCATCATGACCATTGCACAAAGCGCAAGCGCCATGCTGCGAAATACGGGAAGCATCTGCTGGCTTGAAACTCGGTCGGAACGGGCTTCGGGCATCAAAAATCTCCAGCGGAAAAACAACAAGGTGTCGCAGTGTAGCCAAATCGAAAAAAGCACGCAATAACAATTACTTGCGTGCTTTTCTTAACTCGAAATGAAAGAAGCGCTCGCAAACTGTTACTTTCGAGAACGCAGGAAAAAATGCTTCACTGATACCGAGTTTTTCCCCGCTGGTAAGGCAGCGCCACACACAACCGTCAATCAACGTTCGTGGAAGGTCGTACGATGACGTACATCAGGGGAAAATCACTACAACGCTCGTTCACACAGACGTCGCCTCGGATTGCAGACTCTGTGCTCCGTGCGCCCTGGCCCGCTCCAGCCCGGAGACGATGGCCTTCAGCGAAGCCGAAATGATGTTCGCATCCATGCCGACGCCGAACAATGTGTGGGAATCGTCCACACGCAGCTCAAGGTAGGCGACTGCCTGCGCATCCGCGCCGGCACCGATTGCATGTTGGTGATAGTCGATCACCCGGATCGCATGACCGGTGATGCCAGCCAAGGCATGAATGAACGCGTCGATCGGCCCGTTCCCGCTGCCTTCGATCTTGCGAACTTTCCCCTCCCAACGCAAATCCGCACGAAGGACGACGACAGCGCTCGTACCCTCGCCCTGCTCCTCGATCGAACGATGCTGGGGGCCTGCCACCGACTTGATACGGTACTCGGTTTCGAACAACCGCCAAAGATCTGCAGCGGTCAGTTCCTTGCCGGCAACGTCCATCACGCGCTGCACGGTCTGACTGAATTCCATTTGCAGGCGACGCGGCATTTCGAGCCCATATTCGCTTTCGAGCAGGTAAGCGATGCCGCCCTTTCCCGACTGACTATTGACACGGATCACGGCTTCATAGCTGCGTCCGACGTCCTTCGGATCGATCGGCAGATAAGGCATGTCCCAGACATCGCCGTCCTTGCGTGCGCCAAAAGCCTTCTTGATGGCGTCCTGATGCGAGCCGGAAAAAGACGTGTAGACAAGATCGCCGACATACGGATGACGCGGATGCACCGGAATCTGGTTGCAATGCTCTACCGTGCTGCGAAGCTCGTCGATCTTCGAAAAATCGAGTTCCGGCGACACACCTTGCGTGTAAAGGTTGAGTGCCACGTTCACGAGGTCGAGGTTGCCAGTGCGCTCGCCGTTGCCGAAGAGGCAGCCTTCGAGACGATCCGCGCCGGCCATCAGCGCGAACTCGCCTGCCGCCGTGCCGGTACCGCGATCGTTGTGCGGGTGCACGCTGAGGACGATCGACTCGCGACGCTCGAGATTGCGATGCATCCACTCGATCATGTCGGCGAAGATATTCGGCGTGGAGTGTTCGACCGTCGACGGCAGGTTGACGATGCACCTGTTCGCTGGCGTCGGCGCCCAGACCTTGGTAACGGCGTCGACCACGCGCTTTGAGAACGCCAGATCCGTGCCGGAAAACATTTCGGGCGAGTACTGGAACGTCCATTGCGTTCCCGGCTGTTTCGCCGCGCAATCGTTGAAAAGTCTGGCGTGCGTGGTGGCGAGTTCGACGATCTGGTCTTCGTCCATGCCGAGCACGACGCGGCGCATGATCGGCGCAACGGCGTTATAGAGATGCACGATCGCTCTGGGCACGCCGGCGAGAGCTTCGAAGGTCCGGGCGATCAGCTGGTCACGGGCTGGCGTGAGTACCTGGATCGTCACATCGTCGGGAATGCAGTTCTTGTCGATCAGGCGGCGTACGAAGTCGAACTCGACCTGCGACGCCGACGGAAATCCGACCTCGATCTCCTTGAAGCCGATCGCCACCAGCGTCTCGAACATGCGCATCTTGCGTTCGATGTCCATCGGCTCGACCAACGCCTGATTACCGTCGCGCAGGTCGGTCGACAGCCAGATCGGAGCCTTGGTCAGGACAGTGTCAGGCCAGGTGCGGTCCTTCAAGCCGATCGGTGCAAAGGCACGGTACTTGCTGGCGGGTTGCTTCAACATGCGATTCTTTCGATGGGTGATGAATTCACCAGCAACCTAAACAGAACGGCCCGTTGCTGGTGCGAACGGGCCGTTGATGTGGGATGCGCGTACGCTACCTACTCCGCCCGGAGGGGATCAGTAGTAGGGCCAGCGAAAACTCGTTCATGAGGTCGGCGAATATAACAGAGCCGCACCTAGCTGTGCAGCCCACGCTCGTCCGGATCATCGGTGGAAATACTGATGACGCTGACCGGCTGACCCTTGGCACGCCGCCACCCGTAGACCACGTATCCGCTCAGGCCATAAGCCACGAACACGCCGAAAAGTACCGTCGGCGGATGAATATTGACGATCGCAATGCCTAGCGCGATCAGCACGATCACGGCGAACGGCACGCTCTTCTTCATTTGAATGTCCTTGAAGCTGTAGAACGGCGCGTTGGTCACCATCGACAGCCCTGCATACAGCGTGAAGACGAAAGTGATCCAGGTGATCTGCGTCCACGAGAGATACAGGACTTCACCGCCGCGCTTGCCCCATTCGGTCATGAGCCAGATGAAACCGGCGACCAGCGCAGCGGCGGCCGGCGACGGCAGGCCCTGGAACCAGCGCTTGTCGACCGTACCGGTATTGACGTTGAAGCGCGCAAGCCGCAACGCACCGCATGCGCAATACACGAAGGCCGCGATCCAGCCCCAGCGCCCCAGACCCTTGAGCGACCACTCGTAGGCGATCAACGCCGGAGCCGCACCGAACGACACCATGTCGGAGAGCGAGTCCATCTGCTCGCCGAAGGCGCTCTGGGTGTTGGTCATGCGTGCCACGCGTCCATCGAGACTGTCGAGGATCATCGCGGCAAAGACACCGAGCGCAGCTTGGTCGAAGCGCGCATTCATCGCCATCACGACCGAGTAGAAACCGCCGAACAGTGCCGCCAGCGTGAACAGGTTCGGCAGGATATAGATGCCTTTGCGCCGCTTGCGCGGCATCGTGTCGTCGCCCGGCAGGTCGTCACGCATGACGGATCTTCCCCGCAGCGACAAGACAAAGTGTAAATTTCATCGTGGAAGTGTAGTTCAGAGGTTAGTGGACACTGCAGCACGCGACCACGAAAAAGGCCACCCTCCGGTGGCCTCGAAACGTCCAGCCTTGCGGGCTGGGCGAACTCAATTTCTGCTTTGGTCGACGAGCTTGTTCTTCATGATCCAGGGCATCATCTGGCGCAGCTTGGCACCGACGACCTCGATCTGGTGTTCGGCGTTCAGGCGGCGACGGCTGATCAGCGTCGGCGCGCCGGCGGCGTTTTCCAGCACGAAGCTCTTCGCGTATTCGCCGGTCTGGATGTCCTTGAGAACCTGCTTCATCGCCTTTTTGGTCTCTTCGGTCACGATGCGCGGGCCGGTGACGTATTCCCCGTATTCCGCGTTGTTCGAGATCGAATAGTTCATGTTGGCGATGCCGCCTTCATAGATCAGGTCGACGATCAGCTTGAGCTCGTGCAGGCATTCGAAATACGCCATTTCCGGCGCGTAGCCGGCTTCGACCAGCACTTCGAAGCCGGCCTTGATCAACTCGACCGCGCCGCCGCACAGCACGGCCTGCTCGCCGAACAGGTCGGTCTCGGTTTCTTCGCGGAAGTTGGTCTCGATGATGCCGGCCTTGCCGCCGCCGTTTGCCGTTGCATAGCTCAGCGCGAGGTCACGCGCCTTGCCGGTCTTGTCCTGATGCACGGCCACGAGGTGCGGTACGCCGCCGCCCTGCGTGTAAGTGCTGCGAACGGTGTGGCCGGGTGCTTTCGGCGCAACCATCCAGACATCCAGATCGGCACGCGGTTGGACGAAGCCGTAATGCACGTTGAAGCCGTGCGCGAAAACCAGCGACGCACCTTCCTTGATGTTCGGAGCGATGTCGTTCCTGTAGACCGCGGCGATCTGTTCGTCGGGCAGCAGGATCATGACGACGTCGGCCGACTTCACGGCATCGGCCACTTCGGCGACCCGCAGGCCGGCCTTCTCGACCTTCGGCCACGAAGCCCCACCCTTGCGCAAGCCGACCACGACCTTGACGCCACTGTCGTTCAGATTCTGCGCATGCGCATGGCCTTGCGAGCCGTAACCGATGATCGCCACGGTCTTGCCCTTGATGAGGCTCAGATCGGCGTCCTTGTCGTAATAGACCTTCATGATGTTCTCCAGATGATTGCTTGCGTCAAAGCAGTTGTGTTGTGCCGTTCGTGCTGAGCCTGTCGAAGGGCTCAATCCAGTCCCCGCGGACGCGAGGCTTCGACAAGCTCAGCCCGAACGGACGGTGGCCGAGCTCCGATTCATCCGTTCTAAACCCTGAGGACGCGTTCGCCGCGCCCGATGCCGCTGGCACCGGTGCGCACGGTCTCCAGGATCGCACCGCGATCGATCGCCTCCAGGAACGCGTCGTTCTTGCCGTGATCGCCGGTCAGCTCGATCGTGTAGCTCTTGTCGGTGACGTCGATGACGCGGCCGCGGAAGATCTCCGCCATCCGCATCATCTCTTCGCGCTCCTTGCCGACCGCGCGCACCTTCACCATCATCAGTTCGCGCTCGGTGTACGCGCCTTCGGTCAGGTCGACGACCTTGACCACCTCGATCAACCGGTTCAGGTGCTTGGTGATCTGTTCGATGACTTCGTCCGAGCCCGCGGTGACGATCGTCATGCGCGAAAGGCTCGAATCCTCGGTCGGGGCGACGGTCAAGGATTCGATGTTGTAACCGCGCGCCGAGAACAGGCCGACGACGCGGGAAAGCGCACCGGGCTCGTTTTCCAGCAGGACGGCAATGATGTGTTTCATGTGGGTGAACTCCTCTTTTCGCCGCCCTCCCCCGCGCACGGTAATGCGCGGGCTCGGCGGGCGATAGATTCGTCAATAAGAAATTGAAAAAACCGATATCCTCGAAGATCAGAGATCTTCGGTACCGAGCAACATTTCGGTGATGCCCGCACCAGCTTTCACCATCGGGAACACGTTCTCGGTCGGATCGGTGCGGAAATCCATGAACACCGTGCGGTCCTTGAGCTTTCGGGCTTCGCGCAGCGCCGGTTCGACGTCCTGCGGACGCTCGATCAGCATGCCGACGTGCCCATAGGCTTCGGCCAGCTTCACGAAATTCGGCAACGCATCCATGTAACTGTGGCTGTAGCGGCCCGAATATTCGATTTCCTGCCACTGGCGAACCATGCCGAGATAGCGGTTGTTCAGCGCGCAGATCTTGATCGGCGTGTTGTACTGCAAGCAGGTCGAGAGCTCCTGGATGCACATCTGCACCGAGCCCTCTCCGGTGATCGTGAAGACCTCGGACTCCGGCTTTGCCAGCTTGATGCCCATCGCGTATGGAATGCCAACGCCCATCGTGCCCAGGCCACCGGAATTGATCCAGCGGCGCGGTTCGTCGAAGCGGTAGTACTGCGCAGCCCACATCTGGTGCTGGCCGACGTCGGACGTGATGTACGTGTCGGCGTCCTTGGTCATGTTCCAGAGCGTCTCGACCACGTACTGCGGCTTGATGACGTCCTGGTTGCCACGGTCGTAGGCCAGACAATCCTTGCTGCGCCAGGCTTCGATGGTCGTCCACCACTCGCCCAGCGCACCGGCGTCCGGCTTCTGAGTCGCTTCGCGGATCATCGAGATCAATTCGACCAGCACATCCTTCACGTCGCCGACGATCGGAATGTCGACCTTCACGCGCTTGGAGATGCTCGACGGATCGATGTCGACATGAATGATCTTGCGTTCGTTCAACGCGAAATGCTTCGGATTGCCGATCACGCGGTCGTCGAAGCGCGCCCCCAGCGCCAGCAGCACGTCGCAATTCTGCATCGTGTTGTTGGCCTCGACCGTGCCATGCATGCCCAGCATGCCGAGGAACTTGCGGCTGCTCGCCGGATAGGCGCCCAGCCCCATCAGCGTGCTGGTGACCGGATAGCCCAGCATGTCGACCAGCACGCGCAACTCGTTGCTCGCATTGGCGAGCAACACGCCGCCGCCGGTGTAGATGTAGGGGCGCTTGGCGTTCAGGAGCAGTTGCAGGGCCTTGCGGATCTGCCCGCCATGACCCTTGCGCACCGGGTTGTACGAACGCATCTCGAGCTTGTCGGGATAGCCGGCATACACGGCCTTCTTGAAGGAAACGTCCTTGGGAATGTCGACTACCACCGGGCCGGGCCGACCGGTGCGGGCGATGTGGAACGCTTTCTTCATGGTCAAGGCCATGTCGCGCACATCCTTGACCAGGAAGTTGTGCTTCACGATGGGTCGCGTGATGCCGACGGTGTCGCATTCCTGGAAAGCGTCGGTGCCGATCGAAGACGTCGATGTCTGACCGCTGATGATCACCATCGGAATCGAATCCATGTACGCCGTCGCGATGCCGGTGACCGCATTGGTCAGGCCCGGGCCCGACGTGACGAGCGCGACGCCGACCTCGCCGGTGGCACGCGCAAAGCCGTCGGCTGCGTGCACGGCCGCCTGCTCGTGGCGCACCAACACATGCTGGATGGTGTCCTGTTTGTAAAGTGCGTCGTAGATATACAACACCGCACCTCCAGGATAGCCCCAGAGATATTCAACGCCTTCAGCTTGAAGTGCCTTGACCAGCACTTCGGCGCCCATGAGCTCTTGCGTTTGATTGTTTGCTGCCGTCGATTGGGACAATGCAGCCGCTGCGGAAGCGAGTTCCGCCTTCGAGATTTCCATGATGAACCTAAGTGTTTTTTCGGGAACGAAAAACCTGGGGTGCTCCTTGCCAACCCTCGTGAGGCCGCGCCGGAACTTGAGGCCAAAGCCATGGGCGGACTTATATGCACCGCCGGACCGTGACCCGTTTGCCTTTTGACTTGCAATGTGCATTATGACATTGACAGCGCCACCTTCCATCGTCGGAAATCGCATCCGAAGTCAGATGCGATAATTACTGACAGAGATACGCTCGTCCAAAGAGCGGAACCAACCCGGCGCCGCAATGCGCTGCCCATGCTTGGCCACCGAAAAAGAACTCTCCGATTTCCTGAAAAGCGTCGAAAAACGTGCGTTCAAGCGCTCGATCTATCATGTTCGAGACGAGGAAGCGGCACTCGACATCGTGCAGGACAGCATGATGAAGCTCGCCGAGCATTACGGCGACAAGCCGCCGAACGAGCTCCCGATGCTGTTTCAGCGCATCCTGTCGAATTGCACGCTGGACTGGTTCCGCCGTCAGAAGACACGCCGTGCCCTGTTCTCCAACCTCAGCGACTTCGAATCCGCCGACGATCCGGGTAATTTCGACCTGTTGGAAAACTTTACGTCCAACACCGACACCCGCGAAACCGAAAGCGCCGAGGACACAACGCGCCGCACACAGGTCTTCCACGAGATCGAAGAACAGATCGCCGCCCTGCCAGGCCGTCAACGCGAGGCTTTCCTGATGCGTTACTGGGAAGAAATGGATGTGGCCGAAACAGCCGCTGCCATGGGCTGCTCCGAAGGGAGCGTCAAGACGCATTGCTCGCGTGCCGTCCATGCGCTGAGCAAGGCGCTCAAGGCCAAGGGAATATCGCTATGAACACTTCACTGATCTCCGACGTCGCAAACGGCACATCCCATGAGGATGTTTTCGCTCGACGCGTGGTCGCACGACTTTCGTCCGGGTCACAAGACATGTCCCACGATGTCGGTGAGCGCCTGCGTATCGCGCGCATGCAGGCCGTCGCACGTCGACGTTTGCCACCGGAAGTGCGTGCCGCCGTGGTCGCGGCCAATGGCGTTGCCACCCTGGGCGCGCTCTGGTGGACGCGTCTGGGTGCCGTGGTGCCGCTTATCGCGCTGGTCGCCGGACTGGTCACGGTCAGCGTGATGCAGGACGACAACCGCACCAGCGAACTCGCCGAAGTCGATTCGGCGCTCCTGACCGACGATCTCCCACCGGCGGCCTATACCGATTCCGGCTTCGCACAGTTCCTCAAGAACGACGCGCTCGCCAAGCGCTGACCACTCGTCCTCGAATGCAAGGTGCCGTCATTCTTTCATCGCCACGCTTCCGGCCGTCATGTCGCGCAGCGACCGCGGGGATCGTCGCGTGGATGATGCTCGTGGCCGGAATGGGCGTTGCGGTCGGCGCTCCGACACTGACGCCGCCGCCCGCACCCGGCGCAAGGCCCGCCGCTGTCAAATCGAGCGCGTCCAAGCCGCACTGGCGTGATCTGAACGCAGAGCAGCAACAGGCGCTGGGTCCGTTATCGTCGCATTGGGACAGCCTGAGCGAAACGCAGAAACGGAAGTGGTTGGTCATATCGCAGAATCAGGCCTCGCTCTCGCCCGCCGAAAAGGCCGTGCAACACAGCCGCATGACCGAATGGGTCGGTTTGAGCCGCCAGCAGCGCGAGCAGGCGCGCTTCAATTTCGACGAGGTTAAACATGTTCCGGCTGCGGAGCGCAAGGCCAAGTGGGAGGCCTACCAGGCGTTGTCGGCCGCGGAAAAGCAGCGGCTCGCCGACAGTGCTGACAAACGGCCGCAAGGCGCCGCTGGCACCATACGGCCAGTCCCGGCGCAGAAACTCGCGCCGGTGCCGGTATCCCGAGGCGTCGGCGGTTCCGGACCGCGCATCGAGATCGCGCCGCACGCCCGATCAGCCGGGGCGGCGACGGTGGTACCGGCGGCAGTGAACAAGCCGACGCCTGCGGCCAGCGAGGTCGCGCCGGCGGCATCGACATCGATACCTGCTGCAGCGCCGGTCGTCCCCCTGCTTCCGAACTGATCGCGACGTGGCGATCGCTCTCCTCATGCCGCTTCGCCGGGCGCTTTGAAAAACGCGTCGCCCATCGCCGTGACACCCGTGACGCCTGGTCTTTGGCGTCGCATGGCCTGCTGGCTCTACGAAGGCATGTTGCTGTTCGCCGTCGTCTTCGTCGCAGGATGGCTGTTCAGCACGCTCGGCCAGATGCGCGATGCGATGGATTCGCGCCGCCACCTGCTCCAAGCCTTTCTCTTCGTCGTGTTCGGCATCTATTTCGTCTGGTTCTGGTCCAAGGGCCAGACGCTGGCCATGAAGACCTGGAACATTCGCATGGTCGATATGGCCGGCCGGCCGGTGACCCAGTCGCGCGCGGTGGGTCGCTACCTGCTGGGCTGGATCTGGTTCCTGCCACCGCTGGCGGCGATGGCGCCGTTCAAGCTGTCCGGCGGCGAGTCGGTGCTGCTGATCGGCGGTTGGGTGGTGGTGTGGGCGCTGCTGTCGCGCTTTCAGCCGCAACGCCAGTTCTGGCACGACGTCTGGGCCGGCACGCGCCTCGTGACGTCCATGCCGATGAGCCGGCATTGAACAGCACGCGAGCAACACCTCACGCACATCACGCACAGATGACCGACAAGAATCCGCGTCCGGCACCGACCGCTTCCGACCACCCGGAGGCCGTTAACCCGCAGAAATCGCGACAGGGATTCCAGCGTGTCTGGCATGCGACCCTGATTTCGATGGCCGGCTTCCGTGCGGGCTGGCGCGAGGCCGCGTTCCGCCAGGAGGTGCTGTGCGCCGTCGTCATGCTGCCCGCAGCGCTCTGGCTCGGCCGGAGCTGGGTGGAGGTCGCCGTGCTGTCGGCAACCGTAATGCTCGTCCTGATCGTCGAACTGCTCAACAGCGGCATCGAGGCCGCGATCGACCGCATCGGGCCGGAGTGGCACGCGTTCTCGAAGGATGCGAAAGATCTCGGCAGCGCGGCCGTGCTGCTGTCGATCCTGCTTTGCAGCGGCGTGTGGCTGGCTGCGCTGTGGCATGCGTGGATGCGTCATGCGACCACGGCATGATGGGCGCATGAATCCTGCTTTTTCGATTTGCGTCTATTGCGGCTCGCGTCCCGGCGAGCGTCCCGAATTCACCGCGTCGGCGAAGGCCGTAGGCCGCTGGATCGGCGAGCACGGCGGCCAACTGGTCTACGGCGGCGGCCGGACCGGCCTGATGGGAACGGTCGCCGAAGCCACCCGCGCGGCCGGCGGCCGTGTCGTCGGCGTCATTCCGAAAGCGCTGGTCGATCGAGAGCTGGCCAACACACTGTGCGACGAACTGCACGTGGTCGACACCATGCATGAACGCAAGGCCATGATGAGCGAACGCGCGAACGCGTTCCTCACGCTGCCCGGCGGCATCGGCACCTTCGAGGAGCTGTTCGAGATCTGGACGTGGCGCCAGCTCGGCTATCACGACAAGCCGGTGGGCATCCTGAATGTCACGTCGTACTACGACGGCCTGCTCGCGTTCCTCGCGCACGGCGTCGAGGCCGGCTTCATGAGCGAATGGCAGATGGGCCTGATCCGCACCGGTGACGAGATCGAACCGCTGCTCCGGGCGCTGGTGGACGAGGCCGTGCGCCGTCCGCAAAGCGACGCACTCGCCGACATCGTCTGAAATCAGACAGCCGCTTCGTCCTCTTCGCCGGTGCGGATCCGGACGACGCGTTCGACGTTGGTGACGAAGATCTTGCCGTCGCCGATCTTCCCGGTGCGCGCCGCACCGACGATCGCGTCCACGCAGCGCTCGATGTCGCCCTCGTTGACGACCACTTCGATCTTCATCTTCGGCAAGAAGTCGACCACGTATTCCGCGCCGCGATAGAGCTCGGTATGGCCCTTCTGCCGTCCGAATCCCTTGACCTCCGTCACCGTGAGCCCGGTAACGCCGACCTCGGCCAGCGCCTCGCGCACGTCGTCGAGCTTGAAGGGTTTGACGATGACGGTGATGAGCTTCATGTGGATTCTTTCCCTGCGGTTTCGTTGAGTTGCAGCCGATAGGTTAACGCCAATCTCCGCCGGCTCTGCGGCGCGGTTAATCGTGCGCTGGTACGCTGCGAGCGCGATGCCCGGCAGCCTTCAACGTACTCCTTTCGATCGGCGATTCCAGGCGCGGTCCGCGTGGATGGGCGGCCAGGCCTACCTGCTGCTGGTGTTCACGATGGCGGTCTGGGCGGCGAATTCCATCGCGGCCCGGCTTGCGGTGGGCGAGATCGCGCCGATGGTCCTGACGCTCTCGCGCTGGACGATCTGCTGCGCGGCGCTTTTCCTGACCTCCCGGCGGCGGATCGCCACGCCGGCGATCATTCAGGGCACGATCCCGGTGTTCGTACCGATAGGCGGACTGGTCCTCCTGGGCATGTGCGCAGGCGCCCTCCAGGCCGTCGTCGGCGACATGTGGATAGTGACCGCGTGCGCGGTGGCCGCGGTCGTCTCGCTGCCGCTCGCGCTGCGCGAGATCGTGCCCGGGCATTCCTTTGTTCCGAGTGGGCGCGGCCGGTTGCTGCTGCCCTGCATCGGCCTGCTGTCTTCGTTCGTTTCGCAGCCGACCTTCATCCGGGCGGTGGCGCTGATCGGGTCCGCGCGGGCGGGTGTCTTCATGAATCCGATGCCCGTCTTCGGTCTGCTGTTCGCAGTCGCAGCACTGAGCGAATCTCTTTCGCTGTATCACGCGGCCGCCCTTGGCATGGTGCTGGGAGGCATCGCGATCGCCGAATACCTGCGTCCGCCAGCCGCCCCGCGCAACCTCTGACGAAAGGCAAGCCTTGCCCGATCCGATCCTCCGCATCCACGACGACCTTCGCACCGTCGACGCGACTTCCTGGAACGACCTCCTCGCCTCGCAGGCCGCGCCGTCACCTTTCATGCGGCACGAATACCTGGCGGCGCTGCACGAAAGCGGCAGCGCCGTGCCTCGCAGCGGCTGGACGCCGCAGTTCGCCACGCTTTGGCGCGGCAAGACGCTGATCGGTGCCTGCCCGGTCTATGTCAAGTCCCATTCGTACGGCGAGTACGTCTTCGACTGGGCCTGGGCCAACGCCTACGAGCAGCACGGTCTGAGCTATTACCCGAAGGCGGTGGTCGCGGTCCCGTTCACGCCGGTGCCCGGATCGCGCCTGCTGGCGCGCGACGCGGCGAGCCGCACGTTGCTGGCCCAGGGACTCCTGCAGTGGTGCGAGAAGGCGAAGCTGTCGTCGTTGCACCTGTTGTTCGGTGCCGACGAAGACGTCGCGGCCTGCAGCGACGCCGGGCTCATGCTGCGCAACACCGTGCAGTTCCATTGGAACAATGCCGCCTACCCGGATTTCGATGCGTTCCTGGGCAGCCTCGCACACGACAAGCGCAAGAAAATCCGGCAGGAGCGACGCAAGGTGCGCGACGCCGGCGTGCGTTTTCGGTCGTTCCGCGGTTGCGACATCGGCCCGGAGGAGTGGGACTTCTTCTACCGCTGCTACGAGCGCACCTACCTGGAGCACGGCAACGCGCCCTATCTGAGCCGTGATTTTTTCGCCCGGATGGCTTCGAACCTTCCCGAAGCGTGGCTGCTGTTCGTTGCCGAGCGCGACGGAACCCCGATTGCCGCCAGCCTGATCGCGCTGTCGGTCGGCGGCCCGGCGGACGTCGCACCGCCGGTGGCTTATGGTCGCTACTGGGGGGCGCTGGAACGGGTGGATTGCCTGCATTTCGAGGCCTGCTATTACCAGCCGCTCGAATGGTGCATTGAAAACGGCGTGCAGCGTTTCGAAGGCGGTGCGCAGGGAGAGCACAAGATGGCACGCGCCTTGATGCCGGTGAAGACTACCAGCGCCCATTGGCTCGCGCATCCGGCATTCTCGGATGCGGTCGAGCGGCTCCTCGAGCGCGAGGGAGCCGGAATCGAGAGCTACATGGAGCATCTCGAAGAGCGCAGTCCGTTCAAGACTGCGTCTTGAACGGACTGCGGCACGCGATTATTTTCCGTAGTTCGCGATGCCGTCCATGATTTCCTTCTTGGCCGAGTCGATGCCCTCCCAGCCGAGAATCTTCACCCACTTGCCGGGTTCCAGATCCTTGTAGTGCTCGAAGAAGTGGCTGATGGCCTTCAGGCGCATCGGATTCACGTCGTCGATCGAATTCCAGTGGCTGTAGATCGGCAGCACCTTGGTCGTCGGCACGGCGAGAACCTTGCCGTCGACGCCGGCTTCGTCTTCCATCATCAGGATGCCGAGCGGCCTGCACGGCACTACCACACCCGGCAGCAACGGGTAAGGCGCGATCACCAGCACGTCGACCGGATCGCCGTCACCGCTCAACGTCTGCGGGACGTAGCCGTAGTTGGCCGGGTAATACATCGCGGTGGTCATGAAGCGGTCGACGAACAGCGCACCCGATTCCTTGTCCACTTCGTATTTGATCGGATCCGAATTCATCGGAATCTCGATCACCACGTTGAATGTATCGGGAAGGTTTTTTCCAGGAGAAACTTTGTCGAGAGACATGGTCTTGAGGGTTTAAGTGGACGTTGGAATCGAGCGATGCGCCTTGAAACGCAGGCCCGGACAAACCGGAGTCTACTTTCCACGGCCACATGGTGCCCGGTGCGCCGCCGACCATGATGCTCGATCCGCTCCTCGGACTCGCGTCGGCCTCGTCGCTGGGCCGGATCACCGAGGACGACACCGACATGCAGTACGCACCGGCGCGGCGCTCAGGAAATGACGATCCCGCCCCTGCTGCCGGTGATCGCGCCTATCGCGGCCGGCCTGGCGCTGGGGCCGCGTGCGCTGGATAAATCGCTGATGGAAGCCATCGTCACCGGTATGTTCGTCGCGAAGTACATCGAGGGCGGACGGCCCGGCAGCGAACCCGCTTATCGAAAGCCTCGACATCGTGCCGCTGGTGGTCCGTTTCCACGGCGGCTGGACTATTCCAGCCTGGCGCCGGACGCAGCGACGATGTCCTTCCACTTGTGGAAGTCTTCCGCGACCAGCGTCTGGAACGCCTGCGGTGTCATCGGACGCGCTTCGGCGCCCTGCGCGTGGATCGCTTCCTTGACTTCCGGCAAGGCGAGCTGCTTGTTGACGGCAGCGTTGACGGTCGCGACGACGTCCTTCGGCGCGTTGGCCGGCATGAAGAGCCCATACCATGAGCTGACGTCGAAATCCTTCAGCGAGGTCGATTCGGCGATGGTCGGTACGTCGGGCAGCGAACTGCTGCGGCGGGTCGACGTCACTGCCAGCGCGCGCAGCTTGCCGGCCTTGACCTGCGACATCGCGGACGGAATCGACGACACCATCATCGAGACCTGGCCGCTGATGGTGTCGATCACCGCCGGATTCGATCCCTTGTACGGAACGTGACCGATCCTGATGCCCGCCGCGAGCTTGAACATCTCGCCGACCAGATGCGTCGTGGTGCCGTTTCCGGGACTGCCGTAGGTGATGGTGTCGGGCGCGGCCTTGGCGGCGGCGATCACGTCGGCCATGGTCTTGAACGGCGACGAGGCCGCGGTGACGATCACCAGCGGGGACTCGGCCACCAGAGCGACGGCCGTCAGGTCTTTGGACGGATCGTAGTGCACCTTGTAGAGCCAGGGCGCGACCGCGAGGTTGTCCTTCTGGCCCATGACCATTTCGTAGCCGTTGGCCGGCTGGCGCACGGCCTCGGAAATGCCGATGGTGCCGCCCGCGCCGGGCTTGTTGTCGATCACCACCGTCCACTTGCCGGCCTCGCCGACGCGGGTGCCCACGATGCGGGCCAGGATGTCGGTACCGCCGCCGGGCGGGAACGGCACGATCATGCGGATCGGCTTGTTGGGATAGGCGGATGGCGAGACCGTGGCAGGGATGTTCTGGGCACCGGCCTGCAAGGGCAGCAGCAGTGCCGGAATGGTCGAGATTGCCAGCAACGGCAGCAGTTTGCGGATCATGCGGAGTCTCCATCGCCGGCGCGGAGGCCGCGCCGACGCAGTGTCTTGTGGGGTCCGCGAGTCTACGGGAGCCTCGCGAGCGCGGCCGCGAGCCTGCACCGCCGCGCTCAGTTCAGACGCAGGCTCGACGGAACGTGCGCACCTCGCTCCGCACGAAGCGGAACGCCGACCAGCGTGTCGAAGTCCGAGGCGGCATCGGGAACGCGCATGTCGTCGAGTTCGTGCAGCAACGCCATCCAGCGTCCAGCAGGCGAATCGGCAGGTTGATCGTTCGCGAGGATGCCGTCGCGCAAGTACAGGGTTTCGTCGCCCGGCCGCTCGGCATGCAGTTCGCCGAGTCGCGTGATCGGAAAAGCATACGTGACCAGCTTCTCCTTGTTGGCAGCGTCCTTGCCACCGCGGCTGAACAGCCCTTCTGCGGCCACCACCACGCAAGAACCCTCGACGTGCGGATCCACCTGCGCACCGTTGCGCCATACCGCATTCGGCAGGCGAACCCGCACCTTGTCGATCACGAGGTCGCGCCGCCTGTCGATGGAGATGATGGGCGGGACCAGCGAACGAAGCTGGCGGAGGCGGTCGATGAAACTGTCGTCGACGACGAACTGCAAGTGATGCGTCGCCTCGCCCGAACGTTTCGCGACCTGCATGACGACTTGACGTGCCTTGTCCAAAATGTTTCTCCAGCTGTACGACAAAAGTCGCCGAAACGGGCTGTTACAAAACCCTGCTGGATTTCACCTTGGCGCTACTCGCAATTCAAGTACACGTTTTGGTTACACGCCGTCGATTTCTTCAGCCAATGCCTTGCACGACGGCGCACAAACGCTCTGCGACTTGCCCAGAACCTGCTTGGTCCGCATCTGAGAGCGCAGGCGGTGCTTGCCGCACATGAAGCAGGACATCGTCGCGCCGCTGAACGACGCCGAAGCGCGGAACGGAGAGCCGGACGGCTTCGACTTGTAGCGCAGGCCATCGGCCACAACGGCGGTTTTCACATCGGGCTTGGTCATTATGGGAATCCGTATTGGGTTGCTGCCGAGAGGCAGACATGGAGCGGATACCGGTTTGCGTATCGCGTAGACCGACGTATTTTGGGTGATCGGCCGGAATTGCAAGGTCCGGGCCACCCCACCGCGGGCAGTGCCTTTGGACGCCGTTGCTCTTACCATGACTGCCGATCCGATCTTTCTTCGCCCAAGCCA
Source organism: Janthinobacterium lividum (assembly GCA_050954325.1). Lineage (GTDB taxonomy): Bacteria > Pseudomonadota > Gammaproteobacteria > Burkholderiales > Burkholderiaceae_C > Variovorax. The sequence continues at coordinate 680,955 of JBPBPG010000002.1, read as the reverse complement.
TCCGCCGACCATGCAATTCAACTACATCGCCAACGCGTCCGTACCCTCGTCGTCCGGCCGGACCATCCCCGTCATCGACCCGTCAGACGGCCAGCAGTTCGACGAACTACAGCGCAGCAATTCCGCCGACATCGACACCGCCGTGCGCGCCGCGCGCGATTGCTTCGAAGGCGTGTGGCACAAGGTCAGCGCCGCCGAACGTGGACGGCTTCTGTACAAACTGTCGCAGAAAGTCGCGGAGAACGTCGACGAACTCGCGCTGATCGAACAACGCGACTGCGGCAAGCCCGTGAAGCAGGCTCGCGCCGATGCGTTGGCGCTGGTGCGCTACTTCGAGTTCTACGCCGGCGCCTGCGACAAGTTCCACGGCGAGACCATTCCCTACCAGGACGGCTACAGCGTCTTCACCTGGCGCGAGCCGCACGGCGTCACCGGCCACATCGTGCCCTGGAACTACCCCATGCAGATCTTCGGCCGCAGCGTCGGCGGCGCGCTGGCAGCGGGCAACGTCTGCGTGGTCAAGCCGGCGGAGGACGCGTGCCTGTCGCTGATCCGCGTGGCCGAGCTCGCGGCCGAGGCCGGCTTTCCCGCCGGCGCGCTCAACATTGTGACCGGCTACGGCCACGAGGTCGGCGACGCGCTCGCGCGCCACGAAGGCATCGACCACATCAGCTTCACCGGCAGCCCCAGGATCGGCACGATGATCCAGCAGGTCGCCGCCGAGCGGCACTGTCCGGTCACGCTCGAGCTCGGCGGCAAGAGCCCGCAAATCCTGTTCGCCGACGCCGACATCGGTGCGGCCGTGCCGGTGCTGATCAACGCCATCGTGCAGAACGCCGGGCAGACCTGCTCCGCAGGATCTCGCGTGCTCATCCAGCGCGAAATCTATGAACTGGTGCTCGAACGCCTGGGCAGCGCGTTCGAGGCGTTGCGCGTCGGGCCGGCGGCGATGGACCTGGACGTCGGCCCGCTGATCCGCCAGACGCAGCAGCAGCGGGTGTGGGACTTCCTGTCCGACGCGCAGGTCGCCGGCATTCCGATGGTGGCTCAGGGCGTGGTGGTCGACGAGGCGCCGGAAAGCGGCTTCTACCAGGCGCCGACGCTGCTGCGCGACGTGCCGGTCGACCATCGTCTCGCACAGGAAGAAGTGTTCGGCCCGGTGCTGGCGGCGATGTCGTTCGGCGACGAGGACGAAGCCGTCGCATTGGCCAACGCGACACAGTTCGGGCTCGTCGCGGGCGTCTGGACGCAGAACGGCGCACGCCAGTTCCGCATGGCCAAGCGCGTGCGCGCCGGGCAGGTCTTCGTCAACAACTACGGCGCCGGCGGCGGCGTCGAGTTGCCGTTCGGCGGCGTGAAATCGTCGGGCTACGGCCGTGAGAAGGGCTTCGAGGCGCTGTACGGTTTCACCACCCTGAAGACCGTCGCGGTCCGGCACGGCTGAAACGCCTCAGGAAAAGGCCCGGCTCGGGCCTCCAGCCGGTTCAGCCGCGTGCTTCGGTGAAGCGGCGGGCGACTTCGGCCCAGTCGACCACGTTGTAGAACGCGGCGATGTACTCGGGGCGGCGGTTCTGGTACTTCAGGTAGTACGCGTGCTCCCAGACGTCCAGACCGAGGATCGGAGTGTTGCCCGATGCGATGCCGGTCATGAGCGGGCTGTCCTGGTTGCCGGTGCTCTCGACCGCCAGCTTGCCGGCGGACGTGACGCCGAGCCAGGCCCAGCCGCTGCCGAAGCGGGTCAAGGCTGCCTTGGTGAAGGCTTCCTTGAACGCGTCGAGACCGCCCAGGTCGGCATCGATCGCTGCGGCCAGCTCGCCGTTCGGCGCGCCGCCGCCCTGAGGCGACATCACCTTCCAGAACAGGCTGTGGTTGGCGTGGCCGCCGCCGTTGTTGCGCACCGGCGCACGCAGTTTCTCGGGCAGGCTTTCGACACCGGCGATCAACTCTTCGATCGGCTTGCCAGCGTGTTCGGTGCCTTCGAGTGCGGCGTTCAGGTTGTTGATGTAGGTCTGGTGATGTTTGGTGTGATGGATTTCCATCGTCTTCGCGTCGATGTTCGGCTCGAGTGCGTCGTAGGCATAGGCGAGCGGCGGAAGGCTGTAGGGGGCAGAAGTGGTCATGCGATGTTCCTTGGATGGTTGATGGCAATCAAATGATAGTGACTCTCATCCCTTGCCTCCGACCGCATGGACATTCGAAGCCGCATTGACCTCAGCGACCGTCCGACTGAAGTCCATCGGGTAAATTGGTGCTCTCCCGCTGATCCGCCATGACAGAAATTTTCGTTCCCCTCGCCGACATCCGCCGTGCCCGCCGCCCGGTGGTGCCGCTCGCCCCCGTGGCCGCGACCGGGACGTTGCGCGACCGGCTGGGCCGTCCGCTGACGGACCTGCGCATCAGCGTGACCGACCGCTGCAATTTCCGCTGCAGCTACTGCATGCCGAAGGACGTCTTCGACAAGAACCACCTGTATGTCCCGCATGCCGACCTGCTGAGCTTCGAGGAGATCACGCGGCTGGCCCGGCTGTTCGCGGCCCACGGTGTGCGCAAGCTGCGGCTGACCGGTGGCGAGCCGCTGCTGCGCAAGAACCTCGATGCGCTGGTCGCCCAGCTTGCCGCGTTGCGCACTCCCGACGGCCAGCGACTCGACCTGACGCTGACGACCAACGCATCGTTGCTGGCGCGCAAGGCCGGCGCGCTGAAGGCATCCGGCCTGTCGCGTGTGACGGTCAGCCTCGATGCGCTCGACGATGCCGTCTTCCGCCGCATGAACGACGTCGATTTCCCGGTCGAGGCCGTGCTGGACGGCATCGCCGCGGCGCGCGCGGCCGGACTCGGCCCGATCAAGGTGAACATGGTGGTCAAGCGCGGTACCAACGACCACGAGATCCTGCCGATGGCGCGCTATTTCCGCGGTACCGGCGTGGTACTGCGTTTCATCGAGTACATGGACGTCGGCGTCACCAACGGCTGGCGCATGGACGAGGTGTTGCCGTCGGACGAACTGGTGCGCCGCATCGGAGCGGAGTTTCCGCTGGTGCCGATCGAGTCCGACGCGCCGGGTGAAACCGCCCAGCGCTGGGCCTATGCCGATGGGCAGGGCGAAGTCGGCTTCATCAGCAGCGTGACCCGGGCCTTCTGCGGCGACTGCAGCCGCGCGCGCCTGTCGACCGAGGGAAAGCTCTACATGTGCCTGTTTTCCGGCGCGGGCCACGATCTCCGTCCGCTGCTGCGTGCGAACGAAGCGGCGGGCGGCCTCGTCGCGAGCGACGAGCAGATCCTGTCGGAAATCGGCCATATATGGCAGGGACGCGCCGACCGGTACTCGGAACTGCGCGCGTTGCGCGCGCCCGAAGCGCCGCTCGCCGAAGGCCAGGTCGCCGCGCCGCGCCGGGTCGAGATGAGCTACATCGGCGGATGACCCGCATCCTGCAGAAACCGACCGGGCTGGTGCTCGCCGGAGGACGCGGGAGCCGGATGGGCGGCGTCGACAAGGGGCTGCAGCGTTTCGACGGCGTTCCGTTGGCACTGCACGCGCTGCGCCGGCTGCAGGCGCAACTGGCGAGCGTGGCGATCAACGCCAATCGCAACCTCGCCGACTACGCGGCCTTCCATGTGCCGGTCTGGGCGGACGCTGCGAACGACTATTCCGGTCCGCTCGCCGGCTTCCTCAGCGGTCTTTCGCACTGCCCGACGCCCTGGCTGCTGACGGTGCCGTGCGACACGCCGCGTTTCCCGTCGGACCTGGCCGTGCGCATGGCCGAGGCACTGGCCGCTTCGCCCGAGGCCGAGATCGCCATCGCCGCGGCGCCGGTGCCGGACCGCCACGGCACCGTCGCGCTGCGGCCCCAGCCGGTGTTCTGCCTGCTCTCGACGTCGTCGCTCCAAAGCCTTTCGGATTTCGTCGTGCAAGGCGGTCGCAAGATCGACCAATGGACGGCGCGGCACCGCAGCGTGCTGGTGGCATTCGACAGACCCGGCGACGACCCGGACGCGTTCGCCAACGCGAACACGCTCGCCGAGCTGAAGGCGCTCGAAACGCCGACGCTGCCATGAGCACGATCGCCGACATCGCCGCGACGCTGGCCGGCTACGACGCCGACGCGCAGAGCGTGGAAGCGGTCTCGGTGTTTCTCGACCGGCTGCTGCTGCAGCGTCCGGCGCCGGCGTCGGAAACCGTGCCTTTGCGCGAGGCGCTCGGGCGCGTGCTGGCCCACGACGTGATCTGCCCGGTCGACGTCCCGCCGCACGACAACTCGGCGATGGATGGCTATGCGTTCGACGGCACCGCCTTGCAGGGGGGCGGCGACGTCACGCTGCGCGTCGTCGGGACGGCACTCGCGGGCACGGCGCGCCAGAATGCCGCCGGCCCGGGCGACGCGCTGCGGATCATGACCGGCGCCGTCATGCCGGCCGGCCTCGACACGGTCGTGCCGAAGGAGTTCTGCGATGTCGACGGCGCCACGGTGCGCTTCGCCGCGGCGGCGGTCCGGCTCGGCGCGAACCGCAGACGCGCGGGCGAGGATCTCGCTGCCGGCACGCCCGCGTTGCGACAGGGCGACCGCATGGGTGCGGCTGCGCTCGGACTGGTCGCCAGCCTGGGCCTGCCGACGCTGCAGGTGCATCGGAAGCTGCGCGTCGCCTATTTCTCGACCGGCGACGAGATCCTTTGCCTGGGCGATGCGCCGCGCGTCGGCGGCGTCTACGACAGCAATCGGTTCACGGTGTTCGGCATGCTGTCGCGGCTGGGCTGCGAGATCGTCGACATCGGCCATGTCGGGGACGACCCGGCCGCGCTCGAAGCGGCCTTGCGCGATGCCGCGCTGCGGGCCGATGCGATCGTCACCAGCGGTGGCGTCAGCGCCGGAGAGGCCGACCACACGCGAGAGGCGATGCAGCGCGTGGGCGACATGGCGTTCTGGCGCGTCGCGATGCGGCCGGGACGGCCGATGGCCGTGGGCCTGGTACCACGGCCGGGTGCCGGCGAAGGCACCGCCGTGCTGTTCGGCCTGCCCGGCAATCCGGTCGCGGTGATGGTGACCTTCCTGGCTTTCGTGCGCCCCGCGCTGCTGCAGATGATGGGCTGCAACGCCGCGAGCCGCGCGTCCGCCCCACTGCTGCGCGCGCGCAGCCTTTCGGCGATCGCCAAGCGACCCGGTCGCACCGAATACCAGCGCGGTTTCGTGAGCAATGCACGGCCCGGTCCGGCCGACGGATCGCCCGAGGTCCGCGTGGCAGGCCACCAGGGCTCGGGCGTCCTGCGTTCGATGGTCGAGGCCAACGGCCTGGTCGTGCTGCGCCATGAACAGGGCGACGTGGCCGCCGGAGAGCTGGTCGACGTGATGATGCTCGACGGACTGATCTAGGACCTAGAGGCGGCCCTGCGCTTTCAGGACGCCTTTGTTGGCCAGCGAATCGGCGCGCTCGTTGCCGGGGTCGCCGGAATGGCCCTTGACCCAGCGCCACTCGATCTTGTGGCCGTTTTCGTGCACCAGCTTGTCGAGGCGCTGCCAGAGCTCGACGTTCTTCACCGGCTGCTTGGCGGCCGTCCTCCAGCCCTTGGCTTTCCAGCCGTGGATCCACTCGGTGATGCCCTGGCGCACGTACTGGCTGTCCAGGTAGAGCACGACCTTGCAGGGCCGCTTGAGCGCGGCAAGGCCCTCGATCACCGCTTCGAGCTCCATGCGGTTGTTGGTGGTGTTCAGCTCGCCACCGAAGATTTCCTTCTCGGTCGTGCCCGACTTGAGCCAGGCACCCCATCCGCCGGGGCCGGGGTTGCCCTTGCAGGCGCCGTCCGCGTAGATCTGCACTTCGTCCATTTTCACCTTTTCACTTCGTTGTGGATGCGCCCGGCGATCGGCACCGGCGCGGTCGCGGCACGGTGTGCGGCACGGCGCCATTCGGCGCCGAGCAGGCGCATTCCGCGCACCCGCTTGACCGCGACCAGGAAATACACCGCGCCGAAGATCGGCCACCAGCGCTCGCCGGCGGTGTCGAACCAGCGGTATCGCTCCAGCCAGGCATCGGTGCGCACGGCCGGCCGGTAGGCGCCGAAGCGCGCCGACTCGACCTCGAAGCCCAATAGTCGCAACCAGTCGCGCATGCGCCGGTAGCCGATGAACTCGCCGGATCCCGGCAGGAAGAGTTCTCCGACGCCGAGCCGCCGGTAGAGGCGCGCCCGACGCTGCCGCATGCCCCAGAGGCTCGCCGGATTCATGCCGCAGACGACGATGCGACCTTCGGGCACCAGCACGCGCTCGACTTCGCGCAGGGTCGCATGCGGATCGGCACTGAGCTCGAGCGTGTGCGGCAGCAGCACCAGGTCCAGGCTGTTGGCCGAGAACGGCAGCGCGTCGAATTCGGTGAGGAGCGACGCGTCGGCGTCCGGACGGGGCGCCGCGCCGGCGGCCGGGGTTTCTGCGAGCCACTGGTGCGGTATGCGGTTGGTGCGCAACCCCTGCACCTTGCCCAGGCCCAGCTGAAGCGCGTGATAGCCGAAAACGTCCGCCACCGCCTGGTCGAACTGCGCCTGCTCCCAGTCGAGCAGGTAGCGGCCGGGCGGGGTATCGAACCAATTCTGCAAACCTATAATTTGACCGCTCATGACCCTCATTCCGCTGCCCGCGTTGACCGACAACTACATCTGGATGCTGCAGGACGGCGTCCACGCGATCGTGGTGGACCCGGGAAAAGCCGAACCGGTGTTCGAGGCGCTGGCGCGCGGCCATCTGCAACTGGCCGCGATTCTAGTCACGCACCATCACGCCGATCACACCGCCGGCGTGCCTGCGCTGCGCGACGCCACGGGCGCCACGGTGTACGGTCCGGCGCACGAGCGCATCGCCGGCCCCTATGTGGCGCTGTCGCAGGGGGACCATGCCGAAGCGCTCGGCCTGCGCTTCGCGGTGCTCGACGTTCCGGGTCACACCGCAGGGCATATCGCGTACTTCCTGCCGGGCGCGCCCGGCGTCGAGCCGCTGGTGTTCTGCGGCGACACGCTGTTCTCCGGCGGTTGCGGCCGGCTCTTCGAAGGCACGCCGGCGCAGATGCTCGCGTCCCTCGACGCGCTCGCGGCACTGCCCGACGCCACGCGCGTGTGTTGCGGTCACGAATACACACTTGCCAACCTGCGTTTTGCGCTCGCCGTGGAACCCCGCAACGCCGCGCTGACTCAGTACATGGCGCAGTGCGAAGCATTGCGCGAGCATGGTCGCCCGACGCTGCCCTCGCGGCTCGGCACCGAGCGCCAGATCAATCCCTTTCTTCGCAGCCGCGAATCCGACGTCCGTCAGGCGCTTCAGGTGCGAGGCAAGCTGGCCGCCCGTGCGGGCGATGTCGAAACCTTCGCGGCGCTGCGCCAATGGAAAAACGAATCCTGATGAACTTCCTGACCGCGGCGCTTCTCGCCGGCGCCCTCTTCCTCACGGGTTGCGCGAGCACCTCGAACTCCGGCTCCGCAGCCGGCATTCCCGACGGTACCGCGGCACCGGTCTATCCGGGCGGCGCGCTCACTCCGATCACCAGCGCGGGCCAGTCCGGCACGCGCAGCGTCGTCGCGCTCGCGCCGCCGGTCGACCTGTGGGACCGCATCCGCCGCGACTTCAAGATGCCCAATCTCGACACCGACCTGGTGCGCGACCAGGAGCAGTGGTACGCGAGCCGGCCCGACTACGTGTCGCGCATGACCGAGCGATCGAACCGCTACATCTTCCACATCGTCGAGGAACTCGAGCGCCGCAACATGCCGACCGAACTCGCGCTGCTGCCCTTCATCGAGAGCGCGTTCAATCCGCAGGCCGTCTCCAGCGCGCGAGCGGCCGGGATGTGGCAGTTCATGCCCGCCACCGGTACCGACTACGACCTCAAGCAGAACATCTTCCGCGACGACCGGCGCGACGTGCTGGCCTCGACCCGCGCGGCGCTCGACTACCTCCAGCGTCTCTACACCATGTTCGGAGACTGGCATCTGGCGCTCGCCGCCTACAACTGGGGCGAAGGCAACGTCGGAAAAGCCATCGCGAAGAACCAGCGCCTGGGCTTGCCGACCGGCTACAACGACCTGTCGATGCCGGCCGAGACGCGCGGGTACGTGCCGAAACTGCAGGCGGTGAAGAACATCGTCGCCGATCCGTTGCGCTTCCAGGTCGACCTGCCGGTGATCGCCAACCATCCCTACTTCCAGACCGTCGTGCTGACGCGCGATCTCGACGTGGCGCTTGCCGCCAAACTCGCTGACGTCCGCCTCGACGACTTCCGCGCACTGAACCCTGCGGCGCACAAGCCTGTGCTGCTCGCGGCCGGTACGCCGCAGCTGCTGCTGCCGTGGGACAACGCGGCCGTGTTCCAGCGCAACTTCGACGCCTACAGCCAGGGCCAGTACGCAAGCTGGACCGCCTGGACCGTGCCGTCGACCATGACCGTGACCGACGCCGCTCAGCGTTCGGGCATGAGCGAAACCGACCTGCGCGCCATCAACAACGTGCCGCCGCGCATGCTGATCAAGGCCGGGTCGACGCTGATCGTGCCGCGCGGCGCGCGCGTGACGGACGACGTCGGCGCACTGGTCGCCGACACCGGCCATCTGAGCTTCCAGCCCGAGATCGTGACCCGTCGCACCATCGTCAAGGCGGGTCGCAACGAGAGCGTCGCCACGATCGCGCAGCGCTATCGCCTGAATCCCTCCAGCGTGGCCGACTGGAACGACGTCAAGCCGTCGGCGGCATTCCAGCGTGGTTTCCAGGTCGTTGTCTTCCTGCCGGTGCAGGCGGCACATGCTGCCAGCGTCGGTGCCGGTGCCGGTGCACCGGCACGTGAAACCAGGGTCGGCACCGGCACGCCTCGCGGCGTCGGTGCGAAGGCACCACCACGCAAGGGACTGGTCACCGCCGCCGCTTCCAGCCATGGGGCGCCGATCGTCAAGACGCCCCGGGGCGGCACGCCGACCAAGAGGCAGCGCTAGATACCGAGCTACAGCTTCTCGGTCTGGCCGCTCTGCGGCTGCCACTTCATCAGTCGCTTTTCGAGCAGGCCGACAAGGCCGTCGAGCAGCAGCGCAAAGGCAGTCAGCACCACGATGCCGGCGAAGACGGTATTGACATCGAAAGTGCCTTCGGCCTGCAGGATCAGGTAGCCGACGCCGCGCGCGGAACCCAGGTACTCGCCGACCACCGCGCCGACGAAAGCCAGCCCGACGGCGGTGTGCAGGCTCGAGAAAACCCAGCTCGTCGCGCTGGGCAGATACACGGTTCGCATCAGCTGACGCTGGTTCGCGCCCAGCATGCGTGCGTTGGCGAGCACCACCGGGCTGACCTCGCGCACGCCTTGGTAGACGTTGAAGAAGACGATGAAGAACACCAGCGTCACGGCGAGCGCGACCTTGCTCCAGATGCCGAGCCCGAGCCAGAGCGCGAAGATCGGCGCCAGGATCACGCGCGGCATCGAGTTGGCGGCCTTGATGTAAGGCTCGAGGATCAAGCTGGCCGTCGGCGCCAGCGCCAGCCAGAGGCCGCAGCCCAGCCCGAACGCCGTGCCGATGCAAAAGGCCAGCACCGTCTCCAGCAGCGTAGTTCCCAGGTGGCGGTAGATGTCGGCGTTGCCGGGCAGTCCGTCCGGGAACAGCGCGTTCGGCGCGACGGCGAACGGCAGGAACCAGCTCCAGATGCGGCCCGCGACCTGCACCGGCTCGCCGAGAAAGAAGGCGAACTGCGGGTTGCGCGATGCCAGATGCCATGCCGCCAGCAGCACCACGAGCAGCCCGAACTGCCAGGCCCGGGCGCTGCGAGGACTCGGCTTGAGCGCGTCGAACCTGTTCATGCCGCCTTTTTCAGTTGCTGCGCATAGCCCTTGAGCACCTCGTCGCGCAGCACGTTCCAGATCTGCGTGTGCAGTTCGACGAAGCGCGGATGCGTTCGGACTTCGGCCACGTCCCGCGGGCGATCGAGGTCGATGGCGAATTCGCCGATCGGATGCGTCGCCGGTCCGGCCGAAAGTACCACCACCCGGTCGCTCATCGCGATGGCCTCGTCGAGGTCGTGCGTGATGAACAGCACGGCCTTCTTCTTCGCGGCCCAGAGATCGAGCACCTCGTTCTCCATGAGCTGGCGGGTCTGGATGTCGAGCGCGCTGAACGGCTCGTCCATGAGGACGATGTCCGGGTCGACCGCCAATGTCTGGGCCAGCGCCGCTCGCTTGCGCATGCCGCCCGACATCTGGTGCGGATAGCGGTCGCCGAAACCCGACAGCCCGACGAGCGCCAGCCACGCCTCGGCCTGCGTGCGCGCATCGGCGTCGGCGACGCCGCGGTACTGCAGCCCGAGCATCACGTTGTCGATCGCGCTGCGCCAAGGCATCAGCGCTTCGGTCTGGAACATGTAGCCGGCACGCCGGTTGATGCCCTCGAGCGGCTGGCCGAAGACCTTCACCGCGCCCGACGACGGCGCGAGCAGGCCGGCCCCGACGTTCAGCAACGTCGACTTGCCGCAACCGGTCGGTCCGACGACGGAGACGAATTCGCCTTCGCGGATGCGCAGCGTGGTATCGGCGACTGCCGTGTAGCCGGCGCTGCGGCCGTCGTTCGAGCCGAAAGTGCAGCGGACGTCGAGGAGTTCGAGGGCGTAGGGTGTCGTATCGATTGCCATGCAGGTGCGGGCTCAGGCCTTGAACCTGTCCTTGGCACGACGCGCGAAGTCGTTCGTGAAGGTCTTGGCGAGGTCGATCCGGTCGGCCTTGACGCTGGTGTCGAAACTCGCGATGGCGGCGAGCGCCGTCTTCGGGCCGTCCGCCGGCACCATGCCGTCGGTCGACAGCGCCTCACGCACCTTGTCGAAGGAGGCCAAATACAGTGCGCGGTCGCCGAGCAGGTAGTTGTCGGGCACGGTCTTGATGATGTCGCCCGGGCCGGCGGTCTGCAGCCACTTCAGCCCATGGACGATGGCGTTCGCCAGTGCCTGGCAGGTGTTCGGGTTCTTCTGGATGAATTCGGCCGAGGCGTACAGGCAGCCCGACGGCATCGACCCGCCGAACAGGTCCTGCGTGCCCTTGAGTGTTCGCGTGTCGCTGACGATCTTCACGTCGCCCTTCTGCTCGAGCATCGTCATCACGGGATCGACGTTGCTGATGGCGTCGATCTGGCCCGAGCGCAACGCCGTCAACGCACCCGCCGAGACGCCGACGCCGACGAAGCTCACATCGCTGGCCCTCAACCCGGCCCGGGAGAGGATCAGGTTGGCGACCATGTTGGTCGACGAACCCGGCGCCGAGACACCGATCTTCTTTCCCTTGAGATCGGCCGGGCCGTTGAAACCGCCCATCGTCTTGGTCGACATGCCGAAGGCGATCTGTGGTGCCCTGCCCTGCATCACAAAGGCCTGGAAGATCTGGTTCTTGGCCTGGAGATTGAGCGTGTGTTCGTAGGCGCCGGAGCAGACGTCGGCGGAACCGCCGACCACGGCCTGCAACGCACGCGCGCCCCCGGCGAAATCGGAAATCTCGACTTCCAGCCCTTCGGCCTTGAAATAGCCGAGTTGCTCGGCGATCGTGAGCGGCAGATAGTAGAAGGCCGCCTTGCCGCCGACGGCAACGGAGATGCGTGTCTTCTCGAGCTTGGCCTGTTGCGCCCGGACGAGCGGCGTCGCGACCACGGCGACGCCCGTGACCGTCGAGACGGCCGCGATGGATGTGAAAGTGCGGCGTGTGAGCATGCGCGAGCTCCCTGTGTTCGATCTTCTAGTAGTGACCGGGGAGCTTAGGCGAGCGCTTCTTCGCCCGCATCGGGAACATCCCGTGCGGGTTTCCACGGGACGACGAAAGTATCTAGCGACCTGCGAAAAGGATCGCGATATTGACGAACAGACCGAGTGCGAAGGTCGCGCTGCGTGCCGTGCCGACGCCGCCGATATAAAGCGCGATGTAGGCGATCCGCAGTACCACATAGGCCGCGGCCAGCAGGTCGATGCGGCCCTGGCCGGCCTGCAGTTGGTGAGCGACGATCACGGCACCCAGGAAGAACGGCAGACCTTCGAAACAGTTCGTCTGCGCCGCGATGGCGCGGGCTCGCCAGCCGTTCTGTCGCGCAGCCCAGTCGCGCGGCGCCTGGTTGTCGCGTGCGCCGAACGCGCCGGCCTTCGCGATGTAGGAACAGAGGTAAGGAAGCAGTGCCGCGACCAGCACGCACCAGTAGGCCAGGGTCAGGGAAGAAATGTGCATGGCGATCGTTCCGGAAGTTCAGGTTTTCGATTCAGCGGCGGTCGACCAGCGCATGCGCGATGGTGCCCAGATCGACGTATTCGAGTTCGCTGCCTGCCGGCACGCCGCGTGCCAGTCGCGTGACGGTCAGGCCGCGCTGCTTCAGCGTCTCGCCGACGACGTGCGCGGTGGCCTCGCCTTCGGCAGTGAAATTGGTTGCCAGGATTACCTCGCTCACGGTGCCGTCGAGCGCGCGATCGAACAGCTTCTGCAGCCCGATATCGAGCGGGCCGATGCCGTCGAGCGGGCTCAGGCGCCCCATCAGCACGAAGTAGTAGCCGTGGAACGCACCGGTGCGTTCCAGCGCCGCCTGGTCGGCAGGCGTCTCGATCACGCAAAGCTTGGTCGCGTCTCGGCGATCGTCGAGGCAGACGTTGCAGATCGGCGCCTCGGTGAAAGTGTTGCAGCGCTCGCAATGCCGCACGGTCGACGCCGCCTGCTGCAGCGCCCGCGCGAGTGTCTGCGTGCCGTCGCGGTCGTGCTGCAGCAGATGGAACGCCATGCGCGACGCCGATTTCACGCCCACGCCCGGCAGGCGCCGCAGCGCCTGGATCAGCGCGTCGAGCGAACTGGAATCAGCCATCGACGACGGATCAGAACGGCAGCTTCATGCCCGCGGGCATGCCGGGCATGCCCGCGGTGAGCTTGCCCAGCTTCTGCTCGCTGGTCTCCTCCGCCTTGCGAACCGCGGCGTTGAACGCGGCGGCGACCAGGTCTTCCAGCATGTCCTTGTCGTCGGCCAGCAGGCTCGGGTCGATGGCGATGCGTTTGACGTCGTGCTTGCACGTCATCACCACCTTCACCAGACCGGCGCCGGATTCGCCTTCGACCTCGATGGTGGCCAGTTCGTCCTGGGCCTTCTTGAGGTTGTCCTGCATGGCTTGCGCCTGCTTCATGAGGCCGGCAAGTTGTCCTTTGTTGAACATGGGTGATCCTGAATAAGAAGTGAACGGGTTTTTGGAGAATCTGCCAGCGCGGCGGAAAGAATTCGGAGGCCGTCGTCAAGCCGGTCGAAGCGTACCGGGAACGATCTTCGCATCCCAGTCGCGCATCATCGACTGCACGTCGGGGTCGGCATGGATCGCGTCCTCCGCGGCACGCTGGCGCGCATCGGCCGCCAGCTTGTTGCGACGCGCCGGGCTGTCCGCGACACCACCGACCTCGATCGTTATTTTGACCTCGTGACCAAGCGAGACCAGCGCCGCCTGCAACCGGTCGCGGCTCGCCGGCTGGTTGAGCGTCTCGCGCTCGACGCGCAACAACCAGCCGTCGATCTCGCGCGCGACGAGCTGCGATTGCAGCGCCAGCTCGCGACACAGCGCGGTGATGGCTTCGGCCACGATCAGTTGCGTGACGGTGGCGTGCCAGAAATCGCCGTGCTCGCTCGGCGGCATCTGCAGGTCGGCGGCAGGAGCCGCTTTCAGCGCTCCGAGCGCGCGGGCACCGGCGGGCGGCTGCACACGGACCGGCATCGCGAGCATCTGGCCGGGTGGAGCGTCAGGTGTGGGCAGTGCAGAAGCGAGAGGCGCCGCAGGTCGGGCTTCGGATGGCGAAACGCGATCGGCATCCGGAGCGTCGCGCACGGGCAGACGTTGACCGGGCGACGCACCCATCGGCGACCGATGTGCCGACGCGGGTGGAGCGACCGCTGGCGCAGGCCGGGCCGATGTCGTCGCCGGCACCGCGCTCGACACCTCATTCAAAGTTTTTTTTTCCACCGAGTCCGGACGGGACATGGCGACCGGCGCATTTTGCGGCTTGAACGCCAGCAGGCGCAACAGCACCATCGTGAGCGCCGCGTATTCGTCGGGCGCCAGGCCCAGCTCGCCGCGACCGTGCAGGCAGAGGCTGTAGAGCAGTTGCGTCTCGTCGGGTGGCATCGTGACGGCGAGGCGCTCGGTCTCGGCCGCGTCCGGATCGCTCTCGCCGCTGGCATTCGTTCCGCCCGCGCCGACGCGTGACGGCACGGCCTGCAGCACCGCCATCGCCTGCAGCACGGTGGTCATCTCCTCCAGCGTCGACGCGGCGCCGATGCCGTCGCGACGCAAGGCCTCGGAGGTCTCCACCACCGTCTTGCCGTCGCCGCGCGCCAAGGCATCGATCAGCCCGAAGACATGGCTGCGGTCGGCGCTGCCGAGCATCTGGCGCACACCACCTTCGAGCAAGGTGCCGTTGCCGAACGCGATCGCCTGGTCGGTCAGGGAAAGCGCGTCGCGCATCGATCCGCGCGCGGCGCGCGAGATCAGGCGCAGCGCCTGCGGCTCGGCATCGACCTGCTCCGCGACGAGCACCTGCGTCAGATGCTCCAGCACCGTCTCGGGCGCCATCGGGCGGAGGTTGAACTGCAGGCAGCGCGACAGCACGGTGACCGGCACTTTCTGCGGGTCGGTCGTCGCGAGCACGAACTTCAGGTACTCCGGCGGCTCTTCGAGCGTCTTCAGCATGGCGTTGAACGCGGTGTTCGTCAGCATGTGCACCTCGTCGATCATGAAGACCTTGAAGCGCCCCTGCACCGGTTTGTAGACGGCCTGCTCGAGCAGCGACTGCACTTCGTCGACACCTCGATTGGAGGCGGCGTCGAGCTCGGTGTAGTCGACGAAGCGGCCCGAATCGATGTCCACGCAGGCCTGGCAGACGCCGCACGGCGACGCGGTGATGCCGCCCTGCCCGTCCGCGCCCTGGCAATTCAGCGACTTGGCCAGGATGCGCGACACCGTCGTCTTGCCCACACCGCGCGTGCCGGTGAAGAGGTAGGCGTGATGCAGGCGCTGGGTGGTCAGCGCGTTCGTCAGCGCCTGCACCACATGTTCCTGGCCGACCATTTCTTCGAATTTCCGGGGCCGGTATTTGCGGGCGAGCACGAGATAGGACATCGACGCGATTTTACGTGCGCGACGGATGCGCTCCTGAAACCCTGGCGGGCCGGGGAATCGTGCGACTGGTTTAGAATCGACGCTGACGGGCCTCCCCGCATGGTGAAGCGGCCAACCGGGTCAGGTGGGGAACCAAGCAGCCCTAACTGCGTAGCCAGTGCCGGGGGTAAGGCTCGTCAACCTCATAAAGCCCGAAGTTCGAAATCGAACTTCGGTGCATCCAGTCAAGCAGCCGGTCGTCGACCCGTTGGCGTTTCCAGAACCCGCATCGCTGCGGTCATTCCGCTCGCCATGCTTGCGGTGAGTAGATAGCCCCCGGTCGGCGCCTCCCAATCGAGCATCTCCCCGGCCACATGGACGCCCGGCAGCGCCGCGATCGTCTGCCACGCGTCCAGTGCATCGAACCGCACTCCTCCCGCACTGCTGATCGCCTCCGCGATCGGCCGTGCCGCATCCACGCGAATCGGCACCGCCTTGATCGCCGCGGCGAGCTGCGCCGGCTGCCCCATGGCTTCGCGCGACAGCGCCTCGTACAGCACACCGGCCTTCACGCCTTCCAGCCCCAGCCGGCTCTTCAGATGACTGCTCAGCGAGCGAGATCCGCGCGGATGCGACACGGCGGCGAGCACCTGTCCGGCGCTGCGGTCGGGCAGCAGGTCGAGCGTCAACGTCGCGCTGCCTCTCGCCCGGACCTCGTCGCGCAGCAGGCTGGAAGCGGCATAGATCAGGCTGCCCTCGATGCCGGTCGCCGTCGCGACGAACTCGCCCTTGCGCGCGAACGACCGCCCGCGCGAATCCGTGAACGAGATCGCCACCGACTTGAACGGCTGCCCGGCGAAGCGTTCGGCGAAATGCGCGCTCCAGCCCACGTCGAAGCCGCAGTTCGCAGGCAGCAGCGGATCGACCGCGACGCCGCGCGCCCGCAGCCAGGACACCCAGGCACCGTCGGAACCCAGTCGCGGCCAGCTCGCGCCACCGAGTGCGAGCACCACGGCCGACACGTCGTGCACGACCGGTCCGCCCGGCGTGTCGAAATGCAGGGTCGTCGGCGCGGTTTCGGCGGTCGGCCAGCCGATCCAGCGATGGCGCATGTGGAACTGCACGCCCGCAGCGCGCAGTCGCTGCAGCCAGGCGCGCAGCAGCGGTGCGGCCTTCATGTCGATCGGAAAAACCCGCCCGGACGTGCCGACGAAAGTCTCGGCGCCGAGACCGCGTGCCCATGCGCGCACCGTGTCGGGTCCGAAGGCCTGCAGCATCGGCTCGATGTCCGAACGGCGCTCGCCGAAGCGGCTGGCGAAGACATCGAACGGCTCCGAATGCGTGAGGTTAAGTCCACCGCGGCCGGCAAGCAGGAACTTCCGCCCGACCGAAGGCATGGCGTCGAAGACATGGACCGGCACGCCGGCGGCGCTCAGCACCTCGGCGGCCATCAGGCCGGCGGGACCGCCGCCGATCACGGCAACGGCGTGCCCGGGAGAAGAAACATTCATTCGAGAGTCACCAGTTCGCCCTGCCCCGTGAGGAATGCGGCATGCACGGCCTCCCCGGGACAGGCGCTTCGCACGGCATCGCGGTAACGCTGCAGCTGTGCGATCAGCGAGGCGTCGCGTTCGGGATGCGCCTCGGATTTGTAGTCGAGCACCCACCAGGCGCCGTCGTCGCGCCGCCGGACCAGCCGGTCGATGCGCAGCACCTGGCCCCGATGGACCAGCGCGACCTCGTTGCCCTGCCAGGAGAGCGCCTCCGCCTCCCAGGCCCAGGCGCCCGCGCCGACGCGGATGCATTCGGCCGCGGTGGCGGCGCGTCGTGCCGTCGACGCGTCGATCGCGAATTCACGCGCGACCGCCCTGACCTGTGCCGCGCTCAACGGTACGTCCGGCTCGGCCCATTCGAGCAGTCGGTGCATCGCTTGGCCGAAAGCGGACGCCGCGGCATCCACCGTGGGCATCAAGCCATCGGGTATCGCGGACGACGTGTCGTCCGGATCCACGACCGGTGCGCGCAGGAGCTCGAAATGCGCGCCGACTCGCGACGCGCTCTGCGCCGCCGAGTCGATCAGCGGCGCTTCGGCCAACACGGATTCGCAGCGCGCCTCGAGCCGCGCCCACCAGCTACCCTCGTTGGCGCGGGCGGGCTGCACCGCGGACAGCACCAGACGCTCCCGCGCGCGCGTCGTCGCGACGTAGAGGCCATTGAGCTCTTCCCGCAGACGCGCGGCCTGCTCTTCCTGCAGCAGCGGTGCCGCGCAGCCGGGCGGAGACTTCTCGCTCGCCATGAAGACGAAGCGGGACGGCCGTTCGCGATCGCCCTTCCATTCGACCAGCACGCCCATGGTCTGCGAGCGCGGCGCGGCGGCGTCGCTGTCGAGCAGGAGCACGTTGTCGGCTTCCAGTCCCTTGGCACCGTGCACCGTGAGCAGCCTGACGGCGTCCGGCGCGGCGACGGTCGGCGCGCGCACGCCGCCGGCCCGCAGCGCGCGAACGAAGGCATACGGCGTCGCGAAACGCGCACCGTCGATCTCGAGCGACGCGCTCAGCAGCCCGCGCAGGTTCGCCAGCACGGTCTCGCGCAAGGCGGGCGGCGCGGCGGCGCCGAAGCGCGCGAGCACGTCGCCGTCGTGGTAGATCGCGTCCATCGCATCGTGCGGCGGCAGCGCGGCGAGCCACTTCTGCCAGCGCACGAGCTTCGCCCCGACGGACATCAGCGCAGCAGGCAGCGGCACTCGATCGACGGCTGGCTCGACGTCGTCCGATGCGCGCGGCGCGACGCCGCGCATCGCCAGCGCGAGCCAGTTCACCGACGGCGCCGCGCGCTGGGCCAGCGCCAGCTGCACGAGCGCCTGATCGTCGATACCGAAGAGCGGCGACTTCAGCGCCCGCGCCAAAGACAGGTCGTGACCGGGCGAGACCAGCGCGTCGACCAGCGCCACCATGTCCTGCACCTCGGCGGCGTCGTTCAGGTCGTTCTTCTCCGGCTGCTGGGTGGCGATGCGGCGGTCGCGCAAGGCATCCTGCAGCGCGGCAAGGCGGTCGCGGCGCCGCGCCAGCACCATGATCTGGCGCGGCGGCGTGCCGTCGGCGATGCGTTCGGCGACCCAGCGTGCGGCCTGCTCGCATTCGAGCTGCAGGAGTCGCGTCTCGGGCAGTACGCGCGGCGTCGTCAGGCTGTCGCGCCAGCGCGGCTCGCCCTCCTGCGAGCGCGCACCCTGCGCAGCGGCGAGTCGTTCGACCGCGTCGCGCGGAATCGGCGGCAGTTTCTGCACCGCGCCCTCGTCCCGCCGTTCGGTGCTGTGATCGCGGAAACCGTCGAAGCCACCTGCCGCCTGGGCCGCGCCCATCGCCTCGTTCACCAGTCCGACAACGTGACGCGCGTTGCGGTGCGTGTGGTCGCAGGTCAAGAACTCGCCGCCGAGCCCCTCGCGCACGAAGCGCCGCGCCGCGATGAACACCTGCGGCTCGGCGCGCCGGAAGCGGTAGATGCTCTGCTTCGGATCGCCGACGACGAACACGCTCGGCGCCCGCGCGCCGGCCCCGACATAGCCGCTCAGCCAGCCGTGCAGCGCCTGCCACTGCAACGGATTGGTGTCCTGGAACTCGTCGATCAGCAGGTGCGCGACCCTCGCATCGAGCCGCTCCTGCACCCAGCCCGACAGCGCCGACCGGCTCAGCAGCAACTGCGCGGCCTGCTCGATGTCGTTCATGTCGATCCAGCCGTGCGCACGCTTGATTTGCGCGAATGCATCGATCAGCAGGCGCGTGAGCCGCGTCATGCGCTGCTGGTAGAGCCAGGCGATGTGCTGGGCCTGCGCCGCGCAGAGCAGCTGCAGTTCGGTCTCGGCCTCCTGCGCGGCATCGTACTTGCGCAGGTGCTGCGCGAGCCGGTCTTCGGTCGCGACGAAAAAGGCCTTGCGCAGTCGCGCCAGGGCAGCGGGACGCTCGTCCATCGAGGGCACGCCGTGGCCGAACACGTCGATCACCGCCTCGGCGGCCTTCTGCGGCGTCTTGTTGCTTTCACGACCCAGCGCCGCCGCCCGCGCCAGCCAAGCGGCGCGCACCGACTCGGCCCCCAGTGCATCCACCGGCGAGCGCAGGCCGTCGAGTGCCGGATACATCGCCCCGAACGGCTGCACCGCCGACGCCGGATCGGACAGCGTGAACTCGACCCGCCGCGTCAGCGCCTCGTTCAGCGCCTTGGCGGTCTGCGACCGGCCGTGAATGGCGACCAGCGCCTGGTAGTCGTCGAGCGCCTCGGCGTCGGCGGACACGGCCTCGAAGAACGGCCGCCAGGCATGGCGCCGCGCCTCGGCGTCGTCCTCCAGCAGGTCGTAGGTCGCGGGCAGGCCCAGCGCCCGGAGCGCGGCGATCGGTGCGTTGCGCAACAGCCCCGCGAACCAGGCGTGGAAGGTGCGGAACTGCACCGGTCGCCCACCGTCGAGCAGCCGCCGGTACAGCCCCTGGAGCCGCGGCGCCGCCGCTGTGGCCGCCACCGGATCGAGTCCGCGCGCGACGAGTTCGCCGACCAGCGCCTCGGGCGTGCGACCGGCGAAGTCCGCCAGCCACTGGTCGAGCCGCTCGCCCATCTCGCCGGCCGCCTTCTTGGTGAAGGTGATGGCCAGGACCTCGTGCGGTTCGCAGGCGTTGTCCCCGTCGTCGAGCAGCGCGCGCACGATGCGCGAGACCAGCATCCAAGTCTTGCCGGCGCCGGCGCAGGCCTCCACGGCCACGCTGCGGCGCGGGTCGCAGGCGACACGATAGAACTCGGGGCGCGACACGGGCGCACCGTTGTGCTCGTACGCCGGGGCGCCGGCCACGCGCAACGGCGGCAGCGGCAAGGTCGGCTCGGCGGTGGGATGCTCGAACGCCAGCGGCGGCACGGCCGGCACACCCGTGGCGGGCTCGTCGACACTCCAGAAATCCTTGCGGCACAGGCCGCGCGCCGCGCAGTGCTCGCACACCATGCCTTCGCCGAGTGCCGGCAGCGCAGCACCCTGCCCGATGCGTTCGAAGTCGTCCATCAAGCCGACGACCAGCACGTCCCGCGCCGCGACCACTTCGGTCTGCTCGATGGTCCGCGTGCCGGATGATTTCTCGCCCACGTTGACATAGGCCGCGCGCAGCGTGTCGTCGGCGAGAAGCGCGGCGTAGAAGGCCAGCTGCGTGTCTTCGGTCGGATCCTTGATGCGCTCCTGCGTGGTGGCCGTCGATTCGGTCTTGTAGTCGATCACGAAGGCGCGGCCGTCGGGCGCGCGGTCGATGCGGTCGAGCCGGCCGACGAGGTTCAGCGTGCCGAGCGGCTGCTCCTTCCACGGTTCGGATTCGACGAATTCAACGCCGGTGGCCTCGTGGCCGTGCAGCCAGTCGAGGTAGCCGTCGCGCACCGCGGGCCAAGCCGCGGCGAAAGGCAGGAATTCGGCCTCGCCGAGCGCGTATTCGCGGGTCGCGCGCGCGGCGGCGGCTTCCATGTAGTCCAGCCGGATGTCCGATTCGATCGAAGGATCATTTTTCAACGAATCGTGGAAATGCCCGAGCACGGCATGCAGCCAGTTGCCGAAGTCGCGCTTGTCGATCTCGGATTCGATCTCGTCCGCATTGCGCAGGCCGAGCTGGCGCAGGGCGAAGAAGCGGTACGGGCAGCGGCGCAGATCCTCGTAGACGCTGGTGGAGATGTTCTTCAGCGGCAGTGCGGCGCCGTCGGGCTCGGGGCGTGCGGTCGGCGCGAGCGCAATCTTCTCGCTGCGGCGCGGCTCGGTGCCCGACACCGCAGCGCCCTCCAGCTTCAGCGCCTGCAGCAACGGACTCGCGCGAACCGGCTCCCCGCTCGCATCGGCTTCGCGCCAGGACAGCTCGCAGTTCGGCTGGTCCAGCGCGAGCGCCCAGGCCTTGCGCTGCGCCGCTTCGAGGTCTTCGCGCAGTGGCAGGCCCAGCGCCTCGCGTTGCGCACGCGTCCAGGCGCCGGGCGGCTCCGGCGACGCGGGCAGGCGTTTTTCGTCGCAGCCCGGCATCACGACCGCACCGAAGGCGCGGCCCAGCAGTTGCTGTATCGGCAGCACGACCACGCGCGGCGTCCGGGCGTGGTCGGCGATCACGAAGCTGCCCGCCTCGAGCACGTCGCGCACCCAGGCCGTGAAATCGCCGAGCGTGAGCCGGCCGCCAGTGAAAAGTGCGCCGTCCGTGGCGTCCTGCGTTCCGGCGTCGAGCCAGAGTGCGTCGATCACGCGCATGCCGGCACGGTCGGCTGCGAGCGCGCTCCAGACGCCGGTCGATTCGAGCAGCTTGCGCAGGTCGTGCAGCCAGTCGTCGAGCGGACGCGATCCTGACAGCCGTGCGCGCCGCGCTTCGACCTGTCCGGTGAACGAGATCAGCGCGGCGTCCTCGGCCCGCGTGGCGTGGGCGATGAAGCGGCACCAGCGGTGCCATTCGCGCAGGCCTTCGAAACGCAGACGCGCTTCCAGCAGGTCGACGGATCCGGCATCGGTGTCGGCCAGGCTCTTCAGCCAGTCGAGCACTTGGTCGCTCGATGCATGGTGGCTGCATGCGCGCAGCGCGCCCATCAGCGTGGCGGCGGCACGCGTGGTCGAAAGCGTCCAGCCGGTCTCGTCGTGCGTGACCACGCCGTGGGCGGCCAGCTGCGCGCTGATCCGCCGCGTGAGCGCGCGGTCGGTCGCGACCAGTGCGACCGGCGCATGGCCCTCGGCGATCTGGCGCAGCACGCAGGCGACGGCCAGCCCGGCCTCGTCTTCGGGATCGCACGCCGCATGCAGGGTCGCGTGCGGCGCGGCAGGTGCCGATCCGGCTTCGACCGTCGTCAGGGGCAGACGGACGGCCGCATCGCGCTCTTCCCACTGCGCGCACAGCGCCAGCGTCAGCGGATCGGGCTGCAGGCCGTCGAGCACGATCAGGAGGTCGGTCTGCGCCACGACTTGGTCGCTCGTCAGGACGTCGGTCGAATAGGCCGAGTTGGCCGCCCAGGCAAGCGCCACGGCGTTCAGCGCGCCTTCGGTGCGAAACCATTCGACGTCGCCGTCCACGCGCAGGGCGGCGTAGATCGGCTGGGCCCAGTCGCTGCGCGCATTCGGCGTCTGCGCGGCAGCCAGCGGCGCGATCTGCCAGGCGAGCTCGACCAGCCGTCCGGCCAGCGCCTGGCGCTCCGCGGCGAAACCGGATTGCGCGAGCAGGCCCTGCGCGGTGACCAAGTCGCGCGCCATGTCGAACGCGATGTCGTGCGCGGCCGGCACGAACCCGCCCGCGCTGCGCGCCCAGTTGCGCGTGGTCTCGAAGCGCGGCACGAAGCCCGGCGTGCCGCACGCCATCCACATGGTGCGCGCCACGCCCATCAGCTGCGCGAAGGGCACGAGCACCACGCAGCGCGCCGCATGGACGGCACGCTCGTCGAGCGTGCGCACGATGCGCGCGACGACGCCGTTTTCCTCGTCGCACCACAGGCGGTGGGCGGGATGGACTTTCGGAGGAAGATTCATCGGGCGTGAGGCATTCGGCTATTGCGCCCATAGCGGCCGTCGGCGACGCCGCCGAGGCAGTTCTGTCACAATTCTGAGTACTTTAGCCGCACCCATCCGGCGGCTTTTCCTCCTGTCACGCTCCAAGGACACCCAATGGCCAGCGAACTCATCAAACACATCTCCGATTCCTCCTTCGAAGCCGACGTGCTCAAGTCCGGCAAGCCGGTGCTGGTCGACTACTGGGCCGAGTGGTGCGGCCCGTGCAAGATGATTGCGCCGATCCTCGACGAGGTGTCCGCGACCTACGAAGGCAAGCTGCAGATCGCCAAGATGAACGTCGACGAGAACCGCGACATTCCCGCCAAGTTCGGCATCCGCGGTATTCCGACGCTGATGCTGTTCAAGGACGGCCAGCTGGCGGCTACCAAAGTCGGTGCGATGAGCAAGGCGCAACTCACCGCCTTCATCGATCAGCAACTGGCCTGATCGCATCCGGTCCGAGGTTGGCGCGCAACGTGCCGGCCTTCTGGTTTTTCCTGTCATAATTCTTTCCAGATCACCGGCCTGCCCGGTTGAGCTCCCCGGTTGGTGAGGCAGTTCTAGCCTCCACTTCAACCTCCCCCCGTCACCTCCCCGCGTTTCGCTCGAAAAACACCCCTCACGGGGTCGCTCCATGCACTTAAACGAACTCAAGGCACTGCACGTGTCTGAAGTCCTCAAGCAGGCCGAAGCCCTTGAGATCGAAAACACCGGCCGCATGCGCAAGCAGGAGCTGATGTTCGCGATCATCAAGAAGCGCGCGAAGGCCGGCGAGCAGGTCTTCGCCGACGGCGTTCTCGAAATCCTGCCCGACGGCTTCGGCTTCCTGCGCAGTCCCGACACCAGCTTCACCGCCAGCACCGACGACATCTACATCTCGCCGAGCCAGGTGCGCCGCTTCAACCTGCACACCGGCGACATGGTCGAAGGCGAAGTGCGCACGCCCAAGGACGGCGAGCGCTACTTCGCGCTGACCAAGCTCGACGCCGTCAACGGTGGCCCGCCCGAGCAGAACAAGCACAAGGTGATGTTCGAGAACCTGACGCCGCTGTTCCCCAAGGAGCAGATGAAGCTCGAGCGCGACGGCATCAAGGGCGAGGAGAACATCACCGGCCGGATCATCGACATCATCGCGCCCATCGGCAAGGGCCAGCGCGCGCTGCTCGTCGCACCGCCCAAGAGCGGCAAGACGGTGATGATGCAGCACATCGCGCACGCGATCAGCGCCAACTATCCCGACGTCCACATGATGGTGCTGCTCATCGACGAGCGCCCCGAAGAAGTGACCGAGATGCAGCGCACCGTGAAGGGCGAAGTCATCGCTTCGACCTTCGACGAGCCTGCGGCGCGGCACGTGCACGTCGCCGAAATGGTGATCGAGCGCGCGAAGCGCCTGGTCGAGCTGAAGAAGGACGTGGTCATCCTGCTGGACTCGATCACGCGTCTCGCGCGGGCCTATAACAACGTCGTGCCTTCGTCGGGCAAGGTGCTGACGGGTGGCGTCGATTCCAACGCGCTGCAACGCCCCAAGCGCTTCCTGGGCGCCGCGCGCAACGTCGAGGAAGGTGGCTCGCTGACCATCATCGGCACCGCGCTGATCGACACCGGCAGCCGCATGGACGAAGTGATCTTCGAGGAGTTCAAGGGCACCGGCAACTCCGAAATCCACCTGGACCGCCGCCTCTACG
The DNA here is from genome assembly GCA_050954325.1 of Janthinobacterium lividum. GTDB lineage: Bacteria > Pseudomonadota > Gammaproteobacteria > Burkholderiales > Burkholderiaceae_C > Variovorax. The sequence goes on along the minus strand of JBPBPG010000002.1, from coordinate 656,653 downwards.
AGAAGCGCGTGTTCCCGTCGATCCAGCTCAGCCGCAGCGGCACCCGCCGCGAAGAGCTGCTGCTCGCGCCCGAGATCCTGCAGAAGACCCGCATCCTTCGCCAGCTCATGTACAACATGGACGAGATCGAGTCGATGGAGCTGATGCTCAAGAACATGAAGGCGACCAAGACCAATGTCGAGTTTTTCGACATGATGCGTCGCGGGGGTTGAACTCCCTCACCGCCCGCGCGTTATGCGATAATCGCGGGCTTCTCGAAAAGTGCGGCTGGGCGATGTGCCCGGTCCGTGGCTCTCGCATCGAAATCTAAGGAAACACCATGGCAAAAGAAGGCATCCATCCCAATTACCGCGAAGTCCTGTTCGTCGACATGTCGAACGGCTTCAAGTTCGTGACCCGTTCGTGCGCGAACACGAAGGAAATGGGCAAGACGGACGACGGCCGCGAGCTACCCCTGTTCAAGCTCGATACCACCAGCGAATCGCATCCGTTCTACACCGGCACCCAGAAGTCGGTCGACAACATGGGTGGCCGCGTGGAGCGCTTCCGCAACCGCTTCGGCAAGACGACCGGCGCCGCCTCCAAGTAAGGCAGGCGCACCGCGTCGAGGGCAGCCCGGGTTACCGTGCTGCCCTTTTTCTTTTCGACCTCCTTTATCGACATCCGACCCACCTTGAGCCAACCGACGCCCGCGATCGTTGCCCAGAGCGCCGTGCGCCGCCTGCCGCGTTTCGCGCTGCTGCTGCTGTGTGCCGTCTACCTGATGCCGGGCCTGATCGGGCGCGGCCCCTGGAAAAGCGCGGACGTCACCGCTTTCGGCTACATGGCCGAACTGGCGCGCAGCACCGGCGGACTGGCGAACTGGCTCGACCCGATGCTGCTCGGCGTGCGTCCGGAGACGCCGGCGCTGCTTCCCTACTGGATCGGCGCGATCGCGATCGAGCTGGCACCGTCTTGGCTGCATCCGGACCTCGCCGTACGCATCTTTTTCGCTTTGCTTCTGTGGGGCGTCTTCACCGCGACCTGGTATGCAGCCTATTACCTGGCGCGCACACCGCGTGCACAGCCGGTCGCGTTCGCGTTCGGGGGCGAGGCGAAGCCGGCGGACTATGCGCGCGCGATCGCCGACGGCGCGCTGCTGGCGCTGATTGCCTGCCTCGGTCTCGCGCAGCTGGGTCATGAAACCACGCCGGCCCTCGCGCAGCTGTTCTTCGCGACGCACATGCTCTACGGTGTGACCGCCCTGCCCTACCAGCGCCGCGCCGCGACGATCGCGCTGGTCGTCGGCACCATCGGCATGGCGTTGAGCGGCGCGCCGACGATCGGGATCACGCTCGGTCTGGGCAGTGCGTTGCTGGTGGCGATGAGCGGACGCTACGTCGAAGGTGGCGCGGTCGGTCCCTTCGACACCCACTACGGCGAGGTCGCAGGTGACAACCGCGGCTATTCGAAGACCGATCCGCTGCTCATCGCCGGCGTCGCATTGGTCGCCGGATCGTTCGCGATCGCACTCGGTCTGTGGCACTCGCAGCTCTCGTTTCCCGGCACCAATCCTAACAAGACGTTGGCCAGCGACCTGCGCAGCCTGTCGAAGCTGATGCTCTGGTTCACATGGCCGGCCTGGCCATTGGCGATGTGGACGCTCTGGCGCTGGCGCCGCCAGCTCATGGCGCGCCATGTCGTGTTGCCGCTGCTGTTCATGCTGGTGCCGGTCGCCGCCACCTGGACCACCGATTTCTCCGATCGCTCGCTGCTTCTCGCGTTGCCGGCCATCGCCATGCTCGCGGCCTTCGCGCTACCGACGCTGCGGCGGAGCGTCTCCTCTCTGGTCGACTGGTTCACCCTGCTCTTTTTCAGTAGCGCCGCTTTCATCATCTGGGGTTACTGGATCGCCATGCAAACCGGCCTGCCGCCCAAGATGGCAGCCAGCGTGGCGCGGCTGACGCCGGGGTTCGTACCGCAATTTTCCTGGTTGACCCTGTTCTTCGCGTTCGCGGCGACGCTGGCCTGGTGCTGGCTGGTGCGCTGGCGCACGGGCCGGCACCAGGCGGCGCTGTGGAAGTCGCTCGTGTTGCCCGGCGGCGGGGCGGCACTGTGCTGGCTGCTGGGCATGACGTTGTGGCTGCCCGCGCTCGATTACGCGCTCAGCTACGCGCCGCAGGTTCGGGCCGTGTCCGATCGCATCGAACAGGGCGAGGGTGCCCTTCGCGCGGGCGGTGGACCCCTCGGCGCTGCACCGCCCTGCGTCACCCTTCTCGGTGTCGGACGCGCGCAGACCGCGGCATTGCGCTACCACGGCCAGTTCGAACTGCAACCGGTGACGCTGCGCAACGGCTGCGACTGGATGCTGGTCGGTCCCGACGCCATCGCGCGGGTGCGCGACGTCGCCAGCTTCGACCAGTGGGCGCTGGTCGGCACGATGCGCCGACCCAGCAGCGCGAGCGACGACCTGCTGCTCTACCAGCGCAGCGGCCGCTAGGTGTCGGCGGCCGGTGCTTTTCCCTGCGTGAACGAACGACGCCTCATCGCCGGCCATGCCGGCACCGTGCTGGTGGGCCAGCTGGCAGTGATGGCTTTCGGCGTGACCGACACCATCGTCGCCGGTCGCTATGCCGAAGGCGCACTGGCGGCATTGTCGGTAGGCTCGGCGATCTTCATCAGCGTCTTCGTGTCGCTCACCGGCACGGTGCAGTCGCTGCTGCCGGTCTGGGCCGAACTCCACGGCGCGCGTCGCCGGGCCGAGGTCGGCCGCTCGGTGCGGCAGTCGCTCTACGTGTGCGCCATCGGGATGGTCGTCGGCATGGCCGTCCTGCTGATGCCTACGCCGCTGCTGCGGTGGACCGAGATTCCCGCCGCGCTGCGCGGCGACGTCGAGCGCTACCTCGCGATCCTGGCCTTCGCGCTGCCGCCGACCCTGCTCTTCCGCCTGTTCGGGACGCTCAACCAGAGCCTGGGCAAGCCACGCTTCGTCACCTGGGTGCAGCTCGGGGCGCTCGCGGTCAAGGTGCCGCTGTCGATCTGGCTGACCTTCGGAGGCTGCGGAATGCCGGCGCTGGGCCTTGCCGGCTGCGGCCTGGCGACGCTGGTCGTCAACTGGGCGATGCTGGGCTGTGCCATCCGGACACTGCGGCGCGCATCCTTCTATGCCGACTACGACCTGTGGCGGCGCATCGAGGCACCCGACCCGCGCGCGCTGGCCCGCTTCGCACGACTGGGCGCGCCGGCCGGCCTGGCGGTGCTGGTCGAGGTGACGTCGTTCACGCTGATGGCGCTGTTCATCGCACGGCTCGGCACGGTCGCTTCGGCCGCGCATCAGATCGCGGCGAACCTCACCGCGGTGGCGTACATGTTTCCTCTCTCGCTCGCGATCGCCACCAGCGCGCGCGTGAGCTTCTGGCTGGGGGCGGGCGACCCGGCGCTTGCGCGACGTGCCTGCCGCACCGGCTTCGAGCTCGCGCTCTTCTGCGCGCTCTGCGCCGCCACCACGATGGTGGTGCTGCGCTGGCAGGTCGCCGGCCTGTACACCGATCGCCCTGCCGTCGTCGCGCTCGCGGCGACGCTGCTGCTCGCCACGGCCGGCTACCACCTGGCCGACACCGTACAGACGCTCTGCGTGTTCGTACTGCGCTGCTACCGCGTCACGGTGGTGCCGCTGATCCTCTACTGCACCGTGCTCTGGGGCGTCGGACTGGGTGGCAGCTACCTGCTCGCGTACCGGGGACTCGGGCCATGGCCCGCGATGCAGTCGCCGCTGGCGTTCTGGCTGATGAGCGCGCTGGCACTGGTCACGGCGGCGGCGTTGCTGGTCGTGCTGCTACGGCGCACGCTCGGGCAGGCGCGCTGAGATCGACGCCGGCCCGCGTGGTCGGCCGCGCCGGACGCAGCCGCGGCGTCGGAAAGATCAGCGCGAAGCGCGATCCCTTGCCGACCGTGCTCTCGATCCTGAACTCAGCCCCGTGGCGCTGCGCGACGTGCTTGACGATCGCCAGGCCGAGCCCGGTGCCGCCGGTCTCGCGCGAGCGGCTGCGGTCGATGCGGTAGAAGCGCTCCGTCAGGCGCGGGATGTGCTCCGTGGCGATGCCCGGGCCGGTGTCGCGCACCGCGTACTCGGCGCGACCGTCGGGCAGCGACTTCCAGGTCACCTCGACTTCACCGCCGGCCGGCGTGTAGCGGATCGCATTGCTCAGCAGGTTCGACATCGCGCTCTGCAGTTCGGTCGCGGCGCCGGCGATCTCGAGGTCGGCCTCGACGGCAAAGGTCAACCGGTGACCCAGTTTCGGTGCCAGCCGCGCCGACAGTCCGCGACTCTCGTCCTCGCACTGCACGAGGAGTGCGCGCGCGCGGGTCCAGTGTCCGAGCGTCGGCGAAGCGCTGCCTTCGAGGCGCGACAGCGTCAGCAGGTCGTTCACCAGCGTTTCCATGCGATGCGACTGCTGACCCATGAGCGCGAGGTAGCGCTGCCGCTCGTCGGCGTCCAGCGGCAGGTTCTGCAGCGTCTCCACGAAACCCGCGAGCACGGTCAGCGGCGTGCGGATCTCGTGCGACACGTTGGCCACGAAATCGCGGCGCATCGCCTCGGCCTGCTCCAGCGACGTGATGTCGCGCGTGAGAAGCATGCGGCGGTTGCCGGCATACGGATGCACCTGCACCGACACCCGCGCCGGCTGCTTGCCCGGCCCATGGCGCGCGTGCGTGGCATCGATGACGACATCGCGGCTGTAGTTCCAGGAGGCGAGATAGGCGACGAAGGCCGGTTCGCGCACCAGGTTCGCCATGTGCTGGAGCAAGTCGCGCTCGGCGTCGATCCCGAACTGCGACGCGGCGGTCTGGTTGCACCATTCGATGCGGCCTTGCTCGTCGAGCAGCACCACGCCGTTGGGCGACGCCTGGATGGCGGCGAGAAATTCCTGCAGCCGCTCCTGGGCGAGCCGCGTCTGCCGTTCGCGCTCGCGCAACAGCTTGCGGATGCGATCGGCCAGTTCGCCCCAGATGCCTGCGCCGCGCGACGAGAGCCCGACCGCGTCGGCGCGCAGCACTCTCACCAATCGCTGCGCGCGCAAGATGTCGAGTGCGATCCAGAGCGCCGCGCCGCACCAGGCGCCCCAGCCGGCCACGTGCGTGCCGAAGAGACTCGCCATGACGGCGCCGCCCAGGACAGAGGCGATCAGGAACGAAGCGAAGCGGAAGGGCATGCAGCGAGATTAGCCGAGGTCGGCGGGGCGAAGCCCCCGGCGACTCAAACGGTGGTCTGTGCGGTCAGGCGATAACCCGCGCCGCGCACGGTCTCGATCATCGCCGCCGCGGCACCCAGAGATTCGCGCAGACGCTTCACGTGCACGTCGACCGTGCGCTCTTCGATGTAGACATGGTCGCCCCACACCTTGTCGAGCAGCTGCGCCCGGCTGTGCACGCGTTCGGCATGCTGCATCAGGTGGCCGAGCAGCTTGAATTCGGTCGGCCCGACCTTCAGCGGCGCGCCCTGCCAGGTCACGCGGTGCGTGGCCGTGTCGAGCGCGAGCGCGCCGATCTCCACCCGTTCGGCCACCGCCTCCGGCGCCCGACGCCGCAGCACCGCGCGGATGCGCGCCAGCATCTCCTGCGTCGAGAACGGCTTGGTGATGTAGTCGTCGGCACCCGCGTCGAGCCCCGCTACCTTGTCCGGCTCGTCGCTCCGCGCGGTCAGCATCAGGATCGGAATGGTCTTGGTCCGCGGGTCCTTGCGCCATTGCCGCGCCAGCTGCAGCCCGCTCTGCCCCGGCAGCATCCAGTCGAGCAGGATCAGGTCCGGCACACGCGTGTCGATCTCGCGCTGGGCCGACACCCCATCTTCCGACCAGATCGGATCGAACCCGTTGTGGCGCAGGTTCACCGCGATCAGCTCGGCGATCGACGATTCGTCTTCAACGATCAGGACGCGAGGTTTTTTCATAGACAACTTTCAATGTACCGCCCCGGCCACCGGTGCCGACCCCGGCAGGGAGAAGGCGCTGCGCTACGAAACGCGCGAGCCCGGGGCGGGCTACAGCAGGGCGGATTCGACCTCTTGCAGCGAGGTGTGGCGCACATCCGCCCCCTTGACGATATAGATGATGAACTCGGCGATGTTCTTCGCATGGTCGCCGATCCGCTCGATGGCCTTGGCCAGGAACAGCAGGTCCAGGCTCGCCGAGATCGTGCGCGGGTCTTCCATCATGTAGGTGACCAGCTTGCGCACGAAGCCGTCGAACTCCTTGTCGATCAGGTCGTCTTCCTTCAGGATCGTGAGCGCGGCGGCGGTGTCGAGGCGGGCGAAGGCGTCGAGCGCCTTGCGCAGCAGGCCCGACGCCAGATCGGCCGCGATCCGCAGATCGGTCGACGGCAGCGCGCGCGCGGAACCGCTCTCGATGATCGACTTGACCATGCGCGCGATCTTGTTCGCCTCGTCGCCCACACGCTCGAGGTTGGCGGTGGTCTTGCTGATCGCGATCAGGAGGCGCAGGTCGCGCGCGGTCGGCTGGCGCCGCGCGATGATCGACGACAGCTCGCGATCGATCTCGATCTCCATCGCGTTGACGCGGACCTCGGTCTCGATCACGCGGTCGGCGGCGTCGGTGTCGAACTGCGCCAGCGCATAGACCGCCTGCACGATCTGCGACTCGACCATGCCGCCGAGCTCCATCACGCGCGACGAGACGCCGTTGAGTTCGCTGTCGAACTGGCTGGACAAATGTTTTTCGGTCATGTCGGTCTCCGTATCAGCCGAAGCGGCCGGTTATGTAGTCTTCGGTTTCCTTGCGTTGAGGCTTGAAGAACATCTGCTCCGTCGCGCCGAATTCGACGAGGTCGCCGAGGTACATGTAGGCCGTGAAGTCGCTGCAGCGTGCGGCCTGCTGCATGTTGTGAGTCACGATGACCACCGTGTATTCGCTCTTCAGCTCGGCGATCAGTTCCTCGATCTTGGCCGTCGATATCGGGTCGAGCGCGGAGCACGGCTCGTCGAGCAGCAGCACTTCGGGCTTGATCGCGATGCCGCGTGCGATGCACAGACGCTGCTGCTGGCCGCCGGACAGGCCCGAGCCGCTCTGCTGCAGCTTGTCGCGCACCTCGGTCCAGAGCGCGGCCTTCCTGAGCGCCCACTCGATGCGGTCGTCCATGTCGCTGGCGCTCAGGTTCTCGAACAGCTTCACGCCGAAGGCGATGTTGTCGTAGATCGACATCGGGAACGGCGTCGGCTTCTGGAACACCATGCCGATCTTGGCGCGGATCAGGGCCACGTCCTGCTTCGACGTCAGCAGGTTCTCGCCGTCGAGCGAGATCGTGCCCTCGGCGCGCTGCTCCGGATACAGCTCGAACATCCGGTTGAAGGTACGCAGCAGCGTCGACTTGCCGCAGCCCGACGGACCGATGAAGGCCGTGACCCTGTTCTCGGGGATTTCGAGGTTGATGCCCTTCAGGGCGTGGAATTTGCCGTAGTAGAAGTTCAGGTCCTTGACCGACAGCTTCGAGCGGAGCGGCTGGGATGCGATGGCGGACGGCATGATGGGCGAGCCCCGTTCTTAGTGTTTTGCGCGGGTCACGACCCGCGCCAGGATGTTGAGCGCGAGCACGGCGACCGTGATGAGGAACACGCCGGCCCAGGCCAGCTTTTGCCAGTTCTCGTACGGGCTCATCGCGAACTTGAAGATCGTCACCGGCAGGCTGGCCATCGGCTGGCTCACGTCGGCGGTCCAGAACTGATTGTTCAGCGCGGTGAAGAGCAGCGGCGCGGTCTCGCCGGCGATGCGCGCCACGGCCAGCAGGATGCCGGTCACGACACCGGCGCGCGCCGCGCGCAGCGTGATGCTCATGATGACCTTCCACTTCGGCGTGCCGAGCGCGTAGGCCGCTTCGCGCAGGCCCGGCGGCACCAGCTGCAGCATGTTCTCGGTGGTGCGGATGACGACCGGAATCACGATCAGTGCCAGCGACAGCGCACCGGCCAGGCCCGAAAAGGACTTGAAGTACGCCACGACCACCGCGTAGACGAACAGGCCGATCACGATCGACGGCGCCGACAGCAGAATGTCGTTGACGAAGCGCGTCACCGCGGCGAGCCAGCCCTTGGGGTCGTACTCGGCCAGGTAGATGCCGGCCATGACGCCGATCGGGGTGCCGACGAAGGTGGCCAGGCCGACCATCACGAACGAGCCGAAGATCGCGTTGGCGATGCCGCCGACCTCGTTGGGCGGTGGCGTCATCTCGGTGAAGGTGGCGATCGCGATACCGCCCAGCCCCAAGCGCAGCGTCTCCCAGAGGATCCACATCAGCCAGAAGACGCCGAAGGCCATCGCGGCCAGCGACAGGGCCAGCGCGAGCCGGTTGACGCGCTTGCGGCCGGCGAAGCGCGCGGCGCGCGTCTCGTCGAGCCTGCGGGCGTCGAGGAGTCGTTGCGCGGTGGTCATGATTTCGTGCCCTCGCCTCTCTTCATGCGCTGGAGCAGGACCTTGGAGAGCGTCAGCACCACGAAGGTGATGAAGAACAGCACCAGGCCCAGGTACATCAGCGCGGCCTGGTGCAGGCCGGCGCCGGCCTCGGCGAACTCGTTGGCGAGCGCCGAAGTGATGCTGTTCGCGGCCTCGAAGACCGAGGGCGAGTTGAGCTGGTTCATGTTGCCGATGACGAAGGTCACGGCCATCGTCTCGCCGAGCGCCCGGCCGAGGCCCAGCATGATGCCGCCGACGACGCCGGCCTTGGTGTACGGCAGCACGACCTTCGACACCACTTCCCAGGTCGTCGAGCCCAGCCCGTAGGCGGACTCCTTGAGCAGCGGCGGCGTGACTTCGAACACATCGCGCATCACCGAGGCGATGAACGGAATGATCATGATCGCCAGGATGATGCCGGCCGACAGGATGCCGATGCCGACAGGCGGACCCGACACCAGCGCGCCGAGGTACGGCACGCCGGCCAAGAGCTTCTGCAGCGGCTGCTGCACATAGGTCGCGAGGATCGGCCCGAAGACCAGCAGGCCCCACATGCCGTAGACGATCGACGGCACGGCGGCGAGCAGTTCGATGGCCGTTCCGAGCGGGCGCTTGAGCCACGAGGGCGACATCTCGGTGAGGAACAGCGCGATGCCGAAGCTGACCGGCACCGCGATGAGCAACGCGATCGCCGAGGTCATCAGCGTGCCATAGATCATCACCAGGCCACCGTACTCTTCCTTGACGGGATCCCAGACGCTGCTGGTCAGGAAGCCGAGGCCGTATTTGGAGATCGCCGGCCACGCGCCGATCACGAGCGACACCAGAATGCCGATCAACAGCGCCAGCGTCAGCAGCGCCGCGCCCTTGGCGGCCATGCCGAACAGCCGGTCGGTGGCGGCACCGGAGCGAGGGCGCTTGGCCGGCGGCGGCTTCGAGGTCGCGCGGTGGCGGTCGGCGGAGCGCTCGAGCGCGGCGGCGGAGGCAGGAAAGGTGAATGACACGGGTCGCTCCGGGGCGTTCTGGGAAGCAGTGTGCGGCGCGCTGTCCCGCCCGCGAGGTGTCGAGGAGCTGGACATGCGCGCTGGATCGTTCTGCGTGGCCTGCTTGCTTACTTGAACGCGACGGGCTTGCCCGATGCGTCCTTGACTTCACCCCACGACCTGGCGATGGTGGCTTTCACGGTCGCCGGCATCGGCACGTAGTCAAGCGCGGCAGCCGTGCTGTCGCCGCTCTTGTAGACCCAGTCGAAGAACTTCAGGACGGCCATCGCATTGGCCGGTTTGTCCTGGACCTTGTGCATCAGGATGAAGGTGCCGGTCGTGATCGGCCACGAATCCTTGCCGGGCTTGTTGTTCAGGATCTGGTAGAAGGTCTTGTCCCAGTCGGCACCGGCGGTCGCGGCCTTGAAGCTGTCGTCTTCGGGCGAGACGAAGTTGCCGACCGAGTTCTGCAGTTGCGCATAGGCCATCTTGTTCTGCTTGACGTACGCGTACTCGACATAACCGATCGAGTTCGGCAGGCGGGCGACGAACGCGGCGACGCCCTCGTTGCCCTTGCCGCCCGCGCCGGTCGGCCAATTCACGGCCGTGCCTTCGCCGACCTTGCTCTTCCATTCCGGGTTGACCTGGCTCAGGTAATTCGTGAACGCGAAGCTGGTGCCCGAACCGTCGGCGCGGCGCACCGGCGCGATCGCCGCATCGGGCAAGGCCAGCGAACCGTTCAGCGCCTTGATCGCCGGATCGCTCCACCTGGTGATCTTGCCGAGATAGATGTCGCCGAGCACCTGGCCGTTGAGCTTGAGCTCGCCCGGCTTGATGCCCTGGATGTTGACGACCGGCACCACGCCGCCGACGACGGTCGGGAACTGCAGCAGGCCCTTGGCCTGCAGTTCCTCGTCCTTGAGCGGTGCGTCCGATGCGCCGAAATCGACCGTCTTGGCCTCGATCTGCTTCAGGCCGGCACCCGATCCGACCGACTGGTAGTTGATCTTGACGCCGGTGGCCTTGTTGTAATCCGACGCCCATTTGGCGTAGAGCGGTGCCGGGAAGCTGGCACCGGCACCGGTGATGTCCTGGGCGAATGCAGGCGCATGGGCGAACGCGGCGGCGGCGGCGGCGGCGACTGCGGCGAACTTGACGGTCGATTTCATGGAGACTTCCTTGGTGGAGAGGTGCTGCCGGACTGTAGAAAGCTCGTGTGACATCGATATGACACCGTGCCGGCGCCGTCACACGAGCGTCACACGGGCGTCGCACGCCGCCGGATACCATCGGGGCCACATGCAAAACGGCACTCTCCTCGCAGCAGTCGATCTCGGCTCCAACAGTTTCCGCCTCGAAATCGGGCGGGTCGACCACGGCCAGATCCGCCGTACCGAATACCTCAAGGAGACCGTGCGACAGGGCAACGGGCTCGACAAGGACCGAAACCTGACGCCCGAAGCCATGCAGCGCGGCTGGGATGCGTTGGCGCGCTTCGGCGAGCGGCTGGCAGGCTTCAAGCGCGCCCAGGTGCGGGCGGTCGCCACGCAGACGCTGCGCGAAGCGCGCAACCGCGACGAGTTCCTGCTGCGCGCGCGCACCATCCTCGGCTTCGGCATCGACGTGATCCCGGGGCGGGAGGAAGCGCGGCTCATCTACCAAGGCGTCGCGCACATGCTGCCTCAGAACGAAGCATCCGACCGTGAACGCCGACTGGTGGTCGACATCGGCGGCCGTTCGACCGAAATGATCATCGGCCGCGCGCACAAGGCGCAGGTGATGGAGTCGTATCGCGTCGGCAGCGTCGCCTGGTCGATGAAGCATTTTTCGCAGGGTCAATTCACGCCGGCCACCTTTCGCGAAGCCGAGATCGCCGCCAAGGCAGTGCTCGAGGACGCGCTGGGCGAATACGGCGCGGATCAATGGGACGTGGCCTACGGCGCGTCCGGCACCATCGGCGCGGTGAGCGACGTGCTGGTCGCGGCCGGTTCGCCTCCGGGCACCGTGACGCGGGAGGGTCTCGACTGGCTGCTCGATCGGCTGCTCAAGGCCGGCAGCGTCGACAAGCTGCGCATCGACGGCATGCGCGAGGACCGCAAGGCCGTGATCGGCGGCGGGATCAGCGTGCTGCGGGCGGTGTTCGACCTGCTCGGCATCCGCGAGATGAAGGTGGCGCAGGGCGCGTTGCGGCACGGCGTTCTCTACGAACTGCTCGACCGTGACCGCGGCGTGGCCGACCTCCGCGCCGCCGCCGTGTCGGCGCTCGCGAGGCGCTTCGCGACGGACGCCGCGCAAGCCAGGCGGGTCGGCGAGACCGCTGCAGCGTTGTATGTACTCATCGATCCGACGGCGCGAGATGCCGATGCGGCGAGCCGCCCGGGCCGCGCGCTGCGCAAGCTCGGCTGGGCCGCGCAACTCCACGAGATCGGCGTGCAGATTTCCCACAGCGATTACCACAAGCACGGTGCCTATATCCTCGACAACGCCGACGCGCCGGGTTTCGCGACCAACGAACTGCACCACCTCAGCCAGCTGGTGCTCGGTCATCGCGGCAAACTGAAAAAACTCGAAGCCGTGCTGGACGACGAGGTGTTCGTCGCCCAGCTGCTGGCGCTGCGGGTCGCGGTGATCCTGTGCCACGCGCGACGCGACCCCGACATCGCGGCGCTGCGGATGGCCAAGACGCAAGCACGGGCGTTCACGCTCGACTGCCGCGCCGACTGGGTCGAAGCGTTTCCGCAGTCCGCGCACCTGTTGCGGGAAGAGGCGTTGGCCTGGCAGAAAACCGGCTGGCGCGTCGCGCTCAACGGCGGGTGACGTCGGGCCGGAGACGCGCCGCGCCGATCCTCAAAGCAGTTCCGGTGCCTGAACCGTGACGACGATCGTCTGCACGTCGCCGTCTCGCTCCCTGGTGCGGATCCACCAGACCGCACCCTTGCGTACCGGACAGCTGTCCTGCTGCAGGCCGAGCAGCCGCGAGATCGCCTGGCCGATCGACGGCTGATGCCCGATCAGCAGCACCACCGACTTGCCGTTCGGCCAGCCGGCGGCTTCCAGAAGCATTCCGGCATCGGCTTCCGGCGACAGCTCGGGGCGTACCTTGTACTTTCGCCCGAGCGCCATCGCGGTCTGCTCGCAACGTCGCGCCGGGCTGGTGATGACGCGCGTGCCTTCGGGCAGCTGCCGGTCGAGCCATCCCGCCATGCGCTTGGCCTGCTTCTCCCCGCGCGCGGTCAGCTGCCGCAGCGTGTCGTCGCAGCCGTCGGTCCAGTCGTCCGCCTCGGCATGACGCCAGAAGATCAGGTCCATCACGCGGTTCCTCCGTTGATTTCGGTAGCGCGGTGGCGGCCGCGCGACGCATAGCGGTCCATCAGCGCGCGCTGTGCGCCATGGGCCTCGATGCTGCGGGAAGCGCCCTCCTCGCCCGCATGCGTGTCGGCATCGACGCGCCGGTAGACGCCGTCCGCGCCCAGGTCCCAGGCGTCGCGGCCGTCGTGCAGATAGGCGACCAGGCACTCGTCGATCAGCCGCTGGCGCAAGCCCGGGTCGGTCACCGGCCAGGCGAGTTCGATGCGGCGCATCATGTTGCGATTCATCCAGTCGGCACTCGAGAGGTAGAGCGATTCGTCCTGCCCGCTGCGGAAATAGAAGACCCGCGAATGCTCCAGAAAACGCCCGATCACCGAGCGCACGCGAATGTTCTCGGTCAGTCCCGGCACCTGCGCCGGCAGCGTGCAGGCGCCGCGCACGATCAGGTCGATCTTCACGCCCTTCTTGCCCGCCTTGACCAGCGCGGCGACCAGCAGGTCGTCGGTGAGCGCGTTCATCTTGGCGACGATCCGGGTCGGCTCGCCGGCATCGGCCGCTGCGCCCAGGGCGTCGATGCGAGCCACGAGGTTGCGGTGCAGATCGAAGGGAGCGAGCCACATGCGGTGCAGCTTGGGAAGACGGCTCTGGCTGGCCAGGTGCACGAAGACGGCTTCCATGTCCGCCGTGAGCAGCGGGTCGGCGGTGAGGTGGCTGATGTCCGTGTAGAGCGCGGCCGTGCGGGGGTTGTAGTTGCCGGTCGACAGATGGCCGTAGCGGCGCATCTGCTTGCCCTCGCGGCGCGTGACGAGGAGCATCTTGGCGTGGGTCTTCAATCCGACCACGCCGTACACGACCTGGGCGCCGATCGATTCCAGCATCTCGGCCCAGTTGATGTTGGCCTCTTCGTCGAAGCGCGCCTTGAGCTCGACCACCACCGTCACTTCCTTGCCTCGACGCACCGCCTCGCGCAGCAGGTCCATCAGCGCCGAATCGGTGCCGGTGCGGTAGATGGTCTGCTTGATGGCGAGCACCTGCGGGTCGGCGACGGCTTCGCGCAGGAAGGCGAGCACGCCGTCGAAGCTCTCGAAGGGCTGGTGGATCAGCACGTCGCCGCGCTGCAACCGGTCGAAGAACGACTGCCCCGGCGACAGCGTGATCGGGTAGGACGCCTTGTACGGCTCGAAGCGCAGGTCCTTGAAGCGCGGGTCGTCGATCAAATCGATCAGCTGCGTGAGCCGCGCCAGATTCACCGGCCCGTGGACGCGATAGAGCGCTTCCTGCGGCAGGTTGAACTGCGCGAGCAGAAAGCTCGCGAGCGACTCGGCGCAGCTCGCCGAGACCTCCAGCCGCACGGCCTGGCCGAAATGCCGGTGCTGCAGCCCCTGGCGCAACGCGGTGCGCAGGTTCCTGACGTCTTCCTCGTCGACGGCGAGGTCGGAGTGCCGCGTCACGCGGAACTGCGAGAACTCACCCACCTCGCGCCCGGAAAACATGCTCTGCAGGTGCGCGCGCACGATGCTCGACAGTGCGACGAAAAGGATCTTGCCGCCCGACACCTTGGCCGGCATCCGGATGAGCCGCGGCAGCACGCGCGGCACTTTGAGGATCGCGATCGGGTTCTCGCGCCCGAACGCGTCCTTGCCGCCCAGCCGCACGATGAAGTTGAGCGACTTGTTCGCTACCTGCGGGAACGGATGCGACGGATCGAGCCCGACCGGAATCAGCAGCGGCCGCACCTCGCGCTCGAAATACTCGTGCACCCACTTGCGTTGCGCCGCGTTGCGCTCGCCGTGCGAAACGATGTGGATGCCGTGCGCCGCGAAGGCCGGCATCAACGCGTCGTTGTAGAGCGCGTACTGCGCGGCGACGAGCGTGTGAGCGCTCCCGGCCAGACGCTCGAAAGACGCGACCGTCTCGTTGCCCTTCGCCTCGCCCAGGCCGGCGGCGATCAGGTGCGGCGCGGCCCGGACTTCGAAGAACTCGTCGAGGTTCGAAGAGACGATGCACAGGTAGCGCAGCCGCTCGATCAACGGCACCTCGGGGCGCTTGGCCCAGTCGAGCACGCGTTCGTTGAAGGCGAGGATGCTGTGGTCGCGGTCGAGCAGCGTGAGCACCGGGGCGACCGACGGCACCTTCGATGCAATGGCGGCCACCGTCGATACCGACGGCACCGGCAAGGTGGACGAAGTCGCGGTCATCGCCACCTCGTGCGACGCTTCCCTCGGAATGTCGGCAACGGACGCCGGAGAGATTTCAGCCGGAGCATGGGCCGGGGTGGAAATCGTGGAGGAAGACATGGTCGATGATTCTCGCGCCCGCGCCGGTGGGACGCTGTCAGCGGAAGCGTCGGAGTGTCTTCGGCCTTCGTGACAGTTGCGTGACGTCGTCGAGTTGTGGATGTCACAGGCCGCGCGACGCCGGGCGGTCGCGCGTCGATCGCGGCGTCAGGGACCGAGAAAGTGCTTGCGGCAGCGCCGCGGCGAATCGACCAGGCGCATCAGCATGGGGATGTCCGCAGTGTTGAAGTCCGGGTCCAAGGCCGGAACGCCGAGCACCTTGGCACCGGGACGCAGGTAGCCGCGAATCAGCGCCGGCAGCTCGACGATTGCGATGCATGAAGCCGGCCGGTGCACCCCGGGGGGCGAGGATCACGCCGCCCTGCGGGTGGTCGCGATGCAAGCAGCTGTGGCCGAGCTCGACCATGCGCGCGCGCAGATCGCGCAGGCGGGTCGAGTCGAACTCGGTGTCGCTGCAGACGCTGCCGACGTGCCGTGCCCGTGCCGGCGTCAGCACGCGGTAGGTGCCGATGACCTGCTGCGTGGCGTCGTCGCGCACCGGCAGGTGCTCGCAGAAATCGTCGAACAGGTCGATGTCGTGCCTTCGACCGAAGTCGAAAGGCGCGCGCCCATTTCGCGGCGAACACCCCGAAGCGCAGTCGCCGGGCAGCGCGCACTTCGTCGAGATGGCGAACACACCTCACCGTGAGGCCCGGCGCCCGCGCACCGGCCGGGGCGTCCGACGGTACGGCCGGCGACGCGATCGGCCGTGGCATGAAGATGCGGGGCGGCCGTGGCGTACGCCAGAACGACGGGCGTCCCGGTTGCGAGACCGGAAACATCGGGTTGGGCAGTTCTTGCATGGGCTTCGCCTCCGACGTTGGCGAGAGTCTCCGGCGCGCGCATGAAAGCGCCGTGTCGCGTCGATGGCAGTTGAATGATCTATATGCTGACGCTCCCATCCCCAGGAACATCGCAATGACCCAGGCACCCATCGACGTCTACACATGGCCCACGCCCAACGGCCACAAGGTCCACATCATGTTGGAAGAATGCCGGCTCCCCTACGTCGCGCATGCGGTCGACATCGGCAAGGGCGAGCAGTTCGAGGCCGACTTCCTGGCGATCAGCCCCAACAACAAAATTCCGGCCATCACCGATCCGCTCGGCCCGGGCGGCGAGCCGATCTCGTTGTTCGAGTCGGGTGCCATCCTGGTGTACCTCGCCGGCAAGACCGGCAAGATGATGCCGACCGGGGATCGCGCACGGTTCGACGTGCTGCAATGGCTGATGTTTCAGATGGGAAGCGTCGGCCCGATGCTCGGGCAGGCCCACCACTTCCGCCTGTACGCGCCCGAAAAACTGCCCTATGCCATCGACCGCTACACGAACGAGGCCAAACGCATCTACGGCGTGATCGACAAGCAACTCTCGAAGAACAAGTTCATCGCCGGGCGGACCTATTCGATCGCCGACATCGCGATCTTCCCCTGGTTGCGCAGTTGGGAGAACCAGGGCATCACGCTGACCGACTACCCGCACCTCAAGACCTGGTTCGACGGCATCGCCGCGCGCCCGGCCGTGCAACGCGGCGTCCAGGTGCTGGCCGAACGGCGCAAGCCGTTGACCGGCGACAAGGAGCGGGAAATCCTTTTCGGCCAGCATCAGTACGCCAAGCGTTGAACGGATTTCAGAACTTTCTGCTGCCGACCGGAAAAACGCGCTCGTTGCCGGCCTATAATCGAAGGCTTGTCGGGGTGTAGCGCAGCCTGGTAGCGCATCTGGTTTGGGACCAGAGGGTCGAAGGTTCGAATCCTTTCGCCCCGACCACAGAAAACGAATGCCCGCAAGAACCTCGGTTCTTGCGGGCATTTCGCATTTCCGCTTTCACATTCCCTTTCTGCAATCAGGGGTGAAAAGCCGCTTTAAAGTATTCGTACGGTCGGCGCCGGACCACCGTCAACCCTACCGCCATGCTCTATCGCCTCGTCTACACCAGCCATGCCACCGGCCAACCGTGTTTGCAGGACATTCTTGCGGCATCGATCAAGTGGAACGAGTCCCATGACATCACTGGAGGCCTGGTGTGCGTGGGCGGTACCTATCTTCAGTATCTCGAAGGCGAGGAGTTTTTCATCGACCAGGTCTTCGCGATGATTTCGCGCGACCGCCGCCATCACGATCTGAAGCTGCTGGAGCGCCGGGAGGTTTCGCGGCGCATGTTCACGGACTGGTCGATGGCAGTGCTCAAGTGGAACGACGAGACGAAAGCGATCTTCCATAGCTTTTCGCCTGGCCATAAGGTCGATCTGTACACCACCGATCCATCCACCGCCGCACCGATGTTTCGTGCATGGGTCGCGACGAAGCATTGGGATGCAGGCGCCATCACGCCTACGACCAGGTACTGTGCGCAGGAAGACAGCAACTGAACGGAAGCGGCGGATATACTCCGCCGCTTCATGCATCGCCGACCGGCGATCGCGTCTTTTCTGTCCGTAGCTCAGTTGGATAGAGCACCTGCCTTCTAAGCAGGTTGTCGGGGGTTCGATCCCCTCCGGACAGGCCAATCGGCAGCCGACGACGCACCATGTTGTTCGGTTCTCCCTCTTCTACTCGGCGATTTAGGGTCCGACGTCGTGCAATTGTCGTGCACAAGAGGCGCGTCCCTCACGGGGCAACACGCGGGGCAACAAGTACAGGTCCAGCAAGCAATTCCCACTTTGTTGCTCCGTGCTCGACGAGCAGGCCCGCAAGCATCTGTTTGTCCCGCCGGAAGGCTTCGGTTGCGGCTTCACCTCGTCGACGCCGGTGCCTTCTACCTCGAGGTCGTGCCCCAGGGGTCGAAGCGCTGGTTCTGGAAGTACCGCCTCGATACAAACGAAAAGCGCCTTGTCCTGGGCGGTTACTCCAAGGTGGCGTTGAAGAAAACACGCAGCGCCCGCAACGACATCCAGAGGGCGCAGCAGGCCGGCATCGATCCCGTTACAACGCCGCCAGTTCGACAAGCTGGAGCGCATCGGCAATGAGGACGCCGGCTCTGAAATTTCGCGTCGCGGTTCCGCCAGGCCAGACGCGTATCCTGGAGTTGGGTTACGCCGTGCGCGGGCTTTCGACCATGAAGGAGAACGCCTTCCCATGGCTCGGAAAACTCGCGATCGATACGGCAGGCGTTGTGCCACGACATTCGCGAAAGGCCTTGCGAACGCGACCCGGCGTTCGCCCTCCCTGCTTCCCAATGGAATCGGCGACCTCAAGCACGACGCACGCACGAACGATGCGATCGCCACGGCCATCCGCCACGCTGGTCCTGCTTGCCGAAGGACGTCGCTGACCTCGATCGGTCGCGGGGTCGGTTTCACGGCGATATTTCCGCTACTTGGCTTTCAGCCGGCCCGCCATGAGCGTCGCGGATGCACGAAGGCACTCAGGCGGCCACTACACGTTGGATCGGTGCGGAGCAAACTGATCGATTCCAGGCCATACGCCAGTGCATGCACACCCATCACAGTCAGGGCGTCATTCCGGCCAATGTTCCGGCGCAGGGTTCCGGAAGACAAGAGGGCGGCGACTTCAATGGGAGGGTCGCGATCTGCTTCATGAGGCCGGCGAGAATCTGCGACTCTGCAAACAGTGCACGCATCGACTTCTGTGCTTCCCCGACGTGCCCCTCGAGCTTGGCCATGGCCCGCCTCGGCCCAAGCGCGGTGACCAGCGTGGCGTGGCCGTCCAGATCGACGAATGCTCCGTTGCCAGTGGTCTCACCGTCTGCGAGATCGTCCCGCAACTGGAACGCCTGACCCACATCGCTTGCAAGTCGGGCGATGGCCTGCAGGGTGGAGAGGTCCGCCTCCACGACCATCGCCGGCATCAGCATCGCCGCCTTGAAAAGCATGCCGGTCTTGAGTTCATTCACATCTCCGAGCGCGGACGAATCGCTGTCCCCGCTGCTGGTGGCCAGATCGCGGTACTGTCCCTGGATCAGCCCGCACGGCCCGACGGTGTCCGCGAGCAGCGACACCAGGCCGGGCTTCAGGTGGACCGGAATTTCCTCCGACTCCGCAATGGTCTTGAACGCATGCGTGAGCATGCCGATCGATGCCAGCAGCGCGGTCGACTCGCCAAACCGCAGATGAAGCGCGGGCTGTCCGCGACGTTCCTTGGCATCGTCCATGCATGGCAGGTCGTCCAGGAAAAGCGATGCCGCGTGCACCATCTCGAGCGCGCAGGCGAGGTCGAGAAGGCGCACAGGGTCTATTCCCAAGCCTTGGCCGACGCCGATCAGCATCAACGCGCGGATGCGTTTTCCACTGCTGGTCACGCCTGCATGCATCGCATGACACACACTGCCGTCGGGCCGGTGCATGGAAGCCATCAGCACGTCGAGGCGACATTCCACCGCCTGCTTCCAGAAGTCGATTTCGTCGTCGGCACGCACGTGTGCGGAATGGGAGGTCTGCATGGTTGGAGCGCAAGCGCGCTGTGCGTTTAAGGCAGCTGAGAAAGCGGAAATCGAACAGCAACGATGCGGTTCTGTCCTGCAAGGCATCGATGTCGATGTCCTGACGATCGTTTTTTCGCTCGGGCGTCCTTGCAGGACAGCACCGCAACTTTCTTGCTGATCTTGTGATGCGTTTCGCTGTTCTTTCCCCACCTTTTCCAAGTCATGCAGCCGCGATGGAAGCCTTGACGAGCGTCTTGATCGATCGTGGTCATGAGGTGCTGTGGGTGCAGCAGGCGGATGTGCGCACGCAACTGAAGGATCCCCGGATCCGGTTCGTCGCCGTCGGCGCGCGCACCCATCCGGCGGGAACCCTTTCCGACCTCCTGGAGCGTGCGGCACGTCCGAGAGGAGTTTTCGGCCTTCTCCGGGTGATTCGTGACGTGGCATCGTCCACGGCGATGCTCTGCGAAGAAGCGCCGGCCTGTCTCGCGAAGTTCCGCATCGACGCGGTGATCGCGGACCAGATGGAGGCCGCCGGCAGTCTGGTCGCAATGTCGATGAAACTGCCGTTCGTGTCCGTCGCCTGCGCCTTGCCCGTCAACCGGGAACCGGCCATCCCGCTGCCCGTGATGCCATGGGCCTATGCGCACGACGAGGTGGGTCTGCATCGGAACGCGGTGAGCGAGCGCATCCATGACTGGCTGATGCGTCCGCTCACCAGGGTGCTGGCAGCGCAGTGCGCGAGGTTGCGTATCCCTGTTCGCCGGACACTGGCCGAATGCGTTTCGCCGATGCTCCAGCTCAGCCAGACCACGCAAGGTTTCGACTTTCCTCGCAACGACATGTCCTCGGGGTTCCGCCACGTCGGGCCGCTGCGTCCGCCGCAGGCGGTTTCGACCGCCTTGCCTTTCGAACTTTCCCAAGGAAAGCCCTTCGTGTTCGCATCGCTGGGAACACTGCAGGGTGGCCGGCTGAAACTGTTCCTGCGGATCGCGAGGGCGTGCCGCGCGATCGATGCGCAACTGCTGGTCGCGCACTGCGGCGGGCTCGACGCGCAGGGCATCTCGGCTGTCAAGCGGGCCGGCGCCAAGTGGGTGGTGGACTTCGCGCCGCAGCGGGACGTGCTGGCCAAGGCGGACCTGCTCATCACCCATGCCGGACTCAACACCGTCATGGACGGCTTGGCTGCGGGCGTGCCGATGCTGGCGTTGCCCATCGCGTTCGATCAGCCCGGTATCGCCGCCCGGCTCGTTCGATGCGGGGCAGGTCTGCGCCTCACGCCCGCCGCGGCGAGCCGGCGTGCCATCGAGCGTGCGGTGCGCACGCTGCTGGGCACGCCGGAATACCGCCGCCGTTCGGCCGCGCTCGGTGCCGAAGTGCGCAATGCGCCGGGAACGCAGGGTGCCGCGGACTTGGTCGAGGGGCTGTTCACCCGTCACCGCAGACAGGAGAAGCCGGCCCATGCATAGGCGGCGTCTTGATCCCGGCAGCCGCGACTTCGACCTGATTCTCGTCGGCGGCGGCTTGGCCAATGGCCTGATCGCGTGGCGGCTGAGGCAATTTCGCCCGTCCCTGCGGGTGCTGGTGCTCGAAGCCGGAGACAGCCTGGGCGGCAACCATACGTGGTCCTTCCACGAGACCGATCTGGCGCCGGCGCGGCGAAACTGGATCGCTCCTTTGGTCGCCCACCGGTGGCCGGGGCACGAGGTGCGCTTTCCGGGCTACAGCCGTCGGCTGGAGGGCGACTACTGCTGCATCCCGTCGCACCGGTTCCACGAGGTGGTCCACCCTTCGATCCAGGATTCGGTGCGCTTCGGCGCCCATGTCGAGGCCGTGGGTCCGACGCAGGTGACGCTGGCCGACGGCACCACGCTCACCGCCGGGGCCGTGATCGATGGCCGAGGCCCGAAACCGAGTGCCCATATGCGGGTGGGCTTTCAGAAATTTCTCGGTCAGGAGGTCAGGACGCGGGTGCCGCATGGCCTGCGCGTTCCGCTCCTGATGGACGCCACGGTCGACCAGCACGGCGGCTACCGCTTCGTGTACGTGCTGCCCCTGGCGCCGGACGTGCTCCTGATCGAGGACACCGTGTATGCGGACGGCGCGGCGATCGACGAGTCGGAACTCCGGCGCCGCGTCCGTACCTACGCTACCGCACAGCGATGGGACATCGTGGAACTGCTGCGCGAGGAGCACGGCGTGCTACCGATCCTGCTGGGCGGCGACGTGAAGGCCTTCTGGAACGCTACCGATGGCGTGCCGCAGGCCGGTGTCGGGGCGGCGTTCTTCCATCCGACGACGGGGTATTCGCTGCCAGAGGCCGTGGCCGTGGCCGACCTGGTCGCGGCGCGGCGCGATTTCGACGCGAGGTCGCTGCATGCGGCCCTGCAGACGCATGCGACCGACCGCTGGAAGGCGGGCACGTTCTTCCGCATGCTCAATCGCATGCTGTTCCTGGCGGCGGTGCCTGAACAACGGCGCGCCGTCATGGAACGGTTCTACAAATTCGACGAGGGCCTGGTCGCCAGGTTCTATGGGGGCAAGCTGATGTGGTACGACAAACTGCGCCTGGTGACGGGTCGCCCGCCGGTGCCGCTGATTCCTGCACTGAATGCCGTGCTGGGCGGCGTCTCGTGAGCGCACGTCGCGCGGTCGTGATCGGTGCGGGCCTGGGCGGCATCGCCCTGGCCGTTCGACTGCAGTCGGCCGGCGTGCCGACGACGCTGCTGGAGGCCCGCGACAAGCCGGGCGGACGCGCCTATGTCTACGAAGACCAGGGTTTCGTGTTCGATGCCGGGCCCACCGTGATCACGGACCCTTCGGCGATCGAGGAACTGTTCGCGCTTTCGGGCCGGAAGATGTCGGACTACGTCCAGTTGCTGCCGGTCGCGCCGTTCTACCGGCTGGGCTGGGAGGACGGGAGCTTCTTCGACTATGCGAACGACCAGGAAGCGCTCGACCGGCAGATCCACCGGCTCAACCCGGCGGACGTGAAGGGCTACCGGGATTTCCTGCGGTATTCCGAGGAGGTCCTGCAGGAGGGCTACATCAAGCTCGGGACCGTGCCCTTCCTGTCCTTTCGCAGCATGGTCCAGGCCGGTCCGCAACTCGCGCGGCTGCAGGCCTGGCGCAGCGTCTACAGCATGGTGTCGCGCTTCATCGAGCACGAGCGGCTGCGGCAGGTCTTCTCGTTCCATTCGCTGCTCGTCGGCGGCAACCCGTTCGCCACGTCGTCGATCTACACGCTGATCCATGCGCTGGAGCGGCGCTGGGGCGTCTGGTTTCCCAGGGGAGGCACGGGTGCGCTCGTCAAAGGTCTCGTCGATCTCTTCAGGGACCTGGGCGGCCGGCTCGAACTGAACGCGCCGGCCCAGCGCATCGAGCTGGAGAACGGCAGAGCCGTCGGCGTCGTCGTGAACGGCACGCGGCTGCCGGCGGACCGGGTGGCCTCCAACGCGGACGTCGTGCATACGTACGAACGGCTGCTCGGCCATGTGGACCGCGGTGTCAAGGAGGCTCGCCGCCTCAAGCGCAAGCGATTCAGCATGTCGCTGATCGTGGTGCATTTCGGACTGCGGCGGCGCCCTCGCGATCTGCAGCACCACACCGTCTGTTTCGGTGCCCGGTACAAGGAACTGATCAGCGAGATCTTCAAGGGTCCGATGGCACAGGATTTCTCGCTCTACCTGCACGCGCCCTGCGTGACGGATCCGTCGCTCGCGCCGGACGGTTGCTCGAGCCACTATGTGCTGGCGCCGGTGCCGCACCTCGGCAACGCGCCGGTCGATTGGACGACCGAAGGCCCGCTCTATCGCGATCGCATCTTCGACTACCTGGAGCGGCACTACATTCCCGGCCTGCGCAAGGACCTGGTCACCAGCCGGATCTTCACGCCGCTCGACTTCCAGGAGCAGCTCGGCGCCCATCTCGGTTCGGCGTTCTCGCTGGAACCGGTGCTCACGCAGAGCGCCTGGTTCCGCGCGCACAACCGCGATGCGCACATACCCAATCTCTACCTGGCCGGCGCCGGCACCCATCCCGGCGCCGGCGTGCCGGGCGTGATCGGCTCGGCCAAGGCAACCGCACGTCTGATGCTGGAGGACCTCGCGTGAGCGCACATCCCGCCCATCGCCGGCCCGATGCCCTCGCGCATGCGCTGCAGGCGATCCGGAAGGGATCGAGCAGCTTCGCCTCGGCGTCCAAGCTGTTCGACGAGAAGACCCGCGAGAGCACGCTGATGCTCTATGCGTGGTGCCGCCACTGCGACGACGTCATCGACGGCCAGGTCTCGGGGCATGGCCAGCGCGAGGGGTCGCGGGACGACGGCGCGAGGTCGTTGCGGATGCTCGAGGACCAGACACGCCAGGCCTGCACCGGTCATCCGTCCGACGAACCGGCGTTCATCTGCCTGAGCGAAGTGATGAGGCGGCACGACATCGGCGTCGAGCTCCCGCTCGCGCACCTGGCCGGCTTCCGCATGGACGTGGAGGACGTTCAGTACGAATCGCTCGACGACACGCTGCTCTACTGTTACCGCGTCGCGGGCGTGGTGGGCCTGATGATGGCCCGCATCATGGGTGCGCGCGACAGTGCGACGCTGGACCGGGCCTGCGACCTGGGCATCGCCTTCCAGCTCACCAACATCGCCCGAGACATCGTCGACGACGCCGCCATCGGGCGCGTGTACGTGCCCAAGGAGTGGCTGCGTTCGCGCGGCATTCCCGTCGACCAGATCGAGGAGTTGCGCCATCGGGAATCACTGGCCGTCCTCGCTTCCGACCTGGTGGAGACCGCGGAGCCGTATTACGACTCGGCCATGCAGGGCCTGGGCGCATTGCCGTTGCGCTCGGCCTGGTCGGTGGCCACCGCGCGCGACGTCTACCGCGCGATCGGCCGGCAGGTCAGGGCCAAGGGGAGCCATGCGTGGGACCACCGCGTCGGGACGACCGGCCTGCAGAAAGTATGGTTCGCCGCACGCGGTGCCGGCGTGGCGATCGCCGCGCGGGCCCTGCCCAGGTCGAAGCGCGAGAAATCTCTCTGGAATCGCGGTGGCTGAAGCCGGCGCTACGCGTCCTGACGGGCCGGGCCGCCACCCTTGCGAAGCACACGTCGCGCTTCGAGCGCCTTTTTCAGATTGCGCTCCGACGGTGCGATCAGGAAACCGAAGGACACCGCACCGTGCCGGGTCGTCGTCGCATGGTGCAGCAGATGAGCCTGGTAGAGCCTTCGTAGGTAACCGTGCTGCGGCACGAAACCCAGGGGCCAGCGCCGGTGCACCATGCCATCGTGCACGACGAAATACAACAGGCCGTACAACGTCATGCCCGCGCCGACCCACTGCAGCGGCCAGGCACCCGACGTGCCGAACCAGATCAGCACGATGGCAAAAACGGCGAAGCAGACCGCGAACAGGTCGTTCTTTTCCAACCGGCGGGTCCGCGGCTCATGATGCGATGCATGCCATCCCCAGCCGGGCCCGTGCATGAGGTAGCGATGGCTCAGCCAGGCGATGCCTTCCATCGTCGCGGTGGTGATCAGGGTGATGGCGATGTTCGCGAGGACGTGCATGGAGTGGGACGGGTGGCCGACCATTTGTAAAGACCAGGAGCCTTGATCTGCGGCATACGTTGGCCGACACGGATCGGCGTCGGCACATCGGACAGTATTGAAGATTCCATTTTCGATCCCGGGTTCTGCAAGTCGGCCAAACGTGCAAGACATCGCCTACTGCTTCGCCGGGAACGTTTCGGACTCCCTCCCTCTGAAACGGCCATCGGGGCGCCATGCACGTTTCGACCGCTTGCCGCGAGCGTTCGCGACGCAGTGCGTGCTTTCGGCAGTTGCGCCCGTCGACCGGACCAGCACCTCGAATGCGGCAAGGACGTCCTGGTCCGCGCAGACGCCGGCGAACGCAGACCGTTTCGGCGCCTGGGGCATGCGTTGCTTCGCCGGTGTCGCGACCTGGCTGATCACGCAGGCGTTCCAGCGGGCGTCGGCCGCCGGTGGCCGTCTCGACGCGGCCGGCCCGCTCAGCGCTCGAAGGCGGTCGCCGGTTGGGTCGACACGCCGTCCGGCAGCAGCGCGAGCACCGCCTCGCGCATCATGCCGGCGATCAGTTGCTGGCGCTGCTTCGGCATGCGGCCCATGGCGGCAGCGACGCTGAGACCCGCCAACGGACGCCCGCCGGCATCCAGGACGGCCATGCCGACGCCCATGCCGCCCTTGACCGCATGGTTGCCGACCACCGACCAGCCGCGCTCGCGCGCGGCACTCACCAGCAGGTCGAGCCGGCTCGGCGTCATCCCGCCGTAGGCGGCGAGCGCCTGCGCATTCGTCGCGATCAATGCGCTTGCCTCGTCGGCCGGCAACGCGGCCAACAGCGCGAGTCCGGCGGCCCCGACGCCCAGCGGCTGGCGCGTGCCGACCTGCACCGAAAGAATCTGGACGGGATAGGAGCCTACCTGCCGGGCGATGCACCGCGACAGCGGCCCCTCGCGCACGATGGCGAATGCGGCATCTCCGCAACTCGCGCCGATGCGTGCGAGCACCGGCTGAAGCTGCGCGACCAGGTCCGATTCGTCCGACGTCGCCGACAGATCGGCCGAGCGCCGTCCGGGCACGTAACGGAAACGTCCGCGCCGGGCGACGTAGCCGGTGTCGATCAACGTGGCGAGCAGGCGGTAGACCGGCGCGCGCTCCAGACCGCACCGGCGACACAGGTCGATCACGCGGACCCCCTCGCGGCCGCCGCGCAGGATCGCATCCAGCACGTGCAGGCCGCGGCGCAGGGAGCGTCCGCCGGTCTCGTCGGCAGTGTCCACGACGTCCGCTGAGCGGACGTTCCGGTTGGGAGTTTTGGAAGGCATCGAAAAGAATCCGAGGGTCGTCGACGGTCGGCAGTGTGCACCAAAGGATCTGCCACGCCACCCTCGTGACATGCGTCGAATTCAAACAACGGAGACAAGGCAGGACATGACATCACACCCAGCGCGTCGGCGCTTCCTGGCGCTTGCCGCCACGCTCGCCGTCGGCGGCGCATTGCCATCGCATGCGTTCGCGGACACGTTTCCAAGCAAGCCGGTGAAGCTCGTCGTCGGCTATGCCGCGGGCGGCGCGACCGACGTGATTTCCCGGCTCCTGGCGGTCCGGATGGGAGCGCAGACGGGCCAGACCTTCATCGTCGACAACCGATCGGGCGCCAACAGCAACGTCGGCGCCGAACTCGTGGCGCACGCTCCGGCCGACGGCTACACGCTCTATCTCTTCACCATCGCCAACACCATCAACGTCTCGCTCTACGACAAGCTCGGCTACGACCCGCAGAAGGATTTCGAGCCGATCGGGCTGATCGCCAAGATCCCCAACATCCTGGTGGTCAACCCGAAGCTGCCGATCGCCAGCGTGGCCGACTACGTGCGTTTCGCCAAGGAGCAGCCCGAGGGCATCACCTTCGCCTCCTCGGGCAGCGGCTCGTCGATCCACCTCTCGGGCGAGATGTTCAAGATGGTCTCCAGGAGCAACATGCTCCACGTCCCGTACCGCGGCAGCGCGCCGGCCGTGGCCGATCTGCTCGGCGGACAGGTGGAATCGATGTTCGACAACACGCCCTCGGCATTGCCGCACGTGCAGGCCGGGCGGCTGCGCGCCATCGCGATCACCAGCGCCAGGCGCTCGCCGCTGTTGCCGGACGTGCCGACCATCGCCGAATCGGGCTACCCGGGCTTCGAAGTGCAGTCGTGGTTCGCGCTGGCCGCACCGGCAGGCACGCCCAAGCCCGTGATCGACAAGCTCAACGCCGAGCTCAACAAGGCCCTGGCAAATCCGGCGCTGCGCGAGCGGCTGGCCGACCTGGCCGCCACGACGGAGCCCGGCACGCCGGAGCAGTTGCGCACTTTCGGCAACGCCGAGATCAAGCGCTGGCAGCAAGTCGTCAAGGTCTCCGGCGCCAAGGCCCAATAGCAAGGAAACTCCAACATGTTCCCCATCGACTTCTTCTGGCGCGCAGCCGAGCGCTGGCCGGACCGCATCGCCATCGACACGCCCGAAGGCGCGATCCGCTACGACACCCTGGCACGCCAGGTGGCCGCGCTGGCGACCGCACTTGCCGACATCGACCCCGCCGTGCAGAGCCGCGTCGGCATCTGCGCCAGAAACAGCGCCGAGCACCTGACCGCCCTGCTCGCCGTGCTGGCCTGCGGAAAGATCTGGGTGCCGCTCAATCCCAGGAGCACCCGGCCCGAAATCCGCCGCATCGTCGACGCGACCGAACCCTCGATCATCGTCGTGGACGCAGGCAGCGCCGATCTGCTCGAAGGCGCACCGGGGCATCGCATCCACACCCGCGCGGAGCCCGGCAGCGCCACGGCGCCGGCCATCGCCGAACTGCTGTTGCGGCACGAAGGCGCGTCGCGCCCGTCGTTCTCGCTGCCGGCCGAGGCGACGCAAGCCATCAAGTTCACGGGCGGTACGACAGGCGCGCCCAAGGGCGTCATGCAGCCCTATCGCGCCTGGATGGCCAACATCGCCAACCAGATCCATGCCTGGGGTTTCGACGAGAACGACCGCTACATCGTCGCCGCACCGATCACGCACGGCACTTCGACCTACATCGTGCCGATCCTCGCGCAGGGCGGCTGTCACGTGGTGCTCGCGGAGGCCGGCGCAGCGGCGGTGCGCGACGCCTTCCGCGATCGCCACGGCACGGTCTGCTTCATGCCGCCGACGCTGGTCTACATGCTGATGGCGCTGCCCGGCGCCTCGCGCGCCGACTTTCCGCACCTGCGCCGCCTGATCTACGGCGGCGCCCCGATGCCGCCCGAGAAAATCCGCGAGGTCCGGGACTTCTTCGGTCCCGTGCTCGGCACCACCTACGGCCAGACCGAGGCACCGCAGATCCTCACGGTGATGCGTCCGGAAGATTTCGAGGAGCCACGCAACTGGGCGGCGGTCGGTCGCGTCGCGTGGTTCAGCGACGTGGCGGTCATGTCGCCCGACGGCCTTCTGCTGCCGCGCGGCGAGGTCGGCGAAGTCGTCGCGCGCGGCGAGCTCGTCATGACCGGCTACTGGCGCCTGCCCGAGAAAACCGCCGAGACGCTGGTCGACGGCTGGCTGCATACCGGCGACCGCGGACTCTTCGACGAACGGGGCTTCCTCTACCTCAAGGACCGGCTCAAGGACATGGTCATCACCGGCGGCTTCAACGTCTACCCGGTCGATGTGGAGAACGCGCTGGGGCAGCACCCTTCGGTCCACGAATGCGCGGTGTTCGGCATCCCCGACGACAAATGGGGCGAGGCCGTGCATGCGGCGGTCCAGCTGCGCCCGGGGAGGTCGGTGCCGGAGGCCGAACTGATCGCGTTCGTGCGCGAGCGTCTCGGGCCGGTACAGACGCCCAAGCACGTCCACTTCTACGAAAGCCTGCCGCGCTCGCCCGTCGGCAAGGTCCTCAAGAGCGCGGTGCGCGAGCACGTGCTCGGCGCAACGGTCAACTCATGAAAGCCGAAGCCATGTCCACTCCCTCCTCTTCGCCGGTCACCCGACTGGCCGCGCACACGCTGACCAGCCTCCACTACCGGGACGCCGATCTGGTCGAAGACCTGCTCGGCAAGAAGACTTTCACCGAGGTGATGCTGATGCAGATCCTCGGACGCACGCCGCGCGGGGTCGACCTGCGCATCACCGATGCCGTGCTGATCGTGCTGATGGAGCACGGCTTCACGCCCAGCGCCATCGCGGCGCGGCTGATCTACATGAGCGCGCCGGAGAACCTGCAGGGCGCCGTCTCGGCGGGACTGCTGGCGGTCGGCAGCCAGTTCGTGGGCACCATGGAGAACTGCTCGCGCCTGCTCGACCGCATCCAGGCAGCGGCGGATCCGCGGGCCGAAGCGCTGGAGATCGCGCGCCAGCACAAGGAACGGAAGATCGCCCTTCCCGGCTTCGGGCACCACCTGCACAAGCCGGTCGATCCGCGTGCGTACAAGCTGCTCGAGCTCGGGCGCGCCGAGCCCGATCTGTCGGGCAGGAAGATCGACGCGCTGGAACAACTGTCGGCCGCGGTCGACGAAACGGCAGGTCGCCCGATCACGCTCAACGCCACGGGCGCGGTGGCGGCGCTGCTCGGAGAGATCGGCGTACCCACCGGCATCATGCGCGGCTTCGCGGTGATCTCGCGCGCGGCCGGGCTGGTGGCGCACATCGCCGAGGAGCAGCAAGAGCCCACCGGCCGCTTCATCTGGGACACCGTCGAGCACGCCATTCCGTATGTCGGCGGCGGCGCGTCGGCGAAGAGCGAGTGATGGCGCAAACCATCGCCGCACGCGACGCGGCGCTGGTCACCGGCGGCTCGAACGGCAGCGGCCGCTGTTCGAACCGTGACGTGCCTCCGGGACGGAGGACCATCGGGCATGCACAAAGTCATCCTGCTGCGCGTCGAAGCGCCGCCCAAGCCAGCATTCGGCGAGCCGTGCAACGGCTGCGGCGTCTGTTGCGCGAGCGAACCGTGTCCGATCGGTGCGATCTTGAGAAAGCGCTTGCATGGCACCTGCGCTGCACTGGAATTCACCGACGATGCGGGTCGCTACGGCTGCGGCCTTGTCGCCGACCCGGCCCGATGGCTGCCTCGGGTTTCGCGCTGGAGTGCGCCGTGGGTGTCCAGGATCGCACTTCGCTTCATTGCCGCGGGGCGTGGGTGCGACAGCGATGCGGAAGTCCAACCACCTCCCCAGGATTCCCCAGACGATCTCGGCCGATGGGCATGACGGACCCGACCTGTTGCAAAACGCCGGCCAGCGTGCCGTGGAAGCCTCAGATGACTTCGCTGATCTCCGCCTGATTCCGCTGGTCTGTGGAATAGAGGTTGAGCGCCTCGTCCCATTCGGCTTCGGCAGCGGGATGATCGTCGGGCGGCAAAAGCTTCAGCCCGGGCTTTGGCTCGCCGTCGCCGGGCTGTGCGGGAAACGGCGGAGCCGGCTCGCGCTCGGCGTCGAAGTAGAGCAGTTCGCCCGCGATGGAAACCACGTATTTAACGGTCATGTTCGTCCTTGGTTGAGCAATGCAACCTACCGGCGATAGCCCGACCGGCCGACCGGAGATCGCGCTGTGAATCGGTCAGCGAAGACGCAGGTTTCGAGAGACCGGTCGTTGCGCGGCGATAGATGCGCCCAGACATCCGCCACCAGCGCCACGCCCAATCCGCTCTCCACGAGCGCGACGATCGTCATGGCATGCGACGCCTCCTGCACGATGTCCGGGACGAACGGCTCGTTCTTCAGGTCGCTCAAACGCAGCCTCGGCCTGTCGGCTTTGGGATGGGTTCGCCGGCAACGCTCAGGTTCATGGAAATTTCGGCCCGTGCCGGCTCATACCGGAATCGTCTCAAGAGTTCATGAAAAAATATCGGTCGCGAGTATGGCGGCTCCCTAGGACCGGCGAAAAACATCGGAGACAAGCAATGCAGGAACGACCGAGCGAGGCCGGGCCGCTCGCGGGCATCCGCATCCTCGATACGACCAGCGTCATGCTCGGACCCTGCGCCACCCAGATGCTCGGCGACTGCGGTGCCGACGTGATCGAGGTCGAGGCGCCGACCGGCGACGGCAACCTCGCGCACATCGCGCACATCGCGCACATCGCGGCGGCAACGAGGCTCAAGGCCAACGGGCTCGATGAGGTCCATGCGCCTGTGTTCGATCGCATCGACGCCGGCGCAGTACGCGGCGTTTTTCACGCAGCAGGGAGAAGCGTGTCAGGCAGACGGTCGACGCGCTCGGGTTGAAGCCCGGCTGAGCGTGCCGCATCGGGCACGATCAGAAGCGCCGTGCCAGCGACAGGCGCACCATGTTCTGCGGCGTGAAGTTGACTTTCGGATCCCATGCCGCGCGAACCGACCAGACCGGCCATTCGTATTCGAAGGACAGTCCGCCACGCCGGATGAAGCGGTTCTCGACCGTACCCTGCTTGGCCAGGAGGTCGACGATGAGTTGGCGCCCTTGCGCCAGGGTCGTGCGCCAGAGCAGGTGCACATGCTGCTGGTCGGGGTTGTCGCGATTGTCGCGAACGAGCTGCATCGTGACGATGTTCGATGCATCCCAGTGATAGCCGCCGTAGACGGTGTACGAATCGTTGGGGTCGAAGTTGAGGTTCGCGTAACGGCGCAGGTTGGTGCGCCCCAGTCCGGCGCCGGCGAACCAGCGGTCGCCGGTCTCGACGGCCAGGCTGCCGCCCCGGAAACCGCCCGAGGCCGACTGCAGGGACGGCAACACGCGCACCGGCCCAAAGGAGAAGACGTGGTCCCAGCCGCCCCGGACCTGCGAGAAGTCGAGCACGGGCGACCGGAACCAGCCGATCCAGACGTTGCCCTGGCCGTAGGTGTAGCGCAGGTTGACGTCGAGGCCGGGACCCGCCGGCAGGTCGCCGCTGCCGGCCACGCTGTACGAGCCGGCAGCGAGCTTGAAAGGCGTCGGCGCATCGGGCTGCGTCTGGGCGACGGCGGACGCAGCCGAAAGACAGGAACCGATGCCCAACGCCAGGACGGCGATCGTGTCGGAGAGGCGATTCCACTTGCGCATGGCCGCAACGGTATCAGGCGCCGGAGCGCATCCCCGCCTCGCGCATCCCGGACCCCGCCGATCCCACGGCCCGCTCCAGCACCCAGTTCACGAAGTGCATGACTTCCGGACGCTGCGCATGCCGCTGCGGGCAGACGAGGAAATGCGCCTGCACGGGCAGGTACTCGCCCGTCTCGAACACCGGCCGCAAGTGGCCTTTGCGCAGGTGCGGCTCGCCGATGGAAGTGCTCTCGAAGGTCACGCCCAGGCCCTGCACGGCGGCGTCGAGCGCCATGAACGCGCGGTCGAATCGGTAGGCGTAGCGACCCGGCGTGTGGTCGATGCCCTGGGCCGAGAACCATTCGGGCCACTGCACCACGCCGACGGTGGACTGGATCAGAGGCACCTGCGTCAGGTCGGCCGGCGTCGCGATCCGGTGACGCCGGAGAAAGCTCGGGCTCGCCAGCGGCATCACCTGTTCGTCGAAGATCGTTCTCGAGACCAGCTGCGGCCAGTGCGGCACGCCGTAGCGGATGTCGACGTCGGCATGCCCGACCGAGAAATCCGAATGCGTGACCGACGACGACATCGACAGCGAAATCCCAGGGTGTCGCCCGGCGAAATCCTTCAGTCGCGTCATGAGCCAGAGCGTCGCGAAGCTCGGCGTCGAATGCACGTGCAGCGAACCGCCGATGCCGCGGCGCGCGTTGTCGGTCGCGGCGGCGATGGCGGCCATCGCACCGCCGACGCGCTGCAGATAGTCGTTGCCCGCCGCCGTCAGCTCGACGCCGTGGGCCGTACGGACGAAGAGCCTGCTGTCGAGAAACCGTTCCAGCTTGGCGATCTGGTGGCTCACGGCCGAAGCCGTGAGGTGCAGCTCGCTCGCGGCGAGGACGAAGCTCCTGCGCCGTGCGACCGCCTCGAAGGCGGTCAAACATGCGGAAGGCGGAAACGAGGGGCGCATGGTGTGAATACGGACAGACCCGATGATGACGAACGATCATCCTCGATTGAAAAGGTATCGCTTGTCTTCAGCCATGCCCATTTCCAGAATCGCTGCATTCCAACCGTAGGGAGACATGCATGCTGCTCGCGAACAAGATCGCCCTCGTCACCGGCGGTGCCGGCATCAACGGCCTGGGCCATGCCACGGCGATGCAGATGGCGAGCCAGGGCGCGACTGTCGCCATCCTGGATCTCGAAGGCGCGGATCCGGCCGCGGCCGCGGCACGGGTCGGCGAACGGCACCTGGGCCTCGTGGCGAGCGTGACCGACAAACAGGCCGTCGACGACGCCGTGGCGCAGGTGCTCGCCAGGTTCGGCCGCATCGACATCCTGGTCAACAATGCCGGCATCACGCAGCCGCGCAAGACCGTCGACATCACGGCCGCCGACTACGACGCCGTGCTCGACGTGAGCCTGCGCGGCACGCTGCTGTGCTCGCAGGCGGTGATCCCGGTGATGGAGCGCCAGGGCGGCGGCTCGATCGTCTGCATCTCGTCGGTGTCGGCGCAGCGCGGCGGCGGCATCGTCGGCGGTCCGCACTACTCGGCGGCCAAGGCCGGCATCCTGGGCCTGGCCCGCGCGATGGCGCGCGAGCTCGGGCCGGCGGGCATCCGCGTCAACTGCATCGCGCCGGGGCTGATCGGCACCGACATCATCAAGGGCAAGCTGACCGAGGAGCGCAAGGCCGAGATCGCCGAGACGATCCCGCTGGGCCGGCTCGGCCGTGCGAGCGACATCGCCGGCGCCTGCGTGTTCCTGGGCAGCGACCTGTCGGCGTACTGCACGGGCATCACGCTCGACGTCAACGGCGGCATGCTGATCCACTGAGCCCAGCGCGCAGCAAACATCCACGAGCCGACCTTTCGATGCTCCGGCAGAGCGCCCACCGCATCCGCCGCCATGCCCTGCGCATGGGCGAGGTCCAGGGCCAGGGCCAGGACTACGTCGGCCAGGCGCCGGGCTGGGCAGACGTGCTGGCCGTGGCCTACGGCCGCGCCATGAACTACCGGCCCGAGGACCCGACCTGGGAAGGACGCGACCGCTTCTTGCTCTTGCACGGGCCGTTGCGGCCAGCGTGTCCGGGCGGCCCCGTCCGGCAAGGCGATGGCCGAACTCGGCCGCCAGCGGCCCGACGTGGTCTGCATGACGGCCGACCTCGCCAGGTACACCGACCTTCACCTGTTCGCCGGGGAATATCCTGAGCGCTTCTTCCAGATGGGCATGGCCGAGCAGCTGCTCATGGCGGCGGCCGGCGGCATGGCCAAGGAAGGCTTCGTCCCGTTCGCGACCACCTAGGCGGTCTTCGCCACGCGGCGCGCCTACGACTTCGTGCATCAGGTCATCGCCGAGGAGCACCTGAACGTCAAGATCTGCTGCGCCCTGCCCGGCCTGACCACCGGCGACCTGGCGCTCATGCGCAGCATCCCGGGGACGACCATCGTCGACCCGTGCGACGCGCTCGACAGCGCGCAGGCCGTGCCGCAGATGGCGGACCACAAGGGCCCCGTCTACATGCGCCTGCCGCGCGGCGACGTGCCGCTGGTGCTCGACGAGTACGACTACGTGTTCGAACCGTGTTCGAGCTCGGCGAAGCCAAGCTGATCCGCGACGGCAATGCCGTGCTGGTGATCGCCAGCGGCTTCATGACCATGCGTGCGCTCGAAGCCGCCCGGCAGCTGCAGGCCGACGGCATCGACAGGGCGGTGCTGCACGTGCCGACGATCAAGCCGCTCGACGAAGAGCGGCCTGATGATCGTGGCCGAGAACCATTCGGTGATCGGGGCGGGCTCGGCGTTCCCGACCATGCAGAATGCTCAGTTTTTCACAGCGCGTCGGCAAACGAAGATGATCTCCCAGCAAGCATCGAGCCATCAATATCGCCCGGATATCGATGGCCTGAGAGCCATCGCCGTCGTTTCGGTCGTTGCTTTCCACGCGTTCCCCGAATGGATCAAGGGCGGCTTCGTCGGCGTCGACATCTTCTTCGTCATCTCGGGTTTCCTGATCTCGAAAATCATTTTTCAGAATCTGGATCGCGGCACGTTCTCGTTCGCCGATTTCTACGCACGCCGCATCAAGCGAATCTTTCCCGCGCTCCTGCTGGTGCTCGTGGCCTGCCTCGCCTTCGGCAAGTTCGCGCTGCTCGCCGACGAATTCCGGGAACTGGGAAAACACACGGTCGCGGGCGCAGGCTTCGTCTCCAACCTGGTGCTGTGGAACGAAGCGGGCTATTTCGACGGGTCGGCCGATAGCAAGCCCCTGCTGCACCTGTGGAGCCTGGGCATCGAGGAGCAGTTCTACATCCTCTGGCCCATCGCGCTGTGGGCCGTCTGGAAGAAGAAGCTCAATGTGCTGACGGTGCTGTTCGTCGTCGCGCTCCTGTCCTATTACCTGAATCTCAAGCAGGTGAAGGTCGACCCGGTGGCCGCGTTCTATTCGCCCCAGACGCGTTTCTGGGAACTGCTGTGCGGCAGTTTCCTGGCATGGCTGAGCCTGTACAAGCCGATGGCCTTCGCCGGGACGGGAAAGAGGCTCGACAGGGTGCTGAACGCGGTCGTTTATTCCAGATCGCACATCGCGGACGGAAATGCACTGGTCAATGTGCTTTCATTCGCAGGACTGCTGCTGATCGCCTACGGCATCTGGAAGATCGACAAGAACGTCCGTTTTCCAGGCAGATGGGCAGCCGTTCCGGTCGCGGGTGCGGTGTTGCTGATTTCGGCGGGTCCAGCCGCCTGGGTGAATCGCGTCGTCCTGTCGAACCGTCTCGCGGTCTGGATCGGCCTGATCAGCTTTCCGCTGTATCTGTGGCACTGGCCGCTACTTTCCTTCGCCCGAATCGTCGAGAGCGAAACTCCGCGCGAAAGCATCCGCGTGGCGGCGGTCGTGGTCGCCTTCGTCCTCGCATGGCTCACCTACAGGCTGGTGGAGCGGCCGCTGCGATTTGGAAAGCGAGGCGATGGCCAGGTGCTGGTGCTCGCTTCGATCATGGTGATCGTCGGCGGGGTCGGCTACAAGATCTACCTGAACAAACCCGTGGAGGACGCGCAGACCTGGGGCCTGCTCTCGGCGTGGAAGACGAATTGCGACGCCTACTTCCCAGACTGGACCTCTGTCACGGACAGTCCCTGCCGCCTGCAGAAGAAAACCGGCAACGATGTCGCGTTGATCGGCGACTCCCACGCGGGCCATCTGTTCGTGGGATTGAGCGAACTGTCGAGCCCGCAAGGCGGGGTCGCGCTCTACCCCGCGAGCTGCGCGGCGCCGTTCATCGGCGTCGCCACGGCGCAGAAGGTCAAGAGCGCCAAGGAAGTGCGTGAAAACGCCTACAAGCTGATCGGTCGCGCCTACGAGCACATCTTCGCCGACTCGGC
Source organism: Janthinobacterium lividum (assembly GCA_050954325.1). GTDB lineage: Bacteria > Pseudomonadota > Gammaproteobacteria > Burkholderiales > Burkholderiaceae_C > Variovorax. The sequence goes on along the minus strand of JBPBPG010000002.1, from coordinate 620,276 downwards.
GATCAAGACCGTCGTCCTGGCGCACCAGCCCCTGTGCTCCTACAACGACGCGGTCGATGTGGCCGATCCCGGCAATTCCGATCCCAGGAAGGTGATGACGGACGGCATGAGAAGAACCCTGCTGGCGCTGCGCAATGCGAAGAAGAAGGTCGTCGTGGTGCTGGACAACCCGCTCGTGCCGTACGACCCCAAGGTGTGCGTGAACCGACCCTTCAGGATCACGAGCAAGAACGACCGCTGCACGTTCGCGCGCGAGGAATACGACAAGATCGCAGCCTATTCGGAATACAACGCGATGGTCGCGACCGTCACGGCGGATTTTCCGGAGGTGCGGATCATCGACCTGTCGAAGCTCTTCTGCGACGCGAAGACGTGCCGGATCGCGTTCGACGGAAAGCTGATGTATGCCGACCAGGGCCATTTGAGCTGGGACGGATCGCGGTACGTGGCGCCGTACCTGCTCAAGGAAATCGAACGCAAGGACTAGCGCCCGACCGGCTCGCGCCCCTTCCCTTTCAAAACTTTTGGACCTCCCGATGAACCCGACCCGCCCCGGCACCCTCCTCAAACAGAAGATCCAGGAGCGGCGCGGCCTCGTCGTCGCCGGCGCCGCCAACGCGCTCGCGGCGCGCGTGATCCGGCAGCTCGGCTTCGAGGCCGTCTACCTGTCGGGCGCCGGCATCACCAACACCTTCTACGGCCTGCCCGACATGGGCTTCATCACGCTCGGCGACCTCGCCCAGCACACGGCCGCGGTGCGCGACTGCGTCGAGCTGCCGATCGTCGTGGACGCCGACACCGGCTTCGGCAACGAGCTCAACGTGCGCCATACCGTGCGCACGCTGGAGCGTGCCGGCGCCAACGCCATCCAGCTCGAAGACCAGACCAGTCCCAAGAAGTGCGGCCACTTCAACGACAAGTCGGTGATCGGCGCGGTGGAAGCCGCGTCCAAGATCAAGGCGGCGGTCGATGCGCGTGCGAACGACGATTTTCTGGTCATCGCCCGCACCGACGCGCGCGCGATCGACGGCTTCGAGGCCGCGATCGAACGCGCGCAGCTGTTCATCGAGGCCGGTGCCGACCTCACCTTCGTCGAGGCGCCGACCAGCGTGGACGAGATCCGGCGCATTCCGCAGGCGCTGGCCGTGCCGCAGCTGGTGAACGTGGTGATCGGCGGCAAGACGCCGACGCTGGACGCGAGCGAGCTGGGCCGCATGGGCTACGGCATGGTCCTTTATGCCAACGCCGCGCTGCAAGGCGCGCTGCTCGGCATGACCGCCGCTCTCGCCCGGTTGCGCGATACCGGGCGGCTCGACGAGGACAGCGGTCTGGTGGCGAGCTTCACGGCGCGTCAGCAACTGGTGCAGAAGGATCTGTTCGACGAACTGGCGACGACCTATGGAACGCCGGTCACGCCGTCCGAGAGACGTTCGTGACCGTGGTTTCGGACACGGCGCTGTGCACGTTGCCGATCCGCCTGCATCCGGGCGACGATCTCCGGCGTTCGCTGGACATGCTGATCGCGCGACACGGCTCCACGGCCGCTTTCGTGCTGGACGGCATCGGAAGCCTTCGAACCGCCAGCGTGCGACTCGCGGGGATGTCCGAGCCGACGCTTTTCGAAGGCGACACCGAGGTGTTGACGCTTTCGGAGAGCATCGCGGCCAACGGCTCGCATCTGCACATCGCCGTCGCCGATGCGCAGGGTCGCGTGACGGGTGGGCACGTCGGCCACGGCTGCATCGTGCGCACGACGGCGGAAATCCTGGTCGCGCTGCTGCCGGCATGGCAGTTCCTGCGCGAGCGCGATGCAACGACGGGCTGGGACGAGCTTGCCATCGGTCCCGCAGCGTCGGCCCGGTGAAACGCACACCTGGAATTCCTCGATGCACCTCGGCGGCTTCGTCAGCCGTCTTGGCCGCATCCGGCCAGGAACGGTCCGCTGCGTCCGTCCACGACCCGTCCGACGATTCGGCACTCACGCTCGGCACCGTCGACGTCAGGCCGCAAGCCTCCGGCCCGGCCGGCATCCCGCCGCACGACACGCTCTACCGTGCCGTCTGGCGCTGGCATTTCTACGCCGGCCTGCTCGTCCTGCCGTTCCTGATCTGGCTGGCCGTCACGGGCGGGCTCTACGTGTTCAAGACGCGGATCGACGGCCACGCGCATCGCGAGTTGAAGTTCGTGTCGGCGGCGGCAGTCTCGCGTCCGCACGGCGAGATCGTGGCGGCGGCGCTGGCGGCGCATCCCGGCACATTGCGCAAGTACACGCCGGCCGCATCGCCCACCGATTCGGCCGAGGTCGGCATCGGTGCGGCGAACGGCGAAGCGCTGTCGGTCTTCGTCGATCCGCACCGCGCGCAGGTGCTGGGTTCGATGCCCGACGGCGGCAGCGTCGCAGGGACCATTCGCAAGCTGCACAGCCTCAGGTACTTCGGCGAGCTCGCGCGCGGCATCATCGAGATCGCGGCCGGCTGGGCCGTGCTGCTGGTGGCGACCGGTGCCTACCTCTGGTGGCCGCGCGGACGCGGAGGCGGCGTGGTGTCGGTGCGCGGCAGGCCTCGCCAGCGCGTGTTCTGGCGCGACCTGCATGCGGTCACCGGCGTCTTCGTCGGCGGCGCGCTGGTCTTTCTCGCCGTCACCGGGATGCCGTGGTCGGTGCTGTGGGGCGACCAGGTCAACCGGTGGGCCAACGGGCACAACTTCGGCTACCCGGCCGGCGTGCGGGTGCAGGTGCCGATGTCGGAGCGGCGCCTGAGCGAGGGAAGGCCCACGGCCTGGTCGCTGGAACAGGCGCGCGTGCCGATGTCGGTGCACGAGGGCCATGCAGGGCATGACGCGCATGCCGGTCCGGCAGCCGCAGCCGTGCCGCCAGCGTCGCAGGTCAGCATGGGTCTCGATGCCGCCATCGGCACTTTCCAGCGGCTCGGCATCGCGCCGGGTTTCACGGTGGTGCCGCCCAAGGGGCCGACCGGTGTCTACACCGCCTCGGTGTACCCGCCCGACCTGCCGCGGCAGCGCGTGATCCACCTCGACCAGTACAGCGGCAAGGCGCTCGTCGACATGCGCTATGCCGACTACGGCCCGCTCGGCCGCTGGCTCGAATGGGGCATCAACGTGCACATGGGGCAGGAGTTCGGCGTGCCGAACCAGGCGGTGCTGGTCGCCGTGTGCCTAGGGATCGTGCTGCTGTGCGTGAGCGCGGGAGTGATGTGGTGGAAGCGCCGCCCCGCCGGCGGCATGGGCGTGCCGCCGCTGCCGGCCGACCGGCGCACGCTGCGAACCGTCGTCGCGCTGCTGGCGCTGGGTGGTGTCGCGTTTCCTCTGGTCGGCGCGTCGCTGATCGTGATGCTGGCGCTGGACTGGTTGCTGGCCGCGCGACACGGCATCGCGGACGCTCGCACGCGGGCTCCGTGACCAGGGAAGGAATCCGTCGTTGTCGATCCTGTGCGGCGGGCGTAAGGTCGACCCCTGCCCGCTTCGTCCGTCGCAATGAACCCTCGTCTTCCGCCCTTCCCACGACACGCCGTGGCGACCGCCACGTCGACCCGGCGCCGCCGCACGCTCGCCACCCTGGCGCTGCTGCCGTTCGCAGGCTTCGCCGGTGCGATCGATCGCGCAGCCGAGTCGACCGATCCGGCTGACGCCGCATTGCGCGCCGCCGTCGACGGCCCCGGGCGCAGCACCGCCAACCGGGTGCGCGACGCCGCCCGCCATCCGTTGGAGACCCTCGCCTTCTTCGGCCTGCGGCCCGACTGGCAGGTCATCGAGGTCGCACCGGGCGGCGGCTGGTACACCGAGATCCTCGCGCCCTTCCTGAATCCGAAGGGCCGTCTCTATGCCGCCCATGAACCTGCCGACGGCACGCCCGGGCAACAGCGGGCCCGTGCCGCATTCCGCGCCAGGCTGGCGGCCGATCCGGCGATCTACCGGCGCGTGGTGCTCGGCACGCTGCCGGCCGAGCGCTTCACCGACATCCGTCCGCCCGGCGGCGCCGATGCCGTGCTCACCTTCCGCAACATCCACAACTGGATCGCCGACGGCCACTTCGACGAGACGCTGCGCGCGTTCCTCGAGGTGCTCAGGCCCGGCGGCATGCTCGGCGTGGAAGAGCATCGCGCACCGCCCGGGACCTCGCTCGCGCGGGTGATCGAAAGCGGCTACGTACCGCAGGAATTCGTGATCGAGCGTGCTCGTGCGGCCGGCTTCGTGCTTTCGGCATCGAGCGAGATCAACGCCAATCCGCGCGACACGCACGACCACGCCCAGGGCGTGTGGGCGTTGCCGCCGACGCTGCGGGGCGGCGCGGTCGAGCGCGAGAAATACGTCGCCATCGGCGAGTCCGACCGCATGACGCTCAGGTTCGTCAAGCCGCGCGCTTGAGGTCCGGCGTCGGCCGCGTCGGTTGTGTCAGCTGCGCATGTATCCAGGCGCAGAACGCCATCAGCCGCTGGTTGTCGAGCGCCGACTTCCGGTAGCAGATGAAGTGCGTGAACCGCTCGATGCGCTCGAACGACGCGCCGTCCAGCACGACGAGTTCGCCGCGCTCGAGCTCCTGCTCGGCGAAACGCGTCGTCTCCAGAGCGACGCCCAGGCCGTCGGCCGCAGCGGCGATCGCCATCGAACCGCGATCGAACGAAGGCCGGGCGTCGGCGGGGAGCTTCAGGCCGTTGAGCTTGCACCAGTCGGCCCACTGGACCGGATTCACCTTCGAGTCGATCAACGTGAACCGCAGCACGTCGGCGGGCTTCTGCGGACCACGGCCTTCGAGCAGCCGCGGCGCGCACATCGGCACCGTCGCCTCCAGCCCCAGCGGCTGGACCGTCACGTTGGCATGCGGCGGCGGCGAACCGTAGGCGATGGCGACGTCGATGTCGGTCGATCTCGAAAGGTCCACCGGTTCGGCGCTCGACGACATGCGGATCACGATCGACGGATGCGCCGCCATGAACTGCGGCAACCGCGGGCCGAGCCAATTGGCCGCGAAGCTCGGCGAGCAGTGCACCGCGAGCTCGCTGTGCGACTGCGCCGGGCGCAGCTCGGAGCAGGCTTCCTCGACCTGGTCGAAGGCCGGACCGAGCCGGTCGAGCAGGCGCTGGCCGTCGAGCGTCAGCGTCACCTTGCGCACCCCGCGCACGAAGAGCGCGCGCCCGAACCAGGTTTCCAGTGCGCGCACCTGGTGGCTGATGGCGGACGCGGTCAGGCGCAGTTCGTCGCCGGCCTGCATGAAACCGCCGAGGCGGGCGGCGGCCTCGAAGGCGCGGAGGGCGGAAAACGAGGGAAGGCGTCGCATGAGAAGGATTCGCTGGCGAGAGCATAGATGAATCCTTTTCATGCATCGGCGAAGAGTCGTCCTTTGTCAGCGGCACGGGCGCTTTGCATGATCGCGGTCTCACGAACCGAACCGTCCTTCAACACAACCCGCGAGAGAGACAAACCATGCTCGACACCACCAAGCGCATCTCGGTCTACCAACCCGAACAGCAGGGACTGATCTTCCCCGAGACCCCCACTTTCGCGAACTTCGAGGAAGAACGCCAGCACCTCAAGGAGCATCTGGTCGCCGCCTGCCGCGCGTTCGCGCTGCAGGGCTTCGACTACGGCTTCGCCGGGCACCTGACGATCCGCGATCCGGAGCGGCCGCACCTGTACTGGACCAACCCGATGGCGGTGCACTTCTCGCTGGTGAAGGTGTCGAACCTGATCCTGGTCGACCACCAGGGCAAGGTCGTCGAGGGCAGCCATGCGGTGAACCGCGCGGGCTTCGTGCTGCATGCCGCCGTGCACGAGGCGCACCCCGACATTCTCGCGATGTGCCATGCGCACACCGTCTACGGCACGGCCTTCGCCTCGCTCGGCAAGAAGCTCGAACCGATCACGCAGGATGCGGCGGCGTTCTTCGAGGACCACGCGGTGATCGGCGACGAGGCCGGCCAGGTGGCGGTCGAGGTCAAGGCCGGCAACAAGGTCGCCAACGCGTTCACGGGCGTCAAGGCCGCCATTCACCAGAACCACGGCCTGCTCACGGCCAGCCGCCACAGCATCGACGCGGCGGCCTTCTGGTTCATCGCGCTCGAGCGCTGCTGCCAGCAGCAGCTGCTGGTGGACGCGAGCGGCGTCACGCCGCGGCTGGTCACGCCCGAACGCGCGCGCTACAGCCGCGAGCACGTAGGCAGCGAATACATCGGCTGGCTGCATTTCCAGACGCTGTACGACCAGATCGCGCTGACCCAGCCGGACATGTTCGACTGAGGCCGGACCTTCACCGACACTGCGACCGACTCAAAAAAAACGGAGACAACCATGAACACGACCACCCTGCCGCGCGCTGCGGCAAAGGAGCCGCGCGCGGACGGCGCCGACGACGCGGCCTACGCCCGCGTCACCTGGCGCCTGCTGCCGCTGCTCTTCATCTGCTACGTCGCGGCCTACCTGGACCGCGTCAACGTCGGCTTCGCCAAGCTGCAGATGCTCAACGACCTGAAGTTCAGCGAAGCGATCTACGGGCTGGGTGCCGGCATCTTCTTCCTCGGCTACTTCATCTTCGAGGTGCCGAGCAATCTGGCGCTGCACCGCTTCGGCGCCCGCAAGTGGATCGCGCGGATCATGATCAGCTGGGGCGCGATCTCCGGCTGCATGGTGTTCGTGCAGACCCCGGTGTCGTTCTACATCCTGCGCTTCTTCCTCGGCGTGGCCGAGGCGGGGTTCTTCCCCGGAATCATCCTGTACCTCACCTACTGGTACCCGGCCGCGCGACGCGCCAAGGTGACCTCGCTCTTCATGACCGGCATCCCGATGGCCGGCGTGATCGGCGGGCCGCTGTCGGGCTGGATCCTCTCGGCTTTCGACGGCGTGCAGGGCATCGCCGGCTGGAAGTGGCTGTTCCTGATCGAGGCGGTACCTTCGGTGGTGCTCGGCGTGGTGGTGCTGCTGGTGCTCGACGACCGGATCTCCGACGCCCGCTGGCTCAGCGACGCCGAGAAGAAGATGCTGCAGCGGAACATCGATGCCGACGGCGCGAAGGTCGAGGATCATTCGGCATCCGGCGCGTTCCGCAATCCGAAGGTCTGGATCCTGAGCGCGGCCTACTTCGGCTTCATCATGGGTCTCTACGGCGTGGGCTTCTGGCTGCCGTCGCTGGTCAAGGCGTCGGGCATTTCCAACACGACGACGATCGGGTTCCTGGTCGCCATTCCGTATGCGGCGGCCGTGGTCTGCATGATCTGGACCAGCCGCAATTCCGACCGCACCGGCGAGCGGCGCTGGCATATCGCCATCCCGGCACTGGCCGGCGCCATCGGGCTGGTGGCGAGCACGCTGGTGCCGCAGACGCCGCTCTGGGCCATCGTCACGCTGACCGTCGCGACCATGGGCATCCTGACCGGCCTGGCGCAGTTCTGGTGCCTGCCGCCGGCCTTCCTCGGCGGGGCCGCCGCCGCGGCGGGCATCGCGCTGATCAACTCGGTGGGCAACCTGGCCGGCTTCGTCAGCCCGTTCATCGTCGGCTGGATCAAGGACGTGACGGGCAGCACGAACAACGGGCTGTTCGTGATCGCGGCGAGCCTGCTGGTGGGCGGCGCGATCGTGCTGTCGATGTCGCGGCGGACCGTCAACCGATAGGCACCGCCGCCACCGAGGAACTCAGAGCGGTTCGTCGTCTTCGAGCGGCGCCAGCAAACCCTGCACGTCCTCGTCGAATCCGCCCACCGGCTGGGCCTTGGCCAGCGTCATCCAGGTCGCAAAAGGCAAGCGCGGCAATGCACGATGCACGGCCGGACGGGCGACGACGAGACGGTCGCTCTCGTCGAGCATCAGCACGCCGCATTCGAGCGGGATCTCCTCCGGCGCGGCGATCGGGCGACCGCGCGCATCGCGGCCCAGCACGTACCAGCACTCGCCGCCGAGATCGAGGTAGGCGGCGCGCTTGTCGGGCTTGCGCAGGTCGGCGATCAAATCGGCGCGGCGCACCTTGATCTCGTGGACGATCGGCTGCGCGTAGGCCTCGACGCTGGTGTTGCGGATCGAGAACACGTCGGGCCGCGCGATGCACCAGCGGTGCGGGCCGCCCTCCTGCAGCGCCGGCAGCTGCGCGCGCAGGCCGATGCCGCGCCAGGCGATGCGGCCCGAGCGCGTCATCTCGCGCGCGACCCGCTCCACCAGCGCCTCGTGCGCCGACAGCGCGGCGCGGTTGACGCGCAGCGAGCCGGCGATGTGCGCGATGCCGCTGTCGGTGACGCGCAGCGTCTCGTGGCCGAGCGCCGAAGTGCGCCGTGCCAGCAAGCCCGCCGCCAGCAGGTCGACCTCGATCGCATCGCAGCACGGCCAGCCGGCCGAGCGGTAGACCTCGCGCAGCCGGCGGGCGTGGATGCGGCCGAGCACGCCGGCATTGCCTGCGGGCGGCTCCGACACCGGCGGCGCTCCGCCCGGATCGGTCACCGGCAGCTCGCCGGGCGGCGGATCGAGTTCGGGCAAGGGCGAAGGCGCGATGGGCGGCACCGGTTCGGGCGGCGGACCCGAGGGCACGTCGATGCTTTGAAAAGTCTCGAAGGATTCTGAAAAGGACATCACGTCAGATTAACCATGGCACGCCGGTTCGTCGAGCGCGAAGTGATACCGCAGAAGCGAATCAACGGAAGTCACGGCTGCGCCGGCCGTCGGCGAGCCGGCCCAGGAGCGGCGTCAGGTCCTTGAAACGACGCGCCAGCAGATGCCGCACGTGCCCGCCACCGGCGGTGTTGCGCTGCCAGATACCTTGCACGGCAAGCAGCTTGGCCTTGAGCAGCGGCTCTCGCGCTTCTTCGACCAGGTCGCTCCAGACGACGACATTGACGATGCCGGTCTCGTCCTCCAGCGACACGAAGATCGTGCCCTTGGCCGTGCCCGGCCGCTGGCGCATGGTGACGATGCCGCAGGCGCGCACGATGCGCCCGTCGGGCAGGTCGCGCAGTTCGTCGGCGCTCAGCAGCTTCATGCGCGCGAAGCGCGGCCGCAACAGCGCCAGCGGATGGCGGCGCAGCGTGAGGTCGAGCGATGCGTAGTCGCCGACGATCTCCTCGCCTTCCGAGGCGATCGGCAGCTGCAGCGCCGGCTCGTGGATCGGCACGCCCTTGAGCAAGGCCGTCGTGCGGCGCTGGGCGATGGCGTCCCAGACCTGCTGGCGGCGGTGGCCCGACAGCGCCATCAGCGCATCGGCGCCGGCGAGCGCGGCCATGTCGCGGCTGTCGAGACCGGCGCGCAGGGCCAGGTCTTCGGTGCTGGTGAACGGGGCGGCGGCGCGGGCCTCGAGCAGGCGATCGGCGCCGGCCTTGGTCAGCGAGACGATGCGGCCCAATCCCAGACGCACCACCGGGTCGGTCCCTTCTCCCCTCTCCAGCGTGCTGTCGAACCCGCTCACCGTCACATCCACCGGCCGCACCTCCACCCCGTGCCGCCGTGCGTCTTGAACCAGCTGCGACGCCGAATAGAAACCCATCGGCTGAGAATCCAGCATCGCGGCCAGGAAGCAGGCCGGCTCGTGGCACTTGAGCCAGCAGCTCACGCTCACCAGCTTCGCGAAGCTGGCCGCATGGCTCTCCGGAAAACCGTATTCGCCGAAACCCTTGACCTGCTCGAAGATGGCTGCGGCGAACGGCCGGTCGTAGCCGTTCCCGACCATGCCGTCGATCAGCTTCTTCTCGAATTTCTCGATGCGGCCGGTCTGCTTCCAGGCGGCCATCGCGCGACGCAGGCCGTCGGCCTCGCCGGGCGAGAAGTTCGCCGCGATCATCGCGATCTGCATCACCTGCTCCTGGAAGATCGGCACGCCGAGCGTGCGTTCGAGCGCTTCCCTCAAGTCCGGATACGGATAGTGGACAGCCTCGCCGCGCCGGACCTTCTCCCGGTTCTTGAGGTACGGATGCACCATGCCGCCCTGGATCGGCCCGGGCCGCACGATGGCCACCTCGACCACCAGATCGTAGAACTCGCGCGGCTGCAAGCGCGGCAGCATCGACATCTGGGCCCGGCTCTCGATCTGGAACACGCCCACCGTGTCGGCGGCGCAGATCATGTCGTAGACCTTCGGGTCGTCGTCGGGTATCTGGTGCATCTCGATAGCCGTGCCGCGCCACCGGTTCATGAAACCGATCGAGCGCCGGATCGCGCTCAGCATTCCGAGCGCGAGCACGTCGACCTTGAGCATGCCCATCGCCTCCAGATCGTCCTTCTCCCACTGAATGATCGAGCGCTCGCGCATCGACGCGTTCTCCACCGGCACCAGCCGCGTGAGCTTGGTCTGCGTAAGCACGAAGCCGCCGACGTGCTGGCTCAGGTGACGCGGAAAGCCCTTGAGCTGCTGCGTGAGCTCGAGCCACTGGCGCAGCCGCAGCGGCGGCTCGCGCACGCCGGCGCGCGTCATGGCTTCCTCCATGCGGTCTTCGAGGATGGCCTGGTCGAACCAGTAATGGTCCTTGGCGAATTCCTCGATCAGCCGCGCGTCGACGCCCATCGCCTTGCCGACGTCGCGCAGCGCACTGCGGGAGCGGTAGCAGGTCACCACCGCCGCGATGGCCGCGCGCTCGCGCCCGTATTTGCCGTAGATGTACTGGATGACCTTTTCGCGCTGCTGGTGCTCGAAGTCGACGTCGATGTCGGGCGGCTCGTCGCGCTCGCGGCTCAGGAAGCGCTCGAACAGCAGGTGGCCGACGCCCGGGTCGATGGCCGTGATGCCCAGGCAATAGCAGACCGCCGAATTCGCCGACGAGCCGCGGCCCTGACAGAGGATGTTCTTCGATCGCGCGAAACGCACGATGTCCTCCACCGTGAGGAAGAACATTTCATAGTGCTTCTCGACGATGAGATCGAGTTCGTGCCGCACCTGGCGGCAGATCGCCTCCGGAATGCCGTTCGCATATCGGTGCAGCGGGTACTTTTCCAGCGCCCCTTCCCAGGTCTTGCGCACCAGCGTCTGCGCCGGAGTTTCGCCGTCGCCGAGCAGCTCTTTCGGATACGCATAGTGCTGCCTGATCTCGTCGGGATCGAAGTGGCAGCGCGCCATGACCTCCAGCGTGTTGGCCAGCATCTCCTCCGGATACAGGTTCGCCAGCCGCACGCGCGAGCGCAGGTGCCGCTCCGCGTTGCCCTGCAGCGCGAAGCCGCATTCGGCCACGGGCCTGCCCTCGCGGATGGCGGTGATCACGTCCTGCAGCGGCTTGCGCGAGCGCTTGTGCATGTGGATGTCGCCGGCCGCGACGTACGGCATGCCGGCGGCGGCGCCGAGTTCTTCCAGCGTCAGCAGCCAGAGGTCGTCGTCGAGTTCGTTGAGCAGTTCGACGGCCAGCCAGACGTGGACGCCGAACATCGCCCTGGCCTCGGCCAGATCGGCGCCCAGCGTGAGGCGGTCGATCGCGCCGCCGGGTCGGCGCTTCGGCACGAAGAGGATCTCGCAGTGCGCGAGCGCGGCTGCGCTGCCGTCTTCCCAGCAGACGCGGTATTCGCCCTTTGGCGCCTTGGTGGTTCGCGCGGCGGTGATGAACTCGCACAGGTTGCCCCAGCCTTCGAGGTCGTGCGCGATCGCCACCAGCCGGAAGCGGCCGAAGTCGAACTCGCTGCCGAACAGCAGCCGGAAATCCGGATTGCGCGCGAACGGCGCCGCATCGGGATGGGCGAGCTCCCAGTCGGCCATCGCCGCCGGATGCCCGCGCAGCGCGACGTGCGCCCGCACGATGCCTGCGACCGAGCACTCGTCGGTGACGGCCAGTGCGCGATAGCCGAGGTGGTAGGCCTGCGCGACCAGTTCTTCCGGTCGCGAAGCGCCGCGCTGGAAGCTGAAATTGGTGAGGCAGTGCAGTTCGGCATAGGCGGGCAGGCCCGACGGGGCGCACTCCTTCGTGGACACGCCGGATGCATCGACGGCCCGCGTGCGCCGGGGCGGTACATGCAAACTGGCCGGCAGGCGCGCCCGGATCTGCTTGTCGGTGAGATCAGGCATAGATCCCCTGCAGGAACCAGCGGTCCTTCTCGCGGAACACCCAGATCAGCCCGGCCTGCGGGCTTTCGGCGATGAAATAGTCGCGCAAGGCCGGCTGGCCGCCCGGCTTGCCCATCGCCTCGTCGATCCACCAGCCACCTTCCTGGCGCTGCGGACTCGTCAGCAGGATCAGCGGGCCGAAATACCAGGGAATGCCGTCGCGCGTTTCGAGGCGCGGCGGATCGCGCAGCAGCCAGGCCGGAAACACGGCATCGGGTCGGGACGCCTGGGCCGACGCGGCGATGGCGGGTTTTGCCGAAGCCGCCGCATCGCCCCTGCTGCGCAACGCCGGCCGCCAGCTCTGCATGCATTCGGGCCGGTGGTCGGCATGCGGTACCGGCACCCGCACCTGCTGCGGCCCGAGCCGCGCGCTCAGCCGCTCGACCAGTTCGTGCAGGCGGTCGCCCTTCCTGTCGTCGCCGGGCAGGAAGCTGGTGCTGGCACCGGCCCAGGGGGAGGTTTCCAGCGAGCGCAGCCGCAGCCAGCTCGCGGGCGCGGCGAGCTGCGTCAGCGCCAGGCGCTCGCCCATCAGCCGTCGCAGCGGCGCATGTCGAGCGTCCATTCGAGCTCGACCGCCAGCACGCCGCGCTGCCGGGCGCGCAGCCAGACCTGCAGCGCGGCCAGCAGGCGGCCGGCCGACCACAGCAGCTCGGACGCGTTATCGGCCAGCGCGGGCAGTTCGAGCTTCTGCTCGAACGTGTCGGGCAGCACGAGCCAGGCGTGGCGTTCCGGGTGCAGGCCCCAGGCGGCGTCGAGCGCCTCGCGCAGCCCGGCACCGAAGCGCCGCGACAGCCCGCCGCGCGGCAGCGCCGCCACGTCGCCCCAGGTGCGGCAACCCATGCGCGCGAGCACGTCGAGATGCTCGCGGGCGGCGCTGAGCGTGGCGAGCGGCAGGCCGGCGGGCAGGTCGGCCGGCGGCTGGCGGCCGGCGGCGAACATCCGCAGCCGCGCCAGCGCGACCAGGCCGGTGTCGCCCCTGGCCTGCTGCAGGCGATGCCCGGGCACCGGATGCTCGACGTTCATGCGCCGCATCAGCCCGTGCCGGCCGCCCCACAGCCGTTCGCAGGCCGACACCTCCATCACCAGCGCCTCGTCGAGCCAGGCCACGCGCGGCGTGTATTGCAATGCCCACCAGCCGAGGATCTCTACGGCGACGCTCTCTCCCGGTGGCGGCGCACCGGTCGCCGGGTCGGCTTCCGGGCCGGCCTCAGGCAGCCACCGCAACGCGATCCACTGCATGGAAATCCTCCCGGTCGTCGCGGACCGCACCCTTGCGCAGGTCGAGCCGCACCACCGTGGCCGTGGCCGTTGCGGGCTCGATCGCCTCGCCTTCCTGCTGCCGCCTGTGCTTGCGCCGCAGCTGGCTGGCCGCGAGGAGCGCCGCGATGCGCTCGCTGCGCGCGGGCAGCGTGAGCGGCTGCGCGAGCGGCGGTCCGCGGCGCTTGAGCAGATGGACGTCCATCCGCCCGCCATCGGCCGACACCAGCCGCAGGCGCAGCCGCGCCGGCGAAGCCGACAGCGCCGTCGATTCCGGCCGGAAGACGAACAGCAACCCCCCGTGCTGCGCCGCCGCGAACTGCAGCCGCCGCAGTTCGCCCACGCGCGCCTGCGGCAGCCAGGCCATGACGGCCGCCACGTCGGCACAGCGCAGCGCCTGTTCGCAGGCCCACATGTGCGACTGGTACGCGGTGCCGCCGCGCCCCGAGGCCGGGAGCCCGCCGCCGACCCACATCAGCGCTTCGGACGGCAGGCCGCCGGCCGCCAGCGCCGGTCCGAAAGGCTCGTGCGGCGCGCCGATCAGCACCACCGGCCCCTTGCGCGCCCCGACCGCCCGGGCCAGCACCGGGAGCAGCAGCTGCCAGACATGCGCATCCGGTGCGCCCAGCAGGATTTCGGTCAGCGTGCCCACCGGCCAGCCGCCACCGGGCAATTCGGCATCGAGCGCGGCGTGGCCGGTGGGCAGCACCTGCGCGTCGGCCGAACCGAGCTCGTCCCCGCGCCGGACGTTGCGGCATGCGGAGACGAAGGAAGAGGAGATAAGGGGTAGGGCCATGGCGAGATCCGCAGATACTGTATTTTTATACAGTATCCACCGATTTCGCAACCCCTGGCTCTTTTCTCTTACAGCCTCGCGACCTTGCGGATCAGCGCATCCGGGTCGAAGGGTTTGACGATCAAGGCCATCTCATGACCGAGAAAACTGGCATCGGTGGCGGCCTGGGCGGCATAGCCGGTCATCAGCAGAACCCGGATGCCGGGCATGCGCTCGCGCGCGTAATCCGCCACCTGGCGGCCGTTGGGCCCGGGCAGTCCGACGTCGGTGAGCAGGATGTCGAACTGCGTCGATTGCGCCAGGATCGCCATCGCCTGCGTGCCGTCGACCGCCTCCACCACGACGTAGCCGCGGTCGCGCAACAGGTCGACGACCAGCATCCGCACCACCTCGTCGTCCTCCGCGACCAGCACGCGCTGCCCGCTCCGACCGGTCTCGGCCGGGCCGTCGGGCGCCACGGGCTCCGGCGGCACTTCTTCGATGGCGCGCGGCAGGCGCATGCGGATGGTCGTGCCCACCCCTTCCCGGCTGTCGATCAGCACGTAACCGCCCGACTGCCGGATGTAGCCGTAGACCATCGACAGGCCGAGCCCCGTGCCCTGCCCGATCGGCTTGGTCGTGAAAAACGGATCGAAGGCGCGCGAAACGACCTCCGGCGGCATGCCGATGCCGGTGTCGGCGACGCTGACCTCGACGTAGTCGCCCGACGCCAGGTCGGTGCCAACCAGTTCGTCGGCCGACAGCGGCATGTTGCGCACCCGCACGCTCAGGCTGCCGCCGTCGGGCATCGCGTCGCGCGCGTTGATGGCCAGGTTGAGCAGCGCGCTTTCGAACTGGTGGGTGTCGGTGCGCACCCGCCACAGGGCGTCGGGCAGGTGCACGTTCAGGGCCACGTTCTCGCCGCAGGTGGTGCGCAGCAGCGGCTCGACGGCCTGGATCGAGGTCGAGACGTCCAACACCTTCTGGTCGAGCGCCTGCCGGCGCGAGAACGCCAGCAGGCGCTGGGTGAGGGAGGAAGCGCGCCGCGCCGACGCGATGCCGGCATCGACGTACTTGTCGATGCCGTCGTAGCGCGCCTGCTCCACCCGTTTCCTGATCAGCTGCAGCGGCATCACGATGCCCTGCAGCATGTTGTTGAAGTCGTGCGCGATGCCGCCGGTCAACTGGCCGACGGCCTCCATCTTCTGGGCCTGGCGCAGGCGGTCTTCGGTGTCCTCGGCACGCCGGGCCAGAATGGCGTTGTCCTTTTCGAGCTGCAGGGAGATCGCCTGCTGGTCGCTGACGTCGGTGCCGACCACCAGGATGCCGCTCACCTGACGGTCGTTCTGCAGCGGCTGGTAGATGAAGTTCAGGAAGCGTCGCTCGGGCGGGGCGTCTGGCGTCGGCTGGAACAGGATCTCCGCCGCGTTGCCGACCACCGCCCGGCCGGTGGCGTAGGCCTGGTCGAGCATCTCGAAGAAACCCTGCCCTTCGAGGTCAGGCAACGCCTCGCGCACCGTCATGCCCAGCGGGTCGCGGTGGCCGATCATGGCCCGGTAGGAAGCGTTGACCAGCGTGAAGCGATGCTCCGGCCCGTTGAGCACGGCCATGAAGCTCGGGCTGGCATCGAACAGCGATTCCAGCCGCGTGGCCTGCGCCAGCACCTCGCGCTCGGCGTTGACGCGCTGGGTCAGCTCGTTGCAGGCGCAGAACATGCCCAGCACGTCGCCGTGCTCGTCGCGCACGGGGGTGTACGAGAACGAGAAATGCGCCTCCTCGGGATAGCCGTTGCGCAGCATCTCGAAGCCGATGTCGTCCATCTGCGTGGCACGCCCGGCATAGGCCGCGGAGATGATCGGGTCGATCTGGTCCCAGATCTCGTACCAGACGTCGCAGAAGCGCCGACCCATCGCGCCGGGATGGCGGGCACCCAGCATCTGCGCGTACTTGTCGTTGTAGAGCGTGATCTGCTCCGGCCCCCAGACGATCAGGATGCCCTGGCCGGCTTCCAGCATCAGACCGACCAGCGTGCGCAGCTGCAGAGGCCAGCCGGCCGGCTCGCCCAGCGGCGACCGCGCCCAGTCGATGGAGCGGAGCACCCTGCCGCAATCTCCACCGCCTTCGAGAAACTTCATGGTGTGACCGAGATCATTAATCTTCATCGATTATGTCGGTGATGCCCGACTCGAGGCTGAACGCACATGTCCCACAACCGCGCCGATGTCGCGGCGCTACGATGAATCGAGGAAAGGAAACACATGACCAGACGTTTTGGAGCCAGAGGCATCGCGGCGGCGGCTGTCATGGGCGCGGCGATGCTCTCCGGCTTGTCGGCGCAGGCAGCAGCGACGCCTGCGGAAGTGCAGGCCCTGGTCGGCCGCTACGGCTGCATGGCCTGCCACGGCATGGTGCACAAGCAGGTCGGCCCGGGCTTCGCGCAGGTCGCGGAACGCTACCGCGACGATGCGGTCGCACCGGCGCGGCTGGCCGGCAAGATCCGCAACGGCAGCGTCGGCGAGTGGGGCCGCGTGATCATGCCGCGCCAGCCGAACATGACCGAAGCCGAATCGCGGCTGCTGGCCGGCTGGGTGCTGTCGCAGCCGGTGCCGGCGCACTGATTTCTCGTATCGAAGGAGCCGTCCATCCATGATCACGACCACCGAAATCGCCTGGTTCCCGCTGGCCGCGCTCCTGCTCTTGCCGACGCCGGGCCCGAACACGGTGGGCAGCGTGCGCGCGGTATGCATCGCGTTCGCCACTCGCAAGGCTTCGACATGAGCGCACTTTCGCTTGAACGTTTCGTCGCGGCGCAGGCGCCGGTCTACGACACCGTCTGCGCCGAACTGGCAGCCGGCGCCAAGCGCACGCACTGGATGTGGTTCGTGTTCCCGCAGCTGCGCGCGCTCGGGCGCAGCGGGACCGCGCGCCACTTCGGGCTGACCGACCTCGCCGAAGCGGTCTCCTACCTGCGGCATCCGGTGCTCGGCGCTCGTCTGGTGCGGTGCTGCGACATCGTGCTGGGCATCGAAGGCAAGAGCGCCCACCGGATCTTCGGATCGCCGGACGATCTCAAGCTGTGCTCGTGCATGACGCTTTTCGAGGCGGCTGCGTCCCGGCAGCCGGAAGCCTCCGAAGACACGGTTTTCGGGCCCGTACTCGACCGTTATTTCGCGGGTCGCCGAGATCCGCTCACATGCGACCTTCTCTTTCCGAACTCCCGCGGCCGATGAGTGCGAAGCTGACGCGTGCACGACTGCTGCGGACGGCCGCCGGCCTTTGCGCCGGCGCAATGCTGCCACCGCTGGCCGGCGGCCAGCCAGCGACAAAGTCCTCCGCCTCGACCATGACCATTCACACACGCGACATTCCCTCGACCGGCGAGGCGCTGCCCGTGATCGGCTGCGGCACCTGGATCGGCTTCGATCGCCAGCCCGGCAGCGTTGAATACCGGCGGCTGGCGGGCGTGCTGCAGGCCCTGTTCGACGCCGGCGGCACGATGATCGACAGTTCGCCGATGTACGGCCGTTCCGAACAGACCACCGGCGAGCTGCTGAGCGCGACGACGGCCCCGACGACTGCGTCGCCCGCACGCGAGCCCTTCCTGGCGACCAAGGTCTGGACGCGCGGGCGCGAAGCCGGCATCGCGCAGATGAACCGGTCTTTCGAATTGCTCGGCACCGGGCGTATCGACCTCATGCAGGTGCACAACCTGGTCGACTGGCGCACCCAGCTCGCCACCGTGCGCGACTGGAAGGCGCAGGGCCGCGTGCGCTATGCAGGCATCACGCACTACACGGCGTCGGCCTTCGACGAGATCGAAGCGGTGCTGCGCGCCGAGAAGCTGGATTTCCTGCAGATCAACTACTCGCTCGACGACCGCGCGGTCGAGAAGCGCCTGCTGCCGCTGGCGGCCGAGCGCGGCGTCGCGGTCATCGTCAATCAACCGTTCGGCGGCGGTGGCCTGATGCGCGGCCTGCGCGACAAGCCGTTGCCCGGGTGGGCCGCGGAGATCGGCGCCACCAGCTGGGCGCAGGTGCTGCTGAAGTTCACGCTCGCGCATCCCGCCGTGATCTGCGTGATTCCCGGCACCGGCCAGCCCGCCCACATGGCCGACAACGCAGCCGCCGGAACGGGAGCGCTGCCGGACGTCGCGTTCTGGAAACGGCATGCGGCCTCGCTGTCGAACCTAGGCGAGCGATGAACCGCGAAGCTGGCGAGAGCCGACCGCCGACGAACGCATGGGAGCGAGCGCTGCATCCGGCCAGCGCCTCGCGCGGGGTGCTCGCGCTGCTGCTCGTGGCCGTGGGTGTCTTCCTGACGCTGGCGGTATGGACGGGGTTGCAGGATGCGCATCGACCCACGCAAGACCAGACCGCCTCGCAAACTTCGGTGCCGGTCGCCTCGACGCCGAGAACCGAGCCGGCATCCGGCACGACATCGACGCCGGCGTCGATGCCCGAACCGCGCACGCAGCAGATCTCGCGATGTACCTCGCGCGCCGGATCCGCGAGCTATTCCGATGCGCCCTGCCCGGCCGGGACCTTCGCGAGCATCGTCACGGTGCACCCGGACACCAACCTCGCCGACGGCCTCGGACCCGAGACGCGCCGGACATCGATCGGCAGCAATGCGGCTGCGGTGGGAAACACCGCGCCCTAGGTATTACTTTGCACCGTACCCGGGTGCAGATCCTTGACGGACCGCTTCCCATGAGCCCGCGCCGGGCCCTCGCTTGAAGGGCTTTGTCAGGGAGTCGTCGGCTGCTGGATTCCGAGAGCGGTGCGCCCACGCGCACGCTGCAAGTGGGTTTGCCCGGGCAGCAGCCCGGGCCCGGTTGGGAGCCGGGCGCCTTTCGGGGCGCGAGGGCGTGAATTCGCTGATCTCCTACGAGTTGCGCCTGAAGGCGCCCGAAGCCCGGAGCGCCATCGACGTCGACGTCGACATCGACGCCTGGATCGGTCGCGAGATCGGCTGACACATCCGGCTCGACGGTGCCGGACGGTTCGTGCCCGGCGCGCTCGGCGCAGGCGTCGAGCGCCTGGACGCCGGCGTGCGCGAGATCAACGCGATCGTCGCCGAGTCCCGCCTGTGGGACGAGGAAGGCCGCCACTGTGCAGGTGCGACTCGCGCTGCGGCCCTGGCTGCACCTGGCGACGCTGCGCACCGACTGCCTCATTTTCAAGGACAAAGACGGTGGTCGACATCCTGGACGAACTGCTCGCGGGCTACGGCTTCGCGGTCGAGAAGCGGCTGGTGGAGCACTACCCGGTGCGGGATTTCCAGATCCGGTTCTAAGAGACGGATTTCGCCTTCTTCCGCCGGTTGTGCGTCGAGGGGGGCATCAACTATCACTTCGAGCACGGTGGAGAGGACGGTGACGACGGCCATGGAGATGGATCCGTCGGCGTGCACCGCTTGGCAGCGCGACCTGCCGCGTCGTGGACTACCACGCGCCCGGCTGGAAGACCGATGCCGAGTACCTGCACAGCTTCTCGCCCCTCAGCCGGCTCACGAGCGGACGCTACTCGACCAGCGGCTACGACTACCAGCGCCCGCGCGCGGACCTCTCGGCGAACCGTAAGTGCTGGTCGACTTCATCGGCGGCGATCCGGACCTGCCGATCTGCACCGGGTGCGTCCACGACCAGCTCAATCCGCCGCCCCGGGCGCTGCCGGCGCGGTCGGCACTCTCGGGCTTACGCTCGCGCGAACTCACCGCGGACGGCTGCAACGGCGCGGCCGGGAAGTCGAATCACCTGGTGATGGATACACCGCCCAGCGCATGTCGGACACGGCCATGCAGGCATTGGCGGACGCCGCAGGCGCAGGAGGGCGAGATCGGCGGCGTGCGCGATGGGTCACGCGCCGCCGGCCGCCGGTCGCAGCCCGCTGGCGAGCGCGCGCGACGCGATCCGGCTCTTCGCCGCCCGGGCCGGCATGCGACTGAGCGCGGCGAGCGGCGACATCGACGTCACCGCGCTGCGAAACGCCATCCACCTGCCGGCGAAGCTGGAGATCACCCACACCGCCGAGCGCATCGCGATCACGGCGGAGAAAGAGGTGCCGATCAACAGCGGCGGGCGCTATTCGCGGTGGAACGCGGCCGGGGTGACGCGTGGCACGAAGAGGGTGTGGACGAAGCATGCGGCGGGGCATGCTCGGGTCGGGCCGGAGGGACTGGAGGTGATGGTGCCACCATTGGCGAAAGCCAATCTTGAAAGCAATAGCGGTTTTTCCCCCATTCGGCTGGATCAGCAGCAGTCGATTACATCGATCACCGAATCAAGCGAGGCGTTGACTGTTACTCTCATTTTTCTATTGCCATCGCAATCTTTCGGACGGCAGCAAGTCGATGTGTTTGAGGATGATGAGATCGGAACATGCTTTTGCAATCCCGATGCATTTCTGAAAAAAATTCTCGTTGAGAATTCAGTAAATCATACGGATCTCAGCGTTGCATCGATAAATCAATGGACCCGGATCGCCGATCGCACTGCAACCGAAAACTGCGCCTCGTACTTGCCGGAGAAGACCCTAATTTATCGTGCTGGCGGGTTCTTTCGCCAGTCGCTGCTATCGTCCGATTTAAAAAGAACAATGCAGAATCAAAATCCATCGCACTGATTTCGCCTGAAGCCCACCATCCGGCGCAGACGATCGAATCCGGAAAAATCCGGGCATTCAAAATCTATTTCGATTTGAAAAATTTTCTTTTTTCAAAAACCCGAGCAACGCGTCGTTCGTTTCTTCCGCCCTCTCGTACTGCACCCAGTGCCCGGCTCCTTCGATCACCCTTGCCCGCCGCTCCGGATGCCCCTCCAGCAATCCCTCCACCACCCGCGGCGGATCCGCAGTCACATCGAATTCCCCCCAGATCAGCAACTGTTCGGTATTCCCCAGCACGTCCAGCGCGGCCTGCAAGCCACCTCCCGTCGAAACGCCCTTGCTGCGAAACCGCGTGCCGTGGCAAGCCAGATCGTGAATCTGGAAAGCCACGTCGTCGATCGCCGCAGGGTCGTGCAGCATCAGCGCGGCCAGGTTGTGTCGCAATGCCGCGACCTCGGCCGCGCGGTCGGGTGCGGAGCGCCAATTGATCATCTCGATGTTCAGGCGGCGCATGGTGCCATGGCCACCACTGCCGAGCAGGACCAGCTTGCGGACGTTGCCGCGTCGCACCGCGAATCTGGCGCCGACCAGTCCGCCGAAGGAAAAGCCGCCCAGGTCGATGGTCGCGCCGGTACCGACGAGCTGGTCGAGGGTGCCGCCTAGCGCTTCGATGAGCGGCTCGACGGAAGTCTCACCCGGCCTCGGGTCGCGTGGCGTATCGGAATCCAGGTAGCCGGGCAGGTCCGGCAGCAGCAGCGTATGGTGCGCGGACAGTGCCTCGATGTTGCGCAGCCAGTGCATCCAGCTGCCATGACCACCGTGCAGCAATACCAGCGGTGGCCGCTCGGGATGATCGCCGAACTGTCGCCAGACCACACGCACACCGTCCTGAAGAAGTTCATGTCGGCGTGCCGACACCTCGATGCATGCGATCTCGGGATGCAGCGCCGCGACATCGGAGTCGTTGATCGACAAATCGGAAGGCGAAGAAGAATCGGCGGTCGGATGGGTGGTCATGGCGTGCGATTTTCAACGCAATCGCGGCATTGCCGGCATCTTGTCGGCGCGCCTTCGACTCATGGCCGGTCGGGGCCGAACTCCCTCAGGCCGCAGCCGCGCCGAAGCGGAAGCTCGACACCGCGATGCCACCCATGAAAGCGTCCTCGTGGTAGATGCGCACCCCTGCCTCGCGTTCGGCGGCGCCGACGGCGACCATCAGCGGAATCAGATGTTCCTCGCGCGGATGCGCCAGGCGGGCGGCGGGTGCGTGAGCCCAGTCGACGAGGCGTGCGACGCGTTGCGCGGCGTCGGACCGCACGACCGAAGCATCCAGCCAGTCGTCGAACGCCTTGGACGGTTCGCGCGCTTGCGGGCCGAAGGCGCGCAGGTTGTGATAGCTCAGGCCGCTGCCGACGATGAGCACGTCTTCGTGGCGCAACGGCGCCAACGCGCGGCCGAGCGCCAGGTGCTCGGCGGGATCGAGTCCGCGCCGCAGCGACAGCTGGACCACCGGCACGTCGGCCTCCGGATAGATGCCCGCCATGGGCGAGAACATCCCGTGGTCGTAGCCGCGCTCGGTGTCGAGGCCCGCAGGCAGGCCGGCGGCCTCGATCATTGCCTTGACACGGGCAGCCAGTTCGGGTGATCCCGGTGCGTCGTAGCGGACCTGGTAGGTGTGTGCCGGAAAGCCGCCGTAGTCGTAGATCATCGCGGGCTTCGACGCAGCCTGGACCGTGAAGGCGCCAGTTTCCCAATGCGCCGAGATCATCAGGACGGCGCGCGGTTTGCGCCCGATCTGCCGTGGCATGTCGGCCAGCGCCGCCGCGAGCTTGTCGTAGACACCACCCATTTCCTGCCGCATCCACGGCCACGGTCCACCGCCGTGCGATACGAAGTAGGTAGGGAGCGGCGGCAATGCCGAGCCCAGGATGTCTGCAGCAGCGACAGTGTTCATTTCGGTCTCAGTAGCGCGTCGGCTTCGGCGCGATCTTCGCTTCCACTTCGGGATCGAACAGGTCGAATTCGATCAGGTTCGAATCGAACGTGGTTTCCCGTGTCAGGTCGGAAATCGTGTCCCCCGACGCGTCCGCCGGCATTCCCGCGGCCGGCAGCAACGGCGCGTCGGGAAACAACGGCACGCGCGCCGTCGGTCCTTCGAGATCGCCCGGCCGGGTTTCTTCACCGACATCGTCGTCCGCGTGCTCGTGCTCGTCGAGGGCGCCGTAGATCAACGGCCCTGCCATCAACGGCGCCGGCGCGGTCGCGATCTCGAAAGACGAAGCGGACAGCGCTGCCAGTACCGTTGCCACGACGGGCGACACCTGCATTTCGTACGGCATGAAGACAGGGGGCCGCGCCGCAACGGGTTCCGGTGAAAGCGGCGACGGCGCGGTCGTGGGGCCGTGCGCAGCGGTGTCGAGGTAGGAAAGCGGGGTCACGGTGGCCGGCGGTGCGCTGTCGGGATCGATCACTTCCTTGGCGATCGCATACAGCAGCAGCAGTTCCTGATAGGCGGCGAGATCGAAAGCCTCGTTGCCGTCGGTCCCGGGCCGGCGGAACACGAGTTCCTCGATCAGAAGCAGCGTCTCGGGCGCGGGCCACCGCTCGGTGATCCGGGCCAGGGTGCTGCGGTAATGCTCCAGTCCGTTGCCACCGTCGTTGAAACTGTCGAACGAAGGCAGCGTCGCGTTGAAGGCGCGTTCGAACTCCTGCCCCACGCGACCGTAGGCATCCCGGTTTCCGAGCGAATGGTGGATGCGCAACAGGTCGAGATAGGCCAGCGCGCTGGTCTGCGGGTTTTCGGCGATGTGTTCGCTCAGCACCGCGATCGCCTGTGCATGCTGTCCGAGCGACAGGAAGAAGTCGGACTGCTGCTGCACGTCGAACAGTTCCTCGGTGTTGACGTTGCGCGCCGGTGAGAGGTCGACGTCCTCCGGTTCGGGCTCGTTGCGAACGCCTGGTGCAGCCAGCGCACTGTCTGGCACCGAGGGCACTGGACGAGAGCGGGCCGCAGCGGCCGGGCCGATGCCGGTTTCGGGTCCGCGGGGGTCGTCGTCGCGAACGATGGAGTCGTTCCACCATGCCGATGCAGCGCGACGGCGCGAAGCGCGCATCAGGAAGGCGATCGCGAGCAAGGCCAGCAGGAGCAATCCGAACAGCGCGTAGACGATGGGATTCAGGTAGCGGCTCTCGCGCGACGCGACCAGTTCGGCCCGCACGTCGGTGAGGGTGCGCTGGTTTTCGGCAGTCTGCGCACGCAGCGCGGTCAGCGTGGCTTCCATGACCTGCAGACGCAAGGCACGCTCGGCCTCCTCAGGAGTCGGCGCCGCTGCGACAGGCGCCGAAGCTGCGACAGGTGCCGCAGCCGCAGCCGTCGTCGCTGCGGAAGCCGCCGATGCCGGCGCAGACACAGGCGCAGCTACAGTCGCCGGCGCGATCACCGCTGGTGCGACAGGCGCCACGACACTGGCCGCCCGGTCGGGATTCGAGGCAGCGGAGGCTGCGAGCGCAGGCGAGTCCGTACGCGGGACGGCGGAATCCAGCTGCAGGCGTGACCGGCTCGAAGGCGCCGCAGCGGCAGCAACGGGCGTCGTACGCGGTGCCGCGCGCACAGCGGCCGTGGGCACCGTCGACGTGGCACCGGCCGCGACGGCAGCGCGCGAAGGCGCACTGGCACGAGGCGCCGATTCGCGTGGAGCGTCGCGCGCCGGGGTCGAGGATTCGAAGGACGTCGACGACGAGCGCTGGGCATTGGCGAGCACGGATTCGGCATTCGCACGACGGCGTGCGCGGTCCGCGTCGCTCGATGGCACTGCCGGAAAAGTCGGCGTGCGGACCGGAGATGCCGTCATGGCGTTGTCGGTCGTCCCGGAAACAGAACGTCGCCCATTGCCCGACGGCCCGCGGTTCGCAGCCGTCGAAGGTGCCGCAACGACAGGCAGTGCCGGCTCTGACGGCATGTCCGACAGCAGCACGTACTGGCGCGTCGACTTCATTGCGCAGCCTGCCTGCAGGGTGACGGTGACCACCGGTTCTTCGATCACCATGCTCGATCGCACGCGAAGGCGCAAGCCACCGGAGCGTGGGTCGGACTCGACGGTCACGGTGACGCGGCCCGGGTCGATACGGGACGAACCCTGGAGTATTTCGGCCTCGGCGCAAAAGCCATCGCCCGACTCGCCCGCACCGAGCGAAACCGGGATCGAGAGATTCAACGGACGGCCGATCACTGCAGCGCCCTGGCTCTGGCCCAAGGTCAAGGCTGCGGAGTCCAGCGCAAAGCCGAGTAAAAACAGGGAAGCCGCTACGCGATTGAACTGCAAAATGATTGTGTGGTAATCAAAAGTAAACAGATTCTGACATGGCCGATTCGGACCCCGTCAGGAACGAAAGCATGGGCAAGATGATTGTGAATTATTCCAAAGTAGGCGTCATCGGTGCGGGCGCCATGGGCCGGGGTATCGCGCAGATCGCGGCGCAGGCCGGGAGCGACGTGCTGCTGCTCGACAACATGGACGGTGCCGCCCAGCGCGGGCGCGATGCCATTGTTGCCCAATGGCGGAAATTGCACGACAAGGACAAGTTCGACGCCGCGCAGCTCGAGGCGCTCACGGGTCGTGTGCACGCCGTTGCATCGATGGAGGCCCTCGCGGACTGCGACCTGGTGATCGAGGCGGTGGTCGAGGATCTCGGCGTCAAGCGCCGGCTGTTCGCCGGGCTCGAAGGCGTGGTCGCGCCCGATGCGACGCTGGCGACGAACACGTCTTCGTTGTCGGTCACGGCGATCGCCGCCGGCATGAAGCATCCCGGGCGCATCGCGGGGTTCCATTTCTTCAATCCGGTGCCGTTGATGAAGGTGGTGGAAGTGATCGCCGGCTACCGGACCGATGCCGGCATCTGCGAACGCCTCGCCGGTTACGCGACCCAGATGGGCCACAGCGCGGTGCAGGCACAGGACACGCCGGGCTTCATCGTGAACCATGCAGGCCGCGGCTTCGGTACCGAGGCGCTGCGCATCGTCGGCGAAGGCGTGACGGATTTCGTCACCATCGACCGCATCCTGAAGGACCAGGCCGGCTTCCGCCTCGGCCCGTTCGAGCTGATGGACCTCACGGCGCTCGACGTCTCGCACCCGGTGATGGAGTCGATCTACCGGCAGTACTACGACGAGCCGCGTTTTCGCCCGAGCGTGATCACCGCGCAGCGCCTCGCGGCCGGCGCGCTCGGCCGCAAGACCGGCGAAGGTTTCTACCGCTACGTCGACGGCGTGGTGCAGCAGCAGACCGAAGCGCCGGCGCCGGTGGTGGAAAACCCGATCGCGGTCTGGGTCTCGCCTCGCGCGGCGCGGCGTCCCGACCTGCTCAAGCTCGTGCACGCGCTCGGCGGCCAGCTCGAGACCGGTGCCACGCCCTCGCCTTGCGCCCTGATCCTGGTCGCGCCGCTCGGCTTCGACGTGACGACGATCGCCGCGGTCGAACGGCTGGACGCCACGCGAACCGTCGGCATCGACCTCATGATCGACGACGCCGCCACCAGGCGCCGCGTGATCGCCACCAACCCGGCCACGCGCCGCGACATGCGCGACGCGGCGCACGCGCTGTTCGCGCGCGATGGCAAGCCGGTCAGCGTGATCCGCGACAGCGGCGGCTTCGTGACGCAGCGCGTGGTCGGCACCATCGTCAACATCGCGGCCGACATGTGCCAGCAGCGCGTCTGCTCGCCGGTCGACCTGGAAACCGCCGTGCGCCTGGGCCTGGGCTATCCGCAAGGGCCGCTGGCGATGGGCGACCTGTACGGCCCGACCAACATGCTCGAAGTGCTGTTCAACCTGCAGACGGTCTACGGCGACCCGCGCTATCGCCCGAGCCCGTGGCTGCGCCGTCGTGGCGCGCTGGGCCTGAGCCTGAAGCACGAGGAAGAAGCGAGCGCGCCATGACCGCCGAATTGAAAAGCACCACCGAAGGCAGCACGATGGTGCTGACGCTGAGCAATCCGACGCAGCGCAACGCGCTCGGCCCCGAGGTCTACGCGGCCGGCATCGAGGCGCTCAACGGCGCCGAGAACAGCGCCGAGATCCGCAGCGTCGTGATCGTCGGCGAGGGCTCGTGGTTCTGCGCCGGCGGTTCGCTGTCGCGCCTCCAGGACAACCGGAAGCAGCCGCCGTCGGTCCAGGCCGAGAGCATCGACGCGCTGCACAACTGGATCGATTCGATCCGCACTTTTCCGAAGCCGGTGATCGCCGCCGTGGAGGGTGCCGCGGCCGGCGCCGGCTTCTCGCTGGCGCTCGCATGCGACATGATCGTCGCGGCGCGCGATGCGATCTTCGCGGCGTCGTACGGCAGGGTCGGACTCTCGCCGGACGGCGGCCTGACCTGGCACCTCGCGCATTCGCTGCCGCGCCAGGTCGCAGGCGAATGGCTGATGGGCGGGGAGCGCATCGCCGCGACACGCCTGCATGCACTGGGCCTGGTCAACGCGCTGTCGGACAGTGGCCAGGCGCTGTCGACGGCGCTGGCGCTCGCCGCGCGACTCGACGACAGTGCGCCGAATGCGCTGGCGAGCATCAAGGAACTGCTCAACGACGCGGGAGATGCGTCGCTGGCGTCGCATCTCCCGCACGAGCGCGACCACTTCGTGCGCAACCTGCATCATCCCAACGCCGGCATCGGCATCGCCGCCTTCCTCGCCAAGGAAAAGCCCCGTTATTCCTGAATGTCGCCGACAGGACAGCCCCATGGACGAGCCCATTCTTACCATCGACGAACGCGAGGCCATCAACAGTGGCCGCTGGTTCTCTTCGCTTTCACCCTCCCTGCGTCATGACATCCTGCGCTACGCGTTCGTCAAGCGTCACAAGGACGGCGACCTGCTCGCCGCGCGCGGCGATCCGCCGGAGCAGTGGCTCGCCTGCGCCAAGGGCGCGGTGCGCGTGAGTTCGACCACGGTGTCGGGCAAGCAGGTGACGCTCACCTACGTCGAGCCCGGCATCTGGTTCGGCGACGTGGCCATGTTCGACGGCGACCGCCGCACGCACGACGCCTACGCACACGGCGAGACCACCACGCTGAACGTGGCACGCGCCGATTTCCACAAGATCCTCGCGGCACACGTCGAGCTCTACGAAGCGTTGATGCGCCTGCAGGCACGGCGCATCCGCCAGCTGTTCGGCCTCGTCGAGGACCTCAACACCCTGCCCCTGCGCGCCCGGCTCGCCAAGCAGCTCACCCACCTGGTGCGCAGCTACGGCGTGCCCAGCCTCGCGGACGGCAGCCAGATGCGCATCGGCCTCCACCTCGCCCAGGAAGAGCTGGCGCAACTGCTCGGCGCCTCGCGCCAGCGCGTCAACCAGGAACTGAAGGCCATGGAGCGAGACGGCGTGCTGCGCATCGAGCCCGGCGGACTGGTCGTGCTGGACCGCGCGGCGCTGATGCAGATTTCCACCGCGGACACCTGACGCCCAAACCCGATGACCCAGGACTTCAATAATTTCGTCGGCACCCGTGCCGTATCCGGCCAGCACGCGGTCGACGTCGATGCGCTCACCGGGTGGCTCCACACGCACCTCGACGGCTTCCAGGGGCCGCTCACGCTGGAGATGTTCAAGGGTGGCCAGTCGAATCCGACCTACAAGCTGGTGACGCCCACGCGGAGCTTCGTGATGCGCGCCAAGCCGGGCCCGGTGGCGAAACTGCTGCCTTCGGCCCATGCGATCGAACGCGAATACAAGGTGATGGCCGGCCTGGCCAGCACCGGCGTGCCGGTGCCGCGCATGCTCTGCCTGTGCGAGGACGAGTCGGTGATCGGCCGTGCGTTCTACGTCATGGAGTTCATGAGCGGCCGCGTGCTGTGGGACCAGTCGCTGCCCGGCATGGACAACGCCGAGCGGGCAGCGATCTACGGCGAACTCAACCGCGTGATCGCCGCACTGCACACCGTCGACGTCGAGAAGGCCGGACTCGCGGACTACGGCCGGCCGGGCAACTATGTCGAGCGCCAGATCTCGCGCTGGAGCAAGCAGTACGCGGCTTCGGAGACCCAGCCGATTTCCGAGATGGACCGCCTGAGGGAATGGCTCCCGGCCCATGTCCCCGCATCGGCGCGCGACGGCCGGCTGACGTCGGTCGTGCACGGCGACTTCCGGCTCGACAACGTGATGTTCCATGCGACCGAACCGCGCGCGATCGCGGTGCTCGACTGGGAACTGTCGACGCTCGGCCATCCGCTGGCCGACTTCGCCTACAACTGCATGTCCTGGCACATCGCGCCGGGCGCGTTCCGCGGACTCGGCGGCGTCGACGTGAACAGTCTGGGCATTCCGACCGAGAGCGAATACATCCGCCGCTACTGCGAACGCACCGGCCTCACGACACCCGAAGCGTTGGCGCCAGACTGGAATTTCTACCTGGCCTACAACATGTTTCGCATTGCCGCGATCCTGCAGGGCATCGCCAAGCGCGTGGAAACCGGTACGGCATCGAGCGATCAGGCGCAGGCGTCCGGTCGCGGCGCGCGCCCGATGGCCGAGATGGCCTGGGCTTTCGCACAGAAGAGCTGATCGCCCGACGGCGCGTCAGAGCTTCTTCTGCAGGAACATCGCCGTGCCGAACGCCGGGTCGAGTTGATAGGCCGCGAAACCCTCGCGGGCGTACGCCCGCAGCGCCGACGTGTTGCCCTGCAAAACTTCCAGGGTGAGCTTGCAGGCACCGCGCGCGACGGCCTCCTGCGCCACGCATTCGAGCATGCGCTGCACGACGCGCCGCCCGCGATGGCTCGCCGACACCATCACGTCGTGGACGTTCACCAGCGGCCGGCAGGCGAATGTCGAGAAACCCTCGATGCAGTTGATCAACCCCACCGCCTGCGCACCGTCGAAGGCCAGCACGCTGAAAGCCTGCGGACGTGCAGCCAGTGCCGCCGGGAGACCGGCCATGACCTCCGCCGTCAAAGGCGCGCCGCCACCGGCCGGATCGCGTGCGTAGGCATCGAGCAGGCCGACGAGCGCGGCCGCATGAACGGGGTCGCGATAGTCGACTTCGACGATGTCGATGCGCCCGCTCATACCGGCTCCAGCTTCCGCAGTTCGCCTTCGGGCAGTTCGAGGCGGATCGAATCGCCGGCACGCACGTCGCCGGCTTTCAGCACGACCGCCATCACGCC
Source organism: Janthinobacterium lividum (assembly GCA_050954325.1). Lineage (GTDB taxonomy): Bacteria > Pseudomonadota > Gammaproteobacteria > Burkholderiales > Burkholderiaceae_C > Variovorax. The sequence continues at coordinate 590,476 of JBPBPG010000002.1, read as the reverse complement.
GGCCTTGCGTACCAGGCCGCCGCCGGCATCGCGGCCGAGCGTGGCCGCCAGCAGGCCTCTCTGGAACTTGTCGATCTGGCTGCACGGATTGCGCAGTCCGGTGAGTTCGACGACGGCGCCGTCGCCGACATGCAACCGCGTTCCCGTCGTCAAGCCCAGCAGGTCGATACCACGCGTCGTGATGTTCTCGCCCAGGTCACCGGGCCAGACCGCGAAATCGGCGGCCATGAGTTCGTCGAACAGTTCGGCATGCAGCAAATGCACTTGCCGCAGATTCGGCGCGGACGGATCGCGTGCGATCCGTGATCGATGCTGGACCGTAACACCCGCGTGGGCATCGCCCTCGACACCGATGCCAGCGAGCAGGCGGATCGCGGGTTCGGCGAACTTGGAAAAGCCGTGCATGCCGCCGAGGTGAACGGCGACGACCTGGGCCGGGAGCGCTTCTCGCGCTGGGTCCGTGTCCGGAGTGATTTCGTTCATCGTCGTCGCGTCTTTCTTTCCTTACCCTTGAACGGCCAGCGTGTCTGCGAGGCGTCGGGCACACGCCTGCGCCTGTGCGGCGTCCTTCGCTTCCACCATCACGCGCAGCAGCGGCTCGGTGCCGCTCGGACGGATCAACACACGGCCACCGTCGCCCAGTTCCGCCTCGGTACGACGCGTTTCCTGCGCCAGCGCCTCGTTCGTCCGCCAGTCGTGTCCGGGTGCGAGGCGTACGTTGAGCAGCGTCTGCGGGAACAGGGTGACCTCCGCCAACAGTTTCGCCACCGACTGCCCGCTGCGTACGCACGCCTGCAGCACCTGCAGCGCGCTCACGATGCCGTCGCCGGTCGTGTGGCGGTCGAGCGCCAGCAGGTGGCCGGAGCCTTCGCCGCCGAGGATCCAGCCGCGCTTTTCCAGCTCCTCGAGCACGTAGCGGTCTCCGACCTTGGCGCGCACGAACTCGATGCCGTGGCTGCGCAGTGCCATCTCGACCGCCTTGTTGGTCATGAGCGTGCCGACCACGCCCCGGGGCGTCTCGCCGCGCGCGATGCGTTCGCGCACCATCAGGTAGAGCAACTCGTCGCCGTTGAACAGGCGCCCGGTCGAGTCGACCAGCTGGAGCCGGTCGGCATCGCCGTCGAGCGCGATGCCGTAGTCGGCGCCTTTGGCCATTACCGCCGCGATCAGGGCCGCAGGATGCGTGGCGCCGACGTTCTTGTTGATGTTCAGCCCGTCCGGCGCGCAGCCGATGCTGCTCACGTCGGCACCGAGTTCATGAAACACCTGCGGCGCGACCTGGTAGGCCGCGCCATGCGCGGCGTCGACGACCAACCGCATGCCGCGCAGGCTCAGGTCGTTGGCGAAGGTGCTCTTGCAGAATTCCGTATAGCGGCCGGCCGCGTCGTTGAGCCGGCGCGACTTGCCCAGCTGCGCAGAATCGGCCCACGTCGGCGCTTCCTGAAGCGCGGACTCGACCGCGATCTCCCACTCGTCGTCGAGCTTCGTGCCCTGCGCGCTGAAGAACTTGATGCCGTTGTCGGGAAACGGGTTGTGGCTCGCACTGATGACCACGCCCAGGCTCGCCCTTTGCGCACGCGTGAGATAGGCCACGCCGGGAGTGGGCAGCGGACCGAGCAGCACGACGTTCACCCCGGCCGAATTGAAGCCCGATTCCAGTGCCGATTCGAGCATGTAGCCGGAGATCCGCGTGTCCTTGCCGATCAGCACCGTCGGGCGCTCCTCGGTGCGCTTGAGCACCCGGCCGACCGCATGCGCGAGCCGCAGCACGAAGTCCGGTGTGATCGGCGGCTGGCCCACGGTGCCACGAATGCCGTCGGTGCCGAAATACTGGCGTGTCATGAAAACTCCTGCTCCTGTTTTTCTGTGGATTCGCAACGCATGGCATGCCAGACAGCCAAGGCCGCCACGGTGTCCCGGACATCGTGTACTCGCACGATGGCTGCGCCGTGTTCGACGGCCAGCAATGCTGCAGCGACGCTGGGCACCATCCTTTCCGCAGCGTTATCGATGCCGCTGACGGCACCGAGCGACGACTTGCGCGACCAGCCGGCAAGCAGTGGATAGCCGACATCGACAAGCGCCCGCTGTCGCGCAAGCAAGGCGAAATTCTGCGCCACCGTCTTGCCGAAGCCGATGCCCGGATCGATCGCGATGCGCGCCGCGTCGACGCCGAGCACGCGCAATGCCTGGGCGGCCTCCGAGAGAAACCTGCCGACGGCCGGCACCACATCTCCATCCATCGGCACGACCTGCATCGTCTGCGGATCGCGATGCATGTGCATCAGGCAGACGCCGCACGACGCATGCCGTGCCACGACGTCGCGCGCGTCCGGCCGACGCAATGCCCAGATGTCGTTGACGATGTCGGTCCCGAGGTCCAGCACGGCGCGCATGACTTCGGGCTTGTACGTGTCGACCGAGATCGGAACACCCAGCGACACCGCGTCACGCACGACGGGCAGCACGCGAGCCAGCTCTTCGTCCAGCGGCACCGCAGGGCTGCCGGGACGGGTCGACTCGCCACCGATGTCGAGAAGATCGGCACCGTCGGCGATCAGTTGCTCGCAATGCCGCAACGCACTGCGTGTCGACGCATGCGCACCACCGTCCGAGAAGGAATCTGGCGTGATGTTGACGATGCCCATCACACGCGGTCGCGTCAGGTCGATGACGAAACGCGTCGTGCGCCAGATCGTCGCCTGCAATGGAAAAACGGGGCCCGAGGCCCCGTCTTTCATGGATCCGGAACCCGCCATGGGCCGGGTCGTCCCTTCGCTCACGCCGCGGTGGGCGACGGGTCGGTATTGACCACCGGCGTGCCGCCGTTGCCGCCACCGCTGTTCGACGGCGGAATGCGGGGCGTCCAGTCCTTCGGCGGACGTGGTGCGCGGCCAGCCATGATGTCGTCGAGCTGCTCGGTGTCGATGGTTTCCCACTCGAGCAAGGCCTTGGCCATCGCGTGCATCTTGTCGCTGTTGTCTTCGATCAGACGACGCGCCAGTGCGTACTGCTCGTCGATGATGCGGCGCACTTCGGAATCGACCTTTTCCATGGTCTGCTCGCTCATGTTGGTGGTCTTGGTCACGGAGCGGCCCAAAAACACTTCACCTTCGTTCTCCGCATAAACCATCGGGCCGAGCGACTCGGTCATGCCATAACGCGTCACCATGTCGCGGGCGATCTGCGTCGCACGCTCGAAGTCGTTGCTGGCGCCAGTGGTCATCTGGTGCATGAACACCTCTTCGGCGATGCGACCGCCGAACAGCATGCTGATCTGGTTGAGCATGTAGTCACGGTCGTAGCTGTAGCGGTCCTGCGCAGGCAGGCTCATCGTCACGCCCAATGCGCGGCCGCGAGGAATGATCGTCACTTTGTGCACCGGGTCGCACTTGGGCAACAGCTTGCCGAGCAATGCATGACCGGACTCGTGATAGGCCGTGTTGCGGCGCTCTTCCTCGGGCATGACCATGCTCTTGCGCTCCGGACCCATGAAGATCTTGTCCTTGGCCTTTTCGAAGTCCTGCATCTCGACGACGCGCGCGTTGCGGCGTGCCGCCATCAGCGCGGCTTCGTTGCACAGATTGGCGAGGTCGGCACCCGACATGCCGGGCGTGCCGCGAGCGATCACGCTCGGGTTCACGTCCTGGCCGAGCGGCACCTTGCGCATGTGCACGTTCAGGATCTGCTCGCGGCCGCGGATGTCCGGCAGCGTGACGTAGACCTGGCGGTCGAAACGACCCGGGCGCAACAGAGCCGCGTCGAGGATGTCCGGGCGGTTGGTGGCGGCGACCACGATCACGCCGAGGTTGGTCTCGAAGCCGTCCATCTCGACCAGCATCTGGTTGAGCGTCTGCTCGCGCTCGTCGTTGCCGCCGCCGAGGCCGGCACCGCGCTGACGACCGACCGCATCGATTTCGTCGATGAAGATGATGCAGGGCGCGTTCTTCTTGGCATTCTCGAACATGTCGCGCACGCGGGCCGCGCCGACGCCGACGAACATTTCGACGAAATCGGAACCCGAGATCGAGAAGAAAGGCACCTTCGCTTCACCGGCGATCGACTTGGCCAGCAAGGTCTTGCCGGTGCCGGGAGGACCGACCAGCAACAGACCGCGCGGAATGCGACCGCCCAGCTTCTGGAACCGGGCCGGGTCCTTCAGGAAATCGACGACTTCCTTGACTTCTTCCTTGGCCTCGTCGCAACCGGCGACGTCGGCGAAAGTGACGGAGTTGGTATTTTCGTCGAGCATGCGCGCCTTGCTCTTGCCGAAGCTGAAAGCACCGCCCTTGCCGCCCCCCTGCATCTGCCGCATGAAGTACACCCAGACGCCGATCAAGAGCAGCATCGGCCCCCAGCTGACCAGCAGCGTCATCAGGAGCGACCCTTCCTCGCGTGGCTTGACGTCGAACTTGACGTTGTTGGCGATCAGGTCGCCGACCAGACCACGGTCGAGGTAGGTGGCGGTGGTGCGGATACGGCGGTCGTCGTTGGTGATTGCGACGATCTCGCTGCCGCCCTGGCCTTCCTGGATCGTTGCACTCTTGATGCGGTTGCCGCGGACTTCCTCCAGAAAATCGGAATAGCCGACGGCGCCGGAGCCGGCGGCACTGCGGGTGTCGAACTGCTTGAACACAGTGAACAACACCATCGCGATGACGAGCCAAACGGCAACTTTAGAAAACCACTGATTGTTCAAACGGAGCTCCAGTCAAAAGCACGTGACACGAAAGTGAAAACGTACCGAGATCATGCAATTGACGTCCATTTTAGGCTTTTCAAGCTGCGAAACTCGCTCGATTCTACCGAGCAGCCTCAGGCCAGGCACGGGTTTGGGCTAGGAAACGACCTTCAGCCCCATCCCGACCATGAAAGTCTCCGCCGATTTGTCGCGCGACGACTTCGGCTTGTGAGGCTTGACCATGCGGAAATTCGCCTTGAACAGGGCGGTCAAATCGGCATAGGCACCACCGTGGAAAAGCTTGGTGACCAAGGCACCTTCCGGCTTCATGTGGTTCCGGGCGAAGTCGATGGCCAACTCCACCAGATGCGCGATGCGTGCCGCATCGGCCGAATGGATGCCGGAAATGTTCGGCGCCATGTCGGACACCACGATGTCGGCCTTGCGCCCGCCCATCGCGTCGGTGAGGCGTGCCAGCATGTCCGGCTCGCGAAAATCGCCTTGCAGGAACAGCACGCCTTCGACCGGATCCATCGGCAGCAGGTCCAGCGCGATGATGGTGCCGTCGAGCGTCCCCGCCGCCGCGCCGTCCGGGGACATACGACGACGGATGTACTGACTCCAGGCACCGGGCGTCGAGCCCAGGTCGACCACCAGATGGCCCGGCTTGATCAATCCGAACGCCTCGTCGATCTCCTTGAGCTTGTAGGCAGCGCGTGCGCGATAGCCTTCCCGCGCCGCCATCTTGACCCACGGGTCGTTCACATGGTCGTTCAACCACGCCTTGTTCACCTTCTTGCTTTGGGTCTTGACTTTCATTCGCCTCGATAATACGGCGATGCCAGCCATTCAACTTACCCCCGCGCAGCGCAAGGCGCATCGCGCCGACGCCCATCACCTCGACCCGATCGTCATGGTCGGCGGCGACGGACTCACCCCGGCTGTGAAGAAAGAGGCCGAATCCGCGCTCAAGGCTCACGGCCTGATCAAGGTCCGCGTGTTCTCCGACGACCGGCTCGCGCGCGAAGCCATGCTGCGGACGCTTGCCGACGAACTCGATGCCGCGCCGATCCAGCACATCGGCAAGCTGCTGGTGCTGTGGCGCCCGAAGGTCGAGAAGGAACGCGTGGTCGACGAAGACCGCATGCCCGGTCCGCGCGACATCAAGGTGCTCAAGTACAGCAAGCGCGGTGGCCAGCGCCCCGAGATCAAGACGCTGCGCGTCCTGGGCAACCAGCGCCTGACGCCGGGTGGTTCCATAAAGCGTGCCAAGCCGAAACGCCCGCTGTCTGCGAAAAAGCGAAACCAGGCCGACTGAAGATGCCGACTGCGCAGGCTGAAAAGCCGCAACGGCACGTGCTCTGCATGAAGTGGGGAACGAAGTACGGGCCCGAATACGTCAACCGTCTCTATGCGATGGCCAGGCGAAATCTGAGCGGCAGTTTCAATTTCGTCTGCCTCACCGACGACCGCCGCGGAATTCGCAGCGAAGTGCAGTGCCTGCCGATCCCGGCGCTCGACCTCCATATCGCGCCGGGCAAAGTCGACCGGGCCTGGAAGAAGCTGACGACTTTCGAGCGTGACCTCCACGGCCTGCGCGGCACGGCGCTGTTCGTCGACCTCGACGTGGTGATCGTCGGCAGTCTGGATGCATTTTTCACGCGACCGGGCGATTTCCTGATCATTCACGACTACGCGCGGCCGTGGCGACGAGAGCGCATCACCGGAAATTCGTCGGTTTACCGGTTCGAACTCGGAATGCATGCCGACGTGCTGGCGCACTTTCGTGCGAACATGGACCAAGTGCAGCGGGATTTTCGCAACGAGCAGGCCTATCTCTCGGATTTCCTGCACCGGCAGGAAAAGCTCGACTACTGGCCGGACGCGTGGTGCCCGAGCTTCAAGTACCACGGCATCCCGATGTGGCCGACCAACTACTGGCGCGAGCCCTTCGTACCCGACGGCGCGCGCATCGTCGTGTTCCACGGCGAATGCAATCCGCCCGACGCGCTGGCAGGACGACGCAACCGCGCATTCCGTTTCATTCACCCGGCGCGCTGGATTTCACGGTTCTGGACTGCCTGAGTTTTCGGCGCCGGGCCGGAAAAATTCAGGCTGCCGGCCGCGCCATGCGCCACAGCAGCACGCCTACGCAAGCCCACTGCACCAAGTACATACCGCTGGCGACCGGATGCCACAACTTCAGGTTGTCCCGCGCCAGGATGTGCGGTGCAACCGCGTACTGCTGGAGCAGTGCCAGCAACAGCGCGACGAGCACGAGAAAAAGGCCAGCGAGCACCGGCCTGGTGAAACCCGCGTCGCCCTTGGTCCGAAAATAGATGATGAGCACCAGCCCACAGCCGATCGCGATCCACGTCTGCGCCGCGAACAGCTGACCCGCGAAATTGCCCGCGACCGCAGGATTGCCGAGTCGTGCGAACAGCATCGGCACGACCAGGAATCCGACCGTCGTCAGGCTCCCCCACCACGAGGCAGCAAGCATCAGCGCCATGCGATCCTTGACATGGCTCATCGCGAACTCATCCCACTCTCAGGCGACGTAGCGCACGGCCACGATCTCGTAGCGCTTCAGGCCGCCCGGTGCCTGCACTTCTGCCGTGTCGCCCTCTTCCTTGCCGATCAGCGCGCGCGCGATCGGGCTGGAGATGTTGACACGTCCGACCTTGATGTCGGCTTCGTCCTCGCCGACGATCTGGTAGGTGACCTTGTCACCGCTGTCCTCGTCCTCGAGGTCGACGGTCGTGCCGAAGACGATCTTGCCGCCGGCATCGAGTTCCGAAGGGTCGATGATCTGCGCGGCCGACAACTTGCCTTCGACTTCCTGGATACGACCTTCGATGAAGCCCTGGCGGTCCTTCGCGACTTCGTATTCGGCGTTCTCGCTCAGGTCGCCCTGGGCGCGCGCCTCGGAGATCGCGTTGATGACCCAGGGACGGTCCACGGTCTTGAGCCGGTGCAGCTCTTCACGCAGCTTTTCTGCGCCGCGCTTGGTGACGGGAATGGTGCTTGCCATGTTCTTGTTTCTCCATAAAACGAAACCGCCGAACGCTGCCGTTCGGCGGTGCATGGTTGGGAAGACTCAGACGAGCGTTCGTCCGGTCAGCCGGCTCAGGATGGCGAGCGGGCTCGAGTCGGGATTGTATTGCCTGGCCGCGGGCAGATGGAGCGTCTGCTCGAGCATGTACTGGCCCGACATGACCGCGTGCGGCGTCTGGTCGGAGAAGCAGACCCAGACCGAGCCCGGCGGAAACTCCACCGTCTGCTGCGGGCCGTTTTTCTGGTAGTCGGCATCCGACTTCATCGCGTCGTGCAGCTGCAGCATCAGATGGTCGTATTCGCTGCGCAGCGACTTGGTCGCGCGCGACGCGCGCAGCAGGCGCGCCTGCCAGCGCACGTAGGGCTTCGTGTGCGGCAGATAGCGTGCAGCGACCGCGTCGAAGGGCTCGCCGACGCGCCAGACGCGCGGCATGCCAGCGGGATTGACATTGGTGAACACGCGCAGGATGCGTTCGCCGTAGTTCGGCCGTGACGGGAATGCATCGATGTGCATGCGCTTGTCGTCGGCGCGCCAGGATTGCACGCGCGTCTCGACCTGAACCGGGCGGAAGCTGGTCGGTGCCATGCGCAGCGCCGGCACGTATTCGGGCAAAAGCCCGTGGACGAGCGCCTGCGCTTGGAGACGAAAGCGTCCCACCATCGCCGCGACATCGCGCTGCAGGCCGGCGTCGCCGATCGCGCCCTTGAGCCGGCCTGCGGCATCGAGGCTGATGTTGCGCACGTCGGGTGCCAGCACGGACGGCGTCAGCAGACGCGCTTCCTGCGGCCGGATCACGAAAGCCAGCTTCGGAAAGAACAGCACCTTGCCGGCCTCGAGCGCCACGATCCAGTCACGGTTGGGCGTCGCGCCGTTCCAGTCGGAAAGGCCGAGCTCGACCAGCTGCGAATCCACTCAGGCCTTCGCCGCCTGTTCGGCGAGCCGCGCGTGCATTTCCTGCACCGAGATCACGCCGAGTTCGTCCATGTGCTGCATGCCTTCGACGGCCGCTTCGGCGCCGAAGATGGTCGTATAGGTCGTCACGCGCGCGGCCAGCGCCGAGGTGCGGATCTGGCGCGAATCGGTGATCGCATTGCGGCGCTCCTCGACGGTGTTGATCACCAGCGCGATTTCCTTGTTCTTGATCATGTCGACGATGTGCGGACGGCCTTCGGTGACCTTGTTGACCGGCTTGCAGGCGATGCCCGCCGCGGTCATCGCAGCCAGCGTGCCTTTGGTGGCGATCAGTTCGAAACCGAGCCGGGACAGGCCGCGCGCGACTTCGACGGCGCGTGCCTTGTCGTTGTTCTTCACCGAAATGAACACCTTGCCCGACTTCGGCAACACCGTACCGGCGCCCAGCTGCGACTTGACGAACGCTTCGCCGAAGGTCTTGCCCACGCCCATGACTTCGCCGGTCGACTTCATCTCCGGACCGAGGATGGTGTCCACGCCCGGAAACTTCACGAATGGGAACACGGCCTCCTTGACGCTGAAGTACGGCGGCGTGACTTCCTCCGTCATGCCCTGCGACGCCAGCGACTGGCCCGCCATGCAGCGCGCCGCGACCTTGGCCAGCTGGATCCCGGTCGCCTTGCTCACGTAGGGCACGGTGCGCGAAGCCCGCGGGTTCACTTCGAGCACGTAGATGACGTCCTCGCCGTCCTTCTGCTGGATCGCGAATTGCACGTTCATCAGGCCGACCACGTTCAGCGCCTCGGCCATCGCGGCGCTCTGGCGCTTGAGTTCGGTGATGGTCTCGCCCGACAGCGAGTACGGCGGCAGCGAGCAGGCCGAGTCTCCGGAATGAACGCCGGCCTGTTCGATGTGCTCCATCACACCACCGATCAGCGTGCCGCCCTCGGCATCGCGGATGCAGTCGACGTCGCACTCGACCGCGTCGTTCAGGAAGCGGTCGAGCAGCACCGGCGAGTCGTTGCTGACTTTGACCGCTTCGCGCATGTAGCGTTCGAGGTCGCGCTGCTCGTGGACGATTTCCATCGCGCGGCCGCCGAGCACGTAGCTCGGGCGCACCACCAGCGGATAGCCGAGCGCGGCGGCTTTTTCGAGCGCTTCGGGTTCGGCACGCGCCGTCGCGTTCGGCGGCTGGCGCAAGCCGAGCGTGTGCAGCAGCTGCTGGAAGCGTTCGCGGTCTTCCGCAGCGTCGATCATGTCCGGCGAGGTGCCGATGATCGGCACGCCGTTGGCCTCGAGGTCGAGCGCGAGCTTCAACGGCGTCTGGCCACCGTACTGGACGATCACGCCGAGCGGCTTCTCCTTGTCGACGATCTCCAGCACGTCTTCGAGCGTCAGCGGCTCGAAGTACAAACGGTCGGAAGTGTCGTAGTCGGTCGAGACGGTCTCGGGATTGCAGTTGACCATGATGGTCTCGTAGCCGTCCTCGCGCATTGCCAGCGCGGCGTGCACGCAGCAATAGTCGAACTCGATGCCCTGGCCGATGCGGTTCGGTCCGCCGCCGAGCACCATGATCTTCTTCTTGTCGGTGGGTGCAGCCTCGCACTCGTCCTCGTAGGTCGAGTACATGTAGGCGGTGTTGGTCGAGAACTCCGCCGCGCAGGTGTCGACGCGCTTGTAGACCGGGCGCACGCCCAGCGCGCGGCGCTTCTCGCGGATGGCGGTGTCGGTGGTCTTCAGGTGGAAGGCCAGGCGGCGGTCGGAGAAGCCCTTCTTCTTCAGCGCCAGCAAGGTGTCCTTGTCGATCTCGTCGAGCGACTTGGTTTCCAGTTCGAGCTCGATCTTCACGATCTCCTCGATCTGCACCAGGAACCACGGATCGATCTTGGTCAGCGCGAACACCTCGTCCACGCTCAGACCCATCGCGAACGCGTCGCCGACGTACCAGATGCGCTCCGGACCGGGTTCGCCCAGTTCCTTTTCGAGCACTTCGCGGTCCTGCGTCTTCTCGTTCAGGCCGTCGACGCCGACTTCGAGCCCGCGCAGCGCCTTCTGGAAAGATTCCTGGAAGGTGCGGCCCATCGCCATCACCTCGCCCACCGACTTCATCTGCGTCGTCAGGCGCGAATCGGCCTGAGGAAATTTCTCGAAGGCGAAACGCGGGATCTTGGTCACCACGTAGTCGATCGACGGCTCGAACGAAGCCGGCGTCGCGCCGCCGGTGATCTCGTTGCGCAGTTCGTCGAGCGTGTAGCCGATGGCCAGCTTGGCCGCGACCTTGGCGATCGGGAAGCCGGTCGCCTTCGACGCCAGCGCCGAGGAGCGCGACACGCGCGGATTCATCTCGATGACGACCATGCGGCCGTCCTTCGGATTGATCGAGAACTGCACGTTCGAGCCGCCGGTGTCGACGCCGATCTCGCGCAGCACGGCCAGCGAGGCGTTGCGCAGGATCTGGTATTCCTTGTCGCTGAGCGTCTGCGCCGGCGCGACCGTGATCGAGTCGCCGGTGTGAACGCCCATCGGGTCCAGGTTCTCGATCGAGCAGACGATGATGCAGTTGTCCGCCTTGTCCCGGACCACTTCCATCTCGTACTCTTTCCAGCCGAGCAGCGATTCCTCGATCAGCAGCTCGTTGGTCGGCGAGGCTTCCAGGCCGCGCTTGCAGATGGTTTCGAATTCTTCCGGGTTGTAGGCGATGCCGCCGCCGGTGCCGCCGAGCGTGAAGCTCGGGCGGATCACGGTCGGGAAACCCATGAGCTTCTGCACCGCCCAGGCTTCTTCCATCGAATGCGCGATGCCCGAGCGCGCCGAGCCCAGGCCGATCTTGGTCATCGCGTCCTTGAACTTCAGCCGGTCCTCGGCCTTGTCGATGGCCTCGGGCGTCGCGCCGATCAGCTCGATCGGCTTGCCCGTCGCGCCGCCGGTGTACTTGTCGAGCACCTTGTGGTGCCAGAGGTCGAGCGCGCAGTTCAGCGCGGTCTGGCCGCCCATCGTCGGCAGGATCGCGTCGGGGCGCTCCTTGGCGATGATCTTCTCGACCGTCTGCCAGGTGATCGGCTCGATGTAGGTGACGTCGGCCGTGGCCGGGTCGGTCATGATCGTCGCGGGATTGCTGTTGATCAGAATGACCTTGTAGCCCTCTTCGCGCAACGCCTTGCAGGCCTGCACGCCGGAGTAGTCGAACTCGCACGCCTGGCCGATGATGATCGGGCCCGCGCCGATGATGAGGATGCTCTTGAGGTCTGTGCGCTTAGGCATTCTTCTTCCCTGCTTGGTGCGTTTCCATGAGCGCCGTGAAGCGGTCGAAAAGGTAGCCGATGTCGTGCGGCCCCGGCGAGGCTTCGGGGTGTCCCTGGAAGCAGAACGCCGGCTTGGACGTGTGGGCCAGGCCCTGCAGCGTGTTGTCGAACAGGCTGATGTGGGTGGCGCGCAGCGTCGAGGGCAGCGATTTCTCGTCGACCGCGAAGCCGTGGTTCTGGCTCGTGATGCTCACGCGGCCGTCGTCGAGGTCCTTGACCGGATGGTTCGCACCGTGGTGGCCGAACTTCATCTTGTAGGTCTTGGCACCGAGTGCCAACGCCATGAGCTGGTGACCCAGGCAGATGCCGAAGGTCGGGATGCCGGTCTCGATCAGTTCCTTGATCGCCGCGATCGCGTAGTCGCAAGGTTGCGGATCGCCCGGTCCGTTGGCCAGGAAAATGCCGTCCGGCTTCAGCTTGAGGACGTCGGCCGCTGGCGTCTGCGCCGGCACAACGGTGATTCGCGCGCCGCGCTGCGCGATCATCCGCAGGATGTTCTTCTTGACGCCGTAATCGAAGGCGACGACATGGAATTGCGGCGTGATCTGCACGCCGAAACCCGGCTTGCCGTTCAGGTTCACGAGCTTCCACTCGGTCTGCGTCCATTCGTAGGTCTTCTTGACCGACACGGTTTTCGCGAGGTCGAGCCCGGTCATGTCGGGCGCGGCCTTCGCGGCGGCGACGGCTTCGTCGATACGTTCCTGCGTCACGCTCTCGCCCTCGGCCAAGCCGACGATCGCACCGTTCTGCGCACCGTTCTCGCGCAGGTGGCGGGTAAGCTTGCGGGTGTCGATGTCGGCGATCGCGACGGTGCCGTTGCGCACCAGATATTCGCTGAGCGTCGCCGTCTTGCGGAAGTTGGAGGCGACGAGCGGCAGATCCTTGATGATCAGGCCCGCGGCGTGGATCTTGTCGGCCTCGGTGTCTTCCCCGTTGACGCCGTAGTTGCCGATGTGCGGATACGTGAGCGTCACGATCTGCTGGCAATAGCTCGGATCGGTGAGGATTTCCTGGTAGCCGGTCATCGATGTGTTGAACACCGTTTCGCCGGCCGTGGAGCCGGTGGCTCCAATCGAGTAGCCGAGAAAGACCGTGCCGTCTGCGAGCGCCAGGATGGCGGGCGGGAAGGATCCCTTGAGAGACAAAAGCACTGGGTTCTCCGGAAGGATGACGCCCAAAGCGAACCAAGTTTCCCGGGGCATGGCTCCGGAAGGATGCGGCTTTCGTCGAAAAGTTGGCTTGCGTGCGCCGTGGGCGGATATGAGCGGGAAAGCCGCTCAGTATAACCGGCCGTTATTCACGTTTCTACCGATGCGGCGCTCGCATGCAGGCAAATTGCAGCCGCCGCCGCGACGTTCAGCGACTCTTCTCCACCCGGCTGCGCGATGCGGATCCGGAGCCCGGCGCGCGCTTCGAGCGCGGCCGAGACGCCCTGCCCTTCGTGACCCATCAGCCACGCACACGGATGCGGCAACGCGGCGCGGTGAAGCCAGTCGCCCTGATGCGAACTCGTGGCGATCATCGGCACCAGGAGAGCGTCAAGCGCGTCGAGTTCGACGCCTTCGATCAACCCCAGCCCGAAATGCGCACCCATTCCGGCACGCAGCACCTTCGGCGCCCACAACGCCGCCGTGCCCTTGAGCGCTACCACCTGCGTGAAACCGAAGGCCGCCGCGCTTCGCAGGATCGAGCCGACGTTGCCGGCGTCCTGCAGGCGGTCGAGCACGACGGTCGCCGTGTCTGGAACGAGTTCGGGACGCATCGGCAGGTGCAGCACGAAGCCCATCGGCGCCGGGGATTCGAGCCCGCTGATGCCAGCCAAGAGCGCGTCGGCCACGATCACGGTCTTGTCCGCCGCCTGCGCCGCCTCGACCCATTCGAACCGCGACGAGGACCAGAAGGATTCGCAAAAGACCGCCATCGCCGGACGCACGGCGCGCGCCATGGCGGCACGGCACAGGTGGTCGCCTTCGAGCCAGATACGCCCGAGCTTGCGGTAGGCACCCGGATCCTGCGCCAGCTTGCGCAGGTCCTTGAGCAGCGGGTTGTCCCGCGAGCTGATGACGGTGGGTTCTGGAATGCTCATTGCCGGGGTCGATGCCTTTTCACGATTGCACCACGACCTGATAGCACTCGCCGCCGCCGTCGACCCGTGCGACACCGGCCGCGCCGAGCGGGTGCGGCGCCTTCACCGATGCCGTCTGCCCCGCCATGCGCGTCAATGCCGCAGCGACCGGGCTGAAAGTGCGCCTGTGGTGATAGCAGGCCCCGTGCTTGAGCAAGGCGTCGAGATGTTCGCGCGTGCCGTAGCCTTTATGGCCGGCGAAACCGTACTGCGGGAATTCGTCGTGCAGCGCTTGGCAGAGCCGGTCCCGGTGCACCTTTGCGATGATCGAGGCGGCGGAGATCGCCTTCACGCGCGAGTCGCCCCGCACGACCGCTTCGGCCAGCACGTCCAGCGTCGGCAGCCGGTTGCCGTCGACCAGCACCTTGGCCGGTTTCAGCCGAAGACCTTCCACGGCACGTCGCATCGCGATCATGGTGGCCTGAAGGATGTTGTGCGTGTCGATCTCCTCGACCGTGGCCTGGGCGATCGAGCAGCACAGCGCACGCTCGAGAATGCGCTCGTTGAGGCGCTCTCGCTGCAGTGCGGTGAGGGTCTTGGAATCGGCCAGTCCGCGGATCGGGCGGCGTTCGTCAAGGATCACCGCGGCAGCCACCACCGGACCGGCAAGCGGCCCCCTGCCCGCTTCGTCCACGCCCGCGAGCAGACCCGGCGCATCCCACACCAGGGCCGCCTGCTCAGCCCTCAAGAACTTTCTGGATCGCATCGGCGCAGAGTGTCGGCGTGTCGCGCTGGAGTTCGGCATGCAGCAATGTAAAACGTTGTTGCAGCGTGGCGACTTTTTCCGGCGCGCTGAACCAGGCCAGCGTAGCCTCGGCCAGCGCCGCGGGGGTCGCGGCCTCCTGCAGCAGCTCGGGCACCACGAACTCGCGGCACAGGATGTTCGGCAGACCGACCCAGGGCTGCAGTTGCTGACGTTGCATGAGGTGCCAGGACACGCGGTTCATGCTGTACGCAATCACCATCGGCCGTTTGAACAGCGCCGCTTCGAGCGTCGCCGTGCCGCTCGCGATCAGCGTGGTGTCGCAGGCGGCCAGCACCGTGTGGGAACGCCCGTCGACGAGGTCGACATGACCGGCCACTTCGCTCGCTTGCAGCAACGCTGCGATCTCGGCGCGCAGACCGGGAACCACCGGCGTCACGAAGCGGAGGTTGGGCATCTGTTTGCGCATCAGCGCCGCGGCGGCGAAAAAACGGGTCGCCAGCGCGCGCACCTCCGAACGTCGGCTGCCGGGCAACAAGGCGACCACCGGTGCGTCGAGAGGCAATCCGAGCACCGCACGGGCGGCCGCCCTGTCAGGCTCCCGTGCGATGACATCGGCAACCGGATGACCGACATAAGTGCCGGCCACGCCATGCTCGGCGAGCAGCGCGGGCTCGAACGGGAAAATGCACAGCACGTGGTCCGCTGCGGCGCGGATTTTCTCGATGCGATCGGCACGCCAGGCCCAGATCGACGGGCAGACGAAATGCACCGTTTTCATGCCGCGGCTGCGCAGACCCGCTTCAAGCTCGAGATTGAAGTCTGGCGCGTCCACGCCGATAAAGAGGTCGGGCCATTCGCGCAGCAGCCGCGCCTTGAGTTTGCGCCGGATACTCGAAATTTCGGCGTAGTGGCGCAGCACTTCGACGTAGCCGCGCACGGCCAGTTTCTCCTGCGGCCACCAGCTGTCGAAGCCCCGCGCGAGCATCTGCGGACCGCCGATGCCGGCGCCTCTCGCACCGGGCCAGCGCGCGTTCAGGCCGTCGAGCAGCAAGCCGGCGAGCAGATCGCCCGAAGGCTCCCCGGCAACCAGCGCGAAGCGCTGCTGTTCGTTCATCGACACCACCGCTTCAGCGCGCGATACCGCGGGTGCTGCTGTCGAGGAATGCGCCCATCGATGCAATATCTTCAGCCGCGTCCGGGTAGTCCGATGCCATCGCTGCGATCTCGGTGCGCGCATCTTTCAGCGTGAGGCCCTGCCGGTACAGGATCTTATGCATCTGCTTCACGGCGGAGACACGCTCCGGCGAAAACCCGCGACGCCGCAAACCCACCTGATGAAAACCGCGAACCTGCAAGGGGTTGCCGTCGACCAGCATGAACGGCGGCACGTCCTGCGACACGGCGCTCGCGAAACCGACCATCGCGTGCGCCCCGATCTTCACGAATTGATGAATGCCCGTGAGCCCGCCGATCAGCACCCAGTCGCCGAGTTCGACGTGGCCGGCCAGCGTCGTGTTGTTGGCGAGTGTCGTGTGGTTGCCGACGCGACAATCGTGGGCAATGTGCGTGTACGCCATGATCCAATTGTCGTCGCCAACGCGCGTCACGCCGCCGGCCCCGAAAACGCCCAGGTTGAACGTGCAGAACTCCCGGATGGTGTTGCGGTCGCCGATAATCAATTCGGTCGCCTCGCCCGCGTATTTCCTGTCCTGCGGCACCGCGCCGATCGAGGAGAACTGGAACAACTTGTTGTCGCTTCCGATCGTCGTGCGACCTTCGATCACGCAATGCGGACCGATCGTCGTGCCTGCCGCGACCTTCACATGCGCACCGATCACCGAATACGGCCCCACGGTCACCGACACATCGAGCTGCGCCTGCGGATCGACGATCGCGGTCGGATGAATCCGGGTCATGCGTCTCGGGCAGTCAGTTGATCTGACGCATTGCGCACATCAACGTCGCCTCGCACGCGAGTTCCGCGCCGACCAGCGCGCGGCCCTTGAACTTGGAGATACCGGCCTTCATCCGGTCGATCTGGACTTCCAGCGTGAGCTGATCGCCCGGCTCGACCGGCCGCTTGAAGCGGGCACCGTCGATGGCAGCGAAGTAGTAGACCGTGTTGTCGTCCGGCACGATGTCCAGCGAATGGAACGACAACAGCGCGGCGGCCTGCGCCATGGCTTCGAGCATCAGCACGCCCGGCATGACCGGGCGGTGCGGAAAATGACCGTTGAAGAACGGCTCGTTCATCGTGACGTTCTTCAACGCCTTGATTCGTTTTCCTTTTTCCATCTCGAGCACACGATCGACGAGCAGGAAAGGATAGCGGTGCGGAAGGAGCTTGAGGATCTGGTGAATATCGAGCGTCGTCATTTTTTTTCTATCCTGCATCGTCTTTTTTTTCGAGTGCCTTGAGCCGGTCGCGCATACTGTGCAATTGCTTGAGCGTGGCAGCGTTCTTTTCCCAGGCGGCATTGTCGTCGATGGGAAACATGCCTGTGTACTGACCAGGCTTCCGGATCGAGCGGGTCACGATCGTGGCCGCCGAGATGTGCACGCCATCGGCCAGCGTCAAATGCCCCAGTACGATCGCACCGCCGCCGACCGTGCAATGCGCACCAATCACCGCGCTTCCCGCAATGCCCACGCAGCCCGCCATGGCGGTGTGCTTGCCGATTCGCACGTTGTGGCCTATCTGGATCAGGTTGTCGAGCTTCACGCCGTCCGCGATCACGGTGTCTTCGAGAGCGCCCCGGTCGATGCACGTGTTGGCTCCGATCTCGACATCGTCACCGATCCTGACCGCACCCAGTTGCTCGATCTTGACCCATGTGCCCTGCGACGGCGCGAAACCGAAGCCGTCGGCGCCGATCACCACGCCCGGATGCAGCAGGCAGCGTGCGCCAACAACGCAATCTTCGCTGATCGTGACACGCGACTTGAGCACGGTACCGGGTCCGACACAAGCGCCCCGCTCGACCACGCACAGCGCACCGATGTGTGCCGTCGCATCCACATGGGCATCCGCGTCGATCACCGCACTGGGATGGATTCTGGGTGGTGACGTTCGCGCATGCACGCGCTTCCAAAGCTGCGTCAGGTGCGCGAAATAAAGGTATGGGTCCGGCGTGACGATGCAGGCGCCTCTTGCCACTGCCGCCTCCTGCATCGAAGGCGATACGATCACGCAGGCCGCTCTTGAAACTGCGAGTTCTTTGCGATACTTGGAATGACTTAGAAAGCTCAGTGCCGCCGGTGTCGACGACTGGAGCGGTGACAAACGCTCGATGGAAATATCGCCCGAACCGTGGAGTTCACCGCCGAGTGCATCGACGATGGCTTTGAGCGTCAGGGCCACGCTGGAACGAAAATCGCCAGCCTGCCGCTATTTGGCAGTTGCAGCAGGCGCGGAACTGTTGAGCGCCTTGATCACCTTGTCGGTGATGTCGTGCTTAGGATTGATATAGATCGCCTCTTGCAGGATCGCATCGTATTTTTCAGCTTCAGCCACCTGTTTGACCACGCGGTTGGCACGGTCGTAGACCTGCTGCAATTCCTCGTTTTTCCGCGCGTTCAGGTCCTCCTGGAATTCGCGGCGCTTGCGCTGAAATTCGCGATCCTGGTCGACCAGTGCGCGCTGGCGCGTCGCACGTTGGCTTTCGGACAATGTCGGCGCTTCGCGCTCGAATTTTTCCGAAGCCACCTTCACTGTTTCGCCCAGAGCCGCGACATCTTTCTCACGCTTCAAAAACTCTGATTCGAGTTTTGCCTGTGCAGCTTTGGCTGGCTGCGCTTCGCGAAGCACGCGGTCCGGATTGACGAAACCGATCCTGAAGGCCTCCTGCGTCTGGGCTTGTGCAGGCGCGGAAACGACAGCGAAAAAGGGTATCAGCAACGAGCCTGCAATGCGAAACATATGAATCATTAAAACGAAGTACCGATCTGGAATTGGAAACTCTGGACTCTGTCCTTGTAGATAGGATGAGCCGGGTCGGACAAATCGTCTTCTTTTTGTGAGCGAACGGGTTTTGCGATGGCGACGCGCAGAGGGCCCAGCGGCGAGACCCAACTGATGCCGACACCGAGCGAAGCGCGAAGCCTCTGCTGCGCCTTCCACTGCGCATCCGACTGCGTCGAGCGCTCGGTGAACACATTGCCGACGTCGAAAAATCCGTAGAGCCGAAGCGTCCTGTCGTTGCCTGCACCGGGGAACGGAGTACTCAGTTCGACGTTGAAGATGGCCTTGCGCGTACCACCCAGCGCAGCTTGCGTGACGGAGTCGCGCGGGCCCAGCGAATTCTGTTCGAAACCGCGAATCGACCCCAAACCACCGGCATAGAAGTTCTTGAAGATCGGGTAGGTCGAATTGTCGAGCGCCTTGCCGTACCCCAGCTCACCGTTGAGCGCGAGCGTGTACTGCTTGTTCAGTGGGAAGTACTGCTGGGCTTGGTAACTCGTCTTGACATATTTCAGATCACCGCCGACGCCCCACTCGACATTGGCGCGCTGCAGGCGTCCCATGGTGGGCACCAATGCACTATCGCGATCGTCGCGTGCCCAGCCGATCGTCAACGGCAGGCCCCATTTGCTGTCGTCGGTACAGGTCGTGATGATGCCGGCCGCACTCAACTGGCAACCGAAGTAATCGCGATAGGCCTGAGGTGTATTGGCCGCAATGATGGTGCCCGGCTTGAAGTTGAAGCGCTCGAGACCGGCGCCAAAGAACACGGTATCGACTTCGCTGAAAGGCACGCCGAACTTGACGGAACCGCCTTCGCTGACGAGTGAATAGTCACCGTCCTGCGTGTAGTAGGGGCGCGTCGTCTGGTGGAACACGCTGAACGTCCGCGAGATGCCGTCCTTGGTAAAATACGGGTCGGTCGCGGTCAGGGAGATCGTGCGGTAATACTTGCTGGTATTGACCTGCAAACCAAGGAAATTTCCCGAACCGAACACGTTTTCCTGGGAAATACCGAAGGTCAGGGATACCTTGTCGGCGCTGGAGAAACCAGCCCCCAGTTGCAGCGAACCGGTCGGCTTCTCGACGACGTTGACGGTGAGGTCGACCTGGTCAGGAGACCCCGGTACTTCCTGCGTGTCGATGTTCACCTCGGTGAAGAAACCCAGACGGTCGAGCCGGTCGCGCGACAGCTTGATCTTGTCGCCGTCGTACCAGGACGCCTCGTACTGTCGGAACTCGCGGCGAACAACTTCGTCGCGCGTCCGGTTATTGCCACCGACGCTCAGACGCCGCACATAGACGCGCCGCGACGGCTCTGCCTGCATCGTGATCGACACGCGGTTGTTCGTGCGATCGATCTCCGGACGAGCTTCGACGCGCGCGAACGCATAGCCGAAGGTTCCGAAGTAATCCGTGAACGCCTTGGTGGTGGCCGTGATCTGCTCGCCGTTGTAGGGCTCGCCGGGCTTGATGGTCACGAGCGACTTGAATTCGTCGTCCCGACCCAGGTAGTTGCCATCGAGCTTGACGCCGGCGACCGTGAACTTCTCGCCTTCGGTCAGATTGACCGTGACCGTCAGATCCTGGCGGTCGGGAGAAATCGCGACTTGTGTGGAGTCGATCCGAAACTCGAGGTAGCCGCGACGCAGGTAGTACGAGCGAACGGTCTCCAGGTCGGCATTGAGCTTGGTGCGGGAGTACTGGTTCGACTTGGTGTACCAACTCATCCATCCGCCGCTGTCCTGGTCGAACAGGTCGAGCAAGGTGGATTCGCTGAATGCCTTGTTGCCGACGATGCGGACTTCGCGAATGCGAGCCGGTTCGCCTTCGGTCACGGTGAAGGTCAGATTGACGCGGTTGCGCTCGATCGGCGTGACCGTCGTGACCACTTCCGCGTTGTAGAGGCTGCGGCTGATGTACTGCCGTTTGAGCTCTTGCTCGGCGCGATCGGCCAAAGCCTTGTCGTAAGGGCGACCGTCCGCCAGACCAACTTCACGTAATGCTTTCTGCAAGGCAGTCTTGTCGAATTCTTTCGCACCCACGAAATCCACGTCGGCCACCGTTGGCCGCTCTTCGACGATCACCACCAGTACGTTGCCACTGACATCGAGTCGCACATCTTTGAACAGTCCCAGATCGAACAACGCCCGAATGGCAGCGGAACCGCGCTCGTCGCTGTAGGTATCACCGACGCGCAACGGGAGCGATGCAAATATGGTGCCCGGCTCGACACGTTGCAGACCCTCGACACGGATGTCTCGAACCGTGAACGGTTCCACTGCCCAGGCGGCCGTGGCAGCCAGCGCACTGGCGATCACGGCTGCCACGCTGCGCAGACGGAAGCGATTGATTGTTGTGTTCATGTGTGAAGTGAACCAGCGCACGAGCGGCTGGCGATAGTTAACCAAGAAGGCGGTGAACGTCGTTGAAAAGTGCAATAGACATCATCACCAGCAAGAGCGCGACACCACCGCGTTGAAGCCGTTCCATCCAGACGTCGGGGACGATTTTGCCGGTCAAACCCTCCCAAAGATAATACATCAGGTGCCCCCCATCGAGGACCGGCAGAGGCATAAGGTTCAGAACTCCCAGGCTCACGCTGATGAGTGCAAGAAAGATCAAGTATTGGGTGAATCCAAGGCTCGCCGACTTGCCGGCATAGTCTGCGATCGTGAGCGGCCCGCTGAGGTTTTTCAGCGATGCTTCGCCGATCACCATCTTGCCCATCATCTTCGCGGTGAGCGCCGAGACCTCCCAAGTCCGGACCGCGCCTTTCCATAGCCCGTCGATCGGACCCTGACGGACAGTGACCATCTCCGGCGGCGTACCGACGTAGGCGCCCACGCGGCCCACCCGCGCACCGGCATCGTCGGCGACGTCTGGCAGCACGTCGACCGTCATCGCGCGGCCGTCGCGCTCGATCTGCCAAACCTGCCGCCGCGCCTGTCCGCCGTCGACCGAGGCGCGAATTGATTCGCGAAGCTGCTGACCGTCGATGATGGCAGTGCCACCGATGTGCCGTACCAGATCGCCCTGATGAAGCCCGGCACGCTCGGCAGCACCGCCGGCCACCAGTTCGCCAATTGCTGGTCGCGTCATCGGCGACAGGATCCCGATCTTGCGGAACATCTTCGCGTCGGCATCCTTGGTTTCGACACGGCTCAGCGGCAGAACCAGTTTTCGAGTCGAACCGGAGTCCGAATCGATCTCGAGCGTCAGGTCGTGGCCATCGAGAGCACCACGCGTCATGCGCCAGCGCAAATCCTCGAACGAATCGACCGGCTCCAGTTTTTCTCCGAAGCCAGCCCGCAAGACGCGTTCGCCGCCGCGCAACCCTGCTTCTTCTGCGAGCGATGCCGCGACCGGACGCGCGAGAACCGCGACCGGCTCCTGCACGCCAATCCAGTTGACCGCCGCGTAGAGTGCGATGGCAAGCATCAGATTTGCGATCGGGCCAGCCGCCACGATGGCTGCGCAGGAACGCAAGGGCTGGTTGTTGAAGGCCAGATGACGCTCTTCGGGCGCCACGTTGCCTTCCCGCTCGTCAAGCATCTTCACGTAACCACCGAGCGGAAACGCACCGATCACGAATTCGGTGTCCTGTCCGGGTCGCTGGTTTTTGGGTTTCCAGCGAAACAGCGTCTTGCCGAAACCAACCGAGAAGCGAAGTACCTTGACACCGCAGGCGACAGCCACGCGATAGTGACCGTATTCGTGGACGGCAATCAGCAAACCCAACGCCACGACGAAGGCAACGACAGTCAGCATGCGAAGAAACCTCGAAGGATAGGGAGAGGGTCAGGCCGAAAAACGCATCACGGCAGCCTGCGCCCCAGAACGCGCCGCAGCGTCGACAGCGAGCAAGTCGTCCAGCGAAGCGGGGTTCGATGGCGATACGGAACTCAAAGTTTCGAGATTGACCGCATGAATACGGTCGAAGCGCAAGCGACGCGCCAGGAAAGCCTCGACCGCGACCTCGTTCGCCGCGTTGAGTACCGCTGTTGTACCGGGAATGGCCGAAAGTGCAGACCAGGCGAGCGCGAGCCCAGGAAACAATCCGGCGTCGGGTTCGGAGAACGTCAACGCGCCCATTTGACGAAAATCGAGTCGCTGCGCGCCGCTTTCGATGCGCTCGGGCCAAGCCAGGCCGACCGCGATCGGCACCCGCATGTCGGGCGTGCCGAGCTGCGCGAGCACCGACGCATCGGTGAACTGCACCATCGAATGCACCACGCTCTGCGGATGGATCACGACCTCGATCTGTTCGGGCGCGACACCGAACAGGAAATGCGCCTCGATCACCTCCAGCGCCTTGTTCATCATGGTGGCGGAGTCGACCGAGATCTTGCGGCCCATTACCCAGTTCGGATGCGCACAGGCTTCTTCAGGCGTAACGCTGGCGAGCGTTTCGGGCTGGCGCGTGCGGAAAGGCCCGCCGGACGCCGTGAGAATGATCTTGTCGATCCGCCGCGCCCAGGTGGTCGGATCCTCGGGCAGCGACTGGAAGATCGCCGAATGCTCGCTGTCGATCGGCAGCAAGGTTGCACCGCCTTCGCGAACGGCCTGCATGAAAAGTCCGCCGCCCACGACCAGCGCCTCCTTGTTGGCGAGCAACAGGCGTTTGCCGGCACGCGCGGCAGCCAGGCACGGACCCAGCCCGGCAGCACCGACGATCGCCCCCATCACCGCATCGACCTCCTCGTGCGCCGCGATGGCTTCGAGCACACCGGTTCCGGTGAGCACGCGCGTCGGCAGATCGTTCTGGAGCAGCTTTTCCGCGAGCAATGCCGCGTGCGGCGCGCTCGCCATGACGGCGAACTGCGGCGCGAACCGCGCGCATTGCGACAGTATCTCGTCGACCTTCGTGGCCGCGGAGAGCGCGAATACCTCGAAGCGTTCCGGATGCCTCGCAATCACATCCAAGGTGTTCGCACCCACCGAGCCGGTCGAACCCAGCACGGTGACGCGCTGTCTGCGGGCTGGATTGGATTTGCTCACGGATGCGCCAAGCTCAGCGTGCCGACAGCGACGCGAGCATCATGGCAATCGGCAGCGTCGGCAGCAACGCATCGATGCGGTCGAGCACGCCGCCGTGCCCCGGCAGCAGGCCGCTGCTGTCTTTGGCACCCGCACTCCGCTTGACCAGCGATTCGACGAGATCGCCGACCACGCTCATCGCCGCCATGAAGACGATGCCGAGCAGCAGCAGCCACCAGCCCTTGGCCGCGAGCCGGCTGTACAGGCTGGCGACGGACGCATGCAGCGACGCATCGGCCCACACCCAGGCGATGCCCAGCAAGGCGACACCCACCATGCCGCCCCAGACGCCTTCCCAGCTCTTGCCGGGACTGATCGAGGGTGCGAGCTTGCCGCGCGTGAACTTCAGCCCGAAGGCCCGTCCTGCGAAATAGGCGCACACGTCGGCGGTCCAAACAAGCACCAGAATCGAAAGCAGGAAATTGATGCCGCCGGCGCGCGCCTGCACTGCGGCCAGCCATGCGGTCCAAAGTGCGAGCAGGCCACCGACCAGACGCAGTCCACGAGGGATCTTCGGCCAGCCCGGCACCGCGCCGCGCAGCAAGAAGGCGGCGCCGAGCACCCACAGGGCGCTGGTGACGATCCAGAGCAGCAACATCGGCTGCACCAGTAGACCGAGCCACCAGGAAAGACCGCACAGCGCGACCATCTCGACGCCGAAGAAGACCGACGGGCACTGGCCATAGCCGTTGAGCCTTCCCCATTCCCAGGCCGCGATGCCGATCACCGCGAGCATCACGACGGCGAAGGGCACGGCCGATGGGTAGAAAAGTGCTGGCAGCAATATCGCCAGCAACACGATCGCCGTGAGGATGCGTTGCTTGAGCATCAGGCAGTCCGCCGGCCACGCGAAGGTGTCACCTGCGCCGACGTTTTGCCGAAACGCCGCTCGCGGCTCTGGAACACAGCGATGGCTTCGTCGAGTGCCGTTTCGTCGAACTCGGGCCAGAGACGGTCGCTGAAATACAGCTCCGCATACGCGCTCTGCCAGAGCAGGAAGTTCGACAGGCGCTGTTCGCCGCCGGTGCGGATGAACAAATCCGGATCGGGCACATGCGCGAGCGCCATTTCACGGTCGAGATTCTGTTCGGTCGGCGGCTCGCCTCGCTCGGCCAACCGGGTCGCCGCGCGTGCGATATCCCAGCGGCCACCGTAGTTGAAACACACATTCAGGACCAGCTTCCGGTTGTGCGCGGTGGCGGCTTCGGCCTGCAGAAGACCCGCGAGCATCTTGTCCGAAAGCCCGCCCCGCTCGCCGATGAAATGCAATTGCACGCCATCGGCAAGCAAACGCGGCACCTCGCGACTCAGTGCGCCGACCATCAGGTCCATGAGGCCGGAGACTTCCTCGACCGGGCGGTTCCAGTTCTCCGAAGAAAACGCGAACACCGTGAGCACGCCGACGTTTCGGTCTCCGCATGCCTTGACGCAACGGCGCAGCGATTCCACGCCCTGCTTGTGTCCGGCGACACGCGGAAGGAAGCGACGCGTTGCCCAGCGGCCGTTGCCGTCCATGACGACAGCGATATGGTGCGGGACGGTCGGCGATGCGGCCATCAGACCGCCATGATCTCGGCTTCCTTGGCCACGATCAGGCGATCGATCTCGGCGATGTGCCGGTCGGTCACCTTCTGGATCTCGGCTTCGGAACGCTTCTGGTCGTCCTCCGACGCCAGCTTGTCCTTGACGAGCTTCTTGACCGATTCGTTCGCATCGCGGCGCAGGTTGCGCGTCGCGATCTTCGCGGTCTCGCCTTCGTTGCGGACCAGCTTGGTCATCTCCTTGCGGCGCTCCTCGCTCATCGCGGGGAGCGGCACGCGGATCAGATCGCCCATCGACGCCGGGTTCAGGCCGAGATCGCTCTCGCGGATGGCCTTCTCGATCTTCGCGCCCATGCCTTTTTCCCACGGCTGGACGCTGATCGTGCGCGAATCGAGCACCGAAACGTTGGCCACCTGGCTCAACGGCACGGCCGAGCCGTAATAGTCGACGTGGATCGAATCCAGCAGCGCCGAATTGGCACGCCCGGTACGGATCTTGGTGAGGTTGTTCTGGAACGCCGCGAGCGACTGGTTCATCTTCGCGTCGGTCGCACTTCGAATGTCTGCAATGTTCATTTTGTCTACTCCTCAGGCATGCACCAGCGTGCCTTCGTCCTCGCCCAGCACGACGCGCTTGAGCGCGCCGTTCTTGAAGATCGAGAACACCTTGATCGGCAGGTTCTGGTCGCGGCACAGCGCAAAGGCAGTGGCGTCCATGATGCCGAGATTGCGGGCGATCGCTTCGTCGAATGAGAGCGACGTATAGCGCGTCGCGGTCGGATCCTTCTTGGGGTCGGCAGTGTAGACGCCGTCGACCTTGGTGGCCTTGAGCACAAGTTCCGCGCCGATCTCGGCACCGCGCAGGGCGGCGGCGGTATCGGTCGTAAAGAACGGATTGCCCGTACCGGCCGCGAAGATCACGACCTTGCCTTCTTCCAGATACTGCAGCGCCTTCGGCCGCACGTATGGCTCGACCACCTGCTCGATCGCGATCGCCGACATCACGCGCGGGATCAGCCCCTGCTTGTTCATCGCATCGGCCAGCGCCAGCGAATTCATCACCGTGGCGAGCATCCCCATGTAATCGGCAGTCGCGCGATCCATTCCGACCGAACCACCGGCGACACCGCGGAAAATGTTGCCGCCGCCGATCACGACCGCGACCTCGATCCCCATGTTCACGACTTCGGCCACTTCGCCGACCATGCGGACGATCGTGGCGCGATTGATGCCGAAGGCATCGTCACCCATCAGCGCCTCTCCCGACAGCTTCAGCAAGATTCGCTTGTGGGCTGGGCGGGCTTCGGACATGGGTAAATTCCTTGAAATGGCTTGCGGGGGCGAGTGTAAGACCTGTCGGTCCGGAAGGAACGACGCGCTGGGCGCGTCGTCCGGTAGGTGTCGAGCTGTCAGGCGGCTGCCTTGGCGGCTGCGACCTGGGCCGCGACTTCGGCGGCGAAGTCGTCGACCTTCTTCTCGATGCCTTCGCCGACGACGTAGAGCGTGAAGCCCTTGATCGACGAGTTGGCAGCCTTGAGCATCTGCTCGACGGTCTGCTTGTCGTTCTTCACGAACGGCTGGTTGTGCAGCGAGACTTCCTTCAAGTATTTCTGCACGCCGCCCTCGATGCGCTTGGCGACGATGTCGGCCGGCTGTGTCGGCTTGCCTGCGGCTTCGGCGACCTTTCGGTCCTCTTCGGCCTTGCCGGCGGCCACGGCACGCTCTTTTTCGATCAGGTCGCTCGGCACCTGGGCGCTGGAGATCGCGACCGGCTTCATCGCCGCGATGTGCATGGCCACGTCCTTGGCCGCGGCGTCGTCGCCTTCGAACTCCACGATGACGCCGATGCGCGTGCCGTGCAGGTAGGACGCCATCTTGCCGTTGCCCGAGAAGCGCTTGAAGCGGCGGAAGCTCATGTTCTCGCCGATCTTGCCGATCAGGCCCTTGCGCACGTCCTCGAGCGTCGGGCCGAAACCGGCCTGCTCATAGGGCAGCGCGCCGAGCGCAGCGAGGTCGGGGGGATTGTGCTTCGCAACCAGCATCGCCGAAGCGTTCGCCAGGGCGAGAAAGCTATCGTTCTTGGTGACGAAATCGGTCTCGCAGTTGATCTCGACCATCGCGCCGGCTTCGCCGTCCACGAAAGCCGTGACCACGCCTTCGGCGGTGATGCGACCCGAGGCCTTGCCGGCCTTGTTGCCGAGCTTGATGCGCAACAGCTCCTCGGCCTTTTCCATGTTGCCTTCGGCTTCGGTGAGCGCCTTCTTGCATTCCATCATGGGCGCGTCGGTCTTCGCACGCAGCTCGCCGACCATGCTTGCGGTGATTGCAGCCATTGTTGTTTCTCCGTAATCAAAAAATCAGATCAAAAAAAGGGGCCGCAAAGCCCCTTTTTCAAGGCTCGCGCAGGGCGCTGTCAGGCGGCAGCGCCTTCTTCGACTTCGACGAATTCGTCGTCGCCGCCGGCTTCGGCCACGGCCCTGACGACGTCGCTGGTCGCGCTGTTGCGGCCTTCGATGACGGCGTCGGCGATGCCGCGCGCGTAGAGCACCACGGCCTTCGACGAGTCGTCGTTGCCCGGGATCACGTAGTCGATGCCTTCGGGCGAGTGGTTGGAGTCGACCACGCCGATCAGCGGAATTCCGAGCTTCTTGGCCTCGGCGACGGCGATCTTGTGGAAACCCACGTCGATCACGAAGATCGCGTCCGGCAGCGCGGTCATGTCCTGGATGCCACCGATATCGCGCTCGAGCTTGGCGATTTCGCGCGAGAACGTGAGCTGCTCCTTCTTGCTCAGGCTGTCGAGGCCGGCTTCCTGCTGGGCCTTCATGTCCTTCAGACGCTTGATCGACGTCTTGACAGTCTTGAAGTTGGTCAGCATGCCGCCGAGCCAGCGGGTGTCGACGAAAGGAATGCCGGCGCGACGGGCTTCCTCGGAGACGATCTCGCGGGCTTGGCGCTTGGTGCCGACCATCAGGATCGTGCCGCGGTTGGCGGTGAGTTGCTTGGCGTACTTCATCGCGTCCTGGAACATCGGAAGCGACTTCTCCAGGTTGATGATGTGGATCTTGTTGCGATGGCCGAAGATGAACGGCGCCATCTTGGGGTTCCAGAAGCGGGTCTGGTGGCCAAAATGGACACCGGCTTCCAGCATTTCGCGCATGGTTGTCGACATAGGGATTGCTCCGAAGGTTGGGTCTAAAATCCAGCCCGTTTCACCGTCTCGTCATTGGAGAACGGCAACACCTTGAGTGGGCTGGTTTGCGGATGATTTCGCGCCGCGAAAGCATCGGACATCCGATGAATCCTTCGAGCGAAACCCAAAGATCATAACAGCCCCGCGCCCCGCCTCCTTCCTCAACCCCGGACTCAGTTCATGCGCACCGACCTGCACGCCACCCGCCTCGCCCTGATCGCTGGTGATTCCGACACGCGCACCGAAATAGAGCGCTCCATCGAAACAGCCGAATCCCCGTCGTGCGTCGCGGTCTTCGTACGCCCGATGTTCGACGAGGCGCGCAGCGACGCCGTCGCCGCGACGCTGCACCAGCCGCTGGCCGGACTCGCGTTCTCCGCCAAGGATCTTTTCGACATCGCCGCCCAGCCGACACCCGCCGGGTCGGTGGTGCTGACGCACGCGCCCGCCGCCGCTGCGGACGCAGTCGCGATCGCTCGCCTGCGCACAGCGGGCGGCGCGCTGATGGGTCGCACCAACATGACCGAATTCGCATTCTCCGGCGTCGGCATCAATCCGCACCACGGAACGCCGGCCAACGCAGCCGATCGGAGCACGCCGCGCATTCCTGGCGGCTCGTCGTCGGGCGCTGCCATTTCGGTAGCGACGGGCGCCGCGTTTATCGGCCTCGGCTCGGACACCGGCGGCTCGATCCGCATACCGGCGGCGCTCAACGGTATCGTGGGCTTCAAGAGCACGGCGCGGCTGGTGCCCACGGCAGGCGCACTGCCGCTGTCCACGACGCTGGACACGGTCTGCGCGATGACGCGCTCGGTGCGCGATGCCGTCACCGCGCACGAGATCCTGGCCGATCGCACCGTCGTCACCCGCAGCGGAACACTCGCGGACTATCGCCTGGCAGTGGTCGAGGACATCTTTTTCGACGGCATCGAGCCGACTGTCGCACGGGCGTTCGAGCGTTCGTTGGCCGCCCTGCGCGCGACCGGCGCGAAGATCGAGGAAATAGCCCTGCCCGCGCTGTCGGAGTTGTCGACGATCAACGCCACGGGCGGCTTCTCACCCGTGGAAGCCTATGCATGGCACCGGCAGCTGCTCGAGCGCAGCGGTGCCGGGTACGACCCGCGGGTGGCACAGCGCATCCTGCGCGGCGCGACTATGAAGGCACACGAATACATCGACCTGCTCCACGCGCGCCGCGACTGGATCGTGCGTGTCGAGGCGGCGCTCGCGCCATTCGACGCGGTGCTTTCGCCGACCGTCCCGATCACCGCGCCCACCATCGTCAGCATGGCGCCGGGCGAGGCGCGCGACGCCGATTTCTTCCGCGTCAACGCGCTGCTGCTGCGCAATCCGTCGATCGTCAACATGCTCGACGGCTGCGCGATCTCCATCCCATGCCCGGTCGACGACGGACTGCCGGTCGGTCTCATGCTCTGGCATGCCGCGATGCACGACGACACGCTGCTGGCGATCGCGCTACGGGCAGAACAGGCGCTGTCCCCGCAGAACTGAAGCCGGCGCAGCGCGACAATCACCGGCTTCGCTGTCGCTTGCAAAGGCACGCGACGGCCGCCTTTCCAAGCAAGAACGACCACTCAATGAAAATCGCGATCGTGGGTGCCGGCATCATCGGCATCACCACCGCCTGGGAACTGGCCTGCGACGGCCACGAGGTCGCCGTGTTCGACCGTCGCGGCGCCGCCGCCGAAGAGTCCAGCTTCGCCAATGCCGGCGTCGTGGCCCCCGGCTACGTCACGCCGTGGGCCGCGCCGGGCATGCGCCTGAAGGTGCTGCGTTCGCTGATGTCCAGCCACGGCGCGATCAAGGTGCGCTGGCCGCTGGCGATGCGCGACCTGCGCTGGATGGCGCAATGGCAACGCGCCTGCCGGCTGGAGACCTACCTGGCCAATCGCGCCCGCATGCAGCGCCTCGCCTTCTACAGCCGCACGCGCCTGCACGAGATCAGCACCACGCGCGAACTGAGCTACGAGCGCAGCGACGGCTACATGGTGCTGCTGCGCTCCAGACGCGACCTGAAGATGGTGCAGCCCGGCCTCGACGTGCTGCGCGCGGCCGGCAGCGTCTTCCGGGAAGTCGACGCCGACGAAGCGCGTCGGATCGAGCCGGCGCTCAACACCGAGACGCGGCTCGCCGGCGCGATCCACCTGCCCGACGACGAGGTCGCGAACTGCCGGCAGTTCGCGCTGCTCCTCAAGCGGAAGGCCGAAGCGCTGGGCGTGACCTTCCATTTCAACTGCGACATCGCGCCGCTCTCGCGCGCCGCGCCGCGCTCGCTGGCGCTGGAACGCGGTTCGGCCGCCGTGCCCTTCGACGCGGTGGTGGTGTGCGCCGGCGTGGCGTCGGCCCGGCTGCTGCGCCCGCTGGGCGTGCGCATGCCGCTGACGCCGATCTACGGCCATTCGGTCAGCGCCAACATCCGCGAGCCGCTGAACGCGCCGCGCAGCGCGGTGATGGACGAGCGCTACAAGATCGCGATCTCGCGGCTCGGCCTGCGCGTGCGGGTCGCCGGCAGCGCGGAGATCGGAGGCCGGCTCGACACCATGAATCCGGCCGCGCTGCAGACACTCTACAAGGTCCTGCACGACTGGTTCCCGGGCGCGGCGACGCTGCAGACCGGCGTGCAGCAGTGGAAAGGCGCGCGCCCGATGTTGCCGGACGGCCCACCGGTGATCGGACCGAGCGGCATTCCCGGGGTCTGGCTCAATCTCGGACACGGTTCGAGCGGCTGGGCGCTGTCATGCGGCAGCGCGCGCGTCCTGGCCGACCTGGTCGGCGGGCGCGACGCCGGCATCGACCTCGAAGGCCTGGGCGTCGAACGCCTGCTCGGCCGTTGAACAACGAAAACGGTGCCGTCATGCAGCGCATCACCTCCCGTTCCACCGTCGATCTCTTCGACATCGCCGCAACCCGATCCATCGAGCAGCACGCGGTTGCGGCCCTGCCCCCGAACACGCTGATGCAGCGCGCCGGACTTTCCGTCGCACGTCTGGCGATGGCGAAGTGGCCGCATGCCCGCACGATCTGGATCGCCTGCGGCCCCGGCAACAACGGCGGCGACGGGCTCGAAGCGGCAGCGCAATTGCGCATTCGCGGCTTCGATTCGATCGTAACGCTGGCCGGCGACGAAGGCCGCCTTCCGCCCGACGCCGCCGCATCGCTCGAACGCGCACGCCGGGCCGGCGTGACGTTCGCGGCAGACCCGCCCGCGCGATGGGACCTGGCGATCGACGCGCTGCTGGGCATCGGCGCGAGCCGCGCATTGCAGGGCGCGATCGCCCACTGGCTGCAACGGATGCACTCTGGCGCCGCACCGGTGCTGGCCGTCGACGTGCCATCGGGGCTGGATGCCGACACCGGACGCATGGCGCACGAACCCTCCACATCGGACGGCACGCCTTCGCACACGCCTCGCACCTGTCTGAGCCTCCTGACGCTCAAGCCGGGCCTGTTCACGGCCGACGGCCGGGACGCCACGGGCGAGCTGTGGTTCGACGATCTGGGTTGCACAGGTGCCCACGAGGATGCTGCAACGCCCGTCGCACGTCTCGCAGGTGCGCCCGCGCACACCGAGCGCACGCACGCTTCGCACAAGGGCAGCTACGGCGACGTGGCGGTGATCGGCGGTGCGCCCGGCATGTCGGGTGCGGCGTGGATGTCCGCATCGGCCGCGCTGCATGCGGGTGCCGGGCGCGTATTCCTCGGACTGCTCGACCGGAGTTCGTCGGAGGCCGTCGGCGGGCAGCCCGAGCTCATGCACCGTTCGCCCACTTCGTTCGACCTGGCGAAGATGACGGTGGTCTGCGGATGCGGCGGCGGCGACGCGGTGAGCGAGGTGCTGCCACGCGTGCTGTCAGAGTCGTCACGGCTGGTGCTGGACGCCGACGCACTGAATGCCGTCGCACGCGATCCGAAGCTGCAAGACCTGCTCCGGGCGCGCAGCGGCCCGACCGTGATCACGCCGCATCCGCTGGAAGCCGCGCGGCTGCTGGGCGTCGACACAGCCTCCGTGCAGGCCGACCGGTTGAAGGCCGCCCACGACCTCGCGGCGCGCTACGGCGTGGTCGTCGTGCTCAAGGGGTCGGGAAGCATGGTCGCCGAGTCCGACAAGCGGACGTCCATCAACATGAGCGGCAACGGGCGCCTCGCAACGGCCGGTACGGGAGATGTGCTTTCCGGGATGGTGGGTGCCGCGCTCGCGAGTGGCGACTCGGCCTTCGAGGCGGCTCGAGATGCCGTCTGGCGCCATGGCGATCTCGCGGACCGCTGGCCTGCGGACGTCCCGCTGACTGCAGGCGCCCTCGCGCGCGGCAGCGTTCCAGCCTGAGTCAGCCGCGGCCCACGAAGGGCATCTTCGTCGCCATCACCGTGTGGAACAGCACGTTGGCGTCGAGCGGCAGGTTCGCCATGTAGAGCACCGACTGGCCGACGATCCGTACGTCGATCAACGGCTCGGCGGCGAGTTCGCCGTTGGCCTGCGGCACGCCCTTGGCCATGCGCGAGGCCATGTCGGTCATCGCGTTGCCGACGTCGATCTGACCGACCGCGATATCGTACTTTCGGCCGTCGAGCGACGCCGTCTTGGTCAGTCCCTCGACACCATGCTTGGTCGACGTGTAAGCCGCCGAATTCGGACGTGGCGTGGTCGCCGAGATAGAGCCGTTGTTGATGATGCGGCCGCCCTGCGGCGTCTGCGCCTTCATCGTCTTGAAGGCCTGCTGAATGCAGAAGAACATGCCCGTCAGGTTGATGTCGACCACGCCCTGCCACTGCGCGGGTGTCCAGTCCTCGAACGGCCCGGGCGGGTTGCCCACGCCCGCATTGTTGAACAGCAGGTCGACGCGCCCGAAGCGCTCGACCACCGCCGCGAACAGCGCCTGGACCGAAGGTGCGCTGGCCACGTCGGTCGGCACCGGAAACGCCCGCGCGTCGGCACCCGATTCCTCGGCCACCTGCGCGAGCGGTTCGAGCCGACGGCCCGCGAGTACCACATTCCAGCCGTCGGCCAGCAAGGCCAGCGCGGCGGCACGCCCGATGCCGCTGCCGGCACCGGTCACGATCGCGTTGCGCAGCCCTTCGGCGGGTCGATTCGAGATTGTCTGGGTCATTTGTGTCTCTCTTTTTTGATCAGCGGCGCGGTTTGCGCCCTTTCATCTTATTGGCAGCCTTCTTCACCGCCGACTTGAATGCCTGCATCGCCGACTGCGGCTCCGAACGATCGAGGGCCGGCGGCAGGTCGGCATGCTTGGCATGCACGCTCGACGTTTCCGAAAGTGCGCCACCGGCATTGCGCGACCGCTTGCCCGATGCCTTCGTCGGTGCCCCGCCTTGTGCCACGACACCCTTGTCCTTCATGGCGCGGGCCTGCAATTCGTCGCCTTCGCGTACCAAGCGGAAATCGATCTTCCGGCCATCGAGGTCGACGCGGCTGACCTGCACCCGCACGCGCGTGCCGATCGCATAGCGGATGCCGGTGCGCTCGCCACGCAGTTCCTGGCGCATCTCGTCGAATTTGAAGTACTCGCCGCCGAGTTCGGTGATATGCACCAACCCCTCGACATACATCGCGTCGAGCGTGACGAAGATGCCGAAGGTCGTGGCCGAACTGACCACGCCGCCGTACTCCTCGCCGAGGTGCTCGCGCATGTACTTGCACTTGAGCCAGGCCTCGACGTCGCGGCTGGCCTCGTCGGCACGACGCTCGTTGGCGCTGCAATGCAGGCCGGCGGCTTCCCAGGCCAGCACTTCCTTGGTCGGCGCGACGGTCGCCTTCTGCGGCTTGTTGGTCGGCGCCTTGACGCGCGACGCCAGCCGCTTGGCCAGCTTGGCATGCGCCTCGCCAGGCGTGGGCAGCATCGGCAACTGGTACTTCGTCTTGCCGAGGATCGCCTTGATCACGCGATGCACCAGCAGGTCCGGATAGCGACGGATCGGGCTGGTGAAGTGGGTGTAGGCGTCGAACGAAAGCCCGAAATGCCCGCCGTTGATCGGCGTGTAGATCGCCTGCTGCATGGAGCGCAGCAGCATGGTGTGGATCTGCTGGGCATCCGGCCGGTCCTTCGTCGCTTCCGCGATCGCCTGGAATTCGCCCGGTTTCGGATCGTCGGTGATCGTCAGGCCCACGCCCATTGCCTTCAGGTAGCCGCGCAGGATTTCCTTCTTCTCGGGCGTCGGGCCTTCGTGCACGCGATAGAGGCCCGGATGCTTGCCCTCGGCGATGAAATCGGCACTGCAGACGTTGGCCGCCAGCATCGCCTCCTCGATCAAACGGTGCGCCTCGTTGCGCGTGCGTGGCACGATCTTCTCGATGCGCCCGGCGTCGTCGCAGACGATCTGCGTCTCGGTGGTTTCGAAATCGACCGCGCCGCGACGCGCACGCTGCTTGAGCAGCGCCTTGTAGACGTCCGACAGGTTCAGCAGGTCCTTGACGCGCTCCTTGCGCTTCGCCGCTTCCGGTCCGCGCGTGTTGCCCAGGATGGCCGCGACTTCGGTGTACGTGAAGCGGGCGTGGCTGAACATCACCGCCGGGTAGAACTGGTAGGCGTAGATCTCGCCGTCGGCCGCGATCAGCATGTCGCACACCATGCACAGGCGCTCGACCTCCGGATTGAGCGAGCACAGCCCGTTGGACAGCTTCTCCGGCAGCATCGGAATCACGCGCCGTGGAAAGTACACGCTGGTCGCGCGCTCATAGGCGTCGATGTCGATCGGCGAGCCGGTCTGCACGTAGGCGCTGACGTCGGCGATCGCGACCAGCAGCCGCCAGCCCTTGCCGCGACCGACCTTCGCCGGCTCGCAATACACCGCATCGTCGAAGTCGCGCGCGTCTTCGCCGTCGATGGTGACCAGCGGCACGTCGGTGAGATCGACGCGACCGCGCTTGTTGGCCGGCGTGACCTTCTCGGGCAGCGCCCTGGCTTCCGAAAGACATGCTTCCGAGAACTCGTGCGGCACGTCGTACTTGCGCACCGCGATCTCGATCTCCATGCCCGGATCGTCGATCTCGCCGAGCACTTCCTTCACGCGGCCCGCGGGCTGCCCGAACAGCGCCGGCGGCTCGGTGAGCTGCACCACGACGACCTGTCCGACCTTGGCTGGACCCGTCGCGCCCTTGGGGATCAGGACATCCTGACCGTAGCGCTTGTCCTCGGGTGCGACCAGCCAGACGCCACCTTCGTAGAGCAGACGACCGATGATGGGATGCTCGGGACGCTCGACGATTTCGACGACGCGTCCTTCTGGCCGACCGCGCCGGTCCTGCCGGACGATGCGCGCTTTGACGCGATCCTTGTGCAACACCGCACGCATCTCGTTCGCAGGCAGATAGATGTCGGCTTCGCCGTCGTCGCGTTGCACGAAACCGTGTCCGTCGCGATGTCCTTGAACCGTTCCTTCGAATTCGTCCAACAAAGTGCTGGAGTGGCCATTATTTTTGATATGATTGCTCTCTTTCCTGAAATTCAAAACGCGTTGCAAGGTTTCATACCTTTCAACAAGTGGGCCCAGATGGCGGAATTGGTAGACGCACTAGTTTCAGGTACTAGCGAGTAACATCGTGGAGGTTCGAGTCCTCTTCTGGGCACCAAGTTTAATGAATCAATTCGTTGATTCATCCCGAAAAAGCCACCGTCCTCCGGTGGCTTTTTTGTTGCCCGTCCGAATATCGACATTCGTCAATCAAACGGGCAAAGCGACCAGGTCGTGCCCTTCGACGCCGACGATCTTCGCCCGCGTGAACTCGCCAACCTTCATCGTCTTGCTGATCTTCTCGGGTGGCAGCAGACGCACCACGCCGTCGATCTCCGGCGCATCGGCATAGCTCCGGCCGATACCGCCCTTGCGACCCAGGCCCGGCGCCGAATCCACCAGCACCTGCATCGTCGCGCCGATACGCCGGCGCAGCTTTGCGGTGGATACCGCTTCGGCGACTTCCATGAAACGTGCCCGACGCGCTTCGCGCTCGTTTTCCGGCAGCAGGCCCGGAATGTCGTTCGCAGTGGCGCCCTCGACCGGGCTGTAGGCGAAGCAACCTGCGCGATCAATTTCGGCTTCACGAATGAAATCCAGCAGGTGTTCGAATTCTTCTTCGGTCTCCCCGGGAAAGCCGGCGATGAACGTGCTGCGAATGACCAACTGTGGGCAAACCTCACGCCAACGGGCGATGCGCTCGAGATTGCGCTCCCCGCTCGCCGGGCGCTTCATGCGGCGCAGCACGTCCGGATGGCTGTGCTGCAGCGGCACATCGAGGTAGGGCAACACGAGACCACTGGCCATCAGCGGAATCACCTCGTCGACGCTCGGATACGGATACACATAATGCAGACGCACCCAGGCACCGTAGGGCTCGGCGATCTCGCCTAGCGTTCGTGCGAGTTCCAGCATCCGCGTCTTCACGGGTTTACCGTCCCAGAACCCGGTGCGGTATTTCACATCGACACCATAGGCCGACGTGTCCTGGCTGATCACGAGCAGCTCCTTCACGCCGCCCTCGAACAACGCTCTGGCCTCGCCCAGCACATCGCCGACCGGGCGCGAAACCAAATCGCCACGCATCGAGGGGATGATGCAGAACGTGCACCGATGGTTGCAGCCCTCGCTGATCTTCAAGTAGGCATAGTGACGCGGCGTCAGCTTGAGACCGGCGATGCCGAAAGCGTTCGGGACAAGATCGATGAACGGATCGTGCGGCTTCGGCAAGTTGGCGTGGACGGCGTCCATCACCTCCTGCGTCGCATGCGGTCCGGTCACGGCCAGTACGCTGGGATGCATCTGGCGCACCAGATTGCCACCAGCCTCACCACTCTTCGCGCCCAGGCAGCCGGTCACGATCACGCGACCGTTGGCGGCAAGCGCTTCGCCGATGGTGTCAAGACTCTCGCGCACGGCATCGTCGATGAAGCCGCAGGTGTTCACGATCACCAAGTCGGCGCCTTCGAAGGTCTTGGATGTCAGGTAGCCCTCGGCGCTCAGACGCGTCAGGATCAGCTCGGAATCGGTCAGAGCCTTGGGACAACCCAGGCTGACAAAACCGACTTTGGGAGCAGCGGCGATTGTGGTTCGTTCGGGAGAGACAACTTCACTCATATGTGGCTATTGTCCCCGGTAAAGTCCCCAGCCGGGCGATACCGAGATTGCCACACGGTCGCCAGCGTGGTCAGGGGCGCTTGAGGCCGAACGCGCCAAGTACCTGCTCGGTATTTTTCTGCATCTGTTCCTGCATCTGGAGAAACACCGTCTTCGACTGGTCGACGTAGCTGCCCATCACACCTTGGAGCACCGGCGACTGGGCCGTCATGAAGCGCGACCATATTTCCGGTGTCAGCCCTTCGGCTTGGCCGGCGAGTTGAGCCTGCATTTCGGTCATGGCTTGGATGTTCTTTTCCAGATAGTTGCCCAAGTAGCCGCGCAGTGCCTTGCCATGGAAACGGATGATACTGGCCAGCACCGGTTCGGTGAAGATCGGAGCGCCGCCAGTCTCCTCCTCGAGGATGATCTGAAGCAGGATGCTGCGCGTGAGATCGTCGCCGGTCTTCGCGTCGCGAACGATGAAAGGGGAAGTTTCAATCACCAACTGCTTGACTTCGGCAAGCGTGATGTAGGCGGAGGTGTCCGTGTCGTAGAGCCTGCGGTTCGGATACTTTTTGATCACGCGCTGAACCGGCTTGTCTCCGGACTTCTTGCTCTGCACTGATGACTCCTTCAGGGGGTTCGCGCCGAGCGCATGCGAATGATTCTAGGGAGCGGAATTGCTGCACCGCGCCAACGTTTACCCTGACCGAAATCCTCGTCGGATATTTCAGGTTATGTACTCGGCACCGCAGACATTGCAGACTGCTGATTCAGGTCGATCTTCTGACGGCGCGCGAAATCGCAGCGGACTCTTCATACCGGCGAAAACCCAGCAACGCGGGCAGTGCGCGTGACCTGCCGTGGGCAGATATCCGCGGGCCCGCTGCTCGGCACGCTCCCGCGTGACCGGCACACCGTCACGCGCCGTGCGTGCCACTTCCTGCGCCGCCGCCGTCCCGAGCCGCCCGCTGGCATGGTCGCTGAGGCCATAGGCGACTCGTACGAACTCGGTCGGCACTTGACGAAGCAGTGCCGCAATGCGTCGCTCTTCGGTCGCCGGGTCAAGCTCTGGAGAAGTAAGGTGATTCAAGTGTGGAACCGTTGACTTTGCAAACAAGTTAACACATTTGATCTAACCCTTGCCACCCTGAAGAACACCTGCCGACCAGCTTCGACGACGTTTGGAAGTAATTCGTCGAATGCATGCGGTCACATGCGGAACGTCCAACAATTTCGGTACGAAAAGGAGTGAAAAGAATCGAGTCGAAAACTCGATTCGCGGACGTTGCTTGTTGAAGAGCCAACTCCAAAAACCAATTCTTCGAAATTTCCCCCTCTGGTCAGGAAGAAAAGAATTGGTAGGCGCGAATGGACTCGAACCATCGACCCCCACCATGTCAAGGTGGTGCTCTAACCAGCTGAGCTACGCGCCTGAATATACATTCGAGACCGATATCATAGCACGCAAAACCGTACTTCTATCGCCGACGTGCCGACCGCACCCCAGCCACCGCTGCGACGATCCCCAACACCTGCTTCAACCGGGCTGTATCGGGGATCTCGACCGTGAACGTCATCCACGCCGTGCCTTTGACCGACTGCGTCTGCACGCCGATCACGTTCATCTTCTCCCGCGCCAGCACGTCGGAAATGTCACGCAGCAGGCCCTGGCGATCGGCCGCCTCGACCGAAACATCCACAGCGTAGACCGAGCTGTCGGAAGCCTTGGGCGTGCCCCACTCCACCTCGATCACGCGTTCCGCGGAATGCACGGCCATCGTGCGGAAGTTGCTGCAGTCCAACCGGTGCACACTGACGCCGTGCCCGCGCGTCACGAAGCCGCCGATCACGTCCGGCGGCGCGGGCCGGCAGCACTTGGCGAGCTGGGTCATCAGCGACGACACGCCGACCACCAGCACGCCGCCCTTGCCCGACTTTTCGCTGCCACGCGACTTGCGGATCAGTACTTCGTCGTCGAGCCCCGGCGGCGGCTCCTGCGGACGCAGCAGCATCTCGATGTTGCGCAGCGAAAACTCGTCCTTGCCGACGACTTCGAACAGATGATCGGCCGACTTGAAACCGAGCTGCGACGCTAGGTCCTCCAGCCGGGTCGACGTCTTCCCCTCGCGCTGGAGCACCTTCTCGACCGCTTCACGCCCACGCGCTACGGTCTCATGCGTCACCTGCGCGTTGAACCATGCGCGAACTTTCGCTCGGGCACGGTGGCTGGCCAGATAGCCCAGTTCGGCATTGAGCCAGTCGCGCGACGGGCCGCCCTCCTTCGCCGCGACGATCTCGACCGTCTGGCCGTTCTGCAGCGGTGTATTGAGCGGCACCATCACGCCATCGATGCGTGCGCCGCGGCACCGATGACCCAGGCTGGTATGCACCGTGTAGGCGAAATCGACCGCCGTCGCGCCCTGCGGCAGCTCGACGATGGCCGCGTCCGGTGTCAGCACGTAGATGCGATCGTCGAACAGCCCCTGGCCCTGGCTGCCGCCCGAGAGATCGCGCTCCCAGGCCAGCAACTGGCGCAGCACCGCGATCTTGGCGTCGTATTCGCCGCTGGCCCAGACGCCGGCGTAGCCCTTGGATCCCGCCTCCTTGTAGGCCCAGTGCGCCGCGACGCCGTGCTCGGCATGATCGTGCATCTGCTCGGTACGGATCTGGATCTCGATCGGCTTGCCGACCTTGCCGTGGAGCGTCTTTCTGACCACCGTATGCAACGACTGATAACCGTTGGACTTCGGACGCGCGATGTAGTCGTCGAACTCCTCGTCGATCGGGTCGAAGTGCGAATGCACCCAGGCGAGCGCACCGTAGCAGTCCTTGACGTCCGGCACCACCACGCGCAGCGCCAGGATGTCGAACACCTGGTTGAAGTCGAGTGACTTGCCGCGCATCTTCTTCACGATGCTGTAGATGTTCTTCGGCCGGCCCTGCACGTTGGCCCGGATGCCCTGGGTGCGCAGTTCGTGCTCGAGCTGGCTGCGCAACTGCTCCACGTAGCCCTCGCGCTCGACGCGCTTTTCGTCGAGCAGCCGTGCGATCAACTGGTAGGTGTCGGGCTCCAGGAAGCGGAACGACAGGTCTTCGATCTCCCATTTCACCTGCCAGATGCCCAGCCGGCTGGCCAGCGGGGCGAAAACCTGCAGCGATTCACGCGCGACCGATTCCGTTACCGGCTGCTTGCTCGCGGCGGCGTGGCGCAGGGTCTGCAGGCGCGACGCCAGGCGCAGCATCACGACGCGCAGGTCGCGCGAGAACGCGAGAAGCATCTTGCGGACGTTCTCGGTCTGCGCGCCAGTGCCATCGGCCGAATGCGCGCCGACGGTCGCCGTACGGGCCTGTTTCTGTACGTGGACGAGCTTGGTGGTCTCGACCGCGAGTGCCGCGAAGTTGTCGCCGAACACTTTTGCGATGACTTCCTGCGGCCGATTGAGGTGCTGGCACGAATAGACCAGGTAGCTCGCCGCCTGCATGGCCTCCGAGCCGCCCATGGCCGAGACGATCGCCGCGACCGCGTCGGCATGCGCGAGCGTGTTCTCGCCGGTGTCGAGGGTCTCGTCGGCGATCAGCGGCTCGGCGAAGCCACGGGCGCGCACCAGCATGTGCTCCATGACTGGCACGCGATCGGCCGTCGCTGCCGATAACGGGTAGTCGACTGAGAGCGGCTCGACCGATGTCCGGACTGGAATGCTGGAAGGATCGCGCTTCACCGGCTTGCGGATTCAGTCGAAGAGAAAGGAGACCACCGCTGCGCTCTGCGGCGCGGCGACAAAGGTCGGGGCATGACCGACACCCTCGAAATCGACCCGTCGCGCCCGCGGACCACGCTCGCTCATGGCCTGCGCCGTCGCAGGAGTCAGCAGGTCCGACTCGGCACCGCGCACCAGCAGGGTCGGCGCGGTGATCGCATCGTAGAGAGCCCACATCACCGCCTCGCCCTGCGCCGCCGCCTCGGATGTGATCGCACGAAAAGGGATGGCGATGGCCGGGTCGTAATGCATTGCGAACGGGCCCTGGGCGGCAGGGGCGTCGTCCTCGGCCGCATCGGTGGCGATGCGTGTCGATCCGTCGGCGCTGCGCTGAGACGCCGGCACGACCATGTATCGCGACAACGCCAGCCACTCGTCCGTCGTATGCGGGCCGAAACCGCTTGCCAGGCGCCACATCGCGTCCGCTGCTTCCTGCAGCGTCTCGTAGCGCCCACCCACGCCGACGTAGGTGCCGATGCGCGCGATCGCGGCAGGATCCAGCGTCGGTCCGACGTCGTTGATGACGAAACGATGCACCGGCACAGGCAGCGCGAAGTCCTTGTAGCCCGCCACCAGCAGGCCGATCAGCCCGCCCATGCTAGTGCCGACATAGTCGAGTGTCGAGATCGGCCGGTCGCGGTGCAGCTGGACCAGCAGCGCGCCGATGTCGGCGGCATAGAGCGGCAGCTGGTAGCCATCGGGCGAAGCCAGCCAGTCGCTGCGGCCGCGACCGGCGATGTCCGGACAGACAACGCGCACGGTGCGCCCGTCGGCCTGTGCGCGCGTCAGGATCGCCTGCGCAAGCACGTCGAAATCGCGGCCCTGCCGGGTCAGACCATGCACGCACAAAACGATGTGGGCGCTGTCGGCGTCGCCCCACTGCCAATACGCCATGCGATGGCCGCCCCATGCATCGCTGCAGTGAACGAAAGAGTGTGAGGGCTGTGTCATGACGGATTTGCGAACCCTTGGGCCCGGTTCGATGGATGGCTTCGGCCCATCGTAATGGATCGGCCTACTTGAGCTGGACCGATCCCGAGACGTTGACGACGACCGTGGTCCTGCCCGCCTCCACCGGCACCGGCGAGTCCGCCGAAAACGACTTCGCCTGCGCCGTCATCATCCGCGGACGGATCGGGCCGCCCTCGTTCGCGTTCACCGACACCTCGCGCAAGGTGTAGCCGGAAAAGCCGAAACCCTTCGCCAGGCTCACGGCCTTCTGCTTGAAGTTCTCGATCGCGATCGTCTGCGCCTGGACCTCGACCCTGGCGTTCTCTTCGCGGCTCAGGCCGAAGCCGATCGAGCCGACCGTCAGCGTCGCGATGCGACCGGCGGTTTGCGTGATGCGAGGGAAATCACGGCCTTCGAGGACCAGTTCGGTGGAGCCCTGCCAGCCGTTGATCTTGCCTTCCTTGGTGTAGCGCGGTGAGAGGCTGAAGTTGCCGGTGTGCACGTCGAGCTGGCCGGGCTGGGCATTGCGGCGCGCCTCGGTCAGCGCGGCGTCGAGCGCCA
Organism: Janthinobacterium lividum; assembly: GCA_050954325.1. Lineage (GTDB taxonomy): Bacteria > Pseudomonadota > Gammaproteobacteria > Burkholderiales > Burkholderiaceae_C > Variovorax. The sequence goes on along the minus strand of JBPBPG010000002.1, from coordinate 547,600 downwards.
CCTTCAGCTGGGTCTGCACCGTTGGCGCGTCGGGTGCATCGCGGGTCGTCGTGAGTCTCATGCTGAGCAGATCCTGCTGCACTTCGACGGTGCCCGTCGAACTGAGTTGCACGACGTTTTGAGGTACCGGCAAGGTCTGCGCACCGGCATTGCCGGCCAACAGGAGCACGGCGGCAAGTGCGGGAACGGCGATCGATCGAGAAATTCTCAAGACATGCATCCTTTGCGAGGCCCCCTGAAGGATTCACGGGCGGTGACTCCTGGGCATTGTCGGCGCCCTGACAGGTGCCGGTCCGTGGTCGACAGGACCGCTGGCCCTGCCGACGTTCGCACCGTCCGAGACCGGCGACCACTGCTGGCGCACCTGATTGCGCAGCTCGGCGAGCTCCGCCGGCGTCAGACGTCGCCCGGCCACCTGCTCCTCGCGCCGCACTTCTTCCTGCTGCGCTTCGCGATGGGAAGCGACCGCGCTGCGCACTTCGTTGCGTTGCGGATCGCCCGTCCGGAGAAAGTCGCGAGCGCCCACCGACGTCGGCGAACAGGTGCAGGCGAGAAGCAGTGGAAGTGCGTAGGCAGTCGAATTCATAGGAGCGCTGGAATGGGGACAACGCGACTTTGCCACCACCTCGGTGCATATGGAATAACGTCACGCGAAGCCAGGCAAGTTGTGTAACTTATTGTCATGGAGCCCGATAAAGCACCTTTATGCGCCCACAACGCCCCCAGAATCGCGGCTGTTACAAATTCAGCGTTGTAGAAATGAATCAAACCACCACCCGTACCGACAAGGTCGTGATCGTCGACGACGATGCGCGCATCCGCGACCTGCTTCGTCGCTATCTCACGCAGGAAGGCTTCGAAGTCATCGTCGCGGAAGACGGCAAGGCGCTCAGTCGCATCCTGCTGCGCGACACGGTCGACCTGATCGTGCTCGACCTGATGATGCCGGGCGAAGACGGCCTGTCGGTCTGCCGGCGCCTGCGAGCGGCCAACGATCGCACGCCGATCATCATGCTCACCGCCAAGGGAGAAGACGTCGACCGCATCGTCGGGCTCGAAGTCGGTGCCGACGATTACCTGGGCAAGCCCTTCAATCCGCGCGAACTGCTGGCGCGCGTGCACGCCGTGCTGCGTCGCCGTCCGCCGCTGGAGGCGCCCGGTGCACCGTCGACCGACAACGAGACCGTCAATTTCGGCCCATTCAGTTTCGATCTCGGCTCGCGCACGCTCAAGAAGGACGGCGAGGAGCTGTCGCTGACGACCGGCGAATTCGCCATGCTGAAGGCACTGGTGCGCCACCCGCGCCAGCCTTTGTCGCGCGAGAAGCTGGCGCAGCTGGCCCGCGGCCGCGAGTTCGAGCCCTTCGACCGCAGCCTGGACGTCCAGATATCGCGCTTGCGCAAGCTGGTCGAGTCCGACGCCGCCGCACCACGCTACATCCAGACGGTGTGGGGCGTCGGCTACGTGTTCGTGCCGGACGGCGCGGCATGAGGCGGGTCGAAGCGCACTGATGCGTTCGCACGCCGGGCCGTCCCCTACGTCCAACACGCAGCCGAATCCCCTGGGAGGCGAAGACGGCTCCCAGGTCACCATGCCGAGCCCCCTGGAGGGCATCGGACTCGCCAAGAAACAGATCGGGCTCAGGGTCGGGTTCAGTCTGTTCTGGCGCACCTTTTTCCTGCTGGCGCTGCTGCTGTTCGGCTGCACGGTCGCGTGGCTACAGACCTTCAGGGCGCTCGAATACGAGCCGCGCGCCATCCAGACGGCGCACCAGATCGCCTCGCTCGTCAACCTGACCCGCGCGGCGCTGGTCTATTCGGACGCCATCACTCGCACATCGCTGATCAAGACGCTCGCAGAGCAGGAAGGCGTGCGGATCCTGCCGCGCGAACCGGCCGACCGTTTCGAGCCCTACACCAAGGGGGCGCTCGATCAGCACGTGACCAACGAACTGATCGACCAGCTCGGAGACGGCACCACCGTGGCCAGCCGTGTCAACGGCGAATCGGGCCTCTGGATCGGCTTCACGATCGAGAGCGACGCCTACTGGCTGCTGCTCGACCCGACGCGCTTCAGCCATGTCGGCGGGCGCACCTGGCTGGTGTGGCTGATCACGGCGATGGTGCTTTCGCTGGCCGGAGCGGCGCTGATCGCGCGCTTCATCAACCGGCCGCTGAAGCAGCTCTCGCGCGCGACGCGACAGGTGCGCGAGGGCGAGTACGAGGCGCACCGCCTCGACGAGAGCGCGCGCACCAACGAGATCCGGGCCGTCAACATCGGCTTCAACCGCATGGCCGACCAGCTCGCGAAGATCGAGCAGGACCGCGCCGTGATGCTCGCGGGCATCTCGCACGACCTGCGCACGCCGCTGGCCCGGCTGCGGCTGGAGACCGAGATGAGCGTCGCCGACGAGGACGCGCGCAACCACATGGCGTCGGACATCGCGCAGCTCGACTCAATCATCGACAAGTTCCTCGATTACGCGCGTCCGGACCATGTCGACTTCAAGCCGATCCTGTTGCGCGACATCGTCGACGCCTGCACATATTCCGTGCAGGACCACGACGACATCAAGTTCAAGATCGACGTGCCGACCGACCTGCGGGTGATGGCCGACGAGGTCGAGATCACGCGAGTCATCTCCAACCTGGTGGAGAACGCGCGGCGCTACGGCCAGACGCCGTCGACCGGCGTCGCCGACGTCACGATCCAGGCGCAGGCGCACGACGACGCGGTGCTGATCAAGGTGCGCGACCACGGCGCGGGCGTGCCGCCGGCCACGCTGTCGCAGCTGACCAAGCCGTTTTTCCGCGGCGACGCGGCGCGCACGTCGGCCGCGGGCGCCGGCCTGGGCCTGTCGATCGTGGCGAAGAACATCGAGCGCATGGACGGCACCTTCGCGCTCACGAGCACGCCCGGACGAGGCTTCGCGGCCCACATCCGGCTGCCCCGGGCGATGACGGCCAAGGCCGAAGCCGTGGTGCGTCGTCCGGACAAGTCCGGTCCGGGCGCGTCCGGGCGGATCTAGGCGGACGCTGTCTGTCAGCGGTGGAGCAGCGCGACGGCGCGCGCTTCCATCGCGCGGCCCTCGCCCACCGGCCCGAGCTTCTCGGCCGTCTTCGCCTTCACGTTGACCTGCCCGACGCCGATGCCCAGCACGCCGGCGATACGCTCGCACATCGCAGGAATGTGAGGGGCGAGCTTGGGCGCCTGCGCGATCACGGTGGCGTCCACGTTGCCGATCCGCCAGCCCTGCGCGCGCACGCGGCGCGAGGCTTCGGCCAGCAGCACGGCGGAATCGGCCCCGCGGAATTGCGCATCGGTATCGGGGAAATGACGGCCGATGTCGCCCAGCCCGGCGCCGCCGAGCAAGGCGTCGGTGATGGCATGCAGCAGCACGTCGGCGTCCGAATGGCCGAGCAGCCCGGTCGTGTGCGGCACGTCGATGCCGCCGAGGATCAGCCTGCGTCCGGCGACGAGCTGGTGGACGTCCCAGCCCTCGCCGACGCGAATGTCGAAGGGGCTGGATTCGGTGCCGGATCCGGCGCTCTGTAGGTCGTTCATGGTGTGGTGTCGGCGGGATTCGCCCGGCCGCGCAAAATCGCCTCGGCCAGCTCGAAATCTTCCGCATAGGTGACTTTGAAATTGCTGGCGCTGCCGGGCACGAGCAGCGGCGCGAGGCCCAACGCCTCGACCGCGCTCGCCTCGTCGGTGACCGCGTCGCCGACGCTTCGCAACGCGTCGCCCAGCAGGCCGATGCTGAACATCTGCGGCGTCTGCGCGAGCCATTTGCCGGCGCGCTCCAGCGTATGAAGCACGCGTCCGTCGAGGGACGCGGCCTTGAGCGTGTCGGGCAGGCGGTGCGCGAGCAGGCCGCCGACGGGATCGTGCGCGCAGGCGGTGATCAGCGCCTCCACCTGCGCCGGCGTGACGAGGCAACGGGCCGCGTCGTGCACCAGCACCCAGTCCTGTGCACGTGCGCCGAGCGCGCGCAAGGCATCCAGACCGTTGAGCACCGTGGCCGCGCGACTCGCCCCGCCCACGCGCAGCAGATGCTCGCCGGCGCCGGGAAACCCTGGCAAGGCCGCTGCCGAGCCGGTGTCGTCGGCGGAAATCACCAGCGCGAGGCCGGCAAAGCGGTCGGCGAGCGCGCGGAAGGCATCGAGCGTGTGCGCCACCATCGGCCGGCCGGCGATCCGCCGGTATTGCTTCGGGCCGTCCGCGCCCGCGCGACGGCCCGAACCGGCACACGGAATCAGCACGAAGAAGCGGGGAGCGGGATGTGGCGCCTGCATGGCCGACATGGTGAGGGGATGCCTGCGGTGGCACCGGCAACGGGAAATGAGCCATTCTAGAATCGACCGCTTCACACCCCTCGCCGCGCCGCGCGGGGTGTTTCGCGTTGCAGTCACGACTTTCGCGGCACTTTTCCGGGCACTCCATGGATCTCCCTTCCCTCACGGCCGGCAAGCGATTCACGCTGCCGCGCCCCCCGTTGTCCGCCGACGCGCTGCTGCTAGGCCAGTTGGCCGAGCGCGAGAAGAAGGCCGGGCGCGCCACCGCGATCTTCACGGCCGACGCCAACGACGCGCAGCGGCTCATCGACGAACTGCGCTTTTTCGCCCCCGACCTGCGCCTCGCCCTGTTCCCCGACTGGGAGACGCTGCCCTACGACAGCTTCTCGCCGCACCAGGATCTGATCAGCGAGCGTCTGGCCACGCTCTGGCGCATCAGCCAGAAGGAAGCCGACGTGGTGCTGGTGCCGGCGACGACCGCGCTCTACCGCCTCGCGCCGCCGTCGTTCCTGGCCGGCTACACCTTCCACTTCAAGACCAAGCAGAGGCTGGAAGAGTCCAAGCTCAAGGCGCAACTCACGCTGGCGGGCTACAGCCACGTCACGCAGGTGGTGAGCCCGGGCGAATACGCGGTGCGCGGCGGGCTGATCGACCTGTTCCCGATGGGCTCGCTGGTGCCGTTCCGGGTCGACCTGTTCGACGACGAGATCGATTCGATCCGCACGTTCGACCCCGACACGCAGCGCAGCCTCTACCCGGTGCCCGAAGTGCGCCTGCTGCCCGGCCGCGAGTTCCCGATGGACGACGACGCCCGCGCTCGCTTTCGCAGCCGCTGGCGCGAATTGCTCGACGGCGATCCGACGCGCAGCCGCATCTACAAAGACATGGGCAACGGCGTCGCGACCGCCGGCATCGAGTACTACCTGCCGCTGTTCTTCGAGGAGACGGCGACCGTCTTCGACTACCTGGGCCCCGAAGCCACGGTGGTGCTGCACGGCGACATGGAGCCGGCCTTCCAGCATTTCTGGCAGGACACGGCAGAGCGCTACCGGCTGGTGCGCGGCGACCCCGAGCGCCCTGCCCTGCCGCCGGAAGCGCTGTTCCTGAACGCCGAGCAGTTCTACCAGCGGGCCAAGCCGCATGCGCAACTGGCGATCCGGTCGGTGCAGGCGGAGCCGGTCGAGGCAGCGAACTTCGCCGAGTTCGAGACGCTGCCGGTCCTGGCGGTCGTCCGCGGCGCCGACGATCCGCTGGTCAAGCTCAAGACGCACATCCGCGCGACGACGCATCGGGTGCTGCTGATCGCCGAGAGCGACGGCCGGCGCGAGAGCCTGCTCGACTTCCTGCGCGCGAGCGGCATCAGCCCGCCGGTGTTCGGTTCGTTGCTCGACTTCGAGACCGACGGCGGCGAGAAGATCGGCATCGCCACGGCCGCGCTGGCTTCGGGCTTCGCCTGGCGCGAGCGCGGCATCGACCTGGTCACCGAGACCGAGCTCTTCGCCAGCGCACCGACCACCCGGCGCCGCAACAAGCGCCAGGAGCAGGTCAGCGACGTCGAGGCGCTGATCAAGGACCTGTCGGAGCTCAACGTCGGCGATCCGATCGTCCACACCGCGCACGGCATCGGCCGCTACCGGGGCCTGATCAACATGGACCTCGGCCAGGGCAAGGACGCCGAGGGCAAGCCGCTGCTGCAGGAGATGCTGCACCTGGAATACGCCGACAAGGCCACGCTCTATGTTCCGGTGAGCCAGCTGCACATGATCAGCCGCTACACCGGCGTCAGCGCCGACGAGGCGCCGCTGCACAGGCTCGGCTCCGGCCAGTGGGACAAGGCCAAGCGCAAGGCGGCCGAGCAGATCCGCGATTCGGCCGCCGAGCTGCTCAACATCTACGCGCGCCGCGCGGCGCGCCAGGGTCATTCGTTCCGCTACTCGGCCGCCGACTACGAGGTCTTCGCCAACGACTTCGGTTTCGACGAGACGGCCGACCAGAAAGCCGCGATCCACGCGGTGATCCAGGACATGATCTCGCCGCAGCCGATGGACCGGCTGGTCTGCGGCGACGTGGGCTTCGGCAAGACCGAGGTCGCATTGCGCGCGGCTTTCATCGCGATAACGGGCGGCAAGCAGGTCGCCTTTCTCGCGCCGACCACGCTCTTGGCCGAACAGCATTTCCAGACGCTGGTCGACCGCTTCGGCAAATGGCCGGTGAAGGTCGCGGAAATGAGCCGTTTCCGCTCGGCCAAGGAGATCGGCGCCGCGGCCAAGGGGCTGGCGGACGGCAGCGTCGACATCGTGGTCGGCACGCACAAGCTGCTGTCGCCGTCGATCGACTTCAAGAACCTGGGGTTGCTGATCATCGACGAGGAGCATCGCTTCGGCGTGCGCCACAAGGAGGCGATGAAGGCGCTGCGCGCCGAGGTCGACGTTCTCACGCTGACCGCGACGCCGATTCCGCGCACGCTCGGCATGGCGCTCGAAGGCCTGCGCGACCTGAGCGTGATCGCCACCGCGCCGCAGCGGCGGCTGGCTATCAAGACCTTCGTGCGCACCGAGGGCAACGGCGTGATCCGCGAAGCCGTGCTGCGCGAACTCAAGCGCGGCGGCCAGGTCTACTTCCTGCACAACGAGGTCGAGACGATCGAGAACCGGCGCCAGAAGCTTGAAGAAATCCTGCCCGAGGCGCGTATCGCGGTCGCCCACGGCCAGATGCCGGAGCGCCAGCTCGAAGCGGTGATGCGCGATTTCGTGGCCCAGCGCTACAACATCCTGCTGTGCTCGACCATCATCGAGACCGGCATCGACGTGCCGACCGCCAACACCATCGTCATGAGCCGCGCCGACAAGTTCGGCCTGGCCCAGCTGCACCAGCTGCGCGGCCGGGTCGGCCGCAGCCACCACCAGGCCTACGCCTACCTGATGGTGCCGGACATCGAGGGGCTGACCAAGCACGCCGCTCAGCGGCTCGACGCGATCCAGCAGATGGAGGAACTCGGCTCCGGCTTCTACCTGGCGATGCACGACCTGGAGATCCGCGGCACCGGCGAAGTGCTGGGCGAGAACCAGAGCGGCAACATGATGGAGATCGGCTTCCAGCTCTACAACGAGATGCTCGGCGAGGCGGTGCGCGCGCTCAAGGCCGGCCACGAACCCGACCTGCTCGCGCCGCTGTCGGTCACGACCGAAATCAACCTGCATGCGCCCGCCTTGCTGCCGGACGACTACTGCGGCGACGTGCACCTGCGGCTGTCGTTCTACAAGAAGCTCGCGACCGCGAAGACCTCCGACCAGATCGATACGCTGCTCGAAGAGATCGTCGACCGCTTCGGCAAGCTGCCGCCGCAGGCGCAGACACTGATCGACGTGCATCGCCTGCGGGTGCTGGCGCGGCCCTACGGCGTGGTGAAGGTGGATGCGGCGCCGGGTGTGATCAACATCACCTTCAGGAAGGACCCGCCGGTGGATTCGATGGCGATCATCCATCTGATCCAGAAGAACAAGCACATCAAGCTGGCGGGCAACGAGAAGCTGCGGATCGAGCGGGAGCTCAAGGAGCCGAAGGATCGGGCGCAGATGGTGCGGGATGTGCTGCGGTCGCTGGGACAACCGAAGGTGGAAGGGGCTGTGGCGGCGCTCGCGAGTTAGGAATCCGGAGTTAGGAATCCGGATCAAGTGGCGGCCTATGCGAAGGCATGGGCTAGAGTCGCCGGCTCTTGTGCAAGGATTACCGCCATGTCATCAGTCACTTCATGCGCGATGCGACCGGCGTCGCTGCGACCCGCGTGAGGACCGCGCAGGACGACAGGCCCGAACGAGCCGCTGATCGCTGCGCACGCGCTTTCGATCGACACGGTACTCGTCACCTACAGCGATGACGAATTCCGCCGCGTCCCCGGCCTGCGGGTCGAGAACTGGTTGCGCGACGCCACTGCACTTTCCCGACACCCGTTGCCCGTTGTATGACCACCGAACACTCGCCCCTCTCCGCACCCGGCCTCGTCCTGCGCGGCTTCACCCCATCGCTTCGCCTGACCGACTTCAAGCTCATTGCGTTCGACATGGACTCGACGCTGATCGACATCGAATGCATCGACGAGATCGCCGACGCGGTCGGCAAGAAGACCGAAGTGGCCGCCATCACCGAGGCGACGATGCGCGGCGAGATCAGGGACTTCAGGGAAAGCCTGACACGCCGCGTGGCGCTCCTCGAAGGCGTGCCGGTGACAGCGCTGCAGCAGGTCTACGACCAGCGGCTGCACCTGAACCCCGGCGCCGAGACGCTGGTCTCGGCCTGCAAGGCGGCAGGCATGAAAGTGCTGCTGGTCTCGGGTGGGTTCACCTTCTTCGCCGACCGGGTGAAGGCACGGCTGGGCATCGACTTCATGCGCGCCAACCTGCTCGAGGAATCCGCCGGAAAACTCACGGGCCGGGTCACGACCCAATCGTGGGGCGACATCTGCGACGGCGCCGAGAAGCGTCGGACACTGCTCGAACTCGCGTCCTTGATGGGCATCGATGCGGCGCAGACCATCGCCGTGGGCGACGGCGCGAACGACCTGCCGATGATGGGCGCGGCGGGCCTGTCGGTCGCCTTCCATGCAAAGCCGAAGGTGCGCGGGCAGGCGATGGTGGCGATCGACGAAGGCGGGCTCGACCGGTTGCTGGAAGTGCTGGTCTAGCCTTCGAGGTCGTCGAGATCGTCGACCGTCGTCTCGCGGCGCGACCGCTTCTCACCACCGGCGCCTTCGGGACGCGCTTGCCGCACGCCGTGCTTGGCAAGGATCTCCACGTAGAACTGCTTGCCCGACTCGGCCACGACACCGTCGATCAGACCGATGATGGCCGACAGGTGCACCGGTTCCGCGGCCTGCTCCGTCGCACCGAATCTGCAGTCGAAATCCCAGAAATCGACGCCTACCGGCAGGTCGTGGCGACGCTCGCGCTTGATGTATTTGCGGATCTCGTGCTTGACGGCTTCGAGGACCCGGTCCGGGTTCTTGCCTTCGATATGGAGCTGGAACGTCTTTTTCATGGGCGATTCTATGAATTCAGGAATGTCGGCCGCGTATACAGTCGGCGGTTCGACAGGAAACAGGTGAACTTATGGCGCGCGCGAACGACTGGGCAGGCAAGGTGATGGCATTGATCAACGGCGGCAACCGGGCCGCCGCGATCGCGCAGATCAAGGTCGCCCCGAGCGTGAAGGACCTGAAGGCGCTGCAGACCGTGATGACGCTGTCGCGTTTGTCGGGCAAGTGGAAGGACCTGGACGCAGCGATCGTCGACAACTTGGCGCTGCTCTCCGCACCGCGCCTGCACCGCTCACCCTGACGGCCCCAGCGCGCAGGCGCCTCAGAGCGCCTTGCCCAGGCGGGCGATGCCCTCTTCGATCTTCTCGACGTTGGCCGTCGCGAAGCTCAGGCGCAGCGTCGCGCGATCCGGATTCTCGGCGTAGAACGGCGCGCCGGGCACGAAGGCGACGAGTTGCTCGATGGCTTTCTTCGCGAACGCGCTCGCGTCGTTCGGCTTGCCGTTTGCGCCGGTGAGCCGGGCCCAGAAGAACAATCCTCCGACCGGCTGCGTGAACTCGATCGCATCGCCGAGTTCGCGCTTCAGTGCCGCACCCATCGCGAGCGCCCGTTCGCCGTAGACCTTGCGCACGTTGGCGAGCGTGGCCGGCATGCGGCCGCTTTTCAGGTACTGCGCGGCGGTGGCCTGCGCGAAGGTGCTGGTGTGCGCATCGCTGAACTGCTTGCACATCGTCGCCTTGGCCAGCAGTTCGGCCGGCGCGATCATCCAGCCGATGCGCAGGCCCGGGCTTAGCACCTTGCTCAGGCTGCCGCAGTGCGCGATCAACTCGCGGCTGCCGGGCACGTCTTTCGCGAGCGCCAGGATCGAAGGCGGCGGTGCGTCGCCGAAATAGAGGTCGCCGTACGGGTCGTCTTCCACGATCAGCGTCCGGTACTTGACAGCCATTTCCAGCACCTTCTTCCGGCGCTCCAGGCTCAGCATCGCGCCGCTCGGGTTGCCGAAGGTCGGGATCAGGTAGACGAACTTCGGCTCGTGCTCGGCGATGAGCTTCTCGAGCTCGTCGGTCTTCACGCCGTTCGCGTCGACCGGCGCGCTGATCAGTTGCGCGCCGTAGAGGCGGAAGCACTGGATGGTCGCGAGAAAGGTCGGGCCCTCGACGATCACCTTGTCGCCGGGCGAGATCATCGTCTTGCCGAGCAGGTCGAGCGCCTGCTGGCTGCCGGTGGTGACGATCAGGCCGCCCGGATCGACGTCGACGCCCTTGGTCTTCATGAAGGCCGACAGCTGGGCACGCAGCGGCTCGTAGCCTTCGGTCGCGCCGTACTGGAGCGCACCCCCCGGCTCTTGATCGAGCGCCCTGGCGCTGGCTTCTTTCAGGCCTTCGACATCGAACATCGCGCTGTCCGGAAACCCGCCCGCGAAACTGATGATGCCGGGCGTTCCGAGCAGCTTGAAGAGTTCGCGGATGGCGGAGGTTTCGACGTTGTCGAGGCGGGAGGCGAATTGCATGACGGGCTCACTTTCTAGCGCGACATTGTCGGGTAATCTTTCCGCCTTTCCTTTCCGGCTCGCCCAGAGCACCGAACTTGTCACCTCCCTCCAAGAACCCGTCCCGACGCAGCCGCGGCGCGCGCCATCCGAATCCGCTCGACGTCTGGGCCGGCGGGCGGCTCGCCGGCCAGTGGACGGTGCGCGAAGGCGAACACCGGCTCCAGTACGCGCAAGCATTCGCAGCGTCGCCCGACCGCTGCGCCCTGTCGCTCTCGCTGCCGTTCGCGGCCGACAACGCCGCGTTGCGCGGCCCGGCGGTGGAGAACTGGTTCGACAACCTGCTGCCGACCGGCGCCGGGCGCCGGCAACGGCTGCAGCGGCGCTTCGGCACGGCGAGCACCGATGCGTTCGACCTGCTGAGCGTCGTCGGCATCGAATGCGCGGGTACGGTCCAGGTGCTCCTGCCCGGCACCACGCCCGACGACTCGACCCGCACCGACAGCGAACCGCTGACCGATGCCGAGGTCGAGCAGGCGATCGACGCATCGCTCTCGACCACCCGTGCCTCCGGCCAGGGCGATGCGGTGCTGCTCGGCGCCCTCGGCGGCACGCAGGAGAAGATCGCGCTGCGGCGTCATGGCGACCGGTGGTTCCGCCCCTCGCAGGCGGCGCCGACGACGCACATCCTCAAGCGGCCGAGCGAAGCGGCGTCGGCGGAAAACGAATGGCTGTGCAGCCGCGTGATGGCCGCTTTCGGCTTCGACACCGCAGCTTGCGACATCGCGACTTTCGGGCGTCACAAGGTCCTGGTGATCGAACGCTTCGACCGCGCGGCGATCGATGCGGGTTCGGGAACCGAACGAATCGCCCGCCTGCCGCAGGAAGATTGCTGCCAGGCGCTGGGTCGGCCGGTGGCGCAGAAATACGAGACCGACGGCGGCCCCGGCATGCGCGAGATCCTTCGCGTGCTGGATTCGAGCATCGACGCGCCGGGCGACAGGACCACCTTCGTGAAGGCGCAGATGGTGTTCTGGCTGCTCGCCGCGACCGATGTCCACGCGAAGAACCTCTCCATATTCCCGGCGCCCGGCGGCGGCTGTCGCCTGGCGCCTTTCTACGGCGTGAACTCGGCCTGGCCGGGAACCGATGCCGGTCGCAGGTCGAAGCTGGCGATGGCACTGCGCAGCAAGAGTGCGCACTGGCAACTGTCGGACCTGTCGCCCCGGCATTGGGACGGTGTCGCCAGGCTTGCCGGGCTGGGCGATGCGCGGTCGCTGTGCGAGGAACTGGCCGCGCAGGTGCCCGGGGTGCTCGCGCGGATCGAATCGCTACTTCCCGCGGGTTTTCCGGAAGACGTGGCCCGCCCGATCCTCGACGGCATCCGGACCACGGCCGCCCGGCTGCACGACGCCCGAGAAGCATGAAAAAAGACGCCGTCGAATCCTTCTTCGCCACGCTCCGGACGGCCAATCCGACGCCCCAGACCGAGCTCGAATACACGACGCCCTTCGAGCTGCTGGCCGCCGTCCTGCTGTCGGCGCAAGCCACCGACGTGGGCGTGAACAAGGCGACGCGCAAGCTCTATCCGGTGGCGAACACGCCGCAGGCGATCCTCGGCCTGGGCATCGAGGGCCTGGAGGGCCACATCAGGACCATCGGCCTGTACCGGAGCAAGGCGAAGCACCTCATGGCGACCTGTCGCATGCTGGTCGACCTGCACGGCGGCGAAGTGCCGCGCCAGCGCACCGAGCTCGAAGCGCTGCCGGGCGTGGGGCGCAAGACCGCCAACGTGGTGCTGAACGTGGCCTTCGGCGAGCCGACGATGGCGGTCGACACGCACATCTTCCGCGTCTCCAACCGCACCGGACTGGCACCGGGCAAGACGCCGCTCCTGGTGGAACTCAAGCTGGAGAAGCGCGTGCCGCCGGCCTACCGGTTACACGCGCACCACTGGCTGATCCTGCACGGACGCTACGTCTGCGTGGCGCGCAAGCCGCGTTGCTGGGAATGCGCGGTGGCGCCGTACTGCGACTTCGAGCCGAAGACGCCGGCGCCGACGAACGGCAGGAACGCCTGATCCGGCTCAGCGGCCGGCCGGTGCCGTGCCGGCATAGCGCCTGTCCGTGAGCGTGCCGAGGAAGGCGACGAGCGCGTCGATGTCCTGGTCGCTCAACGCCGGCGTGCTGCCGACGCGGCGGTTCAGCGGCGTGCTGACGATGTTGACGTTGCCGCGCATCGCCGCGGGCAGGTCGTCGAACACAGGCTGCCTGCCGTACCAGTCCGCGGGCCGCGTCGAGCGCGTCGCGTAGAAGCGGACCGCGTCGCGCAGCGAGGTGAAGACGCCGTTGTGCATGAAGCGCTGGCGCACCGCGACGTTGCGCAGGCTCGGCGTGCGGAAGTACCCGCACCAGGCCTCGCTCTCCGGCCAGTGGCGCGCCTGCGCGGTGCGGCACAGGCCGAGATCGAAGACTTCGGCGCTCGCGTTCGCCGGCAGCTTGCGATTGCGGGGAACGCCGAGCGCCTCGTAGCCGAAATCGGTGAACAGCAACCGCGCGGGGTTGCTCGACGTCGCGCTGACGCTGTGGCACGAGGCGCAGTTGCCCCGGTCCGGATCGCGGAAGATCGCCAGCCCCCGGCGCTCCTCGGCGCTCAGCGACGGCTTGCCGCGCAGCGACTCGTCGAAGCGCGAATCGAACGGCGACAGTTCGTCGCTCTGCAGGTAGGCCTCCAGGCCGGCGCCGAAGGCTTTCAGCGCGCGTTCCGGGTCGTCGAGCACGCCGGTGCCGAACTGCGCCTCGAACGCTTTTTCGTAGCCCGAATCCTTCAGGCGCCGGGCAGCCGCGCGCGGCGTGCCGAGGTTCATCTCGTGGCGGGCGAGCAGCGGCTCGCGCGTCTGCGCGGCCAGCGTGTCGGCGCGGCCGTCGAGCATCAGGCCGCCGAACGGGGCCGGCACCTGGGCATCGTCGTCCTGGTAGAAATAGAGCGGCGGCAGGTAGCGGCCATAGGTCAGCGCGGGCGGGTTGCGCGTACCGAGCCGGCTGCGGATGCTGCCGCCGGCCACGCCGTCGCGCCCGCCGTTGAAGGCCGTGAAGCCCTGCGCCGGGTCGTGGCAGCTCGCACAGCTGGTGCCTCGGGGCTGCGACAGCCGGATGTCGCCGAACAGCCGCCGTCCGAGCGCGATGCGCTCAGGTGCCGGCTGCGCGAGCGGACGGGCCGCGGGCACGATGGCGGCGTACTGCGGCGTGTCGCCGACATGGCCGACCAATCGCGGGGACGTGCCGCCCGCCGGCTGGGCCTGCGCCGACGCCATGCCCAGCACCAGTGCGACCAGCGCCGCACCGGCCCACTTGCCGCACAGCGTCATGGTGCGAGGAAGCCGGTCTTGTCGCAGGCGATCTTCGAACCCGTCGGCACGCAGGTGGTGAGCAGCCTGCCGTCGCGCGTGTAGGCCTTGTAGAGCCACTTCGCGTCGCTGCCGGTGCCGGTGCCGGTGCGCTCCATCATCATGAAGCCGAAGGTGTTGGTGTGCGTGATGCGGTCGAGCACCACGCCCGGCGCCGGCGTGAGCCCGGACGGGAACGGGTCGGGCAGGTTCACGTCGACGTTGTCGCCGCCGTTGCCCGTCACGAAGGTCGCCGGATGCGCGCTGCCGAAGCTGAGCGCCTGGAAGTCGTGCACGTGGCCGTGCAGCGCGATCTTCACGCCGTCGGGGTAGTAGGCGACCGGGTTCAGCGAGCGCATGACCGCCTGCAGGCCGTTGTTGCCGGGCGCCGGCGCGCCGCCGGCGATCGGCGCGAAAGCCAGGATCGGGTGGTGGTTGGCGAACAGCGAGGTCTTGGTCGTGTCGGCCACGAGGTCGGCGACCGTGCGGAACTGCGACTGATAGATCGGGAACTTGAAGTCGCCCGCGCCGAACGCCGCCGTAGCGGCCTTGGCCGAGTCGAAGATCACGACCTGCGTGTCCTTGCCGAGCGCCACGGCGTAGGGCTCGCTGAAGTTGGCGGTGTTGTCGTTGGACGGAAGGTCGCAGTTCAACGTCGCGCCGTAGCCGCGCACGTCCAGGAAGCGCATCCATCCCTGGCCGGCGCGCGCGCATTCCTCATGGTTGCCACGCGCGAACACCCAGGGCGCAGCGGCCAGCAACGACGCGGCCGGCTTGAAGAGGTCGGCCTCCCACGTGTCCCAGCCGTAGCCCCAGGCGCTGTCCCTGCAGCCGGCGATGTCGGCCGGGCAGGCGTTCTCGCGGTAGTGGTAGTCGCCGATGTGCATGACCAGATCGGGCTTCATCGCACTGACCGTCGCGGCGATGGTGGCGAACGGCCACGCGGTGCCGTCGTTGCAGGCCTGGAAGGCGTTGTCGGCCTTCTTCATGCGGCAGCCGGTGTCGGCGAGGACGGCGATGCGCTGGGGCTCGGCTTTCGGCAGCGGCAACAGGCGGCCCGCCACGCTCGCTGCCGTCACGCCGGTCTTCAGCAGCGTTTCGCAGGTGGTCACCGGAAACGCGGACGGCTTGGAATCGGCCGGGTCGCTCGCGGTGGTGCGCTGTTCGGCAGTGCCGGCCGCGGCGCGCACGGTCATGGCAGCCGCGATGCCGTCCACAGCGATCGTCGGGCAGGTGCCGGACGTCGTGATGGCACGCGCGATGGTCTGGCCGTTCGGGCCGATCTCCACCCAGGTCGACTTGATGCGCGCATCGGAGGTGTCGCCGACGGAAGTGGCGCCGTCGCCGCCGCAGGAAGCCAGGACCGCGGCGGCGGAGATGGCGGAAAGAGCCAGCAGCGCCGGGCTGGCGCGCGGAAAGGAACGTTGCATCGAGTGGCCTTCTTGGCGTTGTGATTCGGCCCGCCGGATGCTGGCAGCGATGTGTGACGCGAGCGTGTCGGAATCAACCCTCGAGACGCATCCACGCTCCGTGCCCGATGACCCGACGTGGCCACTGCGCAGCGGTCACCGGACACGCCACGCCGTCGCGCAACAGCAGGACCGCCCGCATCACCCCCGCATGCGTGACCCAGAGCGCATCGCGCCCCGACGCCCGCCAGTCTTCCCAGGCCGATTGCACGCGCCGCATGAAAAAGCGCGTGGTCTCCCCGTCGCCGCCGACTCGGAAGTCCACGAAGTCGCTCGTCCACGCTTCGAGCTCGGCGGGGTCGATGGCTGCCCACGGACGCCCCTCCCAATCGCCGAAATTCATCTCGGCCAGCCGCGCGTCGAGTTCTGCGATCCGAAGATCGGGCCGCAGCGAACCGATCGCATCGGCAAGCTCGGCGCAACGCCGCAGCGGCGACGTGCGAACGGAGATGTCGACCGGCAGCGACGGCGCGATGGCTTCGGCCGCTCCACGGGTCGACCCGGCCGTGCAGGCCAGGTCGGTACGGCCGTAGCAGAGTCCGGCCTCGGCCACGACGGCCGCGTGGCGCAGCAGCCAGAGCGCGCTCATCGGTACGCTGCGAGCGCGAGGTAGATCGCGAGTTCGCTCAACTGCTGCGTCGCGCCCAACGCGTCGCCGGTGAAGCCGCCGAGCCGTCGACGCAGCAGCCGCGCCATGAATGCCGCGACCAGCGCCGCGGCCGCAAGCGCGCCGAGGCCGTGCGCAGTGCCGCCGAACGACATCAGCACCGCCGCTGCTGGCAGGCACCACAGCGCCGCGACGGCGACCGACGCACCACTCACGGCTTCCGCCATCGGCTTGGCCTTGCCGCCCTCGCCGCCCACGTAAGGCAACACGCGCATGACGACGAGCGGCGCGAAACGCGACAGCACATGCGCCGCGACCAACGCGACGCAGGCCGTCGACACGCCCTGCGCGGCCAACGAAGCCAGCAGCGCGAGCTTGAGTCCCAGCGCCAGCACCAATGCGATGGCGCCGAACGCGCCGATGCGCGAGTCCCGCATGATCTCCATCGCGCGCTCGCGCGTCGACGCACCGCCGAGGCCGTCGGCCGTGTCGGCGAGACCGTCTTCGTGGAAGGCGCCGGTCATGAGCACCGTGACGACGGTGCACAGCACGGCCGCCACCGGCGGCGTCCACGACGCGAGCGCAGCGGCGAACACCAGTGCGCCGACCGTGCCGACCACCCAGCCCACCGCCGGCAAATGCGCCGCGCTCGCACGCAACATCGCCGGGCTGTAGCCGACCCATCCGGCGAGCCTTCCCGTGACCGGAATCCGCGTGAAGAACTGCAGCGCCAGCAGGAAGTGGCGCAGCGCGCTCACACGGCGTCTTTCCTGGAGACGCCGGCCGCCTCGAAGCTCGCCATCTCGCGCAGGATCAGGCAGGCCGATTCGAGCAGCGGCCAGGCCAGCGCGCCACCCGATCCTTCGCCCAGGCGCAGGTCCAGACGCAGCAGCGGCTCCAGCCCGAGGCGTGCCAGCAGCAGTGCGTGCCCGGGCTCGGCCGAGACATGGGCGGCGATGCAGCGCTGGACCACGTGCGGCTGCAGGACTTGCGCCACCAGCACCGCGGCGCTGGCGATGAAGCCGTCGACGACGACCACGCGGCGCTCCCTGGCCGCCTGCAGCACGGCGCCGACCAGCGTCGCGATCTCGAAGCCGCCGAACGCGGCCAGCGCATCGAGCGGCCCGTTCGCATCGGCATGCAGTGCAAGCACGTCGCGCAGCACGCGCGCCTTGCGGATGCGACCCTCGGCGTCCAACCCGGTGCCGATGCCGGTGCACCGGTCGATATCGATATCGGCGAGCCGCGCCAGGAGCATCGACGCCGACGAGGTGTTGCCGATTCCCATCTCGCCGAGCAGCAGCGCGTTGCCGGGCAACGCCTCGACCAGCGCGATGCCGTTGGATACGGCCTCGGCGCACTGGGCCGTCGTCATGGCTCGACCGGTCGACGAATCGGCGGTGCCGGACGCGACCTTGCGCACCACGAGGCGCTCGCGCGACGCGAAGTCGCGACGCACGCCGCAGTCCACCACCGTCAGCGCGAGCCCGTGCTGGCGGGCGAGCACGCTCACGGCAGCACCGCCCGCGAGGAAATTCTCGACCATCTGCCAGGTCACGTCGCTCGGGAAAGCCGACACGCCGCGCGCGGCCAGTCCGTGGTCGGCGGCGCAGACCAGCATCTGCGGCTCGCGCAGCACCGGCGCATCGCTGCCGAGGATGCCGCCGATGCGCAACCCGAGGGCTTCGATGCGCCCGAGCGCGCCGAGCGGCTTGGTCTTGTTGTCGAGCGCCGCCTGGAGGCGTGCGGTGAGTGCCGGATCGGCGATGTCGTCGATCGTGGGAATAGGGTTCATGTAGATGGATGCAGTCTTCGGCTCAGGGCGCCACGAGCGCGTCGAGCACGCCGGGCGGGAAATGGGTATGGATGAAGTCGGCCAGGCCGTCGAAGACGGCGTCGAGCGTCGGCGCGGCGGTGCCGAACAGCGCCTGGATCACGGCCGGGTCCTCGAACAGGCCGTGCAGGTACAGGCCGAGCACGTTGCCTGCCTGGTTCTGCCATGCCAGGCCGTCGGGCATGACGGCGTGCGGGCGGTCGCCGGCATCGACCATCGCGGCGTGCGGGGCGGTATGTCCGTGGTGGATCTCGTAGCCGCCGACCGCCACGCCGGACAACGCCGCCCAGTCGCCGTGCAGTTCGCCGAACGTCGTCTGCCGGTGGCGTACCGTCTTGTCGGCGGCGAACACCGTGACCAGCGGCAGCAGCCCGAGGCCCGGCGCGTTGCCGTCGATGCCGTGCGGATCGATCAGCGCCTCGCCCAGCATCTGCAGCCCGCCGCAGATGCCCAGCACCCGACCGCCGCGCGCCGCATGCGACGCCACCGCGCGGTCGAGCCCCTGCGCACGCAGCCAGGCGAGATCGCCGCTGGTGTGCTTCGACCCCGGTAGCACGACCCAGTCCGCGCCGGCGAGTTCGGCCGGGGTGCGCACCCAGCACAGCCGCACGCCGGGCAGGTTCTTCAGCGGCTGGAATTCGTCGAGGTTGCTGATGCGGGGATAGGCAACGACGGCGACCGTCGACGCGACTCCGCCGGCCCCGGTGGCGCGGTCGTCGAACATGCCGTCTTCCTCCGGCAGGCCGTGCTGGCACCACATCGGCAGCGTGGCGAGGGTGGGCACGCCGGTCAGCGCTTCGAGCTGCTCGGGCGCGGGCGACAGCAGCGACGCGTCGCCGCGGAACCGGTTGAGCACGAAGCCGTGCAACAGCGCGCGGTCGGCCTCCGGCATCAGCGCCCAGGTGCCGTAGAGGTGTGCGAAAGCGCCGCCGCGGTCGATGTCGGTGACCAGCAGGCACCGGGCGCCCGCATGCCGGGCGACCCGCAGGTTGACGATGTCGTTGGCCATCAGGTTGATCTCGGCCGGCGAGCCGGCGCCTTCGATCACGACCACGTCGTTCTCCGTGCGAAGTTCGTCCAGCGCTTGCGCGATCTGCGGCCAGACACGTTCGCTGCGCCCCCGCCACGGCAGCGTCGTCAGCTCCGCGCTCACGCGGCCCATGAGGACGACCTGGCTGTGCGTGTCGCGCTCGGGCTTGAGCAGCAACGGGTTCATGCGCACGTCGGGCACCGCGCGCGCGGCCAGCGCCTGGAAGTACTGCGCGCTGCCGATCTCGCCGCCCGCGACGACGCGGGCGTTGTTGCTCATGTTCTGCGCCTTGAAGGGTGCGACCCTGAAGCCCTGCCGCGCATAGTGGCGGCACAGCGCCGTCGCGAGCCAGCTCTTGCCGGCGCCGCTGGTGGTACCGAGCACCATGACGCAGGGTGCCCTCTTGCTGAAGTCCATCATCGGGCGATTGTCGACGACGCTGCCGCGCGCGTAGCCGCAGGACTACAGCAGGAAAGCTGCTACCGATACACGGCGCGGGGTTCCGCCGCGACGCCCGCTTTCTTGATACCGACATATTTTGGTTGCAGTCATGCGTCTAAACAACCATTCATCGGATCTACCCGAGCTGGCACTGCGCGTCGAAGAGCGACGACCCGGCGTCTTTTTCTGGGTTTTGCTCGCTGCAGGCGACCCGAGCCACCTGACGGATCTGACGGAAGCACTTCACTACCGGCCCTACCGTGCCGCCGCCGCCCCCCAAGGTGTCTATTGGGATGCGTTGCTGCTCGGGATGGCGGAACTGCGACGCGTGTTGGCCGACGGTGCGCGCAGCCGCGATGCGAAAGAACAGGCGATCTCGCGAGCGCGGCGCGAGATGTAGCGGTCGGGCGGCGCAGCGGCCACGAGTTCCGTACCCAGGCGGTACCCAAGTCGCCGCCGACGCCAGACCGCCCGGCCGCCGCCCGGTGCGCGGGCAGTCCCACCATCGGCCGGTATTGTGCCGAGCGCACCTGCAGCGCCGGCCTGCGGCTGCGCAGTTCGCTGCGACGCGCGTCGTGCAGGTCGATCTGGCTCGCCATGCCGTTGCGGTAAGGGGCATCCGAGCGTTCTGCGCTTCCCGGAACGCCACCAGCACCTGGTCCCGGTAGTCCGCGAGCGCGCCGACCGGCGGAACAGGTCGCCCAGGTCCGGCGACGCGAAGCCGTCGGCACCCGTCAGCGGGATCGAACCGGTCAACCAGTTCTGCGGCGGCACGCAGCGCATGTACCGGCACGAATTCCACAAGGACGGCGAACGCATCGAGCTCACCACCCGCCGCCGGATCGCGGTCAGCGTAGCCGTACCTGGACAGCGCTACGCTCGTGCAGCCGCTCCCGGACTGGACGCGCGAGCCGCTGCCGGTCCATGTCGTGTACCTGCCCGACCGGCACCTGAGCGCCAGGATGCGCGTTCGTCGACGGGGCCGCGGACCTGTTCGCGAAGCATCCGCGGACGCAACGCGGCTGAGGCGCTCGGAGACGATGCAGCCGGATGATTGTCGGCATTGACTGACGGGTGCCGGGGCCATCGCCTGAATCGCGCGCGGACGCGGCGGGCCGAACAATCGGGCGTCGCATCGACGCACAGCAACCTTCAGGAAACCTCGCCATGAACACACCCGCCAAGCCGCAGCCGTCCGCCACCCGCGAAGAGCCCGAGATCACACAGGAAGAAGCCGTGCCGAACGACGGCAGGGACGTCGAGGGCGAGGAAATGATGAAGCAGGTGAAGAACGACAAGCTCGAAGAAAAACCCGGCGAGGAGAAAGACGCGAAGAACTGACGAGCCGTCCCAGCCGGACTGGACGACCTCACTGCAACGCATGCGCCAGCGCGGCTTGCGACCCGGGGTCGAGCACGGCCAGCCGCAGATGGCCGGGCAGTCCGAAGGACGTCGTGTCGCGTACCTTGATGCCGGCTGCGCGCAACCGCATCGCCAGCGTGTCGACCGATGCGTTCTTGCCACCCGGGCGAACGCAGAAAAAGTTCGCGACGCTCGGCGACGCCACCCACCCCAATGAACCGCACAGTGCGATCTGCGCCGATTTCCACTCGCGCAGCACATTCCGGCTTTCGAGAAGCCATTGCCGTGTCCCGGCCTCGGCCCACCCTTCGAGCAGAGCGACGCCATGCGCGCTCACCGGCCAGGACGGCGCCAGTATTTCGACATGTTCCGCCACGCTCGATTCCCGGGCAGCTGCGGACCCGGCAAAGGACTCGACCGAAGGCGAGATGGCGTACGCTGCGCGGATGCCGGTAAGACCCAACGCCTTGTTGGGCGTCCAGAGCTGCCAGACGCGGCCTCGCTGACGGGCGCCCAAATCGAGCGAGCCTACGAGCCGCAGCGGCTCGTAGGCCAGGTCCAGCACGCAGGTGACGTTCATCGGCAGTTCGTCGATCAGCCGGCCGAGCCCGACCGTCCGTCGTCCGAGCGGACTCGAAGGATCGCAGTGCCAGACCAGCGACGGGTGGTCGGCGTCCGCAAGAAACGGTTCAGCCGGATCGTCGGATCCGGTGTCCCGAACATCCAGCCCGAATCCCGACGCGGCCCGTGCATAGTCGCCGTAGCTGTGCCGGGGCAGCTGCACCGATCGCCCGCCCGAACGCGCCACGGCGGCAGTGATGCGGAAGATGAATTCGCTTGCACTCGCTGCAACGAAGATGCGCGCCGGATCGACGCCGTGGAATGCTGCCAGGCGTTCGCGCAACGCGGTGTAGCGCGGATCGGGGTAATGCGTCGCGTCGACCGCGCGCAGGGCGTCGACGACCGGTGCGTACGGTCCGCAGGCGTTCCCGTTGGTGGAGAAGTCGTGCGGCGCTTTGCCTCGGGCGTCGGGGCCGCCGTGCGCAGGTGGAGAGTGCCCGAGCGGTAAGTGCGGAGTAAGCATCAAGGTCGTGATTCTCAAAAAAAAAGTTGTCGTATCGGTCGGCGGTGGGTGGTCGAGTCGGCGGACCCCGCCTGCGCCGAGGCGCGGCAGCGAAGTCCGAAGGACCGGAGGCTTCAGTCGCCCGCAGACTCAGCCACCACCGCCGACCCTCAACATCCCGTACCCCAAACAACCAGCCCTTCAACCACCAACACCTCCAAGCCCAGCCAAAAAACAGCGCTTCCCCCCACCCTCGCGGCCCGCAATACATCCACCGCCTCAGGCACCCGCCCGGCCGCATGAAGCACGTAAACCCCCGGCTTTCCCAACCGCACGCCCAAGCGCAACGCCATCGCGACCATCGGCCAGCCGCTGTTCGGCGAAGGCGTCTGTCGCGCCTCGTCCCGCAGTGCCATCAGGCCCACCGGCCGAACCAGCAGCGCAGTCAACCGCGCCGGAATCCACGACAGCGCATCGTCCGCCCGCGCCGCCCACTTTCCGGCCCAGGTCCAGTCGCGACCGTTGCGCACGCCCAGGTATCCCCACATCGCATCCGCCGTGTTCGCGAAGCGATAGAGCGCCGCGCCCGGCAGGCCCAACAGCAGGAACCAGAACACCGGCGCCACCACCGAATCGTTGAAATTCTCGGCCAGCGACTCGATCGCGCTCTCCCGCACCTCGCCTTCGCTCAGCTGACGCACGTCGCGACTCACCAGCCGAGCGAGCTGCGCCCGGCCGGCATCGAGCGATACGGCGAGCGCGGCATCGACCGCCAGCACCTCGTCGCGCAACATGCGCCAGGCCAGCAGCGGCTTCAGCAGCACGCCGACCAGCACCGCGCCGGCCCACCAGGGCAACATGTCGGCGACGCACCGCACGCCCCAGGCCGTGCCGGCCACGACCATCGCGCCGCCGCACCACGCGAGCGCCCCCGCGACGAACGGCCCTGCACGGCGCCCGGACGAGATGCCGACCGGTGCGATGCGCCGGCCGACCGCGCCGAGGTAGTTGCCCATCCACACCACCGGATGCGCGCGCACCGGCGGCTCGCCGAGCCAGCGGTCGACCGCCAGCGCGATCCACACCGGAGCGACCGCCACGCAGACGATCCGCAACCACTCCGGGACCGACATCGCTCAGTCCTCGATGCCGCGCTGCGCCGGGATGCCGGCCTTGAACGCGTGCTTGACCAGCGTCATCTCGGTCACCGTGTCGGCGAGCTCGATCAGCTCGGGCGGACAGCGCCGGCCGGTCAGCACCACGTGCACCTCGGCCGGACGCGCGCGCAGCGTGGCCAGCACGTCGTCCAGCGGCAGCCAGCCGTAGATCAGCGGATAGGTCACCTCGTCGAGCACCACCATGAAATGCTCGCCTGACAGGATCGACGCCTTCGCGCGCTCCCAGCCGTCGCGTGCGAGCTGTCCGGAGCGCTCCAGGTCCTGGCTCTTCCAGCTGAAGCCGTCGCCCAGGCCCTCGATCGGAATGCCGAGCTGCTCGAACATCCGGTGTTCGCCGAAGCGCGCGGTCGGCACCTTCATGAACTGCCAGATCCTCACCTTGCGGCCATGCACGTGCTGGCGGCCGTAGGCGCGCAATGCCAGTCCGAAGGCCGCCGTGCTCTTGCCCTTGCCGTCGCCGGTGTGGACGATCAGCAGGCCGCGGCGCTCGCCCTCGGGCTTGTCGTAGGGCTTGGCGACGGGAGGGGTCTCGATCTGCATGGGTCGGATTCTTTCAACGGGTTTCAGCGAGGCAGTGCGATCCACTGATCGGCGATGTCCGGGGCCTGCACGCGATGCACATGCACGCGGCCGTCGAACACCGCTTCGAGCGCGGAATGCGTGGCGGGCTCGGCGCAGGCGCCCTGGTGCAGCAGACGGCCGTCCGCCATCACGGCCAGTTCGTCGGCGGCCAGCGCGACCGACAGCTCGTGCAGCACGCTGACCACCGTGCGGCCCTCGGCGACCAGCGCACGCACCGTGGCGATCCAGTCGGCCTGGTGCGGCGGGTCGAGGTTGGCGAGCGGCTCGTCCATCAGCAGCACGTCGGCCTCGACCGCCAGCGCACGCGCCAGCAGCACGCGCTGGCGCTCCCCGCCGGAGAGCCTGCCGAGCGGCCGGTCGCGCCATTCCCAGGCCTGCGTGGTGCGCAGCGCGCGCTCCACCGCGGCCCGGTCGGCAGCGCTCGGCGGCGCCAGCCAGCGCTGGTGCGGCAGGCGGCCGAGCATCGCCACGTCGTGAACGATCAGGTCGTCGGCACTGCTGTCGCCCGCACCGTTCTGCCCGAGCCACGCGAGCTTCCTCGCGCGCGCACGGCCGGACATCGCATCGAGCGGTTCGCCGAACAACGTCACCTCCCCGGTGTGCCCGAGCAGCCCGGCCAGCACGCGCAGCAGCGTCGACTTGCCCGCGCCGTTCGGGCCGACGACGGCGGTCCAGCGCCCCGCAGGAACGCGCAGCGAGATGCCGTGCAGCACCTCGGCGCCACCCAGCGTGGCACCGACCCGGATCGCTTGAAGCGCGCTGTTCATGCTTTCCGGCGCATGAGGAACAGCAGATAACTGCCGCCGAGCACCGCCGTCAGGATGCCGACCGGCAGCTCCCGAGGCGCGATCAGCCAGCGCGCTGCCAGGTCGGCCGCCATCAGCAGCAGCCCGCCCGTCGCGGTCGACAGCACGATCAGTCCGGCATGCGTCGTCTTCACGGCCGAGCGCACCAGGTGCGGCGCGGCCAGCCCGACGAAAGCGATCAGCCCGGTCTGCGCGACGGCGGCGCCGGTGGCCAGGGCCAGCACCGCGACCAGCGCCGCACGCATCGCGCCGAGCGGGAGGCCCAGGCTCGCGGCGGTCGATTCGCCCAGCGCGAGACCGTCGAGCACCGGCGCCATCGCCCAGGCGCACGGCAGGCACAGCGCGACCGTCGCCGCCATCACGGCGCAGGCGCTCCAGCCGACCAGGCCGGTGCTGCCGAGCATGAAGCCGGTCAGCGCCGAAAGGATGTCGGCCGAACCGAGCACGACCAGGTCCTTGGTCGCGCCGAGCACGACGCCGACGATGACGCCGGCCAGCAGGAGCCGCAGCGACCGCTGCACGCCGCGCGCGAGCGCCAGGGTCAGCAGCACCGCGAGCACCGCGCCAACGAATGCGGCGCCGGTCAGCCCCAGGCGCATCAGCCATTGCATGCCGGCGATGCCGCCCGGCGCCGTGTGGCCGAAAGCCAGCAGCGCCACCGCGACGCCGAGCGACGCGCCCGACGCGCTGCCGAGCAGATAGGGGTCGGCCAGCGGATTGCGGAACAGCCCCTGCGCCACCGCGCCCGCGAGCCCGAGCAGCGCGCCGGCGAGCCAGGCGCCGAGCGTGCGAGGCAGGCGGATGTCCCGGACGATCCGCAGCGCGACGGGCTCGTGCCGCATCGCGAACACGCTCTCGAAGCCGGTGCTGCCGATGCCGAGCCCGAGCGTCAGCACCACGACGCTCGCGACCGCCAGCGCCGCGCCCAGCAGCAGTGCGCGCCGGCGCTGCGCGTTCATTTCCGGGCGCCCTGCCCCGTGAGGCAGCCGGCCATCAGCCGCGCGGCCTCGCCCATGCGCGGACCGGGCCGCACCAGCACGTCCGCGGCGTCGGCATCGAAGCGGCAGACGCGGCCTTCGCGCACGGCGCGGATCGCGCTCCACCCTGGCCGCTGTTCCAGGCCGACGCCGCTGCGCGCACCGACCATGATCACGTCCGGATCGGCGCGCACCACGAATTCGGGATTGAGCTTCGGAAACGGCCCGAGCGCCGCCGGCACGATGTTGCGCACGCCCAGGCGCTGCAGCGTCTCGCCGATGAACGAGCTCTCGCCGGCGCCGTACGGCCCGCCGTCCACTTCGAAGTACACCCGCACGTCGCGGGCCGTCGCCGGCACCGACTGCGCCGCGGCCGACACGCCGGCGTCGATCGCGCGCCAGACGCGCTGCGCATCGTCGACCCCGAGCACCGTGCCCAGCGCATCGAGCACGCGCCTGACGTCGGCATGGTTCTTCTGCTCCAGCGCGATCACTTTAAGGCCGAGCGTCTCGAGCCGCTGCGTGACGCGCGACGACTTGGCCAGCAGCACCACGTCGGGCCGCAGCGCGACGATCGCCTCGACGTTCGGATCCAGCCCGCCGCCGACCTGCGGCAGCGTGCGCACCGATGCCGGCGAGTTCGAGTAGCGGTCGATGCCGACCAGCCGCTCGCAGGCGCCGAGCGCGCACACCGATTCGGTCAGCGACGGCAGCAGCGTCACGATGCGCTGCGGCGCCGCCGCGAGCGACACGACGATGCCGCGTTCGTCGCGCACCTCGATCGCGGCCTGCGCGACCATGACGTGCAGCGCGATCGCGGCGAATGCGGCAACCCGCGACAAGGACACGGCCAGCGATCTCATTCAGGTTCCTTCAGCGTGAGCGGCAGCCCGGCCACCATCAGCGTGACACGGTCGCAGGCTCCCGCGACGCACTGGTTGAGACGGCCGAGCGCATCGACGAAGGCACGCACCTCGCGGCCCATCGGAATCACGCCGAGGCCGATCTCGTTGCCGACCAGCACCACCGGGCCGCGGGCAGCCGCGAGTGCGACGACCAGCGCGTCGGTGGCGTGCCCGGAGGATTCGGGTGCGGCCGGAGCGTCCTGCATCGGCATCAGCGAATTCGTCAGCCAGAGCGTGAGGCAGTCGACCAGCACCAGTGTCCGAGGTGCGCTGTGCGCGGCGAGCGTGTCGGCGAGCGCCAGAGGCTCCTCGACCGTGCGCAGGCCGGGCACGCGTCGCGCCCGGTCGTCCTGGTGGCGGGCGATGCGTTCGCGCATTTCGTCGTCCCAGGGCTGTGCCGTCGCGATCAGCACGGCGGTGTGCGAGGGCGACGCGGCCAGCCACGCGGCGGCGATGGCTTCCGCACGGCGCGACTTGCCGCTGCACTGCCCACCGAGGATCAGTTCACGCGCCGGCATCGGCACTTTCGTGGAAGTCGATCGGCCGCGCGCCGAAGAGCTGCGCGGTCGCCGCCGGTTCCGACGCGAACCACGCATGGAAGTAGCTCGCGCGGACGCTGCCCTGCACGTAGACGGCTTCGCCCGAGGGCCGACCGGGCGATGACGGTGCGGGACGGGCGGTCCACGTCGCGGGCGCGAGCGGCGTCTCGCAGGTCGAGTAGTGGAAGGTGTGGCCGCGAAGTTCGCCTGCGCCGAGTCGCAGCCTCAGCGGACCGAGACCGGCCAGGCGCTTCTGCATCGTCACACCGCCCGGGAGCAGTCCCCACATCGGGTGCGTGCGTCCGTCCGCGGTGGTCAACGTCTCGAACAGGGACATCATTCCACCGCATTCGGCCCAGATCGGCTTTCCGCACGCCACATGCGTCTTCAGGGCATCGCGCAGGGCGGTGCAGCCGGACATCGTCCCGGCATGCAGTTCGGGATAGCCGCCGGGCAGCCAGACGGCGTCGCAATCGGGCAGCGCGTCGCCGGCCAGCGGAGAGAAGAATTCGAGGCGGGCGCCGAGCGCGGCGAGCAGGTCGAGGTTCGCCGGGTAGATGAAGGCGAAGGCCGCGTCGCGTGCGATGGCGACCGTGCGGCCAGCCAGGAGGCGCGCGGAGGTGCCGCTCGCAGGCGGTGCATCGAAGCGCACCTGCGGCAGTTCGGCGGGTGTCATCCGCCCGAGCGGCGTGGCGGCCAGCGCATCGGCAGCCGCATCGAGCCGCGCGAGCGCATCGGCGGTTTCCTGCGCCATCACCAGGCCCAGATGCCGCTGCGGCAGTGAAAGGCCGGCGTCCTTCGGCAGCCCGCCCAGCCATTGCGACGGCTCCCGCAACGCGTCGCGCAGCATGCCGGCATGGCGCTCGCTCGCCACGCGATTGGCGAGCACGCCGGCCCACGGCAGGTCGGCGCGGAAGTTCTGCAGCCCGAACGCCAGTGCGCCGAAGGTGCCGGCCATGGCACCCGCGTCGATCACCGCCAGCACCGGCAGGCCGAAACGCACGGCCAGATCCGCCGCGCTCGGCGTGCCGTCGAAAAGGCCCATCACGCCTTCGACGATCACCAGGTCCGACGCCGCGGCGGCCTCGTGCAGGCGCGCACGGCAGTCGGCCTCGCCGTTGATCCAGAGGTCCAGCGAATGCACCGGCGCGCCGCTGGCCAGCGCCAGCCATTGCGGATCGAGGAAGTCCGGCCCGCACTTGAAGACGCGCACGCGCCGTCCGGCACGCGCGTGCAGCCGCGCCAGCGCCGCCGCGACCGTGGTCTTGCCCTGCCCCGAGGCGGGCGCCGCCACGAGCACGGCGGCGCAGACGGCCTTGCCCGCAGCGGGCATGGGGCCGCCTTCGTCGAGCCCGGCGTCGGTTACTGCGGCGCCCACTTCAGGCCGATGTAGCCGGCGCGACCGCTCGTCGCATAGGTCCGCGCCAGCACGTAGTCCTTGTCGCCGACGTTGTCGATGCGCGCGATCAGCGTCAGGTCGCGCGTGATCTGCGTGCTGGCGACCAGGTTGAACACGGTGTAGCCGCCGAGCCGGCGCAAGTTGGCCGCATCGTCGTAGCGCGAAGCGGAGGTCTGCATCTCGGCACCCAGGCGCCAGCCGGCGACGTCCCAGTCGGCGCCGAGCACGCCGTGCCTGCGGGCCCGGCGGGCGAGCTGGTTGCCGGTCGCGAGGTCGCGCGGGTCCTGGAAATCGGCCGACGCGCGCAACGACACCGCGCCGATGCGGTGCCCGGCCGACAGCGTCACGCCTTCGTATTCGGCCCGCGCCGTGTTGCCGTAGCAGCCGCCGCCATTCAAGACCGCGGAACCGCAGGCGAACGAACCGACGTCGAAATTGATCAGGTTGGTCACGCGGTTGCGATAGGCGACGATGCCGGCGCTGGTCGCGCCTTCGGCATAGCGCAGGCCGACCTCGACGTTGCGGCCCTGCTCGGGCTGCAAGGTGGCGACGCCGTACTCGCTGAAGCGCTGGTAGAGCGTCGGCGCGCGGAACGAGGTGCCGGCCGACGCCGTGACGCGCCACTGCGGCGTGATCGCGAAACCGTAGCCGGCGCTGCCGGTGGTCTTGCCGCCGAACTCGCTGTCGTCGTCGTGCCGCGCATGCAGCTGGATCGAATGCGGACCCTGCACGAAGCCGTAGCCGAGCGCCAGCGCGTTCTGCGAACGCTTGCCGGTCAGCCGGTCGCCGAAGGCCGTCGCCGCGTTGTCGAGCTCGTCCTCACGCCGTTCCAGCGCGACGGTCGCCGAATGCGGGCCGAAGCGGAATTCGTTCTGGAACAGGTAGTTGCGCAGCTGCGTCTCGGTGCGATAGAACGACGGGTTGGTCTCGTAGGTGGAGCGGCTGTCGGTCACCTGCAGGCGGGTGCTGTAGATGTCGTTCCACTTCGCGATCCAGGCCGCGCCGACGGTGCGCAGCGTGTTGGCGTTGGTGTCGTCCGGGTAGGTCGCCGGCCGGACGCGCGGCGTGTTGTCGTAGCGCGAGTCGGTGTCGCTGCGCAGGAACGTCGCCTCGATACGCTGCGACGGACTGATCTTGAAGCCGAGCCGCGCGTTGGCCGACGTGATGTCGTAGCCGTCGCGGTCGGGGCTGGCGAAGCCGTCCGCGGCGAAGCCTCCGGTGCGCACCGCGTTGCGCAGGCGCTGCGGCCGCACGTCGAAACCGTCGCTGATCTCGCGCGACACGCCCAGCGAGTAGTCGAAGGCGTTGTCCACGCCCGCCGCGCCGCTGATGCCGGCTTCGCCGCGACGCAGCTTGTAGCTGCCGATGCCCACGCCCACGTACGGCGCGGGCTTGCCGTCGCCGCGCTTCGTGAAGAGCTGGATCACGCCGCCGATGGCGTCCGATCCGTACACCGCCGCCGCCGGGCCGCGCAGCACCTCGATGCGATCGATCTGCGCCAGCGGGATGGCCTCCCAGGAGACACCGCCGGTGGTCTGCGAATCGACCCGCACGCCGTCGATGTAGACGGCCGTGAAACGCTGCTCGGCGCCGCGGATGAAGACGCTGGTCGTGTTGCCGATGCCGCCGTTGCGGACCATCTCGATGCCGGGCAGGCGCGCCAGCACGTCGGCGACGCCGGTCGCGCCGCTGCGCTCGATCGTTGCGCGGTCGACGATGGAGACGTCGCCGACCAGGTCGGACAGCGGCTGCTCGACGCGGGCCGCGGTGACGACCGTCTCGGCCAGGGAGGGCGTCACGGCGGTCTGCGCAATGGCCGGGAAAGCGGCGGCGACGGCCAGCGGCAATGCGGCCAGGCGGAGGCAGGCGCGCGCGGACGGGCGGGCGCCTGCGAGGGAAACGTTGTTGGTCATGGAAACGAACGAACTTGAGAACAAGACCCTGCCCGGCTTCCCCGCCGGACGTCTGGGCGTCACGACGGCAGGCGCAGGGCGCGCGCCGTCTCCTCGTTGGCCGGTATCCGGGCTGGCAAAACGACTTTCGTCGCCTTCCCAGGCACCTGTTTCAGGGCGTCCAGTGGCTGATTGACGAAAGCGGCGCTTTGGAGGCGCCGTCTGCTTGACCGTTGCGGGGGCAGCGCAGGTTGACCGCTGCCCGCTGGGCTCTGGTTTCCTGCTTCCCGTTGAACCGCACCGCGTGAACCGCGGCGCGAGCACCAACGCGGCGGATTCTATTCGTGCCGCCCATGACCCGACCCTACAATCTTCGACCATGCCCGTCCCGAGCCTCATCGACCAGATCGCCGAGCGTGTCGAACGCCTGCTCGTTCGCCATGAAGAAGTGCAGCGCACCAACGCGCTGCTCCGCCAGCAGGTAGAGATGCTGGCGCACGAACGCGATGCGCTGCATGCGAGGCTCGTCGCCGCACGCACCCGGGTCGATGCGCTGCTCCAGCGCCTCCCGGTCGACGGCTCCCACTCTCCGCCGCATTCCGACGCTTCATGAAACAGATCGAAGTCCAGATCATGGACCAGAGCTACCTGCTGGGCTGCCCCGAAGGCGGCGAAGCCGAACTGCGCGAGGCGGTCGAGCGCGTCGACGCGGCGATGTGCAGGATCCGCGACGCGAACAAGGTCCGGGCGCGCGACCGGATCGCGGTGCTGGCGTCTCTGAACCTCGCGTACGACCTCGGCCAGCAGGTGGCGGCGACATCCGCCGCGCTGATCACGATGGCTGCGGCATCGGTCGGAAACGCGCATGCGCAGGATGTGGACGGCACGCTGTCGACCGACGAAGAACGCACCGCGCGATTGATCCAGCGGCTCGACCATGCCCTTGCCGGGGACGGTCATTTGCTCTGACCGGTTGTGCATGCCGCATCGACGCCTAGAATCGGCCTCGTCTGCGGTGTGCGTCGGGCTTAATATTTCCTTGTTCCAATGCTCTCCGGAGCCGGGCTTGGTACATCGCTTGATGGGCGTGATCATCTCGCGTCAGATGAACCCGAAGTCTCGCTGCCCTCGCCCACCTGAACCCTGGTTCAGGATGCGGGTCCGGTGCACATCCGCAGACACCCTATGTTGATGGAGCCGTTGCTGGTCGCGGAGCTTGCCGCACTCGGCCTCGCGAGCGGTTTTCTCGCGGGACTGCTGGGCATCGGCGGCGGCATGCTGATGGTGCCGTTCATCACGCTCATCATCGGCCAGCGCGGTATCCCGGCCGATCTCGCCGTCAAGATGGCCATCGCGACCTCAATGGCGACCATCGTCTTCACCTCGATCTCCAGCGTGCACGCCCACCATCGGCGGGGCGCCGTGCGCTGGGACATCGTGCGCCGCCTCGCGCCCGGCATCGTGATCGGCAGCCTCGCCGGCAGTCTGGGCGTGTTCGCGCTGCTCAGGGGCTCGGTGCTGGCGATCGTCTTCGCGCTCTTCGTCGGCTTCTCCGCGACGCAGATGTTCCTCGACCGCAAGCCCAGGCCGACCCGGCAGATGCCCGGCACGGCGGGCCAACTGGCCGTGGGCGGCGTGATCGGCTTCATCTCCGGCCTGGTCGGCGCAGGTGGCGGCTTCATCAGCGTGCCGTTCATGGCATGGTGCAACGTGGCGATCCACGGCGCGGTGGCGACCAGTGCGGCGCTCGGCTTCCCGATCGCGGTGGCGAACGTCGCGGGCTACGTGCTCTCAGGGCAGTCGGTGCAGGGACTTCCACCGGGTGCGTTCGGCTATATCTGGCTGCCGGCGCTGGGCGTGATCGCGCTCTGCAGCGTGTGCACCGCGCCGCTCGGTGCACGAGCCGCGCACAACCTGCCGGTCGGCAAGCTCAAGCGGGTGTTCGCCAGCCTGCTCTGTCTGTTGGCGGCCTACATGCTCTGGAAAGGCCTGACCGCCTGAAATGGCCGTGTCCACGGCCGGACGCGATCGCAATCGGAAAGCCGGTGGTCCGCACCGTCTCGCCGGCCGGGTAAAGCACGTTCTGGCGCGTCGCCGACAGTCCGTTGCCGGATCGGGGCCTATCATCGATACATCTGTTTACGGGATTTGCTGAATCTGTATGCCAGCACGCGTCGTAGTCATTCGGGGTGCCCGGGTTTCCGGCCGCCTGAATCAGTCCCGCACCACGTCGTGTTGCGGTGGTCCATGAAGCGCGGTGAGCTCAAGGTGGAAACGCCGCGATCCGCATAGGAGATGTGATGCTCGGAAATGCTGTAACCCTCGACATGCTGCAAAAACAGAACGAGAAGCGCGCGCAACGCCGCAACTTCTTTCGCAAGAGCAGCGGCTATGCCGCCGGAATGGCCGGCGGTGCGATCCTCGCGGCCTGCGGCGGCGGTGGCAACAACGCCATCGGCCAGGCCACGACCGGCCCGACCGACGTGGACATCCTCAACTTCGCGTTGAACCTCGAATACCTCGAAGCACAGTTCTATCAATACGCGGTGTTCGGTGTCGGCCTGCCGGAAAGCCAGTTGAGCGGCACCGGTACCCGTGGACAGGTGAGCGGCGGGCGCCAGGTTCCCTTCAAGGACCCGATCGTCGCGCAATACGCCCGGGAAATCGCCAAGGACGAAGCCGACCACGTGCGCTTCCTGCGTGCCGCACTCGGCAGTGCGGCGGTTGCGCAGCCGGCGATCGACGTGAGCGCGAGCGTGAGCGGCGCGTTCTCTTCGGCGGCACTCGCAGCGGGCCTGATCACGGCCGGCCAGGCGTTCGACCCGTATGCCAGCGACGAAGCCTTCCTGCTCGGTGCCTTCATCTTCGAAGATGTCGGCGTCACGGCATACAAGGGGGCGGCTCCGCTCCTCACCAACAAGACCTACCTCGAAGCCGCCGCGGGCATTCTGGCGGCCGAGGCCTACCACGCGGGCCTGGTCCGCACGGTGCTCTATTCGAAGGGTCTGGCGACTCCGTCGCTGCGCACCAGCGCCGATGCGATCTCCAACGCGCGCGATTCGCTCGACGCCTCGACCGATGTCGACCAGGGCATCACGGGAACGGCCGACACGTCGAACATCGTGCCGCTCGACGCCAACGGCGTGGCCTACAGCCGCACGCCGGGCGACGTGCTGAACATCGTCTACCTGACCAAGGAGACGGCCGTCCGCGGCGGCTTCTTCCCGAACGGCGTGAACGGCACGCTCAACACCAGCTCGGCCTTCGTCTGACAGACTGCCCGGTGACCGGCTCGGGCCGGCACCGCTTTTTTTTCGACCAACGCCCGTATTTCCGGAATCGAACGTGGGGCCCGTGGCAACGAGCACCGAGGCACCACCCGGCAAGCACGCAGACGATATCCCGGGCCGCCCATGGAAATTCTTCGTCGGTGCCGACGTTGGTTCCCATGCTCCTCTTCCAGAATTTTTCTCAACGCACGCATGACGGCAGGCTCGGCTTCGGTGCCGGCGTGATGTTCGCGGCGACCTCTTTTTCTCTCGTGATTCCGGCGCTCGGCGTCGCCTGCGCGGCGTCGGTTGTGGAAGGCTCAAAGCCTCTGCGCTGGGCGTGCCGTCCGGCTTGATCGAGCCGCTGGCCGCGAGTGCGATGCCGTTCGTCGTCAGCCACGAGATCATTCCCGAGTCGTACGCGACCGGTGGCTCGATGCTCGGCTTCGTGACGATGATGCTGCTCGACACCGCGCCGAACCGAAAAAAAAAATCGCATCGGGCTGCATCCAGAAGCGCATCGAGCGGGTAGTACCTCACAGCAGCAGCAGCCGCTGTTGACTTTTCCATCCACCGCTCGTCATCCGTACCAGGAGCTTCTCATGCATCGCAACGTTATCCGCACCGCCGCAATCTCGACCGTCGCCGCCTCCGCCGCCCTCCTCGTTGCCTGCGGCAACATGGGCATGACCGCTGCGCCGATGTTCTCGCAGGCCAGCCTGCCACCCACCATCCAGGTACCGGTGGGCAACCGTGTCGCCATGGAAACGGTCGGCGCCGGCGACATCACCTACGAATGCCGCGACAAGGCCAACATGCCCGGCCAGACCGAATGGGTGTTCGTCGGCCCGAACGCCACGTTGAGCGACCGCACCGGCAAGCTGGTCGGCAAGTACTACGGCCCGCCCGCGACCTGGGAATCGAACGACGGCTCGAAGCTGACCGCGACGCAGGTTGCAGTGGCACCGTCGGGCCCGACCAGCCTGCCCTACCAGCTCGTGAAGGCCAATCCGGCGATGGGTTCGGGCGCGATGACCGGCGTGACCTATATCCAGCGTGTCGCGCTGACCGGCGGCATCGCCCCGACGACGTCCTGCACGCCCATGACCAAGGGCCAGAAGCAGACCGTCAAGTACCAGGCCGACTACATCTTCTACAAGGCGTCCTGAGGTCGGGCGGACGAGGGAACGGGAGTGCTCGACTAACATCGATGCACCCCCACCCTGCCTGACCATTCCTTTGTCCGCCTCCGAAGATTTCGACTATGAAGCCGCGCTCTTCGCCTGCGCCCAGGGAGACCGGCAGGCACTCGCGCAAATCTACGACCGCGAGAGCCGCTACCTCCTCGGCGTCGCGCTGCGCATCGTGCGCCAGCGCCAGCACGCCGAGGATGTGGTGCACGACGCCTTCGTCAGCATCTGGCAGCGCGCCATGACCTTCGACGCCACGCGCGGCGCCGCCCGCGGCTGGATCTACAGCGTGGTGCGTCACGCAGCGCTGAACTGGGTGCGCGGCAACGCACGCGATGTCCAGGTCGACGATGAAGCCACCGCCGCCCTCCAGGACGACATGGCGCTCGCCGCGCATGCCGGACGTGCCGATGCCGGTGAGGTCCGCGTGAGCCTGGGTCGCCTGGACGGTTGCCTCGATCGGCTCGAAGACGGGCGACGAGAGTGCATCGTGCTGGCCTATGTCGACGGCTGCTCGCACGGCGAAATCGCCGCGCGCACCGGCAATCCGCTCGGTACCGTCAAGGCTTGGATCCAGCGCGGCATGCGTTCGCTGCGGGAGTGCATGGCATGAGCGACCACGACGCGGTTCGCCCGGACGACGATGTCCATGCCCTGGCCGGCGAATACGTGCTCGGCACGCTGACGTCGGCCGAACGCAGGCAGGTGGAGCGTCGTCTGCAGGACGACCCCGCCCTGCGCGTCGCGCTGGGCGCGTGGGAAGAACGCCTGCATCCGCTGGTCGCGCTCGCGCCCCCCGCGGAGCCTTCGCGCGCGCTCTGGCATCGCATCGAAAATAGCATCGCGGGGATGTCGGCGCCTTCCGGCGCGTCACCGGCGAGCCGATCCGCCCGGCACGAGCCCCGCGCCGGCTGGTGGAACAGCCTGCGGTTGTGGCGCGGTCTCGCAGGGTCCGGCTTCGCGGCAGCGGCAGTGCTCGCCGCGGTGCTGGTCACGCGTGCTTTCTCGCCGTCCGTGCCGCAGTACATGGTCGTGCTGGTCGCGCCGCAGGACAAGGCACCCGGCTGGGTCGTGCAGACCGGCAACCGGCCGACGGGCGGTGCGCCCGGGCAGCTGAGCCTGATCCCGCTGGGCAACACGCCGGTGCCCGAGGGCCGGTCGCTGCAGTTCTGGACCAAGGGCAGCAGCTGGCGCGGACCGGTGTCGCTCGGCCTGGTCGCGCCGGGCCGCGCGATCCGCGTGCCGATCGCGCAGTTGCCGCCGCTCGAAAGCGATCAGCTGTTCGAGCTCACGCTGGAGCCGGCGAACGGCTCGCCGACCGACCGGCCGACCGGGCCGATCCAGTTCATCGGCCGCGCCGTCAAGGTGTTGTAGCGGTCGAGGCGAACAGCGCTTTGTGCGCCTCGCGCAGCAAGGCCTTCTGCACCTTGCCCATGGTGTTGCGCGGCAGCTCGCCGACGACGAAGCAGCGCTTGGGGATCTTGAAGTTCGCGAGCTGGACCTTGAGCCCGGCGAGCACCGCCTCCGCATCCACCGTCGCACCGCTGCGCGCGATCACCACCGCCACGCCGACCTCGCCGAAATCCGGATGCGGCACGCCGACCACCGCGCTCTCGGCCACGCCCGGCATCTCGTTGATCGCGCTCTCGATCTCGGCCGGGTAGACGTTGTAGCCGCCGCTGATGATCAGGTCCTTGCTGCGCCCGACGATGGTCACGTAACCCAGGCCGTCGATCCTGCCGACGTCGCCGGTCTTGAAGAAGCCGTCGGCGGTGAACTCCTCGCGGGTCTTCTCGGGCATGCGCCAGTAGCCGGCGAAGACGTTCGGCCCGGCGACTTCGATGTTGCCGATCTCGTCGATGCCGCAATCGCGCGACTCGGCCGACGGATCGGCCGCCTCATGCGCGCCGGGCGTCGCCCGGACCCGCAGGTTCACGCCCGGCAGCGGGAAACCGACCGTCGCGCCGCGCCGCTCGCCCTGCACCGCGTGGTACGGGTTCGAGGTCAGCATCGCGGTCTCGCTCATGCCGTAGCGCTCCAGGATCACATGGCCGGTGCGCGCCTTCCAGTCGTCGAAGGTCTCGATCAGCATCGGCGCCGAACCGGAGATGAAGAGGCGCATGTTGCGGCAGGCCGCCGCGGTGAGCGCGGGTTCGGCCAGCATGCGCACGTACAGCGTGGGCACGCCCATGAACACGGTCGCGTCGGGCAGCCGTTGCACCACGCGCTTCGGGTCGAAGCGGTTCATCCAGATCATCCTGC
The DNA here is from genome assembly GCA_050954325.1 of Janthinobacterium lividum. Classification (GTDB taxonomy): domain Bacteria; phylum Pseudomonadota; class Gammaproteobacteria; order Burkholderiales; family Burkholderiaceae_C; genus Variovorax. The sequence continues at coordinate 510,594 of JBPBPG010000002.1, read as the reverse complement.
TGCCGCTGACGAGCGCCCCGTGGATCGCCACGAACAACCCATGCACGTGGAAGATCGGCAGCGCGTGGATCAGCACGTCGCCGTCGCCCTTGCCTCCGTCTTTCCAGCCCCAGTAGTCCTTGAGCACCTCGGCGTTCGACAGCAGGTTCGCATGGGAGAGCATCGCGCCCTTGCTGCGGCCGGTCGTGCCGCTCGTGTAGAGGATGGCGGCGAGATCGTCGGCGCTTCTGGGCGCGACCTGGTGCACGTCGCCGCATCGGGCGGCGACTTCGAGCAGCGTGCCCGTTCGATCGTCGTCGAGGGTGAAGACGTGCCGCGTGCCGGCGGCCTGCGCAATGGGCGCGACCCAGTCGGCGTTCGCGCTGCTGCACACCACCACCGCGGGCTCGGCGTTGCCGAGGAAATAGGCGATCTCGCCGCCCCGGTAGGCGGTGTTGAGCGGCAGGAAGACGTAGCCGGCCCGCAACGTCGCGAGGTACAGCATCATCGCCTCGACCGATTTCTCGACCTGCACCGCGATGCGTGCGCCGGGCCCCAGGTCGAGCGCGTCGAGCAGGTTGGCGATCATGGCACTGGCGCGGTCGAGGTCGCGCCAGGAATAGGTCGGGCCGCCGTCGGTCTCCACCGCGACGGAATCGAGATCGGTCGGGAAAGCGGCGCGCAGCGCGGCGAAAAGATTGGCGTTCTTCATGTCGGTCGGTTTGTTCATGGGTGTCATTCCACCTTTGCGCCCGAGGCCTTGACGACTGCGGCCCAGCGCTTGGTCTCGGTGTTCACGAAGCCGCCAAAGGCCGCCATCGTGACGTTGGGAATCTCGGACCCGTTGCTGGTCCAGATGGTTCTGAGTTCGTCGGTGGCCAAGCCTTTCTTCATGTCCTCGACGATTTTCGCCTGCACGTCGGCCGGCGTCGCGCGCGGCGTCCAGAGGCCGTACCAGGTGGTCACTGTGTAGTCGGGCAGGCCGGCCTCGGCGGCGCAGGGCACGTCGGGGAGCGCGGGGTTGCGCCTGGCGCCCGCCACCATCAGCGCCTTGATGCGGCCGGCCTTGATGTGCTGCGACGACGAGCCCAGCCCGTCGAACATCAGGTCGACGTTGCCGGCGATCAGGTCCTGCAGCGCCGGGCCAGCGCCGCGGTACGGAATATGCGTGATGAAGGTGTCGGTCTGCAGCTTGAACAGTTCGCCCGCCAGGTGGTGAGACGTGCCGGCACCCGCCGAGGCGTAGTTCAGCTTGCCGGGATTGCGCTTCGCCTGGGCGACGAGCTCCTGCAGCGTGGTCGTCGTGACGCGCTTCGGATTGATCACCACCACCTGCGGCACGTTGGCCAGCAGCATCAGCGGGACGAAGTCGCGCTCCAGGTCGTAGTCGAGCTTCGGGTAGATCGACGGCGCGATCGCGTGGTGCACGGCGCCCATGAAGACGGTGTAGCCGTCCGGTGCGGCCTTCGAGGCGATGGTCGCGCCGACGGTGCCACCCGCGCCGCCGCGGTTGTCGATCACAAGCGTCTGGCCGGAAACGCGCGTGAACTGCGCCGACAGGGGCCTCGCGAAAGCATCGGTGCCGCCGCCGGCCGGGAACGGCACGACCATCGTCACCGGCCGCGCGGGCCAGCCGACGTTCACTTGCGCGAGTGCCTGCGTCGCAGGGCCGAGGGTCGTGGTCGCGGCGGTCGCCGCAGCCAGGCGCAGCATGTCGCGGCGCTGTAAATTCGGGTTCATTTGTGTTGTCTCCTGTCGATTTTTCGTCGTTCGAATCGCCGGTTCACTGTTTCTTGACCGCTCCCTTCAGAAACAGCCCGTCGACGCTGCCAGACACCGTCACTTTGCCGTCGGCCAGCAACGCGCGGTGCTTGTCGAGCCGCTTCAGGTCGTAGAGGTAGTTGACCATCAGTCCGAAGGCCTGCCTCATGCCCTTGGACGACGGGTCGCCGGCCCAGTTGAGCCGCTCGACACGCGCGCCGTTGCCCAGGTGGAAGCGAGCCACCGGGTCGACCGGCTTGCCGTCGGCGGACGCTCGACCCAGGTATTCGGCCGCGCACTGCAGCAGCATCCGGCGCACCGGCGACCCGGCGTCCAGCGCCAGCGCGTCGTCCGCGGCGGCGATCAGCCGCTCGGGCGTCGGCGGCAGCGAACCGAGCGCGCGACCGAGTTCGGCGGCGCGCTTGTCGTCGAGGCGCCCCAGCAGTTCGCCCGCATGCTTCGACAGCCATCCCCGGAACCCGGGCACCGGCGACAGCGTCGCGAACACCTTGAGCCTCGGGAACTCGCCTTGCAGGGTCTCGACCACGCGCTTGATCAGCGAGTCGCCGAAGCTCACGCCGCGCAGGCCGATCTGGGTGTTGCTGATCGAATAGAAAATCGCGGTTGTCGCCTTGTCGGCGCTGGCCGGCGCCGCGGCTTCGTCGAGCAGCGGCACGATGCCGTCGCTGAGGCGGTCGACCAGCGCCACCTCGACGAAGATCAGCGGCACGTCCGGCAGGCGCGGATGGAAGAAGCCGTAGCAGCGGCGGTCGCTGTCGAGCCGGTTCTTCACGTCGGCCCAGCTCCTGATGTCGTGCACCGCCTCGAACTCGATCAGCTTTTCGATCAGCGAGGCTGGCGAGTCCCAGCTGATGCGGCGCAGATCGAGGAACGCGACGTCGAACCAGGTCGAGAACAGGTGCTCGAGTTCCGAATCGAGCGGCACCATCCGGCGATCGGTCTTGACCAGCGGCAGCAGCTCGGCGCGCATATCGATCAGGAAGCGCATGCCCTCCGGATCGATCGTGAAACGCTGCAGCAGACGCGCGCGCGGCGACGACAGCGCACGTCGCAGGTTGACCTCCGCCTGGCCTTCGTCGGCGGTACCCACCGCGGCCTCGTGGCGCGCCCGGGCACTGCCCAGCTTGCGTGCATCGGGCGCGAATCGCTCGCTGATCAGCAGCCAGACGTCGTGCCGCTCGGGCGGCGCGAGGTCGGCGTACCACTTCATGACCTCGCAGGCACGGCGGCCGGCCTCCACCTCGCTGACCCGCGCGTCGACCACCGCCTGCAGATCGACCAGCGCGCGGCGCAGCGTGCGCGGCGCCATCGCCTCGTCGTGGCGGCGCAGCGTGGCTGCGAGCCGCTCCGACAGCGAGCGCGGCGGCACGGCCACCTTCTTTCCCTTGGCAGGAGATGGCGCGGTCGCGTCGACGTGCGGCGCGGGCGTGCCGGAGCGCAGGCGCGAGACGCCGCGGGCGATCCAGGCGGAAGCGCTCATCAGGCGAACCTCGATTTCCGTCGTGCCGCCACGGTGCGCAGTGCTTTGCGCTGGTGGTGGAGATGGGTGCGCATCGCGGCCTCGACGCCGTCGCTGTCGTGCGCCTTGAGCGCGGCGAAGATCGCCAGATGCTCGGCCAGGCTTTGCGGCACGCGCCCGGACACCGTCAGCTGCTGCTGCAGCCGCGCGAGCTCGAGGATCTTGCGCAGGTCGCCGATCGCCAGCGCCAGCCAGCGGTTGTCCTCGCGCAGTGCGTCGGCCACTTCGTCGTACAGGGAGCTGGTTACCACGCGCATGGCTTCATCGATCTCGGGATCGCGGTATTTACGCGTAATTATGGGAAGGATCCACCTTAACGACAACCGGGGGAAACGACCGAAGAAAGCCAGCCGCTAAAGTCGCCTGCCTTGAACTCCCTCTCCCAACCCGCAAGCGCGCGGCCGCAAAAACCACTCCCGCTGCCCACGCGCGAAGGGGTCGGCCCGAGTTGCGTCGGGCTGCCCGCAGGGCCGTGGCCGACATTCCTGGATTTCCTGCTGGCGCGCTTTCCCGGCGTGACGCGCGAGACCTGGCTTGCGCGCATGCTGTCGAACGACGTGATCGACGAGCATGGCGTGCCGGTGACGGCCGGCCGCCCCTATGAACCGCACCGGCGCGTCTACTACTACCGCTCTCTGCCCGCCGAGACACGCGTGCCTTTCGAAGCCTCCATCGCGTTTCGCGATGCACATCTGCTGGTGGTCGACAAGCCGCATTTCCTGACGGTGGCGCCGACCGGCAAGTACCTGCAGGAAACGCTGCTGGTGCGGCTCAAGCGCGACCTCGGCATCGATACGCTGGTGCCGATCCACCGCATCGATCGCGGCACGGCCGGGCTGGTGCTGTTTTCAGTCGATCCGGCGACGCGGGGCAGGTACCAGGCGTTGTTCTCGGAGCGGCGCGTGCACAAGACCTACGAAGCCGTCGTGCACTGGCCCGCCGCCATTCCCGCGACCGCCTTGCCCGCGGTGCGCCGCAGCCGCATGGCACCCGATGCCGATGCGTTCATGCGCACGTCCGAGATCGACGGCGAGCCGAATTCGGAGACGCATCTCGAACTGGTCGAGAGGCGGCCCGGCGACCGCGCGCTGCTGCGCCTTTCACCCGTCACGGGCCGCCGGCACCAGTTGCGCGTGCACTGCGCCGCGCTCGGCATGCCGATCGTCAACGACCCGATCTATCCATTGCTGCTGCCGGAAGACGACGAGGATCACTCGCGGCCGCTGCAACTGCTGGCGAAGCGACTGGCCTTCACCGACCCGGTGACCGGCGAGGCGCGCAGCTTCGAAAGCCGGCTGCGATTGGGCGGCTGATGCTGCCGTTCGAATCCGGAATCAGGCCGCAGCCGGCCCAAGCCCCTTCGCCGGCGCGCTGAGATAGAGCCAGATGCCGAAGGCGATCATCGGCACGCACAGCCACTGCCCCATGCTCATGTTGAGCGCCAGCAGACCGAGAAAGTCGTCCGGCTCGCGAAAATATTCGGCGATGAAGCGCATCACGCCGTAGCCGATCAGGAACACCGCCGACACGCGACGCTCCAGACGTTCCTTGCGTGCGTAGAGCCAGAGGACGACGAACAGCAGCAGGCCTTCGAGCAGGAACTGGTAGACCTGCGACGGATGGCGCGGCAGCATCGATCCGCTCTGCGGAAACACCATGCCCCAGGGCAGGTCGGGGCTGCTGAAGCGGCCCCAGAGTTCGCCGTTGATGAAGTTGCCGACGCGCCCCGCCGCCAGCCCGGTCGGCACGCACGGCGCGACGAAATCCATCACCTGCCAGAACGGCCGCGCCCGCGAGCGGGCGAACCAGACCATCGATGCGATCACGCCGAGCAGTCCGCCGTGGAAGCTCATGCCACCCTGCCACACGTACAGGATCTCGACCGGATTCGAAAGATAGAAGCCGGGCTTGTAGAACAGGCAGTAGCCGAGCCGCCCGCCGACGATCACGCCCATCACGCCGAGGAACAGGATGTCCTCGACGTCCTTGCGCGTCCAGGCGCCGGGGCCGGTGACCGAGCGGAAGGGCTCGTGGCGCAGGCGCCGCGTGCCGAGGAAGAAGAAAAGGGCGAAAGCCGCCAGATAGGTCAGGCCGTACCAATGGATGGCGAGCGGGCCGACCTGCAGGGCGACCGGGTTGATCTGCGGATACATGAGCATCCGGCGATTGTGCCCGGGCCTCGTGGCGGCCGGACCGCGGGCCGGACTCAGGCGGGCCGGCAGATCACGTACACCTTCTTCACGTGCGTCTCGCTCACCCAGCTGCCGATCGCGGCCTGCGCCACCAGCACGCCGGCGCGGGTGGAGCCGGTCAGTGCACGCGCGAACTCCTCGGCTCGCTCGAACATCGACGCATGGAGCTTCCTCGAGCAGCGCCGCACGCGATGCCACCGACGAGGTCGAGAACGCCGCGAGGGCGCGGCCCACGTCGGCCGCGCCGCCCGTCGCGATGCGGCCGGAGATCTGCTCGCTGGCCGGGTTCACCACGTCCCGGGACTTCGCATCGCCGGACTGCGCCTGTCGCGCCGGTGCCTGCCAGGCCCCGTCGATGTAGAAGCGTTGCGCGTTCACACTGCCGGCGATCGGGCTCGCAATGCCGGGCGAAACGGAGGTCGTCATGGGGCGGGGATTTCGTGAATTCGGCTTTCTGGACCAGCTGCCGATCTCGGCCTCGCATTGGCGATTTCGTGCCGAATCGCCGCTCAGAACGGTACGGCACCGTCAGGGCGTCGGTCCGACCGCGCAGCGCACGAACGCCACGAATCGCGACAGGGCGGGATCGGCCACACCGGACGGCCAGACCAAGCTCGTCTCGCAAGCCGGAAGCGCCGGCGGCGTAGCCTTCGCACCGCGTCGGACGCCCTGCCGTTCCAGCGTCTCGGCCGTGCGGTAGACCACGCCGGTGCGCCGGAACTGCATCACGCTCGCCGGCACCCAGGCCACGCCTACGCCGCCCCAGACCAGGTTGACGATGGTCTGCATCTGGATGGCCTCCTGCGCCACCGCCGGCACGCGCCCGGCCGCGTGATAGAGCCCGTGGATCGCGTCGTGCAGCGACGGCACGATGCGGCGCGGGAAAATCACCAGCGGCTCGACGAGCACGTCGGCGAGCGCCGGCCTGTCGACATGCGCCAGCGGATGCGCCTCGGGCAACGCCAGCACCAGCGGTTCGACCGCCACCGCCAGACGTTCCAGCCCCGGCGGCGCGAAGCCGGGCGAATGCAGCATCAGCCCGGCGTCGATCTCGCCGCGCGCCAGCGCTTCGAGCTGCACGTCGCCGGTCGCCTCGACCAGCTCCAGCGCGACCTGCGGGCACTGAATGCGGAATTCGCGCACCCACACCGGCAGGCGTTCGAAGCCGATGGTGGATACGAACGCCAGCCGCACGCGTCCCACCTCGCCCGCCGCGGCGGCTCTTGCACGCGCCGGCAAGGCTTGCGCCCGCGCCAGCATCTCGCGCACGTCGGGCAGCAACGCTTCGCCGGCCGCGGTGAGCGCCACCCGGCGCTGGGTGCGGTCGAACAATCCGACGCCCAGCGTCTTCTCCAGCTGCGCGATGGCCTGCGTCACCGGCGGCTGCGTCATGTGCAGGCGGCGCGCGGCGCGGCCGAAGTGCAGTTCTTCCGCCACCGCGACGAACTGGCGCCAGGCACGCAGGCCGATGAGGGTTTCCTTCATACATCCAGCATATCAATCGCCATACCGGTTCGGATTGGAACGAATCACCCGTTCATCGGATACTGGCCACCCCCCACGAACACCAAGAGACGAGCACGCCATGGAAACCAAGCCGATCCAGATCAACCGCCGCAGCGCCAACATCGTCGAAGGCAAGTCTCGCGCGCCCAACCGCTCGATGTACTACGCGATGGGCTACGAGGAAAGCGATTTCAAGAAGCCGATGGTCGGCGTCGCCAACGGCCACAGCACCATCACGCCGTGCAACTCGGGCCTGCAGAAGCTGGCCGACGCGGCCATCGCCGGCATCGAGGAGGCCGGCGGCAACGCCCAGGTCTTCGGCACGCCGACGATCTCCGACGGCATGGCGATGGGCACCGAGGGCATGAAGTACTCGCTGGTCAGCCGCGAGGTGATCTCCGACTGCATCGAGACCTGCGTCGGCGGCCAGTGGATGGACGGCGTGCTGGTGGTCGGCGGCTGCGACAAGAACATGCCCGGCGGCCTGATGGGCATGCTGCGCGCCAACGTGCCGGCCATCTACGTCTACGGCGGCACCATCCTGCCGGGCCGCTACAAGGGTCAGGACCTGAACATCGTCAGCGTGTTCGAGGCCGTGGGCCAGAACGCCGCGGGCAACATGAGCGACGAGGACCTGCTGCAGATCGAGAAGCGCGCCATCCCCGGCACCGGCTCGTGCGGCGGCATGTACACGGCCAACACCATGAGTTCGGCCTTCGAGGCGCTGGGCATCTCGCTGCCCTACTCGTCCACCATGGCCAACCCGCACGACGAGAAGGCCAACTCGGCCAAGGAATCGGCCAAGGTGCTGATCGAGGCGATCAGGAAGGACCTGAAGCCGCGCGACATCGTGACGCGCAAGTCGATCGAGAACGCCGTCGCCGTGATCATGGCCACCGGCGGCTCGACCAACGCCGTGCTGCACTTCCTGGCCATCGCCCACGCGGCCGAGGTCGAATGGACCATCGACGACTTCGAGCGCATGCGCAAGAAGGTGCCGGTGCTGTGCGACCTCAAGCCCTCGGGTAAGTACCTGGCAGTCGACCTGCACCGGGCCGGCGGCATCCCGCAGGTCATGAAGGTGCTGCTCAACGCCGGCCTGCTGCATGGCGACTGCATCACCATCAGCGGCCGGACCATCGCCGAGGTGCTGGCCGACGTGCCCGACGTGCCGCGCGCCGACCAGGACGTGATCCGCCCGTTCGGCGAACCGATGTACGCCGAGGGCCATCTGGCGATCCTCAAGGGCAACCTGTCGCCCGAAGGCGCGGTCGCCAAGATCACCGGACTGAAGAACCCGGTGATCACCGGCCCGGCGCGTGTGTTCGACGACGAGCAGTCGGCGCTCGCTGCCATTCTGGCGGGCAGGATCGTCGCGGGCGATGTGATGGTGCTGCGCTACCTCGGCCCCAAGGGCGGACCGGGCATGCCCGAGATGCTGGCGCCGACCGGCGCACTGATCGGCGCGGGCCTGGGCGAGAGCGTCGGCCTGATCACCGACGGCCGTTTCTCCGGCGGCACCTGGGGCATGGTGGTGGGCCACGTCGCGCCGGAGGCGGCGGCGGGTGGCACGATCGCGTTCGTGAACGAGGGCGACTCGATCACCATCGACGCGCACACGCTGGTGCTGCAGCTCAACGTGCCGGAAGCGGAGATCGAAAGGCGCCGCGGGGGATGGACGGCACCGGCCCCGCGCTACACGCGCGGCGTGCAGGCGAAGTTCGCATTCAATGCATCCAGCGCCAGCACCGGCGCGGTGCTCGACAACTACTGATCACACGCTGCGCTCGGCCGGCCGACGGGCCGGCCGGCGACGAAGAAGCGTCAGCGGCGCTTCTTGCCACGCGGCGCCAGTGTGCCGAGCCGACTGTGCCTGCGATCGTCGCGCTCCTCGCGACGCCGGCTCTCCTTCTCGATCACGCGTCGCTTGGTATAGCCGGACCAGTCGGCATAGGCCCACCAGGCTGCGGCCAGCGCGAAAGGAATCAGGACGATCCACCAGGACAGGCGGCCGACGAAGCCGATTTCCATGAATTTGAGAACCAGCCCCACGATGCCCAATCCCAGGAACCACATGGCAAGTCCTTTCGAGGAACGCTAAATAGAATTATCCGAATGAATGTAACTCACGGTAACCGGCACATTGCCAGACGCAGGGCGTTTTCGGCATCGGTGCTGTTGACGGTGTCGATGATCGCCATCTGCACCACGACCCCGGCCCTGGCCGACCTCGCACTCGCGCGCAGCAAGAACTGCATGAGCTGTCACGCTGTGGAACGCAAGCTGCTAGGCCCTTCTTTCAGGGACGTGGCCGCGAAGTACAAGGACAAAGCAGGCGCTGCGGAAATGCTGGCGGCCAAGATCCGCAAGGGCGGCGCGGGCGTCTGGGGCCCGGTCCCGATGCCGGCCAACAACCAGGTCAGCGAAGCCGACGCCAGGAAGCTGGCCGAATGGGTGCTGGCAACGCCTGCACCCTGAGCAGCACCAGAGCCCGCACCTCAGTAACGAGGTGGAACAATGGCGGTGCCGCTGGCCGGCACCGTGTTGACTGAGTGGACCATGCCCGTCGCGGGCCGGCGTGCCAGACGATCTTCCAACTGGCCGATGTGCGCGGCCAGCGAACCTTCGAGCTGCTCGACGCGTGCGATCACCGACGAATGCCACTCGGCGTTGCGTGTCGTGTGCACGTTCTCCTGCGTCTCCAGGAAGTTGCGCAGCTCGGTGAAACGCGATGCCTCGGCCTTGTCGGCCAGATCGCGCTGGCTCTGCAGTTCCTTGTTGTGCCGGCGCGTCTCGATCAGCACCGAGCTCTGCAGATAGACGACGTACGCCGCGAACAGGATGCCGAGCAGCACGGTCAGCCCCAGCATGATCACGCCCAACGGCGCGTTGACCTGCATGAAGCCGATCGACATCGGCACCGGCGTCGCGAGGATGCCCCAATTGAGCGCGGCCAGCGCGGCGATCAGAATCACCACGAGCAGTAAAAAGCCAGTTCTCAGACCCATGCGGAACGCTCTCTTCGAAAGTTGATTGAAAGAGAGGTTCTAGGTCGCCGGGCGCGGCCCCCCTGTCGGAGGCTGCGCTCCCCGTCCCTAGTAGGCTTGCCCGAGTTGTTCGAGGATGGCCGGGTTCTCCAGGGTCGAGGTGTCCTGCGTGATCGCCTCGTTCTTCGCGATGCTGCGCAACAGACGCCGCATGATCTTGCCGCTGCGCGTCTTCGGCAGGTTCTCGCCGAAGCGGATGTCTTTCGGCTTGGCGATCGGGCCGATCTCCTTGGCGACCCAGGCACGAAGTTCGGCGGCGATCTTCTTCGCTTCTTCGTCGGTGGCCGGACGGCCACGCTTGAGCACGACGAAGGCACAGACCGCCTCGCCGGTAACGTCGTCGGGCCGGCCGACCACGGCGGCCTCGGCCACCAGGTCGGTCTTGGCGACCAGTGCCGACTCGATCTCCATCGTGCCGAGCCGGTGGCCCGACACGTTGAGCACGTCGTCGATACGGCCGGTGATGCGGAAGTAGCCGCGGTCCTCGCTGCGCACAGCGCCGTCGCCGGCCAGGTAGATCGTGCCGCCCATCTCCTCGGGGAAATAGCTCTTCCTGAAGCGCTCCGGGTCGTTCCAGATCGTGCGGATCATCGACGGCCAGGGCCGTTTGATGACCAGCATGCCGCCGGCGCCGTCGGGCAGGTCCTTGCCGGTTTCGTCGACGATGGCCGCGGCGATGCCCGGCAGCGGCAGCGTGCAGGAGCCCGGCACCAGCGGCGTGGCGCCCGGCAGCGGCGTGATCACGTGGCCGCCGGTTTCGGTCTGCCAGAAAGTGTCGACGATCGGGCACTTCTCGTGGCCGATGTTCCGGTGGTACCACATCCACGCTTCCGGGTTGATCGGCTCGCCGACTGAGCCGAGGATGCGCAGGCTCGACAGGTCCCAGTTCTTCGGATGCACCTTCTCGTCGGACTCCGCGGCCTTGATGAGCGAGCGGATCGCGGTCGGCGCGGTGTAGAAGATCGAGACCTTGTGCTTCTCGATCATCTGCCAGAAGCGGCCGGCGTGCGGGAAGGTCGGGATGCCCTCGAACACGACCTGCGTCGCACCGGCGGCGAGCGGGCCGTAGGCGACGTAGGTATGGCCGGTGATCCAGCCGATGTCGGCGGTGCACCAGAAGACATCGTCCGCGCGCAGGTCGAAGGTCCAGTCCATCGTGAGCTTGGCCCACAGCAGGTAGCCGCCGGTGGCATGCTGCACGCCCTTGGGCTTGCCGGTCGAGCCCGACGTGTAGAGGATGAACAGCGGATGCTCGGCGCCGACCGGCTCCGGCGGGCATCCGCCGCCCTTGCCGTCGAGCGCGGCGATGGCTTCGCCGAAACTCCTGTCACGGCCCTCGACGCGCGCCCACGCGGTCGGCGTGCGCTCGTACACGAGCACCGACCTGATCGACTCGCAGCCGCCCAGCGCGATGCCGTCGTCGACGATGGCCTTCAGCGGCAGCTCCTTGCCGCCGCGCAGCTGGTAATTCGCCGTGATCACCGCCACCGCGCCCGCGTCGATGATCCGCTCCTGCAGCGCCTTGGCCGAAAAGCCGCCGAAAACCACGCTGTGCGTCGCGCCGATGCGCGCGCAGGCCTGCATCGCGATCACGCCCTCGATGGTCATCGGCATGTAGACGATCACGCGGTCGCCCTTGCCGATGCCCTGTGTTTTCAGCACGTTGGCGAACTCGCTGACGCGCGTCAGCAGTTCGCGGTAGGTGACGGTGGTGACGGTGCCGTCGTCGGCCTCGAAGACGATCGCGGCCTTGTGCTCGACCGGCGTGCCCATGTGGCGGTCGAGGCAGTTGGCCGACGCGTTGAGTTCGCCGTCGTCGAACCACTTGTAGAACGGTGCGTCCGACTCGTCGAGCGTGCGGGTGAAGGGTCGGGTCCAGACGAGGTTCTCGCGCGCCAGGCGCGACCAGAAAGCGTCCGGGTCGGCGGCGGCCTCTGCGCACATCGCATCGTACGCGGCCATGCCGGCGATGCGGGCGCCGGCGGCGGCGCGGTCATCGGGCGGGAACACGCGGTTCTCGACCAGTGTGGATTCGATGTTCGTGGTGAGGCTGCTCATGTCTGTCTCCTGCGCCTTGGTTTGTTGGGGGCGTAATGTCGAGTGCCGTACTTGCGGCTTACTGACGCGACATCGTAGCCGTGTGGGGCCATCCCGAACCCGTTCGCGGACCGCGACCTAGAATTCCGCGCCGCCCTTGCGCCATACATAAAGCATTCCAATACCATGGCTTCCCTCGATCCATCCGACTTCCCCTCCTCTGCCGACGCACTGCCCAAGACGACGCGCACGGGTTCGACCCTGCGGCCGTTGCCGAAGCTGATCTTCGCCAGCCGCTGGCTGCAGCTGCCGCTGTACCTCGGTCTGATCGTGGCGCAGGCGGTGTACGTGCTGCACTTCCTGGTCGAGCTGCTGCACCTCGTGGAAGCGGCCTTCGGCAGCCAGACGGCGCTGCAGGCGCTCATCAACAGCATTGGCTACAAGACCGCCGCGCCGATCACCACGCTCAACGAAACGGTCATCATGCTGGTGGTGCTGGCGCTGATCGACGTCGTCATGATTTCGAATCTGCTGATCATGGTGATCGTCGGCGGCTACGAGACCTTCGTGAGCCGGATGGATCTGGAGGGTCATCGCGACCAGCCGGAGTGGCTCAGCCACGTGAACGCTTCCGTGCTCAAGGTCAAGCTCGGCCTGTCGATTATCGGCATCAGCTCGATCCATCTGCTCAAGACCTTCATCAATGCCGACAACTACACCGACCGGGTGCTGATCGCGCAGACGGCGATCCATTGCGCGTTCCTGCTTTCGGCGATGGCGATCGCCTACACGGACAAGTTGATGTCGAACAACGGCAAGCATTGAGCTGCCGGCATCCGCTCGTGCCTCAACGCGGCGGAAGCGGATCGCCCAGCGCCCGCCTCCACTGCCACGACAGCACGCTCGCGACGTCCGGTCGCCCGCCGAGCATGACGGCCGGCGCCACCGGCACCAGTGCAACGGCCTGCCGCTCGGCCACCGCGAAGTCGAAGCTGTAGACCGGCTCCATGCCCATGCGCAGGTCGACGATGCGCACCCGGCCCGTCGCGTCTTCCTTCACCTTGTAGAAACCCTTGCTGAAGGCCGCGATGCGTCGCGCGCCTTCGATGCCGACGATCTCGGCATGCAGCGTCGTGCCGCGATCGAAGCGGTCGAAGGCGATGTGCGCCCGGCCGTCGAGCAAGGAATGGAAACCTTCCCGGTAGCCGTCCTTCGACATCGCCACGACGCGCCACAACACGCTGTCGAGCGCCGTCGGCGTCACCAGCACGCGTTCGGCGGCGATGCCCTGTGCTGCGAGCGTGCCCCGCGCCACCTGCGTCACGCGATGCTGCGCGGCGACGCCCCAGGCGAGGTAGGCGGTGCCCAGCGCGAGCCCGATGCCGTTGGCCCCATTCCACGCCCGCGTCCCCGCGTGCACAGTGCCCAGACCGTTCCCACGAGCAGCGGCACCGTGAACAGCGGATCGACGATGAACACGCTGCCGACGCCGAACGGCCGGTCGGTGAACGGCAGCGCGAGCTGCGTGCCGTAGACCGTCAACGTATCGAGCAGCGGATGCGTCACCAGTGCCAGCCACATCGCCAACCACCAGCGACGCCAGTTCGGCCATTCGCCGTGCACCCTCGCGACGGCTGCCGCGAACGGCAGCGAGAACAGCGTGAGCCAGAACAGCGCATGCGACTCGGCGCGGTGCAGCACCATGTCGTCCTGTCGCCGGTTCAGCGCCCGGTCATGTTCTCCGGCACCACCCATTGGTCGAACTGCTCGCCCGTCAGATGACCCGACGCGACCGCAGCCTCCCGCAGGCTCGTGCCTTCCTTGTGCGCCTTCTTGGCGATGTAGGCCGACTTGTCGTAGCCGATGTGCGTGTTGAGCGCGGTCACCAGCATCAGAGAACGCTGCACCAGCTCGCCGATGCGCTCGCGGTTGGGCTCGATGCCCACGGCGCAGTGGTCGTTGAAGCTGCGCATGCCGTCGGCCAGCAGCCGCACGCTCTGCAGGAAGTTGTGCGCCACCATCGGGCGAAACACGTTGAGCTCGAAGTTGCCCGAGGCGCCGCCGAAATTGATCGCGACGTCGTTGCCGAAGACCTGCGCGGCCAGCATCGTGACCGCCTCGCTCTGCGTCGGATTCACCTTGCCCGGCATGATCGAGGAGCCCGGCTCGTTCTCCGGGATGCTCAGTTCGCCGATGCCGCTGCGCGGGCCGCTCGCGAGCCAGCGCACGTCGTTGGCGATCTTCGTCATGCTGGCGGCCAGCGTCTTGAGCGAGCCGTGGGCGTGCACCAGCGCGTCGACGGAGGCCAGCGCCTCGAATTTGCTGGGCGCCGTCACGAAGGGCAAGCCGGTCAGGCGCGCCAGCTCGGCCGCCGACTGCTCGGCATAGCCCTTGGGCGCGTTCAGGCCGGTGCCGACCGCCGTGCCGCCGAGCGCGAGTTCCGCCAGATGCGGCAGTGCCGCGCGCACGTGGCGCTCGCCGTGGTCGAGTTGCGCCACGTAGCCGGAGAACTCCTGGCCCAGCGTGAGCGGTGTCGCATCCTGCAGATGAGTGCGGCCGATCTTCACGATGTCCATGAATTCGACCGACTTCGCCGCCAGCGTGCCGCGCAACAGCGCGATCGCCGGCAGCAGCTTGTGCGTGAGCGCCTCGACCGCCGCCACGTGCATGGCGGTCGGGAACACGTCGTTGCTCGACTGGCTGCGGTTCACGTCGTCGTTCGGGTGCACCAGGCGCGACTCGCCGCGCTCGCCGCCGAGGATTTCGCTCGCGCGGTTGGCCAGCACCTCGTTGACGTTCATGTTGGTCTGCGTGCCCGAGCCGGTCTGCCAGACCACGAGCGGGAATTCGTCCGGATGCCTGCCGGCGATGACCTCGTCGGCCGCGGCGACGATGGCGCTGGTCTTCTTCTCGTCCTGCAGGCCCAGCGCGTGGTTGACCACCGCCGAGGCACGCTTGACCTGCGCCAGCGCCTTGATGATCTCGCGCGGCTGCCGCTCGCCGGAAATGTCGAAGTTCTGCAGCGAGCGCTGCGTCTGCGCGCCCCAGAGCTTGTCGGCGGGAACTTCGATGGGGCCGAAGGTGTCGCGTTCGATGCGGATCGTCATTTGAAAGGTGTCCGGTGGCTGTTGAGGACGCCAGTATGAATCAGCCTCCCGATGCGAAAATGCACGCCCCCAGAGCAGCCCCACGAAAAGAACCATGACCACGATCCAACAGGCCGACCTGATCGAATCGATCGCCGCCGCGCTGCAGTACATCAGCTACTACCACCCCGCCGACTACATCGCCCACCTGGCGCGCGCCTACGAACGCGAACAGAGCCCGGCGGCCAAGGACGCGATCGCGCAGATCCTGACCAACAGCAAGATGAGCGCCACCGGCCAGCGCCCGATCTGCCAGGACACCGGCATCGTCAACGTGTTTCTCAAGGTCGGCATGGACGTGCGCTGGGGCGGCTTCACCGGCTCGCTCGACGACGCGGTCAACGAAGGCGTGCGCCGCGGCTACAACCATCCGGACAACACGCTGCGCGCCTCGGTCGTGGCCGACCCGCATTTCGATCGCAGGAACACCGGCGACAACACGCCGGCGGTGATCTCCACCGAGATCGTGCCGGGCGATAAGCTGGAAGTCACGGTCGCGGCCAAGGGCGGCGGCAGCGAGAACAAGAGCAAGCTGGCGATGCTCAACCCCGGCGACAGCATCGTCGACTGGGTGCTCAAGACCGTGCCGACGATGGGCGCGGGCTGGTGTCCGCCAGGCATGCTGGGCATCGGCATCGGCGGCACGGCCGAAAAAGCCGCGCTGATGGCCAAGGAGAGCCTGATGGACGACCTCGACATGCACGAGCTGCAGCACAGGAAGCAGTCCGGCGCCGAGCTGACCAAGGTCCAGGCGCTGCGCATCGAGCTCTACGAGAAGGTCAACGCGCTGGGCATCGGCGCGCAGGGCCTGGGCGGCCTGGCCACCGTGCTCGACATCAAGATCAAGACGTACCCGACGCACGCGGCCAGCAAGCCGGTCGCGATGATCCCCAACTGCGCGGCCACCCGGCATGCGCATTTCACGATGGACGGCAGCGGCCCGGTCTACCTCGACCCGCCGTCGCTCGACCTGTGGCCGAACGTCGACTGGACGCCCGACTGCAACAGGAGCCGCAAGGTCGACCTCGACACCCTCACGCCGGCCGAAGTCGCGAGTTGGAAGCCGGGCGACACGCTGCTGCTCAACGGAAAGATGCTCACCGGCCGCGACGCCGCGCACAAGCGCATCGCCGACATGCTGGCCCGGGGCGAGAAGCTGCCGGTCGACTTCACCAACCGCGTCATCTACTACGTCGGCCCGGTCGATCCGGTGCGGGACGAGGCGGTCGGCCCGGCCGGCCCGACGACCGCCACGCGCATGGACGGCTTCACCGAAACCATGCTGTCGCAGACCGGCCTGATCGCGATGATCGGCAAGGCCGAGCGCGGCCCGGCCGCGATCGCGTCGATCGAGAAGCACAAGAGCGCCTACCTGATGGCGGTCGGCGGTGCGGCCTACCTGGTGAGCAAGGCGATCCGGACGGCCAGGGTGGTCGGCTTCGCGGACCTCGGCATGGAGGCGATCTACGAGTTCGACGTGATCGACATGCCGGTGACGGTCGCGGTCGACGCCGGCGGCACCAGCGTGCACGTCACCGGTCCGGCCGAATGGCAGAAACGCATCGCATCGGGCGAGTTCAAGACGATCATGATGGAGCAGGCTTGAGCGTTGGCGCGGGCGGCGCCGATGCGCCTGTGGGCGTGTTCGACAGCGGCATCGGCGGGCTCAGCGTGCTCGGCTCACTGCGCATCGAACTGCCTGACGAGCACTTCGTCTACTTCTCGGACGCCGGCCATGCACCCTATGGCGAGCGCGACGAGGCGCATGTCGTCGAACGCAGCCTGGCGGTCGCGAACGACCTGGTCGAGCGGCAGGGCGTGAAGGCGCTCGTCGTGGCGTGCAACACCGCCACCGCCGCCGCGATCCACGTTCTGCGGGACGCCTATCCTTCGTTACCGCTCGTCGGCGTGGAGCCTGCGTTGAAACCGGCGGTCGCGGCGAGCCGCACGCGTCGCATCGCGGTGCTCGCCACACGCGGCACCACCGCCAGCGGCAAGTTCGGTGCATTGCGACGATCGCTGTCCATGCGGGCGGAATTCGTGGTCGTGGCCTGCGACGGGCTGGCCGGCGCCATCGAGCGTGACGACGCCCAGGCCATTGCCGCGCTTTGCGCTCGCCATGTCGGCGAGGCCGGCACGTTCGGCACGCAGCCGGGCGAGATCGACACGCTGGTGCTGGGCTGCACGCACTACCCGTTCGTCGCCGACGAATTGAGGAAGCACACCGGCCCCGACGTGCGCTTCATCGAGACCGGCATCGCGGTCGCACGGCACACGCATCGCCTGCTCGCCGTCGCCGGGCTGCTGACGACACGCACGACGCAGGGCGAGACCCGTTTCTCGGGCAGCGGCGAGACCGACGCCTTGCGTGCTGCGGCCGGGCGTTGGCTCCGGCCGTCATCGAAGATGACGCAGGACGCCACGGTGGATGCGGAGGCCGCAGCATGACCGGCCGGCCGTTCACCGCCCTTCTTTTCACCGCGTTCCTCGTGTCTTCAACCATCACCGCACGGGCGGCCTGCGACACCGGCCTCGCCGAGCGCATGCACGGCAAGCTGTACCCCGACCGGGCGCTCGATCACGAACGCGCCGTCTGCGAACCCTGGCGCGGATTCCTGGGCCGCTTCATCGTCGTGCTGCCGATGGCGGTGCCTGCGGCGCAATCGGAACCGGGGCTGACCGAGTACGACGTCGAGGTGCTGGTCGTGCAGCAGGCCGACAACGGCAACACCGACCGCGCGCGAATCGTGGCCCGCGTCGCCGAACCGCGCGCGCTGAGCGAGGACACCACGCGCATCGCGTCGATCAGGGTCGATACGGCGCGCTACACGCTCGCGCCCGAAGCGAAAGCATTCGGTGTCCGGATCGTCTATCGCGGTGCGGCGACCGAAAGGCCCTACGAGAGCGAACGCCTGTCGCTCTACGTACCCGACGGCATCGAGTTGAACAAGGTGCTCGACGAACTGGAAATGGAACGCCAGAGCGGCAGCTGGGACACCAACTGCACCGGCACCTTCCGTACGGTGCACAGCACGCTGACGCCCGCGCGCGCCACGACCAACGGCTACGCCGACCTGACGCTGCGTCGGACCGGATCGAACAGCCGGTCGACATCGATGGGCGAGGAATGCGTGACGCGGGAAAAGCCTGCGAACTTCAAATCGACTTCGCTGCATTTCGACGGCGCGAAGTACCGCATCCCCAGGGAACCCAAGACCGACTGAGCGTGGTCGAGAAAGTTACTTCGCGGCCGCCGGCGATACACCGCCGGCCACGAGTTTTTCGGCCGCTACGAGATGCATCTTGAGCTTCGGCAACGTCTTGGCGACGAACGCCTTCAGCTGTGCGTCCTTGCCCTTCTCGACCTGCGTCTCGAACAGCTCGATGTCGGTCCGGTGCTCTTCCAGGCCGACCATCTTCAGATACTTCTCGTCGAACTCCGCGGGCGTCGCATCGGCGAACATCTTGAGCTGCACCTTCTTGCCGTCGGGCATGTCGTCCGGAATCCGCAGCGGCTTGGCGACGGCGATGGTCCTCAGTTCTTCCTTGGCGGCGGTGTGGTCGCGCACGAGCGTCGCCGCATAGCGCTTGATCTCCGCGTTCTGAGACTTCTCGGCCGCGAGTTTGGAGACCTCGATCTCGTACAGGTTGTTGCCCGCCGCCTTGATCATGAATTCGCGGTCGTCGCTGGAGAGCGATTTGCTCGCCATGACGTCCTTGCCTGCGACGGTGGCGTTGGCGGCGGTCTGCGCGAGCGTGCCGCCAGCGAAGGCCGCCGCGGCGCCGGTCAGCAGCAGCAGGGATGCGAGTCGGGTGAATTTCATGTACGTCTTTCGTGTGGGGAGCCGGAGAAACCGACATTGCCGACCACATTCGGGCAACGCCCGCATGCAAGTCGTGGGCATGTCCGCCCTGTGGTTGTAGGCCCGGGACAGCGAACGCTGACTAGACTGACATCCCGGCCGATATCGCCACGAACATCCTTATCAAGACCCGATGGAACTCAGCAATCACCCATTCACCGAACTGTTCGACCAGATCGGCCTGCCGTCCGACGAGCCCTCCATCGTCGCCTTCATCGCCGAACATCGCCCCCTTCCCGACGGTGTCACGCTGCCCGAAGCCGATTTCTGGACGCCCAGCCAGGCGGCTTTCTTCCGCGAGAGCATCCTTGCCGACGCCGACTGGGCCGAAGTCGTCGACCAGCTCAACCTCGCATTGCGGGGCTGAGCACGGGGCCGGATTCAGGCCGGTCGTGAGCTTGTCGTCGGGCCTGGCCACCAGCCGCACGATGCCTCGGGCGGACCGATATCGACGCACTCGCTGTCTTCGATTCGAGCCCTTGCCGTATCCGTATTTCAGCGCAGCGAATGCCGGGCCGCGCGCGCGATGCTCGCTGCGTCCACGCCGAAGAAATTCCGCAAGGCGGCACGTGTGTCGCTGCGCCCGAAACCGTCGGTGCCGAGCGTCAGGTAGCGCCGGCCGTCGGGCAGGAAGGCGCGGATGCTTTCCGGAACCGCGCGCACGTAGTCGGTGGCGGCGACGATCGGTGCGGTCGAACCGGAAAGCTGTCGGGCGACGAAGGATGTCTGCGCCTTCGCATCGCCAACGCCTTCGAGCATCGCCGTCTCGCAGCCCACGCCCTCGCGCGCGAGCTCGCTCCAGCTGGTCACGCTGAAAACTTCCGTCGCGATGCCCTCGTCCGCCAATAGCCGCGCGGCCTTCACGACCTCGTTGAGGATCGCGCCGGAACCCATGAGCGTCACCTGCACCGCCGCTCCTTCGGTGCCGTACCGGCCGAAGCGGTAGCAGCCGCGAAGCACGTCCTCGTGCGCATCCGCAGGCAGGCTCGGCTGCGCGTAGTTCTCGTTCATCAGCGTCACGTAGTAGAAGACGTCGTGCTGCTCGACCATCATCTCGCGGATGCCGGCATCGACGATCACCGCCATCTCTCCCGCGTAGGCCGGGTCGTAGGCCTTGCAGTTCGGAATGGTCGCGGCCACGAGGTGGCTGGAGCCGTCCTGGTGCTGCAGACCCTCGCCGCCGAGCGTGGTGCGGCCCGAGGTCGCGCCGAGCAGGAAACCACGCGCGCGCTGGTCGGCCGCAGCCCAGATCGCGTCGCCCACGCGCTGGAAGCCGAACATCGAGTAGTAGATATAGAACGGCAGCATCGCCAGCCCGTGCACGCTGTAGCTGGTGGCCGCTGCCGTCCAGCTCGCGATGGCACCGGCCTCGCTGATGCCCTCCTCCAGGATCTGGCCATCGGTGGCTTCGCGGTAGCTGAGGATCGAGTCGATGTCTTCCGGCGAATAGCGCTGGCCGACGCTCGAATAGATGCCGACCTGCTTGAACAGGTTGGCCATGCCGAAGGTGCGCGCCTCGTCGGCCACGATCGGCACGATGCGCGGGCCGAGCGCGGCGTCCTTTAGCAGCGCGCCGAGGATGCGCACGAAGGCCATCGTGGTGCTCATGTCCTTGCCGTCGGCCGCGATCGCGAACTGCGCGTAGGCGGCGAGTTCGGGCTTTCCTACGACCTCGCAATCCGTCTCGCGGCGCGGCATCGAGCCGCCGAGCGCCGCACGATGCTCCTTGAGGTAGCGCATCTCGACGCTGTCCTCGGCCGGCTTGCAGAACGACAGCGAGGTCGCCTGCTCGTCGGTCAGCGGCAGGCCGAAGCGGTTGCGGAACCCGATCAGGTCGGCGCTCTCGAATTTCTTGTGCGAATGCGTGGTCATCCGGCCCTGGCCGGCGCCCATGCCGTAGCCCTTCTTGGTGTGCGCCAGGATCACGGTCGGCTGGCCGCTGTGCGCGGCGGCGGCGGCGTAGGCGGCGTGGATCTTCACGATGTCGTGGCCGCCGCGCTTCAGGCGGTCGATCTGCTCGTCGGTCATGCCCTGGGCGAGCTTGCGCAGTTCGTCGTTCTGACCGAAGAAGGTGTCGCGGTTGAAGCGGCCGTCCTTGGCGGCGAAGGTCTGCATCTGGCCGTCGACCGTGTCACCCATCGCGCGCGCGAGCGCGCCGGTGGCGTCGCGGGCGAAGAGCCCGTCCCAGTCGCTGCCCCACACCAGCTTGATCACGTTCCAGCCGGCGCCGGCGAACAGGCGTTCGAGCTCGTCGATGATGCGGCCGTTGCCGCGCACCGGGCCGTCCAGGCGCTGCAGGTTGCAGTTGACGATCCATACCAGGTTGTCCAGCTTCTCGCGCGCGGCGAGCGTGAGCGCGCTCATGGATTCGGGCTCGTCCATCTCGCCATCGCCGAACACGCCCCAGACTTTCCGCGCGACGCAGTCGAGCAGCTGGCGGTCGGTCAGGTAGCGCATGAAGCGTGCGTGGTAGATCGAGCTGATCGGGCCGATCCCCATCGAGCCGGTCGGGAACTGCCAGAAATCCGGCATCAGGTACGGATGCGGATAGCTTGACAGCCCGCGCGCGCCCTCGCCTTCGGTGAAAGCGGGTGCGGTCAGTTCCTGGCGGTAGTTGCCGAGGTCTTCCTCGCTCAGCCGCCCTTCGAGGTAGGCGCGCGCGTAGACGCCGGGCGAGCTGTGGGGCTGGAAGAAGACGAGGTCGCCTGCATGTCGCCCTTGGCCGGCTTCGCTGCGCGCATGGAAGAAGTGGTTGAAGCCGACCTCGAACAGGTCGGCCGCGCTGGCGTAGCTGGCGATGTGGCCGCCGAGCTCGCCGTAGGTATGGTTCGCGCGCACGACCATCGCGAGCGCGTTCCAGCGCATCAGCGAGGCCAGCCGCTCCTCGACGGCGAGATCGCCCGGGAACGCAGGCTGGTCGGCAACGTCGATGGTGTTGACGTAGGGCGTCGCGAAGTCGGGCTTCCAGCCGATGCCCTGGCCGCGTGCGACCCGGGCCAGCGCGTCGAGCACCTGTCGGGCGCGCGCCGGGCCGGCGGACTGCACGACGGCGAGAAGCGCATCGCGCCATTCGGCGGTCTCGGTGGGATCGGCGTCGTCGATCGGATGGAGGAAGGAAAGGTTTGTCTCGGGAGCGTTCATTTTTATGAAAGGCCTGGGGCCGGTTTCGTTCGATGATCGCCGGGAGTCCGCGTCCTGCCGCTCTCGCTCCGCAACGATCGGGGATCGTCAGAAAGCCGAAGCCGCCCTCCCGGGCGGCCGGAATGTCAGTGAAGGTGCCGCGGCCGCCGCCCGCCGCCGTGGCCGCCGCCGGTGCCCGGACCGCTGGAGCCGCCGCCGCTGCCGCGCGGCCGCTTGCCGATCTCCAGCGAATTCACCAGCGACTCGAAACGGTCGCCGAAAAGCTTGTCGATCTCGGCGACCACGCCACCCAGTTCGGCGCCGTCGAAGTGGCGTTCCATCAGGTTGATCACGTCCTCGACCAGCAGGTCGCGCTGCACCTGCATGATCGCGGCGGGATTCGGGCCGACGAACAGCATGACGAAATCGTCGCGCGATTCCTCGTCCGGATCGCCCTCTTCCTCGTCGAAGTCGGTGTCGTAGAAAGTGATCTCGATGGCGGCACCCTGCTCGGCCAACTCGTTGAGCGCCATGCACATCTCGTCGAGTTCCTGGCGGAAATCCTCGTCGCCGGCAACGGTCCAGCACATCTGCAGCATGTGCTCCTTGGGCTCGAAGCGCAGGCCCGGCTCTTCTTCGTAGGAACTGGTGGCGCCGTCGGCCAGCGACTTGGCGCCGGCATAGGTCCAGAGCGGCTTCAGGGCCTCCTGGATCTGCGCGAAAGTGACATCGGAACGCAGCGGCACGTCGCCGTGCACATGGATCTCGAATGGAGCGTTGTAGCGAGGCATGTCTTGCTCCCTTTGGTGTGATGGTGCCCGGCCCGGCGCGTACCCGGCGAGCCCCTGGCGCGAAGCGGCGAATTTTAAGCGTATCGCCTCGAACGGCGTCGCGCGGCGCGCGACGACGATCGCGCCCACCGGCATCCGGCCGCGAGGTGCGCCGTGCAACGGATTTCGGGCTGCGTGCAAAAGACGACCGCTTTGAACCATCCCCGGAAGTTAGAACTTTTTCATGAATAAAACACGTGTTTTCTAGTCGGATATTTTCCGTTCCGAAATTTCCGTGTTGCTTTGGTCACGCAAGAATTTCGCATCGGCTGGTTCGCCAGCGAAATCTATATTCCGCGCCGGTCAGGGAAAACACTTAGACAGTTTTCAAAACCTGAGATGCCGACGTTTTTCGCAAATTCGCCGACGCCATGCCGGGACGCTGGAGGCACAGCGGAAAAGCACGCAAACCATTGATTAAAAAGCATTTTTAAAACCCGGAGAAATCGCGCGTCGTCCTGTGAAGCACCCAGCAAGGCCTGCGCGTCGTCGAACCCCTCTTCGATTGAAGTTCACACTTTTTCACATTCCCAATCAACCGTGTACTAAAGACCTAATTGATACCATTACTTACATTGAATTAATATTTCGTTACCGAGTGAATCGGCGGCCCAATTAATTTCATCGAGGTGAACCCAATGAAAGCGGCAATTCTCAATTTCCCGCGCGACGAAGAAGGCGCGACCGCGATCGAATACGGAATCGTCGCCGCAATGATGGCGATCGTCCTGACCAGCGTCTTCGCCACGAACGGAACGTTGGGCAACGCCGTCCACGGTGTCTTTACCTGGATCTCGGCGACGCTCGGCGGCGCGGCGACCTGAGTTCCGACATACATACGGGAGGGCGGCATTCATGACCCACGCATGGCTTCTCTGGCTTGTCGCCGTCGCCGTTTTCGACCTCCGTCGACGCCGCGTGCCGAACTGGCTTTCGCTGGCGGGGACGCTGGGAGCGATCACCGCGCTGCTTTTCGAATCGCAGCCTTTCGGCATCGGCTGGGCCGGTGCCTTGGGCGGAGCGACGGTCGGATTCGGCGTGCTGCTGATGCTCTACATCACCGGCCTCGTGGGCGCGGGCGACGTCAAGTTCGCCGGGGCGCTGGGTCTGTGGGTGGGGTCGGCGCCGCTGATGCCGATCTGGGTCGGCGCCAGCCTGCTGGCCGGCGTTCATGCAGCGTTCTGGATGGCGCTGCAGCACTGGCCGGCTTCGTCGCGGTGCTTCTCCGCACTGTCCGGTGAACGGCAGGTCCAGTTCGCCGGCCACGCGGCGCCTGCGGGCCGGCGTGCCCGCCAGCACCACATTCCGTACGCGGCCTACCTCGCGATCGCCACACTGGCATGGCTCGCCGCGGGCCGGACCCTGTCGAACTGAACCGAGCCTCCGCTCATGCTCCATCTCGTCCGGATCGCCGCGGTCGTGCTCGTGCTGCGGGAGATCGTGCTGGGTGTCTACGCCTGGCTGCTGGGGCGCAAGCCGTTGCCCACTCCTGCGGCCGTCGCACCGGCCGTGGCGACGGTCCAGCCCGCAGGTGCCGCGCCGCTGTTCCCGATCGTGGTCACCATGCGTCCGGTTCCAGCCGGCCAGCCGATCGCCGCCGATGCGCTGTGCGTCGCGCAGTTGCCGATCCGTCCCGCCGGTACTTTCGGGACAGCCGACGACCTCGTCGGCCGCGTGCCGGTGTTCGACCTCGCCGAAGGCACGCCGCTGTTCGAGAACCACCTCGCCGCTGGGCTCGCGCAGCGTCTAGGCGAGGGCGAACGCGCTGTCGCCGTGCGCGCGGACGAGGTCATGGGCGTCGGCAACCGCGTGCAGCCGGGCGACTTCGTCGACGTGTTCGTGGTGCTGAAGTCCGATGGCAAGGAAATCGACCGCGGACAGGCACGGCTGCTGCTGGCGCGCAAACGCGTGCTGACCTTCGGCACGGCATCGGTGGAAAACATGCAGCCGCCGACCCAGCCATCGAATCGCGCCGAACCCGTGCGCACGGCAGTGCTCGCGATCCCGGTCGCCGAAGTCAACCGGCTGGCGCTCGGCGAAAGCGCGGGGCGCCTGCTGCTCGCGCTGCGCAACCCGGCCGACATGGCTTGGACCGAGCCGACGCTCTACGCCGGCGCGACGTCGATCTCTTTCGTGGCGAGCGGCACATCGGGGAACGTGCCTTCGCATGCCATGATGTCGACAGCGGCATCGAGCGCATCTCGCTCGCCGAAGAAACCGTCGCGGCGGTGACGGTCGCGCGCAGGACTTCCGGGGCGGCCAGCGCCGAAGCGGCGCGGCTGATTCTCACCGGCAGGAAACCCGGCGTCAGCACGCTGATGGTCTGAGCGCGGCAACGCGGTGGCCGCGACCTGCGCGATCGTGGTACGGCGTCCGATGCCGTCGCTCGCAGGCAGTTTCGTGCTCTTGCTGCTGTACAGCGCCCGGGGTCCGCACCTTCACCATGTCCGCAGCGACGACGCGCTGCTCGGCAGCCTGCTGGCACCGCTGGTCGGGCTGAACCTGCCGATCGTGTTCGACGCGGCCGCCGCGCAGGCCCGGCTCGAAGACCTCTGCACGCCACGCTGTCGACGGCCGGCGCACTGGCCAAGCCCTGCATCGGCCGCATCGCCAACGCCGCGGCACGCAGGACTGTGCGACCGCGCCCACCGCGCCCGCGTACCAGGCCTGCTCAAGACCACCAACCACTTGCGCATCGCCGCAATGCCGCTCGCCACGTCGAACCGCCGAACCGCCGAACCGCGTGACGCTTAAGGAAGGCGAGACCGGCACGCTCGGCAAAGACCTCGCGATCGGCGCCACGGTGTCGAATCTGGTGTCCCAGGCGACGACGCTGCTGTTCACCGGAACCGCTTCGTCCGGCGTGGTGAACGGCATCGGCGACCTGCTGGGCACGGTCGGCGCCAACGTGTCGACGCCGCTGCTGCAGAACGTGATCGGCGTCCACCGCGGCGAGATGGACGTCGAGCGCGAGTCGCTGCAGTGCGGCAACTCGAAACTCGACCACTGACCGGCCGGAATCGAAGCCCGATCAGCCCGCCATCGTCGCACGCGATCACCATCGTGGGGGAACGCGGGCGTGCGTCGCCGGGAGCGCGGCACCGGTGGCGTCAGCGGGATGACAGAGCGGGCAAAGAAAAACCCGCTGCGCCGGGGACGAACGGGTTTCGAAGGGAGGAATATGCGCGATACGGCACCTGGTGCCCGAGGCCGGAATCGAACCGGCACGACCGCGAAGTCGAGGGATTTTCTTGCCACTTCGGCTTTCGCCGCCGGCGCGTGAACGCCGTTCGTGGTCTGGAGCACGCCTTCACCATCGCCTTGCGGCTTTAGGTGCCCGCCGTCTGCTCTCTACACCTTCCCCGGTCTGTCGATCCGGGGCTTGGCTCGGCGTTGGCTCGGCTGCTTGGAAGACAGCCAGGGCGTTCACCGAATTTGACGGGCGTCACCTTCAGGGTTTCCCCCGAAGGGCTCAAATTGTTTCAAGTCCCTTGTGTCTACCGATTTCACCACTCGGGCGCACATTCTTCGTTTTCGAGCGTAGCACAGGGTTTTCAGCCGACCGCCGATGCGTCGCGGGCCGTTCAACCGTTAGATTGGTCCGGCACAACATCGACCAACTCACCGGGAATCCGATGCGAACGCTTTCGACCTTCCGCGCCAGACTGGCGAAGTTTCTCTGCGTTGCCACGGCCGGCGTCGCACTGTCCGTGCTTTCAGGCTGCAGCGCCGTGAAGCTCGCCTACAACAACCTGCCCGAGCTCGGCTACTGGTGGCTGGACGGCTACGTCGATTTCAGCGGCGCCCAGACACCGCAGGTGCGCGACCAGCTGGCGCAACTGCTCGAACGCCACCGCAGGAACGAACTGCCGAAGATCCTCGTGCTGCTCGAGAGGGCCGAGCGCCTGGCACCCGACGAGATCACGCCGGCCCAGGTCTGCGGCTTCAGCGAGGCGATCCGCGACCGCCTGCTCGCCACCGCGCTCGACGTCTCGCAACCCGGCGCGGAACTCGCATCGACCCTGAGCGCCGAGCAGCTGCAGCACGTTGAAAGCAAGTACGCGAAAGTCAACGCGGAATATGCCGACGACTGGCTCGACCGGAGCGTCGAAAGGCAGCACAGAAAACGCTACGACGCCTTCCTGGAGCGCAGCGAAGACTTCTACGGCACGCTCGACGCCGGCCAGCGCGCGATGCTGCGCGACCTGGTCGACCGCTCGATCTTCGATCCGCGCCGCATCGATGCCGAGCGCCGTGAGCGGCAGCGCGAGTCGCTGGCGTTGTTGCGGCGGCTGGGCAACGGCCAGACGCCCGTGCGCGAAGGCCGTGCCGTCATCGACACCTACGCGAAGCGCATCGCCGAACCGCCTGCCGGGGCCTGGCGCGATTACCAGCAGGCCCTGCTGGCAGAAAGCTGCGCCAACATCGCGACGCTGCACAAGGCGACGCGCCCCGACCAGCGCGAGCGCGCCGCGCGCCGGCTCGGGAGCTATGCGCAGGACGTGCGGGATCTCGTCGCACGACCGCTACCGGCCCAGTCCCCCGCGACGCGAGAGCCCAATGCCGCCGCGAGGTGATCGCGCACGATCGCCGCGCTCACCGACCGTTCATCAGCCGCTGCACCACCGCCTCCCGTCCGAACTGCTCCCGGGCCAATCCGGACGGGTCGACCCATTCGGGCAGTTTCAGCATCAGGTAGCGTGCGAGGCTTTCGAGGCGCGGCTCGTAGGTCGAGCGAAGCCGTTCGATCGCACGGCGGGCGGCTGCGTCGTCGCGCCACTCCGGAACGATCTTTTGGATGACGGGCGCGACCAGCTGCAGAAATGCCTCGTTCATGCGCCGGTCCGACACGGCGCGCTCCGGGTCGACCCCGAGCGCCTCGCTCGATTCGTCGAGGATGCGTCGCAGTGCCGTGAACGTCGCCGTCGCCTGGTGGCAACGCGCATCGCCGCCGCCCGCGATCAGCAGCGTGCACAGGTCCATCACCACCGCCAGCGACGCCAGCCAAGAATGACCGGCGTGCTGCGAGCGGTAGAACGCAAGCATCGGATAGACGGCATGGCTCTCGATCAGGTCGCCGGCCCACGTCTCCCAACCCGCGAGCCAGCGCTCCAGGGACGCCGCATTGCCATGGGCGTGCCAGCCGAGCAGCGCGGTGGCGGTCGGCGGTGAGCCCGCGCGCGCGGAGAACTCGATCAGCTGGATGTCGCGGCGCGCGAAATGCTGGTAGAGCACCGGCAGGTAGCCGATGGTCAGCGCGACGAAGCCGAAGCCGATGCCGGCCTCGACGATCACCATCAGGCGGGCGATCAGGTTGTGCGGCACGTTGTCGCCGTAGCCGAGCGTGAAGAACGCGTCGCCGCTCACCAGCAGCTGCGCGGCGAGCGAATCGGACCCGGCGTCCGGCATCAGCCGCTGCAGCGCCCACTGCATCAGCCCGAAGCCGACGATCAGGCAGGCCGCCCAGAGCGCGAACAGCATCACCATCGCCAGCGGGCCGTAGACGCCGATGAAATCCTCGCGGCGCCGCCCTTCGGGCCAGAGCCGTGCGAGGCGCGCCCACAGCGCCCAGCTGGCCCGGAAGAAGTAGCGGTTGAGCCGGCGATGGCGACGCACCGGTCGCGGCAGCAGCACCACCTCGAAAGCATCGACGAGGATCGACAGCACCACGACGGCACCGAGCAGCAAAGCGAATACGGACATGGGGCGCCGGCAGGAAAAACGCCGATCATGCCCGGCCGTGGCGCGCCGGTACGGCATAGGCCCAATGCATACTTGAAGCGTTCACAACTCGCTCGGATCCTCCAGCATGGAAAAAGAAGTCGACGCCGCGGTCCTGGCGGTCATCAACGAAAAACGCCTCACGGGCGACAAGCGCACGCCGGTCGAGATCATCGCTCGGATGGGCGTGTTCGACGCGCGAGAGAAGGCGTCCGACCAGGCTTGGCTGGCGACCGGCGGCAACGTCATCGCCACCGTCTGGGCCGAATACATCAGCATCGCGGCGGACGGCCGCTGGTTCTGCCTCGAGTCGCTGGACACCCAACGCCGCATCGACGGCGGCGAACGCAGCGCGCTGCAGATCCAGCGCGGCAAGGACCGCGTCGCGCTGCTCAGGAAGTCGCTCGACACCGCGCAGCCCTTGCGCGTCGTGCTGCAGACCAACCGCGTCGCGATCGCCAGCCTGGAGACCGACAAGGCCGCCAAGGTCTCGGTGCGGGTGCCGGACGACCAGGAATGGCATGTCGCCAACTGGGACTCCGAATCCAAAGTCGCGATCCTAGTTCGCGGTACCCGCGGCTGGCTGCC
The DNA here is from genome assembly GCA_050954325.1 of Janthinobacterium lividum. Lineage (GTDB taxonomy): Bacteria > Pseudomonadota > Gammaproteobacteria > Burkholderiales > Burkholderiaceae_C > Variovorax. Next base: position 481,264 of record JBPBPG010000002.1, on the reverse strand, counting down.
GGGTTCGGACGACCTCGTCGCGGCCCGCGCGCGCGGCAGCGTCCCGGCACCCAAGCCCGAAGTGGTCGTCGTGCATTCGACGCCCGAAGAAGTGCAGGCGGCCGCCCTCGCCTACCTCACGAAACATTTCGCGGGCTACGGCTACAAGCCGGAGAACGTGTCCAGCCAGAACCTCGGCTACGACATCGAGGTGTCGGACAAGAAGGGCAATACGCTGCTCAAGATCGCGGTCAGGGGCACGGCGCCCGGCGTGCCTAGCTTCCGGCTGACCGGCGAGGAGCGTGCCTGCGCGAAGCGTGGCGACCCGTGGCGGCTGGCCGTTGTGATGGACGCGGTCGGCCCGGCGGCGCAGCACAAGCTCTTCAGGGCGACCGAGATCGACAGCGCGCCGGGCCTGGAGCCCCTGCCCGACCAGCCCTGACCTCGTCGACTCGCCTGCCGGCCGATCAGAGCAGCTTCTCGATCCGGACCGGCAGTTCCCGGATCCGCCTGCCGGTGGCGTGATGGATCGCGTTGCACACCGCGGCGCTGGTCCCGACGCAACCGATCTCGCCGATGCCCTTGATGCCCAGCGGGTTCACTTCCAGGTCCTTTTCCGGGATGAAGAGCACCTCGACGCTGGGCACGTCCGCATTCACGGGGATCAGGTATTCGGCGAGGTTGTCGTTGGTGTAGCGCGCCGTGCGTGAATCGATTTCGGTCGCCTCGTGCAGGGCCGACCCGATGCCCCAGATCATCCCGCCCATCAACTGGCTGCGCGCCGTGATCGGATTGATGATGGTGCCGGCCGCGAAGGCGCCGACGATCCGCGGCACGCGCACTTCGCGCGTCAGCCGGTGGACGCGCACCTCGACGAACTCCGCGCCGAACGCGTACTTGACGTAATCCTTGTCGGAGGTGCCGCCGCCGAGCGACACCCGGCCGTTGCGCAATCCCGCCAGTGCCTCGGGCGGCGAATTCTTCGGCGAGTGACCGACCGACGCCTCGACCGCGCCGCCCATTCGCGGCAGCAACTTGCCGAGCGGCTCGCTCCTGCCGTCGGCCGCGACCAGCGTGCCGGCGGCCAGCGAGAGTCCGGCCGGATCGCGCCCGTGCAACGGGCCCTGGCCATCGGCGACCGCGGCGGCCGCCAGCCTGCGACGCACTTCCTCGCACCCCAGCGCGACCGCGTTGCAGATGCTGGCCGCGTTGTTGCTCCCGCCCGCGACCGGCGCCGGCGGCAGACGGCTGTCGCCGAGATGCACGACGATCCTGCCGACCGGCAGGCCGAGCGCGTCGGCGGCGGTCTGGGCATACACCGTGTAGGCGCCGGTTCCGATCTCATGGCCGGCGACCTCGACCACCGCCCCGGCCCCGGTCAGCGTCACGCGCGCGAAGCACGGAGCGATCTTCGACGGATAGCAGGCCGTGGCGCAGCCCCAGCCGATCTGCCAGTCGCCGTCGGTCATGGACATCGGCTTCGGGTCGCGACGGCTCCAGCCGAAGGCCTCCGCCGCGGCGTCGTAGCACTGGTTGAGCGAACGGCTGCTGTAGGGCCGCTTCTTGACCGGTTCGATCTGCGCATCGTTGATGCGGCGCAGGCGCACCGGGTCGATGTCCAGCGCGATCGCCAGCTCGTCCATCGCGCTTTCGAGCGCGAACATGTAGGGCACCTCGCCCGGCGCGCGCATGAAGCCGGGAGTGTTGCGGTCGGCATGCTGGATAGTGACCTTCGACGCGATGTTCGGTATGTCGTACATCCGCGAGGTCGTCTCGGTGCCGCCGACCTTGTAGGCATCGGCACGGCTGCTGACCTCTTCGCCCTCGTGCACGAGGGCCGTGATCTTTCCGTCGCGGGTCGCGGCCAGCCGAACGTGGTGGCGGGTCTCGGCGCGATAGGTCGCGATGGTGAAGCCCTGGTCCCGCGTCGGCACGAACTTGACCGGGCGCTGCAACTTTCGGGCGGCCAGCGCGATGAGCGCGGTGCGGTTGGTGAGCGCGCCCCGGGAGCCGAAGGCACCGCCGACGTAGCGGCTCACGATACGCACCTTCGCGGGCTCGATCCGCAGGGCGGCGGCCAGGGCGTTCTGGGCGCCGGCCATGAACTGGCTCGCTTCCTGGACGGTGAGCTGGTCGCCGTTCCATTCGGCGGTGGTGGTGAAGAGTTCCAGCGGGTTGTGGTGCTGGGTCGGCGTCGCATAGCGCTGGTCGACCTTGACCGGCGCGGCGGCGAATGCCGCATCCGCGTCGCCGACTTCCGCATTCTCGAAGCGGCGATCGGACTTCACGACTTCGGCGACCAGCCCCGGATCGCCGAAGGTCGCCGTCGGCTCGCGCTTCTCGTAGCGCACGACGAGCCGGTGCGAGGCCTCGCGCGCAATTTCGTAGCTTTCGGCCAGCAGCACCGCGACGATCTCGCCGTCGTGGTGGATGTCGGCAGACGCCAGCGCCGCGATGGAGGTCGAGCCGCCGGTCGACGGCGTCAGCGCCTCGAGCTGGCCGGCGGTGTTCTGCCAGGTCAGGATGTCGAGCACGCCGGGCAGCGAACGCGCCTCGCGTTCGTCGATCGCGACGATCTTTCCGAGCGCGATGTCGCTGGTGCGGAAATACGCATGCACCGGCGACTTGAGCGCGACGTCGGACGAATACTCGGCGGCGCCGGTCACCTTGAGCCGGCCGTCGACGCGGGCCACGCCGGCGCCGATGCCGCCGGGGTGGCGCGAGGGATTGGGATCGGTCATCGTGGGCATCGTCATATCCTCATGTCCCTGGCCTGCAACAAGGCGCGCACCAGGGTGCGCCGTGCCAGTTCGGGCTTGTAGTCGTTGTGTCCGTGGGTGACGGCGCCGTCCAGGGCCGCCTCTGCGGCGGACGCGGCACTCGCTGCGTCGATCGACCTGCCGCGCAACGCGGCTTCCGCCGCCACCGCGCGGTACGGCGCGTAATGGACGCCGCCGAGGCCGATCCGCACGTCCCGCACCCTCCCGTCCGCGCCCAGGTCGAGCGCGACGGCCGCCGAAGCGATGGCGAAGGCATACGACTGGCGGTCCCGCACCTTCACGTAGACGGAGCGCCGCGTGTGCGCGCCGGCCGGGACGAAGAGCGCGACGATCAGTTCGCCCGGTCGCAGGATGGTCTCGATCTCCGGCGTGTCGGCGCGACGCAGATGGAGTTCGGCGAACGGGATCACGCGCCGGCCTGCGGGGCCGAGCGTCTCGACCCGGCCGTCGAGTGCGACCAACGCCTGCGCGAAGTCGCCCGGATAGCTCGCGATGCACTTGTCGGTCACGCCCAGGACCGCATGGATGCGGTTGACGCCTTCCAGCGCCGCGCAGCCGCTGCCGGGCCGGCGCTTGTTGCAGGCGTCGTAGCTGGTGTCGCGGAAGTAGGAGCATCGCGTGCGCTGCAGCACGTTGCCGCCCACGCTGGCCATGTTGCGCAACTGGCCGCTCGCCGCCAGCTGCAGGCTCTGGGCGACCACCGGATAGTCGCGACGCACGCCCGGATGGTCCGCGACATCGGCCATCCGCGCCAGCGCGCCGATTCGCAGGCCGTCGCCCGTGATCTCGATGCCGCCGTGCTGCGCGTGCAGCGGGTTGATGTCGATCACCACGGCGGGCCGCATCACGTCGAGCTTCATGAGGTCGATCAGCGTGGTGCCGCCGGCCAGGAAGACGGCGGCGCCGTCGGCCCGATGGTCCGAGCCGCCCGGCATCGTCCCCGCCGCGCGGACCGCGCCCGCCGCATCGGCGCCCTGTTTGAACGAGAAGGAGCGCATGCCGTCAGCTCCTGTTGGCGGCTGCCGGCGCCGTCATGCGGCCGCGTGCATCCTTGATCGCCGCGACGATGTTCGGATAGGCCGCGCATCGGCAGAGATTGCCGCTCATGTATTCGCGGATGTCGTCGTCGCTGCCGGCGTGGCCCTCGTTCACCATCGCGACCGCGCTCATGATCTGGCCGGGCGTACAGAACCCGCACTGGAAGGCGTCGTGGTCGAGAAAGGCCTGCTGCATCGGATGCAGCGTGTCGCCGTTCGCCAGCCCTTCGATGGTGGTGATCGGCAGGCCCTGCACCGTGGCGGCGAGTGTCAGGCAGCCCAGCACGCGCCGGCCGTCGACATGCACCGTGCACGCACCGCACTGGCCCTGGTCGCAACCCTTCTTGCTGCCGGTGACGCCCAGGTGCTCGCGCAGGACGTCCAGCAGCGTGGTGCGGACGTCGACCTCGACATGACGCGATCGGCCGTTGACCTGCAGCGTCAGCGGGATGTGGCCGTCGGTCGCGGTCGGCGGCGTGGGTACCGACGGGCCGGCGCCAGCGACAAGCGGGGACGGTGCGGCGCCTGCCGTGGCGCCGGCGCCCAGCACACCGATGCCGCCGACACCGCCGATCCCGGAACGCAACAACGTGCGGCGGCTCAGCGGGAAATGCTCTGCCTTGTCTGTCATGGCCAGGTCCGTTTCATCTGTGGTAGCCCATCATGGACACGACACCGACGAAAGCGCGGTAAGCGAAAACCGACAGAACGCCCGGAGCAGGCTCTACTAGCGCTGCTGGCCCCACTTGCGGATGGTCAGCCGCTCCAGCGTGGCGAAGCCTAGGCTTTCCACCGCCAGCCCGATCAGCACCACCAGTGCCAGTCCGGCGAAGACGCGGTCGGTGTAGAGCTCGTTGCGGTTCTGGAAGATGTACCAGCCGAGCCCGCCCTTGCCCGACGAGGCGCCGAACACCAGCTCGGCCGCGATCAGCGTGCGCCACGCGAAAGCCCAGCCGATCTTGAGCCCCGACAGGATGGCGGGCAGCGCGGCCGGCACCAGGATCCGCAGCACGTAGCGCAGGCCCTTGAGGCCGTAGTTGCGCCCGGCCATCCGCAGCGTTTCCGGCACGCCCTGGAAACCGGCATAGGTGTTGAGCGCCAGCGGCCAGAGCACCGAATGAATCAGCACGAAAACCAGGCTTCCACGCCCGAGCCCGAACCACAGCAGCGCCAGCGGCAGCAGCGCGATGGCGGGCAGCGGGTTGAACATCGAGGTCAGCGTGCCCAGCAGGTCGCGGCCGATCTGCGTCGACACCGCCAGCGTGGTGAGCGCGAAGGCGAGCAGCACGCCGGCGATGTAGCCCTGCAGCAGCACGGCCATCGAAATGCGCACCTTCTCGATCAGTTCGCCGCTCGCGAGCCCTTCGACCAACGCCCGGGCGGTACCGAGGAAGGTCGGCAGCAGCAAGTCGTTGTCCTGCCAGCGTGCGGCGGCTTCCCAGATCACGGCCAGCGCGACCAGGATCAGGCCCTTGCGCAGCCAGCCCTGCGCCCGGAGACGGGTCGCGAACGGCAGCGAACGCTCGACCGGCACTTCGGTGAAAGGCGCGAGCCGGTGTTCGTACTCGGGCCGGATCGGCGGATCGACAAGCGCGCTCATGCCGCCGGCTCCTCGAAGAGCATGTCGTGGATGCGTCGTGCGGTGGCCTGGAATTCGGTGCCGCCCTGGCTCGCCAGATCGAAGCCGTGGCTGTTGATCTCGGCACGCATGCGGCCCGGATGCGGCGACAGCAACGCCACACGGTTGCCCACCACCAGCGCTTCCTCGATCGAATGCGTGACGAACAGCAGTGTGAATCGCACCTCGTCCCAGAGTTCGAGCAATTCTTCCTGCATCTTGCGGCGCGTGAGCGCGTCGAGCGCGGCGAAAGGCTCGTCCATCAGCAGCACGCGCGGTTGCATCGCCAGCGCCCGGGCGATGGCCACGCGCTGCTTCATCCCGCCCGAGAGCTGGTGCGGATGCACGTCGGCGAACGGCGCCAGACCGACCTTGTCCAGGTAATGCATCGCGCGCGCCTCCGCTTCCTTGCGACCGAGCGTGCGCGACGCGAGCAGCGGGAACATCACGTTCTGCTTGACCGTCTTCCACGGCGGCAGCTGGTCGAACTCCTGGAACACGACGATCCGGTCCGGACCCGGCGCGGTCACCCGGCGGCCGTCGAGCCTGATCTCGCCCTCCACCGGCACGACGAAGCCGCCGATCGCCTTCAACAGCGTCGACTTGCCGCAGCCCGACGGGCCGAGCAGCACGAAGCGGTCGGCCTCGTGCAGGTCGAAGCTCACGCGGTGCGTGGCGCGGACGAGGCGTTCCGGTGTGCGGTATTCGAGGCTGACGTTGTCGACCTGCAGCAGCGCGGTGCTCTCGCGAGTCACGGTGTCGGTTCCAGGGAGACCATGGATCCGGTGCTGCCGGGCCATTGGTGTCGCCCCCTGGAAGCCAGTCGGCACAGGGACACGAAGTGCGCGAAGACCGGGGATCAACTCAGTCACCCGACGCGTTGTGCGCGTCGTCGAAGAAGTAATCCTTCGCCGAGCTCGGCCTGTTCCTGATCGCACCCACGCGGTGCATGAACTCGGCCAGCGGATAGGTGTTCTGCGGCGTCGTCTTGAACTGCACTTCGGGGTTCCTGATGATCTTGAGCAGCAGGTTGCGATCGATCTTCGCGTTGCCGACCTTGATGTAGATGTCGGCCGCTTTTTCGGGGTTCGCGATGACGAACGCCGCAGCCTCGTCGAGCGCACCGACGAACGCCTTGTACGTCTTCGGATTTTCCTTGCGCCACTTCTCGGTCGCATAGAGGACCGTTGCCGACGACGGTCCGCCCAGCACCTGGTAGGAGTTCAGCACGACGTGCGCCTGCGGGTTGCCTTCGAGTTCCTGCTCCTGGAACGGCGGGCTGCCGAAGTGGCCGGTGATCTCGGTGCCGCCCCGGATGATGGCCGCCGCTGCGTCGGGGTGCGGCAGGGCGACGCTGATCTTGTCGAGCCTGGCGTGGTCCTTGTCGCCCCAGAGCTTGGCCGACGCCAGTTGCAGCACGCGGGACTGCACCGAGACGCCGACGGCCGGCAGCGCGATGCGGTCCTTGTCGGTGAAATCGGCGATCGTCTTCACGGTCGGGTCGTTGCTGACGAGGTAGTACGGGAAGTTTCCGAGAGAAGCCACGCCCTTGACGTTCTGCTTGCCCTTGGTGCGGTCCCAGATCGTGAGCAACGGTCCGACACCCGCGCCGGCGATCTCGATGTTGCCGGAGAGCAGCGCATCGTTCACCGCGGAACCGCCCGAGAGCTTCACCCACTCGACCCTGGCGTCGATGCCCTCCGCCTTGGCGTGCTTCTCGATCAGCTTCTGATCCTGCGCGACGTCAAGCAGCAGGTAGACCACGCCGAACTGCTCGGCGATACGGATCTGTCCCTCGGCCTGCACCGCGAAGCTCGCGCTCAGCAGGACGGCGCCGGAAACGAGTGCGGCGGCGGTACGTGTGAGAAGGTTCATCGGTTCGGTATCCTGTCGATGATCAACGTGGAACGTCACCGACCACCGTCGTGCGGTAGAGCTTGCGGCGCAGGTGGTCGGGCGTGCCGGCGGCAAGATGCATCAGCGAGCGGTTGTCCCAGAACACCAGATCGTGCGGCTTCCAGGCATGGCGGTAGATGAATTCGGGCTTGACACTGTGCGCGAACAGCTCGGCCAGCAGCGCATCGCTCTCCGCTTTGGGAAGGCCGACGATGCCGGTCGTGAAATGCTCGCTGACGAACAGCGCCTTCCGGCCCGTTTCCGGATGCGTGCGGACCACCGGCTGCACGGCCGGTGCGACCTGGTCGATCTGCGCCTGCGAAAGCTTGGGTCGCCACGGATTCCTGGCCCGCAGTTCCTCGTACTTCGCAAGGTAGCTGTGCATGGCCTTCAGCGGCAGGATGCGCTGCCGCAGCGCCGGGCTCAACGCATCCCAGGCCAGGTGCTGGTCGGCGAAAAGCGTGTCGCCGCCCTTTGCGGGCAGCTCCTGCGCATGCAGCAGCGAGCCGAGGCTGGGCTTTTCCTTGTACGAGATGTCGGAATGCCAGTAGACCCCAGCATCGCCCAGACCGATCGGTTCGCCGTTTTCCTTGATGTTGGAGACGATGAGGATCTCGGGCTGCGCCGGCAATTGGAACTGGTGCAACACGTGGATTTCGAGCGGCCCGAACCGACGGCTGAATTCGACATGGGCAGCCGGCGATATCTGCTGATCGCGGAACACGATGACATGATGGTCCAGATGCGCGCGATGGATGCGCGCGAAGTCGGCATCGTTGACCGGTCGGGAGATGTCGAGGCCGACGATCTCGGCGCCGACAGGCGCATCGAATGGACGGACTTCGAAGTTCTGGGTTTCAGCGTGCGGAGCAATGACAGCCGGCATGAGAGAGACATCAGCCAAAGTGATCGGACTGCCACTCTATGAGAAGCTGCAACGGTCACGAACGATTGATTTCTCGCTTGTTTATGCCGGAAGTGTCTGAAGACCGTATGTGATGCCCCACGATCGTCGATCCGGAAGCTAACGTTTCAATAGCACCACGATCAAAGCCAGCACGAAGATGGCTGCCGCGCCATAAAGGATGTTCCGACGCCATCCTTCCGCGACCTGCTGCTTTTCTTCGAGTCGACTGAAGAATGTGAGCCGATCGAGTTCCGACGGCGCGCTCTCCCAGAATTCAATTTGCCGAATGCGCGATTTCTTTTTCATTTACGCACCCCATCCTGCAGCGGTCTTCAGACACAAGCACACAGCAGGTACCAGCACGACGATGAAGAACGTCGTGATACAGGCTTGGTTGTCGGCAGAGACATTCACAACGTTCGACCGAAACGATATTCGAGCGCAAAGCTCCTTTCGTCGAAGCCGTTCCGTCCACAAGATGTCAGGATGATTTTGGGTTTTCATGTAACAAGTATAGTTACATGTAATACTTTTAAATTACTTCTAAACTTCAAAATTCGCACAGGCGTGACATCGTGCACAGCGCGTCGGGCTCTTCGCGGTGTACTCGGCCAATATCAGTCTACAGGCCTGCACATCGATGGCAGGGAGGTCAATCGCTGGCTTGGTTTCACGAAAACCGTGCGGTGGGCCAGGAAACTGCCAAGCCACAAAAAGTTTGATGGAGGCGCGACCCGGAGTCGAACCGGGCTACACGGATTTGCAATCCAGTATGCGCTACCGGCGACTGACTGTATACGAGGGCGAGCAACTCGCCTTGACCGCATGGAAGGCCGAAAACGCCCTGAGTTGTCCAAGAATTTACCTGCCGTTTTCCGGGTCGACCCTTTGCTCGACACTGTGAATAATCACAGTATGAAACTCCGAGGATGGCCGTCTTTCGGCGATGGCAAGCGCGGGGATTGAAACTCAGGGCGCACTCGCCTTCGTCGTCATGTTGAAGAACATCGTGAGCTCCTCGACCCGGCCCTGGTCGGTGGTCCAGACACACCGCGCCCACTCCTGCGTACCGTCCGCCCCGCCGCCGGCGACCTTCACATAGGCGATTGGCCCGCGCGCCGGGTCTTGCACGATAGATGTTCCGCCCGGTACCAGCGTCAGCCCGTCGCTCACGGTCCACATCGCCTGCGAGGAGCTGCTGATGCCGTCGCCCTCGACCAGCCAGGGCTTGAGCCGGATGCCGTAGTCGAGCGCGCTGCGTTGACGCTTGTCGATCACGTACCGGCCGTTGATGAGTCTGAATCCGGACATGGGTGTTCCTACTTGCGATCAGGCGCCGCGAACAGCGTGATCGTTCGGTTTTCGGGGATGAGGTCGATCGTTCGGCTCTCGAACTGCAGTGTCAGCACGCGCTCGCTGTAGGCGAAGGTGAACGTGCCGACAGCGGACAGGTCCACCGGCAAAGGCGTGACGGTGTATTCGCCGGGGACGGCCGCCCAGATGCGGCTGATCAGCAGCGCGACGTCGACCGGAGACACCGCGTAGTCTGCTGGCGCTGCAACCAGCGCATAGCCGCGGCCGAGGCCCGCCGCCACCGGACTGACGACGTAGACCGCCGGCGTTGCCGTCAGAGCCAGCGCACGCGACAGCGCCACGGCCACCGGTGTGACGTCGTAGATGCCAGGCGTGGCTGCCAGCAGCATCGCCCGAGCCAGCGTGACCGGCTGCATCGCAACGCTGTAGCTCGCCTGCGTCACCGCCAGAACGCGCGCGGCCGCGAGGTTCGCCGGCTGCGTGGCCACGGTGTACGCAGCCGGCGTGGCGATCAGCTCGTACACCGCGGCCGCAGAGGTGTGCTGCAGCGCAGCGTCCACCGGCGTGACGACGTACGCCCCGGACGTGGCCGACAGCACCAGCGCACGCGACAGGCCGACACTCGGCGGTGCGACAGCAAAGGTGGCCGGCGTCGTCGACAGAACGAAACCGCGCGGCATGTTGGCATCGAGCGGCGTGATCGAATAAGTCCCGAACGCGCCGGAAAGGATCGACGCGCGCGCCATCGTGGCATCGGCGGGAGCGACCGCGTAGCTGCTCGTCGCGGCGGACAAGACAGCACTGCGCGCAAGCACCGCCGGCTGCGTTGCCACGGCGTAGGACGTTGGTGCAGCGCCGAGGATCGCGGCGCGCGTCAACGCAGCGGCCGTGGGCGTGACGCTGAAGGCCGAAGGTGATGCGATCAGTTCGTAGGCCGCCGCAGAGGCTGCCGCCGACGTGCCGATCGTCTGCCGTCGAAGCGGCGCGAAGATCTGCCACGGGTTCTGACTGAGGGAAAAAATCTCAGCCGGCGACAGCTCGCGCGCCCAGACGGCGTTCAGGTAGTGCCGCTTGCTGCTGGAAGATCCGGTCTCGTTCGGCGGCGGGCCTACGTGATACGGTGTCGTGGCTGGCGTGTAGCCGTTGTGGTTGCTCGTGAGGACCAGTTTGCCGTTGTCGTAAATAGACTGGGAAGCCTGCCTGACCACGTGCACGCTGATGTGCTGGCCGACAATCGCTATAGGCGGTCCGCCGATGACCGAATTGCCATTCGAACAGACAACAGCGCGAACAGCCGTGTTTTCCAGGAAGCCGAAGCCCGCCGTCCCGATCACGAATGTGCCGGAACTCCGGTTGTTGTCAGCTGTTAGCCGCTCCGAGAATTCCAGATGAGTCAGAGGCGCCGCAAGCCCGACACCCATTGAAGATGGATAGTTGTCAGGCGATACGTTTGTACTGCTCTTTCGTCCCAGCCCCCCGGTCCCGTTTTCAAAGCTGAGGCCCAAGCTGGAGGCTGCAACACCTTTGACGGTCCTTCGATGAGCCGGAATCAGGACGTCTACCAAGCCTCTGGTAATTGGGTTCGACCAATCGATCTCCCCGAATTCGCGCGGCTGCTCCGTCCTGACTTGGGTGAGATTTAGAACGGCCATCTTCTAGACGGTATCGCCGTTGCCGACTTGATAGAAGCAGTCGTTCCCGCTGGATGCCAGGGCAGCACCGGTTTCATTCTTCGCGATGATCCTGGCGGCGAACGGCAGCATGCCGCCGAACCGGGCCGCGAGCGTGAAGATCCCGCGCTGCAGGGTGCCGTTGGAAAAGCACGGGATGCTGCCGATATAGCGCAGATCCGGCTCGTCCACGGTCGTGGTTCCTGCGACGGGCCCGGTGCCGAAGGTGGCGCCGTCCAGCGATTCCTGGGCGTAGATGCTGACCTGATTCGGCGCGCCCACGGTGCCAGGGGTGACGCAGACCTCCAGCTTGGCGTCCAGGGGCGTCTTCACGCCGTTGGCGAAGGTGATCGTGCCCAGCACCACATAGGTGGCGCTTGCCAGGCTGTTGAGGGCGGCGGCGGCGCCGGCCAGCTGGGTACGGGCACCCAGTGCGATGGTGGTGGTGGTCATGATGCGGACACGTCCATTCACGCTGCCGTGAAGATCGTGCCGGGAGTCACGTTGTTGAACTTGATCGTGAGCGACTCACCGTCGCCCAAGGTGAGCGCTGCGCCGTAGTCGAGGAACGAGACTAGCGGCTTCACCGGTGCGGTCTGCGTGTCGTTGTAGAGGACGGCGTAGCGGAACGGCCCGATCGCGCCGCCGGCGGCCGTGATGGTTGCCTGAGCACCTTGTACGGTTGCGACGCCAGCTGCGGCAGCGAGCGTGACAGCGGATGCCGGGCCGCCGGCCGCGTAGCCGTTGCCCGCAGCGATCTCGGTGATGTCGCCCTTGATCGCGTTGGCCGCCGCAGGGGCCGTGTTCGTCAGCATGATCTTGAAGACATGCGACGAGAAGTCGTGCTTCGCACGGAGCAGCTGGTTGATGAAGTCGTTGAACTTGGTCTGTGCAGAGGAAGCCATTTGGGTGTCCTTGGTGAAGGTCTGGGGTGAGTGAGAGAAGAAGCGTCAGACGCCGCGGCCGCCGGCCTGCTCGGCGATTTTTCGGATGGTGTCGCTGGTGCGCTTGGACCCGGCCGAACTGCCGAGCCAAGCCACTAACGCATACCTGTGCATATAATTGAGTGCATGAAAGAGTTGGTTCAGAAAAAATCTGCAGCACTCAACGAAAAAACGGAGCAAGCAATGGAAACGCCTGATTTCATGGCCCGACGAAAGCCGGTCTATTCCCCGAAGGCCTGCGTTTTTTGTGGAAAAGAGTTTCAGCCTGCGACATCTAAACCAACGACTTGTAGTTGGCAGTGCCGGTTTCGATTGATCCAAAAAGACTTTGAAGGAAAATCGGGATGCTGGAATTGGCCGCAGAGCGTCAATAAGCAGACGGGCTACGGTCAATTTCACGCGGAGATTGACGCAAGCCGAAACCAGACGGCTCACCGCGTTTCGTACTTGATAAACAAGGGCGCCGTTCCTCTCGGAAGCGATGTCATGCATTCGTGTGACAACAGGCGATGTTTCAACCCTGACCATCTGAGTGCCGGAAGCCGCGCAGACAATCTTGCCGACATGAGAAATAAAGGCCGCGCAAATTTTGGTGTTCGCCCAAGCCTTGAAGATCACGCAAATTCCAAACTTACGGTAGAAGCTGTTTTGGCAATTAGAAGTAGCCAAGAAAGCGACGTCGCTTTGGCTGAGCGCTATGGTGTGAGTAAAAGTGCTGTGCATATGGCAAGACGTGGCATTACTTGGAAAGATATTCCCGCTGTTCAGCAATCCGCCTGACCGCATCCCCCGCCCTTTTAGACCCAGCGGAAGAACCCAACCAATACGTTGTCACCTGGACAAAACCCGGGATCAGCGCGCCGAACAGCACGTTGAGCAGGTTCGACGTGCGCTCGTCCCATTCGCGTGGGAAGAGGAACAGCATCGCGATGCAGGCGAAGAAGCCGGCGACGATCACGGTGCTGATGACCGGCGCGGCCCAGGCGATCGAGGCGTTCTCGCGTGCGAGCTCGACGGTCTGCTGCCGGGCGTTTTGGGTGTCGGCCATGAACGCGCCTTCACGCGCCTGGTCGACCTTCGCCATCTCGACCTGGAACGACTGCTCGGCCGCCTTGATCGCTGCGATCTGGTCGCCGGTGAGCGACCCGGACGACAGCGCTTCGGCGACCTCGTCCTCCGTAGCGTCAGGCCGGCCCAGCACCTTGTCGGCGATCACCTTGACCGCCGCTCCCGCGAGCGGGCCGCCCAGAGCTGCAGCAAGGCCGGGCGCCACGCTGCCCACGATGTCACGCCAGTCGTTCATTTGTCGATCCCCAGGGCCTTCCGGCCGTATGCATAAAGCTTCACGCGCTCGGCCCAGCCGTTGCTGTCGCCCACGGTCGGCGTCTTCCGGCCGCGGTTGATGAGGTCGCAGACCCCGTCGAAGTCGCCCTTGTCGGCCCAGCCGTTCAGGCCGCGCATGTCCCAGTAGTCGGCAGCCGACAGGCACGCCCACCGCGTCTCCGCCAGGCGCGTCGGCTCGGCTTCGAAGTCGGGTGCGTCCGGAAAGCGCTTGCGCAACCGGTCGCGCACGGCCGCGTGGTTGGACCGGCCAGTTATTTCGACCAGTCCATGGCCGCGGAACCGTGCTCCGTCGCCGGCCTGCACGTTACCCAGGTCGCGCCGGCCCTCGTAGCCGCGTTGCGTCGGCGTCGGCCCCCAGATCTCGGTCGTGTACCGCAGCCCGCCGGACTCGTGCCCGACGTTGGCCAGGAACATCGCCTGCCGGATCGGCGTGTCGATCGCATAGAGCGCCATCGCGGTCGACAGCGGCTCGGCGAACTTCAGGGCGAACGGAAGCGGCGCGCCGGTGCATTGAGCGAGGATTGACGCGTCCATGGTCAGTCCTCCAGGCTTCCGAAGCTGCTCGACAGGATCTGCTGTGCGAGTTCGGGATTCACCTTCAGGATCGCGCGGCGCAGTTCCCGCACCTCGTTGAGCATCGTGCTCAGCTTGAGCGAAAGGTCTGCCTTGTCGTGCGCGAGTTCCTTGAGCTGCAGGGCCTGGGTCTCGATCTGCTCCTGCTGGCGCGCGATCTGTCCCACTTGCCGCTCGACGACGATCTCGGCGCGGCGCAGGCCTTCGAGATACTCTTCGGCCTTGGTGATGGCCTTGTCCCGCTGGCCTTCCAGCCAGGTCACGCGGTTGCGATCGGCCGTATCGTTGGACAAGGTGGTGTCGTCCTTGCTTTTCTTGGTGCGCAGCCAGAGCAGCCAGGTGACCGCGCTGCCCACGGTGCCTCCGATCCAGGCCAGGGCCTCTTTGTAGTCCGTCACGATTCGTCGTCTCCAAGGCGCGTGTGCAGGAGTGCCCAGCCGGAGAAGCCCACCATCACCCACTCGAGGCTGGTGCCTGGCGTGAGGTTGCCCAGCCCGAAGTTCAGCGAGAGCGTCATCACGGCCCACACGATGAAACCCCACAGGTTCACGACCAGCGGGAGCAGCTTGGGCGTGCGGCGGGCATAGATCACCCACAGCACGCCGAAGGCATGCGCGTAGAACGCGGCTGCCCACGCGCCGGCCGGCGCGATCCACCTCAGGAGCTGGTAGCCGTTGCGCCCGAACAAAGGGGTCTCGCTCCAACCGATGCCGTACAGGACCGAGTAGCTCACGTACAGGCTGGCCAGGACGACCGAAGCCAGTGCCAGGATCAGGCGCACCGTGCGAATGTGGATGTCCCGGATGATCTTGGCCGTGATGATCTTGAAGTACGGCCACCACGGGCCGTCGTAGGTCGCCTTGATCGTTTTCATCGGCCGCCTCAGTTGATGTTCCCGCCGCCCAGGTGGAACACCCGGCCCGGCAGCTTGAAGGCGCCCGCGTATTCGGCCGCGTCCTTGCCGATCGGGCCGCACGGCGCCGTCGGCGGGCACGGCGACTTCGGGTTCTGGTCGTAGGTCCAAGTGATCAGCGGTCCATAGGCGACGTTGGCGATCTCGTCGCCGGTGGCCACGGTGACCAGGTAGCTCTCGGTGCCGTGGTTGTCGACGTCCTCGGCCGCGATCGGGTCGGCGATCCGGCTGTCCTGGATGGTCTTGAAGGTCGACAGCGACGTGCGCGCGGCGTTGAACTGCAGCAGGCTGAGCTTCTGCTCGCCGCGCGAGACGACCCACAGGAAGTCGGCGTCCTGGGCGTAGCCGTACAGCGCCTTGCGGCCGTCCTTGGCCTGGGAGCCCTTCTCCTTCACGTACGCCAGGCCGGTCGGGTTCGCGCCCACCGGGTAGGCGAACATCTCGACGACGTCGCCGGGCTTGCCTGCGCTCGAGCCGACCGCCTGGTTCAGGTAGGCGCTGGTGTCGTAGACGTGCAGCTGGCCGTCTTCCGTGGCGATCAGCGCGCGGTGCGGCGCGGCGAGCGTCAGCTTGACCGCAGTGGGAGCGGACGGCAGCGCGATGGTCTTGATCACGACCGGCTTCTGCGCCGGCACCGCGGCGAAGGTCGGCGGGAACTGCGTGTCGCCGTCGCCGCGGCTGGCGATCTTCTCGCGCCACTGGGCATCGGTCTGCGAGCCCAGGTACTGCTCGCGGAACTGGCGCATCAGCGGGCCAAGGTCCAGGAGCACTGCACGCTGCTCGGACTTGCTCACGATCACGGCCACGCCGGCGTTGGCCACCGCGCCGGCGAGACCGCCGTTGTAGTAGCGGGCGCGCTGCGCGACGGTGTCGATCGGCTCGTTCCACAGGTTCATCACGGTCTGGTAGCCGCCGTCCCGGCCGTGGTCGCGCCCGGTGGTCACGCTGATCTCGGTCGGCGCCTTGAGGTCGTCGGGCAGGTCGACCAAGCCGAGCACTTTGCCGCCGATGTAGTTGCCCAGGCCCGGCAGGCCAGGGTAGGCACGTGGCCACGATCCCCAGTTGGCTTCCCATGCGGCTTCGTTGCTCTCGAGGCAGGCCTGGCAGCCGTCCTTCAGCGCGATCACGGCGACCTGGCCGCGCACGGCGGCAGTGTCCCAGAGGGTCACCAGCGCGAACTCGCCGCTGTTGGTGATGGCGATGGCCGTGGGGGTCTTGCCCTCGGGCAGCTTGATCTTCGCGAAGTTGTGCGAGGTGTTGGAGCCGGCGCTGGTGATCCAGCCGTTGGCGGAGACCGTCAGCGTGTTGTTGATCCAGCCGCCGCGGCCGTAGCCGCGTGCCATCGCCACGGGCTTGGCGTCCATCGGGACGGTGCCGATCGGCGAGCCGGGCTTGACGCCGGCCAGGCGCTCGGTGTTCTCGTCGTTGGCGCCGCCGTCGTGGTCCTTGCCATCATAGGTCGCCCACGAGACTTCGGGCTTCCACGAGACCGTGCCGTGCGCGACGGACAGGGACTGCGCGGAGCCGATGCCCAGGTAGCGCGCGGCGGGGAATGCGGTCGTGCCGGCGAGTGCCGGGTTCGGGACGTAGCCGATGTTCAGGATGCTGGAGCTGTAGTCGCCGGGCTGGAAGTCGAGGGCGCCGATCTGGAAGGTGCCGCACCAGCCGGTCCAGCCGCAGCCGCGGCCGCCCTTCCCGTTCGGGTTCTGGACCGAGACCATGTTCATGGGCGTGTCGGCGCGCGGGCCGGGCAGCGTCACGGCGGGCACGCCCCTGGCCGGCGAGCCGTAGCGGTAGGTCAGGCCTTCCAGGGTGCCGAACAGCGCGGCGACGCGGCGGTACTCGGCGGGGTCGGCGATGCTGCTCGATGCGACCACCGGAGCGACGACGGCCGCCACCGGTGCGGCGGCGGTGCCGGCGGGCGCGGTGCACTCCTTGGCGATGGTGGGCAGCGGGTCGGCGCCGAAGACCTCGACGCCGCAGTTGTACGTGCCGGCCGGTAGCGGCTTGCTGACGGTCTTGCTGCCGAGGCCGAAGGTGACGGTCGTGGGCGCGGCCAGGCTGAACGATGCGAACTCGGCGGAGATCCTGACCAGCGCGGGCGCGGCGACGGGCGGCGCGACCACGACGGCACCGCCGTTCTTGAGCGTGTACTTGCACTGCTCGCCGGCCGTGGCGACGGCGCTGGGCAGGCCGAAGGTGGCGGGATGGCAGACGTACGTGCCGGGGTCGAACGTCCGCTCGGTCCAGGCCGCGCCCGAGCCGTAGCTGACCGTGGCGCGCGCGGCGAGCGTGAAGTGCATCGCCTTGGTGTTGGCCACGCCGGCGAGCTTCGGCCCGGCCGGGGTCGCTGCGATGGCTGCGGCGCACATGAGCGCGGCGAGCGGGAGGAGTCTTTTAAGTCGGAGCATGGTGGTTCCTTCAGGCAAGAAAAAACCCGCCGAAGCGGGTTGGGTGGATGGTTGGCGTCTGGTGTCAGAACGCGGCAGCAGTGGCAAAGAGCGCATCGAGCGCGGGTTCGTCGAGGTCCAGCGCTGAAGCCACCAGGCCCATCAGCGCAGAGTCGCGGTCGACCGTCGCCGCGTACTCCCACTCGATGAGCGCAGCATCCTTTTGCGGACTCGACAGCGTGTCGATGGCGGCCGTGACCGCCGCCAGCTTCTCGGCCTTGAGCAAAGCCAGCCGTGCCTGGCGCATGGTCACAACGCGCGGCGCTGGTGGCGCTGGCGGTACGCTGGACTGCGCTGCGAGGAACTCGCCGTTCGCGTAGGTCCAACCTGGCGACGCCGGCGAGTCCGGCTCGAGCAGCACGAGCTGCTTGCCTTGGAAGGCGTCTGCGAATGCTGGGTCGATGCCATCCCACAGGATGACGTTCTCGACCAGCGCGTTTGCGACCAGCGCGTACTTCATGCGAACTCCTCAACGATGAAACCACCCTGCGTGCCTGCGCCGCCTGGCCGGGCCCCGTTGTTCGGGGAATTGCTGGCACCGCCGCCGCCCACACCCCAGCCCGAGCCCAGGATGCCGTCGCCGTTCTGCGTCGGCGTGCCGGCGCTGCCCAAGGGACCGACGCCACCGCCGGACGACAAGATCAGGCTGGCCGACTGGCTGATGCCTGCGGTGCCGGTGGATCCCGGAATCGCGACGGTCGGCGTCAGCGAACCCGACACTAGGGCCGTGCCAGTGGTGATCGCTGCGTAGGGCGGGTTTGTTGGGCCCTGAACGCTACCGCCGACGCCTGCCTGTAGCAGAACTAAGCTGCCCCAGGCCGAGTTGCCGCCGACACCCCCTGCCCCACCGGCCCCGCCAGCCGCCCCGGCAGCGCCGACGATGACCGGCGTTGGTACTGCAGGAGCAATGAATTCGGCGTAGGCACCAGACATGCCGCCGGTGCCGAAGCTGATCGTGCCCGAGCCGGTGGCTGGTGCGCCCGCACCCCCGCTTCCTGCCGCGCAACCGCGAATGAGCAGAAGTCGTGCGCCCGGGCCCGGGACGTACGTGCCGCTCGAAGAAACCTTCACCGTTCGGAGATATCGTCCCTGCAGCATGGGCGTGCCCAGCACGCTCGCACCGGGATAGGCGCTGATGTTCGCGTTCGTAACGCTCGACGAGCCGCTGGCCACCGTCACCACGAACAGGCCCAGCTTTCCAGAATCCGGCGCCGGCGTGGCCTGCGATCCGGACGTCGCGGCGATGCCCGCCTTGATCGACACCACTGCGGCGCCCTGGCGCACCGTCGGCTGCGCGGCGCCGCTGTTCGCCGGACCCGAGTACGCGACCGACGGGTTGCTCGCGTTGTAGTACGGCAGCACCGTCTGGCCGCTGTCAGCATCCTGATAGCCGACCTGCACGAGATAGTTGACGCTGAAGCCAGCCGTGCCGGGCGCTGCGACGCTCAGGGTCAGCGGGTCGAGCGAAATACCCTGCTTGACAATTGAGTGCGCCAGATCTTGTGCCAGCGAGCTGATTGGCGAAGCCTCGAGGTTCTGCTGGGCGTAGATCTCGCCCGGCGCGATGAGCACGGCCATCGACGGCACGACCGTCTGCGTGGTGCCGAAACCGACCACAACGCCCGACGTGCCGAAGAGCGCTTCGCTCAGTTTGGCCAAGGCGACCATGACGTTCTGGTTGGTCTTGAGAAGGTCGGTCTCAATGGGCACCTGGCCCGGATAGATGACTTGACGGTCCATCGTTGCTCCATGAAAAAAGCCCGCGAGGCGAAATGCCTGCGGGCCGTTGGTGAGTGGGGAAAAGCTACGACCGGATGGTCGTCCAGATGACGGTGCCGGCCGGCTTCACGCTGTCGATCGCGGCGAGGATGTCTGCGTCGGTGACCTGGCCCTGCACCATCGACAGACTGCCGTACATGCCGACCGGCGGCGTGCCGTAAGCGCCTTGCGCGTTGCCGTAGCCCGCAATGCGCGGGATGCCGGCGCTGGCCGGCCGATAGGCGATCAGGAACGCCTGCGATGGCAACTGCAGCGAGCCGTAGCAGCCGGCCACACCATAGCCCGTGGTCGGCACGCCGTACGCGCCGCAGTCCGCTGGCCGCTGAGGCTCGATGACGATCGGCGCGCGGCCGGTAAGCTCGGTCAGCACCTGGATCAACGCCGTGCGTGTGGCACGTTCGCGGAACAGGTTCGCGACGATCGTTGCACGAAAGCTCGCGTCGGTCTGGTTGGCCCGGCGCGCGATGCGTGTACCGAAGAAGTCGCCGGCGATCAGGTCGAGCCAGCCGTCGGTGGCCGTCTTGATGCGCGCCTGCATCTTGGCGTAGAGGTACAGGCTGTACACCCATGCCCACGACGCCGCGAAGCCCCGGAGCAGCGCGTCCAGGATCGGGTTGTTGTCGCTGAACCAATTCGGCAGCGTCGACTTTTCCCGCGCCAGGAAGTCCTCCAGCGTGCCGACGATGTTGGCCGGCGGGAGTGTCGGCACCGGCAGCCCGGGATCGACCGGCGTGCCAGGGTCGATGGGGTCACCCTCTCCACCGCTCTCCGATGAAGAACCCAGTACGGAGCCCCCTTGCGAAAATCCTTGCTGGGCAAATCCTCCCGATGCAAACATCGCTTAGGCCTCAGGCGAACCGCGAATTCGGCACGACGTAGGTCAGGTCCTTATATCGAGCCAGCTTGGACAAGCGTGCTTCACCCCATTGTTTGCCGCGCGAACCCTGTGCTTGCTCGCTGACCCGGTCGTACGCACCAATCAGGTCGAAATTTCCGGTCAGACTGCCCGCGAAAGGCTGCGTGGCCAAGCCGATGCGTTTCTGATTGCAGAACGCGGCGGGATAGCCATTCACACGCCCAAACGCTAGGTGGTAGCCGGACGCCATGCCAGCAACTGCCATCGGGTCGATGCGATCCGTCTCGAACGCGAGAAATGCCGGCGTGCCCGACTTTTGCGCGTAGCTGTGGAAATAGAGCCGACCGTTGTCCTTGCGCGCAACCAGCTGCAGACGAAGCGCCCCAGCATCGGTCCCATTGGTGCTCAACTGCATTGCGAGATTGTCCGCGTCGAAATCATCGGTAAAATATTCGCCCATGAAATCGCCGTCGAACGTGAGCAACTGGTCAATAGTCACCGCACAATTTCCATCCGAAGACGAAACGCTATAGACGCCGCTTCCAAACGCCGCGTTGGGAGATCCAGCAGCGCCCAAACCGCGTGCATCGCCCCAGTTTGCAGCGACTGGTCCACCAGAAATGGAATTGGCAAACGTGGCGGGCCGAACACCTTCTGCGATGGCGCTCATGTGAAACACACCGATGTCGTCGGTGCCCGCGCTTTGTTTTGCTTGGAGTCGAGCAAGGACTGCCTCAAGCCGGGCGGTAAAAGATCCGACCGTAGTGACTTGGCCGTCAGACGCTGCAACTGCATCCACAACAACAACGCTTTTCGTTGCGAGTGCATTGCGTGCATTGCGTAGATCGGCAACGGCCTGGCTTGCCGTAGCGCCTAATTGCTGTTCGCTCATTTTTAATCCCATCTAATTAAGAGACGTTGATGCCCAGCGTGATAAAGGGTTTGCCTTCAGTCACGAACTTATTGAGGTTGTTGAACTGCTCGTTATTGAGCAACGGGAAAACATAATTGCCCATCGTCCAGAGTTTGATCGGCCCCCATCCAAGCCCCCAGACGCAACCACCTTCGCGATCCGCGACCATCGCCACATAGCTTTCCGTGCCGTGGTTTTCCATGTCTTCGGCATGCACCGGATCGACCCATCGGCTGTCCTGCGCTTTACGCACCAGCACGCCGGGCTGCGACGGGTTTTCCATGTCGTACCAGGACACCGACTTTTCTTCGCGCGAAGTGACGATCAGGCAACGCGTGCTGTCGCGCAGCAGCCCGAAGTTGTTGCCGTTACGCTCGCGCGTCTGCGTGATGGCGGTCACGTTCTTCGGAATGGGCGTCTCGGCCACCTTGACCAGCGCCGAGGCACTGCCGATCGCCGCGCCGGGCTGGCCGTCGAAGGGTTGCGCGAAGCCACCCATGTTGAACGTCCACATGGTCTCGTTGTCCAGCGCGAGCCATGCCTGGCGATGCGAATCGCTGTAGCAGTAGCCAAACACACAGCCTGCGGTGGGCCTAGCTGGCAAGGGCACGTTCTTGATGTGCACCGGCTTTTGTTCCGGCGCGACGTCGAAGCTGTACGGCCATTGCCCGGGCGCTTGGCCGATGTCCCGCGTCTTGAGGAAGTCGGCGCGCGTGCCGAAGTAGTTCTTGTTGATGTAGTCGATGACCGGCTTGACGTCATAGAAGCCGACGATCTGCTCCGACTTGGACCACACCATGAGCACGCCTTGACGCACCACATTCGTCGCACGGTCACCGCTCGGCGCGCACCACCGCTGGCGCATCGACTCGTCGTTGACCCAATCGCCGAGTGCCCCGTTCGTGAAAGGCTCGGTGCCGTTGAGATAGGCATGCCGGTGCTGGCCACTCGTGCATGCGATGCCGGTGGGCGCTTTCATGCCGACCAGGGGCAGATAACCGACGACCTTGAAAAATACGTTGTTCCCGAGGTTCTGCAGACCCGGATACGCTGCATTCCACTCACCCCACCAGCCATACGGATTGCCGCTGTACGGGTTTTCGATCGTGGCCGAATCGCCCAGGCCGCACTTCATCACGACCGCGATCTCGGCCTGCTTCGTGTCGACGTCCCATACCGTGACGAACATCATTTCGTCGGAGGAAAACGTAGCGGCCGCGGTGATGCGCTTCGATGGCAGCAGCTGGCCGTGCGACTTGTTCCGGTCGGTGTTCGTGCCGATGCACGCGAACGATCCGTCCTGGAAGAACGCGGTTGCCTTGACGTTCCACCCTGGCCGCCCAAATCCCTGCGTGACGGCGACCGGCTTGCTCATGGTCGGGTAACCGTTCTCACGCCAGTATTGCAGGTCGACCCCGTCCATACCCTTGGTGTAATGCACCCAACTCAGCACGGGCCGAACGCTGGCCGTCTCCTGCGAGAAGCTGATGCCTTGAATGCCCGCTACGCCGATTCGTGCGGCCGGATCGGCAGGAGTGAAACCGACGATCAATTCAGTCGATGAGAAATCGGTGTAGCCGGTGACGAACGTACCGTATTCATAAGACCGGTTGTCGTAGTTCGATCCCATGCTCTGACTGACCGGCTGCGACCAGGTTGGCAAGCCAGCAATTGCGGCAGACTTTTTGCCCATCCGGTATTCGAAGGCTGCATCGGTCCAGTAGGCGTTAACCATTGCCGTCCACAGCGCATCGTCGACCTTGCCGTCCGCGCCGAGAATATCGCCGCTCAAGACCGCCGACGCGAGCAATGCGCTACGGACAGCCGCCGCGATCTTGGCTGCACCGGCATTGGTCGGATGCAGGCCGTCGTACAAATCGGCAACCGTGATCACCGATGCCAGATCGATGACCCCACCACCATTGAGCAAGCTGGTCAATGCGCCACTCAGCATCCAGGTGTTGTATTCGACGCGTTTCGCTTCGAGTGCAGAAGTCCAGCCGGTGTCATTGCGCGGCGTGACCGTGGAAACCCAGATTTTGTAGCCGGAATTGCGCGCCTTCGCCAAAAACTCTTGCAGGTAGATTTTCAGTTGCGCAACGGACTGGTTCGCTTGGCCGAAATCATTCGTGCCAGCAGCTAAAACAAGCGTGTTGTACACGCTGGAATAAACGGTGCCGGCGCCGCCGTCCAGGTCGTAATCGCGGCTCATCTGGAACAGCGTCTGCCCCTGCAGCGCCACGTCACGAATGGGAATGCCGGTCAGCGTCGCGAACTGCGCGGGCCACGAGCTATCGTTCTGACCACCGCCGTCCGTGATGCTGTCACCTTCGATCACGAGACCGCTGTAGACGGGCACCGGTGTGGCTACAACCACGCCACCATCCGCCTGGTCCGCAAGATTTTCGTAATACTCGACCAGCGTTTTCCATTTATCGATGGTGTCTGCAAAGGACGCTTTACGATCGGTGACAACTGCGACAGCGAGATCCAATTGCGTCTGCAGTGAATTGAAATCGGCCGAGAGGCCTGCGAGGTCGGTAATCTGGGACTCGAAAGACATCATTGACCGCCGTTATTTATGAGATTGGTCTCGCTGCGCGCATAGACCGACACTGCAAGCAGCAATGCCAAAAGACCGTTTTCACTTGAGCCTGTAACTCCCAGAGCGCTCAGCCACTGTTCGGATGTGCTCGTTTGCGGCGCCAAAATGGTCAAGCTGACTCTTTTGACGCCTGTCGTGAAGGAGACCAGTGCATTGGCATTGCTGGAACCCGTCGGAGCGCGAGACAGCGTGTTGAGTGCCGAATACGTGCCGAGGCCGTACTCAAACGCACCAGTGAGTGCGCCGGTGACAGGATCTATGCTCTCGATCAAATACCAGCACGTGTCGCCGACGTTCATGGCGCTGCTGAAGCGTTTCATTCCGACTGCGGGCGTAAGAACGAGCGGCCCGGTGCCCTCGGTCGCGCTCAGCTCGCCGATGCGATTCGCAGTGATGTGTGCCATGAAGGGGTGTCTTTCAGGGGTGAGCCGGTGGAGAACTCCACCAGGCGTGCACTAGAGGTCGCTCGAGCCGGCCGGCCCCTAGGTGCGAATCAGGAAACGGAGACGACCGAGGCCTTGACGGCCTGTTTCGGGGTGACGGTGATGTCTGCGGTCGAGCCGTTGACCTGCAGGCTGTTCACGGCGCTGACGCCGGGCACGTTGTAGGCCAGCTGGAACAGCCGCGTGTAGACGAGCGCCTGGCCGAGGCCCAGCGTATTGACGTAGTTCGTCAGGGCGTTCTGCACGGCCAGGCGGGTCGCCGCTGCGTCGTAACCTGCGGCGATCGTGGTCGTCATCGACAGCGACGCGAGCAGGACCACAGGCGCGAAGACGCCGAAGCGCGACGTCACCGGCCGAACACGATCGATCGCATTCGCCACGCTGGTGAGCAGCGTGCTGCCCGGCGTGCCGGTGCCGTCGTCGACCACCACGTAGAAGTAGCCGTAGTCGGTTGCGCCGGGATAGCTCTGGTTCTCCACGAAGCTGTATTTCAGACCGGTCTGCAGGCTGCTGATCGCGTAGCCGACAGCGTCCCTGGTCGCTTTCGACAAGCTGGCCACGTAGGCCACGAAGCGCAGGCGCAAGGCCGTGTCACTCTCGGCGTCGGCACCGTTGGCGAATGCGGCCGGGTTGGTGACTGTGTCGATGCCACTGATCGCCGTCGCCAGCGTGTTGATGCCGCCGATCACGACGTTGTTCGCGCTGCCCGCGGTCACAGCCTGCACCTTCACCGCGAGGCTCGCGACACCGGCGCCGAGTGTGTACCCACCGACTGCATACGCCGGATTCGTCGTGTCCTCGATCACCTGGAAGACCTGCGAGCCATCGCCGGTCTGCACGCGCGCGCCCACGGGCACTGTGGCCGGATTCGTCGCCGTGAAGCGTGCGAAGGTCACGTTGCCGGTGGCAGGCACCGACGGCAGCCGCGTCACCGAGTAGTCGGCCATCCAGGTGTCGAGGTCGGTACCGGTCGACGTCGACGCGCGGGTGGTGGCCAGCAGCGTGATGATCAGGCTCTGGATCCACAGCACGACCGCGGCATTGGATTCCGTGAGCGCCCGGATGATCGAGCCGATCGTGGTGTCGATCAGGCTTTTCGAGGCCGCTTGGATCGCGGTGACCTGGTCGCTGACGATCGTCCCGAAGTCCTTGAGGTTGAGTGCCATGCGGGGTCCTGGTCAGCGGTCGACGTTGAAGGCCAGCGTCGCGAGTTTTCCCGTCGAGCCGTCGTAGTACTTGATGCTCACGGCGATGCCGTTGGCGATCGGGGTCACGGTGATCACCGGCGCCGGCACGCGAGCGACGTTGGCTTCCAGGAAGATCTGCGAGGTGATGAGCGCGGTGATGGCGCGCGCATCGAGGACGGCGCCGATCTTCCTGCCGAGGCCGGCCCCGTAGGTGGGGTGCCAGATGTAGTCGCCCGGGTTCGTGAGCAGCCGGCGCAGGATCCGCTGGCTGGTCTGGTCGAGGCCTTCAACCTGCTGGACGTCGCCGGTGGCGGATGCGCGCAGGTCGTCGCCGATGTAGTGGTAGAGGTCGGTCACAGCGGCAAGCCTGTCGAGTTCGAGCCGCCTTGGACGCCGCCGTGCTTGTGGCCCTGGAGGGAAATGGCGCCCGCCTTCACGTCTCCGGTCGCGGTGAACGAGCCGGCATGCGCCCATTCGCCCGCGCTGCTGATGGTCCCGTCGCCGTTCAGCCGCACCATCGCGCCGTGCGCATCGGAGAACTCACCGGCGCCATCGTTCGTCAGCTTGAAGAACGCGCCGGACTTGTGAACTATCCAGAGCTCGCCCGACGGCACCGGCAGCGGCCGGTCGACGTCGTTGAACATCGAGCCGACCATCAGGCCGGCATCAATGTCGCCTTCCTGGCACTCGACCTGCACCATGTCGCCGATCGACGGGGCCGCGAACAAGCCCCAGCCGTTGCCGACCCAGCTGCTGCTGATCGGGATCCAGCCCGTGAGGACGTCGGACGGCTGCAGACGCACCTTCACGCTGTAAGTGTCCGGGTCGTAGGCGTCGACGATGGCCATGCGCGTGTCCTGCCGTCCCTCGGCGCTGCGCATCGCTGCCACGCGCATCGCGCCCTGCAGTTCATTCATGGGCTCACCGTGCTTTCAGGGCTGGAGTTCTTTGCCGTAATGGAGGTGCGGTATCCGCCCCCCTCGCTGTAGCTGTGCACGACCGACGCTGGGTAGTACTGCTGGTCGAACGCGGTACCGGTGCCTTCCACGCGGAGCACGCGCTCCTGCGTGACCGCTGTGTCGCCGGGGATCTCGGCCACCAGGTTCATCTCGTGCTCGCTGATGTCTTTCAGCAGCTGGTTCGCCTTCTTCTGCGCTTCATCGGGCGTCATGTTCGGGAAGTAAAAGGAGTACTGCTGCGGCGGCAGGCCCGAACGGGCAACGCGGCCGGTAGTCGCGTTCTTTACCTTCGTGCGGTTCGCCGTGACCGTGAAGCCCTTCTTCTGCTTCTGGTTCCAGCTGCGCACCGTTACTTTCACGTCCTTCGAGATCGTCAGGTTGCGACGGAACGACAGCGCCGTGCCGTTGAAGACCGGCGAGGCCTGCGTCGGCGTCGCCGGCTGCCAACGCAGAACGTACGGCTCGACGGTCGTCGGATCGGGCTTCGGCTCGAAGTGCAGGTCGCGGCCCTTCACGTAGACCACGTAGCCCGTGCGCTGCGCCAAGTAGGTGAGCAGGTCCCATTCCGGCCGGTCGTCCTGGATCGCGACGCGGTCGATCTGGTAGTAGCTGCCGACCGTCTCCTGCGTCTCGGTCACGACCGGCTTCAGGCCCTGCGACTCGGCCAGCTTCGTTGCGACCTGCGACGCCGTCAGGTTCTGGTACTTCTCGATCGTCTTGTTGTCGATGAAGCGTGAAGTCAGGTCGCGCCCGCCCATGACGATCTCGTCGCGGATCGGATCGATATCGATGTCGTCGACGTTGCCGATGACCAAAGAGCTCAAGTCTTCCCGGTTGAAGGCGGCCGGATTCGCTGGATACCCCGCCAGCAGTTCGATCTCGATCTCGGTCTGCTCCGCCCACCAGGCCCAGCCACGGCCTGCCGGCTGCGCGCTGAGTGCCAAGGTCAGGCGGAACGTGTCTGCCTGGTAGAACGTGTTGACGTCCACGTCGAAGCTGCAGATGCCGACCAGCCGCTCGCCGTTCGCGAACGCCGCGACCCGCGGCCGCGTCGCCGCCGAAACCACCTCGCCGCTCACAGGGTTGGAACTCCGCCCGAATCCACCGGCCGCGCCGGGATGGTCAGTTTGTTGACGCCGGCCAGGATCACGTCCTTCAGCCCCGACGCCTGCGCGATGGCGGGCCAGCGTGTCGCATCGCCGTATTCGTCCGCGGCGACCTTGTAGAGCGTGCCGCCGGCGACCTGCATTGTGCGCAGGGAGGTCTGCTGGTTCGCCATCGAGACGTTGCGCTGCACGCGCGTCGCCAAGCTCTGGATATTGAGCAGCACCGGATACTGCGCTGCGGCAGTGACCTGTGCGGCCATTTTGCCGATCGACGCGGCCAGCGGATTGTTGGGCAGCACGCCGCCGAGCGTCGTCACTGAGCCGATGGTGTTGCGCACCGAGGCGGTCAGGAGGCTCACGCGGTTCGACACGTCGGCGATCGGGCGCAGCACGCTCTGAATCACGGCCGTGGACGCGCTGGCGAAGCTGCTCACCGAGCGAATCGTCGTGTCGAGCGTGGACAGCGCCCCAGACAGCGGACCGTCACCGATCACGCGACCCAGGCCAAGCATTGATCCCATGTCCTGTTGGATGCCCGTCTCGAAGCCGCTCAACGGCACCTGCTCGACAGGTCGGGTACGGTCCTCGACCACCTCTACGGTGATGCTGTACCCGATCTTGTGGAAGTTCTCGACACCGTATTCGAAGCGAGCGATGACGACCGTGTAGGCGCTGTCGAACACTGTGAGCGGCACCGCGGCGCCCTGCACGCGCATGAAGTCGAGCGCCTTCGCGCGCTGCAGTGCCGGGCCACCCAGAAACAGGCCGCGCCAGGAGATCGGCGCATGATCTGCGCCCAGGGCCTGCAGGATGCGCGCGCCGCCGGGGAAGTTGTGCTTCACCAGCGTCTGAGCGCCGCCCAGTACCAGCACCTCGGGCACTTCCAGTCCTTCGAAGACGAAGCCGCCGAGCTGAAGCGTCGTGTCCATGGTCAACCTCCCCGCTCGGTGTCGAATGCGCGCAGCGACTGCCGGCCGTCGACGGTGCGCGGGCCGGTCTGGGGTCGGTTCAGTTCCTTGCCCTGCTCCTGCGTCACCACACGCGCCAGCTCGCGGCCGTTCGGCATGACGATGGTGTTGTTGATCATCCCGCGGCCGCCGCCGGCATTCGAGGTCCGGATCGGGCTGCGGAAACCGGTGAAGGCACCGCCGGCCGTGTCGTTTCCTGCCACTGCGGCGCCTGTACGCACTTCCTGTGCGCCTGGCTTCGCACCGAACAACGTGTCGACCGTCTTGCCGATGAAATTGCCCTGCGCCTTAAAGCCGCCCTCGTACGCGGCGATGAATGACTTTGTCGACGGGCTTGTCATGAAGCCGTTAATGCTCCGCAGGAATCCCGCCCCGCTTGTCAGCAGGCTGGTAAATGCTGGGAGTGCAGACGTTCCAAATTCGGTCTTGAAGTTGCTCCAGGCTGCGATGAACTCGCCTTCTTTGCCGCTGGCACTTTTTTGATTGAGAGCAATCGTCTGATCGACGCCGGCGGCATTCTTGGCCAGCTTGAAGTCCCGCATGGCCTGCAGGCTCTGCGTAGTGAAGTTGGCCGCCATGTTGCTGCCCGTCCGGTTCGACAGCCAGCTGTTGACGACGCTGATGATCTCGGAATCGGTTTTCGCGCCCGTCTTCTTCGCAGCGTCGAGGCCGACCGTCATCAACCACATGCCGGGATTCTCACGAAGCAGCTTTTCTTCTTTGACGCCCGTGATGACCGTCGAATTCGATTTCTTCCCGCCGACCGTTCCGGTGTTGACGGTTCCAAGCGTGACGAGCTCGGCATCCATCAGCGCCGCCATGGCCTTTTTCGTGGTACGGCCGGCGATCAGGTTTTGGTACAGCGACATGAGAGCAGTACCGGTCGTGGCGCCGCCCTGCTCCTGTGCGAGCGTCGACAGCATCATCACGCCGTCATCGTTCAGGCCCTTGAAAGCTGCACCGCCGCGCTTTGCCAGTTGCTCTAGCCCTGCGAAGTCGAGCGAGCCACCGGAACCTGTGACCATACGCTGGGCCAAGTCTAGGCCCCGCATAAAGTCTTTCGGGCTGTCGGTCAGGCCGCGCATATCATTGAAGCGCATCAACGCTCGAACAGCGTGATCATCAATCTTGCCGATCTTCCCGCCGAACAGGTTCGAGTTCGCCGCGTTGAGTTGGGAAAGCACCGGCGCCACCTGAAGCGCATTCGGCATCGAGCCGAACATGCCAACCGACTCGCGCAGCGTCTCCATGAGGTTGGCGCTGGACACACCGAAGACCTTCGTGCCGCGCGCGAACTTTTCGGCTTCCTTGTTGACCGCGTCGCCGAGGTTCAGTGTCTTGAAGCGCGCCGCCGCGGTTTCGTAGTCGCGTGCCGATTCGTAGAGCGCTTTCGCACCGTAGATTGAGCCAGCTGCACCGATCAGCGGCAGCATTCCACTGCCCGCACTCATACCAACAGTGCCGATGCCAATGCCGTTCGGTCCCAAATGAACATTGCCGCCGTGGAAGCCGCCACGACCGCCGCCCTGACCTCCGGCACCAGCAGGAGGTACGGCCCCGGGCCGTGGGCCGCCCCCGCCACCCCCGCCCCCACCCGGAGGCGTCACGCCGCCGCCCTGCCCGCCCGCACCACCAGCGCCGGGCGAGCGCATCGTGAACGGGGTGTACGGCATTCCGCCTGGGAGGGCTAACCTCGGAGATGTCAAATTTGGGGGAATGCCGCCGGCATTTCCTGCCTGGAAACCGAGCACACCTCCAGGACCGATGGTGATCGAACCACCTCCGCCTCCAGTGAGTGCCATCAATGCCTCTGGTGGCGTACGCATGCGAAATGCGGTGTAGGGCATCCCGCCCAAAGCGGCACGCTGATTGGCCTGAGCATGCATCGCCGCAATGGCGGCGATGGCAGTGCCCGAACCCCCGAATCCGATTCCAGTCGGTGCCGAATATTGAGCCAATGCCCGCTCGGCTGCAAGACTGCCGTTTCGCATCGGCGCAATCGAAGCCGCGCGTATCGCCACAAGCTCAGATTTGTATGCTGCGGCAGCGGCTGTAGCTTGAGCAAAGTCGGAAGCAGCTTCTTTGGCCGCTTTTCCTGTCGAACGTACAGAGGCCGCTGCACCATCGGCCGACTTTGCCGCCCTGCCGAAGGACGCAGCACTTTTCTCCATGCTCTTGAACAGCGCATTCAGAGCTGCCGCCTCCTTTTGCAGCGCCGAGAACTCGCGCGCCATACCCGCAAGCTCTGGGGAGACGAGGTTGTTCATCCTCAGCGTGACGGCGACGGAATAGGCTTCGAACATGCAATCTTTCCAGGGTTCTCAGCGTTTGGGGTTGCGCCAAGCACCGCCCGACAGCCAAGTGACAAGCGTCAGCGCCGCCTCGGGCGCGAAGGTGCTCTTGAGGTGATGCGCGGCCGGGCCCAGGAATGGCCGTGGCGGAATCGTCGAAGTGCCCTGCTCTTGGTAGAGCGCGATGTCCGAGCGGCTGCCGATGCTGGCTTCGTTGCCTTCGATGTGCGTTTCGATGGACTTGCGCAGCGCGCCCGTGCGCAGCAGCGGGTCGTCGGGCGTGAAGCCCTTGCGCAGACGGTCGTCAACGGTCGATTCGGCCAGGTTCACCCAGGCTGGGAATGGGCCTTCGGCGTCCTGGTACGACCCGATGCGCTCTTTCGCGTCCTTCTGGATGGCGCGCGCACCGGTCCGCAGAATGTGCGCGTCGACGGCTTTCGATTCGACCGCGAGACGCGCGAGGTGCGCACTGAACGCGCCGAGGTCTTGGAATTCCATCGCTACGTCCCCTCTTCCCAGCACATCGAATGGAAGTTGAACCGATTGCCTTCGAACTGCGAGAAGACGATGGCCGCCGCAGTCCGAAACACGTCGTCAGCCTGGAAGGCTATGTCGAAAGGAATGCCGTTCTTGACCAGCCACAGCGACTCCTTGAACGCCGCGGCCTGGGCTAGTTTTTTACGGCGGCGTCCTTTTCAACAGATTCCTTGGGCCAAAAATGCTCGGGCACGCCCTTCATCGCAGCAGCCACGCCGTGTTCGTCGAGCCGCTGGATCAATGCATCGAGCTCGAGGCGCGTCGAGCACCGCGGCACGTTGTCACCGTCGATGGCCGTGATGTACATCAGCGGGAACACCATGTTGACGAAGGTTTGGTTCTGCGCCGTGTCGCCGCCGAGCATTTCGATCATCTTGAACTGCGCGAGCACGCCCGGCTTCTTCAGCGTGATCGAACGCCCGGCGGTGTCCTTGACGACGACTTCGGTGTTGGCAGCTGCGACGACCTGCTGCGATGGCGTCTCTTCGCCCGTCGTGATGTTGCTGACCGCCATTACGCGACCTTCAGGCGGCGCGAGGCCATGAAGTCGAGCTTCTGCTTCACCAGCCCGTTCGCAGCCTTGGCGCCGGCGTCCTTGAAGTCGAACATCACGCCGGTGTAGCGGTACTGGCTGATCGATCCATCGGGCTCGGCGATCGTCTCGGTGATCGTGCCCGGTAGCGTGTTCACACCAGCGTAGTAGTCGGCTTCGATCTGCGCCCAGAAGGTGTCCAGCACGCCGCTCATGCGGTCGACGTCGAACGTGCCGCGCCAGCCCTCGGGAAACACACCGTGACGCGTGACGGCGTCCATGCCTTTGCTCTCGACATTCGAGGTTTTCGGCTGCGACGTGAAATTCGTGATCGCGGTGGCGGACAGCGCCAGGATGCCGCGCGAGGTGTTGATGTCGATCGAGACGTCGCGTCCGACCGTTTGGCCATTCATCGGCATGGTGGTTCTCCTTATGCCGCGGTGGCGGTCTGTTGACGGGCGACGGTGACCGACTGGCCGCCTTCGAGGTTGACGAGGAATTTCTCGACGATCGAGAGGTAGCGGACCTTGACGTCGGCCTGCATGTAGCCGAGCGCGATGCGCGACGGGCTGTTGTTGCTCAGGTTGCAGATCACGCTGAACTCGTCGACCTGCACCTGGTCGCGCATGTTCTGCAGGAAGGTCGAGAGCGTCGAGCCGGCTTGGCGACGAAGCGGGTCGTCCGACTGGACAGATTGCAGCTTGCCGATGAAGAGGCCCATGCCGGCGTTGAACGTCGATGCCAGGTAGTTCGTCATCCGGGTGTAGTTGTCGCCATACACGGTCGGGTTCGAGCTGGTGTTGTGGCCGATGCGCACGCCGAAGTAGTTGCCGCCCGGCACCGGGTTGGTGATGACGTCGATGCCGGCCTGGGCCAGCACCTGCAGCTCGGCGTTGCTGTACGGAAGGTTCGCGGCGCTGCGTTGCGTGCCGACGATGCCGTACAGCGGCTTGTTCAGCGGCGACTGCTCGGGCGAGAGGTTGGCCATCTTGCCGGCGACGAAGCCTTGCGGCGACACGAGGCGGGTGATGCCGGCCACCGGGTCAGCCCAGAGGATCCAGTCGCCGTGCATGAGCTTGAAGGCGTAGCTGTCGATGCCGGCGGCGGCCTTGGCAGCCGCGGCGGCCGTCGGCGTGTCGCCTGCCGGGCCGACGCCGACCATGTAGATGCCTTCGGCCAAGCCGAACGACACCTGAGTGGTCCAGGTCGACGCAGTGTCGCAGTCGGCCAACACGCCGATCGAGGCGCCGGTACCGCGCAGCGCGTACATGCCGGTGCGTGTGGCGGCGTCGGCACCGACAAGCGCGGTCGCGGCGACGCCTGCACCGTCCGCGCCGCCGGCCAGGGTGTAGCTGGCGACCGTCGGCGCGGCAGTGCCAACACCGGCCGAGGCAATGACCATGTCCGACTTGCCGCGCAGTGCATTCGAACCGTTGTTGATCGCGGCGGCCATCGCGATCCAGAGGGCGTTGCCGGTGCCGGCGATGTTGTCGAACACCTCCGGCGTGCGGCCGGGCATCGCGATGGTGATGCGCGAGGTGTTGAGGGCGCTGCCGACACCGACCGAGGCGACGATGCTGTTGCCGAGCGTGCCGGTGTAGCGGCCGGTCAGCGTCAGGCAGTTGGTCAGGACCGTTGCAGTGGCCGCGGTGTCGGTGCCGTCCGAGACGCGCACGCCGCGGAAGTTGGCTGCACCCTGCAGCACGGCGGTCGCGACGATCGTGCCCATGTCGTACTTGCGGGCCTGCGTGGCCCCGAAGTTGAGCGCGTAGTCGGCCATGCTGCCGAGCACGACGGGCGAATTCAGCGGGCCCCACTGGGCGGTACCGACGACGCCGAAGATGTTGGTCGGCACACCGTTGAGCAGGGCGACGCTGGGCGGCACGATCTGAACGATCAGGTCGGGAACGATGAGTGCCGTGGTATTCAGCGACCCGGCTTGAACGATGGTCATGGGTGACTCCTAGAAATGGAAAAGCCACCCGGAGGTGGCCTTGGTGTGGGGCGTGCCGCGCTCAGCGGCGGGGGGCTTTCGCGTTGGCGTTGGCGTTGGCTGCAGTCAGCGCTGCAAACGCACCCGACGGCTGTACGTCGACCACATTGACCACGGCCTGGTCTTCTGGTTTCGGGTCGTCGGCGACCTTCACGACACTGCCGGAATGGCTGTCCAGCACCTCCGCGATCTTTTCGGGTTCGGTGATGGAGTCGCCCACCTGAAAGTCGGCGAAGGGCTGGGAAACGACGAGCTTCATGGAAGGCCTCACGTGTTGATGATGGGGAGCGGCGTCGACGTGGTGTTCACGGCGATCGCGGGGTGGACCTGGACGATCTGGACGGTGGTGTCCGAGCGCGTGGCGATGGTTGCGTATTCGATGCTCAGGTCGATCTCGCGGCGGTAGATGCCTTGGCGCTGTTCTGTGTCGATCTGTCGGCTGCCGGCGTACTCGACGCTCGCAGTGGTGCCGTCGGGCAGCGCGATGCGCGTCAAGAGGGCCAGCGCCGGCGTGATCACCTTGGCGAGCGGGTCGCGGTTGTCGAAGCAGTCGGCCCAGACGCTCACGGTGAAGACGCGCAGCTCGCGCGCCACCTCTGCGGCGCTCGTGCCATTGGCGACGATGCGGGCGACGACCTTGCGGGCGCCGGGGATGGTGATCACGCCGCCGGCAGCGCTGGCGGACTGTGACGCCGAGATGAGCGCGGCCAGTGCGACGGCGATGCTCGCCAGCGTGTCGCCGGTCTGTACCCCGTACGCAACGTCCTTGCCGTCGACGATCATGGCCACTGCCTGGGGCAGCGTCACGGTGCCGGAGAGGGTCACTGTCGTTCCAGCCACCGCGGCAGCCAGGGTTGGCACCGGCGCGACCAGCTGCTCCCATGCGACCGCGCGCCGGGTGGTGACCCGGACCTTCGGAGTCGCCCAGACCGTGACGTGCGCCTTCTTGCCTTTCAGGTCGGCCTGCAGTTCGGCCGGCGACGGCCAACCGGCGTAGATCTTCGCAGGCACGCCGCCCACAGGGGGCTGTGCGGTGCCGTTCGGGTAGATGGCACTGGCCAGGATGCCGACCAGCGCCGCGGAAACGTCGGTCATGTCGGCCATCAGACGTGGGCCTCCTTCACCGTCAATCGCCAGCCCATCTCGCTGATCTCGCAGGTGTCAGCGATGAATCGGCGGCCGAGGTTGTCCAGCAGGATGTCGCTGGCCGAAATCACGACAGGAACCGTTTTCGGCAGCATCACTTCGAAGCCGCCGCTTGCGACGGACATCGGGAGGCCGGAGCCCGCCGCCTGTCGGCCACCGATCAGGATCGAGGCGGGCCAGCCTGCGGTCAGCGCGCCGCCCGCGCCGACGACGCCCAGGGTGGCAGTGGCTTCCGACATGCACAGGCCACCGTAGGGCTGCGCGCCGACGCCCGATATGGGTGCAGGTCGCAGCAGCGCCACGGTGTGGTTGCAGCGGATGGCCTGGGCGGGCAGCAGGTGCGAGCGGCGCGCGTAGAAGTAGGTTTCGTCCGCCCCGATCAAGTAGTCGCCCTCCTGCGCCACGTCCTCGCCGATCATGAGCATCCAGTCGGCGTCGCCGTGGCCCTTCGGGTTGCGATACGGATACGCCAGCGTGGTCCCGATCTCGTTGCTCAACGGATTGCCTGCGTCGATCGGGCGCACCACCATGAACGTGCGCCCGTAGACCTGCAGCTTCTTGTCGACGAAGCGCGATACGTTCGAGAGCAGACCCACGTCAGACCACCATGATCGCCATGCCGGAACGCGCAGACCGCATGACCGGTGCCAGCAGCGCCAGCACGATCGAAATCAGGGGCTGATTCGGGTTCGTCCCCTCGCCAGGCGCGAAGTACTCCTCTTCCCAAGGGCCTGACTTCTCACGCTTCACGAGCGATGCGGGCACGTAGTCGGGGTTGAGGCTGCCGGGTGAAGCAACCTCACGAAGTGCGGCCTCGTAGGTGGCCTGTTCGACCTCGATCGGCACCGTTGCTGCGTCGATCGCGCTGCCGCCGAAGTCGAAGGCACGGATGCGCGGCCACTCGCGTGACTGAGCGCGGCCGCCATCCTTAGTGCCGGAGAACAATGAATTCCAGGCGCCGGAATCGGTTTGACGGCGACCCAGCGAGTCCACATAGAGCGATGCACGCAGGAGCGCCGCGGTCTTTTCGGCGTCACTGCCGATCCATGCCGTGTTTCCGCGCGCCTGGTGATAGGCGTTTGCAGCGGTGACGGTGCCGTAGAAGTCGGGCATGGGCGGTCTCTGAATTTGGGGAGCGGCCAAAACCGCCCCGGAGTGGTCAGGCCTTGGCCTTGGCAGTTTCGAGCTGGGCAGTCAGGTCGGCGACGCTCTTACGGGCATCCGCCTCCTGGCCGAGATCCTTCAGCGCAGCAAGGACCTGGTCCTTCGTCAGCGGCTTCGCGGTAGTGGCCTTTTCGGCCTCGACCGAGATGGCATTGGCTTCCAGGAAGGTCTTCACCGGGTAGCTATCCTTGACCTGATCCCAATCTGCGACGTCCTCGGTCGAGCCGGCGTCGATGTGGGTGGTGCCGATCATCATCGGATACACGGTGTTGTTCGTGACTTTCATCGTGGTTCTCCTCAGATGCCGTCGAGGTAACGGATCGACTGTGGCTTGCGGATGTCGAGGCCGCCCATGCGGAAGACGCCAGGGACTTCCCAGCGGATCGGGCCGGCCTGGTACACCGGCAGGAAGCGGTGCGGCATCGGGATGTGAGCCTTCAGGACACTTGGGTCCTTCACGTAGGCCACAGCGCGCGCGGTGCCACCAGCGCCTGCGGTCAGGAGGCCGTAGATGCCGCGGATCGTCAAGGGGCGGCCGGTCGTCTGCGTGTAGACGTTCTGGCGCTGCAGGAAGCTCAGCAGGATCTCGGTGGTGTTCGGAACCAGGGTCTGGGCGAGGATCTGCAGCTTCTCGAACGGCAACAGGAGCGTATCGGCGATCGACGTGTACAGCGTGCCCGAGAAGGTCGGCATCAGGATCGCGTTGATGTCCGCGATGATCTGGGCCGGCGTCGCGCCCGCCCAGTTGCCGGTCGGTGCAGCGATTGCGGTCACGCTGGTGTTGTTGATCAGGCCCTGGAAGCCCTTTGTCGCGTCGCCGCGCAGCAGGACCCGGTCGACCATCTCTTCGTACGCGCGCCGCGCTGCGGCGGCGTCGTCGGACGGCAGGTTGATGCCGAGCATCTGGGCCTGGCTGATCTCTTCCAGACCGTAGCCGTAGCCGATACCGGCGGTGTAGACGCTCGACTCGTACTTCGAGCGCTCGCTGCCGGCGCGCGGGATGTCGTCCGCGTTGCCGTTGATCCAGTCGGCCTTCCCGAACTTGTCGCCCGAGTAGAACGTGATGGTCTTGACCCATTCCGGGGCCGAGGTGTCGACCGGGATCAGGTCCTGGTACTGGATATCGCCGTAGACGATCTGATTGACCGCACGCTCGATGTAGGTGGTCTGCGACAGCACGAAGCCGAGGGCGGCCTGAGCGTCGAGCAGTTTGATTGCGGGCATGTCGAGTGCTCCTTACTTGATGAAGATGACGGCCAGGCCGGCGCCGGTCGTCGAGGTGTCGAAGCGGGCGTTCGGCACTGGGAAGTTCGAGCCGACGACGTTGGTGAAGGCGCCAGCCGGCGTCAGGTAGACGGGCTGACCAGCGCTCACGGCGACGGCGACAGCGACCCAGATCGGGCCCTTCTTCAGAACGCGGGCCGATTCGTAGAGCGAGAACTGCTCGCCGATGAGGACCGAGCGCTCGCGCACTGCGACGCCGAGGAAGCCGGTGCCGGCGTACAGGATGCCGCCCTTGTCGGCTGCGCCCTGGGCGACGGCCGAGCCGAACGGGATACCGGTGACGGTTTCGACCGTGCGAGAGATCAGATCGGCCTGCGTCATGTCGGGCACGAAGCCCGCCTTGCCGACCGGAATGTTCTGCAGGTAGGTGCTTTGCACTGCGGGCATGATCAGCCCTCCTTCTTGCCGTTGGTGCCCTTCCAGGCGTTGGTCATGCGCTCTTCGTACGCGGCTTGCCCGTTGTCACCGGGGTTGCGTGCGTTGGCGGCGTCGCCCAGGTGCTGGCGCACCGGGTCCTTGGCGGCGTCCTCGACGAGGATGTCGAAGCGGGCCGCGATGTACGCGTCGGGCTTGTCCTTGAGGGCGGCGTCGCCGAGCTTGGCGAGCACAGCGGTCTTGCGGATCTCGCCCTCGCTCTTGCCGGTGTAGTCGGCGTCGACGATGGTCTTGGCGGTGGCGATCAGGTCGGCACGCGTCTTGACGCGCGTGTCGATGTCGGCATCGGTCAGGACCTTGGCCTTCAGGCCGTCGATCTCCGCGTCCTTCTTGGCAAGGTCGGCATCTTTGCCAGCCAGCGCCGCGGCATGCGCGTCGGTCAGGGTCTTCGAAGCCGTGGCGGCGTCGTTGAGCTGGCGTTGCAGCTTCTCGACCGCTTGGGCACCTTGCTCCGAGGTCTCGATCGTGAGGCCATCGACAAGGATTTTTCGCATATCAGCCATGTCATGGCCTCCTTCAGGTTTGGCGCGCTGGTTTCGGGACGCATCGGCGGCGCGCTGATCGCCAATGCGTAGCTCATTCCCGCCGCGAGCCAGGTGCTCGAGCGAGAGGTGATTCATCTTCATGGGGCCGAGATAGGCGTCGTAGGCGTCGCCTTCAGGGGAAACGCCATCCTGGAAGACGATTTCAGCGCTGTAGCCCATCGAGAGCTGACGCTTGCCGCTCTCGTAGTCCTCGATCGCAGCGGCATCCATCAGCACCAGCGGAACCTGCACGAAAGCGCCGTCGCGCAGCACCTCGCTGCCGGTGTTGCCGATCGCAACGTCCTTCCAGTTCTGGGAGTTCACGACCTGCGAGCCCGGGTGACCGTTGGTCATGGGCCGATGGGCGTACGACTTCATCGCGTCGGGGTGGAAAACCGAGGCTTCGGGCCGGTAGATCGTCACGGTCGCTTTGTCGCGCAGCCCATGCTTGTTATCGGGGTCGACCTCGCGACCCAGGTAGGTCTGCGTTCCGGTGCGGGCGACGCGCGCAACAGCGACGAGATAGCCGTCGTCTGTGCGCCGCACGCCGGTCACGCTGACCGCGTCGTTGAATTTCATGGTCAGTCTTTCTTCGGGGTGGTCTTGGCAGCCGGCTTTCCAGCAGCAGCAACGACCGGCACGGGATCCTTCGGCACGTCGCGCCCGTGCTGCTCAAGCGCAGCTTCCAGCCCCGGAACGACGCTGTTTTCGACCAGCAGATTCGCGGATGCCTCTGCCAACGCTTCGGGCTTGAACAGGTTCGCGTCCTTGAGCACCTTGATCGTGTCGGCGATGGCTTTGCCCATGTCCGTGCGCTCGCTTGCCGTCGGCTGCCAGAGCGTGTTCCACATGTAGTGGAGCTCGCGCGGGCGCGTGCCGAGTGCCGATCGGATCAAGCACTCGTCGGATATCTCCATGGCCGGCCCGATGTCCAGTTCCTGCATCGCCTGGATGCGGTCGTAGTAGTTGCGGGCGTCGCTCTCGCCGGTGGCGCTCAGGCCTGCGGGCGATTGACCCAGCAGCCGGGTCGCCGGAATGTCCGCTGCGCCACTCACCACCTGCAGGAAGCGGTCGATGACGTCGGGCAGGGAGGCAAAGCTCGCCGCCTTGGTCTCGTACTTCTCGGTCGCGTCGAGCAGCAGCATTCCGTTGATGCCCTTGGCAACAGCCGCCAGCATGATCCGTTTTTGCACCAGCGCTTCGTAGAGTGGGTCGGAACTCAGGTTGGCCATGAACTCAGGGATGCTGATGACGTCGACCTTCGCCTCGAACACCAGGCTCGCCACGTTGGCCATCGTGCTGTCCGAGTGCGTGATCGCCTGCATCACGGCGGTCAACACCGAGTCGC
Source organism: Janthinobacterium lividum (assembly GCA_050954325.1). Taxonomy (GTDB): domain Bacteria; phylum Pseudomonadota; class Gammaproteobacteria; order Burkholderiales; family Burkholderiaceae_C; genus Variovorax. The sequence continues at coordinate 441,769 of JBPBPG010000002.1, read as the reverse complement.
CCCACCCTTGATTCGAGAGGACCGTGGTCTCGGCATCCGGCAGCGGCGCACCGGGGAAGATGATCAGGCGCGAGGGGTGAATCTTCACCTGGGCTGTACCGTTCTGACCGCCTGACAGTTCGTAGAACTGCGGCTTGCCGAAGCCCGGCTTCATCACGTCGCGCTCAAGATCGCCGGCCTTGAGCTGCTTGCACGTCATCACGGCGAGGTACTTCAGCCCGCCGCGGCCGATGTTGCCGGCGTTCAGCGGTTTCGATGGATCGCGGTCGCTCGTGCCCAAGAAGATCGCAGACCCGCCGAACAACCGCGCCTTGATGATCGCGTCTCGCACCTTCGTGCGCAGCTGCAGACGCTTTTCTTCGGTCTCCAGTTTCTCGATCTGTTTCTTGTCGGCCTGCCATGCGCGCCAGCGGCGGGTTGCGTCCAAGGCCGGGATGTCCACGATCTTGCGCGGCAACCAGGCGCCACGGTAGGCGTTGATCGCCTGCTCTTCGGTGAGCGTGGGTACGCCGTAGCTTGACCATGCGGCCTTGTCGCGCTCGGTGCCCAGGTTGCCCACCAGGTTGACCAGTTTGTCCGACAGCACAACGTTCGATGATTCCATCACGACACTCCAGCCAGCGAATACTTCTGAATCGGGAAACGCTTGACCAGGAAGTAGCCGATCGCGTCGTTGGGGTGGTCCTGGCCGCCGGTCTTGTCCGGCTCGCCGTTCGCCCCCCACGCCTGCTGTTCTTGCGCCTCGGTGAGCACCGGGCAGAGATCCGTGTTCACCTTCCACCGCCGCTCGCCCTTGGCATTCAGCGTCATGGCGTCGACCGCATTGATGCGGTCTTTCACGGCCGGGTTCGAATCGTTCACGCTGATCGTGAACCCGGCCTGCCGCAGGATGCTCAGGTCCGACTCGCTGGCGTTCTTGCTGCTGGTGTTCGCACCGCTCGCGTCCGGATAGATCGTGAGGTGGTGCCCGATGTCCTTGAACCGCTCCTTGAGCAGTTGCGCCATGCTCGGCGTGTCACGCACCTTTGTGAGCTCACTCAGGGTGCGCGGCAGACCGCCGCGGATCACGCTGACCTCTGCCGTCATGTTCAGGACGTTGAAGTCCATCCCGACGTGCAACGGCTCATTCGGTGCGAGACGCTCGTCGGTGTGGTTCAGCTTGCGGTCGAAGTTCGGGTAGATGCTGCCGCTGGTCAGGTTCGTGAACAAGCCGCGGATGTAGGCCGAAATCAGCTGTGGCGGGTAGCTCGCCAGCAGCGACGGGATGTAGTCAGCCGGCAGGTTCTTTGCGTTCTCGTACGTGCTCGCGTGGATCAGGCCGTACAGGGTCGCCAGCTCCGGCTTGTCGCGCACCGCCTTCACAAACTGCGCATAGACGAACTTGAAGCCCTCGGGCGTGGTCGTCACATCGACGCCGTTTTTCAGGCCGTCCACCTTGTAGCGCATGCGCGCGATGATCTTGCGCCAGGCCGTCTCGGCCTTCAGCGTCCGCATCACGTCGAGCTCGTCGATCACCGCATGACCGATCTTGAAGCCCACGATGTCGCCCGGCTTCTCCATTGAGCGACACAGGATGGTCGAGCGGTACAGCCCGTTCGAGTAGAGGTGGACTTCCTTGTTGCTCTCGTGGATGTCGGTGGTCAGCCCCCAGTCGAAGGCCGACTCCTCGATCGCCGGGTAGAAGATGTCGCGGATCTGCGCGTACGTCGGGGCGAAGTAGCCGCTGTTGACCTTCGGCCATTCCCAGGCGTGGCTGCTGAGCACTGCGCACCCGGCGCGAGTCTTGCCGCTTCCGAAGCCCGCCACGAAGGCGCGGTACTTGTGAGGCAGCGCGAGAAACCGACCCTGGGGCCTATTCAGCTTCGGGCTGACTTGCATCTTCGACCAGCACCGTGACGCGCACTGGCGTGACCTCGGTGTCCAGCTGCGCCTTCTTCACAGCCTCCTTGCTGCCGTTGAGCAGTGCGGTCGGCACAACGGCCGAATCGTTCGCCAGCTTCGTGAGTGCGCCGATGCCGCGGAGGACGTCGAGCGACTCCAGGGGGTTGACGTCGTCGATCTTCATCGCCTGAACGTTCGCCATGGCCAGGAGCTTCTGCGCGGTGGCTGCTCCGTACTCGGCAGCGCTCGCCATGTGCTCCAGCGTCGCACGAAGCTTGCGGGCTAACGAAACTGCTGCGAGCTGTTGCGAATCGCTCAGATCTTCCAGCGCCTTTTCCGCCGTAACTATCTGATTCGCAACGCTTTTTACTTTTTCGTTTGATTTCGAAAAACGATTCGAAATTGCAGTTGGCGAGACCTTGAACTCGCGGGCAAGGTCCGAGGCCATCTCGCCTGCGAGGAGTCGCCGCCCTACCTGCTCCCACTGCTTCTCGGTGAGCTTGGAGGGACGTCCCATGGCAGCCTCAGAAATGGAAAAAGCCGCCCGTAGGCGGCTTCGAAGGTTTACGGACTGCTCAACCCCTGCTCATTCGTATGCTTCCCATACGTTCGCTCGCAGGCGGAATCTTCTGCAGGACAGCCGCATCGAAGACTTGCTCATTACTTTTCTGCACACCCCTGACAGTGTCGAACCAGACGCACTTCACGCCGTCCTCGGGACCCGTGCCCATACCACCAGCGTAGCTACCCGTGTCTGCGACTGTCATCGTCGGGCCGCCACTCTTGAGCTTCACCACATCACCCTTACTGAAATCCGCCATTCCGCACTCCGTGTTGCCTGCCAACATTGGCAGCCAGCAGTTGGAGGTAGGCCCTGCGCTTTCACTCGGTGCTTTCACTCTTGCGCTCGAGACAACTTTTTGAAGAGGAACCGGCCAGGCTGGGCGCCTTCCCACTTAGCCACAGCAGAAGCATGGAGCGCTGCAGCGGGCCCTGCCGATGCTTGGCGCCAAGGGCAGGAATCGAACCTGCAACCTTCGGTTTTGGAGACCGACGCTCTGCCAATTGAGCTACCCGGACGGAAACGAAAAAGACCGCCGAGCATTTTTGCTGGGCGGTCGGCTCGGGTCAGAGACGCCGAGGGTTGTGATCAGTTTGGAGTCGGCTCCGCCAGCGTGGGCGGGCCTGCGATATTGCTTTTTCGGCAACACGCCGAATATTTACAGGTAGCCGGCACTGTAGCACAAGGAAACATGCCCCGCCACGGTCTTTCATCCAGTGGTTCCGAAGTCCATTTGCCGGCCAAGTGCCTTCATCGCCTCTGGTCCTGACCTCCCCTGCTCCCTGTCCATCTCGGACACCAGCCAGCGCGCGAGCTCGTGCCACTCGTGGCGGAAGTTCTTCTCGAACAGGATCTTGCCGGTGCCCTTGCAGACCTTGCAGATCGCACCGCCGATGGTGGTGCTCCCCTTGATCACGAATTGCCCGTGCCCGCCGCAGACTTTGCAGCAGCTGTCGCGATGCCAGGCGAGGCAGGCGCGCGCCATGTCTGTGGCCTGCGTCTCGGTGACGTCGGTGCGCAGCGCCGGCGCCTTACCGCGCGCCATTACAGCCAGGACCTCAACGATCTCGGCCGCTGCGCCGTTGTCGCCCATGAACAGTCGAGTCAGGGGGACCGATAGCGGGTGGCCATGGAACGACAGCCGGCGGTCGGCGATACCGAATGCGCCGAGCACGTCGGTGTCGGCATTGACCGATCGATCGTCGTGCTTCAGGTTGGATGAGCGGATGGCAGTCGCGTAGCGGTCGGTGATGCTCATTCGCTTCGCGCCTCTGCCTTCTGCCCTAGGCCGTCGCCCTCGGAGCGACGAAATTGCACCCAGGCGCCACGGATGTAGATCGCGCTGTACGCCAGCGAGAGCGCAAGCAGACCCCATGCCTTCGATTGAGCCGCGAACACCAGCCAGAACGGCTGGCCGCATAGGCCGACGACTGGCGCCCAGCGGCGGGCGTTGTCGTTCTTGCCCATTGCCATGTACAGGGCCGTGAGGCCGAAGAATGCGAGTGCGAGCTGGATCATTTGACCGCCGAGGTGCATTGCTTGGAGCACACCGGGCAGGCGCATTGCCAGAAGTCACCGTCGCGCTGATCGAACACACGTACGGCTTCCTTGCCCCGCTCGGCATCGAATACTGTTTTGCACTTCGTGCAGTCGAAGCGGACCGGCTTTTCGTCGGGCGATTTGCCTCGATGGATGATCTTCATTTCGTCTCCTTGGTTGCGTCGCCTTCTAGGGAGCGGATGGCGTCGGCGATCTGTTCGGCAGCGTCCGCCTTGTGATCGCTTGCACCTGAGTTGTCGCCACCCCGTGCCTGAGCCATGTAGTCATCGGCGAAGCTGTCGGCCTCCTCTGCCGCCTCTTCTAGCGCCTGCTTGCGGGAGGCTTGCCAGATAGTGAACGCAGCCTCGCACGGCCCGTACTTGTCGTACTCGCGGCGGAACTCGAAAGCGTCATAGCTGGCATCGAAATCAGCGCGGCTCTTGCCCATCACAGCCCTCCCGTGATCACCGGAGCGCACTCGGCCGACGCGACGACGTGCCGCTCGACCCTCGCCGTGGCCAGGGTTGTGGAGCGATAGCGCCGTGCCTTGGCCAGCGCATTGGCCTTCGTCTCGAAGAGCCCGCGCTTGCGCCATTTCTCGCCGGGCAGCTTCGTCAGCACGCGCCACTTCACAAGTTCGTCGTTCATGGGTCGCTCCCTGGAACAGTTGACGGTCAGGCTGCAGCAGAGGCAACTGCTTCGTAGGTCGCCTCGAAGATGTCCGGCTTGCATGGGTATCGCTCGCCCTTCACTCCAGTGATCACCCAGTCGCCGGGGCAGACGATGTGTCCGCCTTCCAGCGTGTCGATCCATCCGTGCTCATGCATGCGCACGCCGCAATGCCGGCATGGCGCCTCACCGCTCACGTCCGGATGGCGGAAGTACCGCACCACACCTCCTTCCCAGTCGTTGGCCTGTCGTTCCGCACCGGTGAAGATGCGCAGCTCACCGTTTTCGAGGCCGGGTTGATCCTCTGCAAAGTCGGCGGGGTGGTCGCCGTTCTTGCGCCATTGCGTTGCTTCGATGACCACTGGTTTCTTTCGGAATTGCATGTCGATGTCCTGGGATCAACGGCTGCCGGCCGTCACGGGTTCGGGATCGGTTCGATGGCTGCAGCCGACACACGCCGGGTCGGTTTTGCCGAGCTCGCTGTGGTGGCCCATGCGTAGCGGGGTGTGAACTACGAGCGGATTGCCGTTAGCGTATTTACAGTCCTGGGCCGCGTAGCCGTCGACGAACGGCGGGCGGTTGTGGCAGCCATGGGTCACAGCGGTGACTCCAGCGGGCCGACAGGCGTCGCGTTCAGCTGCGCCAGCGCCCACTGCGCGGCCGCACGGTCCTTCGGGTCAGCCGTCGCGCTGCCGGCGATCGCGCGCCACTCGCAGACCTGTGCGACGTGGCCGACCATGAATACCGCGCGCCTCTCGGACTTGGTCGCGCCGCTGTAGGCATCCGTGTAGTGGTTGCATGAGCTGCAGCCCCAGCACGTCAGGGCGTCCGACACCTTGTAGGCCATCCCTTTTCCGTTCTCGACGCCGCCGCCGTGACACGCAACGGTGGTCTCGGGGTCGAAATTGCAGATCGGGCTGCGGATCAGGCAGGGCATGCCGCGGGCCATGTTCAGGAGGTGCGGGTTCTCGGCGCGCGGGTGCTTGGGTGCTGCGACGAACACGGTCGGCGATGCGTAGGTGCCGCGGCGCAGGGGCCGTAGGGCGGCCTGCCCCTGATGCTTAATTTGATCTTCGTCAGTCGCCAACCCACATGCAGCCTCATTTCCAGCTGCTGCTCGGGCGGCCTCTTGCTGTCGCCTGAAGCCATCTCCGCGCGGCATCGGCTTGCGCTGCTTGAGCATCAGTCGCCCGCCATCTCGTTCAGCGCCACGGCCACCGCGCGCGCCGTTGCTTCGTCCTGCGTGCGGATCCCGCCCGGCAAAACCCAGCCGGCCTCATGCGTCCTGCCTGTGCAGTCTCGGGTCGCATCTGCCCACATCACCCGGCCCTTGCCGTTGGCGATGTTCTTCGGGTGGGCGAATCGCTGGTAGCCGGTGTTCTCATTCATGGGGTTGCTCCTGGTGTTGCTCGGTGAATTCCACGGACCACTCGACGACGGCATGCGCCTGCACCTGCAGCACGAAGTCGGCGAACTCGTCGTCTGAAAGCGCCTCGGTGCTGCGCCGGCACTCGCGCACCTTCACCTCGCCGGTGCGCTTGACCGTGTATTCCTCGAAGGTCGGCGCGATGAACAGCTGGGCGAAGTAGTGCTTCCAGGCGGCGGGCGTGTACCGGACGCGTACGCCCCGCGCGTCGTCGAGCACCCAGACCTGCTCGCTGATGTCGCGCAGCACCGGGCCGTGGAACAGCTTGCGCAGCTGGTGCCGGCGCACGTCGTTGACGCTGACCAGCTGCAGCAGGTAGTGCGCGCCGGTGCGGGTCTTCTCGGTGGCGATGTCGAACAGCTCACGGAAGGTCTCGCGGGCGCTGCGCGGGCTGTCGAGGAGGCGTTGTTCGATCACGGCAGCACCTCGATCCGCACGCTCACGCCCGGCACCAGCCCGTAGCGCTTGGTCTTGGCGACGTCGACCACCTGCACGTCGTCCTTCCAGACCACGCCGTTGATCGCGTCGAAGACGATCTTCTCGACGTTGTCGATGTCGGGTTTGGTCGTCGGGTAGACGGTGCCGGCTTCGGCCTGTGCCTGCTTCTTCTTCGACCAGCTGGCGGGGATCTGGCAGACGATGTGCAGGGACACGTCGACGGCGGACTCGATCAGCGCGCGGCCGGCCATGGCTTGCTGCGCGTACACGGTCACGAGGTTCTCGTAGCTGACGGTCTTCTCGGGTGTGAACATGCGCGCGCGCCCGCGCACGCTGCCGACCCGGGGGCGGCCTTTGCCATATGGCTGGCCGGGAACAGTGAAGACCACGGCGGTCATGCGGCAATCACCTTCGCGCGCACCGCCGCGGTACCGGCCGGCGCCTGGCTGAAGTTGCCGAACCGGCAGACGTTGATCGGTGCGAACGTGCGCGCCAGCCGGTAGGTCTCGTCCTTCTCGGCCTTGCACAGGCCGTAGCCCGCGGTGCGCAGGGGCGACGTTTTGAGGTTCCAGTGCTTGCAGTCGATGCACTTCACGACTGCGCTCCCGGCAAGGTCCGTTCGACCATCACAACGCTTCCTTCCGCGCCGTCGGCCGGTAGCTGGGCCAATCGAACGACACCCAACGCGACGTCTCCGTCAGCCGGTCGTAGGTCCGTTCGCCGATGAACTCCTTGAAGCCCTTCTTGTCCTGGTTCGTCAGGAAGATGGACGGCTTCATGTCCCGGTACCGGCGGTCCAGCACATCGAACAGGATGGTCTGCTCGCCATCGGTGCCGTACTGCACGCCGATCTCGTCGATCACCAGCAGCGGCACGTCGGCGTACGCGTTGAGCACCTGCGACTCACTGCGCTCCGAGTCCTTGCGCCAGGTGCCCCGCACGGCGCGGATGACGTTCATGCACGTCGTGTACAGGCCGCAGTGCTCGGGCATGAGCGCTTGCAGCGCGGCTGCCGCGAGGTGGCTCTTCCCCGTGCCCGGCAGCCCGGAGAAGATCAGGCTGGTGCCGCGGCGGCGGTGCGTGCTGAAGTGCTCGACGAACTCGCGCGTGATCTGCAACGCCTCGCTCTGTGCCGTGGTGCTGCAGTTGAAGTTCTCGAGCGTGCGGCCGATGAAGCGCGCCGGGATGGCGGCCTCGCCGATCATCGTTTCGAGCGCCGCGCGCGCCGTCTCCGCGCGCCGTTGCGCTTCAGCGTGCCGCTCGGCGGCAATGCGCGCCTCGTCGCACGCTGGGCACGGCGTCCAGATCTCGCGCTTGCCCATGTACCGGACGCCGGAGCTGACGTACGGGCCGTGCTGGTCGCAGCACAGGTTCCGGTCGCCGAGCGGTTCGCGCAGCGTTGCACCGGGGTTGGCGGTGGCGCGCTCGACGGCGCGCCCCAGGTCTTCAGACGAACGATCCATCGGGGTTCACTCCTTCGCGGTAGTCGAGTTTTTGGAAGCCGGTGTGCTTGCCGGCCGGTCTTGCGGCTGGCGTCCCAACCGTGCGCTGCGAGTACCAGCCCGCGTTGAACCCCTGCCATCCAAATTCGCAGCAGGCCTGCACTGCCTGCTCGCAACTGATGCCGGCCTTCGCGGCCTCTCGGCGCAGACCGGTCACGGCGGTTGGGGTCAACGGACCCGCCTTCTTGGCCTTCCGGACTTTCAGGTAGTCGGTCACGAACTGCGGATCGACATCGGCGAGCAATGCCGACACATCAGGCTTCACCTCTTTGGTGTCCTGATGGTTCCTTGTGGTGTCCTTGGTGGTTCCGTCCCCCGTTTTTGGGGGTGTTTCTCGGGAAATTTGGGGGTGTTTCTCGGGAAAAACGGGGGTGTTACCGGGAAAAACGGGGGTCTTTGAGACCTCCGAAAGACCACCAGTTTCGGGTGTCTTTGCGGGAATTTCGGGGGTCTTGATAGGTGGGGTAACACCACCAAATTCGGGCGTGTTGAGGCGATAGACGATCACCTGACCGGTGATGCCTTTACGCTCGCCGGTGTCTGTGATGTAGCCGTCTTCGCGCAGCCGGCGCAGGCCGGCCTGCACGGTCTTCACGTCCTGTGAGGTGGCGGCGGTCAGGTGCTTGTATGAAGGCCAGCAGGTCGACTCGGCACCGGCGAGGTTCGCCATTGCCACCAGAACGAACTTGGCGGACGACTTGCTCACTGGCTGCCCCAAAGCCCAGTTGATGGCCTCATTGCTCAACCAGCGGCCCTCTCCGCCACAGTGCGCGCAAGCTCACCGGCCGCGCAGAAGTAGCAGTCGCGAATACCGTCGCAGTCGGGAATGGGCGACTGATTCATACCGCCGCCAGCCTGGCTTTCTGCTTTGGCACAGGACGGAACGGCATGAACCGACTGCGTTGCAGATCGTCGCTCTCGCCATGCATCGGCATGATCGCGATGAACATTTCAGGCACTGCGTTGACTTGAATGACAACGGCCCTCTTGGGATCTTCCTGCCAGAGTGTCACGCCGGCAAAATTCCTCCCGACCACCTTTGCAAGGCGCGCAAGGTAGAACCCGTTCACACTCACGTCGCCCGCAAACGCGCCACGCTTCAACAGATCGAAGTCAGGGACGATCTGGCGCCAGTCGGGAAACTTGCCTTCGATCACGCTGTCACCGGCCTGCACGTACGCCTCACCTGCCCCGTTCACACTGAAGTCAACAGCGATGCGTACGCGCTTGCCGTCCAGAAGGATCTTCTGCGGCAGCTCGCCGAAGGGCTTGGCGCGCTTTGCTGCAGACACGAGGGCAGCGGGTGCTTGAATGATTACGCGCTGCGCGCCCTCGATCGTGCCTTGCGCGTCATGCACGACCGCCATGCAATGACCATCCGTGGCAATGACGTACACGCCGCCGATTTCTGCCTTCTCGATGCACACGCCGCACAGGTAGTAGCGAATCTCGTTCCTGGCGATGAACGGCGCCAGGCTCGGCAGATACCGAGCGCTGAAGCCGGCGCGAATGTTGGGTTCGTTGCTCACGGAAGACTCCAGGTTGTTGGAATTCATGTGACTTATTTCCAAACGCGTAACGGAAAAGTACGCAGTTATTTGCGACGAAAAGGCAGCACGACGCCGCCCCGCTTCGCCTGCTCTGCGAGCCACCCTTCTTCGGCACCTTCGGAAAGCTGCATAAGGGCTTCGTCGTGAGTGAGCGAGTGCTTCTGTGCATATGCGTCGAGCATTTGCAACTGGTCTTTGTCGAGGTGGTCTGCTAAATCAAAAGGCATCGCGTCTCCTTTGTGTGACGGTCGCGTAACTACGAAAACGCTCGCGCTCAAGCCGTCTGACGGGAAAAATTGACACCGAAGTCCTCATCCATCTTTCGGTTGACGTACTCGTAAAGCCACGTCGTCATCTGCTCGCCGTGTTGCTCAGCGAGCGCCTCAACACGGTCTCGGAACTGAGGGGTTGCGGAGAGGTTGATTCGTTCGCTGCGCTTGTCGCGACGGTTGGCGTACATGGTTTTCTCGGGAGTAGTTATGAAAGAGGTTTGCTGGGTGACGATCTACGACGCGGCCCTAATCGGCCTCTGCCGCATCGCAGCCGGCGGGCCGACCGAGCAAGCGCAGGTGCACCGTGCTCACGCGGCCGAAACCCAGGCAGGACCAGAGGCAGCCGATGCAGGTGAAGGCGCAGAGGCCCGCCATGCCGACGTCGGCGGGGTCTCCGATGTGAAGGAGGTGTGCGGCGATGGCGCCGGTGACCAGCGCCGCCATGGCCGAGAGGGAGAACTCCCACTGGCGGATGAGTGCGATGAGGGCGCGCATCTAGGCACCTGCTCCCGCCCCGGCCTTGGCTGTTGCAAGACCGCTGCACGCTTGACGGATTTCGCACGGGAACGGAACTCGGGCTTGTGCCTTGAGGCACTCAAGCAGAAGTTCGGCGACCGCGTCGTCGGGCAGATCCTTGAGCGCGTAAAAATAGGCGCGCATTGCACTTTCGGTCAAAGGTGGCTCGCCGAAGATCTCCCGCATTGCAACAATCAAACTCAAGGACTTATCCATGGCAGACAACCTCTTCAAGACAAAATCGTTGGTGGAAATCGAGGAGTGCCTTGCAAAAGCGCTGACCGAGTTGCTCGGCCAAGAGACGAGCGTCTCCATTGCGGGGCTGCAGACGCCGCAAGGCTTTGTGGTGAGCCCGTCCGCAACATTTACGGTCAGCGCGACGCACAAGCCCGACTACGGAGATGGGGGAACGTTCTAGGCGTTGGGACATCACGCCCCTGCCTTGGCTTCGGCCCCTGCCTTGTCAGCAGCAGGCTTGCGAGCCATCGTTTTCTTGTGCAGGGCGACAAGTGCCTGACCGATACCGAAGCGGGGGTTTTTTGTGCGTCCCGCTATCAAGTCACCGATGGTTGCCTGTCCGCAGCCGCATGCGATGGCAATCTGCGTCTGGCTCAATTCGCCCCGCAGTTGGATGTCGGCAATGATTGATTTCCAGTCCATGCCGCCACTTTATCGGGAACCCGTTATTTATACAAGCGGAAATCCGTTAAAGGACAAGACTATCTTGCGCCCCATGAGAGAAAAGACCCGATCTGAGTACGGCGCCAGAGTGGTCGCCGCTCGTAAGCATGCAAACCTCACACAGGTTCAACTCGCCAAACGGCTGGGCATCTCTCAATCGACGCTTGCCGAGTCGGAGACCACCGCCCAGGGTTCTAGTTACACCCCCCAGGTCGCAGTCGCCTGTGGTGTTTCGCCTGTCTGGCTCGCAACCGGCAAAGGCAGCATGATCGACGTTTCAGGCTGGCCGGGAACGCAGTTCACACTCGCCCAGATCCACGAGTGGCCTGAAGAAATGGTCCAAAACGTCGAAAACTTCGCACTTGGCTACCTTGCCGCGTTGGAAAACCCGGAGGTTACTGTACAAAAGAACAGTAATAATAAGTTCACAGTTGATGGCGATGGCAACCTGACTGCAAAACTTCCCCTGACATCCAAACCGAGGCAGATACATGGCGCGAGTATTCCGGTTCCCTCAACTAGCAAAACCAAGAGATGACGTTATCGCGTACTACGAGCAGCAACTGCGCCGCGCGAAGCTCGGTGAGATTCAAGGGGTGCTGACAGTCTTAAGCATCGAAGGTGAAGCCGACGAACTAGCGATCTGCGGAGTCTTTGCTGACGATCTGGCCTATACGACCTCCGCAGCTCGAGTCGGTTTCAACGTGCTTGCAGGCCAGAAAGTGTGTCCTGACGAGATCACTGTTGATGTTCTGCGAATGAAGCGCGCGGAAAGTTCATGAAGGAAGCCGTTCTGTTCCTTGCCATTCTGGGCGTCGTCGGGCAGGTTTCTGCCGGCTACGACAATTCATGCAAGGTCAAGTCGTGCAAGCCCGGTGACATCGTGAAGGTGTATTCGCCCAAGGGTGACGAGGCGCCTGTCTGTGCAACGCGCGCGCTGCACTCCTATGTCGCCGCAGTTGTCGGCCTCAGGCAAATACAAGCTCGCTTAGGTGCGAAGCTTTCAGGCGAAGAGGAATACAAGGGTGAGACCAAAGCCTATGTCGATCATCTGCGCCAAGAGGCTGGTGTGAGCGACTTCAGGCAGGCCTCTCAAGCATGCTCCATCGGGAAGCACAACCAGCGCGTCACCATCATCGAAGTTGATCCGCGAGAAGGACAGCTCCGCGTTGCGCCCGTTAACGGCAACGCGCAGTTTTGGATCTGGGATGTGAGCCTGGAACGATGAGCATGAAAGTTCAGTCCTGCACAAGGCTGCTCTTTTGCACAGTGTTTTCAAGTCTAAAACCGTGGGAAAATTCGTTACTTATGAAATCCCTGTGGACCCACATCATGCGAAACAAAAGTGCATTGATCGCTGGCGTTCTGGCCGGCATCGCGTCCCCTGCCACCATCGGAGCGCCAGTCAAGTATCCGCGCCCGCAAGGAAGTGACCTCAACCGCATGCGTGCCGATGTCCAGCGCCTGGGCGGCGACTTCAAGACCGTGATCGAGCGTGAAAATGGCAACCAGAAACCAGCCTCAGAGGCAGGAACCGCAGCAAAGAGTTGAGCAGCAGATTCTTGCTCAGCAGTGGACCGGCCCTCTTCCACCTCCTGCTGCACTTGAGCATTTCAACCAGATCATCCCAAATGGTGCAGAGCGCATCATGTCGATGGTTGAGCGCGAGCAGGATCATCGGCAACATCAGGACAAAGCCGTGCTCGATGCAACCATCAAAGACACCCGACGTGGCCATTGGATGGGATGGACTATCTCCATGGCGGCTCTGGCGGGTGCGGGCATCACTGCACATCTTGGCGCCCACCCCGCTGTAAGTATTGCGCTGGTAAGCCTCCCTATCGTTGCCATCGTGCAGGCTTTCCTTCGTACTAAGAGCAGCGCGAAATAGAGCATCTTTCAAGTCGCCCAAGCCCGCCGCACGCGGGCTTTTTTGCGTCTAAGTGTTGAGGTTGGGGTAAGCACAACGTAAAAACATCGGATCAAATATCGGATTTCCGTTGACATAAATAACGGATTGCCGATAATCACTCCACACCGCAGCAATCCCGCAGCGGCCCCGGAGAGAACATGAAGACTTACCGAATCACCTTCGTCGATGGCCTCGCGGTCACGGCGCAGGCATGCGACCGCGAGGCCGCGCAAGAGCTTGCGATTGACCACCTGGAAGCGGCTGGCGTCGTGCACACAGCCATTCGTTCGATCGCGGTGGTTGCATGACCGCCGCCCTCAAAACGGTGGCCAAGCCAGCCGCCGCACCGCAACCCGACATGTCGGGCTATGACCGGAACGTGCGGTCCGACAAGTTTCGTCAGGCTATGGAGCGTGTTGGCGAAGACGGGCGGGCCGATGTGGCCGGCTACTACGGCGATGACGTAGCTCTTGAGCACGCCGACGACCTTACGCGCGGCGGATCCATAGCTCTGGTGGTCGGCATCGGCGCCTGCCTTGCCATCGTCGGCTGGGCCGTGCGGTCGGTGTACCTGCTGGCGAAGGCGGTGCTGTCATGACCGGCGCCCCCCAATCCCCCGCCCTGCCGGTGCGCATGCCCGTGCCGGTGGTCTACGTCGATCCGAAGTTCGTGTGGGCCGAGCGCCGCGCGCTGGTTGACCAGGTGCAGATGCAGCACATGACGGGGAGGACGGCATGAAGCGCGCTGACGAACTTCGCCGCGACCACGCTGCTGCTGTCGACCGCATCAGCAAGATTGGTCGCCCCGAGCGCCATTTTTCGCCGGTGAGCCATGGCGGCCTTACCACCGTCACTGTCAAGACAACGATCGGCTATCAAGAGTCGAGCGGCTCCAAGAACTATTGGGACGACGAGAAGTTCGATTTCGCGCTTGCAGTCGTCATCAAGCGCCAGTTCAGCACGTTGGCTGCTGAAGCGCTCTTGCTCATGAAAAACGAAGCCGACAAAGCGCTCGTCAGTGAAAAGACGGAACTGCTCGCTCGGTTGGATCAGATCGCAGCCATCGAAAACGGGAGCGCAGCATGAAGCGCCCCACCGAGAACCAGCCCATCACCGACGCCGAGCGCGCCGCCAACAACCCGTACTTCGACACCACAGCCGGTCCAGTGTTCACACCCGAGCAGTGGGCGTTGATCAAGAAACGAACGTTCATCGCGGTGGCTGTCGTGGGGGCGATCGTGGTCGGCGTGGTCAAGAGGTGCGGATCATGAGCGCCGTCTTTCCTCTCGCCCCCCTCTCCTCCACGCCCCGCCGCGTCGAGCCGTGCGAGCCGATGCCGTACAGCGTGCAGCGGTTCAGCAGGACGCTCGACCAGTGCAGGCCGACCGAGCGCTCCGCCACCGCCGTGATCGTCCCGATGGCCGACGACGCACCGTTGCACCCTCACGACCGGATCGCCGCCTGGGGTTCCGCCTTCGGTGGCGTAGCCGTCGCCGTATTCCTGCTCTGCGAACGCTTCGCCTGACCAAGCCCCACTTTAAGGAACCCACATGCCCACCGGATACACCGCAGGAGTCGCTGATGGCTCCGTCACTGAGTTCTCGAAGTTCGCCATGGAGTGCGCCCGAGCGTTCGGTGCGCTGATGAATATGCGCGACGAACCACAAGGCGCAAACATCCCCGACAAGTTCGAAACGTCGGGCTATCACGACAGGGAGTTGGCCGCCGCGAAAGCACGCCAGCGGGACCTGGCACTGATGACGTCCCAGCAAGTCGAGATCGCCGCCGAAGCGGCTCACGAGGTCGAAACGGCCGAAAAGCGCCGGCGCGACCTGGCCAACGAGGAGCAGCGCAGCCGCTACCTGGCGATGCGCGCTCAGGCTGCCGCATGGGTGCCGCCTTCCAAGGATCACTCAGGTCTGCACGAATTCATGCTGCAGCAGTTGGATCAGTCCATCGACTTCGACTGCCGGCCCGAGCCGCTCGAGGCGCTGAGCAAGTTGACACCGCAGGAATGGTTCGCTAAGCAGATCGAGCGCAACGACTGGGAACTGGCGTATCACACCGAGAAAGCCGACGAGGAGCGCAAGCGCTGCATGGAGCGGACGGTCTGGGTACGCCAACTGCGCAAAAGCCTGGGAGCCCTGCCATGAGCACGATCGCCTTCAAGGTCAACACGGTGGAGCGCCTCGCTGCCACCCGCCACTCCATCGCCGTTGAGGTCGACATGGACGAGGAGCAAATGTTCGAGACGGTTCGCCGCATTCAGCAGCGCATCACGGACACGACCTGGGCGGACTGGCAGCGCCGCCTCGACGACGACGCGCCCTCCGCGCACGAAGCCTTCGCCGGCGACGGCAGCGCCCTCGCTTGAACGATCACCAACTTCCGGACACACCATGGACACCGTTCTCGAAAAACCCATCAGCACGGCAATTGCCGAGTACTCGACCACCGCTGCGGCCTTGGCCGAACTGAAATCCCGCCTGCATAACGTCGCCTACGACGTGTCGACCGGAAAGGGTCTGGACGTCGCCAAGAAAGACCGCGCCGAAGTACGCCTCCTTCGCACATCGCTGGAGAAGAAGCGCGTCGAATTGAAGGCGCCGGCGCTGGAGCGTTCGCGGCTGATCGATGCCGAAGCCAAGGCGCTGACCGCAGAGCTGGAAGCGCTGGAGAAGCCGATCGACGATCAGATCAAAGCCGAAGAGCGCCGCAAAGAGGTCGAGAAGGCAGCGCGCGAGCAGGCCGAGCGCCAAGCTGCCGCCGCCATCCAGGTGCGCATCGACGCGATCCGCGCCTTCGCCATGATTCCGGCCGGCGTGAAGGCGGCGAGCATTCAGGTGAGCATCGACAACCTTAAGGTTATCGAAGTGACGCTCGAAGCATTCGGCGAACGTGGCGGAGAAGCAGCCCAAGCTAAAGCGCAGACGCTCGGCCGTCTTGACGAGATGCTCGACGGCGCGCGTGAGTTCGAAGCCGAGCAAGCCCGACTCGTCGCAGAGCGCGAAGAACTGGCCCGCCAGCGCGCCGAGCAAGAGCAGCGCGAAAAGGCCGAGCGCGAGCGCGTCGCTGCCGAACAGAAGGCGCAGGCTGAACGTCTGGCCGCTGAGCGCGCCGCTTTTGAGAAAGAGCAGGCAGCCGCGCGCGCAGAAGCGAAGAAGCGCGACGACGCCGACCGCGCGCGCCGCGACGAAGAAGATCGCTTGGCACGCGAAGCCCGTGCGGCTGAAGACAAGCGAGTCGCCGATGCCCGCGCCGCGCTGGAGACCGAGCAACGCGCCGCGCGCGCAGTCGAAGAAGCGAAGGCAGCAGCCGCACGGAAGATCGAGCAGGACCGTGCCGATGCCGAAGCCGCCATTGAGCGAAAGCGCCTGGACGACGAAGCCGCTGAGCGGCGCACGGAGCGGCAGCGCATCGCCGAGGAAGCACGCATGGAGCAGCAGCGCAAAGGCGAAGAGCGAGAGCGTCTAGAGGCCGCGCGCCTGAAGGTCCGCGATGCAGCGCCCGCGCTTCTTGCGGCGGCGCAGCAGGCGCTTGCGGAATGCGTCGACCTGATCGCGACCCCGGCCGGCGATGCGCTGGCCGCTGCTATCGAACTCGCTACCGGAAAAGCAGCATGAACGCCGTCACCGAAACCGTCATTCTTGAGCTGGACCAGCCACGCACTGCAGCAACGCCGCAAGAGCACGCCATGGCCTTGTCGGAAAACTCGCCGATGTCGATGATGCTGGCCGCCCAGCGCCAGGGCGCCAGCCTCGCCGACGTACGCGAAATGATGGCCATCCATCGCGAGATGAAGGCCGACGACGCCCGAGACGTTTTCAGGTCGGACTTCGCTGCCTTCCGCGGCGAGAACGTGATCATTCTGAAGACCAAGACCGTGGATCGCGGCCGTGGTGGTTCATTCGTTCAGGCCGAGTACGACGAGGTGTGCCGGCGTCTCTCCCCGGCGCTGTCGCGCCACGGGTTCTCGTTCCGCCACGACCAAAAGTTCGGCCTGCGCCGCCTGATGACCGAAAGCGTCGAGAGTGATGTCGGCTGGGTCTGGGTGACCTGCTACCTGGAGCACCGCAAGGGGCACTCCGAGAAGCTGGAACTAGAGGGTCCACCCGGCGACCTGAGCGTCAACACGCCGACGCAGAACATGCAGTCGACGGCCAGCTACCTCAAGCGGCAATCGCTGCTTGCGATCACAGGCACCGCCACCGGTGGCGAGGACGACGAGGCGCTCATGCGCAAGAAAGACACCAAGGAGGATGACAAGCCCTCCAAGTTCGTCCAGGAGTGGATCGATTACGTGCTCTCGTTCGCAGATGACCGGGACAAAAAGAATGCTGCGCTCCGAGAGGCACGGAAGGCGCTGAGTGCCGCTAAGGACATTCAAGACCTGCGTACCTTCAACGCGAAAGTGAGCGCAGCATGAAGAACGTCCTGTTCCGCTGCTCCAGCATCGGCAAGCTGATGACTGAGCCCAAGACGCAGAAGGAAGGCCCTCTCTCTGTCGGCGCGAAGACGTACATCCGAGAGCTGGCAGCCCAAGAGATCCTCGGCATCGAGTTCCAAGTGTCCAGCAAGGAGATGGAAAAAGGCATCGAGGTTGAGCCGGACGCCATCAACCTGTTCAACCGTGTGCGCGGCTTGAATCTGGTCAAGAACACCGAGCGCCGCACGAACGATTTCCTGACCGGCGAGTGCGACCTGTTCAACGCCCCGGGCCGCCGCGGGCACGACATCAAGTCGTCGTGGTCGGCGAAGACGTTCCCGATCAGCGTTGCCGACTGCGAAGACAAGCTCTACGAGTGGCAGATGCGCGGCTACATGGCGCTGTGGGATGCGGACGAATGGGAGGTGAACTACGTCCTGGTCGATACGCCCGAGCGCCTGATCGGCTTCGAGCCCATGTTGATGCACGTCGTCGGCCACATTCCCGAGCACCACCGGCTGACCTCATGGGTGGTGACACGCGACGCCGAGAAGGAAGCGGCAATGCTGCAGAAGGTCTTGCACGCCCGCGCCTACATGGCCGACGTCATCGCCGAGTTCGACCGCTCCCACAAGGCGGCTGAAACCGTGCGCGCCGTCGTCGACGAGCACCTGGCGCTGAGCCATGGGGAGCTGGCGTGAAGCGCAGCTTCTGGACCGACGCCCAGCTCACGATGCTGCGCAACCTGTACCCGGACCTGCGTGGTGCCGACGTTGCCGCTCGCATTGGCCGCGACATCGGCTCGGTCCACCAGAAGGCCGGGAAGCTTGGTCTGAAAAAGAGCGAAGCTTTTAAAGCGAGCGACTTGTCCGGCCGAGTAACGCGAGCTCATCAGCACCCGAGCATGATCGCCTCGCGCATTCAACCTGGCGCAACGCCTTGGAACAAGGGTCAGCACTACGTCGCAGGCGGGCGCAGTGCCGAGACGCGATTCAAGGCCGGGCGGCCAGCGCAGGAAGCCCGCAACTACCTGCCCATCGGCAGCCTTCGTCCAAGCGCGAAAGACGGCTACCTCGAGCGGAAGCTGAGCGACGACCCAGCCATTGCCCCCGCACGCCGCTGGGTTGCCGTGCATCGCCTGGTGTGGATGGAAGCGCATGGCGAGATCCCTGCCGGTCACATCGTTGCGTTTCGCCCAGGCATGAGAACCGCCGTGCTCGATGAGATCACTGTCGACCGCCTCGAGTGCATCAGCCGGGCCGAGAACGCCAGGCGCAACCACCCCCGCAGCAAATCGCCCGAGCTCGCCCGCCTGGTGCAGCTCAAAGGTGCCATTACTCGCCAGGTCAACCGCATCACGCGCGAAGCGCAGGAGACATCCCCATGAGCACGCCCCACATCAACCAGCTGCGCCAGCACCTGCTCGACACCCTCGCCGACCTGCGTGATCGCGAAAACCCGATGGAGCCTGACCGAGCCCGCGCCGTGGCGCAGGTCGCCGGTGTGTTGGTCGACAGCGCAAAGGTCGAGGTCGATTATTTAAAGGCCACCGGTCAAAGCAGCACGCCCTTCCTCGAGGTGCCACCCGACGTTCACACGTCGTCAGGAGACGTGGTGCTACCCAACGGCATCAGCAGCATCACGCGGCATCGGATCGGCGGCTGAGCAATGACCGCCCCCTACCTCCCCACGTGCCCCGCCTGCCGGGACGCCAACCCCAACTCCTCCTACGTCAGCTGCCAGGCGAGGAAGGCGCGCATCGAAGCGGAGCGCATGAAGACCTCAGACCTTGTCCGTCTCACTGTCGATCCACGCTCTCGCAGCAGTATCCGCTGCGTCCTCAGCAACTTCAAGACTGGCAAACGTCTCGCCTGTCTTCTCGTTGATAACGCTATCCACTTTCGCGGGATGCGTACTTTCAACGTTGAAGACACCTCGATAAACACCCGGCGACTCAAGGGTCCAACAGGCGTCGTAGGTCCGACTACGGTGCATCTTGATCCTCATGGAAAGTGCCTTTCAAGGCTAGGTAGTCTGGCAATCGATCCATTGTTTTGCCGCCACGTCCGCTGCTTTTTCGGCCGCTTCGCTAGTAGGAAAAGTCTCCGCAGTCGCTTCGTTGATCACGCCGTCCGTTTCGTTCGGGCTGGTGCTGTCGATGTCGAATACACCTCGAAAGACACCTGCCGATTCGACGGTCGATGTCGTGTCATAGGTCCGGCCTTGGTATTGATTGGTTCGCATGGCAACTCGCATTCAAAGGGGTCAGTATGACGACAGTCGTAAATCACAGAGAGCGCCCCATCCTTTTCAGCGCGCCGATGGTGCGCATGCTGCTGGCCGGCACGAAGACGCAGACGCGGCGCGCAGTGGCGATGCCACGTAAGCGAGATAGCTTCGTGCTCGTCGACCTTGGCAACGGCTGGTGGCCGTACCAGAGCGACGATGGCGAATCGCATTCCTGCGACGATGGCATGGAGTACCCCTACTCCTGCCCCTACGGCCAACCCGGCCAGAGAATTTGGGTGAGGGAAGCTTTCCGCCTGCTCGACAGCTTTGACGGTGACAGTCCATCGCGCGTTGGCGAACGCTGCATCGATGCCGGCTACCGCAAAGAGTGGGCGCCGCTGCAATTTGAGGCCGACGGCGAGCGCCGCGACTGGATGGTTGTGGGAACGCCTACCTACCCTCCCCAGCCTCCGTCGGCCGGCAAGCTGCGACCAAGCATCCACATTCCCCGCTGGGCCAGCCGCATCACGCTCGAAATCACCGACGTGCGCGTCGAGCGCCTGCAGGACATCAGCCGGGGCGACGCAATGGCCGAAGGCTGCCCGTTCCCGAACATGGCGAAAGGCGACGACCCGTGCAAGTGGTACGCGCAGCTCTGGGACCAGATCAACGGCGCCGGCGCATGGGATGCCAATCCCTGGGTGTGGGCCGTGTCGTTCAAGCACATCGAAGGAGCCAAGCCATGAGCACGAACCCCTCTAGCGCCGACAGTGCGCCGGTCAATGGCGCTGATGAGCGCGGAATGTTCGAGGCACACATCAAGACCACTTCTTGGTTCGCAGTGCTCTCTGCCGCCAAAGACGAGGATGACGAGGGCGCAAGCGTCTTCCGTATGGCTCGTATGGCTGCACAGGAAGCATGGAGTGCCGGTCGCGCCTCTCTGGGCGCAGCACAGGTGCCCGACTTCCAAGCCGTCATCGCTGGCATTGGCGAGAAGATTCATCGCGAGGTCATGGCCTCCACCGACCAAAGCGTCACCGAGCCGTTTAAAGCATGGCTCAACGAAACGCACATAGCCGGACGCAACGGCGTTGGCGCCAACGAAGCATGGAACGCAGGGGTTGTCTACGCTCAATCGGCGGGCGCAGCACAAGTGCCCGCAGAGCCGACGGAAGGCGAGATTCAATCCGCCTTCGAGAAGTGGCTGGATCGAGTCTGCCCAAGCGGCGCTGTTGAAGAGGTGCAGCGCAAGTGGGAAGCCAGCGACGACTACGACGAACTGTTCCAGCCTCAGCCCATCTCGGCGGGCGCAGCACAGGTGCCGAGCCTGAGCGAGTCAATCGAACATGCGCTGTGGACTTTGACCGAGCACAACGCACTGCACTTTGGCGAGCAACACAACACGGTGATTCAAGGCCGCAAAGCCCTCGCCGCTCTCTCCCCGCAAGGAGACGCCAAGTCATGAACTGCCCGAACGTACACGCCTACCCGGCTCTCAAGCGTGCTCTCGTTGAGATCGCTTACGACAACGGCATGGTGAATCGCGATCACATCGAGTGGCTCGTGATTTACGACATGCTCCTCCTCGTCACCAAGAAATACACGACGCTGCAGATCGCAGACGTGAATCGCCAGCTTGCCGCCCTGAGCGACGAGCGGCTGGTCGAGGTCTGCGTGGGAGGCCGGGAGAACAACGACCCACCAAAAGGCCTCGATCAATTGGCCGACGACATGCTCGACTGGGCATTCGACGGCGACGTGACAACCCTGGAGGCACCATGAACACCCCCGCATCGACAGCCAGCGCAATCGCCGACAAGACCGACCGCGAATGGTTCGAGTTCTGCCGCCCTTTCGTGTACCTGAATGGGTCGCACGAAATGCCGAACTACGCCGGAATTTGCCGCGCCGTTCTCGCCCTCAATGCCGCACCGACTACCCAGCCCGCAGTCAAGCAGGGAGAGGGTGAGACGCCGGTCGCTGTCAAAAGCATCGACGGCTACCTCTGCCGGGCATGGGGCGAGTCGGACAGACCCATCGCGGAGATGGTGACCGACCTCGATGGCGTTTCCGCCTTCATGGTGCGCGAGTGGCTCGGTTCGGCCAGCCAAGCAGCCGACGACGGCACTCTGATGCTGCCGGAAGTCATGGAAGAATTGAAGTCGCGTGACTGGGGCGATGAGGGAACGTGGTCCGCCGAGTTTGAAATTGGCGGGGTGAGCGTCGAAAAGCTGGAGTTGACAGTCCCCCGCCCCGAGCGCGCAGCCGTAGAGCCGAGCCAGCCCGCACCGGACGAAGAGCCCGACCTCACCGTCGCCTACATGGCGGGCGTCGAGCGTGGCAAGGACATCGCTCGCGAGCAGAAAAAGGCGAAAGACGCACGTCCCCGGCCGGTGGCCCAGAAGGCAGGAGACAACCGGGTGACGACGTGCTCGGAATGTTCGGCCACCAGGGGATGCGTGATCCTGCGTGACGCCGATGCATGGCAACGGTTGCCGCACAAAACCCCGTTGTGGGCGCACTATCCGCCGGATGTCGAGAGCCAGCCCGCACCAGCAGCGCCGAGCGAGGACACAGTGCGGCTCGACTACTTGCAGAGCAACATCACGACCGTCGAAATAGTGCCCGGTATGGGCGACTTTTATCCCATGCGGTTCCGCGTTGGCGGTCTGCATGTGGCCGTGAACAACGACATCCGCACGGCCATCGACGCAGCCATTGCAGCCAGCACCAAGGCATCGGGAGGGACGCAATGATCCGCACCGAGACCATGAGCGAGCAGTTCGGGAAGCTGCACATGCAGATCGGCAAGTTCGCGATCACGCTGCACCACTTCAAGGGGCCGGACGTGGGCGATCCGCACGACCATCCCTTTTCGTTCACGACGAACATCTTGGCCGGCGGCTACATCGAGGAGGTGTGGCGTCGCGGGAAGGATGGCTGGTCATCTCGGCTGGTGCATCGCGAGCCTGGAACCTCGCACCGGGTCGGCGCGAGAAGCATCCACCGCATTGTCGAACTGCCCCACGGCGAGTGCGTTACATCGATCATTTGGCACAGCGAAGGGGTCCAGCGTCGTCAGCCACGCTTCTGGCGCTTTCGCAATGGGGTGATGTGGTCGCGTCGGTGGGACGAGCGCGCATTTAAACGGACGAAGTTTGCAGCACGGACCGAGGCTGCAGGAAAGGAAGCACCGTGAGCCTATCTGTCAAAGAGGCGTGCGCCCTGCTCGGCATCGCGCCGCGCACCATGTACAGTCTGGCCGCTCCGGCCGGCCCCCTGCCCTGCTACCGCGTCGGTCGCCGGGTGATTTTCGAGCGCGAAGACGTGCTGGAGTACAAAGCAAAATGTCGGTCTACCGTGATAAGGCAAGCGGTCGCTTCGTCTTTGAGTTCAGCCGTCGTATCGACGGGCGCCGCGTCCGCGCTCAGAAAGTCCTTCCTCGCTCTTGGAATCAAGCCCAAGCCGACGAATTCGATCGCAAAGAGTCGGGACGGCTCTACGCATTAGCGCAGAGTGTCGGCGGCGCAGAGCACACGATCGACGAGGCAGTCGGGATCTACCTGAAAGAGCGGGTGCCGCAGCTGAAGCACGCCATGGGCACAGCGCGCGATCTCGCGCTGATGCTGCCGTTTTTCGAAGGAAAGCCCCTGTCTTCGTTGCCTGCGGTGTGCGCAGCGTTTCGCCGCGACGCACGCAAGGAAGACGGAGTGACACCCTTGGCGCCGGCCACCGTGAAAAATCGGATTCGGTATCTCACTGCGGCATGCCGGTACGCCTGGAAGATGGCCGGCATGGGGCTACATGACCCAGCAGCGCGCGTGACCGTGCCAGAGGTGCGCAACGAACGAAAGGTGTTCCTGACACGCAAGGAGGTTCTGACGCTGGCCAGGGCCTGCAAGGACCCGCAGACGCGCATCGCTATCCTGCTGGCGTTCTACAGCGGCATGCGCGCTGGCGAGATCCGCAGGGCTACGGTTGTCGGTACTGCGTTCGTGTTGCCGGACACGAAGAACGGCGACGGTCGCATCGTTCCGATCCATCCCAGCATTCGAAGGTACGTCGGCAAGGACAGTCGAACCAAGTTCGCCCAGCACTACCATTTCAATAAGGCACGCATTGCCGTCGGCATGCCGGGTCTGCATTTCCATGACCTCCGTCATTCGGCTGCGACGGCAATGGTCTCTGCTGGTGCAAGCCTGCACACCGTCGGCGCGGTGCTCGGCCACCGGTCCGCACAGTCGACGAAGCGGTACGCGCACTTTGAGCAGGCGCACTTGGAAACAGCAATATTTAGGGTCGGAAAGAAAGTGGCGTGATGGTCAAGAATTTACCTGACCCCGCCGCAAATTTCTCAATCTGCGAACTGAAAACCCGCGTGGATATTGGAGGCGCGACCCGGAGTCGAACCGGGCTACACGGATTTGCAATCCGTTGCATAACCGCTTTGCTATCGCGCCGTTATCCACAAACACACTACCGCTGACAGGATGCATCGCGAATGCATCGATGAAAAAATAGGACCGCAAAGGTCCTATTCTTCAAATCTGGAGCGGGATAAGAGACTCGAACTCTCGACCTCAACCTTGGCAAGGTTGCGCTCTACCAACTGAGCTAATCCCGCGATTCAAGCCTTGGATTATATACCGAGTTCAACCGTCCAGGCAAGTCGAGCGCTATCAGTGCTTGATCGAACCTTCGGGCGGCTGTGCAGCACGCTGTCTCGACAGTTCCGCTACTGCAGCTGCAGAGGCGGCAACCTCCTCGTCGGACAACGGCGTCGGCATCTTTTCCAGCGCCAGCTCCAACACCTTGTCTATCCACTTCACAGGAACGATTTCCAGTCCGTTCTTCACGTTCTCCGGAATGTCCTGCAGGTCCTTGGCATTTTCTTCGGGAATCAGCACGGTCTTGATACCACCGCGCAGCGCAGCCAACAGCTTTTCCTTGAGTCCGCCGATCGCGGTGACTTCGCCGCGCAACGTGATCTCGCCTGTCATCGCGACGTCGCCGCGCACCGGGATACCGGTCAATGCCGAAACGAACGCGGTGGTCATCGCAGCGCCTGCGCTCGGACCGTCCTTGGGCGTCGCGCCATCCGGCACGTGGATGTGGATGTCGCGCTTCTCGAAGACGTCGTCGCGGATGCCCAGACGCCGCGCGCGGCTGCGCACCACCGTGCGCGCAGCTTCGACCGACTCCTTCATCACATCGCCGAGCGAACCGGTGCGACTTATCACGCCCTTGCCCGGCATGGCCACCGCCTCGATCGTGAGCAGATCGCCGCCGACTTCCGTCCACGCGAGGCCGACGACCTGTCCGACTTGGTTCTGCTTCTCGGCGAGACCGAAGGTGTACTTGCGAACACCGAGGAAATCGTTCAGATTCGATCCGTCGACCGTCACCTTGGGCGTCATCTTCTTCAGCAGCAGACCCTTGACCACCTTGCGACAGATTTTCGAGAGTTCGCGCTCCAACGAACGCACGCCCGCTTCGCGCGTGTAATAGCGCACGATATCGCGTACCGCTTCCTCGGTGATCAGCAGTTCCTCGTCCTTCACGCCGTTGTTCTTCATCTGCTTGGGCAGCAGGTATTTCAGCGCGATGTGCGTCTTCTCGTCTTCCGTGTAGCCGGACAGGCGAATGACTTCCATCCGGTCCAGCAACGCAGACGGAATGTTCATCGAATTCGAGGTCGCGACGAACATCACGTCGCTGAGGTCGAAATCGACTTCTACGTAGTGATCACCGAAGGTGTGGTTCTGCTCGGGATCGAGAACTTCCAACAACGCGCTTGACGGATCGCCACGGAAGTCCGTACCGAGCTTATCGATCTCGTCGAGCAGGAACAACGGATTGCGCGTGCCGATCTTGTTCAGACTTTGCAGCACCTTGCCCGGCAACGCGCCGATGTAGGTACGGCGATGGCCGCGAATCTCCGCTTCGTCGCGCATGCCGCCCAGCGCCATGCGCGTGTATTTGCGCCCCGTCGCCTTGGCGATCGACTGGCCCAGCGACGTCTTGCCCACGCCCGGCGGGCCGACCAGGCACAGGATCGGCGCTTTGACCTTGTCGACGCGCTGCTGCACCGCAAGGTACTCCAGGATGCGGTCCTTGACCTTGTCCAGTCCGTAATGGTCCTCGTCGAGTACCGCCTCGGCGTTCGGCAAGTCGTGCTTGATCTTGGTCTTCTTGCTCCACGGCAAGCCGATCAGCACGTCGATGTAGTTGCGCACCACTGTCGCCTCGGCCGACATCGGCGACATCAGCTTGAGCTTCTTGAGTTCGCTCTCGGCCTTCTTGAGCGCTTCCTTGGGCATCTTCGCGAGCTTAATCTTCTTCTCGATCTCCTCGATGTCCGCGCCGTCTTCGCCCTCGCCGAGTTCCTTCTGGATGGCCTTGACCTGCTCGTTCAGATAGAAGTCGCGCTGGTTCTTCTCCATCTGCCGCTTCACACGGCCGCGGATCTTCTTGTCGACGTTCAGGATGTCGACTTCGCGTTCGAGCTGACCGAACAGGTTTTCGAGACGCGCCTTGACCTCGTCGAGGTCCAGAACGCCCTGCTTGTTGTCGAGCTTGAGCGGCAGGTGCGCAGCGATGGTGTCGGCAAGGCGGCCAGGATCGTCGATGCTGGAGATCGACGTGAGGATCTCCGGAGGAATCTTCTTGTTCAGTTTGACGTACTGATCGAACTGCTGCATCACCGCCCGGCGCAGCGCCTCGATTTCGGTGCTCTTCTGGCTCGCGGCGTCGGGAGCCTGCAGCGGCACGACGTTGGCCGTGAAATGCGTCTCGCTGTCGTGGATGCTGTTGACGCGCGCACGCTGCTGTCCCTCGACCAGTACCTTGACGGTGCCGTCGGGAAGCTTGAGCATCTGCAGGATGGTCGAGACGCAACCGACCTCGAACATGTCCTCGACCGACGGCTCGTCCTTGGCCGCAGCCTTCTGGGCGACGAGCATGATGCGGCGCTCGGCTTCCATCGCGAGTTCGAGCGCCTTGATGCTTTTCGGACGTCCCACGAAAAGCGGAATCACCATATGGGGGAACACCACGACGTCGCGCAGCGGTAGCAGCGGCAAGTCGATGGCGTCAAGGGGCAAAGGGGTGTGGCCGGACATGCGAATCCTCTAAGTATTCAGTCGAAGATGGAACGCGCCGCACGGAATTCAAGTCCGTGCGGCGCGTTCATCGGGAATGCAGCCGAGGTTGCAGGCAGCACTACGCTTTCTTGGCCGCTTCACGATATACGAGCAGCGGAGGCTTGTTTTCCTCGATGGTCGACTCTTCGACGACCACTTTGTCAACGTTGGTGGCGTTCGGCAATTCAAACATCGTGTCGATCAGCGATTGTTCCAGGATCGACCGCAGTCCACGCGCACCGGTCTTGCGCGCCAGTGCCTTGCGGGCGATGGCCTTGAGCGCGCCGGGCCGGATCTCCAAATCGACGCCTTCCATCTGCAGCAGCTTGACGAACTGCTTGACGACGGCGTTCTTCGGCTCGGTGAGGATCTTGACCAGTGTGTCCTCGCTCAACTCGGCCAACGATGCGACGACCGGCATGCGCCCGACCAGTTCGGGGATGAGTCCGAACTTGATCAAATCCTCCGGCTCGACCTCGCGAAAAACGTCGGTGAGGCTACGTTGTGCCTTGCTACGCACCGAAGCACCGAAGCCGATCCCGGATGCCTCCGTGCGGTTCTCGATCACCTTCTCCAACCCGGCAAAAGCACCGCCACAAATGAAAAGGATGTTGGTCGTATCGATCTGGAGAAAATCCTGATTCGGATGCTTGCGCCCTCCCTGCGGCGGCACGCTGGCCATCGTGCCTTCGATCAGCTTCAGCAAAGCTTGCTGAACACCCTCGCCCGACACATCGCGCGTAATGGACGGATTGTCCGACTTGCGCGAAATCTTGTCGATTTCGTCGATGTAGACAATGCCGCGCTGTGCGCGCTCGACCTCGTAATTGCAACTCTGCAACAGCTTCTGGATGATGTTCTCGACATCTTCGCCGACGTATCCGGCTTCGGTGAGCGTGGTCGCATCGGCCATCACGAAAGGCACGTCGAGCATCCGCGCAAGCGTCTGCGCCAGAAGCGTCTTGCCGGAACCCGTCGGACCGATCAGCAAAATATTGCTCTTGCTCAGTTCGACGTCCTCGCCCTTCGACTTTTCTTTGTGTCGCAAACGCTTGTAATGGTTGTAAACCGCTACTGCGAGCATCCGCTTCGCAGGCTCTTGCCCTATCACATAATTATCAAGATTTGTCTTGATCTCAAGTGGCGTCGGCAGATCGCTGCGCGGATCGCGCACCTCGTCGTCCGCAGGCATTTCGTCGCGGATGATCTCGTTGCAAAGATCGATGCACTCGTCGCAGATGAACACCGACGGACCAGCGATCAACTTCTTGACTTCGTGCTGGCTCTTTCCACAAAAGGAGCAGTAGAGCGTTTTTTCGCTTGAAGAGCCTTTTTTCTCGGCCATGGACTGAAACCCTCGTAACTGGATTCAACAATGATAGCGAAGACCGGGAGTTGCCTCCCTGAACAAAAACGGCGTTTTCCACACGGAAAACGCCGTCGGTGCCGAACTCGGAATGCCACGCGGCAGGCGTGCCATCCTCGTTCATGCAGTTCGCGAATCAGCTGCGCTTCGCAATGACCTGATCGATCAGACCGTAATCCTTGGATTCGTCTGCAGTCAGAAAATAGTCGCGCTCGGTATCGCGTGCGACCTTCTCGAGCGGCTGACCGGTCCGTTCAGCCAAAATGCGATTCATCTGGTCCTTCGTGCGAAGGATGTCTCGCGCGTGAATTTCAATGTCCGTCGCCTGGCCACGTGCCCCGCCGAGTACCTGGTGAATCATGACTTTCGAATTGGGCAGCGAAAAGCGCTTGCCCTTCTCGCCCGCTGCCAGTAGAAATGCTCCCATGCTCGCGGCGAACCCTATACAGAGCGTCGAAACGGCAGGCTTGATGAACTGCATGGTGTCGTAGATCGCCATACCGGCACTTACGCTGCCGCCGGGAGAATTGATATAGAACGAAATGTCCTTGTCGGGATTTTCGCTTTCCAGAAACAGCAACTGTGCGACGACCAGATTGGCAGTCTGATCGTTGACTTCGCCCACGAGAAAAATCACGCGTTCCTTGAGAAGCCGCGAGTAGATGTCGTAGGACCGCTCGCCGCGGCCGGACTGCTCGATGACCATCGGAACCATGCCGAGACCCTGAATTTCCTGTGCGCTCATAAGTGTTTTCCCAGAGATTTCTATTCCGTACCCGGAGAACCTTGGGGCTTGCACTCAAAGCACAAGCCCACCGAAGCTCGTGCGGTCAGCCTTGTTGCGGCTGCGCCATCAGTTCGTCGAAGGAGACAGACTTTTCTGCGACTTTCGCCTTGCCTAGCACGAACTCGGTCACGTTGTTCTCAATCACGACAGCCTCGACTTCTGCAAGTCGACGGTTGTCGCTGAAGTACCAGCGAACGACGTCTGCCGGCTTTTCGTAGCTTCCGGCCAGTTCGTCGATATGCGTCTTGATCTGGTCGGGCTTGGCTTGCAGTTCGTTGGCACGCACCAGTTCGGCAACGACCAGGCCCAGTCGCACGCGGCGTTCTGCCTGCGGACGGAAGACTTCTTCAGGGATCGGCGCCTTGTCTGCGTCCTTGATACCGCGCTGCTTGAGTTCGGCACGTGCGCCTTCGATCATGCGTTCGACTTCAGACTGCACGCTGGCATTGGGCAGATCGAGTTCCGCATTTGCGATGAGTGTGTCCATGACCGCGTTCTTGTTGCGCGCGAGCAGGCGGAACTTCACCTCGCGCTCGAGATTGCGCTTGATGTCGGCGCGCAGGCCTTCGACCGTCGCCTCCTCGATCCCGAGCGACTTGGCAAGTTGTTCGTTGACTTCAGGCAGATGCGAAGCCTCGATCTTCTTCACGGTGACCATGAAGTCGGCCTGCTTTCCGGCAACTTCCTTGCCGTGATAGTCCTCGGGGAACGACAACGGAAAGGTGCGGCTGTCGCCGGACTTCAGGCCACGGACTGCGTCCTCGAACTCCTTGAGCATCTGGCCTTCGCCGATGACGAACTGAAAATCTTCTGCCTTCCCGCCCTGGAAGGTCTCGCCGTCGATCTTGCCTTCGAAATCGACCGTCACGCGGTCGGATTCCTCGGCGGCGGCATCTTGTGCGCGCTGTGCAAAGGTGCGGCGCTGCTTGCGCAGGATGTCGAGGGTCTTGTCGATGGCTTCGTCGCTGACCTCGGCCGTCACGCGTTCGACTTCCGCCGACGACAGGTCATTGAGCTTGACTTCCGGAAAAACCTCGAAAATCGCGTCGAAGGCCATCTCGCCTGCGGCCGACTCTTCCTTTTCGGTGATACGCGGCTGGCCGGCAACACGAAGCTTGGCCTCGTTGGCAGCCCTGGAAAAGGCCTCGCCGACCTTGTCGTTCATGACCTCGAAATGCACCGAATAACCATAGCGCTGACTGACGACGTTCATCGGCACCTTGCCGGGACGGAAACCATCCATCTTCACAGTCCGCGCCAGCTTCTTCAGACGCGAATCCACTTCCGACTGGATGATGCCGACCGGCAAGGTCAGGGTGATCTTGCGCTCGAGCTTTTCGAGGGTTTCAACGTTCACGGTCATTTGTTTTCCTCAGGAGATGGGGCTGGTGCGTGGGACCGACTCGGTCCGGGAAGCGCTCGCGAACATGCTTGCCGGCCCGACCTGTGCGGATCCGTACGTTGGCAAGCGCTCCGGTAACGAAGTCGTTCTCACCGACCAAAGCCTTGGATTATAGGGTTTCGGCCCGAAGCCGATTGCTCGTCTTGCGAGCATAGAAACATGTAGCGATGCAACGTCCATCCATGCTCCAGGCATGTCTTTTGCACGACCGTCGAGCACCGGAGGACGAACCCGGCATGTGCAGCCGGTCGAAATTCGTATTGATCGACGAGAGTCGGAACCATGAAACGGAACAGCTCGCTTCGATCTCGCTGCGACGCGGGCTCATCAAGCCACGGATGATGCCTGCACTTTCAAGTGCCCGAAGATTTCTATCGAAGGCGAACAGCGCAGACGGTGTGCTTGCGGAACATCGAAAGCTGGAAAACTATTTCGGGCCCTTTGCAGGCTTCATCTTCCACATGATCACCTTGATGATCGAGCGGCGAATTTTCCAAGTCCTGAAAAGCTTGCCGATGGTCAATCTGCCGTATGCGTTATTCCAGAACGACGATTGATGCCGAGTCCAGTGTGCGTGACCGCGATGCAGCCAGCGTCCCGACAGATCCCAAGGCTTGGGTGCTCCGATGAAGTGCACGATGGCATTGTCGGTGGGCTCCAAGGCATCGTTTCCAGCGACCCACGGAACGTTATAGCGCGACTCCAGGCGAACGAAATCGCCTTTGACATAGGCGTTCAGCACCGTCTGGTCATGCGACACCAGTCCGTCACGGTTCAACGCCGCGAATTCGCGCCATTTCGCGGCGGCTCCGTCCAGACGGCAGGCTTGCGTATTGAAATAGACCACACCGGAATTGAAATACGGCATGTCGTCGTCCATACCGGCGCTTTTTTTCAGAAATTCGCCATCCAGCGCCCATTTCAACGTCGTACCGGCCACGGCAGCCAGGAAATGCCCGTCGAGATCGACCGTTTTTTCCAGCTCGAGCACGTCGAGATTGATTGACAGGTCCGCATCCAGGTAGAGCACACGGTCGGCAGCGATGACGTCGGGAATCAACAAGCGACCGTATGCGGTCCAATCCCCGTGGAGCGAACGCAGATTTCCAAATTCCTTCTCGGCATCGAAATCGATGAATTTCGTCTGCCCTGAAAAACCCGCGTCGGCCAAAGACTTGACGATGTTGGATTTGTCGACGCCGGACAAGTCCGAACAAAGGAAATTCAGAACAAGACGAGAACTGTCCGTACAGTTTCGAACCATCGACGTGACTGTAGCGCCCAAGCCCTCGAGGCCCAGCGGATTGACGTTAAAAACGATGTTCATGGTCAGGTGGTCCGCATGAACTCATGACCGCAAAGAGTTCGATGCCTGGTGGCTTTTGGATTGGTTTTAATCGTCGTCCGCCGAGGTCGTTCGTACCCGAGCCGATGACATTGGACAGAAGTGGTGCGACCGGCCAGACTCGAACTGGCACAAGCTTGCGCTCGACAGGACCTAAACCTGTTGCGGCTACCAATTACGCCACGGTCGCACATCGATGATTTTACCTATTTTGCAAGGCGGGAATTGGTGCCTCGAGCGCCGAAGATGAGCTTCGCAGCACCCATGCCTCGCGCCTGACACGAAATGCGGCTGCGTACATCGCCGGTAGCGCCAGAAGCGTCAGGACCGTGGCCACGATCAGGCCACCCATGATCGCCACCGCCATCGGCCCCCAGAACACGCTTCGCGATAGCGGAATCATCGCCAGCACGGCGGCCGCCGCGGTCAACACGATCGGCCGCAGGCGCCGGACCGCCGACTCGACGATGGCGTCCCAGGCAGGTACGCCCGCAGCACGGTCGCTCTCGATCTGGTCGATAAGGATCACCGAATTGCGCTGGATCATGCCCATCAGCGCAATCACACCCAGCAAAGCCACGAATCCGAACGGGCGATCCAGCAGCAGAAGCGCCGCAGCAACACCGGCGATGCCCAGCGGCCCGGTCATGAAGACCAGCAACGCGCGACTGAAACTGTGCAGCTGCAGCATGAGGAGCGTGAACACGAAGAACAGCATGATCGGAATGCCCGCGACGATCGATGTCGAGCCCTTGCTGCTTTCCTCGACCGCGCCAGCTACCTCGATGCGATAGGCACCGCTGCCTTCGGCATGCCACCGGGCTTCGAGCTCGCGCAGTCGCGGCAGCAGTTGCGATGTCACGGTCGCGCCCTGAAGACCCTCGGCGAGGTCGCCTTGCACGGTGATCGCGTAGTCGCGGTTCTGGCGCCACATCACGCCGGGCTCCCAAGTGAAGACCGGACGGGCGATCTGCGTGAGCGGGATCGACCGGCCGGACGTCGTCGGCAGGTAGGCGTTGCCGATGTCGGAGATCGCTTCGCGCTCGTCCGGCACCTGGCGCAGCACGATGTCGATCATGCGGTCGTTCTCGCGGTACTGACCGACGGTCGTGCCGCTGAACATCGTGCGTGCGGCCTGCGCGATGGCCTGGCTGGTAACGCCCAGGGCCCGCGCCTTGGCCTGATCGACCTCCAGCCGCACGACCTTCACTGCCTCGTTCCAGTTGTCGTTGACGCCGCGCAGGCTGGTGTTGGCGCGCATCGCGACCTTGACTTCGTCGGCACGCCGGCGCAGCTCGATCGGATCGGTGCCGATCACGCGGAACTGCACCGGGTAGGCCACCGGCGGGCCGTTGGGCAGAAGCTTCGCGCGGCCGCGCACTTCCGGAAATTCCCGCGCCAGGATTTCCGGCAGGCGCTTGCGCAGCGCCTCGCGCTGCTTCAGGTCCTTGGCCAGCACGATCATCTGCGACACGTTGTTCTGCGGAAAGATCTGGTCGAGCGGCAGATAGAAACGCGGCACGCCGTTGCCGACCCAGGTGCTGACCGTGGCCACCGCGTCTTCGGTCATCAGCCGCTGT
Source organism: Janthinobacterium lividum (assembly GCA_050954325.1). Taxonomy (GTDB): domain Bacteria; phylum Pseudomonadota; class Gammaproteobacteria; order Burkholderiales; family Burkholderiaceae_C; genus Variovorax. The sequence continues at coordinate 408,545 of JBPBPG010000002.1, read as the reverse complement.
TCGACGCGTTTCGCAACCTCCTCATTGGCGGTGAAAGAAGTGCCTTCGGGCAGCCAGAGCTCGACCATGATTTCCGGCCGGCTCGAATCCGGGAAGAACTGCTGCTGCACGCGCCCCATGCCGACGATGCCGAGCCCGAAGATCGCGACCGTCGCGCCGATGGTCAGCCAGCGGTGCGAAATGCACCAGTTCACTGTGCGCCGAAAACCGTTGTAGAAGCGCGAGTCGAACAGCTCGTGCGCCGGCGCGTCGGGATCGTGCGACTTCACCTTGAGCAGCAGCGTGCCGAGGTACGGCACGAAATAGACCGACACGATCCACGACAGCACCAGCGCGATCACCGTGACCGCGAAGATCGCGAAGGTGTATTCCCCGGTCACCGATTTCGCGAGACCGATCGGCAGGAAGCCGGCGGCGGTGATCAGCGTGCCGGTGAGCATCGGCTTGGCGGTGACGTCGTAGGCGAAGGTGGCCGCGCGCACCTTGTCGTAGCCTTCCTCCATCTTGCGCACCATCATCTCCACCGCGATGATCGCGTCGTCCACCAGCAAACCGAGCGCGATGATCAGCGAGCCGAGCGACACCTTGTGCAGCCCGATGCCGAAGTAGTTCATGGCCAGAAAGGTTACGGCCAGCACCAGCGGGATCGTGATGGCCACCACTAGGCCCGGCCGGATATCGATGTGCCAGCCCAGGCGCCCGCCCTTGTGCAGCCCCAACGCGACGAAGCTCACCGCCAGCACGATGGCGACGGCCTCGACCAGCACGTGGATGAACTCGTTGACCGACGTGGCGACGGCCACCGGTTGGTCTTGCACCTGCACGAGGCTCGCTCCGGCAGGCAATCCCTTGCCGATATCCGCCACCGCCACACGCAGCGCCTTGCCCAGCGCGATGATGTCGCCCCCCTTCGCCATCGAGACACCCAGTGCGACGACTTCGCGGCCCTGGTGACGCACCTTGGTCACCGGCGGATCGACCAGCCCGCGGCGGATGTCGGCGATGTCGCCCAGGCGCAGCTGGTTGCCCGAACTGCCGCGGATCGGCATCGCGCGCAGCTGTTCGACGTCGGTGAACTGGCCGGCCACGCGCACCTGCACCACGTCCAGCGGCGACTGGATCGCGCCGGCGCTCTCGACCGCGTTCTGCGCGCCGATCTGCTGGAGCACCGCGTTGAAGTCCAGCCCGAGCTGCGCGACCCGCTTCTGCGAGACCTCGATGTAGATCTTCTCGTCCTGCAGCCCGAACTGCTCGACCTTGGCGACGTCCTTGACGCGCAGCAGACCCTGGCGGACTTGGTCCGCGAAGGTCTTGATCTCGGCCTGGCTGAAGCCGTCGGTCTCCAGCGCATAGATAACGCCGTAGACATCGCCGAACTCGTCGTTGAAGAACGGCCCCAGCACGCCGCCGGGGAGCGTCGCTCGAATGTCGCCGAGCTTCTTGCGCACCGTGTACCAGACGCCGGCCACCTCGCTGGCCTTCGAAGAATCCTTGATCTCGAAAATGATCTGGGACTCGCCGGGTTTCGAATAGCTGCGGATGCGGTAGGCGTAAGGCACTTCCTGCAGCGTGCGCTCCAGCTTGTCGGTCACCTGCTCGGCCACCTGCTGTGCCGTCGCGCCCGGCCACAGGGTGCGCACCGCCATCACGCGGAACGTGAACGGCGGATCCTCGTCCTGACCGAGCTGGAAGTACGCGGCGAAGCCGAGCACCATCAGCGCGACCATCAGGTAGCGGGTGAGCGCCGCGTGGTCGAGTGCCCATTTCGACAGGTTGAAACCGCCTCGGGTCGGCGCGGACGGGGGCGTGCTCATCGCGGCGCCCTCAACGCGCGACCGCGGCTGCGGGGGCGGCGGGCGTCGTACGGTCCTGGAAAATCGACACCTTCTGTCCCGGCGACAGCACGTGCACGCCGGCCACGACCACCAGATCGCCCGGCGTCAAGCCGGCGGCGATCACGGCCTGGTTGCCGTCGGCTGTCGCCACCTGCACCGGCTGCGAACGGACCGTCATCGCCGCCTTGTCAAGCACCCAGACCGCGCTGCCGGCACCTTCCTGACGCAAGGCGCTGGTCGGCAGCTTGAGCACGGGAGCGCCGGTCCGCGACAGTGCCTCGGGACTTGCGTACACGGTCGAGCCCAGGGCCGGTGCGGTCGCCGCGTCGATCGCCACCTTGACGACATAGGTACGTGTCACCGGGTCGGCACTGCCGGCGACTTCGCGCACGGTGCCTTTCAGGACGTTGCCGCCGGCCCATCCGCGCACCGTCACGGCCGAACCCGGCTTGACCAGCGCCGCACGGTCTTCCGGCACCGCGAAGACGACGTCGCGCGCGCCGTCCTGGGCCAGCCGCACCACCGGCGTGCCGGCGGAGACCACCTGGCCCGGCTCGGCATCGACCGAGGTGACGATGCCCGCCACGTCGGACACCAGCGTGGTGTAGCCGGCCTGGTTGCCCTGCGAGGCCAGTTGCGCCTGGGCCTGCTGGAACTGCGCCTGCGCGGACTTGAAGGTCGACTCGCGGCGCTCGAGCTCGGCCCCGCTGATGAAGTTCTGCTCCCGGAGTTCCCGGTAGCGCTTGAGATCGGCCGCGGCGAGATCGCGGCCGGTGAGCGCGGACGCCTGCTGCGCACGCGACGCATCGGCTGCGAGCCGGTAGTCCTGCGGATCGAGCTGGGCCAGCACTTCGCCGGCCTTCACGTGCTGGCCCAGACCGGCCTGCCGCCGCAGGATTTTTCCGGCGACCCGGAAGCCCAGCTGCGACTCGACACGCGCGCGGACCTCGCCCGAGAATTCGGGTGCCGTGTCGAACGTACCGAAACCGACCGCGAACACCTTCACGGCCCGCAACGGCTCCTCGGGCGGCGCTAGCCGGGAACAGCCTGCGAGACCGACCACCGCCAGCGCTGCCAGCACGCCGGGAACGATGAGGTCGCGACCAGCGGAAACGGCGCGAACGAAGGGCAACGCGAACATGAAGACGACCTCGGGAAAACTTGCGGCACATTACTGACCAGGCGGTTAGTAATCTAGGTCAAACTAGAAATGGTGTCAATTACGGCCAAGGTACTGCCGCTCTGCTCGCGTGCTCAGGTCCGTTGACCGAGTTCGACCACGCAGTTGCCAGGCCGCAGAAAGCAATCGGAGGCGCGACTCGCATTGCGCTGCATCCAGATGAAGAGCGCCTGCCGCAGCGGGTTCATCCGCGGCAGATGCCCGACGACGACCGACGCGCGGGACGTGAAGTAGGACGTCGTCATCGCATCGCACGCCAGGCCGCGCGGGTAGGCGAAAGAGCGGATGAACTCCGGCACGTCCGGGCGCTCGACGAAACCATGCCGTGCGATCACGGTCCAGACGCCGTTGTCCAACGACTCGGATTCGATGCGCAAGCTGGCGTCCACCCGTGGCATGTCGCACGGCAGTACCTTGAGCACGATCATCCGGTCGTGCAGCACCTGGTTGTGCTTGAGGTCGTGCAACAGCGCATACGGGACCGATTCGACGTCGTCGCTCGGGAACACCGCCATGCCGCGCACGCGGTGCGGCATGTGGATCGCCAGCGACTCGACGAACCGACGACCGAGAACAGCACGACACCGACCATCACCACCGCGATCCGGTACCAGCGCCAGAGGCCGTACGCCACCATGCCCGCCAGCAGCGTCGTCGTGACCATCGTGATCGATACCGCGATGTCTTAGGCCGCCGACAGGGCGCTACAACCGCGAAGCCCCAGCACCCGCAGCAATACGCCGGCCATCAGCGTCCAGTTGATCGCAGGCACGTAGATCTGGCCGATGGCGTCGTCCGACGTCTGGACCACGCGCATGCGCGGCAGGTAGCCCATGCGCATCGCCTGCGCGGTAAGCGCGAAAGCGCCGGAGATCACCGCCTGCGACGCGATCACCCTTAGCCATCGCGGCCAGCACCACCATCGGCAGCACGCTCCAGAACGGAAACAACCGCAGGAACGGGGTGTCGATGGCTTACGGATTGCCCAGTACCAGCGCGCCCTGCCTGAAATAATCGAGCACCAGGTCCGGCAGCGCGACGAATGTCCAAGCCAGCCGGATCGGCCGCGCGCCGAAATGCCCCATGTCGGCATACAAGGCCTCGCCGCCGGTGAACGCGAGAACGACCGAACCCGGCCACCGGCAGCGCCTGCGCGCGGTGCGTGAACAGGAACCCGAACGCGTGTCGCGGGTCGAGCGGCGCCAGCACCTGAGGCTGCCGCCACACCTGCGCGGCGGCTTCCACGGCAAGCAGCAGGAACCACAGCACCATCACCGGCCCGAACACCTTGCCGACCGCCGCCGTGCCCTTGCGCCGGACCAGGAACAGCATCACGAGGATGACGACGGCGATCGGGATCACGTAGCGCTCCAGACCTGGATTCAGCACACCCTCGCCGTCATGGTCGGCGCGCAGCACGGCCTCCGGCGTGAAGGCGAGGCCATGCTCCGGATTCAGCTTTTTCTTGAACGCATACAGCGGCGAGGTACCGATGTCGCCGAACACCACGCCGATCGCGGCGTCCATCGGGCCCGCGCTTTCCGGCGGTTTCGCAAAAGACTTCATACATTGGATTCAGCATGGCGGAACGGCGAGCATGGTGCCGGTCTACGACATGCGGCTCACGGACAATCGCCGCCGTGCCTGAACACTACGAGAACTTTCCCGTCGCCTCCTGGCTTTGCCCGCCGCGACTGCGCCCACCAATCGCCGCCATCTACGGCTTCGCACGAACCGCCGACGACATCGCCGACGAGGGCGATGCGTCTGCCCAAGCGCGCCTGGCCGACCTGACGGCATATCGCGCGAACCTGGCTTCCGTCGCCGCCGGGCGAGCGGCCTCTGCACGCTGGCCCGAGGTGTTCGGGCCGCTATCGACCGCGATCGCCGATTTCGGCCTGCCCGAGACGCTGCTGGCCGATCTGCTGTCCGCTTTCATGCAGGATATCGAAAAGACACGCGACGGCGGCACCTACCGCGACCGGGCCGAACTGCTCGACTACTGCTCGAGGTCGGCGAATCCGGTCGGCCGTCTGCTGCTGCATCTCTACGGCATCGCGGATGAAGAGGCGCTTCGGCAGAGCGATGCCATCTGCAGCGCGTTGCAGCTGATCAATTTCTGGCAGGACCCGAGCGTCGACCTTCCGCGCGGACGTCTCTACCTGCCACTGGCCGATCTTGCGGCCCATGGACTGACACCGGCGGACCTCGACGCGTTCCGTCCGCTCGGCGCGACGCCACCTTCCGCGCATGCGCTCGCATTGATGGCCGACGAAGTCGCCTGGGCGCGGGCCCTGATGGCGCAGGGCGCGCCGCTGGCGCACCGCCTGCCGGGGCGCATCGGCTGGGAGCTGCGCCTGGTCGTCCAAGGCGGCCTGCGCATCCTCGACAAGATCGATGCAGTGGGGTTCGACACCTTCTCGCATCGCCCCACCATCGGCGCGAGCGATGCGCCGCGCCTCGCATGGCGGGCGCTCCGGATGCAGAGACAATCGGGCGCATGAAAACGAAGCGAATCCGCCGCCCTCGATGACGCCAGACCAGTATGTGCAGGACAAGGCTGCCGCATCGGGCAGCAGCTTCTATTACGCGTTCCTGTTCCTTCCCAAGCCGCGCCGCGCCGCGATCACCGCGTTCTATGCGTTCTGCCGCGAGGTCGACGACGTGGTCGACGAGGTGCGCGATCCGGGCGTGGCGGCAACGAAGCTGGCCTGGTGGCGCAGCGAGGTCGCCCAGGCTTTCGCCGGGCAGCCGCACCATCCGGTGATGCAGGCGCTGATGCCGCTCGCACGCGAACACGGCATCGAGGCGAGCCAGCTGCTGCAGGTGATCGACGGCTGCCAGATGGACCTCGACCAGACGCGATACCTCGACTTTCCCGGCCTGCAGCGCTACTGCCATCTGGTCGCGGGCGTCGTCGGCGAGGTGGCCGCCGGCATCTTCGGCCAGGCCGATCCGCAGACCACCGCCTATGCGCACAAGCTGGGCCTCGCGCTGCAGCTCACCAACATCATTCGCGATGTCGGCGAAGACGCGCTGCTCGGACGCATCTACCTGCCCGTCAACGAACTGCAGCAGTTCGACGTTAAGGCGCACGAAGTGCTCAACCGCCTGCACTCCGAACGCTTCGTCGCGCTGATGAAGTTCCAGGCCGCGCGTGCACACCGGGTCTACGATGAAGCGCTGGCGCTGCTGCCGGCCGTCGACCGGCGCAGCCAGAAACCCGGCCTGATGATGGCCAGCATCTATCGCACCCTGCTGCGCGAGATCGAGCGCGACGGCTTCCAGGTGCTCAGTCAGCACGTGAGCCTCACGCCGGTGCGCAAATTCTGGCTCGCCTGGCGCGTGCAGGCGCTCGGACGTGTCTGAGCTTTCTCGCATGCCTCGGTTCGCACGCTCGCTCGCATCGACATGAAGCTCGCGGTCGTCGGTGCCGGATGGTCGGGGCTTTCGTGCGCCGTCGAGGCGGTGCGCGCCGGACACGAAGTCACCGTGTTCGAGGCCTCGCGCATGCTTGGCGGCAGGGCCCGGAGGGTCGACGATCCCGACGGTGGTCCGTCGCTCGACAACGGCCAGCACATCCTGATCGGCGCTTATCGCGAGACGTTGGCGATGATGCGGACGGTCGGAGTCGATCCTGCAAGCACGTTGTCGCGACTTCCGCTGTCGCTGCGTTTCTCGGACGGTGCGGGCCTGGCATTGCCTTCGTGGCCGGCGCCCTTCCATCTTCTTGCCGGCATCGCGACGGCGCGCGGCTGGACAGCGCGCGACAAGTGGTCGCTGATATTTACCGCGATGCAGTGGCGCGGCGCGGGATTTCGCTGCGATCCATCGGCCACCGTGGGCCGGTTGTGTTCCGGGCTGTCGCCGCGCGTCATGCAGGAGCTGATCGAGCCGCTGTGCGTCTCCGCGTTGAACACGCCTGTCGGGCGGGCCGGCGGACAGGTCTTCCTGCGGGTGCTCTCGGATGCGCTTTTCGGTGAAGCAGGCAGTGCCGATCTATTGCTTCCACGTGTGGATCTGGGCCGACTTTTTCCCGATGCGGCCTGGGGATGGCTGGCCCGCAACGGCGCCGAGCTGCATCGCGGCATCAGGGTGCGGGAAGTCTGCGCGACTCGATCCGGCAGCTGGCGGATCGATGAACTTGCATTCGACCGCGTGGTGCTCGCAGTGGGGGCGCAAGATGCGGTACGTCTCGTGCGCACGACGCTCGACGCAAGAACGACGCAGAAACCGGCCGAGAGCCATCTTGCCGAACGTTGGGCAAGCGCTGCGGAAGCGCTGGATTTCGAACCCATCGCCACCGTTTACCTCACAGGTGCCACTGCGCTGGACGCGCCAATGGTGGCACTGCGATCCAGCACCGATGCACCGGCGCAATTCGCCTTCGACAGGGGTCAGTTGGGCGCCGGGCCGGGATCGCTGGCCATGGTCGTCAGCGCCTGCGACCCAGATCGTGATGCACTGCAAGAGAAAGTCATTCGACAAGCACACGATCAACTGCATCAAAAGCAACTGAAACTCGTCCGGACCATCGTCGAAAAGCGCGCCACCTTCGCCTGCACGGCCGGTCTGGCAAGACCGCCGATGCATATCGCACCGGGGCTCGTCGCGTGCGGCGACTATGTCGATGGGCCTTATCCCGCAACACTCGAAGGAGCCGTTCGAAACGGCATTGCCGCGGCAGCGGAATAACGCACGACGACGCTCGCGCTAATACACATTACTTCAGACTCACACTACGTATAAGGCATTAGCCTACGCACCATGCATCGATGGAACCACTTCAGGTTCGCAGCCATGAACCGATGCATGAGAAGCAAACAATGAGCGAAGCCTCCCAACGCAATGGCGTCCATGTGGCGCACTCCGAATCGCAGCCGCAAGGCGATCCCGCACGCATCAATGTATGCGTTCTGGACAGTCATGCAGCCGTCCGATTCGGACTGGAATGCCGCTTCCGCAGCGAATGCGACATCAATTGGCTGGGCGCCGCGTCGGAGTCCAAAGAATTGGCAGGAACTCTCAAGAGGGTGCTTTGCGACGTGATCGTCGTCGAATACCGCCTCGAGGGGCTGGAGAACGACGGCTGGAATCTCATCCGATATCTGCGCCGCGCGTTCCCGCGGGTGAACCTGCTGATCTACGCCGGCTACATGAGCGCTGCGACGATCTCGTTCATCTACCGCGCGGGTGCATCGAAGGTCGTGTCGAAGAGCGCCAGCATGGACGAACTGGTCACCGCCGTTCGCGATCTCGGCTTTGCCTCGTGGCACCAGCGCTACGGCGGTCGGCACCCGGAGCAGCTGCTCGACATGGACGACTTCGAATTGAGCGGCTTCGCCAGCGAAATCATGCCCGAGACGCATCTCGACGATTCGAAAGAAGCGTTCGAAGGTGGGCGCCTTTCCGCCCGCGAGCGCGAGGTTCTTCGTTGCCTTCTGCAAGGGATGTCGGTCAGTCAGATCAGCGCCAAGTTCGTTCGCAGCATCAAGACCATCAGCTCGCAAAAGCAGTCAGCATTTCGGAAATTGAGCGTTGGCAGCGATCAGGATCTGTTCAAGCTTCAACAGTCGTTCCAGCTGCTGTAGGCGTTCGAAGCCGAGGCCGAGGCCGCGCTCGCGCTCGAGTCCTGATTCAGACGAAGTCTTCCGTGGCCCAGTCGACACGGGCGATCACCTCGGTGCGGTAATTCGGGCTCAGTTCGGGATACGACAGCGTCGGCAGAAAACGTTTCATGAGCGCCGCGCCTTGCCAGAGCGGCCTGCGGATGTCCTGCGCCACCACGACCACCGCCCGCGGCTGGAGTTCGTCGTTGGGATACACGTGCACGAGGATCGCGTCGTAGATCCGGTCGAGTTCGCTGGCCGGAAGCTCGATGTATGCGCCCATGATGGACTGCCGCAAGCTGCCGCGCAAAGCGTCTTCGAGCGCCGAGTGCAGGAGGCACAGCTTGACGATGCCGCCCTCGACGTACTGGGTGGTGATCTCGTCGCGGAGCACCTGACGCAGATGGTCGACGATGACTTCCGGATCCCGGTCGTGCAGGCCGGATGCAATCAGGGTCTCTCCGATCAGCCGGAAATTGCGCACCGGCACGCGCTCCCTCGCCAACTGCTGCAGCACGCTGCACAGCTTGGCCATGGGAACGCAGCGTTGAATTTCCTTCGCAAGCTCCGGCGCCTCGGTGTCGAGCCAGGCGATGAAGGCGCGCATCTCCTGCATGCCGAGGAACTGGGCGCCGTGCTCGAACAAGGTGGCTCGAACCCGCTCCGCAAAAAAGGTCTCGAAATCGCAGCTCACGAGGCCGCTCTCTTGCAGCGCATCTCGGTGCGCGGCCGGCGTCCAGAACCAGCCTTCTTCCCGCAGAGCGACCGACGGGATCGAACTGTTTTCGGTGAGCTTGGAGGGCAGCTCGATCACCTCGCCCCGCGGCAGCCGCCAGGCGAACTCGCCGGGTCGGAAACTGACCCGGAGCTGCGGCGTCTCGTAGATGCACAGATGCAGTTCGTCCTCCGGCACGAGATCGCTGTATTGGAAGATGAGCGCTGGCAAGGTCACGCCGTATTCCGCGACGATCGAGTTCCTGATCTGACGCGTGCTGGCGATCAGCGCGAGAAAGGAGGCGTCGTGCTCGTGACGGTTCGCCGCACGCAGCACGAGCGGAATGTTCGGCACGATGCGCCGCAGATCCTTGAGACCGTCTTTCGACAACTGATGATCGGTGACGATCCCGGCCGTCTTCCTGCGGGTGCGCATTGCCTGGAAGAATGCAACGCCAGCCACGGCTGCAGCGATCGTCAGGAACAGGAAGGCCGGCAATCCGGGTATCAGGCTCATCGCTGCGATGACCACGGCGGAGAAATACCATGCTTTCGGCTCGGCCAGCAGCTGACGGGTCATCTCGTCGCCGATGGTTCCTGCAGCCGTGTCGTCGCCCGCGCTGGCCGGTGCGACCCGCGCGATGAGCAGGCCGCAAGACAGCGCGATCAGCAATGCGGGAATCTGCGCGATCAGGCCGTCTCCGACCGTGAGCACGGTGAATGTCTGGATCGCGGTGCTCGCGTTCATTCCTTGCTGCAGCATGCCGACCGCGAAGCCGCCGAACATGTTGATGGCCACGATGATGAGACCCGCGACCGCGTCGCCCTTGACGAACTTCATGGCGCCGTCCATCGCGCCGAACAGCTGACTCTCGCTCGAGAGTTCGTTGCGGCGCTTGCGGGCTTCCGACGCGTCGAGGAAGCCGGCGCGCACATCGCCGTCGATCGACAGCTGCTTGCCCGGCAGCGAGTCCAGCGAGAACCGGGCAGCCACTTCGGCGATGCGTTCCGCACCCTTGGTCACGACCAGGAACTGCACGACCGTCAGGATCAGGAACATGACGAATCCCACCACCGCGTTGCCGCCGACGACGAACTTGCCGAAAGCCTCGACGATGTGTCCCGCGTTCGCCTCGAGCAGCACCAGCCGGGTCGTCGAGATGCTGATCGCCAAACGGAAGGCCGTGATGATCAGCAGCAGCGTCGGGAACGTCGACATCGACAGCGGGTTGGGCACGTAGGTGACGATCGCCACGAGCAGGATCGACACGGCGAAGTTGAAGGCGATCGCCGCATCCACGAAGGACTGCGGCAACGGCACGATCATCATCATCACGACCAGCATGACGAGGCTCGCGGCGAGCAGGTCGGGGCGACCCTTCAGCATGCCCAGCATGCGTTCCGCCCGCGTGCTGCCCGACATGTCCTTGCTCATCGACTGGATGCGCTCGAAGGACCATTTTTTCATTCGATGTTCCCGGGCATCACGACGATCGAGCACCCGCATACGCCTCGACCTCGAGGATCGACTGACGGCGCAGCAATTCGATCAGCTGGTCCTTCAGCTTCGGGTCTTTCCATAACGTGACGGGAAGGTTTCGCATGACGTCGATGAATTCGTTGCGGGCCCGTGCAGCCCGCTCGGCATGAGCCCTCGACACGACGTCGTCCTCCAGAAAGCCGGGAACCAGTTTTACTGCGGCGCTGCTGGTGGTCAGCTGCAGCAGCAGCTTGATCATGCGCACCGTGGCGAGTTCGTCCTCTGCGCCGTCGCCGCGCTCGGCGCCTGCATCGGCGTCGCCTTTGCCCTTCGGGCGTGGATCGACGCGCAATCCCGATCCGGCTCGAGCCGATACGTCGGCATTGGGTCGACGGAGGAAGGCGCGACACGTGTTGATCAAGGCAACGATGTGACGGATGGTGACCATGCTGCTGAGCAGGAGAAGCTGAAGCTTGTCGGGCGCGATCGACGCGCGCGGCGCGTTCATGTCGTCGCTCAGGGCGCGCATCATCGCGCACGCCCCCACTTCGAACTGGCCGACCCCGTACCGATGCAGCAACGCTTCGTAGGCCTCCAGCACCGGGGCCCCTGCCGAGGTGACCGACATGTACAGATTGCGAAGCCACGCCTTGTCGACCTGAGACCTGTTGCCTCCCGCCAGTGCTGCAGCGGTATTAAGTGCGCCGTCAATGGCCGGTCCCGATACGTCCTGCAGACGTTCGAGCTCGCGTTGCAGCACCTGGGCCAGCGCCGGGTCGCTACCGGAGAGGTCGAGTGCAGCCCTGGTACCGATCAACTGCAGCGTCGCGGCATCCAGCGCGTGGCTGTCGGCGAAATTCGACAACGTCCCGCCGTTCCTCACGTGCGCGGCCGCTTCCTCGGAAAGTGTCTGCGGATTCGTCGTGTCGTCGCCGAGCGATCTGACGATTCGTCGCAGCTGCGCCGGCCGGCTGGCGATCTGCGCCAGCATCCCCTGAAGGCTGCCGGCGTCGGGCCCCGTGCGGGTCTGCCGGCTGGGGTCGGGACGCCGGAAGACGGGTGTCTTGACCTGGTCGGCGTCGTTCGGCGCCGCTGTCGGCGCCGCAGGCGCGACAGGCAGCGCGCGTTGCATTGAAAACGTCGGTTGGATTTCCATGCGGGCGGCTTCAGCGGCGAACGAAGAGTGCAGTGACCAGAAGGGCGCCCGGCTCGCGCGGCGCTGGAGAAATCAGAACTCGACGCAACCGCTGCTCTTGCCGCCGGCGTTCGTGGGCGTGATGCCCATTTTCCGCGCGTCCTTCGGACCCACGATCGAAAGGATCTGCTCCATCGTCGATGTCAGGTCCGCTCTGCCTGATGCCATCTCTTTCATCAATCCGTCGACCTGGGCCACCTTTTCCCGGTTGCCTCCGGACCGTGCAAGCTCGCCCTGCAGCTTCTGCATGTTCTTCCCCACGTCCTTCCCATCGAGGATGTCCTTTGCGGCCTCGCGGATGTTTTCTTCAGGCGATTCCTTGAACAGGGCGTCGATGGCTCCTACAAGATTGCCGGTTACCAAACTGCCAAATGCCTCGACTGCGCTCATTCGATTTTCCGATTCGGTGGGGTGGAGAGATAGCTGATCGAGCATGCTATTGAGGCTGCCTTCGTCGACTCGCTCAGACTGTTCCCAAAGCGCCGCGGCCACGCCGTGCACCTCGTGGATCGGTGTCAAATTTCCGCCAGCGGTGTCGCCGGCTGTTGCTGCGGCGCAGAAGGCACGGCGTCGAGTCCGACGATCAACCGGTAGATCGCCGCGATCGCGCGGTAGGCTTCGCGCGGTATCGGGTCGCCGGGATCGACGGCATAGAGCGTTCGGGCGAGCCAGATGTGGCGCACGACCGGAACGCCCGTGTCCTTGGCGAGTTCGATGAGCCGCATCGCGCTTTCGTCCACCGCCATCGAACGGATGCGTGGCAGCCGGCGCTCGCCATGGACATACCGAAGTCCGACCGCGACGTGCGTCGGATTGACGACCAGCACGTTCGCACCCTTCAGGTCGTTCGACTGGTTGTCCGAGCCGGCCATCAGTTCCTGCGCGAACGAGCGGACGTTCTGCTTGTTCTCGGGGCTTCCCTCCATCTGCTTGTGTTCGTCCTTGATGTCCTGCATCGACATCTTCAGGTCCTTCAGCATCATCCTGCGCTGAAGCCAGAAATCGCCGACGCCCATGGCGAGCAGCAGGAAGAGCGTGGTTCGCACCGTCGAGAGCGCCTCCCTGGCGATCAGCGCAGCCACCTCCTCGACGCCTGCCGGTACCGCGTTGGGAAGCTGGCGCACGACATCCTTGACCGAGAACCACAGCACCGCCGAGATCAACACGGCCTTGACGACGTTGGTGACGATGTCGACGACGGTCTTCATCGCGAAGACCTTCTTGAAGTAGTTCTTCGGATGCAGTCCTTCGAGCTTGAATTCGATCGGCGTCTTCTTGATCACCGGGCCGCCCGTCTGGATCCAGGACATCGCCACGAACACCGCCACCGACACACCGCCGATCAGCAAGGACAGCCCGACCGACGCGCCGATCCACATGAAGATGTTGTCGGCGCGAAAGCCGCGATGCTGCTCGACCATGGCGAGCTGCGCGATGAACTCGGTGAAATAGGCATGGACGAAGCCTTCGAACTGCATCGCCACCGCGCGACAGACCTCGAAGGCGACGACGCACACCGCGGACTTCATCAGGTCCTGGCTGATGGCGACGTTGCCGTCCTCGCGCGCCTCGTCGATCTTGTGCTGCGTGGCGTCGAAGGTTTTTTCACCTGACATGGACCACCGTCCTCGCTCGCTCGAGCAACCCGCGGAAGTGACCCATGCTGTCGGCCAGCCAGAATTCGCCGATCGTGCCGCCCAGCATCAGCAGGACCGCCAGCCCGATCAGCGACTTCACCGGCATCGCCATCTGGAAGGCCTGCAGGTGCGGGGCATACAGACTCATGAGCGCCATGCCCGCCTCGATCATCAGCATGATCGCCATCAGCGGCGCGAAGTACAGCACCGCGCCCTTTGCCATCGCATTGAAGGACAGGACGAGCCACTCCAGGTCGACCAGTCCGGCATTCGGCGTCATGGCGTCGGGTGGCCACAGCCTGGCGACGAAAACCATGAATTCGAGAATCCACGCGAACGCGCCGCTGCCGTAGAGCGCGAGAACCGCCGCGTACTGCAGCAGGAGCGCCATCGTGCTGGGCGAAGTCAGCATCGGATTGAAAGTCTGCCCGGTCATGGCGCCGCGCTGGTTGTCGAACATCGCGCCGACGGACTCGGCCACCCAGACCGGAATCGAAAGCAGGATCCCGAGAAAAAGACCGACGGCGCCTTCCTTGGTGATCAGCATCGCGATACGGAACTGGGTCGCGTTCTCCAGCGAGAGGTCCGGCGCGTGGAATGTCGAAGGCCACAGCCAAGCCGCGAGGATCGTGGCGACGATCACGCGCAGGCCGCGCGAGTTGCCGACCAGCCCGAACACATGCGCGATCCCGAGCATGACCGTGCATCGGGCCCAGAGGCAGCAGAAGACGATGGTCGCCTCGACCGGCCATTGCAGCGCTTCCTCGATCATGGCTGCGCCGCTACGACACGCCGCCCGCGAGCGCGCGCAACAGGTGGGCCCAACCGTCCACGGCCACGAACAGCAGCAACTTGAGCGGCGTCGAGAAAGTCATCGGCGCGACCATCTGCATGCCCAGCGCGAGCAGGATGTTGGAGACCACGATGTCGATGATGATGAAAGGGACGTAGATCAGGAAACTGATCTCGAACGCGGTTTTCAGCTCGGAGATGACGAAGGCCGGGATCAGGATCACCGGATGGTCCGGGGTGATCCTGGACTGCAGCGCAGCAGGCCAGTTGCGCTTGGCGATGTCGACGAAGGTCTCCTGCGCCGAACTCTCCGTATTGCGCAGCAGGAAAGCCTTCCAGGGTTGCGCGACGCGCTGCGCTGCATCCAGCTTTTCCTCGACCGATTTGCCGATGAAGTCGCGGTCCTGGTAACGCTCGGCCATTTCGTAGCCGACCGGTGCCATCACGAAACCGGTCAGCGCCAGGGCCATGCCATAGATCGCGATCTGGGGCGGCACCTGCTGAACGCCGATGGCGTTGCGCACCACGACGAGCACCAGCGAAAACTTGAGGAACGACGTACTCGCCACGCAGATGAGCGGCAACGAACCCATCAGCGTGACGAGGATGATCAGGCTGATCGGATCGCTGCCGACCGAGGTCGGATTCACACGGCCCCCAGCTTCGTGACCTGGATGCCCATCTGTCCATCGATGTCGACCAAGCGTCCGCCGGCGAGGTGCCGACCCTCGTCGGTGCGCAGGACGACTTCGCCGAGGTCGTACTGCTCGATTTCGAGGAACGTCCCCGGTGTCAGCGCTCGCAGCGCGGCAACCGAAAGACGCAGGACGCCGACCTCGGCCGACAACGTGACCGACATGGCGTCGAGCAGGTCGGTCATGTCGTTGCCCGACGGATCGACATGGGGCTTTTCGGCTTGTACGACCACGTCGCTCGTCGAGTCGAAAGGAAACGCGATCACTGGATCGGATGTGGAATTCATGGCATAGGTTCTCGATGGAGCGATGGAAGCCGCAGTGGCGAAAGGAATACGGAAATCGGTACGTGCGGTGGGGCCACCGGCTGCGATGGAAACGACCTCGAACGCCCTTTTGTGCGCGGTACCTGCGATGCGCACGGCCATCGACAGTCCGCCGAGCGAGACGAGGCCCGTACCGTCCACGCCGAGCCACAGCGGCATCCGCACGACATCGCCGATGTGCAGCTCGAGCAGCGCACTGCGGGAGACCCGGGCTTGCCCGAGCACGAAGCCGAACCGCAGGGGAAGCAGCCCTGCCGGCAGCATCCGTGCGCCGGCGAGGGGCGATTTCGTGCCACTGCGCATGAGCGCCTCCCACACTCGTGCCGGTGCCCAGGCTTCGCAGTAGCAGGAGATGTCGTTAATACGCGCATGCAGGCGCTGGCGTACCAGTGCTTCGTCGCGGACGGCGCGTGCCTTGGACACCGCCGCCAATATCCGATAGACCGGCGAAAGGCTCGGCGCCTGCAGGCGCGCCAGCGAAAGGGCCAGGCCTGCGAGAGGCTCGGGCAGGCGCGCGACAGCGGCCGCTGCGCGAAGGCGTTCCTTGGCGCTTGCGCCGCCCATCGGCCATGGAACCCCGCCGAGCAGGCACAGGAACGCGAGCCCGCCCACCCCGAGAATCAGCCGCCCCTCGCGCCCGTCGAGGACGGTCCCGCGCATCGCGTCAGCCACCTTTTCGGATTCGGCGTGAGACGCGAAGACGGCCGGCGTGAGGATTTCGAGAAACGCGTTGCCGCCCGGCGTGTCCAGTGCGATTCGAAATCCATGACCGACGGCACGGGACAGCCGCGCCGCGTCGGCCGATACCTGCATCCGCGGCCAGGCTGCCCGGTGCAAGATGCCCGGAGCCGGCGCGTCGCCGTGCACTGCCTTGCCGATCCGCATCAGGCGTCCACCGAGATATCGGGGCCGCGACCGTCGACATCGGTCAGGGCGCCACGCAACGCCGGCATCGCATCGCGCAGGCGTACGCGCAAGGCTTCGTCGTCCGTACTGAGTGTCAGGGCACCGGCGCTGCCGCTTCCTCCGTTCGATTGTTGGACGTGCACCACACCCAGACGTGCGTGATGGATGGTGTATTCGGAGACGATGGCGTCGGACTGCGTCGCGCGTGCATCTCGCAGGCGTCCGCGGGCTTCGTTCTGCGAAATCGTGGCGGTCTGGACGGTCGCCGCCGCGACGCCCGGAGGCCCGATACCGCCAATACCACCGATACCACCCAGGCCGGCAGCACCCGCCGACTCGCCATCGCTTCCCGAACCGACGACCGGCTCGATCGGCAGTCCGGCCGGCAACAAGGCTTCGAACTGCGCGAGCGAAGCTTCGTCGACGTCGTGCGGCCCCATGTCGTCGACGGCACGCCGGTCTGCCTGCGCGAAGTCGGGAACGGTCCATACGCCCGTGCTCAAAGCGAAATCTTGCATTCCGAAATCCTTTCGAAGTCGAGCGCGCAGGTGTGCGCGTCGGCTTTGCGTTCCTGGAGTTCCTGCCCGATGCGGTCGACCATCACGGCGAGGCGGTCCTGCTGGCGGTAGTGACGCTCCACATCGAAACGCGCCCGCTCGGCGGCATCGTTCATGCGGTGGATGACGCGCAATTCGGTCGCGCCCGCATGCACGATCACGTCGATCTCGCCCTGACGGGAACGCAACGCCGTCGTCGCCTCGACGATCGCCCGGCCGGCTTCGACCAGCCGGTTCTCGCAAGCGGAAAGCCGGCTTTGAACCTCGGCCACCATTTCGAAGGCGCGGTCGCGCCGTAGCATGCGCAGAGAGGTCAGGGCCCGGATCTGCGTTGCCTGCAGGCGCTCGGCCGCCGTCCGGGACGGCGGCGGCCGGTCGTCGCGAAAGACGTGCCGTCTACGCGACGAGGCCATGCAAATGCCCCACGGTGTCGTCGAAATCGGCACGAATGCCGAGATCCTGCTGAAGGAAGGCCTTGATCCCCGGCTCCGCGTCGACCGCTGCGTCGTCGTCCGCGACCCGGCCGGGCTTGTATTCGCCGACCTTGATCAGGAAATCGAGCGCTTCGTGGCGCGCCATCGCCTTGCGCACCCGGCGCGCCGCGGCGGATTGCGAAGACGCGACCACGCTGCCCATCGTCCGGCTGAGGCTGCGCAACACGTCGATGGCCGGGTAATGGCCCGCCTCGGCCAGCTTGCGCGACAGGACGATATGGCCGTCCAGCAGCGACCGGGTTTCATCGGCCACCGGATCGGCCTCGAGATCCTGCTCGGACAGAACGGTGTAGATCGCGGTGATGCAACCGTCGGTGAAGTTTCCGGCGCGCTCGACCAGCCGCGGCAGGCTGGTATAGAACGAAGGCGGGAACCCGCCCCGACCGGGCGGCTCGCCCGCGGCGATGCCGATCTCGCGCTGTGCGCGCGCATAACGCGTGAGCGAGTCGATCAGCAGCAGCACGCTGTGGCCGCCGGCAGCCAGCGCCTCGGCCACGGTGGTAGCGGTCGCGGCCGCGCGAGCCCGTTCCAGCGAACTGCGATCGCTGCTGGCCGCCACGATGACGAGGCGCGCCGCGAGCGGCGAAGACTGCATTTCATGCGCGAACTCCTGCAGTTCGCGCCCGCGCTCGCCGATCAGGCCGAACACCACATAGTCCGCCGCACAGCCTTGCGCGATGGCGCTCAGCAGCGTCGTCTTGCCGCAGCCCGGTCCGGCGAAGATGCCGACACGCTGACCCCGGCCGATGGTCATGAGGCCATCGAGCGCACGGACGCCGGTCGTGAAGGGTTGGGAAATCGGCTTGCGATCGAGCGCTCCATGAATGCCCTGCAGCACACGCCGCGAGCCGACCGAAGGCGCACCGAGCGCGAAGGCGCCGACGCCACCGGTGAGCGATCGGCCGTAGGCGTCGAGCACGTCGCCGCACAGATGCGGACCCGCCGTGACGAAGTGCTCCGTGGCCACCACCCGCACCTGGTCGCCGGGCCCGACGTTCTGCAGCGAGCCCATGGCCGTGAGCCGCACGCCTTCCGCCGAGAAGCCGACCACCTCCGCGAGCAGGCTCTCGCCGGATTGACCGGTCGCGCCGACGCGCTCTATCACGCACAACATGCCCAGCCGTCCGAGCGGCAGGCGCGCCATCACGTCGGTGCCGATCACTTCGTACACGCTGCCGACGATGCTCAGACCGGCGCTGGCGCGCATGCCCGGCAAGCGCCCCCCGATCCAGGCGGCGGCGGCGGTCGCGACTCTGGATGCAGCGTCGGTCATTGCTGGCTTGCTGGCGGTCTGCTCGCACCGAGGCACTGCGTCTTCTTCGTGACGTTGTCGGCCGCCAGCAGGATCGCGCAGCTGCCCTCGATGCCGGCGAGCGTGAAGCCTTTCAGCAAGCTCCCCACGTAGAACTGGCTTCCGTCGCGCAGCAGCAGATTGGGTGTCGCGCCCCCCACGATGGCAGCGATCTCCAGTGCCGGACCGGGACCCGCTTCGTTGGTGGTCTCGAACCGGAAACGCGTCTTGCGATAAGTCGCACGTGCACGCTCGACCATCTGCTCGAATTCCTCCTGCCGGCTGGTGGGCACCGTGCCGACGACGTGCACGATGCCGTGCTCGACCGTGGCGTGCAGCGTCGCCAGGCCGCGGCTTTCCATTTCGAGTTGCACTTCCGACGCGACCTGCGACGCACTGACGCCCACCGCCTTGGGTACGCGGCCCACGGCAAGCGCCTTGGCTTGTTCCTGCCTTTGAAAAAGCATGAGCGCGGCGATGGCCACGAGCGCGACCGTCCCGAGACCCATCACAGCCAGGAAGATCCGTTGCTTCAGCGTCGGGGCGCGACGTACCGGCGGACGCCTGCGCTTCGACCTGGGCGCTTTCGACGGATCGACCTTGGGCAGGAGTGCGTAATCCCAGGGTACGTCGCTGTTGCAGTACTGGAGCATGACGCCGGAGACGGCGAAGACTTCGCCCAGCGCGACGTGCGCTTCCCTGACGACCGGTGGTTCGTCCGAAGCCGGCTCCGCATTCGGCGCAGGCTTGTTCAGCCAGCGCACGGTCAAAGGCCCGCCCGGCTCCGGAGAACATTCGAGCTCCGCCTCCTGCTCGCTCACCAACGGGTCGAGCAGCACGAGGTCGTTTTCGGGCGAGCAACCCACGCTCAGGAAAAGCTCGATCGGGATCGCCGCGCCTCGACTGAGCCCGTTGAGCACCCGCACCTCGGCAAGCGTGAGAATGACGGGTTCGGACGGATCGATCGACGTCATGGCCTACTTCACCGAGATGGTCTGGATGTTGTCGAACACCTGCTGCGAGAACTGGATGAGCTGTGCCGACATCCATGACCAGCTCATCGCGAGCACCAGCACGGCGACTACCAGCTTCGCTACGAGCGGCAGGGTCTGGTCCTGCAGCTGGAAGGCCGCCTGCAGCAGCGACACCAGCATGCCGACGACCAACACGGCCAGCAGTGAAGGCGCCGAGAGCAGCGTGGCGAGCAACAGCCCGGTCTTGAAGAGATAGAGCGAGTTTTCCATGTCAGCGGGCGTAGACGTCGGTTGCGGCTTGCAGCGGCGCACGGCTGGAAGTGACGCCTCCGGAGCCGGACGACGTGGATGCCGGGACGCCGGATCGGTTCTGCGGCGCAAGCCGAGGCGCCGGCGCGGAGGCGGAGGCCGCGCAGGCCGGCATCCGCGCATCCACCGAAGGCGCGAGTGCGGCGGCCGCGGCGAACTGACGCGACGAGTCTTCGCGCGACCAGCGGTGCGCGGACAGCATCACCATGCGCGACCTGGAAGCCTTCATGTCGCTGCCGCTCCATGCCAGTGCGTCGACGAGCAGCAACACGTCGTCTTCCGCCAGATCGATCGACATGCGCGTCTCGGTCAGGCGCTTGGACACGAACTCGCCCCGATCGAGCGGGTTGTCGCGGCCGTCGGCCAGCTCGAAGCGCAACGCGACGCGCTGGTCGCCGACGGCACGTGCGGACCCCTCCAGCTTCAGTCCGATCGTGCGGGCTTTGCCGACCTGCTCCTGCGGCAGGCGAACCAACCTCGAGAGCAGGGAGTACCAGAACGGCGTGCTCATCGTCGGATAGACGAGGTCGTCGGCGAAGTTGATACCGAAGGAGTCGTTCTCCTTGAAGACGATCGACTGGGAAATCAACGAGACATCCTGCTTGCATTGCCGGGCCGCCCGCAACGCCGGATAAAGCGCCTCGACCGCAGTACGCGAAACGACCACGGACGAGGCGAGCGGTCCTGGCCTGGGTGCACGCGCGACCTCGGCCAGCAGTACGCCCAACGCGTCCGTGTCGAGCTCCAGCACGACCGCGTTCAAACCGAACTGCAATGTGGCGACGTCGAGGTCGGCGATCAACCGCTCGTACTCGGCGCGCTTGGACCCGCGATCGCGCACGAGGATCATGTTCAGACGTGGATCGGCGTAGAAGCTGGGTCGCTCGTCCGGATCTCCCGCCGTGCGCGAAAAACGTTCATCGCGCGACAGCGTGCGCGGCGCCGACGGAACTGCCGGATCCGACGACGGTGAACGCATCCGGACCGGGAAGGCGGGAATCGAGGGCTCGGCAGCTTGCTGATCGTCGTCGACGGCGCCTTCCACCGCGGAGCGACGTGCGGCCGCGGCGTCGGAATCTGCGCGCGCAGCGGCGAGTTGTGCGTGCCGCCGCTGCCGCTTGCTGACGATCGAAGAAGCGTCCAGGATGGATCGATCGCCCGACACGACGCTTTCGACCAGACCTTCGTCACCGTACAGCTTGCGAAGCAGCGAAGCGATACCCGGGACCATCGCCGTGCCGCCGGTCGCCGGAATATCGATCGCGCTCGCATGACGCAACCTGAACGTCATGATCCGCATGGGTTCCGCAGGCGTCGGTTCCTTCGGCTTGACCAGCTTCACGCTGGCCGCGTGCTGCCTGACGAGACGGATGTAGGCCGGAGGGCCGATCACCGAAACCTCGTTGCGCGAAGGCATCTCGACCCAGCCGAACTTGTCTTCGAGCAGACGCAGACCGCCGAGATAGCTGCGCAATTCCCCGACCTGGTCTGCCGGTGCGGGCAGATGTGCCTCCTCGACTTCGCTCTCGCGCGAAACATAGAGACGGTTGCGAAAGACGAACCAGTTCAGGCCGTTGTTGACCGCGATCTTGTTCAGCAGCCCCTCGACGGTGGTGGCTTCTCCGGCGCTGGAAATGGAGCCTTGCACGGCCTGCGTCATTTCGATGCCCAGACCCAGGGTCTTCTGCAGGTCACCCAGCACGTCGCGCACGCGCGCCTCTCCGGGTGCGAGCGCGTAGTTGGTGGTCTTCCACGCGGCGGGCATCACCGCATTGGCGGGCATGGCCATCGCTGCGAGCAGGAGGGCGACGCATCCTGCGAGGACGACTTTTCGGAAATGCGACGACGCCGCGTGTCCGAGCAGGTTTGCGAGACTCGGCGCGCTCATGTCGAGGCCAGGATGCTTTTGGCCGTCTGATGTTGCAGACGATGGAAATCGTTGCGCGCCCAGGTGGCTACATGCGAATCGATGCCGTCGATGCACAGCGCATCCCAATCCGCCTGGCTGTCGATGTTGAAATTCTCCAGCGTCGTGTCCAGTCGATTTTCAGCCGTTTTGGCCCGCTGCTCGAGGGTCTGTAACGTCGTCGGGGTCGCCTTCGCAGATGTAATCACGGGATGATCTCGCTTTCGGTGGTGGATGGAATGACGACTGATCGCCGTTCGGAGAAGAAATGGAATGAGCCGACGCTGGCTGCAGAGACGTCGGCAATGCGATGCTCAGCGCTGTCTTCCAGTCGGCCAGCAATTGCAGGAGGGCGTCGGTGCCGTCGACACGAACCTCGCCTTGTTCATCACGGAACATCAATTCGCCCCGCATGACGGCATCGTCTGTCTGCGTCTGCAAGGCGCCGAGCGACGCTGCGGCCGCACCGACGGCGTCGAAGTCGCGCGCATGGCACAGCACATGGGCGCGCATTTCCGAGTGCAGCAAACGGACCGCGATGTCCACGGATGCCTGTATGGGCAGCGAGGGCACGCGCTCGAAGATCGCGGCAATGACAGCCTCGGCGATCTGCCCGGTCGTCCGGCACATCAACTCGATCGCACCGGCTGTTCGCGCATCGAAAATCGTTTCCTGTTCCGTCAACCAGGCTGAATAAGCAACCGCGTGGTTGGCGCGAGCGCGTGCAATGTCCAGGGCGGCCTGCTCGTGCGCATCGGCCACGATCTGATCGGCTCGAATCCATGCCTCGGCGACCAATTGGCGGCCCTCCTCTGCCTTTGCCACGTCGACGGAACGCACGACATGGAACGCCGCAGCGGGCACTTCCGAAGACGCTCTTTCATTCAGTTCGATGCGTGGGAATACGTCATGACACACCCATCGCGCTTTGCGCATAGCGGACGAGCTTGCGTACCTGGGCGGGCGTTAACTGGCGCATGAAATCCGTGTCCGCCTCTTCATCGAGCGCAAGCGTTCGAGGCAGCTGCATCCGGATGGTCGTGCGGGCCGGCTCGTCGAAGAGTCCGGAGGCCGACCACGCCGCTGCGGCCGGCCCCGACGGCGAACGTGGCAGCGTTGTCGCGAGCATAGCGACTCCGGTCTGTCGTGCCCTGCGCAAGTGCGCAACGCTCAAGACCGAAGCTGCCACGCCATTACGCCAGAGTGCCTCCGCGACCCACCAGGCCGCCGAAAGCAGCGCCGACGCGTGTCGTGGCCAGCCGTAGGCAAGAAAGTCGGCCACATCGAGCTCGGCGCAAGAGAAATCTCCGCTGCCCAGGGCCTCTTCGGCGTACATCAGTCGCCATGTGCCGGATGTCCGAAGCAGATCCGACTCGAACCAGCTGGCGTCGATGGTTTCGTCGGTCGAGGAATTCGCCGTGCGCGATAAGGTCATGACGCGCTCAGTACTGCGACAGTTCGAACTCGTCGGACATGTCGACCGGCGGCATGAACTGCCTGCGCATGATGAATCCGCAGACCATCAGCGCCGTGATGATCCCGAAGACATAAGGCCAGCCGCCGAAAAGCTGACGCTCCTGCGTGGCCGGTGCCGTCGTCGACAGACCGGACTCCGTGTTGCTCGTGTCGTCGGTGCCGGAACCGTTCGCGTATTCCTTGGCATCGGGCTGGTAGATGCGCACGAAGCTGATACTGATCTGCCGCGGATCGGCATCCACGAGACCGGGCACGCTGGAGGCGACCAGGCGGCGGATCTTGTTTGTCAGCATGTCCGTCTCCAGGCCGTCCAGATAACGGATCAAAACCGCCGCGGAGGGCGTTTCCGCGAACCGGCCGTTCCGTCGCTCCGGGATGACGACGTTGACCCGCGCGCTGACGACACCGTCGATGTCCGCGAGCATGGCTTCGATCTGTTGCGAAACGGCAAACGTCATCCGAGCGCGCTCCTCCATCGGCGATGAGATCAGCCCGTCCTTGGGGAAGATGGCACCGAACGATTTGTAGTCGGCGCGTGGCAGGCCGGCCCGGGACGACAACCGGGCCGCGCGGGCGAGCTCGGCGGACGCGACGAAGACGGTCACGCCGTCGCGCTCGACCTTCTTGCCGGCCGTGATTTCATATCGATCGAGAAACGACACCAGGCGGTTGGCCTCCGTTTCGCTCAGACCGCGATGCAACGGAGATGTTGCCGAATCGCACCCTGCCAGTCCCAACATCAAAGCGAAGGCGCATGCAACGGCGATCATCCGCGCGATGCGACGCAAACACGCTTGCATGCGCACCCGCGGCGATGCATCCGACAGGTGTCGTACAGCGCTTCGCGCAACCATCATCACCGCGGTCTGCTACTGGAGGTTCGTCAGGCGGTCGACAGCCTGGCCGACCTTGCTCGCCATCTTGTTCAAGACGAGCGTCTGAAGATTGAAGCGCGCCATTGCAGCCGTCGCGTCGTACATGCGCGAGGGGTCGCCCGTCTCGACCACCTTGATCAAGGCACCTTCCGCCGACTTGCGTGAGCGGTCGACGCCATCGAGCATGCTCATGAAACCACCCGAAGGCTCGACACCCGAACTGCTTTCGACCATCGCATGAAATTCATCACCTTCCGTGCTCGTCGACACAGGCGCCGAAACTGCCGGCATGACAGGATCGGACTGGATCCTGACCGCCGGCGCACCGGATAGCGAAGGACTGAATCCGGCAGAGAGAAACGACATGGCTGGGTCTCCGAAGAGATTGGTGAAGAATGAAATGCGCAGGCAATCGGACAGCTTGTCGATGCCCACGAGCCGAGCTTCGGAACCTGGATGCGGGCTCTAGAACCAGCTCGCGGACGAAGTGTCGAGCGTCAGCCTCTGGGTACCCAGATTTGCATAACGCGAGGAGTAGCTGATGGACGTCCCCGACTGCAGGCTCTTCAGGAAATCCGAATCGAAGCCGGACAGCATGTTGAAAATTTGCTTCAGGAACTGCTCTGCCAGAGCGTCTTCGGAAGTCGCAGCCGATTCACCCGAGCCGGCGTTCATCTTGCTTTCCGTCCTGTCGATGCTGGCCTGGGTCACCTTGCTTTTCCCGCCGAATCGATTGGTTTCGTAGAACTCGCCGTCGCGTCCCAGATTCAACGTGTTTCCATCGTCGACCAAGTCGTCCATCAAGGGGCCGTAACCTTCTTCGGTGGTCATCTTTCCTTTGCCGGACATCATTTCGCTCATCAGGACACCCTTGTCGCCGTTGGTGACCATCACGTCGGACAGCATGGTCGTATGCGTACCGTTGGTGGACGGCTTCATGTTCAGGGTGATGACGGTCTTGTCGGGAAGCGTGAAAGTCGTACGGGCTTTCACATCGAATGCGCGCTTGGTCGTTCCGTCCTTGCTTGTCTGGTCGACGTGCGGATCGCCCCAAACGGTCGTCTTCTTGCCGTCGGGGTCGACGATTTCGAGCTTGCCGCCCTCTGCGGAGCTTTGGCCAAATCCCGTGATCTTGTATCCACCCGGCGTCGTGACTTGGGTCGAATTCTCGCCTCGATCGACGGACATCTCTTTTTTCGATGCGTCACTCCCCCATAGATCTCTTCCGGTCACGCGAGCGTTTCCGTCGGAGCCGTTCAGAAAGATATTTGCAATTCTATTTATCTGGACTTGAGCAATCTGTTTTTGAGCGAATGCAGGGGTATTTATCGACATGATGCAGCTTGATCCAATGAATTTGAAAGATGATCAGAATTGAATCGTCGAGGCATTTTTCTCGTTGACGCTCATTCGATTCTTGCGCTGCTCTGCATCCAGCTGGGACAATTTCGATTTTTTATCCCCGTCGATCTTCTGCAGTTCGGCAGCAGTAACTTCCGCTTCCGCCTCGGCATTGGCACCCTGAACCGCTGCCGTCTGAGCGTTCCCAATCTGGCTCAAGCCTATATTTTTACCCAGACTCACTCCGGTGCCCCCACCCGCAAGTGAGCTCAATATCGTCGAAAGCGACATAAGAACCTCGAATTTTCACCTAGAGTTTTACCGATAAAACTCCAGGATACGGTTATTAAAATTTGCTGAACATGCTGCTGTTTCGACAGGCAGCCTGCTCGGATCCATCGCACGTCACATACTTTGCCCACCATAGGGCGCAAGCATTTGGAGGCACACGCGTAGCACCGCGCGGTCCTCGCGCAACCACTTCAAAATCCAGAAGATTCCTGGTTCTCGGCTGCATATCCCGGGCCGAAATCCAGTCGGCGAAAGGATTCGACGATTGAAAACATCGTTCCCTCGACTGGCGTTCGCCCGACGCTCACCTATCGAAGCACCGCATTGCGCCGCAACTTCTCGCTTATCATTTCATCGTCAGTAATTAATGCTTGGCGAAGCGAACTGATTCGTTCGAATCTTGGTGGCTTCGTTCGATTTGGTATCTGCGATCGCACTTGCCGTGCCTCCTACCGCATCCAGCGCAGTAGTGACGACAGCCCCGACGGGAGTCAAGCTCGCAACGTCTTCGATCGGCTTGACCATCGCCGCCAGTGCAGGGCCGGCGCCCGGAATCTTGGCCAAAATTCCACTTAAACCAGACATGATGTTTCCTGAATTAAATTGATCTGAATCGTGTTTTCTCGTTGACATCATGCGTATCGGATTCAAACGCCACGGAAATGATTCAACTGCGTCGAATCGTAAGATCGCCAACGAAAATCAGCGCTTCGGATTGCTCTTAAACGCTCTTCAGAAAGTATTAACCCAATTCGCTGCGCAGAGCAGTGAAGTAATTGGCATTCAGCCTTGTGCCGGAATCTTCAACAATTCGCACAACGCCGTGAGCGTCGCGACCGTGGCTTGCGGGTGGCCGCCGACCGGCCAGTCGGGCAGTTCGGCATCCGCGTTGTCACGCGCGAGCCATATGGCCTGCATGCCGGCGTACCGTGCACCTACCACGTCGAGCGTCGCGTCGTCGCCCACGTGCAGCATGGCATCCGGCGCAACGCCCACGGAGGCCGCAGCGGCCTCGAAAATCGCTCGATCCGGCTTGGCGACACCGAACGCGTATGCACTGAATCCAGTGCGGAACCAACGATCCACACCCGTTCGACGAAGGTCGGCATTGCCATTGGAGATGGCGACCAGCGGATAGCGCGCACTGAGAAGTCGCAGCGCAGGCAGAGCGTCGTCGTACAGGACGACCTGTTGCCGCGCCATGAAAAACACTTCGAACGCCGCCTCGGCCAGCGCGGGATCCTCACCGCTGCGACGCAGCGCGGTGCGGATCGATTCCCGCCGGAGTCCGCTCAGGTCGTGCGCGAGATCGGATCGCTCTCGCGCCGTGGCTTCGCGCAGTTCTCTCAGGATGCCCGGCGTCGCGAGCAGATCCGCCGTCCGCGGTGCGGCGTGCAGCAGCCAGTCGTGCAGCGCGACTTCCGCGCGCTCGATCGTCGGCCATACGGGCCACAACGTATCGTCGAGGTCCAGCGAAATGGCTTCGATGCGCGATACGTCCAGGGTCATGCCCCAGAATATCGCATGTCTCTCCATGCCCCGTCCGGCGCGAGCGTGCACCCCGCACCCGCCGCCGAAGAAAGCACCGTCATCCTCTGGTGCAACCTCGGTTCCCCCGATGCCCCGACCGCCGACGCGGTACGTCCCTATCTTTCCCAGTTCCTCCACGATCACCGCGTGGTCGAGATCCCGCGCGCGATCTGGTGCCTGGTCCTGCACGGCATCATCCTGCGCGTGCGACCGGCCAAGTCGGCGGCCAAGTACGCCAGCATCTGGCTGCCCGAAGGCTCGCCGCTGAAGGTCTGGACCGAGAAGCAGGCCAAGTTGCTCGCGGGCTGGCTCGGAGAGCGCGGCCATCGCGTCACCGTGCGCCACGCGATGCGCTATGCGAATCCGTCCATCGCCTCGCAACTGGACGCAGCGATGGCCGAGGGCGCGGCGCGCGTGCTGGTGCTTCAGGCGTATCCGCAGTACTCGGCGACCACCACCGCCAGCGTCATCGACGCGGTCGCGAAGTGGACCGGCGCGCAGCGCCGCCTGCCCGAACTGCGCTTCGTCAACCAGTTCCACGAGGATCCGCTCTACATCGACGCGCTGGCGCAGAGCGTCACGGCCTACTGGAAGCAGAACGGCCGTCCCGACAAGCTGCTGATGAGCTTCCACGGCATCCCGGAACGCAACATCCGTCTCGGCGATCCGTACCGGTCGCAGTGCCTGCGCACGGCCCGCCTGCTCGGCGAGCGGCTGGGCCTGACGGAGGCGCAGTACGCAGTGACTTTCCAGTCGCGCTTCGGCCGCGCCAAATGGCTCGAACCCTACACCGAGCCGACGCTGCGGGCGATGGGTGCGGCCGGTGTGGGCCGCGTCGACGTGATGTGTCCCGGCTTCCCGGCCGATTGCCTGGAGACGCTGGAGGAGATTTCGATGGAGGCCCGCGAGGCCTTCCTGCATGCGGGTGGCAAGACTTTCAACTACATCCCCTGCCTGAACGACGATCCGGCCTGGATCACCGCGTTGGCCGGCATCGCAGAACGTCATCTTTCGGGATGGCCGACACAAGCCGTGCGACCTGGTTCGACTTAGGACCGGGCTGCCGGACGCGCCTGCGGCCGGCATGTTCCTGCGACCGACGGCATACGCGCGCTTGCCAGTCCCGGCGACCCTCGGTACATTGCATTTTTTGAGGGCCTGCAATGTCTGTCGACACCGTTCCGAGTTCTTCTTCACCCGCTCCTTCCCTCCCCTCGTCCGCTCCCCCCGCCGCTTCCCCCGCTCCAACGACGCAGGCCGGCTCTCCCCGACACATACGGCTGACGTCGCATGCCGGCGGCTTCGGTGCCCTGCCGCTCCACTGGGGCGCGACGACGGCGACCGAGCGCGGCCCCATCGTCGGCACCACCACCAAGCGCGCGCACCGCAACGTGATCGGCACCCACAGCGGTTCCTACAGCGTCTATCGCGCGCTGGCGGTGGCCTCGGGCGCGCTCAAGCGCGAGCACAAGGCCGACCTCACCAACACCGCGCCGACCGACGTCATCGGACCGTATCCGCAATGGGGCGAGCCGGGCCGCATCGTGTCGCTGGACCCATGGGGAGCGCTGGTGGCCGATGCGTTCTCGACCGAGCTGGCCGCCGGCTACGACATCCGTCCGACCATCGCGATCACCAAGGCGCACGTGATCCTGCCGGAGGTGATCGAGGCGCTGCAGAGCGGTCGCCTGGTGGCCGACGGCAAGTTCCTCACGGCCGGCGGTGCCGCGCTGGTGACCAAGGCCGCCATCGAGCCGGTCTGGTACCTGCCCGAGGTCGCGCGTCGCTTCGGCTGCTCCGAGGCCGATCTGCGTCGCGTGCTGTTCGAGGAGACCGGCGGCATGTACCCCGAGCTCGTCACACGGTCGGACCTGGAAGTCTTCCTGCCGCCGATCGGCGGGCAGACCATCTACATCTTCGGCAACCCGCGCGACCTGGCCGACCCCGAGGTCGAGCTCACCGCCCGCATCCACGACGAGTGCAACGGCTCGGACGTCTTCGGCTCCGACATCTGCACTTGCCGGCCCTACCTCACGCACGCGATCGAGGAATGCATCCGCGGCGCGCAGCGCGGCGGCGTCGGGCTGATCGCCTATTCGCGCAAGGAAGGCCGGGCGCTCGGCGAGGTCACCAAGTTCTTGGTCTACAACGCGCGCAAGCGCCAGGTCGGAGGCGACACGGCCGACCAGTACTTCGCCCGCACCGAATGCGTGGCCGGCGTGCAGGACATGCGCTTCCAGGAGCTGATGCCCGACGTCTTCCACTGGCTGGGCATCAAGAAGATCCACCGCCTGGTGTCGATGAGCAACCTGAAGTTCGACGCCATCACCGGCTCCGGTATCGAGATCGGCGAGCGCGTGAACATCCCGGACGAGCTGATCCCGGAAGACGCCCGCGTCGAGATGGACGCCAAGATGGCCGCCGGCTATTTCACGCCCGGCCCGGTGCCGGATTCCGAAGAACTGAAGAAGGCCAAGGGCCGGGGATTGAGCGAATGAGCACAGACAACTACGGCCTCGATGCCGATCCGAAACCGTCCGGCGAGTTCACCGACCCCGCGAGCGCCGCGGCCTGCCTGCGCACCACCGAGGCCATCCGCACGCGCGCGGCGGCGCTGCTGGCACGCGCCCGCGGCGGCGAGTCGCGATGGTTCTCGGTCGGCGACGAAGCGGCGATGGACACCGCAGCGCAAGCCGTGGTCGACGCCACGCGCGAGCGCTATCCGTCGGGCTCGATCCCGTTCCACAGCCGCTGGCGCCATTTCGAGGCCGGCGGCGTCGACCGGCTCGCCGACCTCGACCGCCTGCTGGGCGACGACGTCACGCCGCGCGAACGCGCGCGCGTTCAGATCGACCTGGCGCTGGTCAGCGTGCTGCTCGACGCCGGCGCCGGTCCCGACTGGCACTACGTCGAGTCGGCCAGCGGCGAGCGTTTCAGCCGCTCCGAAGGGCTCGGCGTCGCGAGCTTCCATGCGTTCACCAGCGGACTTTTCTCCTCGAATCCCGACAAGCCGCTGCAGGCCGACGCCGCCGGACTCCGCGCGCTGGTCGGCGACCGCCTCGCGCAAGCTTTCCAGGTCAGCGCAACCAATCCGCTCGTCGGGCTCGCGGGCCGCATCCTGCTGTTGCGCCGCCTCGGCGAAGCGCTGGCCGACCAGCCGGAGGTCTTCGGCGATCAGGGACGTCCGGGCGGTCTGTTCGACGCCCTGGTCGGAGCCTACGGCCCTGCCGCCGCGCCGACCGCCGAAGTGGCGGCGCACGAACTGCTGTCGCTGCTGCTGTCGTCGCTGTCGCGCATCTGGCCGGCGGCTAACACGATCGACAGCATCGCGGCCGACGGCAGCGACCTGCCCGGCGGCGCCGCGATGCACGGCTCGGGCAACCCCGACTTCGCGCTCGGCGACTGCTGGCGCCACAGCGCCGTGCACGGCCCGGGCCTGACCGACGGCTGGATGCCGTTCCACAAGCTGTCGCAATGGCTCACCTATTCGCTGCTCGAACCCTTCGAGCGGGCCGGCGTGAAAATGCGCGGGCTCGATGCGCTCACCGGCCTGCCCGAATACCGCAACGGCGGCCTGTTCATCGACACCGGCGTGATCGTGCCGCGCGATGCCGCAATGCTCGAACGGGTCTGGAAGGTCGGCGACGAGTTCATCGTCGAATGGCGCGCGCTCACGGTGGCCCTGCTCGACGAACTCGCGCCGCGCGTTCGCAGGTCGCTCGGCCTGAGCGCCGACGCGTTGCCGCTCGCACGCATCCTCGAAGGCGGCAGCTGGGCCGCCGGCCGCGCCTCGGCGCAACGCCTTCGCGGTGGCGCACCGCCGCTGCGCATCGAGAGCGACGGCACGGTCTTCTAGGTTCTTTTTTTCCCGCCCTCCCTTTTCGAACAGAGCAATGAGCAACGTCCACGTCATCGACCATCCCCTCGTCCAGCACAAGCTCACGCTGATGCGCCGCAAGGACGCATCCACCAACAGTTTCCGCCGCCTCCTGAACGAACTCAGCATGCTCATGGCCTACGAGGTCACGCGCGACATGGCGCTGCAGGACATCGAGATCGAGACGCCGCTGGAGACGATGACCTCCAAGGTCATCGACGGCAAGAAGCTGGTCCTGGTGTCGATCCTGCGCGCGGGCAACGGCATCCTCGAAGGCATGCTGAGCGTGGTGCCGGGCGCGCGCGTCGGCCACATCGGCCTGTACCGCGACCCGAAGACGCTGACCGCGGTCGAGTATTACTTCAAGCTGCCCGGCGACATGCAGGACCGCGACGTGATCGTGGTCGACCCGATGCTGGCCACCGGCAATTCGGCCAGCGCCGCAGTCGAGCGGCTGAAGGAACTGGGGCCGAAGTCGATCAAGTTCGTCTGCCTGCTGGCCTGTCCGCAAGGCGTGAAGACGCTGCAGAACGCACACCCGGACGTGCCGATCTACACGGCCGCGATCGACCGCGAACTCGACAGCCACGGCTACATCCTGCCGGGCCTCGGCGATGCGGGCGATCGCATCTTCGGGACGAAATAGAGCCCGTCCACGGGCGTGGCGAGCGCCAGATCCGACTTCGCGTCGTGCGCCTTACTTCAGCCAGCGGTCCATCGTGCGCTGGAAGTCGCCGCCGGCCTGCGACAGGTGCAGCCACTGGTCGACATAGGCCTTGAAGGCGACGTCATCGCGCGGCAGCATCCAGGCCATCTCGCCGTACTGCAGCGGCTTGTCGGGATTGATCGCGCAAAGCCCGGGCTTGAGCTTCTGCTGCGTGATCGCCTCGGCCGATTCGGTGACGAACACGTCGGCGCGATTGGCCAGGATCTCGTCGAAGATGGTCACGTTCTCGCCGTGCAGCGTCATCTGGGCCTGCTTGAAGTTGGCACGCGCGAAGCGCTCGTTGCTGCCGCCCGGATTGACGATCACGCGCGTGCTCGGCTTGTCGATGTCGGCCACGGTCTGGTACTTGCGCACGTCGGCGCAGCGGGCGATGGGCGTCTTGCCGTTGACCATATAGGGTGCACTGAAGAACGCCTTCTTCTGCCGGTCGGTCGTCACCGAGACGCCGCCGACCACGATGTCGCACTTGCCGGCCGTCAGATCGGGCACCAGGTTGGCCCAGCTGGTCTTGATCCACTCCGGCCTGGCACCGAGGCTCGTGCCGAACGCGGCGATCAGATCGACGTCGATGCCTTCGTAGGACATGTCGGTCTTCTGGAAGCTGAACGGCCGGTAGTCGCCCGGCGAGCAGACACGCAGGGTCGCGGCCTTCTGGATCGCATCGAGATGCGACGCGGCCACGGTCGGCATCGGCACCGGTCCGGATGCGGCCGCTGCGGGCGATGGCGGCGGTGGCATGGCGCAGCCGGAAACGACGACGGCGGCCGCGACGACGGCGATGACGGCGATGACGGACGGAAACCTCGAAGCTGCGAAATGCATGCCGGATCCTTGGAATTTATCAAGACGAGGATTCTGCATCGCAAGCCACGTGCCACACGCTCCGTTCGGCACCTGTTCACCAGCTATCGACAGGCGTTCCGCGGCCGCCAAGCTCACTGCATCGTCGGCAGGTTGCCGATGCGCACCAGCATCTCGGTGAACATCTGCATGTCGGCGTCGAGGTCCGAGACTTCCTTGTATTCGTTCGCGTTGTGCGCGGTGTACTTCTTGCCTGGCATCGCCGGGCCGAAATTGATCGCGTTCGGCATCAGCTTGGCCGTCGTGCTGCCCGCAGTCGCCACCGGCCTGGCTTCGAGCCCCGTGGTGTCGCCGAAGACGTTGAGCAGCGTCGACAACCACGCGCCGTCCGGGTCGCGCGCCATCCAGTTGCCTTGGTCGTACGCGACTTCGGCTGGCGTCCGGCTGGCCGCCGCCCACGCGTCGATCTTCGCGGTGATCGCTTTCTTCAGATCGTCGGGCGTGTTGCCGCGCGGCATGCGCACGTTGGTCGTGACGTCGACCTTGCCGTCGGCGCCGGCACGGATCAGCGTCGGCGACAACGTCAGCGGACCCATGAAGTCGTCCTCGTAGGCGACGCCCAGCGTCGCGCCGAGGTAGTCGGTGCCGTAGAGCTCGGCGATGTATTTCACGGCGCGGGCATGGCCGTTGTCCGCCAGCGGCACGCCGGCTTCCTGCAGAAACAGCGCGAGCCGCGGCACCGGGTTCACGCCTTCCTCGGGCCGCGATCCGTGCGCCGAGACGCCGGTGACCTTCAGGTCGACGCTGTCGGCACCGCGCGTGATGTCGATCGTGAACTTGCCGCCCCGCCCTTCGTACTTTCGAACGAACGCGGCCTTGGCCGTTTCGAGCTTCGCGGCCACGGCCGCGAGGTCGCCGCCCTGCAAGCGAGCGGTGGCGGTCTGCGCTATCGCGTTGGCGGACGCCGAACCGGCCATCGCGGTGAACACGGTCGTCGCCGGGTCGGCGGCTGCCGTGCCGGTGAAAGACACCTTCAGCGCGCCCGAACCCTTCTCGGCCACCACCGCCGGGTACTTGCTGTCGAGCACGATGTTGTAGGTCGGCAGCATCGTCTTCTCGCGGTAGTACTTCATCGCGTCGCCACCGGTTTCCTCGGTGGTCTCGATCATCAGGCGGATGGTGCGGGCCAGCGGCAGGCCGCTGTCCCTCACGGCCTTCATCGCGTAGAGCACCGCCGCGATGGAGCCTTTGTCGTCGATGGTTCCGCGGCCGTAGAGACGGTCGCCCACGCGCGTCACCTTGAACGGGTCGAGCCGGGTGCCGTCGTCCAGCACCCACTCCTGGGCGTTGGCCGGCACCACGTCGGCATGCGTGAGGATGCCGAACTCCTCGCCGCCGGTGCCCCGCAGCGTCACCTCGAACACGCGGTTGTCGACGTTGCGGAAATCCAGGCCGAACTCGCGTGCCATCGTCTCGATCTTCCGGCCGATCTCGACGATGGCGGGGCTCTCGTGCGGCGGCACGCTGGCCGCGCGCACGGTCGGGATCGCGACCATCTCCGAGATGCTGTCGATGACCGCATCGTGGTGATACAGGCGGTTGTAGAGCCCGAGCATGCGGCTCACGTTGACGAGGTCGTCGCCCGCCAGCGGCCATCTGGCGGCGTAGGCGGCAGCGGCCTTCTTGAGTGCCGGCGACGCATCGCGCGCACCCGAGGCCACCGTCAGGAAGCGCTTGAAATCCGGCGCCTGCCGCAGCGCCGGCATCGCGGCGAGTTTGTCGAGCGCGGGCTTCTTGAGGGTGTCCGCGGCGGCGCCATGCGACGCGAAACACAGAGCGACGGCGATGCAAAGGAGGGAAAGTGGGAGTCTTTTCATTGCGGCGATTCTCGCGTGCCGGTGCGGGGCCGCCAAGCGCAGAGACGCCTGCGGACTGTCTTCGAACGCTTATGCTCGAGCGCATCCCGGCGGCCCTTCGCCGCATCCGCCTCCTCCATGTCTCCCATCGACCCCGCGTGCGGCATCCGCGCGCTCACCTTCGCCTTCGTCCTCAGCCAGTTCTTCCGGACCTGCCTGGCCGTGATCGCACCGGAACTGCAGCACGACCTGGCGCTGTCGCCGGCGGGCTTCGGCGCGCTGTCGTCGTGCTTCTTCCTGTCGTTCGCCGTGGCGCAGATTCCCATCGGCGTGGCCTTCGACCGCTACGGCGTCGGCGCGCCGACACGGGTTCTGATGGCGATCGGCGTGGCGGCCTCGACGCTGTTCGTCGTGGCGCCGAACGGGCCGACGGCGATGCTCGCTCAGGCCGGGCTGGGCCTCGCGTGCGCGCCGGCATTCATGGGCCTGATGCACTACGCGTCGGAACAGCTGCCGGTGCATCGTTACGCCACGGTCGTGAGCCGTTCGAATGCGATCTCGATGATCGGCGCGTTGGGCGCCACCGCTCCGCTGGGCTGGGCCGCGCACCGCTTCGGCTGGCGGCCGGCGCTGGCGATCGCGGCGGCGTGCATGCTGGTCGCGTGGATCGGCGTCTGGCGCACGGTCCGGGACCACGGCCATGCCGATGTCCGCGACCAGCATCCGGGCACCCTGCTCATGGGCAGCCTGCGCCTGCTCGGCATGCCGGCGATGTGGACGCTGATCCCGATGTGCGTCGCGCTCGCCGCAGGCACCACGTTTCGCAACGCCTGGGGCGGCCCGTACTTCGCCGACGTGTTCCGGCTCGGCACCGACGCCCGCGGTCTGGTACTGGCGCTGTTGAGCCTCGGCGCGTTCGTGACGGCGTTGTTCCTGCCGGTCGTGGTGCGAAAGACCTCGCCGAGGACGACCGTCCTCGGCTGGTCGGCGATGTCGCTCGCGAGCGGCGCGTTGCTGGCGCTGTGGCCTGCACCCGGATTGGTCACCGCCGTGACGCTGCTGACCGCGCTCGCGACGCTGGGCATGGTGCATCCGCTCGTGATGGCGCACGGCCGCGGTCTCGTGCCGCAATCGCTGCGCGGGCGCGGGCTGGGCGTCCTGAACACCTTCGTCTTTCTCGGATCCGCCGCGATGTCGTGGGTTTTCGGGCAGATCGCGGATGCGAGCCTGCAGCACGGATGGGCAGCGGCGAACACGTATTCGGTGATCTTCTCGTGCGCCGCGGGGGCGGTGCTGGTCGGCGTCGCGCTCTATGCGCTGAGTCCGAAGCCGCAGTGAATGACTGCCGCATCGAGGCCGGAACAATTCGAAGGATGCAAGAGATAACGCGCAGCCGCGAGAGCGGCGGAAAAAAGATTTCGGAAACTCGACTTCTACCTGACCGAGGTCCAGGTCGGCGCCGGCATCGCTCGGAAGCCGGCGGTGGCGCCGTACACGCAACTCCTGCAACAAAGCG
Source organism: Janthinobacterium lividum (assembly GCA_050954325.1). Lineage (GTDB taxonomy): Bacteria > Pseudomonadota > Gammaproteobacteria > Burkholderiales > Burkholderiaceae_C > Variovorax. The sequence continues at coordinate 372,355 of JBPBPG010000002.1, read as the reverse complement.
CGGTCGAAGCCGACTTCGAAGGACCGTCGCGAAGCTCCTGGGCCGCATGGGCCGCATGGGCCGCCGCCGCGAGGCTGAAGGCAGGAAGCGATCTCCTACGCAGGCATGCGAAACGGGCGTGTGTCCCGACATCGAAGGCGGGCTAGGGTTGTCTTCATCTTCCAATGGAACCACCGATGCCCACCAAGCAAAAAGGCCTCTACGCCAACATCCACGCCAAGCAGGAACGCATTGGGAAAGGCAGCGGCGAGCACATGCGCAAGCCCGGCGAAGAAGGGGCGCCGGATGAGAAGGATTTCGAGAAGTCGGAGAAGTCGGAGAAGTCGGAGAAGTCGGAGAAGACCGCCAGGAGTTCGCACGCCAAAGGGTGATCGCTCAGCCGGTCAGCGCCTTGAACCCGATCCGCACCGGCCGCACACCACCACCTTCCTCGGACAGTTGTAGCGCTACCGGCCACTCCGGCGCCAGCGCTAGACGGCCGCCACGCTCATTCGGCGCGATGACGTGGGCCTCGTCGACGATCACGGCAGTGCGCATTGCCGACGGCCCGGATCAGGATTGCTGCGTTATCCCCTGAGTACCGCCTGCACGCCCCTGCTCGGCCACCGCCCGGATCAACAGCGTCGCCGGCGCCACCAGCGGCTGCAGGTCGGCCGAGCGGTCCTGCTCGATCGCCTGCAGGATCAGTTCGTTGATGCCCCCCACCACCGTCATCGCCAGTTCCATCGACAGCGGCGCGGTATTTTCGCCCTGGGTCGCGACGCGGATGAAGCCTGCGATCTGCAGGTTGACTTCGCGACGCACGGCAAGTCCCGGCAATCCCAAGCCGAGGATTTCCACGAACAAGGTCTTGAGCATCGCCGGATCCCGCGAGAGGAAATCGAGATAGGCCGTGACGGCTCGCCCGACCTGCGTCTCCCACGGCTGCGATGGATCGACCGCCTTGGCCAACACGGCGAGCGACTGTTCGCTTGCCGTCCGGTAGAACGCGACAAGGCAGTCGGCTTTGGTGACGAAATGCTCGTAGAAGCTTCGCCGCGACACGGCGGCCTCGCGAACGATGTCGGCGATGGTCGTATCGGCATAGCCTTTCGCCGCCACGGCCTTGGCCATGCCGTCGAGCAGGCGGTCGTGGTGTTCGTGGCGCAGGAGGTTTTCGTGGGCGGGCATGACGAAGGCATTCTCGCGCCGATGGCGAAGCGAAAAGACCGGTACTTGACAGTACCAACGCCCGCGCCGAAGATATTGGTACGTGGCAGTACCGCCATCAATCATCTTCCGGAAGCGAATGCATTCCCCATGACGCACCTCGTGGTCCGCCGTCTCCTGATCGATCTCGAAAAGCCTTTCGCCCGCGACTGGTGCGGCGGCGACGCGTTCGCGACCGCCTTTTTCAACGCGCTGTCGATGAGCTTCCCTTTCGGCGAACAGTTCTTCATCGACGCGGTACGCGGTACCGTGGCAAGGCTGTCGCCCGAATCGCAGGCGCGGCACGGGGCGGAGGTTCGCGGCTTCATCGGGCAGGAAGCCACGCATCGCCGCATCCATTCGCTCTTCAATGCGCATCTGGTCGGCCAGGGACTGGTCGACGACTGGACCCCGCGCGTGCAGAAACGGTTGAAGCTGCTCGAAGGCACCGACGTTCGGCATGCGCTGGCGATCACCGCCGCCAACGAACACTTCACCGCGATGTTCGCCGACTGGCTGCTCGCGCATCCGCATGTGCTCGACGGCGCCGAGCCGCGGCTGCGGTCGATGTGGCTCTGGCACAGCGCCGAAGAGTCGGAGCACAAGAACACCGCCATCGACCTCTACCGTGCGGCGCAGGGCGGCGAAAAATGGCGCGTCCGTTGGTTCAGGCGCACGACCGTCATGTTCATGAGCGACCTCGTGCGGCAGATCGTCGCGAACCTGCGACATGAAGGCCAGCTCTGGAAATGGACCACCTGGAGGAGCGGTGCCCGTATCCTGTTCGGCCGAAACGGGCTGATCCGCGGCAACCTGCGGACCTGGCGCAGCTACTTCCGCAGTGACTTCCATCCGTCGCAGCACGAAAGCGGACTGTCGGAACGCTGGCTGCGCGACAACGAAGCGCTTTTCGCGCCTGTCGCTCCAGCCTGACCACTGGGGCGGACGCCAAGACGGCGAATCAAACGCGTTAAAACAACGTTTTTGTGTTTTCGCACCGCGTGACAGGCGGATTTCAGCGGATATACAGCGATAGTTCGCGAATGAGTGACAGCACACCGCCCACGCTTCGTATCCAGCCGTTCGCCAGCGAGGGCTATCTCTACAAGCTGACCCTGCCCCGAACCACGTTCGGGCGTGCGCCCAACAACGACGTGATGCTGTCGGACCTTCGCGTGAGCCGCATGCATGCGGCGATCGTGCTGCAGCCTCCATTCGCGCTGGTCGAGGATGTCGGAAGCCGCAACGGCGTGCTGCTCAACGGCCAAGCGGTGATGCATGCCGCCCTTTCGCACGGCGACATCCTGACACTGGGCGACTGCCTGATCCAGGTCATCTGGGAAGGCCACGACGCGCAGCACATCGAGGCCGAGGCGCTGTCGTCGATTCCCGGGTGGCGCCCGGCGGGCATCGACGAATCGGCCGAAACGAAAAAATAAACGCTCAGTGCTTCTGGACCATGCGGATGACGCTGGAAAAATCCAGCGCCCCGTGTCCAGCCAGGCTGTGCGCGGCATAGAGGTTGCGCGCCAGCCCGCCCAACGGCGTCGATGCACGCACCGACGCCGCATTTTCCTGCGCCAGACCCAGGTCCTTGAGCATCAGGTCGGTGCCGAATCCTCCGGCGTAACCCTTCGAGGCGGGCGCGGCCTCCATCACGCCGGGAAGCGGGTTGTACTTTTCCAGTGCCCAGTTGCCGCCCGAACTGCGCCGCATGATCTCCGACAGCACCTTCGGATCGAGCCCGTTCGCGACGCCGAGCGCGATGGCTTCCGACGTGCCGATCATCAGGATGCCGAGCAGCATGTTGTTGCAGATCTTGGCGGTCTGACCGGCACCGGCTTCGCCCGCGTGGAATATGTTCGCGCCCATCTTCTCGAGCAGCGGCCGCGCACGTTCGAGATCGGCCGGCGCACCGCCGACCATGAAGGTCAGCGTGCCGGCGATCGCGCCGCCGGTGCCGCCCGAGACCGGCGCGTCGATCACCGCGATACCGCGTTTCGCGCCGGCTTCGGCCACCTTGCGCGACGTCGCCGCGGCGACGGTGCTGCTGTCGATCACCAGCGCGCCAGCCGGAATCTTTTCCAGCAGGCCCGGCTGGCCGTCGCGGCCGAAGTACAGAGCCTCGACGTGCGCGCTGGCCGGCAGCATGCTGACGACGACTTCCGCATCGGCCAGCGTATCGACGGCCGATCCCGCGATGGCGACGCCTTCCGAAGCGAGCTTGCCGCAGGCGGCGGCCGACAGGTCGAAGGCGGCGACCGCGTGGCCGGCCTTGTGCAGGTTCAGGGCCATCGGGCCGCCCATGTTGCCCAGGCCGATGAATGCGATCTTCATGTCTTTGTCTCCGTTGAGTTCTTGTGGAAGGCGCTCAGAGCAGCGCGACGAGTTCGGGCGCCATGTCGCCGCGCGCCCGCAGGTGGTCCTCGACGAAGTCCGGCGTGACCTCCGCCAGCGTGGCCGGCGACCACTTCGGATTGCGGTCCTTGTCGACCAGCACCGCGCGAATGCCTTCGGCGAAATCGGCATGCGCGCAGAAGCCGAGCGAGGCCTGGTATTCGAGCCGGAACACCTCGGCCAGCGACATGCGCGGCACGCGCCGCCACAGCGCCCACGACAGCGCGACCGAGCTGGGCGCGCCCTTCGCGTACGTCTTGACCGCGGTCCGCAGCCAGGCGTCGTCGCTCTGCAACGCGCGCAGGCGCCGGTCGATTTCCAGCAGGTCGTCGCCAGCCAGCGTGGCGTTGACGAGGTCGAAGTGTTCGCGCAGTTTCGATGCCGGCATCGCGGCGCCTTCGCCTGCTTTCGCGAGCAGCGCCGACATGGTGGCACGGTCGGCGTCCGGTGCCGATTTCCAGGCGGCGGCGGCGATGGCGTCCAGCACCTGCGCTTTGGCCGCGTGCAGCACCAGCACGTCCGCGAGGCCCGCGAAGATCGCGTCGGCCGCGTTGATCTGCGCGGCGGTGAACGCCAGGAACAACCCGGTGCGCCCGGGCGTGCGACGCAGGAACCAGCTGCCGCCGACGTCCGGATAGAGCCCGATGCTGACTTCCGGCATCGCGACGCGGCTGCCCTCGGTGACCACGCGGTGGGAGCAACCCGCCATCAGCCCGACGCCGCCGCCCATCACGATGCCGTGGCCCCAGCAGACGAAAGGTTTCGGGAAGGTATGGATCAGGTGGTCGAGCTCGTATTCCTCGCCGAAGAAGCGTTCGGCATAGCCATTGCGCTCGCGCTTGCAGTCGAGCAGCGTCCGGTAGAGCTGGCGCAGGTCGCCGCCGGCGCAGAAAGCTTTCTCGCCCATGGCGTCCAGCATCACGCCGACGATGGCGGTATCGGCTGCCCACGCGCGCAACTTGGGCGTCAGCAGGCGGACCATGTCGACCGACAGCGCGTTCAGCGACGCCGGTGCGTTGAGCGTGGCGATGCCGAAGCGCTTGCCGTCGGCGGTCGGGATTTCATTGAAGAGAACGACGGATTCGGTCATGTGCGTAAGAGGGGTTGGATCAGCGGATGTCGCTCTCGCCGTCGAGCAGCTTGCGCGCCACGATGACCCGCATGATTTCGTTGGTGCCTTCGAGGATCTGGTGCACGCGCGTGTCGCGCACCAGCCGCTCCAGCGGGAATTCCGAAAGATAGCCGTAGCCGCCATGCAGTTGCAGCGCGTCGTTGCAGACGGCGAAGCCGGCATCGGTCGCGAAGCGCTTGGCCATCGCGCAATAGGTGCCGGCATCGGGATGCGCGGCATCGAGCTTGCTCGCGGCCATGCGCACCATCTGGCGCGCCGCGACCAGTTCGGTCGCCATGTCGGCCAGCTTGAACTGCAGCGCCTGGAAGCTCGCGAGCGGCTTGCCGAACTGCTGGCGATCGTGCAGGTAGCCGCGCGCCGCGTCCAGCGCACCCTGCGCCGCGCCGACCGAGCAGGTCGCGATGTTGATGCGCCCGCCGTCGAGCCCCTTCATCGCGATGCGGAAGCCCTCGCCTTCGCTGCCCAGCAGATGATCGGCGGGAATGCGCACGCTGTCGAACGCGATGGTGCGCGTGGGCTGGCTGTTCCAGCCCATCTTGTGCTCCTTCTTGCCGTAGCTCACGCCGGATGCGTCGGCCGGAACGACGAAAGCGGAGACACCGCCCGCGCCGCCGCCGCCGGTTCGTGCCATGACGATCAGCACGTCGGTCGCGCCCGCGCCGCTGATGAACGCCTTGCCGCCGTCGAGCACGTACTCGCCGCCCTGCAGTTCGGCGCGCGTCTTGAGCGAGCCCGCGTCGGAACCGGCGCCCGGTTCGGTCAGGCAGTACGACGCCAGCTTGCGCCCGCTCGTCAATGGCTCGCCCCACGTCGCGCAGACCGCGTCGGTGCCCCAGGTGCCGAGCATCCAGGTCGCCATGTTGTGGATGGTGACGAAGGCGGTGGTCGACGGGTCGACGGCGGCCATCTCCTCGAACACGAGCGTCGCGTCGAGCCGCGGCAAAGCGAGGCCGCCGATGCGCTCGGGCGCGTAGAGGCCGCAGAAGCCGAGTTCGCCGGCGCGCGCGATGGTGTCCTTGGGGAAGAAGGATTCGGCGTCCCAGCGGGCGGCGTGGGGGGCGAATTCGGCAGCGGCGAAATCGCGGGCGGATCGGGCGAAGGCGTTCTGTTCTTCGGTGAGTTCGAAATTCATGGCTGCCTGGCTCCCGCACTCTCCCTCATTTGAGGCTGATCGTCGTGTTCACGCCATGGCTCACCGTGCTGTCGTCGAACCAGCGCGCCGTCACCGTCTTGGTCTGCGTATAGAACATCACCACCTGCTTGCCGTACGGCCCGAGATCGCCGAGTTTCGAAGCCCTCGAACCGGTGAACGAGAACATCGGCACCGGCACCGGAATCGGTACGTTGATGCCGACCTGCCCCACGTCGATCTCTTCCTGGAATTTGCGCGCCGCGGCGCCCGACTGCGTGAAGATCGCGGTGCCGTTGCCGTTCGGGTTGGCGTTGATCAGCGCGATGGCCTCGTCGATGTCGGCGGCGTTGGCCAGGCACAGCACCGGGCCGAAGATTTCCTGTTCGTAGATCGCCATGCCGGGCTTCACGTCGGCGAACACGGTCGGCCCGACGAAGTTGCCGTTCTCGTAGCCGGGCACATCGGGCTGGCGGCCGTCGAGCGCGAGCGTCGCGCCGTCGGCCACGCCGCGTTCGATCAGATTGTTGACCCGGTCCCTGGCGGCGCACGAGATCACCGGGCCGACGTCGATGCCCTTGTCGGTGCCGGCACCGATCTTCAGCGTTTTCGCCTTCGCGACCATGTCGGGCACCCACTTCTGCGCATCCCCCACCAGCACCGCGACCGACACCGCCATGCAGCGCTGCCCGGCGGCGCCGAAGCCGGCGCCGGCCAGCGCGTTGAGCGTCTGCTCCTTGTTGGCGTCGGGCATGACGATCGCGTGGTTCTTGGCGCCCATCATGCATTGCACGCGTTTGCCGGTCGGGATCGCGCGGTTGTACACGTGCGTGCCGACCTTGGTCGAACCGACGAAGGAGACCGCCTTGATGTCGGCGTGATCGCAGATCGCGTTCACCACCACCTCGCCGCCGTGCACCACGTTCAACACGCCGGGCGGGATGCCGGCCTGCAGCGCGAGTTCGCACAGGCGCATCGTGACCATCGGGTCCTGCTCGGACGGCTTGAGCACGAAGGTGTTGCCGGTGACGATCGCCATCGGGAACATCCACAGCGGGATCATCGCGGGAAAGTTGAACGGCGTGATGCCGGCGCAGACACCCAGCGGCTGCAGCAGCGTGTACGTGTCGACGCCGTTGGCCACGTTGTTGGCGATCTCGCCGAGCTGCAGGTTGCCGATGGCCGACGCGTGCTCGACCACTTCGAGGCCGCGGAACACGTCGCCCTCGGCGTCGGGCAGCGTCTTGCCCTGCTCGGCGGTCAGGATCGCGGCCAGCTCGGCCATGTTCTCGCGGATCAGCTGCTGGTATTTCAGGAAGACGCGGGCGCGGGCGCCGATGGGCGTCTTCTTCCAGGTCTTGAAGGCTTCCTTGGCCGATGCGACCGCGGCATCGACCTCGGTCGGCGTCGCGAACGGCACGCGCGCGAGCACCTGCTGCGTGGCCGGGTTGACGACGTCGCGCCATTCGGTGGTCTTCGACTCGACGAACCTGCCGCCGATGAGCAGCTTGACTGTGGCGACCTGCGCGGCGGCCGGAACGGGCGTGGTGGTGGCGTCCATGGACTTGTCTCCTTGTTGTGCGGTGTTCAGCCGGCGATCCTAGCTTTGCACTTTTGCGATGGCAATAGACAAATACGCATCTGCGCTCTGCATAATCGCAACGCATGGACTGGGACAACCTGCGCTACTTCCTCGAACTCGCCCGCTCCGGCACGCTGCAGGGTGCCGCGCGCCGGCTCGCGGTCGACCACACGACGGTGGCCCGCCGCATCCAGGCGCTCGAGAAGCAGGTCGGCACGCCGCTCTTCACACGCGAGGCCGGCGGCCATCGCCCGACCGAAGCCGGTCGCCGGCTGCAGCCGCAGGTAGAAGCGATGGAGGGCGCGTTCCGCAGCATCGAGAGCGCGGCGCCGGCGTCGCAGGAAGGCCTCTCGGGCGTGGTGCGCATCGGCGCGACCGAAGGCTTCGGCACCGTGGTGCTGGCGCCGGCGCTGGCCGGCTTCGCGCTGCGGCATCCGGGGCTGGTCATCGACCTGCTCGCCATGCCACGGCTGGTACACCTGTCGCGGCGCGAGGCCGACATCGTGATCTCTCTCGAACGACCGGCGCGCGGCCCGGTGGTGGTGACGAAACTGGCGGACTACGGGCTTCGGTTGTATGCCTCGAAGGCGTACCTCGAAGCCCACCCACCCATCGCGACGCGCGACGACCTGCGCGGCCACAGCTTCATCAGCTACGTCGACGACCTGCTGTTCAGCAAGGAACTGCACTACCTCGACGACCTGTACCGCCCCGACGCCTATACGCTGCGCAGTACCAGCATCCTGGCGCAGCATGCCGCCGTCGCGGCCGGGGCCGGCATCGCCGTGCTGCCGGTGTTCATCGCCGGGCGCGACCGCGCACTGCAGGAAGTGCTGCCCGACCAGCCGCAGGCCCATTTCGTGCGGACGTTCTGGATGTCGATGCCCCAGGAGTCCAAGCACCTGGCTCGGATGCAGGCGGTCTGGGCCTTCGTGCGCGAGACGGCGCTGGCGCAGGAGCGGGTGCTGCTGCCTCGGAGCTAGGGCACGGCGCCGGCTTCTTCTTCAGGCACCGCGATCAGCGACGCCAGCAGCTTGCGCATCTTCTCGACCTCGCCCTCGGGGTCGAGCCACCAGTCGGTCGACCAGATCCGGTGGATGCGCCAGCCCAGGCTTTCGAGCACGTGCTGGCGCAGGCGGTCGCGGTCGCGCGCCGTGGCGCCGGAGTGGTAGGCGCGGCCGTCGCATTCGATACCGACCAGGTAGCGCCCAGGCGCGCGCGGGTCCACTACCGCCAAGTCGATCCGGTAGCCCGAGCAGCCGACTTGCGGATGCACGATCCATCCTTGCGCGCGCAGCCGGGCGATAACCGCGACCTCGAACGGGCTGTCGGGGTCGAGCCCCGTCGGCGCGCTCTGCGCCGCCAGCGCCCGCGCGCCGCGGATCGCGAATTCGAGGTAGTGCTTGAGGTCGCGCACGCCGGCCGCGCGCACGCGCGCGAGGTCGATCTGCTCGGGCATCAGCGTGCTGTAGATGATGACCGCCTCGCGCGCCCGCGAGATCGCCACGTTCAGGCGCCGGTGTCCGCCCTCGCCGTTGAGCGGCCCGAAGTTCATCGTCAGCTTGCCGCTCGCGTCGGGTCCGTAGGTGATCGAGAAGAAGATCACGTCGCGCTCGTCGCCCTGCACGTTTTCCAGATTCTTGATGAAGAGTTTCTCGTGCGCGCGGGTCTCGATGGCGCGGTCGAGTTCGGGGCTGGCGCGGCGCCGGGCGTCGAGCAGCGTTTCGATCAGCGCCTGCTGGGGCTGGTTGAAGGTGACGACGCCGAGCGTCAGCCGCGCCTTGGCCGGATCGAGGCAGTGCGCCTCGATGCCCGCCACGATCGCGTCGGCCTCGGCCCGGTTGGTGCGGCTGCCGCCCCGGTCGTAGACACCCTGCACGCGCTCGAAGCGCACCGCGCTGTCGTCGGTGACCGGCGACGGGAAGGTGATCAGCTCCGAGCCGTAGTAGGTGACGTTGCTGAAAGTGATCAGGCTCTCGTGGCGGCTGCGGTAGTGCCACTTCAGGCTCAGCCGGTTCATGCCCGCGCCCAGGCATTCGTCCAGGATGCTTTCCAGGTCCTCGACCTGCTCGAAGCCGCCGTCGCCGGTGTTGAACGTGTCGCCGTCGTCGGCGTCGGCCGTGCGGTTGAAGAAGTTGGTCGGCGGCAGCTGCTTCGGGTCGCCGACCACCGCGAGCTGCCTGCCGCGCGCGATCACGCCCACCGCGTCCCAGACCGGGATCTGCGAGGCCTCGTCGAACACCACCAGGTCGAACGGCGCGTAGCCGGCGTCCAGGTACTGCGAGACCGACAGCGGCGACATCAGCAGGCAGGGCTTGAGCCGGGGCAGCAGCGTCGGCAGCGCACGCACCAGCTGGCGAACGGGCATGTGGCCGCGCTGCTTCTGGCGCTCGCGCCGCAGGCGACCGAGCTCGCTGTCGGCGCTCACCGCGGCTTCCGAGGCGACGGGGATGCGCCCGGCGAGCGTGGCGGCGAGGTAGCGTTCGGTCAGCTTCTGGAAGCGCTGGTCGGCCACCTTGAACTCGCGGATCTTGCGTTCGTGGTCGGCGCTCGAGAAACCGCGCAGCACCGGGTCGGCGTCGATGCTGCGCTTGGCCCACCACTGGCGGTAGCTGAATTCGAACTGCGCCTCGACTTCGCCGAGCGGCGTCGTTCCGGCCTCGACCGCCGACACCAGGCCTTGCAAGCCCTTCGCCACCGCGAGGTCGCGCACCTTGCGCCAGCCGCACCACGGCTGCAGCGCGTGCTTCGCGCCCTTCCAGGCGGCGAGCGTGCCCTGGAGGCGCGTGAGCGCCGCAGCGTCGTGCGATGCACCCTGCAGCGGCGCGACGGGCCGCGCCAGACCTTCGACGACGGCCAGCGTCTGCAGCACCTCGCGCCACCCGTCGCGGTAGGCCAGCAGCGCCCGGCCGGCGGAGCCCGTGGATGCGAGTGCGGCGCGGTTCTCGGCCACCAGCGGTTGCAGCCGCGTCCGCAGCGCCACGGCACCCGACGACGGGTCGCCGCTTTCCACCGTGTCCGCACAACGGGCGACCACGTCCGAGAACCGGGCCGCCCAGGCCTCGTGGTCCAGCATCGCCGCCCAGTCGGTATCGAGTCCGGCGAAGCGGTCTTCCAGCAGCACCTGCGCCTCGGGCTCGGCCGTGCGCAGCGCCTGGTCGGCCGCATTGACTTCGGCCAGCGGCGCGAGCATCTGCTGGATCTGCGCCGGCGTCGGCCGCCTGCCGTCGTCGCGGAAACCGCTCAGGCGACCACCGACGGCGCGCTTCGCCAGCACCGACTTCGGCCACCAGGCCGCATCGGCACCCGACCATTCGGCGAGCAGCGCCGTGGCGTCGAGCTGCGCGAGCTGCGGCGTCCATCCCGCCCCCACTCGCAGCCACGCGACGTTGCGTGCCGTGCCGTGCCGCGCGAGCCACAGCACCCGGGCGCGCGCGACCGGGTCGTGCGCCTGCCGCGCCAGCCCCTGCGGCACTCTGGGTGCCGCGAGCAGCACGTCGGCGAGTTCGTCGAGCAGGCCGAAGGCATCCATGCTCGCGCCCTCGTCGCCGATGCCGACCTGCGCCGCGAGCGACGCGACCCTGGCGCGAAAATCGACGATGGCCCGCTCCGATGCCTGCACCGCGATCAGCAGTTCGTCGCTCCAGGCCGTCGACCAGTCGGTATGGCCGACGAGCGCGAGCGGATGCGTCCGCAAGTCGCCGATCGCTCCGGCGAAAGCCTGGATGCGCCGGGTGGTCTCGCGCAAGGCGTCGAGCTGCGCCCGGTCGTGGGTCGACGGATCCGTCCAGGGCATCGGCGCCGCCTGCCGGCCGTCGTGGCCGATGCAGGTGCCGATGGCCTCGAACACCGTCAGCCCGTTCGGGTAGGGCCGGTGCAGCGAATCGACCAGTCCGTTGAGTTCGAGCCGCAGCACCGCGAGCCGTTCGGCTTCGCGGTTCCAGTCTTCCGCGGTGCGCTCGCCCGCCATGTCGAGCGAGCTCGCGAGCTGCTGCAGCACTTCGCTCTTCTTCGATTTGGATGAATGGAGCTCCAGACAGAACGGCCCGAGGCCGATGTCGTTCAGCCGCCGGTGCACGACCGACAGCGCTGCCAGCTTCTCCGACACGAACAGCACCGTCATGCCCTTGCCCAGGCAATGCGCGATCAGGTTGGTGATGGTCTGGCTCTTGCCCGTGCCGGGCGGGCCTTCGAGCACCAGGTCGCGTCCGGCGTCGATGGCGCAGATCGCCTTGAGCTGCGACGAGTCCGCCAAAAGCGGCGCGAGGATGTCCTGCGGCCGGTACGCATCGTCGAGCCGGTCGAACTCGCCCGCCGACGCCTCGCGTGCGAACGCCTGCCCCGGGTTCTCGATCAGGTGCCGCACCACGCGGTTGGCCTTGAGCTCCTCGGTGCGGTCCTGCAGGTCCTTCCACATCAGGTACTTGGTGAACGAGAAGATGCCGAGATTGGCCTGTTCCAGCACCTCCCACTTCGGGATCTCTGCCACCGCCAGGCGGAAGGCCTGCAGCACGCGACCGACATCGACGCCCTTCTCGTCCAGCGGGATCGCCTCCAGGCCTGGTACGCGCAGCTCGAAGTTGGTCCGCAGCAGCTGCAGCAGCGTCGGATTGACGATGGCCTCGTCGTCGTGGCGCGCCAGCCTGAAGCCCGAGCGCACCGACTGGCGCTGCAGCGTGACCGGAATCAGCAGGATCGGCGCGCGATGCACGGCCTCGGCGTCGTCGGCATCGGTCCACTGCAGCAGGCCGAGCGCGAGGTAGAGCGTGTTGGCACCGCCCTCCTCCAGTCCGATGCGGGCGGCGGTGTGGACGGCCAGCAGGTTCGCGTCGAGCGCATCCGGCGCGACGCGGGCCAGCAGCTCCCCGTTCCCCAGCGCTTCGACCGCCATGTCGTCGAGCGGGCTGCGACCGGTGCCGCGGCTCGCATGCACCTGCGCCACGCGCGGGTCGACGCCTTCCATCAGGGCCGGCAGCGGCCGGACCTTGAAATCCTTGCCGTCCGACAACGCGTCTTCGAGCGCGGCGAGGTCCGGCGCCACCAGCTGCAGCGAGGCCTTGGTCGGCTTGAAGTTCAGCAGCTTGTTGCGCAGCGTGAGGTCGAGCAGCCGCGATTTCCATTTGGCGAGCCGGCCGTCGGGCGTGTCGTCGGTCGACAGGTCCGTCGGCTGCGGCGCGTCGACGTCGAGCGCCGGCAACATCGGCATCGGCTCGATGACGGCCGGCGCCGGTCGGCCGTCGTCGTCGGGCGCCTCGCCGTCGCGCGGCGCCGCGACGCGCGACGGCAGCGGCTTGATCTGCAGCTCCCGCGCGCGGCGGATGTCGACGGCATAGCGGAACGTGCCTTCCTCCCGCAGATGGCCGAGCCCCTGCTCCATCGCGACGCGCAGCGACGGCCGCAGGCTGTGGTGGTGCGCCACGCCGGTGGTCTCGAAGACCAGCAGTTCGCCGCTGTCGACCCGCTTGCGCACGGCCTGCACGTCGTCGGTCAGCGGATCGGCGAAGCAGGTGGCGTGCAGCCAGACGCCGACCCAGGCGTGGCCCTCCTTGATCAGCACCACGGGGCGCAGCCCGGCCTGCTCGAAGGCCGAGGCGAACAGCATCGCGAGGTCCAGGCAGGTCGCGACGCGGTGCGCGAGGACGCGGTCCGGCGTGCGGATCTTCTGGCCGTCGTCGCCGAAGGACGCGGGCGGCTCCGCGTACTGGAGGTCCTGCGCCGCGACGGTGCTGTAGATCGCCGAGATCTGTTTCCAGACGGTGTCGCGGCTCTTGGTCTGGTAGCCGCTCATCGACAGTTCGGCATGCGCCGAGCGCAGCAGCGCCGAGGCCTTGCCCATCAGCATGTCGATGGCCGGGTTGTTCGGCATGCAGAACGCCGCGAGCAGTTCGGGCAAGGCCCGCGTGCCGGCCCACTGGTCGTACGCGAGCACCTCGATCGGCCGCGTCGTGCGGCCCGCTTCGACACCGGCCGCCGTCACGTCGACCTCGATCGAAGCGCGTACCGACTCCTGGAGATCGGCGAGCCAGGCGTGGTCCGGCCGGAGGTCGAGCGACGCGATGCGCCGCGTCTCGCCGGGCGCCAGGCGGTCGAAGCGCAGACGAATGGTTTCCGCGAACGGCGGGTTGCAGGCGATGCGTGCCTCGACGTTCAGGAGCGGCTCGATGCCGTTGTGCGTGATCGACATCGATCGCAGCACCGGGACCGCGTTCTGGATGGATGCGTAGCCGAGCGTCGCGTCCGCTACGACCTCGATGACGACGCAAACCGGTGCGTCTTGCAGTGCCCCTTCGGGCGAATCGGGGGTTGCGATGAAGTGTGCCTGGTTGTCCATTGAAGGGGACGTTTATAGCTGCTTCAACGGCGCGAGCGTGCCGAAGGGGAAAGCGCGAAAGACGCGCTTTCAGGTGCTTCGCAAAGGCAGGTCCGCCGGCTTTCCCGTCGGCTCGTCCACGGCGGTATCGGCCGCCGCTTTCGCCGGCGCGAGCATGGTGCCGCGGCAGTCCGGCGATCCGCAATGGCACGGGTAATCGGAGGCCGGCGAATCGTCGTCCGCGGTCAGGCAATAGTCGATGAACAGCTCTTCGCCGGCCTCGACCGCGACCAGCGTCTGGAAACGCAGCAGCAGCCGGCCGGCCTCGTCGTAGTCCTCGACGGCATCGCAGTTCGGATCGCACGAATGATTGAGGTGGCGCGTGCCGTTGCCGCCCTTGCCGCCGTCGATGGTCTCGCCGTTGGAAAGCGTGAAGAGATAGGTCAGCTGGTTGTTCCAGTCCTTGGCCGCGACCTGCTCGGCGGTGTAGCGCCGGCCTTCGTAGAAACCGAGGAAGGTGTCGGCCGGCAGGTCGCGTGTCGCATAGGCGCCGAGTCCGTGCACCGAACTGGCGGCCACGCGCAGCAGCGGCGTCGACGAGAGGGGATCGCGTTGTTTTTTCATGGTTCGCGCGCATTGTCCGCGCCGGACCCGGTCGGTGGCCAGGACGGCGGATGGCTGCCGGGCGGCATCAACGGACGCAGCCGGGCGGCGGGCGGCGCGCCGCCGCCGATGAGGGCGCTGTGGCGCACCGCGCGAAGCAGGCCGAATCCCGAGTCCGCGGTCTCCAGATACGGCTCGCGGTCGGGCACCGTGGTCGAAAGACCGCCCGACACGCGACCCAGGCCGCGCAACCAATGCGCGGTCTGCGCCAGCGACAGCTTCACCTCCCAGCTGCCGCCCTCCCGCTGCTGGCGACCGAGCGCGACGGTGCTGCAGAAGGCGATCAGGTAACCGGTGGCTTCGTCGAGGATCTGCATCGGCATCGGACGCGGCTTGCCGTCGCCGGCCGCCTCGCCCTCGGCATGGTTGAAGCCCATCGCCGTCTGCACCAGCGAGTCGAAGCCGCGGCGCCCGGCCCACGGGCCTCGCGTGCCGTACGCGCTCAGCGAGACATGGACGATGCCCGGCCGCTGGCGCGCCACCGCCTGCGCGCCGAAGCCCAGTTCGTCGATGCCGCCGGGCCGGTAGCCCTGCACGAAGACATGGGTGCCGGCGATCAACCCCTGCAGCGCTTGACGACCTTCGTCGGTGCGCAGGTCGGCCAGTGCCGACAGCTTGCCCCGGCTGGTGTCGGCGATCGCGGCGATGTTGGGCAGCGATGGCGAATTCACCAGCATCACGTCGGCGCCGTATGCGGCCAGCGTGCGCCCGCCGACCGGGCCGGCGAGGATGCGCGTGAGATCGAGCACACGCACGCCGGCGAGCGGGTGGCAGGCGTTGTCGCCGGCGAGGGCGGGCAGCGGCAGCGGCGGTGCGTCGCCGATACGCTCGATCGTGAACAGCGGCTGCGCCCGCACCGCCTGGCCCTGCGGCGTCGCGTCCCACTCGTCGAAGCGGCGCAGCGCGGTCACGACGAGGCCACGCTCGGCGGCGGCGTTCTCGAAGTCGATCGCGCGCCGGTCGAGCAGCGCACGTTCGACATCGCCGCGCTTCGCCGTCGTCGGCTCGAGCCCCAGCAGGCGCATCGCGCCTTCCCGGTGGTGCACGAAGTTCGCATGGATGCGCACATGGCCGTCGGCACAGCGATAGAGGCCGGAGAACGCGTCCCACAGGTCGGGCGCCGTACCGTCGAGGCTGAACCAGCCGGTGGCTTCGACGGCAGCGTGCGTCATGTCGACCTCGACGCGCTGGCGCGCCGTGCCGCGCAGATGACCCAGTTCGCAGGCCGCCAGCGCCGCCGCCGCGACCGTGGTCTGCGCCGCCGTGCCGACCGGGAAGGACGACGCGAAGACCGGGCTCGTGCCGGTCAGGTGCGCGGATGCCAGCGCTTCGGCCGGTAGACCCGCCCTCGCCCAGAGGTCGGCGAGGACATGGGCGGGAGCGCGGATGCCGGACATGTTCAGCGGACCAGCGTCACGCCCGTCTTCGCCTGCAGCGCCTCGAAGCTCACGCCGTCCGCCAGCTCGACCACCTTCAGCCCCTCGGGCGTCACGTCCATCACCGCCAGGTCGGTGATGATCCGGTCGACCACGCCGACGCCGGTCAGCGGCAGCGTGCATTCCGGCAGGATCTTCATGTCCACGGTGCCGTCCTTCTTCTTCGCGACGTGCTCCATCAGGACGATCACGCGCTTGACGCCGGCCACCAGGTCCATCGCGCCGCCCATGCCCTTGACCATCTTGCCGGGGATCATCCAGTTGGCCAGGTCGCCCCTCTCGCTCACCTGCATCGCGCCGAGGATCGACAGGTTGATCTTGCCGCCGCGGATCATCGCGAAGCTGTCGTGGCTGCCGAAAATGGCGCTGCCGGGGATCGTCGTCACGGTCTGCTTGCCGGCGTTGATGAGGTCCGCGTCGACCATGTCCTCGGTCGGGAAGGCGCCGATGCCGAGCATGCCGTTCTCGCTCTGCAGCCAGACTTCCTTGTCGCCGACGAAATTGGCGACCAGCGTCGGGATGCCGATGCCGAGGTTCACGTAGAAGCCGTCTTCGAGTTCCTGCGCCGCGCGCGCGGCCATCTGATCTTGGGTCCAGGGCATCTCAGGCTCCTTGCTGGGTAATGTTGTTGGCGTCGACGTTCGCGGGCACGCTCGGCACGGGCATCTCGTCGATGACGGCGGCCTGGGCGATCACGGCCTGGGCCTCGACCTTGGCGGCCTCGACGTCGACCGGCGCGGCAGCGCTCACGGTGCGCTTCTCGATCCGCTTCTCGGGGTTGGCGTTGAGCACGATGCGGTGCACGTAGATGCCCGGCAGGTGGATGTCGTCCGGGGCGAGTTCGCCGGTCTCGACGATCTTCTCGACCTCGACGATGCAGACCTTCCCGGCCATCGCCGCGGCCGGGTTGAAGTTGCGTGCCGTGAGCCGGAAACGCAGGTTGCCCGACTTGTCGGCCACGTCGGCCTTGACCAGCGCGACGTCGGGCACGATCGAGCGCTCCATCACGTAGGTCTCGCCGTCGAATTCGCGCAGTTCCTTGCCCTCGGCGACCTGCGTGCCGACGCCGGTCTTGGTGAAGAAGGCAGGGATGCCGGCGCCGCCCGCGCGCAGCTTCTCGGCGAGCGTGCCCTGCGGCGTGAATTCGAGTTCGAGTTCGCCGGCCAGGTACTGGCGCTCGAATTCCTTGTTCTCGCCCACGTAGCTGGCGACCATCTTCCTGATCTGCCGCGTGCCCAGCAGCTTGCCCAGGCCGAAGCCGTCGACGCCGGCGTTGTTCGAGACGCAGGTCAGGTTCTTGACGCCCGAATCGTGCAGCGCGTCGATCAGCGCCTCGGGGATGCCGCAGAGGCCGAAGCCGCCGACGGCCAGCGTTTGCCCGTCGGCGACGACGCCCGCGAGCGCCTCGTCGGCGGAGGAATAGATCTTGTTGGCCATGGGTCGTGATCCTCGAAACGTGATGTGAATGCGGTTGGAACGGCCGAAACGATACTACGCGCGCGAAAACGACCCGACCGCACGCGCACGAAGGCCAAACTCCAGGCTGCCGGCAGCATCGAGCCATGGGTGTGACCATGGGAGATGAACAAAAAAGCTCTCATCGTCGGCGTCAGCGGCGTCATCGGCAACGCGCTGTCCGAACACCTCCTTGCCGAAGGCTGGTCCGTCCACGGACTTTCCCGCGGACGCACGCCGGTCGCATCCGGCTGCGTTTCGATCACCGCCGATCTCACCGATCCGGCCCAGCTCGCCACGGCGCTCGGCGGCCTGGACGTGCATCGGGTGTTCTTCACCGCCTGGGCGCGGCAGGTCAACGAGAAGGAGAACATCCGCGTGAACGGGGCGATGGTGCAGAACGTGCTCGACGCGGTCGGCCCTTCGCTGCGCGGCGGCCATGCGGCGCTGGTCACGGGCCTGAAGCACTACCTCGGACCGTTCGAGGCCTACGGCACCGGCAGCGTGCCGCAGACGCCGTTCCGCGAGGACCAGGGCCGCCAGCCGGTCGACAACTTCTACTACGCGCAGGAAGACCGCCTGTTCGAAGCCGCCGAACGGCACGGCTTCGGCTGGAGCGTGCACCGACCACACACCATCATCGGCTACGCGGTCGGCAACGCGATGAACATGGGCGTGACGCTGGCCGTCTATGCGACGCTGTGCAGGGCCAGCGGCCAGCCCTTCGTCTTCCCGGGTTCGGCCGCGCAGTGGGAAGGCCTGACCGACATGACCGCCGCATGTCTGCTGGCCCGCCACCTGGCCTGGTCCGCACAGAGCCCGCAGGCACGCAACGAAGACTTCAACGTCGTGAACGGCGACGTGTTCCGCTGGCAATGGCTGTGGCCGCAACTGGCGGCGTATTTCGGCATCGAGGCCGCGCCCTTCGACGGCGAGATGCGCCCGCTCGAAGGCCGCATGGCGTGGGCGCCGGCCGAATGGGCCGCGATCGCCGAGCGCCACGGCCTGAAGGAGCGCGACATCGGCAAGCTCGCGTCCTGGTGGCACACCGACGCCGACCTGGGCCGGCCGATGGAAGTGCTGGCCGACATGACGAAGAGCCGCAAGGCCGGCTTTCGCGACTACCAGAGCACGCCGGACGCGTTCTTCGACCTGTTCGCACGGCTGGAGGCCGAGAAGGTGATTCCGCCGCGCGACGTGCGAGGCTGATCGGCTCCCACGGGGCCGCAAAGAGCGCTTACCGGGGCGATGCTGACTCTGGGTACCATCCGGCGATGCTAGACAGACGATCCTTCATCGCCGCCGGCAGCGCCTCCGTCGCGCTCGCCGCCCTCGGACTTCCGGCCCAAGCGCTCGCAGCCGCCGGACTCAAGTTGGGCCAGCCCGGCCCGTTCTCCTTCGACAGGCTGGCGGCGGAAGCGAGATCGCTCGCCGCCCGACCCTACGTCTCCGGCAACATCCTGCCGGCCGAAGTGCTCGAGAAAATCGACTACGAGACGCACGGCAAGATCAGGTTCGACACCGACAACGCGCTGTTCAAGGACGGGCCGGGCGCTTTCCCGGTCACCTTCTTCCACCTCGGCCGCTACTTCCAGACGCCGGTGCACATGCATGTGCTGGAAACGGCGAGCGGCGACACCTTCTCCCGCGAGATCCTCTACGACCCGGCATATTTCGACATGCCGGCCGACAGCCCCGCGCGGCAGCTGCAGCAGGGCGCGGGCTTCGCCGGCTTCCGCTTCCAGGAAAGCCGCCTGGACGACCAGGCCAAGCTCGACTGGCGCAAGAACGACTGGGTGGCCTTCCTCGGTGCCTCGTACTTCCGTGCCATCGGCGAGCTCTACCAGTACGGCCTGTCGGCGCGCGGCATCGCGCTGGACGTCGCGATGCCCGACCGGCCGGAAGAATTCCCGTCTTTCACCCGGTTCTATTTCGAGCCACCGGTCGACGGCAGCGACAAGGTCACGGTCTACGCACTGCTCGAAGGCCCGAGCATCGCCGGCGCCTACCGCTTCGTGATGCGCCGCGGCAAGTCGGTGCTGATGGACATCGACTGCCAGCTCTTCGTGCGCAAGGACATCGCGCGCCTGGGCATCGCGCCGCTGACCTCGATGTACTGGTATTCGGAAACCGTGAAGCCCACCGGTGTCGACTGGCGCCCCGAGGTGCACGACTCCGATGGCCTGGCGATGTGGAACGGCGCCGGCGAGCGCATCTGGCGTCCGCTCAACAACCCGACGCAGACGCGCGCATCGGCTTTCACCGATGGCGGGCCTCGCGGCTTCGGACTGCTGCAGCGCGACCGCATTTTCGATCACTACCAGGACGGTGTGTACTACGAGAAGCGCCCGAGCCTGTGGGTGGAGCCGCTCGGCGACTGGGGCGAGGGCTCGGTGCAGCTCGTCGAGATCCCGACGGACGACGAGATCCACGACAACACGGTCGCGTTCTGGGTGCCCAAGGCGCCCGCCGTCGCCGGGTCGAGCTACACGCTGAAATACCGCCTGCACTGGACCGACGGCGAGCCCTACCCGTCGCCGCTTGCGCACTGCATCGCCACCCGCATCGGGCGCGGTGGCCAACCCGGGCAGCCGCGCCCGGGCGGCGTGCGCAAGTTCATGGTCGAGTTCATCGGTGCGCCGCTCGCCACGCTGCCCTTCGGCGTCAAGCCCGAACTGGTGCTCACGGCTTCGCGCGGCACTTTCTCGTACGTCTTCGCCGAGGCGGTGCCCGACGGCGTCGCCGGTCACTGGCGCGCGCAGTTCGACTTCAGCTCGCCGGGCAGCGAGCCGGTCGACATGCGGCTGTTTCTGAAGAACGGCGACCGGACGCTGTCGGAAACATGGCTCTACCAGTTCCAGCCGTTCTGACCGTGCGGCGGCCGATCGCCGATGTCGTGCGGGCCGGGATCGTCGCCGCAGCCTGCGTCGTCTGGCTGGCTGCTGATGCTGCTGCCGACGATGCCTCGACCTGCACGACGGCGGCGTCGCCAGCCTGCTACTTCGCACTCGCGGCGCCGGGCGATGGTGGTGCGCTGCGGTACTACGCCTCGCTGCCGCCACCGCCGGTCGCACCGGACTCGGCGAGGCTCGCGCCGACGCACATGCTGATCGCACTTCACGGCCATCCGCGCGACGCCGATCGCACTTTCGATGCCGCGCTCGCCGCCGTCCGCAACGGCGGCACGCTCGGCAGCACCCTGGTCGTCGCGCCGGTGTTCCAGGTCGACGCGGCGCGTGCCGGCCGGTGCCGGACACCCGGCGTGCCGGCGGCAGCCGCCGGCGATGCGCTCTGGACCTGCGTGTCGTGGATGGAAGGCGGCCGCGCCGACAGCGGATTGACATCGTTCGCCGCGCTCGACGCGCTGGTCGCCGGACTGGCGCGGCAATGGCCGAGCCTGCGCGCCGTGACCGTCGCCGGCTTCTCGGCCGGCGCGCAGATGGTGCAGCACTACATCGGGTTCGCAGGCGCGGCGCCGCCGGGCCTCTCGGTGCGCTACGTGGTGTCCGACCCGGGTACGTGGCTGTATTTCGATGCCTTCAGGCCGGCACCGCCGCTGCCGGGCAGTTGCTCCGATGCGAACAACTGGAAGTACGGCACCGACGCCCTTCCCGCTCCGCTCGGCCGCGACGCCGCCACGGCACGCCTGCGTTATGCCGAAGCCGACGTGCATTACATGGAAGGGGCGCTCGACAGCGGCGATGCGCCCGGCACCTACTACCGCATCCTCGACAAGTCCTGCGCCGCGATGGCCCAGGGCGTCGACCGGCTGCAGCGCGGCCTCGCCTACGCAGCGTACGACCGTGCGCTGCTCGCGCCGCCCAGGCAGAGGCAGGTGACCGTCGTGCCGGGCTGCGCGCACGACGTGGCCTGCGTGTTCCCGTCGCCGGCCGCACGGGCGGCCTTGCTGGGCGCCGCACCGCCGACGATGCGCTGAAGCCCCTGCGGGGACGGCTGCCGCCCCGCCCACGCACTGCGGTTGCGGATTCCGCGCACCGCAGGCCGAAATTTGCGACGCGATTCCGGATTCCGGACAAACGAGAAAAAAGACTCTACGGACGCGTCCCTAGCATCCATGTGAACAACCGGCCCCAGCGGCACGCATCACAACATGGAAATCTATCTCGACGCCAACGCCACCACGCCGGCCCTGCCGCAAGCCTGCAACGCGGCACTGGCTGCCATGTCCGACGGCTTCGGCAATCCGAGCAGCGTCCACGGCAACGGGCTCAAGGCCAGGGCCGTGCTGGATACCGCACGGCGGCATGCCCGCCGTGCCGTCGGGGCTCCGAACGGTCGGCTGCTCTTCGTCAGCGGCGCGACCGAAGGTATCCAGACGGCGGTTCTTTCGGCGCTGGGGAGCCTGCGCGAGCGACGCGAAGCCGGCGAATGGGGCGACGCCGCCCCGCCGTCGCTGCTCTACGGCGCGACCGAGCACAAGGCCGTGCCGGAAGCGCTCCGGCACTGGAACGCGCTGCTGCGCCTGGATCTGGAGATCCTCGCGATCCCGGTGGGTCGCGACGGCCGCCACGACATCGAATGGCTGCGCGCGCACATGCCGCGCGCAGGCCTGGTCTGCACGATGGCCGCCAACAACGAGACGGGCGTCGTCACCGATCTCGACGCCGTTGCGGCGCTCATGGCCGATGCCGGCGCGTGCGGACAGCACCGGCCGCTCTGGCTGGTCGACAGCGTGCAGGCGCTCGGCAAGATGAAGCTGCGGTTGCGCGAGCACCGCATCGACTACGCCACGTTCTCGGGCCACAAGCTCTACGCGCCCAAGGGGATCGGGCTGCTCTACGTGCGCGAAGGCGCACCGTATACGCCGTTGATGGCCGGCGGCGGACAGGAAGAAGCGCAACGCTCGGGCACGGAGAACATGGCCGGCATCGCGGCGCTGGGAGCGGTGCTGGAAGCCTTCGACGACGGCACGACGTTCCAGGACCAGACGGCGCTGGCGATATTCCGCGACCGCCTGGCAGAGGCACTGGTGCAGGCTTTTCCGGCGATCGTCTTCAACGCGCCGCCCGCACTGTGCCTTCCGACCACGCTGAATTTCTCGGTGCCCGGACTGGGTTCGAAGCTGCTGCTCGACCTGTTCGACGCCGCCGAAGTCCGCATCAGCGGCGGCTCCGCCTGCAGCGCGGCCCAGGCGCGACCGAGCCACGTGCTCGCGGCGATGGGCCTGCCCGCGTGGCAGACCGAATCGGCGGTGCGCCTGTCCTTCGGTCCGGCGGCCACGGTCGACTTCATCGACGAGGCCTGTGCACGCATCCTCGCCTGCGGCGAGTCGCTGCGCGATAGCTGCCTGGGCGCCGACCGCGACCGCGACCGTGCGCTGCCGATCGACGGCGTGACGCGTTTCACGGTCGACGGCGCATGCTGCTATCTGCTGGTCGACGATGCGAGCCGGCGCTGCGTGGTGATCGACCCGCTGCCGACGCTCAACGCGCGGCTTGCGCAGACGATCCGCTGCCAGGGCCTGCACGTCGAAGCGGTGCTCGACACCCACAGCCATGGCGACCACGCGTCGTCCGGAGGTGAACTGCGTGCGGCGGTGGCCGAACGGATGTCCGCGGCCGGTGCCGTGAACGGCCTGGGCTGGCCGTGCGGCGCCACGCGCATCGACCTCGGCGCGATGTACCTGACGCGCCTCGCGACGCCCGGCCACACCGAAGATGCGACCGCCTATCTGCTGCACGACGCGCAGGGCCTGCGCCTCGCCTTCGTCGGCGACACGGTGATGCCGGGCGCGCTCGGCCGCAGCGATTTCGCGCAGAGCGCGCCGCTGGCCTTCGGCACGTCGCTGCGCACGCTCGCGCGCGCGCTGGGCCCCGACACGCTGATGCTGCCGGGCCACGACTACGAAGACCGCCTGGCCTGCACCCTGGCTGCCGAGAGCGACGCGCAGCCGTTGCTCGCCGACGCGCTCGACGGGCGTCTCGACGATGCCGGCTTCGCTGCGGCGAAGGCGATCATCGAGAAGAGCCTGGGGTTGACCGCGTACCGGACGATGGCCTGCGGCGCGCGCGTGGATTCCTGCGCCGCGGCGGTCTCGAGCGAACTCGCGCCGGCTTCGCTGCGCACGCTGCTGCAGAGCCGGCCCGACCTGCTGCTGGTCGACGTGCGCGAGTCGTACGAGCAGCGCCTGGGCCGGGCGCCGCATCTGGGCCACGCCGTGCGCCGGCAGACGGTGCCGCTGTCCGGCCTCCTCAACGCGCTGCCCGGCTGGCTCGCGTTGCCGGCCGACACGCCGGTGCTGTTCGTCTGCCGCAGCGGCAACCGCAGCGCATTGGCTGCCAAGGCACTGCGGCGGCTCGGCCACGAACGAAGCTGGAGTCTGGCCGGCGGCATGGCATTGTGGCCATCCCCGACCGAGACGGCTCACGCCGCGTAGTTCAGCGGCAAGGCGGTCGTGAACTTGATCTCTTCCATCGCGAAGCTGGAGCTGATGTCGAAGAGATGGGTGTCGGCCGTGAGGCGCTTGTAGACCCGGTCGTAGGCGGCGATGTCGGGCACCACCACGCGCAGCATGTAGTCGATGTCGCCGCTCATGCGGTAGAACTCGACCACTTCGGGAATCGCCTGCACCGTGGCCTTGAACTGCTCGAACCAGGTCTGGCTGTGGGTGTTGGTGCGGATCGACACGAACACCGTGACGCCGACATTCACCTTGCGTGCATCGACCAGCGCCACGCTGCGGGTGATCACGCCGGCTTCCTTGAGCCTCTGGATACGCCGCCAGCACGGCGTGGCCGACAGCCCGACCTGGGCGGCGATCTCCGCGCCCTGCTGCTCCGAGTCCCGCTGGAGCAGGTCGAGGATCTTGCGATCGATCGCGTCGAGCTTCACGGTCGAACGGCGATCAGCGTCCCTTGACCGCGACCAGTTCGACCTCGAAATCGAGCGTCGCGTTCGGCGGAATCACGCCGCCCGCGCCGCGCGCGCCGTAGGCGATGGCCGGAGGGCAGGTCAGCTTGGCCTTGCCGCCGACCTTCATTTTCTGCACGCCTTCGGTCCAGCACGGAATCACGGCGTTCAGCGGGAACTCGGTCGGCTCGCCGCGCTTGTACGAGCTGTCGAATTCCTTGCCGCCGTCCGGAAAGGTGCCGCGGTAGTGGACCTTGACGGTGTCGGTGGCGGCCGGCGATGCGCCGGTGCCTTCCTTGAGCGACTGGTAGACGAGGCCGCTGGCGGTGGTCATGGGCGCCGATTGCGCCAGCGCGGCAGGCGCGATGCACAGCGATACCAGGGCGGCGCAGGAGACGGAGAGCAGTGAAGGCAGGAAGCGGTGCACGGATATTCCTTGTTGAAACGAACATCCGATTATTGCCACTCCGAAGCCCTCGTTTCGACCTGGCCTCGCCCCGTGGCTGCGCGGCGGAGACCATACCCGCACCGGCCGGGAGGTCCCTTCCGGACCGTCGCCACCTGCGCCGCCGTGACCGCTTCCACGCCATTGCCCCAGCTGCCGCGCACGAAACTCAACAGCTCGGCGACGTCGGCATCGGTCAGGCACCAGGCGCCAGGCGCCGGGCGAAGTCCGGCATGGCCGAACCGGCGAGCACGATGCGGATCAGCGAGGTCGGGTCCTTCACGCCGACCACGCTGTTGCCGGCCAGCGAGGGGGGAAACACCGTTCGCGCCGGCACCGCTAGAGCGATGGCAGGCGTTGCAATTGTTCAGATAGGTAAGCGCACCCCGCCCTCGACCGTGCCGGCTTGGAGCTTCAGCATGTTCGGATGTCCTCGTCGCCGACGTGTTCCTCGCGCTGGCACGCCGGCCGGCTGAGTGGCGAGCCTTCTTCGCCTATCACGATGCGCTGATGCTCAAGGAAACGGGCTCGCTCACCAAGGGCGACCGGGGAAATGATCGTCGCGGTCACCAGCGCGGCCAACCGCTGCCTCTACTGCGTGGTCGCGCACGGCGCGTTGCTGCGCATCTACGAGAAGAAAACCGCGGGTCGCCGACCAGGTGACAGTCAACCACCGCAAGGCCGACATCGCGCCGCGCCAGCACGCGATGCTGCCATCACCGCCTACTATCACCGCCTTTTTCGGCCTCTCGAACCGCATGGCGAGCTTCGCCGGAGTGCAGCCGAACGCGGAGTTCTACATGCTCGGACGGGTGCCGCGGCACTTGTCGAAGGCGTCGAGCGCAGGCTTGTAGGTCGGGGTCTTCACGTCCATCACGCCCAGCACGGTGTGAAAGAGGTTGTCGTGGGTCAACGCCGTATCGCGATCGTCGCGCAGGCACCGGGTCGACAGGCCCTCGCGCGCCTTCATTCCGTCGTCGAACCAGGCCACCATCGGCACATGCTTCTGCACTTCGGGCGCGAAGTTGTACGGCAATCCGTGCAGAAACAGCCCGTATTCGCCGAGCGACTCGCCGTGGTCGCTCATGTAGAGCAGGCCGGTCGCGAAGCTCGGGGACTGCGTCTTCAGCCAGTCGATCGTGTTGCCGAGGAAACGGTCGGTGTAGGCGATCGAGTTGTCGTAGGCGTTGAGCAGTTCGGCATGGCTGCAGTCGGCCAGTACGTTGGTCGTGCATTCGGGCATGAAGCGCTTGGACGCCGGCGACGAACGCTTGTAGTAGGCCGGGCCGTGGCTGCCCATCTGGTGCATCACGACCAGCACGCCCTTCGCCCGGCGGTCGGCGGGCAGCGCCGCGATGCGCCTGTCGATGTTCTGCAGCAGCGCGTCGTCGCGGCATTCGTCGCCGTCGCACAGGCGGGCCTTGGTGGCCGCGTCGAGGTCGGCCTCGGCGTCGATGTGCGCAACGCGGTCGCACACGCCCTTGCAGCCGGCCTGGTTCTCGATCCAGAGCACGCCGAGGCCGGCAGCCTGGGCAACGTCGAGCAGATTCTCGTAGTCGTCCTTGCGGCTCTCGTAGCCCTGCTTGCCCAGCGGCGAGAACATGCAAGGCACCGAGGCCAGCGTGTTGGTGCCGCACGAATGCACGTCGGTCCAGTTCAGCACGTCGCGGGCGGCGAGCTGGGGCGTGGTGTCGCGGCCGTAGCCGTTGAGCGCGAAATGATCGGCGCGCGCGGTCTCGCCGACCACCACGACGAACATCGGCGGCTTCACCTGTGCCGCATACGACGGTCCGAGCGCGGCGCCGGCGGAGATCGGCACCAGGCGCCGCGTGTGCGCGAACATCGGCTTGATCAGCACGGCACCGGCGGAATAGACGCTCGCGAGCGGATTCATCATGTAGCGCAGCGTGACGTTGTTGCGCATCAGCGGCGCCAGATCACGCGACAGCGCCGCGGCACTTCCGGCCACCACCGCGACCGACGCCACGAACAACGCCGCGTTGCGCCAGACCTGGCTCCATGCGCCGGCGCGCAGCACCCGCACGCGCAGCAGCCACCAGGTCGGCAGCACCATCACCAGCAGCACGTTGCGGACCATGCGCCAGCCCAGCAGGTCGCGCGTCTCGTGCATGTCGGTCTGCATGGCGTTGGCGGCCATGGTCGGATCCATCACGACGTGGTAGGTCAGCATGTAGTGCTGCGCCACGGCGGCCACCAGCACGATCGCGAACCACAGCGGCTTCATGAATCGCGACCAGGCCGTGAGCGACAGCATGCCCAGCGTGCCGAATCCGACGATCAGCGCCATGCCGAGGACCGAACGCATGTAGAGGCTGGGTGCGCCGCCGATGTGCGAGAGCTCCAGCCACAACGACCAGTTGGCCGCCAGCAGCAGGTAGAGGCTCAGCCCGGCGACGACGTAGCGCGCGCTGCGCGGACGGGACATCCGGCGGTCGATCGCGGCCGGCCACGAAAAAGAAGGAGAAGGCGCGCGGGTCATGTCGGTCCGTGTCGAAGAAAAAGTCGCGTCATCGCCATGTCGATCGCGAGCCCGACCGTCCAGCAGATCCATCCGGTCCAGAGCGTGTGGCTCATGTAGTGCGCACCGCGCCATTGCTGGCCGAGTCCGAGCACGAAGCCCAGCGCGACCGCGACGCCCAGCCAGGCCGCGGCGCCGCGCGGTGCGTACCGGCGCAGCACGAACCAGCCACCGACCCAGGCGAAGGCCGCCGAGGCATGACCGGCCGGAAAGCATCGGCCCGTGCCGCCGTCGTTCACGCCCCAGGCCCAGTGCGACACGTAGCGCGCCACGCCGCCGAACTCCTGCAGCTCCCACGGACAGCTGGTGTGGCTGACGTTCTTGACCAGCGACACGGCGATCACCGAAGCCAGCACCGTGCCGGCCAGCTGGAACCGGTCCCGCCGTTCGAGCCGGCGGAAGAAGCCGAGCGGCCGGATCGCAAGCAG
The DNA here is from genome assembly GCA_050954325.1 of Janthinobacterium lividum. Classification (GTDB taxonomy): domain Bacteria; phylum Pseudomonadota; class Gammaproteobacteria; order Burkholderiales; family Burkholderiaceae_C; genus Variovorax. Next base: position 344,781 of record JBPBPG010000002.1, on the reverse strand, counting down.
GAACAGCGCGACCACGCCGGCCGTGCTCGCGAAGCGCGGAATCTCGTGCATGACGAGGATGACGAGATGGTTCTCACGCAGTGCGAAGCCGGCTTGCGAGCCGGCGAGGCGCGCGATGACGAGGTCGAGATGCGAGGCGTCCCAGAGCAGGACCGCCGTGAGCAACGCCAGCGTCGCCATCAGCGGACGTCGGTCGTGGGATGCGCAAGCGATGCGAAGTGCGCGGGAAGGCACGCGGGAAGAGGGACGCACGACGGAAGCACCGTAACGAGGAAAGGCGCAAGCGTATCGCCGCAGCCTGAATCCAACCTGAAGCGTCGGCCACGCTGGATAGACTGTGGATTTTCCTGATCGAGGACCCTGCCCGTGCGCGTTCTGCTGGTCGAAGACGACGTCGCGCTCTCCGAGGCGGTCCGCAGCTATCTGACGGCCAAGGCTTTCGTGGTCGATGCGGTGCCCAGCCTCGCGATGGCCGGCGCCGCGTTGCGGGCGGCGCAGTACGCGGCCGTGCTGCTCGACCTTCACCTGGGCGACGGCGACGGCCTTTCGCTGCTGCCGCAGGTCCGCGCGTTGCGGGATCGGCCGATCGTCATCGTGCTCACCGCACGCGACCAGGTGACCGACCGCATCCGCGGTCTCGACGCCGGTGCCGACGACTACCTCATCAAGCCCTACGACCCGGCCGAACTTCTCGCCCGCCTGCGCGCGGTCGAACGCCGCCGCGGCGACGGCAACGCGCCGGTCCTGACCCTCGGCAGCCTGCAGGTCGACCTGGCCCGCGAGACGGTGCGCAACCACGGCGAGATCGTCGCGCTCACGCAGAAGGAATGGGCGCTGCTGCGCGTCATGGCCACGCGGCCGGACCGCATCCACACGCGCGAGAACCTGCAGGACGCGCTCTACGGCTTCGACGACGAGGCCGACAGCAACACGCTGGAGGTCTTCATCAGCCGGCTGCGGCGCAAGCTCGGCCGCAGCCGCATCCAGACCCTGCGCGGCCTCGGCTACCGGCTCGCGCATTCGACGGAGCCGGCCGAGTGAGCGCGCCGCGCGTCGAAGCACTGCTTCTGAACATCGGCCAGGACACGCTGGCCGGCCGGCTCACCCGCTCGCTGATCCTGTGGGTCGGCGGCGTCTGGCTCGCCTGCGTGCTGGGGGTGGTCTGGTACACCGGCCGCGAGATCGCCTTCAACTTCGACAACGAACTGGTCGAGGTGTCGCACCGCATGTTCGACATCGCGCTGGCCACGCTCGACCGGGACGATCCGGGCGGCCATCCCGGCCAGCCGCTGCTGGCGCCGACACCGACCACCTTCGGCGACGCGTCGGTCATCTTCCAGATCGTCGATGCCGGCGAGCGGGTGCTGATGCGCTCGGCAGAGACGCCGCAAGCCACCTTCGACGTGCCGGTGGCCGCGGGCTTCGCCAACAACGACCGCTGGCGTATCTACACGGTGCATCATCCGCAGCGCAACCTGTTCCTGCAGGTGGCCGATCCGCTCGACGAGCGCCGCGTCGCCGTCGACCGGACGCTGGTCGGACTGATCGCGCCGCTGATGGCGATCCTGCCACTGCTGGCGGTGCTGCTGCGGCGCATCGCGCGCACGGAGCTCGGCGTGCTGCAGACGCTGAAGCAGGAAATCGCCCGGCGCGGCAGCGACCAGCTCCAGCCGATCGCCCTGCCCGGCCTGCCGCTGGAGCTGCAGTCGGTCGAGGAGCACGTGAACCGGCTGATGGAGCGGCTCTCGACGGCGCTCGACGTCGAACGCGCGCTGGCGGCCAACGCCGCGCACGATCTGCGCACGCCGCTCGCCGCGGCCCGGCTGCGCCTGCAGACCGCGCTCGACCACGACCTGCGTCGCGAGGACGTCCGCAGCGCGCTCGACGCGCTGCAGGTGCTGGGCCACCGCACCGAGAAGCTGCTGCAGCTCTCGCGCGCCGAGTCGAGCGCGTCGCTGGCGCGCTCGCGCGTCGACCTCGCGCTGCTCGCCGCCACGGTGGCGCAGGAGTTCTGGCAGGACCCGCGCGTGCTCGACCGCCTCCACCTGCAGGTGCCCGAGACCGGCGCGGCACCGGTCGCGCTGGGCGACTTCGACGCGCTGGCGATCGCGCTGCGCAACCTGCTGGAGAACGCGTTGCACCACGCCGGCCTGAGCCGCGTCGAGGTCGAGGTGCGGGCGGACTGCACGCTGATCGTGCGCGACGGCGGACCGGGCGCGGGCACGCAAGCGCTCTCGTCGATGCGACAGCGCCATGTCCGGCACGGCACCGCGCGGGTCGGCTACGGCCTGGGGCTGTCGATCGTCTCGACCATCGCAGAGAAGCACGGTGCGCGACTCGAACTGCAATCGCCGCCGCCGGGACTGCCGACCGGGCTGGAAGCACGCATCGCGCTGCGACCTGCCGCATAAAATATTTTCAATCCTCCAACGAAGAGACTCAACGATGACCCACGACGAAATCCTTGCCAAGTTCGGCCCTCGCGAGGCCATGGCCTACGACGTGGTCGTGGTCGGCGGCGGCCCCGCCGGCCTGTCGACCGCGATTCGCCTGAAGCAGCTCGCCGTGCAGTACGACAAGGAAGTCTCGGTCGTGGTGCTGGAGAAGGGTTCGGAGCCCGGCGCGCACATCCTCTCGGGCGCCATCATGGATCCGCGCGGCCTGTCGGAGCTGATCCCCGACTGGAAGGCCAAAGGCGCGCCGCTGAACCAGCCCGTGACCGCCGACACGTTCCTGATGATGAGCGAGACCGGCGCCACCCGCACGCCGAACTTCATGCTGCCGGCCAACTTCCACAACGAAGGCAACTACATCGTCAGCCTCGGCAACGTGACGAAGTGGCTGGCCCAGCAGGCCGAGGAAGCGGGCGTCGAGATCTTCCCGGGCTTTCCGGCGGCCGAGGTGCTCTACACCGACGACGGCAAGGTGCGCGGCGTGGCCACCGGCAACCTGGGCATCGGCAAGGACGGCGAGCCGACCGACAACTTCCAGCTCGGCATGGAGCTGCTGGGCAAGTACACCGTGTTCGCCGAGGGGTCGCGCGGCCACCTCGGGCGCCAGCTCATCGCCAAGTTCAAGCTCGACGACGGCAAGGACCCGCAGAGCTACGGCATCGGCATCAAGGAGCTGTGGGAGATCGACCCGGCGCGTCACCAGCCCGGCCTCGCGATCCACACCGCGGGCTGGCCGCTGCCCGGCGACACCTACGGCGGCTCGTTCGTCTACCACGCCGAGAACAACCAGCTCATCGTCGGCTACGTGGTGGGGCTCGACTACCAGAACCCCCACATGAGCCCGTTCGAGGAATTCCAGCGCTTCAAGACGCATCCGAACATACGCTGGTACTTCGAAGGCCAGGACCAGGGCCTGAAGGCGCCCAAGCGGCTGAGCTACGGCGCGCGCGCGATCACCGCCGGCGGACTGCTGTCGCTGCCGAAGACCGTTTTCCCCGGCGGCGCGCTGGTCGGCTGCGAGGCCGGCTACCTGAACGCGAGCCGCATCAAGGGCAGCCATGCCGCGATCAAGACCGGCATGCTGGCCGCCGAATCCGCGTTCGAGGCGATCCTCGCCGGCCGCGAGCATGACGAGCTCGTGAGCTACCCGGCTGCCTTCGAGCGCAGCTGGCTGCACACCGAACTCCACAAGGCGCGCAACTTCAAGCAATGGTTCAAAAAGGGGCTGACCGTCGGCACGATCATGACCGGCGTCGAGCAGCTGGTGCTGCGCGGGCACATCCCGTGGACGATCCACCGCAAGGAAGCCGACCACCAGCGGCTCAAGCCGGCCACCGCGTGCAAGAAGATCCCGTACCCCAAGCCCGACGGCAAGCTCACCTTCGACAAGCTCTCCAGCGTGTTCATCAGCAACACGAACCACGAGGAAAACCAGCCGGCACACCTGACGCTCAAGGACCAGACCGTCCCGACGCGCATCAATCTGCCCGAGTACGCGGGGCCCGAGCAGCGCTACTGTCCGGCCGGGGTGTACGAATACGTCGCCGACGAAGCCGCGGCGGGCAAGGAGCGCCTGCAGATCAACGCGCAGAACTGCGTGCACTGCAAGACCTGCGACATCAAGGACCCGACGCAGAACATCGTCTGGGTCACGCCCGAAGGCGGTGGCGGGCCGAACTACGTGGGCATGTAGCGGAGGCGTGGTCGACCGCGACCGGTCTGAGCCCCGATCGCCAGCCGTGGCAACGACGGCCACTTAGAGCCTGGCACGAAGGTGCCCCCGGTCCCTTCACGCTCGACGCGCTCGCGCCGCGCATCACCGATCTGGTGGCCGGCTCGGCGCTGGAGGCGGGTCGACCGCCGCGCGGGCGTCCATCATCGCCTTGGCGATGCCGCGCAGGATGTGGATCTCTTCGGGCGTCGGCCGGGCGCGGTTGAAAAGCTGCTGCAGGCGCGGCATCAGTTTCTTGGGTGCGGCAGGGTCGAGGAAGCCGATCTCCACCAGCGCGCGCTCCCAATGATCCAGCATGCCCGCGACGGCGCGCGCATCCGCCGCCTGGGCAGGCGCGACCGATTCGGTCGCCGGGAATCCGCCGAGCGCCAGCCGCCATTCGTAGGCCACCAGCTGGATGGCCGCGCCGAGATTCAGGGAGCCGAAGTTCGGATCGGCCGGAATGCTGAGCGCGACGTTGCAGCGATAGACGTCTTCGTTGCGCATGCCGAAACGTTCGCAGCCGAACAGGAAGCCGACATGTTCCGGCGGATCGGTTTCGCCGAGCGGCGCCAGATGTTCGCGCGGCGTGCGCGTCGGTGGGCCGAAGTCGCGCGGAATCATCGCGGTGGCGCAGAGGTGGGTCACGCCGTCGAGCGCCTCGTCCAGCGTGTCGACGACCCGGGCGTTGGCGAGCACGTCGAGCGCACCGCTGGCACGCTGGATCGTCTCCTCGCGCCGCAGCACGTTGGCCCAGCGCGGCGCGACCAGCACCAGGTCGCCGAAGCCCATCGTCTTCATGGCACGCGCGGCGGCGCCGACGTTGCCGGCATGGCTGGTCTGGATCAGGATGAAGCGGGTGCGCATGGGGGACGCTCGATGACAAGGGCTCCGTATTAGAACCGCGAGCCGGCCGCCCGCAGCAGGCGTGTCGGACCGACCGCCAGCGCGTGGCTGCCGAAGATCGCCGCGCCAATGCGCGCAACCGCCTGAACGGCACGTCCGCCCTGTAAAATCGCACGCTTCCTGCGCCCGCATCGTCCCGGCGCGCAAATCCGGGCTGCCGCCCCGCCGTTCTTCCCACAATTCATGTCGTCGCCCAATCTCCATCCCATGCTCAACGTGGCCGTCAAGGCCGCACGCGCCGCCGGCGCCCTCATCAATCGTGCGGCGCTCGACGTCGAATCGGTCCGGATTTCGCAGAAGCAGGTCAACGATTTCGTCACCGAGGTGGACCACGCGGCCGAGCAGGCGATCATCGAGACGCTGCTGACCAACTACCCGGGCCACGGCATCCTCGCGGAAGAGTCGGGCAACGAGCACGGCGCCAAGGATTCGGAATACGTCTGGATCATCGATCCGCTCGACGGCACCACCAACTTCATCCATGGGTTCCCGTTCTACTGCGTGTCGATCGCGCTGGCGGTCAAGGGCAAGATCGAGCAGGCCGTCGTCTACGACCCGAGCCGCAACGACCTCTTCACCGCCACCAAGGGCCGCGGCGCCTACATGAACGATCGCCGCATCCGCGTGAGCAAGCGGACCCGCCTCAACGAATGCCTGGTGTCCACCGGCTTCCCGTTCCGCCCGGGCGACAACTTCAAGCAGTACCTCGCCATGATGTCCGACCTCATGCCGCGCCTGGCCGGCCTGCGCCGTCCGGGTGCCGCGGCGCTCGACCTGGCCTACGTGGCGGCCGGCTTCACCGACGCGTTCTTCGAGAGCGGCCTGCACAGTTGGGACGTCGCGGCCGGTTCGCTGCTGGTGACCGAGGCGGGTGGCCTGATCGGCAATTTCACCGGCGAATCCGACTTCCTCGACCAGCGCGAATGCCTGGCCGGGGCGCCGCGCATCTACGGGCAGCTGGTGCCGCTGATCGCGAAGTACTCCAAGTTCGCGGGCGTCGACGACAAGCTGCGCGCCAGCGACCGCGTGCGCGCTGTCGCATCGTCCGCGCGTGCCGAGAGCGATCCGAGCGCCGACACCGCCACCGACCTGTACGCGCGCACGACCAGCAGCGACGTGCTCGACACGCCCGTGGACGAGGTCGCCGATGCCGCACCGGCCAGGCCCGCGCCGCGCAAGCTGACCCGCATCCGCCGCGATCTGCCGGACGCCGGCCCGTCGCTCTCGCCGATCCTGCCCTCCGGGCGCGACACCGACCGGCGCTGAGATGCAGGCGCCGCGCGCCGCTGCACTGCGCACCCGCGCCATCCTGCGGGTGGCACTGAGCCATTACGTGATCAACGGCCTGTCGGTCGCGTTCGGCCTGCTGCTGATCGCGCTCGGCGTGCATTTCTGGCTCGGCACCTTCGCGGCATCGGCGGTCGCGGTCGGCGTGATCGTCGCCACGCCGCCCGACCTGCCCGGTCCGCGGCGCGGCAAGTTCCTCCAGATGCTGCCGGCGCCGATCATCGGCATGCCGCTGTTCTTCGCCGTCCAGATGCTGCATGCGGCGCCGATCCGCCTCGGCCTGCTGCTGGTTCCGGCCACCTTCTTCGCGTTCCTCGCGATGGCCTGGGGCAAGCGCGGCATCCCGATCGCGATCGCGATGATGCTGACAATGATCTTCTCGATGGCCACGCCCCGGCCCGGCGGCGTCGCCGAGGCCTTCGAGCGCACGCTGCTGCTCGGACTCGGCTCGGGGCTCTACGTGATCTACGCCACCCTGGCCAACCTGGCGTTGAACGGCCGCTACCGCGTGCAGGCGATGGCCGATGTGCTGCTGTCGCTGGGCGCGCTGATGCGCACCGAGGCGCGGCAGTTCACCTCGCGCGACGCGTCCGGCGACGTGCGCGAGGTGCCCGCGCCGATGCTCGGGCAGCTGCTGAGCGCCCAGGCCGCGCTCGCCGACCAGCTGCAGGCGACACGCGACATCGTGCTCGAATCACCGCGCACGCCGCGCCGCCAGCGCCTGGCCGGCATGCTGGTGATGGTGCTGGAGATGCGCGACCAGCTGCTCGCGAGCGAGCTCGACCTCGACGTTCTGCAGTCGCAACCCTCGCATGCGCCGGCGCTGACCGAGATGCGCCGCGTGCTCGACGCGCTGGCCGACGAGGTGAGCGCCATGGCCGACGCCATGCTGATCGGCCGCACGCCGCGCGCCGTGCCCGACCGCCGCCACGAACTCGCGCAGATCCGCCTGCCCGAGAACGGCGTCGACGGCATTCCGGCGTCGAGCCCCGGCGGCGGGCCGACGCCCGCGATGCTGGCGCGCGGGCTGGCCAACCGCATCGGGCACATCAGCGACGAGGTGATGCGGCTGTCGGCGCTGGCGCGCGGCGAGGTGGCGCCCAACCTGGCGGTGGTGCGCGCCAACTGGCAGATGTTCGTGAGCCCGACCGAATGGTCGTGGCGCCCGTTTCTGGGCGTCTGGCGCTGGGACGCGCCGCCACTGCGCCATGCGATCCGCGCGGCGCTCGCCATCGGCACCGCCTACGCGATCACGCTGGTGCTGCCCTGGGGCTCGCACGAATACTGGATCTTCGTGACGATCGTCGTGGTGCTGCGCGGCAGCCTGTCGCAGACGCTGGAGCGGCGCAACGCGCGCGTCGCCGGCACGCTGGTCGGGTGCGTGTTCGCGGCCGGGCTGCTGGCCACGCATCCGTCGCCGTTCGAGATGCTGGTGGTCTCGGTGGCGGCCCAGGCCGTGGCGCACGGCTTCGCGGTGCGGCGCTACCTGGTTACCGCCGTCTGCGCGACGGTGCTGGGGCTGGTGCAGGCGCACATGCTCAACGTCGGCGCGGCACCGACATTCGCGCTGCTCGAGCGCATCGCCGACACGTTGATCGGTGCGGCGATCGCCTGGGGCTTCTGCTACGTATTGCCTTCCTGGGAGCGCACGCAGATCCCGGCGCTGGTGGCGCGCACGCTCAAGGCGCAGGCGCTGCATGCGCGCTTCGCGCTCGGCCTCGGGCAGCTGCACGCGATCGACAGCAGCCCCGAGCTCGACTGGCGCCTGGCACGCAAGGAAGCCTTCGACAGCCTGTCGGCGCTGGTGCAGGCCACGCAGCGCTCGCTGTCGGAACCGCGTGCCGTGCGTCCGCCGATCGCCGCGCTGGAACACCTGCAGGCGCACAGCTACCAGATGCTGGCGCAATTGAGCGCGGTCAAGTCGATGCTGGTGCTGCGGCGCGACCGGCTCACGCCGTCGGAGATCGAAGGTCCGCTCCGGCGCACGGCCGAGCGCATCGAGGCCACCATCGGCACGACGCCAACCGCCGGTACCGCCATGCCGGCGAGCCCGCCGGCCACCGCGCTGACCGGCGCCATCCCGCTGCCCGACCCGTTCGACAACGACATCACACCCTGGCTGCTGCGCCGGCTCGACCTGGCGACCGGCCTGTCGACCCAACTGCGCGACGACGCGGCACGCATCCTGCAACCGTTGGCCGAAGGCATCGACGTCAATCCGGCGCCGAGCCGGATGTCCCGGCTCTGAATCTTTTCGTTTTCCCTTCCCGCTTCTCCTGAAGGACCCCGTCACGATGACCAAGGACGTGCTGTTCGGACATCCGTGGTTCGCGCCCTTTCTCTCCGCCCTGATCGCCGTCGCCATCGCCCTGGCGGCGCATCGCGTGGCCGGACTGGTGCTCCGGCGTGTCACACGCCACACGCCTGCGCTGCATGCGATGCTGGTCAACATCGATTCGGTGGCCAAGCTGGTGCTGCCGCTGATCGCGCTGCAGATGGTCTGGCAGGCCGCGCCGGACGAGCTGCGCTTCGTCGGCGGTGTGCGGCACCTGACCGGCCTGCTGCTGATCGCGGCCGCCACCTGGCTCGCCGTGCGGGCGGTCAACGGGCTGGCAGAGGGCGTCATCGCCAAGCATCCGTTCGATGCCGAGGACAACCTGCAGGCGCGTCGCGTGCTGACACAGACCCGCGTGCTCGCGCGCACGGCCAACACCGTGCTGCTGGTGGCCGGCGCCGCGATGATGCTGATGACCTTTCCCGGCGCCAAGCAGTTAGGCGCCAGCCTGCTGGCGTCGGCCGGCGTGATCGGCATCGTCGCCGGCCTGGCGGCCAAGCCGGTCTTCAGCAACCTGATCGCCGGCCTGCAGATCGCACTGGCGCAACCGATCCGCATCGACGACGTGCTGGTGGTCGAAGGCGAATGGGGCCGTGTCGAGGAGATCACCGGCACCTTCGTCGTACTCAAGATCTGGGACGACCGCCGGCTGATCCTGCCTCTGTCGTATTTCATCGAGAAGCCGTTCCAGAACTGGACGCGGCATTCGGCGCAACTGCTCGGCTCGGTGTTCGTCTACGCCGACTACGGCATGCCGCTCGCGCCGCTGCGCGCAGAGGTCGAGCGGCTGGTGAAATCGACGCCGCAATGGGACGGGCGCTTCTTCAACCTGCAGGTGACCGATGCGACCGAACGCACGATGCAGCTGCGCGTGCTTTGCACGGCCGCCTCGTCGTCGCTCGCCTTCGACCTGCGCTGCGCGTTGCGCGAAGGGCTGATCGGGTTCATGCAGCGCGAATACCCGCAGTTCCTGCCGCGCATGCGGATCGAGGACGGCGACCGTGCGGCCGCTACTGCGCCTTCGGCGATGGCGCCTCGAACAGCCTGAGATCGATCGCGTTGCCCATCGCGAGGTAGCCGGTCCGGTTGGGATGGAGCTTGTCGCCGGGGCCGCCGGTGGTGCTTTCCGGAACCAGCTCGGCGCGCAGGCCACCGGTGGCCGCATCGAGTGTCGCGGCATCGAAATCGGCGACACCGTCGAACACACCGGAATTGCGGATGAAGGCGTTCAGGGCCTTGCGCCTGTCGTCCTGCTCGACCGAACCGTGCGCCGCACTCGTGCTGCCGAAGGCCGAGGTCAGCGTGGCGCCGATCACGCGCACGCCGGGCAGCGCAGCGCGCAGTCGTGACGCCCCGTCCTTCATGCCGGCCTGAACGGCGTCGACCGAGGCGTTGCCGTTCTTGCTGAAGTCGTTGATGCCTTCGAGCCAGATCACCGAGGAGACGCCCGACAGGCCGATCACGTCACGCGCGAGCCGCATCTGCGCCGACGGCCCGCCCGGAAACGGCTTCTGCGGCGTGTAGACCTCGGGCCCCGCCACCTGGTTGCCGCCGATGCCGGCATTCACCACCGAAACCCGACCGCCACGCAGCGCATGCAGGCGGCGTGCCAGCACGTCGGGCCAGCGGTCGTCGCCGTTCATCGTGCTCGCGGTGCCGTCGGTGATCGAGTCGCCGAAAGCCACGATCACGTGCGTGTCCGCCGGCGCACGCATGTCGACCGCGTCCAGGAAATACCACGACGCCGTGGTGAACGGAAAGCCCGCCTCGTCCTCCGACTGCCCGAGCGACCCGGCGCCGGGCCGGCTGACATACGAGGTGTTCAACGCCTTGGCATGCCAGGTCATCGGTCCGCTCTCGCCGACCACATGGAAGCTGACCGCCAGACGCCGGCCCGCGAGCGCCTGCGATGCCGGGTCTTGCGCGAACGGCAGCACGACCGGGTCGCTCCAGGCCATCTCGCCCGGCGCGATGGTGATCCCCCGCTGGCCGCCGAACGTGACCGCCTGGTTGGTACCGGCGATCACGGCGGCGCTGCCGCGCTGCAGGCCGGCGAAGACGCCGTCGAACGTCACGGGACGCGTGCCCAGCGCGTTGGAGAAGCGCAGCCGCGCCTGCCGGCCCCAGATGTCGGGCCGCACGACGAGGCGAAAGGTCTGGTCGTGCGCGCCGGCTTCGGGCGATGGAAATGCGAAACGCATGTCCGGCTGGGCGGAGGGATTGCCGCTCGGGTAAGGCCCCTGCACCGAAGCTGCCCAGGCCGTCGCCCATTTTTCTGCGGGCTTCGCGTCCGGTTGTGCAGCGGCGTCGATGACCGGCAGTGTGCTCATCGCGAACATGAAAAGAAAAGGGGAAAGAAAACGTCGTGCACGGCTAAACCGATTGTTCATGTTTGTCTCCTGTCGTTATGGAAATCCGCTCGTCTTCGAAGCGCTCAGCAGTATGAGCCATGCAAAGGCTTGATTTAGACTCTATTTAGATATATCTTTATTAGTTCAGATACCTCGGAGTACACCATGCGCCACAACCATCACTTCCATTCCCACGGCCCCTGCGGACCACGGCACGGCGAGCATTCCGATGCCGCGCCCGCCGGCGGACGTGGCGCGCGCGGTGGACGCGTCTTCGGCCACGGCGGCCTGCGCTTCGTGCTGCTGCAGCTGATCGCCGACAAGCCCAGTCACGGCTATGAACTCATCAAGTCGATCGAAGACCGCCTGGGCGGCGCCTACAGTCCGAGCCCGGGCACGGTCTACCCGACGCTCACGCTGCTGGAAGAGCAGGACCTGCTCGCCGTCGAGGAAGCCGACGCCGGCGGCCGCAAGCGCTACCGCGTCACCGATGCCGGCAAGGCCTACCTCGACGAGCACCGCGCCACCGTCGACGCCATGCTCGCGCGCATGACCGGCGGTGCCGACGGCGCCGGGCCGCGTGGCGGACGCCCGCCGCAGGTCATGCGCGCGATCGAGAACCTGAAGCTGGCCATGCGCATGCGCCTGTCCGGCGACCCGCTGACGCCGGCCCAGGCCAACGCCTTCGCGGCCGTACTCGACAGCGCCGCTCAGCAACTGGAGCAGATCTGATGAACGACACCACGACCTTGTCCACCGCACCGACCACGCCCGACCGCACGCCGCAGCGCGTGCGCCATGCCCTGCGCTTCCGCGCGCTCGACGTGCTGGAAGTGCAGCGCATCACGCCGCACCTGGTGCGCGTCACGCTCGGCGGCGACGCGCTCGAAGGCTTCACGAGCCCGGGCTTCGACGACCACGCCAAGCTGTTCTTCCCTGACGAGATCACCGGGGCGCTCACCGTGCCGACCGTCGGACCGGACGGCCCGATCTGGCCCGAGGGCGCGAAGCCGACGATGCGCGACTACACGCCGCGCCGCTTCGACGCCGACGCCCGCACGCTGGAGATCGACTTCGCGCTGCACCTCGCCGGCCCGGCCACGCGCTGGGCCGAGCAGGCCGCGCCGGGCCAGCGCCTGGGCGTGGCGGGGCCGCGCGGGTCGTTCATCGTGCCGACCGATTTCGACTGGCATCTGCTGATCGGCGACGACACCGCCCTGCCGGCGATCTTTCGCCGGCTCGGCGAACTGCCGGCCGGCGCGCGGGCGGTGGTGCTGGCGGAGGTGGACGGGCCCGAGGACCATGTCGAACTGCCGAGTGCGGCGGATGTCGAGGTGATCTGGGTGCATCGCGGCGGCAAGACCGGCACGCCGCTGCTCGAGGCGCTTCGCGCCGCGCAGTTGCCGAACAATGATTTCCACGCCTGGATCGGCTGCGAATCCGCCGTCGCCAAGGCGTTGCGCGCGCACCTGACCGACGAACGGCGGGCCGACCCTAAATGGATCCGCGCCTCGGGCTACTGGCGTCGGGGCAGCGACGCGACGCACGATTCGCACGACGCGTGAATCCGACCTAGCCCGCAGGCGCCTCGGCCAGAGCCCAGGCGACGTGCTCCCGCACCAGCGCGCTCGGATGCGCGATGCGCGTCGCCAGCGCCTCGCGCGCGCCGGGCGATCCGGCACGCACCGCGTTCCCCAGCGACACCGCGATGTTGCGTAGCCAGCGCTCGTGTCCGATGCGCCGTATCGGGCTGCCTTCGGTGTGCCGCAGGAAATCCGCCTCGGTCCAGGCGAACAGCGCGCCGAGCTGTTGTCCCGTCAATCCTTCCCGCGCATCGAAATCCGGCAGCGCGCTGCGCTGGGCGAATTTGTTCCACGGACAGATCAGCTGGCAGTCGTCGCAGCCATAGATCCGGTTGCCGATCAGCGGACGCAGTTCGAGCGGAATCGCCCCGGCATGCTCGATCGTCAGGTAGGAGATGCAGCGCCGCGCGTCGAGCCGCTGCGGCGCGACGATCGCCTGCGTCGGGCAGATGTCGATGCAGGCGTTGCAGCTGCCGCAGTGCGCCGTGACCGGCTCGCTGGCCGGCAGCGCCAGATCGACGTAGATCTCGCCGAGGAAGAACATCGATCCGGCCTCTCGGTCGAGCACCAGCGTGTGCTTGCCGCGCCAGCCCTGGCCGCTGCGCGAGGCGAGTTCGGCTTCGAGCACCGGCGCCGAATCGGTGAACGCGCGGTGGCCGAACGGGCCGACCTCCTGCGCGATGCGCTCAGCCAGCTTTGCGAGCCGCGTGCGAAGTACCTTGTGATAGTCCCGTCCCCGCGCGTAGACCGAGACGATCGCCTCGCCCGGACGGTCGAGCCGCGACAGCTCGGCCGCCTGCCAGCCGGGCGACGTGTCGCGCGGCAGGTAGTCCATGCGCGCCGTGATCACCGACACCGTGCCGGGCACGAGTTCGGCCGGACGCGCGCGCCGCAGGCCGTGGGCCTCCATGTAATGCATTTCACCGTGGAACCCTCGGGCCAGCCACTGCATCAGACCCGGCTCGGCGCTCGACAGATCGACGCCGGCGATCCCGATTTGGGAGAATCCGAATTCCCGGGCCAAGGCCCGAATCCGAATCAAGAGTTGATGGCTGCCGATCACCTGCCGATTGTAGAAACCGCGACACCGCACGGCATGCCGTCGCGGACGACCTGGCGCGACGAAGCCGACACCGAAGCCTTCGCGCGCGCGCTGGCCTCGTCGCCGGCGTTGCGCAACGCGTTCGTCGCACTGCACGGCGATCTGGGCGCGGGCAAGACCACGTTCGTGCGCCATCTGCTGCATGCGCTGGGCGTCGCCGGCCGCATCAAGAGCCCCACCTACGCCGTGGTCGAGCCGCACGAAGCGGCCGACGGCCTGGCCATCTTCCATTTCGACTTCTACCGTTTCAGCGATCCCCGCGAATGGGAAGACGCCGGGTTCCGCGATATCTTCGCGGGCTTCGGCCTCAAGCTGGCGGAATGGCCCGACAACGCCGCGGGCCACCTGCCGCCCGCGGACCTCACCCTGACGATCGAGACCATGACCGACGAAACCCGCACCGTGACCCTGGTCGCCGACACCGCACCCGGCAGGCTCCTGCTCGCGGCCGCGATCGCATGAGGACCGCGCAGCCCGAGCCGCGCCCCGACGCGTCGCGCCGCCGGATGATGAAGGCGGGCAGCCTGGTGCTGCTGCTCGGCGTGCAGGAGATCGCGCGCGGCGCGACCATCATGGCCGTGCGTGTCTGGCCGGCCGACGAGTACACGCGAGTGACGATCGAGTCCGACGGCCGGCTGGTCACGCAGCAGCTGGTGGTCGGCACGCCGCCGCGCCTGGCGGTCGACATCGAAGGCATCGAGCTCAATCCGGCGCTGCGCGACCTGGTCGCGAAGATCAAGCCCGGCGACCCGTTCATCAACGGCCTGCGCGTCGGGCAGTTCGCGCCGAACGTGGTGCGCATCGTCTTCGACCTCAAGCAGGACGTGCAACCGCAGGTGTTCTCGCTGGCGCCGATCGCTGCGTACCGCGACCGCCTGGTGCTCGACCTCTATCCCGCGAAGCTTGTCGACCCGATGGAGGAGCTGATCGCCCAGCGTATCCGCGAGGCGCCGCGCACGCAGGCCGCAGCCATTGCAGCGGCGAAGGCTGCGGCGGTGCCCGATGCCGCGCCCGGCAAGACCACGCCACCGGCCGGCGATCCGTTGGGCGACCTGATGGCGCAGCAATCGGGACGCCCGGCTCCGGCACCGGATGCGCGGCTGCCGCCGACACCACCGCTCTCGATTCCGATGCCTCCCGTCGTCGCCGCGGCGCCGCCCGTCCCGCCGCCCGTCCCGCCGCCCGTCCCGCCGGCCGCACGCACCGCGACGGCCAGCCGGACCGACCGCATCATCATCGTGGCGCTCGATCCCGGCCACGGCGGCGAGGACCCCGGCGCCATCGGCCCGAACGGCACGCGCGAAAAAGACATCGTGCTGCAGGTCGCGCAGCGGCTGCGCGACCGCATCAACGCAGCCAGTGTCAACGGCAGCCCGATGCGGGCCTTCCTCACGCGCGACTCCGACTTCTTCGTGCCGCTCGGCGTGCGCGTGCAGAAGGCGCGACGCGTGCAGGCCGACCTGTTCGTCAGCATCCATGCCGACGCCTTCACCACGCCCGCGGCGCGCGGCGCCAGCGTGTTCGCGCTCAGCCAGTCCGGCGCGTCGAGCAGCGCGGCGCGCTGGATGGCGAACAAGGAAAACCAGGCCGACAAGGTCGGCGGCGTGAACGTCGGCGGTCACGAGGTGCAGGTGCAGCGCACGCTGCTCGACATGAGCACGACCGCGCAGATCAACGACAGCCTGAAGCTCGGCACCGCGATGCTGGGCGAGATCCGCAACATCGGCGCGCGGCTGCACAAGGGCTCGGTCGAGCAGGCGGGCTTCGCGGTGCTGAAGGCGCCGGACATCCCGAGCGTGCTGGTCGAGACGGCGTTCATCAGCAACCCGGAGGAAGAGGCCAACCTGCGCACGGTGCAGTACCAGGAAGACCTCTCGGATGCGCTGATGCGCGGTATCCAGCGCTACTTCGCGCAGAATCCGCCACTTGCGCGCAGCCGCCAGCTGTGACCATCGCCCTCTCCGACGACCATTGCGGGCCGCCTGCTCCCGCAGCGATGGCGCACCCTTCTCGGTCAGTCAGGTGCGGCACGCTCCTACATTCTGAAACATTCTTGTCTCCAAAATGAACACATCGAACTTCAACCAAAGGTGGACATCATGAAAGCACGTACCTGGATCGCAGCGGCAACCATCGGCGCCTCGATGACGCTGGTCGGCTGCGCCGGCACCGGCCCCAACCAGCAGATCGGTGTCGCGGGCGGCGCGGTCGGTGGCGCGCTGATCGGCAATGCGCTGGGCGGCGGGACTCTCGGCACGGTCGGCGGCGCAGCGGTTGGCGGCCTGATCGGCAACGAAGTCGGTCGCAATTCGGACCAGCGCAACCAGAATCGCTACTATCGGGACGGCAACCGCTATTGATCGGAGGCCCGACGGACCAGGCCGGGTTTCCGACAAAAAAAGCGCGTCGACGACGCGCTTTTTCGTTTCCGGGCGCGAATCCGCGTGTCAGGCCCGGATCGCAGCCTTCTCCGCCCGGCCGGCCTTCCAGGCGCCGAAGATTGCGATCAGCCCCGGCACCAGGATCAGGCCCCAGATGATCTTCTCCAGATGCTGGCGCACGATCGGCAGGTTGCCGAAGAAGTAGCCGGCGGTGCCGATGCCCATCACCCACAGCACCGCGCCGACCACGTTGAACAGGGTGAAGCGCGAACGCTGCATCGCCGCGACGCCGGCCACGAACGGCGCGAAGGTCCGGATGAACGGCATGAAGCGCGCGAGGATGATCGTCACGCCGCCATAGCGCTCGTAGAACGCATGCGCCTGACCGAAGGCCCGCTTGTTGAAGAAGCGCGAATCTTCCCACTGGAAGACCCTGGGTCCGATCTTGCGGCCGATGGTGTAGTTGCACTGGTCGCCGAGGATGGCGGCCACCAGCAGCACGGCGCAGGCGATCGGCAAGCTCATTAGCCCGACGCCACAAAGTGCTCCGACGATGAAGATCAGCGAATCGCCCGGCAGGAACGGCATCACGACCACGCCCGTCTCCATGAAGACGATGACGAACAGCAGCGCATAGACCCAGGGGCCGTAGGCGATAACGAACGCCTCGAGGTGCTTGTCGATGTGGAGGATGAAGTCGAGGAGGAAGTGCACGATGTCCATGGCGCGCATTATCCCGACGTCGGCTGCGCCATCGCCCGATGCGACTCGATGTCGCAGGTTCTTAGAATGATTTGGTGATATTCACGCCGCCTGATTCCATGCCCGAACGCCGTCCCATCCTCGAACTCCCCGACGCGCTGATCAGCCAGATCGCTGCCGGCGAAGTCGTGGAGCGTCCTGCTTCGGTGGTGCGTGAACTGGTCGACAACGCGCTCGATGCCGGCGCTCGCCGAGTCACCGTGCGACTCTCCGCGGGCGGCGTGCGGCTGATTTCGGTCGAGGACGACGGGCTGGGCATTCCACACGACGAACTGTCGATCGCGCTGCGCCGTCATGCGACCAGCAAGATCGCCAGCCTGAGCGACCTGGAGACGGTCGGCACGATGGGATTCCGCGGCGAGGCGCTGGCCGCGATCAACTCGATCGCCGAACTCACGCTGCATTCGCGCGCGCGCGGTGCCGATGCGGCCTTCGCGCTCGACGGCCGCACCGGCGAGCTGCGACAGGTGGCGCGTGCCGACGGCAGCACGCTCGAAGTGCGTGAACTCTTCTACGCCACGCCTGCACGGCGCAAGTTTTTGAAGACCGACGCCACCGAACTTGCGCACTGCGTCGAGGCGGTGCGCCGCCATGCGCTGGCACGGCCGGATGTCGGATTCTCGGTCTGGCACGAGGGTCGCCTGGTCGAGCAATGGCGTGCCGCGACCGGCCGCGACCCGCGCCTGGCCGATGCGCTCGGCGACGACTTCGTGGCACGCAGCGTGGCGGTAGCGCACACGCGCGACGCGGTGCGCGTCGAGGGCCGCGCCGGCATTCCGGACGCCGCCCGCGCGCGCGCCGACCAGCAGTTCTTCTATGTCAACGGCCGCTTCGTGCGCGACAAGGTGCTCGCGCACGCGGTGCGCAGCGCTTATGAAGACGTACTGCACGGACAGCGCCAGCCGGTGTACGCGCTGTATTTGGAGATCGACCCGGCGCGCGTCGACGTCAACGTGCATCCGACCAAGATCGAGGTGCGGTTTCGCGATGGCCGCGAGGTGCATCAGGCGGTGCGCCATGCGGTGGAAGACGCGCTGGCCGCGCCGCGTGCCAGCGACGCCGAAGGCCCGGCACCGGCGTTCTTCAGCCGCACGCCGGCCGTTCCGGTGTCCGTGTCTCCGACAGCCCACTGGACGCAGCCGTCCATGCGCTTCGCGGCCGAGCGCGGCCCGGGCGACGAGGCGGCCATGTGGCCGAGCACGACCAATCCCGAGATATCCGTGCAGCCCGTCACGACGGCGCAGATGCCATCGCCGACGCCCTCGGCGCCAGCGCCAGCGCAGGTACCGGCCGCTGGGCCAGCGACGTCCGCCGAAGCCGCATGGCCCCTCGGCCGCGCCCTGGCGCAGCTGCAGGGCATCTACATCCTGGCCGAAAACAACCAGGGCCTCGTCATCGTCGACATGCACGCGGCGCACGAGCGCATCGTCTACGAGCGGCTCAAGACGCAGCTCGAAGGTGCCTCGATCGCCAGCCAGCCGTTGCTGATCCCGGCCACCTTCGCCGCGACGCCGCAGGAAGTCGCCACGGCGGAGGCCTGCGCGGGCGTGCTTGCCGAACTCGGGCTGGAGATCACGCCGTTTTCGCCTCGCACGCTGGCCGTCAGGGCCGTGCCGGGCACGCTGGCCGAGGGCGATCCGGTCGAGCTGGCGCGCAGCGTGCTGGCCGAACTGGCGCAGCACGACGCGAGCACAGTCGTGCAGCGTGCCCAGAACGAACTGCTCTCCACGATGGCCTGCCACGGTGCGGTCCGCGCCAACCGGAAACTCACCGTCGACGAGATGAACGGCCTGCTGCGGCAGATGGAAGCCACCGAGCGCTCCGACCAGTGCAACCACGGACGACCCACCTGGCGCCAGCTGTCGGTACGCGAACTCGACGCCCTGTTTCTGCGCGGCCGCTGAATTCGACCGCCGGCACGCGACAGGCGATTGCAGATTTGTAAAAATATACAACTTTCGTCTACGGGTTTCCGAGCGTCATCGGAGTCGACGGCACGCACGTTGCATGGTTCTTGCTCATTGAACTTTCAGCGCCGCTCCCGGTCACTACGACACCCGCATGAAACATTGGTCCCTGTTCGCGATGGCTACCGCACTTGTCGCCCTGCTTGCCGGCGGCTGCTCGACGCTCGACGAGCGCCAGCGCGAATGGATCTTCCAGCCCAGCGACCGAAGCTGGGGCAACACCGAAGCCCAGACCGAAGGCATGGAGCACGTCTGGATCGACTTCAAGTCCTCGGTCACCGGGGAGCCGGCGCGCCTGCACGGTTTGTGGCTCGGCGGCAAGCCGGAGTCGGTCGACACGCCTGTTCTTCTGTACCTGCACGGCGCGCGCTACAACGTCGCGGGTTCGGCGCCTCGGATGCGCCGGATGCACGAGCTGGGCTTCTCGGTGCTGGCGATCGACTACCGCGGTTTCGGCAAGAGTTCGGCCGGCCTGCCGTCGGAGGAAACCGCGCGCGAAGACGCCCGTGCCGCCTGGACCTGGCTCGCCGCGCGGCATCCCGAGCAGCGTCGCTACATCTTCGGCCATTCGCTCGGCGGTGCGATCGGCATCGACCTGGCGGCGAACGTCAAGGACGAGAGCGGCGTGATCGTCGAGAGCACCTTCACCTCGATCGCCGACGTGGCCAGCAGCTTCAAGTGGGGCTGGCTCCCGTTCGGCCCGTTCATCACGCAGCGCTTCGAGGCGATCACCAAGGTCAAGAGCATCGGCTCGCCGCTGCTCGTGGTGCACGGCACGGCCGACAGCCTGATCAATCCGACGCTGGGCCGCAAGCTCTACGAAGCGGCCACCGTGCCGAAGATGTTCGTGCTGGTCGAGGGCGGCTCGCACCACAACACCAATTCGGTCGGCGCGACGCAGTACAAGGCGGCGCTGAACCAGCTGTTCCAGATGAAGCCGTCCACGCAGCAGGCGTCGAGCGATACCGGCCACGCGATCTGAGACGCGCGGCGCGTCCGATCCGCCGCAAAGTCCGGTGGAACGTCGGGCCGGACCGCATTTGCTAACCTGCGCCGCATGCCCTTTTCTTCCGCGCAGGCGGCAAGCTACATCGCCCTCGCCGGCCCCACCGCTTCGGGCAAGACCGCCGCCGCACTGGCCATCGCGCGGCACACGCCGGTCGAGATCGTCAGCGTCGACTCGGCCCTCGTCTACCGCGGCATGGACATCGGCACCGCCAAGCCCACCGCGGCCGAACGCGCCGAAGTCCCCCATCACCTGATCGATATCCGCGACCCGGGCGAGCCCTACAGCGCGGCCGCGTTCGTCGCCGACGCGACCCGGCTGGTCGGCGAGATTGCCGCGCGCGGCCGCATGCCGTTGCTGGTCGGCGGCACGATGCTGTACTTCAAGGCGCTGGCCGACGGGATCGACGCCATGCCGTCGGCGGACCCCGCGGTGCGCGCGACGCTCGAAGCCGAAGCCGCGACGCACGGTTGGCCGGCGATGCACGCACGGCTCGCAGAGGTCGACCCGACCACGGCCGCGCGACTCGCGCCGAACGACAGCCAGCGCATCCAGCGCGCGCTGGAGGTCTGGCGCACGAGCGGCTTGCCGCTGTCGCACTTCCACACGGCGCGCGCCGAAACGGCGGCCGACGGCACCCGACCGCGCCCCGCCGCGTTGCTGTCCCTGGAACCCACCGACCGCACCTGGCTGCACCAGCGCATCGCGCTGCGCTTCGATGCCATGCTGCGGGACGGTTTCCTGGCCGAAGTGACGGCACTGCGCGCCCGTGGCGACCTCGCAGCCGACCTGCCTTCGATACGCTGCGTCGGCTACCGCCAGGCATGGGAAGCACTGGATGCAGCCGATGCCGCCGCATCCAATGGCGAGCCGCCACCCGAACGCGCGCTGATCGACCACCTGCGCGAGCGCGGAACGGCCGCCACGCGCCAGCTCGCCAAGCGCCAGATGACCTGGCTGCGCGGCATGCCGCAGCGTCGGGTGATCGCAGCCGATGCGCCGGACGCCGTCGCACAGGTGGTCACGCGGGCGCTGTCCGCTTTGGAGGCCGCATGACGCTGGCGGTCGAGAAGCTCGCCAAGCGCTACGCCGAATCGGTGGTGTTCGCGGACGTATCGCTGCAGGTGGCAGGCGGTGAATTCGTCGCCATCGTCGGCGAATCCGGTGTCGGCAAGTCGACGCTGCTCAACTGCATGGCCGGCCTGGACGACTGGGACGCCGGCCGGATCGTCCACGACGGCGTCGACATCGGTTCGCTCGACGCCCAGGCGTGCGCGATCTGGCGGCGCGGCCATGTGGGCTTCGTGTTCCAGGCGTTCCACGTGCTTCCGCACCTCGACGTCGCGCAGAACGTGGCATTGCCGCTGATGCTGCTGGGCCAGCGCGACGCGGCGGCGCAGGCGCGGGTCGCGCGCATGCTCGACGTCGTCGGGCTGGCCGGACTCGGAGCGCGCCTGCCGCAGCAGCTGAGCGGTGGGCAACTCCAGCGCGTCGCCATCGCGCGCGCGCTGGTGCATCGCCCCGCCCTGCTGCTGGCAGACGAGCCGACTGGCAATCTCGACCCGACCACCGCGGCGAAGGTCATGGACGTGCTGCTCGCGCAGACGCGCGAACACGGCGCTTCGCTGGTGCTGGTCACGCATTCGGACGCCGCCGCGGCGCGCGCCGACCGCGTGCTGCACCTGCGCGCGGACGGCATCGCGGACTGATCAGCCGGCCAGCAGCGCCGCGTAGCGCGCCAGGTCGACGTTGCCGCCGCTGACGATCACGCCCACGCGCCGACCCTGCAGCCCGCCGGCCTCGGCCGCCGCACAGGCGGCCGCGAAGGCGAGGCAGCCTGTCGGCTCGACCACCATCTTCATGCGCTCGGCGAAGAAGCGCATCCCGTCCACCAGCTGCCGGTCGCTGACGGTGACGATGTCGTCCACGTCGCGGCGGATGATGGCGAAGGTGTATTCGCCCAGGTGCTGCGTCTGCGCGCCGTCGGCGATGGTGCGGGGCGTCTCGATGTGGACGATGCGCCCGGCACGCAGCGACTGTTGGCCGTCGTTGCCGGCTTCGGGTTCGACGCCGAAGACCTTGGCCTGCGGCGACAGCGCACGCGCCGACAGCGCCGAGCCGCTGGTCAGCCCCCCGCCGCCGAGGCAGACGTAGAGCGCGTCGAGCGGGCCGGTCTCCTCGAACAGCTCGCGCGCCGCCGTGCCCTGACCGGCGATCACGTCGGGATGGTCGTAGGGCGGGATCAGCGTCATGCCGCGCTCGTCCGCGATCTTTCGGGTGACGGCTTCACGGTCTTCGGTGAAGCGGTCGTACTGGATGACCTCGGCGCCGTATTCGCGCGTCGCGGCGAGCTTGGCGGCCGGCGCATCGAGCGGCATCACGATCACGGCCGGCATGCCGAGCAGCCGCGCCGACAGGGCCACCGCCTGCGCATGGTTGCCCGACGAGAACGCGATCGCGCCGGCCTTCTTCTGCGCTGCGTCGAACTTCGCCAGCGCGTTGAAGGCGCCGCGGAACTTGAAGGCCCCCATGCGCTGCAGGTTCTCGCACTTGAAGAAGAACTGCGCGCCCCAGCGATGGTCGGCGGTGGCCGAGCGCAGGACCGGCGTGCGATGGGCATGGCCTTCGATGCGCGCTGCGGCATCGACGACATCGGAATAGGTAGGGAGTAATGGCATGAGGAGAGCTTAGCTTCGGCGCGCACTCCACAATCGGGCGATGCGCGCCCTGCTCTTCACTTTTTCCTGGCAGGAACTCCGTCACCATCCCTGGCGCAACGCCGCGGCCGTGGTCGCCGTGATGCTCGGCGTGGCGCTGGCGTTTTCGGTGCACCTGATCAACGCCTCGGCGCTCGACGAATTCTCCAGCGCGGTGCGCTCGGTCAACGGTCAGCCGGACCTCGAACTGCGCGCCGCGCAGGGCGGTTTCGACGAGGCCGTGTTCGCGCGAGTCGCACGCAATCCGCAGGTGGCACTGGCGAGCCCGGTGGTCGAGGCGCTGGTGCAGATGCGACCCGACGTCGCCGGCACCGCGTCGTCGGCACGCCTGCCGCTTCGCATCGTCGGCATCGATGCACTGGTGTTGCCGACGCTCGCGCCTGCGCTCATGCCGCAACCCGCCGACGGCGCGCCGCGATTCGCGATGTTCTCGCCCGGACAGGTCTTTCTCAATGCGGCGGCGCAGACCGCCGCCGGTGCGACTGCGAGCCGGATCGAGATCCAGATCGCGGGCCGCCGCGAGACCCTGCAGATCGCCGGGCGCGTCGCTGCCGGCGGAAACGCGCTCGCGGTGATGGACATCGGTGCCGCGCAGGAACTGCTCGGACGGCTCGGCCAGCTCTCGCGCGTCGATCTGCGACTGGCGTCGGGCACCGACCGCGCGGCGTTCATCCGCACGCTCGAAACCTCGCCCGGCTGGCCGTCCGACGTGCAGATCGCCGAGCCCGGCGACGCGGCCGAACGCACCAGCAACCTCTCGCGCGCCTACCGGGTCAACCTCACCGTGCTGGCGCTGGTGGCGTTGTTCACCGGTGCCTTCTTGGTGTTCTCGGTGCTGGCGCTGAGCGTGGCCAAGCGGGCACAGCAGTTCGCGCTGCTCGGCGTGCTGGGACTGACGCCGCGCGGACGGCTGCGACTGGTGCTCGCTGAATCCTTCGTGCTCGGCGTGCTGGGCAGCGTGGCGGGCATCGCGCTCGGTACGGCGCTCGCGGCCTTCGCCCTGCGCGTGCTCGGCGGCGACCTCGGCGGTGGCTACTTCGCGGGCATCGCGCCGACGCTGCAATGGCGCGGCACCGCCGCATTCGTCTACGGCGCGCTCGGCGTGGCGGCGGCGCTGGTCGGCGGCTGGTGGCCGGCGCGCGCCGCGCAGGCCTTGCCCGAAGCGCAGACGCTCAAAGGCCTGGGTGCCGCACCGGCGGCATCGGGCGCGCGCTGGATATCGCTCGCGCTGCTCGTCGTTGGCGTCGCGCTGGCCAACGTGCCGCCGCTGCTGGGTATTCCGATCGCGGCTTACCTGTCGGTCGCGTTCCTGCTGGTCGGTGGCATCACCGCGCTGCCGACGCTGATCGCGCTGCTGTACGACCGCATCGCGCCGGCGCTGTCCCGGCACGTGCTGCCGATGCTCGCGATCGAGCGCGCGCGGCGCATGCGCGGCACCGCGGCGGTCGCGGTCAGCGGCGTGGTCGCGAGCTTGAGCCTGGCGGTGGCGCTGACGGTGATGGTGGCGAGCTTTCGCGACTCGGTCACACAGTGGCTCGACCTGGTACTGCCGGCCGATCTGTACGTGCGTGCGGCCGGCAACGCCGGTGCGGCGGATGCCGACGAAGCGGCCTTCGCGCCGGCCTTCGTGCAACAGGTGGCGCAGCTGCCCGGTGTGGCGCGCGCGGGCACACTTCGCGTCCGCGCGCTGCAGCTCGACACGCGGCAACCCTCCGTCACGCTGATCTCGCGCAGCCTGGAAGACGGTCCGGCGCGCACGCTGCCGCTGGTCGGCGACGCGTTGCCGGTGCCCCAGGACCGGATCGGCATCTACGTGAGCGAGGCCATGGTCGACCTCTACGGCGCGAGGCCGGGGACGGACTTCGCGATGCTGTCGCGCGCCATGGCGCGCACGCCGGCCACATCCTCCGCGGCAGCGGCGCCGGTCTTCTTCGTCGCCGGCGTCTGGCGCGACTACGCGCGTCAGTTCGGCGCCATCGCGCTCGACACCCGCGACTTCGTGCGCCTGACCGGCGACCGCAGCGTGAGCGACGTCTCGGTCTGGCTCGCGTCGGGCGCGGTCGAGTCGCAGGTGCAGGACGCGGTGCGCGCATTGGCCGCGCACACCACCGGCCTGGGACCGGAAGCCATCGAGCTCTCGTCGGTCGGACAGATCCGCGCGACCTCGCTGCGCATCTTCGACCGAAGCTTCGCGGTCACCTACTGGCTGCAGGGCGTGGCGATCGCCATCGGGCTGTTCGGCGTCGCGGCGAGCTTCAGCGCGCAGGTGCTGGCGCGCCGCAAGGAATTCGGCCTGCTCGCGCACCTGGGCTTCACGCATGCGCAGGTGCTGGCCATCGTGGCCGGCGAAGGCGCGGCATGGACGGCCATCGGCGCCGTCGCAGGGCTGGCGCTCGGGCTGGCGGTCTCGGTGGTGCTGGTGCGGGTGGTGAATCCGCAGAGCTTCCACTGGACGATGGACCTGCTGGTGCCGTGGCTGCGGCTGGTCGCGCTGTGCGCAGCCGTGGTTGCGGCGGGCACGGTGACGGCCTGGCTCGCAGGGCGTGCCGCGGCCGGACGCGACGCGGTGCTGGCCGTGAAGGAGGATTGGTGATGGACGGAGTCTCGGTGCGCCGGCGCACCCTGCTGATGGCGGCACTCGCAGCGGCGACGCCCGGCGCCTACGCCCTGGCACTGCGCGCGCTGCAGTTCCCGCGCGACTTCGGCAGCCATCCCGACCTGCACACCGAGTGGTGGTACATCACCGGCCATGTGCAATCCGAGGGCCGCGAATTGGGTTTCCAGCTGACTTTCTTCCGTTCGCGCATCGACGAAACGCAACACATGAAGTCGGCCTTCGCCGCACGGCAGATCGTGTTCGCACACGCCGCGGTGACCGACCTTCGAGGTGGCAGGCTGCTGCACGACCAGCGTATCGCACGCGCGGGTTTCGGTGTCGCCGAAGCAGAGGAATCGGACACGCGTCTTCGCCTGCACGACTGGTCGCTGCAACGCGACACCGCGACCGGGCGCTACACCGCGCGGCTGCCGTCCGACGAATTCGGACTGGCGCTGGAAATCGCGCCGACCCAGCCCGTGCTGCTGCAGGGTAACGCGGGCCTCTCGCGCAAGGGACCGGATGCATCGCAGGCGAGCTACTACTACAGCGAACCGCAGCTTGCCGTCACCGGGCGGATCGCGCTGCAGGGCCAGACCCTCGACGTGAAAGCGGGTACCGCCTGGCTCGACCACGAGTGGAGCGACGCGCTGCTGCACCCGGACGCCGTCGGCTGGGACTGGATCGGCATGAATTTGGACGACGGCAGCGCCCTCACCGCTTTCCACCTGCGTCGCGCCGACGGCAGCGCGCTCTGGTCCGGCGGCTCGTGGCGGCCCGAAGGCGGCGCAACGCGCAGCTTTCGCGCCGACGAGGTGCGTTTCGACGCCCAGCGGCGCTGGACGAGCCCGCGCACGCAATCGAGCTATCCGGTGCAATGGGCGGTGCGGACGCCGTCGGGCGATTTCACGGTCCATGCGTTACTCGACGACCAGGAACTCGACAGTCTCGGTTCGACCGGTGCCGTGTACTGGGAAGGCCTCAGCGAACTTCGAGATGCAAAGGGCCATCGCGTCGGACGTGGCTATCTGGAGATGACCGGGTACGCGACTCGACTGCGGTTCTAGACGCACGTCGGATTCGGGAAGTCCAGATTCCTTTGAATTTTTCAAACGAGCACGACGTCTCCGGTGAACTGACGCCGTCGGCCACGACGTTCATTTTGTCCTTCGTGACAAATGGCCGTACCCATTCAATTGCCACCTCCACGGCATGAACAAAAGGCACGCGCCATGCGGCCAACGTGCACCCCGCCGATAGGGTCGTGCACGCATTGCTGCTGTTTGCAGTTTTCGACGACCTTTTTACGAGGTCGGCCCGAAATGTCGCATCCGGAGAGCAGTTGCGTGTTGATCGATCCGCGAGATCTCCATACGTAACACTTTAATAAATACAAACAATGAAAAAACTGATCGTTTTCTTGTGGTCATGCATGCTTGTCGCTTTTTTCATCAGCGGCTGCGGCGGTGGCGGGAATGGCGACAACAGCAGCAACGCCAGTGGTGGCGATACCGAAGCCGCCGCACCGTCCACGCCGCCCGTGAAAGTCGAATCCTCCGCGAAGGCCCTCTCGGCTTTCGAGATCGGCGGAGTGAAAGCGACGATGACCGGGCAGCAGGTACAGGCCACCCTACCCTACGGCACGAGCGTGCGGCAGATGGCTCCGACCTTCACCACGACCGGCGCACGCGTGAGCGTCAACGGCGCCACGCAGATCAGCAGCGTCACGCCGCAGGATTTCTCCGTGCCTGTGAGCTACCTGGTCACGGCCAACGACGGCTCCACGGCGACCTACGTCGTGACGGTGGCCGTGGCGCCCAGCGAGTCCAAGGCGATCACGGCCTTCTCGATCGCTTCGACCGCGGCCTCGATCGCCAACGGCAAAATCGCGGTCACATTGCCCTACGGGACCGACCTCAAGGCGCTGGTCGCCACCTTCGCCACGAGCGGAGAAAGCTTGGCCGTGAACGGCACGGTCCAGAAGAGCGGCGTCACGACGCAGGATTTCTCGGCGAAGGTTACCTATGTCGTCACGGCCGCCAACGGGTCGACGGCCAGCTATGTCGTGACCGTCACCGTCGCGCCGAATCAGGCCAAGGCCATCACTGCCTTCTCGCTGGCCGGTGTGAACGGCATCGTGGACGGGCAGAAAATCGCCGTCACTCTGCCCTTCGGCATGAGCCCGGCCGATCAGGTCGCCAGCTTCACCACCACGGGCGCCGGCGTCACGGTCGGCGGCGCGCTGCAGGTCAGCGGCCGCACCCCGCACGACTTCTCCAAGCCAGTGACCTATGTGGTGATGGCCGCCGACGGCTCCGTCGCGAGCTATGACGTGTCCGTGTCCGTGGCGCCCAGCCAGGCCAAGGCGCTGACGGCTTTCTCCCTTGGCGGCGTCCCCGCGACGATCACGGGCAGCAGCATCTCCGTCACCCTGCCCTACGGCGCCGATCTCTCCAGCCAGATCGCCACTTTCACGACCACGGGCGAAAGCGTCTCGGTCAAGGGTGTGACTCAGGCCAGTGGCAGCACGCCGCAGAACTTCAGCCAGTCGGTGCCGCTGCCCTACATCGTGCGCGCGGCCGACGGCTCCACCGCGACCTACGAGGTGATCGTCACCGTGGCGAAGAACACGGCCAAGGCGATCACGTCTTACGTGCTCGCCGGCGAAACCGCCAGGATCTATGAAGCCGAGCCGGGCCGATTCGTGATCTCCGTGCCCTACTACGTGAATGAAAAGGTAGGGTTGGACGTCGTTGGCAGTCAACGCATCTATGAGGTTTCGCCCACATTCACGACCACGGGTGCGCAGGTAACCCTCAACGGCATCCCGCAGACCAGCGGGTCATTGATCAATATCCGTACAGCCTTGACGGTCGGCGCGCCCACCAATGCGATGGTGTACGTCGTCACGGCGGAGGATGGCTCGACGGCGGCCTACTGGCTGTATCCGTATCCGTCCAGCCGGCCGACCCCAGTGAGCATCAGCAACTGACATTGTTGCGTTCAGCCCTTGCCGACCCGGGCTCTCCGGGTCGTTCGGCGTTCAGGGTGCAGGCTTCGTCCGCCGGAACTTGTCGAACCATGCCATGGCCTCTCCCATGACTCCCTTGCGGAAGGCCAATACGCAGAGCACGAAGATCAGGCCGGTGACCATCGTCACCGACTCGCCCAGCGTGTTGAACCACTCGAGGCCCGTGACCCGACCCAGGAAGCTGCCGAGATCGCCGATCTTGTTTTCCAGCAGCACCACCACGGCCGAGCCCACGAGCGGCCCCGACAGCGTGCCCAGACCACCGACGAGGGTCATCAGGATCACCTGGCCCGAAGCGGTCCAGTGCACGTCGGAAAGCGTGGCGAACCCGAGCACCAGCGTCTTGAGCGACCCCGCCAGCCCCGACAGCGCGGCCGACAGCACGAAGGCCAGAAGCTTGAAGCGGCTCACGTCGTAGCCCAACGACAGCGCGCGGGGTTCGTTTTCCTTGATACCCTTGAGGACCTGTCCGAACGGCGAATAGATGGTACGCACGATCAGCAGGAAAGCCGCGACCACGATCAGCAGCGCCACGTAGTACATCGTCAGATCGTTCGACAGATCGATGACGCCGAACAGCTTGCCACGCGGCACGCCCTGCAGGCCATCTTCGCCGCCGGTGAACTTCGCCTGCAACGCGACGAAGAACATCATCTGCGCCAGCGCCAGCGTGATCATTGCGAAATAGATGCCCTGGCGACGAATGGCCAGCACGCCGAAGAGCCAGCCGATCAGCCCGCCCACCAACGTGCCGGCGATGAGGCCCAACTCCGGCGTGAAGCCCAGCGACTTCATGGCGTAGCCGGCCACGTAGGCCGAGCCGCCGAGAAACGCCGCATGACCAAACGACAGCAGGCCGGTGTAGCCGAGCAGCAGATTGAAGGCCGACGCGAACAGCGCGAAGCACATGAGCTTCATCACGAACACCGGATAGGCACCGAAGAACGGTGCCACGACGAGCCCGACCAGCAGCAGCGCGTAGAGGACGAAGGAAATTTTTTTCATGCCCTGGCCCGCATCATTTCTCTTTGCCGAACAGGCCGGCGGGACGGATGAGCAGCACGATCACCATGATCAGGAACACCACTGTGGACGACGCTTCGGGGTAGATCACCTTGGTCAAGCCCTCGACGATGCCGAGCCCCAGGCCGGTGAGAATCGCCCCCATGATCGAGCCCATGCCGCCGATCACCACGACGGCGAAGACCACGATGATGAGGTTCTGCCCCATCAGCGGCGAGACCTGGATCACCGGCGCGGCGAGCACTCCGGCGAAGGCCGCCAGCGCGCAGCCGAAGGCGTAGGTCAGCGTGATCATCAGCGGCACGTTGACGCCGAAAGCCTCGACCAGTCGCGGGTTCTCGGTGCCTGCGCGCAGGTAGGCGCCGAGCCGGGTCTTCTCGATCACGAACCAGGTCGCGAAGCACACCACCAGCGACGCCACGACGACCCAGGCCCGGTAGTTGGGCAGCACCATGAAGCCGACGTCGGTCGCGCCCGACAGCGCATCGGGCGCGTCGTACGACAGGCCCGAGACGCCGTAGACCGAGCGGAACACGCCTTCGATCAGCAAAGTGAGCCCCAGCGTGAGCAGCAGGCCGTAGAGGTGGTCGAGCTTGTAGATCCAGCGCAGCAGCAGCCGCTCGATCACCACGCCGAACAGCCCCACGATCACCGGCGCGGCCAGCAGCATCACCCAGTAGCTGACGCCCAGATACTCCATCGCCATCCAACTGAGGATGGCACCCATCATGAACAACGCACCGTGCGCGAAGTTGATGACGTTGAGCAGCCCGAAGATCACCGCCAGCCCCAGGCTCAGGATCGCGTAGAACGAGCCGTTGACCAGCCCCAGCAGGAGCTGGCTGGACAAGGCGGACAGAGAGATGTTCATGACAGCAGCAGCAAAAGAACTCCGATAACCAGATCAAGGGCGCCGGTGTGCCAGCACCGATCCGTCTAGAGCCAAGGACACCACGAAACCGGCATTGCCGGTCCCTGGAGTTGCCCACCACAAGGGGACAGGCATCGCGACCCGGCGTTCGCAACGCCTAGGAACGAGCCTTACTTCCAGAGCGCGCACTTGCTTTCGGCCTTGCTGGTGAACACCTGCTCGCCCGGCAGCTTCTGGATAACCTTCAGGTAATCCCAAGGCTTCTTCGATTCGGCGGGCGCCTTGGCTTCGACCAGGTACATGTCGTGGATGAAGCTGCCGTCGGCGCGGATCTGGCCCTTGCCGTAGAAATCGTCGATCGGCGTGCTCTTCAGGTACGCCATCACCTTGTCGGAGTCGGTCGTCTTCACGGCAGCGACGGCCTTCAGATAGGTCATGGTGGCCGAGTAGTCGGCGGCCTGCACGTCGGTCGGCATGCGCTTGGTCTTCGCGAAGAAGGCGTTGGCGAACTTGCGTGTGTCGTCGTTCAGGTCCCAGTACCAGCTGGTGGTGTGCAGCAGGCCTTCGGTGTTCTTCAGGCCCAGGCTGTGGATGTCGGTCAGGAACACCAGCAAGCCTGCGGTCTTCATGGTCTTGTTGATGCCGAATTCACGCGCCGCCTTGATGGCGTTGATGGTGTCGCCGCCCGCGTTGGCCAAACCCAGGATCTGCGCCTTGGAGTTCTGCGCCTGCAGCAGGAAGGACGAGAAGTCCGAAGCGTTGAGCGGATGACGCACCGACCCCGCCACCGTGCCGCCCTTGGCCTTGATGACGGCCGTGGTGTCGGCTTCGAGCGCTTGGCCGAAAGCGTAGTCGGCGGTCAGGAAGAACCAGCTCTTGCCGCCGCGGTCGACCACCGCGCCGCCGGTGCCCTTGGCGAGCGCGACGGTGTCGTACGCATAGTGGATCGTGTAGGGCGTGCACTGGTCGTTGGTGAGTGCCGAGGTGCCGGCGCCGTTGTCGAAGTAGACGCGCTTCTTCTCGGCCGCGACCTTGGCGATCGCCAGCGCAGTGCCCGAATTGGTGCCGCCGAAGATCATCGTCGCGCCAGCCGTGTCGATCCACTCGCGCGCCTTGGACGCGGCGATGTCGGCCTTGTTCTGGTGGTCGGTGGACATCAGCTCGATCGGCTGGCCCAGCGCCTTGCCGCCGAAATCGTCGATCGCCATCTGGATCGCGGTCACGCCGTTCTTGCCTTCCACGTCGGCGTAGAGGCTGGACATGTCGGTGATGAAACCGATCTTGACCTTCTCCTGTGCCTGCACCGCGGTGGATGCGAGCGCGAGGGTGCCGACGGCCAGGGCGATGGCGGTGGCGGTGATTTGCTTGTTCATGTGTGTCTCCAGCGGATCGAAAAAAATTCAGGGGTCGAACGAAAAAAGGCGGTCAGACGCCGAGCAGTTCCGTGAGCACCGGCATCTTGGCGACGAGCTCGGACGCACCGAACTTCTCCACGATGCGTCCATGCTCCATCACGTAGAAACGGTCGGCCAGCGGCGCGGCGAAGCGAAAGTTCTGCTCGACCATGACCACCGTGTAGCCCTTGCCGCGCAGCATCGTGATCATGCGGGCCAGCGCCTGCACGATCACCGGCGCGAGCCCTTCGGATATCTCGTCGAGCAGCAGCAGCTTGGCACCGGTGCGCAGGATGCGCGCGACCGCGAGCATCTGCTGCTCGCCGCCCGACAGGCGCGTGCCCTGGCTGTGGCGGCGCTCGGCGAGGTTCGGGAACATCGCGTAGATCTCGTCGATCGACATGCCCGGACCCATGCCCTTGAGCGGCGGCGGCAGCATCAGGTTCTCCTCGGTCGACAGGCTCGCGAAGATGCCACGCTCCTCCGGGCAATAGCCGATGCCGAGGTGCGCGATGCGGTGCGTCGGCATGCCCACGGTCTCGACGCCGTGGACCTTGATGCTGCCCTTGCGGGCGCCGGTCAGGCCCATCACGGCACGCATCGTGGTCGTGCGGCCGGCGCCGTTGCGACCGAGCAGGGTGACGACTTCGCCGGGTTGCACCACCATGTCGACGCCGTGCAGCACGTGCGATTCGCCATACCAGGCGTTCAGGCCGCCGATCTCCAGTGCGGGCGCGGTCATGTCAGTGGGCACCCTGCAGCTGGCCGTCGGTCGTGCCCATGTAGGCTTCCATCACCTGCGGATTCTTCGAGACTTGCGCGTAGGGTCCCTCGGCCAGGACCGCGCCGCGTTGCAGCACGGTGATCGTGTCGGCGATGGTGGAGACCACGCTCATGTTGTGTTCCACCATCAGGATGGTGCGGCCGGCCGAGACGCGCTTGATGAGTTCGGCGACGCGGTGCACGTCCTCGTGGCCCATGCCCTGCGTGGGCTCGTCGAGCAGCATGAGTTCGGGGTCCATCGCGAGCGTGGTCGCAATCTCGAGCGCGCGCTTGCGGCCATACGGCAGGTTCACGGTCAGCTCGTCCGACAGATGATCGAGCCCGACTTCCGAGAGCAGAGCGCGCGCCCGGATGTCGAGCGGCTTGAGCGAGCGTTCGCTCTTCCAGAAGTGGTACGACGTGCCCAGCGAGCGCTGCAGGCCCAGGCGCACGTTCTCCAGCAGCGTGAGATGCGGGAAGACCGCCGAGATCTGGAACGAGCGGATGATCCCGCGCCGCGCGATCTGCGCCGGACGCTCGCGGGTGATGTCTTCGCCGTTGAACAGGATCGTGCCGGTGGTCGGTTCGAGGAACTTGGTGAGCAGGTTGAAGCAGGTGGTCTTGCCGGCGCCGTTGGGGCCGATCAGCGCGTGGATGGATCCACGCTGCACCTTCAGGTCGACCTTGCTGACCGCGGTGAAGCCCCTGAATTCCTTGGTGAGCTGCCGCGTTTCGAGAATGATGTCGCTCATCTCGCGCGGGGATCCAGGGAAAGGCAGGAGAGGTCGGTCATGCGGGCATTGTTGGCGACCCCCCCGCCCTTGCCTACTGGGGCAAATGCCTATGCTGCACTGCAACCAGAGCCGCGCGCCGCCTCGTCGACGTCAGCATGCTGTCAGGACATGAGCGCATCGTGCGCCCGATCGGGGATCGACGTTCAATGCGCGCCGGCCGCCGCGTCCGCCGCCCCGGCACCGCCCGTCTGCGGCCGCGCCAGCCAGATCAGCGGGATCAGGAAGATGAACAGCACCGCCGACGCATAGAACACGTCGTTGGCCGCGAGCATGAACGACTGCTGGTCGATCAGCCGGTTGATCTGTCCGAGCACCTGCTCGGTGCTGAACCCGCTGCCCTGCAGTCCGGCGATGGCGCCGGTCGCCGCCGCGTTGCCCTGCGTGATCGACTCCGACAGTTGCGCGTGATGCACGGTCGCACGGCTGTCCCATACGGTCGTCACGATCGACGTGCCCATCGCGCCGGCCGTGATGCGCAGGAAGTTCGACAGGCCCGAGGCCGACGGGATGCGATCCGGCGTCAGGCCCGAAAGCGTCAGCGTCACCAGCGGGATGAAGAAGAACGCCATCGCCACGCCCTGGATGACGGTCGGCACCATGATGGTCGCGATGTCGGCGTTGGTGTTGAAGTTCGAGCGCATCCACAGCACCAGCGCGAAGATCAGGAACGAGAACGTCGCGTAGCGCCGCGGGTCGACCTTGGCGACCGTGAGTCCGACGATCGGCGACAGCACGATCGCCAGCACCCCGACCGGTGCGAGCACCATGCCGGCCTGCGTCGCGGTGTAGCCCATGTATTGCTGCAGCCACAGCGGCAGCAGCACCACGTTGCCGAAGAAGAGCCCGTAGGCCACGGCGGTCGCGACCGCGCCCGACCAGAAGTTGCGGCGCTTGAAGAGCATCAGGTCGACCACCGGATGCTTCTCCGTCAGCTCCCACACCAGGAAGAATGCGAAGCCCACCACCGCCAGCACCGCCATGACGACGATCTCGGGCGAATTGAACCAGTCCAGCTCCTTGCCTTTGTCGAGCATCAGCTGCATCGAGCCGACCCAGAGTACCAGCAGCGTCAAGCCGATGGCATCGATCGGCACGATGCGCGTGGGGCTGTCGCGCTTGCGGTAGAGCGCCCAAGTGATGCCCGCAGCGGCGACGCCCACGGGGATGTTGATGTAAAAGATCCACGGCCAGGAGATGTTGTCGGTGATGTAGCCCCCCAGCAGCGGCCCCATGACCGGCGCGACCAGCGTGGTCATCGACCACATCGCCATCGCCAGCCCGGCCTTGGCACGCGGATAGCTCGACAGCAGCAGCGTCTGCGAGAGCGGGATCATCGGCCCGGCGACGAAGCCCTGCAGCGCGCGGAACAGGATCAGCACCGTCATGTTCGGCGCGATGCCGCACAGGAACGACGCCAGCATGAACAGCACGATGCTGCCCAGGAACAGCTTCACCTGGCCGAAGCGCTGCGTGAGCCAACCGGTGAGCGGCACCGCGATGGCGTTGGCCACGGCGAAGCTGGTGATGACCCAGGTGCCCTGTGTCGAGCTGACGCCGAGGTCCCCGGAGATCGCGGGCAGCGAGACGTTGGCGATCGACGAGTCGAGCACGTTCATGAAGGTCGCGGCGGACAGCGCGACGGTGCCCCAGACGCGCGCCGAACCTTCCAGTGGCGCATGCGGGACGTGTGCGGGAGCGGCTGCAGCAACCGCTGCTGCAGGCGCTGCGGGTTCGGCAGGGATGGAAGCGGTGGCCATTGAGCGGACGCTCCGCGATCAGCCGTGCATGGACCGCATCGCCACGCGGGCACCCGAGCCGCGTTGAGCAGCCGGATGCAACGCCGCGGGCGATGCCGGGCTGGCGGAAGGCGTCGTCGATGCCGGGGAAGTTGCAGGCGCTGCGGATGGCCCCGTACGTCCGAGATTGGCCGCGATGATCCGCTGCACTTCGGCGTCTGCGCCCTGATCGAAGGCGCTGTAGACCTGCGTCCGTGCGAAGGCGTCGGCACGCGGCGCATCCGCCAGCGACCTGCCGCCCTGCTGCCGGATGTCGATCTCGGCGTCCATCGACAGGCCGACGCGCAGCGGATTGGCCTTGAGCTGCTCCGCGTCGAGCGCGATGCGCACCGGCACGCGCTGCACGACCTTGATCCAGTTGCCGGTCGCGTTCTGCGCCGGCAGCAGCGCGAAGGCCGCGCCGGTGCCCACGCCGAGCCCGGCGACCTTGCCGTCGTAGCTCACCTTCTTGCCGTAGAGGTCGGCGGTGAGCTTCACGCGCTGGTCGATGCGGATGTTGCGCAGCTGCACTTCCTTGAAGTTGGCGTCGACCCACAACTGGTCGAGCGGCACGATCGACATCATCGGCGTGCCCGCGGCCACGCGCTGGCCGAGCTGCACGGTGCGGCGCGCCACGTAGCCGTCGACCGGCGCCGGCAGCATCGCACGGCGCGTTCCGAGCCAGGCTTCGCGTACGCGCGCGGCGGCAGCCAGCACGCTCGGGTTGCGCTCGACGCTGGTGCCGTCGGTCAGCGACTGGTTGCTGGCCAGGTTCTCGCGCGCCGCGGCGACGCCAGCCTGCGCCGCGGCCAGCGCGCTGCGGGCGTTGGCCAGCGTGGTTTCGGCATGATCGAGTTCTTCTTTCGATACCGCACCGTTGCCGGTCAGCGCCTGGCGCCGTTTCAGGTCTTCCTGCGCGCGGGCGATGTCGCTCTGCGCCTTGACGATGTCCGACTGCCGCAGCGTCACCTGCGCCGCCAGCGAGCCGTTGTTGGCGTAGAGCGTGCGCACCTGGCGCACCGCCTGCGCGAGCGCGGCCTCGGACTGCTCGAACGCGACCTTGGCGTCGGCCGGATCGAGCTGCACCAGCAGCTGTCCGGCCTTCACGAAGTCGGTGTCGTCGGCCATGATCGACATCACGGTGCCGGCCATCTGCGGCGTGATCTGGATCACGTTGCCCTGCACGTAGGCGTTGTCGGTCGATTCATAGTGGCTGCCGACCAGCCATTCGTAAACGCCCCAGGCGCCGCCCGCGACGACGACGATCGTGGCGAGCGCGATCAACCCGCGCTTGCGCTTGCTGTTGCCGGGTGGCACCGCCTGCGGGGCAGCGGGCGCGGCGGGGACTGTATTGTCTTTGTCCATTTTCAATGTCCTTGCGGTTCGGGCCGGGTGCGCAATTCGAGTGGTGGCCGTTTCAGTTGTTCAGGCGCGTATCAGCGCCGGCGACCGACGTCGCGGGCTGCCACCCGCCGCCTAGCGAACGCGCCAGGCCGATCTGCGTGTCCAGCGCGCGATACGCCAGGTCGACGCCCGTGCGGCGCTGCGCAAGCACCGCGGTCTCCGCCGTCAGCACGTTCAGGTAGTTGCCGAGGCCCGCGCGGTAGCGCTGGACCGCGATTTCGTAGGCACTTTCCGCGGCCGACTGCGCCTCGCGCTGCTGCGCCTGCTGGCGCAAGACCGACTGCACGCCGCTCAGCTGGTCGGCCGCATCGTGTACGGCGTCGATCACGCTGGCGTTGTAGCTCTCGATCGCAGCGTCGAGGTCGGCCGTCTTGCCACGCAGCCCGGCGCGCAGCCGGCCGCCTTCGAAGATCGGCAGGCGCACCGCCGGGCCGACGCCCCACTGCGCGCTGTCGGACTTCAGCAGATTGCCAAAGCCCAGGCTCTGCAGTCCGACGAAGCCGCTGAGGTTGACGTTCGGATAGAACAGCGTGCGGGCGTTGGCGACGTCGCCGCGGGCCGCTTCGACGCGCCAGCGCGCGGCGGCGATGTCGGCGCGGCGGCCCAGCAGATCGGCAGGGATGTTCGGCTGCAGCGCCATGCCGTGGAGGCTCGACAGCGTGGGCGCCGGCATCGACAGCGTCGCGTTCGGCCGGCCGACGAGCGCGTCGAGCGCATGCATCGCGATCGCGATCTGCTCGTCGAGCGCCTCGATCTGCTGGCGGGCTTCGGGCAGTCCGCCCTCGCTCTGGCGCAGTTCGAGCCGCGTGTCGAGCCCGGCCGAGACGCGATCGCGCACGAGCTTCAGGGTTTCGTCGCGCTGGGCCAGCGTGCGCTGCGCCACGACGCGCTGGTCCGAGAGTCGCGCCCACTGCACGTAGCCGCGCGCGACGTTGCTCGCGAGCATCACGGCGGAAGCATCGGCCTCGGCCGCGGCCGCTTTGGCATTGCCGATGGCAGCTTCCAGCGCGGTGCGGTTCTTGCCGAAGAAATCGATCTCCCAGCCGCCGCTCAGCTGCAGCGAACCGATGTTCTGCAGCGAGCCGCCCAGCGGCGCCGGATAGATGTAATCGCTGCTGAATTTCTGCCGGCTGGCGTCGAGCGCGCCGTTGAGCTGCGGCCGGTCGGCGGCTTCGTCGACCGCGATGGCGGACTGGGCGCGCGCGACCCGTGCGCGGGCGGTCTGCAGGTTCGGGCTGCCGGCGAGCGCCTCGTCGACCAGCGCGTCGAGGCGGCTGTCGCCGAAGCCGAGCCACCAGCGGGTGTCGAGGCCCGCGGCCGGATCGGGGGCGACGGTCGCGGGGGCGGAGTTCGCGAGGCCGAGCGATGCCGCGTCGCGCAGCGTGGCGTGGGAATCGATGCCGGCCATGTCGGCACAACCGCCGAGCGCCAGCAGCATGGCCGCAACCACCACGCTCAACGGCGAGAAAGCGAAGCGGGGAGAACGCGTCATTTCTTGGCTCCGCGCGCAGCGAGGGTCTGCGCGTTGTCGAGGATGCGGCGCAGGAAGGCCTTGAGTTGCTCCCATTCGTCGGCGCTGAAGCCCGAGAGATGTTCGTTCTGGACACGGGCCAGGATCTCGGGCACCTGGCGTGCCGCGACACGGCCTTCGTCGGTGAGTTCGATGTTGACCACGCGGCGGTCCTCGACCGAGCGCACGCGCCGGCAGAGTCCCTTGGCCTCCAGGCGGTCGAGCAGGCGCGTCGTGGCGCCGGCGTCGAGCAGGCATTCGCGCGCGAGTTCGGCCACCGTGGTGGCATTGCCCATGTGCAGCTTGTGCAGTGGAATCCACTGCGGATAGGTCGGGCTGCCCGGGTCGCACATCTGGCCTTCGACCGACTGGCCGACCGCGGTCAGGATGCGGCGCATCAGATAGCCGACGCTTTCTTCGGCACGGTAGGTCGACGCGGCATAGAACGCCGGCACCGCGAGGTCGCCGTCGGCGGCGCCGACGTTGCCGGCATGGGGAACGTCGTTCGACGCGGTGGTGGAAACAGCATCTTTCATCGGGGCGCGATATTATTTGCTTAGGCAATTACTGTCAAGGCGACCTTTGCAACGGCAACCGCTGGCTAGAATCGACGGATGGCCGAATCCGTTTCTCGCATCGCCGCCAAGGGCGCACCCAAATCTCTTTCCGGACTGCTTCCGTTCCTGCATCCCTACCGGCTGCAGATCGCACTCGCAGGTCTGTTTCTGGTGTTGGCCGCCGGCGCGACGCTGGCGTTTCCGCTGGCTCTGCGGGAACTGATCGACGGCGGACTGGTGAGTGGCGATCGAGGGGCCCAGACCATGGCGCTGCGGGAGCATTTCTTCCTGCTGTTCGCCGTCGCGGTGGCGCTGGGCGTGTTTTCGGCGGCACGTTTTTATACGGTGAGCTGGCTCGGGGAGCGCATCACGGCGAATTTGCGCAATGCCGTTTATGCACACGTGCTGCGCCAGAGCCCGGCCTTCTTCGAGACCACGCAGACCGGTGAAGTGCTGTCGCGCCTGACGGCCGACACGACGCTGGTGCAGACGGTGGTCGGTTCGTCGCTGAGCATGGGCATGCGCAATGCGGTGATGGCCATCGGCGCGCTCGGCGTGCTGATCTGGACCAATCCTTATGTGATGGTGCAGGTGCTGGGCATCCTGGTGCTGGTGGTGCTGCCGAGCATGTGGTTCGGACGGCGCGTACGCAAGCTGTCACGCGCCAGCCAAGACCGAGTGGCAGATTCCAGCGCCATCGCGGCCGAGGTGCTCAATGCGATTCCGGTGGTGCAGAGCTACACAGCGGAGGCTCGCGAAGCGACGCGCTTCGACGTCTCGACCGAGGACGCTTTCCATACCGCCGTCCGCCGCGCGAAAGCCCGCTCCGTCCTGGTCGCCTTCATCATCAGCGCCACTTCGGCGGCGCTGCTCTGGGGGATGTACCAGGGAACGCAGGCGGTGCTGCGGGGAGAGATCACCGCCGGTCACCTGGGCCAGACCGTGGTCTACGTGATCATCCTGGCCAGCGCGGCTGCGGTGCTCGGCGAGGTCTACGGCGACGTGCTCAGGGCAGCCGGCGCGACCGAGCGGCTGATGGAACTGCTTCATGCGCACTCGGCCATCGCCTCGCCGTCAACGCCGGTATCGGTACCGGTGCCACGCGCGGGCAGTGCCATCGCCTTGCATGCAGTCTCTTTCAACTACCCTTCGCGCCCCGCCACCCTCGCGCTGCGCGACTTCAGCCTGAGTGTGGCGCCTGGAGAAACCGTGGCCCTGGTCGGATCGAGCGGCGCCGGCAAGAGCACGGTGTTCCAGTTGTTGCTGCGCTACTACGACCCGCAGGCCGGAAGCATCGTGCTGGACGGCGCACCGCTCGGTGCGCTCGCGCTGGACGACCTGCGCCATCGCATCGGCCTGGTTCCGCAAGATGCGGTGATCTTCTCGGCCAGCGCGTTCGAGAACATCCGCTACGGTCGGCCCGACGCGACGAAAGACGAGGTGTTCGCCGCAGCCCGTGCAGCTTTCGCCGAAGACTTCCTGCAGGCACTGCCCGAGGGCTACGACACCTTTCTCGGGGAACGCGGCGTTCGGCTGTCAGGCGGCCAGCGCCAGCGCATCGCGATCGCGCGCGCGATGCTCAAGAACCCACCGCTACTGCTGCTCGACGAGGCGACCAGCGCGCTCGACGCCGAGAGCGAACGCATGGTGCAGGCAGCGCTGGAATCGGCAATGGCAGGACGCACGACGCTGGTGATCGCGCATCGGCTAGCAACCGTGCAGAAAGCGGACCGGATCGTGGTGCTCGACCATGGGGAGATCGTCGAGCAGGGCACGCATGCGACGCTGGTAGCCAAGGGTGGCATCTATGCGCGACTCGCAGCGCTGCAGTTCGCAGCCTGAGTCTGAAGACTGGCAATCATCTGAACGCCAGTTTATTAACAAAATGTTAAATACTACAGAAAGTAGAACTTTTAATTAACATTTCACCTATATTTCTTGGAAATTGATCCAAAAGCATTAACAATCACACACATGCTTTTACACAAGTCAGCTTCTCTTCAAATTTTTTGTTGATCGAAGCGACTTCGTTTTTTTCCAAGGAGTTGAAATGCCAGTGCGGAAGAAAGATGATTTTCTGATCTTCGGGTCGCCCCGGCTTGAAGAAGACGACATTGCCGAAGTCGAAGCCGTGATGCGCTCAGGCTGGCTCGGAACAGGACCACGGGTAGCCCAGTTCGAGCGCGATTTCGCGCAATACCGCCAAGCCAAACACGCCGTCGCGCTCAACTCCTGCACCGCTGCACTCCATCTGTCGTTACTGGCGGCAGGCGTCGGTCCGGGCGATGAAGTGATCACCACGCCGTTGACCTTCTGCGCGACCGTCAACGCTATCATCCATGCCGGCGCCACGCCGGTCCTGGCCGACATCGATCCCACGACGCTGAACATCGATCCTGCGCAGGTACGCAAAAAGCTGAGCCCGCGCACGCGAGCGATCGTCCCTGTGCATTTCGCAGGTCGTGCCTGCGACATGGACGCGCTGATGGCGACGGCGCGCTCGCACGAACTCAAGGTGATCGAGGACTGTGCGCATGCGATCGAAACCGAATACAAGGGCCGGAATGTCGGGACCATCGGCGATTTCGGCTGTTTCTCTTTCTACGTTACGAAGAACATCGTCACCGGCGAAGGCGGCATGGTACTGGCGCATCGGGAAGAAGACGCCGCGCGCATCAAGGTGCTCGGCCTGCACGGCATGAGCAAGGATGCGTGGAAGCGCTTCGGCGATGACGGCTACAAGCACTACCAGGTGGTCGCGGCCGGCTTCAAGTACAACATGATGGACCTGCAGGCAGCCATCGGATTGCGGCAGCTCGAACGCGTGGAAAGCTACTGGCAGCGGCGTGCCGAAATCTGGGCGCGTTACATGAACGAACTGGCCGATTTGCCGATCGGCCTTCCAGCGCCTGTCGAAGCCGATACACGCCATGCGTACCACCTCTTCAGCGTGATGATCGACCCGGCGGAATGCGGCATCAGCCGGGACCGCTTCCTCGATGCGATGACGGCGAACAACATCGGCGTCGGCGTCCACTACCTTGCACTGAACGAACAGCCCTATTACCAGGAGCATTACGGCTGGAAGCCCGAAGACACGCCGCATGCGCAGCGCGCGGGACGGCAAACGGTGTCCTTGCCCATTTCGGCCAAACTGAGCGACGACGACGTGGGTGACGTGATCCAGGCGATCCGCCGGATTCTCCAGAACGCGCCTGTCTCGCAACCTGTCTTGATGGCTGCTTCTTGAAGACCCGGGTCGCGACGCGGTGCAGATCTCGATCCTGATCCCAGCCTATGCGCGTCCCTCGCAGCTCGGCGACGCGCTGGCCAGCATCGCGCAGCAGGATCGCTCGCTGATCGGTGAAATACTGATCGGCGATGACAGCCCATCGAGCTACTGGGACGACAATCGAGCAGTGATCGCTGCCAGCGGGCTGGCTGCGCTGATCGTGTACGAACCGAGCGAGCCGTCGCGCGGGACGTACCCCAACCAATGGTTTCTCGCGAATGAGGCGAAGTGCGATTACCTTCTTCTCCTGCACAACGACGACCAGTTGTGCCCCGGCGCGCTCGCTTTGCTGGCCAAGGCCTGCACGCGCGAGTCCGACGAGCGAGTGAAACTCTGGTTCGGCACGCAATGGATCTTCGACGAGGCCGGCGTCGTCGACGGCAAGCGCTCGGCCGCCAGCGACCGGCACTATGGGCGCGATGGCCCCGAAGCGACCAAGCCCGTCTGGGAGTGGTGCCTGACCGAGGCCATTCCGTCGAACAGCTTCCTCGTCGAGAAAGCGACCTACCGCGCGCACATGCAGGGCGAGCGGGATGGCAACATCGGCGACTGGGCCTTCAGCGTGCGACTGGCAAACAGCGGCACTTGGGCGCACTTCATAGGCGAAAAGGTTTCGCTCTACCGCGTGCAAGCCGGCTCGGTCACCGTGGCAGGAAGGGGGGTCGACGTGCATCGTGCTTTCGAGGCGATGCAGGCATTGCGTGTGCCGGCCGATCGCGAAGTCGACAAACGACGTCGATTCGAATCTTTTGCGCTTGTGGCCGCAGTGCGCTATGCACGCGACGGCGAACGTCTGAGTGCCTGGAATGCTTGGCGTTCGTCATTGTTCGGCTGGCGTCAGCGATTCTCGAAACGCAGTCTTGTCGTGCTGGCGATGCTCATGACGCCGAGACTCGCCTGGCGGTGGGCGCTCACATACAAGAATTGATCCGTCACTGAAGCGTCTGTTTGAGCACGGGTGCCACGTGAAGCGACATCACCTCGATACCTTCTTCGACAAGCGCCTCGGCTTGCTCGTGCGTCGCTCGACCCCGAATGAATCGGTCTCTTGTTTCGCCGTAATGAATTTTGCGAGCTTCTTCGGCGAAACGTTCGCCCACATCTTCGGCTTGAGAGAAGATCTCGCGAACGGTGCGCATCCAATGCGCCGTATGCAACTTCTCCTCTACCGGAATCGAGGGAGCGCTTTCGTCCTGCGATTCCGACCTCGCCTGCGCTGGTGTTGAAAGAGTGCCAGGATGCCTGGCGCCGCTGAGATTGAGCCTCGGTGCGGCAAGAAGTTTGACGACCTGGGTGCTGCCGCAGACAGGGCACTCGATCAGACCTGCTTCACGCTGCGCTTCGAAAGCATCGCCCGAGGCGAACCAGCCTTCGAAGCCATGGTCCATTGCGCAACGGAGATCGAGAACCTTCATGTGCCGACTATCGACATCGCGTCGGTCCTCAGACGGTGTGCCAGTCGAGCGCCCATGCACCGGACTGGACGTTCTGCAGCCAGAGTGCGCAGGTGAGCGTCTTCGCGTCGGTCACTGTACCGTCGCGGCACCATGCGGACAGGACCTCGGGACTGGCGGAGAACACATCGACGAATTCACCCGCGTCGAGCTTGCGCTCGCCGAGCGATAGACCGCGCGCGAAATACACGTAGATGATCTCGGTCGAATAGGCGACCGCGAGGTGCATCAAGCCGGCATAGGCCCACTCGCTGGCGATATAGCCGGTTTCCTCGCGTAGCTCGCGCTGGCCACACGCGAGCGTGTCTTCGCCCGCATCGAGCTTGCCGGCAGGAAACTCGGTCATCACATGCGCCACGGGGTAGCGGTATTGGCGTTCCAGCACGACACGGCCGTCGTCGAGCAGCGGCACGACCACCACTGCGCCAGGATGGATGATGTATTCGCGCGTCGAGGTCGTGCCATCGGGCAGACTGACCGTGTCGCGACGCGCGTGAAGAAAATTGCCTTTGAAGAGCAACTCTCCGACAACCTTCTCCTCTTTCAGGTGCGTCTCGTCAACGACGGAAGAAGTGCTGGATTTCATGCGTGATGCTTTCGATGTTTGAGCAGGTAGCGCCAAGTGAAACCTGGAAATGCCAGTACGACGAAGAGAGCCCCCGTCACCACGTAGAACTCCCAGCCCTGCGGCGTGATTTGTCCCTGACGATGCTCGAAAAGAGCACCCACGGCTCCTGAAAG
Source organism: Janthinobacterium lividum (assembly GCA_050954325.1). Taxonomy (GTDB): domain Bacteria; phylum Pseudomonadota; class Gammaproteobacteria; order Burkholderiales; family Burkholderiaceae_C; genus Variovorax. The sequence continues at coordinate 301,016 of JBPBPG010000002.1, read as the reverse complement.
CAGGTACAAGACGACGAGTTCGGCAAGGCGGACCGGCAACGGCTTTCCCTCCAACCACAACGGGACGACCGCCAACAAGCGCTCGTTGACGAACGGCAGATTGGCCGCGATCAAAGCGAATGCCAGCACCGCGATGGCTTGCATTACACCGTTTGCACCGGCACCTGCAATTTACTTGGCCAACGTGGCCACAATGGCCTGCGCACAGAGCGTCATCAGCCCACCGGGCACGATGCCGAGGATCAAGATCAGTGCACCATTCACGGTCAACACGGCACGCGCGTCGCGTGGTGCCACGAAGGGCGTCGTGATCGTCGGTGCATCGAAATACATCACTTTGATGATCCGCAGGTAATAAAAGGCCCCGATCAACGACATGATCACCGCGAAGACTGCGAGTCCGACATAAGCTGCCTGCCCGGATGCGACCAATGCCTGCAAAACGGCCAGCTTGGCGTAGAAGCCGACAAGCGGCGGCAGACCGGCCAGCGAGAACATCGCCACGGCCATCACGCCGGCGTAGAGCGGACTGCGCTGGTTGAGACCCGCCAGATCGACGATGTCCTCACTCTCGAAGCCTGCGCGCGCCAACAACAGGATGATGCCAAAACTCGCCAATGTCGTGAGCACATAGGTCACAACGTAGAACATCGATGCGCTGTACGCGAATTCAGCGTTGTAGCTATTGCCGTTGACCACGCCCGCGACCAACCCGAGCAGCATGAAACCCATCTGTGCGATGGTCGAATAGGCCAGCATTCGCTTCAGGTTCGTCTGCGCGATCGCCGCGAGATTGCCGACCAGCAGCGATGCGACCGCCAGCACCGCGAGCATCTGCTGCCAATCGATCGCCAGCGGCAACATGCCTTCCACGAGCAGGCGGATGATGATGCCGAATGCAGCCAGTTCCGGTGCCGCACCGATGAGCAGTGTCACGGCCGTCGGCGCACCTTGATAAACGTCGGGCACCCACATGTGGAAAGGCGCCGCACCGACCTTGAACGCCAGACCGGCCACGATGAAGACCAAGCCGAACACCAGCACCTGATGGTTCACCTGGCGGCTGGAGATCGCCTTGAAGACTTCGTTGACGTCCAGTGAACCGGTCGCGCCATACATCATCGAAAGTCCGTAGAGCAGGAAGCCGCTGGCCATCGCACCGAGCACGAAGTACTTCATCGCTGCTTCGCTGGCGGTGGCGTCGTCCCGACGCAATGCGACCAATGCATAGCTCGACAGCGTGAGCAATTCGAGCCCCAAGTAGATCAGCAGGAAGTTGCTGCCCGAGATCATCACGAACATGCCGAGCAGCGAGAACATGCTGATCGTGAAGATCTCTCCGCCACGCAGCATGCCCCGATCGCCGGCATAGGAGCGACCGTAGACCAGGCTGACCATCAACGCGATCGTGGCGAAGCACTTTAGCCAGTTGCCCATCGGGTCGTTCACGACCATGCCGCCAAAGCCGTAAATCGTCTTGCCGTTGACAGCATTCATGCCGGTCAGGAAAGCGATGACGGCCAACGTCAGCAGGGTGAGCATATAAGTGCGGTTGCGGCGCGCATCGGTGGTCGAAAGATCCACCAGGGCGATGATGCAGGCCATCACCAGCAGCACGATTTCCGGGTAGATCGTCATCAGGCTGAGTTTGTCAATCATCTCTATTTCTCGATCTCGATCAGCCCGGAATCTTCGATGTGGCCACATGACGCAGCAGATCGCGCACCGACGCATCCATCACGTCCGTAAACGGCTTGGGGTAGATGCCCATCCACAGTACGGCGATCGCCAGCACGGCCATGATCAGGAATTCTCGAGCGTTGATGTCCTGCAGTTTTTTTACATGATCGTTGCCGGCAGGGCCCAGATAGACGCGCTTGTACATCCAGAGCGTGTACGACGCTCCGAAGATCAGTGCCGTGGCGGCGCCCATCCCGATCCAGAAGTTGGCCTTGACCGCACCCAGGATCACCATCCACTCGCCCACGAAGCCGGCAGTGCCCGGAAGGCCGCAATTGGCCATCGCGAACAGCAGCGCGAAAGCGGCGAACTTCGGCATCGTATTGACCACACCGCCGTAGTCCGCGATCTGCCGCGAGTGCATGCGGTCGTACAGGACACCGATGCCGAGAAACATCGCTGCCGACACGAACCCGTGCGCCACCATTTGGACAATGCCACCCGAGACGCCGAGATCGTTGAAAATGAAAAAGCCGAGCGTCACGAAACCCATGTGCGCCACGGAGGAATAGGCAACCAGCTTCTTCATGTCCTTCTGTACCAATGCGACCAGGCCGACGTAGATCACCGCGATCAGCGACAGTGCGATCATGAGCCAGGCCCATTCGCGCGACGCATCGGGCGCGATCGGCATCGAAAAGCGCAGGAAACCGTAGGCGCCGAGCTTCAGCATGATCGCGGCCAGCACGGCGGATCCTCCAGTGGGTGCCTCCACATGCACATCCGGCAGCCAAGTGTGGAACGGCCACATCGGCACCTTCACGGCGAAGGCTGAGAAAAAAGCGAAGAACAGGAACGTCTGCGCGCTCGCCGCGAGCGGCAGCCTGTGCCAAGTCGAAATGTCGAAACTGCCGCCGGACTGGTTGTACAGGTAGACCAGCGCGACCAGCATCAGGAGTGATCCGAAGAGCGTATACAAGAAGAATTTGAACGCAGCGTATATCTTGTTGGAACCGCCCCAGATGCCAATGATCAGGTACATCGGTATCAGCGTGGCTTCAAAGAACACATAGAACAGCAGCCCGTCGAGCGCTGCAAACACGCCGATCATCAATCCCGACAGGATCAGGAAAGCGCCCATGTACTGGTTCACGCGCTCGGTGATCACCTGCCAAGCAGAGATGACCACGATGACGGTGATGAACGACGTCAGCAGCACCATCCACAACGACAGGCCATCGACGCCGACGTGGTAGTTGATGTTGAAACGTTGGATCCAGCCGTGCTTCTCGACGAACTGCATTGCGGACGTGCCGAACTGGAAACGCGTATACAGCGGAATCGTCACGATGAAGCCGACGATCGATCCGGCGAGCGCGATCCAGCGCGTGAAATTCGCACGATCATCCCGACCGAAAGCCAACAGCAGGCCGCCGATCACGATCGGCACCCAGATGGCAAGGCTCAACAGACCCATTTTTATTCTTCTCCAGCGAAACGCTTACTTGTTGAACCAGACGAAGTACGTCATGAGTACGAATATGCCGAGCAACATCGCCATGGCGTAGTGGTAGATGTAGCCGGACTGCACCCGACGCACCACCCCGGCGATACGCCCGATCGTCCTCCACGAGCCATTGACGATAGCGCCGTCGATGACGGCTTGGTCGCCGCCTTTCCAGAATGCGGTGCCCAATGCACGCGCACCCCGCGCCACGACGTTTTCGTTGATCCAGTCGAGGTAGTACTTGTTGTCCAGCAGACGGTAGACCGGCATGAAACCGCGCTTGATCGCCGCCGGCACCGCCGGGTTGATCATGTACATGTAGTAGGACAGCACCACGCCAGCCAGCGCAAGCCAGAACGGCGCGGAAGTCAGACCGTGGATCGCCATCGCGACAGGGCCATGGAACGCTTCGGCCATCTCGTGCATCGCGGGATGCTTTTCGAGGTTGAACGAGATCGCGTCCTTGAAGAAATTCCCATAAAGCATGGCATCGATCGTGAAGAAACCGATGATCACCGATGGAACCGCGAGCAGTACGAGTGGCAACCAGACCACGAGTGGCGACTCGTGCGGTTTGCTGTCGTGGCTGTCATGCCCATGGTCGGGCTCTTCGTCTGAATGATGTGCGTGATGCGCGTCCGGATTCTGCTCGTAGCGTTCCTTGCCGTGAAAAACCAAGAAATACATGCGGAACGAATAGAAAGCTGTCACGAACACGCCGGCGAGCACGGAGAAATAGGCAAAGTCCGAACCCCACAGATGGCTCTCGTGGACCGCTTCGATGATGCTGTCCTTGGAATAGAAGCCGGAGAAGAACGGCGTACCGATAAGCGCGAGCGAACCCAGCAGCGATGTTATCCACGTGATAGGCATGTACTTCCGCACGCCACCCATCCAGCGAATGTCCTGGTTGTGATGCATGCCGATGATCACCGAACCGGCACCGAGAAACAGCAACGCCTTGAAAAACGCATGCGTCATCAGATGGAACACTGCGACCGAATAGGCCGAAGCACCGAGCGCCACTGTCATGTAGCCGAGCTGCGAAAGTGTCGAATACGCAACCACGCGCTTGATGTCGTTCTGGATGATGCCCAGGAACCCCATGAACAGCGCCGAGATCGCGCCAATCACCATGATGAAGGACAGCGCGGTATCGGACAGTTCGAAAAGCGGCGACATGCGCGCCACCATGAAGATACCCGCGGTCACCATCGTCGCGGCATGGATCAACGCCGAAATCGGAGTCGGACCTTCCATCGAGTCCGGAAGCCACACGTGCAGCGGGAACTGTGCGCTCTTGCCCATCGCACCAATGAACAGACAGACGCATATCACCGTCACCAGCATCCAGCTGGTGCCGGGGAACGTAATGCCCGCCAACGTGTCGGCCTTGGCAAACGCTTCGCCGTAGTTCAGCGTGCCAGCATAGGCAGCGATCAGGCCGATGCCGAGAATGAAGCCGAAATCGCCAACACGGTTGACCAGAAAAGCCTTCATGTTCGCGAAAATCGCGGTCGGCTTGTTGAACCAGAAACCGATCAGCAGGTAGGACACCAAACCCACCGCTTCCCAGCCGAAGAACAGCTGGAGCATGTTGTTGCTCATGACGAGCATCAGCATCGAGAAAGTGAAAAGCGAGATATAGGCAAAAAAGCGGTTGTAGCCCTCGTCCTCTTCCATGTAGCCGATGGTATAGATGTGCACCATCAGCGACACGAATGTCACGACGCACATCATCATCGCGGTCAGGCCGTCGATCAGGAAGCCGACCTCCATTTTCAATCCGCCGACGACCATCCATTCGTACAGCGTCGCGTTGAAGCGCGCACCGTCGACGACGACGCTCTTGAGCGTCGTCGCAGAGATGATGAAAGCGATCAACACGCCAAGGATGGTCAGTGAATGCGTGACGTTGCGGCCGAGACGATCGCCACCGAACTTGGTGCCAAACAGGCCGGCCAGCGTGGCGCCGACCAAGGGTGCCAGCGGTACGGCCAGCAGCATCGATGCAGAGAGGGTTGCGCTCATGGCTTGACTCGTTATCCCTTGAGCGAATTCAGTTGGTCGACGTTGATGTTCGACTTGTTCCGGAACAGCAGCACCAGCAACGCCAGCCCAATGGCCGATTCGGCGGCCGCCACCGTCAGGATGAAGAACACGAAGATCTGTCCGTGCATGTCGCCCAGATAGTGCGAGAACGCGACGAAGTTCATGTTGACCGCGAGCAGCATCAGCTCGACGCACATCAGCAGCACGATCAGGTTCTTGCGATTCAGGAAGATGCCGATGACCGACATCGCAAAGAGGATCGCGCCGAGCGTCAGGTAGTGGGAGAGTGTCAACGTCATGCCTTCTTCTCCGCGTTCACGTGCGTGTCTACAGGAATTGCGGGAGATGCAACGGGTGCGGCGCGTGTCGCATCGAGCTTAACGACACTCAGGCGGTCGTGCGCCTTCACATGGATCTGCGTACTGACGTCGACGAACTTGGTGTCCTTGCGCTGCCGCAGGGTCAGCGCGATGGCCGTGATCATCGCGACCACAAGCAGCACCGCGGCGATCTGGACCGGATACAGATATTCGGTATACAACAGGATGCCCAACGCCTTGGTGTTCGAAAGCTGCGCGACGTCGCCTGCCATCGGCGTTACCGGAACGCTGCGGAAACCACCCATCAACACGTAAGCCATCTCGAGCGCGATGACGACGCCCACGAACGCCGCGAGCGGAAAATGCTTCCAGAACCCCTGCCGCAGGCTGTCCACGTTCAAGTCCAGCATCATCACCACGAACAGGAACAGCACCATCACGGCGCCGAGGTAGACCAGCACCAGCACGATGGCGAGGAACTCGGCCTCGAGCAGCAGCCAGACGGCCGAAGCCTGCGAGAACGCGAGCATGAGATAGAGCACCGCGTGCACGGGATTGCGCGCAGTGACGACTCGAAAGGCTGCGAAAAGCAGCACCAGCGAGAATACGTAGAAGAAGCCTGTCTTGACGTCCATGGATTTTTCTTTGAGGGCGTCCGCAATCAGCGGTATTTGGCGTCCGCAGCCTTGGCTGCGGCGATCTCGGGCTCGTACCGGTCGCCGACGGCGAGCAGCATGTCCTTGGTGAAATACAGGTCGCCGCGTTTTTCGCCGTGGTATTCGAGGATGTGCGTCTCGACGATCGAATCGACCGGACAACTCTCTTCGCAGAAACCGCAGAAGATGCATTTCGTGAGATCGATGTCGTAGCGCGTGGTACGGCGCGAACCGTCTTCGCGCACATCGGACTCGATGGTGATCGCGACTGCGGGGCACACCGCTTCGCAGAGCTTGCAGGCGATGCAGCGCTCCTCGCCGTTTTCATAACGGCGCAGTGCGTGCAGGCCTCGAAAGCGTGGAGACAGCGGCGTCTTCTCTTCGGGAAACTGGACCGTGATCTTGCGTTTGAACGCGTAGCGTCCGGTCAGGACCATGCCCTTGAAGAGCTCCGTGAGCATGAAACTCTTAAGGAAGTCTTTGACCGAGAACGAGGATGGAGAGGCAACAACAGCCGACATCGTGTATAGCTCCGCTTATTTCCAGATGTTCCAGGGCGTCTGCATCCACCCTCCGACCACCAACAGCCACACCAGGGTGACCGGAATGAAGATCTTCCAGCCCAGACGCATGATCTGGTCGTAGCGAAAGCGCGGGAAGGTGCCGCGGATCCAGATGAACAAGGACACCACGAAGAAGGTCTTCACGGCCAGCCAGATCCATCCGGGAATGAAATCGAGGAAGCCGATTGGCGACAGCCAGCCGCCCAGGAACATCAACGCCGCCAGAACCGAGACGAGCCACATGCTCGCGTACTCGGCCAGGAAAAAGATCGCGAAGCCCATGCCCGAGTACTCGACCATGTGGCCGGCGACGATCTCGGCCTCGCCTTCGACCACGTCGAATGGATGGCGGTTGGTCTCGGCCACGCCGGAGATCACATAGACCACGAAGATCGGCAGCAAAGGCAACCAGTTCCATGAAAGGAAACCGAGGCCCATGTTGGCGCCCATGCCCTTGCCCTGCACCGCGACCACGTCGCCGAGGTTAAGGCTGCCGGTGACCATGATCACCACGACCAGGCAGAAGCCCATCGCGATTTCGTAGCTGACCATCTGGGCCGAAGCACGCAACGCACCAAGGAAGGCGTACTTCGAATTCGACGCCCAGCCAGCAATGATCACGCCGTAGACCTCGATCGAGGTGATTGCCATGATCAGCAGCAGACCCGCGTTGACGTTGGCCAGCACGGTCTCGGGACCGAACGGAATCGCGACCCATGCAGCAAGCGCCGGCATGATCGCCATGATCGGACCGAGCCGGAACAGACCCGGACTCGCCGCCGTCGGGCTGATCATTTCCTTCGTCAGCAACTTGACCGCGTCGGCGATGGGCTGCAGCAGACCGAACGGTCCGACCCGATTGGGTCCGTGGCGCACCTGAATGAAGCCGAGGAACTTGCGCTCCCAGAGCGTCAGGTAGGCGACGGCACCGAGCAGCGGCAACAGCACGCAGATGATCTTGATCAGCGACCAGATCACCGGCCAGCCGCCGACGGTCCACCAGTTGGCGGTAATCAGCCCGCGACCGAAACCGTAGATGGAATCGATCATGCGGTCACCTTGAGATGTACGACCTGCTGGCCCAACGGCACCCCGAAGGCCGCATGCGCGCTTCCACGCGCATCCGCCGTCAGTTGGAGCGACGGCGCACGTCGCGTGAGGCCATCCAGTTCATAGATGCGAGCCACCACGGGCAACGCGTCCTGCGCGCTCGCCGAGGATGAATCGATCTCCACCTCTGACGACGCGCTGGCAAGACGCTCTGCGGGCACGTGCGTCGCACCCTTGTCGGTCGCACCGCGCACATGTGCAAGCACATCCTGCGACGATTCGAAATCGAAACCCGGAAGCCCCAGCAGATTCGCTAGAACGCGAATTACCTTCCATGCGGGGCGCGCCTCGCCACGTGGCTTGACCACCGCATGGAAGCTTTGGACACGGCCTTCGGCGTTGACGAAAGTGCCCGGTGTTTCCGAAAACGGTGCGATCGGCAACAGCACATCGCTGAACGCCAAGTTGGCCTTGAACGGGCTCAGGGTAACGACCATCTGTGCGTGCTCGAGGCCTGCAGACGCCTCGGTGCCGGCAGCAGAATCGAATTCAGGTTCGTTGTTGAGCAGCAGCACGGCCTTCAAACTGCCCGATAGCATCTGACCGGCATTCAGCCCGCCTTTGCCCGGCAGCGCGTCGACCCACTGCGCGCCGACGGTATTGGCCGCTTCGGTCAGGTAACCGACGCTGGCACCCGTCTGCATACCGATCCACTGCGCGATGGCCAACAGTTGCGATGCCTGCGCATGGTGAGCAGCCGCATTGCCCAGCAGGATCGCTTTGCGCTCGCCGCTCAACAGCGACTTGGCGAACGCCTTGACTTCGTCGGTGACCTCGCCTTTGGCTGGCGACGCTATGCCCTTTTCGGCACCAATGGCCGATGCCAGATCGGCAAGTGCGCGCACCCAGCCGCCCGGCGCCGACATCGTGATGCCGGCAAGCGCCATCGCCCATGCATCAGGCGACGCCAGTTCGGTTTTCGAAGCGATCACGCCGACCGCGGCACCCTTGCGCGCAGCCTGACGAATGCGCTGCGCGAACAGCGGATGGTCCTTGCGCAAATTGGAGCCGACCACCAGCACGCGTTGCAGGTTCGACAGCGACGCGATGGACGTGCCGAGCCAGCGGATGCCGCTGCCCAGCGTGAAGTCGGCATTGCGCAGGCGATGGTCGATGTTCTCGCTGCCCAGGCCGCGCACCAGCGCGCCGGCGAGCGCAAGTTCTTCGACCGTGCTGTGCGGACTGACCAGCGCGCCGATGGCTGCAGCGCCGTGATCGGTCTTGATCTGGCGCAGGCCGTTGGCCACATATTCGAGCGCGGTCTGCCAGTCGACGGCCTGCCACTGCCCGCCCTGCTTGAGCATCGGCTGCGTCAGGCGCTCGTCGCCGTTGAGCGATTCGTAGGAGAAGCGGTCGCGGTCGGCGATCCAGCACTCGTTCACGTCCTCGTTCTCGAGCGGTACAACGCGCATCACCTGGTTGTTCTTGACCTGAACGATCAAGTTGGCACCGGTCGAGTCGTGCGGGCTGACCGACTTGCGGCGCGACAGCTCCCAGGTGCGGGCGCTGTAGCGGAACGGCTTGCTGGTCAGCGCGCCGACCGGGCAGATGTCGATCATGTTGCCGGACAGCTCGGAATCGACAGTCTCGCCGAGCACGGTCGTGATCTCGGAATGCTCGCCGCGATGGATCATGCCGAGTTCCATCACGCCGGCGACCTCCTGGCCAAAGCGGACGCAACGCGTGCAGTGGATGCAGCGGCTCATCTCTTCCATGCTGATCAGCGGACCGACGTCCTTGTTCAGCACGACGCGCTTCTCTTCGTCGTAGCGCGACGAGGAACCGCCGTAGCCGACCGCGATGTCCTGGAGCTGGCATTCGCCGCCCTGGTCGCAGATCGGGCAGTCGAGCGGGTGATTGATGAGCAGGAACTCCATCACCGACTGCTGCGCCTTGATGGCCTTCTCGCTCTTGGTACGCACGATCATGCCCTGTGTCACCGGTGTCGCACAGGCCGGCATCGGCTTAGGCGCCTTTTCGACATCGACCAGGCACATGCGGCAGTTGGCCGCGATGCTGAGCTTCTTGTGATAGCAGAAGTGCGGGATGTACGTACCCGCCTTTTCGGCCGCATGCATGATCATGCTGCCTTCGACGATGTCGACCTTCTTGCCGTCGAGTTCGATTTCAACCATATGTGTTTTCCAGCAGCGCTCAGGCCTTGGCGGGCGCTTGGGGGACGTAGCCTGGGATCAAGGCTTCGAACTCGTGACGGAAGTGCTTGATCATGGCGCGCACGGGCATCGCCGCGGCGTCGCCCAGCGCGCAGATCGTGCGGCCCTGGATATTGTCGGCAACGGAATTCAGCAGGTCCATGTCGCCCGACTTGCCGGTACCGGCATGGATGCGGTCGACCACGCGCCAGAGCCAGCCGGTGCCTTCGCGACACGGCGTGCACTGGCCGCAGGACTCGTGCATGTAGAAGTAGGAAAGCCGCTTGAGCGATTCGACCATCGAACGGCTGTCGTCCATCACGATCACGGCGCCCGAACCCAGCATCGAACCGGCCTTGGCGATGGAGTCGTAGTCCATCGTGCAGTCCATCATGACCTTCGCGGGCAGCACCGGCGATGATGATCCGCCGGGAATCACGGCCTTGAGCTGACGTCCCTTGCGCACGCCGCCTGCGAGCTCGAGCAACTTGCTGAAGGGCGTGCCCATCGGCACCTCGTAGTTACCGGGCGCCTCGACGTCGCCGCTGACCGAATAGATCTTGGTGCCGCCGTTGTTGGGCTTGCCGCATTCGAGATAAGCCGGACCGCCGTTGCGGATGATCCAGGGCACGGCCGCGAAGGTTTCGGTGTTGTTGATCGTCGTCGGCTTGCCATAGAGGCCGAAGCTCGCCGGGAACGGCGGCTTGAAGCGTGGCTGACCCTTCTTGCCTTCGAGCGATTCGAGCAGTGCCGTCTCTTCGCCGCAAATGTAGGCGCCGAAACCGTGCGCCGCATGCAACTGGAAGTTGTAGGCGCTGCCCATGATCGCATCGCCCAGGTAACCGGCCGCGCGTGCTTCTTCGAGAGCTTCCTCGAAACGGTCGTAGGTCGTGAAAATCTCGCCGTGGATGTAGTTGTAGCCGACGCTGATACCCATGGCGAAAGCCGCGATGGCCATGCCTTCGATCACGATGTGCGGGTTGAACTGCAGGATATCGCGGTCCTTGCAGGTACCAGGCTCACCCTCGTCGGAATTGCAGACGAGATACTTCTGGCCCGGAAACTGGCGGGGCATGAAGCTCCACTTGAGCCCGGTCGGAAAGCCCGCGCCTCCGCGACCACGAAGGCCGGACGCCTTGACTTCGGCGATCACTTGGTCGGGCGTCATGCCTTCCGTCAGGATCTTTCGCAGAGCCTGGTAGCCGCCGCGCGCTTCGTAGTCCTTCAGACGCCAGTTGGTGCCGTCGAGACCCGCATAGATCTGCGCGCCGATATGGCGGTCGTGGAAGCAGGTCTGGACGCCGGTGGCCTGGAACTGCGAGAGAACTTGTTCGGGCGACATCATTGCGCTCCTTGCAACGAACCCGCCGAGCCCGCCGAGCCCACCGAGGCACGCAGGCCGTCGACGAGCTGGTCGAGCTTTTCGTTGCTCATGAAACTGCACATCGTGCGGTCGTTGACCAGCATTACGGGCGAGTCGGCACACGCACCGAGACACTCGCTCTGCTGCAGCGTGAACATGCCGTCGGCGGTCGTGCCACCCATCTGAATGCCGAGCTTCTTTTCGAGATGCACCAGCGCCGTCACGCCGTCGCGCAGCTGGCAAGGCAGGTTCGTGCACACGTTGAGCTTGAAGCGCCCCGTCGGATGCTGGTTGTACATGTTGTAGAAGGTCGTGACTTCATGCACGGCGATCTGCGGCATGCCCAGATAGTCCGCGATGACCTTTTCATGGTCGAGGCTCACATACCCATGCGCTTGCTGGACGATCGCCAGGCACGCCATCACGGCCGACTGCGCCTGCTCGGCCGGGTACTTCGCCACTTCACGCGCAAAGCGGTCCATCGTGGAAACGCTCAGCGCCACCGAAGCCTGTGGCTCGTTCGTCGTGTGGGTCGTGCTCATCGGTCGATCTCTCCGAAAACGATGTCCAGGGTACCGATCACGGCAACAGTGTCCGCGATCATGTGGCCGCGCGTCAGTTCGTCGAGCGCAGCCAGGTGCGCGAACCCCGGCGCGCGGATCTTCAGACGGTACGGCTTGTTGGCACCGTCGCTGATCAGGTAGATGCCGAACTCACCCTTCGGATGCTCCACCGCCGCGTAGGCCTCGCCTTCAGGCACGTGGAAACCTTCGGTGAACAGCTTGAAGTGATGGATCAGCTCTTCCATGTTGCCCTTCATGGACTCACGGGCAGGCGCGGCGATCTTGTGGTTGTCGGTAATCACCGGGCCGGGATTCACGCGCAACCAGTCGACGCACTGCTTGATGATGCGGTTGGATTGCACCATCTCTTCCATGCGCACCAAATAGCGGTCGTAGCAGTCGCCGGTCTTGCCGAGCGGGATGTCGAAATCCATCCGGTCGTAGACGTCGTACGGTTGCTTCTTGCGCAAGTCCCAGGCGATGCCCGAACCGCGCAGCATCGGACCGGTCAGGCCGAGATTGAGCGCTCGCTCCGGCGTCATGACGCCAATGCCGACCGTGCGCTGCTTCCAGATCCGGTTGTCGGTGAGCAGCGTGTGGTACTCCTCCATGTGCTTCACGAAACGCTTCGTGAAGTCGTCGATGAAGTCGAGCACCGAACCCTGCCGGTTCTCGTTCATCCGCGCCAGCGCCTTGGCGTTCTTGATCTTGCTGACCTTGTACTGCGGCATCGAATCCGGCAAGTCGCGGTACACGCCTCCCGGCCGGAAATAGGCCGCATGCATGCGCGCGCCGGACACGGCTTCATAGACGTCGAACAGATCTTCACGCTCTCGGAACGCGTAGATCAGGATCGTCGAACTGCCGCAATCGTTGCCATGCGAGCCGAGCCACATCAGGTGGTTCAGCAGCCGTGTGATCTCCGCGAACATCACGCGGATGTACTGCGCCCGGATCGGCACTTCGAGGCCCAGCAGTTTCTCGATCGCCAGGCAATAGGCGTGCTCGTTGCTCATCATCGACACGTAGTCGAGACGGTCCATGTAGGGCAGCGACTGGATGTACGTCTTGCCCTCGGCCAGTTTCTCCGTCGCGCGGTGAAGCAAGCCGATGTGCGGGTCGGCACGCTGGACGACCTCGCCGTCGAGCTCGAGCACGAGGCGCAACACACCGTGTGCGGCAGGATGCTGCGGCCCGAAGTTGAGCGTGTAGTTCTTGATTTCAGCCATGTTGTGTACTCAGACGCTCAGGCGATGTCGACCGCGGAACCGCGACGCATCACTTCAGGCCACCATAGTTCTCTTCACGAATGATGCGGGGCGTGACTTCGCGCGGCTCGATGGTCACAGGCTGGTAGACAACGCGTTTGAGGTCTTGGTCGTAGCGCATCTCGACATGGCCGGACAACGGAAAGTCCTTGCGGAACGGATGCCCGATGAACCCGTAGTCGGTGAGAATACGGCGCAGGTCCTCGTGGCCTTCGAACACGATGCCATAGAGATCGAACGCCTCGCGCTCGAACCAGTTGGCCGAACTCCAGAGATGCATCACGGACGGCAGCACCGGAAAATCGTCGTCGGGGCAGAATGCCTTGACGCGAACCCGCTGGTTCAGACTCAGCGACAGTAGATGCGAAACGGCGCAATAGCGCGGGCCTTCCCATTCGCTGTCACGGTAGGCGGAATAGTCCACGCCGCAGATGTCGACGAGCTGCTCGAACTTGCACTCGGGCGCGTCGCGGAGCATTTGCATCGACACCAGATAGTCGGCCGACTTCACCGTCACGGTCACTTCACCGAGCGCCAGCGAGATGCTCTTGATCTTCTCGCCGAGCACGAGCGTGAGTGTGTCCTTGAGGACGGCAGGATCGATCGCAAAAACTGTCATTGAGATTCCGTCCCGTTCAGGCACGCGCGATGGTATTGGTGCGGCGCACCTTCTGCTGCAGTTGGATGATCCCGTAGATCAGGGCCTCGGCCGTCGGCGGACAGCCCGGCACATAAACGTCGACTGGCACGATGCGGTCGCAGCCGCGCACGACCGAGTAGCTGTAGTGGTAGTAGCCACCGCCATTGGCGCACGAGCCCATCGACAGCACCCAGCGCGGCTCTGCCATCTGGTCGTAGACCTTGCGCAGCGCAGGTGCCATCTTGTTGCACAGCGTGCCAGCGACGATCATCAGATCGGACTGGCGTGGGCTGGCGCGAAAAACTTCGGCGCCGAAGCGGCCAATATCGTAGCGCGCGGCAGCGGCATGCATCATCTCGACTGCGCAGCAGGCCAGACCGAAGGTCATGGGCCACAGCGACCCGGTCTTTGCCCAATTCACCACCGAGTCGTAGGACGTGGTGACGAAGCCTTCTTTGAAAACACCTTCAATGGCCATGGCTGTACCTCGTTGCCGGTTTACGGCTATTCCCAGTCAAGTGCGCCCTTTTTCCATTCGTAGGCAAAGCCAACGACCAGGATCGCCAGGAAAATCACGACGGCCCAGAAACCGGTCGCGCCGACTTCCTTGAGCGCGACGGCCCACGGGAAGAGGAAAGCGATTTCCAGGTCAAAAAGAATGAACAGGATGGCGACCAAGTAGTAGCGCACATCAAACTGCATGCGAGCGTTTTCGAAAGCCTCGAAGCCGCATTCGTAAGGGGAATTCTTGGCCGCGTCGGGCCGATTCGGGCCTAAGACGTAGCCCAATACCTGAGGAGCGATGCCCACCGCAATACCGACCAGAATGAAAAGCAGGACGGGGAGGTAGGAATCGAGGTTCATCAAAGAGTTCTATCACCGCTTGACATCAACGGGAAGCAACTTCGTTGTTGCTCACCGTCGATGAGATTTGGTGCGGTCGGCGAGACTCGAACTCGCACAGCTTTCGCCACTACCCCCTCAAGATAGCGTGTCTACCAATTTCACCACGACCGCGGTTTTTTGCCCGGATGGCATGAGGAACCCATAAGGGTTTTGGCTTTCCGGAGCAGCTTTATAGTTTACCCTGAAATGCCTTGGTTTCCATCTGCGAGAGCATGGAAACTCATAGATTATTTGGTCGGGATCTGGGCCGCACCGGTCGACGACGTCACGGGCGCCGTCGGTGCCGATGTTCCCGGAATCGCAGCGCCGGATGCGGCCGGCACAGGCACCGCCGCCGGCGCCGTGATCGCAGCGCGTTCCAGCAGGCTGCTGCCGCCCGTGGGTTGCGCGTGGCTGAAGTAGGCCAGCAGCAACGTCGTGACGAAGAACACGGCCGCCAGAACCGCCGTGGTACGGGAAAGGAAGTTCGCGCTGCCGCTCGCGCCGAACAGGCTGCCTGCGCTGCCGCTACCGAAGGCGGCGCCCATGTCGGCTCCTTTGCCGTGCTGGATCAGGATCAGCCCGATCATCGTCAAGGCGGTGAGCATCTGCACACCGACCAGAATGTTGAGAACCACGTTCATTGTCGAAAACTCCTGGATGAGAAAGGCCGGCGCTCAGCGCGCCGCCGCGATGATTTGAAGGAAATCGACCGCCTTCAGCGATGCGCCGCCGATGAGGCCACCATCGATATCGGCCTGCTGCAGCAGTTCGGCCGCATTGGCCGCGTTCATGCTGCCGCCGTAAAGAATGCGGATACTGGCGGCGTGTTCGCTCGCCGCATGGTGCAACTGGGCGCGAAGCAGCGCATGCACGGCCTGCGCCTGCGCGGGCGACGCCGTCTTGCCGGTGCCGATCGCCCAGACAGGCTCGTAGGCGACCACGATCTCGCTGATGCAGTGACCGTTCAGATGAATAACCGCCGCCAGCTGGCGCTTGACGACCTCCTCGGTCCGTCCCGCATCATGCTCGGCCAGCGTCTCGCCGACACAGACGATCGGCGTAATGCCGGCGCCGAGCGCAGCCGCCGCCTTGGCAGCCACCGTCTCGTCGGTTTCGCCGTGGTACTGGCGACGCTCCGAATGGCCGACGATCGCGAAGCGAACGCCGAAGTCCCTGAGCATCGACGCGGACTTCTCTCCAGTGAAGGCGCCGTGCGTCTGCGCCGACACGTCCTGGGAACCCAGCGACAGGTGCGAACCGGCGACGAGTGCGTGCACCTGTCCGAGGTAGGGCGCCGGCACGCATAGCGCGACGTCGCACCCCGGCGCCGATTGGATGCCCTGCAGCAGGGCCCTCACCAGCACCTCGTTCGCAGCCAAGCTGCCGTTCATTTTCCAGTTGCCGGCGATCAGTTTTCGCTTCGTCATCTCAGAGTGCTCCGTTTACCACGTCAGCACGATCTTGCCGATGTGCTGGTTCGATTCCATCAATGTGTGTGCTCTGGCCGCCCCGCTGGGACCGCCCTGAGTGCCGTCGTCGGCCGCGAAACTGTTGTGAACCGCATGTTTGACCGCGCCGCTTTCGAGCAACGGCCAGACTTTTTCCTTCAGTGCCTTCGCAATGCCCGCCTTGAAGGCAATCGACCGCGGACGCAGCGTCGAGCCGGTGACGACCAGCCGCCTGCGCAGCACGATTCCGGCATTGATCTCGGCTTTCACACCACCCTGCACGCCGATGATCACCAGGCGACCGTCTTCGGCAAGGCACTCGACCTCACGTGCCACGTAGCTGCCGGCCACCATGTCGAGAATCACGTCGACACCCTTGCCTTCGGTAATGCGTTTGACCTCGGCGGCGAAATCGGCCGTCTTGTAGTTGATCGCGTGGTCGGCACCGAAACCGACACACGCGGCGCACTTCTCGTCGCTGCCTGCAGTGACGATGACCGTCACGCCGAGCGCCTTGGCAAGCTGGATCGCCGTGACGCCGATGCCGCTCGAACCGCCCTGCACCAGCAGCGTCTCACCCTTTTGCAGTTGTCCGCGAACGAAGACGTTGCTCCATACCGTAAAGAAGGTCTCGGGCAGCGTGGCAGCCTCGGCGTCGCTCCATCCGGCAGGTACCGGCAGACACTGCACGACGGGCGCGACGCACAACGCCGCGTAGCCGCCACCGGCCACCAGTGCGCAGACGCGGTCTCCGATGGAAAACCCGGCTTCGGCCATGGCCTCGGCATCGCCGGCCACGATCTCGCCGGCAACCTCAAGGCCCGGCAGATCGGAAGCGCCCGGCGGCACCGGATAGTTGCCGGTGCGCTGCAGCACGTCGGGCCGGTTGACACCACTGGCCGCCACGCGAATCAGCAGTTCGCCTTCGCCCGCGACAGGGTCCGGACGCTCGACCAAGCGCAACACCTCGGGAGCGCCGAACGATGCAATCTCAATGGCTTTCATGGAATTCCAGACTGCGACGTCCTTGAACGGGACGTCGATGGCACAAAGGCCACGGCGGCGGCTTCGCCACCGTGGAGCGGTCGTTCAGGACTGCGCGTCGTTGTTGCGGAAGCCGTCTTGCGAGGGCTGCTGCTGCTCGGCCGCGACAGGCGCCGGCTGGCTCTGCTGAAACGACTGCTGCGGCTGCTGCGGCTGCTGGTCGCCGCCACGATCGTTGCGCTCGTTGCGCTCGTTGCCTTCGAAACGCGGTGCGCGATCGCCGCGCGGGGCACGGTCGCCACGATCGCCACGGTCCGAACGCTCGCGACGCTCGCCGCCGCGGTCTTCGCGCGGACGCTCGGCGAACTCGATGCCGGCCGGACGCTCCGTCAATGCCTTCATCGACAGCTTGACGCGACCCTTCTCGTCGGTCTCGAGGACCTTGACCTTCACGATCTGGCCTTCGCTCAGGTAGTCGGTGACCTTCTCGACGCGCTCGTGGGCGATCTGGCTGATGTGCAGCAGACCGTCCTTGCCGGGCAGCAGGTTGATCAGTGCGCCGAAGTCGAGGATCTTCGTGACCGCGCCTTCGTACACCTTGCCGATTTCGACTTCCGCCGTGATCTGCTCGATGCGCTTCTTGGCGAATTCGGCCTTCTCCGGGTCGGTCGAGGCGATGGTGATGGTGCCGTCCTCGTCGATGTTGATCGTCGTGCCGGTTTCTTCCTGCAGGCCGCGGATGACCGCCCCGCCCTTGCCGATCACGTCGCGGATCTTCTCCGGATTGATCTTGAGCGTGGTCATGCGCGGCGCGAACTGCGACATCTCGGTGTTGGCCGAGCCCTGCGCTTCCTGCATCTTGCCGAGGATGTGCACGCGCGCTTCCTTCGCCTGCGCCAGCGCGACCTGCATGATTTCCTTGGTGATGCCCTGGATCTTGATGTCCATCTGGAGCGCGGTGATGCCGGCGGTCGTGCCGGCCACCTTGAAGTCCATGTCGCCCAGATGGTCCTCGTCGCCCAGGATGTCGGTCAGCACCGCGAAGCGGTTGCCCTCCTTGATCAGGCCCATGGCGATGCCGGCCACGTGCGCCTTCACCGGCACGCCGGCGTCCATCATCGACAGGCAACCACCGCAGACCGAGGCCATCGACGAGGAACCGTTCGATTCGGTGATTTCCGAGACGACGCGGATCGTGTACGGGAACTCTTCCTTGCTCGGCAGCACCGCCACCAGAGCACGCTTGGCGAGACGACCGTGGCCGATCTCGCGGCGCTTGGTCGAACCCATGCGGCCGACTTCGCCGGTGGCGAACGGAGGCATGTTGTAGTGGAACAGGAAGCGGTCTTCATAGTCGCCCGACAGTGCGTCGATGCGCTGCGCGTCGCGCTCGGTACCGAGGGTGGTGACGACCAGCGCCTGCGTCTCGCCGCGCGTGAAGATCGCCGAGCCGTGGGTGCGCGGGAGCACCGAGTTGCGGATCTCGATCGGGCGCACGGTGCGAGTGTCGCGGCCGTCGATACGCGGCTCGCCTTCGAGGATCTGGCTGCGCACGATCTTCGATTCGATCGCGAACAGCAGGTCGTTGACCTTGCCCGAATCAAAGGGTTCGCCGCTGTCCTTCAACGACGACATCACGCCCGCGGTGGTTTCGCGCAGTGCCTGCGTGCGGGCCTGCTTGCTACGGATCTGGTAGACCGCGCGAAGCTTCTCTTCGGCCAGGCCGTTCACCTTGGCGACGAAGGATTCGTCCTCCGCGGGCGCCTTCCATTCCCACAGTGGCTTGCCGGCGTCGCGCACGAGTTCGTGGATCGCGTTGATCGCGATGGCCGCCTGCTCGTGCCCGAAGACGATGCCGCCGAGCATGACCTCTTCGCTCAACTGCAGGGCTTCGGATTCGACCATCAGCACGGCGGCTTCGGTGCCGGCGACGACCAGGTCCATCTGCGAATCCTTGCGGGCGGTCTGGCCCGGATTCAGCACGTACTGACCATTGATGTAGCCCACGCGCGCAGCGCCGATCGGACCGCTGAACGGAATGCCGGAGATCGACAGCGCGGCGCTGACGCCGATCATGGCGGCGATATCGGCATCGACTTCGGGATTGAGCGACAGCGTGTGGATGACCACGTGCACTTCGTTCAGAAAGCCTTCGGGAAACAGCGGGCGGATCGGACGGTCGATCAGGCGGCTGGTGAGGGTCTCGTGCTCGCTCGGCTTGGCTTCGCGCTTGAAGAAACTGCCGGGAATCTTGCCTGCGGCGTAGGTTTTCTCGATGTAGTCGACCGTCAGCGGGAAGAAGTCCTGGCCGGGCTTGGCCGACTTGGATGCCACGACGGTGGCCAAAACGACCGTGCCTTCGATATCGACGAGAACGGCGCCGCTGGCCTGGCGGGCGATTTCGCCCGTTTCCAGAACGACCTGCTTGCCGCCCCACTGGAACGACTTGGTGACTTTATTGAAGAGGCTCATGTTTGCTCCGAAAGGTAGGCGGACGGATACGGGCCGAGTGCCCGTGGACGTCGCGCCGGGTAGGAAGCGCTGTCAGAACACGATGCCATTCCAGCGAAATTCAGCCCTGGAAAGGCCCAACTCCGGTGGAATGACACAGCTTCGCTCTGTGCGGCACTCCGAAACGAGAGTTCGCGAAGTAAAAAACGCCTGAGCTAGCGGACTAACCCAGGCGTTTTTTCATGCGAACCGGCTTACTTGCGCAGACCCAGCTTGGCGATCAGCGCGGTGTAGCGTTCTGCATCCTTGGACTTGAGATAGTCCAGAAGCTTGCGACGACGGCTCACCATGCGCAGCAGACCACGGCGACCATGGTGGTCCTTGGCGTGCGTCTTGAAGTGGGGGGTGAGCTCATTGATGCGGGCGGTCAGCAGGGCGACCTGCACTTCTGGACTGCCGGTGTCGTTGGCGGCGCGGGCGTTGTCTTTGACGACTTCGGCCTTGATGGAGGCTGCGATCATTTGGATTTCCTTGTTCCGACGTGTCGGGATGTTCGACTTGCGGTGTGCGCTGGAACTGCACGCACCGTGTGCACCGCAACATTGCGGAGCTTTTCGATTATAGCTTCCTGCGGGCAATCGCCGTCTCAGGGCGTACTCAGACAAACCTTGAATCGGTCGAAACTTGCAGTGACCCGCCATGGACCCGCTCCCTCAAGGCCCCACATTCAACAGCAAGAAAATTTTTTAAAGCAAACTGCTCTCTCGAAGCGCCATGCTCCCGCACACGGTCAATGAATTCACATATCAATCGCTCAATGCGACATTCGAAGGCATTTCGATAATGGGCTATTGATATTTGTCGATGACAAGGCGACCGAAATCATCAAGCATGATGAATGATCGCCTGCGCCAATTCATTGCCGTATAGATGCCAAGGCCTTCGTTGTGCAGTGCGCATGGCTTCGCGCCCGGCCTCGGCTATCAATCGCGGATTCTTTATAAGTTTCTCAATCGCATCCTGCAATTCCTGCTGATGCCCGGCTCGTATGATCCAGCCGTTCCTGTCGTGCTCGATGATATCGGGGCCCGCGGTACGTTCGGTCGTGATGACAGGCGTGCCCTGTGCCATCGCTTCCGTGATGACCAGTCCGAAGCCTTCGAACAGCGACGGAAAAAGCAGGACATCGTGGGCACGCATGGTGCGCAATATCTCCGCATGGGGCAGGCTCGGAATCCATTCGTGTTTCGCAAGGGCAGCATTCAATGCCGCGCAATCATCAACGGATTTGCGTCCTACCACGGTCAATTCCACGTGCTTGCCGAAATGCTCTACTGCGGCGAACATCCCGGCAATACCCTTGCGCTGCGAAAGGCCGCCCACAAACAGCAACTTCAAGGGCTTGTTTCGATCCAGCTGATATTGCCGCGGACCAGCGACGTCCGGAAAACCGTATGGAACCACCTTCACGGCAGCCGTTTGACCGGGATAATCCTTCAACGTCTCTGCGGTGAACGAGCTCGCCACGAAGATACGATCGGCCAGTCCGAGCTCCTGATCCTTGCGGGCGAGTTTATCGTTCGAGTCCTGAAAGGTGACCAGCGTGGCCGCCCATTCCGGCCATTTTTCTGCTTCGGCCTCCAGCAACCTCCTTCCGGCACGCCAATAGCCTATCGGCAAGTCGTAGAGACACTGCAATCCCAACCGTTTGGCTTCCTTGAACGAATCGAGGGCACCATCTTCATAAGCGTAAACGGCATCGATATTTGAATACCTGTTCAATTCAAAAGCGACCTTCCTATCGATGCCCCTATAGATCGAATCGACGCTGAACATGCTCGCCTCGTGCTTTTTAAACAGGGACAACTGCGCCTTCTGCAACAGCAATCTACCCATCTCGCGCCAGGGTGACAAGTGAGTTACCGCTTGCAAACGAGCATCCAGCCGACGGCGACGAAGTTCCTTCTGGGGCCCGAAACCCGACAATTTGTCGGCCCATGTATCTTTGAAAGTTGCGATAGCCGTGTAATACGCCTCCAATATCCCGGCATCGTACATGCCGTCCAGTACCGCCCGCACGTTGGCATTGCCGGTAGGATGAGACGTGATCAATTTCATGATTTGAGAATAGTTAATCGACCAACACGCCCGTCAATTGCCAGAAAATTGCCGGGTTGCTATTTGAGTCGCGCTCCGCATTTTCCAGAGAGCTGCATCCATATTGTTCCTACTATAGCGCACGATGTGTCGAATTTGGTTACAACTGCACTTGCGCTCAGCGTGGCATTCTTCGTACTTTGTCGTGTCGATGAAAGACGATGGCGCACGAGATCTCGAACGGCTTGCCCCTTGGGTTTTCTCACGGGCGCTGCATCCTGCAGCGTGCAGCCATTTCTGCCGTCTCGGGCGAAATGGTTTTCAGTACGCGAAAACCGTACCCGGAGCCTTCGACGTCGAATTTCACGCCGGGCACGCCCTGGCGGTCCATCAAGCCGACCACCAACTGCTGCTGGAACTGGTGATCTTCGGCCCGCATGCGGCCGTGCTGGCCTGCCAGAGAGACATCGGCCCGTTCGAGCGCACGCGCCACGGCGACCGCGTCCGTGCTGCCGGCGCCTTCAATCGCCTGCGCCAGCGCCTCGATCATCAGTTGCATGCGCATGTGCACATAGTCATCCGCGGGCTTCGGGAAGCGGGCGCGGAATTCGCGGTAGAAAGCTTCGGATTGCACCGTCTGCACGTTCGGCAGCCAGTCCGCGACCGCGATCACGCGCCCGATGCCGGCCTCTCCGATCGTGGCCGGCGCACCCAGTGCGTTGCCGTAGAAGGTATAGAACGTGCCGTCGAACCCCGCCTCGCGTGCGGCTTTGACCAGCAGCGTCAGGTCGTTGCCCCAGTTCCCGGTGACCACGGCCTGCGCGCCGCTCGCGATGATCTTGGTGGCGTAGGGCGCGAAATCCTTGACTCGACCCATCGGATGCAGTTCTTCGCCGACGACCTGAACGTCGGGCCTGAGCGTGCCGAGTTGGCGCCTGGACTCGCGCAGCACGGCCTGGCCGAAGCTGTAATCCTGCCCGATCAGGTAGACCCGCCGGAGCGCGGCGTCGTCCTTCACCACGTCCATCAAGGCTGTGACGCGCATGTCGGCATGGGCGTCGAAACGGAAATGCCAGAAGCTGCAGCGCTCGTTCGTGAGGATCGGGTCGACCGCGGAGTAGTTCAGGAAAATCACCCGCCGCGACGGATCGCGGATGTTGTTCTTGTCGATCGCGTCGACCAATGCGGCCGCCGTTGCCGACGAATTGCCCTGCAGCACGATGCGCGCGCCGTCGTCCATGGCAGCACGCAAGGCCGAAAGCGCTTCCTCGTTCTGGCCTTTGCTGTCGTAGCGCACGAGCTCGAGCCGTCGTACGCCGCCCGGCAGTTTGACGCCGCCGCGTGCGTTGACACGCTCCACGGCCCAGAGCACGTTGCGAAAGACAGCCTCGCCGGTATTGGCGAACGGCCCGCTCATGCTTTCGATCAACGCCAGCTTGATCGGGCCGGCGGTGCCTGGCGGTCCGGGCGGCGTGTCTTGAGCGGCCTTGGCGATCCGGGACACCTGACAAAGAACGTTCGCGACTAGCGCCGATGTCACGAATTTCAAGGCCTTGCGGCGCCAAATAAAGCTCTGGGTCATTGTCTTGAAACGCCTGCCGGGAAGCCTAGATGTTCAAGGCAAGCAGCACTCGCTGTTGAAGGCCGCGCAGTGTACGGGACACGCCGGTCCCGATCGTGTTCAAACCCACTTGGAGATTTTCATGTTCTTCGCACCCGAAATTCGCACCGCCCGCTTCGTTGCGCGTGCTCCCGATCGCAACTTCGAGCGCTTCGTCAATGGCGCCCTGCTGGCCGGCCCGCAGACGGCCCCGAATGTCGAGCAGGACGACAAGAGCTGGACGCTCTCGCTCGACGTACCCGGCGTGACGCGCGACGACCTGAGCATCGGCATCGAAGGCGCGGTCGTCAGGATCGAAAGCAAGGCCGACGCCAAGCGGCGCGTCAAGGCGGCTTTCGAATTGCCACAGGAAATCGATGCCGTCGGCAGTCGAGCCAGTCTCGAAAACGGTGTCCTGATGCTCAAGCTGGGCAAGCTCGTGCCGATAAACAAGGTGCACCAGCTGTCGATTGAATAAAAACACATCACTGTTTCCGATTCTTTTCAATCGGACAACTGCAGTTATTAAGCCAGTCGCGATCCGACTGGCTTTTTTTTATGTTTGAATACGAAATGTGTGTAAAACATCACTCTATGTGCATGTTTTATCGAACTTTATTATTAATTTTAAGTCGCGGTCCCGCTGACTAATATTCAGCAGCGAGCCCCCGGCACAAGGGGCTCTGCTTTGGAAACACATCTGCATTCGGCCGTTGCCGGCACGCGCTCGGACACCCTGCTGGTCTTCCTTCCAGGCGCTTTCCTTCAGCCGGAGGAGTTCGAACACCAGGGTTTCGTACGCGCCGTGCGCAGCCACCGGTTCGCGACAGATGTGATGCTGGTGGATGCGAACGTCTCCTATTACTACGATCAGACTTTCGTCCAGCGCTTGAGCGCGGATATCCTCGGCCCGGCCCGGCGCAACGGCTACAAGTCGATCTGGCTGGTTGGCATTTCAATCGGTGGATTCGGCGCGCTGACGCACGAACTGCAGCAGCCCGGCCTGATCGACGGCCTGGTGGTGCTGGCGCCCTACCTGGGTCGCCGGCCGGTCGGCGCCGAGATCCAGAAGGCGGGTGGCCTGCGCGTCTGGAAAAAGCCCGAAGGTCCGCCGCCGGATGAGGAAATCGATCGCAAGCTGTGGCCTTTCCTGCAGGGTTATTCCACACCGGAGAAGTCGGCCGAGTTGCCGCCGCTGTACCTCGGCTACGGACTGGCCGACCGGTTCGCACCCAACCACCGGCTGCTGGCCGACGTATTGCCCGGCGACCATGTCTTCACCACCGAGGGCGGACACGATTGGCCGCAGTGGTCGCAACTGTGGCGCGACATTCTCCGGGTGTTGCCGTTGCCATTGCTGGCGCCGGAAACGCCGGAGTTCGAACAGATCGCCTGAATTTCCTGCCCGTCGGTTCTCACGGACCGTCGCGGTTTCAGCGCCGACAATCGACACTTCGAACCGCCCTGGCAAACCGTGCAATATCCAACGATCCCGCAATCGCTTTCAATTTCTTTCGCCCGTGCGCTCCTGCGGGTCGGCGCTCTGGTCGCGTGCCTGATCGTGTTGCCGAACGCAGTGGCCGGCGTGGCCGTCGCGATGCCGCCGGCATCGGCCCGGGCGAGCACCGAAGTCTTCTTTTCGCCAGGCGGCGACACCGACCGCGCGATCGCCGGCCTGATCGCCACCGCCCGGCAGCGCGTCTGGCTCGCCGGCTACTACTTCACCTCGGCCACGATCGCCAGGGCGCTGGACCTGGCGCATGCGCGTGGCGTCGACGTGCGCGTGGTGCTGGACCGCTCGCAGGCGACGTTGAAATACTCGAGCGCGACCTACTTCCACAACCACGGCGTACCGCTGTGGATCAATGCGCGCTACCCGGTGATGCACCACAAGTTCCTGATCGTGGATGCTGACACGCTCGGCTTCGGATCGATGAACTTCACCCGCGCGGGCGTGCAGAAGAATGCCGAGAACTTCAACCTGTTTCGCCACTGGCCGGCGCTGGTGGTGCCTTACGCGGCTGAATTCGGGCGTCTGGCGCAGGAATCGGTGCGCTATGAGCCCGGCATGCGCTTCGACGCCAACGACGACGACGACGACGACCGTCGTCCGGGAGCAAGGTCCGAACGTCAGGAATGACAGCGTCGAAACGGCCAGCCGGTCAGGCCGTAGCACCTTCGGGGTCTTCGCGTTTTTCCAGCGCGTCCAGCGGCCAACGCGGCTTGACGTCGAAGGCGTAGACGTCGGTCGCCTGCTGCATCCCCGATTGCAGCCGCATCGCGGCGGCCATCGCGATCATGGCGCCGTTGTCGGTGCACAGATGAAGCTCCGGGTAATGCACCCGCACGCCGCGCGCCGCACAGGCCGCATCCAATTGCTCTCGCAGCTTCCGGTTCGCGCCGACGCCACCCGCGACCACCAGGCGGTCGAGCCCGCTCCCGTACAGCGCGGCGAGCGATTTCTTCAGCAGCACCTCGACGATGGCCGCTTCGGTCGAGGCCGCCAGGTCGGCCTTGCGAGCTTCGAGATCGGCACCGAGTTTCCGGGCCTGCGTGAGCACCGCCGTCTTCAGCCCGGCGAAGGAGAAGTCGAGGTTGCCGCTGTGCAGCAGCGGCCGGGGCAGCTTGAAGGCCGCCGGATCCCCCTGCTGCGCCAGCTTCGCGAGCCATGGCCCGCCAGGATACGGCAGCCCCATCAGCTTGGCCGATTTGTCGAAGGCCTCGCCGGCCGCGTCGTCGATGGTCTCGCCGAGGAGGGCGTAACGGCCGACGCCGTCGACGCGCATCAGTTGCGTGTGTCCTCCCGAAACCAGCAGGGCGACAAAAGGGAATTCGGGTGCATCGGCACTCAGGAAAGGCGACAGCAGATGGCCTTCGAGGTGATGCACGCCCAGCACCGGCTTGCCGAGTGCCGCACCGAGCGCGCAGGCGACGCCGGCGCCGACCAGCAATGCGCCCGCCAGACCCGGGCCACGTGTATAGGCCACCACGTCGACATCGGCGAGCGCCCTGCCCGCCTCGTCGAACACCTGCCGCGTGAGCGGCAGCACGCGCCGGATGTGGTCGCGGCTGGCGAGTTCGGGCACCACGCCGCCGTAGGCCTGGTGCATGGCGATCTGGCTGTGCAGCGCGTGCGACAGCAGCACCGGAAGCGACGCCCCGGCCGTCTCGACCAGGGCCACGCCCGTTTCGTCGCAGGAGGATTCGATTCCGAGGATCAGCATGCGCACGAGTTTAGGCGGCGCCCCGACACGGGGCACGGTTGTTGCTGCAAGCCCTTCACGATGAAATCCGGACTGAGCTTCCTTGTCGCTGCACTGCGCAGCGAAACAGACGAACTCGACCAGCTCGCGCGAACCAGCGAACTGGTCGGTGCGATCGGACGGCTGGTGCACGGCATCCAGCGCGAACGCGGCATCTCCAACGTGGTGCTGGCGTCCGGCGGCAAGCGCTTCGGCGTCGAGCTGCAAACACAGATCGCCGAATCGTTGCAGCTCGAAGAACGGGTGCGCGAATGCTTCGACCGCCTGGAGACCGATCCCGGCCGGCTCGGCAACGGCGCCCGCCTGTTCAGCCGGATCGCGTGGGTGCTGCCCGGCATGGACGCCCTGCCCGACCTGCGACGGCGCATCGGCACGCTCGCGATGCCGGCGTCGGACGCCACGGCGGCCTTCGTGAAGCTGATCGCCGGCCTGCTGGCGGTGGTGTTCGAGGCGGCGGACGGCGCGACCGATCCGGAGATTTCACGCCTTCTGGTCGCGATGTTCAATTTCATGCAGGGCAAGGAATTCACGGGCCAGGAGCGTGCATGCGGCGCCGCGGCCTTCACCTCGGGACGCAACGACAGCGCGCGCCAGCAGCAGTGGCTGCACCTGATCGAGTCTCAGGAGCGCTGCTTCCAGGTGTTTTCCGAATTTTCCGGGCCTGAGCTCGAAGCGCAATGGCTGGCCAACCTGCCGCCGGCGCACACCGCCGAGCTCGAACGCATGCGCCGTATCGCCTGCGCCGCGCCAGCGGGCGTCGCCCTCGACCCCGAGTTGAGCGGACCGTGGTTCGACTGCTGCACACGACGCATCGACGCCATGCAGACGATCGAAACGCGCCTCGCGGCCGATCTGCGCGAGCTGTGCAGCGTCAAGAGCGAACGCTTGTGCGAGGAGATGGCCGCACACACCACGCTGCTCACGCAGATTGCCACGCATTCGCCGGCGCCGGTCGCCGCGGCTTTCTTCGACGCCTCTTCCGACGCGGCCGACGCACCGGCCGGCCCGGCGGCGAACACCACGCTCTACGGCCGCCAGCTGGAGCGCGCCATCCTCGAAATGGTCCAGGACCAGTCGCGTCGCCTGCAGGCGATGCGCGACGAGCTCGATACCGTGCGCGGCGCGCTCAACGAGCGCAAGCTGGTCGAGCGCGCCAAGGGCCTTCTCATGGCGCACCGCAAGCTCAGCGAGGAAGACGCGCACAAGATGCTGCGCCAGACCGCGATGAACCAGAACCGCCGCTTGGTCGACGTCGCCGAATCGGTGCTCGCGATGGCCGACTTCCTGCCCATGCACGATCGCGGCTGAGCCCGGCGACCTGCTTTGGTGCAGTGAACAACCGGTTTCGGCCTGCTGCTGATCGTCTGGGAGCCGCCGCGCCCGCGCGACCCGCAGGCCAAGGCGCCCAACTGGCAGCGTCGCCGACAACTGGTCGACCGAAGAGCCGCAGGGCCTGGTGCGGGCGTTCGACGTCCTGACCGGTGCGCTGGTCTGGGCCTGGTCTACCTGCCCGCCCAGCCGCTGCTGCAGGACCTGCGCGACGGCAGGGGCGGCGTACAGCCGGCGCTGGTGCTCGGCCCCTCGCTCGCCACCCAGTCGGGCCTCGTGTTCTTCGCCGGCACGCAGGACTTCTACCTGCGTGTCGCCGAAGACCGGCCGGCAGTAGGTGGTGATCAGCGCCGGCGGCGCCCGCCAGTCGCCCGACCGCGGCGACTACGTGCTCGCCTACGCGTTGGCCGGTGCCAGATAGGCCGCATGCACCACGACGATGCGGTCGTGCCTCGCGCCGCACGGAAGCGGCGCATCGGTGGCACGGTTTGCTCCCGAAGAACGTTTTTCCGGTCTGGCATGCGCCTTGCATGCTCCCGTTCAAGGTCGCCGGCCGCGACGATGTCGCCGACGACCCCAAGGACAAAGGCGTCCGCATGACAGCTCGGCTCAGGCAGGGCCCACCCATGCGGACGCCTTTTTTGTTTTCGAACGGAGGACGGCCATGGACATGCGGGTGAAGAAGCTGAAACTGGTGCTGATCGGCAACGGCATGGCCGGCGTGCGCACGCTGGAAGAAATGCTGAAGATCGACCCGGCGCTCTACGACATCACCGTCTTCGGCGCCGAGCCGCACCCCAACTACAACCGCATCCTTCTGTCGCCGGTGCTCGCCGGCGAGCAGACCATCGACGAAATCGTGCTCAATCCGTGGTCCTGGTACCAGGAGAACGGCATCACGGTGCATGCCGGACGCCGGGTGACCGAGGTCGACCGCGTGAAGCGCATCGTGCGCGCCGACGACGGCAAGGGCGAAGTCGTCGAGGCGCCGTACGACCGCCTGCTGCTGTGCACCGGCTCCGACCCGTTCATGATCCCGGTGCCGGGCAAAGATCTCGAAGGCGTGATCGCCTATCGCGACATCGCCGACACCCAGACCATGATCGACACCGCCAAGACGCACAAGCACGCGGTCGTGATCGGCGGCGGCCTGCTGGGTCTGGAAGCGGCCAACGGCCTGATGCTGCGCGGCATGAGCGTCACGGTGGTGCACGTCAACGCCTGGCTGATGGACCGTCAGCTCGACGAGGTGGCCGGCGGGCTGCTGCGCAAATCGCTGGAGGACCGTGGCCTGAAGTTCCGCCTCGCCGCGCACACGCAGGCGCTCGTCGGCGACCGGGACGACGGCAAGTCCGGGCGCGTGAAGGCGATCCGCTTCAAGGACGGCAGCGAGGAGGCGGCCGACCTGGTGGTGATGGCGGTGGGCATCCGCCCGAACGTGAAGCTGGCCGAATCGATGCGCCTGCACTGCAACCGCGGCATCGTGGTCACCGACACGCTGCAGACCGTGACCGACGCGCGCATCTACGCGGTCGGCGAATGCGCGGCGCACCGCGGCATCGCCTACGGCCTGGTGGCGCCGCTGTTCGAGCAGGCCAAGGTCGCGGCCAACCACCTGGCGGAGATGGGCTACAGCCGCTACCTCGGCTCGCTGACCTCGACCAAGCTCAAGGTGACGGGCATCGACCTCTTCAGCGCCGGCGATTTCACCGGCGGCGAAGGCACCGAGGAAATCGTGATGAGCGACCCCTTCGGCGGCGTCTACAAGAAGCTGGTGATCAGGGACGACAAGCTGATCGGCGCCTGCCTGTACGGCGACACGGCCGACGGCAGCTGGTACTTCAAGCTGCTGCGCGACGGCCGCAGCGTGAACGACATCCGCGAAAAGCTGATGTTCGGCGAATCCAACATCGGCGACACCGGCCACGAGGGCCACAGCAAGGCCGCGACCATGCCCGACGACGCGGAGGTCTGCGGCTGCAACGGCGTCAACAAGGGCACCATCTGCAAGGCGATCCGCGACAAGGGCCTGTTCACGCTGGAGGAGGTGAAGAAGCACACCAAGGCGAGCGCGAGCTGCGGTTCGTGCACCGGCCTGGTCGAGCAGATCCTGATGTTCACGGCCGGCGGCGACTATTCGGCGACGCCGAAGAAGAAGGCGATCTGCGGCTGCACCGACGCCAGCCATCAGGACGTGCGCGAAGCGATCCACGCCCAGAAGTACCTGACGCACGACGCCGTCTTCCACGGCCTCGGATGGCGCACGCCCAACGGCTGCAGTTCCTGCCGGCCGGCGGTCAACTACTACCTGATCAGCAGCTGGCCGAAGGAGGCGAAGGACGATCCGCAGAGCCGCTTCATCAACGAGCGCAGCCACGCCAACATCCAGAAGGACGGCACCTATTCGGTGGTACCGCGCATGTGGGGCGGCCACACGACGCCCGACGAGTTGCGCCGCATCGCCGACGCGGCCGACAAGTACAAGATTCCGACGGTGAAGGTCACGGGCGGCCAGCGCATCGACCTGCTGGGCGTGAAGAAGGAGGACCTGCAGGCGGTGTGGCAGGACATCGGCATGCCGAGCGGCTTCGCCTACGGCAAGTCGCTGCGCACGGTGAAGACCTGCGTGGGCAGCGAGTGGTGCCGCTTCGGCACGCAGGATTCGACGCAGATGGGCAAGGACCTGGAACACGCGCTCTGGGCGATGTATTCGCCGCACAAGGTGAAGCTGGCGGTCTCGGGCTGCCCGCGCAACTGCGCCGAGGCCGGGATCAAGGACGTCGGCGTGATCGGCGTCGACTCGGGCTGGGAACTGTACGTGGGCGGCAACGGCGGCATCAAGACCGAGGTCGCGCACTTCCTGATCAAGGTGAAGACCGCCGCCGAAGTGATGGAATACACCGGCGCCTTCCTGGAGCTGTACCGCACCGAGGGCTGGTACCTGGAGCGCACGGTGCACTACATCGGGCGCGTCGGGCTGGACCATGTGAAACGGCGCATCCTAGAGGACGATGCCGGGCGCAAGGCGCTCTGGGAGCGGCTGCAGTTCGCGCTCGACGGCGAGCCCGATCCGTGGTTCCAGACGTCGCAGGCGTCGGTGGACATGCGCCAGTTCGTGCCGGTGGCATCCGTCGCTTCGATGGCCGCGGGAGCTTCGCGATGAACGACTGGACTTCGATCTGCCGCGTCGACGACATCCCGGTGCTGGGCGCGCGCCGCGTGGCGCGCCCCGTCGGCGTGGACGTCGCGGTGTTCCGCACCGGCAGCGACGAGATCTTCGCGCTGCTGGACCGCTGCCCGCACAAGGGTGGGCCGCTGTCGCAGGGCATCGTCTTCGGCGACAGCGTGGCCTGCCCGCTGCACAACTGGACTTTCGGTCTCGCCGACGGTTGCGCCCGGTCGCCCGACGAGGGCCGCGTGCCACGCTTCGCCTGTCGGGTCGAGGACGGGCGGGTGATGCTGGACGCGAACGAACTGGCGACGCTGGCGCTCGATCTCCAGGCGCCGCGTGCGGGACCGGGGGCGGCTACCTCGGGGGCGCTGGGCGACGAGAGCTTCGGGGTGCAGGCGCCTCATGGTGGCTGATGCGATGGATGCCACAGCGCAGCAAATGGAAAAGAACTGAATGCAGGAAACCAAGTCCACCTGCCCGTACTGCGGCGTCGGCTGCGGGGTCGTCATCGAGTCCGACGGCGCGCAGATCACCGGCGTGCGGGGCGACCCCGACCATCCGGCGAATTTCGGACGCCTCTGCACCAAGGGCTCGACGCTGCATCTCACCGCGACCGCCGAAGTCACGCTGCAGACGCGCCTGCTGCGACCGATGCAGCGGCTGCAGCGCACCACTGCGCCCCGGCCCGTGTCCTGGAACACCGCGCTCGACACCGCCGCCGACAAGTTCGCGCAGGTCATCGCCGACCACGGCCCCGACGCGGTCGCGTTCTATATCTCCGGCCAGTTGCTGACCGAGGACTATTACGTCTTCAACAAACTCGCCAAGGGCCTGATCGGCACCAACAACATCGACACCAACTCGCGCCTGTGCATGAGCAGCGCGGTCGCGGGCTACAAGAAGACGCTGGGCGCCGACGCGCCACCGGCCTGCTACGACGACTTCAACGACGCGCAGTGCCTGTTCATCGTCGGCAGCAACACGGCCTGGGCGCATCCGATCCTGTTCCGCCGCATCGAGGATGCCAAGCGCGCCAATCCGGCGATGAAGATCATCGTCGTCGACCCGCGCCGCACCGACACCTGCGAGATCGCCGACCTGCATCTGGCGATCCAGCCCGGCACCGACGTCATGCTGTTCCACGGCATGCTCCACCTGATGCTCTGGGAAGGCTGGACCCGGCCCGACTACATCGCCGCGCACACCAGCGGCTTCGATGCGCTCAGGGCGACCGTGCGCGACTGCACGCCCGACCACGTGGCGCAAGTCTGCGGCATCGACAAGGCGGCGCTGCTGGAAGCCGCCCGGCTGTTCGCGACCTCGACGGCGACCCTGAGCCTGTACTGCCAGGGCCTGAACCAGTCGAGCGCGGGCACCGCCAAGAACGCGACGCTGGTCAACCTGCATCTGGCGACGGCGCAGATCGGCCGGCCCGGCGCCGGACCGTTCTCGCTGACCGGCCAACCCAACGCGATGGGCGGCCGCGAGGTCGGCGGCATGGCCAACCTGCTGGGGGGCCATCGCGACCTGGCGAATCCCGAACATCGCGCCGAAGTGGCTGCGCTGTGGGGCGTCGACAGCGTGCCTTTGCAGCCGGGCAAGACGGCGGTCGATCTGTTTCAGGCCGTGGCCGACGGCGAGATCAAGGCGTTGTGGATTTCCTGCACCAACCCCGCGCAGTCGATGCCCGACCAGGCCACGGTGCGGCGTGCGCTGGAGCGGTGCGAACTCGTGGTGCTGCAGGAAGCCTTCGAGACCACTGCGACGGCCGCCTATGCCGACCTGCTGCTGCCGGCCACGACCTGGGGCGAGAAGGTCGGCACCGTGACGAACAGCGAACGCCGCATCTCGCGCGTGCGCCAGGCGGTCGCGACGCCCGGCGAGACGCGGCACGACTGGTCGGCCGTCACCGATTTCGCGCAGCGGCTCGAGACCCGCCTGGCTGCGCGCGCCGCTGGCTCGCTGTTCCCCTATGCGCTCGACAGCGCCGCTGGCGCCGAAGCGATCTGGAACGAGCATCGCGAGAGCACCCGCGGGCGCGACCTCGACATCACCGGTCTGAGCTGGTCGATGCTCGAATCGCAGGGTCCGCAGCAATGGCCGCTGCCCGAAGGTGCGACCGCCGGACGCGTGCGCCTCTACGAAGACGGCGTGTTCCCGACGCCCGACGGCCGGGCGCGCTTCTTCGACGTGGCGTACAAGCCGGTCGCGGAACCCCGCGATGCGCGCTATCCGTTCTCGCTCAACAGCGGTCGCCTGCGCGACCAGTGGCACGGCATGAGCCGCACCGGCACGATCGGCCGGCTGTTCGGCCATGTCGCCGAGCCGGTGGTGCAGATGAACGCCCAGGACATGGCGCGGCGGCAGCTCCGCGACGGCGACCTGGTGCAGGTCACTTCCCGGCGCGGGTCGATCCTGCTGCCCGCGCAGGGCAGCACCGACATCGGCCTGAGCCAGGCCTTCATCCCGATGCACTGGGGAGAGGAATACCTGAGCGGGCTGTCCAGCATCGGCGAACGTCTTGCCGGCGTGAATGCGCTGACCACGCCGGCCTATTGCCCCGACTCCCTGCAGCCCGAACTCAAGCACGCGGCCGTCAAGATCCTCAAAGCGGAACTGCCCTGGGGCTTGCTGGGCGCGGCCTGGCTGCCGGCCGATACCGCGCTGGCGACGCTGGCATCCCTGCGCGCGCTGATGCCGAGCTTCCAGTTCGCGACCTGCGTACCGTTCGGCGCCGGCGGCGCGCTGGCCGGCGGTGCCGTGGAGCGCAGCGGCGTGCTGTTTCGCGCAGCCGGGCACGAAGCGGCGTCGGACGCGGTGCTGATGCGAATCGAAGAGCTGCTGGCGCTTTCGGGTCCCGATACCCTGCGCTATGCCGACAAGCGCCACGGCCAGCGCCGCGCGATGCGGCTCGTGCGCGCCGGCACCGACGCCCATCTCGAAGGCTTCCTGCTGGCCGGCGACACGCGCGCGGAGGCATGGATCAAGACGCTGCTGCAGGACCAGTTGCCGGCCCAGGCCTTCGGCCGCCAGTTGCTGCGCCCCGGCGCGACGCCGCCGGTGGGCGTGGCAGCGCGCGGCAAGATCGTCTGCAGCTGTTTCGGCGTGACCGCGACTGCGATCGAAGAGAAGCTGCAGGCCTGTGCCGGCGGCGAGAACGAGCGCCTCGCCGCGCTCCAGGGCGCACTGCAATGCGGCACCAACTGCGGCTCGTGCATACCGGAACTCAAGCGCATGGTGCGCGCCCCGGTCCACGCCACCGCACCGCTGTCAGCGGCGGCCTGACGCTTGCACGAGAATCCACCGACCCATGGGAATCAGTCACTACATCAAGGAAATCGGCCGGGGCGCACGTGGCGCCAAGCCGCTCGCGCGGGCGCAGGCGGCCGACCTGTTCGGCCAGCTGCTCGACGGCGTCGTCAGCGATTTGGAGATCGGCGCGTTCTGCCTCGCGATGCGCATCAAGGGCGAGACGCCCGAGGAGATGGCCGGCTTTCTGGACGCGACGCACGAGCGGCTCGCGCACGTGCCGGCCGCCGAAGCCGGAACGCCGGCGCTGGTCGTGCTGCCGAGCTACAACGGCGCGCGCAAGCTGCCGGTACTGACGCCGCTGCTGGCGCTGCTGCTGGCCCGCGAAGGCCTGCCGGTGCTGGTGCACGGCAGCGCCAGCGAATCGACCCGCGTGCCGGCCTGGGACGTGCTCGCCGCGCTCGACGTGCCGCCGCTGCAGGCCATCCGCGCGATCGCCCCGGGCGAAGCCGCCTTCGCGCCGACCGAGCTGCTGAACCCGGCACTCAAGCGGCTGCTCGACGTACGCCGCGTGGTCGGCCTGCGCAATCCCGGTCACAGCGTGGTCAAGCTGATGCGCCCGACCACCGGACCGTGCGTGATCGTCGCGAGCTACACGCATCCCGAATACGCCCGCACGATGGCCGAGACCTTCGCGCTCACCGGCATGACCGCGCTGCTCTCGCGCGGGCTCGAGGGCGAGGTCGTGTCCGACCCGCGCCGCACCGCGCAGGTCGACGGCTTCGTGCGCGGCGAGCGCACCGAACTGCAGGCCCAGCAGCCCGGCACCGCGGCCGAAGTACCCGGCCTGCCGACCGCCATCGACATCGAAACCACCGCCGCCTACACGCGCCGCGTGCTCGCCGGCGAACTGCCGGTGCCCGACGCGATCGCGGTGCAGGTCGCGCACATCCAACGACTGGCGAACCACGCATGAACCCTCTCTCCAACCTTCCGTTCGACGGTCGCTGCACGCTGGTCGGCGCCGGCCCCGGCGACCCCGAGCTGCTCACTCTGAAGGCCGTCAAGGCGATCGCAGCGGCGACCGTGCTGTTCGTCGACGACCTGGTCAACGAGGCCGTGCTGGTCCATGCGCGGCCGCACGCGCGCATCGTCTACGTCGGCAAGCGAGGCGGTTGCAAGAGCACGCCGCAGGCCTTCATCGAAAAGCTCATGATCACCGCCGTGCGCGAAGGCGAGACCGTAGTGCGTCTCAAGGGGGGCGACCCGTTCATCTTCGGCCGCGGCGGCGAAGAGGTGGAGCACCTGCGGGAAGAAGGCATCGGGGTGGCGGTGGTCAACGGCATCACGGCCGGGCTCGCCGCGGTGACCTCGCTCGGCGTGCCGCTCACGCACCGCGACCATGCCCAGGGCGTCGTCTTCGTCACGGGCCATGCCAAGACCGGCGCCGGTGCGCAGGACGACCCGACCGACTGGCGTGCCCTGGCCGCCACCGTGCACCACGCCCGGCTCACGCTGGTCGTCTACATGGGCGTCGCCGGTTCGGCACACATCCAGCGCGAGCTGCTGCAAGGTCTGCCGGGCGAGACGCCGGTGGCGGTGATCCAGCATGCGAGCCTGCCGCACCAGCGCCATGTCGTGACGACGCTGGCAGGTCTGTGCGATGCGATCGCCGCATCCGGACTGGGCAGCCCCTCGGTGATCGTGGTGGGCGACGTGCTGAGCGGGCTGGCGGCGGCGAGCCATGCGGTGCCGCTGCGCAGCGGCGGTCTGTCGACCTGATCCGGCGAATTCCGGCACCTAGAATTCCGCCTCCGTACTAAGCGTACAAAGAGGCCGATTCGTTGACCGTTCCATCGCCAGCCAGCGCGCCCGCCGCGACGCAGGACTTCGACGTCGTCGTGATCGGCGCCGGCGCGGCCGGGCTCTTCTGCGCCGCGCAGGCCGGCCAGCGCGGACTCCGGGTGCTGCTCGTCGACCACAGCGAGCGCGTGGCCGAGAAGATCCGCATCTCGGGCGGCGGCCGCTGCAACTTCACCAATCGAGACATCGACGTCCGCGCGCCGCAAAAGCACTTCGTCGGCGACAACCCCAACTTCTGCCGCTCGGCGTTGTCGCGCTACACGCCGCAGCAGTTCGTCGCGCTGGTCGAGCGGCACGGCATCGCGCATCACGAGAAGCACAAGGGCCAGCTGTTCTGCGACGGCCCCTCGCAGCAGATCATCGACATGCTGCTGGCCGAATGCGCGGCCGGCAAGGTCGTGCGCTGGCAGCCGTGCAAGGTGCGCGGCGTCGCTTTCGATGCTGCCGCCGGCAGGGTCCGCTACCGCATCGACACCGAACGCGCCCAGGTGCAGGCGGCGCAGGTCGTGGTGGCGACCGGCGGCCTGTCGATCCCGCAACTCGGCGCCAGCGATTTCGGCTACCGGCTCGCAACGCAGTTCG
The DNA here is from genome assembly GCA_050954325.1 of Janthinobacterium lividum. Classification (GTDB taxonomy): domain Bacteria; phylum Pseudomonadota; class Gammaproteobacteria; order Burkholderiales; family Burkholderiaceae_C; genus Variovorax. Next base: position 264,215 of record JBPBPG010000002.1, on the reverse strand, counting down.
GGCTGCGCATGGTGGCGCCGCGCCCTGCCCTGGTGCCGCTGACATTCGCCGGCGACGGCTGGGCGCCGTACGCGCAACTCGCCGGTCTGGCGCTGCCGGTGCGGATCGCCGTCGGCGCGAAGAAGGAGCGCACGGCGTTCCAGGAAGACCTTTTGTTCACGCACCGCGGCCTCTCCGGCCCGGCCGTGCTGCAGATATCGAGCTACTGGCGGGAGGGCATGCCGCTCGGCATCGACTTCGCGCCCGGCACCGATGTCGCAGTGGCGCTCGGCGAAGCCAAGTCGCGCTCGCGCAAGCGCATCGCCAACGAGCTCGCGACGCTGGTGCCGTCGCGCCTGGCCGATGCCTGGATCGGCGAGGACGCGGCGCTGCAGCGCCCGATCAACGAGGCCGCCGACCGTGCGCTGTCGGCATTGGCCGAGCGCATCGCGCGCTGGCAGATCACGCCGAGCGGTACCGAGGGCTACAGGAAGGCCGAGGTGACGGCCGGCGGCGTCGACACGCGCGACCTGTCGTCGCAGACGATGGAGTCGAAGCAGCCGGGCCTGTATTTCATCGGCGAGGTGGTCGACGTGACCGGCTGGCTCGGCGGCTACAACTTCCAGTGGGCCTGGGCCAGCGCCGATGCCTGCGCCGCTTCGCTGATGCCCGCGAGCGAGCTATAATCTCGGGTTAACTCTGGCCTCCCCTCAACGGCCGCAAAAAGTTTCAGTTGAGGAACCCCGGCCTGGGGCCTCGATCTCCCCCGGCCAAATTCAGTTCAACGATTTTTAAATGACCACCATCCGCGTTAAAGAAAACGAGCCCTTCGACGTCGCCCTGCGCCGCTTCAAGCGCACCATCGAAAAACTCGGCCTGCTGACCGACCTGCGCGCCCGGGAGTTCTACGAGAAGCCGACGGCCGAGCGCAAGCGCAAGAAGGCCGCGGCCGTCAAGCGCCACTACAAGCGCGTGCGCAGCATGCAGCTGCCGAAGAAGCTGTACTGAGTACATCGCTTCGCTCCGCCGGTTCCTTGCATGGCAAGGACACCGGCAACCGAGCACCGAGCCGCGCCAGGTCCACCTGTCGCGGCTTTTGTTTTTTCAGCACCATCCATTCAAATTCGAAGGAGTCGCCATGAGCCTCAAGGAACAGATCACCGAAGACATGAAGACCGCCATGCGCGCCAAGGATTCGGAGCGCCTGGGCACGATCCGGCTGCTGCTCGCCGCGATGAAGCAGAAGGAAGTCGACGAGCGCGTCGAGCTCGACGACGCGGCCGTGGCCGCGATCGTCGACAAGCTGGTCAAGCAGCGCAAGGACTCCGTCACGGCCTTCACGCAGGGCGGCCGCACCGACCTCGCCGACAAGGAAACCGCCGAGATCAAGGTGCTGGAGGTCTACCAGCCGCAGCGCCTGGGCGCCGACGAGGTCGCCATCGAAGTGAAGGCCATCGTGACCGCACTCGGCGCCAGCGGCCCCGGCGACATGGGCAAGGTGATGGGCGCCGCGAAGGCGAAGCTCACCGGCAAGGCCGACATGGGCCAGGTCAGCGCCGCGGTCAAGGCCGCGCTGTCGGGCGCCTGAAATGAGCAGGACGAGCGGACCGGTGCCGAAAGCCTGTGCCTGCCTGGTGGACGCCAGCGGCCGGCTGCTCGTGTTCGATCATCCAGAGGGCGGCGGCATGCAGTTGCCGAAAGGCACTGTCGAGGCCGGCGAGACGCCCGAAGATGCCGTGCGCCGCGAGTTGCTGGAGGAATCGGGCCTCCGCTTCGAAGGCCCGCTGTTGTCCCTCGGTACGCTCGATCGTGACTGCGAGGCAGGTATCGAGGACAAAGTGCATCGTCACGCGCAACTGTGGCATCTGTTCCTGATGCGCATCGCCGAGGACCGCGTGCTGCCCGAGACCTTCACCCATGTCGCCAGCGGCAGCCCCGAGGAAGACGGCCTCGTCTTCTCGTTCCGATGGTTGGGTCCGGCCGAATCGCTGGATGGTTTCGCGCTGCCCTATCGCCTGACCATCGAACGGGTACGCGCCCACCTCCGGGACGCCTGGTCGCCCACCTGAAATTCTCAGGAGCCGGCGATCTTCATCCGGTTCACCAGGATCGAGCCGGTGGTCTTGGCGCCGTAGTTGTAGGCGTCCGCACCCACCGCCTCGATGCCGAGCAGCATGTCCTTGAGATTGCCGGCGATCGTGATCTCCTCGACCGGGAACGCGATACGGCCCTTCTCGACCCAGAAGCCGCTCGCACCGCGCGAATAGTCGCCGGTCACGTAGTTCACGCCCTGCCCCATGAGTTCGATCACGAACAGGCCGGTGCCGAGCTTGCGCAGCATTTCGTCGAGATCGTCGCCGTCCCTGGTCAGGCGCGAACTGAGCACCATGTTGTGCGATCCGCCGGCGTTGCCGGTCGTCTTCATGCCCAGTTTGCGTGCCGAGTAGGTGCTCAGGAAATAACCTTCGAGCCGCCCGGCGTCGACCACCTTGCGCGCACGCGTCGTCACGCCTTCGTCGTCGAAGGGCGAGCTGCCCTTGCCACGCAGGACGTGCGGGTCTTCCGACAGGTCGAGATGTTCCGCCAAGACCTGCTCGCCGAGCGAATCGAGCAGGAACGTGCTCTTGCGGTACAGCGCGCCGCCGCTCGTGGCCTGCACCAGTCCGCCGAGCAGGCCCGCTGCGAGCGGCGACTCGAACAACACCGGGCATTCGGTGGTCTTGATCTTGCGCGACCCCAGCCGCGACAGCGCCCGCTCGGCGGCATAGCGCCCGACGGACCCGGGGCTCGCGAGCTCGTCGGCCGAGCGCATCGAGCTGTACCAGGAATCGCGCTGCATGTCGTTGCCGCCGCCGGCGATCGGCGCGACCGAGATCGAATGCCGCGAACTCGCGTAACCGCCGCGAAAGCCGTGGGTATGGGCGCTGAAGAAATGGCTCTGCTGGGCCGATACGCCGGCGCCTTCGCTGTTGGTGATGCGCCTGTCGGTCGACAGTGCGGCGGCTTCGCATTCGAGCGCCATCTTCGCAGCGCCTTCGCTGTCGATGTCCCAAGGGTGGAACAGGTCGAGGTCGGGCTGCTCCCTGACGATATCGTCTTCGTCGGGCAGCCCGCTGGTCGGATCTTCGGCGGTGAAGCGGGCGATGTCGTAGGCCGCCTGCACGGTCTGCGCGATGGCCGGCTCTGAGAAGTCGGACGTGCTGGCGTTGCCGCGGCGGTGGCCGACATACACCGTGATGCCGAGCGACTTGTCGCGATTGCGCTCGACGTTCTCGAGCTCGCCCTTGCGCACCGAGACGCTCAGGCCGCAACCTTCCGAAGCTTCCGCGCCGGCGTCGGTGGCGCCTAGCTTCTTGGCGTGCGCCAGGGCCGAATCGACCAGGTCTTCGAAAAAGGAACGGCTGTAGGCGAAGCCGGATTCGGCGCGCGAGGTGGGTGTCTTCATGTGTTGGCTATGATACTTGCGCCCCCCTTTCCCTCTACAGCGCTGTGCATTGCGGCCAAGATCACCTATGTCCCGCAAACCCAAAAAAGGCTATTACGTCCGTGGCGAATTCGTCGCCGAGGGCAGCGAACTCGACCTGGAGCTCAAGCGCGAGCTCAAGGGCACCGACGAATCCAGCAAGACCGATCTCAAGCGCGAGAGCACCGAGTTGCAGAAGATCGGCGAAGACCTGCTGACGCTGCGCGCTGGCCTGTTCGACAAGCTGCCGCTGAGCGAGAAACTCGTCGATGCGGTCGTCGAAGCACGCCGCATCACCAATTTCGAAGGCAAGCGCCGCCAGATGCAGTTCATCGGCAAGCTGATGCGGCTGCTCGATCCCGAAACGCTGGACCTGGTGCGCGCCGCGCTCGACGAGCAGCACAGCGCGCCGGCCGCCGAAACCGCCTCGCTGCACGAAGCCGAGCGCTGGCGCGACCGGCTGATCGCCGAGGACGACGCCTTCGGTGTCTGGATCGAGGCCTATCCCGCCACCGACAGCCAGCAACTGCGCGCCCTGATCCGCCAGGCGCGCAAGGACATCAAGGCCGGCAAGCCGGGCGAGGCACCGCGCCAGGGCAAGGCCTACAGGGAAGTGTTCCAGCTGGTGCGCGCGCAGCTCTCCGCGCAGGGCGGCGGCGATCGGTCGGAAAGCGAAGGCGAGCCGACAGGCGGGCGCGACGCATGACGGCGCCGGTCCGCATCGGCATCGTCTCGGTCAGCGACCGCGCATCGAGCGGCGTCTACGAGGACAAGGGCTTGCCCGCGCTCAAGGACTGGCTCGCGCGCGCGCTGCGCAATCCGGTCACCTTCGAGCCGCGTCTGATCGCCGACGAGCAGGCGCTGATCAGTGCCACGCTGGTCGAACTGGTCGACGCCGGGTGTTCGCTGGTGCTGACCACCGGCGGCACCGGCCCGGCCCTGCGCGACGTCACGCCCGAGGCCACGCTGGCCGTCGCGCACAAGGAGATGCCCGGTTTCGGCGAACAGATGCGGCAGATCAGCCTGCGCTTCGTGCCGACGGCGATCCTGTCGCGCCAGGTCGCGGTGGTGCGCGGCGCCTGCCTGATCCTGAATCTGCCCGGCCAGCCCAAGGCCATCGCCGAAACGCTCGAAGGGCTGAAGAACGCCGACGGCACGCAGTCGGTGGCGGGCATCTTCGCCGCGGTGCCCTACTGCATCGACCTGATCGGCGGCCCTTACCTCGAAACGGACGACACCGTCTGCAGGGCGTTCCGGCCCAAATCGGCACCGCGACCGCCCGGCTGAGCGCACTGGCGCGATGCCTTTCCTTTCGCGGCGATGTCCGTGAAAGTCCCGAGCCTCCTGCGAGCACCGCCGGCGCATAGTGTCCGGCTGCCCGAAGCATCCCCGCTCGGCGCAGCCAGAATCACGACCACACGGCGCAAACATGAATTCCCTCGAAAAGAGAACCATCTTGAAGGTCAGCCGGCGGCTGCTGCCGCTGCTGATGGTGAGCTACTTCATCGCCTACCTCGACCGCGTGAACCTCGGCTTCGCCGGCGCGGCGATGTCGAAGGACCTGGGCTTCACCAGCGCCATCTTCGGCAGCGCGGCGGGCATCTTCTTCATCGCGTACTTTCTCTTCGAGGTGCCGAGCAACTTGGCGCTCGAACGCTTCGGCGCGCGCCGCTGGATCGCGCGGATCATGTTCAGCTGGGGTGCCATTTCCGCCGCTCAGGCGTTCGTCGGCGGAGCGACGAGTTTCAACATCGTGCGCTTCCTGCTCGGCATCGCGGAAGCCGGCTTCTTCCCGGGCGTGATCTTCTACATCACGCTGTGGTTCCCGGCGGCCTACCGCGCGCGCATCGTCGGCTGGTTCATGTTCGCGATCCCGATCTCGACCGTGATCGGCTCGCCGATCTCCGGGTTGATTCTCAACATGGACGGCATGGGCGGGATGCACGGCTGGCAATGGCTGTTCATCCTGGAGGCGGCTCCGGCGGTGCTGCTGACCTTCGTGGTGCTGTACTACCTGCCCGACGGCCCGAAGGACGCCAGATGGCTGAGCACCGAAGAACGCGACTGGCTGCAGCAGACCCTGGCGTCGGAGCGCCGCAACCGCGAGTCGATCAACAACATCTCCTGGAAACAGACGCTGTTCGACTGGCGAGTGATCGCGCTGGGCTTCGTCTACATGGGCATCACGGTGCCGCTCTACGGCCTGGGGTTTTTCCTGCCGCAGATCATCAAGGGCTTCGGCGGCCTCGGCAACGTCGAGATCGGCTTCATCAACGCCTTCCCGTACCTGATCGGCGCCATCGCGATGGTGTACTGGACGCGCTGGTCGGACGCACGCCGCGAGCGCAAGTGGTTCGTGCTGGTGCCGCTGGCCTGCATCTTCGTCGGGCTGGTGGCCGCGGCGCAGATCGCCTCGCCGGTGCCGAAAATGGCAGCGGTCACGCTGGCGGCCTTGGGCATCTTCACGGCGCTGCCGGTGTTCTGGACGCTGCCCACGGCCATCCTGAGCGGCACGGCGGCCGCGGCCGGCATCGCGTGGATCAACTCCATCGGCAACCTCGGCGGCTACATCGGGCCGACCCTCTTCGGCACCCTGCGCGACAAGATGGGCAACGACATCTACGCGGTGCTGTTCCTGGCCTCGCTGTCGATCCTGGCGTTCGTCCTGGTGCTCGTCATCGGGCACGACAAGCGCACCGAGCAGGGCGCCGCGTCCGTGCGCCCGTAGAAGACACTACACTCGATGCCGTCAGGAGAGAGCCTTGCGCGACAAGGCCACCGAAGGCGCAGGAACCCTCCGAACGCTCAGGTAGAAGGACTGACAAGACGCCCGCTCACCCGGGCGTTTCCTTGCTGGAGAGAGGCCTCGCGGCCCACCGAAGGAGCAAACCCTAAGCCTCTGGACAGGCGGGGCGAATCTCTCAGGTAAAGCGGACAGCAGGGGTGGCCCATGGCTTGCGTCATGGATTCGACTGCCCCCTGCCCTTTGCTTTCCGGAGTGCGCCATGGCTGCTTCTTCTTCCGATTCCCCCGAAACCCTGCGCAAGACCCCGCTGCACGACCTCCATGTCGGGCTCGGCGCACGCATGGTTCCCTTCGCCGGCTACTCGATGCCGGTGCAATACCCGCCAGGCCTGATGGCCGAGCACCGCCACACACGCTCGGCCGCCGGCCTGTTCGATATCTCCCACATGGGCCAGCTGCGGCTGGCCGGCCCCGATGCAGCGGCCGCGTTCGAGACGCTGATGCCGGTCGACGTCGTCGGCCTGGCGCCCGGCAGGCAGCGCTACGGCCTGTTGCTCGACGACGCGGGCGGCATCCTCGACGACCTGATGTTCTTCAACGAGGGGCACGACTCGCTGTTCGTGATCGTCAACGGTGCCTGCAAGGCGGCCGATATCGCCCACATCCGGGAGCGCATCGGAAACCGCTGCGACGTGCAGCCGATGCCCGGCCATGCACTGCTCGCGTTGCAGGGACCACAGGCCGTCACGGTGCTTTCGCGGCTGTCGCCCGGCATCGGGCGCTTCGTCTTCATGACCGGCGGTGCGGTGCGGATCGGCGACGTGCCGGCCTTCGTCACGCGAAGCGGCTACACCGGCGAGGACGGCTTCGAGATCTCGGTGGCATCCGGCGAGGCCGAGGCACTCGCGCGCCTGCTGCTGGCGCAACCCGAGGTCATGCCCATCGGCCTCGGCGCACGCAATTCGCTGCGCCTCGAAGCCGGCCTGTGCCTCTACGGCGCCGACATCGACACCTCCACCACGCCGGTCGAGGCCGCCCTGAACTGGGCGATCCAGAAGGTGCGACGCGACGGCGGCGCGCGTGCCGGCGGATTCCCCGGTGCCGGGAAAATCCTCGCGCAGCTGGCCATTTCGCAGGCCGGTGCCGCGCTCGCCGCCGCCCTTCCCGCCGGCGCCGACCACCACACGCTGCGGCGCAAGCGCGTCGGCCTGGTAGCGCTCGAACGTGTTCCGGTGCGCGACGGCTCGCCGCTGGAATCGTTCGAGGGCCAGCCGCTCGGCCGTGTGACCAGCGGCCTGCTCGGCCCCAGCGTCGACCGACCGATCGCGATGGGCTATGTCGCGTCGGCCTACAGCGAACCCGGCACCCGCCTCCAGGCCATCGTGCGCGGCAAGCCGGTGCCGATGGAAGTCTGCACGCTGCCTTTCATCCCGGCAAACTACTTCCGGGGCTGAGCCCCGCCACCTTTCTTTTCTCCAGGAGCAAGCATGAGCATCAAGTACACCCAGGACCACGAATGGGTCCGCACCGAGGGCGACGCGCCCGCCATCGTCGGCATCACCGTGCATGCGCAGGAAGCGCTCGGCGACGTGGTGTTCGTCGACCTGCCCGACGTCGGCAAGACCTTCGCGCAAGGCGAGGTGGCCGGCGTGGTCGAGTCGGTGAAGGCGGCGGCGGACGTGTTCATGCCGGTGTCCGGCGAGATCGTCGAGGTCAACGAGGCGCTGCGCGCCGACCCGTCGCTGGCGAACAGCGATCCGCTGGCGTCGGGCTGGTTCTTCAAGGTCAAGCTCAGCGATCCGCTGCAGGTCGACGCGCTCCTCGAAGAAGCCGACTACGACAAATTCGCCGCGTCCTGATCCCGTTCCGTTTCTCCAGTTTCCTCACGCTATGCCGATACCCTTCCCCACCCTCCGCGAACTCGATAACGCCGACGAGTTCATCGCGCGTCACATCGGCATCGAGCCGGCTGACGAGGCGCGCATGCTGCCGGTCATCGGGTCGGCAACGCGGGAGGAACTGATCGCTGGCATCGTGCCGGCCGCCATCCGCCGCACGCAGCCGATGAACCTGCCGGCACCCGTGAGCGAGACCGACGCGCTGGCCGAGCTGAGGCGCATGGCGTCGAAGAACCGGGTCGCTCGCAACTTCATCGGCCAGGGCTACTACGGCACCCATACGCCGGGCGTGATCCTGCGCAACATCCTGGAGAACCCGGCCTGGTACACCGCCTACACGCCCTACCAGGCCGAGATCTCGCAGGGCCGCATGGAGGCGCTGGTCAATTTCCAGACCATGGTCTGCGACCTCACCGGCATGGCGATCGCCAACGCGTCGATGCTCGACGAAGCCACGGCGGCGGCCGAGGCGATGACGCTCGCCAGGCGCAGCGTGAAGAGCAGGAGCAACGTCTTCCTGGTGGCGGGCGACTGCCATCCGCAGACCATCGAGGTGCTGCGCACCCGCGCCGCGCCGCTGGGCATCGAGATCCGCGTCAGCACCGCGACCGAGACCCTGCCGCACCTGATGGCGAGCACCGGATTCTTCGGCGCGCTCGCGCAGTACCCCGGCACGACCGGCCAGGTCCACGACCTGCGCCCGCTCGCCGGCCATGCGCACGCCTGCGACGCCGCGCTCTGCGTGGCCGCCGACCTGCTCGCGCTGACGCTGCTCGCGCCGCCCGGCGAGTGGGACGCCGACATCGTCTGCGGCACCACCCAGCGCTTCGGCATGCCGATGTGCAACGGCGGCCCGCACGCGGCCTACCTGGCCTGTCGCGATTCGTTCAAGCGCTCGCTGCCCGGACGGCTGGTCGGCGTCAGCGTCGACGCACACGGCGCGCCGGCCTACCGGCTCGCGCTGCAGACGCGCGAGCAGCACATCCGCCGGGAGAAGGCGACGTCGAACATCTGCACCGCGCAGGTGCTGCCGGCGGTGATCGCGAGCATGTACGCGGTCTATCACGGGCCGGCCGGCCTGCTGCGCATCGCGCAACGCGTGGCGACGCTCACCGCCGTGCTGGCCGGAGGGCTCGAAGGGATGGGCCGGGCGCTGGTCAATGCCACCGCCTTCGACTCGCTGACCGTGAAGACGGGCGATGACACGGCGACGGTGCTGTCGCGCGCCGAGGCCGCAGGCGTGAACCTGCGCCATCGCCTGCAGCAGCACCTGGGCATCTCGCTCGACGAGACCTCGACGCGCGCCGATGTCGAGACGCTGTGGGCGCTGTTCGTGCCCGAAGGCGTCGCCATGCCACGCTTCGAACGACTCGCCGACACCGCCGTACCGCGGATCCCCGCAGAACTCCGCCGCACCTCGGATTTCCTCACGCATCCGGTGTTCAACACGCACAAGAGCGAGACCGCCATGCTGCGCTACATCCGCAGCCTCTCGGACAAGGACCTGGCGCTCGACCGCAGCATGATCCCGCTGGGCAGCTGCACCATGAAGCTCAACGCGACCAGCGAGATGATCCCGATCACCTGGCCGGAGTTCGCGAACATCCATCCGTTCGCGCCGGCCGACCAGCTCCAGGGCTATGCCGAACTCGACCGCCAGCTATGCGCGTGGCTGTGCGAAGCCACGGGCTACGCCGGCATCAGCCTGCAGCCGAACGCCGGCTCGCAGGGCGAGTACGCCGGGCTGCTGGCGATCAAGGCCTTCCACGAATCGAAGGGCGAAGGGCGCCGCGACATCTGCCTGATCCCGTCGTCGGCGCACGGCACCAACCCGGCCAGCGCGCAGATGGCCGGCATGCAGGTCGTGGTGACGGCCTGCGACGCGCAGGGCAACGTCGACATGGACGACCTGCAACGCGCCTGCGAGAAGCACAGTGCCCGGCTCGCCGCCGTGATGATCACCTACCCCAGCACGCACGGGGTGTTCGAAGCGCGCGTGAAGGAACTCTGCGAGCTGGTGCACGCCCACGGCGGCCGCGTCTACGTCGACGGCGCCAACATGAACGCGCTGGTCGGCGTGGCCGCGCCGGGCGAGTTCGGCGGCGACGTGAGCCACCTGAACCTGCACAAGACCTTCTGCATTCCGCACGGTGGCGGCGGTCCGGGCGTCGGGCCGGTGTGCGTGGTGGCCGATCTGGTGCCGTTCCTGCCGGGTCATGCGAGCTCGGCCCCGCCCGCTCGCCCCGAGCCTGTCGAAGGGCCCGTCGTCGGCGCCGTCTCGGCAGCGCCGCTCGGCAACGCCGCCGTCCTCCCGATCAGCTGGATGTACTGCCGCATGATGGGCGCGACCGGCTTGCGGACCGCGACCGAAACCGCGATCCTGAGCGCCAACTACGTCAGCGCGCGCCTGAAGGACCACTTTCCGACGCTCTACGCGAGCCAGACGCCCGAAGGGCGCGGCCACGTCGCGCACGAGTGCATCCTGGACCTGCGCCCGCTCAAGGAAAGCTCCGGCGTCACGGCCGAAGACGTCGCCAAGCGCCTGATCGACTACGGTTTCCACGCGCCGACGCTGAGTTTCCCGGTGCCCGGCACGCTGATGGTCGAGCCGACCGAGAGCGAGCCGCTGGCCGAACTCGATCGCTTCATCGACGCGATGATCGCGATCCGCGGCGAGATCCGGCGCATCGAGGAAGGCGTCTGGCCCAAGGACGACAACCCGCTCAAGCATGCGCCGCACACCGCGGCCAGCCTGCTCGCGACCGAGTGGAAGCATGCCTACGCACGCGAACTCGCCGCCTATCCGGTCGCGGCGCTGCGCCAGGCCAAGTACTGGTCGCCGATCGGCCGTGTCGACAACGTCTACGGCGACCGCAACCTGTTCTGCAGCTGCCTGCCGGTCGACGCCTACGACAGGACCGACGAAACCGCGGCTACTTCCTGATCGCCGGCGAGGCGGGGCCCGTCGCAGTGCCGGTCACGATCTGCGCCCGGAACGCGGCCAGCTTCGCCTTCAGCCGGCGCTCGTTGGTCCGGCCGACGCGCACCATCATCTTCTGGCCGCTGGTCAGCGATTCGAGTGACGGATCGACGTACTCGTAGCGCGTCCAGGGGTTCGGCGCGTCGTACTCGCCCTTCACCTCGGTCAGCTTCAAGCGGACCGGGCCTTCGGGCTCCGGCGCCGCGATCAGGTGGTCGATGACCGCCACCAGCCGGTCGTTGAAATAGCGTTCCGGATAACCGAGCTCCTCGTAGGCCTGCTGGAACAGCGGATAGAAACGCGCATAGAGCTTCGCCGCGCGCTCGACATCGACCGATTCCGCAAAGGCGGTGACCGCGGCGTACCGGCCGGCGTTGGCCGCGTCGATGGTCTGCTCGCCCCCGGCACCCCCCTGCGTGCCGGGCTGCACCGTGAACCGCCCCGGCGTCGGGTGCAGTGGCCACACGCGGGATGGCGCCTGCTGGCGCGTGAGGTTGTCGACGGTGGCGACGGTGCGACGCACGAAGCCGTCCACGTTCAGGAACGACCCCATCGGTCCGGCGCCGAGCAGTTGGGTGAGTGCGGACGCGACCGGCGCGTCGGCATCCGACAAGGCAGGCAGCGCCGCATCGGGCCTGGCGATGGCATCGACCGGGTTCTGCGGGCCGGACGCTGGCGCCTCGGTCGGTTCGGGCGATCTGGCCGGCGCATCATCCGGGGGTGGTGCGACGGCGGCCGTTGGCGCCGCGGGCTGCATGTCGGCTTGGTGCGGCCCGTAGGTCCAGTACCACCAGCCGGCGCCGGCGGCGAGCAGCGCGAGTGCGCCGACGACGAGCGGCGCCCTGGATTTTTCGTCGCGCGGCCGGAAGTCGTCGGTCGGTCGCGCTCGGGCGCGTGCATTATCGCGGTCTGGCATGGGAGGCATGGGCAGTAGTTTCTTTGGCTTCTATTGGAACCCGTCGGGCCGCCGGACGACGTAACGCCCTGTGAACGACCGGGCGGTGCGCCGGTCCGTCGAACGCTCAGGCCCCCGGCGCATCCGCCTGCGCGGGCGCATCGCCGGCCGGCAGGTGGATCAGTCCGGTATGGAAGTCGTATTCGAAGACCTCGCCGTAGCGGCCCCATTCGATCGCCGTGCGCAGCACGCGTTCGGCCACCGCCGCATCGAGGCTTTCGCGCAGCAGTTGCAGGAAGGGCTCCTCGCGCAACTCGCCCGAGGGCGCCTGCTCCAGGCTGTGGCGCACGTGCGCGGCCAGCGGCACGCGCGCGAGCAACTGCTGTCCGAAGAGGTGCTGGCGAAGCGTGTGCGTGCCTTCGACGTAGCTGCGGCCCAGCACCGTCAGGTGCAGGTCCGCATCGGCGAGTTCCGCGAAGCCGAGCAGCGCCAGCGCCTGGGCCAGCGGCAGAAGCTCGTGGTCGGCGAGCTCGGCCTCCCCGGCGAGTTGCGGCAGGTCCGCCCGGCCGTCGCGGCCGTCGTCGACCAGCATCTCGAGCAGCGCTTCCATGCGGTCGACGTCGGCGTCCGGCAGCCGGTCGCCCAGGTGCATGTGCGCCGACGGGCTGCGCGAACGCCCGGCGCCGGGCGGTTCGCCGACCGTCATCAGCCGGTAGACCTCATCGATGAGCGCGCGCACTTCAAGGCTGTCGACATCGCGCGGCCGCGCCAGCGTGATCGGCAGTTCGGCGCGCACCCGGCCCGGGTTGCTGGCGAAGATCAGCACGCGGTCGGCCATCAGCACCGCCTCCTCGATGTTGTGCGACACCACCAGCATCGCCTTGGTCGGCATCGCGCCGCCGTTCCAGAGCTGCAGGATGTCGTCGCGCAGGCGTTCGCCGGTGAGCACGTCGAGCGCGGAAAACGCCTCGTCCATCAGCAGCACCTCGGGCTGGACCACCAACGCACGCGCGATGCCCACGCGCTGGCGCATGCCGCCCGAGAGTTCGCGCGGCAACGCGCCCTCGAAGCCGGCCAGGCCGATCAGGTCGATGGCCGCGCCGGCGCGCCGCGTGCGCTCCTTGCGCTCGACCCCGCGCGCCTCCAGGCCGAGTTCGACGTTCTTCTGCACCGTGAGCCACGGGAACAGTGCGAAGGACTGGAACACCATCGCGATGCCGCGTGCCGGCCCGTACAGCGGCTGCCCGCGATAGCGCACGCTGCCGCTGTCGACCGGAATCAGACCTGCCATGATCCGCAGCAGCGTCGACTTGCCCGAACCGGACTGCCCGAGAAGGGCCACGATCTCTCCCTCGGCCAGGTGGAAGTCGACGCCGTCCAGCACCGCGCGCGCGGTGCCGTCGGACGACCGGAAGGACTTGCCGATGCCCTGGAGTTCGACGATCTGCTGTGTCATGTCGGCCTAGAAATGCATGCGGTTCTCGGCCAGCGCGTAGAGCTTGCGCCAGACGAAGTGGTTCATCGCCATCACGAAGACGCACATCACGCCGATGCCCAGCGCGATGCGCGGGAAGTCGCCGATGGCCGTCATGTGGGCGATGTAGCTGCCCAGGCCGGTCGCCTGCAGCGTGGTGTCGCCCCAGGTCACGTACTCGGCCACGATACTGGCGTTCCAGGAGCCGCCGCTGGCCGTGATGGCGCCGGTCACGAAACTCGGGAACACGGCAGGCAGCAGGTAGCGCCGCCATTTCAGCCAGCCGGTCAGGCCCATGTTGCTGGCGGCATAACGCAGCTCGGTCGGCACGTTCGACGCCCCGGCGATCACGTTGAAGAGCAGGTACCACTGCGTGCCGAGCACCATCAGCGGCGCCAGCCAGACATTCGGGTTCAGCTGCCAGCGCACGATGAACAGCACCGCCACCGGGAACATCAGATTGGCCGGGAACGCCGCCAGGAACTGCGCCACGCCCTGCAGCCGCCCGGCCCAGCGCGGATTCATGCCGACCCAAATGCCGACCGGCACCCAGACCAGCGCCGCCAGCGCGATGAGCACCAGCACCCGCACCAGCGTGTAGAAACCGAGCACGAACACGTGGCCGACCTCCGACCAGCCGACCTCCGCATGGATGAAGCGGCCGAGCCAGGCCACCGCCAGCGCGACCGCCGCGGCCAGCGTGGCGTCCCAGACGCGCGCCACGGTGGCGTTCGGCGGCTTCGGCCGTGCCTCGATCGAGGTGCCGTCGTGGTCGCGCCGGAACACCAGCAGCGTGCGCTCCAGCACGCGGCCGAACAGCACGCCGGCGCGCTGGAGGCGGTCGGTGCGGCGCAGCCAGGTCAGCAGCCAGGAGCGCGGCGCGTCCTCGCCGCCGCCCTCCTCGGAGCGGAACTTGTCGGCCCAGGCGATCAGCGGGCGGAAGAAGAGCTGGTCGTACAGCACGATGCCCACCAGCATGCCGCCGATGGCCCAGCCGATCGCGCCGAGGTCGCGCGCCTCGATCGCCATCGCGATGTAGGAGCCCACGCCCGGCAGCTTGATGCTCTGGTTCGACACCGAGATCGCTTCGGACGCGACGACGAAGAACCAGCCGCCGGACATCGACATCATCATGTTCCAGAGCAGCCCCGGCATCGCGAACGGCATCTCCAGCCGCCAGAAGCGCTGCCAGCCCGAGAGCTGGAACACGTCCGACGCCTCGCGCAGTTCGGCCGGCACGGTGCGCAGCGACTGGTAGAGGCTGAAGGCCATGTTCCACGCCTGCGAGGTGAAGATCGCGAAGATGGCCGCGCATTCGACGCCCAGCAGGTTGCCGGGGAACAGCGCGATGAAGCCGGTGACCGTGATCGACAGGAAACCGAGGATCGGGATCGACTGCAGGATGTCGAGCATCGGCACCATCACGCGCTCGGCGGCGCGGTACTTGGCCGCGACCGCAGCGAAGACGCAGGCGAAGACCAGCGAGGCGGCGAGCGCGATGAACATCCGCAGCGTGGTGCGCAGCAGGTAGTACGGGAGCGCGGAAGGATCGAGGCTGATCGGCAACGCCTGGCCGAGCTGGTAGGGCCGCGCCATCTGCGTGCCGCCGTAGGCCAGGGCGAACAGCACGGCGAGCACCAGCGGCAGCAATGCCCAGTCCCAGCGGTTGCCGCCGGCGGCTACGGCCAAGCGTGGGTGGCAGCGGTGGTCGAACATGGGATCAGGGGGACAGTCTGAACGGGCGAGCCATTGTGCCGAACAACGCTTGACCGAACCTGACCATGCACAGGCAATCCGAAACCGGAAATGCCGGGCACGCGCCCGAGATTCAGGTCGTGGCGACGGTCGGCGGCGCAGCGCCGGCGATCTGCCGCAGTGCCCGCTCGAAGACCTCGACCGGCTGGCCGCCCGAGATCAAGTGCTGGTTGTTGATGATCACGGCCGGCACTGAATGGATGCCGGCGCCGGTGTAGAGCGCCTCGCGTTCGCGCACCTCGGCGACGTAGTCGTCTCCCGAGAGGATCTCCTGGGCACGCGCGACGTCGAGGCCGGCTGCGCCGGCCAGGCGTGTCAGCAATGCGTGGTCCGACGGGTTCTGTCCGTCGGTGAAGTAGGCCTTGAACAGCGATTTCTTCAGCACACGCTGCTTCGCGACGTCTTCCAGTTCGGCCCAGTGCAGTAGCCGATGCGCATCCAGCGTGTTGTAGATACGGCCCCGCGCCCCGGTCGTGAAGGTGAAACCCACCGACTCGCCACGCCGGCGGATCGCCTCGCGCGCCTGGAGCTGCTGCTCGAGCGTGGAACCGTACTTTGCCTGGATGTGCTCGGTGATGTCCTGGCCCTCGGCCGCCATGTGCGGATTGAGCTCGAAAGGCTGGAAGCGCAGTTCGGCCTGGATGCCGGGCGCGACGTTCTGCAAGGCCGTCTCGAGCGCGCCGAGGCCGATGGCGCACCACGGGCAGGAGACGTCGGACACGAAATCGATGGTGAGATGGGCGGTCATGGTTTCATGATGGCGCCTGACGACGCTGGTTTCAACCTCGCGACGTGCGTTTATTCACTCGCGCCTGCCGGACGAAGCCGTCGCGCTCGCTCGGAGCGCATTTCTCTCCTCTCCACAGGACGACCGTTCTACCGTCGGGTCCAGAACGCCCGCTGCATCGCCACCGTTTCCTCCAGGATCTCCGGCACCGGTCCGATCAGTTCGACAGGTTTTTGGCAATGGTCGAAAACATAGCGCGAATCGACGCTCATCGTCGGGTTCTCGGCGTGACTTCCGGTCACGGCCAGCAACTGCGCTTCGGTCATGCCGAAGACCACCCGGCCGATGTTGGCCCAGTAGACGGTGCCGGCGCACATGCAGCACGGCTCGACCGCCGTGTACAGCGTGCAGCCCCAGAGGAACCCGGGCGTGAAGTTGGTCGCCGCCACGCGCGCCAGCGTCGATTCCGCATGGTTGACGGTGTCGATGTTGCATTGCTCGAGCAGCACCGTTTCCTGGTCCGGGCCGACCAGCACGGCGCCGAACGGGTGGCGACCCAGCTCGACGGCACGGCGGGCGACGGCGTTGGATCGGCGCAGATGGCGGACGACCTGCTCATGTGTCGGGCGCAGGCCCTGCGGCGGGAAAGCCGGCGTCTTTCGGAAGGAGGCGTCGGGCGAATCAGGCAAATGCTGCTCCTGGCTGGATGGTCGGGCGCGCAACAGCGTTGGATAGACTGCCGCCATTCATGCTACCGCCCGCCTTCCAAGCCCACGACCCCACGGACCCGATGTTCGACGTGCCACTGGCGCCATCGACATTCCGGGGGTTCCCTCACTCGCTGCGGCGCACAGGCCTCGGGCATCTCCTGCACCTCCTCGGCCAGCCGCTCAAGCGCTGGCGCCTTGCACTTTCGAACTGGAAGGCATCGCGGCCCTACCGCCGCGATCCCTCAGGCCCGCTCATGTCCGAGGACCACGGCTGCATCGTCGCGGTCGGCGATTTCGGCGGCAAGACCGGACTCTGCCGCGCTGCCAACTACGAAGCCGCCAAGCTGCGCCTGCGTCATCCCGGCCTGATCCTGCTGAGCCTGACACGGCCCGAAGCAGGCGAGCCGCGGGTCGACGGCCGCGATCTCCCGTTGCCGGTGTCGCGGCTCTACCTGCTGTGCCAGCCGAACCGCTACCGGCGCGCGCTCGGAATGTTCGACCCGGCGCAGCTCGCCGGCGCCCATCGCACCGGCCTGTGGGCGTGGGAAAACGACGTGTTTCCGAGCGCCTGGCGTTTCGCGCTGCGCATCGTCGACGAGGTCTGGACGCCGTCGGCTTTTTCTCGTGCCGCGATCGTCGCCGCTGCGTCGCTGCCGGTGGTCGTGGTGCCGCACCATGTCGACGTCGACCTGGGCATTCCTGCGCTGGCGCGCGCGATGTTCGACGTGCCGGCCGGTGCCTTCCTCGGCATCGCGATCATGGACATCAAGGCCTGCCCCGAGCGCAAGAACCCGTGGGCGCATGTCGAGGCGTGGCAGAAAGCGTTCGGCCCCAGCGCCGGTCATGTGCTGCTGATCAAGGTGCGCTGCTCGAAGGCGACGCGCATCGTCGAGCGCGAACTGCAGGAGATGATCGGGTCGGCCGGCAACATCCGCCTGGTGCGACAGGATTTCTCCGATGTCGAGCAGGTCGCGTTCCAGCGCATGGCCGACGTGTACCTCTCGCTGCATCGGGCCGAAGCCTACGGCCTGAACATCCGTGAATTCCTCGAGATGGGCACCCCGGTGGTCGCCACGCACTGGTCGGCCAACACCGAATACGGACCCGCCTTCGCGCATTACCACGGCGTGCGTGCCGACCTGGTGCCGTATCGCGACTGGATGCGGCACTACCCGGACGGCGACTTCCGCTGGGCCGATGCCGAAACCGACCATGCCGCACGCCTGCTGCGGCAGGTCGCGGCGGAGCGATCAGCTCAAAGCCGCTTGCCGAACGGCACCTGACCGCGCCAGTAGCGCAGCGTGAGCACGCCGCCGGCGATGCCGCCGAGATGCGCGAAATGCGCGACGCCGCTCATGCTGCCGGTAACGCCCAGCGTCAGCTCGATCACGCCGTAGATCACGACGAAGAGCCAGGCCGGCATCGGGACGGGCGGGATCAGCGGCACGATCCTGCGATGGGGGAACAGCATCGCGAAGCCGGCCAGCAGGCCGAACAGCCCGCCCGATGCGCCGATGGTCGGCACGTCGCTGCCGCTCCACGACGCCACCAGCAACTGCACGATGGCGCCGCACAGCACGCTTGCGAAGAAGAACGCCAGGAAGCGCTTCGCGCCCCAGACCCGTTCGAGCTCGGCACCGAACATGAAGATGCCGAACATGTTGAAGACCAGGTGCGACAGCCCGCCGTGCAGGAAGGCATAGCTCAGCACCTGCCAGGGCATGAAGTTGCCCGAACCCACCGGCCAGAGCGCGAAGGCGGCGATGCCGTCCACGCCCAGGGATTGCAGGAAGAACACGACGACGCTGGTGAGGATCAGCGCCTGTGTGGCGGGTGGCATGGAGAACATAGGACTTTCAGAGAAATGAGGACTGCAGCGCAGTTTGCGTCGATGGAGCGACGTCCGCGGCTTTCGTTCCCCCGGGCTCGCCGCATTGCGCGCGTTGCCGCAGCGCATGCTCCATCACCACCAGTGCCAGCATCGCCTCGGCGATCGGCGTCGCGCGGATGCCGACGCACGGGTCGTGGCGCCCCTTGGTCACCACCTCGACCGGCCGGTTGTTCACGTCGATCGATTGGCGCGGGCTGATGATCGAGCTGGTCGGCTTGATCGCGATGCTCACTTCCAGGTCCTGCCCGGTGCTGATGCCGCCGAGCACGCCGCCCGAGTTGTTGGTGAGGAATCCGTCGGGCGTGATCGAGTCGCCGTGCGTGGTGCCGCGCTGCGCGACGCTGGCGAACCCGGCGCCGATCTCCACGCCCTTGACCGCGTTGATGCCCATCATGGCGAACGCGATGTCGGCGTCGAGCTTGTCGAACAGCGGCTCGCCCAGCCCGACCGGCACGTTCGACGCCGTCACGCGAAGACGCGCACCGCACGAATCGCCGGCCTTGCGCAACGCGTCCATGTAGCGCTCCAGATGCGACACGTCGGCGACCGGCGCGAAGAACGGATTGGCCGGCACGTGGCTCCAGTCCTCGAACGGAATCTGCAACTCGCCGACCTGCGTCATGCAGCCGCGGAACACCGTCCCGTAGCGCTCCGACAGCCACTTCTTGGCCACGGCACCGGCCGCGACCATCGGTGCGGTCAGGCGTGCCGACGAACGGCCGCCGCCGCGCGGGTCGCGGATGCCGTACTTGCGGAAATAGGTGAAGTCGGCATGGCCGGGGCGGAACTGCTGCGCGATCTGGCCGTAGTCCTTGCTGCGCTGGTCGGTGTTCTGGATCAGCAGCGCGATCGGCGTGCCGGTGGTGACGCCTTCGTAGACGCCGGAGACGATCTGCACCGTGTCGGGCTCGGCGCGCTGGGTGACATGGCGGCTGGTGCCGGGGCGTCGGCGGTCGAGATCGCCCTGGATGTCGGCCTCCGTCAGCGCCATGCCGGGCGGACAACCGTCGATGACGCATCCGATCGCAGGGCCGTGGGATTCACCGAAGTTGGTGACCGCGAAAAGGGTGCCGAAGGTGTTGCCGCTCATGGCGCGGGATTATCCGCAAAAGCCGGAAAAGCCCCGGTCCGTAAGCCCCACGCGAAGGTCGGCGCCAGAATACGCCAATGACACCCGACCTCCCTTTCGAGCATCCGATGGCGCACGGTTTCGCGCGGCTCGCCGTGGCCGTGCCGCGCAATCGCGTCGCCGACCCGGTCTTCAACGGCCGCGAGACGGTGCGCATGTACCGCGAGGCCGCGGCCGAAGGCACCGTGCTGGTGGCCTTCCCGGAACTCGGACTCTCCGCCTACACCTGCGACGACCTGTTCCACCAGCACGCGCTTCTCGAAGGCTGCGAAGCGGCATTGCGCGAGGTGGTGGAGGCATCGCGCACGGTGCGAACCATCGCCGTCGTCGGCCTGCCGCTGCGGGTCGATCACCGGCTCTTCAATTGCGCAGCCGTGGTCGCAGGCGGCAAGGTACTCGGCGTGCTGCCCAAGACCTACCTGCCGAACTACGGCGAGTTCTACGAAAGCCGGCAGTTCTCCGCCGCCGACAGTGCGCTGGCCACCGAGATCGATCTCTGCGGCATGCGCGTGCCCTTCGGCGCCGACATGCTCTTCAAGGCGCGCGACTTCCCGCTGCTGACCTTCCACGTGGAGATCTGCGAGGACGTGTGGGTGCCGATCCCGCCGTCGAGCTATGCGGCGCTCGCGGGTGCGACGGTGCTGGTGAACCTGTCGGCATCGAACATCACGATCGGCAAGGCCGACTACCGGCGCCAGCTGGTCGGCCTGCAGTCGGCGCGCTGCCTGGCGGCCTACCTCTATTCGTCGGCCGGCATCGGCGAATCGACCACCGACCTGGCCTGGGACGGGCAGGCGCTGATCTACGAAGGCGGCGAGATGCTCGCCGAGAGCGAACGCTTCGCCGACGGCTCGCACACGATCGTCGCCGACGCCGACCTGGGCCGCATGGCGCACGAGCGCATGCGGCAGAACTCCTTCGGCGTCTCGGCACAGCGGCACGCGGCGACCTTGCGCACCTGGCGGACCGTTGACTTCGACCTGTCGCCGGCCGAGGTGCCGTCGCCCGGCGGGCTGCGCCGCAACGTCGAGCGCTTTCCGTACGTGCCGGCCGACCCCGCGACGCTAGACGAACGCTGCCGCGAGGTGTTCGACATCCAGGTGCAGGCGCTGGTGCAGCGGCTGCGGGCCAGCAACATCGGCAAGGTGGTGATCGGTGTCTCGGGCGGGCTCGACTCGACCCATGCGCTGATGGTCTGCGCGCAGGCGATGGACCGCCTGCAACGGCCGCGCGGCGACATCCTCGGCTACACGATGCCCGGCTTCGCCACCAGCGGCCGCACGCTGCGGCAGGCGCACCGGCTGATGACGGCGATCGGCTGCACGGCCAAGGAGATCGACATCCGCCCGAGCTGCCGCCAGATGCTCGAGGACCTCGGCCATCCGTTCGCCGACGGCGTGCCGCAGTACGACATCACCTTCGAGAACGTGCAGGCCGGCGAGCGCACCAGCCACCTGTTCCGGCTGGCCAACCACAACGGCGCGATCGTGATCGGCACCGGCGACCTCAGCGAGCTCGCGCTCGGCTGGTGCACCTACGGCGTGGGCGACCACATGTCGCACTACAACGTGAACGCCAGCGTGCCGAAGACGCTGATCAAGCATCTGGTGCACTGGGTCGCCGGGACCGGCCTTCTGGACGCGGCCGGCAGCGATACCCTGCGCGCGGTGGTCGCGACCGAAGTCAGCCCGGAACTCGTGCCGTCGGACGCAGCGGCAAAGCAGGAAGGCCAGCCGGGCCAGCGCACCGAAGACACCATCGGGCCGTACGAGTTGCAGGACTTCCATCTCTACTACACGGTGCGCTTCGGATTCCGGCCGTCGAAGGTGGCTTTCCTCGCGCACGCGGCGTGGCACGACCGTTCGCTGGGCCGCTGGCCCGACATGCTGAACGGCGAGCACAACGCCTATTCGCTCGACGACATCCGCGGCCACCTGCGCACTTTCCTGTACCGGTTCTTCAAGACCAGCCAGTTCAAGCGGTCGTGCGTACCGAACGGACCGAAAGTCGGTTCCGGCGGCTCGCTCTCGCCGCGCGGGGACTGGCGGGCGCCCAGCGATTCGGAAGCCGAGGTGTGGCTGTCGGATCTGGCGCGCATCCCCGGAGGTCGCCCGACGACGGAATGAGGACGCGTCGGCGGGTTGCCGCCTCCTCGGTCGATCCCGTCAAAGTGTCAGCCGCTTCCTCGCTGCTTCGTATTCGCGCCTGAGCTTGTCGACGAAGACCGCGGCCGACGTGACTTCACCGATCGCGCCGATGCCTTGGCCCGAGCCCCAGATGTCCTTCCACGCCTTGGACTTCGAACCCTCGCCGCTGCCGAAATTCATGGTCTTCGGTTCGCCCTGCGGCAGGTTGGCCGGGTCCATGCCCGCGGCCACGATGCTCGGCGCGAGGTAGTTGCCGTGCACGCCGGTGAAGAGGTTCGAGTAGACGATGTCGTCCGAACTGCCGTCGACGATGGCCTGCTTGTAGGCATCGCTGGCACGCGCTTCCTCGGTCGCGATGAAGGCGGTGCCGATGTACGCGAAATCGGCGCCCATCGCCTGCGCCGCGAGCACCGCGTCGCCGCTGGCGATCGAACCCGACAGCGCGACCGGGCCGTCGAACCACCGCCGGATCTCCTGGATCAGCGCGAACGGGCTCTTCACGCCCGCATGCCCGCCGGCGCCGGCAGCGACCGCGATCAGGCCGTCGGCGCCCTTCTCGATCGCCTTCTTCGCGAAGGTGTCGTTGATGATGTCGTGCAGCGTCACGCCGCCGTAGCCGTGCACCGCCTCGTTCACGTCCGCGCGCGCCCCCAGGGAGGTGATGACGATCGGCACCTTGTACTTCACGACCAGCGCCATGTCGTGCTCGAGCCGGTCGTTGCTCTTGTGGACGATCTGGTTGATGGCGAACGGCGCGGCGGGTCTGTCCGGGTTGGCCTTGTCGTGCGCCGCGAGTTCCTCGGTGATCTCGATCAGCCAGTCTTCGAGCTGCGACGCCGGGCGCGCGTTGAGCGCCGGCATCGAACCGACGACGCCCGCCTTGCACTGGGCGATCACCAGCTTCGGCGTGCTGATGATGAACAGCGGCGAGCCGATGATCGGCAGCGGCAGGTCGGCGAGGATGGGGGGCAGTCTGGACATGGGCGGGTCTCCGTTCCTGTCGATTCCTAGAAGGCTTCGAGCGCCATCGCCGTCACGCTGTCCGCGCCGTCGACGATGCTGTCGCGCACGGCCGGCGCCTTGTTCAGGATGTGCTCCGCATAGAAGCGCGCCGTCGCGATCTTGGCGCGCATGAACGCGATTTCGGTGCCGGCCTCGGCCAGCGTTTCCGCGATCAGCAGCGAACGCGCGAGCTGCCAGCCGGCCATCAGGTTGCCGGCCAGCATCAGGTAGGGCACGCTGCCCGAGAACACCGCGTTGGGCGCGGTGCGCGTCTGGCCGGCGACGAAATCGACGACTTCGACGAACGCCTCGCGCGCCGTCTTCAGGCGCCTCAGGACCGCGAGCGCATCGGCGCTGCCGCGCTCGGCCAGTTCGGCTTCGGTCGCTTCGATCTGCGCGGCGATGGCCCTGGCCGTGCGGCCGCCGTCGCGCACGGTCTTGCGGCCGACCAGGTCGTTGGCCTGGATCGCGGTCGTGCCCTCGTAGATCGTGAGGATCTTGGCATCGCGCAGGTGCTGCGCCGCACCCGTCTCCTCGATGAAGCCCATGCCGCCGTGCACCTGCACGCCGAGCGATGCCACTTCCAGGCTCATCTCGGTGCTGTAGCCCTTGACCAGCGGCACCAGGAATTCATGGAAGGCCGCGTTCTGCTTGCGTGCGTCGGCATCCGGATGATGGTACGCCGCGTCGTAGGCGGCCGCGGCGACGCTGGCCATCGCGCGGCAGCCTTCGGTGTACGCGCGCATCGTCATCAGCATGCGGCGCACGTCGGGGTGATGGATGATCGACGCGCTCGCGGGCATCGAGCCGTCGACCGGCCGGCTCTGCACCCGCTCCCGCGCGTACGCCACCGCGCGCTGATAGGCCCGCTCGGCGACGGCGATGCCCTGCACGCCGACCGCGTAGCGCGCCGAATTCATCATGATGAACATGTACTCGAGGCCGCGGTTCTCCTCGCCGACCAGGTAGCCGACGGCGCCGCCGTGGTCGCCGTACTGCAGCACCGCGGTCGGCGACGCCTTGATGCCGAGCTTGTGCTCTATGCTCACGCAGTGCACGTCGTTGCGTCGCCCGAGCGCGCCGTCCGCACCGACCATGGACTTCGGCACCACGAACAGGCTGATGCCCTTCACGCCCTCCGGCGCGCCGGTCACGCGGGCGAGCACGAGGTGGACGATGTTCTCGGCCATGTCGTGCTCGCCGTAGGTGATGTAGATCTTGGTGCCGAAGACCTTGTAGGTACCGTCGCCGACCGGCTCGGCGCGCGTGCGCACCAGCGCGAGATCGCTGCCGGCCTGCGGCTCGGTGAGGTTCATCGTGCCGGTCCACCGGCCGCTCACGAGCTTCCCGAGGTAGGTCGCCTTGAGCGCGTCGGACCCGGCGGTGAGCAGTGCCTCGATGGCGCCGTCGCTCAGCAGCGGACACAGCGCGAAGCTCATGTTGGCCGAGTTGAGCATCTCGACGCACGCCGCGCCGATGGTCTTCGGCAAGCCCTGGCCGCCGAAGTCGAGCGGATGCTGCAGCCCCTGCCAGCCGCCTTCGGCGTATTGCGCGAAGGCCTCCTTGAAACCGGGCGTGGTCGTGACCGTGCCGTCCCTGAACGACGACGGATTGCGGTCGCCGTCGACGTTCAGCGGCGCGACCACGTCCTGGTTGAAACGTGCGCATTCCTCGAGCACCGCCTGCGCGGTCTCCAGCGTTGCGTCCTCGAAGCCCGGAAGCGCGGCGATCGCGTCGATGCGCGCCAGGTGCTCGATGTCGAACAGCATGTCCCTGACGGGTGCGATGTAGCTCATGTGTGTTGTCTCCGGATGAAAAAAAGGCACCGCGAACGATGCCTCTCCGTGCCGTGGGTCTTGGCGCCCACCGCGAAAGCGGCTTCAGAGCGATTTGGTCAGTTCCGGCACGGCGACGAACAGGTCCGCCACCAGCCCGTAGTCGGCGACCGAGAAAATCGGCGCCTCCTCGTCCTTGTTGATCGCGACGATCACCTTGGAGTCCTTCATGCCCGCCAGATGCTGGATCGCGCCCGAGATGCCGGCGGCGATGTAGAGCTGCGGCGCCACGATCTTGCCGGTCTGGCCGACCTGCCAGTCGTTGGGCGCGTAGCCCGCGTCGACCGCTGCACGGCTCGCGCCGAGGCCGGCATTGAGCTTGTCGGCCAGCGGTGCCATGACTTCGCCGAACTTCTCCGAGCTGCCCAGCGCGCGGCCGCCCGAGACGATGATCTTCGCGGCCGTGAGTTCGGGACGCTCGCTCTTGGTGACCTCGCGGCCGACGAAGCTCGACTTGCCGCTGTCGGCCACGCCTTGGGCGTTTTCCACGGTCGCGCTGCCGCCGGTCGCGGCCGCGGCGTCGAAACCGGTCGTGCGCACGGTGATCACCTTGGTCGCATCGCCGCTCTGCACGGTCGCGATGGCGTTGCCGGCGTAGATCGGGCGCTCGAAGGTATCGGGGCTGTCGACCTTCGTGATGTCGCTGATCTGCGCGACGTCGAGCCTGGCGGCCACGCGCGGGGCGACGTTCTTGCCGTTGGCGGTCGACGGGAACAGGATGTGGCTGTAGCCGGCAGCAATGGCCAGCACCTGCGCGGCGACGTTCTCGGCCAGGTTCTCGGCCAGGCTCGGGTTGTCGGCGACGATGACCTTGGCGACGCCGGCGATCTGCGCGGCGGCCTTGCCGGCTTCGGCGGCGTCGGCGCCGGCCACCAGCACGTGCACGTCGCCGCTCGCGCAGGCGATGGCCGCGGTCACGGTGTTGAGGGTCGCGGGCTTGATGCTCGCGTGGTCGTGTTCGGCAATGACGAGTACGGTCATGATCAGATCACCTTCGCTTCGTTCTTGAGTTTCTCCACCAGGGCGGCCACGTCGGCCACCTTGATGCCGGCGCCGCGCCTGGGCGGTTCGCTGACCCTGAGGGTCTTCAGGCGCGGCTTGACGTCCACGCCCAGGTCCTCGGGCTTGAAGACGTCGAGCTGCTTCTTCTTGGCCTTCATGATGTTGGGCAGCGTGACGTAGCGCGGTTCGTTCAGGCGCAGGTCGGTCGTGACGACGGCCGGCAGCGTGAGCGTGAGCGTCTCGGCACCGCCGTCGACCTCTCGCGCCACGGTCACCTTGCCGTCGGCCACGTCGACCTTGGAGGCGAAGGTGGCCTGCGGCAGGTCGGCCAGCGCAGCGAGCATCTGGCCGGTCTGGTTGGCGTCGTCGTCGATCGCCTGCTTGCCGAGGATCACGAGCTGCGGCTGCTCCTTGTCGACCAGCGCCTTGAGCAGCTTGGCGACGGCCAGCGGCTGCAGTTCCTCGGTGGTCTCGACCAGGATCGCGCGGTCGGCGCCGATGGCCATCGCGGTGCGCAGGGTTTCCTGGCACTTCGTGTCGCCGCAGGAGACGGCGACGATCTCGGTGACGACGCCCTTCTCCTTCAGGCGGACCGCTTCCTCGACGGCGATCTCGTCGAAGGGATTCATGCTCATCTTCACGTTGGCGATGTCCACGCCGCTGCCGTCTGACTTCACGCGCACCTTGACGTTGTAGTCGACGACGCGTTTGACTGGGACCAGAACCTTCATTGGGTTGACTCCATTGAATTGCAAAACCGGACGTCTCGGATGTCTCGTCCAAGGCAACCGAACATTCTAGGGGCGGTGTTTTCGCGGCGGATGTCCGTTTCGATCACCCCGCGAACACCGGAAGCGCATAAAAAAGAACGATCGTTCTTTTCTTGCAAATTATAAAGGCGATGCGTCGTCGCGACGTGATGATGCGACGGGCGCGAAGCCTTCGGGCAGCGACACCACGCGCACGACGCGCTGTGGATACGGAATGTCGACGCCGGCCGCCCGCAGCCCCTCGAGGATCGCGACGTTGATGGCCGAACGCACGTTGTCCTTGCCCTTGTCCGGATCGGCGACCCAGAAGTTGAGCGTGAACTCAAGCCCGTCGGGCGCGAAGGTCGTCAGGTAGGCGACCGGCGCCGGGTCGCCCATGACGCGCGGCTGCGCCACGGCAGCTGCCGTCAAAATCGACCGCACCTGCGCCACGTCGCTGTCGTAGCCGACCACGATGACGGTCGTGAGGTTGAACTTGCGGTCGGCCGACGTGAGGTTCTCGACCCGGCTGGTGATCAGCGATTCGTTGGGCACGATGGCTTCGCGCCCGTTGCCGGCGCGGATCAGGGTGTAGCGCGTCTTGATGTCGGTGATGCGGCCTTCGAAGCTGTCGACCTTCACGTTGTCGCCGATGCGGATCGAACGCTCCAGCAGGATCACGAAACCGCTCACGTAGTTGGCCGCCAGCTTCTGCAGGCCGAAGCCCAGGCCGACGCCGAGCGCGCCGCCCAGCACCGACAGCGCCGTCAGGTCGACCCCGACCGCCGACAGCGCGAAAAGCAGCCCGACCAGCAGCAGGACGGCGCGGACCGCGTTCGACGCCACCTTGCGCATCGAGAGATCGGCGACGGCCTCGCGCAGGATGCGCTGCTCGACCGTCGATGCGATCCACAGCGCGATCACCAGCACCAGCCCGGCCGACAGCACGCCCTGGAAGATCGTCAGCACGCTCACGCGCGTCTTGCCGAAGACCAGCGTGATCTGGTCGAGCTCGACCATCACCGGTTGCAGCAGGCCGACGATCCAGAGCACGGCGCCCACCCAGGCGATCCACGACACCGTGCGCTCGGTCAGCGCCACCAGCGCCGATGCCGGAAACACCGCGCGCAGCACCCGTGCGATAAGCCGGATCACCACCAGCGAGACGAACATCGACACCGCGATGCGCAGCACCACGACCACCTGGTGATGCAGCACCCACCGGCGCGCGAGGTCGGTGAAGACCAGCGCCAGAAACGGGAACATCAGGCCGTCGAACACCCGCGCGCCGAACCAGATCGAGTCCTTCGGCTGGTCGCGCCCGAACCACCGGCCGACGCCCCAGGCCAGGCCGACGCAGGCGGCGAACGCGGCCAGTTCGATCCACACCGTGCGCGCATGCATCTGCGCCAGGCGCTGCACGAAGTCGTCGAAGTTCAAAGGTCGGCCAGCACGCGGATGTGCGCTTCGACGCTGGCGGCGAGCGCGTCGAGGTTGTAGCCGCCCTCCAGCATCGAGACGATGCGCCCCTGCGCATGGCGCTGGGCCACGCCACGCACGCGCTCGGTGATCCAGGCGAAATCCTGCTCGTTGAGCCGCAACTGGCCGAGTTCGTCGTCGCGATGGGCGTCGAAGCCGGCGCTGATGAAGATCATCTGCGGCCTGAAGGCTTCGAGCCGCGGCATCCACACCATCTCGATCAGCTCGCGCACGTCCATGCCCCTGGTGTAGGCCGCAACGGGCAGGTTGAGCATGTTGTCGGCCGGATGGTCGACGCCGCCGAACGGATAGAACGGGTGCTGGAAGAAGCCGACCATCAACACGTGCGGGTCGTCGGCCAGGATGTCTTCGGTGCCGTTGCCGTGGTGCACGTCGAAATCGACGACCGCCACGCGATCGAGCCCGTGCACCCCGGTCGCATGGCGGGCGGCGATGGCGACGTTGTTCAGGAAGCAGAAGCCCATCGCCTGCTCGCGGCAGGCATGGTGGCCGGGCGGGCGGACGGCGCAGAAGGCGTTTTCCAGTTCGCCGGCCATCACGGCATCGGTGGCGGCGATGGCCGCGCCGGCGGCGCGACGCGCGGCGAGCACCGAGTAACGCATGAGCACGGTATCGGGATCGAGCAGCGCCTGTGCGGGGCCGCCGGCCGGCTGGTCCTCGATCAGCCGCTGGCTCAGTTCTTCGAGGTGTTCGAGGTGCGCGACACTGTGGGCACGGACGATCTGGGGGAGCGTGGCGAGCGGCACGTCGCCGCGCTCGAGGGCGTCGCCGACACCGCTCAGCAGCAGCCGGTCTTCGATGGCATCGAGGCGCTGGGGACATTCGGGATGTCCGTCGCCCATGTCGTGCTTCCAGCAGTCGCGGTGGGTGAAGTAACCAGTTTTTCCCATGTCTCGGTCGTCGGCGACCTCACGCGGCGTGGGGCCAGCGGAGCGTGCGGTATTGTTTGCATATGGATACAAAGATGGACGTTGCCGCGAAGCTCGCCAGTTTGCTGGGTCAGCTTAACACCGTGATCGTGGGCAAGGAGACGCAGGTTCGCGACTGCGTCGCGTGTCTCCTGGCAGGCGGCCATCTGCTGATCGAGGACGTTCCCGGCGTCGGAAAAACCACCCTCGCGCATGCCCTCTCGCACACCTTCGGCCTGCAGTTCTCGCGGGTCCAGTTCACCGCCGACCTGATGCCGGGCGACCTGTCGGGCGTGGCGATCTACGACCGCGGCCAGCAGGCCTTCGTGTTCCATCCCGGACCGATCTTCGCGCAGGTGCTGCTGGCCGACGAGATCAATCGCGCCAGCCCCAAGACGCAGAGCGCGCTGCTCGAGGCGATGGAAGAAAAGCAGGTCACGGTCGAAGGCGAGACCCGCTCGCTGCCGACGCCCTTCTTCGTCATCGCGACCCAGAACCCGCACGACCAGCTCGGCACGTTCGCGCTGCCGGAATCGCAGCTCGACCGCTTCCTGATGCGCATCTCGCTCGGCTACCCGGACCGCGCCGCCGAGCGCGAGCTGCTCGCGGGCGCCGACCGCCGCGAGCTGCTCGCCACCCTCCCCGCGCTGCTCGACGCCGGCGCGCTCGAAGTGCTGCAGCAGCGCGTGCAGCAGGTGCATGCCGCGCCGCCGCTGCTCGACTACGTGCAGGACCTGATCGCCGCGACGCGCGACGGGCGCTGGTTCCTGCAGGGGCTTTCGCCGCGCGCGGGCGTCGCGATCCTGCGCGCGGCCAAGGCGCAGGCGCTGCTGGCCGGGCGCGACTACGTGGCACCCGACGACGTGCAGGCCGTGCTCCCGCTGACCGTGGCGCATCGCGTGACGCCGGTCGGCGACGCCGGGCGCGGCGCGTTCGAACAGGTGCGCGCGATGATCGCGGCGGTTCCCCTGCCGTGAACCCGCTGGCCGCCGTCCGCGCGCGCATCGACGGCTGGTTCGTGTCGCGACGGCCGCCTGCGGACATCGTCGAGCTCACGCAGCGCAACGTCTACATCGTGCCTTCGCGCGCCGGCTGGATGCTCGGCGCCACGCTGCTGGTGCTTCTGGTGGCGTCGATCAACTACCAGCTCAACCTCGGCTACCTGCTGACATTCATGCTCGCCGGATGCGTCGCTGTCGGCATGCATGTCGGCCACGCGACGCTGCGCGGCCTGACGCTGCACCTGATGCCGCCGGAAGCGCAGCACGCGGGCCGTGCCGCCGTGTTGCGCGTGGTATTGCACAACGCGCGGCGCGGCGTGCGCTACGGCATCGGGATGTCGGTGCGCGGCAGCGGCCAGTGGGCCTGGAGCGACGTACCGGCGCAGGGCACCGAATCGGTCGCCATCGCGTTCCTGCCCGAGCGGCGCGGGCTGCATCCGGTGCCGCCGCTCACGGCCGAGACGCGCTTCCCGCTCGGCACCTTCCGCGTCTGGACGGTGTGGAAGCCGGCATCGCAGTTGCTGGTCTACCCGGCACCGGAGATCGGGCCGCCGCCGCTGCCCGTCGGCGCTGCGCTGCAGGGCGACGCGAGCGCCGCCGCTTCGTGCACCAGCCTGGCGGGCGAATACGACGGCGTGCGCCCCTACCGCCGTGGCGACCCCCTCAAGCTCGTGGTGTGGAAGAAGGCCGCGCGCGCGCAGGCGACCGGCTCGGACGACCTGGTCAGCCGCGACACGCAGCATGCCCGGCGCGACGAACTCTGGCTCGACGCGCGGGACGCCAACCTCTTCGACGTCGAAGCCCGCATGTCGCGCCTCTGCGCCTGGGTGCTGATGGCCGACCGGCTCGAACTCGACTACGGCCTGCGCGTGGGCGGCCGCACGCTGCGGCCGTCGCAGGGCGAGGCGCACCGGCGCGCCTGTCTTGAGGCGCTGGCCACATGCTGAGCGCGACGTTGAGCCGGCGCATGCAGGCGTTGCCGCGCGAGGCACGGGACACGCTGTTCCTGCTGGGCCTGATCGCGTTGATCGTGCTGCCGCAGGCCGGCACGCTGCCGCTCGCCTGCACCTTGCTCACGTCGGTGGCCCTGCTGTGGCGGGGCTGGATCGCGATCAGCGGCAGGCCGCTGCCCGGCCTGCGCTGGCGCGTCGCGATGCTCGTGCTCGGGCTGCTGGGCGTCTTCGCCGCGCACCAGACGCTGCTCGGCCGCGATGCGGGCGTGACGCTGGTGATCGTGCTGCTGGCGCTCAAGACGCTGGAGATGCGGGCCCGGCGCGATGCGTTCGTGATTTTCTTCCTGGGCTTCTTCGCGATGCTCACGAACTTCTTCCAGTCGCAGTCGCTGGTGACGGCCTTCGTCATGCTGCTGGCGCTGCTCGGGCTGCTGACGGCGCTGGTCAACGCGCACAAGCCGGTCGGTCGGCCGCCCTTGATGCAGTCGGCGCGCACGGCACTGGGCATGGTGGTGCTCGGTGCGCCGGTGATGCTGGCGCTGTTCATGCTCTTTCCGCGCATGGCACCGCTCTGGGGCACGCCGAACGACGAGATGACCGGGCGCAGCGGGCTGTCGAACACGATGCGCGTGGGCACGATCGCCAAGCTCGCGCTCGACGACGGCATCGCCGCGCGCATCCGCTTCGACGGCAATGCGATGCCGCCGCAGCGCGCGCTGTATTTCCGCGGCCCGGTGCTGTCGGATTTCGACGGCCGGCAATGGACCGCGCCGGCACCCTGGGAGCGCGGCTTCCTGAGCGCGGAGCTGCGCGTGCGCGGCGAGCCGCTGCGCTACGAGGTCACGCTCGAACCGAGCAACCGGCCCTGGCTGCTGGCGATGGACGCGCCGCAGCAGGCGCCCGAGGTGCCCGGCATGCGCGTCTTCGCCACGCCCGACCTGCAGCTGATCGCGAGCCGCCCGATCGGCGACCTGGTGCGCTATCGCGCGGTGAGCCATCCGGATTTCCAGAGCGGGCCGCTGCGGCGCACCGGCGGCGCGCTCGACCGCTATGTCGCGCTGCCCGCCGGCACCAATCCGCGCACCGTCGAGCTCGCCGCCCGGATGAAGCGCGATCCGGCCTTGACCGCGGCCGGCACCCAGGGCTATGTCGACGCCGCGCTCGCGCGCCTGAAGACCGGCGGCTACACCTACACGCTGGAACCCGGCGTCTACGGCGACGACACGGCCGACGAGTTCTGGTTCGGTCGCAAGGAAGGCTTCTGCGAGCACATCACCTCGGCCTTCGTGGTGCTGATGCGCGCGCTCGACGTACCGGCGCGCATCGTCACCGGCTACCAGGGCGGCGAGCTCAACGGCGTCGACGACTTCTGGGTGGTGCGCCAGTCCGACGCGCATGCCTGGGCCGAAGTGTGGGAGGCCGGCAGGGGATGGGTGAGGGTCGATCCCACCGGAGCGGTGTCGCCAGGACGCGTCGGCGCGTTCCAGCGCCTGGCGCCGCAAGCCGGATTCCTCGCCGGCGCGCTCGGCACCATGAGCCCGACGCTGGTGCAGAACCTGCGCGCCGCCTGGGAAGCCGCCAACAACGGCTGGAACCAGTGGGTGCTCAACTACACGCAGAGCCGCCAGCTCGATCTGCTCAGGCACCTGGGCTTCGAAGCGCCGAGCCTGCAGGACCTCGCCATCGTGCTGCTCTGGGTTCTGATCGCGGTGTCGGTCGGCGGGGCCGGATGGACGCTATGGGAACGCAAGCGGCACGACCCGTGGCTTGGGCTGCTCGGCCGTGCGCGTGCGCGTCTGGCCAGGGCCGGCCTGGTCGTGCCCGACGCCACGCCGCCACGGCGCATGGCGACGGCTGCCCTCGCCCGTTTCGGCGATGCCGCGCGGCCGGTGCACGACTGGCTGCTGAAGCTCGAGGCGCAGCGCTATGCGGCGGGTTCGCCCGATCGCCCGGATGTCCGGGGCATGCCCGGCGTCGGCACGCTGCGCAGGGAGTTCAGAAGGCTCTCATGGCCGAAGCGCGACAAGTCGCCGATGCTTCGAGCCGCACCATGACGCTCTTTCATCCACCTGCCCGTTTCAGCACAATCGACCCGATGCGACGCCTAGTTCCGACCACTTCCTCCGCCGCGCTTTCACTGGCGTTCATCGCGCTCGCCGCCCTGGGCATTCCGGCGGCCAGCCATGCGCAGAAGCCGGCGAAGAAAAACGCACCCGCCGCTGCGCCGGACGCACGCAGCGCGCCGCTCTACGCCACGCGCGACGATGCGATGCAGTTCGCCGACGACATCGCCGCGCGCCGCAACCTCGACCGCGACTGGGTGCGTCGCACCATCGGCAGCGCGCGCCTGCTGCCCAGCGTGCCGCGCCTGATGCTGCCCGCGCCGCGCGGCACCGCCAGGAACTGGCGCGCGTACCGCAGCCGCTTCATCGACCCGGTACGCATCGCCGCCGGCTCGCGCTTCTGGCGCGACAACGCGGTCACGCTCGCGCGCGCCGAAGCGACCTACGGCGTGCCGCCGGAAATCATCGTCGGCATCATCGGCGTGGAGACCGTCTACGGCCGCAACATGGGCAGCTTCCGCGTGATCGACGCGCTGGCCACGCTGTCGTTCGACTTCCCGCGATTGCACCCGCGTGCCGCCGAGCGCGAGGCCTTCTTCCGCGGCGAACTCGAGAGTTTCCTGAGCACCGAGGCCCGCACGGCCGAAGACCCGCTGGTGCCGGTGGGCAGCTATGCGGGCGCGATGGGCATGCCGCAGTTCATGCCCAGCAGCATCGCCAAGTACGCGGTCGACTTCGACGGCGACGGCCGCATCGACCTGGTGAACAACCCGGTCGACGTGATCGGCTCGGTCGCGAGCTATTTCAAGGCCTTCGGATGGCAGCGCGGCGTGCCTTCGACATTTCCCGTGCGCTTGGACCCGGCGCGGCTCAAACTGCCGGTGCTGATGGAAAACGACATCAAGCCGAGCTTCAGCGCCGACAGCTTCGTCGCCGCCGGTGCCGTGCTGGAACCGCGTGCACAGACGCACTCCGGCCTGCTGGCGCTGATCGAACTGCAGAACGGCGACGACGCGCCGAGCTACGTGGCCGGCACGCAGAATTTCTACGTGATCACGCGCTACAACTGGAGCAGCTACTACGCGATGTCGGTACTGGACCTGGGCAACGAGGTCAAGGCGGCACTGGCGCAGTGAGGCGGCCGCGCACCGCACCGGTCGCGTCGACCAGCACGCCCTCGCCCATCCGGGCGAAATCGCCGGTCAGCGCGGTGATGTTGACCTGATGCGTCACCCAGACCTCGAAGCCCTTCGTCGGGATCGCGCGCAAGGCCGAGCGCAATTCGGCCGTCGCGGCAGGCGACAGGGCCGAGTCGTCGAAAGTGGAATTCAGCGGTTGCCACAGGTCCGCCTTGCCGAAAGCGAGTTCGGCCGTTTCACTGCACCGGCACCAGGCGCTCGACCGGACCGCGAGCGGTCGAAGCCGCCGCGACGCGAACCATTCGCCGATCCTGCGTGCCTGCGCGCGCCCGTCGTCGTTCAGATTGCGCTGCGTGCTGCAGGCGTCGAGCCGGAAGCCGGGCGGATCGCCGATGCCGGAGACGGTCAGGCCGTGGCGGAACAGCATCGCGCAGCGACCTTCGCGCAATACAGCGGCGATCGCATCGTCGGCGGCGGCATGGGCACCGAGCCAGGGCAGCAAGGCCAGCGCTCCGAGATCACGTCTTCGCATGAGAAATCTTCCTGTCTGGAACAACGGATATGCAGGCTAGCAAGCCAAGGCTCACCCCATGACGAAAATGGCTGCTGCACCTCGCGATGCAGCAGCCCGATCAAGTCGTTGATAGCTCAGGAGCGATCAGCGGACCTTGCCTTCCTTCCACGCGGTCAGCAGCTTGTTGTAGTCGACGGTCTCGCCCTTGGGCTTCTCGTTCGCCAGCTTCTTCCACGGTGCATGGTCGTCGCTCAGGTACTTGGCCGGGTCGCCCTTGGCGGTCAGCTTGGGTGCGCAATGGGCCATGCCGGCACGTTCGAGGCGGGCCATCACGTTGTCCATCTCGTCGGCCAGGTTGTCCATCGCCTTCTGCGGGGTCTTCTCGCCGGTCACGGCCTCGGCCACGTTTTTCCACCAGAGCTGCGCGAGCTTCGGGTAGTCGGGCACGTTGGTGCCGGTCGGCGTCCAGGCCACGCGCGCCGGGCTGCGGTAGAACTCGATCAGGCCGCCGTACTTGTTGGCGTTCTGCGTGAAGTAGTCCGAGCGGATGTCGCTGTCGCGGATGAACGTGAGGCCGGTGATGGACTTCTTCAGCGACGTCGTCTTGGCTGTGATGAACTGCGCGTAGAGCCATGCGGCTGCCGTCTTGTTGGCGTCGTGGCCCTTGAAGAAGCTCCACGAACCCACGTCCTGGTAGCCGTTCTGCATGCCCTGCTTCCAGTACGGTCCGTTCGGGCCGGGCGCCATGCGCCACTTCGGCGAGCCGTCGTCGTTGACGACCGGCAGGCCCTTCTTGGTCATGTCGGCGGTGAAGGCCGTGTACCAGAAGATCTGCTGGGCGATCTGGCCCTGCGCCGGTACCGGGCCGGATTCGCCGAAGGTCATGCCCATGGCTTCCTTGGGCGCGTACTTCTTCATCCAGTCGATGTACTTGGTCAGCGCGTAGACCGAGGCCGGCGAGTTGGTCGCTCCGCCCCGCGAGACGGACGCGCCGGTCGGCGTGCACTTGTCCTCGGCGACGCGGATGCCCCACTCGTCGATCGGCATGCCGTTCGGAATGCCCTTGTCGGCGGCGCCGGCCATCGACAGCCAGGCGTCGGTGAAGCGCCAGCCGAGCGACGGGTCCTTCTTGCCGTAGTCCATGTGGCCGTAGATCGGCTTGCCGTCGATGGTCTTGACGTCGACGCTGAAGAACTCGGCGATGTCCTCGTAGGCGCTCCAGTTGAGCGGCACGCCCAGGTCGTAGCCGTACTTGGCCTTGAACTTCTCCTGCAGGTCCTTGCGCGCGAACAGGTCGGCACGGAACCAGTACAGGTTGGCGAACTGCTGGTCGGGCAGCTGGTACATCTGGCCGTCGGGCGCGGTGGTGAAGCTGGTGCCGATGTAGTCCTTGAGGTCGATGCCGGGGTTGGTGAATTCCTTGCCGGCACCGCCCATGTATTCGGTCAGCGACATGATCTTGCCGTAGCGGTAGTGCGTGCCGATCAGGTCGGAATCCGACACCCAGCCGTCGTAGATCGACTTGCCCGACTGCATCGAGGTCTGCAGCTTCTCGACCACGTCGCCTTCCTGGATCAGGTCGTGCTTGACCTTGATGCCGGTGATCTCCTCGAAGGCCTTGGCCAGCGTCTTCGATTCGTACTCGTGGGTGGTGAGCGTCTCGGAAACGACCGAGATTTCCTTCACGCCCTTGGCCTGCAACTTCTTGGCGGCGTCGATGAACCACTTCATCTCCTCCATCTGCTTGTCCTTGGACAAGGTGGACGGCTGGAATTCCGCGTCGATCCATTTCCTGGCTTCGGCCTCGCCGGCCGACGCACCGTGCGCAGCGAACATCGCCGCCGTCAGTGCCAATGCCGAATAGCGCATCTTCATGTTGTGTCTCCTCGAGTGGTTGCGTCCCGCGTGGTTGCCAGATCGCGGCTCCGGGGATCGGAGAGCCGGACGGTTCGGAAAAAAAACTTCAGCCCTTGCGCATCACCAGTGCCAGCAGCAGCATCGAGATCACGAAGCTGATCCAGATCGACGGCTCGGCCGACAGGCTCATCCATTCCTGGAACTTGCCGGCCAGGCCGATGAAGGCGAGATTGACGTAGGCGGCCATCAGGAGGCCGATGAAGAGCCGGTCGCCGCGCGTGGTGTCCAGCGGCAGCCAGCCGCGGCGCAGGGTGGTCGGCGACTTGCGCTCCCATACCGTCATGCCGACGAGCATCAGCGCGATGCAGCAGAAGAACACGGCCACCGGGGTGGTCCAGACCATCCAGTCGAACATTCAGCGTCTCCTCAAACCCGGCCCATCGCAAAGCCTTTTGCGATGTAGTGGCGCACGAACCAGATCACGATCGCACCCGGCACGATGGTCAGCACGCCGGCCGCGGCGAGCGTGGCCCAGTCCATGCCCGAGGCGCTCACGGTGCGCGTCATGGTCGCGACGATGGGCTTCGCGTTCACGCTGGTCAGCGTGCGGGCCAGCAGCAGTTCGACCCAGCTGAACATGAAGCAGAAGAACGCCGCCACGCCGACGCCGGCCTTGATCAGCGGCAGGTAGATGCGGATGAAGAACTTCGGGAAACTGTAGCCGTCGATGTAGGCCGTCTCGTCGATCTCGCGCGGGATGCCGCTCATGAAGCCTTCGAGGATCCACACCGCCAACGGCACGTTGAACAGCAGGTGCGCGAGCGCCACGCCCAGGTGCGTGTCCATGAGCCCTACCGTGCTGTAGAGCTGGAAGAACGGCAGCAGGAACACGGCCGGCGGCGTCATGCGGTTGGTCAGCAGCCAGAAGAACACGTGCTTGTCGCCGAGGAACGAATAGCGCGAGAACGCATAGGCCGCCGGCAACGCCACGGTCAGCGAGATCACCGTGTTGATCGCGACGTAGATCAGGCTGTTGATGTAGCCCGAGTACCACGACTCGTCGGTGAAGATGCGGACGTAGTTGGCCCAGGTGAAGTGCTGCGGGAAGAACGAGAAGCTCGACAGGATCTCCTCGTTCGTCTTGAAGCTCATGTTGATCATCCAGTAGATGGGCAACAGGGCGAACAGGATGTAGAGCAGCAGGAAGACCGTGCGCTTCTGGAATCGGTTTTCGTTCATTGCTCCACCTCGACCTTCTGTGTGCCGACCCGCTGCATCCAGTTGTAGAGGATGAAGCACAGCAGCAGGATGATCAAGAAGTAGATCAGCGAGAACGCGGCCGCAGGACCGAGGTCGAACTGCCCCACCGCCTTCTGCGTCAGGTACTGCGACAGGAAAGTCGTCGCGTTGCCCGGACCGCCTCCGGTCAGCACGAACGGCTCGGTGTAGATCATGAAACTGTCCATGAAACGCAGCAGCACCGCGATCATCAGCACGCCGCGCATCTTCGGCAGCTGGATGTAGCGGAACACCGCGAACTTGCTCGCGCCGTCGATCCGCGCGGCCTGGTAGTAGGCGTCGGGGATGGAGCGCAGGCCCGCGAAGCCGAGCAGCGCGACCAGCGGCGTCCAGTGCCACACGTCCATCACCAGCACGGTGAGCCAG
Organism: Janthinobacterium lividum; assembly: GCA_050954325.1. Taxonomy (GTDB): domain Bacteria; phylum Pseudomonadota; class Gammaproteobacteria; order Burkholderiales; family Burkholderiaceae_C; genus Variovorax. Next base: position 226,234 of record JBPBPG010000002.1, on the reverse strand, counting down.
GCATCGGTCGCGTTGCCGGTGTAGCTGTAGTCGATGCCGATCTTCTGCAGCGTGTAGCCCAGGAGGCCGATGTCGGCACGGCCGTAGATCTGCCAGATGGTGCCCACCACGTTCCATGGAATGAGCAGCGACAACGCGATCGTCACCAGCACCGCCGACGACTTCCAGCCCTTGGCAGGCATCGACAACGCCAGCGCGATGCCCAGCGGAATCTCCACCAGCAGCACCGAGAACGAGAAGCCCAGCTGGCGCAGCAGTGCCGAATGCAACTCGTCGTCACGCATCACCGCGGCGAACCATTCGGTGCCGACGAAGACGCGACGCTCGGGCGAGATGATGTCCTGCACCGAGTAGTTCACCACCGTCATCAGCGGCACGATGGCCGAGAAGGCGACGCAGATCAGCACCGGCAGGATCAGCCACCAGGCCTTTTGGTTCACGGGCTTCGTCGTCGTGCTCATGCCACGAGCTCCTCGTTCTTGTAGTAGCAGGTGTGGACGTCGAGCACCCGCAGCCAGACGGTGTCGCCGACGGCCGGCAACGCCGCGTCGGAATGCAGCCGCGCCTTCAGTTTGCTGCCGCCCGCATCGGCACTCAGCATCGCGTGCGTGCCGACGTCCTGCACCTGCGTGACGACGGCCGACACCGCGCCGGCGGCATTGGGTTCGGCGATGCGCAAATATTCGGGGCGGATGCCGATCCGCAGTTCGCCCTCGGGAAGCGAACGCAGCGACGACAGCACGAGACCGCCGACATCGAGCGTATCGCCTCCGCTGCGCGCCGGCAGGAAGTTCATGCCGGGCGAGCCGATGAAATGGCCGACGAAAGTGTGGGCCGGCCGCTCGAACAGCGCTTCGGCGCTGCCGACCTGCACCGCCTTGCCGCGCGTCATCACGACCACTTCTTCGGCGAAGGTGAGCGCCTCGACCTGGTCGTGCGTGACGTAGATCAGCGTGAGCCCGAGTTCGCGGTGGATCTGCTTGAGCTTGCGCCGCAACTGCCATTTGAGGTGCGGATCGATCACCGTCAGCGGCTCGTCGAAGAGCACCGCCGACACGTCGCTGCGCACCAGACCGCGACCCAGCGAGATCTTCTGTTTCGCGTCGGCGGCCAAGCCGGCGGCGCGCTGGTCGAGCTGGCCGCTCATGTCGAGCATCTCGGCGATTTCGCCGACGCGCTTCCTGATCTGCGCTTCGGGCACTTTGCGGTTGCGCAGCGGGAAGGCAAGGTTCTCCGCCACGGTCATGGTGTCGTAGATCACCGGGAACTGGAACACCTGCGCGATGTTGCGTTCCTGCGGGCTGGCCCTGGTCATGTCGCGGCCGTCGAAGGTGACGCTGCCGTGCGACGGCGCCACCAGGCCCGAGATGATGTTGAGCATGGTCGTCTTGCCGCAGCCCGAAGGGCCGAGCAAAGCATAGGCGCCGCCGTCGCGGAAGCTCATCTTCAGCGGCATCAGCGCATAGTCGCTGTCCTGCTGCGGATTGGCACGATAGGCGTGCGCGAGGTCGAGATCGATGCGCGCCATGTCAGTGCTCCTTGCGCCAGCGGGGCGCCACCACGAGCCGTTCCGCAGCGTCGAAGACATACGCCTGCGATGCACTGAAATAGAGCGTGAGCGGCGCACCCAGTTCGAAACGGTGCACGCCGGTCAGCTGCGCCACCAGTTCGCCGACGGCGGTGTGCACGTGCACGAAGGTGTCCGAGCCCGAAATCTCGGCCAACTCGACCTTGCCGGGCAGTGCGAAATCGCCTTGCGCCTGCTCGACGTGCAGCGCACCCGAACGCAGTCCGACGGTGAGTGCGCCGGAAGCATCGGCCGGCACCGACAACGCCAGCTTCGGTCCGCCGGCCATTTGCACGCCGCCTTCGACGGCATCGCCGGCCAGCAGGTTCATCGGCGGATCGCTGAAGGCGCGCGCGACGCGCAGCGACTTCGGCTCGTGGAACACCTCCGAGGTCGGCCCGTACTGAAGCAGTTCACCCGCGTCCATCACCGCCGTGTAACCGCCGAGCAGCAAGGCTTCGCCAGGTTCGGTCGTGGCATAGATCACGGTCGAATCGCCGTTCGCGAAAAGCTGCGTCAATTCCTCGCGCAGCCCTTCGCGCAGCTTGTAGTCGAGGTTCACCAGCGGCTCGTCGAGCAGCATCAGCGGGGCGTTCTTCGCCAGTGCGCGAGCGAGCGCCACGCGCTGCTGTTGGCCGCCGGACAGCTCGGCCGGCAGCCTTTCGAGGAACATGCCGATGTGCAGCTTGTCGGCCAGCGCACGCACCTGCGCGTCGACGTCCTTCTCGCCGCGCAGCCTGAGCGGCGAGCCGATGTTGTCGGCCACGGTCAGCGACGGGTAGTTGATGAACTGCTGATAGACCATGGCCACGTTGCGTTCGCGCACCGGCATGCCGGTCACGTCCTTGCCGTCGACCAGGACCTTGCCTTCGCTGGGCGCATCGAGTCCTGCCATGAGGCGCATCAGGCTGGTCTTGCCGGCCTGCGTGGCGCCGAGCAGCACCGTCACCGCGCCGCTGCGTGGCGCGATGCTCTGCTCGTAGAGCCAGGTCTGCGCGCCGACCTTCTTGGTGACGCGCTCGAGTGTCAGTTGCATCCGTCTTCCCCGGTTCTTCCAGCGTTCTTCAGTTCTTCTCGTGCGTCTTCAGCCATGCATCGACAGCCATGCGCTGCGCGGGCGTGTAATGCAGGCCCAGCTTGGAACGGCGCCAGAGCGCATCGTCGCCGGTCTGCACCCATTCCTTGTCCTGCATGAAACGAAGCTCGCGCTCGTGCAGTCCCGGCGCCACCTCCGCCCCCATGTCGGCCATCGATGCGGCGTCGCCGACCAGTTCTCCGACGCGCGCGCCGTAGGCCCGTGCGAGGCGACGCGCGATGGCCGGCGGCAGCCACGTGCAGCGCGCCTGTACCGCAGCGACGAAGCGCTCGAACTCGTCCGCGGGACGTGCGCCCTTGACGGGCGGACCGATCCATCCGGAGAGGTCTCCGCCGGCCAGGAAGGCATCGTCGGTCCAGGCGGGGCGCTGCACGCGGTCCTGCCCGAGCATCTTCCCGACCTCGTCGGCCGCGTCCTCGGCCAGCTTGCGGAAAGTGGTGATCTTGCCGCCCCACACCGACAGCAGCGGCGCGCCGGCGGTGTTGGTTTCGAGCAGGTAGTCGCGCGTGACGGCCGACGGATCGCCCGAGGCGTCGTCGAGCAGCGGACGCACGCCCGAGTAGGTCCAGACCACGTCGGCCGGTGTCACCGGTTTCTCGAAATAGCGGCTGACCTGCTCGCACAGGTAGACGATCTCGTCCTCGCCGATCTTCGCGGCGCCGGGGTCGTCGCCCTGCAGCTCGATGTCGGTGGTGCCGATCAGCGTGAAGTCGTCCTGGTACGGAATCGCGAAGATGATCCGCTTGTCGGGGCTCTGGAAGATGTAGGCGTGGTCGTGCTCGAAGAGCCGCTTGACGACCAGGTGGCTGCCCTTGACCAGGCGCAGGCTCTTGGTCGCCATCTGCTCGCCCTGCGCCGAATGCGCCACGCCGCGCAGAAAGGACTCGGCCCACGGACCGGCTGCGTTCACCACGGCGCGGGCGCGCACGGCGCGCCGACCGCCCGGGCCGTCGAGGACGGCGGTCCAGCCGTCGGCCTGTCGCTGGGCGCTGATGCAGCGCGTGCGGGTCAGGATTTCGGCGCCGCGCGAGCGCGCGTCGACGGCAGTGAGCAGCACCAGCCGCGCATCGTCGACCCAGCCGTCGGAGTACACGAAACCACGCTTGTAGAGGGGCTTGAGCGGCTTGCCGGCCACGTGGGTGCGCAGGTCGATGCCGCGCGAACCGGGCAGCACCTCGCGCTTGGCCAGATGGTCGTAGAGGAACAGGCCGATGCGGATCATCCAGGCCGGCCGCGTGCTCGGGTCGTGCGGCATCACGAAGCGCAGCGGCCACATGATGTGCGGCGCGCTCTTGAGCAGCACCTCGCGCTCCTGCAACGCCTTGCGCACCAATGCGAACTCGTAATACTCGAGATAGCGCAAGCCGCCGTGGATCAGCTTGGTCGACGACGACGAGGTGTGCGAGGCGAGATCGTCCTTCTCGCACAGCATCACGCGCCAGCCGCGCCCTGCGAGATCGCGTGCGATGCCGCAACCGTTGATGCCACCGCCGATCACGAGGACGTCGCAATCGGCCGGCCGGGCGGAAGCGGGTGGCGCAACAGGAGTGACGGCGGTCAAGGCATTGGCTTCGTTGTTTTCGTATTGCTTCATTCTGGTTCCTTCATGCGCGATTTTCGTCATAGTTTTCCCTTAGGTCGATTCGTTTTTTTTCGTTCTAAAGTCACTGTCCGGTGTTTCGATACGCTTCAATCTCCCACGTGAACTCCAATCCCCGCCAGCTCAACCTGCTCGACACCGTTCGCAACCGCGGCTCGGCGACGGTGGAAGAGCTCGCCGACATGCTCGGCGTCACGCTGCAGACCGTGCGGCGCGACGTGCAGCGGCTGGCCGACGAAGGACTGCTGACGCGCTTCCACGGCGGCGTGCGCATGCCGCGGTCCACCACCGAGAACATCGCCTACCAGCAGCGCGCCTCGCTCAACGCCGACGGCAAGGCGCGCATCGCGCGCGCCGTGGCCGAGCGCGTGCCCAACGACTGCTCGCTGATCCTCAACATCGGCACCACCACCGAGGCCATCGCCCGCGAGCTGATGCGCCATACCGGGCTGCGCGTGATCACCAACAACCTGAACGTCGCGACCATCCTGAGCGGCAACGCCGCCTGCGAGGTGATCGTGGCGGGCGGCTCGGTGCGTGCGCGCGACCGGGCCGTGGTCGGCGAGGCGACGATCGACTTCATCCGCCAGTTCAAGGTCGACATCGCGCTCATCGGCGTGTCGAGCATCGAGTCCGACGGCTCGCTGCGCGACTTCGACCTGCGCGAGGTGAAGGTCGCGCAGACCATCATTTCCCAGGCGCGCGAGGTCTGGCTGGCCGCCGACGCGAGCAAGTTCGAGCGTCACGCGATGATCCAGCTGGGCACGCTGTCGCAGATCGACCGGCTGTTCACCGATGCCGAGCCGCCCGCGCCCTTTCCCGCCCTGCTCGAGGGCGCGAAGGTGCAGCTCGAGATCGCACGCGAGGCCTAGGCGCCCGAACCCACTCCCTGCCATGACCAGCTACCTCCTCGCCCTCGACCAGGGCACCTCCAGCTCGCGCAGCATCGTCTTCGACCGCGAAGGCCGCATCGTCGCCGTCACGCAGCGCGAACTGCCGCAGATCTATCCGCAGCCCGGCTGGGTCGAGCACGATCCGATGGAGATCTGGCGCGCCCAGCTCGCGACCGCGCGCGAAGTGCTCGACAAGGCGAAGCTGACCGCAGCCGACATCCATGCGATCGGCATCACCAACCAGCGCGAGACCACGCTGCTGTGGAACCGGAAGACCGGCCAGCCGGTGCACCACGCGATCGTCTGGCAGGACCGGCGGGCCGAGCCCCTGTGCGCCCGGCTGCGCGAGGACGGCCTGGCCGACACCATCCGCGACAAGACCGGCCTGATCGTGGATGCCTACTTCTCGGGCACCAAGCTGCGCTGGCTGCTGGACAACGTGCCCGGCGCGCGCGCGCAGGCCGAGCGCGGCGAACTGGCCTTCGGCACCGTCGACAGCTGGCTCATCTGGCAGCTCACCGGCGGCAAGGTGCACGTCACCGACGTCACCAACGCCTCGCGCACGATGCTGTTCAACGTGCACGACAACGCCTGGGACGCCGACCTGCTGCGCGCGCTCGACATCCCCGCATCGCTGATGCCCGACGTGAAGCCGTCCAGCGCGCACTTCGCCGACACCGACACCGGACTGCTCGGCCGTTCGCTGCCGATCGGCGGCGTCGCGGGCGACCAGCAGAGCGCCCTCTTCGGCCAGGCCTGCTTCGGGCCCGGCATGGCCAAGAACACCTACGGCACGGGCTGCTTCCTCCTGATGCACACCGGTGCTGCATTCCAGCCGTCGCGCAACGGCCTCCTGGTTACCAGCGCCGCGCAGACGCGCCCCGCCGCACCGCAGTACGCGATGGAAGGCAGCGTCTTCGTCGGCGGCGCGGTGGTGCAGTGGCTGCGCGACGGCCTGCAGGCCATCAAGGGCAGCGCCGAAGTGCAGGGCCTGGCCGAAAGCGTGCCCGATGCCGGCGGCGTGATGATGGTGCCGGCCTTCACCGGCCTGGGCGCGCCCTACTGGAACGCCGAGGCGCGCGGCACGATCACCGGCCTCACGCGCGGCACGACCGTCGCGCACATCGCGCGCGCCGCCCTGGAAAGCATCGCCTACCAGAGCGCCGCGCTGCTTCAGGCGATGAGCCGCGACGCGGTCGCCGCGGGCGGCGCGCCGGTAGCCGAACTGCGGGTGGACGGCGGCGCCTGCGTGAACGACCTGCTGATGCAGTTCCAGGCCGACCTGCTCGGCATCCCGGTGCTGCGGCCGGAGGTGACGGAGACCACGGCGCTGGGGGCGGCGTGCCTCGCGGGCTTGTCTACCGGCTACTTCAAGGATCTCGAACAGCTGTCGGCGCTCTGGCGCGTGGAGCGGCGCTTCATGCCGACGATGGCACGCGCGCAGGCGGAAGAAGCGATGGCGCGGTGGGAGCGGGCCGTGCGGCAGGCGACGACGGTTTGAACGGAGCTGACCAAACGTCGTCGCCTGCGCAAGCTCAGCCGCTTGCTGCCTGCGGCTCAGTGCCAGTTGGCCGCGATGACGCTGTCGAGGCTGGTCTGATAATTGGCAGGCAGTGTGGTCTGACCGGCAGCCGGCGGTGCAAAACCAGCCATCGCCTGCACCAGGTTCTGCACCTGAGTGTCGAGCAGCAGCTTGCCATCGCCCGTCTGGATCTTTTCGACATGGCAGGAGTCGCCCGAGTACCAGTTCTGGACCTTCATCGAATCGGTGGCGCCGATCACGCTGACGAGCAGATCGTTTCCGGACTTGGCGAACCAGAGTTGATTGCTGGCCACATTGGAAATCGACAACGTGTCGCTGCTGCCCTGTGAATAGTCGTAATCGTTGATCGTGTCGGCGCCATCGCCCTTGTTGAAGACATAGGTGTCGTCGCCGGCCCCGCCATTGAGCGTGTCGTTGCCTTTGCCACCGATCAAAATATCATCACCCACACCGCCCATCCAGCAGATCGTTGTCGAGCCCACCAAGAAGCGTGGCGTTTCCAGCGTCCCCTGACAAGGTATCTGCGCCAGCACCACCGTACACGCGGTCATTGCCTGCGCCTGCTGAAAATCTATTGGCTGCGTTGTCGCCGACATATATATCGTCACCGCTCAGTCCAACCCCCACCGCCCGCTGCACCGGACTCAACAGAAACTCGATCACCCGCCTGCGCCCCGTCTTGATCTCTGCCGTCACGTTCATCCCCGGACTCAGGTGAGCAGTCTTCCCATCCACATCGATGGTCGTTTTTCCCAGACTCAGCGTCACCGGAAAAATCGCCCCCCGTTTCTCGTCGTTCACCGCATCCCCCGTCGCCGTCTTCACGGTCGCCGTCACCGTCCCGTAGCGCGTGAACGTGAACGTCTCCAGCTTGATCTCCGCTTCCTGCCCGACGCTCACGAAGCCGATGTCCTTGTTTTCCAGCGTCACCTCGGCTGTCACGTTCGCGTCCTCCGGCACGATCACCATCAGCGGCTGCGCTTCCGTCACGACGCCGCCTTCGGTGTGCACGGCCAGTTGCTGCACGACGCCTTTGACTGGCGCAGTCAGCGTCGCGAGCTTTTCCCGCTGCATCGCCTTGGCGTGCTCCTGCGTGCCTTGCAGGCGCTTGAGTTCGCCCTGCGCCTCGCGCTCGCTCAGGCTGCGGCGCGTCTCGGCCAGATAAGCCGCGCGGGTGTTCTCGCTTTCGTGCAAGGTGGCGTTGGCTTCGGCGAGGCGGGCGAGTTGGGTCGATAAGTCGCGTTCGAGCTCGATGCGCTCGCGGGTGCGGTCCTGGTTCGCGTGACTGGACATGAACCCTTGATCGGCAAGTTGCTTGAAGTCGGCTTCCCGCTAGCTGGCGATGGGGACGGTGGTCTCCAGCTTGGCGACCATCTCGCGCACGGTCGCGATCTCGGCCTGGCGTCGGGCCAGCTCGGAGGCGAACTTCGCCAGCTTCGCGTTGATATTGCTCCATTCGGCGCCGAGTTGCGCCTGGGCGGCGCCGGGTGTTGAGGATGTCGCCCAGCCGCGCCATCGAGATGCCGGTCTGCTGGAAGTCGGTCCAGAGCTGGGCCATGCGCATGATGGGCTGGGCCACGCGCTGGGCGAACATGTTGAAGGCCACGAACTGGCCGACGGTGAGCTGGTTGTCCATCACCAGATGGGCGCCGTACCAGAGCGTGGCGGCGTTCACCAGCTTGCCGATCAGGTTGACGCCTTCATGCCCCCAGCTGGCGATGTTCTGCGTCCTGAAGCTGGCCGAGACGTAGGCCGCGCAGGCCGTTGAGCACGCTCTCGAAGACGACGACCACGACCAGGCCGATGACGAGCACGTCGAGCGTGGTGACGCCGCGGTGCACGAGCACCTTGTCCATCACGACCTGGAAGAACAGCGGGCTGACGAGTGCGAAGAGCTGCAGCACGAAGCCGATGCCGAGCACTTCGGCGAGCAGGCGGCGGTACTTGACGAGGCTGGGGATGAACCAGCTGAAGTCGAACCTGGCGAGCGCGTCGGCGACGGTGGCGCGGCTGGTCAAGAGAATGACCTCGCTCGTCCAGTGGGCGGCGAAGGTGTCGATCGGCTCGACGACGGGACTGCCGCCGCCGAGCGCCGGGTCTTGCAGCAGCACACGCTGCGCATCGCAGCGCGCCAGGATCACGAAGCGCTCGGCGCCGTCCGGATCGCGAAGCGCCGCCAACGCTGGCAACGGAATCTGCTCGAGCCGGGCGACGGTGCTGCGGCTGCGCTTGGCGCGAAGGCCCAGTCGCGCTGCGGCGCGCAGTAGCGTGGCCGCATCGACATCGTCGTCCGAACCGATGCCGAGCCGGTGCGCGAGCGTCTGCGGGTCGGCTGCGATCTGGTGAAAACGCGCGATCGCGCACAGCGCATCGAGCGCGCCATGGCGCTGCGCGCGGGCAACTTCTTGGCTCATTCGCCTCCCTGTCGCCGGATGCTTCGTCCGGCCGGGAGCGAACATACCTGTACCCACAGGCGCCCCTGACAGCGAGTGCAGGTAAAGGTACTAGAGCTTCTTCAAGGCTCTCTCGAAGCCTAAGTGAAAGGTATCGATCAGTTCACCGCGGGAACCAGAAAGTCCTGGCTGATCCGGCCGCCGAGCTCGTTCACGCGATCCAGAAACTGCGTCAGGTACGCATGCAGCCCGGTCGCGAGGATCTCGTCGACGCGCGCGTACTGGAGGTCGGCCAGCAGCTTGCCGGCGCGGCGTTGCGTCTCGGCGCTCTGGTCGTTGTGGACCTTCGCGAGGTTGCTCACCACTTCGTACAGGCTGTGGTGCAGCGAGCGCGGCATGTCGGCGCGCAGAATCAGCAGCTCGGCCACGCGTTCGGGCTTGATCACGTCGCGGTAGACCTTGCGGTACGTCTCGAAGGCCGACACGCTGCGCAGGATCGCGCTCCAGTGATAGAAATCGTATTCCTGGTCCTCCTCGGTCGCGGTGCCGAAGAATTCGCTGTTGAGCGCATGGAATTTGACGTCGACCAGGCGTGCCGTGTTGTCGGCGCGTTCGAGGAAGGTGCCGAGCCGCGCGAAGTAGAACGCCTCGTCCTGCAGCATCGTGCCCAGCGTGACGCCGCGCGAGAGGTGCGAGCGGAACTTCACCCACTCGAAAAACCGCGCCGGGTCGCGTTCGAAATCGCCGGCGCGCAGCATGCGGTTGACGTCGAGCCAGGTCGTGTTCTGAGTCTCCCAGGCCTCGGTCGTGAGCGCGCCGCGCACGGCGCGCGCGTTCTCGCGGGCGGCCCGCAGGCAGGACATGATCGACGACGGGTTCTCCTCGTCCTTGACCATGAACTCCATCACGTCGTCGGGCGTGATGCGGTCGTATTTCTTGTCGTAGGCCGGCAGCAGTTCGCTGATCGACAGCAGGCCCTGCCAGCCGAACTTGGCGACTTCGGCGGACTGCGGCAGCAGCGACGTCTGGTAGTTGACGTCGAGCATGCGGGCCGTGTTCTCGGCCCGCTCGGTGTAGCGCGACATCCAGTAGAGGTGATCGGCGGTGCGTGACAGCATCTGGGGCTTCTCCGTGTCTTCTTGTCTTCAAGCCGCCGATGGCGTTTGCGTCTGGGTCTGGGTCTGGGCCTGCGTTTGCGCCTTGGGCGTGCGGCGCTCGGACTCGAGGATCCAGGTGTCCTTGGTACCGCCGCCCTGCGACGAATTCACGACCAGCGAGCCTTCTTTGAGCGCCACGCGCGTCAGGCCGCCCGGCACCATCTGCACTTCCTTGGCCGACAGCACGAAGGGCCGCAGGTCGATGTGGCGCGGCGCGATGCCGGCCTCGACGAAGGTCGGCGAGGTCGACAGGCTGAGCGTGGGCTGCGCGATGTAGCCGTCGGGCTTGGCGATCACGGCGCGCTTGAAGTCCTCGATCTCGGCCTGCGTCGATGCCGGGCCGATCAGCATGCCGTAGCCGCCGGCACCGTGCACTTCCTTGACCACCAGGTCCTTCATGTTGTCGAGCGTGTACTGCAGGTCGTCCTTGTTGCGGCACATGTAGGTCGGCACGTTCTTCAGGATCGGTTTCTCGCCGAGGTAGAACTCGATCATCTTCGGCACGTACGGGTAGATCGACTTGTCATCGGCCACGCCGGTGCCCACGGCGTTCGAGATCGCGACGTTGCCGGCGCGGTAGGCGCGCATGAGGCCGGCGCAGCCGAGCGTCGAATCGGGCTTGAAGACCTCGGGGTCGAGGAAGTCGTCGTCGACGCGGCGGTAGATGACGTCGACCCGGCGCGGCCCGCGCGTGGTGCGCATGTAGACGAAGTCGTCCTTGACGAAAAGGTCCTGCCCCTCGACCAGCTCGATGCCCATCTGCTGCGCGAGGAACGCGTGCTCGAAATAGGCGCTGTTGTACATGCCGGGCGTGAGCACGACGACGGTCGGCTCGGCCGTGGCCGGCGGCGCGCTGGCGCGCAGGGTCTCGAGCAACAGGTCTGGGTAATGGGCGACGGGCGCGATCCGGTTCTGGCTGAACAGGTCCGGAAACAGCCGCATCATCATCTTGCGGTTTTCCAGCATGTAGCTCACGCCGCTGGGCACGCGCAGGTTGTCCTCCAGCACGTAGTACTCGCCGTTGCCGTCGGCATCGGGCGCGCGCACGATGTCGATGCCGGAGATGTTCGAGTAGATGTTGTTGGGCACCGTGACGCCCATCATCTCGGGGCGGAACTGCGCGTTGTCGCGGATCTGCTCGATCGGCACGATGCCGGCCTTGACGATGTCCTGGTCGTGGTAGACGTCGTAGATGAAGCGGTTGAGCGCCGTGACGCGCTGCACCAGGCCCTCCTCCATGCTCTCCCACTCGTGGGCGGGAATGATGCGCGGCAGCAGGTCGAAGGGAATCAGTCGCTCCGTGCCCGAGCCGTCCTCGTCCTTGGCGCCGTACACGGCGAAGGTGATGCCGACGCGGCGGAAGATCATCTCGGCCTCCTCGCGCCGCGATCGCATCAGCTCGCCCGGCTGTCTCGCCAGCCACTGGTCGTAGCGCTGGTAGTGGCCGCGGATCGCAGCGCCGGCGTAGGGCAGCTGCTCGTACATCTCATCGAATTTGTGCATGGAACGACCGTTTCTCCTGAGTCATAGCTTAGCAAGTTCAAGGCCACCGAAAGCCGGTTTCCGCCCATCCGTCATGTTTGCGAACGTGCGGGCCGGCAGTCAAGGCAGACGATGCTGCCAATAACGCCGCTCGATCTGTCGCTCGCACGACACCTGCTGCGGCGCCGGGCTGCTCCAGCGCGCAGCGCCGCAATGCGGCGAGTCGACCACTGCGATGCCGCTCTGCGCGTAGCGCGAGAGCACCTGGCCTGCCGGATGCCCGAAACGGTTGCGATAGCCTGCCTGCACCACGGCCAGCGTCGGCCGGACCGCCGCCAGCAGTTCGGCGCTCGACGACGTCTTGCTGCCGTGATGCGGCACCAGCAACACGTCGGCGCGAAGCACTGCCGGGTCGCTGCGCGCCACCAGCGCCAGTTCCTGCGCTCGTTCGATGTCGCCGGCCAGAAGCACCGCGGCGCGGCCGTTGCCGATGCGAAGCACGCAGGAGACGGCGTTGGATTTGGGCGAACCCGCGCCTTGCACCTCCTCGCCCGCGAGCGGATGCAGCACCTCGAAGTCGACGCCGTCCCAGGTCCAGCGCCGGCCGGCGACGCAGCGCAGCGCCGGTCGCAGCGTCTGCAGCGGATGGCTCGCCTCGATCGAGCCGAGCAGCGCGGCCTGCGGTTGCATCGCCAGCACCGCGGCCGCGCCGCCGGTGTGGTCGCTGTCGCGGTGGCTGAGCACGACAAGGTCGAGCCGCTCGCCCAGCGCGCGCAGCAGCGGCACCAGCACGCGATGGCCGGCGTCGCTCTCCAGGCTGTAGCGCGGCCCGGCGTCGTAGAGCAGGCTGTGCGTCGCGGTGCGCAGGAGTACCGCGTTGCCCTGCCCGATGTCGGCGGCGAGCAGTTCGAACTCGCCCGGCATCGGACGCGGCGCCTGCCACAGCAGCACCGGCAGCAGCAGCGGCAGACCCAGCAGTCGCAAGGCGGCAGGCAGACGCATCGCGAGCAGAACGCCGCCCGCGACGCCGGCCGTTGCCAGCCAGAGCGGCGGCGCGGCCATCGACAGGGTCGCGAACGGCAATGCCGCGAGCCACTGCAGCACCGACGCCATCGCTTGCACGGCGTGCGCCGCCGCGTCCCAGAACATCGGCAGCGCGACGCCGAGCATCGCCAGCGGCGTGACGACCAGCGTCACCCACGGAATCGCCAGCGCATTGGCGACCAGCCCGACCGCCGACACCTGCTGGAACAGCAGCAGCGTCAGCGGCGTGAGCGCCAGCGTGACGACGCCCTGCTCGCGTGCCGTGCGCAGCGCGTGCTGGCGCCATCCCTTCTGCGACATTCCCGCCTGCGCCGCATCGGTCGCGAACAGCGCCGCGACGGCCACGAAGCTGAGCCAGAAACCCGCTTGCATCAGCGCCCACGGATCGACGGCGACCACCACCGAGAACGTGAGCAGCCAGACGAACGGCCAGGGCCAGCGCCGCCCCGACAGCCGCAGCAGCGCGACCGTCGCCAGCATCCACACCGTGCGCTGCGACGGCACGCCCCAGCCGCTGAAGAGCGCATAGAGCCCCGCGAGCACGACGCCACCCGCGAGCGCGGCCTTCGGAGCCGGCCACCACAGCATCGCGCGCGTGCTGCGGCGCCAGGCCCAACCGATGGCCAGCGCGGCGAGCCACGCGAACATCGTGATGTGCAGGCCCGAGATCGCGACCAGGTGCGCGACGCCGGTGGCGCGGAACACGTCCCAGTCGGCGCGCTCGATGGCGGCCTGGTCGCCGGTGACCAGCGCCGCGATCACGCCGGCGCGGCGGCGGTCGTCGACGCGCGCGAAGATCGCGTCGCGCACCTGCTCCCTGGCACGTTCGACCGGATGCGCCCAGCCGGCGCCGAGCCGTTCGGGTGCGGCGTCGCGGCTGCCGGTGCGCACGTAGCCGCTCGCGGCGACGCCTTGCTCCCACATCCACAGTTCCTGGTCGAACCCATAAGGATTGAGCGTGCCGTGCGGCGCCTTCAGCCGCACCGCGAGCCGCCAGCGCTCGCCCGCATGCAACGGTCCCGGCGCGGCGCCCGCGGTGCCCGGCGACGATTCCGTCGCGCCCCGGCCCCAGAGGCCCGTGCCGCTCGCATACCAGCCCAGCGCAAGGCGCGGCGGCATCGGCGGCAGCGGTGCGGCACCGCCTGCGGCCCAGGACACCGATTCGACGTCCATCATGAACCGGATACCGGCCTCGCCGACCTGCGGCATCTGCGCCACGACGCCGACCACCTGCACATCACGGCCTTCGAAGGCGGGGTCGAGCGCGTCATCGGCATAGGCATCGGCCCGCCAGCCGGTCGCGCCGAATCCGGCCATCGCGCCGAGCAGCAGCGCCACGGCCAGCCTAGAGCGCCCATCCGCCTTGCGCACGAGGAACCAGCCGGCCACCGCGCACGCCACCAGCCCCGCATAGAGCGCCGCATCCCACAGCATCGCCTGCCGCAACTGCATCGCCGTGCCCGCGATCGATCCGGCAAGCATGGCGAAGCCCGCATTGCCGCCGCGGCCGCCCAGGCTGCCGCCCGGGACCGTGTTTCCCCTGATCTGCATGCGAATCCGCTCCCTGTGCGCGCACGTTATGGCGCGCTAATTGCTTTGTTCGTGGGCTAGTATGCGTGTCGCCCGAGGCACTCCGACGCACCAAGACGCCACCCCCCAAAAATGTCCATTCACGCTGCCCTCCACCACGTCACCCACTACAAGTACGACCGACCGGTGCAACTGGGCCCGCAGGTCGTTCGCCTGCGTCCCGCGCCGCACTGCCGCAGCAACGTGATTTCCTACTCGCTGCGCATCGAGCCCGAGCAGCACTTCGTCAACTGGCAGCAGGATCCGTTCGCCAATTACCAGGCGCGCCTCGTCTTTCCGGAGAAGACGCGCGAATTCAAGGTCACGGTCGACCTCGTGGTGGAGATGGCGGTCTACAACCCGTTCGACTTCTTCCTCGAGCCGCAGGCCGAGAACTTCCCGTTCAAGTACAGCGCCGAGCAGGCCGAGGAACTCGCCCAGTACCTGGTCGCCGACGCGACGACGCCGCTGGTAGAGGCCTACCTGGCCAAGATCGATCGCACCGAGAAGCGCACGATCGACTTCCTGGTCGGCATCAACCAGCAGGTGCAGTCCGACGTCACCTACCTGATCCGCATGGAGCCGGGGGTACAGACGCCCGAGGAAACGCTCACCAGCGGCAGCGGTTCGTGCCGCGACTCCGGCTGGCTGCTGGTGCAGCTGCTGCGCCACATGGGCCTGGCCGCGCGCTTCGTCTCCGGCTACCTGATCCAGCTCACGCCGGACGTCAAGGCGCTCGACGGCCCGAGCGGCACCACGGTCGACTTCACCGACCTGCACGCCTGGTGCGAGGTGTACCTGCCCGGCGCCGGCTGGATCGGCCTGGACGCCACCTCCGGCCTGATGGCCGGCGAGGGCCACATTCCGCTCGCCTGCACGCCGACGCCTTCGAGCGCCGCGCCGATCGAAGGCGTGGTCGACGATGCCGAGGTCGAATTCGGCCACGAGATGGTCGTCACGCGCATCCACGAATCGCCGCGCGTGACCAAGCCCTACACCGACAGCCAGTGGGCCGAGATCCTCGCGCTCGGCGAGGCGGTCGACAAGCGCCTGGTGGCCGGCGACGTGCGCCTGACGATGGGCGGCGAGCCGACCTACGTCTGCACCACCGACCGCGACGCGCCCGAGTGGAACACCGAGGCCCTGGGCCCGACCAAACGCGGCTACGCGACCGAGCTCGTGCAGAAGCTGCGGGCCGAATACGGCGAGGGCGGCTTCCTGCATTTCGGCCAGGGCAAGTGGTATCCGGGCGAGCAGCTGCCGCGCTGGGCGCTGTCGATCTTCTGGCGCGCCGACGGACAGCCGCTCTGGCACAACCCGGAACTCTTCACCGACGAGCGCACGCCGACGCACTACACCAGCGAAGACGCGCGCCGCTTCACGACCGTGCTGGCGCACCGCCTGGGCATCACCGAGCGCTACATCCTGCCGGGCTACGAAGACACCTTCTACTACCTCTGGCGCGAACGCCGGCTGCCGGTGAACGTCGATCCGTTCGACTCCAAGCTCGACGACGAACTCGAGCGCGTGCGCCTGCGCCGCGTCTTCACGCAGAAGCTCGACGCGGTCATCGGCTACATGCTGCCGATCGAGCCTGCCGACGCGGACGCGCCGGCCGTCGAAGGCCCGGGCTGGAAGACCGGCCCGTGGTTCATGCGCGACGACCGTCTGTTCCTGATTCCCGGCGATTCGCCGATGGGCTACCGCCTGCCGCTCGACTCCCAGCCGTGGGCAAGCAAGGGCGACTACCCCTACCAGATCGACCGCGACCCGACCGCACCGCGTGGCGAGCTGCCGAGCGCGAACGACTACCGCGCCCGCTATCCGGCGGCGCCCGCCGGCACGCCGACCGGCGCCGACCTGGGCGCGGTGCCCTACGCGTTCGGCGCGCCGCCGACCTCCCCTGTGGCCGTGCGCATGCAGGAAGCCCGGGCGGCTTCGGCTTCGGCCCTCGCCAATTCATCGAACGCATCCGGTGCCGGTACCGCGACCGGATCACCGGCGCCCGGCACCGACCCGACCAGCGCGCGCCAGCCGCGCCGCGGCGAATCCGCACCCTGGGTCACACGCACCGCGCTGTGCGTCGAGGTGCGCGATCCGCGCCGCGCCAACGGTCCGGCCGCCGAGAAGGTCGGCAGCGCATCGGGCGTGCTCTACATCTTCATGCCGCCGCTCGCGCGCCTGGAGGACTACCTCGATCTCGTCTCCGCCATCGAGGTGACCTCCGAACAGCTCGGCCTGAAGGTCGTGATGGAAGGCTATCCGCCGCCACGCGACCCGCGCCTGAAGATGCTGGCCGTCACGCCCGACCCGGGCGTGATCGAGGTCAACATCCATCCGGCGAACAACTGGAAAGAACTGGTCGACCACACCGAATTCCTCTACGACGCCGCGTTCGAGACGCGCCTGTCGGCCGAGAAGTTCATGACCGACGGCCGCCACACCGGCACCGGCGGCGGCAACCACTTCGTGATGGGCGGCGCCACGCCCGCCGACAGCCCGTTCCTGCGCCGGCCCGAACTGCTGGCCAGCCTGCTGCTCTACTGGCACAACCATCCGTCTCTGAGCTACCTGTTCTCGGGCATGTTCATCGGCCCGACGAGCCAGGCGCCGCGCGTCGACGAGGCGCGCAACGACCAGGTCTACGAGCTGGAGATCGCGCTCAAGGAGATCGCCCGCAACCGCGAGATCCACGGCGCCAACATGCCGGCCTGGCTGGTCGACCGCACGCTGCGCAACATCCTGGTCGACGTGACCGGCAACACGCACCGCAGCGAGTTCTGCATCGACAAGCTGTATTCGCCCGACTCGTCCACCGGCCGCCTCGGCCTGCTGGAATTGCGCGCCTTCGAGATGCCACCGCACGCCCGCATGAGCATCGCGCAGCAGCTGCTGCTGCGCGCCTTCATCGCCCGTTTCTGGGACGAGCCGTACAAGGCCCCGGCGACGCGCTGGGGCACCGAACTGCACGACCGCTTCCTGCTGCCGACCTTCGTCAAAATGGACTTCGACGACGTGATCGCCGAGATGCGCCGGGCCGGCTTCCCGTTCGATCCCGACTGGTTCGCGCCGCACCTGGAATTCCGCTTCCCGCTGGTCGGCCAGGTGCAGGCGATGGGCGTCGAGCTGTCGCTGCGCAACGCGCTAGAACCATGGCACGTGATGGGCGAGGAAGGCTCCTCGGGCGGCACGGTGCGCTACGTCGATTCGTCGCTCGAACGCATCGAGGTGCGCGTGACCGGCCTCAACGAGAGCCGCCACGTCGTGACCGTCAACGGCAAGGTCCTGCCGCTGCAGCCCACCGGCACCACCGGCGAATTCGTCGCCGGCGTGCGCTACAAGGCCTGGAACCCGCCGTCGGCGCTGCATCCGAGCATCGGCGCGCACGCGCCGCTGACCTTCGACCTGGTCGACACCTGGATGAAGCGTTCGCTCGGCGGCTGCCAGTATTTCGTCGCGCATCCGGGCGGCCGCAACTACGACACCTTCCCGGTCAACGCCTACGAGGCGGAAAGCCGGCGGCATTCGCGCTTCTCGCGCATGGGCCACACGCCGGGGCCGATGAACACACCGCCGGCGACGATCGAACTCGCCGGCAGCCGCGAATTCCCGTTCACGCTCGACCTGCGACGCGCATGAAGATGCGCTGACGGTGGAACCGCAGAACCAATCCCTGTTCGACGCCCAGGCTGCGGAATCCCCCGCCGCACTGGCCTCGTCGCTCGCGCCGCTTTCCACCCCCGGCCACTACGACGAACTGCGCGGCGCGGCCATGCCGCCCACGCCGTCGCGGCCGCCCCCACAGGCGACAGGCTCCGTCGCACTGCACGACGCGACGCAATCGCCGCCTGTGGCACCGGTGTCGGTCGAGGCCGCCCCGACCATGCCGCGCCCCGCGCTCACACCGCCCTGGCGCCGTTTCTTCGATCACCTCGGCACCGGCGGCTTCAACGACTTGCCGCGCCGTTCGATCAGCCTGGAGCGGCAGATCCGCGACAACGGCGTCACCTACAACGTCTACGCCGATGCCGACGGCCCGCAGCGGCCCTGGTCGCTCGACCTGTTCCCGCTGATCATCTCGCCCGAAAGCTGGTCGCAGATCGAGGCCGGCGTGCAGCAGCGGGTGCGCGTGCTCGACCGCGTGATGGCCGACGTCTACGGCCCGCAGACGCTGCTGGCCGAAGGCCTGCTGCCACCGGCGCTGGTGCGCGGCCATCCCGGCTACCTGCGCCCGATTCACGGCGTCAGGCCGCCGGGCGACACCTGGCTGCACATCGCCGCGTTCGACCTGGCGCGCGGCCCGGACGGCAAGTGGTGGGTGGTCTCGCAGCGCACGCAGGCACCCTCGGGCCTGGGCTACCTCCTGGAAAACCGGCTCGCGATCTCGCGCCAGTTCCCCGAGGCTTTCGAGGACCTGCAGGTGCAGCGTCTCGCAGCCACCTACGGCGCCATGATGGAAGGGCTGCAGCGCATGTGCCCGGCCGGCCAGCCGCCACACATCGCTCTGCTCACGCCCGGCCCGTACAACGAGACCTATTTCGAGCACGCGTACCTCGCCCGCTACCTCGGCGTGACGCTGGTCGAGGGCAGCGACCTCACGGTGCGCGACCAGCGCGTCTACCTGAAGACGCTGCAGGGCCTGCGCCCGGTGCACGGCCTCATCAAGCGGCTCGACGACCAGTTCCTCGACCCGCTCGAACTGCGGCCCGACTCCACGCTCGGCGTGCCCGGCCTGCTGCACGCGATCCGCGCCGGCAACCTGCTGGTCGCGAACATGCCGGGTTCGGCCTTCCTCGAATCGCCGGCGCTGCTGGGTTTTCTGCCGGCGCTGGCGCGGCGCCTGATCGGCGAGAAGCTGCAGCTTCCGGCGCTGCCGACCTGGTGGTGCGGCGAACGCGCGGCGCTCGAATCCGCATTGCCGCAGCTGCGCGACTGCGCGATCAAGTCGACCTATCCCAATAACGAACAAGGCGGCTTCGAGCCGGTGCTCGGCAGCCGCATGGGCCGGCGCGAGCTCGACGAGTGGGCCGGCCGCATCCTGCGCCGGGGCGAGGAGCACACCGTGCAGAGCTACCTGCCGCTGTCGCAGATGCCGACCTGGTCGCAGGGGCGCGGCCTCGGCCAGATCTCGCCGCGCGCCGTGCTGCTGCGCGTCTTCGCGGTGAGCGACGGCGCGCGGTCGTGGCGCGTGCTGCCCGGCGGCCTGGCGCGACTGGCCGGCGCCGACGCGCAGATCGCCTCGATGCAGCGCGGCGGCAGCAGCGCCGACGTCTGGGTGCAGACGCACGGCGCGGTCGACCGCACCACGCTGCTGCATCCGCATGCGACGCCGGCATCGCTCGCGCGGCACCGCGCGCCGGTCACCAGCCGCGCGGCTGAGAACATGTTCTGGCTCGGCCGCTATACCGAGCGCGCCGAGAACGCGGTGCGCCTCGCGCGTTTGTCGCTCGACCTGCTCGGCGGCGAGGACCAGTCGTCCCAGCCGCTGCTCGACTGGCTGCACCGGCTCGCGCTGCGCAACGGCCTGGTGAAGGCCGAAGTGCCGGCCGGCCCGAAATCCCGCCGCGTCTTCGAACGCAGCCTGATCGCCGACCTCGGCAACGCCGAAGCCGGCAGCGTGGTCCACAACCTGCGCTGCGTGCGGCAGGCGGCCGCCGCGGTGCGCGAACGGCTGTCGCAGGACAACTGGAACCAGATCGTCCGCGCCGAGGCCGACTTCATCCGCCGCAGTGCCGAGCAGGCCGGCGAATCGGGCGAGAGCGGCTTCGCGATCGGCGCCGCGCAGCGCTCGCTGGAGGCGGCCAGCACCGCACTGGCGTCCCTGACGGGCGCCCAGACCGACCGCATGACGCGCGACGACGCCTGGCGGCTGCTGTCGATCGGTCGCCACATCGAGCGCCTGGCGTTCCTGTCGGACGCGCTCGCGGCCGGCTTCGAGGGTGGCGCCGTGCACGAGGTGGCCGGCTTCGAGGCCGTGATCGCGCTGTTCGACAGCACCATCACCTTCCATGCACGCTACCAGCAGCGCCGCGACGTGGCCACGCTGGTCGACTTGCTGGTGCTCGACGGCGACAACCCGCGCTCGCTCGCCTGGGTCACGCAGACGCTGCGCGGGCGCATCGCCAAGCTGGCCGGCAGCGCACCGGGCAAGCTGACCGCGCTGTCGTACGAACTGCCCGACCCGGCATCGTGGACGCTCGAATCGCTCTGCGAAATCGGCGACAAGAGCACCGGGACCCCGGAGACGGACGACGGCAAGGTCACCGGCGCCGGCTACCCGACGCTGGTCAAGCTCTTTGCCACCTGCGCGACGGCCGCCTACCACGTGTCCGACGCCATCGGCACGCGCTACTTCACACTCACCTCCGAATCGCATCGCTCCGTCGGCGCCTGAGGCTTTTCCAAGTGCCCGCCATGCTCCTGCACGTTACCCACGAAACACGCTACGACTATGCGCCGCCGGTCGAGACCGCGCAGCACCTGGCGCACCTCAAACCGCGAAGCACGGCGTCGCAACGCCTGGTGAGCCATGGGCTGTCGATCGAACCGGCGCCCGCGCAGCGCGGCGAGGTGCCCGATCTCTACGGCAACACGCGCTCGTTCTTCGCGCTCGACACGACGCACAAGGAGCTGGTCGTGACGGCCGTGAGCGTGGTCGAGACCTTCGACCCGGTGCTGGCAACGAACATCGCCCGGCTGCTGCCGTGGGAGACAGTACGCGAGCGCTTTCGTTATGCCAAAGGCGCGCGCTTCGATGCGGCATCGGATTTCGTCTTTCCGTCGCCGTACGTGCCGCGCCACGACGACTTCGCGGCCTACGCCCGCCCGAGCTTCACGGCCGGCGTCGCGACCTTCGACGCTGCGATGGACCTCACGCGCCGCATCCACCGCGATTTCACCTACGACGCGCAGAGCACCGAGATCAACACCCCGGCGGTCGAGGCGCTGGCCCAGCGCAAGGGCGTGTGCCAGGACTTCGCCCACATCATGATCGGCTGCTTTCGCGCGCTCGGCCTGCCGGCACGCTACGTGAGCGGCTACCTGCTCACGCAGCCGCCGCCCGGCCGGCCGCGCCTGATCGGCGCCGATGCCTCGCACGCCTGGGTGTCGGTCTACCTGCCGGGCGAAGACGGCCCGGGCGACTGGTCCGATTTCGATCCCACCAACGGGCGTCAGCCGGGCGAGGACTATGTGACGCTGGCCATCGGCCGCGACTACTCCGACGTCTCGCCGATGCGCGGCGTGCTGCACGGCGGCGCTCGGCACACGCTGGACGTCGGCGTGACGGTGCGACCGCTGGCCGAACTTCAGCAATCGCAGTCGCCGTCGCCGTCACGGAACTCGTCCCCGTCGCCGATCTCACGCGCCTGAGATCCAGGAGAACTCCGAAGCCGGCTCGCGTGCGCCACCTTCTATCCTCGCAGGCTCTTTTTTCCAACCCGAAGGATTCGCATCCATGAACGTCTACGACAAGCTCGCCGCACTCGGCATCGCGCTCCCACCCGTTTCCGTACCGGCGGCCGCCTATGTGCCGTTCGTGAAGACCGGCAATCTCGTTTTCCTGTCGGGCCACATCGCGAAGAAGGACGGCAAGCCCTGGGTCGGCAAGCTTGGCGAGACCGTCCAGACCGCCGAGGGCAAGTCGGCGGCGCGCGCGGTGGCGATCGACTTGCTGGGCACGCTGCACGCGGCCGTCGGCGACCTCAACAAGATCACGCGCATCGTCAAGCTGATGAGCCTGGTCAACTCGACCGGCAGCTTCGACGAACAGCACCTGGTGACCAACGGCGCGAGCGAGCTGATCGCCGAAGTCTTCGGTCCGGAAAAAGGCGCGCATGCGCGCAGCGCCTTCGGCGTGGCGCAGATCCCGATGGGCTGCTGCGTCGAGATCGAGCTGATCGCCGAAATCGGCTGAAGGTTCTCCTGCTCAGGCAGACCGCGACGATTCCCGCACCACCAGGTGTCCCGGCAGCATCAGCTGCCGCGCCGGACCCTCCAGACCCCGGAGGCGCTCGATCAGGCAGGTGGCGGCACCGCGCCCGATGGCGTCGGTCGGCTGCCCGATCGCGCTCAGCCCCGGCCCGACCAGCGGCGCCCAATCGGGGTCGTCGAAACCCACGAATCCCACTTCGCGCCCGAACTGCCAGCCCAGGCGCGTCATCGCCGCCGCGATGCGCAGCGTCACCACCGCATTGCCGGTGACCAGCGCCGGGCGATGTGTCGGCGTCGAGCGTGCGTGCAGCGCGCGCAGCGCCAGGTCGAGCACGTCGCCGGCATCCTCCTCGCTCTCGAAGACCTGGCCGGCCACGCCGTCGTCGGCATGCGCGGCGACGAACTCGCCGAACGCGCCGGTGCGCTCGCGTCGCGTGCTCACGCCCTGCACGGGTTCGGTCACGTAGAGCAGTTCGCGCCAGCCGCGTTCCAGCAGGTGCGCGCACGCCAGCCCGACCGCGCCGGCGTTGTCGAGCGAGACGAAGTCCGCCTCCATGCCGTCATGGCGCCGGTCGACCAGCACGGCCGGCTTGCCGTGCATCGTGATCGCGTCCACCGCCCCGGCGCCGCGCCCGAGCGTGTTCAGGATCAAGCCGTCGACCTGGTAGCTCGCCAGCGCATGGATGGCCTCGCGCTCGCGGCCGTATTCGTTTCCGAGGTTGAACAGCATCACCAGGTAGCCGGCGTCCTGGCAGGCCTTCTCGGCGCCGCGCAGCACCGCCACCGAATACGGATTGGTGATGTCGGCCACGATCAGGCCGATGAGCTTCGACCGGCCGCGGCTCAGCGCCTGCGCCATCGGATTGGGCGAAAAGCCGAGCGTGGCGATCGCCGTCTCGACGCGCGCCGCGATCACCGGGCTGAGCAGCCGCTCGCGATGGTTCAGGAAACGGGACACCGTCGCCTTCGACACGCCGGCCGCCAGCGCCACGTCGGCGATGGTGGCCCGACCGGAACTCGACAGGGGCGGCCGCGGCATGCGAACTCCCACGGTCTTCAGACGCCCGATGTGTCGAAGACGGCGGTCGGCCGTTCGCCGGCGAGCGCCTGCAGCAGGTTGGTCGTCGCGAGCTCGGCCATCGCGTGCCGCGTCTCGTGCGTGGCCGAGCCGATGTGCGGCAGCGGCGTGACGCGCGGATGCGTGCGCAGCGGCGAGTCCGAAGGCAGCGGCTCCTTCGCGAACACGTCGAGGCCGGCCGCGCGCAACCGGCCTCCGTCGAGCGCGGCGACCAGCGCCGCCTCGTCGACGGTCGCACCGCGGCCGCCGTTGATGAAGACCGCACCGGGCTTCATCGCGCCGAACACGTCGGCGTCGATCATTCCGCGCGTGGCATCCGACAGCGGCAGCATGGCGACGACGAAATCGGCGCGTGAGAGCAGTTCGTCGAGCGGCGTGTGGACCGCCCTGCCCCGCAGCTCCGGCGCCTGCACGGCGAGGTCGACCGGCCGGCGCGCGTGGTAGAGCACCGGCATGCCGAAGCCGAGCGCGGCGCGGCGCGCGATCGCCTGGCCGATGCGGCCGAAGCCCAGCAGGCCGACCGTCTTGCCGTGGACGTCGAAGCCGAACAGGTCCTCGCCGATGTTCTGCGTCCAGCGGCCTTCGCGCACCAGATTCGACATCTCCACGACGCGGCGGCCGGTCGCCATCAGCAATGCGAAGACGGTGTCGGCCACGGTTTCGTCGAGCACGCCGGGCGTGTGGCACAGCACGATCCCGCGCGCCTGCAGCGCGGCCAGCGCGTAGTTGTCGACGCCGACGGAGACGCTGGAGATCGCCTCGAGCCTCGGCGCCGCGTCGAGCACCGCGGCGTCGATGGTGTAGCTCGAACCGATCAGGCCCTGCGCTTCGGCCAGTGCCGCATGGAACGCGTCACGCTGTGCCGGCAGCTTCGGGTTGGCGACCGTGACGTCGTGCGCCGCCTGCAGCCGCGCGAGCTGGTCGTCGGGCAGTTCGCGGAAGACGAGGACCTTCTTGCGCGGACTCTGGACATTCACAGTGCGGCCTCTTCGAGTTCGGTGCGCGTCGGCAGGCCTTCGGTGTCGCCCAGCACCTGCACCGCGCGGGCGCCGATCCAGGTGCCGCGACGCACCGCGTCCGGCACGGAGCATCCCTCGAGCAGCGCGCTGACGACGCCCGCGGCGAAGCCGTCGCCGGCGCCCACGGTGTCGATCACCTTCTCGACCGGAAAGCCTGCGACGCGGCCGGTACCGGCCGTGTCGCTGTCGTAGTAGGCGCCCTCGGCACCGAGCTTGACCACCACCAGCTTCGCGCCGAGCGCGCGGTAGAACGCGGCGATGCTTTCGGGCGTCGATTCGCCGGTCAACAGCAGGCCTTCCTCGATACCGGGCAGCACCCAGTCGGCGCGCGACGCGAGGTCGTTGATGGCGGCGCGCATGGCGTCGGCCGAGGCCCAGAGCGTCGGCCGCAGGTTGGGGTCGAAGGAGATCGTGCGGCCGGCGGCACGCATGGTGTCCATGGTCTTGACGGCGGCAGGCAGCGTGGTCGCGGAAATCGCCGGGAACACGCCGGTCGCGTGCAAGTGGCGCGCCGAGCGCAGCCATTCGACGTCGACGTCGTCGGGCGTCATCCGGCTCGCAGCGGAGCCCTTGCGGTGGTATTCGACCGGCGGGTCGCTGCCGTCGGTGACCCGGCCCTTGAACTGGAAGCCGGTGCGCTGCGAGGCGTCGCAGATCACGTGCGCGCAGTCGATGCCTTCGCGCTTCATCTCGGCGAGCAGGTAGCGGCCCATCGAATCGGTGCCGAGCCGGCTGGCCCAGCCGACCTTCAGACCGAGCCGCGACAGCCCGATGGCGACGTTGGTCTCGGCGCCGGCGGTGCGCTTGTGGAACGACTGCGCGGCTTCGAGCGGGCCCGGACGGTCGGCGACCAGCAGCAGCATGGCTTCGCCGAACAGGGCGACGTCGAACCAGGTATCAGTGGCGTTCATGGCACGGCGCGCGCGGCGCGGATGGCGGTGATCTGGTCGCGCGTGACGGCCGCGAGGTCGTCGCCCGCGAGCGGGTATTCGATGGCGTGCGGCACGTCGGCCGGCAGCGCGCGCAGCACGGCGCGCCACGGCGCCACCGAATCGGCCAGCGGCACCGCGATCCACCTGGCCGGCAGGCGCTGCGCGCCCTTGCAGTGCACGTAGCGCACGCGCTGGCCGAGCGCCCTGGCCGCTTCGAGCGGGCATTCGCCGACCCAGTGCCAGTTGCCCATGTCGAAGGTCATGCCGAGGTCGAGGCCCGCCTGGTCGGCCGCCCTGAAGAAAGTCCGCAGCGCGGCCAGCGTGCCGGCGCCGGCGGTCTGGTCGTTCTCGATCAGCAGCTCGACACGCGTCTCGGCCAGCTGCACCTTCAGGCCCCAGAGCGAGCCGTGCGAGCTCGCCTGGAAGCCGCCGATCGACATCTTGAGCCGCTTCGCGCCGAGCGCGGTCGCCGCCGCGATGCCGCGCGCGAGCGCCGCGCCGTCGAGCCAGCCCCCTTCGGCCCACAGGCCTTCCGGACTGCTGTAGACCGAAGCGTGGCCGGCGAGCGCGGGCAACTCGGCGGCCGGGTCGCGCAGCAGTTCGCCGCGCACCTCGACCGAATCGGCACCCGCGTCGCGCGCCAGTCGAGCGCACCACAGCTGACCGTGGCGGCCGACTTCGGCGGCGCCGAAGGAAGAGAGGGAAACCAGTACGGAAAAAGTCACGTCAACCTTGGTGGGAACTCAGGATCTGGCCGAGGAACTGGCGTGTCTTCTCGTTCTTCGGATTCGCGAAGAACTCGGCCGGCGGCGCCTGCTCGACGATGCGGCCTTCGGCCATGAAGATCACGCGGTCGGCCACGCTGCGGGCGAAGCCCATCTCGTGCGTCACGCAGAGCATGGTCATGCCGTCCTCGGCCAGGCCGATCATGGTGTCGAGCACTTCCTTGACCATTTCGGGGTCGAGCGCCGAGGTCGGCTCGTCGAACAGCATGATCTTGGGCGACATGCACAGCGCACGCGCGATGGCCACGCGCTGCTGCTGCCCGCCCGACAGCTGGCTCGGATATTTCTTCGCCTGCTCGGGGATGCGCACCCGGGCGAGGTACTTCATCGCGACTTCCTCGGCCTGCGCGGGATTCATGCCGCGCGAACGCATCGGCGCCAGCGTGCAGTTCTCCAGGATCGTGAGGTGCGGGAACAGGTTGAACTGCTGGAACACCATGCCGACCTCGGCGCGCACCGCGTCGACGTTCTTCCCGCCCGCCGTGAGGTCGATGCCGTCGACCACGATGCGGCCCTTCTGCACCGTCTCCAGCCGGTTGATGCAGCGGATCAGCGTCGACTTGCCCGAGCCCGACGGCCCGCAGATCACGATGCGCTCGCCGGCCGCCACCGACAGGTCGACGCCGGTCAGCACCTGGAAGTCGCCGTACCACTTGTTCACCGCTTCCATGCGGATGATGGGCTCGGCGGTCGCTGCGTCGGTCATGGAAGTCCTGTCGAAAGGGTTCAGTTCAGCTTGGGCAGGTCCGCGCCGAGCCACTTTTGATAGAGCTTGTTCAGTTCGCCGTTGGCGGTATTCCTGGCGACGAAGTCGTTCACGGCTTTGGTCAGTTCGTCCTGGCCCGGACGCATCGCGATGCCCATGGCCTGCTGCACCAACGTGAACTTGTTCTCGAAGGTGTCGCCCGGCACGCGCTTGGCGATCTGCGCGGCGACAGTCACCGAGCAGCCGATCGCGTCGACCTGGCCCGACATCAGCGCCTGCATCGCGGAGGCGTCATCGTCGAAGCGGCGGATCTCGGTGCCCTCGGGCGCGGCCTTGGTCACGGCCACGTCCTGCGTGCTGGCGCGCGCGACGCCGATGCGCTGGCCCTTGAGATCGCCCGGGCCCTTGATGGCGCTGGCCTTCTTGCCGTAGAGCACGATGGTCGCGGCCGCGTACGGCTGCGAGAACGTGACCTGCCTGGCACGTTCGGGCGTCACGGCCAGCGAGGCGACCAGCAGGTCGACCTTGTTGGTCAGCAGGAACGGGATGCGGTTCGGGCCCGTGACCGGCACGATGTTGGCCTTGACGCCCCAGTCTTTGGCCAGCAGCTTCGCCACGTCGGCGTCGTAGCCGTCGGGCTCGTTCTTCGCGTTGGTCGTGCCGTAGGGCGGAAAGTCGACCAGCATGCCGATGGTGATTTCGCCCTTCTTCTTGATGTCGGCCACCGACTGCGCCTTGGCGAACGGCGCGAACACGGTGAGCGCGGCGCCGAGGCCGAGCGCGGCCAAGCCGAGCGTGACGGCGCGTCGGCGTGCATCGCCTTCGGCGGCGGTGCGGGCGATGGCCATCGGGGTGGGACGGTTCATGCGAAGTCTCCTGGTTTGCAGATTGGGGAATGGATGCGGATCATCGTGCGAGCGCACGGGCGCGCTTTCGCTCCATGTGCGCGGCCAGCAGCGACAGCGGCCAGCAGATCGCGAAGTACAGCGCGGCCACGGTGGCGAACACCTCCAGCGGCTGGAAGGTGGCGTTGTTGATGATCTGCCCGGCGCGCGTGATCTCGGTGAAGCCGATGATGGCCGCGAGCGAGGTGCCCTTGATGATCTGCACCATGTAGCCGACCGTCGGCGCGAGAGCGATCCGGAACGCCTGCGGCAGGATCACGTCGCGCATGCGGGCGCTGTACCTGAGGTTGAGCGCCTGCGCCGCCTCCAGCTGGCCGCGCGGGATCGCCTCGATGCAGCCGCGCCAGATTTCGCCGAGGAACGCCGCGCTGTTGAGGATCAGCGCCGCGCCGGCCGCGATCCACGGGTTGATGTCGATGCCCAGTACCGGCGCGCCGAAGAAGATCAGGAACAGCTGCAGCAGCAGCGGCGTGCCCTGGAAGATCTGGATGAAGCCGATCGCCAGGCCGCGCGCGGTCGGGCTTTCCGACGTGCGGGCCAGCGCGATGACCAGCCCGAGGATCGTGCCGCCGACGAAGGCGATCGCCGAGAGCGCGAGCGTCCACCTGGCCGCTTCGAGGATGAAGAGGAACGCGGAAAGGTCGAAGGTACGCATGTCGGTGTCCTCCGGCCTAGCGGCGATCCGGGTAGTTGAGCGTGCGCTTGTAGATCATCTTGAACAGCCCCGAGAACGCCAGCGCCAGCAGCAGGTAGATGCCGGCCACGACGATGTAGATCTCGAAGCTGCGGAAGGTCTGCGACTGCAGGTTGGCCGCGACCGAGGTCAGGTCGTCGGCCGAGATCACCGACACCACGGCCGAGCTCAGCATCAGCAGGATGAACTGGCTGGTGAGCGCCGGATAGATCGCTTTCAGCGCCGGCCTGATGACCACGAAACGGAAGATTTCCCACGGTTTCAGGTTGAGTGCCTTGGCGGCCTCGATCTGCCCTTTGGGAATCGACTCGATGCCCGCACGGATGATTTCGGTCGCGTAGGCACCGAGGTTCACCACCATGGCCGTCAGCGCCGCCGTGTACGGCGACCAGCGCAGGCCGATGGCCGGCAATGCGAAGAAGAAGAAGAACAGCTGGACGAGGAACGGCGTGTTGCGGATGACCTCGATGTACGCGTTCACGACGAAGCGCAGCCAGAACGGCCCCGAGGTCTTGCCCCAGGCGCAGAACACCGCGATCAGCAGGCCGAGCACGGTGGCGACGAGCGAGAGCTGGACCGTGATCCAGGTGCCCTTGAGCAACAGCGGCCAGGCGGCGAAGACCGCTTCGAACTGGAACTGGTAGTTCACGGGAAGCGCTGTGCGAACAGAAAATTCGGCATGGAACGAATCCTATGAAACCGGTTTCACAGCCGCATCGGCATTAACCCTTGCATGCGGCGGCCCGCCGTGCGGCCGATCGTTAACGTTCAGTCTTCGGGGCTGTGGGGCACGTCGCCCAGTGCTTCGTCGTCGCGCACGTCGCGTGCGGCTTTCATGAGGTCGAGGGAGAGGCCGTCGCCCTGGCCGGCGAAACCCTTGGCGATGCCTTCCAGCGCCTGCGCGAGCGCGGTCTCGCCGTCGTCCTGCGCGTCCATGCTGATGCTCAGCACGCGCGCCGACATCTGCCGGTAGCTGAGCACGCCGGACTTCTCGAGCACGGCCACCAGGTCGAGATAGAGCGCGAGTTGGAGGTCGAGCGCGAGTCGCGCGGTGGCGTCGAGGTTGTCGTCGTTCCTGGGTGTCATGTCTGCTCCTCTGGCCTATGCCTTTGCTTGTGCGTCGATGGTGCCACGGGTCGGGCTCGCCACCGGCGTCACTTGCGCTGTCCGCGCTCGCGCGCGCGGCGCACCTGGCGGCTCTGCGTGGCTTCGAGGACGGCCCGCTCTTTGGCCACCTTCTTCTCCTGGCCGCGCCGCCGCAGGTGGCGTCCGAGGAAGAAGCTGCCGACGCCGGCAAGGCTCGCGAGCACGATGCCGAAGATGCTCAGATCGATGGCCGGCAGGTTCATCAGAGCACCCGCACGATCGAGGCCGGCTTGAAGCCGAGGTCCGCGGCCTTGCCCTTGCGGCCGCGGCCGCCGCGTGCGTTGTTGAGCGTGCGGATCTCCAGCGTCTCGTCGCGCTCCTTGCCGCCGCGTCCGACGCCTTCGATGCGCACGCTGCGCGTGTAGGCGGCCGCACCGGCGAGCGTGTCTTTGGGCTCCAGGTCGATCAGCATCATCCCGCGCCCGCCTTTGGGCAACGCCTTGAGTTCGGCGATGTCGAAGGTCAGGATGCGACCGCCCGCCGAGGCGCAGGCGACGTGCGTGGCCGCCGCAACCTGCGCGGCCTGCACCGGCGACGGCCGGCAGAGCTGCTCGCCCTCGCCCAGGTCGACGAAGGCCTTGCCGCCGCGCTGGCGCGACATCATGTGCTCGACCGAGGCGACGAAGCCATAGCCGCCGGTGCTCGCCAGCAGCAGGCTCGCGCTCGCCGCGCCGGCGAAGCAGTGCGCGACCTGCGTGCCGCTGTCGAGCTCGATCAGCGTCGTCACCGGCTGGCCGTCGCCGCGCGCGCCGGGCAGCGACGCCACCGGCACGGTGTAGACGCGCACGCCCTTGTCCTTGGCCGTGCCGAAGACCAGCAACGTGTCGACGGTGCGGCATTCGAAGGCGCCGTAGAGCGCATCGCCCGACTTGAAGCTGTACTCGACCACCACCACCGCCGCACCGCCCGCCGGTGCGGCCACGCTGGCCCAGCCCTTCTGCGCCCGCACCCAGCCCTTCTGCGACACGATCACCGTCACCGGCTCGTCGACCACCCGGACCTCGGCGACGGCACGCTTCTCGGCCTGGATCAGCGTGCGGCGCGGGTCCTCGAAGGATTTCGCATCGGCCTCGATCTCCTTGACCAGCAGCCGGCGCAGCGCGGTCGGGCTGGCGAGGATGTCCTCGAGCTTCCTGCGCTCGTCGCGCAAGGTCTTGAGTTCCTGCTCGATCTTGATGGCTTCGAGCCGCGCGAGCTGGCGCAGCCGGATCTCGAGGATGTCCTCGGCCTGCCGGTCGCTGAGGGTGAATCGCTCGATCAGCGCCGCCTTCGGGTCGTCGGCCGCGCGGATGATCGCGATCACCTCGTCGATGTTGAGCAGCACGATCTGCCGCCCCTCGAGGATGTGGATGCGGTCGAGCACCTTGCCCAGCCGGTACCGCGAGCGCTTCTCGACCGTCTGCTCGCGGAACGCGATCCACTCGTTGAGCATGCGGCGCAGCGACTTCTGGGTCGGCTTGCCGTCGATGCCGACCATCGTCATGTTGATCGACGACGAGGTCTCCAGCGAAGTCTGCGCGAGCAGCGTGGTGATGAACTCCTCCTGGCCGATGCGCGAGGTCTTCGGCTCGAACACCAGCCGCACCGCCGCGTCCTTGCTCGACTCGTCGCGCACGGCATCCAGCACCGACAGCACCGCGGCCTTGACCTGCGTCTGGTCGGCGCTGAGCGCCTTTTTGCCGGCCTTGATCTTCGGATTGGTCAGCTCCTCGATCTCCTCGAGCACCTTCTGCGTGCTGACGCCCGGCGGCAGTTCGTTGACCACCAGCTGCCACTGGCCGCGCGCGAGTTCCTCGATCTTCCAGCGCGCGCGCACCTTGAGCGAGCCGCGGCCGGTGCGATAGGCCTCGGCGATGTCGGCCGCGCTGCTGATGATCTGCGCACCGCCCGGGTAGTCGGGGCCGGGCACGAGCTGCAGCAGTTCCTCGTCGCCGAGCTTGCCGTCCTTCTTGATGAGCGCGACACAGGCGTCGGCGATCTCACGCAGGTTGTGGCTCGGGATCTCGGTCGCCAGACCGACCGCGATACCGCTCGCGCCGTTGAGCAGGACGAACGGCAGGCGCGCGGGCAGCAGGCGCGGCTCGATCGTGCTGCCGTCGTAGTTGGGAATGAAGTCGACCGTGCCTTCGTCGATCTCGTCGAGCAGCAGGCTGGTGATGCGGGCCAGCCGCGCCTCGGTATAGCGCATGGCGGCGGCGCCGTCGCCGTCGCGGCTGCCGAAATTGCCCTGGCCGTCGACCAGCGGATAGCGCTGCGAAAAATCCTGCGCCATGCGCACCAGCGCGTCGTAGGCGGCCTGGTCGCTGTGCGGGTGGAAGCGGCCGAGCACGTCGCCGACCACGCGGGCGCTCTTCACCGGCTTGGCGCCGACGGTGCCGTTGGTGCCGCCGAAGCCGAGCCCCATGCGCGACATCGAATACAGGATGCGGCGCTGCACCGGCTTCTGGCCGTCGCTGACGTCCGGCAGTGCGCGGCCCTTGACCACGCTGAGCGCGTATTCGAGGTAGGCGGTCTGGGCGTAGTCGGCCAGCGTGAGCGTCGTGCCGCCACTTCCGTCGTGGCCGTCGTCGGCGGGCAGGAGGTCGAGCGGGGGTTGGGAATCCATCGTCAGTCGTTCTCGGGAAAAAATCGGTTGTCTTATTCGGTGGTGGCGGCGGCCGCGGGCCGGTCGGGCATGTAGGGCGAGGTCGAGAGCGTCGGCGTTTCCAGCGGCGCAGCGGACGGCATGTTGCCGCGGCCGATCGCGCCGCCCATCTCCATGCGAACGCGCGCCGGCGACCTGCCGCCGGCGGTCGCGCGGCCGGACCCGCCGATCGCACCCGGTTTCAGGTACGCATAGAGCTGCAGCACCGTCTGGACGTAGTTCTGCGTTTCGCGGTAGTTCGGAATCCTGTTGCCCGCTCGCTGCACCGCACCCTCGCCGGCGTTGTACGCGGCGATCGCCAGCTCGATCTGCCCCGGGAACATCGCGATCAAATCGCGCAGATAGCGCGTGCCGGCGGCGATGTTGATGCGCGGGTCGAACAGCTTGGTCTCGATCGTGCCGCCCTTGTCCGCCGCGACGCCGTAGCGCTGCGCGGTCGCGGGCATCAGCTGCATCAGCCCCATCGCGCCCTTGGGCGAGACGGCCTGCGCGTCGAAGCCGGATTCGGTCGCGATCAGCGCCTGCAGCAGTTCGTAGTCGATGTCGTGCCTGCTGGAGGCGGCGAGCAACGCCGACTTGGCCGTCCTGTAGCTCGGCGACGCCTCGAACAGCTTGAGCAGCGTCTGCGAAGCGTACGGCACCTTGCCGTCGCCGCCGACACCGCTGCGCGACGGCGCGCCGATGCCCTGGGCCGTGTCGAAGCTCTGGCCGCCCCGGAAGAAGATCCGGTAGCGCTCGTCGAGCTTCTCGGCGGCGAAATGCGCGGTGCCGTTGCCGTCGACGTAGCCGTAGATGTCGGCGGCCTGCGCCGCGTGGTGCGACACGACGAGCATCGCGCACAGCGCCAACGGGGCGAACCGGCGCGCCAGTGAGCTGCGGATGATCTCGTGCGTCTTCATGCGGTACGGCATGGATCGGGTGGGGTGGGTGGGTCGGTCGGTCAAACGTCGATCTCGACGTCGTCGGCGCGCAGCTCCATGAGTTCGCGCCGCGCGGCCGCCTCGCCCTTGCCCATCAGCTTGGTGATCTCGCCCTGGGTGGCCAGGAAATCGAGCCGGCCCAGCCGGACCTGCATCAGGCGACGCGTGTCCGGATTGAGCGTGGTTTCCCACAATTGTTCCGCGCTCATCTCGCCCAGGCCCTTGAAGCGGCTGATGCTCCAGGCACCTTCCTTCACGCCGTCTTTGCGCAGCTTGTCGAGCGTGGCGACGAGTTCGCCCTCGTCGAGCGCATAGACCTTGGCCGCCGGTTTCTTGCCGCGCGCCGGGGCGTCGATGCGGTAAAGCGGCGGTTTGGCGACATAAACGTGGCCGGTGTCGATGAGCTTGGGGAAATGGCGGAAGAACAGCGTCAGCAGCAGCACCTGGATGTGCGAGCCGTCGACGTCGGCGTCGGACAGGATGCAGACCTTGCCGTAGCGCAGCCCGCTCATGTCGGGGCTGTCGTTCGGGCCGTGCGGATCGACGCCGATCGCGACCGAGATGTCGTGGATCTCGGTGTTCGCGAACAGCCGGTCGCGCTCGACCTCCCAGGTGTTGAGCACTTTGCCGCGCAGCGGCAGCACCGCCTGGCATTCCTTGTCGCGGCCCATCTTGGCGCTGCCGCCGGCGGAATCGCCCTCGACCAGGAACACCTCGTTGTGGCCGATGTCCTTGCTCTCGCAATCGGTCAGCTTGCCCGGCAGCACGGCCACGCCAGAACCCTTGCGCTTCTCGACCTTCTGGCCGGCGCGCTGGCGCGTCTGGGCGGCCTTGATGGCCAGCTCGGCGAGCTTCCTGCCGTAGTCGACGTGCTGGTTGAGCCAGAGTTCGAGCGCCGGGCGCACGAAGCTGGAAACCAGCCGCACCGCATCGCGCGAATTCAGCCGTTCCTTGATCTGGCCCTGGAACTGCGGATCGAGCACCTTGGCGCTCAGCACGTAGGAAGCCCGCGCGAACACGTCCTCGGGCAGCAGCTTCACGCCCTTGGGCAACAGCGAATGGAATTCGATGAAGCTCTTGACCGCCGTGAAAAGGCCGTCGCGCAGGCCGCTGTCGTGCGTGCCGCCGGCGCTGGTCGGGATCAGGTTGACATAGCTCTCGCGCACCGGCTGGCCGTCTTCGGTGAAAGCCACGCACCAGTCGGCGCCCTCGCCCACGGCGAAGTTCTCGGCGTTCCTGTCCGCATGGCCGGCGCCCTCAAACAGCGGAATCACCGGCTCGCCGTGCAGCGTCTGCATGAGGTAGTCGCGCAGCCCGCCCTTGTAGAGCCACTGCTGCTGGTCCCTGGTCTTCTCGTTGACCAGCGTCACAGTCACGCCGGGCATCAGCACGGCCTTGCTGCGCAGCAGGTGCGTGAGTTCGGCGATCGGCAGCGCGGCCGTCTCGAAATACTTCGGATCGGGCCAGGCGCGCACCGTGGTGCCGAGCTTGCGTTCGCCGGCTTCGAGCGGCCGCACGACCAGTTGCTCGACCACGTCGCCGGCCGAGAACGCCAGCTTCGCCACCGATCCTTCGCGGTGCGAGGCGACCTCCAGCCGCGTCGACAGCGCGTTCGTCACGCTGACGCCGACGCCGTGCAGCCCGCCCGAAAAGCTGTAGGCGCCGCCCGAACCCTTGTCGAACTTGCCGCCGGCATGCAGTCGCGTGAACACCAGTTCGACGACCGGCGCCTTCTCCTCCGGATGCAGGCCGAACGGAATGCCGCGGCCGTCGTCCTCGACGCTCACGGAGTTGTCGGCGTGCAGCACGATCCTGATCTTCTTGCCGTGCCCGGCGAGCGCCTCGTCGGCCGCGTTGTCGAGCACTTCCTGGATGATGTGCAGCGGGTTGTCGGTGCGGGTGTACATGCCCGGGCGCTGCTTGACCGGCTCCAGGCCTTTGAGCACGCGGATCGAGCCCTCGGAATAAGCGGGAGCGGTGGGAACTGCGGATGATGTCTTGGGGGAAATCGCCATGGGGCGAATTGTAGTGAGCGCCTTCGGAAACAACTGGATGCTCATACAGTACAGACCTTCGAGCCGCAAGGTTGATGCCCGGATGGCATCGAAAATGGACGCGAATTTCAACAATCCCGTGTCACGGAAGTGCGGCTTTCGACCGGCCGAGTGGCTACATTCGCGGGATGTCCTCCGCCGCATCCTCTTCCACGCTTTCCGTCAAGCAGGTGCTGCTCTGCGGCGCCATGATCGTGACGCTCTCGATGGGCATCCGTCATGGATTCGGCCTCTGGCTGCAGCCGATCACGCAGGAGCAGGGCTGGACCCGCCAGACCTTCTCCTTCGCGATCGCGATCCAGAACCTCTCGTGGGGCGTGATCGGCGTCTTCGCGGGCATGCTCGCCGACCGGCTGGGCGCGTTCCGCGTGCTGCTGATCGGCACCGTGCTCTACGCAGCAGGGCTCGCCGGCATGGCGTTGTCGACGACGCCGCTGCTGTTCGCGCTGACAGCCGGCGTGCTGATCGGCGCCGCCCAGGCCGGCACGACCTATGCCGTGATCTACGGTGTGATCGGCCGCAACGTGTCCGCGGATCGGCGCTCCTGGGCCATGGGCGTCGCGGCGGCGGCCGGTTCGTTCGGCCAGTTCCTGATGGTGCCGCTCGAGGGACAGCTGATCGCGCGGCTCGGCTGGCACACCGCCCTGCTGGCGCTGGCGGCCTGCGTGCTGCTGATCGTGCCGCTGGCCTTCGGCCTGCGCGAACCGCGTCGTGCGGCGACCGGCGCGCAGCGCACGCAGAGCATCGGGCAGGCCGTGAGCGAAGCCTTCCGGTATCCGAGCTTCCGGCTGCTGATGGCCGGCTACTTCGTCTGCGGCTTCCAGGTCGTGTTCATCGGCGTGCACATGCCGAGCTACCTGAAGGACAAGGGCATGTCGCCCGAAGTCGCGAGCTACGCGCTGGCGCTGATCGGGCTTTTCAACGTCTTCGGCACCTACGTGGCCGGCACGCTCGGGCAACGGCTCGCGAAGCGGAAGATCCTCTCGGCGATCTATTTCGGCCGCGCCATCGCGATCTCGGTATTCCTGATGGTGCCGGTGTCGCCGCTCGGCGTCTACGTGTTCGCCAGCGTGATGGGCTTCCTGTGGCTGTCGACCGTGCCGCCGACCAACGCGCTGGTGGCGCAGATCTTCGGTGTCGCGCATCTTTCGATGTTGAGCGGCTTCGTTTTCCTCGGTCACCAGTTCGGATCGTTCCTCGGCGTTTGGCTGGGCGGCTTCCTGTACGACCGCACCGGCAGCTACGACATGGTCTGGTACCTGTCGATCGCGCTCGGCGTGTTCGCCGGGCTGATCAACCTGCCGGTCAAGGAGGGCGCCATCGTGCGGCATGCTCCTGCGGGCGCCGCGGCCTGACCCATGCGCCCCGCCGTGCGCCGCCGTCTGTCCAGCACCGTCGCCGGCATGGCGGCCGTTGGCGTGCTCGGCGCGGTCTTCCTGATGTACACGCGGCCGACCTTCATGGTCGCCATGATCGACCAGCTCTGGGCCTGCTTTTGAGCGCCGCGCCGTCCACCTGGATCGTGCGCTGGCAGCATCTTCTGGCAGCGGGCGGCAGCGTGCTCGACGTGGCCTGCGGCAGCGGCCGGCATCTGGGCTGGTTGCAGGCGCGCGGCCATCGGGTGACCGGCGTGGACCGCTCGCCCGAAGCGCTTTCTGCCCTGACGTCGTTCGCGGCAGCGGGCGCGGAGATCGTCGGCGTCGACATCGAGAGTGGTCTCTGGCCGTTCGAGGGGCGCGCCTTCGACGCGGTGATCGTCACGAACTACCTCTGGCGGCCACGGCTGCCCGACATCGTCGCGGCCCTGGCGCCGGGCGGCGTGCTGCTCTACGAGACCTTCGCCGCCGGCAACGCTTCGGTCGGTCGACCGGCCCGGGCCGACTTTCTCCTGCAGCCGGGCGAACTGCTCGCTACCTGCGGCGGTCTTCACGTGGTCGCCTACGAAAACGGATTCCTCGACGCGCCGGCCCGGTTCGTGCAGCGCATCGTGGCCGTCAGGCCGAACGGCGCCCCCGGCGAAACGTCGACGCCGCCCCGTTTCGCACTGGATCCGGGGCAAGCCCGCTCCCAATTTCCGCCCATGTGAGGTCGGTAGAATGAACGCTTTCGTCAACGACAAAGAGACACCCTTGGAGCAACTGACAGGAAGCATCGTCGCGCTGGCCACGCCGATGCACGAAGACGGCAGCGTCGACTATCCCACGCTCCGCAGGCTCATCGATTGGCACATCGACGAGGGCACGGACTGCCTGGGCGTGGTCGGCACGACCGGCGAGTCGCCGACCGTCGACGTCGAAGAGCACCGCGAGATCATCCGCGTCTCGGTCGAGCAGGCCCGGGGCCGGGTGCCGGTCATGGCCGGCTGCGGCGCCAATTCCACCCGGGAAGCCATCGCGCTGGCGCGCTTCGCCAAGAGCGTCGGTGCCGACACGCAGCTCCAGGTCGTCCCCTACTACAACAAGCCGACGCAGGAAGGGCAGTTCCAGCACTTCAAGGCGATCGCCGAGGCGGTCGGCGACCTGCCGATCGTGCTGTACAACGTGCCCGGCCGTACCGTGGCGGACATGGCGCACGACACTGTGCTGCGTCTGGCCGAAGTGCCCGGCATCATCGGCATCAAGGACGCGACCGGCAACATCGAGCGCGCGCAGTGGCTGATCCGCGACCTGCCGAAGGAATTCGCCGTGTACTCGGGCGACGACCCGACCGCCGTCGCGCTCATGCTTTGCGGCGGCCACGGCAACATCAGCGTCACGGCCAACGTGGCGCCGCGCAAGATGCACGAGTTGTGCGTGGCCGCGCTGGCCGGCGACGTAAGGACGGCGATGCGCATCCAGTTCGAGCTGATGCCGCTGCACCGCAACCTGTTCGTCGAACCCAATCCGATCCCGGTCAAGTGGGCGCTCTCGCGCATGGGTCTGTGCAGCGGTGCGTTGCGCCTGCCGCTGACGCCACTCGGCGAAGCTTATCGCCCGGTCGTCGAGGCCGCGCTGCGGACCACCGGCCTGCTCTCGAACTGAACTCCTCGACACCTGGCGCCGGGTTCGGCAACCTTTCGTTCCGAACCGAATCACACAGCGCTGGCCCCGTCGGCTCCGACCGCCCGAACCCATTCCTTCTAGGAAGACGACGTTGAAGAATTTTTCGCGATTCGCATTGCTGGCCCTCGTCGCCAGCCTGACCGCCTGCTCGTTCCTCGAAGGCGACAAGATCGACTACAAGAGCGCCGGCAAGGCTCCTTCGCTCGAAGTCCCGCCGGACCTCACCCAGCTCTCGCGCGACAACCGCTACGTGGTGCCCGGCGGCGCAGTGACCGCCAGCGGCTACCAGACCGGCGTGACCAATGCGCCCGGCGCGCCGACCGCGGTGTCCGCCGTCGGCGACGTGCGCATGGAGCGTGCGGGCAACCAGCGCTGGATCGTCGTCAACCGCCCGGCCGACCAGCTCTGGGATCCGGTGCGCGACTTCTGGCAGGAAAGCGGCTTCCTGCTGACCACCGACCAGCGCAATCTCGGCATCATGGAGACCGACTGGGCCGAGAACCGCGCCAAGCTGCCGCAGGACATCATCCGCGGCACACTGGGCAAGCTGATCGACTCGGTCTATTCCACCGGCGAACTCGACCGCTTCCGCACCCGTCTCGAACGCACGCCGACCGGCACCGAGATCTACATCAGCCATCGCGGCATGGAAGAGGTCTACACGACCAACCAGAAGGACGGCACCGTCTGGCAGCCTCGCGCACCCGACCCGGAACTCGAAGCGGAATTCGCGCGCCGCCTGATGGTGAAGCTCGGCGTCACGCAGGAACAGTCGAAGGCGCTGGTCGCTACCGGCGCTCCGGCACAGACGGCCCGCGTGGCGTCGGTCGGCGGCCAGCCCGTGGTGCAGATCAGCGAAGGTTTCGACCGCGCCTGGCGTCGTGTCGGCCTCACGCTCGACCGCACCGGTTTCACCGTCGAGGACCGCGATCGCAGCGCCGGCACCTACTTCGTGCGTTACGTGACGCCCAATCCCGACAAGAAGGAGCCGGGCATCTTCGCGAAGATCTTCAGCTTCGGGAAGGCAGGTGCAGCGGAGGCACCGCTCAAGTTCCGCATCGTGGTCAAGAGCCAGGGCGAGTCGACGGTCGTGTCGGTCCTGAATGCGGCCGGTGCACCCGAGACCTCGGCCAACGCGCAGCGCATCGTCAAGGTCATCGCGGACGACCTGAAGTAAGGCGCAGCGACGCGCGATGCTTCGCTTTCGCAGCCTGGGCAGCGGCAGTACCGGCAACGCCACGCTGGTCGAGGCCACGAGCAGCGGGCGCCGCACGCGGTTGCTGATCGATTGCGGTTTCGGCATCCGGCAGATCGACAAGCGGCTGGCGGGCGCCGGCCTCGTGGCCGGCGATCTCGACGGCATCTTCGTCACGCACGAGCACGGCGACCACATCGGCTGCGTGCACGCGCTGTCGCAGCGAAATCGCATCCCGGTCTGGATGAGCGAAGGAACCTGGCTCGCCACCGGCGGGCACGACTACGAGGGCCGCCTCAACCTTGCACGCGACGGCGCCACGATTCCTCTCGGTGACATGGCGCTCGATCCGTTCACGGTGCCGCACGACGCACGCGAGCCCCTGCAACTGCGCATCACCGACGGCGCGCGCCATCTGGGTGTACTCACCGACCTGGGTCATGCGACACCGTACGTGATGTCGCGAATCGTCGGTCTCGATGCGTTGCTTCTCGAATCGAACCACGATGTCGAGATGCTGGCCGCATCGGCCTACCCGCCGTTCCTGAAATTGCGTGTCGGCGGCAATTACGGTCATCTCTCGAATGCAGCCGCGGGCGACATCCTTCGTGCCGTGCATCACGCCGGCCTGCGCCACATCGTCGCCGCGCACCTGAGCGAGCAGAACAACCGCCCCGAACTCGCACGGCGTTCCATGGCGCAAGCGCTGGGTGCGAGCGAGGACGAGATGCTGACCGCCAACGCGGCCGAAGGCTCGCCCTGGCTCGACGTCTGAGTTCGAAACTGCTTCAGATGGTGCGTTGGCGCATCGCCTCGTAGAGACAGACACCGCTCGCGACCGAGACGTTCAGGCTCTCGACCGCGCCCGCCATCGGAATACTGACCAGCTCGTCGCAGCTCTTGCGCGTGAGCTGGCGCATGCCGTCGCCCTCGGCGCCGAGTACCAGTGCCAGCGGACGCTTGAAATCGGTCTGGTAGAGCGTGCCGGGCGCCTCGTCGCTGGTGCCGACGCACCAGATGTCGCGTTCCTTCAGCTCGCCGAGCGTGCGCGCCAGGTTGGTGACCATGAAATACGGCACGGTCTCGGCCGCACCGCTGGCTACTTTGGCCACGGTGGCGTTGATGCCTGCTGCATGGTCCTTGGGCGCGATCACCGCATGAGCGCCGGCGCCGTCGGCCACGCGCAGGCAGGCGCCGAGGTTGTGCGGATCGGTCACGCCGTCGAGCACCAGCAGCAACGGCACCGTGCCGGCGGCTTCGAGGCCCTCCAGCAGTTCGTCGAGCGAATGGGTCTGCGGAATCGGTTCGACGCGGGCGGCGACGCCCTGGTGGCCGTGGCTGCCGCTGAGCTTGGAAAGGCGCAGGCCGTCGGCCTCGACCAGCCGCACGCCGGCTTCCTGCGCGCGCGCCATGAACTGCCGCATGCGCGCGTCGCGCCGGCTGGCATCGAACAGGACCTCGATCACCGAGGCGGGGGCGGTCTTGATGCGGACGCCGACGGCATGGAAGCCGAAAATCACTTTGGGAGAAGACATCTCCGGGATTATCCCCGGCGTGCTTTCCTCAGAACCGCCCGCTTAGGTGGAACCAGAGCAGCAGCGCACCGGTTGAGGCGATGCTCCAGACCAA
The DNA here is from genome assembly GCA_050954325.1 of Janthinobacterium lividum. Taxonomy (GTDB): domain Bacteria; phylum Pseudomonadota; class Gammaproteobacteria; order Burkholderiales; family Burkholderiaceae_C; genus Variovorax. The sequence continues at coordinate 185,210 of JBPBPG010000002.1, read as the reverse complement.
CGGCGCACTCCAGGCGCTGCCCCGTACGCGGCCCGGCTCCGCCATCGGATCGTTGCGCATCGACGCCGCACTGCTCTGCGCCAGCGGTGTGGAAGCAAAGGCATCGAAGATCGGGTCGCGCTGCGCTGTGGCTTCGGTTCGTGCCGCATCGGCAGCGGACGCCGCCGATGCGGCCGCGACCGAAGCGAGCGCCGACCGGTCGCCGTTGCGGTAGCGATCCACCGCGTCCCTGGCCTCGGCAATGCCGAGCCCGGTGTGCCGGAGCACGCGCTGGACGGCCTCGACGACATCGCCCTGATCGATGGCGGCGATGGCGTCGAGTGGCAGGTTGTTCGTCGCCATTTCAAAACGCCCGCTTCTCGTCGGCCGCCACGCGTCCCGCATCGATCGTGATGCGACGCTCGCACTGGGCCGCAATGCCGCGATCGTGCGTTACCAGCACCAGCGTCGTACCGAGTTCGCGGTTGAGGTCGAACATCAGCTTCATGACCTGCTCGCCGGTCGCGAAGTCGAGGCTGCCGGTCGGCTCGTCGGCCAGCAGCAGTTGCGGCTGCACGACGAAGGCGCGCGCCAGCGCCACGCGCTGCTGTTCGCCGCCGGACAGCACCTTGGGATAGTGGTTCAGCCGCTGGCCGAGTCCGACGCGGCCGAGCATCTCGGTCGCGGCCTTGCGCGCGTCGCGGCGATCGGCCAGTTCGAGCGGCAGCATCACGTTCTCGAGCGCGCTCAGGTTGGCGAGCAGCTGGAAGCTCTGGAACACGAAGCCGACCTTCTTCGCGCGCAACGCGGCCCGGTCGTCCTCGTCGATCGCGAAGATGTCGTCGCCGGCGAGTTTCACCGTGCCGCGCGAGGGCGTATCGAGACCCGCGACGATCGACAGCAGCGTGCTCTTGCCGGAGCCCGACGCGCCGACGATGGCCGCAGTCTCCCGCGCGCCCAGGGTGAAATCGATGTCCTGCAGAATGTCCAGCGTTCCGCTCGAATCGGTCACGGACTTGAACACATGCTCGACGGCGACGATTGCCGGAGACACTGCGGTGGGGGCTTGAGACATTGAGGAAGAAATGGAAGGCTTTGCGTGTTGAATCGTCGTCACTTTATCTTGGCCGCAACACTGGGCGGCTCGGCGGGGTCTTGGCTCGCAGCGCATGCGCAGTCCGCGACGCCCAGGGCCGGCACGCCGGTGGTCCTGGTGGTCGGCGATTCGCTGTCGGCCGAATACGGCCTGAAGCGCGGCGAAGGCTGGGTGCCGTTGATGGAACGGCGTCTCGTGCAGCAGAAGATCGCCGCGACAGTGGTCAACGCGAGCATCAGCGGCGACACCAGTTCCGGCGGCCGCGCACGGCTGGGCGCGTTGCTCGCGCAGCATAAGCCGACGCTGGTGGTGATCGAACTCGGCGCCAACGACGCCCTGCGCGGCCTGCCGATCCAGAACACCCAGGACAACCTCACGCAGATGACCAAGGCCTCGCAGGCCGCCGGCGCACAGGTGCTGATCGTCGGTATCCAGGTGCCGCCGAACTACGGCGGCGACTACCTCAGGCGCTTCGAGCAAATGTTCCTGGACGTCGCGAAATCGACCAAGGCGGCGATCGTGCCGTTCCTGTTGCGCGGCGTCGCCGACGGGGCGGATGCGGCGACGATGTTCCAGGCCGATCGCATCCATCCGATCGCCGCCGCACAGCCGCGCATGCTGGAGAACGTATGGCCGGAGCTTCGGAAGCTGCTGCCGAAATAACGAGCCTTCGCACAATGAAAAAACCGCCGACTGCTTTGCGCAATCGGCGGTTTTTTCGTTGTCGGGCATGAGCCTGCGAGCGCCCGGCCGTTCTTCTCAACCGTTCTTGGTAGGAAGTTCGGGCGCGACGGGTGCATCGTGTTCGAGCGATGCGACGTCGGTTTCCGGATCACCCGGCATCAGACCGTCGCCGCCGGGGCTCAATTTGCGTTGAGCCTTGTCCCGCAACTTGTCTTCCTTTTTCTTCCGCTTGGCCAGTTCTTTCTGGCGCTTCTCGTAGCCGTAATTGGGTGTTGCCACTGCTTCTCCTTGGGGCGGGCAGTCTGGATGACTGCATGTGCTCTGACTGTACGCGATAACGCAGGCAGCCTCAGAGTGCTGCGAGTGCCTGTTCGAGATCACGCCGCAGGTCTTCGACCGCCTCCAGTCCGACGGAAAAACGCACCAGCGTACCCCTGTGCGGCCAGCGAGCGACCGCGGCGTCGCGCATCAAGCCGATGTCGTACGGCACCACCAGGCTGATCGGTCCACCCCACGAATAGCCGAGGCGGAACAGTTTCAGGCCGTCACAGAAACGATCGACCTGCTCGTTGCTGTAGCGCTCGTCGAAGACGACGGAGAAAAGTCCTGCGGCCAAGTCGCTCGATCCGCAGAGCCTGCGCCAGTTCTCATGTCCAGGTGAGTCGGCCAGCGCCGGATGCAGCACCTGCGCGATCTCCTCGCGGGTCTCGAACCAGCGCGCCAGCGTGCGAGCGGCGAGATCGTGCGCTTCGTAGCGCAGGCCGATGCTGGAAAGCGCGCGCAAGAGCGTCTCGACATCGCCCATGCCGACGCCCCAGCCCATCCGCATGTGGGTCAGCTTGAGCGCCTGGTGCAGCCGCGCATCGCAGGTGGTGACACTGCCCATGAGCACGTCGCCGCCCCCGCTCGGATACTTGGTCAGTGCGTGAACCGAAACATCGACGCCCTGCCCGCTGCCGTCGAGGTCGAACGGCTTGAAGGCCAGCCCCGCGCCCCAGGTGTTGTCGAGCGCCGTGACCACGCCGCGCGCGCGGCATACGGCGACGAGCGCCGGCAGGTCGGGGAATTCCATCGTGACCGAACCCGCCGCCTCGAGCCAGACGAGCCTGGTGCGATCGCTCAATTTTTCCGCCAGGTCGCGCGGGTTCATCGCGTCGTACATGCGATGCGTGATGCCGAAGTTCGCGAGTTCGCCCGCTGCGAGCGCCTTGTTCGGACCGTAGGCGTTGTCGGGGATCAGCACCTCGTCGCCGGTCTTGAGCAGCGCGAACGCGACCAGCGAGATGGCGGCGAGCCCGCTCGGCACCAGCAGGCATTCGGTGGCGCCTTCGAGCGACGCGAGCCGTGCTTCGAGCGTGAAGCTCGTGGGGGTCCCGTGCAGGCCGTAGGTATAGCCTGCCTTGGTCTTCCAGTCGCGCGCGCGCATGGCGTCGACATCGGCGAAGAACACCGTGGATGCCTTGTAGATGCCAGGCAGCGGCGCGGCAAACTTCGCCGGCGGTACGTAGGCGTGGTGGATCAGGTCGGTGATCGGCTCGAGCTTGGCCATCGTCTCGTTCTCAGACCGACCACTTGGCCATCAGCTTCTCGGTGCCCATGCCGTCGTAGCTTTCGAACGGCTGATGGATCCACGGATTCGTCGCCAGGAACTCGACCGAATAGTCGGGCGTGAACGTCGACACCGCCTTGGTCCACAGCACGGCACTGCGAAGTTCGGTGATCGGCGCGTAGTTGTCGCGCAGCATCTTCATCACCGCATGCAAGGTGTGGCCGGAATCCGAGAGGTCGTCGACCAGGAGCACCTTGCCGGCGATCTCGCCCTTGGGCGTCGTGATGTAGCGCGCAAGGTCGAGATGGCCCTGCACCTTGCCGGCATCGGCGCGGTACGAGCTCGTCGACATGATCGCGAGCGGCTTCTCGAAAATGCGCGACAGCACGTCGCCGGGGCGCATGCCGCCGCGCGCCAGGCACAGAATGGTGTCGAACTGCCAGCCCGACTGATGCACCTTGATCGCCAGCTTCTCGATCAGGTTGTGGTACTCGTCGTAGCTGACGTAGAGATGCTTGCCGTCTTCGGTCAACATGAGGGGTGTCCTGTTCAGTCTGCCAGGTAGGGATGGCGCATCATGATCGTGTGATCGCGGTCGGGGCTCGTCGATACCATGTGGATCGGCACGCCGGTGACCTGCTCGATGCGCTGCAGATAGAGTCGGGCGTTGACCGGCAGCCTGTCGTACTGCGTCACGCCGACGGTGCTGTCGCTCCAGCCTTCGAGCGTCTCGTAGACCGGCGTGCAGCGCGAGATCTCGTCCGCACCCATCGGGAGGATGTCGGTGTGCTCGCCGTCGAGTTCGTAGCCGGTGCACAGCTCCAGCTTCTCGAGGCCGTCAAGCACGTCGAGCTTGGTGATGCAGAGGCCCGACAGGCCGTTAACCTGCGCCGAGCGCTTGAGCAGTGCCGCGTCGAACCATCCGCAACGACGGCTGCGGCCGGTCGTCACGCCCTTCTCGGCGCCGATGGTGCTCATGTGGTAGCCGGGCGTGCCGGGCTTTTCCCAATCCAGTTCGGTCGGGAACGGTCCGCCGCCGACGCGCGTGCAATAGGCCTTCGTGATGCCGAGCACGTAGTGCAGCATGCCCGGGCCGACGCCCGAACCGGCGGCCGCGTTGCCGGCCACGCAATTGCTCGACGTGACGTACGGGTAGGTCCCGTGGTCGACGTCGAGCAGCGTGCCCTGGGCGCCCTCGAACAGCAGGTTGGCGCCGGCCTTGTGCGCGTCGTTGAGTTCGCGCGAAACGTCGGCCATCATCGGCTTGAGCAGTTCCGCATGGTGCATCGCTTCCTGGTAAACCATGTCGAAGTCGATCGCCGGAGCGCTCAGCACCTGCGTCAGCACGTGGTTGTGCAGGTCGAGCAGCACGTGAAGCTTCTCTGCGAAGCGCGCCGGATGCTTCAGGTCCTGCACGCGAAGAGCGCGGCGTGCGATCTTGTCTTCGTAGGCCGGGCCGATGCCGCGGCCGGTCGTGCCGATCTTCTCGACGCCGCCCTTTTCGCGGTAGAGCTCGCGCGCGATGTCGAGCGCAGCGTGGAACGGCAGGATCAGCGGGCAGGCCTCGCTGATGCGCAGGCGCGAGCGCACCTCGACGCCGGCCTTCTCCAGCCCTTCGATTTCCTCGAACAGCTTGGCCGCCGACAGCACCACGCCGTTGCCGATGTAGCACTTCACGCCCGGGCGCATGATGCCGCTCGGGATCAGGTGCAACGCTGTCTTCACGCCGTTGATGACCAGCGTGTGACCGGCGTTGTGGCCGCCCTGGAAGCGGACCACGCCCTGCGCGCTCTCGGTCAGCCAGTCGACCAGCTTGCCTTTGCCCTCGTCGCCCCATTGGGTGCCGACGACGACCACGTTTCTGCCTGTGGTAACGCTCATGATGTTTCGCTTTTCAAGAATCGGATGGCTCGGACGTTCCAGCCGCCGGACTGCTCGACGAGCTCCCGGTCGCACTGGAACTCGTCGATTTCGCTGTCGTGGCCCGGCAGCACGCAGACCACGGTTTCGCCGCCCGCACGCAGTGCGGCGATGGCGGCGCGCAGGTCGGCGGCATCGCTCCAAGGGGCCCGGATCGCCGCACGCAACGGCCGCGCCGGCAGCACGCCGACCAGTTCGCGCAGGTCCACGCTGAAGCCGACCGCCGGCCTCTTGCGGCCGAACACCGCGCCCACCTCGTCGTAGCGCCCGCCGCGCACCAGCGCGTCCGCGGCGCCTTCGACATAAATGCCGAACCGCATGCCGCTGTAGTACGCGTAGCCACGCAGGTCGGACAGATCGAAGCTGACCTTCGCGCCGTCGAGTCGCAAGGCGAGCAGCTTCAGGTCGGCGAGCGCCTGTTCGACCGAAGCTGTCGCAGGCAGCACGCGCGCGGCCTCCTCGAGCACCGAAGCGTCGCCATACAGTTGCACGAGCGCGAGCAACCCTTCACGCGACGCCGCCGGGAAGCCGCGTGTCAGTGCACGCAACTCGCTCGCGTCCTTGGTCGCCAGCGCGGCATGGACGCGGCCAAGCGCTGCGGCATCGGTCGTGGCGCCTTCGAAAAGTGCATCGACGATGCGGGCGTCGGCCATGTCGACGATCGCACCATCGGCGACACCGGCTGCCCGCAGGCAGTCGAGCGCAAGACGCAAGGTTTCGGTATCGGCGTCGAGTCCGGCATGTCCGTAGATCTCGGCCCCGAACTGAAGGGGTTCGCGCGTCGCATGCGGACGATCGGGACGGGTATGCACCACCGGTCCGCAATAGCACAGCCGCGTGACGCCTTGGCGGTTGAGCAGGTGCGCATCGATGCGTGCGACCTGCGGCGTGGTATCCGCACGCAGTCCCATCGTGCGGCCGGACAGTTGGTCGACCAGTTTGAAGGTTTGCAAGTCGAGCGCCTCGCCGGTGCCCGAGAGCAGCGACTCCAGGTGCTCCAGCAAAGGCGGCATCACCAGCTCATAGCCATAGCCACGAGCGGTGTCGAGCAGTTCGCGTCGAAGTTCTTCGATGTGGCGCGCCTCGGAGGGCAGCACATCGGCAATGTGATCCGGAAGGACCCAAGCGGACATGGGAATCGGGGCGTGGTTAAACCGGAATTCTACCGGGAGGCCGAAATGCGTTTTCGCGAGAGTAAGTCGATAGAGCTGCAAGCCCTGCGACTGCTGAGCCGTTCGAAGTTGCGGCGCCGGGCCCCGGCGAAATGAAGGGCATCAACCCCTCGATCACGCCAACCAGTGCGACCGCGCTCCAGAAGACCTGCGACGTCGACGGACAGGCTTTCCGTCGTCCTGCTCAGCGGCCGTTGGCTGTCGTGCTGCCCGAACTGCGCAGCGCGCGGAAAAAATCGGAAGACGCCGGGTCGACGACGAGCACGTCGCTCTTCTTGCTGAAGCTCTGCCTGTATGCATCGAGGCTGCGATAGAACTGCGCGAACTGTGCATCACGACCAAAGGATTCGGCATAAGCCGCAGCCGCCTGAGCGTCGCCCTCGCCCTTGATCTTCTGGGCATCGCGATAAGCGTTGGCGACGGTCACTTCACGCTGTCGATCCGCATCGGCGCGTATCTTCTCTCCTTCGGCGAAACCAGTGGAACGAAGCTCGTTGGCCACGCGCTTGCGCTCGGCTTCCATGCGCCGATAGACCGATTCGGTGATCGCCTCGACGTAGTCGACACGCGTGATCCGCACATCGATGATGTCGACGCCCCAGGGCTTGGCGCCCTTGACGACCGCGAGCACCTCGCGCTGTACGTCGGCCATCAATGCTTCGCGACGGACCGAGATCAGGTCTCGTACCGTTCGCTTGTTGACGTTTTCCTGGAACGCATTGCGAACCACACGGTTGAGCTGCGTGGCGCCGGCATTCTCGTCCAGCCCGACGTTGCGGATGTATTCCGAAGGGTTCGACACGCGCCAGCGCACGTACCAGTCGATCACCACGCGCTGCTTCTCGGCGGTCAGCATCGGCTCTGCCTCCAGGCTGGACAGCGTGAGCAGGCGCTTGTCGATGTACGACACATTCTGGAACGGCGGCGGCATCTTGAAGTTGAGGCCCGGCTCGGTGATCACGCTCTTGATCTGGCCGAGCTGGTAGACGATGCCGAACTGGCGCTGGTCCACGACGAAGAGTGTCGAGCTCAACAGCGCGAGCGCCACAAGGATCGTCGATGCGATGAATCCGATTCTGTTCATGTTCTTGATTCCTCGACGCTCAGCGTCCATCGCGGCCACGCGAGCGGTCGTCGCGCACTCGTGCGTCGTTGGTGGCCGGGGCCGCGGGCACCACGGAAGATGGCGTCGATGCCGCACCGCCAGGCACGTTCGTGCCCGCGCCGTCGACCGGTGCCCCGGCAGAACTGCCACCCACGTTCTGCATCAGCTTGTCGAGCGGCAGATAAAGCAGGTTAGTGCCTTTGCTCGAATCCACCAGCACTTTGGTGGTGTTGGCATAGATTTGCTGCATGGCATCGGTGTACATGCGGTCACGCGTTACCTGGGGTGCCTTCTGATATTCGGTGAGAACCGAAGCAAAGCGGCCGGCATCGCCCTGCGCCTGCGCAACGATCCGTGCCTTGTAAGCTTCGGATTCTTCCTTCAGACGCGAAGCCGCGCCCGTGGCGCGGGGAATCACGTCATTGGCATAGGCTTGTGCCTCGTTCTTGGCGCGTTCGCGTTCCTGCCCAGCCTTGAGCACGTCGTCGAACGCGGACTGCACCTGCTCCGGCGGACGCACGCCACCTTGCTGCAGATTGATGTTCACGACCTCGACACCGACCTTGTAGCGGTCGAGGATCGTCTGCATGAGCGTGCGCACGCGGGGCGCGATCTGGTCGCGCTCCTCGGCCAGGGCCGCATCCATCTTCATCTTGCCGACAACCTCCCGGACGGCCGTCTCCGCGACCTGCACGACCGTATCAGCCGGTGCCTTGCTTTCGTAGAGGTATGCGCGCGCGTCGCTGAGGCGATATTGCACGGCGAACTTGATCTCGACGATGTTCTCGTCCTCGGTCAACATGGCCGACTCTCGCAAGCCGGTCGAACGCACGATGCTGTCGCGTCCCACGTCGGTCGAGCGTATCTGTGTCACGACCACGATTTCGTGGCGCTGGATCGGGTATGGCAGGCGCCAGTTGAAGCCGGCGTTCACGGTCGTCTTGTAGCGTCCGAATTGCGTGATGACTGCCTGCTGGCCTTCGTTGACGATGAAGAAACCGGTACCCAGCCATATCAGCACGGCGACGAGCACGACCAAGCCAATGCCATAACCGGCATTCTTCATGTCCGGCTTGAAACCACCGCCGCCGTTGCCGGAGCCGTTGTTGCCATTCGAAGGCTTGTTGTTGTTGCCGCCGCGTGCGCTGCCGAACAATCCGCCGAGCTTGCGGTTGAAATCGCGCCAGAGTTCGTCGAGGTCGGGCGGACCTTGGCTGGGGCCCTGTCCGCGAGGACGGTTACCGTTGTTGTTGTTGCCGCTATTTCCCGACGAAGGTGGGTCGGCGTCGGGCCGGTTCGCCGTCGGGCGTTCACCATTGCCGGAGGAGGGCTCGTCGCCTCGCCCCCAACGCCCATCGTTCAGGTTGAACATGCCCCGAAAACGGCTCCACACTGGCTTTGCATTCATTCGATTCGCTTCTGTGTCAGTGACGGGATTGTGCCCAATCAGTCGGTCTCGTCGTGCAATTCAGCATTGGGGTCCAAGGGCATGCCCTCCGAGATGACACCCGAGCGCCGTGCGAGTTCGACGCGCAGTGCCGGCAACCCGGTGCCACTGTGCGCACTCACGAAAATGCGCGGAATCCGCACGCCATCGACTTCCATCTCGTCCTGCATCTGGAGCGGTCGCTGTGCATCTTCAAGAGCATCGAGCTTGTTGAATACCAGCAACTGCGGCACGTCGCCCGCACCGATCTCCTGCAGCACACGCTGTACTTCGACCATTTGCTCAGGGTGATGCGGGTTGGACGCATCGACCACGTGCAGCAAAAGATCTGCGTCGACGGCCTCCTGCAACGTCGCCTTGAATGCATCGACCAGCCCATGCGGCAGGTCGCGAATGAATCCGACCGTGTCGGAGATCGAAGCCTGGCGACGAGCATCGCCGAGATACAGATGCCGCGTCGTCGTGTCGAGCGTGGCGAAGAGCTGGTCGGCCGCGTAGGTACGTGCCTTGACCAACGCATTGAAGATCGACGACTTTCCGGCGTTGGTGTAACCCACGAGCGAAATATTGAAGGTCTCCCGACGCTCGCGCTGACGACGTTGCGTTCCGCGCTGCTTCTGCACTTTGGCAAGTCGCTCCTTGGTCCGCTTGATCGATTCGCTGATCATGCGACGGTCGAGCTCGATCTGCTTCTCGCCCGGGCCTCCGCGCACGCCAGCACCGCCGGTCTGGCGTTCCAGGTGGGACCAGCGTCGGACCAGGCGTGTGCTCAGGTACTGCAGCCGAGCCAGTTCGACCTGCAGTTTCCCTTCATGAGAGCGCGCACGTTGCGCGAAAATCTCGAGTATCAGGAACGTGCGGTCGTAAACGGCGATCTCGAGCTTCCGCTCGAGATTGCGTTGCTGGGCCGGGCTGATCGACTGATCGAAGATGACTTCGCTCGCACGATGCATTTCCGCGAGTTCGCGAATTTCATCGGCCTTTCCGCTGCCCACGAAGAGCGCCGCATCCGGGGCTTTGCGTTTGCAAACAAGTCGCTCGACCGGGACGAGTCCTGCAGTTTGGGCCAGCAGCCCGAGTTCTTCAAGTTCGCCGTCGAAATGAGGCAGCCCGAAATCGACGCCGACAAGAATGACGGCGCCGTCCTGGCGAGGTGTGGATTCAGACAAGCGGAATCAGGCTCTTCGGTAAATGACGAATACGGGCGACGGAGAAAATCCGCTGCCCACGATGCAGATCAAGCTGCTGCGTCGTCGTTTTCAGCAGCCGAAAAATTGACTGCACGTCCTGGAACTATGGTCGAGATGGCATGCTTGTAGACCATCTGCGTCACCGTGTTGCGAAGAAGAACGACGTATTGATCGAAGGACTCGATCTGACCCTGAAGCTTGATGCCGTTTACCAGATAGATGGAAACCGGCACATGCTCCCGACGCAAAGTGTTCAGGAACGGGTCTTGCAAAAGTTGCCCTTTGTTGCTCACGATATTCTCCGTGTTCAAGGAAAAGTTATTGGACTTTGAACCATAACACAGCGATTCTGCGCTGCAGCAATCAGCGTCAAGGCCCTGAAAAAATAATGGCACTTCAAAGCCGGAACTTCGAGCGGCGACTGCAGTCAGCCTTTTTCCTTATCGGCGTAAGGATTATGAGAGGTCTTGAATTCGATGCGCATCGGAGTTCCGACGAGGTCGAATTCCTTGCGAAAGCGTCCTTCGAGGAAGCGCTTGTAGGAATCCGTGACATGCTCGAGTGAATTACCGTGGATCACGATCACGGGTGGATTCATTCCGCCTTGATGCGCATAGCGCAGCTTGGGCCTGAACATGCCGCTGCGTTGCGGTGCCTGAAATTGAACCGCCTCGAGCAGCAGGCGCGTGAGCACCGGCGTCGACATCTTGCGCGTCGCCGACTTGTGCGCTTGGGCAATGGCTTGCCACACCGGGCCGAGCCCCTGTCGCTTGATCGCGGATATGAAATGCAATGCCGCGAATTTCAGGAACGGCAGGCGCGTCTCGATCTGACGCTGCAACTGTTCGCGCTGGTAACTGTCGACCGCATCCCATTTGTTGACGGCGATCACCACCGCCCTGCCGGATTCGAGAATATAGCCGGCGATATGCGCATCCTGGTCGGTCACGCCTTGCGTCGCATCCAAAAGCAACAGCACCACGTTGGCCGACTCGATCGCCTGAAGTGTCTTGACCACCGAGAATTTCTCGATCGCCTCGAAGACCTTGCCCTTGCGGCGCAGACCTGCGGTATCGATCAGTTCGAAATGCTGTCCATTGCGTTCGAACGGCACGGTGATCGCATCGCGCGTAGTGCCTGGCATGTCGAAGGCCACAAGCCGTTCCTCACCCAGCCAGGTGTTGATCAACGTCGACTTGCCGACGTTCGGGCGCCCGGCCACCGCCAGTTTGATCGGCTTCGCCTCGCCGTCGTCTTCCGCATCGTCCTCGGGCTCCGGAAGATTCAACGGAGCCAAGGCCAAGTCGACCAAGTCGCGAATGCCTTGACCGTGTGCTGCAGATACACCATGCACATCGCCCAGACCGAGTTCGTAGAAGTCGACGAGCTTGGTGCCGTCGTGCATGCCTTCGGCCTTGTTGGCGGTGAGCACGCACGGCTTGCCGAGCCGTCGGAGTTCGTTGGCGATCTCATGGTCCTGGGAAGACAGTCCTTCGCGCGCATCGACCACGAACACCACCACGTCGGCCTCGGCGACTGCTTGGCGCGTCTGCTTGGCCATCTCCTTGAAGATGCCGCTGCCGGCGTCGGGCTCGAACCCGCCGGTGTCGATGACGATGAACTCGTGCCGGCCTTGGCGACCGTTGCCGTAGTGGCGATCCCGCGTCAATCCTGCGAAGTCCGCGACGATGGCGTCGCGGGTCTGGGTCAGCCGGTTGAACAGCGTCGATTTGCCGACGTTGGGACGCCCGACCAGGGCGATGACTGGCTTCATGGCCGGGCCTTCAGGTGAATGTTATTCAGGACGATAGCCGAACACGCCGCCGTTGCGGGTGACGATCACGACCGTATTGCCGGCGAGTACCGGCGTCGCTGCGATGGAGGAACCGTCGGGCGTCAGGCGATTGAGCATCGCGCCGTCTTCGCCCGACACGAGGAATACGAGGCCGGTGTCGTCACCGATCACCAGCGCGCGCCCCACGGACAGCGGCGCCGTCAGGTTGCGGTTGCGGAAGATCTCGGTCGACCAGGCACGCTCGCCGTCGGCCCGGCGCCACGCCGTCACGTTGCCGTTCGACTCTGTGCCGTAGATAAAACGCTCATCGCCACTGACGCCTTCCGCGCCTGATGCGGCCTTGCTCCAGAGCAACGCGCCGCGGTTCGCGTCGACGCAGCCGACGTTCGCATAGTAGGCGCGTGCGCAGAGCATGTCGCCCACACGGTTCGCAGGACCCGTCAGGTCGACGAGACGCTCGACGTCGTTTGTACCGCGCGGCGCTGCGATCGGCGACTCCCACCGCGACGTACCGTTCACGGGATTCAATCCGACCAGCCGGCCACCGATACCGGTGACGAGTGTGTCGCCCACGGCGAGCATCACGCCGGGTCGCTTCAAAACCAGGTTCTCGACCGTGCGCGGCTGCGACCACAGGCGGCGGCCGGTCTGGCCATCCCATGCGCTGATCGTGCGATCGCCGGTCTGAACGAAGATCCTGCGGCCGGCCACCAGCGGTGCGGTATAGGCCTGGGCTACCAGGCGCTGTTTCCACAGCACCTTGCCGCCTTCGATCGCGACCAATTCGTTGTCGCGCGTGACCACCGCAGCCACGGTGCCGTCGCTGCCGACACCCGCCGTCAGCGGTGCACCGGCTTTGGCACGCCAGGTCTCCTGGCCGGAACGCGCGTCGATGGCGACGACGGTGCCGTCGGCAGCCGCGACCGTGACGATGTCACCGCTCACGTTCGTCTGAAGCGGAAAACCGACCGAAGGCACACGAATGCTCCAGACCTGGCGCACGCCCATGGACGCCGGATTGGCCGCCAGCGCGACGGGCTTTGGCTTGGCGGTGCCCGAACAGGCCGCGAGCGTGGCGATCAACAGCACGGAGGACGCGAGACGCAACGTGGCAGAGAGCTTTGTCAGACGAGGGAATTTGTTCATGGTGCGATCACTGACCTGGTCACTGCGGGGTAGTTCCGGACACTGCCGCCGTCAAGCTGCGCGTGTCGACGCCGACGGCGTTCAACTTGATCTCGACCAGCCGGCGATAGTCGGTGCGAGCCTCCAGCCCGGACCAGGCCTTCCGGTACTCGGCCTTGGCTTCGTCGCGCTTGCCCTGCGCCATGTACACGTCGCCCTTGCGGTCGGCGATGAGCGGCTCGAATTCCTTCGGCGCCGGATTCGCCAGTTGCTTGAGCGCCTCGTCGTACGCCTTGGTATCGAGGAGTTCGGCAGCGAGGCGCAGTCGCGCGATCGCCTGGTACCCGGGGTCGACCGCGTTCTGCGCGACCCAGTCGAGTGCGGCACGCGAGGCATCGCCCTTGTCCTTCTCGCGCAGCGTCTTGGCAGCCAGAAGGCCGCCCTGCTGCGCATAGGCAGTGCGTGCAAACTTGTCCTTCATCACGCCCAGGGCGCGCTCGATGCGCTCCGCGTCGCCGGCCTGCGCACTGCGCTCGATCTCGTCGTAGAGCGCGGAAGCCTGTGCCGCCTTGCTGCGCTGGAAATACTGCCAGCCGTTCCAGGCCATGAACGCACCGGCCGCGAGCAGCACGATCCAGGTGACCAGCGTGCCGTACGTGTTCCAGAAATGCTTGAGCTGATCGAGCTGTTCCTGTTCTTCGAGATCGAGATGGGTTGCCATGCGCTGTCAGTCGTTGAGAGCCGGGGATTGTAGGGTGGCGGCCCATGCCGCCAGATCGGACAGATTGCGTGTCATTTGAGCCCCGCTGCCGTCGCGCAGCGCCTTCACAGTGACCTCGCCGCGTGCCAGTTCGTCGCCGCCGAAAACCATCGCATGCGTGGCACCGCTGGCGTCCGCTTTCTTGAACTGCGACTTGAAACTGCCCAGGCCGTCGGCCGTGGCGGCATGCATCTGCACGCGCACGCCGGTTTCGCGCAGCTGCTGCAAGGCCCGCAGGGCGACCGGCATGGCGGCGGCATCGGGCACCACCGCGTAGACGTCGGGCACGGGGGTGGGCACCGCGGTGCCCTGCTCCTTCACGAGTTCGAGCACGCGCTCGACGCCCATCGCCCAGCCGACCGCGGGCGCGGGCTTGCCGCCGATCTGCGCGACCAGATCGTCGTAACGCCCGCCCGCGCACACGGTGCCCTGCGCGCCGAGCCGGTCCGTGACGAACTCGAAAACGGTGAGGTTGTAGTAGTCGAGCCCGCGCACGAGCCGCGGATTGATCGTGAACGCGATGCCGTTCGCGCGCAGGATGGCCTGCAACCCTTCGAAGTGCGCGAGCGACTCGGCGCCGAGAAAGTCGATGAGCTTCGGCGCCGCTTCGACGACGCTTTTCATCGCCGGATTCTTGGTGTCCAGGATGCGAAGCGGATTGCTGTGCAGACGGCGTTTCGCGTCTTCGTCCAGCGTATCGGGATGCTGCTCGAAATGCCGGATGAGTTCGGCGCGGTGCGCGGCGCGCTCGGGCGGCTGGCCCAGGCTGTTGAGTTCGAGACGGACGTCGGTCAGACCGATCCGCTTCCAGAGCGCGGCGGCGAGCAGGATCAGTTCGGCATCGACGTCGGGCCCGGCGAAGCCCATGGCCTCGGCGCCGATCTGGTGGAACTGCCGATAGCGCCCGCGCTGCGGTTTTTCGCGCCGGAACATCGGCCCGGTGTACCAGAGGCGTTTCGGGCCGTCGTACAGCAGGTTGTGCTCGATCACCGCGCGCACCAGGCCGGCCGTGTTCTCCGGCCGCATCGCCAAATGCTCGGCCTGGCCGTGCTTGTCGGAACGGTCCTCGAAGGCGTACATCTCCTTCTCGACGATGTCGGTCACCTCGCCGATGCCGCGCACGAACAGCGCCGTGTGCTCCAGGATCGGCGTGCGGACGTTGCGGTAGGCATAGCGCCCCATCAGGTCGCGCACGATGGCCTCGAGCCATTCCCAGCGTGCCGATTCGATCGGCAATATGTCGTTCATGCCTTTGACGGCACTGATTTTCTCAGCCATGGCTTACAGGGTCGGGGGGAAGAGGAAATTCGGAAAGGTCGCGCAACGCGTCAGACGACAGCCGCGTTCGAACGACCGAAACGCTTTTCGATGTACGTCTCGACCAGTCGATGGAATTCGACGGCGATGTTGTCGCCGCGCAGGGTCAGGGCCTTCTCGCCGTCGATGAAGACCGGCGCCGCCGGGGCTTCGCCGGTGCCCGGAAGGCTGATGCCGATGTCGGCATGCTTGCTTTCGCCAGGGCCGTTGACGATGCAGCCCATCACCGCGACCTTCAAGTGCTCGACGCCGGGGTATTTCTTGCGCCAGACCGGCATCTGGTCACGCAGGTAGTCGTCGATGGTCTTGGCCAGTTCCTGGAACGTGGTGCTGGTCGTGCGACCGCATCCCGGGCAGGCCGTGACGCTCGGCACGAACACGCGCAGGCCCAGCGATTGCAGGATCTCGTTCGCGATCACGACCTCCTGCGTGCGTGCTTCGCCCGGCTGCGGCGTGAGCGATACGCGAATGGTGTCGCCGATGCCTTCCTGCAGCAGGATCGACAGCGCCGTCGCCGACGCCACGGTGCCCTTGGTCGCCATGCCGGCCTCGGTCAGCCCGAGATGCAGCGCGTAGTCGCAGCGCTTCGACAGTTCCCGATAGACCGAGATCAGGTCCTGCACGCCGCTCACCTTGCAGCTCAGGATGATCTGATTGCCGTCCAAGCCCATCGACTCGGCCAGTCTTGCCGAATCGATCGCCGAACTCACCAGTGCTTCGTACATCACCGACTTGGCGCCCCAGGGCCTGGAACGGCGGCTGTTGACGTCCATCAGGTGCGCGAGCAGTTCCTGATCGAGACTGCCCCAGTTGACGCCGATGCGCACCGCCTTCTTCCAGCGCACGGCGGCCTCGATCATCTGGCCGAACTGCCGGTCCTTCTTGTCGCCCTTGCCGACGTTGCCCGGGTTGATGCGGTACTTGCTCAGTGCTTCGGCGCAGGCCGGATGGTCGGTCAGCAGGCGGTGGCCGTTGTAGTGGAAGTCGCCGATCAACGGCACGTCGATGCCCATGCGGTCGAGCTGATCGCGGATGTAGGGCACCTGCGCCGCGGCTTCCGGCGTGTTGACGGTGATGCGGACCATCTCGGAACCGGCGATCGCCAGCTCCTTGATCTGGATCGCAGTGCCGATGGCGTCGACCGTGTCGGTGTTGGTCATCGACTGCACGCGCACGGGCGCGTCACCGCCGACCGTCACGATTCGCGGGCCCCATGTCACGCTCGCCTGGCGCGAGCGGCGCGCGCTCGGCGCCGCCGGCTCGATCGCTCCACGTTCGTCGGGAACCGGCGATGTATCGACGATGTTCATGACTTGACTTCAAAGCGGGCCACGCCGCCCGAGCCGGTGACCGGCGCGAGATCGAACGCCTTGCCGTGAACCTTCACGTCGATGCCCGAGGCCCGACCGACCACGACAGACATCGGCGGTTTGCCCGACAGCGCGATGGTCTCGCCGGCCTTGAGCGTGCGTCTAAGCAGTTGCTTGCTGCCGGTCTCGTTGACCGTGATCCAGGACTCGGCGCGTGCAGTGAAAACCAGGATGTCGTCGGTGGCGGGCAATGCGGGCGCCGCAGCCGCCGTTTCGACCGCGGCGGCAGCGACCGTTGCCGAAGGCATGGCGTTCGCCGGCGCCGGCATGGCCGTCACGGACTCGAGCACCGTGCCGGCCGGAGCGACAGTCCCGGGTTCGACGGCGGCATCGCCCTTCGGGGCGCTCGTGGTCTGGCCTGCAAGCGATGCGCTCAGACGCCCGAAGATGCCCTGCGGCAGCCAGAAGATCAACGCCGCCGCCACGAGCAGCAGCGCCACGACGACCAGCACCGCGCGCGAAGGCAACCCGCTCCCCCGTCCCGAACGCGGCGCGCCGGACCGGAAGCTGCTGCTGATCGTGCGGTCGGCGTCGGCCAGACCGGGACGCAGCGCACCGGGCAGCTTGGCCAACACCGGCGCCGGATCGACCCGCAGCGCACGACAAACGCTCGCCGCGAGCGCACGCGCGAACACCGGGTCGGGCAACGAGTCGATGTCGTCGTCTTCCAGCGCCTGGAGCTTCTTGGTCGGCACCTTCATGGCCGCGGCCACCACGTCGATGTGCAACCCGTGCGATTCGCGCGCCTGGCGCAGCATGCCGCCAGCCGTCAGATTGTTGACGTCGCTGGCGGCCTGCACCGCCGCCGTCGAATTGCCGAATTCACTTGCCCGTTCAATCATCGAAAGTTCCGCGTTCATAAGCGAGTGCTTCACGCGATTGCGGGAAGCGGCGCTGCAGTTGACCAGCGAGCTGCGTCATGGCCTCGCGATTGTTGAGTCTGTGCTCGATCCTCACGCCCACCCACAGCGTCTCGGCATTCGCCGAAGGACCATTGTTGACACGGCGCACGTAGAACTGCGCACGCGACCACTCGCCGCGCAGCACCAGCAGCTGGGCCAGATTGAAGCCAACCACAGGATTGCCGGCGTCGAGTTCATAGGCCTGCATGAGCACCCGTTCCGCCTCGACGCGGTTGCCGGCCCGGATCTGGCACAGGCCCTGCGTCATCAGGGTCTTGGGCCGGTCGAGGTAGCTGGGGATGGCCAGTGCAAGGCTGAACTGCTGGCTCGCGTCGCCGAAACGGTTCTGCTGGCAGAGCAGCCAGCCATAGTTGTGCAACGTGTTCGGATCGCGCGGGTTGATCGCGATCGCACGCCTGAAGCTGTCTTCGGCAAGCCCGGGGTCTTCGAGCCGCATGTAGATCAGCCCGCGCAGGTTGTAGGCATCTGCGTAGGTCGGGTCGATCACCAACGATTGCTTGACCTCGTCGAGCGCGACTTCCGGCTGATTGGCCTCGAAATAACCGATGGACAATTCCATCCGCAACCGGGCCCGCTTGCGCAGTGCCGGCTCGTCGGACGCCGTGACGATGTCGCCGCCGTTGCCGGTCGTTCCACCCGAATCGGTCGCGGCAACGCGTGACGGCGCTGTGCCCGGGCCGGCACAGCCGCAAAGACCGACCATGAGAGCGAAAAGTCCCAACGCAACCAGACCGAAGCGCAAAGCAGACCTGGGTACGGATGCGCGAACGACTGGCAGCATCGCGTCAGTGCTCCTGCGGACGCGCGGACGGCGGCACCGGAGCAGCGACGTTCACCGGATGCAGCATCACGGTGCGATGCGGCGAACGGCGTTCGGCCATGCGTTCGGCAGCACGGGTGCGGTCCTTGACGTCGCCGGCGAGTTGTCCGCAGGCAGCGTCGATGTCGTCGCCGCGGGTCTTGCGTACCGTCGTCACAAGTCCGGCCTCGCTCAGAATCTTCGCGAAAGCCAGCACCTGCGGTTGAGGCGAACGCAGCAGGCCGGAAGCCGGGAAAGGGTTGAAGGGAATCAGGTTGAACTTGCACGACACGCCCTGTGCGCGAACCAGTTCGACCAATTGCCTCGCATGCTCGGGCCGGTCGTTGACACCGTCCAGCATGCAATATTCGAAAGTGATGAAGTCGCGTGGCGCATGTTCGAGGTAGCGCTTGCAGGCTTGGAGCAGTTCGGCGATCGGATACTTGCGGTTGAGCGGCACGAGATCGTCGCGCAACGCATCGTCGGGCGCATGCAGCGACACCGCCAATGCGACCGCGCAGTCATTGCCCAGCCTGTCGATCATCGGCACCACGCCGGAAGTCGACACCGTCACACGGCGGCGCGACAGTCCGTAGGCGTTGTCGTCGAGCATGGTGCGCAGCGCGGGAACCAGCGCGTTGTAGTTCTGCAGCGGCTCGCCCATGCCCATCATCACGACGTTGGAGATGACACGCTCGGTACGCTTCAGGTGCTTGCGCAGGAAGTGCTCGGCGAACCAGAGCTGGGCGACGATCTCGCCGGTGGTCAGGTTGCGACTGAAGCCCTGGTGTCCCGTCGAGCAGAAACGGCAGCCGACCGCACAACCGGCCTGCGACGATACACACAAGGTGCCGCGGTCGTCTTCCGGAATGAACACGGCTTCCACGGCATTGCCGTCGCCGACGTCGAACAGCCACTTGATCGTGCCGTCCTTGGATTCGTGTTGCGTGGTGACCGGCAGCGCCTCGATGCGTGCGGTGGTCGCCAGCTTCTCGCGCAGCGACTTCGCCAGATCCGTCATCTGGGTGAAGTCGTTCGCGCCCCGCTGGTGAATCCAGCGAAAGAGTTGCGTCGCGCGAAAGCGCTTCTCGCCCAGCCGTTCGCAGAACGCGGCCAATCCTTCCAGGTCGAACTCGAGCAGGTTGGCAGTGGTCGTCATCGCGTCGGGCTGGATCGGTCCTCAGCGTGCGTAGACGTTGAGGCCGGCGAAGAAAAACGAGATCTCGTTCGCCGCGGTTTCAGGCGCGTCGGAACCGTGTACCGCGTTGGCATCGATGCTGTCGGCGAAGTCGGCACGAATGGTGCCCGCATCGGCCTTCTTCGGATCGGTGGCGCCCATCAGGTCGCGGTTCTTGGAAATGGCACTCTCGCCTTCGATGACCTGCACGAACACCGGACCGGAGATCATGAATTCGACCAGGTCCTTGAAGAAAGGGCGGGCGCTGTGCACGGCGTAGAACTGTTCGGCTTCGGCGCGCGAGAGCTGGACCAGCTTGGCGGCGACGACCTTCAGGCCGGCGTCCTCGAAGCGGGAAACGATCTTGCCGATGACGTTCTTGGCGACAGCGTCGGGCTTGATGATGGAGAGGGTACGTTCGATGGCCATTGCGAGTGCTTCCTGAGCAGTTGATTTTGAGAGATTTCTACCTTGATCACAGCGACGACCGGCAAGAGCCGCGGCTTCGGCAAAGCCTTCGATTTTAACCGCCTTCGATGTCAGCGTCCGCCGCGTCGCTTGCCGCCGGCCGGACCGCCGAAACCGCCGCTGCGGCGTTGCGGCGCCTGCCGCTGTTCCTTGCGTTGCCGCGAGAAGCTGTCGGCGCCGATGTAGCCGAGCGACGTCTTCATCGGATCGGGCTGGTCGGACGCGCCTTGCGGCGGATTGGGATTGCGCGCTCCGGCACCCTGGTTGCCCAAGCCGCGTCCACCGCCAGGCGCCGGACCGCCGCGCACGTTGGCACGACCGTCGTCACGCGGCCCGCCGCGCTTCTTGTTGGCGCTGTTCCTGTCGTTGCGATTGTTGCCACCGCCACCGCCACCGTTGCGGCCCTGCGGATTCGCTCCGCGTGGTCCACCCGCACGCACGCCGTGCCCGGCACCGATGCTGCCCGCACCGCCATCGGCCGCACGGAACAGTGCGCCGATGTCGCGCTCGTCCAATTCCATCCACGCACCGCGCTTGAGACCGCGCGGCAGCACCATCGCCCCGTAACGGATGCGGATCAACCGGCTGACCGCATGGCCGACCGCCTCGAACAGCCGGCGCACCTCGCGGTTGCGTCCCTCGGAAATCGTCACGCGATACCAATGGTTGGAGCCTTCGCCGCCGCCCTCTTCGATAGTGCCGAACTGCGCCATGCCGTCGTCCAGGCGCACGCCTTCGAGCAGCTTCTTCTTCTCTTCCGCATTGATGGCGCCCAGCACGCGCACCGCGTATTCACGCTCCAGCCCGAAGCGCGGATGCATCAGCTGGTTGGCGAGTTCGCCGGAACTCGTGAACAGCAGCAGGCCTTCGGTGTTCAGGTCGAGCCGGCCGACCGACTGCCACTTGCCCTGTTGCAGCCGCGGCAGCTTGCGGAACACGGTCGGCCGATTCTGCGGGTCGTCGTGCGTGACGACCTCGCCGGTCGGCTTGTGGTAGGCAATGACGCGCGGCGGCGGCGGCGCGATCCGGTAGCGGATCGGTTTGCCGTTGATCTTGACCTGGTCGCCGTACTGGATGCGCTGGCCGATGTGCGCCGGCTCGCTGTTGACCGAAATGCGACCCTGCAGGATCAGTGCTTCCATCTCGAGCCGCGAACCCAGTCCGGCCTGCGCCAGCACCTTGTGCAGCTTTGGAGAATCGGCCTCCGGCAACAGCACGCGCTTGAGCGCCGGCACTTCGGGGCTCTCCTCGTCGGCATCGAACCGGCCGGAAATCACGTCGGCGAAGCGGATCGGCTGGGTCGGCGGCGCATTGCGCTGGGCGCGGTCGGCGGCGCGGCGGGCCCGGTCGAGGTCGTCTTCCTCGTCGTCGCTGTCTTCGTCTTCCTCGTGCCCGTTGGCCTCGTCATCGTTTCCCGCGTCGGCAGCATCGGCGGTGACCGAGGGCGCAGTGGTTTCGACCGGATGCTCCACCGGTCCGGACGGCGTCGGCTGCCCGGCCGTCGGCTCGGCCGCGTCGATTTCCACGTTCGGCTTGCGCTTGCGCGGGCGCTTGGGCTTGGCTGGCTCGGCCGCCGGCGCCGTGTCGCCATTCGTCGCGCTCGTCGGGGGATCGATGTCGACCGCGGGAACGCCCGCGTCGTCGGGAAGGTTGGAGCTCATGAGGGGGTTTTTCCGGGATCGGTAAGCGGCGAATCGGGGGTTCCGGGTGCACTT
Organism: Janthinobacterium lividum; assembly: GCA_050954325.1. GTDB lineage: Bacteria > Pseudomonadota > Gammaproteobacteria > Burkholderiales > Burkholderiaceae_C > Variovorax. The sequence continues at coordinate 163,619 of JBPBPG010000002.1, read as the reverse complement.
TCGGTGGCATCGGAGTCGGTGGCGGATGGGGGTGCGACGGCGTTTCCGACCGACAACCCTGCCTGGCTCGGCGGAGCGTCGAAGGTCCCGGCCAGCCCTGCCGGGTTCGCCATGGCCTCGATCATGGCGGCGTGCTGCGCCGGCGTCTCGATCACCGGCAACTGGTGGAGGGACGCGAGGCCGAGATCGTCGAGGAACTGCCGCGTGGTCGCGAAGATCGCTGGCCGGCCGACGGTTTCGCGATGGCCGATGACTTCGATCCAGTTACGGTCTTCCAACTGCCTGATGATCAACGAGTTGATCGTGACGCCGCGGATGTCTTCCATGTCACCGCGCGTCACGGGCTGGCGGTAGGCGATGATCGCCAGCGTCTCGAGCGCGGCACGCGTGTACCGCGGTGGCTTTTCGGGATGAAGGCGGTCGAGGTGGTCGCGCATCTCCGGGCGGCTCTGGAAGCGCCATCCGCTGGCCACGCTCACGAGTTCGAGCCCGCGCTGCGCCCAGTCGTCCTGCAAGTCGAGCAGCAGCGTCTTGATGGTGTCCGCGCCCAGCTCGTCGTCGAAAAGCACGCGCAGTTCGCGCACCGGCAGCGGCTGCGTCGAACAGATCAAGGCGGTCTCAAGAATGCGCTTGGCATCCGCCGTATTCATGGTTCGCTTCGTCCAGGCGCCGATGGCGCACGTTCAGGTGGATCGGAAAGAGAGAAAGCGGGAAGCTTGATGGCTGCGTGGCCGGCACTCGGGCGGGCTCTGCGCATGGCCGGCTCGATCGACCGGCGAGGCCCACGGGCCGTCAGGCGCGATTGTAATCCAGGCCCCATTCGGCAAACGCGCCAGCCAGGTCGGGCGGCGGCGGCGACAGGAAAGTCATCGGCTCGCGGGTGATCGGATGCACGAAAGCCAGCCGGAACGCATGCAGGGCCTGACGCGTCAGGCCCGCCGCCGGCGCGCCGCCGTAGAGCGCATCGCCGACCAGCGGATGCCCGATCGACGCCATGTGCACGCGGATCTGGTGCGTGCGGCCGGTCTCGAGCGTGCAACGCACCGCGACGCCGTCGGCATGGCCGTCGATCTTCTCGATCAGCGTGCGCGCGGTCTTGCCGGGATGGCGCGCCAGGTCGACGACCGTCATCCGCAACCGGTTGCGCGGATCGCGGCCGATCGGCGCGTCGACCTGCCGCGTCACGGCGCCCTGCCACGGCCTGTGGGCCATGGCGAGGTATTGGCGGCGGACATCCCGCGCGGCGATCAGCGCCACCAGTGCGTCCATCGTGGCCCGCGTGCGCGCGACGACCATCAGCCCGCTGGTGTCGCGGTCGAGCCGATGCACGATGCCCGCACGCGGCATGCGGAAAGCCTGCGGGTCGAGCGCCAGCAACCCGTTCAGGAGCGTGCCGCTCCAGTGGCCGGGAGCCGGATGTACCACCAGGCCGGCCGGTTTGTCGATGACGCGCAGGTGGTCGTCCTCGTGCACGACGCGCAGGTCCATCGCCTCGGCCTTGAACGCCTGGCTCTGCGGGGTCGGCCGCAGTTCAATCTCGCCCGCTTCACCAGCACGCACGGATCCGGATACTTTCGTTGCCGGCCGTCCGCGCAGCGTCACGGCCCCGGCTTCGATCAATTGCTGGAGATAACTGCGCGAAAGTTCGGGAACCAGCACTGCGAGGGCACGGTCCAAACGCTCGCCGTGCTGTGCCGGTCCGACAATGAAGGGCCGTGATTCGCTAGTTTCGGTGATGTCGCCTTGATCGGCGGATTCGCCGCCATCGGCGCCGTCTTCGAGCGCCGCCGAAGCCGGATTTCCAGGATCGTCGCCCGAGGGGGCGGTCGATATAATCAAAGGTACTTGTTTCAAGAAAGCTTCATGTGATGTTTCGCGCCAAATTATCGGGGGTTCCGCGCTGGCTGGCCCTGATCGCCACCGCCGGCATCGTGGCCGGATGCTCGACGACGAAGGTCGACGAGACGGCCAGTTGGAGCCCCAATCGCATCTACAGCGAGGCCAAGGACGAAGCCGGCTCCGGTGCCTACGACAAGGCGATCCCGCTGTTCGAGAAGCTCGAAGGCCGTGCCGCCGGCACGCCGCTGGCCCAGCAGGCCCAGCTCGACAAGGCCTACGCGCAGTTCAAGGCCGGCGACAAGCCTGGTGCAATCACAACGATCGACCGCTTCATCAAGCTGCACCCGGCCAGCCCGGCGCTCGACTATGCGCTCTACCTGAAAGGCGTGATCAATTTCAACGACGATTTGGGAATGTTCGCGTCGCTGACGCGTCAGGACCTGTCGGAACGTGACCAGAAGGCGGCCAAGGAATCGTTCCTGGCGTTCAAGGAACTGGTCACGCGCTTTCCAGAATCGCGCTATGCGCCCGATGCGCGCCAGCGCATGAACTATGTCGTCAACTCGCTTGCGCAGTACGAAGTGCATGTGGCTCGCTACTACTACACGCGTGGTGCCTACCTGGCAGCGATCAACCGTTCGCAGATCGCGCTGGCGGATTACCGGGAAGTGCCGGCTCTGGAAGAAGCGCTCTACATCATGGTGCAGTCGTACGACCAGCTCGGCATGCCCGACCTGCGAGACGACGCGCGTCGCGTGCTCACGACGAACTACCCCAGCAGCCAGTACGTGGCTCGCGGTTTCCGCGGCAAGGACGATCCATGGTGGAAGGTCTGGTGAGCTGTTAGCTGTTAGCTGTTAGCTGTTAGGCCCCCCGGCTTTTCACTTTGCTTCGCAGCGTGTGATTCGCCATCCCCGAGGCGGGAGGCACGGCCGGCTTGGGTCGGCCCGACGCTTGGCCGCAGTCGCGGCGCGTGCCACCTACGGCTGGGTCCTTCCTGGGTCGGACATGCTCAACGCCTCGAGCGCTTTCACGAATTCCGCTTCGCTCTCCAGTCTGCGCATCGGCGGCAACGCCGCCAGCAAACGTTTCCCGTAGCCCATCGCCACGAGCCGCGTGTCGCAGATGGCCAGCACGCCGACATCGCTCTCGCGCCGGATCAGCCGGCCCGCGCCCTGCTTCAACGCGACCGCGGCTTCGGGCAGGGAGTATTCGGCGAACGCGTTTCGGCTTTCGGCTTCGAGCCGATGCGAACGGGCTTCGACCAACGGATCGTTGGGCGGCGGGAACGGCAGTTTGTCGATGACGACGAGCTGCAGCGCATTGCCGGGCACGTCGAAACCTTCCCAGAACGTGGCCGATGCCACGAGGACGCAACCCGCCGAACCGGCCGCCGCGCCTTCACGAAAGCGGTCGACCAGCACGCGCTTGGGCAATTCGCCCTGCACCAGAACATCCGGACGCGGACCGACGGCTTGATTTTCGAATTCGCGCCGCATGGCATCGCCGATCGTTCGCAGCGCACGCAATGTGGTGGTCAACACCAGCGTACGACCACCAAGCAGGCGTGCACCCTGGGCGGCGAGCTGTGCGACGCGGCTGCCATGCGCGGGGTCGTTCGGTTTGGGGAACGCGCGCGGCACGTAGAGTGCGGCCTGATTCGCGTAGTCGAACGGGCTCTCCACGCGCAGCACTTGCGCGTCGGTGAGACCGCAGGGCTCGGTGAACCAGCGCAATTTCGGGTCGTCGCCCAGCGTGGCCGACGTGAATATCCAGGCACGGCCGGTGTCTTCAACCTCCCCCGCGCCCTGCCTCAGCACGCGCGTACGCACGGCTTCTGCGATGTCCAGCGGCGACTCCACCAGCCGCAGCTGGGTGCCGACGTCGAGCCAGCGCACCGAACCGAGCGGACACAGATCGGCGAAACGCCCGGCGCGTTCTGCGAGCTTCAACGCCCGCTCGTGCAGGCGGACGAAATCGGGTGACAGTTCGCTGACGGTGTCCAGCCCGTCGGCCGCCAGCTCGAACGCCTGGTGCAGCAGCTCGAGCGATTCGCCCCAGACGCGCGGCTCGATGCCCTCGGGCGCGGTGGCATCGCCGACCGCGTTCCAGCGCAGCTTGGCGCCGGGGTGCTGCTGGCCGACCGCGAGTCGAAGCTCGCGCGCGGCGCGTTCGACCGCCGCAGCCAGCTGGTTCCAGTCCACGAGACCCCGGGCATGTTGCAAACCGGCGGCCATCAGGTCGCGCGCGAAATCCAGTGCCTGGCCGGTGCCCAGCTGCGCGCCGAGGAACTGCACGCCGATCTCGTTGAGCTGGTGCGCTTCGTCGAACACGACCACGCGCACGCTCGGCAACAGCTCGGCCATTCCCGATTCGCGCACCGCCAGGTCGGCGAAGAACAGATGATGGTTGACGACCACCAGATCGGCCGCCAGCGCCTCGCGTCGCGCCAGGTTCACGTGACACGGCTTGAATTGCGGACATTGGGCACCGAGGCAGTTCTCGCGCGTCGAGGTGATCAGCGGGATCAGCGGCGACCGCTCGTCGAGGCCGGGCAGTTCGGCCAGGTCGCCGGTACGGGTGACCGTCGACCACTGCTCGATCTTCGCCAGCGTGCGCACGCTGCCGCGTTCGGGCAGGGAAGCGTCGTGGCGGGCCAGGCCGAGACGGTGCAGGCAGAGATAGCTGGCACGCCCCTTGAGCAACGCGGTGCGCACCGGAAGATTCAGCGCAGCGACCAGGCGCGGCAGATCGCGACCGAAGAGCTGGTCCTGCAGCGCCTTGGTTGCGGTCGACAGCAGCACGCGCTCGCCGCTCAGCAATGCCGGCACCAGGTACGAGAACGTCTTGCCGACGCCGGTGCCGGCTTCCACGACCAGCACACCGCCGGTGTCGATGGTCTGCGCGACCGCCAGCGCCATCTGCGTCTGGCCGTCGCGTTCGCGAAAGTGGTCGGCTGCGCGCGATAGTGCGCCGCCTTCGGTGAACGCCTCGCGAACCTGGGCCACCAGCTCGCCGGCCCCTGCAGCCGCACGCGGGCGCACGATAACCTCGCCGTGGAAGTCGGCGGGCGATTCGTGGTCGTCGGGAAAAGGTTCGATGGCGGAGGCGGTCAAAGTCTCGCCCGATAATACGTGCTCGCCAGCGAACCAACGACAATTCCAGAACGCGCTTCGAGCGCTTCCGCGCCATGACACGAGGCTTCCGACTCGCCGCCGCCACCGGTCTCCACAAGGGCGACCGCCCCTACCAGCAGGACCAGGTGATGGTGCTCGAACACCCGCGCGCACCGGGCTGCGTGCTGGCCGTGGTGGCCGACGGCATGGGCGGTCGCAGCGGCGGACGCAAGGCGTCCGACCAGGTGGTAATGAGCGCGCGCCAGCTGTTCGCGCGCTATCGGCCCGACCATGACGACGCGGCGCGCCTGCTGCGCCAGCTGCTGGAAGACGCGCACACCGTGATCAAGCTCACGGCGCTGTCGAGCGAGCAGGAGCCGCACAGCACGCTGGCCGCCGTGCTGGTCGATCCACAGGGAGGGTGCACCTGGATTCACGCCGGCGATTCGCGTGTCTATCACTTCCGGGGCGGCCACATGGTCAAGCGAACGCTCGATCATTCCTTCGTGCAGTCGCTGATCGACCAGGGAGACATCACCGAGGAAGAGGCGTTGCACCATCCGCAGTCCAACATCCTGCTCGGCTGCCTCGGCATGACGACCACCATGCCGCCACTGTCGCTCGATTCCTTTTCTCCGCTCGCCCAAGGCGACGCCCTGCTGCTGTGCAGCGACGGGCTATGGCACTACTTCACGCCCGAGGAGATGGGTTCGGTCGTGGTCAGCCATCCGCCACGCACCGCCGTCGAGTTGCTGGTGTCGGAAGCCCGCCGACGCGCACGTGGCAGGGGCGACAACCTGTCGATTGCCCTGCTCAAGGTCGAGGACCTGCCCGTTCCTGCAAGCAGCGCTGCGGCTAGCTAGCCGCGCGCCCGTCGCACTTGCGAGAGTTCAAGGCGGCGCGGGCGCGGGCGCCGGCAGTGGCGCCGAGCGAGGCTTGGTGCGCTCGGTATTGCGTCGCTCGCGGTCGGCCCTGCGTTGCGCCGCCTGCTCGGCCTTGCGTTCGTAGGCGGCGCTGTTGGCGGGCGCCTGCTCGCGCAGCCGTGCCGCCTTGGCCTGCGCTTCGACCTGTGCAGCCTGCTTGCGCTCGAAGGCACGTCGGTTTGACTCGGCCTGCGCCGCCGCCTCGTCACGGCTTTTCACATGGTCGGCCGCGCGCTGCTCGCGTTCCTGCTGCGACTGCACCGAGCGGTCGCGGTCTTCCTGCGATGTCGGTGGCGCCTTGGTTTCCAGGCGCTCGAGCTGGGCGGCACCGCGCTGCTTGCGCTCGATGTCGTTGATCGACGCTTCCTGGCGCTTGATCGAGTCGTCGTCGGTGCGCCGGCGCTTGCGGCTTTCGAAAAGACAGTCTTCTACCGCGAAACGCTGGTAACACGCAGCCTGCTCCTGCTTGAAGCGCTGGTCGAGCGCCGTGCGTTCGGCCGACAGGCGACCACGTTCGGCCGACAGGTCGAGGCTGCCGGTGGTCGCGACCGACTGGGCCTGGGCCGCCAGCGGCATGGCCGACACGGCAAGGACCAGCACGAGCGACGACAGCGTTTTGAGGATCATCAGGTGAGCCGCGTGTCGACCACGCGGCGTTCGAGGGCAAGGAATTCGACCGATTGCATCTCGGCGAGTCGCGATACGGTACGCGGAAATTCATGGGCCAGCGGCCCTTCGGTGTAGAGCAATGCCGGCTCGACGGCCGCGGAGACGATGAGTTTCACGCGGCGATCGTAGAAAACGTCGACCAGCCAGGTGAAGCGCCGTGCTTCCGAGGCCCGATTGACCGACATCTCCGGCACATCGGACAGCAGCACCGTGTGGTACTGCGTCGCGATCTCCAGGTAGTCGTTCTGCGAGCGCGGACCGCCGCACAGCGTGCGGAAATCGAACCAGACCACGCCGCCGGCCTTGCGACGGGCGACGATCTCGCGCGCCTCGATGTGCAGCACCGGCTCTTCGTCGGCCTTCTCGGCCAGTTTGTCGAAGGCCGTGGTCATCTCCCGGTCGGCTTCGGGACCGTTGGGAGTCAAATACATGCGCAGCTGCTCGAGCGTGCGGCGCCGGTAGTCGGTGCCGTTGTCGACGCTGAGCACCTCGAGCTTCTCGTTGAGCAACGCGATCGCAGGCAGGATCCGGTCGCGATGCAACCCATCGGGGTAGAGGTCGTCGGGCTTGAAATTGGACGTCGTCACGAACCCGACGCCGTTGTCGAACAGCGCCGCCAACAGGCGGTGCAGGATCATGGCGTCCGTGATGTCGGCGACGTGGAACTCGTCGAAGCAGATCAGCTTGTAGCGCTTCGACATGCGCTTGCCGAGTTCGTCGAGCGGATTGACGATGCCTTGCAGCTCCGCCAGCTCGCGATGCACCTCGCGCATGAATTCATGGAAATGCAGGCGTGTCTTGCGCTTGAGCGGCACGGCGTTGAAGAAGCAGTCCATGAGAAAGCTCTTGCCGCGACCGACGCCGCCGTACATGTAGACACCGCGCGGTACTTCCGGATGATTGATCAGCTTCTTCAGCGCGTTCGAGCGCTGCGCCTTGTAGCTGGCCCACTCGTTCGCGCAGCGATCCAGCGCTTCCACCGCGCGCAGTTGCGCGGGATCGCTCTGGAAACCGCGCGAGGCGAGTTCCGCTTCGTAAGCCTGTTTGACGCTCAAGAGATCAGAAGTTGAGCGTGCGTTTGTCGATTGCCAAGGCCGCTTCCTTCGTCGCTTCGGACAGCGAAGGATGCGCATGGCAGATGCGGGCGATGTCTTCGGCGCTGGCCTTGAACTCCATCGCGACCACGGCTTCGGAGATCAGTTCGCTGACCTGCGGGCCGACCATGTGCACGCCGAGGATCTCATCGGTCGTCGCGTCGGCCAGGAACTTGACCATGCCGGTCGTATCGCCCAGCGCGCGTGCGCGGCCGTTGGCCAGGAACGGGAAAGTGCCGGCCTTGTAGGCACGACCGCTCGCCTTGAGCTGCTGCTCCGTCTGGCCGACCCACGCGATTTCCGGATGCGTGTAGATGACCCACGGCACGGTGTTGAAGTTCACATGTCCGTGCTGGCCGGCGATGCGCTCGGCCACGGCGACGCCCTCTTCCTCCGCCTTGTGCGCGAGCATCGGTCCGCGTACCACGTCGCCGATCGCCCACACGTTCGGCAGATTGGTCCTGCATTCGTCGTCGACGGTGATCGCACCGCGTTCGTCGAGCGCCAGGCCGACCGCCTCGGCGTTCAGGCCGATGGTGTTGGGCACGCGGCCGATCGACACGACCAGACGATCGACCTCGAGCGTCTGCGTTTCACCCTTGGCGGTGGTGTAGGCGATCGAGACGCCGCCCGCGCCCTTCTCGATTTCGCCGATCTTCACGCCGAGTTCGATCTTCAGGCCCTGCTTGTCGAACGACTTCTTGGCCTCCTTGGCGATCTGCTCGTCGACCGCGCCGAGAAACGTCGGCAGGCCTTCGAGTACCGTGACTTCAGCGCCCAGACGCCGCCAGACCGAACCCATTTCGAGGCCGATCACGCCGGCGCCGATCAAGCCCAGTTTCTTCGGCACGGCGCCGATGCGCAGCGCACCGTCGTTCGAAAGGATGAATTCCTCGTCGAATTCCGCACCGGGCAGCGCACGCGCGTTGGAGCCGGTCGCGACCACGATGTGCTTGCCCGAGATGCTCTCCTCGGCCGTGCCGGTCACCTTGATCTCGTAGCCGGTCTCGTCGGTCTTCACGAACGACGCACGGCCGTGGAAGAAGGCGATCTTGTTTTTCTTGAACAGGTACAGGATGCCGTCGTTGTTCTGTTTGACGACGTTGTCCTTGCGCGCAAGCATCCGCGCGAGGTCGAGGCTCAGACCCTGCACGTTGATGCCGTGTTCGACGAAGGAATGGCCGGCCTGCTCGAAGTGTTCCGAGGACTGCAGCAGCGCCTTCGACGGAATGCAGCCGACGTTGGTGCAGGTGCCGCCCGGTGCCGGGCCGCCCTTGGCGTTCTTCCATTCGTCGACGCAGGCGACGTTGTAGCCCAGCTGCGCCGCGCGGATCGCGGCGATATACCCGCCGGGGCCGCCGCCGATGACGACGACGTCGAATTGCTTGTTGGACATCTGTGTTTCCTTAGATGTCGAAGAGCAGGCGCGACGGATCTTCCAGCGCTTCCTTCATCGCGACCAGGCCCAGGACGGCTTCGCGACCGTCGATGATGCGGTGGTCGTAGCTCATGGCGAGGTAGTTCATCGGGCGAACGACGATCTGTCCGTTCTCCACCACCGCACGGTCCTTGGTCGCGTGCACGCCCAGGATGGCCGACTGCGGCGGGTTGATGATCGGGGTCGACAGCATCGAGCCGAAGGTGCCGCCGTTGGAGATGGAGAAGGTGCCGCCGGTCATGTCCTCGATGCCGAGCTTGCCGTCCTGCGCCTTCTTGCCGAATTCGGCGATCTTCTTTTCGATGTCGGCGAAGCTCATCTGGTCGGCGTTGCGCAGGATCGGCACCACCAGGCCGCGCGGCGAACCGACCGCGATGCCGATGTCGAAGTAGCCGTGGTAGACGATGTCGTTGCCGTCGACCGAAGCGTTGATGACCGGGAACTTCTTCAGCGCATGCACCGCGGCCTTGACGAAGAAGCTCATGAAGCCGAGCTTCACGCCGTGTTCCTTGGTGAACGCGTCCTGGAACTTCTTGCGCAGGTCCATGACCGGCGCCATGTTCACTTCGTTGAACGTGGTGAGGATGGCGTTGGTCGACTGGGATTGCAACAGGCGCTCGGCGATGCGGGCGCGCAGGCGGCTCATCGGCACGCGTTGCTCGGGACGCTCGCCCAGATCTTTCGGGCTCGACGATGCGGCGACCTGCTGCAATGCCGGCTTGGCAGGTGCGGATGCCGGTGCGGCGGCCGGCGCCTTGGCGGTGGTGCCCGATGCGACGGCGCCCAGCACGTCGCCCTTCGTGACACGGCCGTCGCGACCCGACCCGGCGACGTCGCCAGTGGACAGGTTGTTGTCGGCCAGGAGCTTCGCGGCGGCGGGCATGGCGACGTCGGACTTCGAACCGCCGGTGGATGCGGCGGCGGCCTGGGCCGGTGCGGCGGCAGGTGCGGCGGCAGGTGCGGGTGCGGGTGCGGGTGCGGGTGCAGCAGCCGGTGCGGCAGCGGTTGCAGGCGCCTCAGCGCCCGCTTTGCCGTCAGTATCGATCTTCGCGATGACCTGTTCGGCCTCGACGGTCGCACCGTCGGGCTGGACGATCTCGGACAGCACGCCGGCCGACGGTGCCGGTACTTCGAGCACCACCTTGTCGGTCTCGATCTCGATCAGGATTTCATCGACTTCGACGTATTCGCCCGCCTTCTTCTTCCAGGTGAGCATCGTGGCTTCTGACACGGATTCGGAAAGCTGGGGGCACTTGACTTCAACGATGGACATGTGATTCTTCTTTTTGGCAATGGGAAGAGCGAGCCACTCGGGCTCGCTCGATGATCTGCTCGGATTACTTGGTCAGGACGAAGCCCTTGAGCTTCGCGAAGGCGCCGTCCACCAGTGCCTTCTGCTGCTCCTGGTGCAGGTGCGAATAACCCACGGCCGGCGAAGCCGACGCGGCACGGCCGGAGTAGCCGAGCTTCTGGCCGTCCAGCATGTTCTCGTGGATGTAGTGCTGCACGAAGAACCAAGCGCCCTGGTTCTGCGGCTCGTCCTGGCACCAGACGACGTCGACCAAGTTCGGGTACTTGCGGATCTCGGTGGAGAACGCCTTGTGCGGGAATGGATAGAGCTGCTCGACGCGGATGATCGCCACGTCGTCACCTCCCCTCTCCTCGCGTTTCTTGGCCAGATCGTAGTAGACCTTGCCCGAACAGGCGATCACGCGCTTGACCTTGTCGGCCTTGAGGTCCTTGTGGTCGGGAATCACCGTCTGGAACACACCCTTCGTGAACTCCGACATCGGCGAGGTCGCGTCCTTGTTCCGGAGCAGCGACTTCGGCGTCAGGATGATCAAAGGCTTGCGCAGGTTGCGCACCATCTGGCGGCGCAGGATGTGGAAGATCTGGCTGGCCGTGGTCGGCTGCACGACCTGCATGTTGGTGTCGGCGCTCAGCTGCATGAAGCGCTCCAGGCGCGCCGAGCTGTGCTCCGGGCCTTGGCCTTCGTAGCCGTGCGGCAGCATCAGCGTCAAGCCGTTGACGCGGCCCCACTTGACTTCGCCGGACGCGATGAACTGGTCGATCACGACCTGCGCACCGTTGACGAAGTCGCCGAACTGCGCCTCCCAGATCACCAGCGTGTTCGGGTCGTTCGACGCGTAGCCGTATTCGAAAGCCAGCACGGCTTCCTCGGACAGGATCGAGTCGATGACGACGAACGGCGCCTGATTGTCGGCCACGTTCTGAAGCGGCACGTAGGTGCCGGTGTCGAACTTCTCGCGATTCTGGTCGTGCAGCACGGCATGGCGGTGCGTGAAGGTTCCGCGGCCGCTGTCCTCGCCCGAAAGGCGGATCGGGTAGCCGCTCGCGACCAACGACGCGAAAGCCATGTGCTCGCCCATGCCCCAGTCGACGTTGGCATCGCCCCGGCCCATCGCGGCACGATCGTCCAGCACCTTCTTCACCAGCGGGTGCACGGTGAAGCCGGCCGGGATGGTCGTGATCTTCTCGGCCAGGCGCTTCCATTCGGCAGTAGGGATGGCGGTGTCGCCGGCGTCCGTCCACTTCTTGTTCAGGTACGGGCTCCAGTCGACCGCGTACTTGCTCTTGAAGTTGGTCAGCACCGGGTCCGACGTGTTCTTGCCGGCGTCGAAGGCCGCGCGCTGCGCCTTGACCATGTCGTCGCCGAGCGTGTCGCCCAGGCCCTGCGCGGCCAGCTTGTCGGCGTACAGCTTGCGCGTACCCGGATGCTTGGCGATCTTCTTGTACATCAGCGGCTGGGTGAGAGACGGCGTGTCCTGCTCGTTGTGGCCGAGCTTGCGGAAACAGATGATGTCGACGACGACGTCCTTCTGGAACTCCATGCGGAACTCGAGCGCCAGCTGCGATGCCAGCACCACGGCTTCGGGATCGTCGCCGTTCACGTGCAGCACCGGCGCGTCGACCATCTTCACGATGTCCGAGCAGTACAGCGTCGAGCGGCTGTCGCGCGGGTCACTGGTGGTGAAACCGATCTGGTTGTTGATCACGATGTGCACCGTGCCGCCGGTGGAGTAGCCCCGCGTCTCGGCCAGCGCCAGCGTTTCCATGACGACGCCCTGGCCGGCGAAGGCCGCGTCGCCGTGCACGATGATCGGCAGCACCTGCTTGCCGAGCGGGTCGCCGCGGCGGTCCATGCGGGCGCGCACCGAACCTTCGACGACCGGGTTCACGATCTCCAGGTGCGACGGATTGAACGCCAGGCTCAGGTGCACCGGGCCGCCGCGCGTGGTCACGTCGGAGCTGAAGCCCTGGTGGTACTTCACGTCGCCGCTCGGCAGGTCTTCGGGCGCGGTGTGGTCGAATTCGGCGAACAGGTCGGCCGGCATCTTGCCGAGCGAGTTCACCAGCACGTTCAGGCGACCGCGGTGCGCCATGCCGATCACGATTTCCTGCACGCCCTTGGCGCCGGCATCGTTGATGATTTCGTCCATCGACACGATGAAGCTCTCGCCGCCTTCGAGCGAGAATCGCTTCTGGCCGACGTACTTGGTATGCAGGAACCGCTCCAGGCCTTCGGCGGCCGTCAGGCGTTCGAGCACGTTCTTCTTCTGCTCGGTCGTGAGCTTGGGATTGGTGCGGGCGCTTTCGAGCTTCTGCTGCCACCAGCGCTTGTGCTGGTGGTCGGTGGTGTACATGTATTCGGCGCCGATCGTGCCGCAGTAGGTCTCGCGCAGGGCGTTCAGCAGATCGCGCAGGGACATCGTGTCCTTGCCGAAGAACGTGTTGCTGGTGTTGAACACGGTCTCGAGGTCGGCGTCGGTGAAGCCGTAGAACGACGGCTCCAGTTCGGGGATCGACGGGCGCTCGGTGCGCTTGAGCGGATCGAGGTCGGCCCAGCGGGCGCCGACGTTGCGGTAGGCAGCGATCAACTGCTGGACCGCGGTGCGCTGGCGACCGAGTTCCGAATCGGCGCCGCTGGCTTGCACCACGCGGGTCGTGCCCTGCTTGGCGCGTTCGGCGAAAGCGTTGACGACCGGCAGGTGCGGCACATCGCGCGTGCTGCTGCCATCGGTGGCCGGTACGTTCTGGAGCGCGTCGAAATACGAACGCCAGTTGTCGTCGACGCTGCCGGGGTTGGCCAGGTAGTTCTCGTACATCTCCTCGACATAGGGCGCGTTGCCGCCGAAGAGATAGGTGTTGCCCTGATAGGCTTGAAAAATGGAGGGCACTGACGCCGTGGGCGTCGAAGAATCGCTCATATTCCGCTGACTTTCGCTTCCCTTGGGGAAACATTAGCTGGTTAAGAAACCTTCCGCTGCACGGCTGGACCGATTGGCGGATGCGACTGTGGCTAGGGAAGGGCCTGAGTACTGCGGCATTGTGCCACGGCAGCCGGATGGCATCTGGAAGCGCCGTAGGAGTCCTCCAGCATGCTACGAGTTCCTGGAATCCTTAGCGCAGGACGTATCAGCGGATCAGCGCCTGGAATTCGCGAAACACCGGATGCTCCGCCGTGCGCAACCATTCGAAACCGACCATTTCCGTCGTCACCAGTTCGGCGCCGGCGCCGGCCAGGCGGTCGAAAGCGGCGTCCCGGTTTCGCTCGGTGCGCGAACTGCAGGCGTCGGTCACGACCCAGACCTCGAAATCGTCCTCCAGCAGATCGAGCGCCGTCTGCAGCAGGCAGACATGGGCTTCGCAACCGGCGACGACGACGGTGTTGCGCTGGTCCTGCCCTGCTCCGCCCTGTCCAGCCGGCTTCTGCAGATGTTTCGGCAGGCTGCGGGCGTTGCCCTGCGGCGCCTTGACAGGCGGCCGCAGCCACTCGCCCAGTCCCTCCTCGACGCCGCTGAAATGCATCTTCGCGAGCGTCTTCTGGCAGAGGGCGCGGATGTCGGGCAGGTTCTCGCCGAGCTTGGACGGATTCTGCTCGGTGCCCCAGGCGGGCACGTCGAGCAACCTGGCGATCTTGCCGAGTCGCACCGCGTTGGCTACCGCGGCATCGGCCTCGAAGATGGCGGGCATCAGGCGGGCCTGGTAGTCCACCAGCACCAGTTGAGATTGCGAGGCGTCGAGCAGCATGGGAAATCCTTGGAATTCTTCGGGGATCGAAGCGGAAGCGGATTGCTTCGGATCGTCCGAGAATCTCACAAAACCCGACGGTGTCGCACCGTGGCGCACACTGGAAACGAGCCCGATGAACAGTACCGAACCGTCTTCACACCTTCTTTCCGGCGTCGCAGCCCGTGAGTTCCGACGCCTCGCGCGGCATCGCATCGCCCTTTTCGCTTCGCTCTGCTGCGCAGCGCTCCTGAGCAGCGGTTGCACCAGTCTCCGCTCGGCCGAAACGCCGATGTACACGCAGACCGACACCAGCCAGTGCGTCGCCCACGCCGACACACTGATCGTGCTGCTGCCCGGCGTGTATTCGAACCCGGAAGAATTCGTCCGCGAAGGTTTCGTGCGGGCCGTGCAGGACAGCCGGATTGCCGCCGACGTAGTGGGTGTCGATGCGCACCTGGGGTATTACGAGAAGAACGTCTTCGTCGAACGCTTGCGCCAGGACGTGATCGCACCGGCCAGGGCGCTGGGCTACCGCGCGATCTGGATCGCGGGCATTTCGCTCGGCGGTTTCGGCGGACTCGTGTACGCGCAGGAGCATCCGGACGAGATCGACGGGGTGGTGGCACTGGCGCCGTATCTCGGCGCACCCGCGATCGCCGACTCCGTTGCGAAGGCCGGCGGTCTCGTGCGCTGGACTCCGGCAGCGGCTGCGTCGACCGACCAACGCACGCGACGCGAAACGGCGTTGTGGAATTCGTTGCAGCGTTATTCCGTGGCCGCCGCAGACAACTCGCCGCCGCTCTGGCTCGGCTACGGCAAGGCGGACCGTTTCGCGGCCGGCAACGGCCTGCTCGGCGCGGTGCTGCCACCGGAGCACGTGTTCACCACGGAGGGCGGACACGACTGGACGCCATGGCTTCAACTTTGGAAGGCGATGCTTCCCGGCCTGCCGTTACCGCATTGCCCGGCGTAAGCGCTGCGGCTATGCGCTGGTGCGCTACTGCGGCCTGAGCCGCAGCAGCCTGCCCTTCGATTCGTCGGTCAGCACGTAGAGCCAGCCGTCCGGCCCCTGCTTCACGTCGCGGATGCGCGCGTTGCCATCCTCGATCAGCTTGTGCTCCGACACGACCTTGCCGTCCTTCAGCACGATGCGGTCGAGGTAGCCGAACTTGAGCGAGCCGACGAACAGGTTGCCTTTCCATTCCGCGCCGTAACGATCGCTGGTGAGGAACGCCATGCCCGACGGCGCGATCGACGGCACCCAGTGGTGCAGCGGCTGCTCCATGCCGGACTTGACCGTGCCCTCGCCGATCTTCCCGCCGCCGTAGTTCTCGCCGTAGCCGATCACCGGCCAGCCGTAGTTCCTGCCGGCCTCGGGCACGTTGATCTCGTCGCCGCCCTGCGCGCCGTGTTCGTGCATCCAGAAGCGGCCGTCGGATGCAAGCGTCGCGCCCTGCCCGTTGCGGTGGCCGTAACTCCAGATTTCCGGCAACGCGCCTTGCCGGCCGACGAACGGGTTGTCCGGTGGCACCGAACCGTCCTTGCGTATGCGGATCACCTTGCCCAGGTGGTTGTCGAGCTTTTGCGCGTCCTCCCTGCGGCTGAAGCGATCGCCCAGCGTCATGAAGAGACTGCCATCGCGCGTCTCGACGATCCGGCAGCCGAAATGCGCGCTGCTCGACACCTTGGGCCGCTGGCTGAAAAGCACCTTGACACTTTCGAGTCGGGCGGCATCCGCCGAAAGCCTGGCACTGGCGAGCGCCGTGCTGTTGCCCGAGCCCGGCGCACCGGGCTCCGAGTAGCAGAAGTAGATCGTGCGGTTGACGGCGAACGCCGAATCGACCTGCACGTCGAGCAGGCCGCCCTGCCCTCGGGCCTCGATCGGCGGAAGACCTGCCACGGGCGCACCGGCTGTGCCGTCGGCCGTAACCACGCGCAACCGACCTGGACGCTCGGTCACGAGAAAGCGACCGTCGGGCGTGAAGGCGACGCCCCATGGATTCTCGAGATCGGACGCGACCACGTCGACAGACCGCCTGGTCTGGGCCGACGCGGTGTCCGCGCATGTCAGGGCGACTGCGAGCAGAACCGCACTGCGGGCCAGCACGCGGCAACGTGACCCGTTTGCAAAAATTCGTGCAATTAAAAAGTCCATCCTGAATTGAATTGCGTCCAGATGCAAAGTCGCATTTGGTTGCAGATTGGAAATTGCAACAAGATTTAACAGGCTGCTGAATTTTCCATTCAGTAAGCATAAAGACGAGTACTTTTTACTTAACTAGCTATAAAAAAACCAAAAAAACTTGAACAAAAACAAAGAGTTACGGAACTTATTCAATTGACATTAAAAGTTGACACCTGATTGCGTCGTCAATATCCTACGCCCCATGCGAATGACTGTCCTACTTACCGCCCTCCTTCTTTCTTGCGCTGCCCACGCTGCACCTTCCAACGACAGATCGGACGAGATGGACAGGATGCTTTCCGACCGCGGCATTGTCAGCCACCTGCAGCACGTGAGCCAGAACGTCGTCGACCGCACCTCCGACCTAGTCGTCACCGCGATCGGCTTCCTCGGTGTTCCTTATCGCCGTGGCGGCAATACTGCCGAATCCGGTTTCGACTGCAGCGGCTTCGTCCGCGCGATGTACAACCGGACCATCGGACATCTGCTGCCCCGCCGTGCCGAAGAGCAGGCTGCAGCCACCGAAAAGGTCGACCGCGACGATCTCAAGCCAGGCGACCTGGTGTTCTTCAACACGATGCGCCGTGCATTCAGCCATGTCGGCATCTATGTGGGCGACGGCAAATTCATCCACGCGCCCAAGCCGGGTGCCAAGGTTCGTGTCGAGGACATGAGCGGCAGCTACTGGCAACAGCGCTTCGACGGCGCCCGTCGGGTGCATGACGAAGGCCAAGTCGCCGGCGAATGAGCCGACACGCAGACAGCGTGTTCGGCAACAAACGCCCGACAAAAAACCCGCCGCGGCGGGTTTTTTGTCACCTGCGGCGCTTCTCGATCAGCGCTTGACCGGCGGCAGGTCGGTGCAACTCCCGTGCGCCGCTTCCGCCGCCAGCCCGATGCTCTCGCCGAGCGTCGGATGCGGATGGATCGTCTTGCCGATGTCGATCGAGTCCGCGCCCATCTCGATCGCCAGCGCGACCTCGCCGATCATGTCGCCCGCATGCGTGCCGACGATGCCGCCGCCGACGATGCGGTGGCTTTCGGCGTCGAACAGCAGTTTGGTGAAGCCCTCGTCGCGCCCGTTGGCAATGGCGCGGCCTGACGCGTTCCATGGGAACAGGCCTTTGGTCACCTTGATGCCGTCGGCCTTGGCCTGGTCCTCGGTCAGGCCGACCCAGGCCACTTCCGGATCGGTGTAGGCCACGCTCGGAATCACGCGAGCGTTGAACGCCGCGCTGGCCAGCTCCTTGTTGCCCTGCTGCTCGCCGGCGATGACTTCCGCCACCACGTGCGCCTCGTGCACCGCCTTGTGCGCCAGCATCGGCTGGCCGACGATGTCGCCGATCGCGAAAATGTGCGCGACGTTGGTGCGCATCTGGATGTCGACCAGGATGAAACCGCGATCGCTCACCGCCACGCCGGCCTTCTCGGCACCGATCTTCTTGCCGTTCGGGCTGCGGCCGACCGCCTGAAGCACAAGGTCGTACAGTTGCGGTTCCCTGGGCGCGTTCTCGCCCTCGAACGTGACCCTGATGCCGTCCTTGGTCGCTTCGGCACCGACGGTCTTCGTCTTGAGCATGATGTTGTCGAACCGCGGCGCGTTCATCTTCTGCCAGACTTTCACCAGGTCACGGTCGGCGCCCTGCATCAGTCCGTCGAGCATTTCAACCACGTCCAGCCGTGCGCCGAGCGACGAGTACACCGAACCCATTTCGAGCCCGATGATGCCGCCGCCCAGGATCAGCATGCGCTTCGGGTCCTGGCCCAGCGCCAGCGCGCCGGTCGAATCGACGACGCGCGGGTCCTTGGGCATGAACGGCAGGTGCACGGCCTGCGAGCCGGCCGCGATCACGCAATTGCGGAATTTGACGGTCTGCGCCTTGTCGATCGTCGCGCGGCCATCGCCTTCGGTTTCCTGCACCCTGACGTGATACGGATCGACGAATTCCCCGACGCCGCGGACCACGGTCACCTTGCGCATCTTCGCCATCGCGCTCAGGCCGCCGGTCAGCTTGCCGACCACCTTGTTCTTGCGCTCGAGCAGCTTCGAGCGGTCGATGACCGGCTCGCCGTAGCTCACGCCGAGATCGGCGAAATGCTTGACCTCGTCCATCACCGCGGCCACGTGCAGCAACGCTTTCGACGGGATGCAACCGACGTTCAGGCAGACGCCGCCGAGCTTCGAATAGCGTTCGACCAGCACGACCTTCAGGCCGAGGTCGGCGGCGCGGAACGCGGCCGAATAGCCGCCGGGGCCGGCGCCAAGCACCAGCAGGTCGCACTCGATGTCGACCGGGCCGCCGTACGAAGCGGCGGGAGCGGGCGCAGCCGGTGCCTGCCTCTGTGCCGCCGCGGCAGGCGCGGGAGCCGGCGCCTGGCTCTCTCCGACGGTTGCCGCTGCGGACGCTGCAGCAGGTGCAGGTGCAGGTGCAGGTGCAGGCGCGGCAGCGGTGCCCTCGCTCGCTTCCAGCACCACGACGACCGAGCCCTGCTTGACCTTGTCGCCGACCTTCACCGACACCGACTTCACCACGCCGCCGGCCGATGACGGAATCTCCATCGACGCCTTGTCCGACTCCACCGTGATCAGCGACTGCTCGGCCTTGACCGTGTCGCCCACCTTCACCAGCACCTCGATCACCGCGACTTCGTCGAAATCGCCGATGTCCGGCACCTTGATCTGTTGTTCGCTCATCTGTTCGGTCCTCGATTCTTAGAGCAGCACACGACGGAAGTCGGCGAGGACCTGACCGAGGTACGCGTTGAAGCGTGCGGCCAGCGCGCCGTCGATGACACGGTGGTCGAACGACAGCGACAGCGGCAGCATCAAGCGCGGTACGAACTGCTTGCCGTCCCACACCGGCTTCATGGCGCCCTTGGACAGGCCCATGATCGCCACTTCGGGTGCGTTGATGATGGGCGTGAAATGCGTGCCGCCGATGCCGCCGAGCGAGCTGATCGAGATCGATCCGCCCTGCATGTCGGCCGCGCCGAGCTTGCCGTCGCGCGCCTTCTTGGCGAGCTCGCCCATCTCGACGCTGATCTGCAGCAGGCCCTTCTTGTCGGCGTCCTTGAGCACCGGCACGACCAGCCCGTTGGGCGTGTCGGCGGCGAAGCCGATGTTGAAGTACTGCTTGTAGACCAGCGTGTCGCCGTCGAGGCTCGAATTGAACTCGGGGAATTTCTTCAGCGCCGAGACCATCGCCTTGATCACGAAGGCCAGCATCGTGACCTTCACGCCCGACTTCTCGTTCTCCTTGTTGGTGGAGATGCGGAAGGCTTCGAGCTCGGTGATGTCGGCTTCGTCGTTGTTGGTGACGTGCGGAATCATCACCCAGTTGCGATGCAGGTTGGCGCCGCTGATCTTCTTGATGCGCGACAGATCCTTGCGCTCGACCGCGCCGAACTTCGCGAAGTCGACCTTCGGCCACGGGATCAACCCGAGCGCCGCACCGTCGCCGCCGCCCGATGCCGCCGGTTTGGCGGAGGCCGCCGCGGCCTTGGTGGACGACTGGCCGCTCATTACGGCCTTGGTGAAATTCTGGATGTCTTCCTGCGTGATCCGACCCTTGGGGCCGGAGCCCTTGACCTCGTCGAGCGGTACGCCGAGTTCGCGTGCGAACTTGCGCGCCGAAGGCGATGCGTGCGGGAGGCCGGTGGCAGGCGTCTTGCCAGGATCGTGCGCCGCGGGCGCGGGCGCGGGCGCCAAAGCGGTAGCGCTGCCGCCCGCACTCGCCTGGCTGGTCGCGGCCGGCGCGGAAGCCGGCGCAATGCTTGCCGGTGGCGCTGCAGGTGCAGCAGCCTGCGGCGTCGGCGCAGCCGGGCCACCTGCAGCGCCTTCAAGCAAGGCAATCAGGTCGCCGATGTTGACCACGTCGCCGACCTTGACCTTCAGTTCTTTCAGCACGCCGCCGGCCGATGACGGAATCTCCATCGACGCCTTGTCCGATTCGACCGTGATCAGCGACTGGTCAGCCTTGATCGTGTCGCCGGGCTTCACGAGCAGCTCGATGACGGCCACGTCCTTGAAGTCGCCGATGTCCGGCACCTTGACTTCGACCGGGCCGGATGCGGCGGCAGGCGCGACGGGCGCCGCTGCCGCAGGCGCCGGTGCGGCGGCTGGAACCGGGGCAGCGGCGGGCGCAGGCGCTGCAGCGGCCGGCGCGGGGGCTGCGGCGGTACTGCCTTCGGCTTCCACGATCAGCACGACCGAACCCTCCTTGACCTTCCCGCCCACCTCGACCTTGATCTCCTTGACCACGCCGGCCGTCGACGACGGAATCTCCATCGACGCCTTGTCCGACTCCACCGTGATCAGCGACTGCTCGGCCTTGACCGTGTCGCCCACCTTCACCAGCACCTCGATCACCGCGACTTCGTCGAAATCGCCGATGTCCGGCACCTTGACTTCCACTGCTGCCATATCGTTTGTCTCCGTATTTATGCGTAGAGCGGGTTTGCCTTCTCGGCATCGATCCCGTACTTCCCGATCGCCTCGGCGACGGTCGTCGCCGGGATCACGCCGTCCTCGGCCAGCGCCTTGAGTGCGGACACCACGATGAAATGGCGGTTGATCTCGAAATGCTCGCGCAGCTTGGTGCGGAAGTCGCTGCGGCCGAAGCCGTCGGTGCCCAGCACCTTGTAGTTGCGGCCATTCGGGACGTACGGGCGGATCTGCTCGGCGAACGCCTTCATGTAGTCGGTCGAAGCGACCACCGGACCTTCGCTGGCCGACAGCTGCTGCGTGACGTAGGCCACGTGCGGCGCGTCGGTCGGGTGAAGCAGGTTCCAGCGGTCGGCGTCCTGGCCGTCGCGCGTCAGCTCGTTGAAGCTCGGGCAGCTCCACACCGCGGCGCTCACGCCCCAGTCCTTCTCCAGCAATTCCTGCGCGACGAAGCTCTCGCGCAGGATCGTGCCGCTGCCGAGCAGCTGCACCGTCGGCGCTGCCTTGGCGCCCTTGTCCGGTGCGATCGCCGGTGCCTGGCGGCACAGGTACATGCCCTTGATGATCTGCTCTTCGGTACCGGGCTGCAGACCGGGCATCGGGTAGTTCTCGTTGAGCAGCGTGAGGTAGTAATAGACGTTTTCCTGCTTCTCGACCATGCGCTTCAGGCCGTGGTGCAGGATCACGCCGACCTCGTGCGCGAAGGTCGGGTCGTAGCTCACGCAGTTCGGGATCGTGTTCGCCAGGATATGGCTGTGGCCGTCTTCGTGCTGCAGGCCTTCGCCGTTCAACGTGGTGCGACCCGACGTGCCGCCGAGCAGGAAGCCGCGTGCCTGCATGTCGCCCGCCGCCCAGGCCAGGTCGCCGATGCGCTGGAAGCCGAACATCGAGTAGTACACGTAGAACGGCACCATGATGCGGTTGTTCGTCGAGTACGACGTGGCCGCGGCGATCCAGCTGGACATGCCGCCGGCCTCGTTGATGCCTTCCTGCAGGATCTGGCCGGCCTTGTCTTCCTTGTAGTACATGACCTGGTCTTTATCGACCGGGGTGTACTGCTGGCCTGCGGGGTTGTAGATGCCGATCTGGCGGAACAACCCTTCCATGCCGAAGGTGCGCGCCTCGTCGACCAGGATCGGCACGACGCGCGGGCCCAGCGCCTGGTCGCGCAGCAGCTGCGTGAGGAAGCGCACGTAGGCCTGCGTGGTGGAGATCTCGCGGCCCTCGGCGGTCGGCTCCAGCACCGACTTGAAGGTCTCGAGCGACGGCACGGTGAAACTCTCGTCGGCCTTGGTGCGGCGCAGCGGAAGGTAGCCGCCGAGCTTCTTGCGGCGCTCGTGCAGATACTGCATCTCCGGCGTGTCGTCGGCCGGTTTGTAGAACGGGATGTCGGCCAGCTGGCTGTCGGGCACCGGGATATTGAAGCGGTCGCGGAAGGCCTTGATGTCCTCGTCGCCGAGCTTCTTGGTCTGGTGGACGTTGTTCTTGCCCTCGCCGATCTTGCCCATGCCGAAGCCCTTGACGGTCTTCACCAGCAGCACCGTCGGTTGTCCCTCGTGCTTGACGGCCGCGTCGAAGGCCGCGTACACCTTCTGCGCATCGTGGCCGCCGCGGCGCAGTTGCCAGATGTCGTCGTCGCTCATCTTCGAGACCATCTCCAGCGTGCGCGGGTCGCGGCCGAAGAAGTTCTTGCGCACGTAGGCGCCGTCGTTGGCCTTGAACGACTGGTAGTCGCCGTCGTTGCACTCCATCATGATCTTGCGCAGGGCGCCGTCTTTGTCGCGCGCGAGAAGTTCGTCCCAGCCCTTGCCCCAGATCAGCTTGATCACGTTCCAGCCCGAGCCGCGGAACTCGCCTTCGAGCTCCTGGATGATCTTGCCGTTGCCGCGCACCGGGCCGTCGAGGCGCTGCAGGTTGCAGTTGATGACGAACACCAGGTTGTCGAGCTTCTCGCGCGCGGCCAGGCCGATGGCGCCGAGCGACTCGACCTCGTCCATCTCGCCGTCGCCGCAGAACACCCAGACCTTGCGGTTCTCGGTGTTCGCGATGCCGCGGGCATGCAGATATTTCAGGAAACGCGCCTGGTAGATCGCCATCAACGGGCCCAGGCCCATCGAGACCGTCGGGAACTGCCAGAAGGCGGGCATCAGCTTCGGATGCGGATAGCTCGAAAGGCCCTTGCCGTCGACCTCCTGGCGGAAATTGAGCAGTTGCTCTTCGGTCAGCCGGCCTTCGAGGTAGGCGCGGGCATAGATGCCGGGCGACACGTGGCCCTGGATGTAGAGGCAGTCGCCGCCGTGGCCTTCGCTCTCGGCATGCCAGAAGTGGTTGAAGCCGGCGCCGAACATGCTGGCCAGCGAGGCGAACGAGCCGATGTGGCCGCCGAGGTCGCCGCCTTCGGGCGGATGCAGGCGGTTGGCCTTGACCACCATCGCCATGGCGTTCCAGCGCATGTACGACCGCAGGCGTTCCTCGATCTCGAGGTTGCCGGGCGAACGCTCTTCCTGGTTGGGCTCGATCGTGTTGACGTAGGCCGTGTTGGCCGAGAACGGTTTGTCGATGCTGTGCTGGCGCGCGTGCTCGAGCAGTTGTTCCAGCAGGAAATGCGCCCGCTCGGGGCCCTCGCTTTGAATGACCGCGGACAGCGCGTCGGTCCATTCGCGCGTTTCCTGCGCATCCGCGTCGTTCGCGGCCGAGCCGAATTGGTTCTCGGGATTTGCCGACATGCTTGTCTCCTTGATGGGTGCTTAGGCTTGGGAAAACTGGGCGGAAATGTCGCACAGAAACCATCGAATTTCAAATGGTGTTTATGTTTTTCTTAATGTGAAATATTCAAGAAGAATGTTTACACGGTCGGAAGTACGCGAATCCCGCCTGTCGTCAGTCTGACCCGTTTTGACGACGCGTCCGGGTCGGTGGCATTAGGACCTTCCCCTACACTCGAAGAATGCCGTTGTTCAGCCCGCTCGCCGCCGCCCGCAGCGCCGTGAAAGCCTCGCCTCTTTCATGGTGGCGACGCTGGTGGCGACGGCAGACGCCGGTGCTGCAGGACGCGGTTGCGATGCTGGCGCCACTCGCGGCCGTGCTGCTCTTTCTCGCGGCGATCGTCTGCGCCTTCTGGTACCTGCGTGCCGAAGAGATCGAGCGCGAGCAGGAATCGGTCAAGCGGGACGTCGAATATGCGCAACAGCGTCTTCGCCTGCGCCTCCTGGAGCGTCAGGAACAGCTGATGCGCCTGGCGCGCGATGCATCCAATCACGAAATCGACGCGCCCGAGTTCACCAGTCGCGCCGAATCGCTGGTCAGCCAGTACCCCGAGCTCCAGGCCGTGAGCTGGATCGACGATCGCAGACGCTTCAAGGCCAACTACTCGGCACCCAGCGTGCACCCGGCTCGGCAGCATGCGATCGACGAGGTGCTGCGTCCCGGCGAGATCGAGAGCAACTACGCGCTGGCCCGCGAGCTCCGGCAGCCGGTGTTCTCGCAGCCGGTGGTGAGCGGCGATCCGGCTGCGATGCTGCAACTGCACATCCCGCTCTACGACCAGGGCCTGTACGCCGGCGAGGTGCTGGGCGAATTTTCGGTCGACAGCCTGCTGCGCTACGGCGTGCCGCCCGAAGTCAGCGCCCGGTACTCGGTGGCGCTGCTCGACGCGAAGGGCGGGCTGCTCGCCGGAAACACCGCGACGCCGCGCGATGCGGTCGCGCGCGCGCTGCCCTGGATCGACCGCACCAACGAATACGAGGTGCCGGTCTCGCCGGTCGGCAACGCGCTGGTACTGCGCGCACAGGCCTACCGCACTTCGCCGGGGCTGGTCGGCAACGGATTGTTCTGGCTGGTCGGCGCGTTGAGCGTGTTGACCGGCTGGATGCTGATCGGCACCTGGCGCCACACGCGGCGCCGGTTGCAGACCCAGCAGGCGCTGGTCGCCGAAACCAATTTCCGGCGTGCGATGGAAAATTCCATGCTCACCGGCATGCGCGTGCTCGACCTCGAAGGCCGCATCACCTATGTGAACGCCGCCTTCTGCGCCATGACCGGCTGGGCCGAAACCGAGCTGGTCGGCAAGAAGCCGCCCTTCCCCTATTGGCTCGAATCCGATCGCGAGGTCATGAACGAGCGGCTGGAGGAAGAATTGCACGGGCGTGCACTGCCGGGCGGCTTCCAGGTCAAGGTCAAGCGCAAGAACGGCAGCATCTTCAATGCGCGGCTTTACGTGTCACCGCTGATCGACGCACGTGGCCATCAGACGGGCTGGATGACATCGATGACCGACATCACCGAGCCCACGCGCATCCGGGAACAGCTCTCGGCCTCGTACGAACGCTTCACCACCGTGCTGGAGGCACTGGACGCCGCCGTGTCGGTGGCGCCGATCGGCAGCGAGGAGCTGCTGTTCGCCAACAAACTCTACCGCCTCTGGTTCGGCTCCGACACCGTTGGCCATCTCGGCATGGTGGCGCAGGCCGGCGTGCCGGCATCGGCCGCGCACGACGACACGCTCGACGATGTCGACCCCTTCGCCGGTCTGCCGATTGACACGCTGACCGCCGCACAGCCGGCCAACAACGAGATCTTCGTGCCCGAACTCGGCAAGTGGCTGGAGGTACGCTCCCGCTACCTGACCTGGGTCGACGGCCGGCTCGCGCAGCTGGTGATCGCGACCGACATCACCCCGCGCCGCGACGCCGAAGACCTGGCCGCCGCACAGGCCGACCGGGCGCACGCGTCGAGCCGGCTGATCACGATGGGCGAGATGGCGTCGAGCGTCGCGCACGAGCTCAACCAGCCGTTGACCGCGATCACCAACTACTGCAACGGCATGGTGTCGCGCATCAAGAACCAGCAGATCGATGCCGACGCCCTGCTGGCCGCGCTCGACAAAACGTCGAAACAGGCGCAGCGCGCGGGCCAGATCATCCAGCGCATCCGCTCGTTCGTGAAGCGCAGCGAACCCAACCGCACGCCTTCGGAGGTACCGACGATGGTGAGCGAGGCGGTCGAACTCGCCGGCATCGAGCTGCGCCGGCGCAACGTGCGGCTCAACCACTATGTCGCGGCACGGCTGCCGATGCTGCAGGTCGATCCGATCCTGATCGAGCAGGTGCTGGTGAACCTGCTGAAGAACGCGGCCGAGTCGATCGATCTGGCCGAGCGGCCGCTGGCACGCCGCAGTGTCGAGCTGCGCGTGCTGCCGAAGACGATCGAGGGGCACAACGCGGTCGAGTTCTCGGTGCACGACACCGGCATGGGCCTGGCGCCGGAAGTCATGGACCGGCTGTACGAGGCGTTCTTCTCGACCAAGCCCGAAGGCATGGGCATCGGCCTGAACCTGTGCCGGACCATCGTCGAATCGCATCGCGGCCGGATGCAGGCGGAGAACATCTACAATGGTCCGGATGTGGTCGGCTGCCGTTTTTCCTTCTGGATTCCGGTGATGGACGCTATCAGTTCAATAGCAAACGACGAAGCGAAGGTACCCGCATGAGCTTGATTCCGAAGAAGGGCACCGTCTATGTGGTCGACGACGATGAAGCCGTACGCGATTCCCTCCAGTGGCTGCTGGAGGGCAAGGATTACCGGGTCCGCTGCTTCGATTCCGCCGAGTCGTTCCTGTCGCGCTACGACCCGCGCGAAGTCGCCTGCATGATCGTCGACATCCGCATGGGCGGCATGACCGGCCTCGAACTGCAGGATCGTCTGATCGAGCGCAAGTCGCCACTGCCGATCGTCGTGATCACCGGCCATGGCGACGTGCCGATGGCGGTCGACAGCATGAAGAAGGGCGCGATGGATTTCATCCAGAAGCCTTTCAACGAGGACGAACTCGTGGCGCTGGTCGAACGCATGCTCGAACATGCACGCGACGCATTCACCCAGCACCAGCAGTCGGCCAGCCGCGATGCGCTGCTGTCGAAACTCACCGGACGCGAGGCGCAGGTGCTCGAACGCATCGTCGCCGGCCGCCTGAACAAGCAGATCGCCGACGATCTGGGCATCAGCATCAAGACAGTGGAAGCGCACCGCGCCAACATCATGGAAAAGCTCAATGCGAACACCGTGGCCGACCTGTTGAAGATCGCGCTGGGCCAGGCACAGCCGGCCGCCAAGACTTCCTGAACGCTATCGTCCGCATAGCGACAACTGCTCCCGACGCCTGCGCAAGCGGGCGTTTCTACTTGGAAAATCGAATCCGATGAAAGCCCAACTGATCGACGGCAATGCCCTGTCCCGCACGCTGCGCGCCGATGTCGCCTCGCGTACCGCCGCGCTGAAGGCTCGCGGCTTGACGCCCGGCCTCGCGGTGGTGCTGGTCGGCGAGAACCCCGCGAGCCAGGTCTACGTCCGCAACAAGGTAAAGGCCTGCGAGGACAACGGCCTGCACTCGGTGATGGAGAAATATCCGTCCGACCTGAGCGAAGCCGACCTGCTCGCCCGCGTCGCGGCGCTGAACGACGACCCGGCCGTCCACGGCATCCTCGTGCAGCTGCCGCTGCCGCCGCACATCGACGCGCAGAAGGTCATCGAGGCCATTTCGCCCGAAAAGGACGTCGACGGCTTCCACGTCGCGAGCGCGGGCGCCCTCCTGACCGGTGCGCCCGGCTTCTGGCCGTGCACGCCGTACGGCTGCATGAAGATGCTCGAATCGATCGGCTTCGACCTGCGCGGAAAGCACGCGGTGGTCGTCGGCCGCAGCAACATCGTCGGCAAGCCGATGGCGCTGATGCTGCTGGCGAAGAACGCCACCGTCACGATCTGCCACAGCGCCACGCCCGACCTCGGCGCCATGACGCGACAGGCCGACGTGATCGTCGCGGCCGTCGGCAAGCGCGACGTGCTGACCGCCGACATGGTCAAGCCCGGCGCGGTGGTGATCGACGTCGGCATGAACCGCACCGACGACGGCAAGCTCTGCGGCGACGTCGACTTCGCCGGCGTCGGCGAGGTTGCCGGCTGGATCACGCCGGTGCCGGGCGGCGTCGGCCCGATGACCATCACCATGCTGCTCGTGAACACCCTCGAAGCGGCCGAACGGACGCTCGACTGACTTGAACTTTGCGGCGCACGACGCCAGATCATCCAAATGAACCCATCGCAGAACCCGCTCCTCGACTTCGCCGATCTCCCGCTGTTCGACCGGATCGAGCCTTCGCACGTCGCACCCGCGGTCGACGAACTGCTCGCCGAATCCGAAGCCGCGCTGCAGACGGTGACGGCGCCCGATTTTCCCGCCGACTGGCTGGCGATCTCCCGCGTGCTCGACGTGGCGTCCGAACGCTTCGGCCGCGCCTGGGGCGCCGTCGGCCACCTGAACGCCGTCGCCGACACGCCCGAGCTGCGCGCCGCCTACAACGAGGCGATGCCGCGCGTGACGGCTTTCTGGACGCGCCTGGGTTCCGACGAAAAGCTGTTCGCCAAATACAAGGCGATCGATCCCGCCACACTGAATGTCGAGCAGCACCAAGCCCATCGCAATGCGGTACGCAATTTCGTGCTCGGCGGCGCCGATCTGCAGGGCGTCGCCAAGGCGCGCTATGCCGAGATCCAGGAACGCCAGGCCGAGCTGAGCCAGAAGTTCAGCGAGCACGCGCTCGACGCGACCGACGCCTTCGGCTATTACGCCGACGCCGGTGAGCTCGAAGGCGTGCCCGCAGACGTCGTCGCCGCGGCCCGCGCCGCCGCCGAAGCCGACGGCAAGCCCGGCTACAAGCTCACGCTGAAGATGCCGAGCTACCTGCCGGTGATGCAGTTCGCGAAAAGCAGCGCCCTGCGCGAGACGCTCTACCGCGCCTATGTGACGCGTGCGAGCGAATTCGGCGATCCGGCCTTCGACAACACCGCACTGATCTCGGAGATCCTCGCGCTCCGCGAGGAGGAGGCGAAGCTGCTGGGCTACGAGAATTTCGGCGAGCTGTCGGTCGTGCCGAAGATGGCCGAATCGCCGGCGCAGGTCGTGAAGTTCCTGCGCGACCTCGGCGTCAAGGCCCGGCCGTTCGGTCAGCGCGACGTCGCCGACCTGCGCGCCTTCGCCTCCGAGCAGCTCGGCATGACCGATCCGCAACCCTGGGATTGGACCTACGTCGGCGAGAAGCTCAAGGAAGCGCGCTACGCGTTCAGCGAACAGGACGTGAAGCAGTACTTCACGGCGCCCAAGGTCATGGCCGGCCTGTTCAAGATCGTCGAGACGCTGTTCGAAGTGTCGATCCGCCGCGACAGCGCACCGGTCTGGCACCCGAGCGTCGAGTTCTATCGCATCGAGCGTGCCGGCGAATGCGTCGGCCAGTTCTACCTCGACCCGTCCGCGCGGGCCGGCAAGCGCGGCGGCGCCTGGATGGACGACGTCCGCGGACGCTGGATTCGCCCCGACACCGGCGTGCTGCAGACGCCGGTCGCACAACTGGTCTGCAATTTCGCCGAAGGCGTCGACGGCAAGCCACCGCTCCTGACGCACGATGACGTGACGACGCTGTTCCACGAGTTCGGCCACGGCCTGCACCACATGCTCACGCAGATCAACGAGCGCGACGTGTCGGGCATCAGCGGTGTCGAATGGGATGCCGTCGAACTGCCGAGCCAGTTCATGGAGAACTTCTGCTGGGAATGGGACGTGCTCCAGCACATGACCGCCCATGTCGATACCGGCGCGCCGTTGCCGCGCGCGCTGTTCGACAAGATGACGGCCGCCAAGAACTTCCAGAGCGGGCTGCAGACGCTGCGCCAGATCGAGTTCTCGCTGTTCGACATGCTGCTGCACACCGAGTACGGTGCCGCCGATGCCAAGCCGGGCGCCGTGATGGCGCTGTTGAACAAGGTGCGCGGCGAGATCGCGGTGATGCCGTCGCCGTCGTTCAGCCGCACACCCAACACGTTCAGCCATATCTTCTCGGGCGGCTACGCGGCGGGCTATTACAGCTACAAGTGGGCCGAGGTGTTGAGCGCCGACGCCTATGCGGCTTTCGAGGAGACCGTGGGCAGCAACGGCGAGCCGAGCATCGAGACCGGGCGCAAGTACCGCCGGGCGATCCTGGAGGCTGGCGGCAGCCGCAGTGCGATGGAGTCGTTCAAGGCCTTTCGGGGTCGCGAGCCGCAGCTTGACGCGCTGCTTCGCCATCAGGGCATGGCCGAGCCGCAGCCGGCTTGACCCCACCCGCTCCGGCGTTGCAGACGCGCCTACGTCGGCTGAGATACTTCGGGCGTCGTCAGTCCACGGGAGTTCCGATGCGATTTCAACCTCGCCCCCTTCGTCAGCTTCGTCGCACGTCGCCGGGCGGCGTCAAGGCAGCCGCTGCGGTTTCGGCGCTCACCGTTTTGCTCGGCATGGTCGTCGCGACAGCGGATGCCTCGGCGCAGCAGGTCTTTCGGCAGGTCGACCGGAACGGCAAGGTGAGCTACTCCGACCAGCCGCCTCCCACGGCTTCCACCGAAACGCGGATCGCCGTGCCGATCGGCGATGCCCCGTCAGACGCAGGCGGCACGGGATCGGGCATCGCCTTGCCGTACGAGCTGCGACAGGTCGCGCAGCGCTTTCCGGTGCTGCTCTACACCCGTGACGACTGCGGCCCCTGCGATTCCGGGCGTGCGCTGCTGGCAGCACGTGGCGTGCCCTTCGGCGAACGCCAGATCAGGACGCCCGAAGACAGTGCAGCCTTCTTGCGGTTCAGCGGGCAGGATTCGCTTCCGTTGCTAAGCATCGGAACCCAGCAACTCAAGGGATTTTCTAACACGACGTGGTCGCAGTACCTCGACGTTGCAGGCTATCCGAAGAGCATCCAGCTGCCGGCCGGCTATCGCAATCCGCCCGCGCAGCCGTTGGCGACCAGGGCTTGGAAATCGCCAACGGCCGCAGCACCCCAGGCGTCGGCACCGGGAACGACGGCGCTGCCACCGATCCCGCCCGCGGTCACCGGGCCGACGCCCGGCAACCCCGCCGGCATCAGGTTCTAGTCGAAGCGCAGCGTCTCGACGCCCGTCGCCGCGCCGAGCAGGCACACCGTGGCGCGCTGGTGCGCGAAGACGCCGACCGTCACCACGCCGGGCCACTGGCTGACCGCCGTCTCGAACCCGATCGGATCCGCGATCTTCAGCCCGGTGACGTCGACGATGTGCTGGCCGTTGTCGGTGACGAGCGCGACGCCGTCCTTCTCCCGCACCTGTGCCGAGCCGCCCATCCGCTCGAACTGCCGCATGATCCGCCGCACAGCCATCGGCACCACTTCGACCGGCAACGGGAAGGCGCCGAGCACCTCGACCCGCTTGGACGCATCGACGATGCAGACGAAAGATCGCGACTGCGCCGCGACGATCTTCTCGCGCGTCAGCGCCGCGCCGCCGCCCTTGATCATGAAGCCGTTGCCGTCGATCTCGTCCGCGCCGTCGATGTAGACCGCGAGTTCGTCGACCGTGTTGCTGTCGAACACCTCGATGCCGAGCGCCCGCAACCGCTCGGTGGACGCCACCGAGCTCGATACCGCGCCGCGGATTCGGTCCTTGATGCCCGCGAGCGCCTCGATGAACTTGTTGACGGTGGAGCCGGTGCCGACGCCGACGATTTCGCCTTCGACGATGTAATCGAGTGCGGCACGGCCGACCTGCGCCTTGAGCTCGTCCTGGGTCAGTGGCGGGGTGGTCATCGGGGAGAATCCGTGGTTGTGTTCAAAGCGTGAATTATCCGATGTCGATGCTCTCCTCCCTCTACGGACTCGCCCGCCCTTTCCTGTTCGGGCTGGATGCCGAACACGCGCACGAAATCACGCTCAACGCCTTGGCGCGCACGCAGAACACCCCGTTGGCGCGGCTCTACACGGCGCCGCGCATTGCCGATCCCGTCACGCTCGCAGGACTGCGCTTCCCGAACCGCGTCGGCCTCGCGGCGGGTCTGGACAAGAACGCGCGCTGCATCGATGCCTTCGCCGCGATGGGGTTCGGCTTCGTCGAGGTCGGCACCGTCACGCCGAAGGCACAACCCGGCAACGCGAAGCCGCGCATCTTCCGGCTGCCGCAGCGCGACGCGCTCATCAACCGCCTGGGCTTCAACAACGACGGGCTCGACGCCTTCGTGGCCAACGTGCAGCGCGCGCGGTTTCGCGTACCGGACGGTGTAGGTACGGCGTCCGTCGCGCCGATGCTGCTGGGCCTGAACATCGGCAAGAACGCGTCCACACCGATCGAGCGTGCGACGGACGACTACCTGGCAGGGCTCGACGGCGTCTATCCGCATGCCGACTACGTCACCGTCAACATCTCCAGCCCCAACACCGCCAACCTGCGCAGCCTCCAGAGCGACGCAGCACTCGACGGCTTGCTGGACGCCCTGACCGTGCGACGTACGGCACTGGCTGCACGGCACGGCCGGCAGGTGCCGATGTTCCTGAAGATCGCACCCGACCTCGACGACGCACAGGTCACGGTCATCGCCGCGGCCCTTCGACGGCACGGCATGGACGGCGTGGTCGCGACCAACACGACGATGTCGCGCGAGGCGGTGGCCGGCCTGCCGCACGCACAGGAGACCGGCGGACTTTCCGGCATGCCGGTGCAGGCGTCGAGCAACCGGGTCGTCGCGCAACTGCGTGCGGCGTTGGGGACGGGGTTTCCGATCGTCGGGGTGGGCGGCGTCCTGAGCGCAGGGGATGCCGTCGAGAAAATCGCGGCCGGCGCCGACGTGGTGCAGATCTACACCGGGTTGATCTACCGAGGCCCCGCGCTCGTGCGCCAAGTCGCTCAGGGGCTGCGCGCAGCGCGCCGCGTCTGAGGTGTCAATGGATCAGCGCAGCTTCCAGAGCAAGGGCACGGCGAACAGGCTCCAGCGCAGCAACCGTCCCGGCTTGACCACGGCGATGACCGTGGCGACCGCAACGCCAGTCGCGACCGGATGCTGGCGCGCGAGCCGCCAGGCGGCCTGCTTCGATGTTTCGTCGACCAGTGCAGTGTTCCGTCCGGGCCCGAGATCTTCCTGCGCCGCCACCAGCACCGCGATACGCTGCCGCTGTCGATCGATGCGGGCCAGCAGCTCGTCGCGGGTCGCCGGTCGACGCGGACGTGGCGAGCCTTCGGGCAGTGGCGGTCTGGATTGGCCCACGCTCAGGCGGTCCTGCACCCAGTCCCAGTCGCGTGCGAACTGCTCGCGCGTCGACTCCAGCGTGCCGGCCGCGCCCTTCAGCACCCCGATCAACGACAGGGCCGCCCCCAGCCAGAGCAGCACCCAAACACCCGCGACGGACCAGGCCGCCGTCACGCGGTAGGAGGTGTCCCAGAAGTTCACCACCACCGCCATCGACAGCAGCGCCACCGTGACGGTCGTGAGACCCAGCACGATGACGATCAGCACCAGCGTCGACTTCAGGCGCTGCTTCTCGTCCTGCCAGGCCATCTGCAGCAGCTGGGCCCGGTCCTCGACGGCCAGCGCACCCTCGCCTGCTGCGATCTTGAGACGCCGGATGCGCGCGTCCAACCCCAGGAACGACAACAGTCCGTTCATTTCAAAGCCGGCGCCCGATCAGCAACCCCGCCACGACCCCGACAGCCAACGCACCTGCCGCAATCTGCCAAGGCTCGTCGTGGGCATAGGCATTGGCCGTCGTGGCGGCTTCCTTGGCTCTACGCGCAGCCAGCTTGCTCTTTTCGGCCGCGAGCTCGCGGGCGATGGCGAGCTTTGCCTCGACCCGCTGACGCAACGCCTTGATCTGCGGATTGGTGGCGAGGTCCACATGGTCCAGCACGCCCTTGACGTCGTTTGCAATGTCCTCGACCACGGCGTTCGATGCCGCTTCGAGGTTGTTCGATGCACTCATTGGATTCGTTTCTCCGTGATATCTGCCGGCAACTCCGCCGGCGACCGAACGCTGCAAGCAGCGTGCCGGATTATGTTACATGGCGACTGTCAGGCAGCCAGCACAGCGCTCACGTGACGTGCGATGGCCAAGCTGCTGGTCAGCCCCGGCGATTCGATGCCGAACAGATTCACGAGGCCCGCGACGCCGTGGACGCACGGAGCGTCGATCCGGAAATCCGCCGCCGACTCGCCCGGCCCTGAAATCTTGGGCCGGATGCCGGCATAGCCCGGCACCAGCGCGCCGTCCTCCAGAGCCGGCCAGTAGCGCCGGACTTCCGCATAGAACGCATCGCCTCTGGAAGGATCGACGACGAGATCGTCGGGCAAGGCCACCCACTGCACATCGGGACCGAACTTGGCCTGGCCGCCGAGATCGAGCGTCAGATGGACGCCGAGTCCGCCCGCTTCGGGGACCGGATAGATCAGATGCGTGAAAGGCGCCCGACCGGAGAGCGTGAAGTAGCTTCCCTTCGCGAAATGCGCGGTCGGCACGGCGTCGGCGGGCAAGCCCTCGAACCGGGACGCCAATGCCGGTGCGAAGAGACCGGCGCAATTGACGACGGACCTGCAACGCAGTTTCGTACCATCGGCCATCTCGAGCACGATGCCCTCGGTGGTGCACGATGCAGCTGTCACCGGCGACATCAGAACGACCAGTCCACCCGAGTTTTCGATGTCGCCCTGCAGGCTCAGCATGAAAGCGTGGCTGTCGACGATGCCCGTGCTCGGCGAATGCACCGCTGCAAGACATTCGAGGTCCGGTTCGAGCGCGCGGGCTTGATCCCGCGTCAGCATGGCCAGATCGGTGACGCCATTGGCATGCCCCTTGGCCACGATCGCCTCGAGCTGGCTCACCTGCGCAGGCACGGTGGCGACGATCAGCTTGCCGCACCGGCGATGAGGAATCGCACGCTCGGACGCATAGGCGTAGAGCTCGTCGCGACCCTGGACACAAAATCGTGCCTTCAGCGATCCCGTCGCGTAGTAGATACCCGCATGGATCACTTCGCTGTTGCGAGAGCTCGTTCCGGTTCCGACAGCGGCCTCGGCCTCCAGAACGATCACTTCCCTGCCTGCCAGGGCGAGCGACCGACCAATGGCCAGCCCGACCACACCTGCGCCCACCACCACACAATCGACATCTTCCATGTCACGAGCTTAGCGGCAGTGGAAGACCGAAAGGCGGCTCAGTTCGGACGAGGCGACGCCGAAGCACGCGGCCAGCGGAAAGCGGCGGCGAACATGAATTGGCGGTTCGCCATGAAATGCATTGCCGCGCCCGTCTTCAACATGCCGTGCGACCGTACACGAATCGCGCCCGCGCCTTCATCGGGCTCCACCGGAAGTTCGCTCGGCGATGGACTGTCGGGCGTGATCGGGGTCGGCAGGTCTGGAATTTCTGGAAAAGTCGCCATGAAGAACTCCTTTGAATACCTTTGTTTTACGATTCCTCACAAAGACTTACGCAAGGTTCCACGTGTAAACCGCGTCGGTGGTCGCCGACACGACGACACCGAGGCCGCATCGCACTAAGCTGGAGGCACGACGCACCGATGCGCTGCGCGACCCCCACGTTTTTTTCTGGAATCGGACTTTTTTCCATGCTCAATCGAATCGATCCCGTCTGGCTGATCACCGGCTGTTCCACCGGCTTCGGCCGTGAACTCGCCAAGCTCGTGCTGGCCCGCGGCTGGCGCGCGGTCGTCACGGCCCGCAATCCGGACCAGGTGGCCGACATCGCCGAGGGCCACGAAGACCGCGCGCTGGTGCGCGCGCTCGACGTCACCGATGTCGAGCAGGTGAAGCGCGTCGTGTCGGACGCGCTCGAACGCTTCGGTCGGATCGATGCGCTCGTCAACAACGCCGGCTACGGCTACCTCGCGGCGATCGAAGAAGGCGACGATGCCGAGGTCCGGGCAATGTTCGAGACCAACGTGTTCGGCCTCATCGAAGCGACCAAGGCCGTGCTGCCTGCGATGCGCGCACAGGGCAGCGGGCTGATCGTCAACGTGTCGTCGATCGGCGGCCTGACGAGCTTCGCCGCGACCGGCTACTACCACGGCACCAAGTACGCGGTCGAAGGCATCTCGGAATCGCTTGCGCTCGAAGTCAAACCGCTGGGCATCGACGTACTGATCGTCGAACCCGGCCCGTTCCGTACCAATTGGGCCGGCCCTTCCATCAAGCAGTCGGCCACGAAGATCGATGCCTACGACGCCACAGCGGGCGAACGGCGGCGGCAGACCGCCGCGCGCAGCGGCAACCAGGCCGGCGACCCGGTGCGCGCGGCGCAGGCCATCATCGACGCCGCACTGTCCGACTCGCCGCCGCTGCGCCTGGTGCTCGGCAAGGCCGCGCTGGACCTGGCGCACAAGAAGCTCGACTTCATGCGCGACGATTTCAATACCTGGGAAGCCACCTCGCTGGGCGCGGATTTTCCGCCGACGCAGTCCTGATGCAACGTGGCCCGCTCAGTCCGGGGCGTTCTCCAGCACGTAGCTGAAAAAGTCGTCGAGTCCGGCCGCCTTGTCGAACACGGCATCCGCGCCGTGCGCCATCGCATCATTGGCGGAGACGTCCGCGTAGTTGCTCAGGATCACGACGCGCTGGTGCGGCAGCCGTGCGCCGCACGCCCGCACGACGCCGATGCCGGAGCCCTCGGCGAGAAACAGGTCGAGCACCGCGATGTCCCAGCCGTCGGTGTTCTTCGCCAGCCATCGCAAGGCCTCTGGCTGCGACTGCGCATGGCCGACGACCTCCGCGCCTGTGACTTCCTCCAGCGCGATGCTGAGGTTGTCGCGGATGTCCGGATGGTCTTCGACCAGAAAAATGCGGGAGGTCATGGGTGTGGGATTCGGCAGACGGGCATCGTCTTGCGCTTCGCCTCCCATTCTCACCGCACTGGCCGGGTCACCTCCGGTCGGCGAGTTGCGCATTCTCCTCGTCGGTGAAGAGCTGCGATCGCGTCGGGAACCGCAGGCCCTTACCAGCTCCTCCAGCCAGAACATGCCGCCAAGCCCCTCACCCCGTCGATGATGGGATGCGTGTATGCTGCCAGTATCCAAAATTGCGGCCCGCTGACGTGAAACGGCGCACCGCCGATCCCACCGATCTCGCCGGGCAACCGGTCGAAGTCGCCAGCATAGAATTCGCCCTGCGAACGGCGCATCGGTACGCTACCGTCGCATCAGTCTCCTGACCGATAGGACATCACGGACCCGTGCTCGTTCGACGACCGGATGACCAGCAAAAAGACAAAATCCAGGCCGAGATGTCTTTCAAGTTCGCCGAAGCGAACTCGCTCTCCGAGGACGATACAAAAATCGACACCGCAGACCGTTCTGGCAAACCGCCAGCTTCTTTTCGAAATGATTTTTTGGTGGGCGGTCCAGGTTTCGAACCTGGGACCCCAGCAGTGTGAATGCTGTGCTCTACCCCTGAGCTAACCGCCCCGATCTGATGCTTCGCTGCGTTGAGCGAAGCCCGCGATTATGCCACAGCGTTTTCGCACGCTGCATCGAATCGACGAAAAAGTGTCTTGCCCTTGCTGGACTTGTCGAGCTGCGCGAGCACGTCCTCGTGTGCTGCCATTTCCTGCTCGGCAGCGTGGACCACCGGCAGTTCGAAACGGCGCAGATCCACCGCAACCACCGCATCGCCGAGCGCGGGTTCGTCCGACGTCACATCGATCAGCAGCGCATCCTGACCACGCGTCAGGTTGATGTAGACGTCGGCCAGCAATTGCGCATCCAGCTTCGCGCCGTGGAACGTGCGGTTGGACCGGTCGACGCCGAAGCGGTCGCACAGTGCGTCGAGCGAGTTGCGCTTGCCCGGATACACCAGCTTGGCCATCGCCAGCGTGTCGGTCACCTCGGCCACGAAGGTACGCAACGGTGGCAGGCCGATGCGGTCGAATTCCTTGTTCAGGAAACCGACGTCGAACGCCGCGTTGTGGATGATGAGTTCCGCATCGCGCAGGTATTCGACGATCTCGTCCGCCACGGCCGCGAATTTCGGCTTGTCACGCAGGAAATCGGTCGTGAGTCCGTGCACCTTCAACGCATCTTCATGACTCTCGCGCTCGGGGTTGAAATAGATGTGCAGGTCGTTGCCGCTCAGCTTGCGGTTGAGCAGTTCGACGCAACCCAGTTCGATCACGCGGTCGCCGTTGTCTGCGGACAGCCCGGTGGTTTCGGTATCGAGGACGATCTGGCGCGACATCTAGTGATTTTCCTTGGCATGGTTGATCGAGTACTTCGGAATCTCGATCGTCACGTTCGCCTGCGCGAGGATCGCCTGGCAACTGAGTCGCGACTGCGGCTCAAGGCCCCAGGCCCGGTCGAGCAGGTCGTCCTCGGTCTCGTCCGAGGCGTCGAGCGAGCCGAAACCCTCGCGGACGATCACATGGCAGGTCGTGCAGGCGGCGCTCATCTCGCAGGCGTGCTCGATCTCGACGTGATGCTCCAACAGCGCCTCGCAGATCGACGTGCCGGCCGGCGCATCGACTTCGGCGCCCTGCGGACAGTATTCGGGATGGGGAAGTATCTTGATCGTAGGCATCCGCTTGTCTGCTTCTTGTTGATTCGATTAGAGGGATTCGACCTTGCGGCCGGACAGCGCGCGCGCGATGCCTTGGTTCATGCGCCGTGCCGCGAAAGACTCGGTGCCGTCGGCCAGCGTCTTGGTGGCGGCTTCGATGGCCGCCGCGTCGCTGCTGCCGGTGCGCACGGCGTCGAGTGCGGCGAGCCGCGCATCGATGGCGACGCGCTCGTCGGCCGAAAGCAGGTCGCCGTCCGCATCGAGCGCGCTGCGCGTCGCGAGCAGCATCCGTTCGGCGTCGACGCGCGCCTCGACCAGCGCACGGGCCTGCATGTCCTGCTGGGCGGTCGCGAAGCTGTCTTGCAGCATGGCCGCGATCTGGTCGTCCGACAGCCCATAGGACGGCTTCACGTTCACGCTCGCCTCGACGCCGCTGCCCTGTTCGCGCGCGCCAACCGACAGCAGCCCGTCGGCATCGACCGTGAAAGTCACGCGGATGCGCGCCGCGCCGGCGGTCATCGGCGGAATGCCGCGCAGCGTGAAGCGCGCGAGGCTGCGGCAGTCGGCGACCAGGTCGCGCTCACCCTGCACCA
Source organism: Janthinobacterium lividum (assembly GCA_050954325.1). GTDB lineage: Bacteria > Pseudomonadota > Gammaproteobacteria > Burkholderiales > Burkholderiaceae_C > Variovorax. Next base: position 124,913 of record JBPBPG010000002.1, on the reverse strand, counting down.
CGTGCAATGCCAAGGCCGTCTGGCCGTCCTGGTAGGTCGTGAAATCCTGTGCCATCGCGGTCGGGATGGTCTGGTTGCGCGGCACGATACGCTCGACCAGACCGCCCATCGTCTCGATGCCGAGCGACAGCGGGATGACGTCCAGCAGCAGGAGATCGTCCGCACCGCCGTTGCCTGCCAGTTGATTGGCCTGGATCGCGGCACCGAGCGCGACGACCTCGTCCGGATCCAGGTTGATCAGCGGCGGGCGACCGAAGAATTCGGCCACGGCGCGGCGCACCTGCGGCATGCGGGTCGCTCCGCCGACCAGCACGATGCCCTGGAGATCGTCGGTCTTGAGACGTGCATCGCGCAATGCCTTGCGCACGGCGGTGATGGTGCGGTCGGTCAATGCCTTGGTCGCGCGCTCGAACTCGGCACGTGACACAGGCAGGCGGAGTTCGCCACCCGGAAGCCCAGCGACGAAGTCGACCGATTCGGCATCCGTCAGGGCTTCCTTGGCGATGCGTGCGGCAACGAGCAGCGCGGCGCGGCCGCCATCGTTCTCGACATCGGACTGCGAGGCCTGGCCCTGCATTGCGAGATCGACCAGCGCATGGTCGTAGTCGTCGCCGCCGAGCGCCGAATCGCCGCCGGTCGCAATGACCTCGAAGACACCCTGCGAGAGCCGCAGGATCGAGATGTCGAAGGTGCCCCCGCCCAGGTCGTAGACCGCGTAGACACCTTCGCTCGCGTTGTCCAGACCGTAGGCGATGGCTGCGGCCGTCGGTTCGCTGATCAGCCGCAGCACGTTCAGGCCGGCAAGCTCGGCCGCATCCTTGGTCGCTTGGCGCTGACCTTCGTCGAAGTACGCGGGAACGGTGATGACCGCACCATAGAGCTCGTCGTCGTCGAAGGTGTCCTGCGCACGATAGCGCAGCGTGGCGAGGATGTCGGCGCTGATCTCGACCGGCGACTTTTCACCGGCCACCGTCCGCACCTTGACCATCCCGCTTTCGTCGGTGAGGCGATACGGCATCGCATCGCGACGGACGATGTCCTGGGCACCGCGTCCCATCAACCGCTTGACCGAGGTGATCGTATTGGCCGGATCGACGGTGCGCGCGGCGATGGCGTCATGACCGATCTGTCGGCGATCGTTCTCGAGGTAGCGCACCGCCGATGGCAGCAGCACGCGGCCCTGGTCGTCGGGCAGGCATTCGGCGACGCCGTTGCGCACCGCGGCCACCAGCGAATGCGTGGTGCCCAGGTCGATGCCGATCGCGATGCGTCGCTGATGCGGGTCCGGCGCCTGACCGGGTTCTGAAATCTGAAGAAGTGCCATGGTCCTATTGTCCCCAACGGTCGGCCCTGGCCTCCACGTCGTCCGCAAAGCGCTCGATGAACATGAGGGCTCTGACCTGCTGCGAGGCCGCAGCGAAGTCGCCCTTCTCGTCGATGAGCCAGTCGAGCGACGATAGCGCCCGCGCCCGGCCGCCATCGACTTCGGCGCGCAGGGCGTCGAGCGCCTCGGGCGTCGCGACATCGTCGAGCGCTTCGCGCCATTCCATCTGCTGCATCAGGAAGTCGCCGGGCATCGCGGTGTTGTTCTCGGCATCGACCGGCGCACCGTTGAGCTCGCACATGTAGGCCGCACGACGCACCGGGTCCTTGAGACGCTGATAGGCCTCGTTGATGCGCACCGACCACTGCATGGCGACGCGCTGCGCGGCGGCACCTTGCGCCGCGAAGCGATCGGGATGCGCCTCGCGCTGCAGGTCCTTCCAGCGCGCGTCGAGCGTCGCGCGGTCTTGCGCGAGCGTGGAAGGAACCGCGAAGAGTTCAAAGTCGGTGTCGTTCAGGTTCATGGCAAAAAAATGCCGCCTGCGAATCGCGGCGGCTGGGTCGTTGTAGCGCGGATGCGCTAGATCCTGAAGCTTTCCCCGCAACCGCAGCGGTCGCGCTCATTGGGATTGATGAACTTGAAGCCCTCGTTGAGCCCTTCACGCACGAAGTCGAGCCGGGTTCCGTCGATGTAGGCGAGACTCTTCGGGTCGATCAGCACCTTGACGCCCTGGTCTTCGAAAACCACGTCCTCGGGTGCGAACTCGTCAACGTACTCCAGTTTGTAGGCCAAGCCCGAACAGCCCGTGGTCTTGACGCCCAACCGCACGCCCACACCCTTGCCCCGTTTGCCGAGGTACCGGTTGACGTGGCGCGCGGCGGCCTCGGTCAGCGTCACGGTCATGTCAGTAGACCGCGTCTTCGACAGGCACCGTTCCGGCCGGCACGGCGACTGCTGCAGGCATCGCCGACGCATGCTTCTGCTTGTAGTCCAGCACGGCCGCCTTGATCGCGTCTTCCGCAAGGATCGAGCAATGGATCTTGACTGGCGGCAACGCGAGTTCCTCGGCGATCTCGGCGTTCTTCAGCGCAGCGGCTTCGTCGAGCGTCTTGCCCTTGACCCATTCGGTCACGAGCGACGACGAAGCGATCGCCGAGCCGCAACCGTAGGTCTTGAAGCGCGCATCCTCGATCACGCCGGTTTCCGGATTGACCTTGATCTGCAGCTTCATCACGTCGCCGCAGGCCGGCGCGCCGACCATGCCGGTGCCAACGGTTTCGTCGCCCTTTTCGAACGAGCCGACGTTGCGGGGGTTTTCATAGTGGTCGATGACCTTGGAGGAATAAGCCATGGGATACTTCTTTCTCGGTTGTTAGGTGCGTGAAGCAGCGGTCAGTGGGCAGACCACTGGATCGTGCTGATGTCGATGCCGTCCTTGAACATTTCCCACAGCGGGCTCAGTTCGCGCAGCTTGGCGACGTTGTGCTTGATGGTCGAGACGGCGTAATCGATCTCTTCCTCGGTCGTGAAGCGGCCGATCGTCATGCGCAGGCTGCTGTGCGCCAGCTCGTCGCTGCGACCCAAGGCACGCAGCACGTAGCTGGGTTCCAGACTCGCCGAAGTGCAAGCCGAACCGCTGGAAACGGCCAGTCCCTTGATGCCCATGATCAGCGACTCGCCTTCGACATAGTTGAAGCTGATGTTCAGGTTGTGCGGCACGCGGCGCGTCATGTCACCGTTCACGAAGACCTGCTCGACATCCCTCAACCCGTCGAGCAATCGCTTTTGAAGCGCTGTCGCTTTCGCGAGGTCTTCCCTCATCTCGACGCGAGCGATACGAAACGCCTCGCCCATGCCGACGATCTGGTGCGTGGGCAGCGTGCCCGACCGCATGCCACGCTCGTGGCCGCCACCGTGCATCTGCGCCTCGAGCCGCACGCGAGGCTTGCGACGCACGTACAGCGCGCCGATGCCCTTGGGGCCGTAGGTCTTGTGCGACGCGAGGCTCATCAGGTCGATGGGCAGCTGCGCGATGTCGATCTCGACCTTGCCCGTCGCCTGTGCAGCGTCGACATGGAAGATCACGCCCTTCTCGCGGCATGCGTTGCCGAGTGCCACGACGTCCTGTATCACGCCGATCTCGTTGTTCACGAACATCACGCTGGCCAGGATGGTGTCGGGACGGATCGCAGCCTTGAACTTGTCGAGGTCGAGCAAACCGTCTTCCTGAACATTGAGGTAGGTCACCTCGAAACCTTGACGCTCCAATTCACGCATCGTGTCGAGCACGGCCTTGTGCTCGGTCTTGACCGTGATCAGGTGCTTGCCCTTGCCCTTGTAGAACTGCGCCGCGCCCTTGATTGCGAGGTTGTTCGATTCGGTGGCACCCGAGGTCCAGACGATCTCGCGCGGGTCGGCATTGATGAGTTCGGCAACCTGCACACGGGCGTTTTCGACAGCCTCTTCGGCTTCCCAACCCCAGGCATGACTGCGTGACGCAGGATTGCCGAAGTGTTCGCGCAGCCACGGAATCATGGCGTCGACTACGCGTGGATCGACCGGCGTCGTCGCGCCGTAGTCGAGATAGATAGGGAAATGTGGGGTGACGTCCATGGCGTTTTCAGACTGCGTGAGGTTGTATTTTTTCTGCGTGACATGGAGGCGATGCCGTCGGGCACCGCCCGGAAGTCACGATTTGGCGAAGGCGTTGCCGAGAGCGAACACCGAGTTAGGCGCATTCACGCGAATCGGCTTGACCACCGGCTGGCTCGAAATCGCACGCTTGATCGCGGGCTTGTTTTCGATCTGCACGCCCTTGGCGATCTGGTCGTCGACGAGCTTCTGCAGCGTGACCGAATCGAGGAACTCGACCATGCGCTGGTTCAGCGAGGCCCAGAGTTCATGCGTCATGCAGCGACCTGCTTCGCCCAGGCAGTTTTCCTTGCCGGCGCAGTGGGTGGCATCGATCGGTTCGTCCACCGAAACGATGATGTCGGCCACCGTGATCTCTGCCGCCTTGCGACCCAGGCTGTAGCCGCCGCCGGGACCACGGGTCGACTCCACCAGTTCGTGCCGGCGCAGCTTGCCGAACAGCTGTTCGAGGTAGGACAGCGAAATCTGTTGCCGCTGGCTGATGGCAGCCAGAGTGACCGGGCCCGTGTTCTGGCGCAATGCCAGATCGATCATGGCCGTGACGGCGAACCGTCCTTTGGTAGTGAGACGCATCGCAAGCTCCTTGAATGCTTCGTAACATTGACGCCGTCGCGGATTAGCTACGGCGGCGTGGTCTCCGCCTTGCCGATTTGCCAACTTCGACACGTATCCGATACGTATCGAAAGGCAACTCGGTCCTTCATCGCGAAGTTCTCTTGTTGTTGACTATTTAGGTCAAGTATAACAGAAGGCCCTCAGATTCGCTCGGGTAAACCCCAGCCCGACGTCAGCAGGTGCGCCGAGCAGCCCTCAGCGGGAACCGCCAGTCGGCAGGACGACGATGTTGTCGCCACCCGAGGCGCCGAAAGCCTGCTCGCGCAGCACGGCCAACTGGTCGCGCACGCGACCGGCCTTCTCGAACTCCAGATTGCGTGCATGTTCGAGCATGAGCTTCTCGAGCCGTTTGATCTCGCGCGAGACATCCTTCTCGCTCATGTCCTCGACCTTGGCACGCTCGAGTTCCAGCTTCGCCATCTCCTTGCCCGTCTTCTCGCTGTAGACGCCGTCGATCAGGTCGCGCACCTTCTTCACGATGCTGCGCGGCACGATGCCGTTGGCCTCGTTGTGCGCGATCTGCTTGGTGCGCCGGCGGTCGGTCTCGTCGATCGCCTTCTTCATCGAGTCGGTCATGCGATCGGCGTACAGGATCGCGCGGCCGTTCAGGTTGCGCGCCGCGCGACCGATGGTCTGGATCAGGCTGCGTTCGGCGCGCAGGAAACCTTCCTTGTCGGCATCGAGGATCGCGACCAGCGACACCTCCGGAATGTCCAGGCCTTCCCGCAGCAAGTTGATGCCGACCAGCACGTCGAAGGTGCCCAGCCGCAGATCGCGCAGGATCTCGACCCGCTCCACGGTGTCGACGTCGCTGTGCAGATAGCGCACCTTCACACCGTTGTCTCCCAGGTAGTCGGTCAGCTGCTCGGCCATGCGCTTGGTCAGCGTGGTGATCAGCACGCGCTCGTTCTTGTCGACGCGAATGCGGATCTCCTGCAGCACGTCGTCGACCTGGTGCGTCGCGGGGCGCACCTCGACCACCGGGTCGATCAGCCCGGTCGGCCGCACCAGCTGCTCGACGACGTTGCCCGAGTGGTCCTTCTCGTACTGCGCCGGCGTGGCCGAGACGAAGATGCACTGCCGCATGCGCGATTCGAACTCGTCGAACTTGAGCGGCCGGTTGTCCATCGCCGACGGCAGGCGGAAACCGTACTCGACCAGCGTCGTCTTGCGCGCGCGGTCGCCGTTGTACATGCCGCCGAGCTGGCCGATCATCTGGTGGCTCTCGTCCAGGAACATCAATGCGTCCTTGGGCATGTAGTCGGTCAGGGTCGCAGGCGGCTGGCCGGGCGCGGCGCCCGACAGGTGGCGCGAGTAGTTCTCGATGCCTTTGCAGTGACCGATCTCGGCCAGCATCTCGAGGTCGAAGCGTGTGCGCTGCTCGATGCGTTGCGCCTCGACCAGCTTGCCCTGGCTGACGAATTCCTTGAGCCGGTCGGCCAGTTCCGCCTTGATGGATTCCACGGCGCCAACCACCTTGTCGCGCGGCGTCACGTAATGGCTCGACGGGTAGATCGTGAAACGCGGGATCTTCTGGCGAATGCGGCCCGTCAGCGGGTCGAACAGCTGCAGCGACTCGATCTCGTCGTCGAACAGCTCGATGCGGATCGCGAGTTCGCTGTGCTCGGCCGGAAACACGTCGATGGTGTCGCCTCGCACCCGGAAGGTGCCGCGCGAGAAATCTTGTTCGTTGCGCGTGTACTGCATGCGGATCAACCGGCCGATGACGTCGCGCTGCCCGATCTTGTCACCCACCCGCATGATGAAACGCATCTGCGTGTAGTCCTCGGGGGTACCGATGCCGTAGATGGCGCTGACCGTGGCCACGATGATCGTGTCGCGCCGCTCCAGCACGCTCTTGGTGGCCGAGAGCCGCATCTGCTCGATGTGCTCGTTGATGGAGCTGTCCTTCTCGATGAACAGGTCGCGCTGTGGCACGTAGGCCTCGGGCTGGTAATAGTCGTAGTAGCTCACGAAGTACTCGACGGCGTTCTTCGGGAAAAACTCCCGGAATTCGCTGTAGAGCTGCGCCGCCAGCGTCTTGTTCGGCGCGAAGACGATGGCGGGACGGCCCATGCGCGCGATGACGTTGGCCATCGTGTATGTCTTGCCGGAGCCGGTCACGCCGAGCAGGGTCTGGAACACCTCTCCGTTCTCGATGCCCTCGACCAACCCCTCGATCGCGGTGGGCTGGTCGCCGGCCGGCGCATAGGGCTGAAACAGCTCGAAGGGCGAGCCGGGATAGGTGACGAACTTGCCCTCCTTCGAAGGCGGATTCGCGCCATCGGCGTCGGCGCCTTCATCGGGAACGTGGGAGAGCACTTCGGAAATAGGCGGCATGAGGATGTCCGTGACGGGTCGGTTGCAGTTGACGCACGATCGCTAAAATTCAAGGCAACCCGAAAGCCTAATCCAGCTCCAGGCCCCTGACCAGCGGCGATCTGCCCGCCAGCACCCCCATTCATCCAGAGGACTTCTCCATGTCTATATTCACCGCCGTCGAGATGGCGCCGCGCGACCCGATCCTGGGTCTCAACGAGCAATATGCCGCCGACGGCAACCCGAAAAAGGTCAATCTCGGCGTCGGCGTCTACTACGACGACGACGGCAAGCTGCCGCTGCTGGCCTGCGTGCGCGCGGTCGAGCAAGACATGATGAAGGCACCCAGCGCCCGCGGCTACCTGCCGATCGACGGCATCGCCGCTTACGACAGTGCCGTCAAGGGCCTGGTGTTCGGTGCCGACAGCGAGCCCGTGACGTCGGGCCGCGTGGCGACGATCCAGGCCATCGGCGGCACCGGCGGCCTGAAGGTCGGCGCCGACTTCCTCAAGAAGCTGCAGCCCGATGCCAAGGTGCTCATCAGCGACCCGAGCTGGGAAAACCACCGCGCGCTGTTCACCAACGCCGGTTTCACGGTCGAGAGCTATCCGTATTACGACGCGGCCGCGCGCGGCGTCGATTTCGACGCCATGCTCCGTGCGCTGAACGCCGCCGCGGCGAACACCATCGTGGTACTGCACGCCTGCTGCCACAACCCGACCGGCTACGACATCACGGCCGCGCAGTGGGACCAGGTCGTGACCGCCGTTAAGTCGAAGAACCTGATCGCTTTCCTGGACATGGCCTACCAGGGCTTCGGCAACGGCATCGAGGAAGACGGTGCCGTGGTCGCCAAGTTCGTCGACGCGGGCCTGACCTTCTTCGTCTCGACCTCGTTTTCGAAGAGCTTCAGTCTCTACGGCGAGCGCGTCGGTGCGCTGTCGGTGCTGTGCGCCGACAAAGAAGAAGCCGGCCGCGTGCTCTCGCAGCTCAAGATCGCGATCCGCACCAACTACAGCAACCCGCCGATCCACGGCGGCGCCGTCGTGGCCGCCGTGCTGAACGACCCGGCCCGCCGCGCGGTCTGGGAACAGGAGCTCGGCGAGATGCGCACCCGCATCAAGGCGATGCGCCAGAAGCTGGTCGACGGGCTCAAGGCGGCCGGCGTGAAGCAGGACATGGGCTTCATCACCCAGCAGATCGGCATGTTCAGCTATTCCGGTTTGACCAGAGACCAGATGGTTCGGCTGCGCGGCGAGTTCGGTGTCTACGGTACCGACACGGGCCGGATGTGCGTCGCCGCGCTCAACAGCAAGAACATCGACTACGTCTGCCAGAGCATCGCCGAGGTGGTCTGAGACGCTAGTAGGGATTCGTCCCTAATGGAAATGGCGGATCTGTTGATATATTGCACTGCAGCATTGCGAGCAATGTTCCGATCTCGATCGTTTCTAAACATATCCCACCAACCCAGGGTCCGCCACGATGCTCTACCAGATCTACGAAGCCCAGCGGTCCCTCATGGAACCGCTGACCGATTTCGCGCAGGCCGCCGCCAAGCTCTACAGCAACGACAACTCGCCGCTTTCCAAGCTGCCGATCGCGCAGCGGATGGCGGCGGGCTACGAGTTGCTGTTCCGCCTCGGCAAGGACTACGAGAAGCCCGAGTTCGACATCAAGACGGTCAAGGTCGGCGACGACGAGGTCGTGATCCAGGAAGCCATCGCGCTCGACAAGCCGTTTTGCCAGCTGCGTCGCTTCAAGCGCTTCACGGACGAGCCGGACACCTTGAAGACGCTCAAGGGCCAGCCGGTCGTGCTGATCGTGGCGCCGCTGTCGGGCCACTACGCGACGCTGCTGCGCGACACCGTGCGCACCATGCTGCAGGACCACAAGGTCTACATCACTGACTGGAAGAACGCGCGCACGGTGCCGACTTCGGACGGCGCCTTCCATCTCGACGACTACATCCACTATGTCGAGGACTTCATCCGCTACCTGCAGACCGAATACGGCAACTGCCACGTCGTCAGCGTCTGCCAGCCGACGGTGCCGGTGCTCGCGGCCGTGTCGCTGATGGCCAGCCGCGGCGAGCAGACGCCGCTGTCGATGACGATGATGGGCGGCCCGATCGATGCGCGCAAGTCGCCGACGGCGGTCAACAACCTCGCGATGAACAAGCCCTACGAGTGGTTCGAGAACAACGTGATCTACCCGGTGCCGAACAACTTTCCGGGCGCCGGCCGACGCGTGTACCCCGGTTTCCTGCAGCACACCGGCTTCGTCGCGATGAACCCCGACCGGCATGCGACCAGCCACTACGACTACTTCAAGGACCTGTTGAAGGGCGACGACGCGAGCGTCGAGGCGCACCGCAAGTTCTACGACGAGTACAACGCCGTCCTCGACATGGACGCCGACTACTACCTCGAGACCATCCGCGCGGTGTTCCAGGATTTCCTGTTGGTGAACGGCACCTGGGACATCAAGGCCGCCGACGGCAGCCTGGAGCGCGTCAAGCCCCGGGACATCGTGCACACCGCGCTGCTGACCGTCGAAGGCGAGCTCGACGACATTTCCGGTTCCGGCCAGACCGAAGCGGCGCACGGCCTCTGCGAAGGCATTCCCGCCGACATGCGCGAACATCTCGAAGCCAAGGGCGCGGGCCACTACGGCATATTCGCCGGACGCCGCTGGCGCGACGTGGTGTACCCGAAGGTCAGGGCCTTCATCGCGGCGCACGACGCCAAGCAGAAGCGCAACGGGGCACAGGCACAGATCGAATTGACGAGCGAGGAAGCGACGATCGTCGTGTCGAAGTCGGCACCTGCGGTCGAAACAGCCGCCGGGGCGGTCGCAGCCGCCAAGAAGCGCGCACCATCGGCCCGGGCGATGGTGACCGCCGCCGCCACCACCACGCCCGAGCCGGCGACTGCCGACGCATCCGTTGCTGCCAAGAAGGCACGACGCGCGACGCGCAAGCCGCGCGAATGAAGTGACGCAGACCGCAGCGTCCCGGGCGACGCTCGCGGCACGCATCCACGAGGCATTGCCGCAGACGCAGTGCACGCGCTGCGGCTATCCCGATTGCAAGGCCTACGCCGAGGCCGTCGTTCATGAGAACGCGGCCATCGACCGCTGCCCACCGGGCGGTCGAGAAGGCATCGACCGTCTCGCGGCGCTTACGGGGCGACCCACCACGGCGCTGGACCCGACATGCGGCGTCGAGGGACCGCGCCACCTGGCTGTCATCGACGAGGCGTGGTGCATCGGCTGCACGCTCTGCCTGGATGCCTGCCCGACCGACGCCATCCTGGGCATCCACAAGCGCATGCACACCGTGATCGAAGCACATTGCACCGGCTGCGAAATGTGCCTTCCCGTGTGCCCGGTCGACTGTATCGCCATGGAAGACGCGACGCCAGGGCGCAGCGGTTGGCAGGCATGGTCGAAAGCACAGGCCGACGCAGCGCTTGAACGCTACGTCGTTCATGCGCTGCGCGTCGGTGCCGCGGAAGCGCGAGCCGCCCGATCGTCTTCGTTTGCGTCAAACGTATCGACGGCGTCCGAGTCGTCGCTGCCGGCAGGTGCGCTGATCGCCGATGCCGCCGCCGACCGCAAACGTGCCACCGTCGCGGCGGCACTGGCACGCGCACGCGACGCCAGGAGACCGACGCCCTAGCGCGTCGGCTGGGCGCGCAGGCCGGCGGCAGCGTCGGCCAGCGCCGCGAACGCCGAGATCACTTCCGGCGGCGCCTGCACCATCTCGATCAGCACGCCCTCTCCCGAGATCGGGAATTCGTCGTTCGCCTTCGGATGCAGGAAGCAGATGTCGAACCCGGCCGCGCCCTGGCGGATGCCGCCCGGCGCGAAACGCACGCCCTGCGCCGTCAGCCATTCCACGGCCGCAGGCAGGTCGTCGATCCACAGGCCCACATGGTTCAGCGGCGTCGTGTGCACGGCGGGCTTCTTGTCGGGGTCGAGCGGCTGCATCAGGTCGACCTCGACCTTGAACGGCCCGACGCCCATCGCGCAGATGTCCTCGTCGACATTCTCGCGTTCGCTCTTGAAAGTGCCGGTGACTTCGAGCCCCAGCATATCGACCCAGAGTTTCTGCAGGCGCAGCTTGTCGGGTCCGCCGATGGCGATCTGCTGGATGCCCAGCACCTCGAAAGGTCGGTCGTTCATACGAAATCCAGAATGACCTGATCGACCGCGAGCGACTCGCCCTTGGCGGCGGAAATCGTGCCGACCACGCCGTCCTGCGTCGCGAACAGCACGTTCTCCATCTTCATCGCCTCGATCACGGCCAGTTTCTCGCCAGCCTGCACGTGCTGGCCGGGCTGCACCGACACCTCGACCAGCAGCCCCGGCATCGGCGACATCAGGAACTTGCTCAGGTCCGGCGGCGCCTTGTAGGGCATCAGCGCCTGCAGTCGCGCACCCAACGGCGACAGCACCATCGCCTCGATCTGCGTGCCGTTGTGCGACACGCGCAGCGCCAGCGGGTTCTTGCCGACGCCACGCTCGAGCTGCGCGACGAAAGGCCTGTCGTTGCAGACGCCTTCGATGCGCGCGTTGCCCAGCGTGCCCTGGCTGCCGATCTGGTAGCTCCTGTCGCCGACCCGCACCGCGCTCGAACCGGCAGCACCCTTGAAGTCGGTGACCGACACCGGCGTGTGCACGTTGGCGCCGTCGGCGCCGAGCGCGACGACCACGAACCGCTCGCCCACCTTCAAGCCATGACCGTTCAGTTGCCCGCTGATGCCCGAGGCGCGCGCGCGGTAACGCCGGTGCATGTACGCGGCCAGAGCGACCAGGAAATCCGGATCCGCGTGCGGCACGTCCTCGGCATGGAAGCCCTGGGCGTAGTGCTCGGCGATGAAACCGGTGTTGAAGTCGCCGGCCACGAAATTCGGATGTGCGAGCAGCGCGGCCTGGAACGGAACGTTGCTGCTGATGCCGCGGATCACGAAGCCGTTGAGCGCCTCGCGCATCAGCGCGATCGCATGCGCGCGATCCTTGCCGTGGACGATCAGCTTGGCGATCATCGAGTCGTAGAACATCGGAATCTCGCCGCCGTCGTACACGCCGGTGTCGACGCGCACACCGTAGAGATGCTCGGTATCGGCCGAGAACATCGTCTCCTTCGGCGGCTGGAACTTCACCAGCCGCCCGGTCGACGGCAGGAAAGCGCGGAACGGGTCTTCGGCGTTGATGCGGCACTCGATCGCCCAGCCTTCGCGCTTGACCTCGGCCTGCGTCAGCGGCAGCGGCTCGCCGGCGGCGACGCGGATCATCAGCTCCACCAGGTCGAGCCCGGTGATGCATTCGGTCACCGGATGCTCGACCTGCAGCCGCGTGTTCATCTCCAGGAAATAGAAGCTCTGGTCCTTGCCGACCACGAACTCCACCGTGCCGGCGCTCTGGTATTTCACGGCCTTGGCCAGCTGCACGGCCTGCTCGCCCATCGCCTTGCGCGTGGCGTCGCTGATGAACGGCGACGGCGCCTCCTCGATCACCTTCTGGTGGCGACGCTGGATCGAGCATTCGCGCTCGTTCAGGTAGATCACGCTGCCCTGCGAATCGCCCAGCACCTGGATCTCGATATGCCGCGGCTCCACGACGAACTTCTCGATGAAGACGCGGTCGTCGCCGAAGGAGTTGCGCGCCTCGTTGCGGCAGGCCGTGAAGCCTTCGAGGGCCTCCCTGTCGTCGTGCGCCACCCGCAGCCCCTTGCCGCCGCCACCGGCCGACGCCTTGATCATCACCGGGTAGCCGATGTCCCTGGCGATCTCGACCGCGCGCTCGGCCGTCTCGACGGCGTCGTTCCAGCCGGGAATCGTGTTGACCTTCGCTTCGTTCGCCAGCTTCTTCGAGGCGATCTTGTCGCCCATCGCCGCGATCGAGTAGTGCTTCGGGCCGATGAAGACGATGCCTTCCTCCTCGACCTTGCGCGCGAAGGCTTCGTTCTCCGACAGGAAGCCGTAGCCCGGATGCACGGCCTCGGCGCCGGTCTGCTTGCACGCCGCGATGATGCGGTCGGCCTGCAGGTAGCTGTCGCGGCTGGCCGAACCGCCGATGTGCACGGCCTCGTCGGCCAGCTCGACGTGGCGCGCGTCCTTGTCGGCGTCGGAGTAGACGGCGACGGTCGCGATGCCCATCTTCTTCGCGGTCTTGATAACGCGGCAGGCGATTTCGCCGCGGTTGGCGATCAGGATTTTCTTGAACATGCTCTTCTCCCCGTCTCAGAGTGGGATGTTGCCGTGCTTGCGCCACGGGTTTTCCAGCTTTTTCTCGCGCAGCATGACCAGCGAGCGACAGATGCGCTTGCGCGTTTCGCTCGGCAGGATCACGTCGTCGATGTAGCCGCGCGTGCTCGCCACGTACGGATTGGCGAAGCGCGCTTTGTATTCGGCCTCGCGCGCGGCGAGCTTCTCGGGGTCGTTCTTGTCCTCGCGGAAGATGATCTCGACCGCGCCCTTGGCGCCCATCACCGCGATCTCCGCGCGCGGCCAAGCCAGGTTGACGTCGCCTCGCAGGTGCTTCGACGCCATCACGTCGTAGGCGCCGCCGTAGGCCTTGCGCGTGATGACGGTGATCTTCGGCACCGTGCATTCGGCATACGCATAGAGCAGCTTGGCGCCGTGCTTGATGATGCCGCCGTACTCCTGGCTGGTGCCGGGCATGAAGCCGGGCACATCGACGAAGGTGATGACCGGGATGTTGAAGGCATCGCAGAAACGCACGAAACGTGCCGCCTTGATCGACGAGCGGATGTCCAGGCAGCCCGCCAGCACCAGCGGCTGGTTCGCCACGATGCCCACGCTCCGGCCCTCCATGCGCGCGAAGCCGATCACGATGTTCTTCGCATAGTCGGGCTGCAACTCGAAGAAGTCGCCGTCGTCGACCACCTTGCCGATCAGCTCCTTCATGTCGTAGGGCTTGTTGGCGTTCTCGGGCACCAGCGTGTCGAGCGACAGGTCGGTGCGGTCGGCCGGATCGCCGCTCGGGCGCACCGGCGGCTTCTCGCGGTTGTTGAGCGGCAGGTAGTTGTAGAGGCGGCGCAGCATCATCAGCGCCTCGACGTCGTTCTCGAACGCCATGTCGGCCACGCCGCTCCTGGTGGTGTGGGTGATCGCGCCGCCGAGCTCCTCGGCCGTCACGTCCTCGTGCGTCACGGTCTTCACGACCTCCGGGCCGGTCACGAACATGTAGCTCGAATCTCGGACCATGAAGATGAAGTCGGTCATGGCCGGCGAATACACCGCGCCGCCCGCACAGGGGCCCATGATCATGCTGATCTGCGGCACCACGCCGCTGGCCAGCACGTTGCGCTGGAACACGTCGGCGTAACCACCGAGCGAGGCCACGCCTTCCTGGATGCGCGCACCACCCGAATCGTTCAGGCCGATCACCGGCGCGCCGACCTTCATCGCCTGGTCCATCACCTTGCAGATCTTCTCGGCATGCGCTTCCGAAAGCGCCCCGCCGAACACGGTGAAGTCCTGGCTGAAGACGAAGACCAGCCGGCCGTTGATCATTCCGTAGCCGGTCACCACGCCGTCGCCGGGGATCTTGTTGTCGGCCATGCCGAAGTCGGTCGAACGGTGCTCGACGAACATGTCCCACTCTTCGAAGGTGTTGTCGTCGAGCAGCAGTTCGATCCGCTCGCGCGCGGTCAGCTTGCCCTTCCTGTGCTGCGCGTCGATGCGCTTCTGCCCGCCGCCGAGGCGTGCCTGGGCGCGTCGATTTTCGAGTTGTTCGAGGATTTCTTTCATGGCTTTCGCGTCCGGAGAGGGTCAGGAAAAATGGGAACGGATCAAGATTGCGGATGCGCTTCGGCGATGCGTGCCGTGGCGAGCAGCTGGCGCGCGGCGGTCGAGGCGGGCAAGGTCCCGGCCGCGACCTGGGCGATGGTGTCGGGCAGCAGGCCGCGCACCTGCGGATGCTGGCGAAAGGCCTGTTTCAGGCCGGCGTCGATGCGCTCCCACATCCAGGAAAGCGCCTGTTTCTCGCGCCGTGCGCTCAACCGGCCGTTGGCCTCCTGCAGCGTTCGGAAACGTGCGACGGATGCCCAGAACGCGTCGACTCCGGTCCCGAGAAGCGCACTGAGCTGCATCACCTGCGGCTGCCAGAAGCGGATCTCCGCCTCGGGCGAACCCGGCACCGCATGCGCGGCCTTCATCGCCTCGGCGTGCGCGGGATTGCCGTGATGGCCGAAGAGGCGCATGGCCGAGGTGATCTGCGCCTGGGCGCGCGTCGCGGCGTCGCGGTCGAGGTCGGCCTTGTTGACGACCACCAGGTCGGCGATCTCCATCACGCCCTTCTTGATGGCCTGCAGGTCGTCGCCGGCGTTGGGCAGCTGCATCAGCACGAACATGTCGGTCATGCCCGCGACCGCGGTTTCGCTCTGGCCGACGCCGACCGTCTCGACGATCACGACGTCGTAGCCGGCCGCCTCGCAGACCAGCATCGCCTCGCGCGTCTTCTCGGCCACGCCGCCGAGCGTGCCGCTCGACGGGCTGGGCCGGATGTAGGCGTGCTCGTTGACCGACAGCATTTCCATGCGGGTCTTGTCGCCGAGGATCGAACCGCCGGACACCGTCGACGATGGGTCGATGGTGAGCACCGCGACGCGGTGGCCCTGCACGATCAGGAACAGGCCGAGCGTCTCGATGAACGTCGATTTGCCGACACCGGGGACGCCGGAGATGCCGAGGCGGAACGATTGGCCGGTGTGCGGCAGCAGCGCGGTGAGAAGTTCGTCGGCCTGCGCACGATGGTCGGCGCGGGTGGATTCGAGGAGCGTGATGGCCTTGGCGATGGCACGGCGTTGCCGGACGCCGTCGGGCAGCAGGATCGCGGAGAGCATTCCGGCATCGCTCATCGGGAAGGCTCGGCCTCGTACAGCGGACGCCAGACCCGGTCGATGTGATCGCGCAAGGCCGGGTCGTCGATCTCACGGTCGACGGCGAGCAGGTCTGTCGCTGTCAAGAGATCGCCGCGCAACGTCAGGTCGATGTCCGAGCCGGGGCGAAACCGGCCCATCGCGTGCGAGCCGTAGATATCGGCGCGCAACACCTTGCGGTGCGCCGCGATCACGGCCCGAAGCGCACGGACGTTGGTATCGCTGAGTCCGAAGCCGGCGTGCGTGTCTGTGGATGCGTCAGCCATTGCGCAACTCATTCATGCGCTGTGCGAACTGCTCGAACAATGCGGCATACCGCTTGGTGATCCGTTCGACGAGTGAGAGGGCCGTCGCCCTGTTGTAGGTATGGAAAGACTGGTTTCGGCTCTGGATCATTTCCATCCGGGCCTCGCCGTCCTCGACCAGACCGACCGAGAAGGCCTGTCGCGTGGCATCGCGCGAACCGGTGAGCTCGCGCTGCTCGGCCGGCGTCACCGCCGAGCGCAGCTGCGCCAAGGCACGCACGCAGTTGTCCAGCCGCTGCTGCCAGCGCACATCGGAACCCGTCATGCGACCGAAGCCCCGCTGCCCACCGCCTTGCGGATCTGCTCCAGCACGTCCTTCGCGCTCGCCGGGATCGGCGTGCCGGGACCGTAGATGCCCTTCACACCGGCCTCGTACAGCATCTCGTAGTCGCCGCGCGGGATCACGCCGCCGACGAACACGATGATGTCGTCGGCGCCCTGCCTGCGGAGTTCCTCGATGATCGCCGGCACCAGCGTCTTGTGACCGGCCGCGAGCGTGCTCACGCCGACTGCGTGCACGTCGTTCTCGATCGCCTGGCGCGCGCATTCCTCGGGAGTCTGGAACAGCGGGCCCATGTCGACGTCGAAGCCGAGATCGGCGAACGCGGTGGCGACGACCTTGGCGCCGCGATCGTGGCCGTCCTGGCCGAGCTTGGAGATCATCACGCGCGGCCTGCGGCCCTGCTCCTCGGCGAAAGCGGCGATCTCGTGCTGCAGCGCCTCCCAGCCTTCGGCCGAGTCGTAGGCCGCGGCATAGACGCCGGTGACCTTCTGCGTGTCGGCGCGATGACGGCCGTAGACCTTCTCGAGCGCGTCGCTGATCTCGCCGACCGTCGCGCGCAGGCGCACCGCATCGACGCTCAACGCCAGCAGGTTGCCTTCGCCGCTCTGGGCCGCGGCGGTGAGCGCGTCGAGCGCGGCCTGCACGGCGACGCCGTCGCGCGTCGCGCGAATCGCCTTCAGCTTGGCGATCTGGCCGTCGCGCACGCGCACGTTGTCGATCGAGAGGCTGTCGATCGCGTCTTCGGTCTTGAGCTTGTACTTGTTGACGCCCACGATCACGTCGCGCCCGGAATCGATGCGCGCCTGCTTGTCGGCCGCCGCCGCCTCGATCTTGAGCTTGGCCCAGCCGCTGTCGACGGCCCGGGTCATGCCGCCCATCGCCTCGACCTCTTCGATCAGCGTCCAGGCCGCATCGGCCATGTCCTGCGTGAGCTTCTCCATCATGTAGCTGCCGGCCCAGGGGTCGATCACGCTGGTGATATGCGTCTCTTCCTGGATGATGAGCTGGGTGTTGCGTGCGATGCGCGAGCTGAATTCGGTCGGCAGCGCGATGGCTTCGTCGAGCGCGTTGGTGTGCAGCGACTGGGTGCCGCCGAAAACCGCCGCCATCGCCTCGATGGTGGTGCGCACGACGTTGTTGTACGGGTCCTGCTCGGTCAGCGACCAGCCGGAGGTCTGGCAGTGCGTGCGCAGCATCAGGCTCTTGGGGTTCTTCGGCTCGAACTCCTTCATGATCCGGCACCAGAGCAGCCGCGCGGCACGCATCTTGGCGACTTCGAGATAGAAGTTCATGCCGATGGCCCAGAAGAAGCTCAGCCGCCCGGCGAAGCCGTCGACATCGAGCCCCTTGGCGAGCGCCGTCTTCACGTATTCCTTGCCGTCGGCCAGCGTGAAGGCGAGTTCGAGCGCCTGATTGGCCCCGGCTTCCTGCATGTGATAGCCGCTGATGCTGATCGAGTTGAATTTCGGCATCTTCTGCGCCGTGTACTCGATGATGTCGCCGATGATCCGCATGCTCGGCGAAGGCGGAAAGATGTAGGTGTTGCGGACCATGAACTCCTTGAGGATGTCGTTCTGGATGGTTCCGCTGAGCTGTTCCTGCGCCACGCCCTGCTCCTCGCCCGCCACGATGTAGCCGGCCAGCACCGGCAGCACCGCACCGTTCATCGTCATCGAGACGCTCACCTTGTCGAGCGGGATCTGGTCGAACAGGATTTTCATGTCCTCGACCGAATCGATCGCCACGCCGGCCTTGCCGACGTCGCCCGTCACGCGTGGATGATCGCTGTCGTAGCCGCGATGCGTCGCCAGGTCGAACGCGACCGACACGCCCTGTCCGCCGGCTGCCAGCGCCTTGCGGTAGAAGGCGTTCGATTCCTCGGCGGTCGAGAAGCCGGCGTATTGCCGGATGGTCCAGGGGCGCACCGCGTACATGGTGGCCTGCGGGCCGCGCAGATAAGGCTCGAAGCCCGGCAGCGTGTCGGTGTATTCGAGGCCCACGAGGTCGGCTGCGGTATAGAGCGGCTTGACGGTGATGCCGTCGGGCGTGCGCCAGTTCAAAGCGCTCACGTCACCCCCGGGGGCGGACTTGGCGGCGGCCTTGTTCCACGATTCCAGATCCGGGGCCTTGCTCATGTTTTTTCGATCCAATCTGTCATAACGTTGCAATCTTCGCAAAAATCGGCGCACTCAACAATGGTGGCGGTCCGGGAATGCGGACAATGGAACGTGTGAATTTGCAAGGTTTGCAAAGATGACTAAAGCTTATATGGGCGTCCGACTCAAGACGTTGCGGGAACAGCAGGGACTGACCCAGGCGGCACTCGCCGCTTCGCTGCGGATTTCGCCCAGTTACCTCAACCAGATCGAGAACGACCAGCGTCCCCTGACCGTTGCCGTGCTGCTGCGGCTGCAGGCGGCGCACGGCATCGATCTGCAACTCTTTTCGGACGACGCGAACGCCCGGCGGCTGAGCGAGCTGCAGCCGGTTTTTTCCGACGGCTCCGAGGCCGACACGGTGCCGCTCGCGGAGGCCAAGGTCGTGGCGTCGCAGCTGCCCTCGGTCGCCAGGAAGCTGCTGAACCTGCACAAGCGCACGCGTGCGGCCGAGAAACAGCTGTCCTCGATCGCGGCCGGTGCCGACGGCGACAGGTCGGCCGGCGACCCGGCGGTCCACTTGCAACCCTACGAGGAAGTGCGCGAATTCTTCTATGCACGCCACCACCACATGGCCGTGCTCGACGAACTGGCGGAGCAGCTCCACGAGACGCTGATGGCCGGACTGCCGCCCGGCACGGTGAGCGCTGTCGAACTGCGCTCGCGTCTGCTGGAGCGACTGCACGAGCGCCACGGCGTGCAGGTGCGCATTCCGGAGCGTCAGGACACGTCCAGCCGCACCTCCGACCAAGCGCTCCGCAGCTACGACGCCGCCACCGGCATCCTTTCGCTGGCGACCGACATGGACGCGGGGCAGCAGGCTTTCCAGCTCGGCGTCCAGCTCGCGTTCCTCGAAATGGGCCCGCGCATCGATGCGTTCACGACCGCCGAATCCTTCGCCAGTTCGCAAGCCCGGAGCCTGGCGCGGCTGGGTTTCGCCAACCACTTCGCCGGTGCGCTGGTCCTGCCGAACCGCCTGTTCCGGGAGGCCGCCCATGCGCTGCGGCACGACCTCGAACTGCTGAGCGACCGCTTCGGCGTGGGCTTCGAGACCATCGGGCATCGCCTGTCGACCATGCGGCACGCGCCGGGCCAGGGCATTCCGTTCTTCTTCGTGCGGGTCGACCGCGCGGGCAACGTCTCCAAGCGGCAATCGACAGCCGACTTCCACTTCTCGCGCCACGGCGGGACCTGTCCGCTGTGGAACGTCTACGAAGCTTTTTCCCAACCCGGCGCGATCCTCACGCAGCTGTCGCGCATGCCCGACGGCCGCACCTACCTCTGGATCGCCCGCACCGTCGAGCACCGGCGCAGCGGCTACGGCACGCCCAAGCGCATGTTCGCGGTGGCGCTGGGCTGCGACGCGCGCCATGCCGAGCGTCTGGTCTATGCCAAGGGCGTCAACCTGGTCGACCCCGACGCCGCGACCCTGATCGGCGCCGGCTGCAAGGTCTGCGATCGGGCCGACTGTGCCCAGAGGGCCTTTCCGCCGCTCGGCCGCACGCTGCAGATCGACGAGAACCAGCGCGGTTTCGCGCCCTACGCCTCCGGCATGTGAAAGGTCGTCCGCCCTGTGCGACCTCGACACCGTTTTCATCCGCCTTTTCTTCGCCACGCTGGCGGAAGGCGGCATCGCCCACGCCGCGGCAAGCCGGAGAAGCTCACCCGCGTCACCTCGCGCCGCGTCCGGCCACAAGGACTTCAACGCCGTATCGTGACGGACGAGCGGGTGTTCATGCCCGAGTACCATGGGCCACCGCGCCCGCATCGATCTGCCGTCCCTGCTCGCCGCGGGCATCCCGAACCCTTCCAGGTCCGGGCCGCGCTACCGGCGGCCCGGGCCACGCGAACCGGGCGAACGAAGTTCAGGCCGCCTGCTGCGGCGTCACTTCGTGCGCGAGTGCCATCACCTCGTGCGGCGGACGGCCCTTGAGCCTGTGGTCGCTCCACACCTGGCGCCAGCGGCGTGCACCCGGAAGCCCGTTGCGCAGCCCCAGCATGTGGCGCGCGATGTTCGACCACGGCGTGCCATGGACAGCCGCCTCGCGGACCATGTAGTCGCACATCCGGTGCTCCACGTCTTCGCGCGCGAGTTCGCTCGACGCCGCGCCGAAGAACTCGGCGTCCCATCCGGTCAGCCACCAGGGGTTGTGGTAGGCCTCCCGCCCGACCATCACGCCGTCGAGCAGGCGCAGATGCTCGTGCACCTGAGCGCTCTGCGTGAAGCCGCCGTTGATGGAGAACGCCAGTTCCGGAAAATCGTGCTTCAGGCGATGGACCAGCGCGTAGCGCAGCGGCGGCACCTCGCGGTTCTGCTTGGGCGACAGCCCCTGCAGCCAGGCATTGCGCGCATGGACGATGAAGGTGCGGCATCCCGCCTCGCTCACCGTGCCGACGAAATCGCGCACGAAATCGTAGCTTTCAATCTTGTCGATGCCGATGCGGTGCTTGACCGTCACCGGCACGTTCACCACGTCGACCATCGCCTTCACGCCGTCGGCGACCAGCGCCGGCTCGGCCATCAGGCAGGCACCGAAAGCACCGCGCTGGACGCGTTCGCTCGGGCAGCCGCAATTGAGGTTGATCTCGTCGTAGCCCCATGCCTCGCCGAGCTTCGCGCAATGCGCCAGGTCCGCAGGCTCGCTGCCGCCGAGCTGCAACGCGACCGGATGCTCCTCGGCGTCGAAGCGCAGGTGCCGCGGAACGTCGCCGTGCATCAGCGCGCCGGTGGTCACCATCTCGGTATAGAGCAGCGCGTGACGCGACAGCAGCCGGTGCAGGTAGCGACAGTGGCGATCGGTCCAGTCCATCATCGGGGCAACCGATACACGCATCGCTTTAAGTGGTTGATTCATATACGTTTTGTCCATGCCTTGTGGCACTGAAAAGCAGCGTGTTCGCAAAATACTGCACACGGCGCGCACACAAACAGGCTGAAAGCGTGATAATCCATGCACACGTCAACGCGCACGAATTGCACACATGGCCTCATTCTCCCAACTGCCGAGCGGAAGCTGGCGCGTCCAAGTCCGGCGCGGCGGGTTCTACCGAGCAGCGACGTTCCCGCTCAAGCGCGACGCCGAAGCCTGGGCCAAGGGAATCGAGCGCCAGGCGCACCAAGTAGTGGCCAGCGGCTTCGCGCAGCCGCCGAAGGGCTCGACAGTGGCCGACCTGATCGACATCTACACGACGATGCATGCGAAGGAAGCCGGCCGTACGAAGGCGGCGACCCTGAACATGCTCAAGGACCGCATCGGCAAGGTCAAGCTGTCGGCCCTGTCGGCAGTCGTGCTGCGCGACTTCATCGACAAGCGGGTGAAGGACGGCGCCGGCGGCGTGACGATCGCGGGCGACCTCTCGTTTCTGTCGGGCGTGCTCAAGTGGGGCCGGCACGCACGGCAGTTGGACCTGCCCGACAACCTGCCCGCCGAAGCCCGCGCCAGTCTCTCGCACCGCGGCCTGAACACTCGCAGCAGTGAACGGGAGCGCGAGCCGAGCGACGCAGAGCTGCAGCGCCTGTTCTCCTATTGGGAAGGACGGCCGCGCCAGAAGATCGACATGGCGACTCTTTGCCGCTTCGCCCTGGCTACAGGCATGCGTCAGGGCGAGATCTGCGCGCTGCTGGTGGAAGACGTCGACCTCGAGCGCAAGACGGTGCTGATCCGCGACCGCAAGGACCCGAAGAACAAGATCGGCAACAACCAGACCGTGCCGCTACTGCCGGATGCGCTGGCGATCGTGAAGCCGCTGCTTGCTGACCGGACCGAGGGACTGATCTTCGGCGTGAATGCGAAGTCGGTGTCGACCGCATTCACACGAGCCTGTCAGGGGCTGGCGCCGCCGATCGACGACCTACACTTTCACGACCTGCGGCACCGCGCGACCGCGCAATTCTTCCGCAATGGCCTGGACATTCCGCGGGTGGCGCTGCTGACCGGGCACAAGACTTGGACGATGCTGCGCCGCTACACAGCGACGAAACCGGAGGACGTGCACAACGCCTTCACTGGATGAACGCCGCGCCTCAGGGCGTGACTTCCTGCGGTGCAGGGAGTTGATCTGAGGCACAAAGAAGCGAGCCCCGAAGGTGGTTGCACACCGACGAGGCTCTGACCACAACGTGCACTCTGACTAAGGAAACGCACATCATGGCTACTCAGAAGTCTACCCAACCCGCCCGCGACGAGGCGATCGAACACTTGCTCGGAGAGATAGCGAGTACGGCAAATTTCACGGAAATGCGCCTCCGCAACACGCCGGGCGACTGCGTCGAACTCTACGAGTACGAGGTTGATCTGTTGCGCCAGACCGTAGCGCGCATGGGATGGATGGCCGACATCGCCCTGAGACGGCTTGGCAGCATCGGCAGCATGGTCCACAGCGGCAACGCCGAAGACTGGCTCCTGTCCCCCAAGATGAACGAGTTGCTGGCCATCGAGGCGCAGTCGTGAGCACGGCAAATCAAATGCCAGGCGACCGCGCCTGCCGCTATGCAAGGGAAGCGGAGACTGTCCTTAGAGCCTATGCCCTGCGGCAGGAAGGTGATCTGGCATGGGGTCTGGTTCGTCTGGTGGAAGACGCTGCTGACGGTCTGGAACAAACTGTAGGAGGCGACGACACGGATGCCTTTGACGCGGTGTCATGCCGCTACGCCCAGGTCAAAGCGATCATTTCGGCAGCCCTTAACGATGCCGATGATGACCTTGTTTACGCTAGCGAATCGCTCGTTGAGATGGCGAAGGAAATGATCGATGCGGAGCACAACCGGCGCAGGTCGCCAAAGAAGGCGCGCTCTTGAGGGTCCGCACCCGGTGCGGGGGCTCAGACGTAGTCCGACTACGCCCAGCATCGGCACCCGGTGCCGACCCTAATTCCGCACCGGGTGCGGACCGTAACCCTGCACCCGGTGCGGAGTTATTGCGCATCTCTTCAGCGTGAAGAGATAAATGAACCCGGCATCCGGTGCACCCTTATCCAGCACCCGGTGCCGTCTTCTTTTTACGCGCAGAAATGTTAGAGGCTGCCAGCATTTCAGATGCACTCTTTACAGCCTCCGGACTATTACCGTTGATTCGCTCGCTGAGCGCTTTTGCCAGCGCGATCTGATCGTCACTCAGAACGAACTGAGCGATGTTGACGATCTGATCAAACTCAGGTTGATTCCGAATGCCCGGGGCCAACTCTTCCGACATGCCGACTATCCCTCGCGCGAGCATGTCCTGAATCATCATGATGTGACGCGTCGCTTGGTCTTGATTACGCTGGATGTGCTCAACCAGCTGCATGAACTTTTCGCCATCTTTTTCGGCTGCTTTTGCTTCATAGCTTTGTTCAAGCCGCGCGACGATTTCTGAATTCATCGATCGCCCGTTGGAGGCTGCCGAGTCAGCGAGCTTCGTACGAAACGCCTCGTCTGGCAGACGCACAACAAATTGAGGCGCGAGCCTGCTGGGCGGCAAATCTTTTGAGGTTTTCGACATTCACCGATCTTAATCCCCATTCAGTTTCATAGCCATGACGTATGATATGTACTCACTATCATCGTAAGGAGCGAGTATGGCGAGTGAAACATCGTTGGCACGGAAGCCAGCCCGGACTGGCGAACAGTTCGTTATCCGAATGCCTGAAGGAATGCGTGCAGAAATTCGTCAGCGTTCTACGGAGAACAGGCGATCGATGAACGCCGAAATGGTTGTCCTGCTCGAGTCTGGCCTAAAGAAGCAGCTTGGGAGCACTCAGCAATGAGCACTACCCCTGCTCCACTGGGCGAACGCGAGCTCGACCGGCTGCGTGCGATGGCCGACGGCCTGGACTGCCTGACCGAGCACGACCTGGTGCTGCTGGCCGGCATTACGACGTCGACAGCCGAGTCCTGGCGCCGCCGTGGCACTGGCCCGAGCTACGTGCGAATCGGCAACAGGATTTTCTATCAGCGCAAGGCCGTCGCGCAGTACATGGAAGACCGCGTGCGGGACAGCATCGCGCCGAACGCACGGGGCTCCCTTTGACGAAAGCCGCCGACAGCCTCACGCCTGCGCAAGTGGAGGCGAACGCAGATGAATGGTTTCGTCGTCAAGCAGACATCAGCGCACGGGCACTAGGTGAATCATGGCCAGAGCATCGCGCATGGGTGGAAGACTACCTGCGGCAGGAAATCAAAGAGCGCCTGATCGCACGAGGTTGGAGGCCAAAGGCATGAGCGGAGCTTCGACAGTGTTTGAACATTTCGATCCGCCGACTGCACGCCCTGCGCGCAAGCAACGAAAGCGCATCGAGGCGCCACCACGCGAAGCTCTGCAGCCTTTGGATAGCGGCGGCATCGGCCTAGGCGATTTCTACGCGCACATGCCGAGTCACAGCTATTTGTTTGTGCCAACGCGCGAGTTGTGGCCCGCCACAAGCATCAATGGCCGGCTGCCGGGAATCCCCGCTGGCAAACAGAAGATCCGCCCATCGGACTGGCTCGACCGCAACCGCCCTATCGAGCAGATGACATGGCACCCAGCAGAAGCCATGCTGATTCACGATCGCGTGATGCAGGTGTCGGGTTGGGCCGAGCACATTGGCTCGACGGTGTTCAATCTGTATCGACCGCCC
Organism: Janthinobacterium lividum; assembly: GCA_050954325.1. Taxonomy (GTDB): domain Bacteria; phylum Pseudomonadota; class Gammaproteobacteria; order Burkholderiales; family Burkholderiaceae_C; genus Variovorax. The sequence continues at coordinate 99,751 of JBPBPG010000002.1, read as the reverse complement.
GACGCCATCGACGGCATCGCAGCCCATGCCAAGCCGTGGATCGATCACATGAACAAGGTCTATCCGGCTGAGGCCGAGCACATTACAAAGTGGCTGGCGCATCGCCTTCAATTTCCTGGGACCAAGTGCAATCACGCTCTCGTCCTAGGGGGCTCGCAAGGCATCGGCAAAGACACGATTCTGGAGCCCATCAAGGCGGGAGTGGGTCCTTGGAACTGGCAAGACGTGGCGCCCGCGCAGATGCTTGGACGGTTCAACGGATGGGCCAAAGCCGTGGTGGTGCGCGTCAACGAAGCGCGCGACCTGGGCGATGTTGACCGCTTCGCCTTCTACGACCACAGCAAGGTCTACATCGCAGCGCCGCCGGATGTGATTCGCGTCGACGAAAAGAACCTGCGCGAGCACTACGTCGCGAACGTCTGTGGCGTCGTGATTACCACCAACCACAAGACGGACGGGCTCTACCTGCCGGCTGACGATCGCCGTCACTTCGTTGCATGGAGCGAGGCCAGCCGTGAGGATTTCGATGAAGGCTACTGGCGCGCGCTCTACGCCTGGTACGAGAACGGCGGTATTGGACATGTCATCGCCTACCTGAAGGAAATGGATCTTGGCTATTTCGACGCCAAGGCCCCTCCACCAAAGACCGCCGCTTTCTGGGCAGTCGTGCAGTCAGGCGAAGCGCCTGAGTCTGGTGAGCTTCGCGACGTGCTCGACGAATGCAAAAACCCTGAAGCCTTGACGCTACTCGCCCTGGTTCAGGCGGCCGAGAACTTGAAGCTTTTCGAGCTGGCCAGCGAACTTAAGGACCGCAAGAACCGCCGTTCCGTGCCTCACAAATTGGAGCGTGTGGGCTACGTGCCAGTGCGCAACCCGGACGCGGAGGACGGCCTATTCCGAATCGCAGGGAAGCGCCAGCAGGTCTATGCACAGCGTCTGCTCAGCGTCTCAGAGCAAATCCGCCATGCCCGCGCCGTCAGTTGAATCAGTGAAGTCAGTGAATTCACATCCCCATCACACAACTATGAGCGCTTACTTTGTTGACCAAGAAGCCTGCATGCGTGAGATAGCGCGTGAGCAAGATGGAAATTCACTGACTTCACTGACGTCACTGATCAAGTCCCCGTCATCCATAACCCTGGACGAACTACTGACCGCCGCCATGCGCGCCTGCGACCACCACGGCGACAGTGACACCGCGCGCGAAGACATGCGCGCCGACTGCCTAGCAACGCCACTGCATCAACGGCTCGACCTCCTCGACTACTTCGTCACGGAGTACGGCCATGCATAGCACCCGCATCGTGTCCAACCCTCATTGGGGGATGGATCAAGGGCCTGCTCGGCCGTTCCTGGGGCTCGCATGACAGACCGCCTCATCAATTTTGGGGAGACGGTTCAGATGCGCTTGTTCAAAGCACATCGCCCAGTGTTGCGGCCGATCGTGATCCATACCCCATTGGGGAGTGGACCCGGCGCTGTCTGGTGCTTGTCTGGGGCTCGCATGAGGCATCGACAGGCCGAGGGGGGTGGGTCCACGATCGGGCCAATCGGCCCCCATGACCGCGGTTCTCCCTTTGTTTCATCGCTAACCCACAACTCGCCATCTGTTGTGCGTGTGCACCTGCGCACGCGAGGCTAGACCATGACCCAGCAGCAACCTACACGGCACCCCCTGCCGAGCGCTCTGATGAAGCGCATCAACCGACTCGCGCATGCCGACGCACAGCGCCATGAAGGGGCCATGAGGCAGCGTCTGATCGACGACCTGCAGCGCCTGCGTGGCGAAGGCACTGGCTTTCAAGGTTTGGACGAGCACCTGCGCAAGCTGGAAGGCGCTGCGTGATGGCCGCAGCGCCGGCATCTGTCCCCGGGGGGGTATCGACCCATTTGGGCTGAACGGCCTTGGAAACCGGCTGTTTCCCCAAATTCACGCAAAGCCAACCGCCAAACCTTTTTTTAGGCGCATGACATGCCCTCAAGACTTCCCTCATCACGCAAGCAAGTGACCGACACCCAGAGGGCAGACCGGTCTAAACCCACTCAATCGCATGGACGCATCGCGAGGACGCCGGCACCACCGGAGCGTCTTTCAATCCTCGCTATCGATGAATGGAAGGCACTTGCACCCCTGCTAACCAAAGCTAAAACGCTCAGCGGCTCCGATCTTCGAGCGCTGGAGCTGCTGTGCGAGACGCTGGCCAGCGCGACGGAGTTCGCCGAAATCGTCCGAAAGGAAGGCGCCACGGTGGCTGCGGCTGGCGGCGGCACCAAGGGGCACCCGGCCCTGCAGGCGCTCGCGACCGCACGTTCTCAGGCCCGTGCGCTGCTCACCGATTTCGGTCTCACTCCGCGCGGCCGGGGCAGTGTCGATCAGGCACCGGACCCGGCGAACCAGAAAGAAGATCAGTCAGAGAGGTTCTTCAGATGACCGTCGATGAACTTTTTGAGCGAACCGGCCAGGCACTGCGCGGGTTCACACGCTTGCTGAAAAAGCAGGCTCAACGCTCCGACGCGATACAGGATGAGGTGGAAGAAGTGCGCGACCGGGTCAGCCTTCTGGAGAGCCGTTTGGCAGCTTTGGAGGAAGAGAAGTAGCGATGCTGCACGACCCGTTCAACCGTAGCCAACTGCCCGCCGACTTCGGCCGAGAGGATCGCGTGCGCTTGCTCGGCCAGCTCTTCGCCGACTTGCTCGCCGGCCGCGCGCCATCGCGTGAAGCCGCAGTTTTCCTGGGTGGCGCCGGCCTGGCCTGGTTGCAGCAGGGCGGCAGTCTGGAGAAGGACTATCTGCGCGTGGTGAAGCCGAAGAGCCGGCACACCGCTGCGTTCCTCTGGCAGCAGTACCAAGCCGAAGCTCATTCCGATGAGGGACACCAAGAGCGCGAGTGAAGACCATCGCTTCATCAACCTGGAGCACTCATGGATCGCGCGTACTCAATTCTCGAAGTCAAGGCCGTTCGCGATGGCCCTGAAGAGGTGGTGATCGAAGGCATCGCCAGCACGCCGGCAACCGATCGCATGGGCGACATCGTGGAGCCGCTGGGCGCCAAGTTCGTACTGCCGATGCCGCTGCTGCTCATGCACGACCACGACAAGCCTGTCGGCAAAGTGATCTTCGCGCAGGCCACTGCCAACGGCATTCCGTTCAAGGCGGTGCTGCCCGTCATCAAGGATGCCGGCGTGCTCAAGGATCGCGTCGACGAAGCGATTCACAGCGTGCGCAACGGTCTCATTCGCGCCGTCTCGATCGGCTTCCGCGCAACCAAGGATGGGATGGAGCGCATGGCCAGCGGCGGCGTGCGCTGGAAGTCCTGGGAATGGATCGAGCTCAGTCTGGTGTCCATCCCGGCGAACGCTCAAGCAACTATTTCCGCCGTTCGCGCCATCGACACCGAAGCCCGTCGCAGCGTCTCGGTCACCCCGGCCACCCGTCCTCCGATCACCGTCCCACCCGCAACATCAAAAGGTCACCACATGGCATCCCTCTCCCTCGTCCCTAAAGGCGTTGTTTTCGGTCGCTTCGCTCGCGCTCTGGCTGCAGGGGGCGACAGCCTCTTCGCCGCCCAGGCCTTCGCGGAGGGTCAGAACTGGACCGACACGCCCCAGGTGGTCAGCTCCCTGAAGGCTGCAGTCGCCGCCATGTCCACGACCGACGTGCCAACCGCCATGAAGCCGATCACGATCGACTTCGCCGAGGTGCTGCGCCCGCAGACGATCATCGGCCGCATCCAAGGCTTCCGCCGCGTACCGTTCAACGTGCGCATGGTGCGTGGCAACACCGGCGTGGTGGCCGGCTGGGTCGGACAGAGCCTGTCTATTCCCGTCGCGTCGGGCTCCTACGACGCCGCCGACGTGCTGCAGCCGCGCAAGGTGGGCACCATCGCCATCGTGACGCAGGAACTCATGCGCAGCTCGGCACCGAGCGCCGACATCGTCATCAGCTCCGACATCACGGCCGCCGTCGCCCAGGCGCTGGACTCGGCCTTCATCAGCGTCACGAACGCCGGCGTGTCAGAACTCAAGCCGGCCAGCGTCACCTATGGGGGCTTCATCATTCCTTCGACGGGCAGCACCGTCGATACGCTCGATGCGGACCTGCAGACCCTCATCAACAACTTCAACGTCGAGAAGATCCCGCTCGCCGCACCGGTCTGGGTGATGTCGCCCACGGCCGCGCTCACGATGTCGATGATGCGCTCGCCCTCCGTGGGTGGCCCGTTCGCCTACCCGGGGTTGAGCATCCGCGGCGGCACGCTGCTGGGCATCCCCGTCGTCACCAGCCAGGCCGCTGCCGGGCAGATCACGCTGATGGACGCCGCCGAGATCGACCTGGCCGACGACGGCGATGCCGAGATCGACCTGTCCGAGCACGCCGCGCTGCAGATGGACACGTCGCCCGACAACCCGCCGACCGCTGCAACCGTCGTCACGCCGCTGTGGCAGCGCAACCTGGTGGGCATCCGCGGCCTGCGCTTCGTGAACTGGGCGCCGCGCCGCGCGAAGGCCGTGGGCACCATCACCGGAGGCATCTTTTGATGACCGCAGCTGAAGGCGTAGGCAAGGCCGTCACCGAGGCCATGGAATTTCACGTGCGGTGCGAAGGCAAGCCGTCGTTGCTGTCGGCCACGGCGATGACTGCCGGCTTCAAGTTCCTTGCCCAGCGCATCGACGAGCTCGAGGCGCAGCTGGCCAAGCAATCCACCACCACCGGAGAACCACGATGAACATGCGTCAGCAGATCGCCGCAAAGATCGCCGACTTCAACAGCCGACACCCTGGATGGGATCTGACCATCCTGGGTACCGAGGTCAAGCACTCCACGCGCAGCCATCCGCCCGGCCTGTCCCTGTTCGTCTACACCGCCAGCGGCGTCGGCTTCGAGATTCCGATGCAGGGCGGCGAGAAGGTTGTGGAGACCACGGCCACCTCACTGGGTGCTGCGTGATGGACACGACCGAGGGAACCACCTTTGCCGACGTCGAGCGCCTGGCCCATCACGCCGGCATGCAGCTCTGGGACCGTCCGAGCCCGACGCGCAGCGGGCGTTACTGCGTCGTGCGCGGCCGGGACATCCTGCATCACGCCGACGACCTCGAAGACGCTGCCGGCTGGATCTACAGCTGGGTGCAGCACGTTCACTAGGCCCAGGGACTGCGTGGCCGCACTGATCGACTGCCACGTCCTCACACTGCCGCGCTTCGATGCGCGATGGATGGCAGAGCTACGGCAGGACCTGGACGCCGAGCCGGTGAATCAGCACTGGATGGAAGGCATCGACGGCGACCTGGGCGCGGCACGGGCGGCCGGGTATGCCGCGGGCCGCGCGCCGTTCGTAACCTCTGCCGACCCCGATGACCGGATCATGCCAGGCACGTTCGCTGCACTGCTGCAGGCGCTCGTCGACCACCCTGCCGCGCCCTTTGCCTGGGCCGGCGAGCAGCTGGTCGGCGAAGACCTGCAGCCCTGGAACATTCGCCCGAACGTGTGGACTGGCGGCTACGACCCGTTCCTGCACCTCACCCGCGGGACACACGTGCACGGCGTGAAGCTCTACCGGCGCGAGCTCGTGATGCAGGTGCTCTACAGCATGAAGGCGGCCGGCGTGTGCTGCGAATTCTTGCTTGATTACGCGCTGGCCAAGCCTTATGCCAATCCGCCGCCGTCGACCTGGCCGATTCACATCCCGATGGTTGGCCGGCTTTGGCGGCAGCACGATCACAACGGGAGCAAGAGCTTCCAGGACAGCGACTTCGACCGCATGGCACGCGTGCTGGGGTTCGAGTCGATGCGGATACTGAGGATGCAGGCAAGCCCATCGGCGAAAAAAGTCAACTCGGACCAGCGTCCTAAGGCGACTGTTTAGCCCGCCTGAATGTTCTGGCTCGCTACACTAAATTATGAGAAATATCAGTGTTCTGCTTGCCATAGGTAGCCTTGTCTTCTTACTCGCCTTTGCCCAGACTTCACGGCACATCATTACAAGTCGTATCTCTCGGTTGGCTTCGATACTTCTGATTCCAAGCGCTCTCCTCTTGCTTGTTCGGATTTATCTCGACTTCGAGTGGTGGACGATCGCGGTGTTTGTCGGCGCTAGCCTCGCCGTTGGGATGCTGAACGGGCTGCTTTCGCGTGGGCCCCACGGCAGAGCAGCTGTCTACCGTATGCAACCCATGAATGGCATGCTGTACCTAACACTCGGGATTCTCTCAGCACTATCCTGGTTCTCAAAGTAACCGAAAATTCGCACATTTCGTGCACATGGCTGTACGGAGAACCGCATAAACGCTAGGTGTTTTCACCGATCCATCATCGGGGCGACGGAAACGACCTTGGCTTTCAGGTTCGACGGCGGGTGCGAGCGGGTCATGGAGGGCTGTGTCTTGCGGGTGCCTTCGCCGGCACGGAGGCGCAATTGTCCACGTCCGGTCGGTCCCGCGCCCGTGGCCGTCTGCTGTACACGTCGCGCCGCTAGCGACTTTCGGCGATCAGGCTGTCCAGTTCGTCGATGCCCGCCGTCGTGCACAGCGGATCCTCCGGTTGCGAACTCCTTCGCCTCGGCCCGTCGCCTCAACCGCGCGGACCGTCCCTGCCGAACAGGCGACGAATCGCAGCCATCCCTGCGACCAGCGCGTTGGCGTAACTGCCGTAGGGTTCCGAGGCCGCGTCGAGCGGGAGGTAAGGCAGCACCTCGTCGTCGACGACGACGTGGTCGGCAGCCTCCATCAGAACCCAGTAGAACTCACCGTTTTCGAGTTCATGCACTGTGAGCGCGATATTTCGCAATAAGGACATAAATTGAAGCGGCTGATCCCTGAAGAAATCTTAAGAAAGGTTCGATGCTAGGTGGTCGGCGCGGTATCGCCAGTACACAAAAATCACGATTACATGAAATGTAATGTTTTGTAATGCGCCTTGCGACGTATTGACCCCGCGATCGGGACGAATGGAAGCAGAGGTTTCTTGCTTCTCCTACAGGTGCGGAAAAACCAATCTTCTAGCCTGCGGCACTTCGTCGAATCGATTCCCATCAGGAGGCTGCAAATGAACAATTTCACGCTAGATCCCAGCATGACCGCCGCCCTCGGAGGCGCTTTCTATCCCACCGGCTATTCGTTCGTGATGTTCGAAGCGGCCGAGGACGCCAGGAAAGTCGGACGACAACTGGTCGAGAACGGGTTGACCGGCGATTCGGTATACCTGATCCCCCCGGAAGTCCTGCTTTCGCAGATCACCCCGACTTCCAGCGAAGCCGACGATCCACTGCCCTCCGCAGGCACGGAAGGCGCCACCGTCCGCGCGTACACGAAACTCGCACGCGACGGGCACACTGCGCTGATGGTGAAGACCGACGACGAGGATGCCGCCGAAGCGCTGATGCAGATCGTGCGCACGGTGCCCTATTCGATCGCGCAGCGCTATCGGATGCTGGTCATCGAGGACCTCTGAAAGAACGCCGGTCGCATCGGGCCGCTGCGACACGCTGGAGCACGTAGTTTCGATCGTCTGCCGCACACCGATCGCGTCCAGCGCGAAAAACCCGCCGAAGCGGGTCTCGTGATAGCAATGTCCGCGTCGGTCAATGCATGTGCAGACCGCCGTTGACCGAGAAATCGGCACCGGTCGAATAGCCACCCTCGTCGGTCGCCAGCCACGAGATGATCGAAGCGATTTCGCTCGGCTTGCCCAGGCGCTTGACGGGAATTGTGCCGATGATCTTGTCGAGCACTTCCTGGCGGATCGCATTCACCATGTCGGTGCCGATATAGCCCGGGCTCACCGTGTTCACCGTCACGCCCTTGTTGGCCAACTCCTGCGCCAGCGCCATCGTGAAGCCGTGCATGCCGGCCTTGGCGGCCGAGTAGTTGGTCTGGCCGGCCTGGCCCTTGGCGCCGTTGACCGAACTGATGTTGATGATCCGGCCCCATCCCTTGTCCACCATGTCGCCTACGACCTGCTTGGTCACGTTGAACATGCTGTTCAGGTTGGTCTCGATGACCGCGCTCCAGTCCTCCGGCGACATCTTCAGGAACATGCGGTCGCGCGTGATGCCGGCGTTGTTGACCAGCACGTCGACACTGCCGTGTTCGGCCTTGGAGATGTTGAAGGCCTCGACGGTGGAGTTCCAGTCGCCGACGTTGCCGACCGACGCGTGGAACTCGTAGCCCTGCGACTTCTGTTCGGCCAGCCACTTGGAGAAATCGCGGGTCGGGCCGCAGCCGGCGATCACCGTGAAACCGTCCTGGTGGAGGCGCTGGCAGATGGCGGTTCCGATGCCACCCATTCCGCCGGTGACATACGCGACTTTCTTGCTCATGTTTTTTCCTTGATATGTGTGCGATGCCTCAGCAGGCCCGACCACTTTAGCCAACTTCTTCACGCACGCCGGCCTAGGAAAACACTGAGTCTTCAAAGGGGACAGTGTTTCAGTCCGCCTCGACGCCCGCGGCCTTGATGACCTTGCCCCACTTCGCCGTCTCCGCCGCGAGGTGCGTGCGCAGCGACTCCGGTGTGACCTTCTCCATCGGCACGATCTCGGAGCTGAGCTCGGCGATCCGCACCTTCACGGCGTCGTCCTGGAGCGCGGTGCGCAACGCGACGTTGAGCTTGGCCGTGACATCCGCCGGCGTGCCCTTCGGCGCATAGACGCCGTGCCAGACCTTGACGTCGAAGCCCTTGAGTCCCTGCTCGTCCAGCGTCGGGATGTTGGGCATGCTGGCCAGCCGCTTCGGCGTGGTCACGCCGAAGACCTTCACCCGCGTGCCGTCCTTGATGACCGGCGCGGTCTGCGTGGTCTGGTCGCACAGGAGGTCGACCTGGCCGCCCATCAGGTCGTTCAGCGCCGGGCCGGCGCCCTTGTACGGTACCGTGGTGAGGTTCACGCCGACCTGGTTGGCGAACAGCAGGCCGCACAGCTGCGACACCGCGCCGGTGCCGGCATTGGCCAGCGAGACCTTTTCCTTGTTGGCTTTTACGTAGGCGAGCAGTTCCTGGAAGCTGTTGGCCGGAAAATCCTTGCGCGACAGCAGCGTCATCGGCACGTCGATGACCTGGCCGATGTACTCGAAGTCCTTGAGCGGGTCGAAAGACAGCTTCTTGTAGAGCGCGGGCGCCGTCGCCATGCCCATGTGATGGATCAGGATCGTGTAGCCGTTGGGGGCGGCGCGCGCGACCCGCGCCGGCGCGATGGTGCCACCCGCGCCCACCGTGTTCTCGACGATCACCGTCTGCCCGAGCGACTTGCCCATCGGCACGGCCAGCATGCGAGCGACCACGTCGGTCGGACCGCCGGCCGAGTACGGCACGACCATCACGATCGGCTTGTCGGGCCAGGCGGCCTGCGCCGAGGCACCGGCGTGAGCGAACAGGCCGACCGCGAGGCCGGCCGTCGCGGTGAGAAGGCGTCGGGTCGATGGGCTGGTATTCATGATGTCTCCGTAGGTTTTCTCGAGAAAAATCGAAAAGGATTCAGGTCGCGGCGGCGCGTGCGAGCGTCCGTCGCGCCATCGCGATCACCGGCGCATCCACCATGCGGCCGTCGACCGCACAGGCGCCACCGCCGCTCGCTTCGGCCGCCTGCATCACGCGTCGCGCGAGCGCGAGTTCGTCGGCCGAGGGCATGAACGCCGCATGCACCGGCGCGACCTGCGCGGGGTGGATGCACAGCTTGGCACCGAAGCCGGCGCGCAGGCTCTTCGCGGCCGCCGCTTCGATGGCGGTGGCGTCGCTCGTCTGCGTGGTCACGCCGTCGACCGGCGCGGCCAGGCCGGCGCGCCGGCTCGCACGGACCATCGCCCAGCGCGCGGGTGCGATCTCGCGCTCGTCGGGCCCGCAGCAGATGCCGAGGTCGACCTGGAGGTCGATGTGGCCGAGCAGCAGCCGCACCACGCCGGGCGCCTGCGCGATGGCGTCGAGCGCGTCGAGCCCGGCGCCGCTTTCGATCAGCGCCAGCAATCCGACGCCGGGACACGCCTCGCCGAGGGCGCACAGCGCTTCCGCACGCTCCGCCTTGGCCAGCACCACCCCGGTCAGTCCCTCGGCAGCGAGCGCACGCACCAGCGCCAGGTCGTCGGCGTGCCAAGGCGTGCCTTGCGCATTCACGCGGACCACCGTGCGGGCGCGCTGCGCGACCGGCCATTCCGGCCAGGCCGCGAGCAACGCGGCGCGTGCGGCCGGGCGTGCAGCCGGCGCCACCGCGTCCTCCAGGTCGACGATCACGATGTCCGCGCCGCTCGCCAGCGCCTTGGCGTAGCGCTCCGGCCGGTCCGCGGGCACGAACAGGAACGAGCGCGCCAGGGCGAGCGGCGACGGTGCCGTGCTCGTCGCGCTCATGCCGCCACCGCCGCGAGCGCGGATTGGGCTGCGGCATCGGTCGCCAGCAACGGGCCGACCTCGCCGATGTCGGCGATGCGCCAGAGCGCATCGATCGCGAAGCGCATCTCCGCCGCGGTCGCACCGCCGCTGAAGGCCGCGAGCCGCAGGGCCTTGGCGGTGATCTCGTCGCGGTCGAGCGTGTTGCCGGGGTCGCCCTTGGGTTCGTCGACGCGGCCTTCCAGCACGCGGCCGTCGCGGGTGCGCACCGTGACCTTGCCGATCCACCGGCGCGGATAGGCACCGTCGACTTCCGCATCCAGCGCTATGCGGACGCGATCACGGAACGCGCGGGTCGCGTCGTCGCGGAAGTGGGCGTCGAACTCAGCCAGTCCGGCCTGGCCGAAGCGTGCGATCAGCGCCAGCACGGTACCCATCGAGAACTTCGACTGGTGCACCGTGACCGGATCGACCACCGGCCCCAACACGTCGATGGCCCCCTGATGCACGTGCGTCGCAACGTCTTCGATGTCTTCGGCACACAGGTCGTTCGCCCGCATCACCGCGAGCAGCGCATCGGCGGCCGGGTGCGTGTGACGGCACGACGCATGGAATTTGAAGGAGGTTTCGGCCAGCGCCCAGCGGCTGCCCAATCCGTCGACCAGCTTCGCCGGATCGGCGTCGCTCGACATGCCGGCCGCCATGCCCTGCGGGCCTTCGAGGATCTGCGCCGCACCGGTGAAGCCGTCACGCGCGAGGCTCGCGGCCATCAGGCCGGCAGCGGCCGCATGGGCCGTGTGCAGCTGCTTGGAATCCGCGGCGGTGCGAAGGAATTCCCACAGCCCCGCCGCCTGGGTGCCGGCCGAGCCGAACGCATGCTGCATGCGCACCGCGTCGAGCCCGAGCAGATGGCCGGCCGTGGCGGCGGCGGCGATCGTGCCGGCGGTGCCCGTCGTGTGGAACACCTTATAGTGCGAGCGCCCGAGGAATTCGCCGACGCGGATGCCGACCTCGTAGCCGGCGACCGCCGCCGTAAGCAGTTGCTCGCCGCTCGCGCCCAGCGCCTGCGCCCAGGCCAGCGCGACCGGGAACACGACTGTCGCCGGATGGAACACCGAGCCGTTGTGCACGTCGTCCTGCTCGGCGACGTGCGAGGCGGCGGCGTTCACCATCGCGGCGAAATAGGGGCTGCTCCGGCCGCGGCCGACCAGCACTTCGCAGGCGCCGTCCGACGGCCCCATCGCGGCGGCGAACGCGGCGACGGTCTCGACCGGACGCGTGCCGTGGCCGGCGATGGCCGAGCCGAACCAGTCGACCAGCAGGTCCTCGGCTCGGCGAACCACCGATGTCGGGATGTCCCCGAAGCGGAGTTCGGCGGCGAAGCGGGCGAGCGATGCGGTCGTCATCAGATGGCCTTTGCCGTGCGCAACGCGGCGATGTCTTCGGCGCCGCGGCCGAGGGATTGCAGGATCGCGTCGGTGTGCTCGCCGACGCAAGGGATCGGGTCCATGCGGTAGTCGAAGGCGCTCTGCCGTCCGGGCGGCAGCAGCGCGGGAATCGCGCCGGCCGGCGAGCCCACGTCGCGCCATCGTTCGCGCGCCTGCAGCTGCGGATGCGCCCAGAGGCCGGCCATGTCGTTCATGCGCGCGTTGGCGATCTGCGCAGCGTCGAGGCGCTCCAGCACCTGCGCGGTGCCGAGTGCCGAAAAGCTCTCGAGGATGAGGGCCTTCAACGCGGCGCGGTGCTCGTTGCGCTTCGCGTTGGCGTCGAAGCGCGGATCGCTCGCGAGCGCCGGCTGCAGCAGCACCTTCTCGCAGAACACGCGCCATTCGCGCTCGTTCTGCAGGCCCAGCATCACCGTGCCGCCGTCGCCGGCCTCGAACGGGCCGTAGGGATAGATGGTCGCGTGCGAGGCGGCGTTGCGCGGCGGCGGCGACGCGCCCTCGTAGGCGTAGTACATCGGAAAACCCATCCATTCGGCCAGCGATTCGAGCATCGACACGTCGATATGCGAACCCTTGCCGGTCTTGCCGCGCTGCAGCAGCGCGGCCAGCACGCCGGTGTACGCGTACATGCCGGCCGCGATGTCGCCGATGGAGTTGCCCGACTTGCACGGCTCGTCGGGCGTGCCGGTGACCGACAGGAACCCGGCCTCGCTCTGGATCAGCAGGTCGTAGGCCTTCTTGTCGCGGTACGGACCGTCGTCGCCGTAGCCGGAGATGTCGCACACGATCAGCGACGGATGCTCGGCCCGCAGCGCCTCGAAACCCAGCCCCATGCGCGCCGCGGCACCGGGTGCCAGGTTCTGCACCAGCACGTCGGCACCGGCGATCAGTTCCTTCAGCACGACCAGGGCGGCCGGCTGCTTGAGGTCGAGCGTCAGGCTTTCCTTGGAGCGGTTGACCCAGACGAAGTGCGAGGCCTCGCCGGCGACCCGCTGGTCGTAGGCGCGCGCGAAGTCGCCCGCGCCGGGACGCTCCACCTTGATCACGCGGGCGCCGAGGTCGGCGAGCTGGCGGGTGCAGAACGGCGCGGCGATCGCGTGTTCGAGGGAGATGACGGTGATGCCGTCGAGCGGTCTTGTCATGGCGTGCCTGATCAGAACGAGCGCGGGAGGCCCAGCAGGTGCTCGGCCACGTACGAATAGATGAGGTTGGTCGAGATCGGCGCCACCTGGTAGAGCCGGGTCTCGCGGAACTTGCGCTCGACGTCGTATTCGCAGGCGAAGCCGAAGCCGCCGTGCGTCTGCAGGCAGGTGTTGGCCGCCTCCCAGCTGGCCTTGGCCGCGAGGTACTTGGCCATGTTGGCCTCGGCACCGCAGGGCTGGCCGGCGTCGAACAGCGCGCAGGCCCTGAAGCGCATCAGGTTGGCGGCCTCGGTCTCGATGTAGTCGGCCGCGATCGGGAACTGCACGCCCTGGTTCTGGCCGATGGCGCGCCCGAACACCTGGCGGTCGCTCGCGTAGTGCCGCGCGCGCTCGACGAACCAGTAGGCATCGCCGATGCACTCGGCCGCGATCAGCGTGCGCTCGGCGTTCAGACCGTCGAGGATGTACTTGAAGCCCTTGCCTTCCTCGCCGATCAAGTTCTCCGCCGGGATCTCGAGGTTGTCGAAGAACACCTCGTTGGTCTCGTGGTTCACCATGTTGAGAATCGGCCGAACCGTCATTCCGTTGCCGATGGCCTGCTTCAGGTCGACGATGAAGATCGACATGCCTTCCGATTTCTTCTTGACCTCGGCCAGCGGCGTCGTGCGCGCCAGCAGGATCATCAGGTCGGAATGCTGGATGCGCGAGATCCACACCTTCTGCCCGTTGACGACGTAGCGGTCGCCCCTCCTCACGGCGGTGGTCTTGAGCTGCGTGGTATCGGTGCCGGTGGTCGGCTCGGTGACGGCCATCGACTGCAGGCGGAGTTCGCCGCTGGCGATCTTCGGCAGGTACCGCCGCTTCTGCGCCTCGCTGCCGTGACGCAGCAAGGTGCCCATGTTGTACATCTGGCCGTGGCAGGCGCCGGCGTTGCCGCCGGAGAAGTTGATCTCTTCCATGATCACCGAGGCTTCGGTCAGGCCGAGGCCGGAGCCGCCGTAGTCGGCCGGAATCAGCGCCGCGAGCCAGCCGGCATCGGTCAGCGCGGCGACGAAGGCGTCCGGGTAACCGCGCGCGTGGTCGATCTTCTGCCAGTAGGCGGAATCGAAATCGCGGCACAGGGCGCGCATGGCTTCGCGCAGCTCCTGGTGCGCGTCGGGGGTGGGAATCTGGGTCTTCATAAGGAATGTGCGGAGATTTTTCAGGTGAGGGTCGCGGTGGCCTGCATGGTGAGCCAGCCGTCGGCGTCCTCGGCCCAGAGGCGGTAGCTCTTGCCGTCGGCATTCGCAGCCGAGTCGGGACGGCCGTGCAGCCGGAACGGCGCGATGTCGAAGGTCGGCCGCACGGCGCGGAACTCGAAGCGCGACAGCGTCGCCTCGGGCCGCTGTCGGCGAAGGAGGTCCACCAGCAGCGTGGCGATCAGCGGCCCGTGCACGATCAGGCCGGGATAGCCCTCGACCTCGGTCACGTAGCGGCGGTCGTAGTGGATGCGGTGGCCGTTGAAGGTCAGCGCCGAATAGCGGAACAGCAGCACGTCGTCGGGCACGACGTCCCGGCTGAAGGCGGCGTCCCGCGGTGCGGGTGTGGGCGGCGGCGCAGGTTCGCCCGGCTCAGCCACGGCGCGGTACACGATGTCGTGCTCCTCGGTCAACGCCAGGCCGCGCGTGTTGCGGACCTCGTGGCGCACCAGCACGAAGACCAGTTCGCCGGTGCGCCCGGTCTTGTGCTTGACCGACGCGATCGTCGACACGCGCCGCACCGCATCGCCGACGCGCAGCGGATTGCCCGTTTCCCAAGCCAATCGGCCGCCGGCCCACATGCGGCGTGGCAGCGGCACCGGTGGCAGGAAACCGCCGCGCCGCGCATGGCCGTCCTCGCCGATGCCGGATTGCCGGTGGTGCGGCAGGAAGTAGAGCCAGTGCCAGAGTTCGGGCAGGCGCGTGCCGGCTTCGAGCTGCGCATCGTCGCGGTCGAGCGTGGCCGACAGCGCGCGCGGCGGCGCCGCGGTGACCTGGTCGTCCAGCGTCTCGCTGCGACCCTGCCAGGCCTGCAGCGCGGCGATGTCCTGCGCCGAAAGCGGCGTCGATGCGGTCGTCGTATCGGTCATCAATCCACCGCCGCGCCTGAAGACTTGACGATGCGCGCCCACTTCGCGAGATCGGTCTGCAGCAGCGTGGCGAACTGCTCGGGCGTCGTGGGCGTGGCGATCTCGACACCCTGCTGCTCCAGTTTCTCGCGCAGGTCGGGTGCGGCGAGCGCCTTGCGCGTGGCGTCCCGCAGCGTCGCCTGCACGTCGGCGGGCAGTCCCGCAGGCGCGAACAGGCCGATCCACAGCGTGCCGTCGTAGCCCGGCACGGATTCGGCGATCGCCGGCACGTCGGGCAGCGAAGGCGAACGCTTCTCGCCGCTCACCGCCAGCGCACGCAGCTTGCCGCTTTTGATGTGCTGCAGTGCCGACGGCAGGCTCGCGAACAGGATCGGCAACTGGCCGCCGATCACGTCGTTGATCGCAGGCGCGACGCCCTTGTACGGCACGTGCTGCATCTGGATGCCGGCCATGTTGTTGAGCATTTCGCCGAGCAGGTGGTTCAGCGTGCCGTTGCCGGCGGAGGCGAACTGCAGGTTGGCGCCGTTGCGCCTGGCGAGCGCGAGGAATTCGGTCATCGACTTCGCCGGAAACGACGGGTTCACCAGCAGCACGTTCGGCACGGCACCGATCAGCCCGACCGGCCGGAAGTCCTTGACCGGATCGAAGCCCGGGTTCTTGTAGAGCGCCGGGTTGATCGCCTGGCTGCTGCTGATGGTCATCAGCAGCGTGTAGCCGTCCTTCGGCGCCTTGGCGACCATCTGCGTGCCGATGTTGCCACCGGCGCCGGGCCGGTTGTCGACGACGACGCTCGCGCTCATCACCTCGCCCAGCTTCTGGCCGACCAGCCGGCCTACGATGTCGTTGGTGCCGCCCGCGGCCTGCGGCACGACCAGCGTGACCGGGCGGCCCGGGTAGGCTCCCTGCGCCGCGGTCGGCACGGCATGCAGGCCGCTCAGCAACGTGATGGCGAGCGACAGTGCCAAGCCGCCGAATGATCGGAATTTCATCTGTTTGTCTCCAGTGCCCTGCATGGTGGGGGCTCGGCGGGCGGCGCGCAATCAGCGAATTCGGTAACGAGCCTCTGGTATTCCCGAAGGCTCGCTACGATCGCGCATGCATTTCGATCTCGACGACCTGCGGCTCTTCGTTGCCGCCTCGGAGCTGGGAAGCCTCACGCACGCATCCGTGCGCCAGCATCTGTCGCTGGCCGCGGCCAGTGCGCGCATCAAGTCGCTTGAAGCGCAGTGCGGGCTGCCGCTGATGCGCCGCGAAGCGCGCGGCGTCAGGCTGCTGCCTCAGGGCGAAGCCTTCCTTCACCACGCCCGGCTCGTGCTGAACCAGACCGATCGTCTGCGCGACGAGCTGCTGGCCTACGGCGGCGGCCTGCGCGGACACCTGCGCGTGTTCGCCAACACCACCGCCGTCACCGACTTCCTGCCCGAACTGCTGCCCGCCTTCCTGGCCGCGCATTCACGCATCAACGTCGACCTTCAGGAAAAACCGAACGCTCTGATCGCGCGCGGCGTGCGCGACGGCCAGGCCGACATCGGTATCGTCGCCGGCAACGTCGACACGCTGGGATTGGAATCGATCCACTTCAGTACCGACCGGCTGGTGCTGGTGACCTCGCGCAGACACCGCTTCGCGCGGCGGCGCCGCATCGCCTTCGCCGAGACGCTGGACGAAGACGCGGTCGGCATGCAGCAGGGCAGCACGCTGCAGGCGTTCCTGACGCAGATCACCGGCCACCTCGGACGGCGGCAGAAGTTGCGCATCCGGCTCGGCAGCTTCGACGCCATGTGCCGGATGATCGGCAGCGGGGTCGGTATCGGCGTCGTGCCGGAGTCGGCCGCGCGCCGGAATCGAGAGAACATGAAGCTCGCGCTGATCGAGCTCAGCGACGCATGGAGCGTGCGCGAGCGACATCTTCTGATGGCCGACAGCGCGACGTTGCCGACCTATGCCAAGGCGCTGGTCGAGACGCTCCGCGCGCACTACGCGGCGGAGGTCGGAGACCAGGCTTGAAGCGGGCTGCTCAGCGCTCGATCGTCAGCGCCACACCCATGCCGCCGCCGATGCACAGCGAGGCGATGCCCTTCTTCGCATTGCTGCGCTGCATCTCGTGCAGCAGCGTGACCAGGATGCGGCAACCCGACGCGCCGATCGGGTGACCGATGGCGATGGCGCCGCCGTTCATGTTGACCTTGCTCACGTCCCAGCCCATCTCGCGGTTCACGGCACAGGCCTGGGCGGCGAAGGCCTCGTTGATCTCCAGCACGTCGAGGTCGGCGGCCTTCCAGCCGGCGCGCTCCAGCGCCTTGGTCGACGCACCGACCGGGCCCATGCCCATGATGGTCGGATCGAGGCCGACGGTGGCATAGCTCGCGATGCGGCCGAGCGGCGTGAGGCCGAGCTGCGCGGCTTTCTTGGCCGTCATCACGACCACGGCGGCGGCACCGTCGTTGAGACCCGAGGCGTTGCCCGCCGTCACGCTGCCGGCCTTGTCGAACGCCGGACGCAGGCCGGCCAGCACGTCGCCGGTGGACTTGCGGTTGATGAACTCGTCCTTGTCGAAGACGAGCGGCTCGCCCTTCTTCTGCGGAATGCTCACGCCGACGATCTCGTCCTTGAACCTGCCCGCGTCCTGCGCTGCCGCGGCCTTGGTCTGGCTGGCGAGTGCCAGTTCGTCCTGCATCGTGCGGCTGATTTCGTACTTCCTGGCCACGTTCTCGGCCGTGATGCCCATGTGGTACTGGTTGTAGACATCGAGCAGGCCGTCGACGATCATGGTGTCGACCAGCTTCCAGTCGCCCATGCGCTGGCCGTTGCGCGAATTGGGCAGCACGTGCGGCGCGAGGCTCATGTTCTCCTGGCCACCGGCCACGACGATCTCGCTGTCGCCCGTCGCCACCGCCTGCGCGGCGAGCATTACCGCCTTCAGGCCCGAGCCGCACACCGCGTTGATGGTCAGGGCCGGCGTGTTCCGGTCGATCCCACTCCTGATCAATGCCTGGCGTGCCGGGTTCTGGCCCGCGCCCGCGGCCAGCACCTGGCCCATGATCACTTCGCCGATCTGGTCGTTGCCGAGCTTCGCGCGCGCCAGCGCTTCCCTGATCACGATCGAGCCCAGTTCGGTCGCGGCGATGCCTGCGAGCGAACCGCCGAATTTGCCGACGGCCGTGCGTGCGGCCGAAACGATGACGATGTCTTCCATGGAGTTCTCCGTTGCTTTGCTTGAGTTGAATGGTTTCGCAATGACAGACGCGTGGATCAGGCCCGCGCTTTGACGTAGCGCCCTGGCGCAGGCTCGGTCGCCTTGTAGGCCCGACCCTTGCCGTAGGCCTTGGGCGCGGCGATCTGCTTTCCGGCATGGCCCTTGAGCCACTGCGACCAGTCGGTCCACCAGCTGCCCGGATGCTCGACCGCCGCCTGCTGCCATTCGGCCTGCGTCGCGGGCAGTTCGCCGTCCTCGCGGATCCAGTGGCTTCGCTTCTTCTTCACCGGCGGGTTGATCACGCCGGCGATATGGCCCGATGCGCCCATCACGAAGCGCTTCCTGCCGGTCAGCAGGCGCGTCGACGCGTAGGCACCGTCGATCGGCACGATGTGGTCCTCGCGCGAGCCGTAGATGTAGGCCGGAATGTCGACGCTGCCGAGGTCGATCTTCTCGCCGCAGACGGTCAGCGCGTTCGGCACCGCGAGCTTGTTCTCGAGGTACGTGTTGCGCAGGTACCAGGCGTAGAACGGCCCGGGCAGGTTGGTGGCGTCGCTGTTCCAGTAGAGCAGGTCGAACGGCGGCGGCGTCTCGCCCTTGAGGTAGTTGCCGACGACGTAGTTCCAGACCAGGTCGTTCGGGCGCAGGAAGCTGAAGGTCGACGCGAGGTCCGAGCCCGGCAGCAGGCCGCCCTGCCCCATCTGCATCTCGCGGTACTTGACCATCGGCTCGTCGATGAAGATGTCGAGGATGCCGGTGTCGCTGAAGTCGAGCAGCGTGGTCAGCAGCGTGACCGAAGCGACCGGCTTCTCGCCGCGTGCCGCCAGCACCGACAGCGCCGTGCCGAGGATCGTGCCGCCGACGCAGAAACCCAGCGCGTTGAGCTTGCGGTCGGCGCCTTCGCCGGCGATCTCCTGCACCGTATGGATCGCCTTGATCGCGGCGTCCTCGATGTACCGGTCCCAGGTGCAGTCGCGCAGCGACTCGTCGGGGTTGCGCCAGCTCACCACGAACACGCGATGGCCCTGCTCGACCGCGTAGCGGATCAGCGAGTTCTCCGGCTGCAGGTCCAGGATGTAGAACTTGTTGATGCACGGCGGCACCAGCAGGAACGGGCGTTCGTAGACCTTGCCGGTCAGCGGCTTGTATTCGAGCAGCTGGAAGAGTTCGTTCTCGAACACCACCGCGCCTTCGGTGGTCGCCACGTTGCGGCCGACCTCGAACGCGCTCTCGTCGGTCATGCTGAGGTGACCCTGGCGGATGTCGTGCAACATGTTCTGCATGCCCTTGGCGATGCTCTGTCCCTGGCTCTCGAGCGCCTTCTTCTGCGCCTCGGCGTTGAAGGCCAGCGAATTGCTCGGCGAGGTGGCGGCGAGCCACTGCTCGATCGCGAAGCGCAGCCGGGCGCGGGTCTTGTCATCGGTATCGACGGCGTCGGCCATGCCCATCAAGGTGCGGGCGTTCAGCAGGTAGACGGCGGCCGTGAACGACGACATCGGGTTGCCGCTCCAGGCCTCGGCCGCGAACCGCCGGTCTCCGGCGGGCTTGGCGACGGGGCCCTGGCGCCACAGTTCGGTCGCCTCCTCGAAGTAGCGCTGCCGGATTTCATTGAGCTTGTCGGGCCGCAGCGCGAGTTTCGGCGGTGCCGCACCGCCCTCGCCTCCACCGACGGACGCCATGGCTTTGCGCCAACCCTCGATCAGTGCCTGCTGGAAAGGCCCGAAGGCGTCCGCGGCCGTGGCCTGCTGGTTCATCGTGTCTCCTCGATCATCACCCTGCGCGGGCTTGTTGCGGCTTTTCGAAAGTATCCTGCACACCCATGCACATCGTCGTCATCGCCTGGCTCTACGTCGCCCTGATGATGGCGGTGGCCGAGGCCACCAACACCACCGGCACCGTGCTGGGCGCCGTGTTCACGTTTTTACTCTATGGCGTGGCACCCGTCGCCTTGGTGGTTTACCTGATGAACGCCCCCGCACGGCGCCGCAGGAACCGGGAACGCGAGCTGGCGGCGCAGGACGCCGCACGCCGTATGGCACCCCGTTCACCCGTGGCGGGGATCGATCCAGACGCAGGCCGCGAACCGGCCGCCGACGCCATCGCGCCGGTAGGAAAAAAAACGTAACGGATTGCGTACGGTGCACCAGGCATCGCTGCCGTCGTTGCCGTGGACCTTCTCGATGCCCGCGGCGCGCAGGCGTTGACGCGCGAGCGCGGGCAGGTCGGCCCGCCATTTTCCGGATGTCGACGACGGCACGAAGCAGGCTGCAGCTTCGGAAGCTTGCGTTTCGAACGCGGCCTTGACCTCGTCCCCGACTTCGAACTCCCGCGGCCCGATGCAGGGCCCCAACCAGGCGACGGGCGGTCGCGCGAACGCTTCGACGGTGCGCTCCAGCACGCCGGCCGCGAGCCCGCGCCAACCCGCGTGCGCCGCGGCCACACGCGTGCCGGCCGTGTCCGCGAACAGCACCGGCAGGCAGTCGGCCACCATGATCGTGCAGGCCACGCCCGGCGACGTCGTCGTGCACGCGTCGGCGACGGCACCGTCGGACCGGTCCGCGCTGCGCGGGTCCAGGGCGAGCACTTCCGTCCCGTGGACTTGCTGCAGGAAGACCGGGCGTGTGCCGATCGCCTCGCGCAGCAGCGCACGGTTGGCGGCGACGTCGGCCGGCGCATCGCCGACGTGCCGGCCCAGGTTCAGGCTTTCGTAGGGCCCGAACGAGACGCCGCCCGCGCGCGTCGTGCACACCGCCCGCACGCCGGCCGGCACCGGCCAGACTGGCGTCAGCCAGTCGCACGGCGACTCAGGACTGGACATCGGGGCAACGCGACGGATGCGCGCGCCGGAAGGCATCGAGCCGCACCCCGGCCTCGTGGGCGGCCATCGTGCGCGGCAGGCCGCTCAGGTCGCAGTCGAAACGCTGCGCATTGAAGATCTGCGGCACCAGACAACAGTCGGCCAGCGTCGGCACGTCGCCGTCGCAGAAACGACTCGGCGCACGCCGGGCAAGCTGCCGTTCGAAGGCTTCGAGCCCCTCGCGCACCCAGTGGCGGTACCAGCGCAGCTTGGCGTCCTCGTCGACGCCCATCTCGCCGACCAAGTACTTGAGCACACGCAGGTTGTTGACCGGATGGATCTCGCAGGCGATCGTCTGGGCCAGCGCCCGCACGCGGGCCCGGGCGGCCGCGTCGCCCGGCAGCAGCGGCGGCTCGGGGAAGGTTTCGTCGAGGTATTCGAGAATCGCGAGCGACTGCGTGAAATGCTCGATGCCAGTGTCGGTCTGCACCTCCAGCAGCGGCAGCAGACGGTCAGGCGACAGGTCGGCATACGGAGGTTGACGCTGCTCGCCGCGCACTAGGTGCACCGGCACGTAGTCGTACGGCAGGCCCTTGAGCTCCAGCGCGATGCGCACGCGGTAGGACGACGACGAACGGAAGTAGTTGTACAGCTTCATCAGGATGCCGAGCATAGTCCCGGCCCCGAGCAGGCCCACGGCGGTGCCTGGCCTCTGGCACACTGCCCCTCTCGCTTGAACCAGGACGAAAAACGATGCCTTCCACGTATGTTTTCCCGCCGGCGCCCGTGGTGTCGATTCCCGTCGTCGGCCGGGATGCCGGTTTTCCGGTCCACCGTATCTATTGCGTCGGCCGCAACTACGAGGACCATGCCAAGGAGATGGGTTTCACCGGCCGCGAGGCGCCGTTCTTCTTCATGAAGGCGGCCGATGCCGTCCGTTTCGTCGGTGAGGGCGAGACCGGCAGCATGGCCTACCCGACGCTGACCAGGAACTTGCACCACGAGATCGAACTGGTTGCCGCCATCGGCACCGGCGGCAGGAACATCGCCGCTGCCGACGCGCACAAGCACGTCTACGGCTACGCGGTCGGCCTCGACATGACGCGCCGCGACCTGCAGAACGAGATGAAGAAGCAGGGCCGTCCCTGGGAAATCGGCAAGGCGTTCGAGCAGAGCGCCCCGATCGGTCCGATCGTGCCGGTGGCCGATGCCGGCGACGTCGAGAAGGCCGAGATCGCCTTGCAGGTCAACGGCACCGACCGCCAGCGCAGCAGCGTGAGCAAGCTGATCTGGAGCATCGCCGAGACCATCGAGCACCTCTCGGCCGCCTGGGAGCTGCAGCCCGGCGACCTGATCTTCACCGGCACGCCCGAAGGCGTCGCTGCCGTGGTGGCGGGCGACACGCTGGTCGGCAGCGTCACCGGCCTGCCGACGCTGACCGTGAAGATCGGCTGAGCGCGTCGTGCACACGCCGATCAAGCACTGCAGGAACTGCGGCACGGCTGTCGTTTACCGGGTGCCCGACGACGGGGACACGCGCGAGCGTGCGATCTGCCCGGCGTGCCACACGGTTCATTACGAAAATCCCAACAACGTGGTCGGCACGATCCCAGTGCTCGGCGACCGCGTGCTGCTGTGCAAGCGCAACATCGAGCCGCGCCGCGGCAAGTGGACCCTGCCCGCCGGCTTCATGGAGCTCGGCGAATCGACGTCCCAGGGCGCGGCCCGCGAGACCGTCGAAGAGGCCGGCGCGGAGTTCGAGATGGAAGGCCTGTTCGCCGTCATGAGCGTGATCCGCGTCGGCCAGGTGCACCTGTTCTATCGCGCGAAGCTCCTGAGCGACAAGTTCGACCCGGGCCACGAGACAATCGAAGCCAGGCTCTTTGCCGAAGACGAGATCCCGTGGGACGAGATCGCCTTCCGCACCGTGCGCGAAGCGCTGCGCTTCTACTTCGACGACCGGCGCAGCGGCAGCTTCGACCGCGTCCACACACTCGACATCGACTGAAGGTTTCCATGATGCAACGCGCGCTCTTCCTGTCCATCGCATGCTTCTGCGCCGCGATGGGCACCGCATCCCTCGCCGGCGCCGAGCAGGTCGGCGAGGTCGACACCGCCTTCAAGCTGATCGGCCCCGACCACAAGGTCGTCGTCGACGCCTACGACGACCCGAAGGTCCCCGGGATGACCTGCTACGTCTCGCGCGCGAAGACCGGCGGCATCTCGGGTGCCGTCGGGCTGGCCGAGGACAAGGCCGAAGCCTCCATCGCCTGCCGCCAGGTCGGCCCGGTGTCGTTCACCGAGCCGCTCAAGCAGCGTGACGAGGTGTTCAGCGAGCGCCAGTCGATACTTTTCAAGCGCCTTCGCGTGGTGCGTCTGGTCGACGCCAAGCGCAACACCCTCATCTATCTCTCGTACTCCGACCGGCTGGTCGACGGCTCGCCGCAAAACAGCGTGACCGCCGTGCCGGTCGATCGCGCGATGCCGATCCCGCTGAAGTAGCCGTCGATGGTCGGCGCCGCAACCGGTACGCCCGGTACACCCGGTACGCCGGGCAACGCGATCCGCGAGCTCTACGGCGCGCTGTGGCACTACGCGGCCGGCGCGCGGCGACAGCTGCTCGGCGCCACCGCGCTGCTCACCACCTCGCAGCTGATGCGCCTGACGATGCCCTGGCTCGCCGGGCAGGCGATCAACGCGCTGCAGGCCGGCAGTCTCGCGAATTCGGCGCGCTGGATCGGCGCGCTGGCCGGCATCTACGTGCTGTCGTGGGCGGTGCACGGGCCGGGCCGCATCCTGGAGCGCAACGTCGGCGTCCGGGTGCGCGAGTCGCTGGCGGACGACCTGTACGGGCGCATCTCCGGTGCGCCGCTGGCCTGGCACGACGGTCACCATTCCGGCGAGCTGCAGCATCGCGTGCACCAGGCGAGCAAGGCGCTGTCGGACTTCGCGCAGAACCAGTTCATCTACCTCACCAACGTCGTCAACTTCATCGGCCCGCTGGTCGCGCTGACGCTGCTCGCGCGTTCGGCGGGAGGGCTGGCGATCGCGGGCTACGTCGTGATCGGCTTCATCGTGGTGCGCTTCGATCGTGCGTTGATGCGCCTGGCGCGTACCGAGAACGACGCCGACCGGCGCTACGTGTCCGCGCTGCTCGACTTCCTGGGCAATGCGTCGACGGTGATCGGCCTTCGGCTCCAGGGCGCGTCGCGCAAGCTGCTGCGCCGACGCATGGAAGCGGTGTCGGCGCCGCTCAAGCGCACCGTGGTGCTCAACGAGGGCAAATGGTTCGCGGTCGACCTGATGGGACTGGCGCTGACCTGGGGGCTGGTGGTGCTCTACGTCTGGCAGGCGCAAGGCCCCGGCCGGGCGGTGATGCTGGGCGCGGTGTTCATGATCTACCAGTACGCGCAGCAGGCCGCCAG
The DNA here is from genome assembly GCA_050954325.1 of Janthinobacterium lividum. Classification (GTDB taxonomy): domain Bacteria; phylum Pseudomonadota; class Gammaproteobacteria; order Burkholderiales; family Burkholderiaceae_C; genus Variovorax. The sequence continues at coordinate 75,329 of JBPBPG010000002.1, read as the reverse complement.
CGTGGTCTCGTCGATGGCGGCGAACTTCCAGTTCTTCGCGCGCATGCACACCGACTACAGCAGCGCCGCGCCGATCTGGGCGGCCCCGGCCGGCACCGTGTGCCAGGAAGTCGACCACGCCGCCGGATGGACGCAGATCGCCGTCGCCGGTCTGACCTGGCGCTATGCGGCGCGCGGCGAGGCACCAGCGGGTGGACTCGACACCGGCGCACCGAGCGGGCTGCACGACGTGGCCCTGACGCTGCGTCGTGGCCAGCGCATCGCGCTGGTGGGCCCGAGCGGCGGCGGCAAGAGCACACTGCTGCGGCTGCTCGCAGGCCTCTACGCGCCGGGCGCCGGGACGTTGACCATCGACGGGACTCCGGTCGACTGGCCGCGCCTGCGCCAGCTCGCCACGTTGATCCCGCAGGAAACCGAAGTCTTCGAGGCCAGCGTGCGCGAGAACCTCACTTTCGGCGAATCCGCGGACGACGCGGCGCTGCAGGCCGCCGTCCATGCGAGCGCCTTCGACGAGGTGCTGGCGGCGACGCGCGGCAATCTCGACACGCCGATTTCGGAGCGCGGCTTCAACCTCTCGGGCGGCCAGCGACAGCGGCTGTGCCTCGCGCGCGGCGTGCTGGCGGCGCAGGGCAGCTCGCTGCTGCTGCTCGACGAGCCGACCAGCGCGCTCGACGCGGCGACCGAGTCGCGCGTGCTCCAGCGCATCGCATCCGCCTTTCCTCAGGCCTGCATGATCGCGTCGATCCACCGGCTGAGCCTGCTGGACCGCTTCGATACCGTGGTGCTCATGGAAGCCGGGCGCGTGCTCGACGCCGGGCCGCGCGACACGGTCATGGCTCGCCAGCCGCTGTTGCGTCGCATGGTCGCGCCCACCGCCTGACGCCGGGTTTCCATCGCCCAGGGAACCGTTTTCCGCTTATCCGTTCCAATCGCCAAGATGCACGCCCACCCCAGTTCCCCCCAGTTTCATTGCCCTGCGCCTGCCGACCGCCGCGCCATCGCCGCCGTCGTACTCACCATCGCGGCCACGCTCGCCGCCTGCACGTCCAACGTGCCCTTGACGCCGGAGCCGCTCCCGCAGCGCCGGGCGACTCCCGCCGTCGTCGTGCCGCAGTCGCAACTGCCGCAGCAGCAGCAGCAGCAGCAGCAGGTACCGCAACCGCCGCCACCGTTGTTCCCGGCGATCTTCATCCGGCCGGCACCCGGGCCGACGATGGCGCGCTTCGACGGCGTCAAGAACAAGGGACTCGACATCGAAGGCAACGCGGGCGAGCCGATCCTCGCGGCGGCCGACGGACGGGTCGTCTATGTCGGCGGGCAGCTGCGGGGCTATGGCAACATGGTCATCGTGAAGCACGACGACGTGTTCCTCACGGCCTATGCGCACACCCAGACGATCTTCGTGAAAGAGAACGACACGGTGCAGAAGGGCCAGAAGATCGCCGAGATGGGTCAGAGCGATACCGACCGCGTCAAGCTGCACTTCGAGGTGCGCAAGAACGGGACCGCGGTCGATCCCGAGCCATATCTCAACGGCCAGTTGCGCTGAGACGCGTGGGCGCAGACGCAGCGCCCTGCCGCGGTGCCGCACCGTAGCGATCGATGCCCAGCCCCTCGGTGCTGATCTCGGGACGCTGGCCGGTGACCAGGTCGGCAATCAACCTGCCGGAACCGCAGGCCATGGTCCAGCCGAGCGTACCGTGCCCCGTGTTCACGAACAGGTTCGGGTAGCGCGTGGCGCCGACGATGGGCGTGCTGTCCGGGGTCATCGGCCGCAGGCCGGTCCAGAAGGTGGCGCGCGAGACGTCGCCACCCGGAAACAGGTCGTTGACGACCAGTTCCAGCGTGGCGCGGCGCCTCGGGTTCAGGCGCAGGTCGTAACCGCCGAGCTCGGCCATGCCGCCGACACGGATGCGGTCGTCGAAACGGGTGACGGCGATCTTGTAGGTCTCGTCCAGCACGGTCGACACGGGAGCGAGCGCCGGGTCGACCAGCGGCACCGTCAGCGAGTAGCCCTTGACCGGATACACCGGCAGATCGATGCCCAGGGGCGCCAGCGCCTGGCGGGAATAGCTGCCGAAAGCCAACACGAAGCGGTCCGCCCTGAGCACCTGCCCGTTCACACGCGCGCCGACGATGCGACCGCCTTCGGTGAGCAACCCGTCGACCTTCTGGTCGAAGCGCAGATCGACACCCAGATCACGTGCCAGTTCGGCCAGCTGGTTGGTGAACATGTGGCAGTCGCCGGTCTCGTCGTTCGGCAGCCGCAGGCCGCCCACCAGCCGGTCGCGCGCCTGCGCCAGGCCGGGTTCGACCTGCGCGAGCTGGTCGCGCGACAGCAACTCGAACGGGACGTGGCATTCGCGCAGCACGTCGATGTCGCGCTGCACGGCGTCGAGCTGCGCCTGGGTGCGGAAGACCTGCAGGGTGCCGCCGGTGCGCTGCTCGTACTGGATGCCGGTGTCGGCACGCAGTTGCTGAAGGCAGGCGCGGCTGTATTCGGCCACGCGCATCATGCGCTCCTTGTTGACCGCATAGCGCCCGGGCGAGCAGTTGTGCAGCATCTGCGCCATCCAGCGCAGTTGGAACAGACTGCCGTCGAGGCGGATCGCGAGCGGCGCGTGCTTCTGGAACATCCACTTCATCGCCTTGAGCGGAATCCCCGGCGCCGCCCAGGGCGTCGAATAGCCCGGCGACACCTGGCCGGCGTTCGCGAAGCTGGTTTCCAGGGCCGGCCCCTCCTGGCGGTCGAGCACCGTGACCTCGGCACCGGAGCGCGCGAGGTAGTAGGCCGTGCTGATGCCGATGACACCGCCGCCCAGGACAATGACTTTCATTGGGAACCCCTCGAAGGAAGTAGATTCAGTCAAATTTAGGCGGAAACGTGCCATGAATTCGACTGTTCTTTCAGTGCAACGCAGTGAATTTCGCTGTTCTTTTGGTGCGTCGTGCGATCGAGAAGTGAAAATCGCGCATGCCTGCCAACATCGACCGCACCGACCGGAAAATCCTCGACATTCTCCAGCGCCAGGGGCGCATCTCGATGACCGAGCTGGCCGAGCAGATCGGCCTGTCGACATCGCCTTGCACCGAGCGCGTGAGGCGCATGGAGCGCGACGGCGTCATCACCGGCTACCACGCGAAGCTCTCGCCCGTCGCACTCGGCAAGACGCTGCTGGTGTTCGTGGAGATCAAGCTGGCGTCGAAATCCGACGAAGTCTTCGAAAAGGTGCGCAAGGAGCTGTTGCACGTGCCCGATGTCCAGGAATGCCATCTGGTGTCGGGTGGCTTCGACTATCTGGTGAAGGCGCGGCTGGGCGGGATGGGCGAATACCGGCGGCTGCTCGGCGACGTGCTGAAGAAGCTGCCGGTGGAGGCCGAATCCCACAGCTACATCGTGATGGAGGAGATCAAGGAGACGACGGCGCTGGTGGTGGACCGTTGAAGCGATCGCGCCGGCACGCCGCGGTCGCACTCCTGCGGTAATAATTCGACTCGGATTGCACCGTGGCAGTGCGTTCGGCGACGGATCGGGCACTGCGCTTGCATGCAGGTGGCGGGTTCCCGACCCGGTTTCTCATTCCCAGCAGCGATGTGAAGTTCTGTAAAGCTGGCGTGCCGGAGCCTGTCGTCCTGAACCGGTCCGGTCACACCGTGTCACGCTTCGGCCCGATCACATTAACAACGGTTTCCATGCCCTACCCTGCCCGACGATTCGGATTCGCATTCTGCCTGGCCACCGGCGTACTCGTCGCAGGCTGTTCGCGCAGCGACAGTGCCAAGGCACCCGTCGTGCCGCAGCCCAAGGAAGTCGGCGTGGTCACCATGAAACCGGAGCGCATCGCGTTCAACACCGAACTGTCGGGCCGCACCGTCGCACCGGTGATCGCGGAGATCCGGCCCCAGGTCGGCGGCATCGTGCTCAAGCGGCTGTTCGAGGAAGGTTCGCGCGTCACCGCCGGCCAGGCGCTCTACCAGCTCGACCCCGCGCCGTTCCAGGCCGCCTACGCCAGCGCGCAGGCGAACGTCCGCAAGGTCGAGTCGACCTCGGCAACGGCCCGCACGGTGGCGAAACGCAATTCCGAACTGGTCAAGATCGACGCCATCAGCCAGCAAGTCAACGAATCCACGCTCGCTGCGTCGCAACAGGCCGAGGCCGACGTGGCGGTGTCGCGCGCCGCCGAGCAGACCGCGCGCATCAATCTCGGCTACACGCGGATCAATTCGCCGATCACCGGCTGGGTCGAGCTGTCCACCGTCACGCCGGGTGCGCTGGTCACGGCCAACCAGGCGACCGCGCTCACCACGGTGCAGCAGCTCGATCCGGTCTACGTTCACGTCACGCAGTCCAGCGCGGAGCTTCTGCGCCTCAAGCGCGACCTGGCCGAAGGGCGGCTGCAGCGCGGCAACGCGGACGAGGCGCCCATCAAGCTGCTGCTCGAGGATGGCTCGACCTACCCGCACGCCGGCAAGCTCACCTTCGCCGGCGTCACGGTCGATTCCGGTACCGGCAGCGTGACGCTGCGTGCCGTGGTACCCAATCCCGACCGGATGCTGATGCCCGGCATGTACGTGCGCGCGGTGCTGCAGGAAGGTGTGAACGAGGCGGCGCTGCTGGTGCCGCAGCAGGCCGTGACACGCGCACCCGACGGCAGCGCCTCGGCCCTGGTGGTCGGTGCCGACGACAAGCTCGCCCGGCGCCCGATCGTCGTCGGCCGCGCGGTCACCAATCGCTGGCAGGTGCTCGACGGGCTGAAGGCCGGGGACCGCGTGCTGGTCGAGGGCTCGCAGCGCGCGAAGGTCGGCGACACGGTGCACGCCTCCGAGGTCGCCACGCCTGCACAACGCGCGCTGGCCGCACGCTGAGGACCGGCCATGGCCCATTTCTTCATCGATCGCCCCATCTTCGCGTGGGTGCTGTCCATCATCGTGATGCTCGCCGGGCTGATGTCGATCCGTGCATTGCCGCTCGAGCAGTACCCCGACATCGCGCCGCCGCGCGTCTCGATCAACGCCACCTACACCGGCGCCTCGGCCAAGACGGTGGAGGACTCGGTCACGCAGGTGATCGAGCAGCAGATGACCGGGCTGGACAATCTGCTCTACCTCCAGGGCACCAGCAACTCGTCGGGCATCTCGCGCCTGCAGCTGACCTTCAACGCCGGCACCGACATCGACGTCGCGCAGATGCAGGTGCAGAACAAGCTGCAGCAGGCGATGTCGCGGCTGCCGCAGGCGGTGCAAAGCCGCGGCGTGACGGTGACCAAGGGCGGCAACGACTTCCTGATGATCGTGTCGATGTACTCGGCCGACGGCAGCGCCGACGCGGTCGACGTCGGCGACTACATCACCAGCAACCTGACCGACGTGATCAGCCGCATCGACGGCGTCGGCGAGGTCCAGACGCTCGGCACCGGCTATGCGATGCGCATCTGGCTGGACCCGGACAAGCTGCGCAAGTACGCACTGATGCCGTCGGACGTGAACACCGCGCTGCTGGCGCAGAACGCGCAGGTAGCGGCCGGCCAGCTCGGCGCGTTGCCGGCGGTGTCGCAGCAGCAGCTCAACGCCACCATCACCTCGCGCAGCAAGCTGCAGACCGCGGACCAGTTCGGCAACGTCGTGCTGCGCGCGACGCCCGACGGCGCGGTGGTGCGGCTGCGGGACGTCGCGCGCGTCGAGCTCGGCGCCGAGAACCTGACGGTGCGCTCGCTGCTCGGCGGCCGGCCGGGCGCCGGCATGGGCGTGGTGCTCGCCGACGGCGCCAACGCGGTGAAGGTCGCCGAGGCCGTGAACGCCAAGGTGGCCGAACTCAAGCCGCTGTTCCCGAACCAGCTCGAGACCTTCGTGAGCTACGACACCACGCCCTTCGTGAGCGCCTCGATCGAGGAGGTGATCAAGGCGCTGGTGGAGGCGATGCTGCTGGTGGTGCTGGTGATGTATCTCTTCCTGCAGAACTTCCGCGCCACGCTGATCCCGGCGATCGCGGTGCCGGTGGTGCTGCTGGGCACTTTCGGCGTGCTGTCGGTGTTCGGCTATTCGATCAACACGCTGACGATGTTCGGCATGGTGCTGGCCATCGGTCTCCTGGTCGACGACGCCATCGTGGTGGTGGAGAACGTCGAGCGGGTGATGAGCGAGGAAGGCCTGTCGCCCAAAGAGGCGACCAAGAAGTCGATGGCCGAGATCACACCAGCGCTGGTCGGCATCGCGCTGGTGTTGTCGGCGGTGTTCATCCCGATGGCCTTCTTCGGCGGCTCGACCGGCGTGATCTACCGCCAGTTCTCGATCACCATCGTCTCGGCGATGGTGCTGTCGGTGCTGGTGGCACTGACGCTCACGCCGGCGCTCTGCGCGACGCTGCTCAAGCCGGTCGGGAAGGGTTCGCACGGCGCTCACGACGCGCCTCGCAAGGGGTTGCCCGGGCGGGTCGACAAGTTCTTCGCCGGCTTCAACCGCCGCTTCGACAGCACCGCCGACCGCTACCAGGGCATCGTCGGCGGCATCGTGCGGCGCAGCAAGCGCAGCCTGCTGGTCTACGCCGCGATCTGCGTGGCGATGGCGGTCATGTTCCTGCGCCTGCCGACCTCCTTCCTGCCCGACGAGGACCAGGGTTTCGTTCAAGTGCAGATCACGCTGCCGCCGGCCTCGTCGAACGCCCGCCTGCAGCCCATCGTGACCCGGGTGCAGGACTACTTCATGAAGCAGCCCGAGGTGGTGAGCATCAACCTGGTCACCGGCCAGAACGGCGACCAGAGTTCGGCGCGCGCCTTCGTCAAGCTCAAGGACTGGAGCGAGCGCAAGGGCAAGGACCAGTCGGCCGCCGCCGTCGCGCGGCGCGGCAGCAAGGATCTCTCCGCGATCCGCGACGCGCGCATCTTCGTGGTGCTGCCGCCGGCGGTGCGCGGCCTGGGCGCCAACGCGGGCTTCAACTTCTTCCTGAAGGACCAGAACGCCCTCGGCCACGATGCGCTGCTGAAGGCGCGCGACCAGGCGCTGCAACTGCTCGGCCAGCGGCGTGAAATGGTCAACGTGCGCAGCAACAACCTCGAGGACACGCCCGAGTTCACGGTCGACATCGACGATGCCCGCGCCGGCGCGCAGAGCCTGCAGACCAGCGCGATCGACAGCACGCTGTCGACCGCGATGGGCGGCACCTACGTCAACGACTTCCTGAACGCCGGCCGCGTGAAGCGCGTCTACATCCAGGGCGACACGCCGTTCCGGATGCTGCCGAGCGACATCGACCGCTGGAGCGTGCGCAACACGCTCGGCCAGATGGTGCCCTTCGGCGCGTTCTCCAGCACGCGCTGGAGCTACGGCTCGCCGCAGCTGATCCGCTACAACGGCAGCCCGAGCTACGAGTTCGTCGGCGACGCGGCGCCGGGCGTGAGCTCCGGCGATGCCATGACGGCGGTCGAGAACGCGATGAAGCAGATGCCGCAGGGCATCGGCTACGAATTCACCGGCGCCTCCTACCAGGAGCGGCTCTCCGGCGCCCAGGCGCCGATGCTCTACGCGATCTCGATCCTGTTCGTGTTTCTGTGCCTGGCCGCGCTGTACGAAAGCTGGTCGGTGCCGTTCTCGGTGATTCTGGTGGTGCCGCTGGGCATCGTCGGGGCGCTGCTCTTCACCGGCTTGCGGGGCCTGAGCAACGACGTGTACTTCCAGGTCGGGCTGCTGACGACCGTGGGCCTGTCGTCGAAGAACGCGATCCTGATCGTCGAGTTCGCAAAGCAGCTCCAGGAGCAGGGAAAAAGCGTGATCGACGCGACGCTGATGGCGGTGCGCCTGCGGTTGCGGCCGATCCTGATGACGTCGCTGGCCTTCGGCTTCGGCGTGCTGCCGCTGGCCCTCGGCACCGGCGCGGGCGCGGGCGGGCGGCAGTCGATCGGCACGGCGGTACTGGGCGGCATGGTGGTCGGCACGGCGCTCGGTATCTTCTTCGTGCCGTTGTTCTTCGTGCTGATCCGCGGTTTCTTCGAGCGCCGCGGCGAGAAGCGCAACGACCAGGGCCGCAGCGGCGAAGGACCGCGCGACGCGGAGCCGCGTGCGACGACCGGTCATGGGCTCGCGTTGCCGCAGGGAGGCCGCTGATGGCGCATCGCTCACGCCTCCTGCATTCGCTCGCCGGTCTCTGCGTGCCGGCCGCGCTGCTTTCGGGCTGCGTCAATCTGGCGCCGCACTATATGCAACCGCCCGCGCCGGTGCCGCAGGCCTGGGCTTCGGCGCCGGTCGTGGTGGCGATCGCGGCTTCCGCGCAGCCCGCCGTCGCGCCGCTCGACCTGGGCTGGCAGGATTTCTTCGTCGACGAGCGGCTTCGCGGCATCGTCGGGCTGGCGCTCGCGAACAACCGCGACATGCGCATCACCGCCCTCAACATCGAGCAGGCCCGCGCACGCTACGACATCTTGCAGGCCGCGGTGTACCCGTCGCTCGGCGCCGGCACGTCGGCCAGCCGGTCGCGCACGCCGGGCAGCCTCGCGGCCAGCGGACAGACGCGCATCGCGTCGCAGTACAACGTGAACGTCGGCCTCGCGAGCTACGAGATCGACCTGTTCGGCCGCATCCGCAACCTGGGCGACGCCGCCCTGGAAAGCTTCTTCTCGACCGAGGACGCGCGCCGCAGCACACAGATCAGCCTGGTGGCCGAGGTGGCCAACGCCTGGCTCGTGCTGGCAACCGATCAGCAGCGTCTCCAGCTGGCGCGCGACACGCTGGCCAGCCGGCAGAAGTCCTTCGACCTGATCCGGCAAAGCTACGAGCTGGGCGCGCAGTCGGGCCTGGCATTGGCACAGGCACAAAGCACGGTCGACACCGCCCGCGCCGACGCCGCCGCCTACGACAGCCAGGCCGAGCAGAGCCGCAACGCGCTCGCGCTGCTGGTTGGCACGCCGCCACCTGCCGACCTGCTCCCGCCGGGCGCCGCCACGCTCGCGCAATCGTCCGTGTCTCGCCTGCTGGCACCGCCGCCCGGACTGCCTTCGGAAATATTGCGGCAACGTCCCGACGTGGTCGCGGCCGAGCATCTGTTGCGCGCGAGCAATGCCAACATCGGCGCGGCACGCGCCGCGTTCTACCCGCGCATCGCGCTGACCGGCTCGGGCGGTACCGCGAGCGGCAGTCTCTCGGGTTTGTTCAAGGAAGGCAGCGCGGCGTGGAATTTCGCACCGTCGATCAGCCTGCCGATCTTCGACGGCGGTGCCAATCGTGCGAACCTGCGTGTCGCCGAAGTGCAGGAACGGCTGCAGCTCGCCAACTACGAGAAGACGTTGCAGACGGCGTTTCGGGAAGTGGCGGATGCGCTGGCGGCGCGACGCACGCTGGGGGAGCGCCTTGCCGCGCAACAGTCGTTGCTGGCATCCACGACGCGTGCCTATGAACTGTCGGATGCGCTGTTCAGAAGCGGCGGTGCCGGCTACCTCGATGTGCTCGACGCACAGCGCTCGCTCTACACGGCCCAGCAATCGCTGATCAGCCTCCAACTCGTCGAGCAGACCAACCGGCTTGCGCTGTACAGGGCGCTCGGTGGTGGGTGGAGTGCGACGAGCGTGAAGGAGGCCGACGACCGACCGTCGGACACACGACCACCGGAAAGCTGACCGCGCGTGATGACGGCCACGGCCACGGATCCCTCAGGATGCAATCTCGCGATCCCTTTCGCCAGCTTCCGTGGAAAACAGCAAGCTGGCGAGTGCGAGGGCGAAGCAGATCGCCACGGAAGCCAGACCGAATCCCCATACGAGACTCAAAGTCAATGCAAGGCCCACCGGGAGAATGATAAGTTTGGACATTTGCGAAGCGGCGACGGGCGGATCCGTTTGCTGAAGACAATCCATACCACGTCGATGCGAAGAGTTGATGTAATGTGTGTGCATTAGGTCACATTCGATACGGATCGTGGAATGGGGGATACCCTGCTCTAACCTGTCGCCGAGGCGTCTGTACGCAAGCTGTCGCCCGCCGGCATGAAGTTGTACGAGACCGGCATTGGCCGGCGCCGCATGCGACGCTCGCTGAAGCGCATGCGATGAAACATCGGTCGCCGCGGCCTTTCGTCGTCGCCTGCCGACCCCACGATTTCGATATTGATTTGTAAAAATTTGCAACGCATAATCAATTGCCGGGGTAGATTGCTTTCCTACCGTTTGCGACATTGCTTCGACAGTGACAAATGTTGAAGTTTCGACAATTTTTCGATCGATTTGCGGGCTGATCCTGTGTGCTTGCGCCTCAGTTCGGACCGATAGGCCCGGAACCCACCATGAGTGCATTCGACTTCGACCTGGAAATGCCGGCCGCCTGGAGCCGCATCGTTGTCGCAGCACCGCGAGCGGGGCGGGAACCAAGCTCGGCGCGTGATCTGCAAGCCATCCTCAGTGCTTCGGGTGCACTCGCGCTTTATGTCGACCCGAACGGTCGTGTGCTGCATGCAAGTGAATCCTCCGCAGCGCTGCTCGCGTTTCCAATGGAATACCTGCTGCATGCCTCGGTGGGCGACCTTGTGGCGCCCGACCACCGCGACATCCTTACCAACCTGGTACGAAATGCCTGGGCACGCTCGGAAGACGGACATGCCAGGCTGCGCTTCACCGGTGGCCTGGCCGAAAGTCGTTGGCTCGAGGTCACCATCCGACCTGCTCCACACGCCGACGGCACCAGACGCCTGATCATTTTTGGTTACGACGTCAGCGAGTGGGTGCGCGCCGAACAAATGCTGATCGCGGAAGCCTTGATCGACCCGCTGACCGGCCTGGGCAATCGCGGGCGGATACGCCAGGTCGTCTCGGAGAGAATCCTCACCGCAGTCCGCGACGAAACACCGTTCGCACTGGCATTGCTGGACCTGGACGGCTTCAAACGCATCAACGACACCCTGGGCCACGACATTGGCGATGCCTTGTTGAAGGAAGTTGCGGTGCGTCTGCGCGCTTCCGTCCGACCTACCGATACCGTGGCGCGCATGGGCGGTGACGAATTCGTGGTGCTGCTCGCCAGCGTGGGTTCCGAGACGGCGGCCGGCACGGTGGCCGAGCGGATCCTGCACAGCCTGCGCAAGCCTTTCACCCTGGCGGACTGCCAGGTGCGCGTGACCACCAGTCTCGGCGTGGCCTTTTCTCAGAATGCGCATCCGTTGAACGAGGCGAGCCTCCTGAAACAGGCCGACCTGGCGATGTACGAAGCCAAGGCGCAAGGCAAGAACCGATTGTGCGTGTACAGCCCGCACATGGAGCGCAAGCAGCGCGCCGACTTCGCCATCGAACAAGACATGTTCGATGCCGTGCAAAACGGCGAATTCACCCTTCATTACCAGCCGATCTTCATTCCCCGTACGGGAAAGGTCCTCGGGCTCGAAGCACTGATGCGATGGGAGCGCCCGAGCGGCAGTGTTCCACCCCTCGAATTCATCGCGATGGCCGAGCACAACGGACTGATCAATCTTCTGGGCGACTGGGCACTGCGCAGCGCCTGTCAGCAGCTTCGGTGCTGGGACGATGCCGGCAAGCATTTCGTCTACGTGTCCGTCAATGTTTCCCCCATCCAGTTTCGACACCCCGGCTTCGTCGAGGGCGTGCAGAAGGCATTGGCCGCTTCCGGGCTGCAAGGCCATCGCCTGGTGCTCGAAATCACGGAAGGCACGCTGATGACGGACCCTGAGCATGCATGCAAGCTGCTCAACGAATTGAACGACCACGGGGTGCGCATCGCGGTCGACGATTTCGGCACGGGCTACTCGAGCCTCGCGTACCTTCAGCGGCTTCCACTGCAGGCACTCAAGATCGACCGGAGTTTCGTGGCCGACATGCAGCACTCGCGCCATGGTCGCACCATCGTGCTGGCCGTGCTGTCGTTGGCCCGCGAGCTCGGGCTCATCTCCATCGCCGAGGGCGTGGAGACCGAAGAACAGTGCGGTCTGCTGGCTGCGCATGGTTGCGACTATGCCCAAGGCTGGCTGCGTGCTCCGGCCCTGCCGACAGCCGAACTCGAACGCCGACTGGACACCGGTCTCCTGACACTGCACGAACACCTCTCCCTCGCAAACTGATTCCTTCGACATGACATCTTCCAAGGAACAGTTCTTTCAGACCTTGTGGTCCCGAATGTCCCGGCAGGGCGACTTTCCGACCTTGCAGTTCTCCATCGACAACCTTGTCTCGACGCTGGGTTCGGATGCGAACATCAACGCGCTCGCCTCCGGCGTGCTGGCGGACTTCGCGTTGTCGCAGCGCGTGCTCCGCCTGGCCAACTCCGCCATGTACGCATCCTTCGGCGGCGACGTGACCACCGTATCCCGCGCCATCATGGTTCTCGGCGTGGACACCGTGAGCCACCTGGCTCTGGGCCTTCAGCTGCTGGACAACTTTCGCGGTGCGGCAGCGTCCCGCCCTCAGGCCTCCGACGCCTTGAAGCGTGCCATCCTGGCGGGTGAATTCGCCCGCATGCTGAGCAGCTCCCAGGGCATCCATCAAGGCGAAGAGGCGGTGGTTTGCACATTGATGCACCACCTCAGCGAGCTGCTGGTGGTGTTCTATTTTCCCGATCAGTGGGAAATCATCCAGGCCCAGGCCGGCAGTACGCACGCAGCGCTGACGATCGCTTGCGAAGCTGTGCTCGGCGTGTCGCTGGAAGACATCGCGAGCGCCGCCGCGCTGAAATGGCGTTTGCCCGAACTCATCACCCAGACGATGGCCGAAAAATCGCTCGACCCGGAGCAAGTCGTGTCTTCCCGCACCAGCTGGCTCGGCGCGATGGCCGAAGTTTCATCGCAAGCCGCATCGGTGATGGCGGCAGGCGGTGGCCAGGAAGAAGTGCGCTCGCTCCTGCTGGAACATGCGCAGACCTTGGGTCTTGAAGAAAGCGTCGTCGATGCGGCGGCGATCCGTGCCGAAAGTCTGAAAGACGATTTGGGAGGGATGGCGTCGAATGTCTCTGCGCCACGCGCAGCGCTTCCGGGTAAGCCGGTTGACCTGCTTGTCCGATTGAAGTCCGCCCTGTCGGCGACGCGCGGGTTTGCGCCGTTGCTCCCGGTGTCCGACCTGGTGCCTCTTGTCGTCGAGACGACCATGCAAGCGATGAATTTCACGAATTGCTTCGTGATGGTGCTGGATTCGCAGGCAAAGCGCTTTGTCGCCCGGGCAGGGTTCGGGCCAGGCATCGGCGAAAAGCTCTCAGGACTGGTGTTCGATGAAGCCTTCGTGCCCGATGTCTTCCACTTCGCCGCCAACGCCTGGAACCCCACATGCGTCGCCGACACTTTCAGCAAGGAAACCGTCAACCGCATTCCTCGCTGGTACCGGGAAGCCTTCCCCCACACCATGTCGCTCGTCATCGCGCCAGTCTTCCACAACGGCCGCCCGGTCGCGCTGGTCTGCGGTGATTGGGGGACGATCGGCTGCAATGCCAGCGCGCTGAACGATGACGAGCGGACTGCGATGAAAGCGCTGGTGGCGGAGATCGGCATAGGTTTTCGTCGCAACCAGGTTGCCGCGCCAGCGGCTGCATGACTCGGACGGCGCAAACATCTGGTGGCGACTTTTTCAAAAACGCCCAGACTCACACAAGTCGCGATGACCAGGCATGGCCCGAAAGCATTCGCGATCGCAAACCCGCCTCGGCTCGAGGAAAAAATTTCCGAGACCGCTGAACCGGCCGAGTGAATCGCGCCTCGGTCAGGTCGTCGACTTTCGATCGCGGACCTTCGGAACTCTTTGAAGAGTTCGCAGCGCTGCAGTCCCGTATCCATGCAACATCCCGGCATTTCAATGCATGCACAGGCCTTTGATACGCTTTAGCGCGGGCGGTTGCCGCAGTGGAGAACATCCAGAGGAAAAAGCGGTTCGATCCGATTCGAATCGTGCGTCGCCAGCGGGAACCTCCGACACCTGCCGACCGCGTCGGCACACGTCAGTTCATCTGAATTCCGGGCGAGTACTGATCAGGATTTCTCGAAGCGCATCCGGATGGAGAATGCGTATGTGACGCTGCCGCACCTCCAGAATTCCATCCTGCTGCATGCTCGAGAAAATGCGGCTCACGGTTTCCAGTTTCAAGCCGAGGTAACTGCCGATCTCCTCCCGCGTCATCCGCAACAGGAGGTCGGACGGTGAAAAACCACGCGAGTGCAGTCGTCGCGCCAGATTCATGAGAAACGCAGCCACCCGCTCTTCCGCACGCATGCTGCCAAGCAACAACATCACCCCTTGGTCGCGCACGATCTCCCGGCTCATGATCTTGTGAAACTGGCGCTGCAGCGGTGCGAATTCTCGCGAAAGACTTTCCATGCTCGCGAACGGAATCACGCAAACCTGCGAATCCTCCAGTGCCACCGCGTCGCAGGCATGTCGGTCGGTACCGATGCCGTCGAAGCCGAGCAACTCGCCGGCCATCAGGAAGCCTGTCACCTGATCACGGCCGTCCACCACGGAAATACGTGTCTTGAAAAAGCCGGTGCGTACCGCGTAGATCGAGCCAAAGGCATCACCGGCCCGGTAGAGCATGTCGCCTCGCTTGATCGAGCGGCGTTTGGTCACCAGGAGGTCGAGGCGATCCATCTCGTGCTCCGCCAACGCCACCGGCAGGCACAGCTCGCGCAGGTTGCAGTTCGAGCATGCGATCTTCAGAGCTTCGGCGGTCGGAGCGGCAGACGGCAGGAGCGGGCGTATGTGCGGCAGCGGCGAGACCATCGACGAAGTATGCCGCAGCCATTGCGGCGACCCTTGATCCAGATCAAGCCGTTTCACCACGAATGGCGACACAGTGCGCCGATGTCCGCATATCCGAACACCGCCGGCATTGCCAGCAACGCCGCCAGCCTCGCCGCAAGCACTGCGGGCGCCAACGCTCCGACCCCCGAACTGCTGGCTCGGCTCGGCATGCCCGGGCCGCGCTATACGTCCTATCCCACCGCCGACCGCTTTGTCGAAGCCTTCGGGCCGGACGACTACCGTCGAGCCCTGGCAGCGCGTGCCTCCGGCGCCGGCACGGGAGGCACTGCCGGCTTGCCGCTGGCGATCTACCTGCACGTGCCGTTCTGCGAATCGGTCTGCTACTACTGCGCCTGCAACAAGATCGTGACCCGCCATCACGACCGCGCCTCCGATTACCTGCTGGCGCTGGACCGGGAGGTGGACCTGCATGTAGGCATTCTCGGAAGCCGGACGCGCATATCGCAGCTTCACCTCGGCGGAGGATCGCCTACCTTTCTGTCGGACCTGCAACTCGCGCGCGTTGTCACCACGCTTCGTCGAGCCTTCACGTTGGAGCCGGGCGCGGAACTGGCGATTGAGGTCGATCCTCGCACTGTGGACCCGGCCCGGCTGGAACGGCTGGCGAGCCTGGGTTTCAATCGGCTGTCCTTCGGAGTGCAGGACTTCGATCCTGCAGTGCAGCGGGCGGTGCATCGGGTGCAGGCCTACGAGCAGGTGGCGCTCCTGCTGCAGGCCGCGAAGGCGCTTGGCTTCCGCTCGACCAACGTGGACCTGATCCACGGCCTGCCGCTGCAGACACCCTCGAGTTTCAGCTACACCATCGCCCGTATCGCCAAGTTGCGGCCGGACCGCATCGCGCTCTACGGCTATGCCCATCTGCCCGAGCGCTTCAAGCCGCAGCGCCGCATCGACGCCGCCACGCTGCCCACGGCGGCGCAGAAGATCGAGATGCTCGGCGACGCGATCGCAGCGCTGTGCGGCGCAGGCTACGAATACATCGGCATGGACCATTTCGCGTTGCCGCACGACCCCCTGGCCATCGCCCGCCGCCAGGGACGGCTGCACCGCAATTTCCAGGGTTACACCGAGCATCCGGACGGCGACCTCATCGGCCTGGGTGTGTCGGCGATCGGCAGAGTGGGTGGGTGCTACAGCCAGAACGCCAAGACCCTGCCGGAATACTACGACGCGCTGCGGCAGGGCCGGTTCGCGGTGGCGCGCGGACTGGCGCCGACCCACGACGATCTGGTGCGGCGCGGCATCGTGATGGCGCTGATGTGCCAGGGCGAACTGAACTACGAGGCGATCTCGGACGCCTACCTGATCGATGTGCGCCGCGCCTTCGCCACGGAACTGGCAGCCCTGCAGCCGTACGTGGAAGACGGCCTGGTGGTGATGGAGCCGGACGCCTTGTGGGTGACGCCCATCGGCTGGTTCTTCGTGCGATCGATCGCCATGGTCTTCGACCGGTACCTTCAGGCGGACTCCGCACGGGCACTGTATTCGCGGGTGCTGTAGAGGGGTCGAGGCCCGCTGTCGATGCGCAGCACCTCGTCGCACAACAGCACGACGCGGGCCCGATGCGACACCGCCAGCAGTCCCTGGCCCGTGCGATGCAGCCGGCCGGCCAGTCGCTCGAGCACCACCGCCTCGGTGGCGAGATCCAGTCCCTCGGTCGGCTCGTCGAGCAGCAGCCAGGGCGCTTGCCGCAGATAGGCCCGCGCCAGGGCCAGCCGTCGCCGTTCGCCTCCCGACAACAGGGCACCGTCTTCACCGAGCCAGGTGTCCAGGCCGTTCGGACAGGCGCGGATCCGATCGGCCAGCGCCGCATCGTGCAACGCCTGCCAGACGTCGGCGTCGGTCGCGTCCGGCCCGGCCAGGGCCAGGTTGTCGCGCACGGTGCCTGCGATCAGGGTGGCATCCTGCGGCAGCCAGGCGAATTGGTCGCGCATCGCAGCCACATCCAGCTGGCCGATGTCCACCCCGCCCAGGCGCACGACGTGCGGCGCGGCCCGGCGCAGGCCGAGCAGGGTTTCAACCAGCGTGGTCTTGCCGCTGCCCGAAGGGCCGACGATGGCGACGCGGGCGCCGGGCGAAAACCGCGTCCCGGACATCCACGGCAGTTCCAGCGAAACGGGCGACCGCACTCTCGCCATCGGCGGGCGAGCCGCAGCATCGCCATCCGCCAGCAGCGCGTCGAGTCGCCCGGCGGCGCGTTCGGCGATGGCCGAATGCAGGGCACTGCGCAGCAGCGGCGCGAGGCCCTCGATCGCCATCGCGGCGGACAAGCCCGCCAGTGCCGCCGTCGGCGCACCTCGCCCGCGTGCAAGGAAGATCGCCAGTACCGCCGCCAGCCCGGTGATGCCAGCCAGCATCAGGTCGAGCCGGCCGGCATCGGCCGCGTGCCGGCGCTGGGCCTGCATCAGCTGCTCACCATGCTCGGCCGCATAGCCTGCGGCCCAGGCTTCGAGTCCGTAGCAGCGGAGTTCGGCCACGGACGCGGCCAGCATCGCCAGTTCGTCCTTCAGGGCGCCGGATGCATGCCGCAGCGCCTGCGCCGTGGTCCGCCGGCCGCGCTGCAGCCTGCCGGAGACAAGCGTCGCCGCCAGAGCGCAGGCCGCGGTGCTGGCGACCGGCGCCCAGCCTGCGAGCGCGCACAGGGTCGACCCGGCCGCCAGCGCCGCGGCCGCCGCCCAGGGCGCCGGACCCCGCACCAGCCGGTCCTCCAGCGCGGCGACGTCCTGCATCAGCACCGCCGTCGCGTCGCCGGTTCCGAGCGCCAGCGCACGCTCGGCCGGCGCCGCACAAAGGGCACGCAGCACGGCCGGCCGGACCGCGGCCATCGACCGCAGCGCCGCGTCGTGGCCGAGCAGCCGCTCGCCGTAGCGACTGCCGGTGCGCAAGATGGCCAGCAACCGCACGGCGGCGCTCGGCAGCAGGTAATTGAAGGACTGCACCGCGGCGAGTCCGGCCAGTCCCGCGCCCGACGCCGCCGCCAGGAACCAGCCCGACACACCCAGCAGCGCGACCGCCGTCGCCCCGGCCACCGCGGCACATGCACCGGCCTGCAGGAAACGTCGGCGATGGTGCTGCCGCTGCGATGCCAGCAAGCCGTTCAGAGCACCGGTGGATGCGTCTGTATTCATCGCGTCGTATCCAACCGGATCACCATGTCGGCGACGGCGGCGAGTCGCTCGCTGTGGGTGGCCACGAGGGTGGTGCGGCCGGCCCGGGTCCGGACGATGGTGGCGATGAGCGCGGCCTCCGAGGCTTCGTCGAGATGGGCGGTGGGCTCGTCCAGCAGCCAGATCGCCGAGGGCTTGAGCAGGGCGCGGGCCAGGGCGATGCGTCTGCGCTCTCCGCCCGAAAGGCCTCCTCCGCGAGCGCCGATGGTCGCACCGAGCCCGCCATCGCGCCGCGCGAGCAAGGGGCCGAGACCGGCCTGGGCGGCGGCTTCGAGGATGTCGGCGGTGCAGGCATCGGGACGGGCCAGTGCCAGGTTGCGATGCAGGCTGCCCGGCACGACGAGGGGCGACTGCCCGATCCAGGCCGCCTGTGCGGCGACGCCCTGGCCGTCCGCCAAGGCCAGCTCGCCGACCAGGACCCGCCCGCCCGACAACGGCGCGGCCCCCAGCAGCAACCGCAGCAGGCTGGTCTTCCCACTGCCCGACGCCCCGACGATCGCCACCATTCTTCCCGCGGGCACCTCGAAACTCAGGCCGGCCACCACGGGCTGGTGGCTGCCCGGATAACGGATGACGACCTGCTCGAAGCGCACGGCGGGGGCGGCATCGACAGGGGCGAGGTCGACGGGCTGTGCAGGCCCGTGCTCCGCAAGTCCGGCCAGCCGCCCGGCAGCGGTCGCCGCCGCCTGCCGGTCGTGATAGGCGGTGGCCAGGCGCCGCATCGGGGCATGGAACTCCGGCGCCAGCGCCAGCACGAAAAACGCCCGTCCGAGGTCCAGCTTTTCGGACACGTGAAAAGGCAGCAGCCCGAGCAGGTTGAAGCCCGCATACACCGCCACCAGCGCCACGCACAGGGCACCGAAAAACTCCAGCACCGCCGACGACAGGAAGGCCAGCCGCAGCACCCGCAGCGTGCGCTTCGCCACGTCTTCGGCGGCCCGTCCCAACCGGTCGGCCTCCCTCGCCTGGGCACCGAACGCGAGCACGATGGGCAGCGCCCGGATCCGGTCGGCGAACAGTCCCGACAGCCGGCCCAGTGCCGCGAACTGCCGGCCCGACTCGCTCGCGGACGCCGCCCCCGCCAATGCCATCAGCAGGATGAACGGCACCAGCGTCGCCAGCAGGATGGCGGCGGTCAGAGGACTGGCGCAGGCGATCGCCGCCAGCACCAGCAGCGGGGCCACCGCGGCGGCCCGCCGGGTAGGCAGGTAGCGCGCCAGGTAGGCATCCATCGCATCCACTTCCTCGACCACCATCTGCATCAACCCGCCGCCGACGGTCGCTCCGTCCGTACGTGAAAGTGCACCCGCCACCACCCGGCGCCGCAGGGCCAGTCGCGCCACGCCCGAAGTGCAGGCACCGGATCGGGCGGCGGACATCGACGCCGCGCCGCGCAGGCAGGCCGACGCCAGGGCCAGCGCCAACCATGGCACCGCCCCTTCGGGCGACACCGCCAGTTGCGCCACCGCCCCCGCGAGCCCCCCGGCGAAGCCGATCGCGGCAATCGAGTCCCCGAGCAGCAGCGCGGTCGAAATCCGCAGGCCGGTGGCGCTGCCTCGCTCCAGGCCGGCCAGGAGCGCCGCGCCCGCGTGCGGATCGGCGGTGGTGGTGACGGTGGGAGTGCTTGTCGTGTGCATGCCGCGACTATTGCCGCCGTGTCGTGGCCCGCCCTTGATCCAGATCAAGCTGGCGCGCGAAGCCGTGAACTAAGGTCGTCCGCAACCCAAGCGGCCGGTATGTGGCCGGCCCGCTGGAAAAGGAAAAGGCCCAGATGGAACCCGGAATCGTCGATCTCTCGCGGCTGCAGTTCGCACTCACCGCGCTCTACCACTTTCTCTTCGTGCCGCTGACGCTGGGCATGTCCTTCATGCTGGTCATCATGGAGGCGGTGTACGTCATGACCAAGCGGCCGGTGTGGCGGGAAACCACCCGCTTCTGGGGCAAGCTCTTCGGCATCAACTTCGTGCTCGGGGTCGCGACCGGGCTGACGATGGAGTTCCAGTTCGGCACCAACTGGTCCTACTTCTCGCACTACGTGGGCGACATCTTCGGCGCACCGCTCGCGATCGAAGGGCTGATGGCCTTCTTCCTGGAAGCGACGATGGTCGGCGTCATGTTCTTCGGCTGGGACCGGCTGTCGCGCGTGGCCCACCTGCTGGTGACCTTTCTGGTGGCGCTGGGCAGCAACCTGTCGGCGCTGTGGATCCTGGTGGCCAACGGATGGATGCAGAACCCGGTCGGCTCGGCCTTCAACCCGCTCACCATGCGCATGGAGGTCACCGACTTCGCCGCGGTGCTGCTCAACCCGATCGCCCAGGCCAAGTTCGTGCACACGGTGAGCGCCGGCTATGTGATCGCGTCGGTCTTCGTGCTGGGCATCTCGGCCTTCTATCTCCTGCGCGGCCGGTTCACGGCCGTCGCCAGCCGCTCGATGACCGTGGCCGCAGCATTCGGCCTGGCCGCGTCGCTGTCGGTGGTGGTGCTGGGCGACGAGAGCGGCTACGCGCTGACCGACAACCAGAAGATGAAGCTCGCCGCCATCGAAGCCGCGTGGCACACCGAACCGGCGCCCGCGGGCATCACCCTGTTCGGCCTGCCGGATTTCCAGAACCGCACCACCCGCTACGAAGTTCAGGTGCCATGGGTCCTCGGCCTGATCGCCACCCGCAGCCTGGACGGCCAGGTGACCGGCATGTCGGAACTGGTGCTGCGTGCCGAGGAGCGCATCGCCTCGGGCGTGGTGGCCTACGACGCCGTCGAGCGGCTGAAACAGGCTCCGGACGACGCGTCCGCGCGCGCCCGTTTCGAGGCTCACAAACGCGACCTGGGCTACGCGCTGCTGCTCAGGCGGACCCTGGACGACCCGCGACGTGCCACGCCGTCGCAGATCTCCGCTGCCGCCTGGGACACGGTGCCCGACGTGCCGCTGATGTTCTGGAGCTTCCGGCTGATGGCAGCCATCGGCCTCGCGATGATCGCGCTCTTCGCAGTCGCCTTCGTGTTGTGCTCGACACGCCGGCATGTGCAGACGCGCTGGTTCCTGAAGCTCGCCCTCTTGGCGTTGCCGCTGCCGTGGATCGCCGCCGAACTCGGCTGGATCGTTGCCGAGATGGGCCGCCAGCCGTGGGCCATCGACGGGGTGCTGCCGACCTTTCTGGCGCCGTCCTCGCTCAGCCGCACCCAGCTGTGGATCACCCTCGTCGGCTTCACCGCGCTCTACGGCGCTCTGGCGGTGATCGAGGTGCGGCTGATGCTGGCGGCCATCCGCGGCGGGCCGGCGGCGCTCGATCACGACACGCCGCCACCCGGCCCCCTCCCGGCCACCCCGCTGGCGGCCTGAACCTCGTCAGGAGATCTGGAACATGACATTTTTCGATACCGAGACCCTGCGGGTCGTCTGGTGGGCGCTGCTGGGCGTGCTGCTGATCCTCTTCGCGCTCACCGACGGCTACGACCTGGGCGTGGGTGCGCTGCTGCCCTTCGTCGCCCGCAGCGACGTGGAGCGACGCATGGTGATCAACGCCGTCGGGCCGCACTGGGAGGGCCACCAGGTGTGGTTCATCCTGGGCGGCGGCGCCATCTTCGCGGCCTGGCCGCTGGTCTACGCGGTCAGTTTTTCGGGCTTCTACCTGGCGATGTTCGTGGTGCTGTCGGCGCTGATCCTGCGGCCGGTCGGTTTCAAATACCGCTCCAAGCGGACGGATCCGGCCTGGCGCAACCGCTGGGACTGGGCGCTGTTCACGGGCGGCCTGGTGCCGGCACTGGTGTTCGGCGTGGCGGTGGGCAATGTGCTGAGCGGCGTGCCGTTTCGCTTCGACAGCGACCTGCGGGTGTTCTACCAGGGCAGCTTCTTCGGACTGTTCAACCCGTTCTCGCTGCTGTGCGGACTGCTTTCGGTCGCGATGCTGGTGCTGCACGGCAGCGGCTGGCTGATGCTCAAGGTGGAGCCCGGCCCGGTCTCGCGCCGGGCGCGGGACTTCGGCCTGGTCGCCGGCATCGCCAGTCTGCTGCTGTTCGCCATCGGCGGTGCCTGGGTGGCCTGGGGCCAGATGGGTTTCCACATCGTCGGCGCGGCCGACCCGATGGGACCGTCCAACCCGCTGCGCACGGTCGTCGAAACCGCTCCGGGCGCCTGGCTGGACAACTACCGTGCATGGCCGATCACCCTGCTCGCGCCCGCCTGCGGCCTGGTCGGCACGCTGCTCGCCCTGGCGGGCAACCGGGCGCGGCGGGAATGGCTGGGTTTCGGCGGGTCGGCGCTGGCGTGCGCCGGAATCATCGCCACGGTGGGGGTGTCGATGTTCCCCTTCATCCTGCCCTCCAGCGCCGATGCCCGCTCCAGCCTGACGTTGTGGAACGCATCGTCCACCACCCGCACGCTGGGAATCATGCTTGCGGTCACCGTGGTGTTCCTGCCTCTGATCCTGGTCTACACCGGCTGGGCGCTGCGGGTCATGCGCGGCCGGGTGACCAGCCTCGACCTCGCAACCAATCCCGATCTGTACTAACCCTTTTCTCCATTGAAAGAGCTGATCCCATGTGGTACTTCACCTGGATTCTCGGCGTCGGTCTGGCTGTCGGTTTCGGCATCCTGAACGGCGTGTGGCATGAGTTCCATCTGCCGGAAGACGAGAACTGAAACCCGGCATTCCTTGATCTGGCGCAAGGCGGCGCAACCGGCACCGGCTTCCAATGACGACACGGCAAAAGTCATCGCCGATACAGGAAATCCGCAGCATGAAAACACGAAGCCTCACTCTCGCCCACCTTGCGATCGCCAGCATGACGTCGTGCATCGCGGTCCTGGCACCGGCCGTGGCGTCAGCCCAGGACACCGCGAACGCGTCCACCGACGGCAACACCGACCTGCGCTGGCTGGTCCGCGCCCGGGTACTGCGGCTGGACCCGGCGAACCACGACACCACCGGGCTGGATCTGTCGATCAACGGCAAGACGATCCCCGATGTCGACCTCTCCTATTTCTTCACGCCGCAGTGGGCTGCGGAACTGGTGCTGACCGTGCCGCAAAAGCAGCACATCCGCGCCGGCGGCGAGGGCATCGGATCGCTCAGGCACCTGCCGCCCACCCTCACGCTGCAGTATCACTTCGCCGGCCTGGGTGCGCTCAAGCCCTACGTGGGCGCCGGGGTCAACTACACCCGCTTCTCCGGCGTGCGTTTCAGCCCGGCGGTGGAGGCGGCACTGCAACCCGGGATCGAAAAGAGCAGCGTGGGCGCCGCTTTGCAGGCCGGCATCGACTACGACCTGGGCCGCAACCTGGTGCTCAACTTCGACATCAAGAAGCTGCAGATCCGCACCGACGTGAGGTCGGCCGGCGCGCGCATCGGCGAACTGAAAGTCGATCCCTGGCTGATCGGAGTCGGCCTGGGATGGCGGTTCTGATGCGGTTGACGAACGACGCCTCGCTTCCGCCGACGCCGACGCCAGCGCCCGAGTCCGCGCTGGCGCCCGTTCCGCATCGGCGCGAGCTGCGCCAGTGGCTGCTGCCGATTTGCGAGCCCAGCACCGCACGGGCGCTGGCGCTGTCCGTGCTCGATATCGTGCTGTATGCGACCTGCATGACGACCATCGTGCTGGCGCACGACGCCTGGATACAGGCCGCGGCCGGTATCGCCTGCGGATTCGTCATCGGCCGGCTCTTCATCCTCGGGCATGACGCCTGCCACCAGAGTTTCACACGCCACCGGCGACTCAATCGGTGGTTGGGCCGGTTGCTGTTTCTCCCGTCGCTCACACCGTACAGTCTCTGGGAGGCGGGCCACAACGTCGTGCACCACGGGTACACCAACCTGAAGGGCTTCGACTTCGTCTGGGAGCCGAAGTCGCTGGCGGAATACGGAGCCCTGCCCGCGTGGCGGCGCACGCTGGAGCGCGTCTACCGGAGCGGCTGGGCGCCCTGGCTGTACTACCTGCTCGAGGTGTGGTGGGCACGGATGCTGTTCCCCTCGCGCCGTCGCATGCCGACCCGTCGGCGCGTGTTCACGCTGGACGGCCTGCTGGTCACCGGCTACGGTCTTCTGTGGGCCGGCACTCTCGTGGTCGCGGCACGGGAGACCGGGCAGTCGGTCGCTTGGCTGCTCGCCGTGGGCCTCGCCCTGCCCTTCCTGTTCTGGAACGGCATGATCGGCTTCGTGGTCTACGTACACCACACGCACGAAAGCGTGGCCTGGCACGAAGACAAACGAACCTGGTCGCGGGCCCAGCCGTTCGTCTCGACCACCGTGCATCTGACGTTCCGCAGCGTGATGGGAGCGGCGATGCATCACATCATGGAGCACACGGCGCACCACGTGGACATGGGCATACCGCTCTACAGGCTGAAGGGTGCGCAGGCGCTGCTGGAGGACCGGCTGCGGGGGCGTATCGTCGTGCAACCGTTCTCGCTGGCCTGGTATCGGGAGACTGCCCGTCGATGCAAGCTGTACGATTTCCAGCTCGGTTGCTGGACCGACTTCGCAGGCAGACCGACGAGCCGCGTCACGCCACCGGCCACGCCGCCTGCGACCGCCGCAAGCGTTGCGTCGTCCGGCTGAGCGCTCCCGCGCTCTATTGCAACAGCGAACCCGACGGCACGCGGAACCCCGTCACCAGCGCCGCATTGCAGCCGGATGCCGAGGACCGTCGCTTTTTAGCGATCCGAAAACACCGGCTGGCGAGTTGTGCATGCATTACAGCCATCGAAATTCTTTCGATCGCTTCGATACCGCAAGCTAGATGGCCGATTCCGGAAGTCTTCCAGACATCAATGTCGCGCATGTCTCGAAGAAATCAGTCCCGATATGAAGCTTCCATACAAGGTACGAAATCATTCAAGCTGCCGACATTTTCCAAGATACAACCTGGTTGCGTCCGGCCGATTTGGCCTTGTATAGTGCCTGATCGGCAGCTTCAAGCAGACTTTTCGAAGTATCCAATCGGCTGCCCGATGAATGCGCGGCCACGCCCAGACTTATGGAAACGTGTCCCAGCGCTTGAGCCGAATGCGGAATCTTCAATCTTTCCACTTCGGTCCTTGCGATCTCAGCCACGACGACGGCGCCGGCCGCATCGGTATTGGGCACTATCATCACGATCTCTTCTCCGCCATAGCGGGCCACGAAGTCCAGTGGTCGGCGTGCTGCTGATTCCACGGCCCGGGCGACCTGTCGCAAGCACTGGTCTCCTGCCGGATGCCCGTAGAGGTCGTTGTACTGCTTGAAATGATCTACATCGATCATTATCAACCCCATGGGTTGTCCGGACCGGCAGGATTCGGCAAATGCACGTTCCAGCGTCTCGTCGAAAAATCGGCGATTGGCCAGACCGGTCAATCCATCGTAGCTGGCCAGCTGGGCCAGGCGGGCATTCGCCTTGGTCAGTTCGTCCCGGGTCTCGCCCAGATCAAGTTCCACCCTTATGCGCTGGCGCACCGAGCGGATGACTTGTGCGCCTGCCAAACCCGTGATGACACACAGCAACATGATCGAAAGCGTCTGGATCCAAGTGGTCTCACGCCAATCCCTGAGTATTTCACTCTTGGCCAGCGCTACGGCCACCAGCAGCGAGTGATTCTGCGTGTGCTGGAAACTTCCCATGCGTTCGACGCCGTCGAATGGAGAAACGCTCTCGTAGGTACCCGCCCTCCGGGCAATGAAATCCTGGCGCAATTGGCCTGCGATGATGTTTTTCCCCAAATCCTCGACGGCGAATGGTCGACGGACAAGAAGCGTGCCATCGCTCAGCGTGAATGCCACCGCGCCTTGCCGACCGATCTCGAAATCGGCCAGGATCCGGCTGACGTGGTCGATCCTGATGGTGGCCAGAACGACTCCGGCGAAAGCGCCCGAAGCGTCGTTGAGCCGCCGTGACATCGGGATGATCCACAGCCCGGTCGAGCGACTCACGATCGGCTTACCTACTCGCACCAAAAGCGACGGGTCATCGCGATGATGAACGAAATATTCGCGATCGGCGTTGTTGGCGCCGGCCGGGGCCTCAGTCAGGGAGTTGACGATCCACTCGCCCTGAGCATCGTAGATAAAGATTCCATGGACATGCTGGGTCGTTATCGCATGATTCCTCAGCAGCGGCTGCAAATGACTGAGCAATCGATCGTTCGAACGACCCAGTTCCAGTTCGAAGGCGATGCTGTCGAGCAGGTGTGCGACTTCGGAAACCATCCCGTCCATCTGCTGAGCCACGGCTGAGGCAAGATTGGTGTTGCTGACGACGGCCTGTCTCAGCTCTCGCTCTCTCGCTCGCCACGCCAACCAGAAATCGACGGCCAGCAGCGACAGACAGACAAACACCACGAAAAGCGTAGTGACACGTACTGTGCGACGCTGAGCCGACTTGGTCTGCGCGCGGGTTCGATGCATGGAGATTTTTTTGCAGAGATTGAAATTTCGACGTGCGATGCGTCGTCAGGGACGACGACAACGAAGATTCAGTGCCCACGTCACGAGCAGACGGTTCGTGATAGTAAGAAACACTGGCTTCTCCGAGAACCAGAACACGGCTTGAAAACATCCGCTGTTCATCGTTTCATAAGAGCCGAAAGAGTCAACAATGACCAAGAAACATACCGATTTCCTTCGCACTGATCGCGACATCCAACGCTTCGACGATCAGACCGGCAAATTGGAACAGGAGTCCGAGGCAGCATTGAACAACGACACGCTGATTCAGGACACGATCACCAAGGTTTCGGAGCTGAGTGCCTTGACAGTTAGCCAGGTCCAATCGCGCTCTTTGCATCCGTCGATATGGATCATTTCGGTGGTGACCGCCCTGATCGCCGTTCTTTATCTGATTTTCTAGGATGCGGATCCATTTGAAATCGATATTTCCACCAGATATCGGTGTCATGGCCGAATGATCGGCATTTTTCCAATGACGCAGCCGGTGGACAGGTTGCGATATTCGCGTGCAAACGGCAAATCTTCGTAAAAACCAGTCATCGAATGTCCCTATGCGATACGCGCCCTTGTTGCTCAACGAATCCGATCGACTGGCTGCGATCGCCGAATATCAGCTTGTAGAAGACGACGGCGACCTGCAGCTGGACGCCATCGTGCAGCTGGCGTCGAAAATTTTCGATGTGCCCATCGTGCTGGTTTCCATTGTCGAGCGAGAGCGTCAGTTCTTCTCGGCAAGAATCGGGTTGAATATTTGCGAAACCGGGCGTGATGTGTCGTTCTGCGCGCATGCGCTGGAAATGGATGACATCCTGGTAATTCCTGATGCCAAGCTCGATTTGCGCTTTGCGCAGAATCCGCTGGTGCTGGACGAACCATACATCCGGTTCTACGCAGGCATGCCGCTGGTCTCACCCAGCGGCCATGTGCTGGGCACGTTGTGCATCATCGATCGACGTCCGCGCAACGGGTTGTCGGCCCAGGATCGCGAGCATCTCAAGGCACTGGCGAAGGTCGTGCTCGACCGATTGGAAATGCGGCGGCTCGCTGTCGCGCATCGCGCGGGTCAGACGCGTTTCGAGCAGATTGCCGCCACCTCGCCCGACGGCATCATCTGCGCCAATCACCTGGGTCGAATCACGTTTTGGAACCTCGCTTGCGAGCGGCTGTTCGGTTTCGAGGCCACCCAGGCCTTGGGCTCCAGCGTCGACCTGATCGTGCCACCTCGCATGCAGGGCGGACATGGTAGTGGCTTGCAGCGGGTGGCCGCAGGAGGTTCTCCACGTCTTGTGGGAACTACCGTGGAGCTTGAAGCCAGGCACGAAAACGGTCGTGAATTTCCGATCGAGCTGTCTCTGTCGATGTGGCAGGAGGAAGGCAAGGCCAGTTTTGGCGCCATCATCCGTGACACGACCACCCGTCGGGCTGACGAAGAGCGACTTTTTCAACTCGCTCATGTCGACAGCCTCTCGGGCCTTCCCAATCGTGGCGTGCTGCTTAGCCGGGTGATCGAATGCCTGGATCGCAAAGAGCCGTTTGCGCTCCTGATGATCGATCTCGACGGTTTCAAGGATGTCAACGACACGCTCGGGCACGGTGCAGGCGATCAGGTCGTCAAGAACGTGGCGCAGCGCCTTCTGTCATGCGCCAACGCGATCGATACGGTGGCACGGCTTGGTGGTGATGAATTTGCCGTGCTGATGCCCAACGAGTCCGTCCTGAGCCAGATCGAGTGCGGCGCACAGCGCATGCTCAGTGCCATTGCTGCACCCATGAACGTCGAGGCTCAACCGACTCACGTCACGGCCAGTATCGGAATCGCGGTGCATCCTGGCAATGGCGCCAACGTGGGCGACCTCCTCTCGGCGGCCGATCTGGCGATGTATGAAGCCAAGGCACAGGGTCGCAACTGCATTCGGTTTTTCAATGCGCGCCTCAAGGACAAGGTCCTGACTCGACGGGCTCTAGAAGGCGAAATCCGGCGTGCCATCGAACATGAAGAGTTCGAACTGTTCTATCAGCCGCAGATCCGAGTCGACGATCAGGCGTTGGTGGGCCTCGAAGCATTGCTGCGATGGCGCCATCCGGCCGAGGGCCTGCTCTCGCCAGTTCGTTTCATCGCCGCGATCGAGTCGGGCGCTTTTGCGGCCGAGGTGGGCCACTGGGTCATGAAGACGGCTTGTGCCTATGCGGCGGAGTTGCGCAAGGTGCTTCCCGACTTGGTCATGGGCATCAACCTCTTCGGCGCTCAGTTCCAGAGCGGACGACTGGCCGCGGAGGTCATGGCCGTGCTCGAGGAGACAGGTTTGCCGCCCCGGGCACTCGAGATCGAGATTACCGAGAACATCATCCTGGCGCATGACGAAGTCGTGTTGGAGCCTTTGCGTGTCCTGCACGAGCTTGGTGTCGGGATCGCCTTCGACGATTTCGGCACCGGCTACGCCTCTCTCAGCCTGCTGAAGCGCTACCCGCTGACGCGGTTGAAGATCGATCGCAGCTTCGTGACCGAGATCTGCAATGACGAAGCCGATGCTGCGATCGTCAAGGCTGTCATCTTTCTGGCGGACAAGCTCAAGCTTCAGGTAATCGCCGAGGGTGTCGAAACCGCAGAACAGCGCGACTTCCTGCAAATTTGTGGTTGCCACCACGTCCAAGGCTATCTGTACGGGAAACCCATGGCCGTCGACGATCTGGAGAACTTCATACGGCTGAAGATTTCTCGGGGACAAGCCGTTTCGACACCCGAAAAAACGGGGCTCGATAGCAATTACAGCATTTCCTCGGTCTGGTAATTCATCAGATCGATAATGAATATTTGGCCGGCATGTCATCATGCCTCGGCAAGAATTTTCGATTGACCATCGCATTGCTCGCGCAGTCGGCGACGAATTGCAATTCAAAATGCAGTCGGAGCGTGAATCATTTTCATAAGTTCACGGCGATTGGTGCCCGACAGGCCGCCTTCTGACGTCATTGGATTGGGTGTGTCAGAAGTTTTCAGATGATCAATCCGTTCGTCGCATCGATCGCATTTTGGCTTCAGCTCTCTAATACCAGGAAGCACGACATCGAATGCGTTGACGAGGCTTGCCAAGCCCCTTGTCCAAAGACGCGGATTCAAGCGTTAACCCCTAGTACAAAAGGCATACATATTGCGAAAATGCAGGGTTCGTGCCGAATACGTCCGAATTCTCTAATTTCATAGCAGACATTGATGAAAAAAATCCAACATCCCCGGTCAAAAGCAGCTATAGGTTTTCACTTTGCGCTTCTCGGGCTCGCGAGCGCGACCCTCGTTGCGTGTGGCGGAAACGGCCATGGCGATTCGTCTTCGAATACGACTTCGCCAGGGACCGGCCCCGTCGCCACCGTCCCCACGCTGCAGATCCAGGCGCTCTCATCGAAGCCGGACTACGTCAGTGATGGTGACGTCCTGATCGCCGTGAAGAGTTCTACCAACGATCCGATCACGCTCAATGTCAACGGAACGCCGTCGACTGCCGTACTGCGCACCGATCCTGCCGATACGACGCGCAGCATCGCGGTGCTCACCGGGTTGAAGGTGGGCGCCAACACGGTCCAGGCAGTGTCTGCGGGCGCCACGACGGCACTCGAACTCACCAACTATCCGCGCACCGGCCCGATCTTGTCCGGTCCGCACATCACCCCGTTCATTTGTCAGACCGATGCGTTCACGATGCCCGATGGCACGAAACTCGGAGCCTCCACCGATGCCAACTGCTCGGCCCCGACGAAGGTTCAGTACGTCTATCGCCGGCTGTCCGGTGGTGCGTTGGTGCCGATGACAAGCACCACGGCATTGCCCTCCGACGTCGCCATGACCACAAACACCAAGGGCGTACAGGTCCCGTTCGTCGTGCGCGTGGAGACGGGAACCATGAACCGTGGCATCTACCAGAATGCCGTGCTGCATGACCCGACGACGGACGCCCAACCTTCCCCGACGACACCGCCCAAAGGCTGGAACCGGCGCTTGATTGCCAATCATGGAAGCGGCTGTGTTGGTGGCTGGTATATACAGGGCGCGGCACTGGGCGTCAGCCCGCTGTCTGGCGACAACCTGACGCGACTGAGCGAAGGCTATGCAATCTTCATCAACACCTTGAACCATCCGACAAACAGTTGCAATGCGACTTTGGCTGGCGAGACCACGATGATGGGCAAAGAACACTTCATCGAAACATTCGGTGTTCCGTATTACACCGTCAGTACCGGAGGATCGGGGGGTGCCTATACGAGTCTTCAGGTCGCGGACGCATATCCAGGAATTTTCGATGGCGTTTTGATCAGTTCGACTTTCCCGGACGCACTTTCAATTTCGATAGCCAGTCTCGACGACAAACTCATCAGCAAGTACCTCAACGCCAGCAACACCGCAGCGTTTACAGAACCTCAGATGGTCGCTGTGTCCGGGCATAAGAGCGCCCGCTCGTGGTATGACTCGGCACTTCAATCGGGACGCACGGATCCAGTGCCAAATCGTGTGGATCCAACACCTGCAAGTCCCAACCCCGCTCTCGGTGGCTACAAATCGGCTGTATGGAACGCTGCCGTTCCAGTGGGATTGCGCTACGACCCCGTTTCCAATCCGACAGGTGCTCGCCCGACGGTGTTTGATATCTCGCGCAACATTTACGGCATAGACAAGCGCACGGGTTTCGCGTTACGTCCGTTCGACAATGTGGGAATTCAATACGGTCTCACTGCCTTGAACGCTCAGACGATCACCCCCACGCAGTTCATCGACTTGAACGAACAGGTCGGTGGCTACGACCAGGACGGAAACTACATCAAGGCACGCAGCATTGGCGACGCAGGGGCGATCAAGCGAGCCCATCAAAGTGGCTTGCAGCTATCTGGCGGAGGTGGTTTGGCATCCATTCCCGTTTTCGATTTCAGCGGCCTTTATGACGAAGACCAGTTTTATCACTATCAATGGTTTCATTTCGCCGTACGTGATCGCATGGCGAAAACCAACGGCGACACGAAGAACCATGTGATGTGGCGCGGCGGCGGCGCCATTGGCGAAGCACTCGGCTCTCCGACGCCGATTGGAACCGCGTTGAACACGGCTGTGGGAACGCAGAGCTGGGCGATGTTCGTCAAATGGATGGAAGCCTATAAGAACGACGCATCCGCCAAATCCCAGCGCGAGAAGGTAATCGCCGACAAACCCTCGGAAGCGGTGGACGGGTGCTTCACGCCTGAATTGAACCCACAATTCATCGCCGAGCCCCAAACGCGATCAGCGCTTCCAAACTCGCAGTGCAACAAGCTCTATCCTTCTTGGTCGGTGACAAGGATCGAAGCGGGCGGTCCCGCTTCTGCAAGCAATCTCAAATGTCAACTCAAGCCGATAGCGATGTCCGATTACGGAGTGGCATTCACGCCAGCGGAGATGACGAGACTCAACAACGTTTTCTCGTCGGGTGTGTGCGATTGGAGCAAGCCGGGGCTCAACGAAACAGCGGTCGTGCCCTATGCTTCGTTCGGACCTTCGCCTGTTAACCTGGTTTTTCAAGTCAATCAGCCCTGAAATCATTCTGTAAGCATGTGTGGGATGCAGCCCGCAAGGGCGCATCCTTCGCTCTTCAGAACTCCAGAGCGCAGATAAGAAGCGAAGCGAGAGATGGTTATATCGCTGGCGTCATCGGCCCTCCACGGGCGATTGCGCGTTGGAATGCAGGCTGCTGTTTGAGCCGATCAAGGTACGTGGCAATGACAGGCTGATCGTCGAGAACACCGCCCTTTTCGGCAACGGCGAGCATGTAACTCATTTGGATATCGGCCAGCGTCAACTGTTCACCCATCAAAAAGGGGCCGTCGCCAATGCCGTCCGCAATATGGGCAAGCGTCGCCTCGAGCTGCTCGTCGACGAATTTTTTCAACTTTTCGTTCAATCCGCCGGTCCTCTGGCCGAGGAGGCCAATCATGATCGGCAGGCCTGCCGAACTCTCGACGTAATCGAGCCACTCGTCGTGGATTGCACTTTCGTTCGTTTCGACAGGCGGAGTCAGCATCCCAGACCCATATTTACCTGCGATATAGCGCAGGATTGCCGAGGATTCGGCGAGTATCAAGTCGCCATCGACGATCACAGGTGCCTTGCCGAGCGGATGGACTTTCGCCAACTCTTGCGGCGCACGGAAATCCTGCGTCCGGTCGTAGGCGATAAGTTCATAGTCGAGCTCAAGCGCTTCGAGCAGCCAAAGCACACGAAGCGAACGGGAATAAGCAAGGTGGTGAAGCGTTAGCATGGATTTCTCCGTCCTATGGAATCAGGCGTGATCAGCCGGCGATCTGCCTGATGATCGCCGGCTGGTAGAAGGGCAATGCCAGCAGCGCAGTCGACCTTGCGTGACGAGAAATGGCCCGAGTGTGTCCGCACCCTCAGTTGCGATCATGTACACCTTGATCTGGATGTACATGGGCCTTTCAGCTCGCAATCAAGACGATGGTGGCGGACACAGTACGTTTATACGGCCAGCGCGCTTTTGCTTGAGCGTTCCCAATGACGATGGACCATCATGTCGGCCACGAAGCCCTGGGCAACGTCTGCTGGCTGGCTTGCGATACTGACACCCGGCACCTTCGCACCGGTCGTGGTAGTTACACCGGCGGCGGTCAGGAGCCCGACGCCATCGCCCAGAGCGCCCAGCGGCTTGGAATGGCGAAACGCCTCTCGCACGTAGTCGATGGCATCACCCGACGCGCTCAGCATCCGAACGCTTTCGGCACCGCCGGCCACGAACACCGCATCGAACACCAGCGAAGGCATGGTGACGATCAGATCGTCCACCGGCACGGCCGCACCGCTGGCCGAGCGCAGACTGCCCAGGTGGGGAGCCAGCACCTTCACCGTCACACCGACGCGGACCAGCGCGGCCTTGACCGCCTGCAGACCATCGCCATCCACACCGTCGGCTGCCAGGATCGCGACTTTTCGGCCGACAACACTCTTGGGATTGCCTCGGGCAATCATCGACAGCGCCGGCGAAGGCGCATAACGCTTGTTGCCGTTGCGCGGACTGGCTGGCGGCACTTCCACCCCCAGCACCGTCGACACCCGGGTCGCCAGGTCACGGTCGACATTCATCAGATTGGCCAACATGCGCATGCGCACCGCCGACACCGTGAGCTTGCCCAGTTCGAACTGCAGCGCTTCGACGATGTGCTGCTGCTCGGGCGGTGTCTGGCTCTGCCAGAACATCGTGGCTTGCGAGTAATGGTCGGCGAAAGTTTCCGAGCGATGGCGCAGCTTGACACCGCTGACCGGCACCTGGGCGGTGGCGAAACCGCCGCGCGAGGCCGGCACCTCGCGGATGGGCGGCACGTCGATAGAGCTCGGCTCGTAATTGACCCGGCCCTTGGGAATTGTCTGACGATGGAAACCATCCCGGTTCATGTTGTGTACCGGTGCAATCGCCCGATTGATCGGGATCTCGTGGAAGTTGGGGCCGCCCAGGCGGGTCAACTGGGTGTCGATGTACGAGAACATACGTCCCTGAAGCAGCGGGTCTTCGGTGACATCGATACCGGGCACCAGGTTGCCGGTGTGGAAAGCCACCTGCTCGGTCTCGGCGAAGTAGTTGTCCGGGTTGCGATTGAGCGTCATCTTGCCGATGGGGCGCACCGGCACCAACTCCTCCGGAATCAGCTTGGTGGAGTCCAGCAGGTCGAAGCCGAAGCGGTTGGCGTCGGCCTCCTCGACCACCTGCACGCCGAGCTCCCATTGCGGGAAGTCGCCTGCGGTGATGGCGTCAGACAGGTCGCGGCGGTGGAAATCGGGGTCTTTGCCGGCAAGCTTCTGCGATTCGTCCCAGGCCAGGCCGTGCACGCCTTTGATCGGCTTCCAATGAAATTTCACCAATCGGCTGGTGCCCTGAGCATTGGTCAAGCGAAACGAGTGAACGCCAAAGCCTTCCATCATGGAGTAGGAACGCGGCAAAGCACGGTCCGACATGATCCACATGATCATGTGGGTGGACTCGGGCATCAGCGAGATGAAGTCCCAGAACGTGTCGTGCGCGGTGGAGGCCTGCGGAATCTCCCGGTCGGGTTCCGGCTTGGCGGCATGGATCAGGTCGGGAAATTTGATCGCGTCCTGGATGAAGAAGACCGGCATGTTGTTGCCGACGAGGTCGTAGTTGCCTTCGTCGGTGTAGAACTTGACCGCGAAGCCGCGCACATCGCGAGCGGTATCTGCAGAGCCACGCGAACCACCCACGGTCGAGAAACGGACAAAGACCGGTGTTTTCTTGCCGCCAGCACCCAGGAAATCGGCGCGTGTGATCGCCGCTTGCGAAGCGTAGGTTTCGAAGACGCCGTGTGCCGCCGCACCGCGCGCATGCACGACCCGCTCGGGAATGCGCTCGTGGTCGAAGGCGGTCATTTTCTCCCGGAAGAGCTGGTCTTCCAGAAGCGCCGGCCCCCGGACGCCAGCGCGAAGCGTGTTCTGGTTGTCCGAGATTTTCATGCCCTGATTGGAGGTCAGTGCTTGGCCGGCATCGACCGAGGTCTCGCGGGCCAGGTCCTGTGCCTTGTCGGCTGGCGACGCAGCCACCGACGGCATGGCAGCAGTTTGTGGCTGCGCAGCTGCGTTCTGCGCCATCAGCAACGGTGCGAGCGCAGCGCCGGCGGTCGTAACGCCAGCACTGCCCAGAAAGCGCCGGCGCGAGCCGGTAAGGGTGGAGCGGTCGTCAGGTATCGTGGAGTCGTTCATTTTCGTCCTTGTGAGCAAGCCATGCGGTCAGGCAATCCGCATTGGTCATGCGATGCGAGGCAGACATGCAAGAGCTGCATCGGGGAATGCGCGCCGCATGCCCAAAAAATGCAGGCACTTGGCACCCTGGACGGCACGGGTCGAGACACCGACTCGCACACCAGATCGCTGGCGCCCAGGTCTCGGAACGAAAGAAAGTTCCGGCGAGAGTCGGCGAAGCCGACGAAAGGATCATCGTATGATGGTCTAAATCGTAGCAGATGTAAAACGGCAGAAATTGCATTTCTGTCCTACGTACATCGAACCCGTTCCTAAAACAACACTTCGGTTGAGTGTTTGCGAATTGTCCCGCTGAGCATCGGCACTTTCGGGATGCCACAGGTTCGCCTCGCCAGCGCTGCACAGATTCGAACGACTCGTCTATTCAAAATACTACGATACTGTAAACGTTGTTATCAAATGTGAGTTGGTTTTTCAGATTTTAGTGAATACTCTTTTTCAAGAATATTTGAAATAGATATACCTTTTGCTCTGTGAAATAATCATTTTCTCACGTCGTGCACCCTGCCAGCAAAGTGGCGTCTATGCGCGTGTGCAGTTAATTGGGTCGCGTTTCGAACGTTCATTGCAGCGGTCCACGATCGTCCGCTCTCAATTCGAAAGCCATCCAGAATCAGACACGGGTACTCGAGTAAATGCGTCATCGCGATGCCTACGGGTTCTACCTTCGCTGATTTTTGCCTTCAGTTCAACTTCGAACTGCTCCCTGTTAATGTCGCCTATTGCTTGAACTGGCACATAGCCGAGATTTCCAGCGATTCAAGTTCGAACCGACACACATCGAGCACTTTGCGCCGCGCCAGCGCCTGCTGCGACGTCGGCATTGAAGCCTGCAGCGCAGTTGTCGGGTGCGCGCCCGATGTCATCTCATAGAGATGCGGTCCATTGAATTGCCCAAGCGAGATGGGTGACTGGGCTTTTGCGAACCCGTTCCGGCTCGACGGCATAACGCTCCAGGAGATTCGCCTCCCGCCGCTTGGCATCGCGCAGTGACAGCTCGGCGAGGGAAATGATGTCAACCGATGCGAAGCAGGAAGTGATGGCCAGGTTCTTCGCGTCCATCATTCTTTTTTGGTGCGGGTGTGGGTAACTGCAGTTCCATAATTCAAGTCGCACATTCCGCCGGATATCTGAAGCGTTTTGCTTGCGTGCAATGCCCTCCGACTCCCAAGTCCGGCGGGATGGCGAGGTCATCGATCGAATGACGGTTGGCACGACTCGTGCTGCATCGATGGAAATTTATGAATGCATAAATCTCCACTTCTTGTTCGGATCCTTGAATGAGCCTTTCTTCGTTTCGAAGCAGCCGCGGCATGGCCGTCGCCCCCCATGCGCTCGCGGCCCAGACGGCTTGCGCGGTGCTGCGCGAAGGCGGCAACGCCATCGAAGCCATGGTCGCCGCGGCGGCCACCATCGCAGTGGTGTATCCGCACATGAACGGCATCGGCGGCGACGGGTTCTGGCTCATCGCAGCGCCCGGGCAGGCACCGCGCGGGCTGGAAGGCTGCGGCGCGGCAGCCGGCGCTGCCACCATCGACAGCTATCGTGCGGCCGGTCATGCCCACATTCCGTTCCGGGGTGGCATGGCGGCGTGCACCGTGGCGGGTACCGTTTCCGGCTGGGACGCCGCGTTGCAATATTCGCGCGCGTCGTTCGACGGTCGAATGCCGCTGTCACGCCTGCTGGACGACGCCATCGTCTATGCCCGGGACGGCGTGCCCATCACCCCCAGCCAGGCGCGTTGCGTCGCGGTCAAACGCGGCGAGCTGGAAGGCATTGCCGGCTTCGCGGACAGTTTTCTGCAGCCCGGCCAGACAGCGGCCGGCGAACGCATGCGGCAGCCTCGCCTGGCTGACACGCTGGAGCATCTGGTGCGTCACGGTCTCGACGATTTCTACCGTGGCGAACTCGCCGGCAGCCTCGCCGCCGACCTCGCGCGTGCCGGCAGTCCGCTCACCCGGTCGGACCTGCATCGTCATCGCGCGGCATGGAAGACACCGCTGGCACTGCGGCACACGCTCGGCACCGTGTGGAACATGCCGCCGCCCACCCAGGGTCTTGTGGCCCTGCTGATACTCGGCCAGCTCGACCGGGTGCTCGACGCCGGCATGGATCCGCTGGGTGCCGACTATGTGCATGCGTGCGTGGAAGCGACCAAGCAGGCTTTCCTGATCCGGGACCGGGTGATCACCGATCCGGATCACATGGACGTCGATCCGCAGTCCTTGCTTGAAAGCGCGTCGCTCGACGCGATGGCCGCCGCCATCGACGCCGAGCGTGCACTGCCCTGGGGCCAGGGCCACGGCCCGGCCGACACTGTCTGGATGGGCGCCGTCGACGGCAACGGGCTGGCCGTGAGCTTCATCCAGAGCATCTATCACGAGTTCGGCAGCGGCGTGGTGCTGGAGAACAGCGCCGTCAACTGGCAGAACCGGGGCTGCAGCTTCTCGCTGGACCCTGCGGCGCGCAACCCGCTCATGCCCGGACGCAAACCCTTCCACACGTTGATACCCGCCATGGCGCGCCTGGCCGACGGTCGAACGATGGTGTACGGAAACATGGGCGGCGACGGCCAGCCGCAGTCGCAGGGCGCCGTGTTCACGCGCATCGCCCTGCTCGGCATGGACCCGCAGGCCGCCATCGAAGCGCCACGCTGGCTGCTGGGCCGCACCTGGGGCCAGACCAGCGACAGCCTGAAGCTCGAATCGCGCTTCCCCGAAGCCACCGTGGCGGGTCTGCGTGCCCGTGGACACACGGTGGACCTGCTGGAGCCCTTCGACGAAACCATGGGCCATGCCGGTGCCGTCATCCGGCACGCGGACGGCCTTTTCGAAGGGGGTTTCGATCCCCGCGGCAACGGCTGCGTCGCTGGCTGGTGACACCTTTTTTCGAGATCCACAGGAAAACTTCATGAAAACCATCACCTCTCCCACAGCCTCGACCGGCACCGTGACCGCGAGCGGTCCGACATCCATTCTTCACAACCGCTGGTTCCAACTGCTCGTCGGCATGGTCTGCATGATGGCGATTTCCAGCCCGCAGTACGTCTGGACGCTGTTTACCAAGCCGTTGTCGGCCAAGCTGGGCGTGCCCCTGTCGCAGTTGCAGATCACGTTCTCCGTGCTGATCGTGCTGCAAACCTTTTTTTCGCCCTTCCAAGGCAGCCTGATCGAGCGTTTCGGCGCGCGGCTCTTGATCGGGCTCGGCACCTTGATGGCCGGCCTGAGCTGGGTACTGGCCGCTCAGGCCACCAGCATCGGCATGCTTTACCTGACCTACGGCCTGGTCGGTGGCCTGGGAACGGGCATCGTCTACGTGGGCGTGGTGGGCCAGATGGTGCGGTGGTTTCCCGACCGTCGCGGATTCGCTGTCGGCATGGTCGCCGCGGGCTACGGCATGGGCGCCATCCTGACCACTTTTCCCATTTCGAGCGCGCTCGTCAGCCAGGGCCTCGAAAGCACGCTGTGGCGCTTCGGCATCATTTTCGCCGTGATCGGACTGATCGCCTCTCAGCTGCTGCGTTCGCCCGACCCGATGCAAGTACGCTCCGCGAAGGTGGGCGGCCAGACCACCACCGGGCTCGACCTGGCGCCCCGCCAGATGCTGCGCAAACCGTTGTTCTGGCTGATGTTCTGCATGATGACCATGATGTCCACCTCGGGCCTGATGGTGACTTCGCAGATGGCCAGCTTCGCGCGTGACTTCGGCGTGGCCGACGTTTTGGTCTTCGGCCTGGTCGCCCTGCCCCTGGCGCTGACCATCGACCGGCTGACCAACGGTCTGACGCGTCCTTTCTTCGGCTGGATCTCCGACCGCTTCGGCCGCGAGAACACCATGTTCTTCGCTTTCGCGCTCGAAGGCGTGGCCATGGCGCTGTGGCTGCTGACCCGAGAGAACGCGGTGTTGTTCGTGCTGCTTTCGGGCGTGGTGTTCTTCGGCTGGGGCGAGATCTTCTCGTTGTTCCCCTCGACGCTCACCGACACCTTCGGCACGCGGCATGCCACCTCCAACTACGGCTGGCTGTACATGTCGCAAGGCATCGGCTCGATCCTCGGCGGGCCGCTGGCCGCGCTGATGCACGAGAAGACCGGCAGCTGGTTTCCGGTGTTCGGCACCGCCATCACGCTCGACATCGTGGCGGCACTGCTGGCGATCCTGGTGCTCAAGCCTTGGCGCAAGCGCTACCTGGCGGAAA
Organism: Janthinobacterium lividum; assembly: GCA_050954325.1. Classification (GTDB taxonomy): domain Bacteria; phylum Pseudomonadota; class Gammaproteobacteria; order Burkholderiales; family Burkholderiaceae_C; genus Variovorax. The sequence continues at coordinate 36,021 of JBPBPG010000002.1, read as the reverse complement.
CCGCGCTTGCGCCCAGTCGTTGAACTCGGATAACCAGCAGTTTGAGCCGGAGGGCAAGGTGCGGTCGCACCCCATAGCAACACAAGCCACGCGATCGGCGTATGTCAAACGTAATTTGCAGGTCGGCCAGATCTATTGCGAACGATGCAGATCACTGTCGCCGGCCAGCCCGAGCAGGCGGTTGCGCTCGACGCGAAAGCGCTCGGCCTCCGCGGCGATCCATTCGTGGATCAGCTCCGTGCGCGGCGTGGGCGTCATGCCCGTCACGAAGAAATAGGTCGCCCGCGAGCGCACCGGCTGGCCGAACGGCATCACGAGCCGCCTGCTCAACAGGTCGTCGAGCACGAGCGCCGCACGTCCCATGGCGACGCCCTGGCCGGCCAGCGCGGCACCGACGGCCATCTGCGACAGGTTGAAGTGATGGCCGTGCGCGAGATCGGGTACAACCGCGCCGTTGGCCTGCAGCCAGTGCGCCCATTCCTCGAACGGCCCGGCGCCCGCCCACGGGCTGGTGTCGTGCAGCAGCAGCGACGCCGGCAGGTCGTGGGCGCTGCGCAGTTCGGGATGCGCGGCCATGAAAGCCGGCGTGGCCACCGGCATCAGCCATTCGTCGAGGAAGACGCTAGCCTGCAGGTCGAGGTAGACGCCGAGGTCGAAGCGCACCGCGGCCGCCACGTCGTCGCGCTCCATGCGCTCGCGGTCGAGCGCATGGAACTCGCCCACCACGCGCAGCCCGACCTGCGGATGTGCACGGAACAGGTCGCCCAGCCTCGGCGTGAGCCAGCCCATCGCGAAGGACGGCGCGCAGCTGAGCGTGATCGGCCGGTCGTCCGGCACCGTGCGCAGTTGGCCGAGCGTGGTCTCTATCGCCTGGAACGACTCCCGCAGCACCACCGACAGCCACTGCCCCTGCGGCGTCGCGATCAGCGCGCGCGGGGTGCGCAGGAACAGCGGTTGCCGCAGCCATTCCTCCAGCAGCTTGACCTGCTGGCTGACCGCGCCCTGCGTGATGCACAGTTCCGAGGCGGCCTTGGTGAAGCTTCGGCACCGCGCGGTGGCCTCGAAGCACCGCAACCATGCAAGCAGCGACGGCGTGAGGCGGACCTGCATCGGATGTATTGATCAAACTAATGGAGCCGACACTATAAATGCGTTGTGCGACGGGCGGTCGAAGGCCAACATCCCACCCAATGACCGCGCTGCATCCTTTGTCGATTTCACAACTTGAAGCGAGTCGCCCCGTGCTCCGGGCAACCTCGCGCGCGGTCGACGGCGGCGTGGGTCCGGCCTTCGATGGCATTAGCGCGGCTGATATTGCGGCGGCCGCCCGTCGACTGACGCGCCTCGCGCCGCTGCTCGCGTTGCTGCTCCCGGAACTCGAATCCAGCGCCGGCCGCATCGAATCCGAGCTGCTCGCCGTGCCGCGGCTGCAGAAGGCGTTGGGCCTGCCGGCCGACACCGGCCTGCCGAGGGTCAAGGGCGACCATGCGCTGCCGGTCGCCGGTTCGATCGAAGCGCGCGGCGGCATCCACGAAGTGCTGCAGCATGCCGAGGCGCTGGCCCGTCGCCACGGCCTGCTGGACGCCGACGAGAACGACGACGCCGACGCCGACTACCGCACGTTGGCGTCACCCGAGGCCCGCGCGCTGTTCACCACGCACAGGGTCGCGGTCGGCGCGATGGCGTCCGCGCTGGGCTTCCGGGCCGTGGTCGACATGTCGGCCGATGCCAAACAGTGGAAGAAGGATCGCCTGCGCCGGCGCGGCGTCGAGGGGGTGGAGCCTGCGGGCGACGACGAGGAATCCGTCGCCGCGGGTCGCACGCTGGCCGCGGCCGATCCCGCCTGTCGCTTCGTCGGCGACGTCTCGCACCTGGGTCCGCACCCGTCGGTCTACGACGGCGGTCTGGACAACCGCACCGAGGCCGACGGCCTGGCCGTGCCGCGCGTCTGCGAACTGGCCGCGCGGACGGTGCGGCCGCTGCAGGCCGGCGTGTACACGGTGGAGGACGAGACGCTCTCCGTCCACCTGCACCTCGCCGCGCAGACCGAGAACCTGCGCATCGAGCCGTCCGCCGCCGCCCGCTTCCGTGTCCGTGGCGCGATTGCTTCCCCTTCCTTCAACCTTCGGAGCCTGTCATGAAACCCACCGCCCTCCTCGCCAAGGCGACCCGCGTCGTCGTCGCCACCACGGCCATCGCCACGCCATGGAGCGCCACCTGGGCCGAGACGCCCTATCCGTCGCGTCCCGTGACGCTGGTGATTCCGTTCCCGGCCGGCGGTTCGACCGACGTCGTGGGCCGGCTGATCGGCAAGACGCTGGGCGAGAAGCTCGGCCAGCCGGTGACCATCGACAACCGCGCCGGCGCCGGTACCATCATCGGCGCCACCTACGCCGCCAAGGCCGCATCCGACGGCTACACGCTGCTGATCAGTTCCGGCACCACCTTCACGGTGAACCCGGCGATCCAGCCGAAGCTGCCCTACGACCCTGTCAAGAGTTTCGAACCGCTCGGCCTGATCGCGCGCACCGGACTGATCCTGCTGGCCAACAAGGACGTGCCGGCCGGCACGCCCAAGGAATTCGTCGCGCTGCTCAAGGCCTCGCCCGACAAGTATTCCTACGCTTCCTTCGGCACCGGCACCACCTCGCAGTTCACCGGCGAACTGATCCTGAACGCGACCGGCACCAAGATGGTCCACGTCCCCTACAAAGGCAGCGCGCCGGCCATGACCGACCTGATGGGCGGCCAGGTGCCGTTCTCCGTCGATACCGTGACCGCTGCCATCCCGCAACTGAAGACCGGCAAGATCAAGGCGATCGCCGTCAGCACCGCGAAGCGCTCGCCGATGCTGCCGAACGTGCCGACCTTCGCCGAGAGCGGCTTCGACGTCGACGCCGACACCTGGATCGCGATCGTGGCGCCGCGCGGCTTGCCGCCGGTCGTCAAGGCGAAGTTGGAGAAAGCGCTCGCCGACACGGTTGCCGCACCCGACGTGCGCGAAAAGCTGACCGCTGCCGGTCTCGAGCCGAGCTACGGAAACGCCGCTGCGGTTGCCTCGCTGATCGAGCGCGAGTTGCCGCTGATGCGTGCGGTGGCCGCACGGGCCGATATCAAGGCGGACTGAGGTCTTGGATCCCAACCTGCAGCCGTCCCCGGTCGCCGTGCCCGGCGCGGCGCTCGGCGACGTCGATACGCCCGCCCTGCTGCTCGACCTGAACGCGTTCGAGCGCAACCTCGACCGCATGCAGGCCGCGGCCGACGCGGCCGGCGTCGCGCTCCGTCCGCATGCCAAGGCGCACAAGACGCCGGCTGTTTCGCTGGCGCAGATCGCACGAGGCGCGGTCGGCATCTGCTGCCAGAAGGTCAGCGAGGCGCTGCCCTTCATCGCTGCCGGCGTACACGACGTCCACGTGAGCAACCAGCCGGCGCTGTCGGCGAACGGCGTCAAGACCTTGCTGCTGGCGCGCGTCGCGCACCGTGCGCGCACCAGCGTCTGCGTCGACGACTCGCGGCAGATCGATGCGCTGGGCGAAGCCGCGGCGGCCGAGGACAGCCGGATCGGCGTATTCGTCGAGATCGACATCGGCCAGGGCCGCTGCGGCGTGCGCGATGCCGACGGCGTGCTGCGGTTGCTCGACCGGATCGCGGCGCACTCGCAACTCGAATTCCGCGGGCTGCAGGCCTACCACGGCGGCCTGCAGCACGTCCGCGCGCATGCCGCGCGGTGTGCGCAGTCCCGGCGCGCCGCCGAACGGACCGGCGCCGTACTCGCGGCGCTCGGCCGCCACGGCGTGCGCTGCCCGACCGTGACCGGGGGCGGCACCGGCAGCGTCGAATTCGATCTGCGAAGCGGCGTCTACACCGAAGTGCAGCCGGGTTCCTACGCCTTCATGGACCGCGACTATGGCGACAACGACTACGGCGACAGCACCGGCGCCCTGCGCTTCGAGAATGCGCTGTTCGTCGCCACGACGGTGATGAGCACCGCAGCCGGCACCCACGTCGTCGTCGATGCCGGCCTCAAGTCGCTGGCGACCGACTCCGGCCTGCCCGGCATCCGGCAGGCCGACTTCCTGCGCTACGACCAGGCCAACGACGAGCACGGAATCGTCACCGGCACAGACGGCGAAAAGGCGCTGCCCGCGGCGCTCGGCGGCCGCCTGCATCTGGTACCCGGCCATTGCGACCCGACCTTCAACCTGCACGACGCGCTGGTCGGCTTCCGGGGCGACATGGTCGAATGCGTCTGGCCGGTCGCGGCGCGCGGCCTGAGCCGGTAGACCGCCGCACCCGGATCCTTGCATACACACACCGCAGCGAGAAAAGCCCGCACGCCATGACCTCCCACGACATCGTCGCCCTGCCCGCCACCGAATTGCGCCGCCTGATCGGCGCGCGCCAGCTGTCCCCGGTCGAACTGCTCGACGCCTGCATCGCCCGCATCGAAGCCGTCAATCCGTACGTCAACGCGGTCACCGCGACCTGCTTCGACCGCGCGCGCACCGAGGCGAAGGCGGCCGAGGCGGCCGTCATGTCCGGCGCGCCGCTCGGCCTGCTTCATGGTTTGCCGCTGGGCGTGAAGGACCTGGAGAACACCGAGGGGCTGCTCACCACCTTCGGCTCGCCGATCCACCGCGCCAACGTGCCCGCCGCCGACAACGAACTCGTCGCCCGCCTGCGCGCGGCCGGCGCCATCGTGACCGGCAAGACCAACGTGCCCGAGATGGGCGCCGGCGCGAACAGCTTCAATCCGGTCTGGGGCGCGACCGGCAACCCGTTCGACACGCGCCTGAACGCCGGCGGATCGTCCGGCGGATCGGCTGCCGCGCTGGCGCTCGACATGCTGCCGATCTGCACCGGCTCCGACACCGGCGGCTCGCTGCGCATTCCGGCTGCGAAATGCGGCGTGGTCGGCTTCCGGCCGTCGCCGGGCGTGGTGCCGAGCGTGCGCAAGCCGCTCGGCTGGACTTCGATCGCGGTCGTCGGACCGATGGGACGCACCGTCGCCGACGCCTGTCTGCAACTGGCCGCGACCGCCGGCATGTCGGCCGGCGACCCGCTGAGTTATCCGCTCGATCCGCTGTCGTTCCGGATCCCGGAGAACGTCGATCTCGGCACGCTGCGAGTCGGCTACACCGAGGATTTCGGTGCTTGCGATGTCGACGACGGCATCCGCGCGGTGTTCCGCGACAAGATCGCCGCGATGCGGCATCTGTTCCGCAGCTGCGAGCCGGTGTCGCTCGACCTCGGCGAAGTCCACCGTTGCTTCGACGTGCTGCGCGCCGAAGCCTTCGTCGCCGGCATGCGCGAGGCCTACGAGCGTGACCCGACGAGCCTGGGCCCGAACCCGCGCGCCAACTACGAGATGGGTGCGGCCATGAGCCTTCTCGACAGCGCCTGGGCGCAGGCCGAGCAGACCCGCATCCTCGGCCGCTTCCAGGCCACGTTCCGCGAGTTCGACATCCTGCTGGCGCCGACCACGCCGGTCTCGCCGTTCCCGTGGACACAGCCGCACGCCACGCACATCGACGGCGTCGCCCAGGAAAACTACTACCGCTGGCTCTCGCTGACTTACGTGACGACGCTGACCACGCATCCCTCGCTCGCGCTGCCCTGCGGCACCGACACGGCGGGCATGCCTTTCGGCCTGCAGGTGGTCGGGCGTTTCCGCGCCGATCGCCACACGCTGGGCGTCGGGCACGCGATGGAACAGGCGTTCGCAAACGACGTGAAGCTGCGCCGCCCGCGACCGGACATCGGCAGGCTGCGTTTCTCGGCGCCGGCGCTGGATTCGATCGTCACCGCGCCGCCGGTGTACGGCAAAGTGGCGGGCGGCGGCACGGCGTCGGCGGTCTGACATGAGCGACCTCATGCAGGGCGACTCCACACGGATGCCCGAAGTCCACGATTTCGTCGTCGTCGGCGCCGGCATCGCCGGTGCGTCGGTGGCCTGGGAACTGTCGGCCACGTCATCGGTGCTGCTGCTGGAGCGCGAGAGCCAGCCCGGCTATCACACCACCGGACGTTCCGCCGCGCTCTACATGGCGACTTACGGCACGGCCGCGGTCCGCGCGCTGACGCGGGCCAGCCGTGCGTTCTACGACGCACCGCCGGCCGATTTCGGCGACGACCCGATCCTCACGCCGCGCGGCGTGCTGCACGTGGCCGGTCCGGAGCAGCTCGATCTGCTCGAAGCGGCGTGGACCGAACTCTCCGACCGCTCGACCGACGTCCGCCGCGTCGCGCAGGCGGAACTGCTCGCGACCGTGCCCTGCCTGCGCCCCGAAGCGGCCGCGGCCGGCATCGCCGAGGACGACGCCGCCGACATCGACGTGCACGCGCTGCACCAAGGCTACCTGCGCGGTTTCCGGCGCCGGGGCGGCACTTTGCGCACCGATGCCGGCGTGGCCGCGCTGAAGCGCGCCGACGGCCGGTGGACTCTGACGCTGGCCGACGGCACAACGGTCGTGGCTCGGCACGTCGTAAACGCCGCCGGCGCCTGGGCCGACGAATTGGCCGTGCTGGCCGGCGCACGCCCGATCGGCCTGGAGCCGCGCCGCCGCAGCGCATTCATCTTCGCGCCGCCCGAAGGCGTCGACGCCACGCACTGGCCGGCGGTGGTCGGCATCGACGAGAGCTACTATTTCAAGCCCGACGCCGGCCAACTTCTGGGCTCACCGGCCAACGCCGACCCCGCGCCGCCCCACGACGTGGTGGCCGAGGAACTGGATGTCGCGATGGGCATCCATGCGATCGAGCAGGCGACGACGATGACGATCCGCCGTCCGCACCGGACCTGGGCCGGCCTGCGCTCGTTCGTGGCCGATGGCGATTTCGCGGTCGGCTGGGACGGCGAGGTCGAGGGCTTTTTCTGGCTGGCTGCTCAAGGCGGTTACGGTATCCAGAGTGCAGCAGGTACCGCGCTGCTGGCGCGCAGTCTGTTGCTGCACGAAGCGATGCCGGCCTCGCTCCAGGCCGAAGGGCTGGACGCGGGCAGCGTCGCCGTCGCGCGGTTGCGCTGAGCGGCAGAGCGGCATTGCGCCGCTCGATCGACCTCGATGCCGGCCGAAGCGACGATGCGCGCGAGGTCGCGACGCTCGTCGGCCAAACAGGTCGTGAACTGCGCGGGCGTCATCGTCATCGGCTTGAAACCGGCCTCGCCGCGACGGCGCACCGTGGCTGGATCCGCCCGCACCGCCGTCATCTCGAGCTTGAACGGCTCGACCATCGCCGGATCGGTCTTCGCGGGCACCAGCAGGCCTTGCCAGGAGTTCGATGGCCAGCGACTTGAGTTCGGTCGTCTCCGACAGACTCGGCACGTCCGGCAGCGTGGCCCAGCGCTGGAGCGAGGTCGCGCCGAAGCCGCGGACCCTGCCGTCGCGGTATGAAGGTCTGCACCAGCGCGACCGGCAGCACCGCCAGATCGATCTGTCCATCGGCGAGCTCGGTCAGCACCTGCGGCCCCGACTCGCAGGGTGCGTGCACCATGTAGAGCGCGACCTGCTGCTTGATCATTTCCGCAGTCACGTGCAGACCGGTGCCGATGCCGTAGATGCCAAAGTTGAGCTTGCCGGGATGGCTGTATGACCTACTCATCAAGACCATGGTTGACTGAAAAAACATCGACGACGATAAATTGAAAAGGCAAGCGTCATCGGTTTCTGCGACGCTGTTGCAATGAACATTCGGGACCTTCGCCTCGCCGATGCAACATATTTAAAAAAAGTCGATGGCATCCGGATAAACCAATTTTCAGTCCAGCTCCGAACTCAAAGCTCGAGCGGTAAAAAAGAAATTGTTATTTGCCACGGAATCGACTGCATCCAACCAAGATAATTCCATTCTCGAGTTCTTTCGGAATCAATGGAATTTCTTGCCGATGCAGATAAGGCTTTCAATAGGATTTTTCCATTCATTTCGTCTGCACGCTCGATTGCAATAAACGATCCGACGTTTTCATCAAAGCGATAGCTTGCCAGCCCGCTTGGGTCAATTCATCATTCGGTTGTTGCTTTCTATAGCGCGATTGAACTCTTTGATAGCTCCGTTGAATTTTTCCGGATCTTTTCGCGACTCTCGATACTTGCCTCCAAACGAAATCAGGGAACTATAAACCGAGTCATACTGATCGATCATCGGCAAGCTTTTAGGAAGTTCGGCTTTGCGCTTCTCATGCTCCGACTTCATCTCGGTCAGCTTTGCCTCCATAACTGTCAACTGAGTGTTAGCCTTGGCGAGCTTTTGCTGATCCTTGAAATCTTCCAGTTCGCTGAAGGTATCAGCTATGCTGCGAGCCGCGGCCATGGCTTCCAGATTGTAAAGCTCCAGTAGCTTACCATCGGACTTGTATCGGGCCATGATTTTGGCATTTGCTTCTTTGGCTATTTTATCGACGTTCTCCGAGAAGTTATTCAGTGCAAAGTTGAGCTTTTCGATGCCTTCCCGGTACATCGGCAGCATGCGTTTTCCCTCAGAACCATTGTCGTCCTCGAACTTCTTCGCCGTGTTGTATTCCTCTAATTTCTTCCAGTTTGGCAAGTATTGTTGAACGGTGTCCAGTAGGTTTTTCGCTGCCGCATCTGTTTCAGGCATGCCAGCAGGGATGTCCATTGCTGCCTTTATATCCCGTACAAACGAGTCATTAAAATTGCTCGTGCCGCCTCGAATGGCTTTGAAATCGCCTTTTTCGATTTTTTCTCGTGCTTCTGCGGCCCAGCGCGCAAATGCAGCATTGGAAGGCGTATTGAAATCCGCCAGTTCATTGTTGATGCGGATATAAGCTTGCGCTTTCTTGTCCCAAGCTGCTTCCTTCTGAACTGGTGCGGTGTTCTCGCTTTTTGCATTCGATTTTTCTACCGCACCAGACCGCGTCGTTAGAGCTGCTGGCGGACTGTCGTGTTTGCCGCAAGCCTGCAAGACGAAGACAAGACAGGAAATCAGAAAAGGAAAGAATTTTTTATATTTGCGCATGAATGACTCGGAAAATCGAAGAAAAAAATTTAAATTCTTGAGATAAGAAATTGGTAGAAAACAGCTGGAAGTGATTCAATAATTAGTGAGCATGGTAAAATTTATGTTTGAGTCTACGAACGCACTTGGCAAGACCTGACGATTGTATTCTTGGAAAGTCTTCTTTCCGGAAGAGATCGATAAATCAAAAAAATCTGACCTGCACATCTGGAGCAGGGGTTTTTCCGACCGATTATTTTTTTCCTGCAAGGAAAACCCCTACAGCTTCTCGATTCATTGCTATTTTTAATCCACGCCCCGGCAGCAAGGTCCCAATGATCATTCTTGGTTGCAGTGCCGAATGCGATTTTTCGATCATTATGAAGCATGGTCGGCATAAATGGAAACGTCGCTTGAACCTCCATGCGAGTGGCCCGGGGCGGCATTTCTACGATATGGCAGATATCTTTGACGGTTCCGCCTCCGTCGCCACCAAATACATGGCTCATCACCCTCGCTTTTTGCCGTCCGGAACAAGAAAACGGCTCGATCGAACTGTCGGAAGTTGATCGACGAAGCCAAGCATAACGGACGCTTTCTGCTGCGAGATCGGTTTGAACACGAGTACGATTGTCAGTTGGATCAGGAAGCAAAACACGAAGAACCAGCCCGATGCCACGAGGGCATCGGCACCGGATATATCCGAACTTTCGGCGTCGAAATCGATAGGCCAGCTTCCTGAGAGTAACAGTGCGCATGCGTTGACGCTATCGATGAAATGTCGCAGGCCATCGGGCGTTTCTGGCAGGTCTGCTGAAAGCGTTTCATGGCAGCCTGCAATCACCGTCAATATCATGGTGATCGCCAGGCAAGCTGGAATTTTTAAATACAGAAAACCCTTTTTTCAAAATACGAACTGGAAGCGAATGCACATCTGGATTCCCAGTGTTTTTCGAATGCGTTCAAGATCCAAATGATCACTTAATTTATCAGCGGATGCCGAAAAATTCTGCAGAGAAGCAAGGAGAATTACGACGTTCGTGATATCGTCGCAATCCGTGGTTTGCCGATACTCGGCTTGGTCGCCGGGTGCACGATGGCTCAAGGATATCGAATCGGGTATTCTTAAATTTCATTTGTGCATTTTGTCATCCGCTTTGTATTTGGATCAAGACTGGTGTTTATTTAAAAAGCGCTGCATGCTGCAGCGTCTATTGGCGAGGCGATCTGCAATGACTCACGATCGCCCTCGACGAGTCCGATCCATTCGTCGACAACCTTTTCTTTTCCTGATCGGACCTCTCGCGCTACGCTAGACCTGTTCCGTTGGCGACGATCGCAGTCCCCCTTTCCCTTGTAAGCTGCGAAACCATGGACGTGGGCGAGCCGATCGATGTCGGTGGCACGGACATGAAGGCGATGTCGCCCAATGATGGTGATATCGCCACCCTGTCGAACCGGTCCTGTGCTTCTATGGACCAGAAGAACCAGATTGCACCGGCGAACAGCAAGCACACAGCGCGTCCGAACCAGATGGTCCGGGCCATGCCCACGACGGTCAATAACAAGACGGCAAATCACAAGGTCTACATGGCGCCGGATATGAACGCCTAGACCATGGCCCGGTGACCAGTTTCCAGCATTGGCCAAGCTGAGTGAAGGCAACGCCTCCGGCAGCTCCGTGCTCAGTTCGCATCCACCTTCGACGGATCGTGCGGCGGCCATGTAGAAGCGCTTGGACAGCGGCAAGCGAGCCAAACCTCATCCGGCGCATTTTCGTTGTACCGCGCTCGCACGATCTGGTGACGTTGCCAATACTGGCCCACCGCAACGCTGAACGCAGCCTTGTTTTTGCCGATGCCACGCAAGCCTACCTTGGTCTTGCGGTCACTAGCACACCCTTGTCATGGTGGCCGACCAGCAATGACGAGCCGAAGTTGTCGTCTTTGAAAGTCAGTCCACTGATATCGTCCCACGAGATCAGGCCCGGCGTGTTGGCTGATGCGTTGATGCCGAGGTAGTGTTTTCAATGTGTTGGCCCTTGGCCAGCGCGAATGAGACCGTCGGAAAGTAGCGCAGCACGAACACGCGTTCCTCCTCGTTGGCCGGCTCGTAGCGGTAGGCAAGGCTCTCTTCATGATTCGCAGCGAAGCGTTGTTCGTAGGCTTCCCAAAGGCGCTTTTCGATCTTGGCTGCCGTGGGCCTGTCGTCGACCCAGGTGGCTTGTGGAATGGCTTTGCCTCGATTTTGGTCAACGCTCGCATGCACGCACCTGCCCCAGACACCGGATCGCGCGTGCAGGGTCGATGCTCTGGACGTTTTCCAAGCCCTGGTTCGAAGATTTCGCGCCTGAACCGTCGAACCCGGCTTTCTTTGAATCACATTTCACCGATTCATCATCGAACCAAATGAGAGAAGACGGCGTCGATTACCGGCTTTCTTTTGCGCTTTGCCACTTCGATCAAATGTTCGATCGATCACGATCGCGATGGAATGCTCAGATAAGCAGTTCTTTTCAATCCGCAACATTTGCGCTTTCGTTATTTCATTTGGCTTCGAAAGTATTCCAGTCAGGAACCTTTGGCGGAAGCGCCGTGTTTGGCCAGGAAACGATCGATGGTCGAAATTTCCTTTTTCTGCGCCTTGATCACCTCTTGCGCCATCTTTCGCATCGAAGTGTCCTTGCCATCTTTCAGTTCCATTTCCGCCATGTCGATGGCACCTTGATGATGGATACGCATCATCTGAGCAAAATCGACATCGTGATTGCCGGTCATGGTCATGCCGGCCATCCTGTCATTCATGCCCTTCATCATCGTTTTCATGTCATCGCCATGGTCCATTCCTCCGGCTGGCGTGGCGTGAACAGCCATCGGTGCCTCCGCCTTGACAGGCTGAGCCTGAATTGCCATCGGAGCGGCGAGACCGCTCATCAGGCCGGCTGCGCAGAAGGCATTCAGCACGCAGGTGCGGATAGTTTTCGATGGTCGAGCGTCGGGAGTGAGTTTCATGAGGTTTCCTTGATGAATCGATTGTGACGGAGCCGAGTAACCTCGCACGGTGCTCTCAGGGTTATCGGCTTCGGCTGTTTCGTGATGTAAGGAATACAGACTGATTTCTGGAGCGAGGGGAGGAGTTAAGCGACAACGTTCCAATGCCCCCTGTGCACTGGACCAGATCAACCTTCAGTACAGTGCCCGACGATCCGATAATTCGGGGGGTTCGGGCCTGGCGCACGTCTCGACATTTCGATTGCCGGGTGCGTCGTGGAACACGAGCGTGCTGCGCGGGGCATAAAGGCTCTGAACCACGTAAATGGTGAGGCGCAGGTCCGAGACGGTGCGCTTAGAAACAGCCTACCTACCTGCCTGCCTGCCTGCCTGCCTGCCTACCTCCATCCAGCGCGTACATCGCCAGCTGCACACTTTGCCCTGTAGGCCGGCTGGTCGTCCCATCTTGGGACTGGCCTCTGACACGCAGACCATGATGTCCATCTAAACAGCTGGACATCATCGATGGAGGCCAATCCGAAGCAACGACGGCGCCATGACGCGGCATTCAAGGCGCAGGTCCCCGACTGCCTGTGCCGAACCGGGAGCTTCGGTGGCGGCGGTCGCCCCGTCGTTCAAGCTCAACGGGAACCTCGCGCATCAATGGCGTCGCAGTCGCGGAGCGGGTACTGGTCCTGCGACCTCCTCGACTGCAGTCGCCGAGTCGACGCCACAGTTCATCGCCCTGTTTCTGCCCGTTCCACCGCCACCGGCGGCACAGCCGCCCAGGGCGACAGCGGTCGACGTTGCGACCGGGGAGATCCGCCTAGAACTCAAACGCGGTGCGCGCGGCGTGAACGTGACGTGGCCGACCTCGACGGCCGCCGAATGCGCAGTCTGGCTGCGCGAGGTGTTGCGATGGTCCGCATCGACGCCCTGTGGCCAGCGTGGCCGAGAGCATTGCCAACGCGAATGTCACCCATACCGCAGATCGCCCGAGATGCGGCCTATTACGCAAATTGATGCAGTATCAACGCACCGACCGGGATCACGAGGGCTGTGCATATCCACAAGCCGGCAAAGTCCGTTCGTTGGCAAGAAAAAAGCGGTGGTCCGGATCCGAGCCAGATTCGTGTCAAGGCACCGGCTTCATCGCCTCGATCTCTTCATCGATGATGATTCTTTGCATCTTGCCTCGGGTTGGGTGCAGCCGGCCGCAGAGGTTGTGCGACTGAAGTCGATAAACGGGGTTGGTTCCTTGGCGTGCAATGCCTGATCGTTCCAGTTCCGATGCGTTTGCCCGGGTATGCAATCAAGTCCGGTCAATCCAGAACGTCATCGCTGCGGCATGTCGGCGATGCCGTACATCAGAGAGACCTCGGCGTCTTCGGGGATCACTTGCATCGAAAGATTCCAGGTCTCCCAGGCGACGCGCATGGCAACCAGACGTTCTGGCTCCCTTCTCGCCAGGTTCGCTCGCTCGCGTTCGTCGGTGTCGATGTCGAAGAGATATTCGTGCTCGTTCACTTTCAAATATTTCCAACGGCCTTCGAGCAGCGCGCGCTGTGCCCGATGTTTCATGCGCCAGTACATAGGCCGCTCGAAGATTCGGCCTGCATCGACCAGTGCGGACTGCAGCGAGATGCCGTCCAGCGGGTAGGCGACATCTTCGGCGATGCCCGCGACAGCCATCATCGTTGCGGTCCAGTCCATCGTCAGGTGGTGTTGTGCACTGACGCTGCCTGGGGAGATGACCTTCGGCCAGCGCGCGATGCAAGGTACGCGGATGCCGCCTTCGGTCAGGTCCATCTTGCCGCCCACCAGCGGCCAGTTGTCGCTGAATCGCTCGCCGCCGTTGTCACTGGTGAAGACGACGAGAGTGTCTTCACCCAGGCCGCCCATGTCGAGGGCGTCGAGCAGGCGCCCGATGCCCTCGTCCATCTGACGAACCATATCGTGGTAGATATGGATTGAGCCTCCATCGAGATGCCCCAATGTCGCACCGGTGATCTCGGGCAATGCGCGACCATGCCGCGTTTCCCAAGGCCAGTGCGGAGCGGTGTAGTGCACGCTCAGTAGGAACGGTTGCCGATCGGCTGCGCGAGCGCTTACGAAATCGACCGCACGGTCGCTCAGCAGATCGGTGAGATAGGTGCCTTGATGATCGACCGATTCGCCGTCCTCGACCATATCGACAGCACCACTGCGGTCGAGGTGAGTGAAGTAACTGACGCCTCCGGAGAGTGGACCGATGTGGTGCTCGTAGCCGCTTTGAGACGGGCCGAAATGAGGCGGGTAGCCCAAATGCCACTTCCCGACCAGGGCGGTCCGGTATCCGGCTGCCTTCAGCTGCGAAGGCAATGTCGGATGTTCCGGCGGCAAGCCGACGGTTGTGCTCCCCCGAAACTTGCCAGTCAACGGCTCTTCAGCCGCACCTCGCAGACGGTACTGATAGCGACCCGTCATGAGCGCGAAGCGCGTTGGCGAACACACAGGCGAATTTGAATAGGCACGCGTGAAGCGCATTCCTTGCGCTGCCATGCGATCGAGTGCGGGCGAGATTCGAGATGCCCTTCCGCCATAACAACCGAGGTCGGCATGGCCGAGATCGTCGGCCAGGATAAAAATGAAATTCGTCATTCGGCTTTCATTCCTGTTGCCTTCACGACGCGGGTGTAGCGCATCCGCGCGGCGTCGAGCCGTTCCTGTGCCGCAACGCCGGCCTGCATCTCGATAGCCAGGTCGAGTTGCGCCAGCTTGGCTTTGACGTCCGGTCGATCGAGCGCATCGGCCATGGCCTTGCGCAATGTCTCGACCACCGGTGACGGAGTCGCCGCAGGCAGCATCGCGACTTGGAGCACGTTGAACTCGAGACTCTCCAAACCCGCCTCACCGACGGTCGGTACATCAGGAAGCACCAGCGAACGTTTCGCACTCGTCACCGCCAGCGGCGTGATCTTGCCCGCCTTGACGTGTTGCACCATGCCCGGCGTGGCGAGGATGCCTCCCTGGACCTCGCCGGACAGAATCGCCAGCACAGCCGGCGCGTTGCCCTTGTACGGCACGTGCGTGATCTTCCCGCCCGCAACTTCATTGAAGATTGCAGCTGCAAAGTGTCCTGGACTTCCGTTCCCTGCCGAACTGAAAGAAAGATTTCCCTGTTTGGCTTCAGTGATCAACTCGCGCAGGGTGCGTATACCCACGGCTGGGTTGATGCCGACCAGCAAGCCCGACGACCCCATGATCATCAGCGGCTTGAGCGCGTCAGGCGCAAACGACATCGACTTGTAGATTGATGGATTGATGGTGAAGGTGGTATCGATGCCCACCAGGATCGTGTGACCATCCGGATCGGCCCGCGCCACTTCGGCGGCGCCGATGTTGCCGCCGGCGCCAGCCTTGTTGTCGACGATCACTGCCGTCTTTAGCGACACCGCCATCTTCTCGGCGACCACACGGGCAATGGTGTCGGTCGGCCCACCGGCAGGAAAATTGACAACGATGCGGACGGGCTTGTTCGCCAGCAGATTCTGCGCGGCTGCCGAGATCGTGAAACCGCAAATGCTGGCGGCAAAAACCAGTGAGAGGGCAGATCGTCGACTCAGACGGTAGGTTGGCATGGGATGGTCTCCAATGATTTATGTCGAATTACGGGATGTTAGTTTCCATAAAATCCTTTCAAGATGAGTTTTGGTCCGTCGATCGAGAATTTAGAAATCAGCATCAGCGTTACCGCCATGTCTTTCTCATGCTCGACAGCCGTCTCCAACTCCGTCATCTGTAGGTCATGATCATGGCCAATGCCCTGCAGTCCGTTCAGGATAGCGCTCAAGAGTTGTCGCGCACGCCCTACGCAGTGTCGAACTCGATCACCGGACTGAAGGCCATCGTCGGTGCACGACCGTTCGAACGCACACGACGCGGCACATGCTGCCCTCCCCCGCCGCCGAACGACTGTTCGGGCGAATACAACAAAGAATTGGGCTTCTGGACGACGCGTTGAACCAGATGGGCGGTAGCACGAGCACCGACGAACCATCGCTCGTGACGACGCAAGTGCCGCCTATCGCGGCCATGGCCCTGGCCCCGGATGCGGTGCTCCGTTTCCAGGCGGCATATCCCCGCGCGATCGGGCGCGTCGTTGAAGGCACGAATCCGGAGTTGCTTATGCAACTGCGTCAAAGTGCGCTCGACTTCGTGGTCGCCGTCTGGCCGAGGCATCCGTGATGTTCGACCTTGCTCGCCGGCGGCACGACCGAATCGTTCATGGAACCCGCTGGCCGAGACGTTCATCGCCCAGCACATGACCCGCGTGAACCACACGCCGCCATGGCGAACGATAAAGGCATACTTCACTGCGGGTCCCTCGCAAAGTAGCCGAGCACTTTTTTGGATGTCGCGCTCCGTGGTGACCCGACGCAACTCCCGTTGAAGGCGCTCTACCTCAGATGCCGACTCTCTGCGCAATGGCTTGTTGGGTCGCCTGTCGAGCACATTTCCATGCTTCTGGCTGACCCATCGACACAGCACGCTCTGCTATATGCCCAGGTCCCGCGCAATGTGTGACCTTCACTCCGGGCCGCCTGACCAGTTTCACCGCTTCCCGCCTGAACTCGTCCGAAAACGTTCTTTTCGTGCTCGGTGTCTCTTCTTCCATTCACCTTCTCCCAGCATCTTCATCACCCCAGACTGCAGAGATCACATGTTCAGCAGGCCTGGATGAGAAGTTGTGCAGCAACGCCGTCATCTGGCGAAGAGCGCTACGGGCACAAGGTCGGGGCAGGCCGATCCGGGTCTGAATCGGTCGACGACCAAATCGAGCATCATCCCCAAAAAGAGCAAAGATGCCGTGTCGAGGTATGCATATCTTGGACTGGCGTGGGTGGCGTAAGGTATTGCACGTTGTCGGTAACCGAAAGATAAGGTGTCCAAGTCGGAATACCGGTGGCGTTTGGATTTCCAGTGCGGGCGAATTGAGCCCAGTACTTGCGCATGGTCCGTGACAATGCGAGGCTATCCCCGGTGCCAGCCCAACCACGACCCGAGTTGCTGCCAGTACCTGCGGCACTGTTTACATCCATGAGGTAGATGATTTCAGACCCATGGCTCGAACCCAGGACACTGGCGTTCTCGTCGAGAAATTCATAAGCATAGGTTGGAACCCACTGCGAAAGTGCCTGATTCGAATTACGGCCTGAACATGCAAAGCCAAAGTCACCGAGCGCAGCACTGGCGGCTTCGAAAGGCGTGCCGTAAGTCGACAGCGGATACAGCGCGAGTGCATCAGCCGCAGTCTTGCCCGTGCCCGCAGCGAAGGCGCCGATGGTCGCTTGGTAGCCAGCTACGGTGATTGTTGGCGACGTAAAAGCACGGCCTTCATGCGCGTTGTAGCCCTGCATGACGGGCACGCGATTGATACGGCCGGCAACAATCGCGCTGCGCTGCGACTCAACCAGCACTTTGCCGTCCTGCGTCGATTGCGGGAATGCGCTGCCGGCAGTATTGACCGTACCTTGTTGCGCAATCACTTCAGCAACGCTTTTACCGCGCAGGCAAGTTGCCGACTGGTCAGTGCAACCCAAGCGTGTGGCGAAGGAGGTGCCCATGGTCTCTGCCGCAGCGAGTGGCGAAGTGTCCAACTGGTATGCGCCACTTTGGATAATGGCTTTTTGAAACAGTCCGGCGGAAAGTGGAGACGCAAGGTGCGTCGTGACGTTGAGACCGCCGGCAGACTCGCCGAAAATGGTCACATTGCCTGCATCTCCACCTAAGCTCGCAATGTTGTCCCTAACCCACTTCAAAGCAAGCTGCTGGTCCATTACGCCGTAATTGACGTTGGTATGTCCTTCGGCATCCAAAGCCGGGTGAGCCAGAAAGCCAAGAGCGCCAATGCGATAGTTGACAGTCACGACGATCACGTCCTCCTGCTGAACCAGCGGCGTCGGGTCGTAATAGTCGCTTGCGCCTTGTGCGTTGGCTCCGCCGTAGAACCAAACCATCACCGGTCGGCGATTGCCGGGTGTCGCGGTGCCGATGGCCGTGGGCGTATAAACATTCAGATACAGGCAGTCTTCGCTGCCATCGATGGTCGCGCCTGCGGCGGTCGGCTGCGGACAGTGATTGGCGAACTTGGTTGCGTCGATCGGGCTGCTCCAGGAAGGCGCAGCCACGGGCGGCTGCCATCGACGCGCTCCGACAGGAGCAAGGGCAAATGGAATACCGCGGAAGCTGAACGTGGTCGCGTTGACCTTGCCTTTGATCGTGCCCTGCAGGGTCGTCGCAGTGATCCCGTCGGATGAAACGTCGAAATTCGAGATCGAATCGTTATGGCTGCCTCCGCCACCACACCCGGCGATCAGTGCGGAGCAAGCCATGCCAATAGCAATACGCGCAGAATGATTGAGGTTTTTCATATGAACTTTCTAATTGCCAATTGACATCGTCGTTCGCATTGGCGTTATCGTTATTTCGTTGATCCGATTTTTGTCAACGGCGGTCGACAACAGCTGGCATTAAAAAATCCCGCAATACACGCTTTTCAGGTGCACGCGCACTTGCTGGCAAACGGCTGTCTTGATAAATCACCATATTCGACCAGCCGATGCACTGATTTTTTAAAAAAGACAAGCGCAGGTGGATTATTCATTTTCAGGCAGAATTTCTTGCCCACAGAGCGATTTCGAGAATGGTCAACTTGCAAACTTGGCTCGAAAGGCGAAGTCCCGGACGAAGCACAGGATACGACCCAACGAGCGTCGCGCTTGCGAGCCCGAAGAACGCCAAGTGAAAACCCGCATCGGCTTTTGACCGGAAGGCTTGGATTTTTTTCGTCATGTCTACTACGAAAATTTTGAAAATTAGGTCGCAATTGGCACGCATCCGGTATTTTTCGCAACATCTGCGCCTTTTGTACTAGGTGTTAACGCTGATATCCACGTCTTTAATTTTCCAATTTATTTTTCGATGTTGAACCATTGCAGTCGAGGTCGCAGAGATCTGCCCAGCGCGGCTGGAATGCGCTAAATGACTGTTTCGAGGTGCTCGTGCCGCCAGACGTCGAGTACTGTGCTGATTCGACGATCCGCCGAAGCCCTCCATACCTACGGTGCATTCTGGTGCAGGTAACCGATCGGCGTGAGGCCCGATGCCTTCGGCTCGTCTTGCGCCACGATCAGGCAGGCCGCCGTCGCATCGTTCTGCTGGCAGGCATTGCCGGTCGTCGCGGTGCGCATTTCTGGATCGGTCCGAGTTTGGCCAACCGGTCCAGCGTGCGGTCGGCACGAATGCCTTCCTCGCGGTCGACCAGCACCGGATCGCCCCTGCGCTGCAGCAGGCTCGCCGGCACGACCTCCTCGACGAACTTGCCCGAGGCCCGAGCCGCCGCCGCCCGCTGGTGGCTGCACAGCGCGAAAGCATCGGCCTCCTCGCGGCGAATGCCGTGGTCGCGCGCCAGGTTCTCGGCCATTTCGATCATTCGGCTGATCGCGCCGGAACGCGCTTCGGGCTGCGAGCGTTCGCGGCCCCGTTATGGGCAGCGGGCTCGGCATTGCACTTATTTTGCAGGGCAATGTGCAATACACGACCCGCAGCGTGGAGTTCCGCCCCTTGCACGAACTGCCGGTGAATGTCGGCATCGGGCTGATATTCCGGACAGATATTCGCCGATGGGGGGAGGTGCGATGCCGTGCCCGTTTGCCAGCCACCTCAGCAACTGTGACGTCGGAACCGGCAAAACACCCGTCGCCCGGGTGGCAGCGATCGGCCCCAGAAGGAAAGCCCGGAATTTTCCGGGCCGGACATCCGAAAGCCGTCCGAAACCAAGCATTCAGCTACTTTTTACGCTGTTCCACAACGTCCGAAAGGTCTGCCAGGACCGAATGCCACATCGCTCCATCTCCTGACGCGCCTCGCGACGCTGCGCTGCCAAAGGGCTGTCGTCGGCGCAATTCACGCGCGTTGTGAGGCAGGCGTCAGGCTCCGCCGAGTGCGTCTTTCATCTGGCGCGCCATTTGCAGATGGTGGTCGATGATTGGAAGGGCGAAGACCGCCGCACGGCGCAAATTCGGGTCTGAACCTTTCGCCGCATAACTCCGCATTGTGGTCAACGCACTCGTGTGGACCAGCACTTGCTGGCGCGCGTATTCGCGGTCGAACTCGGTACCGCGCAGGCTTTGCAGACTTGCGAGGAAGCGCATTTGGTCACCGCCCATGTGCGGCTCGGGTGGTGCGAGTCCGGAAGCCAGAGCCGCATCGCGTACCGCCTGCCCGGTGCGAGCGTGGTCGGCGAGCATCTGCTCGGCAAACTTACGCACCTGCGGACTGCGGCTCTGGGCCAGCGCAGTCTGAGCAGCGGCCGATTCGTAGCCGTCGGTCTGGGCCGCCGACTGGGCAAATTCCTGAGGTGTGGACGCCCTAGGGCCTTCATTCAGCATCACGGATTCCCCTGGCCGCCGCCTGCGCCGTAGATGTTGCCAGTGGTGTAGCTGCCGTCGCTTTCAGCAAGACGCACATAGATGCCGGCCAATTCCACGGGCTGCCCGGGACGCCCGAGCGGCGCGGTCGCGCCGAAGGTGACGACCTTGCCTTCGGTGGCGCCCCCGGAGACCTGCAGCGGCGTCCAGACGGGACCCGGTGCCACGCCGTTGACCCGGATGCCCTTGGGACCGAGCTGTTTCGCCAGCGATTTCACATAGTTCATCGTGGCCGCCTTGGTTTGTGCGTAGTCGTAGAGGTCGGGAGAAGGATCGTAAGCCTGCTCGGAGGTCGTTCCGATGATGGCCGAGCCGGGCTGCAGGTGCGGCAACGCCGCTTTGATGATCCAGAAAGGCGCATAGATGTTGGTCTTCATGGTGGCGTCGAAATCCTCCGTGGAGAGGTCGAGGATCGAGCCGCGCGCCTGCTGGCGGCCGGCATTGCAAACCACGATGTCGAGGCCACCGAGTCCGCTCAACGCTTCCTCCACCAGACGACGACAGAAGGCCTCGTCGCGCAGGTCCCCTGGGATGGCTACCGCCTTGCGGCCAGCCTCCCGGATGAGGGCCACGACCTCGCGAGCGTCCGGCTCCTCGGCGGGCAGGTAGTTGATGGCGACGTCGGCCCCTTCACGCGCATAGGCGATGGCAGCTGCACGACCCATGCCCGAATCTCCGCCGGTGATCAGCGCCTTGCGTCCCATCAACCGGCCCGATCCAACATAGCTGGTTTCCCCGTGGTCAGGGCGCGGATTCATGTTGCCCGCCAAGCCCGGCCAGGGTTGCTGCTGTTCGGCGAAAGGCGGCTTGGGATATTTGTTGCGGGGGTCCTCGAGGCCCGAACGGCGGACGCCGCTCGGGCCCTGCTGCGGCTGTCCCTGCGCGGCAGCGTTGGTGGAAAGCACCATTGGTGCCGCTGCCAGGCTGGCGCCCAGCAGATTGATGGCTTTGCGGCGCGAAGGCGTTTGTGGGGAATCGTCGCTCATGTAGGCTCCTGCTAAAACCGAGAGCTGATCATTCGCATGTCCGAGCCAGCTGTAGGAAAGGACCGGATCGGCCAGTGGTGGGCTTCCTCCAGTTTCCCGGCCGGTTTGCCTGCTCCTTCAAGCGCTGTCGCGCCTCGAATCGCACCGGGCCGAGGTAATCCAATTTCGAGTGTTTCCTCAACGGGTTGCGGAACCCGCTGGCGGATTCAACCGGTCGTCGCAACACCGGGTTGTCGAATTGATTCTAGGTACTCGTTCAAGGTCTCGGCTGGTGTCTTCCACCCCAACGTTTTGCGTGGCCTGTTGCTCAAGGTGCGGGCTACGGCTTCAGTCTCTTGCTCGCTCCCGCGAGACAGGTCGGTGTCTTCGGGGAAGTACTGGCGCAGGAGCGCGTTGGCCATGGTGGTGGCCCCGTAGCCCGCCAGCGCAGTCCTGCAGAAAACGGTTCTCGTTGCCGCACATCGGAACCCTCGCGGCAATCCCGAACTGGCTTTTGGAATGAACATCGCGGCTTTCAACATAGGGATTGCAGCGGGGTCCAGTCTTGGAGGACTCGCCAGCAGCATCTCTGCGCTCGTTCCCATGACGGCAGGGCTGGCTTGCCATGGCACTCGCCTTCTTCCTTCGTCAGGCAGATGCGACGGATCGACCATTCACCTCACACCCTGCACCACCCATCACCAATCACCAATCAAGGAATCCGACGATGAAACTTCAAGACAAACACCTCGTCGTCGCCGGCGGCAACAGCGGAATCGGTTCGCCATCGCGTCCGTCGCGCTCGCGCTCGCGCAAGGCGCCCGTGTCACCATTCTCGGCCGCTCTGCAACCAAGCTGGCGGACGCCGCGGTACGGCTCGGCGGCAAGGCGGTCACCGTTCAAATAGACCTAGGGGACGCGGCATCGGCCCAGGCGGGGTTCACCAAGATCGATGAATTCGACTATTTCGTGTCGACCGCCGCCGACCCGACCTACGATCCCCTGGCAAGCATGAACCGCGTTGCCATCGGAAACGTGCTGGCTGGCAAATTTTGGGCCCGGTCAATCTGGTGCAGTACGGCATCGGCCGACTCAATGCAGGTGGATCGGTGCTGTTTTTCTCCGGACTGGCCGCCGATCGTCCCGGAACAGGTACGTCGATGGTTCCAGCGCTCAACGCGAGCGTTGAAGGCCTGGGCCCGTGCCCTGGCCGTGGAACTCGCACCGGTCCGCGTCGATGCGATCTCTCCCGGGGTCGTCGAGACCAAAGGCTGGAGCTTCGTGGACGAAGCGAGTCGCAAGGCATTTTTTGCCGACCTCGCGACGAAGCTCCCTGCCCGCAAGGTCGGCGCACCCGAAGATTTGGCAAAGTCTGCATTTTTCATGCTGACCAATCCTTATCTGACCGGTGAAGTGCTTCACGTCAATGACGGCGGAAGTCTTACCTGACAGTCGAAACAGTCGGCACCCACGGGCAGCACGCGAGCTTCCGAGAGGTTGCCCCTTCTCCGGCAGCATTGCTGCATCCGACCGTCCCACGTCGACTTCTTGCCCGTCCGACAAAAGACCGATTTCAGATCACGCGCTGATGGAGGGTGGTCGGCGACATCGCGTCGACGACGCAGGGTGGTCGCCCGCACATGAACGTCCAGGGGACATCGCTTCGTTCAAATGCCGGTCAGCACCGAGCCAGTTCTGCGGCTGGTTGAAGTGAACCCCTGCCAGCGCGCACGGTACAGATGCAATCAGCTGACCAGGAAGTTTTCCGCCAAGGTGCCGGCCTCGAGCGCTTCGGCCAGCCAGTGTGGCTTCGCACCGCGCCCGGTCCAAGTGTTACCGGTCGCCTGGTCCACGTATTTGGGGACCATGACGGTCTTCGGCCGGCCTGGGTCTGCGTTGCGAGAGATGCCGAAAATCATCGAGTGGGTAAGTTGATAGTGCTCGATAAGCAGGTTCAGCTCGGCGATGACCGTGGGAAGCTCAAATTGCCGCACCCTTTCGGCTTCTGCCTGCAGTCGAGCTATTTCATTTTTCAGTTCGGGGTAGGTTCTTTTCATCAGTATGCGTTTGTGCCATCAGGTGTGAGCACCAAATCCAGTCCATGAGATTTTCGAAGTGCGCGGGCTGTTTCGGACCTTCGCTCGACTCGCAGGCGGTGTATCTCTTGATTGGCTGCTGCAATTTCAGCAAACCATCGCTCATCGCCGTGCAGTTTGTCCTGAACCATTCGCGCTTGCTTCGTCCGCGTGAGCTCGAAAGCTGGATGGTTCTGGGCGGCGAGCGCCTCGTCGTGTCCGAACCTCTGTGCTACGTCAGGTCTGCGACTTCTTGCATTGCTCGAAGTCACAGACTTGGGTTCTCACATCGCCCATGAGGATCAGCGACATTACAGCCGCACGAAGTCTCGGCGCTCGGCCACTTCTACTGCACTACACCGTAGGCGCAGACGCCGTTCTCAACGATGTGCTTTCGAACCCGTCACCCTGCGGACACATGGTGCCAACCGATGCGAAATTGGAAGGACAGGCAATTTTCTTCACGTCCATCGGCCCTTCCCTGGTGTGGTGCAGGTGACTGCAGCTCGATGGCCCACGTCTCGCGCCTCGCCAGAAAACCGAAGCGGATTCGTTCGTGACCTGGTACGCGTTCGCCGCCGCAGGCGGTTTTCCAGTGCGACGCCCGTGACCCGTGCTTCGCAGGTCGGCCGATTGCCAAAGTCTGCGAACCGAGCGCCTTCGCAGTCGAGGCCGATGGCGTCGCAGGGCGTTTGCAACTCTTTACGACAAAAGGAAAGGCCTGCCGGTCACGGGCGTCGTCGCCACCGCCATGTCCTGCTTGGCCATGATGCCCGCGTCGTATGCGATGCGGCCTGCCTGGATACCCAGCCGGAACGCGCCCGCCATCGCGACCGGGTCGTGCGCGAGCGCCACCGCCGAATTGACCAGCACGGCCTCGTAGCCCATTTCCATCGCCTGCACCGCGTCGCGCGGCGAGCCGATGCCGGCGTCCACGATCATCGGCACATCGGGAAAACGGGCACGCAACGTACGCAGCGCGCTCGGGTTCAGCAGCCCTTGCCCGGAGCCGATCGGCGCCCCCCACGGCATCAGGATGCGACAGCCTGCATCGAGCAGACGGTTGCAGGTCACGAGGTCGTCTGTGCAATACGGGAACACCTCGAATCCGTCGGCCGCCAATTCGCGCGCCGCAACGACCAGCTCGAAGGGATCGGGCTGCAGGGTGTACTCGTCGCCGACGACTTCCAGCTTGATCCAGTGCGTGCCGAAGACCTCGCGCGCCATCCGCGCCAAGTTCACCGCCTCGCGCGCCGTGGTGCACCCGGCAGTGTTCGGCAGCAGATGCGCACCGCTCTCGCGTACGAATTTATAGAAGCTGTCGCCGGCACCGCCATCGCCGCCGGCAAGCTGGCGACGCAGCCCCACGGTGATGACTTCCGTGCCGGATGCACGCACCGCCCCCAGCAGGACGTCGGGCGACGGATAGCTGGCCGTGCCGAGGAAGAAGCGACTTTCGAGTTCGACGCCGCCGATGGAAAAGGTCATGGTCTCAGCCTCCGGTGATGGGCATGAAGGTCGTGACCACGTCGCCTTCCTTCAAGGCGTACGTGGTGCGCATTCCGCGCGGGACGAATTCGCTGTTGACGGCCGTGGCCAACGATGTCGGCACCTCCGGCAACGCGGCGATGAGGCTGGCGAGTGTCGCGCCGTCGGGCGCCTGCATGCGGTCGCGGTTCAGTTGGATGTTCAGCATATCGATGACTCCAGGGCATTCTCGACCAGGGCCGGTGCGATCAGCCACCCGTGGCGGAACAGTCCGTTGATGCGCGTCATGCCCGGCACCGTCGTCAGCAACGGCTGATTGTCGGGAAGGGCGGGACGCAGGTTGGTTTCGGAATGGACGATGCGCGCCTCGGCCAGCGCCGGCAGGATGCTGTGTGCCGCCGCCAGCAGCTCGACCGTGGTGCGCACCGTCACCGGCGAGCGGTCTTCGCTCTCGATCTCGCTGGCGCCCACGACGACGAGATCCGGTGCGCGAGGCACCACGTAGACGCGATGCCGCGCATGCAGCAGACGCACCGGTCGCAGCAGGCCGAGGTCCGGCGCCTGCAGCCAGAAGATCTCGCCGCGGACGCCACGCACCGGCAGCTGCGGCCGCGCACCCAGTCCGCGGACGTCGAAGACCCAGTCGAACGGTTCGCGCCGGTCCGGCAGTCGCAACGCGTGCGGCTCGAC
This sequence comes from Janthinobacterium lividum, assembly GCA_050954325.1. GTDB lineage: Bacteria > Pseudomonadota > Gammaproteobacteria > Burkholderiales > Burkholderiaceae_C > Variovorax. The sequence continues at coordinate 10,390 of JBPBPG010000002.1, read as the reverse complement.
CGTCTCGACCCGGCTGTCCCAATGCCACCGCACGCCCTCGGCGCCGGCCAGCAGCGCCTGCATTGCCTGCACGGTGTGGATGCGGCCCTCGCCGGGCAGCAGCCAGCCGTTCAGACCCGGACGCAGTGCCGGCTCCAGCGCCGCGAGCCGATCGGCCGCGAGCGGTTCGGCGCGATGCTGTCCCGGTGCCTTGCGTGCGATGAGGTCCAAAACGCGCCGCGCGGCGCCGGCGTCTTCGCGATGCGCAACGAGCAGGCTGCCATCCTGGCGACACTCCACCGGCATGTTCAGTTCGCGCAGCACCTGCGGCCACAGTTCCAGCGACCGCATGCCCCAGGCGAAAACCCGTTCGTCCCCGGTCTCGAGCTCGGCCAGCGGGCTCAGCATGCCCGCGGCGGTCCAGCCTGCCGCACCGCGGGTCTGCGGGCCGTCGGCCGGGTCGTGCACATCCACCGCGTGGCCCCGCCGCGCAAGGGTGAAGGCAAGCAGCCGGCCCAGCAATCCCGCGCCGGCGATGCCGATGCGCAGCTTCTTCGTCATGGGTGCTCCGTCAGCGTCGGATGCGGCCACAGGGGTCGCAAGCCGTCGTCGAAGCGCGAACGACCGCGCGCGAAGGCGGCCTGCAACGCGGGTGCGGTGGTGCCGGGTGCATCGCCCAGGCCGCGGAGCACGCAGACGCCGCCGGCACCGGCGGCCGCCGTCTGCTCCACCTGCGCGTGCTGCAGGATGCCGCCGATCGCCACCACCGGCGTGCCGGCCACCCGGCACCACCATCCGAGGTTGTCCAGGCCCTGCGGCGTCCACGGCATCTCCTTGGTGGTGGTCGGCCAGACCGGACCGCAGGCGATATAGCGCGGCGCCAGCGTGCGGGCACGGCAGAGCTCCCACACCGCGTGGGAGCTGATGCCCAGGGCCAGGCCGGTCGCATGCAGTTCAGCGCGACCGGGCTCGCCCAGCGCCAGCAGGTCTTCCTGCCCGAGGTGGACCGCTTCTGCGCCCAGTTCGGCGGCGAGCCGCCAATGGTCGTTGACGAACAGCCGCGCGCCTGCCGCCCGTGCGGTCGCGATGCCGGTTCGCAGCGCGACGCGCAGGGCGTCCTGCCATCCACGGTCGGGGTCGGCGGGCGGCTTGATGCGCAACTGCACGGTCGTGATGCCGGCGTCGATCACCTGCTGCAGGCGCGCGACGCTGTCGACGATGGCGTAGATCCCCAACGATGATTCGCTCGTGCCGACCCGATGCGAGCGTTCGGGGGGCGGCCGGGCGTCCCACGACAGCGTCGGCAGGCGACACTCCGGCCCGGCCAGTGCCAGCAGGGCGGCGTCGACGGCCACGAAACCGCGTTGGCGCCAGGATCGCCATTCCTGCTCGAACGCCGTCGCGGATGCCGGCGGCAATGTGCCGTCGGGCCGCATCCAGCCCTGCGCATGAGCACCGTGCAGCCAGTGCAGCGGCTCGCCGCCGACGCCGTGAAGCACCACGGCGTCGGCACCTCGCGCGATACGTTCTTCGCTGTCGCGCAAGGCCGCCTGCGCCGTCAGCGTCTTTCCATCGATCACTTGCCACTTCATCGCATCACCCTCCCACCGTCGACAAACAAAACCTGGCCGGTCATGAACGCGCTCGCCGGCGAGGCCAGGAACACGACCGGCCCGGCGACATCTTCCGGACGTGCCAGACGGCGCAGCGGTGTCGCGGCCATCAGCGACTCCCGGAACGCCGCACGCGTGGCGGCGCTGCCCCGGGTCGGATGGACGAGTCCCGGCGCGACGCAGTTGACCCGCACGCCCAGCGGCCCGGCTTCGGCGGCGAGCTGGCGGCTGAAACCGACCAACGCGGCCTTGGCTGTGCCGTAGTCGTGGTACGGGACCACCGGGTCTTCCACCAGGTCGCTGACGATGTTGACGATGGCGCCCCCACGGCCGGCCAGGTGCGGCAGCACTGCCTGGCAGAGATGGAAGGCCGCGCCGACCGAGCCTTCGTACTGCCGCTGGTAGTCGGACCAGGCGAGTCCGGCAAATTCCTGGCGGTGCTCGGGGTCAAAGCCGTAGGGTGCGAACGCGTTGTTCACGAGCACGTCGATGCGGCCGAAGGCGTCGAGCATCCGCGCCGCCAGCGCCGTCGTCCGCGCGGGCACCGTCACGTCGGCCTGCAGCGCCTGCGCCTCGCCGCCGGCATCGATGCAGGCGCGCACCACCTCGTGTGCGGCCCCTTCGTCGCTCAGGTAGTTGACGCCGACCATGGCGCCGCGCGCCGCGAAGGCCCGTGCGATCGCCGCTCCGATACCGCGCGAGGCACCCGTGACCAGCACCGCCTTGCCGGCGAATTCCGCCGCGATCATGACGTCCCCGGCAGCAGGTCGCCGGCGACGACCTGCCGCATGTCGATCGCACGCTCGATCAGCCCGAGCTGCCTGTAGACATCGGCCGCCTTCTGCAGCGCTGCGACATCCATGGTTCCGGGGCCTTCGCGGCGCGTCAGTCCGGACGTGCTCGCGGCGTTGCGCAGCCGGACGACTTCCAGCGCCAGTTCCGGATCGGTGCCGTCGATGGCGCGGGTGCGCGCCAGGCGCGCGGCTTCCTCGGGCTGGGCCGACATCCAGCCGGCTGCATCGCGGTAGGCCAGCAGGAAGCGGCGCAACGCGTCCTTGCGTTGCCGGTACACGTCCTCCTTCACGACGAAGAGGTCGCTGGAGACGTTCAGGTACTTTCCGACCTCGATCACGTCCAGGTCGCTCAGGCCGCGGTGCCGGCCGGTCGCCAGTCCGGTGTCGGTCGCGGCGGTGGCGTCCACCTGGCCCTGCAGCAGCGGCGCGAAATTGAGCAGGCCCGTCACCACCACCGTCACGTCCGATTCGCGCAACCCGGCCTGGTGGAGCAGGACCTGCAGGTTCTGCCGGGTGCCGCTCGACAGGCTGTACACGCCGATCTTCCTGCCCTTGAGATCGGCCGGCGTGCGAATGCCGCTCTTGCGCAGCGACACCACGTTGAACACGTTCTGCGGATAGATGTCGTAGACGGCGCGAAGCCGTTCGCCCTTGTCCAGCGCGGCGAAGAGCGAACCCGGGTCGGTGAAGGCGACATCGGCCTGGCCGCTCAAAATGTTCCGGATCGCGTCGCCGCCGCCGGCGCCGGACGCGTAGACGAGTTCGATGCCTCGGGCGCGGTAGAAGCCCTTGTCGGGGTCCACCAGCAACGGCATGACTTCGGTGATCGGCTTGCTCCAGCCGGCCACGGTGATCTTCTCCGTCTGGATCTGACTTCGGGACAGCATGGGGATCGATGCCGCAGCGGCGGCGAGCAGGTGGCGGCGATGGAGGGACATGGCAGGGTTCACGATGTGGACGAATAGGGACGCAGGAGCCGGCGCTCCAGCAGCAGCGCGGCCCGGTAGGCACCCAGGCCCAGGAGCGAGACGAGCACCAGCACGGCGAACATCAGTGGCGTGTCCATGCTGCCCTGCGCGGCGATGATCAGCGCGCCCAGGCCCCGGCCGGCGCCGATGAACTCGCCCACCACGACTCCGACCAGGGCCAGCACCACGGCGATGCGCAGGCCGGCGAGGATCGAGGGCAGCCCGGTGGGAAGTTTCAGGCGCCGAAGCGTCTGCATGCGGCTCGCGCCCATCATGCGGAACAGCTCGAGGCGCTCCGGCGGCACCTGGGCCAACCCCGTGACGGTGTTCTCCAGCAACGGGAAGAAGCAGATCAGCGCCGTCACGACGACCGTCGGCATCAGGCCGAAGCCGAACCAGACGATGAAGAGCGGCATCAGCGCCAGCTTGGGCACGACCTGGATCGTCACGACGTACGGCAGCAGCACGCGCCGCAGACCGGCGTGTTCGGCCAGCAACACGCCGGCGCCGAAACCCGACACGCAGCCGCACGAGAACCCGAGCACGAATTCCAGCGCGGTGACGCGCAGGTGCGGCCAGAAGAAGCCGCTGGCCAACCCGCTCCAGAGCACCCGCGCCACCGCCGTCGGCGGCGGAAGCACCAGCGCCGATACGCCGAAGCCGCGCGCGGCGAACTCCCACACCAGGATCAGTCCCGCTGCCAGCAGCAGTCCGGCTGCGCGCGCGGTCATCAGGAAGCCTCCATGCAGGCTCTTTCGTCGGCCGGAGGGCTTCGCGCCAAAGCTGCGCGCAGCACAGTGCAGGTGGCGTTGAAGGCGACGGTGTCGCGTCGTGCATCGGATGGGCTCTCGATGGTCCGAACCAGCCGGCCCTGCGCGAGGACCGATGACCGGTCACCCAGGAAAACGGCCTCGCCGACGTCGTGCGTGACGAACATCACCGTGGTGCCACGTGCCTTCGCCAGCGCGCGCAGGTCGTGCTGGAGCTCTTCGCGGGTCAGTGCGTCGAGCGCGGCGAAGGGCTCGTCGAGCAGCAGCAGGGGCGGCGCCGGCAGCATAGCCCGGGCCAGCGCGACGCGGCTCTGCTGGCCGCCGGAGAGCTGGCGCGGGTAGCGGTCGGACAGGCCCGCCAGCCCGAGCCCGGCGAGCAGCGCGTCGGCGCCTCGCACGTCGTCGGGCGTCGGCCGACGCTTCAGCGCGACGGGCAGCAGCACGTTGTCGCGCACCCGCAGCCATTCGAGCAAGGTGGGCGCCTGGAACACGAAGCCCGCCCGCGTCGGGTCCAGACGGGTGCTGTCGCTTGGCAAGACCTGGCCGGCGGTGGGCGAAAGCAGGCCGGCGGCCAGCTTGAGCAGGGTGGTCTTGCCGCAGCCGCTGCGGCCGACGAGGCAGTGGATCTCGCCGGCCGAGAGCGCCAGCGTAACGCCGTCGATGACGGGCGCGGCGCCCGGGAAGCGGAATGCGACATCCTGGAAAGCGAGAAAGCTCACCGAGGCTCTTCCTGCGCATAGGGAGCGAGTCGATCGGCGGCGCGCTCGGTCGCCGCATCGATCTCGACCATCCGCACCAGGTCGGCCAGGCTGAAGCGCCCGTCGTGATGCCAGCCCGGCTCGGGTTGCGTCATCGAACCCAGCGGCGCGATGCGAGTGACGCCGGCCTGGCCGAGCCGTTCCGCCAACCCGTAGAGCAGTTCCGGCGTGGTCGCCAGCCCTACCGTCTGCAGCACCGGTGCGTGTGACGCGAGCAGCGGCACGACTCGGTCGAGCGCGTCCGCGGCGCTCACCAACACGCACCGCTGGCCGGGGGTCGGCGCGAGCGGTTCAAGGACGTCGCTGAAGACCACCGTCCAGCCGCAGCGGTCGTTCCCGATGAGTTCCAAGCTCTCGTTCCATTCGGCGGCCTGGTGCCAGCGGGCGACGGCCGCGGCTTCGTCGAGCGTCAGCACCCGCGCCGGATGGCGATGCTGCAGGTTGGCCAGCTCGGCGGCGAGGTAGTGGGAAAAGGCGCGTGGCGACACTTCGCCGCCGCGCTCGACATACACGACATGCGGCGAGTAGCACCCCTGCTGCTCGTACCGTGCCACGTCGCGTGCGGCGAGCCGCGCGCTCGCCGGCCCATGCAGGCGGTCGAGTGCGGCACGGCCGACAAGCGCGACGCCGAGCTTGTGGCCGTAGGGCAGGAAGCGCGTGGTGACCGGCACGCGCTCGCGCAACGCCTGCAGGGCCGCATCGCCGCCGTAGGCGAGCACGGTTTCCGATTCGCGGAACAGGATCGCGTCCACTCCCGGGACGCCGCCGCCCTGCCACCAGACCACCGCGAGTGCGTCGGCCAGCGGGGGGTGCAGTTCGGCGATCAGGCGTGCCACCACGCTGGCGAAGACCGGTTCGGCACTGGGCAGCTTGCCGATGTTTCCCGCCTTCACGAGCAGGCCGCACGCCATGCTCCACAAAGGCAGCCCGGGCACGTTGCCGGCCCAGACGTGGGCCAGCAGGCTCGGACCGAAGGCGCGCACGGCGCCGCCCTTGAGCGCCGGCTGGAAGCCGTCCAGGATTTTCGGGTTGCTGAAGTCCTGGGCGACGAACCGGCGCAGCTGCGGTGCACGGAAGCCCTGCAGGCAGGCGGTCAGGCCGAGCTGCACCATCTCCGGGTCGAAGCCTGTGACCACCGGCAACAGGTCGTCGAGTTCACGGCGCCGCGGGTCGGTCGGCTCGAGCAGGCGCGTGACGACGGCGCCCAGCACCTCGATGATCTCGTCCACCGGCATGGCCTGGAGCCGCTCGCGTGCAGCCTGCCGGACCGTGCGCGTCACGGCCAGCATCTGAGGTGCCGTGAGGATCGGCACCTCGACCTGGAGTTCGCGACCGTGTGCGGCGAACGGCAGCGTGTGCCAGCGCACTTCGGCTGCGTCGATGCCGGGAAGATGGCCAGCTCTCCAGGCGGCGACGTTCATGGCGAAACAGCCCGCAGGAATTCCTGCATCGCCATCGAGCAACCTTTGGCTTCGACGCCTTCGGCGCGTCCGAGCAGAAGAAAGCCGCCGTCCGCGGCCATGCCCATGTCCTCGGTCAGGATGGTTGTGGCCGAGTTGAAATTGGCGAGGTCGCAATGCACCAGCAGCCCGCGTTCACCGTGCGGCATCTCGTCGCCCGTCAGCGGATGGACCACCCGCGTGCGCACCCAGTGCGGTCCCGACTTGACCGACGGCAGCGTCGCGTTGCCGCTGTCGTAGAACTGCGAACTCAGCTCGGTCATGCCGTACATGTTGATGCAGCTCGCCGGGCTCACCCCGAAACCTTCGCCCAGCGCGTCGTAGAACGCCCGCAGTTCCAGCGTGCGCGACTGGCCCTTGTAGCCGCCGGTATCGAGAATCCGGCTGCCTGCCGGCAAGGCGAACCGGCGACCGCGTTCGGCCAGCGCATCCAGCAGATGCACGAAACTGTAGCTCGCGCCGAGGATCGCGACGGGCCTGCCCGTTTCGACGGCATGGTCGAGCGCCGTGCAGACCTGGGCGATCTGCATGCCACCGGGACCGATGCCGTGCGCGCTGCTGCCACTGGCGCCGAACTCTCGCGCCGCCAGCGACAGATAGCGCGCCAGCGAGGAGTTCGGCAATTCCTGTTCGGACGGAAACAGGATCGACATGGGCAGCGGACCGCTGCCCTGCATGAAGCGCTGGGCGAAATTGCGCCGCATCGAAGCGTCCCATACCGCGATGGTCGGGTGGTGGTTGAGTCCCCTCGCGTCCTCGCGCGTGGTGCCGCTGGTCATGAAGACGCGCTCGCATTCGGCGGGCGGCAGACAGCTGAGGATCGCGTCCTTGAAGGCGCTGATCGGTACCGCCGGTATGTCGCGCCAGCCGCGCACGTGTCGTGGCGTGACGCCACGGCGTTGGCAGAAACGGCGCAACGCCGCGTCGTGTTCGTACTGGAAAGCGAAAAGCTCTGCGGCCAGCGCGTCGAATTCCGCATCGCCGCAGCCGTCCTGTGCGATGAAGACGAGCAGCCGGTCGACCATCCGCTGCATCCCCGGAAACAAAGCGGCACTCATGGCCGCGAGCGCGTGGCGGTGTGGATGCGCATGGGCAGTGGCGCATGCGAATGGTTCAGCGGTCCGCTGCCAGCGCCCGTGCGCACGGCGGCCCCGGCGATCAGGGCTGCACGTACATACCCATGCGCCTGCCGCACGGCCTCGGCCAGATTGCTGCCCAGCGCCAGAAAGGCCGCGATCGCGCTGGAAAGGGTACATCCGGTGCCGTGGGTGTTCGCGGTTTCGATGCGCGACTGGCGCAGCCACAGCGGCGCCGTGCCCGGAATCATCAGCAGATCGCTGACCGTGTCGCCGGCCAGATGCCCGCCCTTGACCAGCACCGCGCGCGCGCCGCGCTCCAGCAACTCGCGTCCTGCAGCCTCCATGTCGGCCTCGGTGTGCAGGGTGCGACCGACCAGGAGGCTGGCTTCGTCCAGATTGGGGGTGATCAGCAGGGAACGCGGGAACAGCTCGCGCACCAGGGCCACCACCGCATCCGATTCGATCAGGCACGCACCGCTGGTGGCGACCATGACCGGGTCCAGCACCACGGTGGCGACACGGTGCCGGTCCAGCGCATCGGCGACGGTTCGCACCACGCTCGCCGTGTGCAGCATGCCGATCTTCACGGCGTCCAGGCCGATGTCTTGGGCCACCGCGTCGATCTGGTCCGCCACGAATTCGATTGGGATGCCATGAATGCTTCGTACACCCAACGTGTTCTGCGCGGTCAGCGCCGTCAGGGCGCTCATGCCGTAGCAGCCCAGCGCCGCGAAGGTTTTAAGATCGGCCTGGATGCCGGCGCCGCCACCGGAATCAGAGCCGGCGATGGTCAACACTCGCGCGTAAGCAGCATCTAGCATTGCGCCACAGGTGCTGGAGGTGACGCAATCGGCAGCGGATCGACTCATTGAAATCCCTTCGTGCATGGGTGCTCCGAAGGAAAAGGTCCGCGCCCGCCAAGGGGTCCCGAGCGGATGCTGCTCTCCTTACGCCGGTATGAGCCGGTTCAAGTTCTCGGGTTTGGATCTCAGCATGCTTGTGCATACACCCCGGAGCGGTTTTCATTGTTGCATAGGCGGTCGGGTTGTGCTCTTCGAGAGTATTGAACGAGACTTCAACCGCCGTTTCGAGCAGCCAGTGGTGCTGGCGTGCCGCGCTTTCATTTATTTTTTTTCCTTTCGTACCTGCCGGCAATGGTCTGGCAGGCTCCTAGACCGAACCAGGCTGTCATGCGCAGACCGGGCTTGAGGTGCACACTGCGTCAGGTGCGCGTTGTCAGTATGAGCGGCTATCTTCGAGATTCGACCGCGGACCGCAGCCATGCAGTTCGGTCACGCCATGCAGGGTTCTGGTCAGAACGATGACCGCGCCCTTAAGCCTTAGGGATGGTCTGAACAATGCGATGTCAGCACTGCATCCGAAGACGATCGATCCGATAGATGTCGAAAGGCCGTCGCTTCGGTGCTCGATGAAGCGTTTCGCAAGATGAGCCCGACGACTTCGTCGCCTCGCACAGGCTAATCAAGCGTGCACCGGTCGCACCCATGCCCGCGCATCCAGCAGCTTGCCGCGCGCCATCCACAGGTTGGACAGCGCGAACAGCGGCAGCCTGCGTCGGCGAAGACATCGCTCTGCATGTCCATGCACCAAGCCGTTGGTCTGCACCACCTCTCGGGGTCGCATTGGCCGTCCTTGTTCTTGGTCGAACTGGGTGCCGCGACCAGCGTGGCATCGACCACCGTATCGGCCTTGAGCAGCAAGCCCTTGCCAGTCAACAAGTCGCTGACCAGCGCCAGGATCTGATCGGCCGGCTTGTGACGCTCCGGCAGATGGCGGAATCGAAGAATGGTGCTCTCATCGGGCAAGCGGCTGTCCCGGCCCAGGCTGGCGAACTCCCGGAATAAGGGGTAAGTCGTGAAGCGCTTCTTCCATCGCCTGGTCCGAAAGCGTGAAACATCGCTGCGGGAAGTGGATGCGCAGCATCGTCTCCACGGCAAAGGGCGGGCGGCCTTTCTTGTTTTCGGGTGCAGAGGGCACCACCAATTCGACGAGCGCTGCCCACGGCATTACGCGTTCATCCGCGCAAGAAACTCTCGCTTGCGCGTGCGCTTGGTCGTCAGGTTCAGGCCCAGATCGCCTTGCTTCATGGAAATATCGCAAGCAGGTTTGGGGCCGGGTTATGCAGAGTGTCCCTAGCTGATCACACCGATACGATCGCACTTGCAGGTCTGAAACTCCACAGGAATGGTCATGCTTCGATGCATCCGTCTATCAATATCGCCAAAGCACGCACTGTAGACACTGGGGAAATAGACTTATCCCCGCAGGGCGGGTCCAACACTGTGGACAATCAATATGAACTTTTCCACAAAGCCGCGCTCGGCTTGCCCCCGTCTTGGCTGCTTAACGATCAAGCAAAAAACGTAACGCCTGTAAACCTTGATTAAACAACCTGCTCGTTGTTGCTGGTGATTATGTGAACTGTTATCAGTGACGGCTTTAGTAGGCGGTCGGTAGCTTACCAAGCGGGAGTCGGTTGCTTGCAGTGTCAGACCATGCAACATCGGCCTACATAAAAAGAGAGTTTGTCCTGACGTGAAGATATAAAAATATTTAGTCATCTTGAAGAGTCAAAAACCTTCTTGAAAGTCAAACATGCCTCAATCGACAAAAGACTCGGCTGGCGGAAAATCCCACCCTTCAAAAAGTTCAGGCTCGGCGCAAGGCCAGGGAAAAACAGAAAAAAAGTCTTCTAAAGATTCACCGACTGGTCCGCAAAAACGCGGAGAGAAAAAAACTACGCCTTAAGATCACGGCAATACTCAACTTGGACATGTTGCGGTTGCCTTGATCTACTTTCTTGAAGTGATGTCTCCGGCTTCGGCGTTGCCCGCCTTGGCCTCGTCGAGAAAGGCCTGGTAGACGTCGGACTGCACCAGCGCCAGCTTCACGCCGGGCTCGTAGCGCATGCGTTGCACATTCTCCGCCGAGCCTTTCGACTCCAGCGC